>OY782827.1:0-2156123 GCA_963678395.1 Acidaminococcaceae bacterium | reverse complement strand
CAATATTATACTTTCCACTGTACCGGAATAGAAGCATATAAAAAGTTGAAACTGGTGTTGGGAGATAAAATCTCATATTTGGAAACGGGTAGTAAAGTTATACTTTAAACTTTGCCAAAGTATTAGTTTACTGGAATTATGCATATAGGCAAAAACTTGGCAGGTGCGGAGCGATTTTTTTAATTAATGGATATATATATTTTTTTGAGGATGCATTAAAAAGCTTACAGAAAAGAAGAGAAGGGTGGCATAAAACATGAAAAAAATAGGCATTATTATTTGCGGCCGCTATCAGACCTGTGGTGGGGGAAAATGTTTTAGAGCTTTGCAGGAAAGGGTTGGCGGTTTTTCAATCTATCCTCCGGAGGAAGAGGTTCAGATTGTTGGCTATTCTTTCTGTGGCGGATGTCCGGGCAGCAATATTGAATATGTCCCTGAGGAAATGATTAAGAATGGGGCAGAAGTTATCCATCTGGCAACAGGGTTTGTTGTAGGGTATCCTCCATGTTCGTGGATAAGAGAATTCAAAGAATTTATTGAACTTCACTATAAAATTAAGGTAGTAGTTGGTACGCACCCAATCCCAATGAAATATTACAAGGATCATGAAAATTATCATATTGGAACGAGTATGAAATGCAAAAAAATGCACCAGAGTTATTTGGTGACTCGACAATGGTTAGGGAAGAATATGATTAGCGACTAGGTAACGTTCTTAAAAGGCTGTTTCAACCACGGTTATTTAATCGTGGTTGAAACAGCCTTTTTTAGCTAAGTGCATGAATAAGGTATAGAGGGACACTGTTGGGAAGAGGGAGAGGTAATTGTTTGAAGGCATTGTGAAATATGTTTACAATTATTTTTTGCTGAATTATAATTACCTTAATTTACAATGCAAAAAGTTGGCGTAGAGGAGGGCAAATAATGGGATTTAAGATTCTGCTTTTGCAGGACATCTAATGAAGGAAAAGTGTATTTTCAGGAACATAATTGCGATTTATACATTAGTAAGGGGGAAAATGAAGCGGAAATTGTGGAAGAAATCCACAAAATACAGCCAGATGCTTTATGTGCTAGAAATAACAAGATTACAGCAGCTATGATAGATGGTGCTAGTACAATAAAAGTAATTGCTAAACACGGAGTAGGATATGACAGTATAGATGTAGCGCATGCTACTGCTAAAAAAATACGAGTTGTTTATGTCCCGGACGGCAATTTTATATCAGTGGCAGAACATGCTATGTTTCTCATAATGGCTTGTGCTAGAAGATATGAAGAAGTTGCTGTAAAATTTAGAAAGGGAAATTTTGGCGTTAGAAATGATATCAAAGATTTTACTGAGCTTAGGGGTAAGGTACTTGGAATTATGGGGTGTGGACATATTGGCAGTGCTTTGGCAGAAATAGCAGCCAAAGGTTTTGGCATGAAAGTTTTAGGCTATTCTAGGCATCTTGTTCCGGGAACTTTAAGTGCAGGGAATACTTTTGTGGCAACAGGAAAAGAAGAGATGCTTAAACAAGCCGATTTTTTAGTTCTGGCTATGCCATCTACACCGGATACAAAATATAGTTTTACCTATAATGATTTTAAAAACATGAAAGAGACTGCGTGTTTTATAAATATTGCTAGGGGAGACATTGTTATTGAAGCCGATTTAATAAAGGCCTTACAAGAAAATCTCATCAGGGCTGCAGCTACGGATGTTTTTGATTCAGAACCGCCAGACGTTGATAATCCCTTGCTTAAAATGAATAATGTTGTGGCTACGCCACATTCTGCAGGACTTACCGTTGATGCTATGCAACGAACAAGCTTGAGCAGTGCTCAACAGATAGTTGATGTTTTGGAAGGAAGAGCACCTAAGTGGCCGGTTAATTAATAACGACAGTTTTTCTTGTATTAAAATAGCGAACTGAGAAGGGCAACCTAAAAAATAAAACTGAAATCATAATAAGCGTTGACGTTTAATGAAAATGTTGTAACCCCAAGATATTATCTTGGGGTTTTTGTTGTGACAAAACCACAATATGTGCTAAAATATATAAATAAACTGGAGTAGTCTAGGCAAGTGGAGGAATCGTGTTGAACAATTATAAACCCTTATGTGAAGCAATAGAAAAATATAGAAATAGTAACGTATATCCTTTTCATACCCCCGGACATAAAGGTGGCCGTGGTGCTGATAAAACATTGATGACATTGATGGGAGAAAAGGCTCTAGCTAGCGATGTTTCGTTAATGTCGGAATTAGATGATATTCATAACCCAGTGAGCTGTTTGCAAGAAGCACAAAATTTGGCAGCGCAGCTTTATGGTGCGGATGTTACTTTTTTTGCACCTAATGGTACTACCGGCGCTATTCATGCTATGCTCTTAGGAACCTTAGCTCCCGGTGATAAGGTTTTAATTCCACGCAATGCCCACAGTTCGGTTATTGGTGGCCTTATTTTGGGAGGTCTTAGGCCGGTATATGTTGTGCCTGAGTATAGTTCGGAATTATCAATTAGTCTGCAGGTAAAAGCTTCTGCTATTGCGGAAGCCTTTGCTATACATGAAGATATTAGCGCTGTATTAATAACTAGTCCCAATTATTATGGTATGACGGCGGATTTGTCGGCTATTGCGAAAATAGCGCATGAGCATAATGCTTTGCTCTTGGTAGATGAGGCTCATGGCGCACATTTAGGATTTTCTCAAAAACTTCCTGCATCGGCTTTGCAGTGTGGGGCAGATGCTGTGGCTCAAAGTACCCATAAACTTTTAGGTGCGCTTACACAAAGTTCTATGTTGCATGTAAAAGGTGAGCGTTTAGTGCAAGAACAAGTAGCAGCTGCTATGAGTTTGGTTACTACGACGAGTCCCAATTATTTATTGCTAGCTTCCCTAGATTGTGCACGCAGTCAAATGGCAACAGAAGGGAAACTGCTGGTAGAGTATGCCATAAAAGCAGCAAGTAAATTGCGGATTGCTTTGGCGAAAATTCCTCAGCTTAAAGTTGTGGATAGTAGGATTATCGGTCAAGGTGGAGTAGCAGGACTAGATAGTACTAAGGTCATGGTCAATGTACGAGAACTGGGAGTTACAGGAGTTTACGTAGGAGATGAACTTAGGCAGTCCGGTATTGCCGTAGAACTGGTGGATCGCGATAATATTTTATTTTTGCTAACTTATGCTGATGACAATAAAGAGATATATGAAATAATTGGCAAGATAGTTTTACTTTTTATGACTTTGGTAGCTTCTCAAAAAAAAGTAATAGCGCAGACAAATTGCAATTTGTCTTTACCTCGGCAAGTTTTGCTGCCTAGAGTTGCATTTTATGCTGCTAAAAAAGAGTGCTTATTTAAGGACGCAGCAGGAGAAATTTGCGCAGAGTCAATAAGCTTTTATCCACCAGGGATCTCCATAATAGTTCCCGGTGAAGAGTTAACAGAAGAAATAATAGTGTACTGTCAGGAACTCAAGGCGGCAGGTATACCCATAAGTGGTCCTAAGGACAGCAGCTTAGAAAGCATAAAAGTGGTGAAGAAATGACAAAAGGTTTATTTATAACTTTTGAAGGGCCCGATGGTAGTGGTAAAACTACACAGATAAGCCGCTTAGCAAAATGGTTTGCAGAGCGTGGGTTTGCAGTTGTTTGTACCAGAGAACCGGGTGGAACGGCAGCAGCTGAGAAAATACGAGATATTGTTTTAGATCCCAAGCTTCCCATAAAAGCGGAAGCAGAGACTTTATTGTATTTGGCGGCTAGAGCTGAACATGTGGAAAAAATTATTGCCCCGGCATTAGTTGCGGGGAAAATAGTTTTGTGTGATCGTTTCAGTGATTCTACTTTTGTTTACCAAGGAATTACGCGTGGTATGAGCTTAGAAAAACTTCGCTTAATGAACACTTTTGCTACAAAAGGATTAGAGCCCGATATTACCTTTCTTTTAGATGGTTCTCCTGAACTTTTAGAAGCTAGACGGGAAAAGCGCGGGGTACAGGATCGTTTTGAGTTAGAAGGGTTAGCTTTCCAAGAAAAAGTACGCGATGGATTTATGCAGCTAGCTCGCGAAGAGGAAAAGCGCATTAAAGTTATATATGCGTTACAGGATTTAGATGCGGTTACCAAAGCGATTGAGTTACAGGTAGAAAAAATAATATGTACTAGGCTATAATCGTTGGTTTTAGCACTATACATAATGAAGGAAAAGAAAAATATGTGGCCAAAAGTATTGGGACATGAACAAAATAAAAAGGTTCTTAGCCAGTTTTTGCAGGGGGAAAAATCAACGCCTGCGCTTTTATTTTATGGTCCGGCTGGAGTAGGGAAACGTTATTTAGCCCAGCAATTTGCCCAAAGTTTTCTTTGCCAAGGTAATCCTTATAGTGAAGATAGTTGCACTTCTTGTAAGGCTTTTAGGGCGGGAACCCATCCTGATCTTATTCAGGTGGCGCAGCTAGCACCCGGTAGAGAACTGTTGATAGAGCAGATTAAAGATATGGGCAGGCAAGCTTCTTACGCTCCCACACTTTCTAAACATAAAGTTTGTATTATTGATGGTGCTGATTTTATGAGAGCACCTGCGGCTAATAGTTTGTTAAAGTTATTGGAAGAACCTCCTGATTTTTGGTTATTTATTCTTATTGCAACAGATATTAATCGTTTGTTGCCTACGATTTTATCGCGGGTTATAAGTAGACGCTTTGATGGCCTAGCTTCAGAAGATGTAGCTGCTATATTGCAAGAAAAGCAAGTAGAAAATCCAGGAATTTTAGCTAATTTGGCTGCCGGCTCTCCTGGTAAAGCATTGGAATTAAGTGAAGTTGATGCTTTGCTGTGGCGAGAGAGGGCACTATATATTTTGGAGCATAGTCGAGAAGTAAGGGTTATGCAATTTATGGGAGAGTTACCTTGGTTGGAGAAAATGCCCATGTCAGAGGGCATGGTTTTTTTAGAAATGTTGCTTTTGCTTTTACGTGATGCTTTGTTTAGCAAAGAGCATATTACTGAGAAGCTTTTTAATCCTGACTTAGTGGCCCGTATAGGCATTTGTTTTGCCTCATGGCAAAGCAAAGATATAGAAAGCTTAATAAAAATCGTTGGTGAAAGTTATAGAGGTATTGCTGCTAAAACTGGTAGTAAAGCAGTGTTAGAGGCCTTGATACTAAGTGTCAATGAGCTTCGGAAGGAGGATTAAGGTGGCTATAGTTGTTGGCGTTAGATTTAAAAAAGCCGGTAAAATTTATTATTTTGATCCGGTTAATACAGAAGTAAAAAAGGATGATTATGCAATAGTAGAAACTGCTAGAGGTGTTGAATACGGTGAGGTTGTAACAAACGCCAAAGAGGTGGCAGAGGAAGATTTAGTTTCACCATTAAAACCGGTAATTCGTAAAGCTACTGAAGCAGATGCGGTTAAAGTAGAAGAAAATCATATTAAAGAAAAAGATGCTTTCAATATTTGTGCCAAGAAAATAAAGACGCATAATTTGGATATGAATTTGGTAGAAGTAGAGTATACTTTTGATGTTAGTAAGATAATTTTTTATTTTACAGCTGAGGGTCGTATTGATTTTAGAGATTTGGTCAAAGATTTAGCATCAGTGTTCCGCACTCGAATTGAATTAAGGCAGATAGGCGTTCGTGATGAGGCTAAGATGCTAGGTGGAATAGGGTGTTGTGGCAGACCTTTATGTTGTTCTACTTTTTTGGGTGATTTTGAGCCAGTATCTATTCGTATGGCAAAAGATCAAAATTTATCTTTAAATCCAACAAAAATTTCAGGGATTTGCGGTCGTTTGTTATGTTGTTTGAAATATGAAAACTACTTGTATACTGATAAGAAAAAAACTTGTGGTTGTTCTCGTAGTAAAGAACGTCAACTAGTACCTAAACCTGGAATGATGGTAGTAACGCCTACAGGAGATGGAAGAGTTATGGGCATTAATCGTAGCCAAAAGACCGCATCAGTAGAGCTTGCTCCTGATAACACAATTACTGTTGGTTGGGATGAAATGGTAGAAGCATCTAAGGTGGAAAAATAGATATGGAAGAAACTAAACGTCTGGATTCGCTGCCAGGTTGTGGATATTCAATCTGGCAAGATAAAAAAGAATTCTGTTTTACCACTGATGCTGTTTTTTTGGCTGCGTTCCCTCATTTAGTAACCGGAGCTAAGGTTTTGGAACTGGGAAGTGGTACGGGAGCAATGAGCCTTTTGCTTGCGGCAAGGGGAGCAGGGCATGTGGTTGGCGTTGATTGTAACGAGCAGGTAGTAGAACTTTTTCGCCAAAGCATTATTGTTAATAAATTGTCTGAGAGGGTGGAAGCATTATCTGCGGATTTGCGCGAGCTCAAGGCTTTTTATGCTTCTGAAAATTTTGATTTAGTTATGGCCAATCCTACCTATCGTATTGGCGGCAAGATGCGAAAAATTGGTATGGCTGCCTGCCATGAAATAACAGCTACTTTGGAGGATTTTTTCCAAGTCGCTGCCTATATGGTCAAATACAGAGGCCGTTTTGCTTTAGTGCAATTGCCAGAACGTTTTACAGAAGCGGTTAGCTTAGGGGCCAAATATGGTTTAGAGCTAAAAAAATTGCAGTGGGTACATTCTTTTGTGGAAAAGCCGGCTTGGATTTTCTTGGCAGAGTTTGTCAAAGGTGGTGCACCTGGTTTAGAGGTATTACCACCACTCATTATGTATAATGCGGATGGAACCCATAGTAAACAAACGTTGAACTACTATGGTATAGATCGGGAGGATAAATAGTATGATAGAAGGAAAAGGCACATTGTATTTATGTGCTACACCCATTGGAAATTTAGAAGACTTAACGCCGCGAGCTTTGCGGATGCTGAAGGAAGCTAATATAATTGCTGCCGAGGACACTAGGCATACCCGCCAGTTAATGACACATTTTGATTTGCACGGGCACTTAATCAGTTACCATGAGCATAATAAAGAAAAGCAGGGGCCTCTTTTAATACAACGTTTATTAGCAGGGGAAAACATTGCTTTGGTCAGTGATGCGGGGTTTCCTGGCATAGCTGATCCCGGAGAGCTTTTGGTAAGGCAAGCTATTTTAGAAGATATTACAGTCGTTCCGGTGCCGGGAGCAAATGCCGCATTGTCAGGTCTTGTTGCTTCAGGACTACCTTCCTCCACCTTTTTCTTTGGAGGATTTTTGCCTAAAAGCAAGAAAAATCGCAGATTACAGTTAGACGAATGGAAAAACATTCCCGGTACTATTGTTTTTTATGAAGCACCCCATCGAATTAAAGTAGTTTTGCAAGATATTTTAACAGCGTGGGGTAATAGGGCAGTAGTATTGGCTAGGGAAATAACAAAAATGCATGAAGAATTTTTTCGCGGTGATATTATTAGTGCCTTAGAACATTTAGCGGCAAAAGAACCTAGGGGAGAATTCGTGATTATTTTGGGTGCAGGAGAAAAAATGGCAGAGATTTTGCCACAAATAGCACCTTTAGATAAAGTGCGAATGCTGATGGCCAAAGGGACTCAAAAAAAAGAAGCCCTAGCGGCCGTTGCCAAAGAATATAAAATTCCTAAGCGGGAATTATACAATAAGTTACTTTTAGAAGAAGAAGGGGAATAGCAATGACAAAACCATGTTTTTACATTACAACACCAATTTATTATCCTAGTGACAATTTGCATATAGGACATGCCTATTGTACAACAGTGGCTGATGCGATTGCTCGTTACAAGAGAGCTGATGGTTATGATGTTATGTTTTTAACCGGCAGTGATGAGCATGGACAAAAAATTCAACGTAAAGCAGAAGAAAAAGGGATTACGCCTATTAAATATGTAGATGGAATTGTCGCCAATTTCAAACGTTTGTGGGAAATGTTGGGCATAAGCAATGATGACTTTGTTCGCACTAGTGAACCAAGACATGAAAAAGTAGTACAAGATGTTATGCAACAAATTTTTGATCAAGGGGATATTTACAAGAAAAACTACGAAGGTAAGTACTGTGTTCCTTGTGAATCTTATTGGACAGAGCATCAGCTAGTAAATGGTAACTGTCCTGATTGTGGGCTCCCTGTAGAAAATATGCAGGAAGAAAGCTACTTCTTTAAGTTGTCTAAATACTCAGATCGTATATTGCAATATATAAAAGATAATCCGGATTTCATTCAGCCTGTTTCCCGTCGTAATGAGATGATTAATTTTATTAATAACGGGTTAGAGGATTTGTGTATTACCAGAACTACCTTTGATTGGGGCATTACGGTGCCTTTTGATCACAAACATGTGGTATATGTTTGGTTTGATGCCTTGTTAAACTATTTTACAGGTATCGGTTATGGTACTGACCCAGAAAAATTCAACAAATATTGGCCATGTGATGTGCATTTAGTGGGGAAAGAAATTGTTCGATTCCATTCTATTATTTGGCCAATTATGCTAATGGCAATGGGGCAGCCGCTACCCAAAAAAGTTTATGGACATGGGTGGTTAGTGGTGGAAGGCGATAAGATGTCTAAGTCTAAGGGCAATGTTATTGAACCTATTGGACTTATTGAAGAGTTTGGGGCAGACGCCATTCGTTATTTCTTGTTGTGTGAAATTAATTTAGGCAGCGATGGTAATTTTTCTCGGGATGCGTTAATTGGTAGAATTAATGCTGATCTAGCGAATGATTTGGGCAATTTACTACATAGAACAGTTAGTATGATAGAAAAGTATCATGGCGGCATTATTCATAAGAGTGTGGTCAATGAAACTTATGATGAAGCTTCCAGAGCAATGATTTTAGCAACTGTAGCCGCTTATAAAGCTGCTATGGATAATATGGAGATTAATGTAGCTATTAAGTTGGTATGGCAATTTATTAGCGGTGGGAACAAATACATTGATGATACAGCACCTTGGGTTTTAGCGAAAAATCCTGAAAATGCGGAACGTTTACAAGCTGTTATGTATAATTTGGCAGAAATACTTAGGATTACGGCTATTTTAATTTATCCATTTATGCCACATACGTCACCAAAGATTTTTACTCAGTTAGGTCTTACTGTACCAGAGGAATATTTGCTTGCAGATGTTACTTGGGGCAAAATACCTGAGGGGACAAAAGTAGAAAAAGGAGAACCACTTTTCCCGCGTATAGAAGTTAATGAAGAGGGAGAAGTAGTCATTGCTAGCACGAAAAAATCTGCAGGATCTAAGGTAGTTGTGGCCCCGGTTAAAAAAGAAGCAGTACCAGGCATAGTTGAAATCGGAATTGATGATTTCACAAAACTTGATCTTAGAGTAGGCAAGATTTTAGCTGCAGAACGTGTTCCGAAAACCGATAAACTAATGAAGTTGTCCGTACAGATTGGTAGTGAAGAGCGCATAATAGTTTCCGGAATAGCACAATATTATACAGAAGAGAACTTGGTGGGGGAAAATGCTATAGTTATTGCTAATTTAAAACCCGTCAAACTAAGAGGCATTGAGTCTCGTGGTATGCTTTTGGCAGCCTCGGATGGTGCAGGAAATTTAGTGTTAGCAGAAGCGCCTGGGATTGCTTCGGGTAGTAAGGTGAAATAAAATGTCAAGATTGCCTCTTTTTGATTCTCACGCGCATATGGATTGTGAGCATTTTGCCAAGGACCGAGTACAAGTATTTGAAGAAATTGAGCAAAACTTAGCAGGGATGATTAATCCTGGCTGTGACCGGGAAAGTTCGCTTAAGGCTATGGAATTCGCTGCTAAATACAAATTTGTCTATGCCGCTGTGGGCTGGCATCCGGAAGAAATAGCCAGCATGGTAGATGAAGATTTAACTTTGCTCAAACAATGGTGTAATAATGATAAAGTAGTGGCTATAGGAGAAATAGGGCTTGACTATTATAATGATGATAATGCCCCGCACCCATTGCAGCGTCAGCGTTTTATCGAACAACTTAATATTGCCAAAGAAACAGGATTGCCTGTTATTTTGCATGATCGTGAAGCTCATGGAGATATTTTAGATATTTTAAAAAATGAAGTGCAGGGTGTAAAGGGAGTTTTCCACTGTTATTCCGGGTCGTTAGAAATGGCGAAAGAACTTATAAAGATGGGATGGTATTTTGGATTTGGTGGAAGTTCAACCTTTACCAATGCGAAAAAGGTTAGGGAAGTATTAAACTATGTTCCGGAAGATAGAATCCTTTTTGAAACAGACTCACCCTATCTTACCCCAATGCCCTTGCGAGGAAAAAGAAATAATCCAACTTATACGGAGCTAGTGGCGGAAAATGCGGCTAGGGTAAGAGGTGTCGGGGCTAGGAGACTGATGGAAGTATCAACGGCAAACTTGAAAAAACTCTTTTTTAAGATAAAATAAGTATACGAAAAGCACGCATTTTATACAAAAAAACGTGCTTTTTGTATACTTTTAGGAGCTGGTGCTAAAAGACGTTTGACAGAAACTTTTTTTAAGTGTTAAAATAGCAAAGAATTTTAAGGAGGTAAACAAATGCAATTTAAAAGTCGTTTTAAACCTTCCTATAAAATTTTGGTTGTTACGCTTTTGTCAATTATTATGTTTTGTTTTTTAGGGTTTGTAGCTGCACCCAAAAATATCGTTATAATGGCAGATGGTGTTACCACGAAACTAAAAGTCAGAGCTCTTACAGTTGAGGGCGCATTGTCAGATGCAGGCGTGGTATTAAGCGAAGCTGATGGTTACATAATAACAAATTCAAAGAAATTTGAAGATGGTGCAACAGTTGAAGTAATAAGAGCTATGCCCGTAAAGGTATGGAAAGCAGGAAAAACAACCGAATATTCTATAGGACGAGGAACAGTAAAAGAAGTTTTGGACGCTGTTGGTGTCAATTACAAAAATTGTAAAGTATACCCAGCTTTGGATACGAAGCCCAAACCAGGGATGACAATTAATGTTATTGCTGCAGATGCCAAAATTACTACGGAAATCAAAACGTTGCCTTATGAGGTGAAATTACAAAATAGTGATAATCTTCCTCGTGGCAGACGAGAAGTAATATCACCGGGTAAGAATGGCGAGAAAAAAGTTACCATGGGATTAGAAAAAGTTGGTCAGCGTGAGTTTGCGCGAGAAGTAAGTGAAGAAATTATTACTCCTGCGAAGCAAGAAGTTGTGGTAGTGGGTACAGGCGCTAATATGCTGGAAACATCTAGAGGATATGTTCGGTATAGTCAAGTAAGACAAATGGAAGCAACCGCCTATACCATTGCTGAAGGTAATGGTGATGGAGTAACTTCTATAGGTATTGTTCCTCATCAAGGTATTATTGCCGTTGATCCTACAGAGGTTCCTTATGGTACGCGCGTGTACATTCCAGGCTATGGTTTTGCTATGGCGGGAGATACTGGCGGCGACATACAAGGAAACAGAATAGATTTATATATGGAACGCTACCCTGATGCTATTGAATGGGGCCGCAGAACTGTTAGTATGTATATTCTGGAATAAAACGAAGGAGTGTAATTGGTGCTAAAAGAAGTGCTTGTTGTAGAAGGTAAAATGGATACGGTGGCAATAAAAAAAGCAATCGTTGCTGAAACTATCGAAACAGGTGGCTTTACACTTGCTCCTTATACTTTGGATAAAATTAAAGCGGCATATACTAAACGCGGTATAATAATTCTTACAGATCCTGATGGAGCTGGGGAACGCATAAGAAAATACTTAACGGAAAAATTTCCAAAGGCAGGACAAGCTTTTGTGCCCAAGGTGGAGGCCACAAACCATAATGATGTTGGTATTGAGCAAGCATCACCGGAAGCCATTAGAAAGGCTTTATCTAAGGTGCGGTTTCATGAGCTGGAGCCACGGACGGAGTTTTCCAATGGGGACTTGTTTTCACAAAGACTAAGTGGTAATGACTGCGCGGCTCAACGACGCGCAAAAGTAGGGGCTAAACTAGGAATAGGCTATGGTAATGCTAAACAATTTTTGCTGAGATTAAATAACTATGGCTTTACTAGAGAAGAATTTATGCGAGTAATGTCGGAGATTGAGGATTAATATGGAAAAACCTATTATTGCCAATAAAGAAGTTGCTTTGCATATCATGCGCTCTTTTAAGTTGCGTACTAAGAAAAAATTGGGGCAGAATTTTTTAGTAGATGAAAAAATAGTTAATAATATTGCCGGAGCTGCGGAACTGACATCTGAAGATACTGTTTTAGAAGTAGGATCGGGGATTGGAACCCTAACTCAGGCATTAGCTGAGACTGGGGCCAAAGTTATTGCTGTGGAAATTGATCGTGGGTTATTACCGATTTTGGACAAAACTTTGCATGGGTATAAAAATGTAGAAATTATTAACCAAGACATTTTGCAGTTGGATATTAAGCAGGCTCTGGGGGAAAAATCATTTAAAGTTGTTGCTAACCTTCCTTACTACATTACAACTCCGATTATCTTTTCACTTTTGGAGCAAAAACTACCGATTGAACGCTTGGTAGTTATGGTGCAAAAAGAAGTAGCTGAGCGGATGACTGCAGCTCCTGGCGGTAAAACCTATGGAGCATTATCGGTGTCTATGCAGTATTACACTGAACCAACATTAGTTTTTAATGTGCCGGCGACTGCGTTTATCCCTTCGCCTAACGTGGAATCAGCCGTAGTTGTTTGTAAAACTAGGACTAAGC
This sequence comes from Acidaminococcaceae bacterium, assembly GCA_963678395.1. Taxonomy (GTDB): domain Bacteria; phylum Bacillota; class Negativicutes; order Acidaminococcales; family Acidaminococcaceae; genus JAAYAE01. The sequence continues at coordinate 2,143,488 of OY782827.1, read as the reverse complement.
CACCGGTGGAGGTAGATGAAGAAGTGTTTTTTAGGGTAGTTAAGGCCGCTTTTTCTGTAAGAAGGAAAATGTTAAGTAATGCGTTGAAGAATATTGGCATTAGTGGTGAGGCGGTAAATGCCTGGCTTGAACGTGCTGAAATAGATGGTAAACGCAGAGGTGAAACTTTGTCACAAGAAGAATTTGGCCGCTTGGCTAATACATTTAAATAAAAAATAAAAGGCTTGAATTTCTATTTCAAGAAATTTAAGCCTTTTATTTTTTTAGATTTTGTTTTTTGCTCATATTAGTGCACCATGTAGAAGTGAGCATTAATGAGAGCATTAATTATTTTTTGCAGTGTCATAGCTTCTAGGCCTCCTTATTAGTTACTAAAAAAATATAGCACCTCATGACGTATTTGTCCAGCAGGGACTAATAAAGTCCCTCGAAACGCAAAAATAAGGACTACAATCATCTGTAGCCCATTATTATAAGAAGAATAAAATTTATATAAAAAACAAATGAGTAAATGTTTATAATTTTTTGCTTGGTACCCTATTTTTCTGCGTGAAACCGCGTCCAAGTACATCTGTAGCATCATGAATAATAACAAAGGCATTAGGATCAATATTTTTAATGATAGTTTTTATTTGTGCGACCTGTCGTAGTTTAACTACCACAAAAACAACCTGACGTTCTCTATGGGTGTAGGCTCCCTCAGCATGTAAATAAGTTACACCTCTACCAACAACTTTAATTATAGCGTCAGAAATTTCTTCATAGTGCTCGCTTATAATCATAAAATTTTTCTTATAATCAAAACCATCGGTAAAAAGATTAGCCGTTTTAAAGGTAATGAAGAATAGGACTAAACTATAGAGAGCTGGTTCTAAGCCGAATAAAAAGGCTCCAAAAATCATAAGAATAACATTAATAATGAAACCGGTAGTACTTATATTCAGACTATAATATTTGTTAGCTATAAATCCCAATATATCAGTGCCACCTGTACTGCCGTCCACACGATAAACTATAGCAGCACCAATACCTGTTAGTACGCCGCCGGCTACGCAAGAGAGTAAAGGGTCTTTGACATAAGTGGTTTGTGACATAAAGGCCAAGGCATCTAGTGCCAGAGAAAATATAGAGGTACCAAAAAGAGTATTTAGCAGAAATTCTTTGCTCATGTAACGATAGGCAATGAAAAAAAGGGGTATATTAAATAAAAAGCTGGTAAGACCAATTGGTAAAGAGAAAAGGTAATAAAGAATAACGGCAATGCCGGTTATACCACCACTTAGTAAGTGGTGTTGCACATAAAAAGCATTTATGGACGCACCCATAATAAGGCTGCCCAGTGTAATCATAAAGTATTTGTATATAGTATTTTGCATGGTTCCTCCACTAACAATTACGTTTTGTCGTTATTGTAACACTTATTGCTAAATTTTGGGAGCTTAAAATATAAGAAAAATAAAAAAGCGTAAATTGTAGGGTGATAAGAGAAAAAATGTTCGTTTTTTTCTTGCTACATTAGCTAATACAGGATAAAATATATTGTAACTTGTAAAGTATACAAAAAACAATTGGAGTTATAAATGAAAGAAAAAGCGTATGCTAAAATAAACTTAGGCCTTAATGTATTGGGCAAGAGATGTGATGGCTATCATGATGTAGATATGATTATGCAAAGTATTTCTTTGGCGGACGAGTTGGAATTAACAGAGGCAGAAAGTTTTTTGTTAACGACAGATGATGCTGAGTTAGCTTGTGATGAAAGTAACTTAGCGTGGAAAGCGGCTACCCTTATGGGAAAGCTGGTAGGACGAAAGCCGAATGTTCATATTCATATAAAAAAACAAATTTATGTAGCTGCAGGTTTAGCCGGAGGAAGTTCTGATGGAGCAGCTGTTTTAAGTGGCCTAAATAAATTATGGAAAATAGGTTTCAGTAAAAGAAAATTAGAAGCTATTGCCGCACAGCTTGGCTCAGATGTCCCCTTTTGTATTTCCGGCGGAACAACTAGAGCAACAGGACGGGGAGAAATATTAAAAGCTTTGCCAGATATGCCGATAATGTGGCTTGTTCTTGCTAAACCGAAAAACATGGCAGTTTCCACTGCTTGGGTATATAAAAATCTTGGCGAAAAAGTGGAACAAATGCCCCTTATTGATAATCTGGAAAAGGCTATCAAATCACAGGATGGAAACAGTATTTTAAAAAATATAGGTAACGTTTTAGAGTCTGTTACAATTCCGGCCTACCCATTAATTGGTGAAATAAAAGCGACTATGTTAAAAGCAGGTGCCTTGGCAGCACTTATGAGTGGTAGTGGCCCCACAGTCTTTGGGGTAGCAGCAGACAAAAATACTGCTAAAAAAATAGCAAGCATATGGCAGGGTAATAGGGAAATGCAAATAACAGTAGCGCGAACTATACAAAGGAGTGAAAACCCATGAATAAACATTTAACACCAATTAAATTGGATACTTACAGGCCGCTTAGGGATTTAGTTTCTGAGCATATTAGACAGGCTATTATTAGCGGTGTGTTTAATCCAGGTGAAAGGCTTATGGAAATACAGTTAGCTGAAGAAATGGGCGTTAGCCGCACTCCTGTTAGGGAAGCTATTCGCAAGTTATAGCTAGAAGGTTTGGTTGTTATGATTCCGCGTAGAGGTACTTATGTGGCAGATATTTCTATTAAGGATATTAATGAAGTATATGAAATAAGAACTGCGCTGGATGTTTTAGCTGCTGGACTTGCTGCGGAACGTATTAATGAAGAAGAGCTGGAAGTCATGCAAAGATTGTTGGTGGAAATTGGACAATGTATTGACGAAGGAAATATTGAAAAAATAGTCAAAATTGACACGGACTTTCATGATATTTTATACCAGGCCAGCCGCAATGAACGATTGGTAAATATTATTAGTAACTTGCGTGAACAAATTACTAGTCTGAGAGGACGTTCTATGATGTATCCTGGTCGTTTGGCTAAAACATTGGAGGAACATCGCGCAATAGTGGACAGTATTGCAGAACGTGATGCTGAAAAGGCACAAAGGGCCGTACGCATTCATATGGAAAATGCTGAGCGTACTTTATTGCGAGCGATTGAAGAAAAATGTGAAACCGAATAAGTCCGGAGGTTAATAAATGTATAGTGCTGTCATTTTGGCAGGGGGCGAAAGCCCTTGGCTCAAAGAAGTGGCCGGTACGCCTTATAGGGCATGGGCTCCTCTTAAAGGAAAGCCCATGGCTTTATATATTGCTGAGGCCCTTTTACAAAGTCGTAAGGTTGATAAAGTATTAATCGTGGGACCTAAAATAGCTGTTCCCTGTAGTTTGCCTAAAAACGTGGAAGTAATTGAAGCTGGGGACACTCTTATGGCTACGGTAACATTGGCTTTAGGGTATTTGGGAACAAAGCATCCTGTTATTTTTACTACAGATGATATTCCTTGCTTAACGGCAGCTGCGGTTGCTGATTTTGTGGAACAAGCAGAAGTTTTACAGGCTCAAGTGTGTTATACGGTTATACCAAGGGCGGCAGTAGAAAAAGCTTTTCCTGCAGCAAAAAGAACATATGCCAAAATAAAAGAGGGGAAATTTACCGGCGGTAATATATTTTTGGTAGAACCAGCGGTAGTTCCCCAATGTCGTGAGCAGGTAGAGGCTGTTTTTGCTAAACGCAAAGACATTTTTTCTTTATGTAAATGGCTAGGTTGGTCTTTTATTTTTAAATATATTATTGGTGTTTTGACGTTGACTCAAGTGGAAAAAAGAGCGTCTACGCTTTTTGGATTTAAGGGTAGGGCAGTTATTACTAACTATGCGACAATTGGCATGGATGTAGACAAACTAGCTGATTGGCGTTTGGCGGAGAAGTTTTTGGCAGAGGTGGAAAAAGGGGAGAGGAAAATAGATGGCTAGAATTAAGAGACTGGAACGAGTAGTTGCGTTAACAAAGGAGCTAATTGACAGCCCATATGAGTTATTTCCTTTTGCTTTTTTTTGCGAAAAATTTACCGTAGCAAAATCAACTTTAAGTGAAGATGTTCAAGCGGTAAGAAATGGTTTAGCAGCTTATGACTTGGGGGTAATTGAAACAGTGGCAGGAGCATCCGGTGGTGTGCGTTTCATTCCTTATCACACAACTGATGCTGATTTTAAATTTTTAGTAGAATTGGCACGGAAAATATCTGACCCTGAGCGTATTTTACCCGGGTGTATGATTTATATGAATGATCTAATTTTCACGCCTTATATCGCCATGCGTTTGGGTGAAATTATTATGCAGCGTTCTTTAGATTTAAAACCGGATTATATTATGACAGTGGAAACCAAGGGCATACCACTTGCTTTATTTGTTGCCAGAGCTTTTAATGTGCCTATGGTTATGGCTCGTCGTGAAGCACGAATTACCGAGGGCCCGGCTGTTAGTATTAATTATGTCAGCGGGTCCACAAAAAAAATTCAGTTTATGTCTTTGCCTAAGAAGGCGTTGCCTGCAGGTGCAAGGGTTTTGATTATTGATGATTTTATGAAAGCTGGCGGAACGGCAAAAGGCATGCAGAAAATAACCGCAGAAGTCGGTGCTATTGTTGTTGGTACAGGAGTTTTGATTGCCACAAAAGAGCCGGCTAAAAAAATGGTTGAAGAATATTTTTCTTTGTTGACGTTGAAAGATGTTAACGAAGAAATGCATAAAATAGACGTTAGTCCGGTTTTAATATAAGGGAGGAACTTGCGTGAGTGAAATAGATAGTGTAACTATAAAAGATGTAGAAGCTGCAGCTAAAAGGCTAGCTTCAGTTGTGCATAGAACACCTTTAGAATTAAATCATACTTTTAGTAAAATAGCAGGTCATGATGTTTATTTAAAACTAGAAAATTTGCAAAGGACTGGCTCTTTTAAAGTTCGTGGTGCAACAAATTGTATTATGACCTTAAGTCCTGAACAAAAGAAAAAGGGCGTAATAGCCGCTTCGGCAGGCAATCATGCACAAGGCGTAGCATTAGGGGCAACAGCTGCCGGCATTAAATCAACTATAGTTATGCCGGAAGCAGCGCCATTGGCCAAGGTAATGGCTACGCGTGATTATGGTGCGGAAGTTGTTTTGACTGGTTCGGGCTTTGATGAAGCTTATGCGGAAGCAGTAAGAATTCAAGAAAGAACAGGGGCTACTTTTGTGTACCCGTATGATGATCCGGCAGTTATCGCCGGGCAAGGCACTATTGGTTTAGAAATACTAGCACAATGTCCTGATATTCAGGCTATTGTGGTGCCAGCTGGTGGAGGAGGATTGCTATCAGGTATTGCCGTAGCTGTAAAAGCCATAGCGCCGCAAGTAAAGGTATACGGTGTTCAAGCCAGTGGTGCACCGGCTTTGTATTTGGCCAAGCAGGCTAATAAATGGGTAGACACACCAGAAGCATCTACCATTGCTGATGGTATTGCGGTCAGGCAGCCGGGCAGATTAACATTTGAACTAATTAATAAATATGTAGATGATATTTTAGTTGTGAAAGATGAAGATATTGCAGCAACTATTTTGCTTATGATAGAAAGGGCAAAACTTGTAGCTGAAGGTGCAGGAGCAATTTCTTTGGCAGGTATTTTGCACGGCAATATTCCTAACGTGGGCAAAACGGCTGCTGTTATTTCCGGTGGTAATATAGATGTTAATACAATTTCTCGCTTAATTGAAAATGGTTTGGTTAAAGCAGGAAGAAGAGTGAAACTAGTAACCCAGCTAACTGATCGTCCGGGAGAATTGTTGAAATTTATTACTCACATTAAAGAACATAAAGCTAATATAGTCTTTATTCATCATGAATTGGCAGGACGTAATCTACCAATAGGTCAAACTATGGTAGAAATAGATTTAGAGACCAAAAATCAAGCTCATGTGGAGTCTATAGTGGCTACTTTGCGCAGAGCAGGTTATAGGATTGAAATAAAGTAGGGGGAAACCAAATGTCAGATTTAATAGCGATTATTTTAGCAGCGGGTAAGGGTACGCGTATGAAATCTAAGATGCCTAAAGTTCTACACAAAGTAGGCGGTAAGCCTATGGTAGAACATGTTTTAAAGGCAGCCGATGATTCAGGCGCAAGAGAAAAAATCGTTGTAGTAGGTTTCGGCTCAGAACAGGTTGTAGAGTTTGTTGGCAACAGGGCAAAGATTGCTTTACAAGAGGAGCAACTTGGTACTGGACACGCTGTACTACAAGCAGAAAAATTATTACCGGGTTTTTCTGGAACAGCACTTATTTTGTGCGGAGATACTCCTTTGCTAGAAGGAGAGGAGCTAAAAAGCTTTTATGAAATGCATAAGGCAAGCGGCGCGGCAGCTAGTGTATTGACTGCTTGTACTGATAACCCTGCTGGTTATGGACGCATTTTGCGAGATGCTGACAATAATGTTAGTGGTATAGTGGAAGAAAAAGATGCCAATGCTGAGCAAAAGGCTATTCGTGAAATAAACACGGGTATTTATTGTGTAGAATCCCCGTTGTTATTTGAAGTTTTGCACACTTTGTCCTGTAATAATGCTCAAGGAGAATATTATTTAACGGATATTTTACTTAAATTGCGTGAACAGCATAAGAAGATTTGTGGTATAACGACAGAAGATTTTCCTATGATTATGGGTATTAATTCTCGTAAGCAGTTAGCTATAGCAGAAAGTATCATGCGTAATCGTATTCTTGATAAGCTTATGGATAATGGAGTAACTATTATGGATCCTGCTAGCACCTTTATTGAGGCTTCAGTTGAAATTGGCAGGGATACTATTATTTATCCTTTTACTTGGTTGGAAGGCCAAACTAAGATTGGCGAAGAAGCAATTATTGGACCAAATGTGCGCTTAGAGAATGTTGAAGTGGGAAATGCAACACATCTGCAATTTTTATATGGACACGACTGTAAGGTGGAAAAACAGGTAACGGCTGGTCCCTATGTACATTTGCGGCCTGATACGGTAATCAAGGATAATGTGAAAATAGGCAATTTTGTGGAAGTAAAAAATTCCACAGTTGGTGTTGGCAGCAAATTGCCGCATTTGACTTATATTGGTGATAGCGACATTGGTAGTAGTGTAAATATGGGTTGCGGTTGTATTACTGTAAACTATAATGGTAAGAAAAAATATCGCACAACGATAGAAGATAATGCTTTCGTTGGCTGCAATAGTAATTTAGTTGCACCTGTTCATATAGGAAAAGGGTCCTATGTGGGCGCAGGTTCTACCATAACTAAAGATGTTCCGGTTAATGGCCTTGGTGTAGGACGTGGACGCCAGATTAACATAGAGAATTGGGCAGAAAAATACCGTAATAGTTAAAATAGCGGTTGTCACAAGTTCCAATGAGTTGTATACTTTTAGTGCGAATGATTAATTTCGAAAAAAAAAATATGGAGGTATGGGCATGTTTGAAGAAACAGGCAAATCAATGAGAATTTTTTCGGGTAACGCGAATCCTGATTTAGCTCGAGAGATTGCTGCTTATTTAGGTACTACAGTGGGAGATGCGGTAATTAACCGTTTTAACAATGGTGAAGTTCAGGTGATGATTAACGAAAGTGTTCGTGGTAAGGATATTTTCGTAGTTCAGCCGACTTGTGGTCCTAATGTTAACGATAATATTATGGAATTGCTCATTATGTGTGATGCGTTTAGGCGTGCTAGTGCCAAACATATTACAGCTGTAGTTCCTTTTTATGGCTATGCACGTCAAGATCGCAAGGCACGTGGGCGCGAGCCTATTACTGCTAAACTTATGGCGGATTTGATGACCTGTTCAGGTATTACTCGTTTAGTTACTATAGATTTGCATGCAGCGCAAATTCAAGGTTTCTTTAACATTCCCGTGGATCATATGCCGGGCGGGCCTATTTTGGCAGACTACATGAAGGAAAAAGGCATGAGCGAGAATGATATGGTTGTGGTTTCTCCTGACTTAGGCGGTGTAAGCCGTGCACGTTCAATTGCGACACGTTTAAACTGTAGTATTGCTATTATTGATAAGCGTCGTCCGGAACCTGGTGTTGCAGAAGTTATGAACTTGATTGGTGCTGTTGATGGTAAAGTAGCTATCATGGTAGACGATATTGTTGATACTGCAGGATCATTAACTGAAGGAGCTAAAGCCTTAAAAAAATTTGGGGCCAAAGAGATTTACGCTTGTTGCACACATGCTGTTTTAACTGATCCGGCTCTTAGCCGTATTGCTCAATCAGATATTAAAGAATTAATTGTAACAAATACGATTCCTTTGCCTCCTAACAAGAAACATCCGAAAATCAAGGTTTTGTCTGTAGCTCCGATTTTAGCTGAAACTATAATTCGCATCTACAATGAATTATCGGTAAGTCAGTTGTTTGAAGACTGAGTAAGGTAACATGACGCCTATCATTATGATGGGCGTTTTTTATTGTAAAATATAAAATATAAAATATGTTATAATATAAACAAAAGAGTTTGCGTTATGCCTAAAAAGGCTATGAAGCTTTGCAGGGTGTAGGCATTTATAAGAAGGTGCGAGAGATGCTTTTTAAAGAAAAATTGAATTTATTGGCTGAAAGACTAAGGGCAACTAATGTTGAAATAAGTAAGGTTGCGGGTATGGACAGTTCTTTAGTAAGTCGTTTCCGTAACGGGGACAGAGTGCCTGCAAAAAACAGCAAACAAATTTATGCTTTGGCTGTTGCTTTAGGTGAATTAGCTGAGGCAAAAGGTTTAGAGGAAGATTTAGGTAAAGAATTAGAATTTGGCACGGGGCTTGCTGATGATGCACAGCTTTATGCTTGGTTGTGTGCGGAGGATTCAGGCCTTAAAAAAGAACGTAAGCAGGGGGAAAACGTGCAGCTAGAAGAAGATAAAATACCTTTGACGGCTTTTGGTGGTAAACTTAATAGTTTATTACTGGCTTTTGCTACGTCTAACTTGCAGTTGGCTAAGGCCTTAAAAGTTGACTCGTCCATGATTAGTCGTTTAAGATTAGGGGAACGTTATCCTACGGTTGATAGCTGGTATTTAACAGAGATTAGCGCATATTTTGTTGCTAAGGTAATGCAGGGAGAAGGAATTCCTAAACTAGGCAAACTTTTAGGAGTGTCCCCGAAAAAAATCGTGCAAAGCAGTAGACCGGAGTTGCGGCAATTAGTATTAAGTTGGCTAAGAACGCAACCCAGAGACGATGCAGGGTTAGGACAAGAATTTTATGTCCAAGAAACATTATATTAATATCTTATAGGATGTTTGCGAGGTTAAATTATGCGAGTAATTTGGATAGTGTCTGTGTTTACAATGTTGTGCCTAGCATTTTTGGCCAGCGGTTACTTTACGAAAATAAAAAAGAGCATTGCTCTGTGGGGGGCAATGCTCTGTATTTTAGCAGGAAGCGTATTTCTTTTATTGGCAGTATTGCCGGGAAACACTTTTTATGGAAACATTTTGTATAAGGGTGCTACGCAAAAAAAAGTTGTAGCTCTGACATTTGATGATGGTCCTTACCCGCCTTACACGCAGCGTATATTGGCAATCCTTAAAGAAAAAAAAGTAAATGCGACCTTTTTTTTAGTGGGAGAAAATGCTAAGGAATATCCTGATTTGGTACGAGAAGAGCTGGCACAAGGTAATTTATTGGGAACGCATACATATGATCATACGGATTTACTTAGGTTGAGTGGCCCTGAGGTGAGAGCCGAACTTAGCAAAGGAGTAAAAGCAGTAGAAGATATCACGGGGAAAAGGCCGATTTTTGTGAGGCCGCCACATGGATTTAAAGATTATTCAGTTATGGAGCAAATCGCGGGGTTGCGTTTACAGGCTGTAAATTGGTCTGTTTTGCCTAAAGATTGGACAAGGCCGGGTGTAGATGTTATTGTGCAACGGGTAGTTGAAGGTGTAAAACCAGGAAGCATTGTGCTTTTACATGATGGAGACAGTCCTGTTAAAACAGCGCCACGCCAGCAAACTGTTGAAGCATTACCTATTATTATTGATAAGCTTAGGGAAAAGGGTTATACTTTCGTTACTGTTGATAAATTGTAATTCAAGGTTATTATAGAGTGAGTGCAAGTATTAGGATAAAGGCATTTAAGGAGATTAGCCAATGAAATTAGTCGTAGGTTTAGGGAATATAGGAAAAGAATATGCAGGAACACGACATAATATTGGATTTATGGTAGTGGAAGAAGTTGCCCGTCGTTGGGGAGAGCGTACCTGGAAAAAAGCAGATAACGCTTTATATATTGAGCATCGGTTACCAGAAAAGGTTTTTGTCATTAAGCCCACTACCTACATGAATCTTAGTGGCATAGCGGTAGCAGATTTTGTTAATTTTTATCATATAGCCCCAAGTGATATCTTGGTTATTCAAGATGATCTGGATCTGCCTTGTGGACAGATAAGGGTGCGACGTAAGGGTTCTCCCGGTGGGCATAATGGCCTAAAGTCTATTCAAGAACATTTGGGTACTCAAGAATATTCCCGCATAAAAGTTGGCATAAGTCATCCTGAACGTGATCGCAAGGATGTAATTGATCATGTATTGCACCAATTTTCTTCTTTTGAGCGTGAAAATATTGCGGAAGCAGTATCTAGTGCAGCAGATGCTTTGGAAATGTGGCTTAAAGGAGATGTGGACAAAGTTATGCAGGAGTTCAACAAGAAAGCCCTAAAGATGAAATCATTGTAACAGTAAACAAGTTATTTAGGGTATTGCAAGAAAAAAATCCTTGTGGTATAATCGTAGGACGTGAATAAGAATCTAAAACTTTTTTATTTGTAATAGCAAAGTGAGGTGCTTTAAGTGAAAGACAGAATTCATCCAAATTATGGCGAATGCAAGGTAACTTGTGCTTGCGGAAATACATTTGTGACTGGCTCGGTAAGCAAAGAATTGCGTGTTGATGTTTGTTCTAAATGTCATCCGTTCTTTACCGGTCAACAACGAAATGCTTCTGCTCGTGGCCGCATTGAGAAATTTAACAAACGTTATAACAAACAAGAAGCAGCAGAATAGAAAGCAAAAAGAGCAGTCTCCTAGGAGACTGCTCTTTTTGCTTTCTATTTGGTATCAGCTTCAGTTTGCTCAAGTTTTTTTTGTTTATGATATTCATAGCGTTTTCTGCCTTCTTCAAAAGCTTGTTTTTCTTCGACTGTATTTAATGGTAGACTGGGAACTCTGGAGGGTCTGCCTTTTTTATCGAGAGCCACCATTGTAAAGAAAGCTGAGAGGGCGCGTTTGCGACCTACTGTTTCCAAATCTTCTACATCTACGATTACAGCTACTTCCATGGATGTTTTACCTACATAGACGACTTGTGCAATGCAAGTAACTAAATCACCAATAATAATTGGCAAATGAAATTCTACCTCGTCAATACGTGCAGTAACAACATTTGCACGGGAATAACGTCTAGCTGCAGCATAAGCAGCAGAGTCCATTAATTTAACAATTTCACCGCCATGAATATTGCCGGCTACGTTTGCTTGATGGGGCATCATAACTTCACTAATATAGATTACATTTTCGTTATCGCTCATAAAAAGTGCCTTCCTTCAATTGCTTAAATTTAATATAAATTTAATATAGTTTTTAATAATAAGTATGATACCATATTAATAACTGACAGGCAATAGTGAGGGGTTGCATATAAAAATTCACTATGTTATAATTTATTGGTTCTAAGAAAGTAGTAATAAGTAAAGTGAGGTGCCTAGAATGAAAGACGGAATTCATCCAAACTATGGCGAATGCAAGGTAACTTGTGCTTGCGGTAATACATTTATGACTGGTTCTGTAAGCAAGGAATTGCGTGTTGATGTTTGCTCTAAATGTCATCCATTCTTTACCGGTCAACAACGTAATGCATCAGCTCGTGGCCGTATCGAAAAATTCAACAAACGTTATAAAAAAGAAGCAGAAACAACCGAAAAATAATACTTCGATAGCAGAGCGGACGCTCTGCTATGTTTGTATACGGGAGAAAATATGAAAAAAATTTTTAATGTTGGAGGGCAAGCCGTAATAGAAGGCGTTATGATGCGCGGCCCTGGTAAGATAGCGGTAGCGGTTAGACAACCGGATGGTGAAATAATAGTAGATGTGCAGTCTACAGGTACGATTTCAGATCAATATACCTTGCTAAAAAAAACCTTGTTGCGTGGTGTAGTAGCATTGTTTGAGTCTTTAGTTTATGGTATGAAAGCCCTTTCTTATTCTGCGCAAGCTTCAGGTGAAGATGATGAGAAGCTAGACAATAAAGAGATGGCCATGACAATAGCGTTTTCAGTGTGTTTAGCCGTAATATTGTTTATTATCATACCTACTTGGGCTATGAAGTTTTTGCATGCACGCACAGAAAGCTCAATTGTTTTAAACTTAGCTGAAGGGGTATTGCGCATGGCTATTTTTTTAGCCTATATTGGCGGCATTTCCATGATGAAGGATATTCAAAGAATTTTTCAATATCATGGAGCCGAGCATAAAACAATTTACACCTATGAGGCAGGACTTCCTTTGGAAGTTGCTAATGTGCGGGGGTTTTCGACACTACATCCTCGTTGTGGTACTAATTTTTTGATGATAGTAATGATTATAAGTATGTTTGTTTTTACTTTTTTGGGTTGGCCTAACTTAGTAGAAAGAATTTTGTCTCGAATTATTTTAATGCCGGTAATTGCTGGGGTAAGTTATGAAATAATACGTTATGCAGGCCAGCATATAGATAAATTTTGGGTTAGAACAGCTATTTGGCCTGGGCTGTGTTTGCAAAAATTAACGACAAGGCAGCCGGATGATTCGCAAATTGAAGTAGCAATTGCGGCCTTAAAAGCGGTTTTACCGGCAGAAGAAAAAGAAAGTTTAGAAGAATTGGTGGATGAAAATGTTAGACAAGTTACAGGCAATTGAAGAAAAATATTTAGATCTTGAGACTAAGATCAGCGATCCTGAAGTCATTGCTAACCAGGTGGAGTGGCAAAAGGCCACAAAAGCACATGCTAAAATGTCGGAAATAGTAGCGGCATTTCGTGAATATAAAAAATTACTGCAGGAAAAGCAAGATGCGGAAGAAATGTGCAAAGACAGCGAAGATATTGAATTTGCTGCTATGGCTCAAGCAGAACTTAAGGACTTAAAAACTAAAATAGAAGATTATGAAGCGCGCATAACTGTTTTGCTTTTGCCCAGTGATCCTAATGATGATAAAGATGTCATAATAGAGATACGTGGGGGAGCAGGGGGCGATGAGGCGGCACTTTTTGCCGGAGACTTATTCCGTATGTATACCCGTTACGCTGATAATCTAGGCTGGCATTGTGAAATGCTGGATTCTAGTCCCACGGGCCTAGGTGGATTTAAGGAAGTTGTTTTTCAAATTAAAGGTAAGAGCGTTTATAGCAGGATGCAATTTGAAAGTGGTGTGCATCGTGTGCAACGTGTTCCTGATACTGAATCACAGGGAAGAGTACATACTTCAACTGTAACGGTAGCTGTAATGCCGGAGGCAGAGGAGGTCGACGTGGATATTAATCCTGTAGATTTGCGTATAGATACCTTCCGAGCCGGTGGTGCAGGTGGGCAGTATGTTAATAAAACAGAGTCGGCGGTACGCATGACACATCTTCCTACAGGTATTGTTGCTCAATGTCAAGATGAGAAATCACAATTAAAAAACCGTGAAAAGTGTATGAAACTCTTAAGATCTAGGGTTTTAAAAGCTGCCCAAGAAACTCAACGCGCAGCTACGGCTGAAGATAGAAAAAGTCAAGTGGGCACTGGTGATCGCAGCGAAAGAATTAGAACATATAATTATCCTCAGGGCAGAGTTACAGACCATCGCATAGGGTTGACCTTGCACAAACTGGATAGTATTTTGAACGGTGATTTAGAAGAACTATTAAATGCACTCATTACCGCTAAACAAAGTGAGCGCTTACAACAGGTGAAATAATGGAAAAGGAAAAACCGGTTTGGACTATTGTGAAAATATTGGAATGGACAAAGCAGTACTTTGCAGACAAAGGCGTGGAAACTCCACGCCTTGATGCTGAAGTACTGCTTTGTGACGTTTTAAAATGCCAACGGATTAATCTTTACGTTAATTTTGATAAGCCTTTGGAAGACGATGAATTAAAAAAATATCGGGATTATGTTGCTAAGCGTGCCAATAATGAACCATTGGCTTATATTTTGGGGCATAAGGCTTTTATGCATAGTGAGTTTAAGGTAACGAAGGATACCTTGGTGCCTAGACCGGAAACAGAACTTTTGGTAGAACAAGTAGTAAAGCTTAATAAGGATAAAAATCCTGGAAAAATTTTAGACCTTGGTTGCGGTAGTGGTGCTATTATTGTCTCTTTACTGCAAATGTTGCCTACTGCTAGCGGTATGGCAATTGATATTAATGCCGGAGCAGTAAAAACAGCCATGGAAAATGCTGAAAGTTTAGGTGTTGCTCATAGGTGTTGTGGGTTGGTGTCCGACTTATTCAGCAAGCTTCCGACAGATAATAAATTTGATGTCATAGTGTCTAATCCACCTTATATACCTACGAAAGATATTGCTGGGTTGGCAGCCGACGTTCTAAAGGAGCCTAGAGTAGCTTTAGATGGCGGACCTAAGGGCCTGGACTTTTATGAGCGCATATTGCAGGGAATAAATAATTTCCTAATTCCTGAGGGAATGGTGGCGCTCGAGGTGGGCATTGGACAAGGTGAGCAGGTTGCTGCCTTATGTCAGGCACAGGGTTTAATAATAACGGCGGTTTGCAATGACTATGCTAATATTGATCGCATGGTATTCGCTACTAAAGAGGGAAGTAAATATGCAAACGAAATTTTGGTACTTAAATAAAAACAAAGATATTGGAGCACAGTTGGCAGAAGCAGCAAAATTAATACGGGAAGGTGAAGTTGTCGCTTTTCCTACAGAAACGGTCTATGGCTTAGGTGCAGATGGTCTAAATGGTGTGGCTGCTAAAAAAATATTTGCAGCGAAAGGGCGCCCTGCTGATAATCCTTTGATTTTGCACATTGCCGATAAAGCCGCTATGGGGTTATTGGCAAAAGATTTATCACCAAGTGCTGTGCGTCTTATGGATGAATTTTGGCCGGGACCGTTAACTTTAATCGTTAATAAGTCCGAAATTGTGCCAACGGAGGTGACGGCTGGGCTAGATACGGTTGCTGTGCGTATGCCTGATCACCCCATAGCGAAAGCTTTAATTGAATTATCAGGCTGCCCTATAGCGGCACCTTCGGCCAATAAATCAGGAAGACCCAGCCCCACTAAGGCAACGGCTGTGCAAGAGGATATGGAAGGAATTATTGCCGGTATTATAGATGGAGGAACCTCTGATATCGGGGTAGAATCTACTATAGTTGACACAACTTCCTTGGTACCGACAATTCTTCGCCCAGGTGGCGTTACTTTGGAAATGCTAGAAGCGGTCCTTGGCGCGGTGGAAATTGATCCAGGTCTTTTATTGGTAAATCAAAAACCTAAAGCTCCTGGTATGAAATATCGTCACTATGCACCGAAAGCAGAGATGTATTTGCTAGAAGGAGCGTTTGCTGCCGAACAGATTAGCTTTTTTGTGAACAAGGCCACACAGGCAGGGAAAAAGATTGGTGTTTTGGCCGATGCGGCTACAGTTAGTTTATTAGTCCCATCAAACCAAGTGGTGGCTCATTCTTGGGGTAAGACGCAGGCAGAACTGGCGGAAAAACTTTATGATTACTTACGTTGTTTTGACCAAGAAGAAGTGGATGTTATTGTCGCTCAAGGTGTTTCAGAAGAAGCTTTGGGTCTGGCAATTATGAATAGAATGCGCAAGGCAGCGGGGAATAATATTTTAAGAGCTGAAAGAGGAAAACTTCTCTTACAAAGAGGACCAATTCCCAGCTTTTTGTGATAAAATATTAGTAATTTGTTCATACTAAACAGTATATAATTTATTAAAACTAAGGAGAGTATTATTATGAAAATAGCAATAGGCAGTGATCATGGCGGTATTCATCTCAAAGAGCATATAAAAACCTACTTGTTAGCAAAAGGATTAGAAGTAGAGGATTATGGCACATATACCGAAGAATCAGTGGATTATCCTGATTACTCAGCAGCAGTAGCTGAAGCAGTTGTGACCAAAAAACAGGACTTTGGTATTTTGATTTGTGGTACTGGAATTGGGGTTTCCATTGCGGCTAACAAAGTGAAGGGCATACGAGCTGCTTTATGTGGTGATTGTTTCTCAGCTTTAATGAGTAAAGAGCATAATAATGCTAATGTTTTGTGTATGGGTGAAAGAGTAGTGGGAAAAGGGTTAGCTGAAAAAATAGTTGATACCTATTTAGATGGCAAATTTCAAGGAGGGCGTCACGCTCGCCGTGTAGAAAAAATAATGAACTTAGAAAAATAAGGTGATTTCATGAATATGGAAACAATAGCGGTGGAACTTAGAACGGCAGTGGAGGAATTAATTTCCTTAGCTGAACCTAAAAAAGGACAGGTTCTAGTTGTAGGCTGTAGTACAAGCGAGGTAGTCGGCAGCAAAATAGGAACAGCAGGCTCGATGGCTGCGGCTTCTGCTATTTTCGCGGTTTTGCAGGAAGTAACAATTAGGCATGGTTTGTTTTTAGCAGTACAATGCTGTGAACATTTAAATAGGGCAGTAGTAACCGAAGAAGCTGCTGCCGAGAAATATGGTTGGGAAGAAGTATGCGTGAGACCCGTGCAACATGCAGGTGGTGCCTTGGGAACTACGGCTTATGCAAGCTTCTCACAACCTATAGTAGTGGAAAAAATTCAGGCGCATTTAGGCCTTGACATAGGGCAGACGCTCATAGGTATGCATCTTAGAAGGGTAGCAGTACCGGTACGTTTGCTCCAAAATAAAGTTGGCGACGCAATTTTAACTGCAGCGCGGACAAGAGCTCCCCTAATTGGTGGAGCAAGAGCTGTTTATTAATAATATTTGGAGGGATGCACAATGAATTTAGAAAAATTAGCACTAGTTGATCCGGCAGTAGATTCTGCAATTAAGGAAGAATTAGGCAGACAACGTAA
Source organism: Acidaminococcaceae bacterium (assembly GCA_963678395.1). Classification (GTDB taxonomy): domain Bacteria; phylum Bacillota; class Negativicutes; order Acidaminococcales; family Acidaminococcaceae; genus JAAYAE01. The sequence goes on along the minus strand of OY782827.1, from coordinate 2,126,420 downwards.
TAAAATCGAATTAATTGCTTCTGAGAATTTTGTTTCTCCTGCCGTAATGCAGGCTATGGGTACGGTTCTAACCAATAAATATGCCGAAGGATATCCGGGACATAGATATTATGGTGGTTGCGAATATGTAGACAAAGTAGAAACACTAGCAATAGAACGAGCAAAAGAACTTTTTGGTGCCGAACATGCTAATGTGCAGCCTCATTCCGGTGCTAATGCCAATACTGCGGTGTATTTTGCTTTTTTAAAGCCGGGCGACGTTATAATGGGAATGAACTTATCTCAAGGTGGACATTTATCTCATGGTAGCCCTGTAAATATTTCGGGATCCTACTTTAAAGTAGTACCTTATGGCGTGGATGCTGAAACCGAAACCATTGATTATGACGAATTAGAAAAACTTGCCATGGAACATAAGCCTAAAATAATAGTGGCAGGAGCTAGTGCTTATCCACGTGTGATTGATTTTAAATGCATGGCAGAAATTGCACATAAAGTAGGAGCTTTGCTTATGGTAGATATGGCGCATATTGCAGGACTTGTAGCGGCAGGCTTGCATCCCAGCCCAATCCCTTATGCGGATATAGTTACTACTACTACACATAAAACTTTGCGCGGCCCTCGAGGCGGACTGATTTTGTGCAAAGAACAATATGCTAAGGCCATTGATAAAGCTGTATTTCCGGGAACTCAAGGTGGGCCTTTGATGCATGTAATTGCGGCCAAGGCGGTTGCTTTAGGTGAAGCCTTGCAGCCTGATTTCAAAGCTTACCAACAAGGTATTATTGACAATTGTCAAGCTTTTGCTGAAGGTCTTTTAAAGGCTGGATTTCGCTTGGTTTCAGGTGGCACGGATAATCACTTAGTTTTAGTTGACGTACGTGGCCAAGGGTTAACCGGTAAAGTGGCAGAACATTTATTGGATGAAATTGGTATTACATGTAATAAAAACACCATTCCTTTTGATCCAGCTAGTCCTTTTGTTACAAGTGGTATTCGTTTAGGTACTGCGGCAGTTACCACTAGGGGCTTTAAAACTGATGACATGCTGGAAGTAGCAGCAATCATAGGGTTGGTATTGAACAATGCTGAGGATACGGCTGCTCAAGAAGAGGCTGCTGACAGAGTGGCAAAATTATGCGCCAAATATCCAATGTATCCGGGGTTATAAGGAAGGGGTTGCCAAAATGGCTTTACATGTACTTGATCATCCAGTTATTAATCACAAATTGACTATTATACGCAACAAAAAAACTGATAACAAGCATTTTCGTGAATTGTTAGATGAAATAGCAATGCTTATGATTTATGAAGTAACAAAAGATCTGCCCTCCAGAAGAGTGATTGTAGAAACTCCTGTAGCAACAACTACGGGATCTGAGCTGGATGTATCAGGAATTACTATTGTACCAATACTAAGAGCTGGTTTGGGTTTAGAACGCGGTGTAACCCAAGTTATTCCTAATGCTAAAGTTGGTCATATTGGTTTATATCGCGATCCGGAAACTTTAAAACCGGTGGAATATTATTGGAAGCTTCCTGAAGATAGAAGTGCGGAAGTAATTGTAGTTGATCCTATGCTTGCTACCGGTGGAAGTGCTACGGCAGCTATTACCATGCTGAAAGCAAAGGGTTACACAAAAATAAGGATGATGTGTCTGGTCGCAGCTCCTGAAGGTGTGGAGGTTATGCAAAAAGCACATCCTGAAGTAGAAATTTACACGGCAGCTTTGGATGATCATTTAAATGAGCATGGTTACATAGTTCCTGGTTTGGGAGATGCGGGTGACCGCATTTTTGGTACGGATTGATGGCGCGTCCTAACTGGGACAGTTATTTTATGGAGATAGCCCAGATAGTAGCCAAGCGCTCTACTTGTTTACGTCGCGCCGTTGGTTCGGTGATGGTTAAAGAAAAACAAATTTTAGCTACAGGCTATAATGGCACACCTAAAGGGTTGCCACATTGTGCAGAAGTTGGCTGCCTGCGACAAAAGCTTAATGTTCCTTCAGGGAAAATGCATGAGCTGTGTAGGGGCATTCATGCCGAACAAAATGCTGTTATTCAAGCAGCTGTTAATGGTGTGTCTATTGCCGGAGCTACACTTTACTGTACACATCAACCTTGTGTTGTATGTAGCAAAATTTTGATTAATGCCGGGATAAAAAGAATAGTTTATGCTAATCCTTATCCTGATAAATTGGCAGAAGAAATGATGAGTGAAGCGGGCCATATTGAAATGGTGGTATTCTCGGGGCAAAAAGAAGAGGATACCGGTAAAAATAATATTAAATAGCGGTTAATTAGTCAATATTTCTGTTAGTGGTGTGTATTGCCTACTTGTTGTAAAAGGCGTTTTGTAATATACTATGTAGAAGCGTTATATTATAAACAGTTTATGTGGGCGATTGCGGTCGCAGAAAGGTGCATAAGTGCAATCATATCTAGTGGCTTTTGCCATTGCTTTATTTTTCGGTTGGGTTTTGACGCCCTATGTAAAAAAAATGGCTTTTCGTGTGGGCGCAGTTGACAGGCCTGATGCACGCAAAGTTCACCATGTTATAATGCCACGATTAGGTGGTTTGGCCATTTACGCCGGTTTTATGGTAGCAGTGTTGTCATGTATGAACATAACCAAGGATGTTGTGGGTGTACTTCTAGGCGGTACGGTTATCTTAATTGTAGGAATATTTGATGACATATATCAACTTAGTGCAAGAAAAAAGTTGCTGGGTCAAATAGCGGCGGCCTTGGTTTTGATTTTATTCGATATACGTATCGAATGGTTTAACAATCCTTTTGGTGGTTATTTCTATTTGGATTATTTATCTATTCCCTTTACTGTTTTTTGGGTGGTTAGTTTTACTAACGTAGTAAATCTTATGGACGGATTAGACGGGCTTGCGACAGGAGTATCTGCCATTGCGTCTGTAACAGTTATTTTAGTTGCTTTGCAACAAGGTTTCTATCCAATCGCTATCATTACAGCAGCTTTGGCAGGTGGAACTATTGGGTTTATGCGCTATAATTTTAACCCTGCGACAATCTTTATGGGCGATACCGGCAGTTTGTTTATTGGCTACATGTTAGCTGCTATTTCTATTTTCGGCGCAGTTAAAAGTGCGGCAACGATTGCGTTAATAGTTCCGGCTATTGCGTTGGGATTACCGATTATGGATACGGCGTTCGCTATTGCCAGACGTTACATTAATGGTAAGCCTATTTTTAAACCGGACAAAGGACATCTACATCATCGCCTTTTGGCAATGGGATTTACACAACGGCAAGCTGTTATACTCATGTATTTAATTAGTGGTGGCTTATGTTTAAGTGCAGTTTTGTTCACTGAAGTTGATGGGGTTTATGCTATTGTTTTGCTAATCATTATTGTGGCCGCCATTTTCATCGGGGCTAAAAAAATCGGCATTTTGAACGATCATTGACAATATAGGGGTGTATTAGATTAATGAAAAAATTAAAAGTTATGACTATTTTTGGAACTAGGCCTGAGGCAATAAAAATGTGCCCCGTAGTTTTAGAAATGCATAAATACCCTGATTATATTCAACCTATAGTTGCTGTAACGGCACAACATAGGGAGATGCTTGATCAGGTTTTGGGGCTGTTTTCTATAGTCCCTGATTACGATTTAAATATAATGACGACAGGGCAGACACTGTACGATGTTACAGGTCGCGCTTTGGAGGGATTACATCATGTTTTGGAAGAAGCCAAGCCTGATATTATTCTTGTCCACGGCGATACAACTACGACTTTTGTAGGTGCTCTGGCGTCTTTTTATATGCAAATACCAGTGGGACATGTAGAGGCTGGGCTGAGAACAGGGGATAAGTATTCACCGTTCCCAGAGGAAATGAATAGAAAATTAACTGGGGCAATTGCCGATTTTCATTTTGCACCCACTACGACCTCACGAGATAATTTGCTTAAAGAAAACATAAGTCCGGAGAAAATTTTTATAACGGGAAATACCGTTATTGATGCACTAAACACAACGGTCAAAGAGAGATTCTCTTTTTCTGATGCTCAGTTACAAAAAGCTCTTGATAGCGGCAATAGGCTGATTTTGATGACTACCCATCGTAGAGAAAATATTGGGGAGCCAATGCGCCATGTGTATATTGCGTTAAAAGAGGTCTTGGAGACACACCTAGATGTAGAGGCCATTTTCCCCATGCACAAAAATCCCAAAGTGCGGGCGGTAGCAGAGGAAGTTCTTGGGCATCTGGAACGAGTGCATCTAATTGAGCCTATGGATTATGAACCTTTTACCAATTTGATGGACAGAGTTGACATAGTTTTAACTGATTCAGGAGGAATTCAAGAAGAAGCTCCTGCTTTAGGTAAGCCAGTATTAGTGCTGCGAGATACGACTGAAAGACCTGAGGCATTAACGGCCGGTACAGTGCGATTGGTTGGTACAAATAAAGAGTTAGTGAAACAAGAGACTAGTAAACTATTAGAGGATCCACAATATTATCGAGCTATGTCAGAATCTTGCAATCCCTACGGTGATGGCAAAGCGGCCGAGCGCATTATTAAGCTAATTTTGCACAATTATGGCTATCCCGTAATACCTATTCGGGAATTTTTTAATAAAAAAACAAAAAAGTAGTTGTCACATAGAGTCTTATATATTAAAATAAACAATAGCAGCCCAAAATATTGAGGAATTTGTGATATTTTTGTAAAATCCCTGTGAAATGCCAATGATTGGGGAAAAGGAACAAATTATGGAAAATCAAAAAAAAGAGCTTTTTGCGGGTTGTAAGCAAATATTTCTGAGGCAAATAGTTGTAGCAGTTATCATTTGTATTGCGGCCTGGCTTATACGCAAAGATTTATTCTATAGTTGGTTCATTGGTTGCGGCGTTGCTCTTTTTGATACAGGTTTAATATTGCGTGGGATTTATAAAGGAATGCAAAAAGACATGGAAGCAGCTATTTCCTACATGCACAAAACCCTGCTTAAAAGATTTGCCATCGTAACGGTTATCGTTTTGGTTATGTTGAAGTTAAAACTAAGCGTTATAGGAGTTTTTCTTAGTTTTATACTATTACATATATTTTTAGTTTTAAACTTAATTATTATCGCGAGCCGAGATAAAACCAAATTGAAGAGGCCGTGAAGAAAGGAGTGAACTGAATGGGAACAGCAGAAGCGTCCGAAGGCATAATTCATTATTTACCGACGGAGATTTTTAGCGGAGTTGTAATTAATATGCAAACTATGTATATGTCTTGGTTGACAATGCTTATAGTAGCCGTTATCGTCTTTGCAGCAACCAGAAAAGCCGAGATCATTCCTTCTGGTATACAAAATGTTGTAGAAGTTTTTGTAGATTGGCTTAATGGGTTGATGGAAAGCAGCATGGGTATTGAAGGACGGCGTACGGCGGCACCTTTTGTTATAACCTTGTTTCTTTATATTTTCATTGGCAACGAACTGGGTTTATTACCACAAATTGGACCACATTTAACTTCCCCTACAAACGATATTAATGTAGCTTTTGGTTTGGCCATAACGGTGTCTTTAGCCGTTTATCTATTCGGGGTTATGCGACAAGGTCTGAGTTATTTCAAACATTTTACGCAACCTTTTGCGGCTATGCTTCCCTTAAATATTCTAGAGGAGATTGCTAAGCCATTAACCATGGCCCTTCGTTTATTTGGTAATATTCTTGCCGGTGAGATTTTATTAGTAGTACTATATATGTTGGCACCTTGGGTTATTCCTAATATTTGGATTGGATTCAGCTTAATTATAGGGTTTTTACAAGCTTTTATTTTTACTATGTTGACTATGATTGCTCTGGCTCCTGTTTTTAAAGCAAGTCACTAAGAAAAAACCACTTTACTTTATGGTAAGTATTAATTTATTCAAATTTAAAATTTATATAATTTGAAAATCAAAAACAATTTTGAAAATCGAAAGGATGTAATTTAAAATGACTGAAAATGCTATTATTGTTTCTGTTTCTGTAATCTCAGCCGCTATAATTTGTGTAGGAGCTGTCCTTGGCGCTACGGCTGGAGACTCCGCTGTTGCTACTAAAGCTTTGGATTGTATGGCTCGTCAACCTGAGCAAGCAAGCAACTACCAGGTTAACATGCTTATTGCTATTGGTTTGGTTGAGTCTATTCCTATTATCGCTGCCGTTATTGCTATCGTTCTAGTTTTTGCTAATCCTTTTGTAAAATAATTCGGGAGTAACTAGAAGATGAGAGAGAAAGGAAGAGTGCATAGATGGTTAGTATAAATGCTACACTTATTGCGCAAATCCTGAATTTTATTGTTCTTTTGTGGGTACTTGCAAAATTTGCTTATAAACCTTTGATAAAGGCTATGGATGACCGTCGCAATCGTATTATTAACGATCTTGATACTGCAGAACAGACTCGCCTTGATGCGGAAGCATTGAAGGCTCAGTATGTTGAGCAATTGGCTAACGCACGTCAAGAAGCGACTGACATTGTGGATAAGGCGAACAAAGTTGCTCAAAATTTACACGACGAGTTCATGGAACAAGCGCGTGCAGAAAAAGATGCTATGATGGCGACCGCTAAAGAACGTATTGAGCAGGATAAACAACAAGCTTTAGTGGATATTAGAACTCAGGTTATTGCTTTGAGTACGCAAATTGCTAGCAAAGTTGCTAACCAAAAGTTAAATTCTGCTGAAGACCAAAAATTAGTTGCAGATGCAACTGATCAAATTTTGGGAAATCGTCAACATTGGCACAATTTGTAATTTAGGAAAAGAATAACAGGGTCTTAGGACTTAAACTTTCTCATAGTTTATCAACTATGAGTGAATACGGAGGTGATTGATACAGTATGGAAAACAATGAGAATATTGCTTTAATAAAAAAAAGCATTGCAACCCTTGAATTTGCAGCGAAAGAGCTATCCTTTTGCCAAAATGAAAAAGTTATTCCCGTGCTCGTAACAACAGCTGCTGAGCTTACTGTATCTGAATATGAGTCTGTTTCCGTAATCCTATCTGAAAAGATTGGCAAAGAAGTTTGTATTGAAAAACTTGTTGAACCGTCTATTATAGGTGGTATCATTGTAAAAATTGGTGACAAGGTATTTGATGCAAGCGTTAAGCGTCAGTTGGAAAAAGTTGGCGCACAAATGGGTAAGGTACAAGTTGATGGACAGTCTCTTGACAAACCCGCCGGAATTGCTGAAGCTTTAACTGACAGCGTTAAGGATTACAAAATAGATATTGATTTAGAAGAAGTAGGTATTGTTGAAAAAGTCGGTGATGGTATTGCTACTGTAACAGGTATGCGTGGTGCTATGGCCGGTGAATTAGTTGAACTTCCGGATGGTGTAACGGGTATGGTGCAAAATTTGCGTCCGGAAGAAGTCGGCATCGTTTTGATGGGCGGCGAAACTAAAATTAAACAAGGCGATATTGTTAGGCGCACTGGTCGTATTATGGAAGTACCGGTTGGCGAAGCTATGCTTGGCCGTATTGTTAGTGCCCTTGGGATTGCTATCGACGGCAAGGGTGATATTTTAACTACAGAAACACATTCTATTGAATCACCAGCTCCAGGCATTGCAGCTCGTCAACCGGTCGATGTACCTTTGCAAACAGGTATTAAGGCTATAGATGCTTTGGTTCCTATTGGACGTGGACAACGCGAACTTATTATAGGTGACCGTGGTACAGGCAAAACTGCTGTTGGTGTTGATACTATTATCAATCAAAAAGGCTTAGGGGTTATTTGTATTTATGTTGCTATAGGACAAAAAGCTTCTACTGTTGCTCGTATTGCCCGTATTTTGGAAAAACATGGCGCATTGGAATACACTATTATTGTAGCAGCTACTGCTGCTGATTCTGCTCCTTTGCAATATTTAGCCCCTTATACAGGCGTAACTGTTGGTGAGTACTTTATGAATCAAGACAAAGATGTACTTATCATTTATGATGACTTGTCTAAGCATGCAGTTGCTTATCGTGCCATGAGTTTATTGCTTCGTCGTCCACCAGGTCGTGAAGCTTATCCAGGTGATGTTTTCTATTTACATTCCCGCTTATTGGAGCGTGCTGCAAGACGTAACAAGGAAAATGGTGGTGGTTCCATTACCGCATTGCCAATTATTGAAACCCTTGCAGGTGATGTTGGTGGTTATATTCCTACGAATGTAATTTCTATTACTGATGGACAGCTTTATCTGGAGAGTGAATTATTCTACTCAGGTATTCGTCCTGCAATTAATGTAGGTTTGTCTGTATCACGTGTTGGTGGTGCAGCGCAAATTAAGGCTATGAAATCTGTTGCCGGTACACTTCGTTTAGATTTGGCACAGTTCCGTGAGTTAGCAGCTTTTGCTCAATTCGGTTCGGATTTGGATAAAGCCACAAAAGCACAGCTTGACCGCGGTGCCCGTATGACTGAAATTCTAAAACAAGGTCAATATGTGCCACTAACGGTAGAAAAACAAGTAATGGTTCTTTTTGCCGCTACCAATGGTTATTGTGATGATATTCCTGTAAAAGACATAACAAGGTTTGAAAAGGAATTTTTAGCGTTTATGGCTGCGAATGCACCGGAAATTGGTGTTTCCATCCGTACTGATAAAAAAAATCTTGACGAAACTAAGGCCGCTTTAATTAAAGCTATAGAAAACTTTAAAGAAACTTTTGCCACCTCCAGCGTAAAGGAGTGATAACTAATGGCAAATCAACGTGAGATACATAGACACATAAAAAGTGTTAAGAACATCCAACAGATAACCAAGGCTATGAAGATGGTTGCAGCTGCTAGGCTACGTCGTGCGCAAGAAAAAGCAGCGTCGAGTCGTCCTTTTGCTGACAAGGTCAAAGAGCTTTTGTTAACTGCTGTTAGTGACCCTAAAATGATGTCTAGGCTTAATATTGATGAGCATCCGCTTTTGTGTGAGCGGCCTGTTAAAAAAATTGCTTATATCGTTGTTACCTCTGATAAGGGGCTAGCAGGTGCGTATAATGCTAATTTACTTAAACATGCAGTTGTCGAGCTTATGGACAAGGATAGTTATACTTTAATTACCGTTGGACGTAAGGCTAAAGACTTTTTTAAGCGTCGTGGTTTTAGCATTCATGAATCCTTCTTTGGGTTTTCGGATAAGCCTACTTATAATGATGCTGATGATGTTGCACGCGTAGCTGAAGAGCTCTTTGTTTCAGGTGCCGTAGATGAGGTACTATTGATTTATACACAATTTAAATCAGCATTATCTTTTACTCCGGTTATTAAACGTTTGTTACCTGTAAAACCTCCTGTGGTAGAACCCGTAGCTGATTTGTATGTCTATGAGGGCGAAAACGCAGACGAAAGTATTAGCGATGTTATTTTTGAGCCCAAAGCCGAAGAAACATTGAAATACTTAGTTCCCTACTATCTAAGGACAGTGACTTATGCTTCTATCATGCAAGCAGCTGCCAGTGAGTTAGGGGCGAGGATGACAGCGATGTCTTCCGCTACTGATAATGCTAACGACTTATTAAACAAACTAGAGGTTTCATATAATAAGGCGCGGCAAGCGGGTATTACGAATGAAATCAATGAAATAGTAGGTGGAGCAGAAGCTCTACAGTAAATTAAATGGGAGGGAAAACATTGAATATCGGTAAAGTAGTTCAAGTTGTAGGTTCTGTTATCGACATCAAATTCCCACCAAAATGCCTTCCAAGCATTTATAACGCGATTACTATTGATGGTGAAGTAGGAGATGGTATTAAAATCCATCTTACTACTGAAGTAATGCAACATATTGGCGATAATGTAGTACGTACTGTTGCAATGAGCACCACTGATGGTCTTGTACGTGACATGGATGCCATTGATACAGGAGCTCCTATTACTGTTCCTGTTGGTGAAGGTACTCTTGGTAGAATTTTTAATGTTTTGGGTGAAACAGTTGACCATGATGATGCTCCGGTTGAAGCAGCTGATTACTGGCCTATTCATAGACCGGCTCCAAGCTTTGACCAACAATCAACAACTACCCAAATTCTAGAAACTGGTATTAAAGTTGTTGATTTGATTGCACCTTATTCCTTAGGTGGTAAGGTTGGTTTATTTGGTGGCGCAGGTGTTGGTAAGACGGTTATTATTATGGAGATTATTCATAACATTGCTACTGCACATGGTGGATATTCTGTATTCGCAGGTGTAGGCGAGCGTACTCGTGAAGGTAATGATTTATGGGGCGAAATGAAAGAATCCGGTGTTATTAGCAAGACCGCTCTTGTTTATGGACAAATGAACGAGCCCCCTGGTGCTCGTATGCGTGTAGGTCTTACCGGCCTTACTATGGCGGAATATTTCCGTGATGTCGCTGGACAAGATGTGTTGTTATTTATTGATAATATTTTCCGCTTTATTCAGGCTGGTTCTGAAGTATCAGCTTTGCTTGGTCGTATGCCGTCCGCTGTTGGTTATCAACCAACTTTGGCTAATGATATTGGTGTTTTGCAAGAACGTATTACTTCTACTACCACAGGGTCTATTACTTCTGTACAAGCAGTATATGTTCCGGCCGATGATTTGACTGACCCTGCTCCTGCAGGAACTTTTGCGCATTTGGATGCGACGACAGTTTTGTCCCGTCAGATTGCTGAACTTGGTATTTATCCTGCGGTTGACCCTTTGGATTCTACCAGTCGTATTCTTGATCCTTTGATAATTGGACAGGAGCACTATGAAGTAGCTCGTGGCGTACAAGCGATTTTGCAACGCTATAAAGAACTTCAAGACATCATTGCCATACTTGGTATGGAAGAACTAGGCGAAGACGATAAGATTACAGTTACTCGTGCTCGTAAAATTCAGAAATTCTTGAGTCAAGCTTTCTTTGTTGCTGAACAGTTTACCGGCACTCCCGGTCAATATGTTCCTTTAGCAGAAACCATTCGTGGTTTTAAAGAAATTCTTGAGGGTAAACATGATGATTTGCCGGAAGGGGCATTCTATATGGTTGGTACCATTGATGATGCTATAGCTAAGGCAAATACGATGAAGGAGTAGTGATTGCATGACAAAGTTAATGCAATTGGAGGTAATAACTCCGGATAAATCTTTATTAGTGCGCAAAGATATTTCCTATGTTCTAGCTGAAACCGTTGTTGGCGGCGTAGGAATATTGGCTAACCATGCTCCTTTGATTGCTACTTTAGCAGAAGGACCACTGAAGTATAAAGATGAGGCAGGGGTTTTGCACTTTGTTTACGTTGAGGGCGGCTTCATGGAAGTCGGCAATAACAAAGTAACGATTTTGAGTGTAGACGCGCAAGATTCTGCTGATATTGACGTGGAAAAAAACAAACATCGCTTAGAAGCCGCTAAAAACCTGCTTGCTAATTTAGAACCAACCACGGATATTGTGGCTGTTGCAAAAAGATTGAAGTGTGCTAAGGCTCGTTTAAAAACGGCTGAACTAGCTAGTGTTAATCATTAAACTTTAATAAGGGTCTATGTGCATTTTATGCGCGTAGACTCTTGTTTTTTATCTGGTATAACATTGCTATTTTTGTTGGTATTGATTATAATAATGGTAAATAAAGTTTGTTGTGAGGAGGGTGAAAACCATGGCGGAAAAGGATTTTATTAGTAAGGTAGCAGGTAGTAAAATGGGGCAGTTAAGGCAAGAAATTTCTGATTTGCGTAACATTTTAGCTAAGCTGGATGATGAAGAAAAGATAGCACTCATTAAGAAGGAAATCATGGAAAAGGAAACCTATTACAATATCCTTGCGGACAGGGAAAGAGTAAAAAGCTAATACCAATTAACACCTTGCGATTGTGGATATATTATCCCCAGCGCAAGGTGTTTTATTTTGCGGGCCCAATATGCTATAATTATATGTGATTAATAACGCGGGGGGGATAATATGTCTGATATTTTGAAGATTGTTCTAAAATATAGTATTACTTTTTTGATAGTCTACCTTGTTTATCGTGATTCCAAGAAAAAGGATATCAGATATAAGAATCTTTGGGTTGTATTTTCCTTAATTTTTCCACCCACCGCAATTGCCTATTTGCTATATAGCACGTTAGCATCAAAAAAAGTTGTTTTGAGCAGAAGGCAAAAAGTAGATATTGCCATTCGCAAAAAAGCCGAGGAGCATAGGAAAAAGATAGCAAAAGAGCGGAACGCTTTTGAAAAAGCTAAGCAAGAAGAAGAGCAAAAGAATGAACTGACCTTGGAAGAGATGGAGCAAATTAAGGCAGAACGCTTAGCTGCGAAGAAAAAACGCTTAAAAGAATTAGAAGAAGAAAGACGATATCAACAGGAAGAAAATATAAAAAAATGGGACTTAGTTCTTATGATGCAAATAATAGTAAAAAGGAATAGTCAAGGTTAACAACCGTCTGAAATTAGGCGGTTGTTTTGTACTATATTTAATTGCCAAATAAGCAATATTAGTGATAAACTATTAGGGATGTAGGTATTATTCCTACCACAGTAAAAGATAGGGTTGGAGGAAATTTGGTGGAAAAATTACTTATAAGAGGCGGCAACAGGCTAACAGGTACGGTTAAGATTAGCGGAGCAAAAAATGCAGTGTTACCGATTATTGCAGCAGCTATTTTAGGTTCTCAAAGCAGTTACTTATTAGAAGTACCTGTATTAGAAGATGTAAGAACTATTTGTAAAGTTTTGGAATGTTTAGGTATGAAGATAGATTATAGCGAACCTAATGCGCTGCACATAGATAGTCGAGAAATAGTGTCTTGTGAAGCTCCTTATGAATTGGTAAGAACAATGCGTGCTTCTTTTTTAGTTATGGGGGCTTTGCTTGCTAGAAAAGGCAAAGCAAGAATTTCTCAACCCGGAGGTTGTGCCATAGGAACACGGCCGATAGATATCCATTTGAAAGGATTTGAGGCTTTAGGAGCCAGAATAGAAATGGGACATGGCTATATTGAGGCATCAGCACCCAATGGTCTTGTAGGAACAACAATTTATTTAGACTTTCCCAGTGTAGGGGCTACGGAAAATTTTATGATGGCAGCATCTATGGCCAAAGGAACTACTATTATAGAAAATGCAGCTTTGGAACCGGAGATTGTGGACTTAGCCAACTATATAAATGTTATGGGCGGCAAAGTACGAGGCGCTGGTACAAATGCTATTCGCATTGAAGGAGTAAAAGAGCTTAAAGGGGGAGAACACACGGTTATTCCCGACCGAATAGAAGCAGGAACTTTTATGGTAGCGGGAGCTATGACCGGCGGTGATATACGGGTAGATAATGTTTTATGCGAGCATTTAAAACCACTTATTGCTAAACTAAGAGAAGCCGGTGCGACCATTGAAGAGGATGTTCGTGGTGTGCGTGTTATAGGCCCCCAAAATTTGAGGGGTATTAATATAAAGACACTGCCTTATCCTGGATTTCCAACGGATATGCAAGCACAAGTGATGGCTCTTATGAGCATAGCACAAGGACAGAGTGCGGTAACTGAGACTGTTTTTGAAAATAGATTTATGCATGTAGATGAATTGGTGCGTATGGGAGCTAATATTAGAACAAGTGGCCGGGGAGCAATGATTGAGGGCGTGCCTAAACTCTTGGGTTGCCAAGTAAGGGCTACGGATTTAAGAGCAGGAGCGGCAATGGTCTTGGCGGGCTTAGTTGCAGATGGCTTGACGGAAATTACAGATATTTTTCATATTGATCGGGGATACGAAAATCTGGTGTGTAAATTCAAACAATTGGGCGCAGACATAGAGCGGCGAGAGGCTAAATAGATGAACATTTTAAATAGTAAAGGGTTTAATAGGTTTTTTAACAGTGTTGATATTGGTGTAGACCTTGGGACAGCCAATATTTTAGTATTTCTTAAAGGCAAGGGTATTGTATTAAAGGAACCATCCGTAGTTGCTACTGATAGAGAAACAGGCAAAGTAGTTGCTATTGGACGTGCGGCAAAATTCATGTTAGGGAGAACGCCGGAAAATATTGTTGCTATTCGTCCCTTGCGCGAAGGCGTAATTGCTGACTATGATATTACACAATTAATGCTAGAAAACGTATTGCAAAAAGTTGCCGGCAAAAGTATGTTCTTTAAACCAAGGGTTATGATTTGTATTCCTTCAGGTGTTACAACTGTAGAAAAACGAGCAGTTTTAGAGGCTACCATGCAATCAGGAGCAGCAAAAACCTATTTAATAGAAGAACCCATGGCTGCAGCCATGGGGGCTGGCCTGGATGTGGGCGAATCCCGCGGTTGTATGGTAGTTGATATTGGCGGCGGAACAACTGATGTTGCGGTTATTTGCTTGGGTGGTATTGTGGTTGCCCAATCTTTACGTATAGGCGGCGATAAGTTCGATGAAGCTATTGTGCGTTTTGTAAAAAAAGAACACAATGTTTTAATTGGTGAACGCACAGCAGAAGATATTAAAATCGGAGTTGCCACTGTAAGCAAAAATGGGCGTAAGGCAGCGGTTACCGTGCGCGGGCGGGATTTAATTACAGGTCTGCCAACGACTATTAGAATAACTTCTAATGAAACATACAGGGCAATGGCAGAACCTATAAGTATGTTGGTTGCTTGTATTCGTTCAGTTTTGGAAAAAACACCTCCGGAATTAGCTTCTGATATTGTTGAACAGGGTATTGTTCTAATCGGTGGGGGGGCTTTGCTCGATGGGTTGGCAGCATTAATACAAGAGGAGACTAGGATAGATACTAGGGTTGCAGATAATCCGCTGGATTGTGTTGCACTAGGAACAGGTAAGGCTTTAGCAAACTTGAGAGTATTAAAAGATTCAGTATTTATGGAAAGCCGCAAAAGATAATTAGAGTCTATAATGAGCTTAGTTCTACAAAAAAATATTTTTAAAATAAGGTCGGCCATTGGGTCGTCCTTATTCATTTGGAAATCAGCAACCAAAGGGCTCCGAATTTGTAGGGCTTTTACACGCGTTGCCACTACTAAGAGGGTTATGTAATGAGAAAATATGTAGGGAAAAAGGCTATTTTTATTGCTATTTGTTTAATTTTATTGCCTGTACAAGCAGTTATGGCGGCAGTATTAAGTAATTTACGTTCAGGGGGTAACGCTGAAAGAACGCGCTTAGTGGTTAGTACTGATCATATGCCAAGATATTCAGAGTCCGTTGTTGGCAAGCAGCTGATAATTACTTTTGATGCTAAAATTAAGAATACAGAAAGTGTTCAATTACAAGATCCTTTAGTAAAAAGGGCTGTTTTAGAACGGTTCAATACGCAAAGTCGTCTAATAGTTGACTTTTATCAGAAGGTACCTAAATATGTTATCTTTTCTTTAAAACAACCCAATAGAATAGTTGTTGATTTCAAGAAAATTAACCAAGAAAAACGTAGTTTAACTATTGCTAAGGGAGTAACATATAATTATGAACAAATATATTTAGACACAAAGCCGGAGACAATACATGTCTTAGAAATAGCACCTAACAATGGTTATATTTTAAAGCCAATATTGGGGCATAGTAATTTAATTCAAAAAGGAACTTTGTCACAAATGGTAATGAGAGCTGGTGCTATAGCAGCAGTTAATGCTTCCTATTTTGATTCTGAGACCTGGGTAGTGGGAAACCTAATGTTAGATAAAAAGTGGATTTCTGTTGAAGATTCACCACATACAGCACTTATTATTGACGATAAAAATGAAGTGAAAATTATTCCTAACACAACCTATGTGGGACAAATTAGTCGTCCTGACGGTAAAACAGCAAATATTACAGGGATGAATCGTTCTAGAATTACCAATGACTTGATTTATTACAATGATGCCTACAATGTTAGTACTTGTACTAATGTTTATGGAACAGAAGTAAGAATTGAAAAAAATAGGGTCACAGAAGTTTCTAATAGGGGCAATCTTATCTTACAGCCTAATACTATTGTTCTTTCAGGCAATGGTACTGCGGCTAGATTTTTACAAGGTTTAAAAGTTGGCGATAGAGTAAGTATTCGGCAAAGTTTTGGTATACCGGCTGCTAATAGGGCGAAATGTGTTGTAGGTGCAGGACCATTATTGGTTGATAGGGGTGTGCGTAGTGTACAGTCTGTAGCTGAAGATATTGCTCCGGATGTTGCCCAAGGAAGATCTCCGCGTACAGCCATTGGTATTCGCTTAGATGGAACAATACTAGTGGTGGTGGTAGATGGCAGGTCCTCTATTAGTGCCGGTTTGACCCTTGAGGAATTGGCCGATTATATGGTGAAACTACATGCCTACAAAGCTATGAATTTTGATGGTGGCGGGTCTAGTGAAATGGTTATTAGCGGTAAGGTAGTTAATGTGCCCTCTGATGGCAAGGAACGACCTATTCGGGTTGCCTTAGGAGTTTTTGACAGGCAATGAAACTTGTCAATATAGTGATATCGTATTATAATCATATGACAGGGGTGTCCTGTATGGTTATGAAAGGATGATCTATTATGGTGAGAAAGTTGTTTAGTATAAAAAATATAATTCTTTTGAGCTTGGTAATGGTTTTGGCCTGTGCCGGGCTGGCGTTTGCGGCAGGAGCAGTACCTCAAACAAGTAGTTTGACTGGAACTGTGGTAGCAGAGGGCTTAGTTTCTCAAGGAACTATGGTTTCTGAAGGTCAGATATTGGTAAAAGTAACAACTATTGCGGGTACAGCAGCAGCAGTTCGCGCTAATTGCAGTGGCAAAGTTGTTTCTGTGTCGGTAGCACCAGGAAGCCTTATTAGGGCAGGGCAAGTAGTTGTTCAAGTCCAGCCTTGATTATAAGCAGTGGTAAAACCGGCGTAGCTTAGGCACGCCGGTTTTACCATATAATAAGGGGTGAGTTATGAAACAGGGTAAGTTTTTATTGATACTAGTATTGCTTTTGTGTATGCCTCTTGTAGCAGCTGCGGCGGCTATTCCTACTATTTCCGTAGAGGAATTACATCCTGGTATGCATGGTTATGCTAAGACGGTTATCAAAGGTGTCAATATAGAAACCTTTGATGTGGAGGTGCTGGGTGTAACAGGATCGGATGTGACAGGGCATAATATTTTAATTAAAGCCTCAGGTCCGCTTATTGAGCGTTCGGGTGGTATTGCCCAAGGTATGAGTGGCAGTCCGGTATACATAGATGGTTGTTTAGCAGGAGCAGTGGCTTATGGCAAGGCTTTTTCCGATCCTAATTATTGTTTTTTGACACCTATAGGAGAAATGTTAAAGATGTTTGATAATTATGACCCTCGCCCTGCTGTATTTTTACCGAAAAATACACCGCTTATGGTTAGTGGTTTTACAGAAGATGGTATAAAATATTTAAGTGATAAATTATTGCCTACGGGACTCAAAACTTATGCGGTACCTACAGGTAATCAAGATTTAAGCAAGGTAGCATTGGAACCTGGTAGCTCTATTGGCGTAGAATTGGTTCGTGGAGATATGTCTATTGGCGCAATTGGCACCGTGACGTGGAAAGATGATGAAACTGGCCGCATTTTGGCATTTGGGCATCCATTTTTGCAAAGAGGCGCGTCAGATTACTTTATGACCAATGCTTGGATTTTTGCTTCTATTCCCAACATGGAATCGGCATTTAAGGTAGGTGCTCTAGGAGATTTAAAGGGGCGCATATCTCAAGATAGAGCAACGGGTATAGCTGGGCAAATTAAGGAAAATCCCAAAATAATACCCATGTTTGTTTCGGCTACGGATAAAGATAGGGGTCTACATAAAACGGCCAGCGTACAGCTAATTACCGATGAAGATTTAGTTCCAAGTTTAGTTGATAGTATTTGTTACAATGTGCTTAATAAGACTATTGATAGAAAAGGTGGAGGAACTTCCCATATAACCTTTAATATTACGGCTAGAGGTGAAAATTCAGGGGAGATTACACTTAGAAGAGAGAACATGTTTTATAATAGTAATGATATTGCTAAGGCCACTAACGGCGAATTAGCCTATGCCTGCGATATGCTTATGAAAAATAAATTTGAAAAAGTCACTATTTTTGCTGTTAACGTTGATGTGGAAGCAACGTCGGATTTTGAAGTCGCTGAAATAGTTAGTGCTAAAATACCCAAGGAAAAATTTAAACCTGGCAGTATAATCCCTTTGCTTATAGAATTCAAGCCTTATCGAGCGGGAAATTTTACCAAGGAAATAGAGCTTAAGGTACCGGAAAAACAAAAGCTTGGACCAATGAATATTGTTATACGTGGTGGGAATGCCTATGCTTGGTTGACAAAGCTTATAAAAAAGCAACAAGAAGCCAAATCAGGTGTGCCGGTGGTTACTAAAAAACCAAAGTTTAAAGAATTTTTAGATGAATTTAATGAGGCAGACAGCAATAATGAAATGGTTGTAGATATTTTACCAAATATTTCTAAAAAGACTGAAGAACAGGTTAACGAAAGCAAAGATACTATTCCGGCCACTGCTAATTTGCAGAGCATGATGAAGGGAAGCAAATATAAACAAAAATATCCCTTAAAGTTTATAGCTAATGGGGATATAGAAATTACAGTAATGATTGAAAATAAGTGATATTGCCTTAATATAAGTGATATTGCCTTAATATAAGCAGATATTTGCAGTGAAGCGTAAAAAGCTTCACTGCTTTTTTAAATTGTTTTGGAAAAATCCTTTTGAATGAAGTATAATGGTATACATAGTAGTATGCATATTAAGGAGAGTTTATGAATAGGAACTTAAATTCGCTTTGTGAAGCTGTAGGAAAGTTCATAGTGCAGGCTTGTGCCAATACAGGCAAGATAGTTATCCTTTTTGGTGAGACTTGTAGACGCGTAAACGAAGTAAATTTAACGGAAATGCTGCGCCAAATGGCAAAACTAGGGGCGGATTCCCTGCCCATTGTTATGGTAACAACTATGTGTACAGGCATGGTTTTAGCCGTACAAACAGCTAAGGAATTTGTTCGCTTTGGTGCTTCTGATTCTGTTGGAGGCATAGTTGCCATTGCCATGGGACGCGAATTAGCTCCTGTTTTGGCTGGCGTAGTAGTAGCTGGACGTATAGGTGCGGCTATTGCAGCTGAGATTGGCACTATGAAGGTTACTGAACAAATAGATGCCCTAAAGGTTATGGCAACAAATCCGGTTGCTTATTTAGTCGTACCACGCTTTATTGCCATGATACTAATGTTGCCAATATTAATTGTTTTTGCTAATGTAGTTGGTAGTATTGGAGGCTGGATAGTAGCGACTAATTATGCAGATATAAGTAGTTATTCTTATATAGATTCTATCAGGGTATTTACAGAACCATGGGATCTTATAGGAGGTATGATTAAGGGGGCGTTTTTTGGGGCTATTATAGCAATTGTAGGTTGTTATAAAGGGCTGGGAGCTAAACAAGGAGCTGAAGGTGTTGGCGTTGCTACAACGGCATCTGTAGTATTATCTATAATATTAATTTTTGTCACGAACTATTTTTTGTCCGTGATTTTGTTTGTGCAGGGAGGATAAAGCGTGGCAGAACCGATTATTCAATTTCAAGAAGTCAGTATATCTTTCGGTCCTAAGGTTGTTTTGGATAAGCTAAGTTTTGAAGTGTGTGCAGGAGAAACCTTGGCAGTTATTGGCCCCAGCGGTTGTGGTAAAAGCACGGTATTAAAACTGCTCATTGGCTTGCTTTCACCTGATAG
Organism: Acidaminococcaceae bacterium; assembly: GCA_963678395.1. GTDB lineage: Bacteria > Bacillota > Negativicutes > Acidaminococcales > Acidaminococcaceae > JAAYAE01. Next base: position 2,106,755 of record OY782827.1, on the reverse strand, counting down.
TGGACACATTATTATAAAGGGCCACGATGTAGTAAATTTTAGTGAAGATGAGTGGAATGAATTGCGCAAAGAAATGGGGATGGTTTTTCAGTACTCGGCGTTGTTTGATTTTCTAAGCGTATATGAAAATGTTGCCTTTGGCTTAAGGCAGCATACTAATAAAAGCGAAAAAGAAATCCAAGATATAGTAAAGAAAATGCTAGATATGGTAGGATTGCCGGGTACCGAAAAAGAATATCCGGCGGAACTGTCCGGTGGTATGAAAAAAAGAGTTAGTTTGGCAAGGGCAATAGCGTTAGAACCTGAAATAGTTCTCTATGATGAACCAACCGCTGGATTAGACCCTATCATGGCTAACGTTATTAGTGAATTGATTTTGAAAACAAAAGCAACATTGGGGGCAACATCCTTATTGGTTACACATGATATGGGGTCTGCTTTCATGGCGGCAGATAAAATAGCCCTGCTAAATGAAGGGCATATTGAGGCTAGGGGGACAGTGTCAGAAATTAAAAAAAGCTCTAACCCATTTGTACAACAATTTATTAAGGGCGAGTTATTTGCAGAAAATAATCGCAAGGAAGGTGCTGCTAGTGAATAAAGTAAATGATGCAAAAGTAGGGGCAATTACCATAGCTGGGTTAGCACTTTTTCTCATGATTATTTCATTTTTAGGGGTATTTAGCTTTTCCGGAAGCGGTTATGTGCTCAATGTAGTATATGAGCAGGTCAATGGGTTAAAGGTGGGGAATGAAGTCCGCTTTGCCGGGGTGCCGTTTGGTAAGGTAAAAGACATAGGTGTACAAGGCACGAAGGTGCGCGCCGTTTTAAAAATTGACGCAGATACTAAAATCCCGCGCAATTCCCGTTTTTCTATTGGCATGGATGGTGTTATGGGCACGAAATTCGTTACGATTGATCCACCGGAATTTGCCGGTAATGAGTATTATAAAGATAAAGAGGTAATAGCAGGCGTTAAACCAAGAGGTTTAGATGAGTTCATGGAGGCGTCTTCTAAAGTTTTGGATAAACTTGGTAATATTGCTGATGCCTTCAACAACGTGTTTGGTGATAAAGAAGTGCAAAAATCTATGCGCGAAGGCTTCCTTAATGCTAGTGAAATCAGTAAGAACTTAAATACCTTTAGCAAGGTTATGGCAGATTTAGCCTCTAATAACCAAGAAGGAATTTCTCAAATGGTGCATGATATGAGTTTAATGACAGCACATATGAATAGTATTATGGAAGGTGCAGACAATAGTGGTGCTACAGGCAAAAATATGGCTATAATGGCTCAAAATATGGCAACAGCCAGTGAACATATTGAAAAAATGGCGGCTTCATTGCAAGATGTGGTTACAGATCCTCAAACAAAGAAAGATTTAAAAGCTACGATACATAATGCCAGAGAAACTAGTGAAAAGGCTAATAAAATGCTTGGTGTTGTTACAGATGCTAAGGCACAAACTGATGTAATGTACAATGATAAAAATAAAAAATGGCGGACTGACATGGGCGTGCAGTTTCCTTTGCTAGAGCATAGTTTCGTTTATATTGGAGGTGCTGACGTAGGAGATGACACAAAACTTGATTTAAACTATAATAAAATGGTAAATCCTAGATTTGGTGTTCGTGCTGGTTTGATGCAGGGTTCTTTTGGAGTAGGTATGAATTACAAGATTGGTCGTAACTTTAAATTGTTTACTGATTTTTATGATTTCAATGATACTAAGGTGAGAGTTGGCGGAGAATTGGCGTTGACGAAAGATTTTTCTCTTATAGCACAAAGTACAGAAGTTAATGGTAATGGCTCGGATACTACTTATTTTGGCGTGCGTAGCTATTTTTAATAAAAAGTTGACTTTACATAAATAAGTAACTATAATCTATCTATACTGACTATTTGGTCAGTAGTAATATGAGGGCTAATATGACAAATAAATATCTAACAAAAAAAACGCTCTTAGTAGCGACGGTGCTCAGTGCTCTTGCAATGCAGACAGCATTTGCAGCTACAGTGGAGCTTAATTTAGACAAGGCAGTACACATGGCCTTGGTCAATAACTCCAATGTGAAAATTTCTCGTGCGGAACTTTCTAATGCTAAAGCAGGAAAGGATCAGGCTAAGGGTTCTCGTTGGGGCAGCATTACTGCTAGCAGCAGCAATAATCGTGGGGGATATTATAATCCTATTGGTACACAGGAAGGTCCGTCAGGTACCTTTAAAAATGGAGTTACTTTAGCGTTCCCACTTTATTCCGGTGGTGCTATTTCCGGAGCTATCGATAAAGCCAGTAAAAATTATGTATATTATCAATATGGTATGGATGAATCTCATCAGGCTACTAAGCTAAGCGCCACTACAGGGTATTATTCTGTACTAGAAGCGGCCAATACCGTTACACTGGACAAAGAATCTGTAAAGCAGCTTGCAGATCATTTAAAAAATACACAAGCACAGTTTAATGTAGGCGTTGTTGCTAAAATTGATGTTCTTCGAAGCCAAGTAGAGTTGGCCAATGCTAAGCAAACACTCACAAAGGCGCAAAATGCTTATGATGTAGCTGTAGCTAGCTTGAATAATGTGATAGGATTGCCAATTTCTACGGACCTTAGTGTTAGCGAGGGTTTAGAATACAAAAAATATAATAGTACTTTAGAAAATTGTATAACATATGCTATGACCAACAGGCCAGAAATTCATCAGGCAAAGGTTTCTGTTGATATGGCATTAGCAACTCAAAAAGTTGCTAATGCCGGAAATATGCCTTCTGTGAATGCAACAGCATCTACTGGTTGGGCAAATAATTCTTGGCCGGCTACAAAAAATGATAATTGGTCTGTGGGTTTGACCCTTTCTATGAATGTTTGGGATTATGGGGTAACGGCTGCTAAGGTTGCTGCTGCTAAAGCTGATGTAGTAAAAGCAGAAGAAACTTATCGTCAAACTACCGATAGTGTTCAATTAGCTGTGCGTACTTATTACTTGAGCCTGCGCGAAGCAGAAAAACGTATTAATACTACTTCTCTTGCTATATCTGAAGCAGAGGAAGCATATAAAATAGCATTGGTTAGGTATCAAGCAGGAGTTGGTACTAATACGGATGTTATTGATGCCCAAGTCGCATTAACAACGGCTAAAAACAACTATATACAAGCTCTCTACGACTATAATACTTCTCATGCTCAGTTGGAGAAAGCTATGGGTGTTCCAGTAGTACTTAATTAACAAAAGAATGCTAAAAATACCGTTACAAGCATAGTGACGGTATTTTTTTGTGCTAAAATTTGGTATACTATACGAGATAGAATATTGGCAGCATATGATAGCTATTGCTGGAGAAAAATCATAGGAAAATTCTCTTTAAAGGAGATTATTGCAAATGTCCGTTGTAAGAAAGTGGTCATTGGGCTTTGTGGTCTTGCTGATAGCTTTATATTTGGGGATTATTAATATAATAGTACCCCATTATTTAACTGCGACTATTCCTAACATAGAAACCATTGCAAATGATTATATAAATGGCAAAGTTAATATTGAAGGACTGAAAGTGTCCAACACCTTGGAGATTACGGCCAAGAATATTGTTGTGTCCAATAAAGCTGGTAAAGAGGTGGCCAAAGCGCCTTCTATTGTTATTGGCTTTAGTCTGCTTAAGGGATTAACTAAGGCAAGCATTGTAAGTGCTATTGATACCCTTGATATTAACGATCCGGTAATTCGTATTAATATGGATAAGAATGATAAATTAGATATTACAGAATTGCTGAAAGCACGGGACAAGGAAGATACCAATTTCAAAGGTCTAGTTCATATTAACAACGGTCAATTAGTTATAGCTACGCCCTATGGAATGTGGACAACAGGTGTGCAAGGAGAGATTTCTGCAGTTGGCAATCCAGACTATGCTCTAGATTTAGATCTTTCATTGCGCAATGAAATTTTATCTATAGTGGGCAAGTTGAATTCTAATACGAGTGGTGCTCTTACAATCAAAACAAAATCTTTTAGTTTAGATAAATTTACGGCATTAATTGAACACTATATTCCGGTACGCAATATATCTGGCTCTGTTAGAGAATTAAACATATTATGGAATAATGATGGGCATAGTGTAGGCATGTCCGGTTCCGGAAAGTTTTTCCAAGCAGCAGGCACAGTTGTTAATGGCAACAGTCTAGTGCCAGTAACCTTAGATGGTAAGGTTAAGGTTCATGAAATGACTTTTACAGCAGATAAACTTAAGGCTACAGTAAATGGCGAAAAAGTAGAAATAAATGGCGGCATTGATTTTGCCAATATTAAAGCTCCGATTGCTAAAGATTTGGTTGTTGAAGTAAAAAGTCTTGATTTAACAAAAATGATTACTGCTGTACCGTTAGAAGGCTTGTTTAGTGGTAAATTAATTTTAAATGGAACTAAAGAAGATTTGGGTATTACAGGTAGTTTAACCGTTCCCGAGTTAGTGGTGGCAGGAGAAAGTCTTACTAATGTGAAAATACCGCTGTCTATGCAGGGGGAAAAGATAAATGTTTTAGGAGCTACGGCGGAATATTCAAGTGGTAATATTTCTCTGACCGGTAGTTATGAAATCGCAAGTGGTAAAATTTTAGCTGATGTGAGTATGCAACAGGTTGATTTGGCTCCGTTGGCTAAATTTGATGCTGAAAATATTATTGCTAACGGCGAGATGACCGTGGAAGGATATTTGGCGCAAGACCATCTTAAACTTAGTACGGCTGCTAACTTAATGACACTACAATGGCGTGGTACTATGTTTAGAAACTTAGCTTTAGATGTAGATATCAATAAAGATAATATTATTGTCAATAACTTTAGCATTTTTAGTGATAATGGCGGGGCTATGGTGACCTCAGGTTCTTGGAAAGATAAGATTATTGATGCTAAGGCACATCTTTCTGACTTGCCTATAGAACCATTTTTACAGCTAACGAAGCAAGACATAAGTGGAACCTTGTCTGGAATATTTACAGTGCAAGGGCCGCTCGCTTCCGTGCGTGTTGCAGGAAAGGCTGCACTAGGGGCAGGAGAAATTTTAGGAGAAAAGTTTGTTGGTGCCCAAGGGTTTATTGTGCTGCAAAATAATGTTTTGCAAATTAGTAAATTAAAAATAGATATGGCGCAGGGAGAACATTTAGTAAACGGAAAGATAGATATAAGTGGAACACAGCCGGTAATAGATCTTGATATTACGACTAATAACGTGCGTGTTGAACCGCTTGCTAATTATTTCGCTCCTACTATCAAGTTAACAGGGAATTTAGACAACCAAGCACATATTTTTGGCGCTATTGATGCATTGAGAGTTAGCGGTAAGATGCATCTATGGGATGGTAGTTTCAAGAAATTTTTAGTTGATGATATTACAGGATTGTATGATTATAACGCTGGTGCTCTAAGTCTAAAGAATTTTAAGATTAAAGCTTTAACAACTAATATTGATTTAGACGGGACAATGGATTCTGCCGGTAATTTGGATTTTGCCATGGATGCTAGGAAAATACATTTAGAACGGATGCCAAAGCTAGAAACGTACGCTAAGGTAGAAGGTTTGGCAGATTTCAGTGGTAGAGTAAGGGGAACTAGCAAAACACTTTTATTTGCAGGTGCCTTGACAGCTAATTCAATAAAAATAAATGGTGAAGAGTTAACAGGACTTGCTTTCTTTGTGGAAAGCAAGGGTGGTATGGTAAATAAATTAAATGGTACCTTTGAACAAGGGGCCGGCGGCGATTACGAGGCTGTGTTGCTTTTAGATTTAGAAAAAGGGTTGTTGCAAGGAACTTTGAATGCAGTCAATGGAAACATAAATTCTATAGCAAAAATGGCGAAGGAAAACCTTGACATTCAAGGTTTACTAAATGGCAAAATGGTAATCAACAAAGAAGGTAAAGGTAGTGGCATTAGCATAATCGGGAAAGTCGATCAAGGCAAAGTGCGCGGAATTGCTTTTAAGGATATTGATTTTAATTTGTTTTACAAAAAAAGGCTATGGCAGATAAATAATATGAAAGCCCAAGAGAATACAGGTGGTTTTATCGCAGCGCAAGGAAGTGTAGACCTTAGAACACGCAAAATAGATTTAGAAGTGGGCTCTAATAAGGCTAATGCAGCTATTTTAACGGCTTTCATGACTAACCCCCCTGATTTTGGTGGTATGATGGATTTTACAGCTCAATTGACAGGTGATTTGGATAATCCTAAGGGAAATCTTTCTTTGCAGGTCAGTCAGGGAGAATTATCAGGGGTTACTTTTGATAATCTATATGGCATGGTAACCTTAAGAGATGACATGTTCAAGCTTGAACAATTGCTATTAGAAAAAAGCGTTTACAAGATTAGTGCCTATGGAACTTTTCCGCGAGATTTACTGCGAGCTAAAAACGCACGTAGAAATCAGGAAGCGCAAATGGATTTGAAGGTTAAATTAGATAATGCTAACTTATCAATCTTGCCTTCATTAACGGGCTGGATTGATTGGGCCTTGGGTGATACTAAAGGTAACCTAGATATTAGTGGAACTTTAGAGGAACCACTAATTAATGGTTCTGTTAAAATTGAGCAAGGGACAATTAAGGCTAGAGATATAGCTACTTTATTTGATAATTTCAAAATGGAAGTGAATTTTAAGGGAAAACAAGTAACCTTGAATGAACTGTCTACAAATATAGGTAAGGGCGGCAGCTTTACAGCTCACGGAAATTTTGCTTTTACAGATGCGGCTACAGAACCATATTTACTAGAATTTGACGCTAAAAACGCCCAAATTGAATCAACCTATTTTAATGGAACGATTAATGCGCACGGAGAAGTAGCACAAAAACGCAATAGGCCGCATTTGACTGCTAAAATTCGCTTGGATGATGTACTTTTGAATATTCCGGCGATTCCATCAATGCCGGCAGGAAATTCTAATATAGGTCTTGATATAACCCTGGAATTGGGACCTAGTATTCACTTGCGTAATAAATATATGTACGACTTGTGGCTGGCAGGAGGGTTGCATATTATAGGCAGTACTAGATTTACAAATATTGAAGGCAATATAGATGCAACGAAGGGTACTATTAGTTATATTAGAACACCATTTAATATAAAACACGCTTCAGTGGCTTGGCCACTGCCTGGGGTTATTATGCCTTCAGTCAGTTTTGAAGCTACTAGTCGGTTTAGTCGTTATAACATTACGGCTAAGGCTGAGGGAGCTGCAGATGAGTTAAACGTTGTTTTGACATCTAATCCTGCTAAATCGCAGAGAGAATTGTTGCGTATGTTGACACTCAAAACAACAGGCGACAATGCTACTAGCAGTGTTGATAATGAAAATGTGCAGGGACTTGTGGATGCAGGTTTGCAAATGACTTTCATGGGAGACATAGAAGATTTTATGAAACAAACATTTTCTTTTGATGAATTTAGGATTTATAATGGAAGCGTACGCTCCAGTATTGGTTTTGATATAGACACTTTAAAAGCAGAAAACTTTACTAATGAGGATAGAAACCAGTATAATATACTGGTTAGCAAACATATTATGAAAAATGTCATGTTGGGTTACTCAACTAGTTTGGACCAAGAATATCATAGTACTTTTGCTGAGTATAGCATTAATGATAAAATAAACTTGAATTTTTCTATGGATGAGAAAAACAGAAGATGGTATGGCATTCAATATCAGATTGCATTTTAAAATAACGAAGGGAGGCTGGGTATGCTTAACAAATATTTGGAAGAATTAAGAAAGATAAAACTGTTGACAAGGAAAGAAGAACTTGCTTTGTGGCAAAAAGTTAGCAATGGAGATGCCGAGTCCCATAATTTGCTTATGCGTTCCTACCAACCTTTGGTTTTTAAAACTGCACTGACTTTTAAATTGCCTTCAGACCAAGTTATGGAGCTCATTCAGGAAGGAACAGTTGGCCTTTTGGAGGCAGCGGAACGTTTTGATTATACTAAGGGTGTAGCTTTTAGTATTTTCGCTTTGCATCGTATTAAGGGGAGGATGATAGACTATTTAAATGCTGAGTATGGTAGTAGTACACTGTCTTTGGACAGCGAGGCTATTGCCGGCAGCGGTATTTTATGGTCGGATACACTAGTTTCCGCTGAAGCATCTCCAGCGGAGCAGGCTGAACGAGATTTTATTTCCGGGAGAGTATTAGAGGCTATGGAGCGTTTGCCAAATAAAGAACAACAGGTTTTGGCTGCACTTTATTTAGAGGACAAGCGACCTATAGATATTGCAGCTAGGATTAATGTTACTACGAGCCATGTGTACCGTTTGCAAAAAAAAGGTGTGCGGCGTGTGCGTGGTATGTTATCGCGTTTAATGGCAGATTTGAAGCAAAGTTAATTTTCAGGGTGTATTATAGCGAAAAAACTCGCAAAAACAAGTAAATGTGAGAAAAAAGCTTAAAATTAATATAAATGACAGGCAGTGAACGAGTGCTTATTAGGACTATATATCAGTATAGCTTTTAGGGTGGTGAAGGTAATGGTTGGAGAAAAAAAAGGTATTTGTGACCAGATTAAAACTTTACAAAGCAACTTAAAAAATGCAGAAGAAAGCTTTCGTGCTCATAATGGGGCAAGGGGCGAATTGGATCTAATGTTAGCAGAAGCACAGATGAGATTTTTGCGAGAAAAACGAGGTTCTAAAAGCTTTTGGGCTAGGGAGACCCTTGCACTAACCATTGCGCTTATTCTGGTCTTAGTGGGTGCTGGTAGTTGGTTTTTGGCTAAAAGTACCCAGCCAGTTGCGGATAATTTATTGGCTACAAAAGCTTTGCCAATAAATACTGATGTACAGCAAGCAAAAATGCCTGTATCTGTAGGCAGGCAGGCAAGCGAACCTGTTTTGACTAATAATGTTAACGTTGCTGCAAAAAGCAACGTTGCAGAATATAAAGTTAAAGAAATTGCAGAGCCGGTGTTGGAAAACCCCAAGGCTCACACAGAAGTGAAAATTACGAACACGTCTTTTGCAGAAACTAAAGAGATTCGCAATTTAGTGCGTGTAGCACGAAAAAAATTAAGTGAAGTAAATTAGGGGGTTAACCATGAAAAAAAGAAAAATTTGGCAGCCATTAGCGGCAAGCATATTAACATCCTTGCTTTTAACGTCACCGGTGTATGCCGAGGTGTCTGTCAGCCAGCCTTTAGCAACAGATAAAAAAGTAGAAGCTACGAAAGAAAAATTAGAAGTAGCTCCTATTTCTAAATCTGTCATGCGAGCAACATCTTTGCAAAATGCACAAAGTAAGTCAGCTGATAATGCCGCTAAAGTAGCACCTTATGTTGGTAGCTTAGTGTCCAAAGTAAGTATAGTAGGTCTTTTAGCCTCTGATCAAGAGAAAGCACAAGAAGTGCTGAACATGAAAGCTGGCACTACGTTAACTGCTGCTGGACTTGAAGATGATATTAAAGCATTGTATGAAACAGGATTGTTTTACGAAATAGACCCTAGTTTTAAAGAAGTGCCGGAAGGCGTACAAATTACTTATAATATTATGGAAAACCCCGTTTTTAAAGGCATAGAAGTAGAAGGAAATACTAAGTTGTCTACGTCTGATATTAAAAAAATAATGGATATTCCTAATGGTCAAGTACTAAATACGAAAAAAGTTAATGAAGGGGCCAGAAAAATTGAAAGTGAATATAGCAAAAATGGCTATATTTTAGCCCGCGTTAATGATATTAGGCTGTTACCTGATGGGAATTTAGCTATTCTAATTAATGAAGGCGTTGTGGAAGCTTTTAAAATAAATGGTAATACCAAAACTAAGGATTATGTTATTACCAGAGAAATGAAATTGAAAAAAGGCGGACCGTTTAATGCTAAGGCAGCAAGACGCAGTATGCAGCGTATTTATAATTTAGGCTATTTTGAAGATGTTAATATTAAGTTAAATCCTGGGCAAGAACCTAATACCGTTGTTGTAGAAATTTCTGTGGTGGAAATGAGCACAGGGTCCTTTGGTATTGGTGCTGGCTATAGTGATGCTGACGGTATCTTGGGTATGATTTCTATTGGCGATAAAAACTTTAGAGGTACAGGGGATAAAGTCAATGCTAGATGGGAGTTCGGCGGTACTGATGAATACAGTAAGAATTATGAACTATCATACGTGCGTCCTTGGATTGATAAAAAAGAAACAACAATGGGAATCACTGTTTATAATATGACAAATGAATATGTCGATTACAACAGAGACAGCGATGAAATTGCCCGCTATTATAAAAAGAGAAATGGCCAGGAAATATCCTTTAGCCGCGTAACAGATAATGAATTCATCACCAACGCTGTAGTATTAAAAAATCGTGATGATAGCTATGTTAAACCGGTGAGCGGTTACGCTAACCAATATTTTGAAGGCTATGATCGTGATGGTACCCAGCAAAGTGCTGATGTTATAGCAGCACGTTTGAAGGAAAACTTTGGTCTTACACGCAGTGTTACTTTTAGCCGTACCTTAGATAGCCGTGATAATATTTATGATCCCCGTGAAGGGAAAAGAAATAATTATTCCGTAGAGGTTGCTTCTTTTGGTGGTGATTTTAACTTCCAAAAATATAGTGTCGATTACCGTTATTATTATCGCCAAGGCGTAAACAACGTTATTGCTGTAAATATAGGCCTAGGTTTAGCTAATGGTGACATGCCTCTTAGCCAGCGTTTTTCCATAGGCGGTAGCGAAACTCTTCGTGGTTATCGTGATGACCTATTTAAAGGAAACAGTATGCTTCGTGGCAGTGTAGAATATCGCGTGCCTCTAGTTAAGAAGGTACAGGGAGTTGTTTTTACTGATGCTGGTTATGCCTGGAGCAAAGATTACGATGAAAGCAATTTTGATTTGGGACTAATGAAATATAGTGCAGGTATTGGTTTGCGCATTAATTCTCCTTTGGGGCCATTACGCCTAGATTATGGTGTTCCACTTAATGGAGGCAATGGTGGCAGATTCCACTTTAGTTTTGGTGGACAATTCTAAAAGCTTGTGTATTAGGAGGGAAGCTGTGTGAGGATGAAATGGCGGTATGGAATTTTAGTAGTTATCTTTGTCCTCATGTTTTCACCAACAGTCGTCCTGGCCGCTCCCATTGAACATATGCAGGTGAATATTCAAGATTCTGCACATTGTGCAGGCGAAATACTGCTTAACAGAATGACGTCTAGCATACAGGTGGTAGCGGAACAGCTTTTATTAGACAGGAAAATAGAGCAAATATCAGCTACCCAGAACGATTACGCAAATTTGTTGCAAGAAGTAGCTGACCGTGTAATTACAGGCTATCAAGTGGAAAATGTTAGCTTAATAATAGGACAGACTACTCAAGTGAACATTCTTTTGTCACCTTGGGGGAAAGTAATCGAGTATGTGCAGGTAGATATTCGTTTTTCCGATGTAGATGATGATATGGCAGCAGAACTTTTAAGAAAAATGCCCCAACTGCAAACGAAAATAAAAGACACAGTAAGTGGAGCATCTGTGGATGCAACAGATTGGGCAGGGGGCGTTTTGCGACAAATAATTCGTGCAGAAGTAGCTGATGCCCTGCCTAATTTTAAGGCCGCTGTTGATTTAATTCGACAAGGCGATAATGCTATAGTTCAAGTAGTTGTCTACCCTGTTGGTAAATTGGTGCAAAATGTGCATTGGGAAATCCTGTCAGATAACATGCCTAATATTCTCTTTTTAGAAACCAATAAGGTTTTTACGAAGGAAGTCAATAATTTGCGGGGGTTACCTGTACAATATATTAGCGATAATATAGTTGATGTGCAAAGAAGATTGTTGGATGTGCTAAAAAAACAAAAAGCTATTAGACTTTATGGCATTGCGCCTACCTTAACAATTGTTCCGGGAACTGATACTTTGGTGAAAGCAAGATTGGATTCACCGCGCTATAAAGTGTGGTTTGAAGGCTATAGCGATATTGGACGCGATGGTCAAAATATTTCAGGAGTTGCTCATATAGGAAAATATATTTCCAAAACCGATGAAATTTTTGCGGAAGCATCTGTAACCTTTAATCCTATGGAGTGGGAGGTGGCTCCCGGCTATATGCATAAGATGGGACATTTTTCTGTAGGTTATGCCAGACGTATTTCAGATGAAGAAAATAATTACCGCTTGGAATACAAATTCTCCTCAAGATGGAAAATCAGAGCAGAACATTTCAGCGGTGATGCTAATAATGAGTTTGGCCTCAGGTATCGTATTCACGAATTTTTAAGTGCGGAATATGTTTATGCAAAGGATAAAGCTTACTTGCGCCTAGTGGGAAATTTGTGAAAAAGGTTGAAAGCGAAGGCCATTGTTGCTATAATTATTAGGTTAAATTAGGGCGTAAGCAAGTTCAAGAGAGTAGGGATAGCAAAATGATGGAATTAGCCAATAAAAAAAATGTTAAAGTAATATCTTTGAGCATAGCCGCCATTTTTATTTTAGGTATGTTCGCGTTGGGATTAACACAAAGTGGAATAGGCGGGAACTCATCAAATGTGGTTATGGAATCAGCAATAGGGACAATTAATTATCAAGAGTTGATACAAAATGCCCCTGGGATTGGTGAATTGCAAAATTCTATGAATAGTGCGGTAAAGACTGCACAGACAGAATTTGCAGAAAAAAGCAAGGGCATGAATGACAGTGACAAACAAAAATTAATGAAACAATATCAAGAACAATTAAGTACGAAGGAAAAAGATTTGCTTGATCCAATCAAAAAGAAAGTTGATGACGCTATTTTGGCTGTTGGCAGGAAAAAAGGCTTAGCCGTAGTAGTTGATAAAAGTGTTGTAGTTTATGGTGGCTTAGATGTTAATGCCGACGTTAATGCTGAACTAAAAAAATAAGACAGATGTAATCTAGTGGTTCTGCGGGCTTTGTGTTGTTTGCTGAGGAGGGATAACTTGCGTTGGCTTATGTGTGTATTGTTGGCTATGGCCTTGCTTGTTTCCGCATGCGGTAACAATTTAGGTGTGAAAAAAGATAATCCTTCAATTGCCGTTATTGATTGGCAAAAAGCGTTGCAGGCACATCCGCAATATAAAAGACTTCAACAAGCGGAACAAGCAGTAAATATAGCTACAAGATTGCGGGATGAGCAGCTTGCATTAGGTAAAAAACAGTTGCAGCTTTTAGACAGAATGAGCAGTTTGAAAGAAGCAGGTAAGGACAATTATCTGCAGGCAGAGTTTACTACTCGCATGGCGGAACGGGAAAAAGCCGAAAATGACCGCTTGCAAAAACTAGCAAGGGAAGCTAGGCAAACTGCTGATGAAAAATTGCTCCAGAACAAAGAAGCAGTAGAAGAAAAATATCGTTTACCTATTGTGAATTTACGTATGAAACTAGAAAGTGTCAAAATGACTGCCTCAGCTAGGGCTGATGTTGTTAACGAGCTAAATGAAGTTCTGCTTTCCAGAGAAAATGCTTTGGCAGGCATTAGGCAAGATATAGAGACCATGGTAAATACCAAGATGGCGCCGGAAATTACAGCTGCACATAAGGCTATGGCTCAATATGCCCAAAATTTGCAAGCAGAACTTATGCGTAAGTCTATGGGTATAAAGGGCGGTAATGCGGAGCAAATGAAGCAGGGACCTGCAGAATTAGAAAAACTTATTGTTTCTATGGACAAGCAGATTGTTTTAAAAAGGCAAGCTCATGACAAACTTTTGAATAGTATGAATAGTGATATTACTAGTGCGTTAAAAAAGGTAACCTTGCATAAAAAATACACTTTAGTACTAAAAAATGTTAGGGCTAATATTTCGGCCGTAGATGTTACTGATGACGTTTGCACTGAAATTAAAAATATAGCAAATTAATAGTAAAGAGGTATAAGACATGAAAAAAATATTAGTAGTAGCAATGGTAACAGTTTTTGCGTTATTGTCATTTGGTTGTGGGCGTAGTGCTGAGTTTGGTGTCGTTGATATGCAAAAAATTGAAACTGAAAGCACTGTTTATAAGAATATTAAAACAGACGTTATGACTAAGGGTAAAGCACTACAAGAGGAAATGATTAAAGAGACTGAAGGTAAGAGCCAAGAAGAAGCACAAAAAATAGTAAAAGAAAAAAATGCTAAAATGCAGGTTTTACAATCTGAAGCGCAAAACAAACTAAAGGCTAGCTTTGACACAGCAGCTGCTGAAGTTGCTAAAGAAAAGAAGCTAGGGGCTATTTTGGTTAAAGAAGCAGTTCCACAAGGTGGCGTTGACGTTACTGAAGACATCGTTAAAAAAATGAAGTAATATATGGCTTAAGGACGGACTTTGACGTCCGTCCTTTTCAAAATAGTTGGCGAATATTCAGCTAAGCCCTAAAGGTTCGCGAAATATTTTATGAGCTAAACAGAGCATGGAGGAGAAAAAATGGAAAAAACATTGGGGGAACTGGCTAAAGTTTTGGGTGGTACACTTGAGAATGCTAGTCCTGATTTTATTGTTAAGGGCGTTAATGGTTTAGAAGAAGCAACCGCGGAGCAAATATCTTTTGCTGTTCCTCCTCATGTTGAAGAGTCGGGACTTTCGGCAGCAGGAGCCTTGGTATTACCTTTGGATGTTGAATTTACAGGTAAGCCCGTTATAAGAGTGGAAAATCCAAGAGCAGCTTTTGCTAAGCTTTTGGTTTTGTTTAGACCACCGGAAGAAGTTACTAAAGGTGTGAGTGAATATGCCTATAGTGATCCTACCGCAACATTAGGAAAAGATGTTGCTATTCTGCCTTTCGCCTATGTGGGCGGTGGTGCAGTTATTGGCAATGGTACAGTTATTTATCCACATGTATATATAGGACGGCATGTGCATATTGGTGAAAACTGCGTTTTGTATTCTAATGTTACTGTTAGAGAAAATTGTATTATTGGCAATAGAACGATTTTACAAGCAGGAGCTGTTATTGGCGGTGATGGCTTTGGTTATATTACTGATAAAGGTAAACACAGCAAAGTTTTACAGGTAGGCAATGTAGTTATTGGCGACGATGTAGAGATTGGTAATAATACCTGTATTGACAGAGCGACAGTAGAGAGCACAATTATCGGGTCAGGCACTAAACTTGACAATCTGGTACATTTAGGACACAATGATGTTTTGGGAGAAAATTGTATGGTAGTGGCACAGGTTGGTCTTTCAGGGAGCACAGTGGTAGGCGATAATGTTACTTTTGCCGGACAAGTTGGTAGCGTAGGGCATATTCATATAGGCAGTAACTGTGTTTTTGCAGCGCGTAGTGGCATTACTAATAATATACCGGCTGATTCCATTTGTGCAGGGTTCCCAGCAAGACCACATAGAGCTTGGTTAAAACAAGAGGTTCAATTAAGACGTATTGGCGATATTACCGATAGATTGAAGGTTTTGGAAAAAGCCATTAAGTGTTTACAAGAAGGAAAAAAGTAAGGGGATAAAAAATGAAAAAAAATTTTTGTATGTTAACGCTTATTGGCTGTCTAGCATTGGCAGTACCTTGTGAAGCTAAAATTTTACTTAGTTCTACCTCTGGGGTTATTAATGTGCCATCTGCTAATGTGAGAAGTCTGGGGCATGTGTCTTTTATAGCACAATACACAGAAGATGTTACCGCTTTAGGGGCAAACGCAGCTGTTTTACCGGGGGTGGAAATAGCTTATAGTCGATTGAACCCTAAACATGGAGATGACTTTAATATGTATAGTGCAAAATATCAGTTTATGCCTGAAACAGTTACTACGCCGGCGGTTGCCGTAGGTTTAGAAGACTTCGGCGATAAAGTAGATCGTTCAGCATATGTGGTTGCTACTAAAGAAGGACCTTGGGGTTTTAGAGCTCATGCAGGTGTTGGTACAGGACGTTTTCAAAATGGGTTTGTAGCCATGGAGAAACAATTTAAAGTTAATAGCGAGGTTTTTAACTTGAGCCTAGCGTCGGAGTATGATGGTCACAATTTTAATTATGGCGCGACCGTTCCTTTAGGAAAGATGGCTCAAGCTGAAATAGGTATGAGGTCAAATGATCTTTATGTTGGCGTTAAAAGTACTTTTTAAGTGAGAAAGGGGTGCATAAATGTTAGGATATTGGGCAATGAAATTTTTAAGCTGGCTCATGTGTGTTTTACCAAAATTTATGCGCGACTTCTTTGCTGATTTTACAGGGTTTATAGCTTGGAATGTTGTACCTAAGTGGCGAAAATATATGGCTGTGCAAAATATTATGGACTGCTTGGGTTTGCCGGAAGCAAGAGCAAAAGTTATAGCTAAAGAAAGTGTAACACGTTTTGGTCGTATGCTTGTAGAAGTTCTAAGATTTCCCTTGCTTACGAAAGATAATTTCCGAGCTATAGTCAAGGTGGAGGGCGAAGAATACTTAGAAGCAGCTTTTAGTCAAAATAAAGGCGTAATTATGTGCACTGCTCATTATGGAAATTGGGAAATGTCAGGGGCTGTTTTGGCACTTTTAGGTTATCCGATTTTATCTATTGCTCGCAAGCAAAATAATGGTGGCATGAATAAATTTATTAATGAATATAGAGAGCTAGTAGGACAGCAAATAGCATATAATCATGGGGAAAACAGTATGCTGGCTATTAATAGAATTTTATGCAACAAAAACTTATTGGGAATTGTGTATGATCAAGACACCGGAACAGATGGAGAGCCTTTGATTTTTTTGGGCAAGCCTTCTCGTGTACCGCAAGGAGCAGCTTTACTTTCGCGTTTGCATGGTGCACCTATACTTCCTTTTTTTATGCACAACAATGCTGATAGTACCCTTACGCTTAACTTTCTACCACCTCTTTATACTGCTAATACAGCGAACAAAAAACAAGATGTGCACGATATGATGAAGAAACTAATTGTAATTGCTGAACAAAAAATAGTACAGGATCCTGCTATGTGGTTTTGGGTACATGATCGCTGGAAGGATGGCAAGAAAAGATATGCTGCGTTTATAAAGGAGGGAAAGGTTTAGTGGAAAGCTTCAAGCAACAAACGGTGGCAGGGGAAGTTATGTGTAATGGCATAGGACTGCATTCAGGAAAACCGGTAGATTTAAAATTAAAACCGGCCCCAGTCGATACCGGCATTGTTTTTATTAGAGTAGATTTACCTAACAAACCTTGTATTAGAGCTATTACCTCTAATATCATCTCAACGACTAAGGCAACTACGTTAAGCGAAAATGGGGCTGAGGTGTTCACTATAGAACATGTCATGGCAGCACTAGCTATGACAGGAGTTGATAATTGTTTTGTGGAAATGTCGTCGCCGGAACCACCGGTAGCAGATGGTAGTGCAGATACTTTTGTGCAGGCTATTTTACAAGTCGGCAGAGTAGCGCAGGATAACGAACGTAAGATCTATACAGTGGACAAATCTTTTGCCTTTTACGATAAAGATCGTTATATATGCGTTTTGCCTTATGATGGCTACCGTATTACCTTTACCTCTATCAATTCACATCCCATGTTGGGCACACAGGTTTTTGATTTAGAGTGTACGGAAGAAAGATTGTTGAAAGACATAGCGCCTGCCAGGACAGTTGCTTTTGTAGAAGAACTTGACGCTTTGCGTAAAATGGGCATGGGCCTAGGTGGAACCACAGAAAATGTAGTGGTTTTTGATGCGGATAAAATTTTGTCTGTGCCAAGATTTGAAGACGAACTCATTAGACATAAAATTTTAGATGTTATTGGTGACTTATATTTATTGGGTGCTATTAAAGCACATGTTATTGCGGTAAAAACAGGACATGCTTTTAATGCCGCAGTGGCCAAACAAATAGCTGATTATCGTAAAGATAAATTCGAGGCAAGGAGTAAAAAAATGATTACACTAGACATTAGAGAAATTCAAAAAGTGCTTCCTCATCGTTATCCAATGCTTTTAGTTGATCGTATTTTAGAGTTGGAACCCATGAAAAGAGCAGTTGGTATAAAAAATATTTCTATGAACGAAGCTCAATTTATGGGACATTTTCCGGGAGACCCTATTATGCCAGGAATTATGCTTATTGAAGCCATGGCACAAGTAGGTGGAGTGGCTATGCTTTATCCGGAAGAAAACAGAGGAAAGATTGCTGTTTTTGGTAAAATTGATAAAGTTAGATTTCGCAAACAAGTAGTACCGGGCGATCAGTTAGTGACAACGGCTATAGTTACTAAGGTGCGCGGAACTATGGGGGTTATTAGTTGCCAAGGTACGGTGGATGGCGAATTGGCTTGTGAGGGTGAGTTTTTCTTTGCCATAATGGATCCTAAAGAATAAAATGAAGCTGTTTTTGATAGAAAATCGAAGTATTTTGGCAAAAAAAAGCTAAAAAAGGGGAAATATAAAGGATTTTGACACGTTGTGTTTTAGAATAATAACGTGACTATGTAGTCCATATTTGGTAAATAGCTATTAGGGGAGAGAAGATTATGGGATTTGATTCAGTAGTAATGCCAATACGCAAGGTACATGAGACGGCTATAGTTTATCCTGGCGCGGTGCTGGGACGTAATGTACAAGTTGGACCATATGCTGTTATAGGAGAGCATGTAGTCATTGGTGAAGGTACCATTATTCATTCACATGTTGTTATTGATGGACATACAACTATTGGTAAAAATTGTGAGCTCTTTCCAGGAGCAAGCATTGGGGCAGCTCCTCAAGATTTAAAATATAAAGGTGAAGAAACCAGTACAATTTTAGGTGACGGCGTAGTCGTACATGAGTGTGCTACTATTCATCGAGCCGTGGGTGAAGGTAATGAGACACGTGTAGGAAACAATGTGCTACTAATGGCGTATACGCATGTAGCGCATAATTGTATTGTTGGGAACAATGTTATCATGAGTAATGTGGCTACCTTGGCCGGACATGTTATTGTAGAAGACCGTGCTGTTATCGGTGGGTTAACTGCAGTGCATCAATTCACAAAAATAGGACGCAACAGTATGTGTGGAGGAATGAGCAAGATTACCCAAGATATACCTCCTTATGTTATCGTAGCCGGTAATCCGGCTCATGTGTCAGGACTAAATAGTGTAGGGCTATCGCGCGCGGGTATTTCTCCTAAAGTAAGAGATGAATTGAAGCAGGCTTTTAAAATTCTTTATCGTAGTAGATATACTTTACAAGAAGCTATTAATGCTATGGAACAAGAATTAGATAGTTGCGAAGAAGTGGAACATTTTATGCGTTTCTTACGCAATGTAGAACGCGGTATTTGTCGTGCATCTTCTCGCAGCAGCAAGGAGTAGGATACCCCATGGAAAAAACCTTAGGAATATTAGCCGGAGTAGGACATTTACCTGTTGATCTTGTTAAAGGCGCAAAAACTTCCGGTTACACTACTATCGTTGTGGGCGTAGTTCCCGGTTTAGATGAAGAGTTATCCGAAGTTGCCGATGTTTTTTATAGTACACATATAGGTAAATTGGGCAAGATATTAGATATTTTAAAGGATAATAACGTAAAAGTAGCAACCATGATTGGCAAAGTGACTAAAGAAGTACTGTATAGTGAAGGAGCAATTGTTCCGGACTGGCAGGCTATTAAACTTTTGACCTCGTTGCCAGATAGACATGATGATACGATTATGAGTGCACTTGTAGAAAAATTAACCTCTAGAGGTATAGAAGTTATAGATCAGACTATTTTCTTAAAGGCCTTGATGCCATCTGCTGGCGTTTTGAGTAAAAGAAAACCAACTGCCGAAGAAGTACTGGATATGGAATATGGTTTTTCTATGGCCAAAAAAATTGGTGGGCTAGACATAGGCCAAACGGTGGTGGTAAAGAACAAGGCTATTATGGCAGTAGAGGCTATAGAAGGTACTGATAAATGTATTTTGCGCGGAGGAGCTTTAGGCAAGAATGTCATTGTTGCTAAGACCGCGAAGCCGGCACAAGATAATCGTTTTGATATGCCCAGCGTAGGTGTTAAAACTATTGAGTCTATGATTTCTGCTGGAGCCGTTGGTATTGTTATGGAGGCGGGGAGAACTTTGTTTGTGGAACGCGAACAGGCGCTGGCCTTGGCTGATCAGCATAATATAACAGTAGTAGCAAAATAGGTAAAAACAAAAAAAGTTTAATATTTTGGGGTGGACAGTCGTCCACTCTATTTTTGTGTTATAATATTTTGTGATGCTTTGCGTCAAAATCTTTTTCTTCAATAATGCAATCAAGAATTTAAAGGAGTGCTTTTTGTGACTAAAATCCTTATTTCTGCTGGCGAGGCTTCAGGGGATTTATATGCCGCTGCGCTTACAAAGGCTATTTTAGCGCTGGAACCAACGACAGAAATTTACGGTATGGGCGGAGATGCGATGCGCGCTGCCGGTGGTGATGTTATTTTCGATATTAAAGACCATGGGGTTATGGGCACGATAGAAGTAATTCGCAAGCTGCCTCAACTATACAAATTAAGAAGTGCTTTTCGCCAACTTATGCAAGATCGACGTCCGGATTGTTTTGTTACTATTGATTATCCTGATTTCAATATGCGTATAGCCGCTATTGCTAAGGAAAAGGGTATTCCCATAGTTTCTTACATTGCACCTTCCGCTTGGGTTTGGCGCAAGGGCAGAGCAAAAGACGTAGCTAAGCTGGTCAATAAAGTGGCATCTATTTTTCCTTTTGAATATGATGTTTACAAAGCGGCCGGTGCGGATGTTGAATTTGTGGGTCATCCCTTAGTTGATATAGTGAAATTCGAGTTACCTTTACTTGAGGCAAAAAAGAAGGCTGGTAAACGCGAAGGGCACCCATTAGTGCTTTTGCTGCCAGGTAGTCGCTTAAAAGAAATTAAAAATATGCTGCCACCTATGCTTAAAGCTTTAAAAATAATTAAAGCTAAAATGCCTAGTGTTGATTTTGTTATACCTAAAGCTTCAACTATCCCCTTAGCATTATTAAAGGAATTCATAGTTGTTGCTGGTGTGGAAGTGCGCATAGTGGAAGGCAATGCTTACGATGTGATGAGAGTAGCCGATGTGGCACTAGCCACTAGTGGTACTGTTACCATGGAAGCGGCGCTATGTGGATTACCTTCAGTTATTTGCTATAAAACTTCGGCAATAACTGTTGCGTTGGCGAGATTGTTAGTAAAAATACCTTATATTGGTTTACCGAACATAGTAGCTGGGAAGCAAGTTTTGCCGGAATTAATTCAAGAAGATATGACGCCTGATAACATGGCTGAGGCAGTACTGAATTTTTTAGAGCCGGCGGAACATGCACGTATTAGAACTGTACTGAGTGATGTTGCAAAAAGATTGGGACCATCTGGTGCGGTTGAGCGAGTTGCTAAACTAATATTAAAACAGGCTGGAGAAGATAAATGAAACTATACTTACGCATACTTAGCTACATAAAACCCTATTTGCCAAGACTTATTCTAGCGGCTATTTGTACAGCTTTAGCAGCGGCAGGAAATTTATATGTTCCTTGGATTATTAGAGATGTTATTGATCAGGTGTTTTCCGAAAAAGATAGTAGTATGTTGAATATGATTGCTTTGGGCATCGTAGCAATTTTCTTTGTCCGCGGCATTTTTTTCTATGGGCAAAATTATTTAATGAGCTATGTTGGGGAACGAGTGGTAATTGATATTCGTGGTGCTGTGTATCGTAAAATGCAACAACTAGGGACGGCTTTTTATGATAAAAACAAATTGGGAACTATTATGAGCTATGTGACTAATGATGTTTCCGCCTTGCAATCAGCAATGGTACAAAATACCATTGATATGATTACCGAGAGCTGCGTTCTTATTGGTTCGGTGTGTGCAATGGTTTATTTAGACTGGAAATTGACGCTCTTTACTTTTTGTACTTTCCCAGTAGTACTCTTGCTCATGGATGTGTTTGGCAAAAAAATCAGAATAGCCGGTTATAACATTCAAGAATGTACAGCAGATATTACTTCCATATTACAAGAAACTTTGTCTTCGGCACGTATTATTAAATCTTTTGTGCGTGAAGAATATGAAATAGATCGCTTCGAACGCGAAAACATGGCTAATTTTGAGGCCAACATGAAAAATGCCAAGCTTATGGCTACATTAACCCCGGTTATTGAGTTTGTTGCGGCTCTCGGTGTTACGGCTATTATCTGGGTTGGTGGCCGCAACGTAATTCACGGGGAAATAACCGCTGGTTCCTTGGTTGCTTTCTTAGTTTATGCGGTTAATATTTCTAATCCCATTAAACGCTTAACTAGAGTTATTGGTAATATTCAAAAAGCTTTAGCAGCAGCTCAGCGTGTTTTTTATATACTGGACTTAGACGATGACATTAAAGACAAACCGGACGCTATTACATTACCTACAGTACAAGGAGCGGTGGAATTTAAGCATGTAGCCTTTGCTTATAATAAAACTGAAGCAGTTTTAAAAGATGTATCTTTTAAGATTGAGTCTGGTGAAATGGTGGCATTGGTGGGGCCTTCAGGAGCAGGCAAATCAACTATAGCAAATCTATTGCCGCGTTTTTATGATGTTACAGGCGGTGGTATAACTATTGACGGACACGATATTAGAGATGTTTCTGTCGCTTCCTTGCGTACCCAGGTGGGTATAGTTCCTCAGGAAACAACGCTTTTTAACGGTAGTGTGTATGATAATATACTCTATGGCCGTTTAGAAGCTACGAAAGAAGAGGTGGAAATGGCGGCTAGGGATGCTAACGCCCACGAATTTATTTCTGAATTGCCCAATGGTTATGATACTATGTTAGGCGATCGTGGAGTTAATATTTCCGGTGGACAGCGGCAACGTATTTCAATTGCGAGAGCTATTTTGAAAAATCCACGCATTTTAGTCTTAGATGAAGCTACTTCTGCTTTAGATACAGAGAGCGAAAGAGTAGTGCAGGAAGCTTTGGATCGTCTTATGGTGGGGCATACTTCTTTTGTAATTGCCCATCGTTTGTCAACTATACAAAATGCTCATAAAATAATTGTTTTAGATAAAGGAGAAATTGTTGAAGTAGGCAATCATCAAGAACTCATGGCTAAGCATGGTCTTTATGCTCATCTGCATGACATTCAGTTCAAGACGGCGCAATTAAAAAGGGGATAATTCATGTATTATATAGTTTATAATTGTTTGATTTTAATAGTATTCGTGGTTTTTATATTACCTTATTTTAGCTGGCGATTTTTCAAGGAAAAGGGATTTCCACGCCGCTTTCGCCAGAGTATGGGGCGTATTACAGACGAAGAAATAGCGGCGGTAGCACATAAGGACTGTATATGGATTCATGGTGCGTCTGTGGGAGAAATTGTAGCGACCAGTCCTTTGGTTAAAGAGATACGCAAAGCTATGCCTGAGGCAAAAATTCTAGTCTCAGCTGTAACTACCGGTGGCTATGACATGGCTCATCAGATTATTCCGGAAGCCGATGCAATTATTTATTTCCCCATAGACTTACCATTTGTTTCCAAATCTTTTGTCAAACGCATTATGCCAAGAGTTTTCATGCCGGTAGAAACTGAACTATGGCCTAATTTTTTGCGCGCCGTCAAAGTGCGTAAAATACCTGTTATGATGGTTAATGGTCGTATTTCCGATAAATCTGTAAAATCCTATCGCTACTTGTTTAGCATTTTAGCTGATATGATGGGTTCTGTTACTAGGTTTTGTATGCAATCTTCTATAGATGCTGAATACATTGCACATCTAGGTGCGGAAAAACGCAAAATATATGTAACCGGTAATACTAAATTTGACCAAACTTACGCGGAAGTTACCTCCGAAGATTTATCTAGGTACAAAGATGAACTGGGGCTTAGTGATGCTTATCCGGTTATTGTGGGAGGTAGTACGCATCCTACAGAAGAGGCTGCTCTGCTTACATCCTTTAACATTATTCGCGAAGAATTCCCTAAGGCGCGGTTGATTATTGCCCCACGCAAACCGGGACGAACAGATGAAATCATTAAATTGGCTAAACAATACGGGATGCCAGCAGGTTTGCGCTCTCAGTTGCTTCAAGAGCCATCCCCTAGGAGAGAGTATCCTGTAATTATTATTGACACTATAGGCGAATTGGGACGCATCTATTCTGTAGGCGATGCTGTTTTTGTAGGAGGAACCCTAATCAAACACGGTGGACACAATGTTTTAGAACCAGCAGCACATGCTAAACCCATTATTGTTGGACCTAATATGTATAATTTTAAAGATTCCTTTGCCTTGCTGTCTAAGGTTGGTGCTTGTAAACAAATACAAAATGCTGATGAAATGACAGATGTTTTGCTGAACATTTTCCGTGATGATGATTTGCGCTTAAAGATGGGTAAGGCTTCTTTGCAAGTTATTTACGAAAACCGCGGAGCCGCAGTGCGCACTATTGCATATTTAAAGGAATTACTGGCTATTACGGCTACTGAGAGCATGGTTAATGTTCATTATAAAGTCAATACTAGAAATATTAATGATGAGATTAGCCCTCGTATGCGCCCAGGCGATGCTGTTACGCAATATTTGATGCAACTATCTCATGGGCAGGATAACAATTTTATTGATTGGTTGGTACTGGCAACTTTGCGCGGATTTTCCGTGTTGTATGAAATAGGCGTAAGAGTAAAACTCTATCTTTACGAACAAGAAATTTTTTCTCGTGCCAAATTGGATTGTTGTGTTATCAGCATTGGTAATATTACTGTCGGTGGAACGGGAAAGACTCCTACAGCCCAGAAGGTTGCCGTAATGATTCAGGACATGGGTTATAGAGTTGTTATCTTAAATCGTGGATATCGTTCTCATTGGGAGCAAGATATTGGCGTGGTATCTGATGGCAGAAAGATTTTTATGACTGCCTACGAAGCTGGCGACGAGGCTTATTTAATGGCTAAAACCTTACCTGGTATACCGGTTGTTATTGGTAAAGAACGTGCCATTACAGGTAAATTTGCTGTGGAAAAATTAGGCGCGGAAGTTATTATTATGGATGATGGCTACCAGCATTGGCAGCTCTACCGTGATTTGGATGTAGTCTTAGTAGATACACTAAATATGTTTGGCAATGGCAGTTTGTTGCCACGGGGGACTTTACGTGAACCGTTGAAAAATTTAGACCGTGCCGGCTTATTTCTTTTAACAAAGAGTGACCAAAGTTCTAGTATTTCCAGAAATACATTGTGTGATACTTTGCATAAATATAATTCCCATGCTCCTATAATTGAAAGCATGCACAGACCTTGTAATTATGTGGAAATTGCTGATTGGTACAAAGGAATAAAAACCCAATCTTTGCCTTTAGAAGAGTTAGATGGGCAGTCTGTTATGGTTTTTTCGGCCATTGGCAATCCTTCCTCTTTTGAACAGACACTAACTAATGAAGGACTAGATATCGTAGAAGCTATCCGCTATCCTGATCACCATGATTATGGTATGGTGGAGATGCAATATATTATGGACAGAGCTATTAACAAAAAAGTTAAAGCTTTAGTAACTACTGCTAAAGATGCGGTTAAGATTCCCACTGAATTTATTTATTTTGAAAGAGAAGTTCCTCTTTATGTTTTAAATATGGAGATACAAATCACCTATGGTCAAGATGAATTCCAAGCTGCTATTGCTAGCGCTATCAAAAAGGAGATAAAAAAATAATGAAAGTTATTTGTGTTATTCCTGCTCGTTTTGCATCTACGCGGTTACCAGGTAAACCACTGGCTCTGATTGCGGGCAAACCTATGATTCAACATGTTTACACCAAAGCTTGCCAGGCTAAATTGCCTGAAGAAGTAATCGTGGCAACAGATGACCAAAAGGTTGTCGAGGTGGTACAAGGTTTTGGTGGCAATGTAGTTATGACCTCTTCTGAGCATCCAAGCGGTACTGATCGTTTGGCGGAAGTGGCGTTGAACTACCCTGATGTGGATGTTATTGTAAATGTGCAGGGCGATGAACCAATGATTACGCCTCAGGTTATTGATGCCTTGGCAGAAGCTTTTATTAAAGACCCTAATCTTTCCATGGCTACGTTAAAAACTTTAATGGAGCCGGAGGAATACGATAATCCTAACGTTGTAAAGGTTATAACAGATTTAAATGATTACGCTCTGTATTTTTCTCGTAGCCTTGTTCCCTATCCACGTAAAAAAACGGCTGATTTTAAGGTTTATAAACATATAGGCATTTATGCTTATCGCAGAGATTTTCTTTTGCAGTATGCGGTATTAGAACCAACGCCATTGGAGCAAATTGAATCTTTGGAACAGTTACGTGTTTTAGAAAATGGGTTTAAGATAAAAGTTATAAATAGCGATTTTCATGGTATTGGTATTGATACCAAAGAAGATTTCGAGGCAGTGAATAAATTATTCGCACAAAATAAATAGATAATTTACTAAAATTGTATAAAAAAATAATTAGAGCACATGGTGAAAGGAGTAAAATATGCATATAGTTAAAATCGGTGATTACGAAGTGGGACAAGGCAAGCCTTTATTGCTCATGGCCGGCCCCTGTGTTTTAGAAGGCTATGAACATAGCTTAGCTATTGGACAGGCTGTTAAAGCTATTTGTGCTAAATTGGGAGTTCCTTATGTTTTTAAAGCTTCTTATGACAAGGCTAATCGCTCTTCTGTCAAATCATTTCGTGGACCTGGAATTGAGGAAGGGCTAAGAATTTTGGCCCAAATAAAAAAAGATTTGGGAGTACCTATTGTCAGTGATATTCATGAAACGGTGCAAGTGGAAAAAGCGGCAGAAGTTTTGGATATTTTACAAATTCCAGCTTTCTTGTGTCGACAAACTGATCTAGTTTACCAAGCAGCAAAAACAGGAAAAGTTATTAATGTAAAAAAAGGACAATTCTTAGCGCCTTGGGATATGAAAAATGTAGTGACCAAAGTTGAAGAGGCAGGTAATCATAATTTGATGCTTACTGAGCGTGGCTCAAGTTTTGGCTATAATGCTTTAGTAACGGATATGCGTTCTTTGCCTATTATGCGTGCTTTAGGCTATCCGGTAGTTATGGATGCTACGCATAGTGTGCAAATTCCAGGAGGACAGGGGACGACTTCCGGTGGTCAAAGTCAGTATGTACCACATATGGCTAGAGCTGCTGCTGCTGTAGGTGTAGATGCTTTGTTTTTGGAAGTTCATGATAATCCGGACCTAGCCTTATCAGATGGCGCCAATATGGTGCGTTTGGACAGATTGGAAGCTTTATTAAAAGATGTACTGGCTATAGATAAAATCGGTAGAAGGTGATATTAGTGCTAGAAAGAGCTAAAGAAGTTTTAAAAATGGAAGCAGAGGCTATTGAAGAACTTATACCTCGTGTAGATGAAAATTTTGCCGCGGCTATTAATATGATCTTAGAGTGTCATGGACGTACAGTGGTTACCGGCATGGGTAAATCAGGTATTATTGGACGCAAACTTGCAGCCACCTTGGCAAGCACCGGGACACCTTCTTTTTATCTGCATCCGGCAGAAGGTGTGCATGGAGATTTAGGCATGGTAACAAGCGCTGATGTTGTTATTGCCTTATCTAACAGTGGGGAAACCGCAGAGGTTTTACAAATACTCCCTTCTCTGCGCCGTATTGGAGCCAAGATAATCGCTATGGTAGGTAATACTGACTCTGTTTTATCTCGTCAGGCTGATATAGTTCTTAATGTGGGCGTAGCCAAAGAAGCATGTCCTTTGGGTTTGGCACCTACCTCTAGTACTACGGCAGCTTTGGCTTATGGTGACGCGCTGGCTATAGAACTTTTGTCAGCTCGTAAATTCACGGCAGATCAATTCGCTGTTTTCCATCCGGGAGGTTCTTTGGGCAGAAAGTTGTTATTAACTGTGGAAAACATTATGCATAAGGGCGAAGAAAACCCCCTTGTTACCGGAGAAATGTCCGTACAAGATGCCCTTTTTGTTATTACAGACAAAGGTTTGGGTGCGGTGTCTGTTATTGATAATGATAATAAAATGCTTGGGGTACTTACTGATGGCGATATTCGCCGCGGTCTTAGCAAAGGGTTTGGATTTTTAACAAGACCTGTGGTTGAGCTTATGACGAAGTCTCCGAAAACAATTACCAAAGATAAATTGGCAGCAGAAGCACTACATATCATGGAAAGCAATAAGCCGCGTCCTATTACGGTATTGCCTGTTATTGATAAAGACAGACATGTGATTGGTTTGCTGCATATGACGGATTTGGTTCATCAGGGGGTTGTATAATGGCAGATAATAAAGCAAATTTTCAAAATATAAAAGTATTGGCTTTGGATGTAGATGGAGTGCTGACTGATGGTGGCATTTTTATTGGCAATCAGGGCGAATTATGTAAACGCTTTGATGTGCAAGATGGTTTAGGAATTACGCTGGCACTGCGTAATGATTTAGCAATAGCTCTTATTAGCGGTCGACACAGTGAGATTCTTTTACGTAGAGCAAAAGAATTGGGCATTACTTTGGTGGGCGAAAGCGTTATGGATAAGAGGTTAGTTTTAGAACAATTGGCACAAGAAAATGACTTGCAATTAGAGCAAATAGCCTTTATGGGTGATGATTTAAATGATTTACCTGCTATGGGCATAGCAGGGGTATCTTTAGCGCCTTCTAATGCGGCCATTGATGTAAAAAAATCTGCACACTATATAACTCAAGCCGCTGGAGGGCACGGTGCTGTCCGCGAAGTTATTGAAGTAATTTTGCGCTCTCGAGGAATTTGGGATAAAATAGTAGCTGACTATACTGTAAGCGGACAGGGAGATAAACAGTAATGTGGCTTTATTATGTACTCAAAACCATTAGTAATATTATTTCTGCGTTGCCCTATAAATTTGTGGTAAGATTGGGCAAAGGGTGTGGCAAGATATATTGGCATATTGCCAAAAAACAGCGCATTCGTGCGGAAAAAACTATGCAGGAACATTTGGGGATTAGTTCCGCAGAAGCAAAAAAGCATGTTCATAAACTTTTTCTTAATCTAGGTATGACATTTTCAGAAATAATGTATATGCCTGCTTTAAACAAAGATAATATCAGAGGTTTGGTGACTTTTGACCACCCTTATATTTTGTGGGAAGCAGTAAAAGAAGGCAGCGGTGCGGTCATATTGGCCTGCCATATGGATAACTGGGAGTGGCTGGGTGCTGCTTTAGCTCTTAATGGGTTTCCGCTCAGCTCGGTGGAAAAACCGCAGCCTAATAGAGTATATAGCGACTTTATGAATGAACTGCGCCGTGGCGTGGGACAAGAAATATTTTCGCGTGGTACCAGTGAAATTTTAGGCTGTGCCAGGGCTATGAAAAAAGGCCGCTTGCTAGGGCTTATTGCAGACCAAGATGGTGGTTATAACGGAATATTTGTTCCTTTTTTGGGTAAAATGGCTTCTACGCCAATCGGACCGGCTTATTTTGCCAGAAAGTTTAAGGCTCCGATAATACCTATTTTTATTGTGCGTAAACCTGGGGACTATGGTCATTTGGCTATTGTAAAAGCTCCTCTTTACTATGAAGATACCGGTGACAGAAAAGCCGATGATTATAAAGTGACTTTAAAGATGACAAAAATTGTCGAAGAAGTAATTAAAGAATATCCTGATAACTGGATTTGGTTTCAACATCGTTGGAACACGCCCTATGAGGGGGAAGAACCAGTGGAAAAAGAAACAGGCTCTGAGAAAAGATAGGGTGCGCGGTTTTTGCGTCTCTGACAAGGAAGGTTTTTATATGAAAAACAAAAAAACCATACTCTACATTATAGGTGCTTTGGTTATTATGGCCGCAATTTTTGCTTGGCTTATGGCCGGGACTGGCGGAGTTAAACCGTCAGAGAAACTAGCACGAGAGGTAGCACCACATGAACTAAAAAATACTTCTTTGCATGAAGAAAACAATGGTAAGAAGACTTGGGATTTGCAGATAGTGTCCCTAATCTATGATGCTGACCGTGACGTTAATGTGCTTAAAGGAGTTACCGGTAAATTTTACCAAGAAGACGGCAGCAATATTGCTATTAAATCTGATGCCGGAGAAGTAGACATGAAAACTAAGACTATTATTCTCACAGGCAACGCCAAGGGAGTTTTTAGTGGCGGTGGCGATATAGTGGGAGATAAGTTGACTTGGTCCGGTATAACAAAGCTAATAATAGCTGAGGGCAACGCCAAGCTAACTAAAGATGATATTGTGGCTACAGCTAACAAAGCAACCATGGATACAAATAATGAGCATTTCAAACTTGAAGGCGATGCCTTGGTACAGAAAGGGGTAGAGTAATGAAGAAAAAAAATATAAGTGCAATTTTAGGATTTTTACTATGCGTTTCGTTAGCAGGAGTTGCTTATGCGGGATCTAGTATTGCCGGAGATACCATTGAATATGATTTTCGTAGCGGGCAGACAGTAGCCACAGGTAATGTGGTTATGACAAATAATGAAGGCACGGCCAAGTCAGCACGGGCTGAATATAACACTAAAACTGAGTCAGGGAAATTGACCGGTGGGGTAGCTGCTGTGCAAGGG
The DNA here is from genome assembly GCA_963678395.1 of Acidaminococcaceae bacterium. Classification (GTDB taxonomy): domain Bacteria; phylum Bacillota; class Negativicutes; order Acidaminococcales; family Acidaminococcaceae; genus JAAYAE01. The sequence continues at coordinate 2,076,273 of OY782827.1, read as the reverse complement.
GAGGCTAGAATTACCTGCAATACTTTGGTTATTCATGCCGGAGGCGACCAACTTACAGCTATAGGAAATGCAGTTTTGAAAAAACAAGATAAAGTTTTAAGGGCAGAGCAAGTAGAGTATTTTCAAAAAAGGCAGTATATGGAAACCGCAGGTGGTTGGGCAAAACTCACTCTGGACGACGGTCAAAGCACTTTGGATTCTGGGTACATAAACTATAATATGCAGACAGGAATTGCTACTGCTGAAGGTGATGTACGCATTGATAGTACGGCTAGAAACTTAACAGCTAGCGGTGATCAAGCAATTTATAATACCAATGCAGATGATGGCACCATAGAAATTATAGGCAATGCTACCGCCACACAAGACGGTAATACTATTTCCGGAAAAAGTTTGAAGTTAAGAGGAGCTGGCGCTAGTATCGCTGAAGCTGATGGTAATGTACATATTGTGTACTTGCCAAAACCTAAAACGACAAAACAGGACGCTATAGAAGCCTAGGCTATAATAAGCTGGTTACCATAACGGGTGCAATAAAGGAGAAAGCAGTGAAAATACAAGCTAAGAACTTGCTAAAAGAATATGGGACGCGCAAAGTTGTAAATGACGTGTCCATTGAAGTGGAACAAGGTAGTGTGGTAGGACTTTTGGGCCCTAATGGCGCTGGCAAAACCACTACCTTTTATATGATTGTGGGATTGGAAAAACCGGATGCGGGGCAAGTACTTGTTGACAATAAGGATATTACGCACATGCCCATGTACAAAAGAGCACTAGCGGGTATAGGTTATTTGCCTCAGGAAGCCTCTATCTTTCGCAGCTTGACTGTGGAAGATAATTTGCTGGCCATTTTGGAAGCTGTAGAGCCTTCCGAAAAAAAACGCTTAAATAAAATGCGAGAATTGGTTGCGGAATTTCATATTGAACATATTAGAACTAGTATGGGTTCAGCTTTGTCCGGAGGTGAAAGACGCAGAGTAGAAATAGCCAGGGCCTTAGCTACTGATCCGGCCTTCATTTTATTAGATGAGCCTTTTGCCGGCATTGACCCACTAGCTGTAGCTGATATTCAAGATATGGTGGCACACTTGGCCAAAAGAGGCATAGGAGTACTCATTACTGATCACAATGTGCGGGAAACCTTAAGCATTGTAGACCATGCTTATATTTTAAATAATGGTGAAATTTTAGTTGCAGGCAATAGTGAAATGGTTGCCAGTGACCCTACGGCCCGTAAGTTTTATTTGGGCGACAAATTTAAACTGTGAGGACGATAATTTAATGCGTATTTTAGACAAATATATCCTTAAACAAATGTTGGGCCCTTTTTGCTTTGGCGTTGCCGCGTTTTCTACGATTTTCGTGGCTAGTTCTTTCTTGTTCAGAGTGGCGCAATATTTAACAGAATACGGGGCGTCTACTTCGTCCTTAGTTAGATTATTCTTTTGCCTGCTGCCCGAAGTTATTAACTATACCTTTCCTATGTCCATGCTGTTAGCATCTCTTTTGACTATGGACAAGCTCTCAGGTAACAGTGAGATAACGGCAATGCGCTCAGGTGGTATTAGCTTTCGTCGCATAGCTGCTCCTATTCTTATAGCGGGTTTTGTTGTTAGCATGTTTTCGGTTATTTGGGCAGAAAAGGTAGTGCCACCAGCCAAGACAGAGTATGCTCGTATTGTAAATTATGAAATAAAAAATAATGCCAAACCTAAAACTCAAGATCATATTGTACTTAAAAGCATTAAAAATGGTCAGCTTGAGCGTCTTACCTATGCTCGTACTTTTGATGAAAAGCAAGGAGTTTTGAAAGACCTCACAATTGAAGATTTTCAAAACGGACAATTGGTAAGAATTCAAAAAACACCTTCTGCCAAGTGGATTAATGGTACCTGGATCATGGAGGGGGGGAGTATTACTGATTTGACAGGGGCAGAGGGCGTTAGCCGCGTTCTTACCTTTACTGAACAGGTGTTACCTATTGATGATACACCTAAGACGATTACCTTAGACCAAAAAAGCCGAGATGAAATGACTATTGGTGAATTAAAAAAATATATTGGTATACTACAAAAACAGTATATGCCTACTACCAAGTATGTAATGGAAATGTATATGCGCTTTTCTATTCCTTTGGCTAGTTTCTTTTTTGCCCTTATTGGTGTACCATTAGGAATGCAGGGACAAAGGTCAGGAACATCTATGGGTTTAGGTATCAGTGTGGTTATTATTTTTGTGTATTATTCGGTGATGACCTTTATGACAGGCTTGGGCAATGGGGGAGCAATACCGCCTCTCTTGGCGGCTTTGGTGCCGAATGCCCTTTGTGGCGTTTTTGGTATATGGCTTATGTGGAGAAAAGATAAATAGTAACGAGTATGAAAACAAAGTTGTAAATATCTGAAGAAGCTAATCCAAAAGGAGGTGCGGGAATGTTTGGGACAAAATTAATTTTAGTGTTAGTGATTATGGGCGGTGCTATTGCTTTTTTGGGCGATAAATTAGGTAGCAAAATAGGCAAAAAAAAATTAACAATTTTTGGACTCAGACCTCACTACACCTCTATCCTTATGACTATTATTACCGGCATCATGGTAGCGGCTGTTACTATGGGGCTTTTGATGGTTTCGTCTTCCAATGTGCGTACAGCGCTTTTTGGTATGGAAAAAATTCGTGCGGAAATAGTAACGTTAAACCAAGATAAAGGCAATATTGCCCAAGAATTAACTGTGCAAAAAACTAAGGTTAAAGAATTAGATAACCAAATAAAACAATCCTCGGTGGATTTAGCCAGAGCAAACACCCAGCGGTCTGAAGCACAAGCACAAGTATTTGAATTGGAAAATCGCTACCAAGCGGCACAAGAAAAGTTAAGTGAGGCTGAAAAGCAAGTGGCAACAATTCAATCTGCGAGAGACAGGCTGCAAGCGGAAGTAAGTTCATTGGAAACAGCTACCAATAAATTACGAGAAGGCTTAACTGCTATTCGCGAAGGCAATGTAGTTTTTCGCTCCGGAGAAATTCTTTATGCCGGCGTGCTGAAAGCAGGGCTGCCACCTGCGGAAAATCAAAAACAGATGGACAGTTTTTTAGCTTTGGCTAATGGACAGATCTTGGGACGATTGGGAACTAAAGAGGATAAACAGGTGCTGTGGGTATCCAAAACGGCAGTTAAAGATGCCTTAAAAGCGTTGGCTACAGGTAAAGGGAAAATTTATGTGCGTGTTTGTGCGGCAGGCAATATTCTTGCCGACGAGTTAGCAGTTAGCCGTTTGGAGATGGTTGCTAATAATAGAATATATACTGATAATGAAGAGATTATAAGGCAAAAAATTAATGTGAAGGCGAATTCCCAAGAAGTGGAATTAGCTTTGTTAGCATTTTTGCAAGATGTGAATAAGGCTGCTGTAGCTAAGGGCATAGTGCCGGATCCTTTAACCGGTAAGGTAGGCGCTATAGATGCCAAAGAAATGGAAGCGGTTAGTGAGGCAATAAGCAAACTGGGCGGCAAAGCCGAGGTTATTGCAAAAGCCAAAGGTGATATTGATGTTTCCGGACCTGTATTGTTGCAAGTTATGGTGGAAAGTTATGACTAAGAACAATTTAATTTTGGGCGTAGACCCGGGCAATAGTAAAACCGGCGTGGCCTTAGTAACTGACCAAGGAGAAATAAAAAATACTGCAGTTTTGCTTATGGTAAATTTTCCGGAGGCATTGGCAGACTTTTTAGAACAGCAAGTAATTGAACTTTGTATTCTGGGTAATGGTACTACCTCTGTGGGTATGGCTAAAGTGTTACGGCAACTATTGCCACAGGTTACTATCAAAATAATTGATGAAGCTCACAGCACAGAGGAAGCTCGTAAGCTTTATTGGCAGCTTAACCCGCCTAAAGGGTTGCGCAAATTATTTCCTCTGGGCATGCAGCTGCCGCCGGAAAATTTGGACGGGTTGGCCGCGGCTGTTTTAGTAAGAAGATATCTAGTTCAAGGAACTTTGTCCTAATAAATGCGGTTGATAAAAAAATGTTGCAAATTTGCTAGGCAAATGATACAATAACCCTGTGAAATATCACTATTGCTTTATAGTGCCCGCAGAGAGAGATGTGGACTGGGATTTCAACTAGGAGTAGAGGAAACAAGGTAACTCGCACAAATAGTTGGTGGAACATGAAGCTGCTTTCCCCTCTGGCATTGTAAAAATAAAATTCCTTAAGGGGGAAATTTTTATGAAAAAGAGATTAGTATTAGCAATGGCAATGGCAATGGCTCTTGGCGTTAGCGCTACAGCTTTTGCAGCAAACCCGTTCTCTGATGTACCAGCAGGTCATTGGGCTTATGCTTCCGTAGCTAAATTGGCTGCAGCAGGCGTGGTTGATGGTTATCCTGACGGCACTTTCAAAGGCAACAACTTGATGACTCGTTATGAAATGGCTCAAATCGTAGCTAAAGCTTTGGCTAAAGGCGCTATCGGCGCTGATGACAAATTGGTTGGCGAATTCGCTGACGAATTGGACACTTTGGGTGTTCGCGTTGCTAAATTGGAGAAAAAATCCGATAACGTAAAAATCACAGGTAACATCCTTGCTAGCTATGCTGATTACAGCGGCGACGACAATAGCAGTGCCACTAAACTTCGTACTCGTTTGTTCTTCACCGGCGCAGTAAATGACAACTGGAACTATGTTTCCATGATTCAAAATGACCAAACCCTTAATGGCGGCGGCGATGAAAATAACACTTTCCAACGCGCTTATTTACAAGGTAAAATCGGTACTGTTGGCGTAACTGCAGGTCGTTATGAAGGCTATATGGCTGAAGGTAATATTTATGATAGCCGTGTTAACGGCGTAAAACTTACTGCCGGTAATGCTATAAAATTCACTGCTGAAGCTGGTAAGATGTACAATGGCAATGGCGTTGGTAAAAAGAAAGCTGATAACTTCTACCGTGGTACTGTAGCTGGTAATGTTGGTGCTTTGGGCTTAGAAGCTAACTATGTTAAAGCTAAAAAAGTAGTTGCTCTTGACAATACTGATGACCAAATCTATACTGTAGGTGCTAACTACAAGACTGGCGATTTCACTATGGGCGCTATGTACTTAAAAGGCGATTCCGACTATACTGATGGTCTGGACTATAGCGAGACCGGTTATGTAATTTCCTTGGGCTATGGCGCAGCTAAAGCTTCCAAGGTTGGTTCTCTAGGCGTTTGGGCTAAATATTACAACCAAGGTGCTTCCACTGTAATTGCTCACACTATGAATGGTGCATATGATGCTAGTGCAGGCTTAAAAGGTTACGGCGTAGGCGTAGACTACACTGTTGCTAAAAATATGGTTGCTGGTATCCAGTACTTTGATTTGAAGGATAAAGATGATAGCACACTTACTACTTCTAATGGCCCTAAACACAAAACTTTGTGGTCTCAACTTATCATCACTTTCTAATTTTAGAAACTTTAAAAGAGCAGTTCCTGCGGGAACTGCTCTTTTTTGCGTATGTGTTTATTTGTAATTAAGGCTTTTGGACTATGTCGAAGCAAAGTAATGTTTTGAGCGCAGGGCCATATAGGCAATTTGGCAAGACAAATTTACAAAAATATTGCAAATTTGTTAGGTAAATGTTACAATTTCTCAAGTAAATATCACTATTGTTTTATAATGTCCGTCGAGAGACGTAGAGCGAGATTGCAACTAGGAGTAGAGAAAACAAGGTAACTCGCACGAATAGTTGTTGAAAAGGCTGTTATGTTCCTCGACCCCATTGTAAAAATAAAATTCCTTAAGGGGGAAGTTTTTATGAAAAAGACATTAGTATTAGCAATGGCAATGGCAATGGCAATGGCTCTTGGCGTTAGCGCTACAGCTTTTGCAGCAAATCCGTTCTCTGATGTACCAGCAGGTCATTGGGCTTATGCTTCCGTAGCTAAATTGGCTGCAGCAGGCGTGGTTGATGGTTATCCTGACGGCACTTTCAAAGGCAACAACTTGATGACTCGTTATGAAATGGCTCAAATCGTAGCTAAAGCTTTAGCTAAAGGCGCTATCGGCGCTGATGACAAATTGGTTGGCGAATTCGCTGACGAATTGGACACTTTGGGTGTTCGCGTTGCTAAATTGGAGAAAAAATCCGATAACGTACAAATCACTGGTGACATTCGTGCCAATTATGTTGATTACAGTGGTGATATTGATGGTAGTGAAACCAAGCTTCGTACTCGTTTGTTTTTTACCGGTGCAGTTAATGACAACTGGAACTATGTTTCCATGATTCAAAACGACCAAAACCTTAATGGTGGTGGTGGCGATGAAAATAACACTTTCCAACGCGCATATTTACAAGGTAAAATTGGTCGAGTTGCCGTAACAGCTGGACGTTATGAAGGCTTTGTGGCAGAAGGTAATGTTTATGATAACCGCGTTAATGGCGTTAAATTAGATTTTGGCAAGGTTATAAAGTTTACAGCTGAAACCGGTAAAATGTATAATGCCAATGGCGATAAGAAAGCTGATAATTTCTACCGCGCAACTGTTGCCGGCAACGTTGGCGCTATGGCGTTAGAAGCTAATTATATTAAAGCTGAAAATGTGTTTAAGATGCCTGCAAATGATGATAAAATTTATACCTTTGCGGCTAATTACACGACTGGTGATTTAACTATGGGTGCGATGTATTTAAAAGGTAGTAGTGATGGCTATGTAATTTCCTTGGCTTATGGCACAGCTAAGGCTCCTAAAGTTGGTTCTTTTGGTCTATGGGCTAAATACTATGATCAAGGAGCTCCTACTGTAATTTCCCATACTATGGATGGCAATTATGACGATTGGTTTGGGTTTAAAGGTTACGGGTTAGGCGTTGACTACACCGTTGCTAAAAATATGGTAGCTTCGGTTGACTATTGGGATTTAAAAGACAAGGAGACTAGATATTCATCTGCGAAACGCAAAACTTTATGGTCTCAACTGGTTATTAGTTTCTAATTTTAGAAACTTTAAAAGAGCAGTTCCTGTGGGAACTGCTCTTTTTTTTACGTGCATCTGCTTTTGTTTGGATAAGAATATTTTGCTTAGTGGTAATTAATGGCTTTCGTCATTTGGCTAAGCAAGCTATTGCCACTGCTACCTAAAAGATAGATGTCGCTGACGACGACCTGCATGATGCTGTTTTTGTAGATGTTACCGCTGGCATCTTGCGCGCCGTAGGAACCGGCAGCATGTATCATATAGGGGCGACCGTCCCTTTCGCCTAAGTACAGCATAACGTGGTAAGGTGTGAAAAGCAAACTGCCGGGAGGCAGTGCCTTAATAATTTCAATTTTTTCTTCCGAGGTTAAGTTTTCCAGATTAATGCCGGAAAAGGCGGCGGCTTGTTCATCACCGTTACGGGGCAGCTGTACTCCTACAGTTTTATAGATGTCCTGCACAAAAGCCGAGCAGTCTACGCTACTATCTAGGCCACCCCAACCGTAAGGAGCCCCTAAATGCTTAAAGGCCATATTTACTAAATTATTGCGGGCAAAGGGGAGATAGCCTTTGTGCAAATCAGAATTAAAGGTAGAGGCTATAGCCACAGACTCCAGATAGCCAAGTTTGTTGCGAGTGGGCACTAATATTTTACTCTTTACTAGTGGCAGTTTTGCTCCCATTTGGTAGAGCCCTTCCCTAATTAAGATGGTCTTGCCGGTGACTACGGCAAATTCCTTAGGTTCCACATAGGTTAGCCAGGTTTCTTTGTCGGTCACGGCTACTTGATTAGTAGGCAGCCAACCACGATAATTAGCCAGTTGGACGAAAACAAAATTACCTTGTTTATTATAGTGCAAAATAATAGCCGGTTCACCGGGATCTACAGCGGTTTCTTGCCACATGTCAAAATTCTTGTCTTCAGGAGTTTCGAAGGCACGAGTTAAGGTAGGAAAGCTGCGTAAATTGCTGCGACCAATAACTACGCCATATTTAACGGCATTGCTCGGCGCAATACTGCCTAAGGCATCATTTTTTATTTTTTGGGTATAATCGGCGCTTATCAGCTTACCATTAATATAAAGCTCCGAATCCAGCTGGTAATGGGCTAGATAATCTTGGAGCTGAGCTTTGCTAATGCTGGCAGGAAAAACAGCCAAATCACACATGGTAGTGGATAACATAGACTTATTCATAGCTGCTATGCGTGTTTTGTCTGCGACAATTTTTTCACCTTCATTGGTATACCAAAAGGCTGCTTTGTGCATGGCAGTGGTGGTATTGGGTAAAAGAGCTGGACCGGCTAAGGCCGTTTGTGCAGTCAAAAAACAAGCACAAGCTAACAAAAAAAAATTATGCATATTTTTCACCTCGTCCTTTATTATACAATATAATAACATAAAATAGCTGGTTACCTCTTTTTTGCGCCTTTCTTTTATTTGTGTTAAGATAATAAAGAACTTTAGTAGGTTGACACAAAAAAATACGCCCATATATAAGATGGGCGTATTTTATCAAGTTAATTGTTTAGGGCATCTTTGGCTTCCGTGTCACCATATCTAGGGGTTATATAGTTTCTAAATATGAAGGCTAACAAGGCGCCGGAAATGTTGTGCCAAGCACTAAAGATAGCACCGGGAACAGTGGCCATGGGCATAGCGGCAAAGTGAGTACGCGCTAATCCTGTAGCTAACCCGGAGTTTTGCATTCCTACTTCCACGGAAAGAGCGATAGACTTTTTCCAAGAAAGCCCCACCATACGGGCAACGCTGAAGCCCAACATGTAACCTAAGCAGTTGTGCAGTATTACTACTAAAATAATGGTTCCTGGGGTTTTTAAGATGTTGTCATGGCTAGCACCAATTACACCGGCAATGATAAGGGAAATAGCAAGGGCGGAAACAGCTGGGGTATAAGTTGTGGAAGTTTGGGCGATTTTGGGTAGCGCAGTTTTAATAATAAGGCCTAAGGTGATAGGCAGAATAACGATTTGTATAATACTCCAAAACATGCCTATAGGGTCAAAGGAAATTTTTTGACCTATGAGCAGGTAAGTGATAAAAGGAGTCAGGATAGGGGCTAGGATAGTGGAAACAGTGGTCATGGCTACGGATAGAGCCAGATCGCCTTTCGCCATGAAGGTAATAACATTAGAGGAGGTACCTCCAGGACAAGTCCCAACAAGGATTACACCTGCTGTTAAAGCGGGATCCAGTTTGAACATGGTAGAAATAGCATAAGCCAGTGAAGGCATAATAACGAACTGAGCAAAAGCGCCTATGACTAAATACCTAGGTTGCTTAAGCACTAACGCAAAGTCTCTAACGTTCATGGTCATGCCCATACCAAACATAATAATGCTAAGCAGCAAGGCCAAGCTACTCATGCCCGCTGTTTTACCAAGTACCCAGTGGAATTGTTCCGGCATGGTCATGCCCAAAATAAGAAAAATAATTGCGATGATACCAAAATACTTGCCAATAATACTACAAATCTTTTTCATAAATACACCTTTCTTCCTTTTATAACAAAGTAGATTAAACTTAATTATTATAACAAATTATTAGACGTTGGTAAAGTTTTTGCCGTCGTTTTTTACTATAATGTTAAGAAATGAAAGGAAAAACTCATGATTAAATACACAATTGTCCGTCCTTGGCAGAGCGAAATGGTAGTGGAAAAATCAAGATTTATTTGTCACTTGCAAAAAGCAGCTACGGAAGAAGAGGCTCAGGAGCAGATAAAAATACTGAAAAAAAAATATTGGGATGCGACCCATAATTGCAGTGCCTATATTATTGGTAAAGAAGCTAGCGCCCAACGTTCTAATGATGATGGGGAGCCCTCCGGTACTGCCGGTTTGCCGATGCTGGAAGTATTACGCAAAAAGGGCATTTATAATGCTGTGGCGGTAGTAACGCGTTATTTTGGCGGTGTTAAGCTTGGGGCAGGGGGATTAGTTAGGGCCTACACTAATAGTGTGGCTCAAACCTTGCAGGGTGCCGGCTTAGCTAAGGTTGTCAAGATGGGGCGCTATAGCTTTTTGTGGGAACTAGAAGCAGTGGGAAAAGTATTAAATCTGCTTTATCAGCAACAGTTGTTTCGAGTGGATACGGTGGACTATGGATCCAGGGCTAAAATAAATTTGGTGCTGGAAGCAGTTTATAAGGGCAAAGCAGAAAATTGGTTAACAGACAATCTAAGTCGCAAAATAGAATTACAGGAAGAAGCTTTTTATGACGAGGAGAGGTTAGTGGACAGGGAAGAGCGCTAGTTTAAAGTGAGTCAAGATTGCAAACAAGCTGTGAAAAACAGCAGGTGTGGCAGGATAAAAAGGAAATGTGTCGAAAATAACAGATGTGCAAAAATACTTATTAGAAGTGTGAAAGGGCGAACAAATTATGAGAAAAATGTTTTTACTGCTATTTTGTTTAGTATTGCTTGGGTCTCACAATGTTGTGTGGGCTTCCGGTAATGTGGATGACGTACGTACTATTGGTAAGACGGAAAAGAAAGTTAGCGTAGAATATCCTTTTGTGATAACAGGCAGCAAAAGCGTTAACGAAAAAATAAATTCGGAAATTGGAAGGACAGTAGATGCTTTAGTAGGTGAAGCGAATACTTTAGGCGGTGGTAAGGTTCATTATGACTTACACAGGGTAGATCAAGGGCTTATTAGCATGAGTATTATTATGACGCCGCAACAGGGCGTAGAAGAAACGGTGGGTTTGACCTTTGACCGCACTAGCGGTGAAAAAAGGCCCCTAAGCTATTATTATGACAAAGATGAATTGCTAAAGAGAGCCGCTGATGGACTAAAGTTCCTTTATGATATAGATCCGGCTAAAGGTGCGGTGGCACCGGATACTTATTATGTGGACGAAGATAATAATGTCATAGGTATCTATCATGCGGGGGCGGTAATGGATAAAAGTGAAGGTGAAATAGAAACTGATTTAACCGCAGCTGTACCGGTAGCGACAGAGCCTGTTGTGACAGCAGAACCTGCTCAACCGGCTCCTGTCTATACAGGGACGGGGAACAAGGGAACTATTACCGGGACAGATGTGCGTATACGAGCGGGAGCCGGCACGGACTCTGCTATTTTGGGCTATTTTGCCAAGGGTGAGGTTGTACAAGTAGTAAAGAGTGATGTGGTTAAAGGAAATAAATGGTACAAGGTAACTCGTGCAGATGGAACTATTGGCTGGGTAGCCGGTGATTATTGCGGACTAGATGATAAGACGGAAGCAGCAGTGGAGGCTGCTGCCCCTGTAGAAAAAAAAGGCAAGATTGTAGGGACGGATGTGCGTATGCGCAGTGAACCTAATCTCAATGCAGATGTTTTGGATTACTTTACGAAGGGTGAAATAGTTACTATTTTGGATGCGGCGACCGGCAGTGATTTAGCATGGACAAAAGTAAAACGTGCTAACGGTGATGTTGGCTGGGTTTCTTCGGCTTATTGTCAAGAATAATAAGGACTATTTTTCTTTCTTTTTCTTGGGTTTTATGTTAAGATTAGATATAAATTCTTTGGGAGGTAATAAGGGATGAACAAAATATTAAAATATTTGATGCTAGGTGTTTTAGCAGTATGTTTTACCACTCCGGTGGCTACTAAAGTTGAGGCTGCAAAAATCGCAGTGGTGCCTTTGATTGTTAATGTAGAAGATGAAGGCGGTATGAATGCGATTTTGTATAGCGAAGCTTGCTCTAAGCAATTTACTTATCCAGAGTTTGATTTTGTAGATACCGACTTAGTTAAAAAAGCAGTTGCTGCTCAAAAAGATGTGTTTTCCAAGGCTGGTATGCAGGCTATTATGGATGCTACCGGTGCTGATATTGTTATGGCAATGAGCGTAGACAAGTTTCAATGGATGGAAGATCGTCTGAGACGTGAACCAGTGACTAAGCTTGATTTTAGTGGAAAATTTGCGACTTTGAACCGTTTGACCGGTAAATATAAGGCGGACAATTGGTCAAATACTAACGAAATGGAATCTGAAGCAATCAGTCCCCGCTCTGATTGGCCACATGCTGAATTTGCCCGCACAGTACGTCAGGAAATTAAAAAGGCAGCTAAATAATACTAAAATTTAGGAAGGGCGGCCTTAGGCCGCCTTTTTTATTGAAATATTGGAGATCAGTTATGGATTACAAAAAATTAAAAATCATAGGAAAAAGTTTGTATCAGACACATATTGCCAAGGAACTGAAACGTTATCTAGTATTTTTAGGCAGATGCTATTTACATCAAAAAGAAATTAAAGACATGCTAGCTTTTTTTGCGAAAAATCCTCTGAGAGAAAAACTTTTGTTAGGAAATCCTTCTTTCGTAGAGCAGGTAACCAGAGACTTTTTTTACAAAGATGCCAAATGGGAAGAACGCGTAGCTTTGGTAAAGAGTCATGTGGCATATTTGGAAAAAACTTGTACTCCTGAGTTATTAGAAAAGTTGTATTGTAAACATGAGATTGTAGATTTATGGGTAAGCGAGTTTCAAGGTAAGCCTTTTTCCATGTCACTGTTATTTAATGCTGGGCAGCGTAAGGAAGGGTGCTTATCTTTAGTATTACGTTTAGGAAAAGACCAATTGAAAGACTCAGGGAAAGACCCAGGTAAAGACTATTTATACCAAATTATGTTTTGGTTGGCACCGAGGTTTGCCGGCACAGAAATGTCCCTTTGGATTGGTGCTTTGCAGGGTACTCAGCAAGGAAAAGAAATTATTAAGGCTATGACCAAAAAGTTTTTTGGCTATAGGACTAAAAACCTGATTTTTTATGGTGCCCGCAATTTAGCAGTGGTTCTGGGGTGTAAAAGTATTTATGCCGTTACTAATCAAGGTTACTATGCTATGAATCATTTACGTGTAGATCGTAAGCTAAAAACTTCTTTTGGCGATTTTTGGCAAGAGTGCGGTGGTAGACCATGTGAGGATAAGCGTTTTTATGAAATACCACTTGTAGAACAACGCAAGGACATGGCTGAAATGAAACCGTCTAAACGTGCTAATCATAGAAGACGGTATGAATTGTTGGATAGGCTTAAGGCATCTTTAGAGGAAAATCTAACACCGTATTTGCGTGTAAGCCAAAACAACAAATAGTTTCTAGAAAAAGGGTACATACTTTTTCTCATTTATGTTAAAATAGAGATGTGAATAGACCAAACGGAGGTGTTTTTTTTGAAAAAAAGTTTGAGCTTGATGTTAACACTCGTATTATGTTTGACTTTTGCTGCAAATTGTTTCGCCGATGACGCAAGTCCGAATACGGCACCTGAGAAATTGGAAAAGGTAGAAAAGTATTTGTATGGTACTGAGCAGGCAGGCGCTATGATTGCTCGTATTGACAACCTAGAAACTGATGTTTATGGTCATAGAACAAGCGAGGCTATTTTGACTCGTATTGATAATTTGTATGCCAATATGGAAGGGGTTCCTTCTGATGGCTCTCCTTCTTTTGCTGCTAAATTAAATGCTGTTGAATGGCAGTTTGCAGACAGGTTGTCCTCCGGACCGGCTAAGACTAGAGTGGAAGATGCTGAGATGACTTTGAATGGGAAGACTAGTATGGAAAAATCTTTAATTACTAGGGTTGACAATTTGGTGGCAGAGGCCTTTCCTACAGGGAGTCTTGTGGCAGCACCTGCTGTGCTACCTAAAGATTCATTAATTAAAGTAAAGTTTATGCAAACACTTAGTAGTAAAGATAACAATAAAGGCGATATTATAGATTTTATTGTTGCGGATAATGTTTATGTAGGTGAGACCTTGGTGCTACCTAAGGGAGCTAAGGGCTATGGTACTATTAAAAAGATTGTTCAGGCTAGAAGTTTTGGTCGTGATGCCCGCATTGATTTAAATTTTTCTAACGTGGTCGCTGTTGATGGCAGTCTAGTTCCTGTTTATGTAGGAGAGCTTGCTAAACAACAAGCTAAAACTGTTGCAGGAGCTGCAGGAGCTTCTATTGGCGGTATGATTTTATTTGGCCCTATTGGAGTAATTGGTGGAGCTTTCGTTAATGGCCAATCTGTAGTAATTCCGGCAGGAACTTATACTTTCGTGCAAGTTGCTAACGATTGCAATATTAATGGTATTATTCAAACGCCAAGCATGACTACGCCTACGGATGCTAAAATACCAGTGGCTGCAGCTACCAATAAGATGGCAGCCGATACAACCAATCCGGTTATTACAGATTCTGTTATTGCAACAACTACAGTTGGTCCCGCAATGGCAGCAAATAATTAATAAATTTATAGGAAAAGCCGCCCATTTTAAATAGATGGGCGGCTTTTTTGTGTTATAATATAGCTTAGATTAATATGCTGACAGGAGAGTACTTTTATGAAAAATAAGACGATTGCTTTAGCAGTAACCTTGTCTTTAACTATGTCCACACCGGTTTTTGCAGCTGGGGATTATTATGGGCAAAAACTTAGTGGTAATACGGCCCCAGACTTTGTGAATGTTAGTACTGAAAACAACCTATATCCTAATGATCAGACTAAACTAACTAATGTGCAGCAAACCACTACTAAGGACACACAAGAAAATGCAAAAACACAAAAAGGCATTAAAACAGGCAGCGCAACCGTTGTCCAATCAACGTTGCCTATTATTTTGTATGGCGATCATGTTATTTATCATCAGGACACAGGGGCTTTTACTGCTAATGGTAATGTACGTATATATCAAGGAAAGCAAAGAATTTATACCACCTTGGTAGAGGGTAACATGAAGAGCGGTGACGTTTATCTTAAAGATGGTGGCAAATTAGTAGAAGGAGATACTGTTACTAATGGGCAGTGGGTGCATTATAATTTTAATACAAAAAGCGGTACCATTAAGAAACTTAGCGGCAACAGTGGACCGGATTTTTACCGGGCAGAGGAAGGAATTGTTTATCCTGATAGAATAGAGCTGGACAAAGGGGCTACAACTACTCGTTGTCCTGCAATCCACCATACTCCCTGTCTGGAAATTCGTGCCGGCAAAGTTGTTATGTATCCAGGTGATAAACTAATTGCTTATGATGTAAAAGTTTATTTAAAAGGGAAACATATATATTCCAGAGATCGCATAATTAGTAGCTTGGCAGGGGAAAATAAACAGGGTGTCATAATTCCCCATATTGGTTACAATAGCGACCACGGCATGGAATTTGAATATAATTATGAACATGTTTTAGGAGTTAATGACACGGCCAATGCTGATATGAAATATTATACAAAAATTGGTTGGCGGCCTATGTATTCTTATAAGCATGATGCAAAAAAATTCTATGTAAAAGTAGAAAATGGTTATGATGAAGATGGCGATAATAACTGGATAAAAAAACAAACAAATGTTTTGCTTGGTTACAAGAGTCATAAGTTTACAGATAAATTGCCTTTGAATTATAGCATGTACTATGAGCACGGTTTGTGGAGCAGTAATACTACGAAAAGCTGGCATACGGCTTATGGCGTTTTTGTTAACCATGACAGAATTCATCCTGGTGGCGACCAGACCATGTTCTTAGATTTGGGTGTCGGTCATAAATGGGTCAACGAAAGTTTAACAGATAAAACCAGTAAAACTATGCTATATAATGCTACTTTAGGCAAAGAATTTAAGTATGGCTGGAATACTTGGACAGGTTATTATTGGCAAAGAAATCAAGATGAGATATTTGCTTATGGCGCTGCAGACATGGCGCGGGAAATTCAGTGGGGATTAAAAAAGAAGTTCGATGAGAATAATGAACTAACTTTTATTACACGCTATGATGATGGTAATCGTAGTTTGTATAATTACACAGTGCGTTATACACATAATTTCTGTTGTTGGCGCTGGATTGTGGAGTATATTGACCAACAATATAAACATGATCATGAAATAAATATTAAATATGATCTTACGCGTTGGTAGGCGCTGCTACCAGTTAAAAATCTTAACACGAAATATAACTGCAGGCGTTCATAAGCAAGGGCAAACCGCAAATAGTTGTGCGTGTTATAGGAGGGGTTTCAGTGGATATAATAGCTATGCGTATGGCAGAGCATATTAAATTGGCACAAAAAGTTATGGGCAGTAAAAAACTTATGAAAAACGTCACTCAAGCTGCGGCTATGATGAAAATAGCCTTAGTTGCAGGACATAAAATCATGTTTTGTGGTAATGTTGGTAGTGCTGCTGATGCTCAGCATTGGGCGGCAGAAATAGTAGGGCGTTTTCAAAAAGAACGCAGAGGTATGCCAGCTATTGCTTTAACTACTGATACTTCTATTATTACAGCTATTGGTAATGATTATGGCTATGAAAAGATATTTTCCCGCCAGGTGGAAGCCTTAGGCCAGGCAGGAGATGTCCTTGTAGGTATTTCGACTTCCGGTAATAGTGCTAACGTAATTGCGGCTATTGCTGAGGCTAAAGCACTAGGCGTTAAGACCATTGGGTTTACGGCACTTGGTGGAGGACAAATGTCAGATGTTTGTGACGTTTGTTTAGCTATACCTACGAAAGTCACAGCTCGTGCTCAGGAAATTCATGAAGTAATCGGACATATTTTATGTGAGATGGTGGAAGAATAAGGACTAATTAATAAGACTATATTTAATTAGTGTTATTTAGGAGGTTTGCATGCATAATTCCTTTTGTGCACAATTCTTAACTGAGAAAATTCAAAATTTAAAGATTGCCGTTATTGGCGATGTAATGTTAGATAGATATTTTTATGGCGAGGTAACGCGTATTTCTCCGGAAGCCCCTGTACCTGTTAATCGGGTGCAACGCATTACTTCTGTCTTGGGCGGGGCTGCTAATGTAGCAGCTAATTTAGCCAACTTGGAATGCCAAGTTTTTATAGGAGGAGTTACCGGTCAAGATGATAATTGCCGGCATTTGGAAAAAATGTTGACGGATATTGGGGTTGATTATTCCGGTTTGCTAGAGATAAAGGGACGTTCTACTATTACAAAGCTGCGTATTGTAGGCGCTACACAGCAAATGTTGCGCTTAGACTTCGAAGAAGTGGGAGATTTAGACCCGGCTGAGATAGTAATTATTAATGCCTGGTTGGCAGCTTTGTTAGATAAAGGCTTAGATGGTATTATAATTTCTGACTATGCCAAAGGTGTATGTTCTGCGGATTTTTGCCAAAAGGTTATAAAAACAGCTAATGCCTATAACGTACCGGTGTTGGTAGATCCTAAAGGAGCTATTTGGGATAAGTACAAAGGTTGTGATTTTATCTCACCTAATCTCAAGGAAATGTGCGAGGCAGCAGGTAGGGCGGTGGCTAATGATGATCAAGCAGTGCAAGAAGTTGCCGATGCTGCCCGTCAAAAACATGGCATTAAGAATGTTGTTGTTACCAGATCTGAAAAAGGCATATCGCTTATTGGCAGGGACAGAATAATTCACGAGCCGGCTACAGCTATTGATGTGTTCGATGTATCAGGCGCCGGTGATACAGTGGCAGCTACGCTTTTGGTAGCTATAGCGGGGAAACTTCCGCTGGAAGATGCAATTAGCTTGGCAAACAAAGCGGCAGGCATTGTAGTTTCCAAGGTAGGTACTTACTCTGTGCATAGAGAAGAATTATTAAAAGAAATATTAGCGGCAGATAGAAAGGTCGGCAGTGGTTACAGACCCTTGTCTAGAGTGGAAGTGGTAAGTTTGGCTAAAACCTGGCGGGCAGCAGGAGAAAAAGTTGTTTTTACTAATGGTTGTTTTGATTTATTGCATGTTGGGCATGTGACCTATTTAGAAAAAGCCGCACAATTGGGCAAACATTTAATCGTGGGGCTCAATAGTGATGCTTCGGTTACTAAGCTTAAGGGGGCAAATAGGCCTTTAGTGCATGAAAATGATAGAGCAAGAGTACTTGCTGCTTTGGGCTGCGTTGATGCAGGAGTGCTTTTTCCAGAAGCAACGCCTGCAGAACTTATTTTTGAACTAAAACCGGATATTTTAGTTAAGGGCGGCGATTATAAACAGGAAGAGGTCGTGGGCAGAGAAAATGCCGGTGAAGTCAAAATTATTGATTTTGAGGAAGGATATTCTACTACTAATGTAGTGGAACGTATTGCTAAGCTAGCCAGGGAGGGAAAATTATGATTATTGTTACCGGTGGTGCCGGATTTATAGGTAGTAATATAGTAAAAGGGTTAAACGAACGTGGCCGTGATGATATTTTGATAGTTGATAATCTCACTAATATGGTAAAGTTTAAAAATATTCAAGGTCTTAGAGCGTTGGATTATATTGATAAAAATGATTTTCTAGAGGCTATTAAAGCCGGAAAATTTAATAGCACTAAAATAGACGTTATTTTCCATGAGGGAGCTTGTTCTGATACTATGGAATATAATGGTAAATATATGATGCAAAACAATTTTGAATATACGAAAATCTTAATGGAATTTGCTTTGGCACATAAGATTCAATTCCTATGGGCATCTTCTGCTTCTACTTATGGTAGCGGCCTAAAAGGTTTTACGGAAAAACCTCAGTGTGAAGAAGCTTTAAACGTTTATGCTTTTTCTAAATTGTTTTTTGACAATTATGCTCGCCGTTATTTTGATAAAGCTGAAAGCCAAATAGTTGGTCTACGCTATTTTAATGTTTATGGGCCCCAAGAAAACCACAAGGGTAAGATGGCTTCTATGGTTTACCAAATGTTTAATCAGTGGCAGTCCGAAGGTCAGGTTAATTTGTTTGATGCTTACGGTGGCTATGGACCGGGAGAACAAACTAGAGACTTTATTTATGTAAAAGATGTAGTAAAGGTAAATCTTTTCTTTTGGGACCATCCGGAGCTTAAGGGCGTATATAATTGTGGAACAGGTAGTGCTCATCAGTTTAATGATATGGCTAAGGCTGTTTTGAATTTTTTTTGGCTCAGGTAAAATAGTTTACGTGCCTTTTCCAGAAGTGCTAAAAGGCAAATATCAAAGCTTTACGCAGGCTGACGCATCTAAGCTCTTAACAGCAGGTTACGATGGAGGCTTTACAGATTTTGAAACGGCTGTGTTGGAATATTGCCAGGTATTGGCACAAACCGGCGGCTATTATACTAATAACTAAGATAGTGGAGAACATTTATGATGCATAAGGCAGTATTTTTATATCGTGACGGTGTTCTTAATATCGACAACGGTTATTTATTTAAAATTGCAGATATACAATGGATTGCAGGTGCCAAAGAAGCTGTTGGATACTTAACAAAATTGGGCTATAAAATTTTTGTAGTTACTAATCAAAGCGGAATAGCACGTGGTTATTATGATCATGAGGATGTAAATTTACTACATGACTATATGAATAGTGAGTTTGCCAAGGTTGGCGGTAAGGTTAACAAATTTTATTATTGTCCTCATCACCACCCTACCAAGGGAACGATTCCAGAGTATACTTGTGCCTGTAATTGCCGCAAGCCAAATCCCGGTATGTTGTTACAGGCTATTGAAGAATATGACGTTGATCGTAAGCAAAGTTTTCTTATTGGTGATAAGGAAACTGATTTAGCAGCTGCTAAAGCTGCTGGTGTACCTGGTTATTTATTTACTGAAGGCAATTTATTGACTTTTGTACAGAATATTATAGGACAAAGGTAGTATTTGCGGAATTGCCGCAGGGATGGACAATAGGTGGTGAAGTTTTGGAATATAATAACATTTTAATAATTAAAATGAGTTCGCTGGGAGATGTCTTGCATACGCTGCCTTTTGCGTCAGAATTACGAGAACGTTATCCTGAAGCGAAAATATCTTGGTTGGTACATCCGCAATTTGCAGGTTTCGTACCGGATCAACCACTTATTGATGAAATAATTTATTTTGACAAAGCAGCATTTACTAAAATGAGCTGGTCAGAGCGTTTAGAGTTTATCAAAAGCTTTCGTAAGGAATTAAAAGCTAAAAATTTTGATTTGGTAATTGATTTACAAGGACTGTTTAAAAGTGCTGCAGTAGCTTTTCTAACTGGCACAAAAGATAAAATTGGCTATTGTGAAATGCGCGAAGGCAGTGGCTTTATTAGTAAGCCTATTCGTGGGGATCATTGTGGAGACCATGTAATAGAACGTTATTTAGGGGCTAGGATAAGCGGAGTTGAGTTCCCTTTGCCGGATTTACAAGAGGAAAGTATAAATGTTCATAAAATGCTGGCTGCTGCGGGAATCAAGTTCGTGCGGCAGCAAAAGACTTTGGATGGAAAAGTTGTAGTGGGGAATAAGCGCAGAGAGGTAAGTTTCCCTGTTTTTAATACTCATAATGCCATGGTACCAACAGCTTATGTGGTAATGGTGCCAAGAGCAAGGTGGGAGACGAAAAAATGGCCGCCGGAGTATTTTGCTAAGTTAGCCCGAATGTTTATCGATGATGGATTGTATGTGGTTTTGGCTGGGAGTAAGAATGATGAAAGACAGGGAGCAATAATTAAAGAACTAGCAAATTTTCCTAAGAAAATAATTGATGTTATCGGTAAAACTTCCCTGCGCGAATTGGCTGCGCTGATTAAAGAAAGCTGTTTTTATGTGAGTGGAGATACAGGACCTTTGCATATAGCTACAGCACTAAAAAAGCCTTTGGTTGCTATATATGGGCCCACAAGGCCGGAAAGAACAGGCCCCTATGGTAATAAGGATGCCATAGTGCTTGTTGCTCCTGCCGAGTGCGCAGGGTGCTTGAAAAAACAATGCAGTAATTGGATTTGTATGCATAAAGTGACTCCGGAAATGGTTTACCAAGCGTACAAAAAGAAAATGGAGGCTCTTCATGTTTGAGTTGGCAGGCAAGAGAATCATTGTTACTTTTCTTATGCATTTGGGTGACTTGACACTGACTACGCCCTTTCTTAGTGTTTTACGTAAGGCTGCTCCCGGTGCCCATATAACATATTTAGTGGATGAAAAACTGCGAGACGTGGTGCTAAACAATCCCAATATAGATGAAGTAATGACTATAGATAAAAAAGGTAGAGCTAACAATTTGTTAGCCTTATATGCTATGAGTAAAAAGATTTCTGCCGGAAAATTTGATGTTTTGCTAAATTTGCACCCTAATGAGAGATGTTCTTTTATCGCAGCCTTTGCTCATGTTCCTAAAAGAGTGGGGGCGGCGCATTTTTTGTTTAGACCTTTTTTTCATCCTTACCTAAAACTTAATCGTAAAATGCACGCAGCGGATATGTATATTGACCTGCTTGCCAGACTTGGAGTTAAAGATTTAACTAATAACGGTTTAGAAATTTTCCCGGGACAGGAACAAAAACAAGTGGTGGCTTCTTTTTGGCAGCAAGAAGATTTGGCGCCAGAAGACAAGCTAGTAGGCTTTAACATTGGCAGTGCTGTAGAAACTAAACGCTGGGCG
Organism: Acidaminococcaceae bacterium; assembly: GCA_963678395.1. Classification (GTDB taxonomy): domain Bacteria; phylum Bacillota; class Negativicutes; order Acidaminococcales; family Acidaminococcaceae; genus JAAYAE01. The sequence continues at coordinate 2,054,945 of OY782827.1, read as the reverse complement.
CCGGAGCGTTTTGCTCAGGTGGCAGATATTTTAGAGCAAGAAGGTTATAGAACAGTTTTCTTTGGCGGTCCTATGGATGAAGCAATGGTAGCGGAAGCGGTTGCTTTGATGCAAGCTAATCCTATTATAGCTACCGACAAGTTTACCATTGGTCAATTAGCGACGGCTATGAGTCGTTGCAGTTTGATAATTACTAATGATAGCGGACCTATGCACGTAGCAATTAGTCAGAAGGTTCCTATTGTTGCTATGTATGGACCTAGCAGCCCTGCTTTATACGGACCTTATACAGACAGAGCAACCATAGTAACGGCATTACCTCCTTGCCAAGGCTGTGCTACAGGCATGAAGCATCATTGTGATGATTTACAGTGCATGAAGAGGCTAGAAGTAGAGCAAGTACTTACAGCTGCGCATAAATGGTTAAAATGAATTTGTAAAAGCAAATAAATAGAACTCTTTTGACCTTTATTTTCGTTTAGCAACTTCTTTAAAGGCGATTTCTGCTGCCTGTAAGGTCTTTTCAAAATCTTCATCACTATGGGCAAGGGAAATAAAGTTTGTTTCAAATTGTGAAGGGGGCAAATAAAAACCCTGTTCTAACATGGAGTGAAAGTATGTTTTGAAAGCATCTAGGTCAGAAGTAAGGGTTGTAGCATAATCGGTTACAGCTTCTTTAGTGAAAAATATGGTAAACATAGAACCTAAATGATGAAATTGATAATCTAAACCAGCTTTTTCTGCCGCATTTTGCAAGCCGGCGACAAGAATTGTCGTACGTGCCGTTAATTTAGCACAAACATCATGTTCAATCATGTATTTGAGGCTAACAATGCCGGCTGCCATTGCCAAAGGGTTGCCGCTAAGGGTACCTGCTTGGTACATAGGACCCATAGGTGAAACCATACTCATGATATGGCGTTTACCACCGTAGGCAGCTACAGGGAGCCCTCCACCGATGACTTTGCCTAGGCAAGTAATATCGGGGTCAAGAGCGTACAAAGATTGAGAACCACCTTGAGCACTGCGAAAACCTGACATAACTTCATCACAGATTACCAGAGAACCGTATTTTTTTGTTATCTGACTTATTTTTTGTAGAAAACCTGGTTGCGGAAGAACTAAACCCATATTGCCGGGAGTAGGCTCCATAATAACGGCTGCAATTTCTTGGCCTTTTTCTGCAAAAAGTTTTTCTAAAGCATCAGTATCGTTAAAGGGGATAAGAAGGGTTGTTGCTACAGTACCTTTGGGAACTCCGGGACTGTCGGGAGTTCCCAAAGTAGTGGCAGCGGAACCAGCTTTAACTAAAAGACCGTCGGAATGACCATGGTAACAACCAATGAATTTAACAATATAATCTCGACCGGTATAGGCGCGCGCAAGGCGTAAAGCACTCATAGTAGCTTCTGTTCCGGAATTAACCATACGTACCATATCCATGGAAGGTACTAGCTGGCAAAGCATTTCTGCTAAAGTAATTTCAGCTTTTGTGGGTATCCCATAGGAAGTACCACTAGCTGCCGCAGCCGTAATGGCTTTAGTTACTACAGAAGGCGCATGGCCTAAAAGCAAGGGGCCATAGCTCATAATGTAGTCAATGTATTCGTTGTCGTCTAAGTCATAAAGTTTACTGCCACAGCCTCGAGCTACAAATGGGGGATTTCCTCCCACGCTGCGAAAGGAGCGTACGGGGCTATTTACACCACCGGGAATAACCTTTTTGGCGGCTGTAAAGGCGGCTGTTGATTTAGTGTGATTTAACATTTTATTATCTCCTGTTATTCTTGTAGCCATTTTGCTGCGTCAAGTGCATGATAGGTAATAATCATTTTAGCACCGGCACGTTTAAAGCCCGTGAGCGTTTCGAGAACGATACGTTTTTCGTCAATCCAGCCATTTTTTGCTGCTGCTTTAACCATAGCATATTCACCGCTAACGTTATATACGCAAAGTGGGCGATTAAAGGTTGCGGCCACTCGGGCCACAACGTCTAAGTAGACCATAGCCGGTTTGACCATGACAATGTCAGCGCCTTTTTCAATATCTAATTCTACTTCTCGTAAGGCTTCATTGCTGTTGGCAGGATCCATTTGATAGCCTTTGCGATCCCCCGCTGCAGGAGCAGAGTCGGCCGCAACACGGAAAGGACCATAGTATGCTGAAGCAAATTTAGCAGAATAGGCCATAAGGGCTACCTGAGAATATCCGGCATGATCTAGAGCTGCACGCATTATTTTGATATGGCCATCCATCATATTAGAAGGAGCAACTATATCAGCGCCACAACGCGCATAACTTACGGCAATTTTGACTAAAAGAGGTAAGGTTTCATCATTGTTTACGGTACAGCCATTTTCTAAAACACCACAATGGCCGTGAGTAGTGTATTCACAAAGACAGGCGTCAGTAATGATTACCAGTTCTGGATAAGTTTTCTTAAGTGCCTTAATGGCCATTTGTACAGGTTCGTTGTCATCCCAAGCACTGCTGCCAATGGCGTCTTTATAGGAGGGGAGACCAAAAAGTAAAATAGCGGGAATTCCGAGTTCTACTACTTGTGCAACTGCTTCTACGGCTTTGTCTACAGAGTATTGATAACTATCGGGAAGTGTAGGGATTTCGTTTTTAATATTAGTGCCTGGCACCACAAACAAGGGGAAAATTAAATCTTTTACGGATAAAGCATTCTCTCGAATCATGCTGCGTAGATTTTCTGTAGCACGTAAACGGCGAGGTCGATAGATAGGGAAACCCATTATAAATCACTCCTTATAGTAATTGTTGATAGCATTTATTAAACCACTAATAGTAAAATCAGTAGCAACAATATCGGTCGTTAATCCTTGCTTTTGGCAGGTAGCCGCAGTAATAGGGCCAATAACAGCAGTTTTTATGCTTTTTAAAAGCTGAGCATCATTGCCTAAAGCGTCTAACAAATTGGTAACCGTGGAGGAGCTTGTAAAAGTTATCAAGTCTACTTCAGAGTTTTTAAGTGCAGAGGTTAGAATTTCCAAATTTGGGCAGTCGGTTACAGTTTCGTAGGCCGGTACTACGTCTACGGTAGCTCCTAAAGTGCGCAAAGTATCCGGCAATATTTCTCTGGCCACCTTGGCCCGGACGAGAAGAACTTTTACCCCTTGTATAATATATGGAGCCATCGATTCTGCTAAATCTTCGGCTTTGTAGGCAGAGGGAACTATATCGGCATAAATACCCTTATCTTTTAGAGCGGCTGCTGTTTCAGAACCAATGGCGGCAACTTGTAAATGCGCCAACGCACGTATGTCCTTACCACTTTTAAACAAATGGTCATAAAAGGAGAGAACTCCATTTACGCTGGTAAAAACTAACCATTTATAGGCAGTTATATCATCAATGGCTTTATCTAAAGGTCCGAAGCTGACAGGTGGAACAATTTTTATAGTGGGAACCTCTATAACTCTGGCACCATCAGTTTCTAATCGTTTAGTAAGCGCACTGGCCTGAGCTCTGGCACGCGTAACAACGATTGTTTTACCAAATAAAGGTTTGTTTTCAAACCAATTTAGCTGCTCACGCAGTTTGACTACGTCGCCGACAATGAAAATCGCAGGTGGTTTTAATTGGGCCGCAGTTACATCTGCGGCAGCATTTCCTACAGTAGTAACTAATGTTCGCTGTTCAGGCTTGGTGCCCCAGCGGATAACGGCTGCCGGAGTATCTGCACTACGCCCGTGAGCAATAAGTTGTTTAGTAATATTAGCTAGATTTTCTACTCCCATCAAGAAGACTAAAGTGTCAACAGCAGTAGCAAGACCAGACCAATTAATGCTAGAAGATTCCTTGTCAGGGTTTTCGTGACCTGTGATAACGGCAAAAGAAGCGGCTACATTACGATGAGTCACAGGAATACCGGCGTATTCAGCTACCGCAATAGCCGAAGTAATGCCGGGGACAAATTCAAAGGGTAATTTTGCTGCCAAAAGTTCAAGAGCTTCGTCACCGCCACGTCCAAAAACAAAAGGATCTCCACCTTTTAAACGAGCTACGATTTTTCCTTCGGAAGCCAGTTTCACTAAGAGTTTGTTAATGTCAGGCTGCCGCATAGTATGCTGGGCAGAAGCTTTACCTACATAAACCATTTCTGCCGTGGGTTTAGCATAGGCTAAAATGCGAGGGTCTGCTAGTCTGTCATATACTACGGCATCAGCCATTTGCAAACATTCCATAGCCTTAATACTAAGAAGGCCAGGGTCACCGGGACCGGCACCAATTAAGTAAACCTTTCCGTTTTTTGTCATTTGTTTGCTCCTTAAAGAATTTCGGCGAGAATTTTTTGACCGCCGGTTTCTAGCATTTTGCGTCCTAATTCAGTTCCCAAAGCTATGCTGTTTTCAACTTTGCCATTGATTTTATCACGTAAAACTGTGATGCCGTCCAAAGAGGCAATAACAGCTGTAATTTCTATATTATCATTTTCTATAGTGGCATGTACGCCAATAGGAACCTGGCATCCGCCACCTAGTAGAGAAAGAAAGGCACGTTCGGCATCAGTGGCCTGCTGTGTGATTTTGTGGTTCAAGAAATTAAGCATGGTGCGTACTTCTTCGTCATTTTCGCGAGTTTCAATAGCTAAGGCACCTTGGCCAACAGCAGGTAAACAAAAAGAGTCGGGTATTATTTCTCTAATGCGGTCTTTATAGCCTAAACGTTCCAGTCCGGCAGCGGCCAAAATTATGGCGTCCATGTTACCTGTATCGAGCTTTTTTAAACGGGTATCTATATTTCCTCTTAAATCAACAATTACTAAATCGGGACGTGCCGCTAAAATTTGTGCCCGGCGTCTAAGACTAGAAGTTCCTAAAACAGCACCTGAGGGCAAATCTTCAATGCGAGCATATTTATTGCTGACAAAGGCATCGCCGGCGTTGGCTCTTTTGGTAATCGCAGTAAGAATGAGTCCGGTAGGCAATTTTGTTGGCATGTCCTTTAAACTATGTACGGCCAAGTCAATTTCACCATCTATAAGAGCAGTTTCTAATTCTTTTGTGAAAAGGCCTTTGTCACCAATCTTAGCTAGAGGAACATCTAAAATGCGGTCACCTTTGGTCACAATTTTTTTTAAAGTAACGGTACAATCAGGATATTTTTTTCTTAGGCAATCAGCAATGTAGTTGCTTTGCCAGAGGGCTAAGATGCTTTGCCTAGTTCCAATAATCATATTCTTTTTCATTACCAAGATCGTCTCCCTCATTTTTGTCTGACAAGAATAAATCACTTATCATTTGGCGATACAGTTCTTCGCTGGGAGTACCGGCTACCGTGTTCATGGCTATCATAGGTTCACGGAGAAATTTACGTGTTAAACGTTGGGTCATCAAATCAACAATATGGCGTTCTTTATCACTAAGTCCCGGCATTTTAACAAACGCGTGTTTGAGTACCCGCTGGCGCATAAGTTCCATTTTGTCACCTAAGCGTAACATAACAGGGCGCATGGATAAATAACGCAGTCTTTCTTTAAGTTCCAATACTTCTTCTTCAATAATTTTTTCTGCCGTTTCAGCTTCCATGGAGCGCATAGCTTTATTGGTATCAACTACATCTTCCAAGTCATCAATATTATAGAGCTTGATACCTTCCATTTTCCCAACTTCGGGAGCCACATCACGAGGGACGGCTATATCTATTAAAATTAATGGTTTGTTTTTGCGCTGAGGCAAGATTTGTTCCATACATTTTTTCGTGATGATATAATGTGTTGCACCTGTAGAGGTAATAATAATGTCGGCAGTGGCGGCATTTTGCCAAAAATCTTGAAAGCGAATGGGCAGACCATGGCATTTATCAGCTAAGTTTTTTAGCCTTTACCTGGTCACGATTAGCTACAAAAATATTTTCGGCTCCTTTGTTATATAGATGGCGTGCGGTTAATTCACCCATATGTCCTGCACCTATAATTAGCACATTGGTTTTGCTTAAATCACCCAAAACGTCAATGGCCAAATCTACGGCTGCAGAGGAAACGGAGACAGAATTATAGGCAATACGGGTTTCTGTACGAACTCTTTTTCCCACGGCAATAGCCCTATGAAACAGGGTGTTAAGAAATGTACAGGTCATACCTTGGCGACGGGCGATACTATAAGCATTTTTAATTTGGCTAAGAATTTGTCCTTCTCCGATAATCAAAGAGTCCAAACTGGAAACTACTCGAAAGAGGTGTTTAACGCAGTTAATACCTGTAAGATTATAAAAATAGTCCTGTTTGTATAAAGCTCCGGAAACATGCTTGAGTGTGTGTCTGATGAAAGCAAGACCTTCCTCTGGTTTTTCTAGCACTAAATAAATTTTCGTTCTGTTGCAGATAGATAAAAGCACCGCTTCAGAAAGAAAATCGGAGCCACGGAAACGACGTAAAATCGCTTCTATACGTTCAGCAGTAAAATTGAAGCGTTCACGGACTTCAACCGGAGCTGTTTTATGATTGAGGCCTAAAACTATTAATTGCATTAGTGATGCTCTCCTTTGCCTGTTTAATATTGCCGGTACGAACTAGGTGTATAATGTTTGGGGTCAGCATTTCTTTCCATAGTTTTTCCCGCTCTTGCGAGGTGGAAGGTATGTTTTTTATATTAGCACGAACTTCCAAAAGAAAATCGGCAAAATCAGCAAAGCAATCTCCATAGGAAGTACTTAATTCTCTAGTTATGAGTTTGGTTAAAGCTGGTGTACCGCCAGTGGTTACAGTGAAAATAAGGTTGCCTTTTTGCCAAGAACCAGGCACAGTAAAATTACCTAAATCGGGTTTATCAATAACGTTCAATAATTGCTTATTGCCATTTGCTTCGTGCGCTACCAAGGCATTAACTGTAAAATTATTGGTAGCGGCAAAAACCAAAAATGCACCTTTGGTATCTCCGGATGCAAATTCTCGCTGCAACAAAGTTATTTTTCCCATTTTAGCTAAAGCAAGCAATTCTGGCATCGGTTCAGGTGCGATAAGTGTAATAAGAGCACCTGCAGCTAATAAATTTTCAACTTTGCGCAGAGCCACTTTGCCTCCACCAATAATGGTACAAGGCCTGTCAGTTATATTTAGTTGGACGGGATAGATAAAAGTTTTTTTCCCCATCAAGCAACCAGCTTTCATCAATAATAATTGTATTTAAGAAACCAATAATATGATAGCACAAAATAGAGGTACTTTCTACAGAGAACTTCTTGTTAGTCGTAATAGAAAACTTAAGTTAAAGAGAAAGTGGAAAAAAAGTCTTGCTAAATATTTGTAAATAATGTAATATATATCAGTAATATGTTTGCGTATATGGTCCGCTAGCTCAGTTGGTAGAGCACCTGACTCTTAATCAGGGTGTCCAGAGTTCGAGCCTCTGGCGGATCACCAACTTGGCCGGTTGGTCAAGAGGTTAAGACACCGCCCTTTCACGGCGGTATCGCGGGTTCAATTCCCGCACCGGTCACCAAAACCGGGCGATTAGCTCAGCTGGGAGAGCGCCTGCCTTACAAGCAGGATGTCGGCGGTTCGATCCCGTCATCGCCCACCATTTTTTTTTGCCTGATTTAGGCCCAGTAGTTTAGTTGGTTAGAATGCCGCCCTGTCACGGCGGAGGTCGTCGGTTCAAGTCCGTCCTGGGTCGCCATTATGCCTCGGTAGCTCAGTTGGTAGAGCAAGGGACTGAAAATCCCTGTGTCCGCAGTTCGATTCTGCGCTGAGGCACCATTTTTTTAGGTGCTTAGTATATTAAGTTTGAGTAAATGGCGGTGTTTATATGACTTTTACAATTATGTGGTTTTTGATTGCTTTGTGTCTTTGCCGTTGCTTATATGTAAGTATTCGGGACAGGAATTACGCTCATATTGCGGCTTCTTTCGTCCTACTTATTTGGGCTGTTTATAAGACCGCAGAACTTGCGGGTGTCGTACCGGCAGCTTATATGGTCAATTGATAGGAATGTAGCTATGTGTACAGCTAAAGTAATTTTAGCCGTACACATATTTTTTTGACAACAAAACACTAAATATTGATTTTGCAAATAAAAAAAGCACAACATGTTGTGCTTTTTGTTGCAATGGAGAATGATTTTTGATATTATTAACATGTTAAATATGCCAAATGATATGTTACAAATCACAATTACGTATTTAGGGCAGAAAGAAACGGAGGCCGATTATGAAAGTTATAAAAAGAGATGGAACCACAGTTGATTTTGACAGTAGTAAGATTGTGTTGGCTATTCAAAAAGCTAATGCGGCTGTTGACGAAAGCGAACGGGTTGATAACCCTAGTATAGAAATGATTGCTCAGTATGTAGAGAGTAAAAGTCAAGATAGGCTGCTAGTAGAAAACATTCAAGATATGGTTGAGCACAAACTTATGGATTTAGGAAAATTTTCTTTGGCCAAAGCTTATATAATTTATCGCTATACAAGAGCTTTAGTTCGCAAAGCTAATACTACAGATGAATCTATTCTTTCACTTATTCGTAATAGCAACAAAGATGTTATGGAAGAAAATTCCAATAAAAATGCTGTTATGGCTTCCACGCAAAGAGATTTAATTGCTGGTGAGGTGTCTAAAGATTTAACTAGACGTATTATTTTGCCGGAAAAGATTTCTCAAGCCCATGAGGCTGGTATTTTGCATTTTCATGATGCTGATTATTTTATCCAGCCAATTTTTAACTGCTGTTTGATTAATCTCGGCGATATGCTAGATAATGGCACAGCAATGCATGGAAAAATGATTGAGAGCCCCAAGAGCTTTCAGGTTGCTTGTACAGTTATGACACAGATTATTGCTTCTGTGGCGTCATCTCAGTATGGTGGGCAGTCTGTCGATGTTTCACACTTGGGCAAGTACCTGCGTAGGAGTAGAGATAAATTCAGGCGCAAACTTCTGCAAGAAACACAGGGTAAGATAGCTGATGATGTTTTAGAGAATATTTTGGTTAGTCGTGTTAAAGATGAATTGGCTAGTGGCGTACAGACCATACAATATCAAATTAACACTTTAATGACTACTAATGGACAATCTCCTTTTGTAACACTATTCTTAAATTTGCAAAAGGATGATGAGTATATCAAAGAAAATTCTATGATTATTGAAGAAATTTTACGCCAACGTTTAGAGGGCATTAAAAATGAAGTGGGCGTAGCAGTAACCCCTGCATTCCCTAAATTAGTATATGTTCTTGATGAGCATAATTGTCTAAAAGGTGGAAAATATGATTACTTGACGCATTTGGCTGTTAAATGTTCTATAAAGCGTATGTATCCTGATTATATTTCTGCTAAAAAGATGCGGGAAACTTATTCCGGCAATGTATTCTCTCCCATGGGTTGCCGTTCTTTCCTTAGTGCGTGGAAAGATGATAAGGGCGAATACAAATTTGAAGGTCGCTTTAATCAAGGCGTAGTCTCTCTTAACTTGCCACAAATAGGTATCCTTGCACAAGGTGATGAAGATAAATTTTGGCAACTGTTAGATGAACGTTTGGAATTATGTCATGAAGCCTTAATGGTTCGGCATCAGGCGTTAATGGGTATTACCTCTGATGTTAGTCCTATTCATTGGCAGCATGGTGCAATTGCTCGTTTGGCTAAAGGTGAGAAAATTGATAAGCTGTTAGAAGGTGGTTATTCTACTCTTTCCTTGGGCTACATTGGTTTATATGAACTTACTAAAGCGATGAAAGGTGTTAGCCAAACTACTCCTGAAGGAGAAGAGTTCGCTTGCCGTGTTATGAACTATCTGCGTGCTGCTTGTGACCGTTGGAATAATACAAGTCATTTGGGCTTTGCTTTATATGGTACACCGGCTGAATCTTTATGTTATAGGTTTGCCCGCATTGATAAAGAACAATTTGGAGATATTAAAGATATTACTGATAAAGGCTATTATACTAATTCTTATCACGTTGATGTGCGGGAAGATATTGATGCTTTCAGTAAGTTTGCTTTTGAGAGCCAATTCCAAAAAAATTCTTCCGGTGGCGCTATCTCTTATGTAGAAATTCCTAACATGAAAAAAAATCCTACAGCAGTGGAAGATATAGTTCGCTTCATTTATGACAATATCCAATACGCTGAATTTAATACTAAATTTGATTATTGCCAGGTATGCGGATTTGATGGAGAAATTACAATTAATGATAATTTAGAATGGGAATGTCCTCAATGTCACAATAAGGATCAAAACAGGATGAACGTAACTCGTCGAACTTGTGGTTATTTAGGTGAGAATTTTTGGAATGTGGGGAAGACAAAGGAATTAAAGTCACGGGTTTTGCATTTATAATGGAGGCTTAAAAATGAATTATGGTGTTATAAAAAAAACATGACGTTGCCAACGGCGTAGGTGTTAGGGTCTCCCTTTTTGTAAGTGGGTGTACCCATGAATGTAAAGAGTGCTTTAATCCGGAAGCATGGGATTTTTCCTATGGTCAACCGTTTACTGTTGCCACAGAAGAAGAAATACTGCTTGCTTTGCAGCCCACAGTACATAAGAGGATTTTCTCTTTTGGGAGGAGAGCCTTTTGAACCGAAAAATCAAAAAGTTTTAGTAGGGCTTTTACGTAAAATAAAAGCAAGCTATCCTAAAAAAGAGATTTGGTGCTATAGTGGCTATCTTTTTGACAAGGAAATACTGGCAGGAAAATTAGGCAAACCTGCAATCACGAGAGAAATGCTTTCATACATAGATATTTTAGTAGATGGAGAGTTTCATATTGCGGAGAAAGCCTTAAATCTGCGTTTTTGTGGTAGCAGCAATCAACGAGTAATCAAAGTTCCTGAATCTCTACGCACAGGAAAAATTGTTTTGTGGCAGGACGAAGAAGATCTATAATATATTTTTTTAGAAGACAGGAATCGTCTCTTAACTAAGAGAGAATTCCTGTCTTCTTTGTGTTCTTAATATTTTATTCTTAACTATTATTCAAAGGTTATATGTGAAACTTAGCGGTACTTCCTTGTTGTCCGGGAGTCACTTCTAATCTTGTGGGAATACGTTCTTGTAATTCGGCCACATGGGAAATAATGCCTACTAGGCGGCCGCCTTTTTGCAATTCTGTAAGTGTACGTATGGCCATATCCAATGCTTCTTCATCTAAGGAACCAAAGCCCTCGTCGACTAAGATCGTATCTAAACGGACACCGCCGGCATAAGATTGAATAACATCAGATAGTCCTAAAGCCAATGATAAGGAGGCTAAAAACATTTCTCCACCGGAAAGGGTTTGCACGGGTCTGGCCATGCCGGTAAAACTGTCCATAATTTCCATATTCAAACCATTTTTGCGCCTGCCATCTAAAATTGTATCAGTACGATGCAGGCTATAACGGCCACGGCTCATTTTGTGCAAGCGTAGGTTGGCGGCACTAAGTACGTCATCTAAAATGGCTTGCAATACATAGGCGGAAAAAGAAAGATTAAGGGCGTTTTCACCTTGAGCCGTTTTAGCTAAAGCACTTGCAGTTATGTAGGCAGTATCAAAATTTTCTATTTTTTGTTCTATTTTCTTCAGTTCTTGTTGTTTAAGGATAGTTTTACTAATACTATCTTTCAATACAGCTAGGTTTTCTGTAAGAGTTTGATAAGTTTGTTCCAAGGTGCTGGTCTCTAGTGCCAAGGATTCCAGGGGCGGTGGCGTCTTTTCTTTAATGTTGCCTACTGCACGAGTATAGCGCTCTTTTGCTGCGGCTAAATTTTGTTCATAATCCGAAACTTCTTGGCGTAGTTGCTCTTTTTGAGGAACAAAAGGAAGGGTATCTAAAAAGGCTTTCTGATTTTCGAATGGGGAAGCTTCTAAGGCACTTTTATATGTAGCGCGGAGAGTGTCAAATTCTTCTTCAAGTTTAAGTTTATTTTTACCGGTAGCGTTTAAGTCTGCTTTACTGGTAGCTAAGTTTATTTGTGCTTTTTGATATTGTTGCTGATAGATTTGCAATATTTTAATTTCTTTGCTAAGGGTGGCTACTTGAGCCGTTAACATAGTTTTGTGAGCTATGGATAAAGTTGCCGGAGCAGGATGGTGCAAAGATCCACATACAGGGCAAGGGGTATCATCGCGCAAATCTTGCGCTAGACGTTCTAATTCTGCACTAACACCTGTAATTTTGGCAGCCTCACTACTTAAATTAACAATTTTGGTATTTAAATCTGATAAAATTTTACCTAAATCCCTATTGCTAGTATTTTGACTGCCAAGGGAATTAGCAATATTTTTTTCTAAAGCAGTATTAGTTTCTTCACTTTTTGTTAGAGCAGTTGTAGCCACAGCTAATTCAGCTTGTACTTCTTGATAGTGTTTATAACTTCTTTGGGCAGCTAGGTAGCTCCCTTGCAGTAGTTCGGCTTTTTCTGCCAACAGAGCATGGTTTCGTTTTTGGGCAATATATTCAGTCTTATTTTCCAAAGCTTCCCAAGCAGTTTTGGCTATAGCAGCATCATTAAATGCTTTTGTCAGTTCTTTTGCTTGTTGTAAAGCAGTTCGAGCAGTTTCCAATTGCGCTTTTTGCAAGGCGGCTGCAAGTGATTTTTCTTGTTCCTCTTTTTTTAGCTTGACTAGAAGAATTTTAACATCGGCATCGTTTGTACAGTTTAAGGCTTCTAACAGGAACTCTTTTTGGGCTTTAACTGAAACATAGTTTTTTTCAATTTCTTTGCTATGTTCTTTTAATGAATTTTCAATTTGTCCGTAGATTTGCGTTTTAAATAAGGTTTCTAAAAGGACTTTACGTTCATTAGAATTAGCAATAAGAAAACGCCTAAATTCTCCTTGGGGTAAAAGTACTATTTGACAGAACTGATCAGCTTTAAACCCAAGGATTTCTTCGATTTTTTCGGTAACGTCATTAGTTCCGGAAGCTACTACAGTGCGTTCTTGGTTTTGTATTTCTACTAAAACGGCACTGGCAGGCATTTTGCGATTGCCTTCACCTCGTTGTTTCTTTAAGTCTTGTTCAGGGGAGCGCGTAACTTCCCAGATTTTACCACTTGCGGTAAAAGAAAAGGTTATTTCTGTTTTTTTTGAAGGAGGGGCATAGTCGCTGCGCAAAGATTTAATAACGCGTAAATCACCACTGGCTGTGCCATAGAGCGCAAATGCCATGGCATCTAAAATAGTTGTTTTGCCAGAACCGGTAGGACCGTGAATAAGAAAAAAAGTTTTGTCACCCAAGAGTGTGAAATCTATTTCTTGTTTGTCAGCAAAAGGGCCAAAAGCATTAATAATAAGTTTTAAAGGTTTCATTTAGGACCGCCTTTCTTTGTCTTGGGCAGTCTCAATAGTTTTATTGAGCAACGTTTCTTCTAAAGCATTTAACGGTCTATGGTGCAAATGTTCAAAGAAATTAAGGAAAAGTTCTTTTATACTTAATTCTTGGTGTCTACCGCTTTTAAAGTCTTCATCATCCGCTAAAATATTTTGTGTATACTCTAAGTGCAAAATATGTGGATAGATGGCCTCTAAGCGATTTTTGGCATCAATGACAGGGGTAATATCGGTTAGGGTAATTTGTAGGTAGTGATCAACAAGGGGTTGCCTTGGATTATTTATGAGGTCCTGAAATGTTCCTGTAAGTTGTGCTAACTGATGTTCAGGTTGCAGTTCTAAAGTTTCCACCGTAATGTTGCCATCTGCGTCTAAATCTATAAGATGTAAACCTTTCGGTTAGTTGACCTCATTAAACGAATATTTTAAAAGGGAGCTGCTATAGTGAATTTTTTCACCGTTTTGTTGGCAATAGTGCAAATGCCCCAGCGCGGTGTAGTTGAAGGGGGCAAAATTTTCTGCGCTTACGTTGCTGCTGCCACCAATGGACAATGGACGTTCGCTGTCAGGAGATTCGGTTGCTCCGGTTAAAAAAACATGTGCTAAAGCAATTTTGCGGGCATTTTCCGGAATTTGAGACAGCATATTTTTCAACTGCCATTGTAGGGCTTCTTCATGAGTTTTGATAGGAGTGCCGCTTAGTTCTGCCGCCATTGCCGGTTCGCAGTAAGGCAAGGGGGCGAAGTATACGGGGCCATAGGCATCACTTAGGACCACAGGTTTAGCGTCAGAATTTACGGTGCCATAAATAAAGAGCTTATTTTCAGCAAAAAGAGCCTGACCAAAGTTTAAGCGGTCAGGATTATCATGATTGCCGGCTATTAAAATGACGGGAATATTGTAATCTATAACTAATTCTTTTAAAGTATTGTTAAGCAAATTGACAGCTTCTGTAGGAGGTACGGCTCGGTCATAAATATCACCGGCAATGAGTACGGCATCTACTTTGCGTGTAACAGCAATTTTTATTAGTTGCGCCAGCACGGTTTTTTGTTCATCTGTCATATGCAGCCCATGGAAAATACGACCAAGGTGCCAATCAGAAGTGTGTAATATTAGCATATTATGCTCCTTTAATTTGCTCTTTAGCTGGATAAAAAAACGAAAGGCGATTTGTGAGGTTGCCACTATTTCTTTTTATTTGTTTTCATATGTAAATATATATAAGTAACGAGATAAATAAACCCACCAATCGGTGTTTTAGTGTACAAAAGAATGGGGAAAATAAAGATAGCTATTGTCAAAATCAAAAGAGATGGTATTACAGAAAGGAAAAAAGCTAAGCTAATTCCTTGTTGTAGCCAAACCGCCTTCATTTTATTTGTGGCTAAGGTGCCATAGCGACAGGCAAAAATAGCAAAAAAGAAACCACTCATTCCGTATAAAATTTCGGACAAAATGTTATCGTACATAGAATTCCCCTTTATTTTTTAGTTTAGCGGTTTAGGCGCTAGTGAAAAATAGAAGTAAGGCCAGTTTATGGAGTTTATATATTTAGCGATTAGTTTTATTATAGAGTGTTGGTATAACATTATTTAGTGCTCCACTTTTAATTAATAATCCGGCAATAATGCTGCCACCTATGGTACTTACTAAAAAAGGCGGGATAAAAAACCAAGCTACGGTCGTTTTGCCTAAGACATATTGCACAATAATAAAAGAAACAAAGCCACCTAAAATGCCGGTGCCGAATATTTCTCCAAACATAGCTGCTTTAACATTATGAAAACGAAGATACATAATACCGGCGCAGAATGCTCCAATCATACTGCCAGGAAAAGCTAAGATAGAACCTAAACCAAACATGTTACGCAAAAGAGCTATACCAAAACCTATTCCTGTGGCATAGCCAGGCCCTAAGAGAATTGCGGCTATAACATTAATACAGTGTTGCACAGGAAAACATTTAGAAATGCCGGCAGGAATGTAGAATAGATTGGCGGTTAAGGTGCCTATAGCGATTAATAATGCTGATAAGGTTAAACGATTAGTTTGCATGGAAATGCAGCCTCTTTTCATTTTTATATATATAATGATAGCACGCAGATGAGATAAAGGGAATAACGAAAGAATAAAGAATGTAGAATATTAAAGTTAGATGAGCATTATCACCTATGTTGAGTGGGCTGGTCTGCTTAAATAAGAGAATTGTATTTATGAGGAGGAGTAAAAATGTCAGAATTTAGTGAGAAAATAGGTATGGAAACGGGTAATTTGTTTAAAAGCGGTTATAATTGTGGTGAGGCAGTGGTACAGGCTTTTCGCACTAAGGCCGGAGTAGACATTGACGATAATGCCTTTCGTTTAGCTTCAGGTTTTGGCGGTGGCATGGGATATGCTCGTGATTTGTGCGGAGCCTTGGCAGGATGCATCATGGTTATTAGTACTTTGGTAGGTCGTAACAGTCCGGCAGATAAGCCTTTGAAAGAAATCTACCCTTATTCCAAAGAATGGCATGATCGTTTCGTCAAAGAATTCGGTTCTTCTACTTGTGAAGGCTTGATGCCCTTTGAATTTGATACCAGAGAGCATTATATTAATTGTCTGAAGCTTGTAAATAAGATTGGTAAATCTTTAGCAGAATATTTAGTGGAAAAAGAATTAATAAAGGAAATTTGAAGTTTGAATGCAGAATATTTAGTTTGGAGTGAGAAATAGGAATGCAAGCACTTACGGGTATTAAAATTATTGATTTTTTCCAAATGGCTACCTGGACAATATTGCAGTATGGTTTTGGGCGATTTTGGCGCAGAAATAATTAAGGTAGAAGATATTGGCGGGGATGGAACGCGTAGTTTTTTCCCACAAAAAGAGGCGGGTATGAGTTACTGGCATTTGGCTTTAAATAGGAATAAAAAAGGCCTTGCTATTGATCTTAGAACCACAGAAGGAAAAAACATAATTCATAAGCTTATTATGGAGGCGGATGTGCTTATTGAGGGGTTTCGTCCAGGGTTCATGGAAAAATTGGGTTTCGCTTATGAACAAGTGGCTCAAGAAAACCCAAAGCTAGTATATTGTTCTCTTACTGGATTTGGGCAAACAGGTAAGTACAGACATAAACCAGTTCATGACTTAAATGTCATAGGGTTGGCAGGAATGTCGTATCTGGATGCAAAGCAGGGGGGTGCGACAGTTTCAGACATTCAGTTTTCAGCCATGGGTGGAGCTTTTAATGGAGTATCAGGTATCTTGTTAGCTCTTTTCGTGCGTGAGCGCACGGGTTTAGGGCAACAAGTAGATATAGGCCTTTTCAATGCGGCCCTTAGTGAAGAGACAACTATTATTAGTAGCCTTTGGGGTAGCGAGGAACAGGGCGTGCGCCCATTTGGCCGTTTAGCGCATTATTACAATATTTATAAAACTAAGGATGGACGTTATTTAAGCGCAGGAGTTATTGAACCCAAGTTTTGGCGTAAAATGTGTGAATTAATTAAAAGGGAAGATATTATAGAGCGGCAGATGGACTTTGCTCACGAAGATGAGTTATGTAATATTTTAGCGGAAGCTTTTGCGCAAAAAACACAGAAGGAATGGTTGAATTTAATTGGCAACGAAGAATTTTGTTTAACACCAATTTGCAGTTTGCAAGAGGCCTTAGCAGGTGATTTGGTCGCAGAAAGCAACATGCTCACAGAACGCGAAGAGGATATGGGCAGAGTGCGTTATGTGAAAAATCCTATTAAAATGTCAGCTACTCCGGCTGCTATTGAGCGGCGAGCGCCCAGGTTGGGGGAACATAACGAAGAAATACTAATGGGTATTGGTTATGATAAGGAAGCGATTAAAGAGCTAAGCAAAAAAAATATTATTAGTAAATAATAAGGTTTTCTTAGTTCCTAGTGAAAGTTAATAGATGGAGGCATAGTAGATATATAATGAAGAAAATTCTGACTGTTTTAGTTTTTATTTGTTGTTTATTTCAGCTACCTGTTGCTCATGCGGGTATGATTGGTAAACAGGAAGAAATAAAGATGGGCAGCGAAGTTGCTAGACAGCTGGAAGCTCAATATGGGGTAGTTCATGATGATGACTTGCAAGAACGTGTGGAGCGTATAGGACAAAGTCTGGTAAAGCAATGTGGCAGGCAAGATTTGAGCTATACATTTAAGGTTCTTAATACTAATGACGTTAATGCACTATCTTTGCCTGGAGGCTTTGTCTACGTATTTAAGGGGTTAATAGATTTTATGCCTTCTGATGATGAATTAGCTGGAGTTTTAGGCCATGAAATAGGGCACATAGTTAAACGCCATAGCGTTCATCAAATAGAAAAACAATTAGCTCTATCCTTGCTAACTATAGCGGCTGGCGTTGCTTCCGGTGACCCGGGAGCGGGGATGATGCTTGCCAGTACTGCCTCACAGGTATTAATGGCGGGCTATAGTAGAGCGGATGAAAGAGAAGCAGATGAACAAGGGTTTATGCTTACGAATAAAGCTGGCTATAATCCCTATAGTATGTATGTTACTATGTGTAAGCTTAATGATTTGGCTAAGGAGCAGGGCAGTCCAGGATATGGAGTTTTTTCTTCTCATCCGGAACCGGAAGTGCGTATGGCCAAAACCATGAAAGCCATTGACGCCATGCATATTACGCCTATAGTTACTATAGCCAAAGACGGTAGTGCAAAAGTCACAGAGGGTAAATGGCAGTACGAATTTTCTAAGAGCGTGGGCAGTGATAAACCTGAATATCGGGCAAGACTTATGGCTGGAGCGCTTTACTTGGCAAAAAAACGTGGCAGCTTAGATGAAACTCGTTTTATTACGATAGATAATGATGGGTATACGGACGTTTACTATGATGATATTCGCGTAGTACGGCTATATGATGCAGATAATATGGAATTTTCTACTCTTAGCGATTATGCAGGAGAGGTGGCAGCTAAACTGCAACTTTGTGTGCAGGAAGTTAAGGGAAAACAGTAGAAGATAATGGTTGAAAGCCATATATTAGAATGTTTTATCGAAAGTTGAGGCTTAAAAATGTTTTAAGTTTTTTCACAAGTATCTCACAGTATTTTATTTTGTTACTTGATATAGATATTTATGTTATAATTAAAACGATATTGAAAGAGTTTTTTATTATAAAGAAGAGAAAGAGGTCTCTCATGGAGATTATCCCAAGATATTTAAAAATGTTAAAAAATAATAAAGGATTCTTGATGATAGATGCTATTGTGACTGTTGTTATCGTGTCCGTTGCCTTAGTAACTTTAAGCTACTTATATACCCAAGGTACTAAAGCAAGTGTTATGGCAGCCAGCTCAGAGCGGGCTATGGAGATTGCTGCGCAAAGAATAGAATTTTTGAAAAAAGGCGCAGGAGAAAAATATACTGCTGATCAGGGCTTAGCTGCTTTGTTAACAGTAGCAAATGGGGAAAAAGTTGTGAAGTTACCCGGTGAAAATATAGAGTATATTGCTGAGTGTTCTGCATTGCAAGTATATAGTGATAGTACTGATTTTGGACAAGATAAGTTATATAAAATAGCAGTGACTGTGAGCTGGATGGATACAACGTCTGAAAGTGTGAGGCTTGCGACATATGTTGCGGTTGAATAGGATGGTACAATGAAAAAAATTTCGGGGTTCACATTAATAGAATTACTAGTTGCCATTGTGCTCATGGGTATTATTTTTGGCACGCTTATTGGGTTGTTTTCTCAAGGTGTCAAGCATCAACAGGCAGGTGTATCACAACAAGAACTTTTTATGCAGGCAAGGACCATTATGAATGAAGTAAAGACTACATTACGTTATGCCGCTGTAGATAGCATAAAGTTTTATAGTGGAGGAACACAAACTACACTTACGGCAGATAGTGTGGGGTTTAATGGTATTACTAAAATGGAGTACGTAAGCAATATTGTCAGGGATAACTATGATGCCGCATCTGTTGCTGATGAAGTAGATATAACTGTTGAATTGCAGCAGCCTAGTGGGTGGACTCATAAACAAATGAAGGTTACGAAGACTATCGGAGCTACAACTAAAACTTATGTATTCCCGGAAAAAGATGCAAACTCCCTGTTTACCGCAACTACGGATTTTCCTATTATACCGGCCAGACTTATTAGCAGTATGGATGTGGAACTATATAAAATTGATTTGCCCATGCAATATACTATGTCTGGTAGCATGAAAGAAGAACATTTGCGCACTAGCGTGGCGCCGTTGCCGGCTGATAACAGTAATGAATAGACAATTTTTAGAAGACTATATTTGTGAGCAGCTATGTTAGAACAGATGAAAGAAGTTGCTATGATAAAGTTATCTATTTAAGAAAAGGTGAAATTATGAAATCACAACGGGGTTCTATGGCAGTTATTGCGTTAGTAATGATGTTATTTTTGCTTATAGTTGGAGTTGCTTGGTTGCCCATGTTGGCTAACGAAAATAAAACAGCTCAAACCGATTGGGAAGAACAACAAGCTTGGTACGCGGCAGAGGCAGGGTTTGTGCGTGCTAAAACAGAATTGAACAATAGTGCGGACGGCAGTGATTGGAACTGGTTAGCTAAAAGTACAAGTAAGAAGGCTTTAAGTGAGGCAATGCTAAGTATTGCAGATGAGGGTTTGAAGGGGAAGAAGCAAGCTGAATATGCCGTATATATTTCCCCGGAACTATCAAATACGGAAACGCCGACCGCTGCTACAGAATATACTATCACCGCGGTAGGGCAGGTAAATGGCATACAAAAAATATTGAAGAGAGTAGTTACTACGGCTGCTTCAAACACAGGCATACAGCTACCTGGATTAATACAAGCTGGTGGAACAGTAACTGTAAGAAATTCTAACTATAGGCTAGTAGGTGATGTTTACGCTAGCCAAAAAATAATAGATAAAACAGGTAATAAAAACCCTACTAAAAATGGAAACTATATCGGCACATATCAAAGTACTATTGCAACAAAAATTCCCGACAGTGTTTTCTTGCAATCTAATTATGCTAACTTGACTACGATAACCCCTACTGGGTTGTGGGACGCTATTAATATCCAAACCAGCGGCAATTATTTGATGAATTGGCCGCTAGCGGTTAATTGGTGGAATAACTGGGGGTATTTGCTTTACAGTACTAGTGATGTTACACTTTTTGTGCATAGCGACAGGCCGATAACGTTTTATACTACTAATGGTATAGTAGGACCTACAGATACCACCAAGCCACCTTTAACTATTATTTTTGATAATAATGTTTTTTTTAGTGGCGGACCGGTGACCGGAAATGTTAGGATATTTGTAAAAGGAACCATGGAGTACGCGGTCAATGGCAGTAACAGAGATACTGACAGAATAATGATAGCTTCTAATGGCGACTTGTATCTTTACAGAGAAATGGTTTATGGCTTGTTATCCTCTAACGGTTCAATAACACTAGATAATAGTTGTCCTAAGTTTGTGGGGCAGATTATAGCCAAGAATAATGTTGTCATTGAAACGGGCAACGTTACATATAGTGATATTGTTTCTAAGACAACCGGGTTTATTTGGCCTACAGGGATGCAATAAGAGGAACCCAATTTATCTAAAAAAAGTAAAACAGCGCTCCTTTAGACTGGTGTATATGATATACTACTACCAGCTAAATGAAGTGGTAACATCTAAGTGGACACTTAAACCACTGGTGACTTAGTGTTATAATTTTGTAAAAAAGCGGTGAAAATAATGGGCCTCAAAGGTGGAAATAAGAGATATTTTAGCAAGGAATTTAAATTATCAGTTGTGCAGAGAAATTTAGCTGGCGAAAGCAGTGGGAAACTATCCAAACAACTTAATTTAGATAAATCGCTAATTTGTTACTGGGCAAGAATATATAGAGATAAAGGGGAATCTGGACTAGAATCCAAGAGACGTCCTGGAAATCCTCTTGCTACATATCAAAACAGAAAAACGCTATCCATCGAAGAACACCTTAGATATGAGCTGGCTAAAAAAGATATCGAGCTTGCAAAACTAAAAAAAATATTAGAATATCAGAGGGGGCATGTCAAGGCAGGAAATTAATACGATTGTATTTCGAGGCGATATTCGAATTAAGTGACCGTTATTCTGTAGTATGGTTATGTAAACAGTTTTCGGTATCTAGAGCTGGATATTATAACTGGATAAAACATAAAAATCGTCCCAATACATATGAGTTACAGCGGCAAGAAATTATATTATTTATACGTAAAGTTCATGAAGAAAAACCCAGCTATGGCTATCGCAGAATTCGTAATCGAATTTTGAAAGATACCGGATGGCATATTTGTCTCCCGAGGGTGCTCTCTTGCATGCAAAGTATTGGCATCCAGTCTAAGGCACGAAAAAAGAAACACTGGGGCGGTGTTGGAAAAGAGCATAATATCTTTAAAAATATTCTAAACCGCAATTTCACGGCTAAGAGACCATTACAAAAGGTTGTAACAGATATTACCGAATTCTACTGGCATGGCAGAAAATGCTTCTTTACATGTTACTTAGATTTATTTAATAATGAAATGGTGTCTTGGAATTTTGGTTTTCGTGAAGACCTGCCTTTTGTTCTTAAACCACTAACAGATCTCTTAGTTTTAATTGGAAAGGCTGCTGGTTCAGAGCCAACAATACTGCATTCCGATCAAGGTTCACAGTATAGCTCGCCTGCGTTCACAACGCTTTTGAAGAGATATGGCATTATCCAGAGTATGTCTCGTGCGGGAACGCCACATGATAATGCTGTTATTGAGAGTTTTTTCGGTTGGTTCAAAGAAGAATTGAACTTGGATTTCCATTTCAAGAAAGCAAACGATATTTTTATTGTTGTTCATCAAGCTGTAGACTATTTTAATATGCAAAGGCCTGTTGCTAAACTGCAATATAAATCTCCCATACAGTTTCGTCTAGATAGGTGCAACTAATTATTAGTGGTTATAGTGTCCTTTTTATATTGACCACTTCACTAAAGGAGTGTATTTTATGTTAGATTTTGTAGTGGAAACGAAAACTTTTTGGGAAAATTTACAAGCGGCAAATAAACCCATAATATTATATGGTATGGGCAACGATGCCGACAGAATTCTGGATAGATGCCTTGTTGAAGGCATTGAAGTATCAGGAGTTTTTGCTAGTGATGCTTTTGTGCGCGGGCAAACTTTTCGTAGTTATCCGGTACGAAAATATGCGGATATTGTGCAACAATATGAGGATTTTGTCGTGGTTATTGCTTTTGCTAGTGAGTCACCACTTTTGTTAAAAAACTTTTATGAATTAGCAATTAAACATGAAACCTATGCTCCGCATGTGGCGATTTTTGACGGAGACGATATTGTTAGTTTTTCTTGGCTTCAAGTTCATGCCAAGCAGCTACAAATGGTATATGACAAGCTGGCAGATGAACGCTCTAGGGAAGTTTTTGCTGATATTTTAAATTATAAAATAAGTGGTAAATTAGAATATTTGCGACATAGCACCAGCCAAAGACAGGACGATTTAATAGAACTGTTGGATTTTAGTGAAGATGAAGTTTATGTAGACTTGGGTGCTTATGATGGTGATACTATCAGAGAATTTTTAAAACTGACAGGAAATACTTATCGTCAAATATTCGCACTGGAACCTGACAAGAAAAATTTTGTTAAGTTAGAGCGGTTTGTAGCGCAGGAGCAGTTAACAAGAGTAAAGCTGCTAAACAAGGGCGTTTGGCAGGAACCAGGTACACAAAACTTTTTCCAAAGAGGGGGAAGAATGTCCAGTTTGTCTAAAGAGGGAAAGGCTAACATAGAGGTGGATTCTCTAGACCATATTTTAGGCACAGGAACTGTTAGTTACATAAAAATGGACGTTGAAGGAGCGGAGGCAGAGACTATTATAGGTGGCCATGAGCATTTAGCAATATATATGCCAAAACTCTTTGTAGCAGCCTATCATAGAGATGATGATTTGTGGAAATTACCACAAATACTATGGAATATTGCACCTTATAAGCTTTATTTGCGCAAACATCCTTATATTCCTTGCTGGGAAATAAATTTTATCGCAAAAAAATAATTCGCTCGTAAAGCAAGTATTTATGCTGACAAAGGCTTGGTGGGCGAAAAAAGTCCCGCAGGGTTCTTGTTTTCATAATATTGATTATATTCTGAAAAAATTGTAAACTATACAAGCAGGATTTTAACTTAGGTAAGCGAACTTTATAAGTGTAAAACAACACAAAGGAGTGGATGTTTGTGAAAAAGGCAAAATGGATGGCAGTTGCCGCAACATTGGTAGCTATGGGGTTGGCAGTAGGGTGTGGCAGTAATGACAAAAAAGCCGCTGATACAAAGGCTGGCAGCAGTAAAGTTTCAGGAGAAGTAATGGTTTATACTTCCATTTATCCTGATATTATTGATTCAATTTATAAACCTAATATTGCTAAGGCAATTAAGGGACTTAACGTTAAGTGGTTCCAGGGCGGCACAGAAAAAATCAAAACTAAGATTGCCGGTGAAATCAAAGCTAATAGAGTGGGTGCAGATGTTTTGATGGTTGCAGATCCTTCCTATTATTTGAAATTAAAGGACGAAAAACATTTACTAAATTATATTTCTCCTAATGATAAAGACGTTATTTCCAGTAAGGACAAAGATGGCGCTTGGACAGCCGTACGTATTTCTAATATGATTATTGCTTACAATAGCGATAAAATTAAACCGGAAGATGCTCCTAAATCTTGGAAAGATTTAACAGATCCTAAGTGGAAAGGCAAAATCGCTATGCCTAATCCCTTGCTTTCCGGTACAGCTTTTGTAGCAGTTGGTGCTTTGGCTGATAAATATGGCTGGGAATATTTTGATCAATTAAAAGCTAATGATATTCGTGTTGAACAAGGAAATTCTGCTATTCAAAACAAGTTGTTAACAGGAGAATATTCTGCAGCAATGATTTTAGAGGAAAACATTTTGAAGTTGGCTGCAACAAAGCATGAACCCTTAAAAGTTATTTATCCTAGTGACGGTGTTATTTCTATCCCTAGCCTGATTGCTATTATGAGCACGACTAAGAATCCTGAAGGTGCTAAGGCAGTTGTGGACTGGTGGTTATCTAAAGAGGGACAAAAGGCAGTAGTTAAAGGCTGGATGCATTCTGTACGTGCAGACGTAGAGCCACCAACAGGTGCTCCTGCTTTGAAAACATTTATAGGCAAGGCTATTAAAGTTAACTGGGAAAAATTGGCTAATGAAGATGCTAAAATTAAAGAGGAATTTCGCGCAAGGGTAATGGATTAATAAAAGGAGGAAATAGTGTGAGGACAACTAAATGGTTGGCAGTTGCCGTAACATTATTGGCTATGGGGCTGGCTGCTGGCTGCGGAGGCAATAAAAAAGTCGCTGACACTAATGCTAGCGGAGAAGACAGAGCTTCCGGTAAAATAATGATTTATAGTTCTATTTATCCGGATATCATTGATAGTATTTGTAAACCAAATCTAAAAAAGACTTTTCCTAATATGCAAGTTAACTGGTTTCAGGGTGGCACGGAAAAAGTTGTTACCAAAATTGCAGGGGAAATTAAGGCAAATAGGGTTGGGGCAGATTTATTAATGGTAGCAGATCCTTCCTATTATCTAAAGTTACAAAAAGAGAAAAGGTTTCTAAATTATGTTTCTCCAAATTTAAAGAGTGTTATTACGGCTAAAGATAAAAACGGTGCATGGGCTTCAGTGCGCATAAGCAACATGATTATTGCTTATAATGCTGACAGGTTAAAGGCAGAGGATGCTTCTAAATCTTGGAAAGATTTAACGGATCCTAGGTGGAAGGGCAGAATTGCGATGCCTAATCCTTTATTGTCCGGCACAGCTTTTGTAGCAGTAGGGGCTTTGGCTGATAAATACGGCTGGGGATATTTTGACCAATTAAAGGCTAACGGCATCCGCGTTGAGCAAGGTAATTCAGCTATCCAAAATAAATTGTTGACAGGGGAATATACTGCTGCTATGATTTTGGAAGAGAATATCTTAAAATTGCGTGATACTAAGAAAGAAAATCTAAAAGTTATTTATCCCACTGATGGCTGCATTATTATTCCTAGTCCGATTGCTATTATGAGCACAACGACAAATCCTGATGGAGCTAGGGTAGCCGTAGACTGGTGGTTGTCTAAAGAAGGACAGCAGGCAGTAGTTAAAGGCTGGATGCACTCAGTGCGGGCAGATGTAGCACCACCTCATGGTGCGCCTGCTTTGCAGACTTTACTTGGCAATGCCATTCAGGTTAATTGGCAAAAGCTCGCTGATGAGAATGCTCAGATTAAAGAAGCTTTTCGAGTAAGAGTTATGGAATGATTTTGCCCCTTTCCCTGACAACTATTGTTGTCAGGGAAAGGGGCAAAAGTGGGCTTATCCTCCAAGATTAATAGTAAATTTTTAGTAATTGCAGTTTCTGTTATTTTGTTAATATATTTTGTTGTTTTTCCTATGGGTGTTCTTTTGGTGGACAGTGTGTATATGGATGGCAGTTTCCAGTTACACAATTATAGGGAAGTTTATAGTGCCTTAGTCAATTGGAAGGCTTTAACTAATACCATAGAATTGTCCTTGATGGTTATGCTTGCCAGTGTTATCATTACTTTTCCTTTGGCTTGGCTCGTGGGACGAACTAATTTGCCGGGAAAGAAAATTTACCGTACTTTGTTAGTTGCAAGTTATATGATACCTCCTTATGTAGGAGCTATTGCTTGGGTACAACTTTTAAATCCCAGCGTTGGTTACATGAATTTGGTCTTAAAATGGTTGTTACATTTGCAAACTTCTCTTTTTGATATTTATACTTTTGGTGGATTGGCTTGGGTTTTAACTTTGTTTTATTCACCTTTTGCTTTTATTACTATTTCTCGTGCAATGGAAAAAATGGATCCTACCTTAGAGGAAGCGGCACGCATTTCAGGAGCGTCACCTCTACGAACATTGTGTGATGTAACTTTGCCACTTATGGCACCGAGCATTTTGGCAGGTGGATTATTGGTATTTATAGCTGCTGGATCTTGTTTTGGTATTCCTGCCATTGTCGGTATGCCTGGTAATATAGAAGTAATGACTACTCGTATTGTGACTTATTTATATATGGGTGATGATAACGGCATTAGAAATGCCACGGCCTTGGCTGCGTCTCTTATGGTTTTAGCAAATTCCCTTCTATTTTTTATGACTTGGATGTTGGGACGCAAGGACTATACGACTATTAGCGGCAAAAGCACCCGCCCTAATATGGTAGATTTTGGTAAGTGGAAGTGGCCTGCATTTTTGGGTGTGGGGGCATATGCCAGTATTGCTGTTATTATACCGTTGTTTTCGATTTTATTAACTTCCTTACTTAAAAGTATGTCCAAGTCTATTACTTGGAGCAATATAGGTTTTGATAGTTGGATGCCAGTGCTCACAAGTTCTCAATATATGGAAAGTATTTGGAATTCAGTTATATACGCGGTTATCGCAGCCACTATTGGTACGATACTTTCTATATTTATAGCGTATTTATCGGTCAAGACTAGGGTTAAGGGACGTTCTTTACCTGATTTGCTCACAATTATAGGCGGGTCGACACCTAGTATAGTTATTGCCTTAGCTTTGGTAATAACCTTTTCGGGAACATTTGGACTTAATCTTTATTCTACTATGTGGATTTTAATTGTGGCTTATTTGGTTAAGTACATGACCATGGCCGTGCGTACAATAGCGGCTTCCCTTAGCCAAGTTCATATATCTTTAGAAGAGGCTGCCCTTAGTTCGGGAGCTAGTTGGCTTAGAACCTGCAAGGACATTATACTTCCTTTAATTGCACCTTCCGTTGTAGCAGCTTGGTTTTTGATTTTCATGCCTTCTTTCTACGAATTGACTATGTCCTTGTTGCTATATAGTGGTGAAACTAAAACTATTGGTGTTTTGCTCTATGAATTACAGACTTATGCTGACACTCAAAATGCATCAGTATTGTCGGTTATCATTTTGGGAATAGTTCTTATCGGTAATTTGATTCTTAATAAAGTAAGTAAAGGTAATGTCGGAATTTAATAAGGAGTGTAAAAATGGCACAAGTAAGAATTGAACATGTATTCAAAAGATTTGGTAAAGTAACGGCAGTTGGCGATTTTAATGTTACTGTTGCCGATGGCGAATTTTTTACCATGTTAGGACCTTCCGGTTGTGGCAAGACAACAACTTTGCGTATGGTTGCCGGATTTGAAACAGCTACAGAGGGAGAAATATATATTGGTGAGAAATGTGTATCCTCATCACATAACAAGCATTTTGTACCACCGGAAAAACGCGATATAGGTATGGTGTTTCAATCCTATGCTGTGTGGCCACATATGACTGTATTGGAAAATGTAGGATATCCATTAAAGATAAAAAAGGTGCCAAAAGAAGAACGCAGAAAACGGGTGTTAGAAGTTTTGGAAATGGTACATTTGGGGGAATATGCCGAGCGTTATCCACACCAATTGTCCGGTGGGCAGCAACAACGTGTAGCATTGGCAAGAGCATTAGTTGCTGAACCTAGTCTTCTGCTGCTAGATGAACCTTTATCTAATTTGGATGCCAAATTGCGTGAAAGCATGCGCTTTGAAATTTTGGCTTTGCAAAAAAAATTAGGCATTACAGTTATTTATGTTACTCATGATCAAGGTGAGGCCATGGCTAGTTAGAGTAAAATATTAGTTGGCAAAAGAAACAAAATAAGGAAGTGGATGTAAAATCCACTTCCCATAGTAGGAAAAATTCTTTAATATGTTAGTTGCTAGACAAAACATGTAAAGGAGTTCCTACTATGGATATTGTAAATGAAAGCTTGCCGACATTCAAGGATATTGAGAAAATAATTTTCAGCTATGTGTGCAGTGCTGCCGTCGAAATGGTGAAGGACTTGTTGGAAGGCTACGATAGGAAGCTCATGGTCGAAAGAGATCGCAAGGCGTATAGGCACAAAGGTTTTAAGGCCAACCACATACGCTGCGTGTTCGGAGATGTCGCCTATAAGCGCACGGTCTATGAGCACATTAACGAAGAAGGCAAGAAGGAATTCATGTACCTTCTAGATGATGCCATGGGCATGGAGGTCATCGGCAAGATGTCATATAACTCTGTAGAAGCAATGGTTAAAGCAGCCACAGAGGTAAGCTTCAGGAAAGCAGAATCTGCCGTTAATCTTACCAGCCAAATAAATATAAGCAGCCAAGGAATTTGGAATACGGTGCAGGAATTTGGTAAAAAAACTGGAAGCAGAAGAAACAGACATGGCCAAAAGATTAGAAGAAGATAAGCCGCAGACGGGTAAAGAAGCACCGGTATTGTTCGAAGAAGCTGATGGTATATTCCTGCACCTGCAAAAGCCCTACCGCCCAAAAGAGGCCTCGGGCAAAGAGATAAAGGTCAGCACGGCCTATGAGGGTATACGTAAGGGAAAAGACGGCAGAAATGAAGTCGTGGGAAAAGTTATGACCGCAGGTTTTGAAGAGGCAAAAGAGTTCCACCGCATAAGGGAAGCCATGATTCAAACAAAGTACAATACGGATGAAGTAAAGTACAGGTTCATTAATGGGGATGGAGCAGCCTGGGTTAAGCATCCTTATGATCCGTATACTATTTACCAATTAGACAGGTTTCATGTGTTCAAGAAGATAATTTACGCAATAGCCGATACGGCTATGCGTAAAGAGCTAAAAGCATTGTATATGGACGGTAAAACGGAAGAGTTGCTGGCGAAAATAGACGCCTATGCAAACAGTGTTGCCAGTAATGAGAAGGAAGACAAAAGAGAAGAAAAAGCAAGAGCGTTGTACAGCTATTTGAGCAACAACGAGGCAGGAATAAAAGCTTATTTTGATATGAAGGAAAAGCTGCCTAAGCCGCCGGAAGGACTTTTATACGGATCTATGGGTACGCAGGAAAGCCAGAACTGCTCGGTAATTACTTTAAGGATGAAGCACCATAAAGGCAGCTGGGGCATCCCAGGTGCAGGCTACATGGCAAAAATACTTACGAGATTAGAAAACAAGACCTTTTATACGGCTCTTGAACGCTATACGAGCCTTATAGACAGAGAAATAGTTGTATTTGCCAAAGATATTTTAAGTGCTGCTGCAATACCTAGGGTCGTAGGCAAAGGCAAGAAAGATGGAAACATCCGCAAGGGGCATTGGGCAATTGCAGACGCAAAGATGACCGGCAGTAGGAAATCTTTGCTAAGGGCATTTGGATATAGAGAATTTAGTGAGATAGCACATATCTAATTTAGCTTATAACAACTTGGGAGGATGAGTTTGCCCAAAATTTTATGGAAAATTCCATTCAACAATTAAAAATGCAAGGTTTTTCCTACGAAGAAAGATTTGCCAACTTTTACTTGACTGATACGTTCTTTAGGCACATATTGACAATTATTCATAAAACTGAAATAATATAACGGTTGAAGATGTTTTTATGGTGAATCCAATTTTTACTAAATTTGAATTTAGTGCCTTCTCGGGGTTTAAGAAGGTGCTGTTTTTATTTTTCGCTAATTTTTATAAATACATGTTACGTGATTAAGAATATGCTGCTTGGCCTAGTATGTTGATTTTAACTAATTGGGGTATTATACTATGTTAGGCGGATAACTTTTTATGGTGTTTTTATAGAGCAGATGAGCGGAATTTAGTTGCAGAGAAAATATAATATATTGATCGGAGTGCTGGATATGGCAGAAGTAAGCAGCGTGGCTTTCTTGGAAAATGCAAAGATGGTTGTAAAGGATTTAAGTATCAGAGAGTTGATTGAAGAGGCTGTTCGTAATGGTGAAGGAACATTTTCTCAAAATGGGGCTTTGCGGGTTATTACGGGCAAACATACAGGAAGATCACCTAACGATAAATTTATTGTTGATACGCCTCTAACACATGATACTGTATGTTGGAGTAACAATAAGCCTTGCAGTCCAGATACTTTTGCCCGACTTTACGCAAAAATGCGCGACTTTGTCAAAACACATAGGGTATATGTAATTAATTTATACGCAGGTGCTGACGAAAAATATAGCTTGCGAGTGAAGTTTATTAATGAATTTGCGTGGCAACAACTATTTGTCAAGCAGCTTTTTATTAATAAAGAGGAACCTACAGAAGATAACGAAGATTTTACCGTTATTTGTCTACCTAGCGTGCTGGCTGATCCTGAGGTAGATGGGACGTTTTCTGATACTTTTATAATTTTGAATTTTGACGAAAAAATGGTTATCATTGGTGGCGGAAGTTATGCCGGTGAAATAAAAAAATCTATTTTTTCTGTAATGAATTATTTGTTGCCTAAACGCGACATACTAACTATGCATTGTTCTGCTAACGTTGGCAAACGTGGTGACGTGGCACTGTTCTTTGGCCTTTCCGGTACTGGTAAAACGACACTGTCAGCAGATCCTGAACGTGCGCTTATCGGTGATGACGAGCATGGTTCGAGTGACCGAGGGGTATTTAACATTGAAATTGAAGGCGGTTGCTATGCAAAATGTGTTAATTTAACTGAGGCAGGGGAACCTGAAATTTATAATGCTATTAAATTTGGTTCTGTGGTGGAAAATGTGTGAGTGGATGAAAAAACAGGTATGCCTGATTTTTTTAATACTGAAATCACAGAAAACAGCAGAGTAGCTTATCCTTTGGAATATATTCCTAACGCAAAGATTCTTAGTTGTGCAACTCATCCTCGCAATATAGTGTTTTTGACGGCAGATGCTTTTGGCGTGTTGCCTCCTATTGCAAAATTAACCAAAAATCAAGCCATGTATCATTTCTTGGCTGGGTATACTAGCAAAGTTGCAGGGACGGAGTGCGGAATTACTGAACCACAGGCTACTTTTTCTACGGCATTTGTAGAACCTTTTTTACCGTTGCCTCCACTTACTTATGCTAAACTATTAGGCCAACGTATTGTTAGGCACGAAACAAATGTTTATTTAGTGAATACCGGTTGGAGTGGAGGCCCTTATAGCGTTGGGCGCCGCATGAAACTGGAATATACAAGAGCTATGATAACGGCGGCTTTAAATGGCGAATTGGGTAAAGACGGTTGGAACAAGACTCCTGTATTTGGGTTAGATATTCCGAATTCTTGTCCTAATGTACCGGATAATATTTTAAATCCTATTGATACTTGGTTTGATAAAAAAGCCTACCACACCTATGCTCATAAATTGGCACTTTTATTTGCTGATAATATTAAAAAATTTCAAGGTGTTGTAACCGAAGATATTTTAAACGCTGGACCACGTATTACAGAATAAATTTAGACCAAAGGCTTCCCTTATACAGGGAGGCCTTTTTTCCAATATAAAAAAACGTTAAAAATAAAGGAAATAATCACCGAAATAGGATTGTATACAACAGGGAGTTAGGGCTTTTCACTAGTATTTATGATATAATATTCAATTATGAACAATATATATTGCGAAAATGAAGAAAAAACAAAAGAATTTGGCCAAATACTGGGAAGTTTTTTGGGTGAAGGCGACGTACTATGCCTGTCAGGTGGGTTAGGGGCAGGTAAAACTTATTTGTCTAAAGCCATAGCTACCGTTTTGGGAGTTAATCCTAGTGATGTTACTAGTCCAACTTTTTCAATTATGAACATTTATAAAGGAAAAGCATGGGCAATAAAACATTTCGATTTGTACCGTTTAAATAATTCGGAAGAATTAGAGGACATAGGCTTTAGTGAATACGCAGGTAATGATGGTATTACCCTTATTGAATGGGGTGAGCTTTTTGCCGATGAAATGCCCACGCAACATTTAAACGTAAAAATAATTCCAGAAGGTGTAGGCCGCAGGATATTTTTAGAACCGTGTGGCCGGCATTATGAAGAACTTTGTGAGAAGGTGTGGACATTTGTTAACTCTAGGAATTGATACTGCTACTAAGGTTTGCGCTGTAGCACTGTGCCGCGACGGGGAACCATTAGCGGCTTATGAAATTAATATGGGGATGACGCATTCAGAAGGTTTGGTACCCCAATTAGAACAACTTTTTACCCGTACAGGTATTAATAAACGCGATATAGAACTTATGTCGGTTAGTATTGGTCCGGGTTCTTTTACTGGCTTGCGGATAGGGTTGGCAACGGCTGAGGCTATAGCTTATAGCTTGCAAATACCTTTGGTAGGTGTAGACACCTTAAAGGCTTTAGCTTATAACCTACCTGTGGAAGGGGTGCTTTTGGCGCCTATTTTGGACGCACAAAAGGGTAATTATTATTTAGCGTTATATGAATGGAAGCAAGGGAAACTTTATGAGGTTGAACCTGTTAAAGTTGTGGCGGGAAGTGACCTAGGCGATATTTTACTGGCCTACAAGAAACCCGTAGTGATTTTGGGGGAATATGTTAAAATTGCTGGTAGCTTACCGATAGGAGTTACTTGTGCACCCAAAACTGTTAGTATGCCCAAGGCTCTGTCTGTAGCCATGCTTGGTATGGAAGAGCACCTGGGGAAAGAAAATAAAAAATATTTCGGCTTAGAGCCGTTCTACATTAGAAGATCTGAGGCAGAAGAATTATGGGAACAACGACAAAAAAATCTAGCAAAATCCGACGAATGACCGCTGCGGACATTCCCCTTGTTATAACTTTGACAAAAGATTTATTCAAGGACGAATGGTCGCAGGAGACATGGTTTACGGAAGTAAACAATAGTATTAGTTGTTATACAGTATTGGAATTAAACGAGCAAATTATTGGTTATGCCGGTTATTGGCTGGTAGCAGGAGAGGCACAGGTCGTAAGAGTAGCAGTTGCCAGTAAGTTCCAAGGGCAAGGCTTAGGCGATTTGTTAGTGGCTGATATGATTGAGCGTGCTATGGACGAGGGAGCTCTTGCCATGAGTTTAGAAGTGCGAGAATCCAATAAACCAGCGCGTAAAGTTTACGAAAAAAATGGTTTTGTGGAAAGCGGTATTAGGCCGAATTATTACCAAGACGATCATGAAAATGCAGTCATTATGTGGTTGCAAACAGAACAAGGGTGAAGCTGATGTCAGAGAAAGATATATATATATTAGGCATAGAAAGTAGTTGCGATGAAACGGCTGCTTCAGTTGTTAAAAACGGAAGAGAAGTTTTGTCTAATATTATTTCTACGCAAATTCTCATACATAGAAAATTTGGCGGCGTAGTTCCTGAGATTGCTTCGCGCAAACATATTGAACACATTATGCCAGTTATTGATGAAGCTTTAAAACAAGCCAATGTTGAACTTGCAGCTATTGACGCTATTGCGGTTACTTATGGACCTGGGTTAGTAGGCGCACTTTTAGTTGGCGTGTCAGCAGCAAAGGCATTGGCTTTTGCTAATGATAAGCCTTTAGTTGGCGTTAACCATTTAGAAGGACATGTTTTTGCTAATTTTCTAGCCGGAGAGGATTTAAAACCACCATTTTTGTCTTTAGTGGTTTCCGGTGGACATACTTCCCTTCTTGTTGTGGAAGACTATAATTCGTTTAAATCTTTGGGACAGACTAGAGACGATGCAGCAGGTGAAGCTTTCGATAAGATAGCTCGTTATATGGGACTGCAGTATCCGGGTGGTCCTGAAATTGAAAAATTAGCTTTGCAGGGAAATAAAGAAGCTATTGAGTTTCCTAGGCCAATGTTACCTGGCAGTAATGACTTTAGTTTTAGCGGCTTAAAGTCCGCGGTTATTAACTACATACATGGATTGGAACAAAATGGCGAAGAAGTTCCCAAGGCTGATGTAGCGGCTAGCTTTCAGGCAGCTATAATCGAGGTTTTGGTAAAAAAGAGTCAGCTCGTCTTGCAGGCTACAGGGTTAAAAAACATTGTTCTGGCCGGAGGAGTTTCCGCAAACAAAGCATTGCAAGATGCTTTAGCTAGTGGTGCGCTTGAGGTAGGGGCAAAACTTATTCATCCTACTCCGATTTTATGCACAGATAATGCTGTGATGATTGCTGTGAGAGGGTATTATATGTATAAAAACAATGAGTTCAGTGATTATACACTTAATGCGAACCCTTCTTTGCAAATAGGTAACAGATAGAAAAATAATTCAGGCTAAAAATGTGGATAACACTTAAAAATGCAGTCATACCTTACATTTGCTTGTTGATAAAATGAGCGAGAGCTGTGGATAAAACAGGGCATAGGTTGTGGATAGCTTAGAATTAACAAAAAAATTACATGAGGGTAAAAATTGTGACTGATAAATTATTCACAAAAGAACAATTGAATATTTTGCGTAGCTGTGTTGCAGGGGCTGATTTGGCAGCAGATATCGCCCATTCACATGTCACAATATATGTGGCGGATGCAAATCCACAAAACATTTTAGTTTACGCGCAAGCACAACCTTTGACGAAATTTGTGGAGCATTCGCCGGGAATGGTTGGGCGCAGTATTAGAAGAGTGGAAGAGCCCTTAGTGGTTAGAGTCCTACAACGTGGAATAATAGTTGTTGGCAAGCGTGAATGGACGTTAGGAGTATTTGCTAAAACCAAGCTTTACCCTCTTTTTGATAGTCGCAGGAATTGTTTTGGAGTTGTAGCCTTTGAAATTAGTGCTGAACATGAAGCAAATGCCAATGACATTTTTATAGACACAGCGATGAAATTTTTATTAAATGCTGATCAAGGTAAAATGAAAAATGATGAAAATTATAGCCGCTTAACTTCTAGTGATGGCGTTATGATTGTGGATAAAGATTTGATTATTACAGCAGCTAACAACACAGCTCACCACATTTTCTTAGTATTAGGCGTTACCGATTTGTTAGGTCGTAGAACTAATAGCATTCAGATTAATTGGCCCTTGGTTGGCATGGTCCTTAAAACAGGTATTGCTGAGGGTAAGGAAATGGCTATGCAAGGGCTCAAGTTAGCTATGCGGGTCATACCGCTGGCGGCCAAAGCTGATTCCGGTGCGGCTATTGTTGTTTTAGCGGATGTTACGGAATTACGTAAAAAAGATGAAGAACTCTACATTCAATCGGTTGTTATAAAAGAAATTCATCATAGAGTAAAAAACAATTTGCAAACCATCGCTTCGCTTTTGCGCCTACGGGCTCGAAGAACTGCATCTGAAGAAGCCAAAGATATTTTGCGTGACGCTATTAACAGGGTAAATAGTATTGCTTTAGTACATGAATCACTATCACAGCAAGATAAAGGGGCAATAAATGTTAGTGTAGTAGCCAAAGAAATATATCAGGCTATTTTAGCAAGTATGGTTGCGCCTGATCTTAAACTGGAGACAACCTTCAATGTAGATACGGCCTTTCTTCCTTCGGAGCAGGCTAATAGCATTGCGTTAACACTGAATGAACTTTTGCAAAATGCTATTGAACATGGCTTTGCAAATAGGGAAAAAGGTAAGTTAGATGTGTCTTTTAAAGTGCATGAAGATGGTTATGTATTGGAAATAAAAGATGATGGTATAGGACTGCCACCAAATTTCAAACTGGGACAAACTAATAGTTTAGGCCTTAAAATAATACAAACGATGGTAGAAACAGATTTAGGTGGTAGATTTGAAATTTTGCCTAGGGAACAAGGAACATGCGCCCGGGTAACAGTGCCAATGAAAATGGGGGGGGGGGGGGCATGGAAAAGTTAAGAGTATTGATTGCAGATGATGAGGCTTTAATTAGACTTGACGTAAGAGAGATGCTGACCGAAGCTGGACATACCGTGGTAGCAGAAGCTAAAAATGGTGACGATGCCATTAAATTTGTCAGAGAACTAAAACCTGATTTTGTTATAATGGATGTAAAAATGCCTGGCTCTGATGGCATTAATGCTTCCAAGGTTATAGTTGATGAACAATTGGCACCAGTATTGTTATTGACAGCCTATAGCCAAAGTGACATTGTTAGTAAGGCAAATGATGCAGGTGTTTTGGCGTATTTGGTTAAACCGGTACGAGAAGAGCAATTGTTCCCAGCTATGGAAATAGCATATACACGTTTTAAAGAAATTAGGGCATTAGGATTAGAATTAGAAAGTTTGAAATCCAGTCTTGCCACTAGAAAACTTTTGGATAGGGCCAAAGGAATTCTTATGGATGCCCATGGTTTTACTGAGGCAGAAGCGTATCGGAAAATGCAACAGTACAGCATGAATCAGCGTATTACAATTAAAGAGCTGGCTGAAGCAATTATCGCTTCGGCTAATAAACAAAAATAAAAAGTTGCAAGTTTTTTACATTTTTTTTATGTAAAAGACTTGCTTTTTTTTATAAAAAATGAGTATTATAAGTTATGTAGCTAGCACTCAAAGTTATCGAGTGCTAACAGAAAAAGAAAATAAGTATATAATATAAGTTAGAAAGGGGATTTAAACTATGTTAAAACCATTGGAAGATTATGTAGTGATTAAACCTAAAAAGAAAATAAGTATATAATATAAGTTAGAAAGGGGATTTAAACTATGTTAAAACCATTGGAAGATTATGTAGTGATTAAACCTAAAAAGAAAATAAGTATATAATATAAGTTAGAAAGGGGATTTAAACTATGTTAAAACCATTGGAAGATTATGTAGTGATTAAACCTAAAAAGAAAATAAGTATATAATATAAGTTAGAAAGGGGATTTAAACTATGTTAAAACCATTGGAAGATTATGTAGTGATTAAACCTAAAAAGAAAATAAGTATATAATATAAGTTAGAAAGGGGATTTAAACTATGTTAAAACCATTGGAAGATTATGTAGTGATTAAACCTAAAAAGAAAATAAGTATATAATATAAGTTAGAAAGGGGATTTAAACTATGTTAAAACCATTGGAAGATTATGTAGTGATTAAACCTAAAAAGAAAATAAGTATATAATATAAGTTAGAAAGGGGATTTAAACTATGTTAAAACCATTGGAAGATTATGTAGTGATTAAACCTAAAAAGAAAATAAGTATATAATATAAGTTAGAAAGGGGATTTAAACTATGTTAAAACCATTGGAAGATTATGTAGTGATTAAACCTAAAAAGAAAATAAGTATATAATATAAGTTAGAAAGGGGATTTAAACTATGTTAAAACCATTGGAAGATTATGTAGTGATTAAACCTATTGTCCAGGAGGAAAAAACCAGCAGTGGAATATATTTACCGGATACTGCACATAAAGATAAACCACAAACCGGTGAAGTCGTATCTGTTGGCTGTGGACGTTTGCTAGAAAATGGTCAAAGAATTGCTTGTGAAGTAAAAGTTGGCGAAACAGTCGTTTTTGCTAAATATGCAGGCAGTGAATTACAGTTTGATGGTGTTGACTACGTTGTTATGAAAGAAAGAGATATTTTAGCAATCGTAGAAAAGTAAAGTTAATCCCACTTTTGGGAACTGTTAGAACTTTTCTAAGTACTTTAAATATCAAGAATAATTCACAAAATTTACCTAATTAATTAGATGAAGGAGATGCTATTATGGCAAAAGATATTAAATTTAACGAAGAAGCTCGTCGTTCTTTGGAACGCGGTGTTAATGCCTTGGCTGATGCAGTAAAAGTTACATTGGGGCCAAAGGGACGCAATGTTGTACTTGATAAAAAATACGGTGCTCCTACTATTACTAACGATGGTGTTACCATTGCTCGTGATATTGAATTGGAAGACCCGTTTGAAAACATGGGTGCTCAACTAGTTAAAGAAGTTGCAACCAAAACTAATGATATTGCCGGTGACGGTACTACTACTGCTACTTTGTTGGCACAAGCAATGGTACATGAAGGAATGAAAAATGTGGCTGCCGGTGCTAATCCTATGATTATCAAAAAAGGTATTAAGATGGCAGTAGATACTTTGGTTAAAGAGTTGGCCAGCATATCTAAAAAAGTTAGCACTAAAGAAGAAAAAGCACAAGTTGCTTCTATTTCTGCCAGTGATGAAGAAATCGGTGGTTTGATTGCTGATGCTATGGAAAAAGTTGGCGATGATGGTGTTATCACCGTTGAAGAATCAAAAACTATGGATACTTCTCTAGAAACAGTAGAAGGTATGCAATTTGATCGCGGTTACATTTCTCCTTACATGGTTACTGATCCTGATAAAATGGAAGCTGTTATGAGTAACCCATACGTTTTCGTTACAGATCGCAAAATCACTTTAATTGCTGATATTATGCCTGTGCTAGAACAAGTAGTAAAACAAGGCCGTGAGCTTTTGATTATAGCTGAAGATATTGAGGGCGAAGCTCTTGCAACTTTGGTTGTTAATAGATTACGCGGTACTTTTAAAGCTGTAGCTGTTAAAGCTCCTGGTTTTGGTGATCGCAGAAAAGCAATGTTGCAAGATATTGCTATTTTGACAGGTGCTACCGTTATTAGCGAGGAAGTTGGTCGTAAATTAAATAGTGCTACTCTTGAAGATCTTGGTAGCGCTAGTCAAGTTCGTGTAACGAAAGAATTGACTACAATAGTTGACGGTGCCGGTTCTAAAACTGAAATTGCTAATCGCGTAGCTCAACTTCGCACTCAAATTCCTGAAACTACTTCTGACTTTGATAAAGAAAAATTACAAGAGCGCTTGGCTAAATTAGCTGGCGGTGTTGCAGTTATAAAAGTTGGTGCAGCTACTGAAACTGAATTGAAAGATAAAAAACTTCGTATTGAAGATGCTTTAAATGCTACTCGTGCAGCTGTGGCTGAAGGTATTGTAGCTGGTGGCGGTACTGCCTTGTTGCAAGTTCAAGCTTCCTTGGATAAATTAGTTGCTACAGGTGATGTTAAGACTGGTGTGGCAATTGTTAGACGTGCTATTGAAGAACCTATTCGCCAAATTGCTTATAACGCAGGTTTGGAAGGCGCAGTTATCGTTGATACATTGAAACGCAGCAAAAAAGGCATTGGTTTTGATGCTTTGACTGAGGAATATGTTGACATGATTAAAGCAGGAATCGTTGATCCTTGCAAAGTTACTCGTAGTGCCTTGCAAAACGCGGCTTCTATTGCTGCTATGATTCTTACTACTGAAGCTCTAGTTGCTGATAAACCAGCTAAAGATGGCGGACCTGCTATGCCTCCAATGGGTGGCGGCATGCCTGGCATGATGTAATCTGTTAAGTGCTGGCTGGTAGAATATACTGTCTAGTTAGTTTGTAGTAAAAGTAAATGACACTCTGAAAGTGAATTTCAGAGTGTCATTTTTTATAGGCAGCTGTTGAAAAAAAACTCATATTATGGTATATTCTAATGATAATCTAAGAAATTAAACGGAGGGCTTGAGCATGAAAAAAGTACAACACGAGTTGGTTCTGGTTATTGATTTTGGCGGCCAGTATAGTCAGCTTATTGCAAGAAGAGTGCGCGAGTGTGGTGTATATTGTGAGATTATTCCCTATACCTATACATTAGAGAAAATTAAAGCTAAGAATCCTCAAGCCATTATATTTTCAGGTGGTCCTAATAGCGTATATGCTGAAAACACTCCAAAGGTGGACGCAGAGATTTTTAATATGGGATTGCCTATTTTAGGTATTTGCTATGGACATCAGTTTATGGCTCAGACCTTAGGCGGTAAAGTGGCCAGTGCGGGAGTTAGCGAATATGGTAAAACCAGCGTGGTATTGCAACCTGACTGCTCATTATTTAAAGGTTTGGAAGAACGCAATATTTGTTGGATGAGTCATTGTGATTATGTTGAAGATGCTCCTGCAGGATTTAAGGTCGTTTCGTTAACTGATGAATGCCCGGTTGCTGCTATGGTAAATGATGAACGCAGACTTTATGGAGTACAATTCCACCCGGAAGTAGAACATACTCCTTTTGGCAGAAAGATGCTATCCAATTTCTTGTTTGAGATTTGTGGACTCAAAGGCGATTGGACTATGTCATCTTTTGCCCAAACTAAAATAGCCGAGATTAAAGAAAAAGTCGGTGATAAGAATGTGCTTTGTGCTTTGTCCGGTGGTGTAGATTCCACTGTTGCCGCTGTTTTGGTGCATAAGGCAGTAGGTAAACAACTTACCTGTGTATTCGTAGATCATGGCCTTTTGCGTAAAGACGAAGGCGATCAAGTAGAGGCTGTTTGTAAAGAGAAATTTGACATGAATTTAATTCGTGTTAATGCACAAGATAGATTTTTGGGTAAGTTAGCTGGCGTTAGCGACCCAGAAACAAAACGTAAGATTATAGGTGAAGAATTTATTCGCGTGTTTGAAGAAGAGTCCAAGAAAATTGGCAAGGTAGATTATCTTGTCCAAGGAACTATTTATCCTGACGTAGTTGAAAGTGGAACAGGAACTTCCGCTACAATTAAGAGCCATCATAATGTTGGCGGTTTGCCTAAAGATATGGATCTTAGACTTATTGAGCCTTTGCGTGAATTATTCAAAGATGAAGTGCGTGCAGTTGGCGAAGAGTTAGGCATACCTTCTGAATTAGTTTGGCGTCAACCATTCCCTGGTCCTGGTCTTGCTATCCGTGTGTTGGGTGAGATTACTCCAGAGAAATTATCTATCGTACGCGAAGCTGATGCGATTTTCCGTGAGGAAGTTGCTAATGCAGGCCTAGAAAGAAAGATTTGGCAATATTTTGCCTGCTTGCCTAATATCCGCAGTGTTGGTGTTATGGGCGATTTTAGAACCTATAGCAACACAGTAGCACTAAGGGCAGTAACTAGTACTGACGGCATGACTAGCGACTGGGCACATATCCCTTATGAAGTATTAGACATTGTTTCTCGCAGGATTTTTAATGAAGTACCGGGAGTAAATCGAATAGTTTATGATGTTACGTCGAAGCCGCCGGCTACTATCGAGTGGGAATAAGGCTTATTTAGGCGGCGCGGGGTAAGGCATAATTGACTTTGTCAGACCTTGCGGTTTTGCAATAGGATGTACCCATTTGTACTATCCTATTACAAAATCCTCGGTCTTTCGCGTCACTAATACCTTCTCCCGCGCCTTAGGTTGGTGGAAAATTGAATATAGAGAAAAATAATGGTTCAATACTAAATGTTGGGGTGAGAAATCACTCCAACATTTTTTTGCATTTCACTTTAGTGAGTTGAGGACGTTTTCGTCCGAAACATAAATCCGCCCGCTAAATGAAGTGGTCAATATAAATCTGGATAATGCCATATCTCTTCAAAAGCGTTGTGAAAGCAGGCGAGCTATACTGTGAACCTTGATCGGAATGCAGTATTGTTGGCTCTGAACCAGCAGCCTTTCCAATTAAAACTAAGAGATCTGTTAGTGGTTTAAGAACAAAAGGCAGGTCTTCACGAAAACCAAAATTCCAAGACACCATTTCATTATTAAATAAATCTAAGTAACATGTAAAGAAGCATTTTCTGCCATGCCAGTAGAATTCGGTAATATCTGTTACAACCTTTTGTAATGGTCTCTTAGCCGTGAAATTGCGGTTTAGAATATTTTTAAAGATATTATGCTCTTTTCCAACACCGCCCCAGTGTTTCTTTTTTCGTGCCTTAGACTGGATGCCAATACTTTGCATGCAAGAGAGCACCTTCGGGAGACAAATATGCCATCAGGTATCTTTCAAAATTCGATTACGAATTCTGCGATAGCCATAGCTGGGTTTTTCTTCATGAACTTTACGTATAAATAATATAATTTCTTGCCGCTGTAACTCATATGTATTGGGACGATTTTTATGTTTTATCCAGTTATAATATCCAGCTCTAGATACCGAAAACTGTTTACATAACCATACTACAGAATAACGGTCACTTAATTCGAATATCGCCTCGAAATACAATCGTATTAATTTCCTGCCTTGACATGCCCCCTCTGATATTCTAATATTTTTTTTAGTTTTGCAAGCTCGATATCTTTTTTAGCCAGCTCATATCTAAGGTGTTCTTCGATGGATAGCGTTTTTCTGTTTTGATATGTAGCAAGAGGATTTCCAGGACGTCTCTTGGATTCTAGTCCAGATTCCCCTTTATCTCTATATATTCTTGCCCAGTAACAAATTAGCGATTTATCTAAATTAAGTTGTTTGGATAGTTTCCCACTGCTTTCGCCAGCTAAATTTCTCTGCACAACTGATAATTTAAATTCCTTGCTAAAATATCTCTTATTTCCACCTTTGAGGCCCATTATTTTCACCGCTTTTTTACAAAATTATAACACTAAGTCACCAGTGGTTTAAGTGTCCACTTAGATGTTACCACTTCACTATGCCGACGAGATTCGATAGCTTTAGCAGAAAAAACCTCCAATGTTAAAATAGTGTTGGTTCGCCAACCACACATAAATAACAGAGGAGGTATCCATATTGGACAGTCAAAGTTTATCACACAGTAGTTGGAACTGCAAATATCATATAGTGTTTGCTCCGAAGTACAGGAGAAGAGTAATATACGGGAAGATAAGATTGGATATAGGAAAAATATTAAGGCTGTTATGCCAGAGAAAAGAAGTAGAAATAATTGAAGCAGAGTGTTGTCCTGATCACGTTCATATGCTAGTGAAAATACCACCTAAATATAGTGTATCCCAAATATTAGGGTATCTGAAAGGAAAAAGTCCCCTTATGATATTTGACCGATATGCTAATTTAAAATATAAATATGGAAACAGGTATTTCTGGTGTAGAGGGTATTATGTAGATACAGTAGGAAAAAACAGCAAAAGAATAGAGGAATATGTTAGGAATCAACTACAGGATGATATTACCACAGACAAAATCTCGCTGAAAGAGTATGTAGACCCGTTCACGGGTAGCCGGTAAAAGAGAATAAATAAGAAAAAGGCCCAAGGGGCCTAATTCGGGGAAGATGTGCTATTTGCGAACTAATTCAGTACATCTTAAGATGTGGCAGGTAAGAGCACCTTATAGGTGCTGTACATACAGTCGGCTGAGCCGGTGGTTATGATTAAGGGGCTATTTCGTTACAGTCCCTGCTTTTTTGAAGCACCTGATAATTTGCATAAAAAGTACAAAATACTTGATTGGCGTAAAAACAAGAAGCACTTTAATGCTTTCATGCATAATTCTTGCCTAAATTTGCCGACATTTTGCCGACGGCGTATAAGTTTTAATATAACAAACGTGGTTACGTTTTGTTGCGATTGATTTAAAGATGTTGAAATTATTAGTGCTGACACTGCGTTGCGGATTATTCGTTGACAAATATGACTAAACTTAGTTTAGCGTTTTGCAATTATTATATTTTTCTCTACATTTAATGGTATAATTAGCATTATGATTATACCTAAAGAGATTATTCGGTCCAAAAGAAAAAGTATTGCTTTGGTCGTTAATAGCGACGGCGAACTCATAGTAAGAGCACCTTATTATGCATCTAAAGATGCCATAATAGGGTTTATTCATGAGAAACAAAATTGGTTGGAACGCAAATGTAGGGCTGTAAAAGAAGCTAACAGTAAATTTCAGCCCATAACTATGGCCGAAGGAGATATTGTAAAATTTTGTGGGGAAGACTATACTATTAATCTGTGTGCTATAGATGACATTGTTTTATTTGGCATGTATATTAAATTTCCTTTGGCATGCACTCGTGAACAATTTAAAATATGGCTTAAACGAAAGGCGCTGGCATTAATGAAGAAAAGAAC
Source organism: Acidaminococcaceae bacterium (assembly GCA_963678395.1). Lineage (GTDB taxonomy): Bacteria > Bacillota > Negativicutes > Acidaminococcales > Acidaminococcaceae > JAAYAE01. The sequence goes on along the minus strand of OY782827.1, from coordinate 2,011,082 downwards.
TACTTATTATGCTACGCTTATGGGAGTTTTGCCGTGCGAAGTAAAAGTATCAGAAGCGAGAACTCGTTGGGGTTCGTGCAGTTTTAGAAATAATATTAACTTTTCCTGGCGGCTGGTTATGTGTCCTCTAGAGGTCATGGATTATGTCATTGTGCATGAACTTTGTCATATAAAAAATAAAAGCCATAATAGAGCATTTTGGGCAAGCGTTGCAGAGGTATTGCCGGACTATGGTCAACAGGAAAAATGGCTAAAAAATAATAGGAAGTTGATGGAGATTCTATGAGCATAAATAAAAAATTATTAATTGTATTACTGATACTAGTTGCCTTAGCAATTACAGCGTTTTTAGCTATTAGCTATAGTGGTAAATATCAGGCACAGGCCCTAAAAAAAGAAGCGAGTACTGTAGCTCACAATGCTAATACGCAACTGCCATATACGTTTTTGAATAATATCATTGCCCAATCAGGTGCGGGATGCTCCGTATACTATAAGTCTTTAAGCACTAACCAAATATTTTACAATTATTCGGGCAAAATGCCTGCAGCTGGTATGATAAAAGTGTTTATTATGGCAAAGGCAATGGATGATTTGCAAGCAGGTACGTATAAAAATACTGATGAATATACGCTTAGAGAAGATGATATTGTAGAAGAAAGCCCTGCTCTACAAAATGAAAAACCAGGAATAAAATTAACTTTTGGTGCTTTACTGGAAAAAATGATTGTAGCCAACGATAATACGGCTACCAATATGCTCATAGATATTTTAGGCATGGACAATATTAATAAGTACATACAAGATAAAGGCTATGCTGATACGGTTTTATTACGTAAAATGATGGATTATAACGCACAAAAAGAAGGGAAAGAAAATTATACTTCGGTAAATGACTTAGTTACTATTTTCGAAAAAATTTATCGAGGAAAATGTGTATCAGTTGGTTATGACAAACAAATGCTACAATTTTCGCAAGCGGTTCAAAGCAAAAATAAAATTCCGGCTTTGCTTCCCAAAAATGTAGTCGTTGCACACATGGAAGGGGATTTGCCTGGTGTACAAAATGATTGTGGTATTGTTTATGCCAAAGAGAAGTACATTTTGGCTATTATGACAGATAGTTCTATTGATAAGGCAAAAACGCTAAAAACAATTAACCAAATATCGTCAATTATTTATAATTCAGTTGTCGACAAGGAGGTCTTTAAAAAATGAGTAATGAATTTGATGTTGCTATTATTGGTGGCGGACCGGCAGCAATTTTTGCGGCCTATGAATTTACTTTAAAATATCCGCAGCTAAAAGTTGCAATAATTGAAGAAGGACATCCTATTGATAAAAGGCAATGCCCTTTGGCGCAAAAGAAAGTAAATCACTGTCTGCGTTGTGTTCCTTGTGACATTATGCGTGGGTTTGGTGGCGCAGGGGCTTTTTCCGATGGCAAATATAATTTCACTACTGAGTTTGGTGGGTGGTTAAGCGAATATCTTCCTGAAGAAACTGTTATCAGCCTTATAGACTATGTGGATAGTTTGAATTGTCGCCATGGAGCTCCGGGAGAATATTTTAGTACAAAAAATTGTAATATAGGCAAAGTTGCCTTGGGTTACGATTTACACTTGCTTAACGCCAAGGTGCGCCACTTAGGTACCGAAAACAATTTAATAATTATGGAAAACATCTATAAATATCTAATGGGTAAAATAGACATTCATTGTGATACCCATGTAGAAGAAATTCGCCAAGAAGCTGGTGGCTTCTTCTTGAAAACTACAGGAGATGCGTACAATGTAAAGTGTAAGTATTTAATCGCAGCACCTGGGCGTGCAGGAGCAGAATGGTTCACTGAGCAGTGTAAAGCATTGGGACTATCTTTTATTAACAATCAAGTTGATGTTGGTGTTCGCGTGGAAGTGCCTGCGCAAGTTTTTAAGCATATAACAGATGAAGTTTACGAAGCCAAACTTGTTTATAGAACTAAACAGTACGGAGATTTAGTCAGAACTTTTTGTATGAATCCCAACGGCTATGTTGTGGCAGAAAACACCGATGGGATTGTTACTGTTAATGGGCATAGCTTTAGTGATCCCACACTAAACAGCCCTAATACTAACTTTGCTCTATTGGTCAGCAATAAATTTACAGAACCTTTCCAAGAACCACATCAGTATGGCAAACGCATTGCATCTTTTTCCAATATGCTTGGTGGCGGAGTTTTAATTCAACGTTTTGGGGATTTGGTTAAAGGCCGCAGAACTAATGAACATAGGTTGGGTCAAAGTTTTACGAAACCAACATTAGAGGCTGTTCCAGGGGATTTGAGTTTAGTGCTGCCTAAACGTCATTTGGATAATATCATAGAGATGATTTATGCTTTGGACAAAGTAGCTCCGGGTACTGCTAATGCTGATACCTTGCTCTACGGTGTGGAAGTGAAGTTTTATAGCTCGCGCTTGCAGTTAGACAGCAAACTGGAAACTCAGATACCTAATTTATTCGCTGTTGGTGATGGTGCCGGCATAACCAGAGGGCTTTCTCAGGCATCGGCATCTGGCGTTTACGCTGCAAGGCAAATTGGACAGCGTTTATGTAAAGAATAAAGCGATAATAAATTTTTAAAAAGTAACAATCTTGGGCTCATCTGTAAAAGAGGAAAAAGTTGCAATGGCATCTTTTAAGTAGAAAACAACACCTACGCCGTCATTAGCGGCATACATTTTCTGCAAAACAGGATTGGCAATTAGCATGTGTTCTCTGGCATCTAAGTTGTCATCTAAAACGGCAGTTGCTTCAATCCTCAGCCAAGTGGAGCCATCAAAGCAACAAATCCCAATGCGGGGATTAATTTGCATTTGCCGGAAAACCTTTTTGGTATTTGCAGTTTGAATATGGAGCTTATTGTTATAAATATCTACAGCACCAAAGGGGCGCACCCTTGGTTGTTTGCCGTCTATAGTGGCTACATAAAAAGTACCACATTTTTTTAAAAAATTATAAACTTCTTTCACAATAATCATTTCCTTTCGTATTAGTTACAAGTATATTATATACCTAGATTTATTAGCTGACGCAGGAAATTTATTAACAAATTAAAGTGCATATGCTATAATACTAAAATAATTATTCAAGGAAACGAGGTATACACTATGGCTCTAGAAGTTAAATTATATCATATGCATGGCTTGCCTATTACAGAAGGCGAAGAGTGCACTATAGCATTGTCCGGTAAAGGTATTAGCATTAAAAGTGCTAATTATAAACAGGAACTGTCTTTTCAAGATATTGCTACTTTTGAATTTGACGGTACTGATGTTTTGCAGGAAGACGGTATTATAGGATTGGTGTCTGTTATGGCAGGAGGACTTATTGGCAAGCTTGAAGGAGAGAAATTCTTGGCTTGGGCAGCTTCGCCAGATAGTAAATATCCGGAGGAAGTAACTTGTCTTATAATCAATTTCAAAGATAATGAAGGTGGAATTAATCAGTGCGTTTTTCCGGAAAAACCTGATGATAAAGGCAAGGAAACCATTATTGAATTGGTATTTGCTTATGATGACGTACGTCCTAAGCCTACTAATATCGAGGAGATTTTGCAAAAGGGGCTACCATTAAAAAAATAAATGAATTTTCTTTTTTAGCTGCGTTCTAAATGTTAGATGAAAATAACATTTAGAACGCAGTTTTTTTGTTGTTGGCTATTTGTAATATTTATCAATTAACTTTTAATAATATGCTAAATATTGTATACTGTAAGCAGCATAATAAAAGTTTTTGATTAATTAATAAGGGAGTGATTAACAAATGAAAATCACATTTTTGAGAGCGGCCAGAACGGTAACTGGTTCTTGTCATATGTTAGAAGTTAATGGTAAAAAGATTTTGCTTGATTGCGGTATGTTTCAAGGCCCTAAGATTATAAGAGCATTAAATAACAGGGACTTTACTTTTAATCCGGGAGAAATTGACGCGGTGGTTCTTAGTCATGCTCACATTGACCATAGCGGTTTATTACCAAAATTGGTAAAACATGGTTTTGCAGGCAGAGTGCACTGCACCAAAGTAACTAGAGAACTGTGTGATATATTGCTGCCTGATAGTGCGCACATTCAAGAGTCAGAAGCAGAATTCCTTAATCGTAAGGGCAAACGTGCCGGTAGAAGTGTTGTAGAGCCTATGTATACTGTAGATGATGCTTATACTGCTCTAAAACATTTTACTGTGCATGATTACAATGAAGATGTGGAATTGTTCCCAGGAATAAAAGTGCGTTTTCAAATTGCAGGACATATTTTGAGTAGTTCTATTGTCAATGTTTTTGTGGAAGAAAATGGTAAGAAGACCAAAATTATTTTTACTGGCGACTTGGGACAACCCAATCAGCCAATTTTGCCTGATCCTGATAATATGTCGGGGGCAGATTTTATCATTACGGAATCTACGTATGGAGATAGAGTTCATGAAGTTGCCGACCGTGAGAAAGAGTTGTGTGACATTATGCAAGAGGCTTTGGCCAAAGGCGGTAACGTTATCATTCCTGCTTTTGCCGTAGGTCGTACCCAAACAATGTTGTATTATTTCCAAAAACTTATGGATGCCAAAAAGATTCAGCGTGTGCCGATTATGATTGATAGTCCTATGGCTATTAAGGCTACACAAGTAATGTTTCTTAATCCGGATGAATACGATGAAGAAGCACAGTCAATATATGATGCGCAAGGCGGTAAATTAATCGATATGCCTAATGTACGGTATACGCAGACACCGGAAGAATCGCGGGCCATTAACGAAATGCCTAGCCCGATGATTATCATTTCTGCTAGTGGCATGGCCGATGCCGGTCGTATTCTTCATCATTTAAAACATAATTTATGGCGCAGCGATAGCAGTGTGATTTTTGCTGGTTACCAAGCAGAGGGTAGTATGGGGCGTCGCTTAGTTGAAGGTGCGAAACGCGTGAAGATTATGGGTGAGGAAATTGCTGTTAAAGCTAAGATTTATAATATGGCTGGGTTCTCCGCTCATGCTGATAAAGACCAAATGATGGCTATGTTTAAGCAGATGAAGCAAAAACCGACGGCATTTTTTGTTGTACATGGTGAATATGATGCCGCTTCGGCTTTTGCCGAAAATTTACGTAACACCTTGGGAACAGCCACGGTTATCCCTAATTATGGTGATAGCGTTGTTATTGATGGAACGCAATGGCACATGGAGGTTTCCTCTGCTGTTGCAGGTGTTCCGGAAATGGATGAATTACGTGACTATATGCGCCATATGGAAAAAGACTACTTGTTATACAAAAACAAGTTAGAGCAGGTAGCTGCCAGCGATAACACTAAGGTCGCTGAAATGAAGAAAAAATTAGAGAAAATTAAACAGTATATTGATGATGTAATGAAAACTGTTTAGGGAGCATACAGAATTGTAAAATATTCAGTATTTGTCTCTTGACAATAGTCTGTAGCGTTGCTATACTAGTTACACATTAGCAAAAATAAGTAGAAGTTTTGAACAGGAATGATAATTTGACGACATTTAAAGAGAGTCGATGTTTGGTGAAAATCGATAATGTCTAAGATTGTTTCTCGCCTGGGAGCTCTTATTCTGAAATAGCAGTAGGAATAAGCGCAAGGCCGCGTTAAGGCTTGATTTTAACGCAAAAGTGATAAAACAGGGTGGTACCGCGTACATACGCCCCTGTCGACAGAAGTCGGCAGGGGCTTTTTTATATGTAAAAAAACATTTAAGGGGTGCAATTATGACAATGGGGTCAAATATGACAATGGGGTCAAAGATGTTAAAAAAAATGGTAGCTGTTACAATGGTCTGTGCCATGGCAATTACTTTGGGCTGTGGTGGTAATGGTTCTAAGAACACTAATGCGAAAGAAAGCAAGAAGGTGACACTTAAATTAGCACATAATTTACCTGCATCCCACCCACTAGCGAAGGGAGCAGCAGCATTTGCCAAGAAAGTGCAAGAAAAATCTATGGGAAATATTACTATAACAATTTATCCTTCAGGGCAACTCTACAATGATAAGAGTATGAATGATGCACTCATGGCCGGTAGTATTGATATGGGGCTAAATACAGTGGGACGGGGGTCTAGCGTTATACCTGCTATGGAAGTATTTGATGTTCCTTTCTTGTTCCCGTCATATGCACAAGTGGATAAAGCTATAGATGGCGGTTTAGGTGCTAAGCTAGGTGCAGAATTGTTAAAGAAAGGTGTCCGCTCTTTAATTTGGGCTGATTATGGATTTGTGCAATTTGCTAATGCTAAACATGCTATAACGAAACCGGAGGATTTTGCTGGGTTGAAGTTGCGCGGGTACGGAGAAATGCCTTCTGATACTATAAAAGCTTTGGGAGCAGCTCCTGTTACTATGGGCAGCGGAGAAGTATATATGGCTATGCAACGTGGAGTTGTTGACGGTTTGACTTCAGGAACAACAGCTATGTTTGATCGTAAAATATACGAAGTTGCTAAATATTTAACTATTACCAATCATGCTTATCCGGAATTTATTTTGGCTATGAATGAAAAGTCTTTCCAAAAATTGAGCCCTGCACAACAGAAAATTATTACCGAGGCGGCTAAAGAAGTGCGCGATGAACTATGCAAAAATGCTCAAACTGAAGATACTGCTGCTTTGGAGAAATTAAAAGCAAAAGGTATGGAGGTTTATGTTGTTCCGGCCAATGAAATTGGGCAATGGCAACAAGCAACAAAACTTTGCTGGGACACTTTTGTTAAGCACTCAGGCAAATTAGGTCAAGAACTAATTGATATTTGTACAAAAAAATAAATTATACAAGGCCCTACCTGAGGGGGGCGGCATTCTTTCCGAAGTAGGGAGCGGTGAAGGTTGAAAAAGGTAATATTTTTTTATGAAACTATTTTAAAAAAGATTACAAATGTTGTGGGTGTTTTTGCGGGCGTAATTTTGTTCGTGCCGACACTTATGATTTTTTATGAAGTTGTTATGCGAGGAGTTTTTAATGCTCCTACAGAATGGTCTATAGAGCTATCAGTGTATTGTGTGCTGGTAGCAGGATTTTTAGGTATGCCGGTCACTTATGGAGCAGGGAAACATATTAAAGTTGATATATTTACATCCAAATTGTCTCCTAAAAATTATTGCTTTTTTGAAATATTAGCATCAACCATAGGCGCTGTATTTTGTTTAGTTTTCTTTATGGAAGCAGTTAATATGGCCAGTTTGTCATATGAAATAGATAGACGCTCACCGGATACTTTAAGAGTACCCCTATGGGTTCCTCAGCTATCTATGCCTATAGGCATTGGGATGTTATTTTTACATTTTTTAGGTACGATATTAGTAGATATTAACAAACTCACTTCCGGAGAATTTGCTAAGGAGGTTGCCTAAGGTGATACTTCTTTTTACAGTTCTTTTATTGGTGTTTATCGCTATAGGGTTACCGGTAGCATTTTCTTTGGGTGTTGCAGGAGTTTTCGGCATGTATGTTTTTATGGGTGGTGCTTCAGCCTTAACGCAAATCCCAATTTTAGCCTATAAAGCTCTGGACGATTTTGTTTTAACGGCAGTGCCTTTGTACATACTAATGAGCCAAATCCTTTTAACAGGAAAAGTTGGTAATGATTTATTTGAATTGGGCAATAAATGGTTGCGGCATTATCCAGGCGGACTAGGCATTGCAACTGTTGCCGCCTGCGCCGTTTTTGCCGCCATTACAGGGTCTTCTGTGGCTTGCGCAGTAACTATTGGTGCTATTGCTATTCCGGAAATGCTTAAGCGTGGCTATGAACGTTCTATTGTTTTAGGTGCGGTAGCTGCCGGAGGTACTTTGGGCATACTTATACCACCGCCTATTCCTATGATTTTGTATGGAGCTATTACAGATCAATCTGTAGGAAAATTATTCATGTCTGGGGTAGTGCCCGGTGTAATGCTAACGATCATGTTCATTGCCGTTATGGTTTATCGTTGCCGCAATCTTCCCTTGGAACCTAAAGCACCTATTACAGAACGTCTAACGGCGCTAAAAAAGAGCTTTTGGGGGTTGCTGCTGCCGTTGGTGGTAGTAGGAGGAATTTACACAGGAGCTTTTACCCCTACAGAAGCGGCTGCCGTGGGAACAGTGTTTAGCTTATTTATTACCTTTGTTGTTTATAAATCATTAAAATTATCTGATCTACCGGCCATACTTAATGATACAATCAAGACTACTTCCATGATTTTTGCTATTATGATAGGTGCGACTTTATTTGGATTTGTTTTAACGATTTTAAACGTACCACAGGCTGTGACAGAGTTGGTAGCGGGTATGCAGGCTAGTAGATGGGTTGTATTTATAGCTATTAATATTCTGCTCCTATTTTTGGGGTGTATTTTAGAATCGATTTCTATTATCTTTATAACTTTGCCAATTTTATATCCGATTATCCTAAAATTAGGGTTTGACCCTATTTGGTTTAATGTAGTTATGTTAATTAATTTGGAGTTGGCATTAATTACGCCTCCTGTAGGCATGAACTTGTTTGTATTGCAGAGGATTAGTCCAGACAGTAAAATGACTCAAATAGTTAAAGGTGTAATACCTTTTGCGGCCGTTATGGTTTTAGAAATTTTATTGATGTGTTTCTTCCCAGGAATAGCTACATGGCTACCTAGCGTGTTAAAATAAGAACTTGGTTTTTGCCAAATCGGCAAATTTCTTTCCTATATAATTGACACATAAGCTGAAAAAGACTATAATTACTTAGTCAGTAAACAAACTGTAGAAGAGGATGCTTCTTGACAAGCATCCTTTTTTCGTGATTTTATTTGTAGAGGAGAAAAGGTTTTTATGATTAGAAATGACTTACGCAACATTGCTATTATAGCTCACGTTGATCATGGCAAGACAACATTGGTGGACGCTATGCTGAAACAAAGCGGTATTTTCCGTGCGAACGAACATGTACAAGAAAGGGTCATGGATTCTAATGACCAAGAGCGCGAACGCGGTATTACTATTTTGTCCAAAAACACCGCTGTTATGCATCAAGGAACCAAAATAAATATTTTGGATACGCCTGGCCATGCTGATTTTGGTGGCGAGGTTGAACGTGTATTGACTATGGTTGATGGCGTTTTGCTTTTAGTTGATGCATATGAAGGATCTATGCCTCAAACTAAATATGTATTGCGTAAAGCCTTAGAACAACATTTGAAGCCCATTGTTGTAATTAACAAAATTGATCGTCCTGACCAACGCGTAGCGGAAGTTATCGATGAGGTTTTGGACTTGTTCATAGAACTTGATGCAACTGATGAACAGTTGGAATTCCCGGTTGTTTTAGCGTCTGCACGTAGCGGTTATGCTAAACTTTCCATGGATGATCCTAGTGATAACTTGGAACCATTGTTTAAAGTTATTTTAGAAAATATTCCGGCTCCTAATGTAGATTTGGAAGCTCCTTTGCAGATGCTTGTAAATACACTAGATTATGATGATTATGTAGGACGCATTGTTGTTGGTCGTATTTTAAGAGGCACTATCCACAATGGTGAAAATATAACATTGATGCATGAAGACACAAGTAAGAAGGCTAAGATTGGCCGTCTATATTCTTACCAAGGCTTGAAGCGCGTTGAAGCGCAAGAAGCTGGTGCAGGTGATATTATTGCTTTGATAGGTTTAGCGGATGCAGAAATTGGCGATACTATTGCTGATTTAGAGAATCCGGAAATTTTGCATGGCATTAAAATTGATGAACCGACTTTATCCATGGTTTTCTCCGTTAATACCAGTGCTTTTGCCGGACGTGAAGGAACATTTGTTACAAGTCGTCATTTACGTGATCGTTTGTTCAAAGAAATGGAAACTAATGTCAGCATGAAGTTAGAAGAAACAGAAACTCCTGATGCTTTTAAAGTATCCGGACGTGGAGAGTTGCATCTATCTGTATTGATTGAGTCTATGCGCCGTGAGGGTTTTGAATTACAAGTTGGTAAGCCTGCAGTAATTATGCATAAAAATGAGGAAGGCAAATTACAAGAACCAATGGAGGCTTTGACCATTGACGTGCCACAAGATTTTATGGGGGCAGTTATGGAAGGCTTAGGAATGCGTAAAGCTGAATTAGTCAACATGACAGAAATGGCCGGCTATTTGCGTATGGAATTTACTATTCCTGCTCGTGGTTTGATTGGTTTCCGTAATCAATTTTTAACAGATACTAAGGGTAATGGCATCATGAATCATGTTTTTGCCGGATGGGCAGACTATAAAGGAGATATTCCTGGTCGTACACGCGGTTCCTTGGTTGCTTTTGAGGCAGGCGAAGTTACTCCTTATGGTATTGATAAATGCCAAGAACGTGGTGTTATGTTCGTGGTTCCTAACCAAAAGATTTACGAAGGACAAATTATCGGCGAGAATGCTCGTGAAGATGATATGGATATCAATCCTTGTAAGAAAAAGCATGTTAGTAATATGCGTGCCAGCGGTAGTGATGATAGTGTAAATTTGATTCCACCGAGGACTTTTTCTTTGGAGCAAGCCTTAGAACAAATTAACGAAGATGAATTAGTAGAAGTTACCCCTAAGAGCATCCGTATGCGTAAAACTATTCTCGACAGAACAGAACGTGGCAGACAACGCTCTCGCACTAAGAAAAACTAAGGAAACAAGCAGTAATTGACTTTTTCAGATATTAAAGAGTATAATTGCCCTATAATAGAGTGATAAGTTAGGAGGCGAGTATGGTGAATTTAAAAAGTGCAGCAAGATTTTTTAATGATGCAGATGAAACAGAAGTTAGAGGCCCTGTATTAGTGGAGACTCCTGCTATGAACATGCGCGTTAGAACTCCTAGAAATTTTCAGGATGTGCAAGCATATGCAGATGCTCTTATAAGTGGTGACACACTTTTAATTTCGTATGTTGACTTAGATGATGCAGCCAGCACGCGCGTTGCTGATTATCTCGCTGGAGTGTGCTATATTGCTGGTGCCTCCGTGGAATTAATTACCCCTGAGCTCTTGCTTTATACTCCTAATACTGTAAGCGTTGAACGACCTGGTCGTAGAAACTATTAAATTATTAACTAACTACCTACATTTTTTGTAGGTAGTTTTTTTGTGCTTTCAATATGTTATAATTAACCCAAACGTATTTTCTGATTTTCACTAATAAGAGATATTGTATTGGCAATGAATTATGCAGTAAGGAGATTATTATGACGGAAAGTTTTGTGCACTTACATGTGCATACTAAATACAGCCTGCTAGATGGCGCCTCGGATATTGCCTCTTTGGTTAGTTATGCCAAAGAAATGGGAATGCCTGCTTTAGCTATTACTGATCATGGAGTTATGTATGGTGTTATTGAATTTTATAAGGAGTGTATTAAACAGGGAATAAAACCTATTATTGGGTGTGAAGTTTATATTACTTCGGGTTCAAGGTTTGATAAGGGCGTAAAAGTCCGTGATAAACAGTATCATCTTATTTTATTAGCCGAGAATTATGAAGGCTACAAGAACTTAATGAAGCTGGTATCCATAGGACAATTAGAAGGTGTGTATTACAAGCCCCGTATTGACAAGGAGGTTCTTCGTCAATATAGTAAGGGCTTAATTTGTTTGAGTGCCTGTGTGGCTGGAGAAGTGCAAAAACATATTTTGCGAGGCGAAATGGAAACTGCCGAACGCGTTATGTTGGAATATTTGGATATTTTTGACAGAGATCATTATTTCTTGGAAATACAAAACCATGATTTACCGGAAGAGAAAATTGTTGCTGCCAAGTTAAGGGAATTTGCGACTAAATATAATATCGGACTAGTGGCTACTAATGATTTACATTATGTACATCGCGCAGATGCGGCAGGACAAGATATTTTACTTTGCATTCAAACTAATGCTCGCTATAGTGACCCTAACCGTATGCGTTTTAACAATGATATGTATTATTTAAAAAGCAGAAAAGAAATGGAAGAACGCTTTCCTGAAGATATAGAGGCTTTAAATAATACACTGAAAATTGCTGAGCGCTGTAACCTTGAACTAGAATTTGGACATTTGTTGCTGCCCAAATTTCCTTTACCACAAGGGACGACGGGTATGGAGTGTTTGCGTAAATTATGTAAAGACGGTTTTGCCTCGCGCTATAGTGCCACTGATAAAGCAGCACTTGAGCGTTTGGAATATGAACTTGGTATTATTGAACAAATGGGTTATCCGGGTTATTTTCTTATTGTTTGGGATTTCATTAATTACTGTCGCAATAATGACATTCCTGTTGGTCCCGGCAGAGGATCAGCGGCAGGAAGTATAGTAGCTTATTTAACGGGAATAACTAATATTGACCCATTAAAATATGATTTAATATTTGAACGGTTCTTAAATCCTGAACGTGTCAGTATGCCTGATATTGATACAGATATATGCTACGTTAAACGACATTTAGTTGTAGATTATTTAGCAAAAAAATACGGAGAAACTCATGTTGCTCAGATCATTACCTTTGGAACTTTGGCAGCAAAAGCGGCTGTAAAAGATGTAGGGAGAGCACTAGATGTTCCTTTGTCGACTGTTAACCAAGTAAATAAAATGATTCCCAATATTCCAGGCACTACCTTAAAAGATGCGCTAAAAAACAGCAAGGAATTGCGCGCGCTTTGTGAAAATGATGCCGATGTAGCTCAAATGCTCGACTTTGCCAAAAAAGTTGAAGGGATGCCCCGGCACACCTCAACACATGCTGCCGGCGTTGTGATAACACCGGAAGAACTGACTAATTATGTGCCACTGCAGATTACTTCCAGTTCAGACGATGAGCATGAGTATGTGTGTACTCAGTATGACAAAGATAGAGCAGAATCACTGGGACTTTTAAAAATGGATTTGTTGGGCCTGCGTACACTAACGGTTATTGACGATGCTGTAAAAATGTTCAAAAAAAATCGTAACATTGTTGTAGATGTGGATAAACTGGATTTAGAAGATAAAAAAACTTGCGCTATGCTTTGCCGTGGCGATACGGCTGCCGTCTTTCAGATGGAATCTGACGGCATGACACAGCTCATGCGCGACTTAGCCCCGGAGGGGTTTGTGGATTTAATTCCTTTGGTAGCATTGTATCGACCGGGACCTTTGGGCAGCGGAATGGCCACAGATTTTATTAAAGGCAGGCATGGACAACGTACGGCTAAGGCGTTACATCCTTTGCTGGAACCGGTAATCGCTGATACCTATGGAGTTATTTTGTACCAAGAACAAGTTATGCAGATTACTTCTGTTTTAGGCGGATTTTCCTTAGGCGAAGCAGATATTTTGCGTAGAGCCATGGGCAAGAAAAAGGCTAAAGAACTAGATAGCATGAGAGAAAAATTTATTGCGGGTGCAAAAACCAACCATAATATTGATAGCGCGTTGGCTGAAGAAGTATTTGCCTTGTTACAACATTTTGCTGGTTATGGTTTTAACAAATCGCATTCAGCAGCGTATGCATTAGTTGCCTATCAGACTGCTTACTTAAAAGCTAATTATCCGGTTGAATATATGGCGGCTTTTTTAAATAGTATTATTGGTAATGCAGAGAAAGTTAGTTGGTACATTAATATTTGCCGTAGCATGGAAATAGAAGTATTGCCACCGGACGTTAACGCTAGTGAGTCTAATTTTGGCGTGGATGGTAAAGCAATTAGGTTTGGTATGGCAGGAATTAAAAGCGTGGGCGATAGTGCTGTCAATAGCATATTGGAAGAACGCGCTAAAAATGGCCCGTATAAAGATTTCGTTGATTTTACGCAGCGTATTGATGCTAGCAAAGTAAATAAACGGGTAGTAGAAAATCTTATAAAAAGTGGCTCTATGGATGGCTTTGGAGCTAAACGTTCCCAGCTTTTGGCTGTTATGGAACGGGCCTTGGAATTGGCGGCTAGTAGGCAAAAAGATCGTATGAGCGGGCAATTGGGGCTTTTTGGCGAAGAAGAGTTTGAAGAAATTAATTCCATAGCTTTGCCGGATGTAGCGGAAATGCCCAAAGATGAAATTTTAAGATTAGAAAAGGAACTTATAGGGTTTTATGTGACAGGACATCCCTTGGATGCCTTCCGCAGTCCCTTAAATAAATTGACACCGATAAAAGACTTAGATCAAGGACAATTTGGCGAAGGGCAGCGTGTTACGGTAGGAGGAATTATCGCTGAAAATAAAATTCGCACCACTAAAACCGGCGATAATATGGCAACATTTATCTTAGAAGATTTCTCAGGATCGTTAACTTGTATTGCCTTTCCTCGTAGTTATACAACTAATGCAGGCAATATTTTTCAAGAAAATATTGTAAAAGTCCAGGGAATTTTAAAATTAGATGAAGAAGAACCGCGTATTTTTGCTAATACTATTATGAAATTGGAAAAGGCTGTAGAAGATGTGCGTATTTTCGTAGGGGCAGACAAAGAAAAACCGGAAATACAAAAACAAATGGCCGAGATTTTCGCTAAATATAGAGGCCTTAACCCAGTTTATCTTCATCTTCTAGGTTCAAGAAAAATAGTGAAGACGGATTCACGTTTTTGGGTAAAAGCAAATGATTCAGGATTTATAGCGGCTATCAAGGAACTTTTAGGTGAAAATACCTTAAGATAGAGCTGTAGGGTGTTAGAGTAAAATATTAGTTGGCAAAAGAAACAAAATAAGGAAGTGGATGTAAAATCCACTTCCCATAGTAGGAAAAATTCTTTAATATACGCTGCGTGTTCGGAGATGTCGCCTATAAGCGCACGGTCTATGAGCACATTAACGAAGAAGGCAAGAAGGAATTCATGTACCTTCTAGATGATGCCATGGGCATGGAGGTCATCGGCAAGATGTCATATAACTCTGTAGAAGCAATGGTTAAAGCAGCCACAGAGGTAAGCTTCAGGAAAGCAGAATCTGCCGTTAATCTTACCAGCCAAATAAATATAAGCAGCCACAGAGGTAAGCTTCAGGAAAGCAGAATCTGCCGTTAATCTTACCAGCCAAATAAATATAAGCAGCCAAGGAATTTGGAATACGGTGCAGGAATTTGGTAAAAAACTGGAAGCAGAAGAAACAGACATGGCCAAAAGATTAGAAGAAGATAAGCCGCAGACGGGTAAAGAAGCACCGGTATTGTTCGAAGAAGCTGATGGTATATTCCTGCACCTGCAAAAGCCCTACCGCCCAAAAGAGGCCTCGGGCAAAGAGATAAAGGTCAGCACGGCCTATGAGGGTATACGTAAGGGAAAAGACGGCAGAAATGAAGTCGTGGGAAAAGTTATGACCGCAGGTTTTGAAGAGGCAAAAGAGTTCCACCGCATAAGGGAAGCCATGATTCAAACAAAGTACAATACGGATGAAGTAAAGTACAGGTTCATTAATGGGGATGGAGCAGCCTGGGTTAAGCATCCTTATGATCCGTATACTATTTACCAATTAGACAGGTTTCATGTGTTCAAGAAGATAATTTATGCAATAGCCGATACGGCTATGCGTAAAGAGCTAAAAGCATTGTATATGGACGGTAAAACGGAAGAGTTGCTGGCGAAAATAGACGCCTATGCAAACAGTGTTGCCAGTAATGAGAAGGAAGACAAAAGAGAAGAAAAAGCAAGAGCGTTGTACAGCTATTTGAGCAACAACGAGGCAGGAATAAAAGCTTATTTTGATATGAAGGAAAAGCTGCCTAAGCCGCCGGAAGGACTTTTATACGGATCTATGGGTACGCAGGAAAGCCAGAACTGCTCGGTAATTACTTTAAGGATGAAGCACCATAAAGGCAGCTGGGGCATCCCAGGTGCAGGCTACATGGCAAAAATATTTACGAGATTAGAAAACAAGACCTTTTATACGGCTCTTGAACGCTATACGAGCCTTATAGACAGAGAAATAGTTGTATTTGCCAAAGATATTTTAAGTGCTGCTGCAATACCTAGGGTCGTAGGCAAAGGCAAGAAAGATGGAAACATCCGCAAGGGGCATTGGGCAATTGCAGACGCAAAGATGACCGGCAGTAGGAAATCTTTGCTAAGGGCATTTGGATATAGAGAATTTAGTGAGATAGCACATATCTAATTTAGCTTATAACAACTTGGGAGGATGAGTTTGCCCAAAATTTTATGGAAAATTCCATTCAACAATTAAAAATGCAAGGTTTTTCCTACGAAGAAAGATTTGCCAACTTTTACTTGACTGATACGAAAATCACACACAAGTTGCCAAATATTGACCTTTATGATATGATATACAAGCAGTTTTTATGGATATTTTTCAAAGCAAGCAAATATAAAAAACACAAAATAAGTATTTCGCATAGCGAAATAAGGAGGATTTTTTTCATGAGCATTTCTGTAGACAAACAAGGTAATGAAGCAACAATCAAATTGGTGTTACCAGCAGCTGAGGTAAACAAAGGATTTAATAAGGCTATTGCTAAAATAAATAAACAGGTTAATATTCCTGGATTTAGAAAGGGCAAAGCTCCTCGTCATATTTTAGAAAATCATGTAGGAAAAGATGCCGTTAAGCAAGAGGCTTTTGAAATATTAGCTAATGAATGTTACACAAAAGCTTTGACTGATGAAAAACTAATTCCTGTATCCGATCCTACCATTGCAGATTCTAAGTTTGAAGAAAACGAAGATATGGAAATAACGCTAACTGTTACATTGAAGCCAGAACCGGAACTAGGGGAATACAAAGGGCTTTCTGTTGTTAAGAAGGCTGTAGAAATAACAGATAAAGAAGTTGACGAAGCGGTTGATGAATTACGCAAAAGAGCAGCAAAAATGGTAGTGGTTAAAGATGCTGTTATTGAAAAAGGCGACTTCGCTATAATTGACTTTGCTGGTACTGTAGATGAGGAACCATTTTCAGGTGGTGAAGGAAAAGGCTATCCGTTGGAAGTAGGCTCAGGAAGTTTCATACCTGGTTTTGAAGAACAATTAATTGGTTTAAAAGCAGGTGAAGCTACTGATGTTGATGTAACTTTCCCTGAAACCTATTTTGTCAAAGAATTGGCTAACAAGGAAGCAGTGTTTAAAGTTAACGTGCAAGACGTGAAACGCAAAGAGTTGCCGGAATTAAACGATGAGTTTGTTGCGGCTAATTCTGACAGCAAAACTGTAGAGGAATTGAAAAACACAACTAAGGAACGTTTACAAGCAAGTGCGGAGCAAAATACGCAAGCTGAATATGAAAGAGCCTTGGTAATGCAAGCCGTTGATAATGCAAAATTTGAAGTTCCTGAGATTATGATAGAAGATCGTGTTTCTAGAATGGTTGACGAATTAAAAATGAGATTGGAAAGCCGTAAAATGAATCTGGATATGTACATGAAATATACTGGGCAAGATATGGCAAAAGTACGCGAAAACCAAAAACCAACTGCTGTGGAAAATGTGAAAACAGATTTAGTTTTGGATGCTATTGCTAAAGTTGAAAAGATTCAAATTTCCGAAGAAGAAATTAATGCTGAAATGGCTGCTATAGCATCTCAACACGGTGCAAGCGTTGAAGATGTCAAGAAAATCATTGCCGGCAACAATAACATGGGCTTATTGCTTGCCAATGTTTTACGTAAAAAAGCGGCACATGTTATTATTGATAGTGCTAAATGATTTTATGGTATATAATATTGTTTAAGAAGTGAGGTGTGAAAGATGGGTTTTGTACCTATAGTTGTAGAACAATCTAGTAGGGGCGAGCGTTCCTATGATATATATTCCCGTTTGCTAAAAGACAGAATAGTCTTTGTAACCGGTCAAATTGATGATTATATGGCTAACCTCATTATTGCGCAGCTTTTATTCTTGGAGGCGGAAGATCCTAGTAAGGATATTCATCTTTATATTAATAGTCCCGGCGGTAGTGTGAGTTCAGGTATGGCAATTTATGACACCATGCAGTATATTAAGCCAGATGTTTCTACTATTTGCATTGGAATGGCAGCTTCTATGGCTTCAGTGCTCTTGGCCGCAGGTACCCCAGGAAAACGTTTTGCCTTGCCATATTCAAGGGTAATGATTCATCAGCCATTGGGTGGTGCTCAAGGGCAAGCTAGTGATATTGAAATTCATGCTAGAGAGATATTGCGTATCCGTGAAGAAATGACAGACATTCTTGTAAAACATACTGGACAAGCAAAAAAGAAAATTCAGCAAGACACGGAAAGGGATCATTTCCTTACTAGTGCAGAAGCAAAAGAGTATGGTCTTATTGATGAAGTAGTAAGAAGAGTTGCTGATAAGGTTGTAGAAAAGTAATATATGTTGTCACAAATAGCTTAGTTTTTAGTGAAGGGGGAATGACAGATGAATTTTGGCGATGGAAATGATAATAATTATACATGTTCTTTCTGTGGCAAAAAACAAGGGCAAGTCAAGAAATTGGTTGCCGGTCATAATGTCTTCATTTGCGATGAATGTATTGAAGTGTGCAATGAAATGCTGGCAGAGGAGTTTGCTAAGCCTACAGAGGAATTTCGCAGTGATTTGCCTAAACCCAAAGAAATTAAGGAAATACTTGACCAATACGTAATTGGGCAAGATGAGGCAAAGAAAACTTTGTCTGTAGCAGTCTATAATCACTATAAACGTATTCATTATGAAGATCAAAATAAAAATAGTGACGTGGAATTGCAAAAATCAAATATTTTAATGCTTGGTCCTACAGGTAGTGGTAAAACGCTATTGGCACAGACCCTGGCTAAGATTTTGCAAGTACCTTTTGCCATTGCTGATGCTACGGCTCTTACAGAGGCTGGTTATGTAGGCGAAGACGTGGAAAATATTTTGTTGCGCTTAATTCAAAATGCTGACTTTGATATTGAACGTGCTGAACGGGGCATTATTTATATTGATGAAATTGATAAAATTTCTCGTAAATCTGAAAACCCTTCTATTACTCGTGATGTATCAGGAGAAGGCGTACAACAAGCATTGCTGAAGATTTTGGAAGGAACGGTAGCTAGTGTTCCACCTCAAGGTGGACGTAAGCATCCACATCAAGAGTTTATCCAAATAGATACTACTAATATTTTGTTTATTTGTGGTGGGGCTTTTGCTGGAATAGAAAACATTATTAGCTCACGTATTGGCAAGAAAAATATGGGCTTTGGTGCTGATATTAAAACTAAGAGCGAGTTAAAGTCTGATGCTATGCTCAAAAAAGTATTACCTGAAGATTTAATGAAATTTGGTTTGATCCCCGAGTTTGCCGGTCGCTTACCGGTACTAGTGACTTTAGATTCCCTAGATGAAGCTGCGCTTATTCGCATCTTAACTGAGCCTAAGAATGCTTTAACCAAACAATATGAGCATTTCTTAGCTATGGATGATGTAGAACTTAGCTTTGATGAAGGGGCACTAAAAGCTATTGCACATGAAGCTCTTAGCCGTAGCGCAGGTGCTAGAGGGTTACGGGCAATAATAGAAACTATTATGCGTAATGTCATGTACGAAGTCCCTTCGCGAAACGATGTAAAAAAATGTGTGGTTACGGAAGATGTTGTTAAAGCCCACAAGGATCCTACGTTACTTTTAGAAGAAAAAACGAAGGAAAAACGTAAAAAAGCATAATTTGAGGGGGAAAAGGG
Source organism: Acidaminococcaceae bacterium (assembly GCA_963678395.1). Taxonomy (GTDB): domain Bacteria; phylum Bacillota; class Negativicutes; order Acidaminococcales; family Acidaminococcaceae; genus JAAYAE01. Next base: position 1,991,479 of record OY782827.1, on the reverse strand, counting down.
GTTAACCTTTTTCCCCTTTTTGTCTATAATGTAATTAAAGAGGGCGTAATTTACGCTAATGTATTGGATGGGAGGATTGCAAATGAGTGAGAATAAATTAAGAATGCCACTGTTGCCTTTGCGTGGCATTCTGGTATTTCCGGGTATGATTATAAATTTAGATATAGGCCGTGAACGCTCTATTAAAGCAGTTGAGACCGCAATGAATGGTTCACGCAAAATTTTTCTTGTAGCTCAAAAAGAAGCTGTTACCATGGAGCCGACTGCGGCAGATATGTTCAGTTATGGTATTGTTGCTGAAATAAAACAGTTATTAAAACTTCCTAATGGTGCTTTGCGGGTATTGGTAGAGGGATTGAATAGGGCACAGATTTTATCCGTGGAAGACATAGAGGGTTCTAATTTCGAAGTTATTGTTAATAGCGTTGAAGATATAAATGATCATAGCAATGAAGTTGAAGCTTTGAAACGCATGCTGGTAGAAACATTTGAGCAGTGGGTTTTGGCTAGCAAGAAAGTTACGTCAGAGGTCTTGATTACGTTTAACGACCAGGCTGATCCTGGTCGTATTGCAGATATGATTGCAGGTTATATTGGTATTAGTATCAGTGAAAAAGAAAAAGTGTTGGAAGCAAGCGATGTTAAAGTACGCATGAACTTACTATATGGTTACTTATGCAAAGAATTAGAAATTGCTAACATTGAAAAGAGTATTTCCCAGCAGGTTAGCAAGCAAATAGAACAAAATCAAAGGGAATATTATTTGCGTGAACAAATGAAGGCCATCAGTAAAGAATTAAACGATGGCGATGAACGTCAAGCAGAAGTTGATATATATAAGAAAAAAATGGCGGAATTAAAATTGCCGGAAGATTTAATTGAAAAACTTGATAAGGAACTAGATCGCTTATATAAGATGCCACCTATGATGGCAGAAAGTGCTGTAATTCGCAACTATTTAGATGTAGTTTTAGCCTTACCTTGGGATACTTTTACCGAAGATAATTATGATTTAAAACTAGCTGAGAAAATTTTGAATAAGGACCATTGCGGGTTAGAAAAAGTTAAGGAACGTATTTTAGAATACTTAGCGGTGCATGCCTTAACTAAACAAAACAAAGGACCTATTTTGTGTTTAGTTGGACCACCCGGAGTTGGTAAAACTTCTTTAGCTCGTAGCGTTGCTCGTGCTATTAATCGTAAATTTACGCGGATTTCTTTAGGCGGGGTACGTGATGAAGCAGAGATACGTGGACATAGACGTACTTATATTGGGGCTATGCCAGGACGCTTAATTCATGGAATGCAGATTTGTGGTAGTTCCAATCCTGTATTTTTATTGGATGAAGTCGATAAGATGAATGCAGCTTTCCGTGGCGATCCTGCTTCAGCATTGCTGGAGGTTTTGGATCCAGAACAAAATTGTAATTTCAGCGATCATTTTGTGGAATATCCTTTTGATATGTCCAATGTATTTTGGATTGTTACAGCAAATAGTGTGGATACTATTCCTGCGGCCTTGTTAGATAGAATGGAAGTAATTCAACTATCGAGCTATACTGATGAAGAGAAAATAAAAATCGCGCAATTGCATTTAATACCTAAAGAGCGTAAGGAACATGGACTTACTGCTAAAACGTTTTCTGTGGCACCAAAAACCATTGAGCAAATTATTCGTGATTATACTCGTGAAGCAGGCGTACGTAATTTAGAGCGTAAAATAGCTAGTTTATGCCGCAAGGCAGCTCGGAAAATTGTGGCTGGTGAAGTTGAAAGCGTGAAAATAAATTCGGCTAATTTAGCCACGTTTTTGGGCCCAATCATCTATTTAGAAAGTGATTTAAAGGCGCGTAGTGAAGTTGGCATATGTACAGGGTTAGCGTGGACCAGTGTAGGTGGTGAAATGCTGAAAGTAGAAGTTATAGCTTGTGCAGGCAAAGGGAAATTGCAGTTAACCGGTCAGCTTGGTGATGTTATGAAAGAGTCTGCCCAAGCAGGTTATACTTACATTCGTTCCAGAGCTACACAGTTAGGTCTGCCAGAGGATTTTTCCGAAAAAATAGATATTCATATCCATTTACCGGAAGGAGCAATACCTAAAGATGGACCATCGGCAGGTATAACTATGGTAACGGCTATGGAATCAGCTTTAACAAAGCGTAAAATTAAGGCTGGCATTGCTATGACCGGAGAGATTACCTTGTCAGGACGCGTGTTACCCGTAGGCGGTATAAAGGAAAAAATGCTTGCTGCAAGTAGATATCATATTAAGAGAATTTTATTGCCGGCGCAAAATATGCAAGACTTAGATGAATTACCTAAAAAGGTGCGCGATGCTATTGAGTTTATTCCGGTTGAACACATGGACCAGGTTACTAAAATAGCACTGGAGGATTAAAAATGAATGTAAAACAATGGGATTTAATTACAGCAAAATACGTAGCTTCAGCGGTGAAAAGTGAACAATATCCCTTGCCGGCATTGGAAGAGATTGCTTTTATCGGCCGCAGTAATGTTGGAAAGTCTTCCCTGATAAACTCTTTAACCCGTTGTCGTGGGTTAGCTAGGGTTAGTGGCTCACCAGGGAAAACACAGACGCTAAATTTTTATGAACTATGTGCTAAACGCATGCTCGACGAAGTAGAAGAGCGCCGTATATTTCATTTGGTAGATCTACCAGGTTATGGATTTGCTCGTACGGCCAAGGATAATCGAGAACAGTGGTCGGCTTTTATAGGCAAGTATTTAGAAAACTCTGAGCGTTTAAAATTGGTTTTTCAGTTAATAGATATTAGGCATAAGCCTATGGAGAGTGATATCGCTTGCTATCATTGGCTTATGGATTGCCATCGCCCTACCATAGTTGTGCTGACTAAGGCTGATAAGTTGTCAAAGAGCGCGGCAATGGCACAAAAGGAGCTATTTAAGCGAGAATTAGGGCTGGATGATAGTCGTATTATTACCTACTCCTCTACCGCCCATACTATGCGTAATGAGCTTATTGCTAGGTTGATGGAATATATAGACTAAGGTAAGGAAGAAGGCGCTCCAGAGGTGATAAAAACTCTTTTGTTTGTATTGTCAGCTATTTTAGGCTGGAGATTGAATTTTATAGGAATGCCTATACCATGGATGCTAGGTGGAGTATTTGTTTCCTTGGGAATGAAGATTTCTGGCATAAAAGGTGTTAAATGGCCTAGGATGTGGCGTAATTATGGCTTAGTTGTAGTTGGCTATGGTATAGGCAGGTATGTTACTCCTAGTGTTTTAGATCAAATGCTGCATCAAATACCTGGTATTGTAGGTGCAACGCTTATTTCAGTTATGACAGCTCTGATTATTTCTTTAGTTATGTCCAAATATGAAAATATAGATCTACATAGTACTATTATGGGGATAATGCCTGGCGGATTTACGCAAATGACGGCCATGATCGATGAAGATTCGCGTGTTGATGCCAATATAGTAACGGTTCTACAGAGTCTAAGGTTAATTACTATTGTAGTGAGTGTTCCTTTTTTTGTTACCCATTTGTTAGGGGCTGAAGTAACTAAGACGGCGACTAGTCTAGCTGTAACTAATGCCGTTTCCTTCTGGATTATTTTGCCTTTTGCAGGACTAACTGGTTTTATAATGGAAAAACTAAAAATATCCACTCCCTATCTTTTAGGTCCGATCATCTTAGCCGCTTTGGCAGCATTATATACCGGCCTGCTAAATACAGCTCCAAACTGGCTGCTGGCAACGGCACAGCTTAGCATTGGAATTTATGTAGGATCGGGATTAGAACCACAAAAAGTTAAAAAGTTGGGTAGGGTAATGCCGTCTGCTTTTTTGGGTATCTTTTCAATTTTAGGTGTTAGCATAGTCGTGGCTTATGTTTTATCCTATTATTATGGCTTTAGTTTAATCACGGCTTTTTTAGCCATGGCTCCTGGTGGTTTAGGGGAAATGTGTTTGGTTGGCATGTCTTTAGAAGAGAAGGTGGCAATTATTTTGACCTATCAGATGTTTAGATTTTTGTTTTTAAATTTGGCGGTACCTCCTGGTATTTACAAATATTTTGGCAAACCCATGTAGTTGCCTAGAAGTAAAAAATCTAACTAATCTTTTAGAAGAAATATTGACATTGCTTCTGTATGTAGTATAATAGTGGTGTAACTTAATATGATACAGAAAACGATAAGTCGATGTAAATCCGACACGGTTCCGCCGCTGTAAAGCCAGCATATCGGTCTGTGGTATCCAAAGTATCCTGCGAGAGACAGGAAGCGGATGAGCGTGAGTATTTTCACCATTGTCTAGTAAGCTTCTTTCCTCACGGAAAGAAGCTTTTTTATTGTATATTTTGCTTTAGCGATGGTTTCGAGCGACAAAGGAGCGAAGAAACAATAAACCGCCGGCTATGCCGGCGAGATTCGATAGCTTTAGCAGAAAAAACCTCCAATGTTAAAATAGTGTTGGTTCGCCAACCACACATAAATAACAGAGGAGGTATCCATGTTGGACAGTCAAAGTTTATCACACAGTAGTTGGAACTGCAAATATCATATAGTGTTTGCTCCGAAGTACAGGAGAAGAGTAATATACGGGAAGATAAGATTGGATATAGGAAAAATATTAAGGCTGTTATGCCAGAGAAAAGAAGTAGAAATAATTGAAGCAGAGTGTTGTCCTGATCACGTTCATATGCTAGTGAAAATACCACCTAAATATAGTGTATCCCAAATATTAGGGTATCTGAAAGGAAAAAGTTCCCTTATGATATTTGACCGACATACTAATTTAAAATATAAATATGGAAACAGGCATTTCTGGTGTAGAGGGTATTATGTAGATACAGTAGGAAAAAACAGCAAAAGAATAGAGGAATATGTTAGGAATCAACTACAGGATGCTATTACCACAGACAAAATCTCGCTGAAAGAGTATGTAGACCCGTTCACGGGTGAGCCGGTAAAAGAGAATAAATAAGAAAAAGGCCCAAGGGGCCTAATTCGGGGAAGATGTGCGATTGGCGGACTAATTCAGTACATCTTAAGATGTGGCAGGTAAGAGCACCTTATAGGTGCTGTACATACCGCCGGCTGAGCCGGCGGTTATGATTTACAGTATTGGACGTACTGCTTCTCTCAAAAAGGCATTTTAAAATGGCCCTTAAAATAAAAAGAGAGTGAGAGACACTTCGAAGAACAACAAAAGAGCTGTTACTTTTCTTAAGAAAAGTAACAGCTCTTTTGTTGTAAAATTAAGCAAATCTATTATGTTTTTGGTTGGTCATCTCGTTTTGAAGGGCTAACATGTACCATGCAATGTTTAACATTGGGGAAATTATGCTCGATAGTGTCATGTACTTTTTCGGCAATGTGATGAGCGTGGAATAAGGACTGATTACCATCAGCACTAATATCTATATCAACATAATATTTACTGCCAAACATACGAGTACGTATCTCATCAATACCATGGACGCCATCTTGACTTAGTACATGTTTACGCATTGCTTCCAAGGTTTCTTCATCACAAGCATGATCAACCAATTTATTAGTAGCATCAATAAAAATCTTCCAAGCAGCATGAATAATCATAATACAGATAACGACAGAAGCTAAGGAATCCATAATAGGATAGCCCATCATGGCGCCACCTATACCAAGTAAACTGCCGACGGAGGATAATGCATCGCTACGGTGATGCCAAGCATCAGCCATAAGGGCACCGGAATTAATTTTAACAGCAGCGCTCTTTGTATACCAAAACATGGCTTCTTTGACAACGATAGAAATAACGGCTGCTACCAAGGCAATATAAGTAGGTGTTTGTAAATGGGCATAGGTTTCAGAAAAAATGTTTTGTACACCTTCGTAGCCAATGCCAATGCCTGTAATAAGAAGTACAAAGGCCAAAAACATAGCTGCAATGTATTCTAATTTTTCATGACCATATTGATGAGAAGAATCGGACGCCTTGTTGGAAAGGCGAATTCCTATAATAACAATAAATGTACTAAAAACATCAGAAGCTGAATGGATGGCATCTGAAACCATGGCGGCAGAATGGCCGATAATGCCAGCGACCAACTTAAACGCAGAAAGCAAAATATTTATTGTAATACTAATATACGAGACGTGCATAGCCAAGTCTTCATTTAATTGAGCTAAGTTTTTACTTTTCATAATGAAACCCCTTATTTTTTATTTATCTCTTGGGGTGTTTTGGATACAAAAACACCCATGGAACATACTACTGTCCCACAGGTGTTTTAATTTAAACCTGTTGCCATTCGGCCCGGCTAACATAAATCCAAAAGATTTACCGCCTGATCAGTTTGTACTGTAGCTTATTTAAGCAGCGCAAAGAGATTGCTATTATAGTAAGCTTTGATACATTATTTGTCAAGTAAGATATTTATTGACATAACCCCTATGGGGGGGTATAATTACAGCATAAAATAACCCCGTAAGGGGGATGTATAATGGGGTGGAATTATGGAGTATGGTTATAAGCATAGCAACAAGATAGTAAACCGTTTAGCACGTATTGAGGGTCATGTACGCTCGGTTAAAGAAATGGTAGCTGAGGGCAGGGACTGTTCGGAGATTTTAACCCAACTAGCGGCTGTGCATCAGGCGATTGAAAATACTACCAAGGCATTTTTGAAAGAGCATATGGAACATTGTGTAACTAAGGCTATTCACGAAGACAAGGAAGAAGAAGCTTTGGCGGAATTAGGAGTAGCAATTGATAGATTCCTGCGTTAGAAAAGGAGCAAATAAATGACAAATGTTGAGGAATTAAAATCTCTTAAATATGCTTGTGGCAATGCTTGTCATGAGGAACATAGTCATGTTCATATACCTACTCCCCATGAACATCATATTTCAGGACATCCTGAGGATTGCAAGTGTGAGGCTTGTCATCCCCATGAAGACTATTGTGATGTTTGTGGTGAAAGTCTGGCGAATTGTATTTGTAAAATGCCGGATGCAGATGTACCTAAAAAAGTATATATTTTGGAAAATTTGGCGTGCGCAAATTGTGCGGCTAAAATGGAACATAAAATTCAAGAATTGCCGGGAGTAAGGTATGCCAGTATTAGCTTTACTACTAGGCAGTTACGTTTATCTGCTGCAAATCAGGAGACATTATTATCGGAGATTCAAAAGATTTGTCAATCTATTGAGTCAGGGGTTGTTATTGTTCCTCGTGGTTCTACTTGTTCGTTGCCGGAGAAAAATGCTTTGACTTCACATAGTAAGATGGCTGTGAAAGAGGGAAAAATAATTATTTCAGGAAAATTAGGCGAAATAATTATAAGCATGCTACTGTTTTTACTGTTCTTTTTTGGCCCTATACCTGAACCTTTGAAAATTTATGGCTTTGCATCAGCCTACATTATATTAGGGCATGATATTTTGTATAGTGCCTTTAAAAAATTATATAAGGGTAGCATAATGGATGAGAATTTTCTTATGATGGTGGCAACTATTGGCGCTTTTGCCATAGGTGACGCCGCTGAAGCGTTGGGGGTAATGTTTTTTTATCGTATAGGAGAATATTTTAAAGAACGGGCAGTAGAAAAAAGCCGCGGTGAGATTATGGGCGTTGTAGATATGCGACCTGAAGTTGTTAATTTGCTTATTGGGGAAGAGATAAAAATTATTTCAGCTGAGGCTGCTAATGTTGGGGATATTCTTCTAGTTCGTGTTGGGGACAGAATTCCTCTAGACGGAGTTATTATCGACGGAGAAAGTTTGATAGATACTTCGCCTATAACGGGAGAACCGGTACCTGTAAAATTATGCTATGGGGATGAAATAATTTCTGGTTGCATTAATTCTTCAGGAGTTTTAAAAATCCGTGTAGAAAAAGTATTAAAAGAATCTATGGTTACAAAGATTTTAGATGCAGTGGAAAAAGCGTCAGCGGCTAAGCCACAAATGGATAAATTCATTACTAGTTTTGCCCGTATTTATACTCCGGTAGTAGTAGTTATTGCTATTTTAACAGCATTAATTCCAGGAGCTATTACGGGGGAGTGGCAAAAATGGATTTATACAGCACTGACATTTTTGGTTATTAGTTGCCCCTGTGCTTTGGTTCTTAGTATACCTTTTGCTTATTTTGCAGGGATTGGAGCTGGGGCCAAGCGAGGCATTCTTTTTAAAGGTGGGGTTGTTCTGGAAGCTTTAAAAAATTGTGCTGCTGTAGTCATGGACAAAACAGGAACGGTTACCAAGGGAAATTTTATTTTACAAAAAGTACTCCCTTCAGATAACATACAAGCTGATGAGCTATTAAAACTTTGTGCTTCGGTTGAACTTGTTTCTACGCATCCTATAGCGACTAGTATTGTTATGGCCGCTAAAAGTAAGAATATGGAACTTATTGCACCAATAGGGGCTGAAGAGGTGGCAGGTGAAGGTATTGTTGCCGAGACTGCGTATGGACAAATACTTTGTGGTAATAAAAAACTTATGGAGCACTATGGTGTTGATATTAGTGCCTATAGTGGGATGGATTTTGGCACAGAAGTTTTGGTGGCCAAGGGGAAAATATATATGGGACACTTATTTATAGCTGATACTATTAAGAAGGATGCAGTTAGCGCTATTAATAAAAGAAAAAAAATGGGACTAGCTACAGCCATGCTTACAGGAGATTCGGCAGAAAGTGCCCAGGCGGTGGCATCTGCAACTGGGATTGATAATGTTTATGCTAAACTTTTGCCACAAGATAAGTTCAACGTTTTAAATACTTTGCGCAACAAATATGGCAGGGTTATGTTTGTGGGGGATGGTATTAATGATGCACCGGTTTTAGCAGGAGCCGATGTGGGAGCTGCTATGGGCAGCGGTGCTGATGCGGCTATTATGGCTGCAGACGTGGTATTTATGAATTCAGAAATGGAAGCTATTCCTAAGGCTATTGAGATTGCTAAGTTTACAAATGGCATTGCTTGGCAAAATGTGGTATTTGCGCTAGTAATAAAAATTGCTATTATGGTTTTAGGTTTAGCTGGATTTGCATCTATGTATATGGCGGTGTTTGCAGATACAGGGGTAGCTATGCTGTGTGTACTAAATTCTGTACGAATTTTATATCAAAAAGACAACCCTAGGCTAGTTTAGATTTTAGGGTTTTTAGAAAAAGGTTTGCAATAAATTACTTAATAAAATATAAATAACTAAAGTCCCTATTACAGGAAATACCTTCCTGTAATAGGGACTTTAGTTATTTACAAACATTATTTTATAATGGTAGAGATATTTTGAGATTTGTTGAACATGTCTAAAATATAGTTTCTTACTTTAAGCACTGGTGGCAAAGGAGGATGGGTATTTGTCCAAGATAGGTATATATAGCGGCTAAAGCCAGGAGTTCTTATTTTAATTTTTGTTACCGGTAAATAATCAAGTCCGGGAACTTGTGGAACAATAGTTATTCCGCTGTTGTGTGCTACATACTGCAAGGTGGCGCTGCATTCTTGTGCTTCAGCAACAATGTTGGGGGGGTTATGTTAATTTTTTTAAATTCCCGTTCAAGTTTTTTACGCAAGGCACTATCTTTGTGCAATAGGATGAAGGGAAGGTTTGCTATATTTTTAAAAGTAACGGATTTTTTTTTCGCTAACGGATGATTATTTGCCACTACCAGAAAAAGCTCTTGCTCAATAATAGGGACGGAAATAATAGCGGAATCAGTATCAGCACATAAGGCTAAGTCTATGTTAACTATTTGCAAGTCTTCTACAAGAGCCTTCTGTAAATTTTGGGTGTAATTAAACTTAATTTCCATATTATCTTCACTTTTTCTAAAGCCCTCAACAATTTTCGGGATAAGAGAAGTTGATAAACTATAAATATATCCGATACTTACTTCACCGGTTGTGGCACCTTGAATAGAACGCAAGGTTTTAACACCAGTGTCTAAGCTATCTAAGGCTTGGTTTACATACTCTAAAAAGGTTGCACCATAGGAACTAAGGATTGTTTTACGGCCCTTTGTTTCAAAAAGTTCTACACCCAATTCTTTTTCTAGCATTGCAATGGCATAACTTAAACTTGGTTGTGAAATGTGTAGAGCTTGGGCTGCTTTTGTGTAATGTAAAATTCTTGCTAAAGTTTGAAAATATTCTAACTGCATTAATTTCATAAAATCATCACCTTTAAATTAAGCATTTTTTTAATATTATCAAAAAATTCTAAATAGTTCAATAGTTATTCTCTATGAATACAATCAATATTCGGTATTAGACTTAATATTGAGCGACTAATATACTTGAGATAGTGAATATAAGAATTAATTAGAGCTAAAAAACATTGAATTGAGAGGAGATTTTATTATGAGCAAGGTTACTTCGGAACAAATTGCTGAATTGGAGGAAATGATTGTAAAGGCAAAAAAAGCAGCGGCTATTATTGAAAGTTATGATCAAGAACGCATAGATCATCTTTGCAAGGCAGTAGCATGGGCGGTTTCTAATTTGCAAACGTGGGAGCCGTTGTCAAAAGAGGCCGTAGAGGAAACAGGGCTAGGAGAGTTTCAGTCTAAAGTCAATAAGCGTAATAAAATTCGTTTGATTTTGCGTGATTGCCTAAGACAAAAAAGTGTAGGGATTATTGAGGAAATTCCAGAAAAAGGGCTAATAAAATATGGGAAACCTGTTGGTTTAATTGGCTGTTTGGTTCCAACAACTAATCCATGTTTAACTCCGGCCGGACAGGCAATTTTTGCTATTAAAGCTAGGGATGTAATGATTTTTTCTCCACATCCGAGAGCAAAAGTAGTTAGCAATAAGACTGTAGAAATTATGCGACAAGCTTTAGTAAAAGAAGGCGCCCCAGCTGATATTTTTCAATGCATTAAGAATCCTAGCATTGAGTTAACAGATGAGTTAATGAAAAGATCTGATTTAGTAATTGCAACAGGCGGTCGGCCTATGGTTAAGGCGGCTTATAGTTCTGGAACACCGGCTTATGGCTCCGGTGCAGGCAATTCTACAATGATTATTGATGAAACGGCAGATGTAAAAGAAGCAGCGGAAAATACTAGAATAAGCAAAACTTCTGATTTTGGGTCAGGTTGTTCATGCGACGGCAACATAGTTATCAGTGCAGTAATTTTTGATGCTATGGTGCAAGCCTTGCAAGATGAGGGGGGCTATCTTGCTACGACAGAAGAAGCGGAAGCTTTGAAAAAAGTTATTTGGGATGGCGCGGGTCATCGTTTGCCTAATACTGTGGCTATTTCTCCCCAAAAATTGGCAGATGCTGCTGGATTTAAAATTGATGATAAGTATAAGTTTATTATGGTAATGGGTGATGGTATTGGCAAAGAACATTTCTTTTCTAGTGAAAAACTAACGACATTGTTAGCCATTTTCAAATATGAAGGCGGATTTGAAAATGCTATTAAAGCTATGAAAGCTATCTATGAGGTTGGTGGTAAAGGTCATTCCTGTGGCATTTATTCTTTTAATGATGAGCATATTAATCAGTTGGCACTAGCAGCACCTGTTTCTAGAATGATGGTGCGCCAACCACAAAATAAGGCTAATGCCGGTTCTAACACTAACGGTATGCCGGCTACATCTTCCATGGGATGCGGAACTTGGGGTGGTAATATTGTTTCAGAAAATATTTGTTTGAAGCATTATATGAATACAACTTGGGTTGCAAGGCCAATTCCTAAAGATATGCCAACTATGGAGGAGCTGTTTGGTGATTTTTATGATGCCACTTTGGACTAATAATAACAAGTGATAAAAATAGCCCTTATAGGTTAATACTAGAGCTATAATTTAATTCCTAATATCTTCCCCCTAAACTATTAAGCAGATTTTTAAAAATACAAGGAGGTATTTAGCATGACATTAGGATCTATATTAAAAGATATGCAATTGTTAGCGGTATTTATGGTTTTGGGTTTTATCTTGAGAGAATTCTACAAACCGTTGCAAAAATTATATATACCCACTTCGATGATAGGTGGATTTATTGCTCTTATCTGTGGCAGTCAAGTTTTAAATCTTTTTACAACACCAAAAGCATGGAGCAGCCTTTCCGGTACCCTTATTGGCGTTGTATTGACCTGTATAGTTTACGGAATTAATTTTGATAAAAGCCGGGCACGGTCATACGTGGATTATACTATGGTGGTAATAGCTGTTTATGGTTCACAACTAATGATTGGGGTACCTTTAGGAATTTTGTTGCAAAAATTTTGGCCAAGTCTTCCTGATGGTTGGGGAGCTATGGGAGTTTTTTCCTTTTGGGGTGGTCATGGAACAGCGGCCGCCGCTGGTACCCAATTTGAAAAGTTGGGAGTGCAGGGCAATTTGGGCATGGGCATGATTTTATCTACTGTAGGACTCATGGCTGCCGTTACTATTGGTATTGTTATGGTTAACTGGGGTATACGCAAAGGTTATGCTGCCTACACTAACAAACCCATGGAGGGGGTAGTAAACCCCTCTCTAAGTGGGATTTTGCCTAAAGAACTACAAAAACCAATTGGCTTGGTGAAAACTTCGGCAAGTGGTATTAATGCCTTGGTGTTTCAATTTTGTATGATTTTAGTGTGTATATTTGTTGGTTCGCAGCTATTAGCGGGTGCAGCAAAGTTTATACCATTTTTTGCTAAAGTACCTGCTTTGGTGCATGGTATGCTAGGAGCGGCTATTATACGTTTTATCATGTCTAGGCTTGATTTAACAGGCTTTGTAGATAAGGGGACTGTCTCTACCATCTCGGGTTTCACCTTGGATTTGGTAATCATTTCTGCAGTAGCAACTATTTCTATAAAGTTAGTTACAACATTCTTAGTGCCCATAATAATTTATAGTGTAGTATTGTTAGCAGTTACTATGTGGATTTCAATTTATTTTTGTCGTAAATTTTGTGCTCATGAATGGTTTGAAAAAGCGTGTTGCTTATTTGGTATGGCTTCAGGTGCCGTACCCACGGGTTTAGCATTAGTTCGTTGTGTAGATCCAGAGACTAAGGCTAGTGCCCCCGATGCTCAAGGTATAGCATCTACGGTTTTCACACCAATATATGGAACGTTTCCGGCTTTAATTCCCATGTTGCTCATGACTTCAGTAACTAGTGTTGTTGGTATTGGGGCGGCTGTTACGTTTATTCCTTTAATAGTTGGCTATATGTTATTACGCAAACGGACAAAATAATTGGATTTAAATTTTTGTTTAAAACGGGTTCTTGCTTTTTGAGAAGAGCCCGTAACATTAGAAGAGTGCGACAAGAAGATGCTTGCAGTGAAGGAGAGGTATGAACTGATGGAGTTAGTTAATTTGCCTAAAAAAATTACACTTTGCGAAGTAGGTTTGCGCGATGGCTTACAGAATGAAAAAAAATTACTAACTGTTGAACAGAAAGTTAATTTAATTAATGTTATGTCCGAGGCAGGAGTTCCTGTTATTGAGATTGGGTCGTTTGTGAGTCCTAAAGCTGTTCCACAAATGGCTAATACTGATGAAGTAGCTGCTAAAATAACACCTAAAAATGGAGTGGAATATCGTGCTCTAATAGCAAATGTTAAAGGAGTAGAGAGAGCCTTAGCATGTGGGTGTACCAAAGTTAAACTAAATGTTTCTGCTAGTATTTCTCACAATTTAGCAAACTTAAATTGCTTGCCTGCTCAAAGTGTTGCGAGATTCGCTGAGTGTGTAGAAAAAGCGAGAGATGCTCAAATTAATATATCAGGTTCTATTTCTATGGCTTTTGGTTCTCCCTGGGATACCAATATTACGGTCAGAGAGGTACGTGATATTGTGGAGGCTTATCTTGCAGTTGGCATTAATGAAATTTCTTTGTCTGATGCTGCGGGTATGGCTTATCCTAAACAAGTAAACGCTATATGCCGAGAAATGCTGGAAAGTTATCCTAACGTTGATTGGTGGTTACATTTTCATAATACAAGAGGTCTTGGTATTGCTAATATTTTTGCTGGTATGCTGACAGGGTTTACGAAATTTGACGCAAGCATAGCTGGAGTTGGCGGCTGCCCTTTTGTACCTGGTGCGGCAGGAAATGTTGCTACTGAAGATCTTATACATATGTGCGACGAATCTGATATTTGGACAGGAGTAGATCTTGATAAATTATTAGATATTGGGCGGCAAGTGGTTGGATTAATTGGGCATTCTACAGATAGTTATTTATTGCGGGCAGGCAAATCGCAAGATTTGCTTAGAGAGTTGCCAACAGGGCAAAGTAAGAACAGTACAGAGACCAAATAATAATGTAGGGGCAGAATGAGAATATGATGGAGCATATTTTTAAAATTTAAAATTTCGTAAAGATATACAATATAAGTTAGATGCAAAGGGCATTAAATAAATAGTGCTCTTTTAGCACGCTGGCTGGTTTCTATTGACAACACCCTTCCATATTGTTATTATTATCAGGTACAACTATATATTGGAAAGATAATGATGAGGAGTAGTAAAAGTACGGGTTCTACAGAGAGGATATGGCTTGCTGGAACATATCCGAATAACCGGCTTTGAAGTCGCCTTGGAATTGATAAGGTGAAATTAGTAGTTTTATTCGTTGTGCACGTTACGCATATGAGGTGTCCAAACTTTTTGTTTGGAAATTTAGGTGGTACCGCGATTAATTCGTCCTATGTTTGCATTAGCAAATATAGGACTTTTTGTTTTAATGTTACTAATTATTATTTTTATAAAAGACTGATAAAACACATTATGGAGGAAAAAACGATGACTACAGAAAAAAATGAAGAACACAATATTCCTAAGGTGTATGATCCTGCTACAGTAGAAAAAAAATGGTATGCATATTGGGAGAAAAACCACTATTTTCATGCGGAAGTAGACAAAAACAAAGAGGCTTTTAGTATTGTTATTCCACCGCCTAATATTACGGGACAATTACATATGGGACATGCTTTAGATAACACGCTGCAAGATATCCTAATTCGCTGGCACCGTATGATGGGGCATAACACGTTGTGGATGCCGGGGTACGATCATGCAGGTCTTGCTACGCAAATTAAAGTAGAAGAAGTTATAAAAAAGGAAGAGGGGAAAACTCGCTATGACTTGGGGCGAGAAGAATTCCTTAACCGTGTGTGGAAATGGAAAGACCAATATGGCGACCGTATTGTTAACCAATTGAAATGTTTGGGTGTATCCTGTGATTGGGAACGTCAACGTTTTACTATGGACGAAGGGTGTTCTCAGGCTGTACGAGAAGTATTCGTTTCCTTATATGAAAAAGGCCTCATATATCAAGGCAGCCGCATTACTAATTGGTGCGTAAACTGTAATACAGCTTTATCAGATATAGAAGTAGAGCATGCTGACGAAGCAGGTCATTTATGGTATATTCGTTATCCAGTGGTAGAAGAGGAAGGAACTTATTTAACAATTGCTACTACTAGACCGGAAACAATGCTAGGCGATACTGCGGTTGCTGTTAATCCGGAAGATAAGCGTTATGGCTATTTAGTAGGCAAGAATCTAAAGTTGCCTTTAATTGATAGAACTATACCTATTATTGCAGATTCTTATGTTGATCTGGAGTTTGGTACCGGCGCGGTGAAAATCACGCCAGCTCATGACCCAAATGATTTTGAAATGGGTATGCGCCATAATTTAGAAAATATTGTCGTTATAGGTATGGACGGCAAGATGACGGCGGAAGCCGGTAGCTATGCAGGTCAAGAACGCTATGAATGTCGTAAAAATATAGTTAAAGCCTTAGAAGAGGCAGATTTATTGGTGAAAATTGAAGATTTAACCCATGCAGTTGGACATTGTCAACGTTGTCACTGCGTAGTTGAGCCTTTAGTTTCCAAACAATGGTTTGTGAAAATGGGTCCTTTGGTGAAAGCTGCTGTTGATTGCGTAGAAGATAGTCGTACACAGTTTGTACCTGAACGTTTTACTAAGAGCTACACTAATTGGATGGATAATATCCATGATTGGTGTATTTCTCGTCAGATTTGGTGGGGACACCGCATCCCAGTATGGTATTGCGACGATTGTGGGGAAGTAATTGCTTCACGCACTGATATTGATAAATGTCCTAAATGCGGTGGACATGTACATCAAGATGAGGATGCTTTGGATACTTGGTTTAGCTCTGCCTTGTGGCCTTTTTCCACTATGGGTTGGCCGGAACAAACGGATCTTTTAAAACAATTTTATCCAACTAGCGTATTGGTTACAGGGTACGATATAATTTTCTTCTGGATTGCCCGCATGTTAGTTATGGGCATGGAATTTATGAAAGAAATTCCCTTCCATAAAGTATTTATACATGGCCTAGTTAGAGATAGTCAAGGCCGCAAGATGAGTAAATGTTTAGGCAATGGTATTGATCCCTTAGAAGTTATTGATAAATATGGCGCGGACACTTTGCGCTTTATGTTAATTACCGGTAACACTCCCGGTAATGATATGCGTTTTTATTGGGAAAGAGTGGATGCTACACGTAATTTTGCTAATAAAATTTGGAATGCTTCCCGCTTTGCCTTAATGAATTTAGAAGGATATGATAAGGACGCGAAGCTAGCTCCCTATACTTTGGCGGACAAATGGATTTTATCTCGCCTGCAAGACACAGAAAAAGATGTTACTAATTTTCTAGAAAACTTTGAATTAGGGGAAGCTGGACGCTTGCTTTACGAATTTATTTGGGGCGAACTTTGCGATTGGTATATTGAATTAGCTAAACCACGCTTGTATAATAAAGATAATCCAAATGAACGGGCGACAGCACAACATGTTCTATGTGAAGTGCTTGGTTCAGCTATGAAATTATTACATCCATATATGCCTTTTATTACGGAAGAAATTTGGCAGTGTCTTCCCCATGAAGGAGGCAGTATTATGGTTTCCTCTTGGCCAAAATACCAAGAAGATTTGGTAGACCAAGACGCAGAAGCTGGTATGAGTGCGATTATGGATGTTATTAAAGCCATTCGTAATATGCGCGCTGAAGTTAATGCAGCTCCAGGTAGGAAAGCCCCTGCAATTTTGCTTGTAGATGCAGATTTTAAAAAAGTCTTAGAAACTAATGCAGCCTATATTAAGTTGTTGGCTACTGTTGATGAATTAACGATTGAAGATAACAATAATAGTAACAAACCTCAAAATGCTATGACTACAGTAGTTAATGGCATAGAAGTCTATTTACCTTTAAAGGGGCTTATTGATGTAGAAAAGGAAAATGCTCGCTTAAAAAAAGAGTTGGAAACGTTATCTAAAGAAATAAAGCGTATTGAGGGTAAATTAGGAAATGCCGGATTTTTGGCTAAGGCGCCTGCTGAAGTAATTGCTAAAGAAAAAATTAAAAGTGGGGAAATTGGACAAAAAATGGCGGCTATTAATGAACGTTTGGAGTATCTAAAAACATTATGAACTATGAAGAAAGCTTAAAATATTTAGAGGGTTTGGGAAAATTTGGCATAAGACTGGGAATGGAACGCATACAGGCTTTATTAGCAGAACTGGGAAATCCTGAACAAAAAATTAAGACTATTCATGTAACGGGAACTAATGGCAAGGGGTCTGTAGCTAGCATGATTGCAAATATCCTTTTAGCTTCAGGACTTACCGTTGGTAAGTTTACTTCGCCCCATTTTGTACGTTATAATGAACGCATAGAAATAAATGGCAAAGAAATAGACAATAGTACTTTTGCTATGGCTCATACCGCAGTGGCAGTGGCTGTAGATGCTGTTATGAAAAAAGGCATAGCGCAACCTACGCAGTTTGAAGTACTTACGGCAGCAGGATTTCTTGTTTTTGCCTTAGAACATGTAGATTATGCGGTTATTGAAGTAGGGTTAGGCGGTCTGTGGGATTCTACTAATGTTATAACGCCAGAGGTAGCTGTTATTACTAATGTGAGCCTAGATCACATGGATAGATGTGGTAATACAGTAGAAGAAATTGCTATGCAAAAAGCGGGAATTATTAAAGAGAAAGTACCGGTGGTAACTGCGGCTGCGGATAAAGCTTTGGGTCCTATTACCGCTATGAGCGTGTTTAAGCAAGCTTCCCTTTATATTTTCGGCAGAGATTTTACCGGAAAAGAAGTGACCAGCACAATGGAGGGACAGACCTTTACTTTAAGTGCCGGAGAATATCATTCCAATTACAATATTGTTCTGCCAGGGGCTCATCAGATTGCCAATACGGCAGTAGCAGTAGTGGCAGCAAAACTTGTATCAAAAAACGATGCGCGTATTACTGAAGCAGCTTTGCATGAAGGTGTTACTCATACTACATGGCCAGGACGCTTAGAACGTATCGAAAAAGCTCCTGATGTTATTTTGGACGGGGCACATAATCCAGAGGGAGCTAAGGCGTTAAGAGCTGCTCTCGATAAATATTATGCAGGACAACCGCTGCATTTTGTGTTTGGAATGATGAGTGATAAGGCTATTAATGAAGTAGCTGCCATCCTTTTCAAACAAAGAGATAAAGTGAACACGGTGTTAGCTGATAAAGGACCTAGAGCGGCATCAGCCCAACAATTAGCGAAAATAGTAGGAGATAAAGCTATAGCCTATGAGAGTATAGAAGAAGCGTATAAAGCTGCAAGACAAGCAGCCGGCAAAAATGGCATTGTTTGCATCTGTGGTTCGTTGTATTTGCTTGGAACCTTCAAGGCGATTGCGCAGAAAGGTTAGGCTCTATGAATATTGAAGGATATAAGGTTCGCGAACTTGACATGGAGCAGATAGTATATGCTTTATTAGTTTTGCTAATTTTTGTTATACCTCTTTCTTCTTTGGCAGCTAGTTGGGTTTTTGTAGTTGCCTTTGTGTGCGCAATGGTAGATTGTTATAAACGGCGCGAGGAAGGGAAGGGGGAAGTTCTTCCCAAAAAATTAAAATATTGCTTATGGGGGCTGTTTAGTTTAAGCGCTGTAAGCGTACTTTGGTCAGAAAATGTTTTTGCTTCTGCCTTTAACTTTGCATGGGTTGTGGGGCAGGAGGCAGGAAGTTTTTTGCTTATGTTGCGCTATGGAGCTAAAGGACACCGCCCTCTTTTTTTGATGAAAACATTTATGCTTTCGGCAGGGCTGGTAGCTTTATATGGTATTTGGCAGTATTGTTACGGTTCTTCTTTGCAAAATGCAGAATGGTCTGATCATGCAGCTTTTCCGGAATTAAAACGCAGAGCCTATTCTACTTTATCTAATCCTAATATTTTGGGTAGCTTTTTAGTATTAACAGTTGCTTATTGTGCAGGTATATTTGCGCCACTTAGAGGCGGTAGGACTAGAATTGCATTATTTTTTGTTTTTCTTTTAAGTTGTTTATGTTTATTGTTAACTTTTTCTCGGGGAAATTGGATAGCACTTTTTTGTGTGCTTTTTGTTTTCGCAGCATTTTTTTATCATAAGGCTTTTTTGCCCTTTGTGGGCGGGGGACTTATGGTTTTGTATTTAGGCTGGAATATGTTTGCACACAGATTATTGTCGATTTTCTTAATGGGAGATACTTCGGCGGAACTGCGCTTTGCTTATGTTGAAAGCACTATTGCTATGATTCGAGAACATCCTTGGGGAGTTGGGTGGTATGGTTATCAATTTGCTTTCCCAGAATATGATTTTTATCTCAAGGACCCTACAGTTATCATGTATCATTGTCATAATTTGTATCTGAATATCGCCGCTGAACTAGGTATTTTAGGTTTAATTTTGTTTTTATATACTGTATGGAATTTTTTCAATTTAGCCTGTCATATTCGCAAAGAGTCTAAAATTCCTTGGGTAAGAGGGATAGCTTGTGGCTATATAGCTTCTTTGATAGGAATTTTCATTGGTGGCTTAACTGATTACACTTTGTTTAATATTCAATTAGGTATGTTGTTTTGGTTAAGTAATGCACTGATTTTAAATTTAGCAAGAGTTAAATAGCTGTAGTATGTATAGAAATTTTCTTTACAGTGTAGGGGAATAAATGTACAATTATTAAGAGAATATAGTTGGCGGATAGGTATTTATATGATGAGCGTAGGGGGATAGCATGCTAAAACTTAGTGAAGTGCAAAAAGCTCTGGAAGCGCGTTCTATTGTGGGGGAAAATGAACTGGATAGAGAGGCTGAGTCGGCATTTGGAGCGGATTTGATGAGCGATGTGTTGGCTTTTACTAGAAAGAAAACATTGCTCCTTACCGGATTGACAAATGTGCAAGTTATACGCACAGCTGATGTTAGTGAGTTAAGTGCTATTGTTTTTGTGCGAGGGAAAATGCCGGGCACGGAAATTTTACAAGTTGCTAAAGAATGTGATATTCCAGTACTTTTAACCAAATATACAATGTTTGAGGCTTGTGGGATTTTGTATAAATTAGGATTACCGGCTTGCCCGGTAAAAGAATTAAAGGATGAGTGAAGATTTATGGAACTAAAATGTGAGGTGCCTGGTAATGATTTTGATAGAGCAGGTGAAGCTTCAGCTAGTATAAAAAAAACCTTGCAACTCTTAGGCGTTCCTGCCGATGTTGTACGCAGGGTAGCTATAGGTACCTATGAAGGCGAAATGAATGCTCTAATTCATGCCGGCCGTGGCATAATAAAGGCGGAAATCACATCAAACCTTACAATAATTACTATTAAGGACAAAGGCCCAGGTATTGCTGATGTGCAGCAAGCGATGAAGGAAGGGTTTTCCACTGCTCCTGATTATGTAAGGGCTATGGGTTTTGGTGCTGGGATGGGACTTCCCAATATGATGAAATGTTCGGATGAATTTTCTATAAATACAGTAGTCAATAAGGGAACTAAGATTATTATGCGTTTTGAACACAAATAGCGTTAAACTAAAGGAAGGATGGGTGATTTAAGGGTGTTTGATAGCTACTTGCATTCAGTTCATGTTATAAAAGACGCGTGCAATGGCTGCGTTGCCTGTGTAAAGTATTGTCCTACTGAAGCTATTCGAGTTCGTAATGGTAAAGCGGAAATAGTTTCCACCCGCTGTATAGATTGCGGAGAGTGCATTCGTAGGTGCCCAACACATGCTATGACAGCTGCTGCAGATACATTAGAAGCGACTCACAAGTACAGTTATAACGTTGTTTTGGCTGCGCCTTCTCTTTATGCTCAATTTCCGGCTAGCTTGCGCAGAGAAGTAATTTGGCAAGGTCTAAAAATGCTGGGATTTGATGAAATATTTGATTTGTCAGCGGCGGGAGATTATATTGCTCAAGAAATAGAACAATACGTACAATGTTATAAAGGTGGGCGCAAACCAATTATCTCGTCGGCTTGTCCTGCGGTATTGCGTTTAATTCAGGTAAAGTTTCCGGAACTTATTCAACAGGTAATACCGATTCTTTCACCTGGAGAAGCAGCGGCAATTTATGTAAAAAAGAATGTTTGTGTCAAACATAATTTGCCGGAAGAACAGGTAGGCGTATGGTTTATTACGCCCTGCCCTGCTAAAGGCACTAATATTAGGCAATCTGTTGATGTAAAACATACAAAATTGGCTGGTTCTATTAGTGAAGCTAGTATATACGGTGAATTAAGGCGGGTTATGCATAATGCAATACCGGAGGAAAATTTGCAGCAAACAATTACAACCGGTTCCTCCTATGGCGTTGGTTGGGGTAGTTGCGGAGGTGAAATCGCGGCTTCCGGATTAGAAAATGCACTGTCCGTACAGGGCGTTAGCGATGTATTTGAAGTTTTGGAACAAATTTCCATGAATAAAATGAATGATGTAGATTTTGTTGAATTATATAGCTGTAGTAGAGGTTGTGTAGGGGGCCCTTTTGTAGCTACTAATCGCTTTGTGGCCGAAAAAAATCTTAAACTGCGTATTAGAATGTTAAGACAGCATGAACCACAAGAACGGTTGGCTGCTAGAAAGGCTGGTATGACCTGCGAGGGATTCCCAACTTCTGAAGACTATGTAAAAGTATTGGAGCCACGTCCAATGATGCAGTTGGATGAGGATATTAATATAGCAATGGAAAAATTAGAAAAAATGGATACAGTTTTGAATACTTTGCCAGGGATAGATTGCGGGGCTTGTGGTGCTCCTAATTGTCAATGCCTAGCAGAGGATATAGTGCAAGGAAAGGCTTTTGAAACTGACTGCATATTTATATTAAGGTCTAGAATAAAGAAGTTTGCTCAAGGCATGATAGAGTTATCAACACAAATACCTTTAACAGGAACAACTAAGGCAGAAAAAGCTAAGGAGGACTAGGAAAATGAAAGTTAGCCAGATTGTAAAAAAATTGCAATTGACTAAGGTTACCCGCAGAGAAGATTTGGAGAGGGAAATCACAGGGGGATATACTTCAGATTTGCTTAGCAATGTTATGGGGCAAGCCAAGGCCGGAATGATTTGAGTCACTATGCAGGGGCATCATAATATCGCGGCAATAGGTTCTCTAATTGGTTTAGCCGCTATTATTGTTGCTGGGGGTACAACAATAGAAGAAGATACTATTATAAGGGCAGATGAAAATGAATTGCCTATTTTTACTACTAAAATGTCAAGCTATGAAGCAACAGGAAAGCTCTGTGCTTTGGACATTACTAACAAGCAATGAAAACATTTATTGCTGATTTTCATGTGCACACACTTTTATCACCTTGTGCAGAGGTAGAAATGACACCACACCATATTGTTATGCGTGCAGCTCAGTATGGAATTAGCATCTTGGCTATTACAGATCATAATTCCTCGGCGAATGTCCCGGCAGCTTTGGAAGCGGGCCGCAAATATGGGGTAACAGTTTTCCCAGGTATGGAAGTAGAGTGTGCAGAAGAAGCGCATCTTGTGGTAATTTTTGCTACTTGGGAGCAGTTGCTTAAATGGCAAAAAGTAATTGACAATTCTAGAATAGGGTTACCGCCGAACAATGCGGAAAAGTTCGGTAAACAGTTTGTGGTAGATGCTGAGGACAACTTTCTTTATGAAGAAAAGAAGCTGCTTTTGGGTTCTTGTAGTTTGAAAGCTGAAGATGTGATTAAGCAAAGTAAAGAAATGGGAGCCTTGGTCTTTGCTGCTCATATTGACAGACCATCTTATAGCCTTTTAGGTCAATTGGGTTTTATTGGTGATGATTTGCAGCTAGATGCAGTGGAGATTTCTCGATTGGCAATAGCAGAACTTAAAGAAAAGAAACTTAAGTCACTTGTTGCTAATAGGCCGTATCTGACAAATTCTGATGCTCATACAATTGCAGATTTTCTACAAGGACCCAAGAATATTTTAGAACTAAAAGAACCTTCTTTAGAAGAAATTAAATTGGCATTGATTGGGAAAAAAGGACGAAAATTTTATCCAGGCTACTTTATAAAATATGATTGCTAAATATGTTACGCTAAAATGTAATAAGTATACACTATACTTTCGGCAATTAGAAAAATAGTATTGCTTTTTATAGCTTTTTTTTGCTATATTAATAAAGTATTTTAAATTTCAGATTATGAGAGGAAGTACATCATGAATATGGAAAGCAAATGCTGCTGTGGTGGTCAGAACAAAGAAAAAATAAAAATTGATGAAATCCTTGCTAAATATGTGGGTACTAAGGGATTTCTAATTCCCGTTTTACAAGAGGTTCAACATTTATATAATTACTTGCCCAAAGAAGCACTGGAATATGTTGCAGTAGAGACTAAGACACCTATTAGTTCTATTTATGGCGTTGTAACATTTTATTCTCAGTTTCACTTAAATCCAAGGGGGCGCAATATTATCCGAGTTTGTCAGGGTACGGCCTGTCATGTGCGCGGTGGTAAACAGATTTTAGAAGAAGTGGAAAAAGAATTGGGAGTTAAAGCAGGGCATACTACGGAAGATTTGCGTTTTACTGTGGAAACAGTGGCTTGTATTGGGGCTTGTGGGTTAGCACCTGTTATGCAAATAAACGAAGATACCCATGGCCGCTTGACCCCGGAAAAAATCGCTTTAATTCTAGAAAAGTATGAATAATTATGAAAGAAATATCCCTTCACATCTTAGATTTAATGCAAAACTCTATTGAGGCAGGGGCTTCTTGGATATTGCTAGAAGTAAATGAGAATGAGGATGGTTTTTTAACTTTTAGCATTAGAGATAATGGTCGAGGAATGAGTGAGGCCATGCTCAAAAAAATTCGAGATCCTTTTGTTACTACTAGATTTACTCGTAAAGTTGGCATGGGAGTTTCCTTCGTAGATATGACTACTAAGCAAAGTGGCGGCAAACTGATTGTAAAATCAAAGCTGGGAGAAGGCCCCTTCCTTAAAGCCAGCTATTGGCGGGAGCATTTAGATAGGCCACCTTTAGGCGATATAGTAAATACAATCAAGGTATTTTTGGTAACAAATTTAAAGCTGCATTTTGTTATGCATTATTTTGTAGAAAAAGCAGAATTTACCTTTGATTCAGAAGAGGTTAAAAAGTTTTTGGGAGAAAATATAGATTTTAGCTATCCGGAAGTATACTTGTGGTTAGGTGAATATTTAAAGCAAAAGATAGATGCCGTTAGAAAGGCAGGGGATTAAAAATGAAATCGTTAGAGGATTTGAAAGCATTGCGTGAAAAGCTACAAGCAGATATAAAGGTGCGCGAAAATGATGGTACAAAAATTATTATTGGAATGGGAACTTGTGGCATTGCTGCTGGAGCTCGAGAAGTTATGACCGCGGTCTTGGATGAGCTAGCAGTTCGCAAACTAAAAAATGTGCAAGTACAACAAACTGGATGTATTGGTATGTGCGAGAAGGAAGTCTTGCTTGATGTTGTGCGTCCAGGAGAACCTCGCATTACCTACGGCAACGTTAAACCTATTGATGTTAAGCGCATAATTGCCGATCATGTTATTAATGGACATATAATAGAAAATTTGGTAGTAGGGAAAATGGATGGTGGGGAAATATAAACTTCAATGTATGTTATAAAATTTCGCACTGGAGGTAGAAAATATGCAACATATTAGGGCACATGTTTTAGTTTGTGGTGGCACAGGTTGTATGTCAGCAGGCTCAGGAAAGGTTATAGAAAACTTTAAAGCAGAAATTGAAAAAAAAGGCTTAAGTGACGAGGTCATGGTAGTAGAAACTGGCTGTCATGGGTTTTGTGAGCACGGCCCATTAGTTATTGTGTATCCGGAGGGAACTTTTTATTGTCGGGTTACTCCCGAAGATGTTAAAGAGATTGTGGAGACACATTTATACAAAGGTCGCATTGTGGAGAGGCTTTTATATCATGAACCATTAAGTTTGGAAGCAGTACCTAGCTATAAGGATATAAGCTTTTATAAGAAACAAGAACGCAGAGTATTAGCTAATTGTGGACGCATAAATCCTGAAGCTATTGAAGAATATATTGCCTTGGGCGGATACGAAGGACTAGCGAAGGCACTGACTACTATGACTACTGATGAAGTAATCGAAGAAGTTAAAAAATCAGGGTTACGAGGTCGTGGCGGGGCTGGTTTTCCTACTGGTTTGAAGTGGAGTTTTGCTAAAGCGTCTGTAAACGAAAAAAAATACTTGATATGTAACGCTGATGAAGGAGATCCAGGGGCTTTTATGGATCGTAGTGTTTTAGAAGGAGATCCGCATAAAGTCCTCGAAGGTATGGCAATTGCTGCTTATGCTATTGGCTCTGATGAAGGATATATTTATGTTCGTGCTGAATACCCATTGGCTATTAAGCGTTTGCGCGTGGCCATTGCTCAAGCAGAAAAGCTAGGATTCTTAGGAGAAAACATTTTTGGTACAGGGTTTAATTTTAATTTACATATAAAAGAAGGGGCAGGCGCATTTGTTTGTGGAGAGGAAACGGCTCTTATGGCGTCTATAGAGGGACGGCGCGGAATGCCTAGACCACGCCCACCTTTTCCTGCAGTGGCAGGCTTGTGGGGTAAGCCAACAAATATCAACAATGTTGAGACCTTTGCTAATGTTCCTTTGATTTTACAAAAGGGTACAGATTGGTACTGCACCTGTGGCACAGAAAAGTCCAAAGGCACTAAAGTTTTTGCCTTGACAGGTAAAATAAATAATACTGGCTTGGCAGAAGTGCCTATGGGCATTACAATGCGCGAGATTATTTATGACATTGGTGGCGGAATAAACAATGGTAAGAAATTTAAAGCAGTACAAATTGGTGGACCATCAGGTGGTTGTTTACCTGAATCAATGCTAGATTTACCCGTTGATTATGATTCTTTGATTTCTGCTGGGGCTATGATGGGCTCAGGCGGTTTGGTAGTAATGGACGAAGATACTTGTATGGTAGATGTAGCAAAATTCTTTTTGAATTTCACCCAATCGGAATCTTGTGGGAAATGCACTCCTTGCCGTGAAGGAACGAAACGTATGTTGGAGATTTTAACTCGTATAACCGAAGGTAATGGTCATGAGGGTGATATAGAGCTTTTAGAAGATATGGCAGTAAATATTAAGGACAGTGCCTTATGTGGTTTGGGTCAGACCGCGCCTAATCCTGTTTTAAGTACTTTGAAGCACTTTCGTCACGAATATGAAGCACATATTTACGAGAAGCGTTGCCCGGCACATGCTTGTGAGAAGTTGTCTGCCTATACGATTACAGATGCTTGTAAAGGTTGTAGTATTTGTGCCAAAGTTTGTCCTGTTAAGGCTATTGCCGGTGAACCGAAACGTAAGCATGTTATTGACCCTATTGTTTGTATTAAATGTGGAGCCTGCATGGCGGCTTGTCCGTTCAAGGCTATAGTGAAGGGATAAGGGGGGAAAAAAATGGATAAGGTTACGCTAACTATTAATGATATTACTGTTACAACAAATAAAAATGCATCTGTTTTGACAGCAGCCCGTGAAGCTGGCATATATATACCTACGTTGTGTTATCATCCTGATTTGCAGGCAGAGGGAGCATGTCGCTTATGTTTGGTAGAAGCTTCAAGTGCTAGAACATTAGTGGCGTCCTGCGTTTACCCGGTATCTGAAGGATTAGTTGTCCAAACTAATACTCCTAGAGTGCGTGCTGCCAGAAAACTAGTTGTTGAACTTTTATTGGCCAATCATCCAAAAGATTGTTTGTCCTGTCAAAAGAGTATGGATTGTGAGTTGCAAAAAATAGCAGCCGATTTAGGTGTTCGCAAAATTCGTTTCACCGGAGGTGAAATGAAGGCCCACACTATAGATGATACAAATCCGGCATTGGTAAGGGATCAAGAAAAATGTATTTTATGCGGACGTTGTATTCGTGTTTGCTCCGATGTCCAAGGAATGGATGTATATAGTTTTGCCGGGCGTGGGTTTCACACAATGGTTTCTACTGCGTTTGAGGAGGGGTTAGAAAAAATATCTTGTTCTTACTGCGGCCAGTGTGCTAACGTTTGTCCAACAGGGGCTATTGTAGAAAAAGATGATACTGCAAAAGTTTGGGAAGCTCTTTCTGATAAGACTAAGCATGTGGTTGTGCAAACGGCACCGTCAGTTCGAGTGGCATTAGGAGAAGAGTTAGGGATGCCGGCAGGGTCAGTAGTTACAGGTAAGATGGTGGCGGCTTTAAGACAATTAGGTTTTACCAAAGTTTTTGACACGGATTTCTCGGCCGACTTGACGATAATGGAAGAGGGTCATGAGTTTATTAAACGGTTGACTACTAATGGGGTTTTACCTATGATTACATCATGCAGCCCAGGTTGGGTAAATATGATAGAGCAAAGATATCCTGATTTGTTACCACACTTATCTACGGCTAAGTCTCCACAAGCAATGTTTGGAGCTATAGTAAAGACATATTATGCTCAAAAAGCAGGCGTAGATCCTAAAAATATTGTTTCTGTATCTGTTATGCCCTGCACGGCTAAAAAAGCTGAAGCGGTTAGACCGGAGTTGTGTGCTTCTGGGTTTAGAGATGTAGATATTGTTATTACTACTAGAGAATTAGGCCGTATGATACGCGAAGCAGGTATTGATTTTAATGCATTACCGGTAGAACAGTATGACTCTCCTTTGGGTGAAAGTACAGGTGCTGCTGTAATATTTGGTACTACAGGCGGAGTTATGGAGGCTGCTCTAAGGACAGTTGTAGAAGTTGTTACCAAAAAGCAATTGCCTAAAATAGAATTTACAGAAGTACGTGGTTTAGAATCAGTGAGGGAAGCTATAATATCGGTAGGGGACTTAAATGTTAAAATAGCAATTGTGCATACGTTAAAAGCAGCTCGTAATATGATGGATAGAGTGCGTTCTGGTACGGCGGATTATCATTTTATTGAAGTTATGGCCTGCCCAGGAGGTTGCATTGGTGGTGGTGGGCAACCGGTACCGGTTAATTGGGATATTCGCACGCAACGGCGCGAAGCCTTGCTAGAATGTGATGAAGCTAGCGTTTTGCGTAAATCACACGAAAATCCGGAAATTATTGCTATTTATAAGGAATTTTTGGGTCAACCTTTAGGCGAAAAAGCACATAGTTTACTTCATACTCATTACACGCCTCAAAATAGAAAATAGCTCAAAAGTCACAGACTATTTACAAAAAAACCGCATTGTAAACCAATGCGGTTTTTTTTTGTAAAGAACGGCAAAATAGCTTGCAAGTTAACACTTTTACTGCTATCATTTAGATAACCTTCGGGTAGTCCTTTTTTGTGTAGTCTCAATTTATTAGGTACTTGAGCAAGGTACTCTAAGGTTAAATTAGTTAAATATTAAGATACTCGTGCAATAAAGAGGTTTGTGGGAGGTATGTATAGAGGAGGGTTCAAGTGTTAAAAATTTGGTGCTAAACCTAGAGTTAGGCAGGATTTTTTTCAAGCAATGTCGAAGTAGATATTATACAGATAATTTGTATGTAATGATGCAATTAGTGTTAATATAAACGTGCGTGAGGTGAATGGACAGGAGGGTCTTTGGTCTAACTGAAAATTCAAGACCTCTAACGGCAGTTTGCAGCTTGTGGCTACCACCTCAAGCACAAGTAGACTGGCACTTAGCAAGGTTTTGTGGCAACGAAACTAATGGGTGTCTTTTTTTATTGGGTAAAATCTTGTTTTTGACCGGTAGAAGATAAGATTAGATAAGTTTGCAGGCCAAAAACGAGTGCAATTTTACTAGCGGTACCAACCGCTGGCTGTATAGCCAAGATTTACAATTTTAAGGAGGAAGGTAAATATGATCGAAATTAAAGACAGAGTACATTGTGAAGCTGCTTTAGCAAAAATCACTACTGCTGAGGTTGCTGCGGACCTAATCAAGGATGGCATGAATGTTGGCGTAAGCGGATTTACACCATCTGGTTATCCTAAAGCAGTGCCTCTTGCACTGGCAGAAAAGGCCAAAACAAAACCTCTAAAAATTAACCTTTGGACTGGCGCTTCCGTAGGGCCTGAAATTGATAGCGCTTTAACTCAAGCAGGCGTTATTGCTAGACGGTTGCCATATCAGACTAACAAAGATATGCGTAATGCTATCAATGCTGGTAAGATTGCTTATACTGATATGCATTTAAGCCATGTTGCTCAAATGGCACGTTATGGATTCTTATATGGTAATAACGATGTTGATATTGCTATTATCGAAGCTTGCGTTATCAAAGATTTAGGCGATGGCAAGATTGGTATTGTGCCTACAACTTCTATGGGTAACAGTTCTTCTTGGGTACAAAGTGCCAAGAAAGTTATCATTGAAGTTAACACTACACAACCAGTTGAATTAGAAGGTATGCATGATTCTTATGTACCGCTTGATCCTCCTGTTCGTAAAGCAGTTCCGCTAGAAAAACCTGAAGATATTATTGGTACTCCTTATATTCCTTGTGAATTAAGCAAAGTAGCAGCAATTGTTCCTTGTGATATTACTGATAAAGTTCGTCCTTTGGGGGCTATTGATGCTGACGCAGCAGCAATGGGCAAGAACCTTGTTGAATTCTTTAAACAAGAAGTAGCAGCAGGTCGTTTACCCAAAAACTTATTGCCACTACAATCCGGTGTAGGTTCAGTTGCAAACGCTGTAATCAATGGTTTGGTTGAATCTGATTTTACAGATTTGACAGTTTTCACCGAGGTAGTTCAAGATGGTATGTTTGACTTAATTGATGCAGGTAAGCTTCGTATTGCTTCCGGTACTGCTTTAAGTCCATCTCCTGATTGCTTAAAGAAATTTTATGCAAATCTTGATAAATATAAGAAACACCTTATCCTTCGTCCACAAGAAATCGCTAATAGCTCTGAATTAGCTCGTCGTTTAGGCGTTATTGCTATGAACACTGCAATTGAGGTTGATATTTATGGTAACGTAAATTCTACTCATATTTGTGGTACAAAATTAATGAATGGTATCGGTGGTTCCGGAGATTATGCACGTAATGGGTATTTAACAGTATTCTTTACAACTTCCTTGGCTAAGGACGGTGCTATTTCCTCCGTTGTTCCTTTCTGTGCTCATATTGACCATACTGAACATGATGTTGACGTTATCGTTTCTGAACGTGGCGTAGCTGATTTGCGTGGTTTGTCACCAAAAGAAAGAGCAGTTGTTATAATTGACAAAGTTGCTAACCCTAAGTACCAACCATTGTTAAAAGATTATTTTGAAAGAGCTTGTAAGGAATGTGGCAATAGTCAGACTCCTCATATTTTAAGCGAAGCTTTTTCTTTCCATACTCGTTTTTCCAAGACTGGAACCATGGAAGTAAAATAATTTTCACTTAGTTTTAACAGCGTATCACTGGGGTGGTCTCAGTGAGCGCTTAAGGTAACCTCAACAAAGAGATAGAGATTACCTGTTAAATATTTCGAGCAAGCCATTGTGCTTCTCATAAACTTCGTCTTGTACGAAGAATCTCTCATTTAGCTTACGGTTCGTCCAAAACCGAGGCAAAACATTTTAAGGAGGATTTTAGAATGGCAAATGACACTTTGAAAGCCGGATTTGACGCCTACATGGCAGAAGCTGAAGCAAAACTAGCAAAGAATCCGGAAAGAGCAAACTTGGAGCCTAATAGACTCTACACCCCGCTTGATGTTCCTGAATTTGATTACGAGAAAGATCTTGGGTTCCCAGGTGAATATCCGTATACTCGTGGCGTACAACCTACTATGTACCGTGGTCGTTTCTGGACTATGCGTATGTATGCTGGTTTTTCTACTGCTGAAGAGTCCAACAAACGCTATCGTTATCTATTAGCTAATGGTGGTAGCGGTCTTTCCTGCGCATTTGACCTTCCAACCCAAATCGGTTATGATTCTACCGATCCTATGGCTGAAGGTGAAGTAGGTAAAGTAGGCGTTGCTATTGACTCTCTAGCTGATATGGAAATTCTTTTTGACCAAATTGATTTGGCTAAAGTTTCCACCTCTATGACTATCAATGCTCCTGCTTCCGTACTTCTTTGCATGTACATTGCAGTTGCTGAAAAACAAGGCGTTAGCGCTGATAAGCTTCGCGGCACTATCCAAAATGATATTTTGAAAGAGTATTCTGCCCGTGGCACATACATTTTCCCTCCAATCCCATCTATGCGCTTAATTACCAATATTTTTGAATATTGCGCAAAGAATGTTCCATTGTGGAATACAATTTCTATTTCCGGTTATCACATTCGTGAAGCTGGGTCAACTGCATCTCAAGAAATCGCTTTCACTATTGCTGATGGTATAGCATATGTAGAAGCTGCTCTTAAAGCTGGCATGGACATTGACGCATTTGCTGGTCGTCTATCATTCTTCTGGAATGCTCACAATAACGTACTTGAAGAAGTAGCTAAGTTCCGTGCTTCTCGTCGCGTATGGGCAAAAGTTATGAAGGAAAGATTTGGAGCTAAAAAAGCAAAATCCATGATGCTTCGCGTACATACTCAAACTGCTGGTTCCATGCTAACGGCTCAACAACCGAATAACAACATTGTTCGTGTTGCTTTGCAAACTGCTGCCGCTGTAATGGGTGGTACTCAATCCTTACATACTAATTCTAAAGATGAAGCCCTTGCTTTGCCAACAACTGAGTCTGTAACTATCGCTTTGCGTACACAACAAATCGTTGCCTATGAATCCGGTTTGGCTGATACAGTTGATCCATTGGGTGGTTCATACTACGTTGAAGCTTTGACTAATAAAATCGAAGCTGAATGTTGGGAATATATTAAGAAGATTGATGAAATTGGTGGCGCTCCTGAGGCTATTAATAAAGGCTATATTCAAAAAGAAATTCAAGATTCTGCCTACAAATGGCAAATGGATGTTGAACAAGGCAGACGCATTATTGTTGGCGTGAACAAATTCCAACAAGAAGAAGCCGCTCCGACAAATTTACTTCGTGTTGATGGTTCCGTTGGCGAATTACAACGCAAGAAAATTGAAGCTTTGAAAGCTAAACGTGATAATGCAAAAGTTGCTGAAACTCTTGCTGCATTGAAGGTAGCTGCTGGTGAAGATGAGTCTACAAACTTAGTTCCTTTGATTTTAGAGGCTGTTAAAGCTTATGCAACTGAAGGCGAAATTTGTGGCGTATTGAGAGAAGTATTCGGCGAATTCAAATCTCACGTAGCTCTATAATTTAAAGTGATAATAGGAGGAAAGATAAAATGGCAAAAGTTAGAATTTTAGTAGCAAAACCAGGTCTTGATGGACATGATCGTGGCGCTAAAGTAGTTGCTCGCGCATTGCGCGATGCAGGTTTTGAAGTAATTTATACCGGTATCCGTTTGACTCCGGAACAAATTGCTGAGGCTGCACTACAAGAGGATGTTAATATTGTTGCTTTGAGCTTGCTTTCCGGCGCTCATAACACTTTGTTCCCTAAGGTTGTAGAATTATTAAAAGCTAAAGGCATGACAGATGTAATGGTAATTGGTGGCGGCGTTATTCCTGAAAGCGATATTCCTGGCTTGAAGGCTGCTGGCATTGCTGCAGTATTTACTCCTGGCACACCTACTACTGATATCGTTAAATTTATTAACGAAAACGTTAAATAAAAGTTTTTACATTGTTGCTAGCCGAGCTTGTCTCGGTTAGCACTATGTATTAAAAACCTATAAGGCGGTGCATGCAGTGGATATAGCTGAAGGAGTTTTGAACGGTTCTCGCTTGGCCCTGTCTAAGGCTATAACAGCCATAGAAAATGAACATAACGATGCCGTTGAAATAATGAAAAAGATTTATCCCCATACAGGCAATGCTTACGTCATTGGTATTACTGGACCACCCGGCGCAGGTAAAAGTACATTAACGGATAAACTGGCCAAGGAATATCGAAGACGTAATAAAACTGTGGGCATTGTCGCTATTGACCCAACTAGTCCGTATTCCGGCGGTGCCATTCTTGGTGATCGTATAAGAATGTTAGATCTTATTGCCGATGAAGGTATTTTCGTTCGTAGTATGGCTACTAGAGGAAACTTAGGTGGTTTGTCTCAAAAGACGGGTGATGCAGTAAAATTGATGGATGCTTATGGCATGGATATCATTATTATTGAAACTGTAGGGGTAGGACAATCGGAAGTAGATATTATTAAAACCGCAGATACAACAATGGTTGTTGTGGTTCCTGGTCTTGGTGATGATATTCAGGCAATAAAAGCAGGTATTTTAGAGATAGGTGATTTATTTACTATCAATAAAGCTGATCGTGAAGGCGTCGATAAATTAAATATTGAAATTGAAATGATGCTTGAGCTTAATCAAGAAGATGTTGCTTGGCGTCCACCAATAAATCGAACAATAGCTAGTAGGGATGAAGGAATCACTGAAGTTGTTGATGCTATTGCAGAACATAGAAAATACCTCGAAGAATCAGGAGAATTGGAAACTGTTCGGCAAGCTCGTATTAAATCAGAGGTTGTTGCTATGGTTAACGATCGTATTAGTAGGCATATAGACGAAAAAATAGTTGCTACAAAGGGGTTTGCAGAAACCATTCTTGACTTGCAAAAAAGAAAAACAGATCCTTATTCCGTAGTAGATGACATTGTTAGTAATGTTTTGAAATAGAAACATTATATATAGTAATGCAATTATATTAAGGAGGAGATTTAAAATGTTTAAAGTAATTTGTGTTGATCATGTAGGCATTGCCTGCAAAGACTTGGATAAATCCAAGAAGTTTTATACTGAAGTTCTCGGTCTTAGCTGCACCGGTGAAGAAACAGTAGAAGAACAACATGTAAAAACAGTGTTTATTCCTTGTGGCGAGACTTTGTTAGAGTTGTTAGTTGCTACCTCTCCTGAAAGTGCTATCGCTAAATACATTGAAAAAAATGGACAAGGTATTCAACATTTGGCAATGCGTGTTGATGATATTAACGCTGCTATTGCTGATGTACAAGCTCGTGGTGGCATAATGATTGACAAAGCTCCACGTGGTGGTGCTGGCGGAATGGATATTGCTTTTGTTCATCCTAAATCTACTGGTATTTTGTTAGAACTTTGCGCACCAGCTAAAAAATAATTGGTTGGCAAGGCAAAATGTCTCAGTCGAGATTAACTTATGTCTACACCCACTAGTGGTGTGAATAAATTAGTTCTCCCCAATAATGATGGAGGTGTAAGAATTTGTCTACTCAAGAAAAAATTGAGAAAATGCTCAAAAAGTCAGAAGTGATTATGGCTGCAGGCGGCGAGGCGCGTGTAAAAAAACAACATGATGCCGGCAAAATGACTGCCCGCGAAAGAATTGCTTGCCTTCTTGATGAAGGTAGCTTCGTGGAATTGGATCGCTTCGTGCAACATCGTTGCACAAACTTTGGCCAAGAAAAGAAACAACTTCCTGGTGAGGGTGTAACAACTGGTTATGGTACTGTTGATGGCCGTTTGGTTTATGTATTCGCACAAGATTTTACTGTTGAAGGCGGATCTCTTGGTGAAATGCATGCCGGCAAAATTGTTAAGGTTCAACGCTTGTCCTTAAAAATGGGAGCTCCATGCATTGGCTTGAATGATTCCGGTGGTGCTCGTATTCAAGAAGCTATTGATGCTCTTGCTGGCTATGGTAAAATCTTCTTCGAAAACACAATTGCTTCCGGTGTTGTTCCTCAGATTTCTGCAATAATGGGACCTTCTGCCGGCGGTGCAGTTTATTCTCCAGCTATAACTGACTTCATCTACATGGTAAAGAATACTGCTAAAATGTTCATTACCGGACCGGCTGTTGTTAAGTCTGTAACTGGTGAAGAAGTAACCCAAGAAGCATTGGGCGGCGCTATGACTCACAACTCCAAATCCGGTGTTGCTCATTTTGCAGCTGAAAATGACGAAGATTGCTTAACTCAAATTCGCTATCTTTTAAGTTTCTTGCCTTCCAACAACATGGAGTCAGCTCCTGTAGTTGAAACTGGTGATGATCCGATGAGAACTGATGACGCTCTAAACACTTTGCTTCCTGATAACGCTAACCAAGCATATGACATGTATGATGTTATTAAGAGTATTGTGGATAATGGTGAGTACTATGAATCTCAAAAATACTTTGCTACCAACATAATTACTTGTTTCGCACGTATGGACGGCTCTACTGTTGGTATTATTGCTAACCAACCTAAAGTAATGGCTGGTTGCTTGGATATCAATGCTTCTGATAAATCAGCTCGTTTCATTCGTTTCTGTGATGCTTTCAATATCCCTCTATTAAATCTTGTTGATGTACCTGGTTTCTTACCTGGCACGAACCAAGAATATGGCGGTATCATCCGTCACGGTGCTAAAATGCTTTATGCTTACTCCGAAGCTACAGTTCCTAAGATTACCTTGGTTACTCGTAAAGCTTACGGTGGTTCTTATTTGGCAATGTGCTCTCAAGATTTGGGCGCTGATCAAGTTATTGCTTGGCCGACTGCTGAAATCGCTGTTATGGGGCCTGCAGGTGCTGCTAACGTTATATTCCGTAAAGATCCTAATGTTGCAGAAAAGACTGCTGAGTACATTGAAAACTTTGCAACTCCTTACCAAGCTGCAATTCGTGGTATGGTTGACATAGTTATTGAACCTAAAAACTCTCGTCCCACCATTATCAATGCTTTGCAAATGTTAGAATCCAAACGCGAAAGTCGCCCAGCAAAACGTCATGGTAATATTCCGCTATAATTCAAACATTATGTAAAAGTTTTAAAATTTAGAACAAGAGGTGAATTAAATGGGACCAGTTACCACTAACCCTTGGTTGATTGCAATAATCAACATGACAATCGTGTTTGGTGTATTGATTGTTTTGGGTATAGTTATGTACATCATCAAAGCTTGTGACCCTACGGCTAAAAAAAAACCTGCAGCTAAGGTAGCAGTATCTGCTCCTTCTGTAGCAGCACCTGTTATTGCTAAGACGGATGATGCAGAAATAATCGCAGTTATCGCAGCTGCGGTTGCCGCTTGTGGTTGTTCTGCAGAACAAGTAGCCTGCATTCGTCGTATATCTTCTCCGGGTTGGACTGTTAACGCTCGTGAAGAAGTTATGAGTGCACGTAAGGAATATTTTTAATATAAAATAACGAGAATTAAGGGGGATTTTTATCCATGAAAAAGTTTAACATTACTGTTAATGGTTCTGCTTATGAAGTAGAAGTTGAAGAAGTTGGTGGCGCTGTAAGTTCCGCTCCTGTTGCTGCTGGTGTTGCTGCTGGTGTTGCTGCTGGTGTTGCTGCTGGTGTTGCTGCTGGTGTTGCTGCTCCTGTTGCTGCTGGTGCAGAAGTTATCTCTGCTCCAATGCCAGGTAAAGTATTATCAGTTAACTGCAAGGCTGGCGATGCTGTTAAATCCGGCGACGTTCTAATGATTCTAGAAGCTATGAAAATGCAAAATGAAATTATGGCTCCTGCTGATGGTACAGTTTCTGAAGTACGTGTTACTGCAGGACAAAATGTTGCTACCGGCGACGCAATGATCGTAATGTAATATATATATATGGGGCCTACTACCGGTGGCCCCATATATATCAGTTACGTATCATATAATATCATGAGAGCTTTGCTTGCAAGGCTTTCTCCATATTGAAAATTTAGGAGGCTATTAAATGGATGCTTTTGTCGTTGCTTTACTGTCCGTTTGGAATGATAGTGGCTTCGTAGCTTTTACCAGTGGTAATGCTATTATGATGCTTGTTGGTATCATTTTGCTTTATCTTGCTGTTGTAAAAGGTTTTGAGCCTTTGCTTTTATCTCCAATTGCTTTTGGTTGTATCCTTGCTAACGTTCCAAAGACCGGTTTTGAAACCGATCCTGGCGTAATGCAGGTAATTCTTTATGGTATCAATAATGAAATTTTCCCACCATTGATTTTCATGGGTGTTGGTGCTATGACTGACTTTGGACCGCTTATTGCTAATCCTAAAACCTTGCTTTTAGGTGCTGCAGCACAAGCTGGTGTTTTTATTTCTTTGCTAGGAGCTATGTTATTAGGCTTCACAGTGTAAGAGTCAGCTGCTATCGGTATTATCGGCGGTGCTGATGGCCCTACGGCTATTTATCTAGCTGCAAAAATGGCTCCGCAGTTATTGGGTGCGATTGCTGTTGCTGCGTATTCGTACATATCTTTGGTTCCGTTGATTCAACCTCCTATTATGAAGTTGTTCACAACAGTAGAAGACCGTAAAATAAAAATGGCGCAATTGCGTACAGTTTCTCATTTCGAGAAAGTTGTATTCCCAGTTGTAACTACCATTTTCATCTCCTTGTTATTACCACCGGTTTGTTCTTTGATTGGTATGTTAATGTTAGGTAATTTATTTACTGAAGCTGGTTGCTTAGGACGTTTGTCTGACACGGCGCAAAATGCTTTGATGAATATTGTTACCATCATGTTAGCAACCGGTACTGGCCTTACCATGAAAGCCGAGAGTTTCTTGACTTATCAAACAATTTTAATTATTTGTCTCGGACTGGTTGCCTTTATGGCAGGTACGGCGGCCGGTGTAATCTTTGGTAAATTAATGTGCTGGGCTGATGGAGGCAAGACAAATCCTCTCATAGGTTCAGCTGGTGTATCGGCAGTACCTATGGCCGCACGTGTATCACAGGTGGTTGGTCAAAAGGCTAACCCAAGTAACTTCTTATTAATGCATGCTATGGGACCTAATGTTGCAGGTGTAATTGGTACTGCTGTGGCAGCTGGTACTATGCTTGCCATGATCGGACCTGCAGGTAAATAATTCGCTCTAAATTAATGTATGTTGAGGGCACTTTTTGGTGTTTTTCACCAAAAAGTGCCCTCAATTGCCCTGGTTCCATTAATTGGAGGGTTTTGTACATACAAAAGAATACATTGTTTATATTAACTACATAGTCGCTGCAGGATCCTCTGGTTAATTCAACCTTATATTTTTGTAAGTGTTTTACAAAAAAAGGAGGAAGAATTTATGTCACAAGCAGTTAAATGTTTAATGTTATTAATAGTTATAGCGTTGTTATTTGTTACCGAATTTATTCCTTTGGCCATTACCGCCATGAGTGGTGCAGTAGCCTGCGGTATTTTGGGATTTATTCCCGTAAAAGCAGTATTCTCAGGTTTGTCTAATTCTACAGTAGTATTATTTGCAGGTATGTTTGTTGTAGGTGCCGCAATGTTTTATACCGGCCTTGCACAAAAAGTTGGTAATGTAGTTGTTAAACTTTCCGGAACTAGTGAAAACAGCTTAATGTTTGGAATTATGCTAGTTGGTGCTTTGCTTTCTTCTGTATTATCTAACACCGGTACTGCAGCTTGTCTGCTTCCTGTTGTTTTGGGTATCTGTGCCGCTGCTAAGATTCCAGCCTCTCGCCAGTTAATGCCTTTGGCTTTTGCTTTCGGATTAGGTGGTATCATTACTATGGTTGGTACACCTCCAAATATTATTGCTAATGGTGCTTTGCAAGCAGCTGGTTTCAAAGATACATTTGGTTTCTTCGAATATGCTTGGATTGGTATTCCTTTGACTATTGCCGGCATTCTTTATATGTTGTTTATTGGCAAACATTTATTGCCGAAAGTTGAACTTGATGCTGATCAAGAGATTGAGCAAGAAGTGGAAGCTACTGAAAGTAGCGTTAAAAAACAATGGATTTCCGGTCTTATTTTGTTAGTAGTTGTCTTTGTTATGGCGTTTGGAAATAAGATAGGCCTTAAAGGTGTTGTAACTTTGGAAATGGCGGCTATTGTGGGCGCTATGGTTTCTGTGTTAACAGGTTGTTTAACAGAAAAGCAAGCTTATGCTTCAATTGACTGGGTTACGATCTTTTTGTTCGCAGGTATGATGCCTGTTTCGTCCGCCATGGATAAAACAGGTGCTGGCAAATTAATTGCTGGTTGGGCTGTGGGTATTATGGGTGGTTCTCCTTCACCTCTTATTGTGACTGCAGTTTTGTTTATCATTTCTTGTGGACTTACACAATTTATGTCTAACACAGCATCTGCAGCGCTATTGTGTCCGATAGGCGTAGCAATTTCTAAACAACTAGGAGCATCTCCTAAAGCAGTTTTGATGGCAATCGCTGTTGCCGCATCTTGCGCATTTGCATCTCCTGTTGGCACGCCTCCTAACACTTTAGTATTAGGGCCTGGCGGTTATAAATTTATGGACTATGTAAAAGCAGGTACAGGTTTGGTTGTAGTTTCTTTCATTGTATCATTGTATCATTGATTATAATTCCTATAGTTTGGCCTTTCTTCCCAGGGAAATAATACTTATTTTTTGATTCACAAACTTAATATTTATGACGGCGGATTGTCGACATAACTTGTCGATAGTCCGCCGTTATTTTTACTTAATTCTACATTAACGGGTGAACCCGTAATTAAAAGGAGGATTTACACTAATGTCACAAGCAGTTAAATGTCTAATTTTACTTATAGTAATTGCACTATTATTTGTTACCGAACTCATTCCTTTGGCTATCACTGCCATGTCCGGAGCAATAGCCTGCGGTATTTTGGGTTTCATACCCGTTAAAGCAGTTTTTTCAGGGTTATCTAATTCCACGGTAGTATTGTTCGCAGGTATGTTTGTTGTAGGTGCTGCTATGTTTTATACTGGTTTAGCACAAAAAGTAGGCGGTGTTGTTGTTAAGCTTTCAGGTACTAGTGAAAATAGTTTGATGTTTGGTATCATGTTGGTTGGAGCTTTGTTATCCGCAGTATTATCTAATACAGGGACTGCAGCTTGCTTACTTCCTGTTGTTTTGGGCATATGCTCAGCAGCAAAGATTCCAGCATCTCGTCAGTTAATGCCTTTGGCATTTGCTTGCGGATTAGGTGGTATTATCACTATGGTTGGTACACCACCAAATATTATTGCTAACGGAGCTTTGCAAGCAGCTGGGTACACAAATACTTTTGGTTTCTTTGAATATGCATGGGTTGGTGTTCCTTTGACTATTGCCGGCATTCTTTATATGATGTTTGTTGGTAAATATTTGTTGCCAAAGGTTGAGCTTGATGCTGAGCAAGAAATTGAGCAAGAAGTAGAAGCCGGTGAAGCCAGCGTAAAAAAAACAATGGATTTCAGGGGCTATTTTACTTGTTGTTGTTTTAGTTATGGCTCTTGGCAATAAAATAGGCCTTAAAGGCATTGTAACTTTGCCAATGGCGGCTATTATGGGTGCTATGGTTTCCGTATTATCAGGTTGTTTAACAGAAAAGCAAGCTTATGCTTCAATTGACTGGGTTACAATTTTCTTGTTTGCAGGTATGATGCCTGTATCTGCGGCTATGGATAAAACAGGTGCAGGTAAGTTGATTGCGGAATGGACTGTGGGTATTATGGGCGGATCACCATCACCAATGGTTGTAACTGCCATTTTGTTTATTCTTTCTTGTGGTTTGACACAGTTTATGTCTAACACTGCTTCTGCTGCATTATTGTGCCCGATTGGTATTGCCATTTCCAAACAATTAGGAGCATCTCCTAAAGCTGTTTTGATGGCTATTGCTGTTGCCGCATCTTGTGCATTTGCATCTCCCGTAGGCACGCCTCCTAATACATTAGTGCTTGGGCCTGGTGGTTATAAATTCATGGATTATGTAAAAGCAGGTACAGGGTTGGTTATAGTTTCTTTCATTGTATCTGTGATTATAATTCCTATAGTTTGGCCATTTTTCCCAGGTAAATAAAACTGAAAATTGGTTATAAAATATAATAGCAAAAGCTACAGCCCTTTGACATTTTAATGTCAAAGGGCTGTAGCTTTTGCTATTTATAATTGGGGTAAAAATAATAAAAAACTACCAAAAATTTGAAAGTTACTAATAAAACGTGGAAGGGATGACATAGTATTATTTTAATAAAATACCTATAATTATTGGCATGAGGCGTTCAAATTTCATTTTTAGGTCTAAAAAATATATGTAATATAGTTAAATCACATTTTTATAACATAGTATTAGTAGCTGGTAGTTAAAAAACCAAAGACTTTGGTAATCGAAAAGTTGTTTTCTGAGCATTTTATTTTTTAATAACATACTTGTAATTTTTATAATTCCTATTTATTATA
Organism: Acidaminococcaceae bacterium; assembly: GCA_963678395.1. Taxonomy (GTDB): domain Bacteria; phylum Bacillota; class Negativicutes; order Acidaminococcales; family Acidaminococcaceae; genus JAAYAE01. Next base: position 1,950,076 of record OY782827.1, on the reverse strand, counting down.
AATAAAAATGGTCAGTTTTCTATGGGGGAGGGAATGTTCATCATAAGGAGGTAATCTGCTTATAATTAATCTATAATTTATTTTTCTGTTTATTATGTGACACCCATAATAACTAAGGTTGGGAAGTTTTAGACTATTAAAAACAAACTGTTTAACAAAAAAATATTTTAGGAAGTAAAAGTACATTTGAGTTTTATAATATATTTAAATGTACTATAAAACGGACAGTTAATATCAGGTGAAAAAAAACATAAAAAAATAGTTATTTTTTTATGTTTTTTTTCAAACAAGACACAAAAACGACACATAAATAACACAATAAAAAACACAAAATTGTGTAACTAAAATTACATAGCGTTAAAATATTGTGACATGATTGTAAAAAAAATAAGGCGAAAATATGAAATTAGCATTTTAACTTGCAGGTAAAATAAAAAATGCGATAATCGATATGGAGAAAAAATAAAGAGAAAAAGGAGGTAAGCTGGTTTACTTTTTACACCTTCATCTATAAAGATCTGTAAGTGACAACTACATTATTGATACCGTAAAGAAATAATGACTTACATCTGGGCCGGTAGCCTAGTTGCGCAGTCACTCCCATTCCAGCCGGACAGTAAAGCAACGACATGCATCCATGACAAGGCCTTGGGTTATTTTAACAATAGTTGTTAGTTTTCATTTTATAGATCTTTATAGATGAGGGTATAATTTGATAGAGTTATCAAGACGGGTAGCTACCGTGCTTCGGATGCTGACGAGGCGGATAAATTCTATTAACAATTGATCCTCAAAAATTAGGTGAAGGTTTACTCATTTTGCATAATGTTATACGTACGATAACTGTTGTGCGATTCGCCTTTGCTTAATTGGAAAAAGAACTTGTAAAAAAATAGGTTCAAAAAAAGGAGGAGTATTACATGTCTCAAGCGGTTAAATGTTTAATCTTATTGATTGTTGTTGCTTTATTATTTGTTACCGAACTCATTCCTTTAGCTATTACCGCCATGGGTGGAGCAATCGCCTGTGGTATTCTAGGATTTATCCCTGTCAAAGCAGTTTTCTCGGGTTTGTCTAATTCTACGGTAGTATTGTTCGCAGGTATGTTTGTTGTAGGTGCTGCAATGTTCTACACCGGTCTTGCCCAAAAAGGCGGCAATACTGTTGTTAGACTTTCAGGAACCAGCGAAAAAAGCATAATGTTTGGTATTATGATAGTTTGTGCTTTGCTTTCTTCTGTATTATCAAACACCGGTACTGCAGCTTGTCTGCTTCCTGTTGTTTTGGGTATCTGTGCCGCTGCAAAGATTCCTGCTTCCCGTCAGTTAATGCCTTTAGCTTTTGCTTGCGGACTTGGTGGTGTTATTACTATGGTTGGCACGCCTCCAAATATTATTGCTAACGGTGCTTTACAAGCAGCCGGTTTCAAAGATGTCTTTGGCTTTTTCGAGTTTGCTTGGATAGGTATTCCTTTAACTCTTGCAGGTATTGTTTATATGTTGTTTATTGGTAGACTATTATTGCCTAAGGCTGAACTTGATGCTGATCAAGAGATTGAGCAAGAAGTGGAAGCTACTGAAAGTAGCGTTAAAAAACAATGGATTTCCGGTCTTATTTTGTTAGTAGTTGTCGTTGTTATGGCTTTTGGCGATAAAATCGGTCTTAAAGGCATTGTAACATTGGAAATGGCTGCTATTGTAGGTGCTATGGTTTCCGTTCTTACTGGTTGCTTAACAGAAAAACAAGCCTATGCTTCTATTGACTGGGTTACGATCTTTTTATTCGCAGGTATGATGCCTGTATCTACTGCTATGGACAAAACCGGTGCTGGTAAACTTATCGCAACTTGGGCTGTAAGTATTATGGGTGGTTCTCCTTCACCTCTTATTGTGACTGCAGTTTTGTTTATCATTTCTTGTGGACTTACACAATTTATGTCTAACACAGCATCTGCAGCGCTATTGTGTCCGATAGGCGTAGCAATTTCTAAACAACTAGGAGCATCTCCTAAAGCAGTTTTGATGGCAATCGCTGTTGCCGCATCTTGCGCATTTGCATCTCCTGTTGGCACGCCTCCTAACACTTTAGTATTAGGGCCTGGCGGTTATAAATTTATGGACTATGTAAAAGCAGGAACAGGCTTGTGTATAGTATCTTTCATAGTATCTTTGATCATTATTCCTATTGTATGGCCGTTCTTTCCTGGCAAATAACCTAGGGTAAAGGAATAGAACTGGATATGGTGTTTCACTGAGGGGTAAAAAAAGGAAGTGTAATATATGGAAGGCAGCACAAGTAATCCATGGCTTATTGCGATTATCAATATGACCATTGTTTTTGGTGTTTTAATCGTTTTAGGTGGGATTATGAAATTAATAAGGTATTTTGATGGCAGCGTTATGGGAACTAAGTAATAAACAATTAAGAAAAGAGTGTGAAATTAATGGATGCATTTTTTTTAGCTATCATGTCCGTGTGGAATGACAGCGGCTTTACTGCTTTTACTGCAGGTAATGCGATTATGATGCTAGTTGGGATTATTTTGCTCTATCTGGCTATTGGTAAGGGGTTTGAACCTTTGCTACTAGCTCCAATCGCTTTTGGTTGTATTTTGGCTAATGTTCCTAAAACTGGGTTTGAAAGTGACCCAGGAATTATGCAGGTAATTCTTTACGGTATCAATAATGAAATTTTCCCACCATTGATTTTCATGGGCGTTGGTGCCATGACTGACTTTGGTCCACTTATTGCTAATCCTAAGACCTTGCTCTTAGGTGCGGCAGCTCAAGCAGGTGTGTTCGTTTCTTTGATTGGAGCATTATTCTTGGGCTTTACAGTACAAGAAGCAGCGGCTATCGGTATTATCGGTGGTGCAGATGGTCCTACAGCTATATATCTAGCTGCAAAAATGGCTCCACAATTATTGGGCGCAATCGCTGTTGCAGCTTATTCTTACATGTCTTTGGTTCCGTTGATTCAACCTCCTATTATGAAGTTGTTTACAACAGCAGAAGATCGCAAAATAAAAATGGCGCAATTGCGTACGGTTTCTCACTTTGAGAAAGTTGTATTTCCGGTTGTAACTACTATTTTTATCTCTTTGTTATTACCACCGGTTTGTTCCTTGATTGGTATGTTAATGTTAGGCAACTTGTTTACTGAAGCTGGCTGCTTAGGACGTTTGTCTGACACAGCACAAAATGCTTTGATGAATATTGTTACCATCTTGCTAGCTACCGGTACTGGCCTTACCATGAAGGCTGATACGTTCTTGACCTATCAAACAATCTTAATTATTGTGCTGGGCCTTATTGCTTTCGCAGCAGGTACGGCAGCAGGTGTAATCTTTGGTAAATTAATGTGCTGGGCTGATGGGGGTAAGACAAACCCGCTTATAGGTTCAGCCGGTGTTTCGGCAGTGCCTATGGCTGCTCGTGTATCACAAATAGTTGGCCAAAAAGCAAATCCAGGCAACTTCTTGTTGATGCATGCTATGGGACCTAATGTTGCAGGTGTAATTGGTACAGCTGTTGCAGCTGGTACTATGCTTGCTATGATAGGGCCTGCCGGTAAATAAAGTTGTAAAAAGGATATACAAAAAAAGGGCGACAATGCATATGCGTTGTCGCCCTTTTTTGTATTGTGCGGGTAACTCGTATATATGATTTCAGTAAATTTCACATTTTATACAAATAAAAATAAAATAATGTAATAAAGTTTACGTTTAAAATAAAAACGGATACTTTTACAAGTTATATGTGCTATGATTAGGTGTAGGAAATTTTACTAGAAGTTATTATAAATAAAAAAGGCTTGCTAGAATATTCTCAACAAGCTAGAAGAAAAGAACATATTGTTTTTTTATTGCCCAAGGGACGCCAGATACATGCGCTAAACTTGGGCAAATTTATTTTTCTGAAATAATTTACAATAAGAAATTATACTTCCATCTATAAAGATCTGTAATTGACAACTAAATTATTAATACCGTAAAAAATAATGATTTACGCTTAGGTCGGTAGCCTTAGCTAGGTAGTCATTCCCATTCCAAACGGACAGTAAAGCAACGACTTGCATCCATTTTCATGCTTTGGGTTATTTAATTATATTTTGTTAGTTTTTATTTTGCGGATCTTTATAGGTGAGGGCATAATTTGGTTGTTTATCAAAGCCGATAGTATTTACTAAAGGCTCTCGGATGCTGACGAGGTTTGATGAATTCCATGAAAAGTTCTCAAGGTTAAACAAAGGGCACTTTATTCCGCTAACCAGTATATGGGTTAGCAATACACATGCCAGTTCTTTTGCTTAATTGGTTATTGCATTTTCAAAGCAGTGTAAAAAAAAGGAGGAAATTTTATGTCACAATCAGTTAGATGTTTAATGCTATTAATTGTTATTGCACTATTATTTGTTACCGAACTTATTCCTTTAGCTATTACAGCCATGGGTGGAGCAATTGCCTGTGGTATCTTGGGATTTATTCCCGCCAAAGCAGTTTTTGCTGGTTTATCTAATTCTACAGTAGTATTATTTGCAGGTATGTTTGTTGTAGGGACCGCTATGTTCTATACCGGTCTTGCCCAAAAAGTTGGTAATGTGGTTGTTAAGCTTTCAGGAACTAGTGAGAACAGCTTGATGTTTGGTATCATGTTAGTTGGTGCGCTACTTTCTTCAGTACTTTCCAACACTGGGACTGCAGCATGTTTACTTCCTGTTGTTTTGGGTATTTGCGCTGCAGCTAAAATACCTGCTTCTCGTCAGTTAATGCCCTTGGCTTTTGCTTGCGGATTAGGCGGTATTATCACTATGGTTGGTACACCACCAAATATTATTGCCAATGGTGCGCTACAAGCTGCTGGTTATACAAATACCTTTGGCTTTTTTGAATATGCTTGGATTGGTATTCCTTTAACCGTTGCAGGTATTCTTTATATGATGTTTATTGGTAAGCATTTGTTGCCAAAGGTTGAACTTGACGCTGACCAAGAAATTGAGCAGGAAAAGGTTGAACTTGACGCTGACCAAGAAAATGAGCAGGAAGTTGAAGTTAACGAAGGCAGCGTTAAAAAGCAATGGATTTCAGGAGCTATTCTACTTGTTGTTGTTCTTGTTATGGCTCTTGGCAATAAAATCGGCCTTAAAGGTATTGTAACTTTAGAAATGGCCGCTATTATAGGTGCTATGGTTTCTGTATTGTCAGGGTGTTTAACAGAAAAACAAGCCTATTCTTCTATTGACTGGGTTACTATCTTCTTATTTGCAGGTATGATGCCTGTTTCGTCCGCAATGGATAAAACCGGTGCTGGTAAATTAATCGTTGGCTGGACTGTTGGTATGATGGGGGGCTCTCCATCTCCAATTATGGTAACATCTATTTTATTTATTCTTTCTTGCGGATTAACGCAATTTATGTCCAACACGGCTTCTGCCGCACTACTGTGCCCAATCGGGGTTGCTATTGCTAAACAACTAGGCGCTTCTCCAAAAGCTGTCTTAATGGCTATCGCTGTTGCCGCATCTTGTGCATTTGCTTCTCCTGTAGGCACGCCTCCTAATACTTTAGTGCTTGGGCCTGGTGGCTATAAATTCCTGGACTATGTAAAAGCAGGAACGGGCTTGTGCGTGGTATCTTTCATAGTGTCTTTGATTATAATTCCTATTGTTTGGCCGTTTTTCCCAGGTAAATAATATAGTTGTGACAAGTTGAAGGAAGTGTAGTACATGGAAGGTGCAACCAGTAATCCGTGGCTAATTGCAATTATTAATATGACCATTGTTTTTGGTGTTTTAATAGCTTTAGGCGGTATTATGAAATTAATCAGGTATTTTGATGGACGCCTTATGGGTCTTAAGTAAGATATAAATAAAGAAAAGAGTGTGTATTAATGGATGCATTTTTCGTTGCTATCATGTCCGTTTGGAACGACAGCGGTTTTGCTGCTTTTACTATAGGTCATGGTATTATGATGTTTGTTGGAATAATCCTACTTTATCTTGCTATTGGTAAAGGGTTTGAACCTTTGCTACTAGCTCCAATTGCTTTTGGTTGTATTTTAGCCAATGTTCCTAAAACCGGCTTTGACACAGACCCAGGTATTATGCAAGTAATTCTTTACGGTATCAATAATGAGATTTTCCCACCATTGATTTTCATGGGGGTTGGTGCCATGACTGACTTTGGCCCCCTTATTGCTGCGCCTAAGACCTTGCTCTTAGGCGCAGCAGCACAGGCAGGGGTATTTGTTTCTTTAATCGGAGCATTATTCTTAGGTTTTACAGTGCAAGAGTCAGCTGCTATCGGTATTATCGGCGGTGCTGATGGCCCTACGGCTATTTATCTAGCTGCAAAAATGGCTCCGCAGCTATTGGGTGCGATTGCTGTTGCTGCGTATTCGTACATATCTTTGGTTCCGTTGATTCAACCTCCTATTATGAAGTTGTTCACAACAGTAGAAGACCGTAAAATAAAAATGGCGCAATTGCGTACAGTTTCTCATTTCGAGAAAGTTGTATTCCCAGTTGTAACTACCATTTTCATCTCCTTGTTATTACCACCGGTTTGTTCTTTGATTGGTATGTTAATGTTAGGTAATTTATTTACTGAAGCTGGTTGCTTAGGACGTTTGTCTGACACGGCGCAAAATGCTTTGATGAATATTGTTACCATCATGTTAGCAACCGGTACTGGCCTTACCATGAAAGCCGAGAGTTTCTTGACTTATCAAACAATTTTAATTATTTGTCTCGGACTGGTTGCCTTTATGGCAGGTACGGCGGCCGGTGTAATCTTTGGTAAATTAATGTGCTGGGCTGATGGAGGCAAGACAAATCCTCTCATAGGTTCAGCTGGTGTATCGGCAGTACCTATGGCCGCACGTGTATCACAGGTGGTTGGTCAAAAGGCTAACCCAAGTAACTTCTTATTAATGCATGCTATGGGACCTAATGTTGCAGGTGTAATTGGTACTGCTGTTGCAGCCGGTACGATGCTTGCTATGATTGGCCCGGTTGCTAAATAAAAAGCTAGGATAGCATTTGCTACGGTTGTTACGCACGAAATGTGCGTAACAACCGTTTTTTACTTTATTGTGAATTTGTCCACATATTTGTATAAAAATGTGCAAAATTTTGCTATAATATAAGATAGTCTATTAGATTAGGAAAAATACAATAGAGAATGTTTTGGAGGGATATTTTTGGAGCTGTATAGAGAAGAATCCATCGCTACAGGGGAGCGGAAAATGTATATGTATGGTGCATTGCTTTTGATAATAGTATCTTTTGGTTATGAAACTTATCATACGATTGTACTTGGAAGACTCAGTATTCTGGGTTGGGGTTATAGTATTTTATTTTTGGTTATGTGGGTTTGGCGTTGCTTGTTCAAATATACATATATATTAACAGAGACACAGCTGGTTATAGTTAGTCACGGGTTAGGAATAAAAAGAACATACGCTGTGGATTTAGAGTTAACTGAAAGTTTCACTAATAATTACGTGAAGAGCTTTTTTAAAAAGACTAAAATAAGCCATTATATTCACCGCTATTCGTCAGTAGATCCGACACCACAGCGCCTTTTGGTGTTTCGAGAGGGTACGAAATTGGCGGCAGTTTTGTTTAAAGGCAGTGATCGTTTTATTCGTGAACTTAGAAAAAAAATACCAGATAAATATTTGGATTTTAATAACTAGAAAGTGGTGTTAATATATGGATGCAGCAACAAATGCAGAGATTGGCAAAAGGGCTTTTCAAGTTTTTTTGGGCTCCTTTTTTTACATTTTTTTAGTAGCAAAACTTATTGGCAGTGAAAACAAGGCTGCTTGGTTTAAAAGAAGAACAAATTACACTTTTTTTAATCGTCGCGGCATTTTTGGAGAATATATTAATTTTGGCTATCCTATAACTTGGCAAGGAATATTAGTTTTTATTGCTATTTATGGTGGCATTTTTGGTTTTGGTTATTGGTATATATTTTTTTACTAAGCATGAATAAGGAGTGGAACTTGTGGCAGAAACAGAAATAATCGGCTATGTGACTGAGCGCATTGGTCAAAGAGCAAGAGTGAGAATAGATAAGAATAAAAGTACGAAACAAAATCTCCCCAAATTTTTAGATTGTTGGAATGCGTGTGAGGCAAAAAAAGGCACACAGGTTATGGTAGAGTTACAAACACTTAGTCCTAAAAAAGCTAAGATGACCATTTATGGGATTCCCATTTTATCGCTTTTAGCTGGGCTAGCTTTTGGTAATGGTTTTGCAATTGCTTTTGGTTGGGCAAAAATGGTGCCTATTATTGGTGGGGGTGTTTTGTGGCTGCTTTTGGGCTGGAATTATTCTAGGGATTTTAGACGCGATGCGGCACGCAAAGGTGAGCAATATGTTATTTCCGGAGCTTATTATGGTGATACAGATGTGGATGAAAGCAAGAAAGACACTGGTTTAACGGACGCTGAAACAAAAAAACAAGGGGATGAATAGTTATGTTTGGCTCTAAAGGCTGGTTTGTTTTCTTTTTATTTATAGCAACAGGCGCAATTGTTGGCGGACTTTTAGGTGATGCCATGTTGTCTTCTCAAGCTTTTGGTTCAGGAACTTCTTTCTTAGTGCAAAAATACCAAGTTTTGAATATTCAGCCGGCAGTTATAGATTTTTATGTTATGAAGATTACGGTGGGATTTGCTTTTACTCCCAATTTAGTAGCTATCTTGGGCATGGTTGTAGCTTTATTTTTATTTAATCGCATTTGATTAACAGGAGAATTTTATGACATTTATTTTGGCTTCGGGTTCGCCACGAAGGTTGGAATTATTGAGACAGATTGGAATTGAGCCCCACGTAGTAGTCAGCAATTATGTAGAAGAGATACAAACAAAAGAACCAGATGCACTTGTGCAAGGTAATGCTTTGGGCAAGGGGCTTAGCGTCTTAGCAAATTGTCACAGCGATGATGTAGTTATTGCTGCTGATACAATTGTATTATTGGACAAAGAAATTTTAGGTAAACCCCAAAATTATGAAAATGCTATTAATATGTTAAAAAAACTAAGTGGTAGAACCCATGAGGTATTAACATGCGTAGCTGTATTTTATAAAAATAAAAATGTGTTAGCAGTAGAAAAAACATTTGTTAAATTTCGGGTTTTGACAGATAAAGAAATAAAAAAATATGTAGCAACAGGAGAGCCTATGGATAAAGCAGGTGCTTATGGCATTCAAGGTCGTGGAGCACTTCTTGTTGATTCCATAGTTGGTTGTTATAATAATGTAGTAGGATTACCATTAACCAAACTTTACACTCTATTCGCAGAACTGGACGTGACACTCGATGACAAACTACCTAATCAAGGAATTACCAAGAGAAGATAGGCCCAGGGAAAAGCTTATGTTACATGGGGCCAAGGTATTAAGTCCTTCAGAGTTATTAGCAATATTAATTAGGACAGGTACCAAAAACAAATCAGCTTTGGAAATTGCTAGAGAGTTAACTGCCAACGAGATGAAGTTGCGTGATTTAGCAAGTTTCAATAAAGTGGAACAATTAGTAAAAACAAAGGGATTGGGACCGGCTAAGGCGACAACAATCTTAGCAGCTTTAGAATTAGGAAAAAGAATCGCATATGCTAGTACATTGGAGAGAGAAGGCATAAGTTCTCCTGAAGAAGGGGCGGCACTTTTGATGCCACGCTTAAGGTATGAAATTAATGAGCCTTTTCTAATAGTGCTTTTAAATGCAAAAAATAAAGTAATGCTAGTAGAACAAATTTCTGAGGGGTCTCTAAATTCATCAGTAGTGCACCCAAGAGAAGTATTTGCACCAGCAGTATTGCGTCATGCTGCTGCAATTTTAGTGGGGCACAACCATCCTTCGGGGGATCCAACACCAAGTAGGGAAGACCGTTCCCTTACAGATGCGTTGGCTCAAACTGGTAATATTATGGGTATCCCTCTTTTGGATCATATTGTTATTGGTTATGGGACTTATTTTAGCTTTAAGGAACATGGGTATTTATAGAAAGAAGGGGACACAGTATGTTTGGATTTTTCAATTCCTTTTCCAAGGATATGGGTATTGACCTAGGAACAGCAAATACACTTGTACATTTAAAGGGTAAAGGCATTATAATTCGCGAACCCTCTGTGGTGGCAGTAGAGAAGGATACTAACGTAGTTCTAGCTGTAGGGGCTGAGGCCAAGCGTATGATAGGAAGAACACCTGGGAATATTATTGCTATTCGACCTTTAAAAGATGGCGTTATTGCTGATTTTGATATTACGCAGGCTATGCTTAGGTTTTTTATAAAAAAAGCGATTCGCAATAAATCTTTTGTGCGCCCACGTGTCGTAGTAGGGGTTCCTTCCGGAGTTACAGCAGTAGAAAAAAGAGCCGTAGTTGATGCTGCAATTCAGGCAGGAGCAAGAGAGGCTTACCTTATTGAAGAACCTATGGCAGCCGCTATTGGGGCTGGGTTACCAGTGCAAGAAGCAACTGGAAGTATGGTAGTAGATATTGGCGGTGGCACCTCAGAAGTAGCTATAATTTCTTTGGGAGGCATTGTAGTAAGCAAATCCCTTCGCATTGGTGGCGATGAAATGGATGACGCCATTGTGCAATATATAAAGCGCAAATACAATTTGCTAATTGGCGAACGTACGGCTGAGGAAGTTAAGATAGAAATTGGTACAGCTATGGAGGTAGAGCGCCCTGCCCGCATGGATATTCGCGGACGTGATTTGGTTACCGGACTGCCGAAGACTTTAACAATTAACCAAAACCAAATACGGGAAGCATTAACTGAGCCAATAGCGGGAATTATTGATGCTATTAAAAGCACTTTGGAAAAATGTCCTCCTGAGTTGGCTGCAGATATTATGGATCGTGGTATTGTTATGACAGGTGGTTCTTCTTTGTTACGCAATTTTGACCGTCTTTTGAGCCGTGAAACGGGTATGCCTGTTTTAGTATCCGATGATGCGTTGTCGTGTGTGGCCTTGGGAACTGGAATTGCTGTAGAACATATTGACGTTTTTAAACGGGGTTTTATGACTACGGGTAGAAAATAATCTACAATCATAGGGGATCGTCCATGAATAAAAGAAAGTCAATAGCTAGCATAGGAGCTATAATAGTACTGCTGTTAATGGGATTAATATTTGATGGCAGAGCAAGGTTTCCTATGGTAAACAGAATAATAATTACGGCTATGAGCCCAATTACTTATTTAGTTACAGAAATAGCCGATGGGGTACATAATACCACCGGTTATTTTGCTTCACTTGCAAACTTGCGTGAAGAAAATGAAAAATTGAAAAAAGAAAATGATAGCTTACGTCAAGATAATATAGATCTTATCGCCATGAAAGGTGAAAATAACCGCCTTAGTCAGTTGCTTGATTTTAAAGGCAACCATCCTCAGCTTAAATTACAATCGGCAAAAGTAATTGGTAAGGATATAGGTGATTTGCAGGACACCGTTCTTATCAATCAAGGTTCAAATGCAGGTTTAAAACTTAATATGTCAGTGGTTACTGGAGCTGGATTAGTAGGCATAGTAGATGGCGTTTACCCTAACGTGGCTAGAGTTTTGCTTATAAATAGCCCTCGTAGTAAAATTGGTGGTATGAATTTACGTGGAGATTCTCGCGTGGCCGGTATTGTTGGAGGAGTGGCAGGGCAAGATGCTTCTTTGGAAATGAACAATATGGCTAGAGATGCAGACCTGTTACCAGGTGATACTGTAGTAACTTCCGGCTATAGTGGACACCACCCTGCAGGACTTGTTATAGGTACCATTGAGGAAGTGCAAAAGGATGCTGGCGGCTTAACTAAGGTAGCGACTATTACTCCTAGTGTAGATTTTTCACGTTTAGAAGAGGTTATGGTTGTAACAAATTATGATGATTTCTCAGGACTTTTACAAGGTGGTAAAAAGGCTAGTGTAGCAGGCATAAAGGACCAAAATAAAGGAGGAACGGTTAAATGAGATTTTTAATTTGGCCGTTTCTAGTTTTAATTTTACTGGGCATACAAAGCACTTGGTTTAGACTTTTTAACAGTGCTCAGGCACCGGATTTATTACTGCTATTTGTGCTTGTGTATTCTTTAGATGCCGGTGCAAAAAATGGTGCTATTTGCGGTTTCTGTGTAGGTGCACTGCAAGATGTTTTAACTCTTTCACTTTTTGGTTTTCATAGTATTACGCGCTTATTAGTTGGACTTTTTGTCGGAGCGTCTAGGGGCAGCGTTTTTAAAGATAGGCCCATGACTTTTGTCATGTTAGTAGGTATTACCAGTATTATTATTAAAGTAGTTTATACTATTGTTTTAATGTTGTTTAATTGGGAGATTTTCAATATTTCTATCTTGCTTGTTAATTCAGGTAAATATATATTGTGGAATTTACTTTGTGCTTTGCCAGTGTGGTTTATTTACAACGTGATAAAAGAATGGTTGTGGCAAAAAGATAATCCATATTACCATTTGTAATTATATTTTTGTAGTAATTTTACAGAGTTTAAAAAACATGGTTGAATATAATTGTTGCACTTTGATAAAGGCAGGCCGCTTATAGAGGATTGAAAGGAGGTTCGATTTTGCTTAATAAGACATTTGCCTATCGTTTAGAACTTATGATGTTTGCAGTAATTGCTGTAATTATGATTCTTATTGGCAGAATGGCCTACTTGCAAATATATAAGGGTGAGTACTATGATAGGCAGGCAGAAGGCAATCGTACTCGTTATACGACTATTTTGGCTCCAAGAGGAATTATATATGACTGTAACGGCGAAGAGCTCGTTAATAATAAACCTGGTTTTATGATTTCCCTTACACGCATAGGCGAAACTTATAAACCTGAGGTTATTGAACGGTTAGCAAAGCTGCTACAAATGCCAGAGGCTGCAATACTTAAAATTATAGAAAAAAATAAGGGGAGTTACGAACCTGTACGTTTGGTGAGCAATGCTTCTCCGGAAATAGTTACCAAAATAGAAGAGAATTTAAGAGATTTACCAGGGGTTATGGTAGAGGTACAACCAGTCAGAAATTATGTCAATGAAAGACTAGCGGTACATGCTTTGGGCTATGTAGGCGAAATTAGCCAATATGAAATAGACAATGGTCTTTATAAAGGCCTAAAGGCTGGAAGTATTATTGGCAAATTTGGTTTAGAGCGTTTTTATGATAATTTATTGCGCGGCGTAGATGGTAGTTATCGAGAAGAAGTCGATGTTAGTGGAAGAGTAGTAAAAATAATGGATAAAGTACCGCCAAAAGCAGGCCATGGCTTGGTACTTACCATTGATGCTAGAATGCAGCGAGTTGCCGAAATGGCAGCAGATAAAGAGCTCAAAAAGTTGGGGGCTCGTGGTTGTGCTATTATTGCCATGGATCCGCGTACCGGCGAAATAAAAGCATTGGTTTCTAGACCGAATTTTGATCCTAATTGGTTTGTTAACGGTATTTCAGAAAAAAATTGGCAAGCAATAAACAACGATTCTTTCGATCCTATGACAGATAAGGTTATTGCTGGCCAGTATCCACCTGGTTCTACCTTTAAAATTGTTACAGGTTCGGCCGCCTTAGAAGAGAAAAAGGTAACGCCGGATGAACTAATTTTTGACTCAGGGCGGCATAAGTTGATTGATATGCGTAATGCTAATGGTGAGGCTTTAGGTTGGATAGATTTCAAAAAAGCTTTATCGGCCTCGGACAATGTGTATTTTTATGAGATGGGCAATCGTTTAGGAATTGACTTAATAGACGAGTATGCCGCAAAATTCGGCTTTGGAGCAAAAACCGGCATTGACCTTGATGGCGAAGCAGAGGGCCTTATTGCCAATCCTAAATATAAAATGAAGGTTTTTGATGAAGATTGGTTTTTGGGTGATACTTTTAATGCTGCTATTGGACAGGGTTTTAATTTAGCGACACCAATTCAGGTTGCAGACATGCTTAGCGCTGTAGCCAATGATGGTAAACGCTTTAAACCTCTTTTGGTGGAAAAGATTTTAAATGATGATGGTAGTGTATTTAAAACTTTTAAACCAAAGCTTTTGGGCAATCTACCGGTGTCCAAAGAAAATTTGATGTTGATTCAAGAGGGGTTAAAGGCTGTTACCAAAGAAGGTGGCACAGCTGCTGATTTAGGAGCTTTGCCTGTAGCCGTAGCTGGAAAGACGGGAACGGCAGAGAATCCTCCTGGACGAGATCATGGTTGGTTTATTGCTTATGCTCCGGCTGACAAACCGACATTAGTAGTAGTTTGTATTGTTGAGCAAGGCGGTTATGGTTCTGTAGCAGCAGTTCCCATAGTAAAAAATATTTTAGAGTATGCTTTTGGGCAAAGTAAACAAACTTAAGGAGGGTAAAACATGCTTGAAAAAAAGATAATAAATAACCTAGACTATGTTTTACTCTTTGGTGTATTTATGCTTATAGGTATTGGGATAATGGTTATAGGCAGTGCAACTCACGTCAATATAGCTTCGCCCAATAGATACTATTACGTTTTTAGGCAAGCGTTATTTGCTGTTATTAATATTTTTATAGGTTATTACCTCTTACGGTTTGACTATCGCATGCTAAAAGATTTGGCTAAACCTATGTATATTTTTAATATAATAATGCTTTTAGCTGTTATGTTTTTTGGCAGAACAGTTTTGGGAGCACAACGCTGGATTCAGCTGGGACCATTTAGTATTCAACCCAGTGAATTTGCTAAGGCCATTATGATTATAGCCTTGGCGGCATATGTAGATAAAAGGGTTAATACCTTAGACACCTTATATGGCTGGTTTCCTGTTTTTGCTTATGTATTTGTTCCTTTTATCTTGGTAATGAAACAGCCTGATTTGGGTACTTCTTTGGTTTTTTTAGCGATTTTATTGGGTATTATGATCATTTGTGGCTTTAAGAAGAAATATTTTTTGGTAATGGGGTGTGTTGGTCTTGCTTCCGCTCCGCTTTTGTGGGGAGTCCTGCATGAATATCAGCGGAATCGTATTCGCGTTTTTTTAGACCCAGGATTGGAACCTTATGGCAGTGGGTATCATGTTATTCAATCTATGATTGCAATTGGCTCAGGACTGTTTGCAGGCAAGGGTTTGTTTTGTGGTACTCAAAGCCAATTAAATTTCTTGCCGGAAAATCATACAGACTTTATTTTTGCTGTGGCTGGTGAGGAATTTGGTTTTATTGGCGTAACAATAATTTTATTATTATATTTATTAATTATTTATCGTGGACTAAGTATTGCTATGAATGCAACAGATAATTTCGGGTGTTTATTGGCTACGGGGATTGTTTCTACGTTTACTTTTCATGTTTTGGTTAATGTAGGAATGACTTCCGGTATTATGCCGGTAACCGGTGTGCCATTACCCTTTATGAGTTATGGAGTTAGTTCTTTAACTACCAATATGCTGATGATTACATTGCTATTAAATATTGATTTGCATCCACAAAGATTAAGATTTCATTAAGGAGTTTATATGAGAAAAAAAATATCTCTAGATATATTAAGTGCAGTAGAAAAACCTGCTCGTTATACAGGTATGGAATTTGGAAGTATTATTAAAACCAAAGAGGAAACAGAAGTTGCTATTGCCTTGGCTTTTCCTGATATTTACGAAGTAGGGATGAGCTATTTGGGATTTAAAATACTGTACCATATATTAAATTCACAACCTGGTGTAGCTGCTGAGCGTACTTATGCTCCTTGGGTTGACATGGAAGCAAAAATGCGCGAACATGCCTTGCCACTCACCTCATTAGAAACGATGAAACCACTAAAGGAATTTGATTTTGTGGGTTTTACGTTACAATATGAGCTTTCTTATTCTAATGTTTTGAATATGCTGGATTTAGGTGGTATCACCATGCTAGCAACGGAACGAGGCGAAGAAGATCCTTTCATTATTGCAGGAGGGCCTTGTGTTTTTAATCCAGAACCCTTAGCAGATTTTATTGACTTTTTTATCGTGGGCGAAGGGGAAGAAGTAATGGTAGAGGTTATGAATCTCTATAAACAGTGGAAAAAAGCAGGCAAACCAGGCGGTCGTAGTGAGTTTCTAAGGCAGGTAGTAAAGATTTCGGGTATTTATGTACCAAGTTTTTATAAAGTGGAATATTTGACTACTGATAATAAAGATGTGCCAGCAGGGTGTCTTAAAGAGGTAAAACCTCTTAATGAGCTAGCACCTGCTATTGTGCAAAAAAGAATTGTTAAAGATTTAAATACAGTAGACTTTCCGACAAAACCTATTGTGCCTTATGGAGAAATAGTACATGATCGGATCATGTTAGAAATATTTAGAGGTTGCTCACGTGGTTGCCGTTTCTGCCATGCAGGCATGGTTTATAGGCCGGTAAGGGAACGTAAGCCAGAGGTATTAAAAGAATTGGCTCGCCAATCTATAGATAATACCGGTTACAATGAAATATCTTTGGTCTCTCTAAGTACGGCAGATTATTCCTGCCTAAAAACATTGATTCATGATTTAATAGGGGAATTTAAAGATGATAAGGTGAGTGTTTCTCTACCTTCACTTCGTATAGATAGTTTTTCCGTTGGCCTTGCTAAAGAAGTGCAGGCAGTGCGCAAAAGTGGTTTAACTTTTGCCCCAGAAGCAGGAAGCCAGCGTATGCGTGATGTTATAAATAAAGGAGTAACAAAAGATGATTTAATGGGTGCAGTTGGAGTGGCTTTTGCTAATGGGTGGTCGCAAGTTAAATTGTACTTTATGATTGGACTGCCGGGAGAAACAGATGACGATATTTTGGCCATTGCCGATCTGGCTAAAGCGGTACAAGGAAAATACAAAGAGGTAACAGGTAAGGGCGGAGCAAAAGTTACGGTTAGCGTATCCTCCTTTGTTCCTAAGCCATATACACCTTTTCAATGGGTGGGGCAAAATAGTCTTGCGGAAATTAATCGCAAGCAAATGCTTTTAAAAGATGCTTTGAAAATAAAAAATATTACTTATCAATATCACGATTCTGTAACCAGCGTCATTGAAGGTGTTTTTGCACGTGGAGATCGTAGGCTGGGTAAGGCTTTATATTTGGCATGGCAGCGTGGTGCAAAATTCGATGGATGGAGCGAGCATTTTTCTTATGAACGATGGCTAAACGCTATTAGTGATGCTGGACTTGATAAAGATTTTTATGCTACGCGCGAAAGAGCCCAAGGCGAAGTATTCCCATGGGAACATATTCAACCTGGAATATCCAGAGCATTTTTGTGGAATGAATATCAAAAATCCAAGACTGGTGAATTGACAGTAGATTGTCGTAATGGAGATTGCACGGGCTGCGGTGCTTGCCCCAATTTGGAAGCAAAAATAATAGATTGGAAGAGTAATGCCTTATGAAATTACGTATGCAAATAACAAAAGAAAATGGTATACGCTTTGTTTCACATTTAGAATATATGCGAACAATTGAGCGAGCTATGCGCAGAGCAAAATTGCCGATTGCTTATTCGGAGGGGTTTAATCCTCATATGAAGTTTTCCTTAGCCTCTGCATTAGGCGTAGGAATTACTAGCCAGGCAGAGCTTTTGGAAATAGAATTAGCTAAAGATATTGAGTTAAAATCTGTCTTGCAAAATTTAGCGGAAGCATTACCCATTGGCATTCATGTTAAAGCGGCTGATGTGGTGGATAGTAAAACACCAAAACTTATGGCAAGTGTTGCCGGTGCTGATTATTATGTACAAGTTCCCTGCACCAAAGACTGTTTAGAGCAACTGCATAGTTTTAATACAGCGGCTTCTGTGTTATTTCAAAAACCAATTCCTAAAGGCAGAGGAAAAACAAAGGAAATTGAAGTAAAAAATTTTATAAAGCAGGTTACCGGAAATTTTATTAATAATAATTTAGAACTAAAATTTTCGTGCAAAATAACGCCTACAGGTAGTATGAAAGCAACAGAATTGCTAAAAATATTGCGAGATCAATTTGCCGTACCAATAGTTGTGGAACAAGCAGATATTGAACGTATAGATTTGTATGCTGTAAATGCAAAAAGAGCAAAGAAAGCTCTCATAGGGAAGTAAAATTTTATTTATAGAAAAGTACAAATCATTATTAATATTTTTCTAAGCTGCAGCCAAACACAGGTTTAAATATTGTGTTTGGTTTTTATCAAAGGAGGGTATCATGACTACTATTATTGTGAGTGTAAAACCTGAAGAAACACGCATGGGTATCGTAATTAATAATAGGCTATGTGAATATGTTGTGGAAAGAGATAGCGAGCAACATTTGGTAAGCAGTGTTTTTAAAGGTAAAATTAATAATGTAGTGCCTGGTATCCAAGCAGCTTTTATTGATATAGGCAAGGCGCAGAATGCTTTTTTATACATGGAAAAAGGTGAAAAACTCACGGAAGGGCAAGCAGTTTTAGTGCAAGTTATGAAAGATGCACGTGGAACTAAGGGACCGGCAGTAACTAGAGAGATAACTTTGCCGGGACGTTATTTAGTATTGCAGCCTTTTCGTGATACTATAGCTATTTCCAAAAAAATAACTGGGAAAAGTGAGCGTAGACGACTTAGTGCTTTTGTTGAGGCTCATAAGCCTGCAGGTATGGGTTTTGTTATTCGTACTGCTGCTGAAGGAATTAACGAAGAAAAGTTGCTAGCGGATATTAAAGTATTACTTGGTGATTGGCAGGTTATTTCAGCTCGGGGAAAACGAGCAAAGGCACCGTCACTACTTTATAGGGAACTAGATTTATCGGTACGCATTGTTAGAGATTCTGTAACAGAGGATACAAATAAGATTATTATTGATGACAAAACAGTTTGCCAAAGGGTAGAAGAACTTCTAGTAAATATGGATAATATCAACATAGAGACAATTTTTTATGGGGAGAAAATAGATGTTTTTACTAAATTTAAACTCAACAAACAAATAGAGGCTATCTCAGATCGCCAAATTTGGCTTGAGTGTGGCGGATATCTTGTAATTGACTATACGGAAGCAATGACGGTAATAGACGTTAATAGTGGGAAATATAGTGGACAAGAAAACTTGGAAGCAACTATAATGGAAATTAATCGCCAGGCAGCGTTAGAAATAGCTAGACAATTGCGGTTGCGAGATATTGGTGGTATTGTAGTAGTAGATTTTATTGATATGCACACAGCAAAGCATCAAGAAGAGATTTTGCATATTTTGCGCAAGGCGCTTGCCGATGACAAAATGGACCCAAAAGTACAGGATATAACTAAATTAAATTTGGTGGAAATTACAAGGCGCAAGGCTAGGCAGAATTTGTCAACAGTGCTATATAGTGATTGCCCTGTTTGCCAAGGTAGTGGCAGAGTCCAATCTCCTGAGACCGTTGGTGTGGAAATACGCAGACGTTTACGTAGTTTTATGCAGGAAGGCAATCCCAGCAAAAATTTATTATTGTCTGTACATCCTCTTGTAGCTAAGTGGTTGATTTCTAATAGTATAAAAGCCATGGAAAAAGAGTTTTTTTGTAGCATCAAAGTGGAAAGTGATGCTTCTTTGTATGTAGAGGCATTTGCTATTTTGGCTGATGACAAATAGGTAATGATTTAGTAAAGGGAGGTGCTCACTGTGAAGTTTGACATCCCAGTTTATGTACAAAAGGTACTTGGAGTACTCACGCACGCAGGCTTTGAGGCGTATATTGTAGGTGGTGCAGTTCGCGATTTGCTTTTAGAAAAAACACCTGAAGATTATGATGTTGTAACTAATGCTAGACCAGACGAAATAAAATTGCTGGCTGAGCGCAACAGCATAAGTGTTGTGGCGGGATTAGGGCAAAATTTTGGGGTTGTAATGCTTACTATTGGCAGGCATTCAGTGGAAGTTGCAGCGTTTCGCAACGAAACCTACGGCGAGGATGCTCATCGCCCTGCCGAGGTATGGTATTGTGATAAGTTAGAAGATGATTTGGGGCGTAGGGATTTTACTATTAATGCCATGGCTTTAGATTGCAAGGGAAAAATTATTGACTGTTTTGATGGTTTAGGAGATTTGCAAAGAAAACTATTAAAAACAGTGGGAAATCCTGAAAAACGTTTTGAAGAAGATGCTTTGCGTATGTTTCGTGCTTGTCGTTTTTTAGGGCAGTTAGGATTTGCTTATGATATAAAGATGAAAATAGCTATAAAACGTAATTTAACAAAAGTATCAGGGCTCTCTTTGGAAAGGGTAAGGGCAGAGTTAAATAAAATGATTTGTGGACCCTATGCCGCAAAAGGCATGGAACTTATGATCTCTAGTGGTTTGGCAGGTGAAAATTGTCGCTACCGTGCAGATAAAACGGAAAAATTAGTTCCTATTTTGCCGGAACTTGTGTCTTTAGTAGGTGTTACACAAAACCTTGCGTACCATAAGTATGATGTTTGGCACCATACTTTGGCGGCTTTAACTAATAGCGATCGTAGTTTGGAAGTGGGTTGGGCGATTATTTTACACGATATTGCCAAGGGACGTGAAGGTATTCGCGGAATTAATGCGAAAGGCGAACCGACTGACTATGGTCATGATATTTTAGGCGCACAAATGGCCACAGATATTTTAACACGTTTACATTTTCCCTTAGCTACAGTGCAAAGAGTTTCTTGGCTGGTCAAGAATCATATGCGGTTTGGCAGCAATATAGATAGAGATAATGTTGTCACTTGGCGTTGGATAAGACAAACGGCTAGAGAGGGGAATTTCCGAGTTACCAAGGAAATGGCAGAAGCTTTCAAACAGTTAGTAGCGGTTTGTATAGCTGATTTAGCTGCTACAACGGCACATAAACAGGAACTTATTTCTGCTCAAATGTATGGCGGAAAATTAATTAGTATGGCTTATGAAATGCCAGTTCATACAACAGATTTGAATGTTAGCGGCGAGGTTTTAAACCAGATAGTTACTAATAAAAAAGCCTTGGCAGAAATAATGCCATTGCTTTTGCGTAGAGTGCAAGATGGAGAATTAAGTAATACTGCCGATGCTT
Organism: Acidaminococcaceae bacterium; assembly: GCA_963678395.1. GTDB lineage: Bacteria > Bacillota > Negativicutes > Acidaminococcales > Acidaminococcaceae > JAAYAE01. Next base: position 1,929,080 of record OY782827.1, on the reverse strand, counting down.
TAAAATTGGCAACGAAAGTTTGGTATGAACGCAAAAATAGCGTCTAACAAAGCAAAAATAGAAGGCACCTTAATTAAGGTACCTTCTATTTTTTGCTTTATTAGATTATTTTATGGTTTTTAATTCTGTCCAATATCTGTCATAGAGAGTAAGCCCTGAGCCAATATCTTTGAGCCATTCTCCTTGTTTAACATCATCAACGGCAACTTTTAACATGGGATCGCTAAGGAATTCTTTGGAATGGAAAGCTTTAGCTTTTTCATTAGGATCATTATAGCCTATATATTCGTAATTTTGTGCACTAATTTTAGGTTCATACATGAAATTTATAAATTTTTCAGCTAAATCTTTATGTTTAGCTCCTTTAGGAATTGCAAAGGTATCAGCCCATATCACTGTTCCTTCTTTAGGAATTACAAAGCCAATATTTTTATTGTCTTTATAAGTAAAGGAGGCATCACCGGACCACATTGTACCAATCCAGCCTTCTTCAGCAATAAATTTTTGCTTTATGGTGTCTGTATCATAGGCTAGCACTGAGGGTGCAAGCTTTTTTAAATCAGCAAAAGCTGTATCTAACTGGTCTTTGTCAATAGAATTGTTGGAAAAGCCATGTTTTTTCAAAGCCATCCCAAATACTTCCCTATTATCGTTCAATAAAATAACACGGCCTTTGTAGGCAGGATTCCATAAATCCGCCCAAGAAGTGGGAGTTTCTTTAACATATTTCTTATTGTAAACGATGCCAGTCATGCCCCAGGTGTATATGACAGAATAATCTCCTGTAGGGTCATAGGCAGGAGATTGTAGATTTTCAACAATATTATTCCTGTTAGGTATTTTATTTTTATCAAGCTTTTCCAATAAGTTCAATTTTATCATAGTGGATACCATATAGTCAGAAGGTTGGATTAAATCATATTGAGAACCGCCTGCCTGAATTTTGGCTAACAATTCTTCGTTGTTTGCGAAAACATCATAGTTAATTTTGCAATTATATTTTTTTTCAAACGCGGCTAATACTTCAGGAGAAAAATTGTCTGCCCAACTAAAAAGATTTAATACTTGTGGCTCGCTTTTAGCTGGTTGAGTTTTTTCCCCGCTGCCACAGCCCATAGCCAAAACAGCCATAGCAAAAACACCCATCAAAACTACTGCAATTCTTTTTTTCATCATTTGTTCACCTTTTCCTTGTTATTAAATTTAGCCAAGATTTACTCCGTTTTCTTTTTAACAGTAGAGTGTTGAGGCTGCAACACTTGTGCAATAACAATTAATGAAATAGTAGTAAACATTAAAACCGTGGATAGCGCGTTAATTTCCGGTGATATACCACGCTTAACCATGGCGTAGACGTATAAGGGTAATGTGGTTGAATTAGGACCAGCTACAAAAAAACTAATAATAAAATCGTCAATGGAAAGGGTAAAAGCGATGAGTGCACCAGCGACGATACCAGGTAGGGCTAGGGGTAAAGTTATGTAGCGAAAGGTTTGCCAAGGTGTAGCATAAAGATCGCTGGCAGCTTGTTCCAAATCTTTATGCATGCCTTCTAGACGAGCATTGACAGTAATAATAACAAACGATAAACAAAAAGTAATATGAGCTAAAATTAAGGTGCTCTTGCCTAGAGGAACGGAAGCTTGTGAAAATAGAACTAACAACGATAAGCCCATGACAATTTCAGGAATTAAAATGGGCAAATATAAGAGCCCGTTAATAACGGCTTTGTATTTGAATTTATAGCGATTTAAAGCTAAAGCGGCCATTGTTCCCAAAACCGTAGAAATAATAGTAGAAATTGTAGCGATAATAAGACTATTTGTTAGTGCTTCGATTACTCTTCTATTATGCAAAAGAGCCAAATACCACTCAAAGGTAAAACCTGTCCATACCGCATTAATGCGTGAATTATTAAAAGAATACAAGGTTAAAATGAGTAAAGGTAGGTATAAGAACGCTAAAATTGCCAGAGCATAAGCAAATAAAGCACTACTATGCCAATTTTTCTTCATTACTGCCACCCCCTTCTTGTTTTTGGATGGCCTTATAATAAAGTATAATCAAAACCAATGCAAGAATAGCTAGAACAATGGATAAGGCGGAGCCGAACGGCCAATCTCTAGCAGACAAAAATTGATTCTGGATTAGGTTACCAATAAGGGCGCTTTTGGCACCACCCATCACATCGGGAACTACAAACATGCCTAAAGCTGAGATGAAAACTAATATGGACCCAGCGGCTACTCCAGGTAAAGTCAATGGGAAGGTTATTTTTCGAAAAGCAGCAAAGGGCATAGCCCCTAAATCAGAAGCAGCTTCTAAAAGACGAGTCTCTAATTGCTCAATGGACACATAAATTGGCAAAACCATAAAAGGCAAAAGGGCATAGACCATGCCCAACATTACCGCATAATCATTATAAAGTAGAGCCAAGGGTTGCGATATCCATCCTAGATTTAAAAGTAAAGTATTTATCAAACCTTGAGAACGTAAAATAATAACCCAAGCATAAGAACGAATTAAAAAGTTAATCCAAAAAGGTATCATAACTAAAATCAGGCCTGGTTGCTGCCATTTATGAGGCAATTTAGTAATGCAATAAGCTAAGGGGTAGCCTATGGCGAAGGTTATGACCGTTGTTACAAAAGCGGTAAAAACAGTATCTATGAATATGCGAATATAAAGTGGCTCCAAAAACCGTTGATAGTTTGCAAGGGTGAAATTAAAAATTACTTGCCCATAGGGAGTGCGACTAGCGAAAGAAACGGCTACAACAATGAACATTGGTATGGCAAAAAAAAGGCTGAGCCACAGCATTGCCGGTGCTACTAAAATTTTACCGTTTTTCATGATTTCACACTTACACCGTCTTGGGGATACCACCAAATACCTACACGTTCATCAGCGTGCCAGCGTTTGATATCATCAAAATATTGATAAGCAATGACGGTTTGGTTAGAATTATCTAAACGAATGAATACTTTGTCAATAGTGCCATAAAAAACTACATCTACAACAGTACCGTAATAGGAAGGAAGAGGGTGCTTAGCATTTTCTTCCTCTTCTTCACAAATGTTAAGCTTTTCAGGTCGAATTACCAAAACATTTTGTTCATCTATAACAAAGAAATTACTTTCACCTATAAAGCGGGCAACGAATTTAGAAGAAGGGTTATGATAAATATTGCCAGGGGTAGAATCTTGTTCTATACGCCCCGCATTCATGACAACAATACGATCGCTCATGGTAAGAGCTTCCTCTTGATCATGGGTTACATAAACAAACGTAAGCCCTAATCCTCTTTGGAGATTTTTAAGTTCTAACTGCAGATTTTTACGTAACTGATAGTCCAAGGCGCCCAAAGGTTCATCTAAAAGCAAGACTTTGGGATTGTTTATTAAGGCACGAGCTATAGCTACGCGCTGTTGCTGACCACCACTCATTTGTTGTGGACGCCTAGTGCGGAAGTCTTCTAATTGCATTAAGTATAATACTTGCTCCAAACGTTCTTGTTGTTCTTCTTTGGGAATTTTTTTCATCATAAGACCAAAACGAATATTTTCTTCTACATTCATGTGTGGAAATAATGCATAGTTTTGGAAAACCATGTTAACATCCCTTTTATAGGGAGCAAAGGGGGTTACGTCTGCATTGTCTAAAAATATTTTACCGCAGGTAGGTTCTTCAAGTCCGGCAATCATACGTAGCAAAGTAGTTTTTCCGCACCCGGAAGGCCCGAGCAAGGTAAGAAATTCACCATCCGCAATAGTTAAATCTATATTAGGAATAATCAAATTATCTCCGAATTTTTTTGTAATGCCTTCTAACCGTACCATCTCTTTCATCGTTACATTTCCACAACCTTTCTGTGCTATAAGAACACAAACATTATAGCATATTTAGCTATATACTTTACATTTTTTTTATGTAATTATAGAGGGATTTCAAAGAGGATTAGAGAATTAAATAAGCATAGATTGTTGTTGTTGTTGTTTTCGCATATTTAAAGGAAGGAAAAGAGAATAAGCATGACAAATGAGAAGAAAAGCTTGGTTTTAAATAAAGATTTGTTAGAATTCATCTTTGAAGCTGCACATATTCAAAGATGGAATGATCATATCAGACCTCAAGGATTTACGGAATTGGATAAACAGGCTCATAAAATGATGATCCTTTATGTTTTAGCTCGTTATGAAGAAAAAGAGCATGGTGCTAAGTTGGATTGGCAAGCTCTTATAGAAGGTGGTATTTTTGAGCTTTTTCATCGTATTGTGTTAACAGATATTAAACCACCGGTATTTCATGAACTTATGCGACGCAGCGGCCCAGAGTTGAATAAATGGGTTTATGGTGAATTGTCGGCGCGGGTTCCTTCTTTAGTGGGAACAGAATTTTTTAAGAGGATGCAGGTTTATTTTAATGAAGAACAAAATTTAAAAGAGAAAAAAATATTAAGAGCTGCACACTATTTAGCGACCGAGTGGGAGTTTCGCATAGTTTATCATTTGAATCAAGGGATGTACGGGTTAGAAGAAACTAAGCGTGCTATTGCCAGTGAGCTGGAAGACCATTATGATTTGGCTGGAATACAAAAAATTGCTCTTGGTTGCAAGACACGGAATTTCATTGATTTTATAGGACAGTTACGGTTCCAAAAGCGTTGGTCTCAATCTCCAAGAGTACCAGAGACTTCGGTTATGGGCCATGTACTTGTTGTGGCTGTTTTATCGTATTTTTGTACATTGCAGATGGGCGCCTGCAAGCAACGTTTGGTTAATGATTTTTTAGGTGGTTTGTGGCATGATTTACCTGAGGTCTTGACTAGAGATATTATTTCTCCGGTTAAACGTTCAGTAAAAGGCTTAGATGAAATGATTAAAGAAATAGAAAAGCGTCAAGTAGAGGAGAGAATACTACCTTTATTGCCTGTTGAATGGCATCAAGATATCATTAATTTCACTACTAATGAATTCACAAATAGGGTGGTTTTAAATAAGAAAACAAAAATGCTTCCGGGAGATATTCCGCATAAATATAACGCAGACCAATATAGTGCCGTCGATGGACAGTTGCTTAAAGGCTGTGATCACTTAGCAGCATTTATGGAAGCATGGCTATCTATTGAATATGGGATCACCTCCAAGCACTTAGAATGTGCAGTTGTACAACTGCGGGAAGATTACGCAGAGCGTATAATTGCGGGGATACCCTTTGGAGAGATATATAAACAATTTCCATAATGCATCCAATGGATAAAAGCAAGAGAGGAGGGAAAGAGTGAAGGGGCGTTTTTGGTATTTGAATTGTATACAAAATACTGAATTCCGTGGACAAAGACTTTTTTTAGGAATATAATTTCTAGTGGGGATATATTATCTCGTTGTAGAAATTTCAGGAGGTGTATTTAGATGGATTTATTTGAAATGTCACAGATTCCGTTGGAGATTGCAACGAAGAAAATGAAGTTGGATCCTGGTGTAGCCGCTATTATTGAGCACCCAGAACGTACTTTGGAAGTATCAATTCCTGTAAAAATGGATAATGGAACAGTTCAAATTTTCACCGGCTATCGCTCTCAAAACAGCACAATTCTAGGACCTGCTAAGGGTGGTATTCGTTATCATCAAAACGTATCTATGGATGAAGTAAAAACCTTGGGATTTTGGATGACTTGTAAGTGTGCAGTTGCAGGGTTGCCCTATGGTGGTGCAAAGGGTGGTATTGTTGTAGATCCTGCTAAATTGTCGCAACGTGAATTGGAAATATTGACTCGTGGATTTATTGATAAAATTGCACCTATTATAGGTGAAAAAATGGATGTACCTGCGCCTGATGTTAACACTAATGCACAAATTATGGCATGGATGATGGATGAATTCAGTAAACTTAAAGGCGAATATACGCCAGGCTTTATTACTGGTAAAGCTATTTGTATGGGCGGGTCTTTGGGTAGAACATCTGCTACAGGACGTGGTGTTATGACTGCTGTAGTAGAGGCTCTTAGAACCAAAGGTATTAAACCGGAAGATGCAACTTGTGCTGTACAAGGTTTTGGCAATGTAGGTAGTTGGTCTGTTAAGCTTATTCATGCTGCTGGGCTTAAGATAGTCGCCTTAAGTGACGTTGGTGGCGGTTATATATTGCGAAGAAGGTTTGGAGCCATATAAAGTGGCTGAATATGCGTCTAAACATAAAGGCCTTATTGCAGGGTATCCGGGCACAAAAGCAGTAACGAATGAAAAGGTTTTGGAAGCTGATGCAACTGTATTAGTACCGGCGGCCTTAGAGTTACAAATTACCAAAAAGAATGCAAGTAAGATAAAAGCCAAATTCATTGTTGAAGGTGCTAATGGCCCAACTACTCCTGATGCAGATGTTATTTTGGAAAAAAATGGCGTTATGGTTGTACCGGACATCTTAGCCAATGGCGGCGGCGTTACAGTTTCGTATTTCGAATGGGTACAAAATTTGGAACGTTATTTCTGGACTGAAGAAGACGTTATTGAGAAACAACATGCTTTTATGGTTAAGGCGTTCAAAAACGTTTATGAAACATCACAGAAATATAAGGTTAGCATGCGTGTAGCAGCTTATATTGTTGCACTTAATGCTTTAGCTGAACCTATGAAACTTCGTGGTATGTTATAATTAAATACATTAAGGTGACATAAATTACCCCCCCCCCGTATCTTTTTTGATACGGGGGGGGGGGGTTTTATAAGACTTTAGTCTGTTTCGCTCGCAAAGCGTGAGAAACAAAAAACCACCTGCTATGTTGAAGTGGTCAATATAAAAAGGACACTATAACCACTAATAATTAGTTGCACCTATCTAGACGAAACTGTATGGGAGATTTATATTGCAGTTTAGCACCCGGCCTTTGCATATTAAAATAGTCTACAGCTTGATGAACAACAATAAAAATATCGTTTGCTTTCTTGAAATGGAAATCCAAGTTCAATTCTTCTTTGAACCAACCGAAAAAACTCTCAATAACAGCATTATCATGTGGCGTTCCCGCACGAGACATACTCTGGATAATGCCATATCTCTTCAAAAGCGTTGTGAAAGCAGGCGAGCTATACTGTGAACCTTGATCGGAATGCAGTATTGTTGGCTCTGAACCAGCAGCCTTTCCAATTAAAACTAAGAGCTCTGTTAGTGGTTTAAGAACAAAAGGCAGGTCTTCACGAAAACCAAAATTCCAAGACACCATTTCATTATTAAATAAATCTAAGTAACATGTAAAGAAGCATTTTCTGCCATGCCAGTAGAATTCGGTAATATCTGTTACAACCTTTTGTAATGGTCTCTTAGCCGTGAAATTGCGGTTTAGAATATTTTTAAAGATATTATGCTCTTTTCCAACACCGCCCCAGTGTTTCTTTTTTCATGCCTTAGACTGGATGCCAATACTTTGCATGCAAGAGAGCACCTTCGGGAGACAAATATGCCATCAGGTATCTTTCAAAATTCGATTACGAATTCTGCGATAGCCATAGCTGGGTTTTTCTTCATGAACTTTACGTATAAATAATATAATTTCTTGCCGCTGTAACTCATATGTATTGGGACGATTTTTATGTTTTATCCAGTTATAATATCCAGCTCTAGATACCGAAAACTGTTTACATAACCATACTACAGAATAACGGTCACTTAATTCGAATATCGCCTCGAAATACAATCGTATTAATTTCCTGCCTTGACATGCCCCCTCTGATATTCTAATATTTTTTTTAGTTTTGCAAGCTCGATATCTTTTTTAGCCAGCTCATATCTAAGGTGTTCTTCGATGGATAGCGTTTTTCTGTTTTGATATGTAGCAAGAGGATTTCCAGGACGTCTCTTGGATTCTAGTCCAGATTCCCCTTTATCTCTATATATTCTTGCCCAGCAACAAATTAGCGATTTATCTAAATTAAGTTGTTTGGATAGTTTCCCACTGCTTTCGCCAGCTAAATTTCTCTGCACAACTGATAATTTAAATTCCTTGCTAAAATATCTCTTATTTCCACCTTTGAGGCCCATTATTTTCACCGCTTTTTTACAAAATTATAACACTAAGTCACCAGTGGTTTAAGTGTCCACTTAGATGTTACCACTTCATTAGACGGGTGGTGCTGATTAATGTGTTCAGCTTAAAAACGAGAATTTGTTTTGTGGAAGGTCTAATTTGCCGTTGGTACTTGTTCTAAAGTTTGCAAGTGCTTTCCATTTTCAAATTCAACACTAAGAATGGTTTCTTTAATTTTCAAGTCGCTAGTATTGGCTTCAATTAACACTTTATCTCCTGGAATAAAGGGGTTTAAGGTCCAACTAAAACTATAATCTTGTTTAGCACCTATAGGAAAAGGACCATGCACAATATACTTCTGTGTAAAAAGTGCTACGTTATTTTTACCTAATACCTGAACTTGTCCTATGAATTCTACAATTTTTTCAGTAGACTTAAAGATTATTGTAGGTTTATAAATAAAGGCAGTTGATAGTCCCATAGTTTTGTGGGTTTTAATATCAAAGTTGTTTGTGCTTATGACAATATCTTTAGCAATTTCATCACTTAGAGGTTTGTTAAGAGCGATTAGTTTTTCAGTCTGGGCTTTTTTTAAAGCAGATAAAAATTCAGGAATATTTATTATTTTTTCTAATTGCCAAGTATCATCTTCTAATTTCCTCATCCTGACTTGTAATAAGAAATCTTTATTGAGAGTTTTATTGGTAATCGTTATGTCTATTGTTGCAGTATTTCCTGTTATTTTTGTATTGCTAAATTTTTTATAAGTCATATTGTTAAAATCTATCATACCAATAAACTTACGAGCAAAAATTTGTTCAGGCAATGCCGGTTTTTTATCACGGGAATTTTTAGTTACAATTTCTTTTGTATATTCAGTCATGGAATCAACAAAGGTCGTTCTTATGTTTTGCACTATTCCGTCAAGAAATTGATCAGTAAAAGAATCGCTGGGTTGACGTATAGTAGGTGCTATAATATCGTTGAAAACACTGCCATAAAAACTTTTCAGGTCTATGTGTTTTTGAAAAGTTGCCCAATCATGAGAAGATATTGAGTTTTGCAAAATAGCCAAAGAATATCCAGGGGATTTTTTGTTGTTAGCAGAAAAGAAAAAATATACGCCGGCAGCAATAAATAAAACCAATAAAAGGGCCGTTAAATATTTCCAGCGAGTTTTCATTACAATTAACTCCTTTTGTTTACTATTATTTAGCGTCTAATAGGTGAAATAATCTAAAAGTAAGGCTCATTATAACGGCAACAATAGTTGCTAATACCATACCTTGAATAGTAACAGTGCCAAATGTTAGTTTTGCACCTGATAAACCAATGCTCATAATAGTGGCAGTCATAACCATATTTGAGGATTTAGTGAAATCTACTTGTCTATCAACAAAAAGCCTGATACCGGATACGGCAATGACTCCAAAAAGGAGAAGGCAAACGCCGCCCATGACAGGTACAGGAATACTGCGAATTAATTCACTGAGTTTACCTATAAAGGATAGGCAGATTGCTAAGACTGCAGCGCCACCAATAACCCACACGCTATATACTTTGGTTAAAGCTAAAACGCCGATATTTTCTCCGTACGTTGTATTAGGAGTGCCACCAAAAAAGCCTGAAAGGGTTGTGGCTAGTCCGTCACCTAGTAGAGAGCGTGGAAGTCCAGGATCTTTTACTAAGTCTTTACCAATAATATTACCGGTAACAATTAGATGTCCAATATGTTCTGCTAGTGTAACTAAAACAGCAGGAATTATAATTAGAATAGCATTTAAATCAAAAGTAGGAGCATAAAAATGTGGGATTTGAAACCAAGGGGCATTAATTACCCCGGTAAGGTCAACCATACCGGTAAAGAGGGCGGCAAGATAGCCACAAATAACACCAAAAAGAATAGGAATAATAGCAAAGAAGCCTTTAAAGGCGACGGAGCCAATAATAGTAATGGCTAAGGTAAACATTGATATAGCAATATTATGATAGTTCAGATTAGTCCCAGTAAGGCCAGCCATACCAGCAGCGGTAGGGGCAAGCTCTAACCCAATAATGGCAATAATAGACCCCATAGCGGCAGGTGGAAAGACCACGTCAATCCAATCTGTGCCCACATATTTTATAATGAGTGCTAACAAACAATAAATAAGACCAAATACTATAAAGCCGGATTGAGCAGAAGCATAAGTTGCAGTAGATAAAACCACCATGACAGGAGATATAATAGCAAAACTAGAGCCTAAATACGCAGGTACTTTTCCTTTGGTCAAGAAGATGTACAGCAAAGTACCAACACCGTTTAAAAAGATACAGCTTGTTGGGTCCACTTTGAAGAGAAAAGGAACTAAAATTGTGGCTCCAAACATAGCAAATAGGTGCTGGAGACTGAGTGGTATGCTCATGAGCAAAGGCACACGCTCGTTTACTTGAATTACACGTTTTTCCATTAATAAAAACTCCTTTAGCGATTTTATAACTTTACTTAACTATTGTATATTTTTAGATAATATTTGGCAATAAAATAAACGAAATATTATAAGTAAATTTATTTGTAAAAAACTTGCGCAAAAGGCCTTACTTACATATTAATGCAAGTAAGGCCTTTTAAGAGTTAAAAATTTTTTCCAAGGTATAACTTTGCGCTCCATATATTGCAAGGCAAAATTAAAAAATAATCCCACTGCTGAAAGCACGATGATGCCAGCCATAAGGCGATCGGTAATCATTAAATCTCCATAGTGAAGAATAAGGGCACCAATGCCTTCTTGTTCGGCAATCATTTCCGCAGATACTAAAAGTAAGAGAGAAGTGCCGGCAGCCAGACGTAATCCGGTAAAAATCATAGGTAAGGCACTGGGCAACACTACAGATTTCATGGTTTTCCACCAATCAGAATTAAAACTTATGGCTACTTTAATGAGCAAGGGGTCAACATTTTTTACGCCGGAATGAGTGTTCATTGCTACTGGAAAAAAGACACCAAGGGCTATAATTGTAACTTTGGATAGTTCGCCTATTCCTAACCATAAAATGAACAAAGGCAATCAGGCGATTTTGGGAATGGGATAGAAAATATTTACTAAGGGAGTGCCGATTCTATCATTTAAGGCAGAGGTTCCGGTTAAAAGACCAACAACTAATCCCAAAAGACTGCCGAAAAGAAAGCCTAAAATGATGCGATAAAGGCTAGCAGCTAGACTGCGGGCAATTTCACCATCTAAAATCATAGACCATAAGGCCATAAGGATTTGTAATGGTGATGGTAAGAACAATGGTGATACTACGCCACATAAGCAAACAATTTGCCACAAAAGAATCAATAGCAAAATTGATAAGAAGGAAATCCAACTAGGGTAAGTTTTTTGCCACTGATACATACGGTTTTTTACTTTCACATTAGTCACTATCTGTCACCTCCAATAAGGCGGCACGAGCATCTTTGCTGATATGTTGCCAGATTTCATCTACAAATTTTGCGATTATAGTGGCATTTTCAGGCTTTTCTCGGTCACGGCGTGGAAGGCTAATATTCAAAATACGGTTAATTTTGCCGGGACGACGGGATAAAAGTACAACGCGATCGGCTAAAAGCACTGCTTCTTGAATGTTATGTGTAACATAAAGAGTACTAAGCCGGGTCTTTTCCCACAAAGAAACTAATTCTTCTTGCATGATAGTGCGAGTTTGAGCGTCTAAAGCAGAGAAAGGTTCATCCATAAGTAATAAATCAGGATTAATGGCCAAGGCACGAGCAATACCAACTCTTTGGCGCATACCACCCGATAATTGGTGGGGATATGATTTTTCAAACCCCGCCAGTCCCACTAATTCAATGTAGTTTTGGATAATGCTAATCTGTTCATTTGTCGGCATATGCGCAGCTTCAAGACCAAAGGCAATATTTTCATAAACGTTGCGCCAAGGAAATAGGCCGGTGTCTTGGAAAACAATGCCCATAGCAGGAGAACGATTTTTTTCCACGTTAGAAAAATAAATTTGCCCGGAGGTAGAGCCCATAAGCCCGGCAACAATATTGAGTAAAGTAGACTTGCCACACCCGCTGGGGCCTACTAAAGCTACAAACTCCTTTTTTTTTATAGTGAGGTTAATATTTTCTAAAACGGAAAGCCTGGTACCTTTGTTGTTGGTAAAGTTTTTACATACGTTGTCTACAACTAATTCCATATTCTTTCCCCTATAGCAGTTATTTTTTTAGAGCCTTTTCTAAAAATGTAGTATTAATAATTTGGTCAGCTTGCAAGTCACCTTGTAGCATATTATGGGCACGATACCAAGCAATTTGGGTTTTTATATCAGATGCTAAAAGTTTTCCGGATCTATCTATGTAGGGGAGTCCTAAAGTAATATCACTTTCAGGAGCTTTGGTATATTTAGCAATAATTTTAACGATTTCAGCTTTCTTAGCGGGAGAAGCATCTTTGATAGCATTGTCATAGTAATAGTTACATGCTTTTACATACGCACGCATGAAGCGAATTGCCACATCTTGTTTTTGGGTAAAGGCAGGGGAAAAGAAAATACCTGAAGTTTGATAGGGAATTACGTCGCCTATTTGTACGATCGTTTTACCATAACCTGCTGTATTAACTTTAGTTATATTCGGCTCGTTTAGTATGCAACCATCAATCTGCCCACTTTGCAATGCGGCCATAACGGCACTTAATTTGCCTAAAGGAACGATTGTAACATCTTTTAAACTTAAGCCTTTAGCTTCTAAAATACGACCCAACATATAATGGAAGGTAGATCCTTTTTGTGTAATGCCAATACGTTTACCTTTAATAGCAGCCACAGAATTGATGCCGGAATCATATAATGTTTTTGTTACAAGTAATGCAGAAGAAGGAAACCCTTTCTCCTCGCGGCCTTTGTCAGCAACGATAGCTAATTTTTGACCGGCGGCAGCCATGTTATACAAACTGGCAGTAATGCCCGTAGCACCGACATCTACTTTGCCGGAAGCGGTGGCAATTGCGATAGGCTGGGCTGCATCAAACCATTAGGGGGTAACTTCTAGATTTTCTTCAGCAAAATAACCTTTTTCCATAGCAATGAAAATCAGGGCGGAACTTGTTAAACGTAACAGGGCCAAGCTTACTTTTGCTTTGTTTTGAGTTGAGCTATTAGGTGAAGCGGTACTGTTTTTACTTCCACTACAGCCTGTTAAGGCTAGTAAAAGGCAGAAAATTATTGATAATGTTAAAAGTTTTTTCATGTTAGCAGTCTCCCTTAGATATAAGTATATTTTCACCGCGATGTTAATATTTTACAACATTATTAGGATAAAAGCATCTTTTTATCTATTATCTAGGCAAAAAATTAAAGTTTATGGTTTTTAATTAATATATTGTATAATGGAATGGAGAATTTAAAAATATAAGTATTGTTGCAGTTGGAATTTTTCGCAGCAAAGTAAATAAGGAGGAATATTCTCTATGAACTTTAGAGAGCGATATTTAATGCTAGGTGTTTTAGGAATAATGTTATTACCGGTTGGGGTACAAGCCGCTTCAAATATTTCAGGAGAAAACAAAGCAGTATTTACTCCTGTAAGCATCAAAAATAACGTGGTTGTTAAAAAGACAAACCCAGTTGTTTTAGAAGTGCAACGTGGTGAAATAATTGATCAAGTTGTTGGCGATGTTGACGGCGATGGCAAGGATGAAGAAGTGTTATTAATGGGGAGTAAAGTAGTTGCTAACTCAAATTTCAGGGGAAATATTTACGTTATTGTTAAGGACATAAAAGACGGGAAAATCAAGGCTTATATTCGACCAAAAACTTGTGGAGGCTATAACAGTTTTTTGACTTTAGCTGATGTAACCGGTAATGGTGTTGCCAATGTGCTTATTACAGCACCAACAGGTGGCAGCGGTGGTATGTTAGATATAAGAATATTGGATTTCAATAATGATGAAGCAAAAGAAATTTTTACTATAGAAAATAATAGTGGCCTTGCTTTTGTAGGAAAATATTTACCAAACTATAAAGCAAAACTAGCCTTTCCTACAATTGATAGAACCATTGTTGTGGATTTAGCGAATAAGCAAGAGTTATATCATAATCTTAATGTATATAATGGAAATGGTGATGTCAAAAACTCTGGAGTAGAGCCTTATCTGCAGGGTTTTTGTTCGGCTATAGCAGTTTATGCGGATGATGGTGGCGCTGCTGAATTATTGACAACGCAAAAGATTATTGGACCGACTCCTCTTGAGACCATAGGCTACGTTCGTACACTTTGGAAATATATGGCGGGGATTTGGCAAGCAAAGCAGACGAATCTTTATTTAGACTTACAGTCTAAGAATAGTTATGGTAAGCAAACAGATATTGTTGGGGCTGGGGGCTATTTCATAAAACAGCAAGAGCTTGAAATAAATGGTAATAAGATAACCTATCCACAGTTTTCAAAAATGGGGATAGGTTATAAGCAAGGTAAAGTAAATGGACAAGTGGAGGCTTTTGTAAGAAAAGTTTTAAGTGCAGCAAATAATAGTGGGCAGGTAGAAATGCACTATGAGGTGAAGTTTGCCGGTAAAAAATATCTTAGTTTACTATTTACGGGAGTGCAGACTGCAAATGATTATAAGCAAAGCCATATTATGCAAGCCTTTAATTTTAATATGCAAACAGGGGAAAGTGTGTCATTAGAAAAATTGGTGGGTAATTTAGCTAAATTTTGGGCTATGGTAAAGGAAGAACATAATAAAAAAGGTTGTCTCGTAACTAAAGCAGATGTAAAAGGTTTTTATTATGATGGGGATAGTTTGGTGTTATTGAATAAGGATAAGGAAGCATTTGTCATTGCCAAAGGTTCTTTAACAAAATATTTACACAAAAATAAAAACGATGAAGTTTTTGACTAAACAGTCAGAAGACGAAAGAAAGCGTATATAGGCGTAAAGTAGAGAATTAACTCTAAAAAATGCCATAATTAAAAATTGCAAGTTAAAAAAAGTTCAGTTATAATAGCAGTTGTTGAGTTTATGTTTATTAGGCTTGATTAATAAATGGTTGTGGGAGGTTCTGGTATGTTAGTTAAGAATAAAGTATTAGCCATGGGGTTAGCATGCATTCTGATGATGGCTTTTGCTGGTTGCGGCAAACAACAAGCAAGTGGAACAAAAGCGGTAGCAGTAAAGACGATGCATGTAATTAAGAGAGATACACCCTTGACTTATGAGTATACAGGCTTTGTAGAAGCAAAAGATGAAGTTAGTCTTAAGTCCAAGGTTACAGGCATGATTGTCAAGAAATTTGTTAATGGCGGTGATGTGGTAACAGCAGGACAATTATTGTACGTTATTGATCCACGCAGTTATGAGAACAGTTTGCTGAGTTCCAAGGCTACATTAGCAAATGCTGAGGCTAATCTAATAAACGTGCAAAGAGATACAGCACGTTACCAAACTTTGTATGAGCAAGGTGCTGTTTCCAAGCAAACATTGGATAGTTATACTACACAGCTTGCCCAAGCAGAAGCCGCGGTTAGCGCGCAAGAGGCACTGGTGGCAAATGCACAAGTGGATGTTGGGGAAACCAATATTGTGGCTCCTTTTGCCGGCAA
The DNA here is from genome assembly GCA_963678395.1 of Acidaminococcaceae bacterium. GTDB lineage: Bacteria > Bacillota > Negativicutes > Acidaminococcales > Acidaminococcaceae > JAAYAE01. The sequence continues at coordinate 1,913,466 of OY782827.1, read as the reverse complement.
AGTTGATACAAATTGCTTGGCAGAAGGAACCTTTGTTATGGCTGGGTCAACAGTGCTGACTACTATTTCTAATAGTGACCCTATGAGGGTAAAGTTTTCATTGGCTGAAACAGAATATTTGCAGTTATTAAAAGGTAATACTAAAAATGGCAATGCGTTGGAAAACGTGGTATTAACTTTGAGCGACGGTGCCATCTATCCACTAAAAGGCAGAATTGATCAAGTTGATAGAAGCGTGGATAGCACCACAGGTACTTTAACTTTGAAAGCAGAATTTGGCAATCCCAATGGTACATTATTACCAGGTATGTTTGCTCTTTTACAAGTTAATAGCGGGACACGCAAAAACGCTCTATTAGTACCACAAAGAGCTGTATCTGAAGTTATGTATAAGCATTTTGTCAGCATAATTAACAGTGAAAATAAAGTGGAAATGAAAGAAGTTAAGCTTGGTGCTCGTATAGGTCGGCTGTGGATGGTTGAAAGTGGCCTAGACGGCACAGAAACTCTTGTTGTAGAGGGCATTCAAAAAGTTAGACCGGGTACTGTCGTTAAAGCAGAGCCTATGACAGAAGCAGACCTAGATACAACAGCGGCTGCTCCAACTAAATAAACAAGGGGGTAATAAATCGTGTCACGTTTTTTTATAGACCGTCCGGTCTTCGCGATAGTACTGGCAATTCTTATTACCATGTTGGGAACCATTGCTGGTTTTACATTACCTATTGCACAATATCCTAATATTACAAAACCGCAGGTGGAAGTTGCAACAACTTATGTTGGCGCCAATGCTTCTACAGTTGAAGAGGCTGTAGCCACGGCTATTGAACAAAAAGTAAATGGTGTAGAAAACATGATGGATATGCGTTCTACCAGTACTAATAATGGTGGCTATGCTTTAAACGTGTATTTCAACTTGGATAAGAACAGTGATATTGCGGCTGTTGAAGTGCAAAATCGCGTATCCCAAGCATCGTCTTCTTTACCGGCAGAAGTTACTAGTTGTGGTGTGACTACTGCTAAAAAGAATTCTCAGGCAATTATGTATTTCACCTTATCTTCGCCTCATAAGACTTATGATGCCATGTTTCTGAAGACATATGCTATGACTAATTTTATAGATGCTGTCCAAAGGGTTAAAGGCGTTTCTGAAGTAGATGCTTATGGACCTGAATATGCTATGCGCATATGGCTGCATCCAGATAAAATGGCCCAATTAGGAATAACGGCCAGTGATGTTTCGAGTGCTATTGAAGCACAAAATATTCAAGCTCCGGTTGGTGCAATTGGTTCTAGGCCAACGGCGAAGGAACAAGAATTCCAGTACTCGGCCAGTGCGCAAGGACGTCTAACGAATGAGGAGCAATTTGGTAACATCATCGTGCGTTCTAAGAATGGACAAAATTTAAAGTTAAAAGATATTGCTACTATAGGTCAAGGTGCTCGAAGTGATAACATTGTTTCATACCTCGATGGTGGTGATACGGTAGTATTCCCTGTTTATTTAACCACTGATGCTAATGCGTTAGATAGCGTAGCAAAAATAAAAGCTGAATTGGCAGATGCGGAGACTCGCTTTCCTCCGGATATGAAGATAGGAATATTGCAAGATAACACAATTTTTGTACGTGAGTCTTTAACAAAAGTAGCACACACTTTTGGTGAAGCCTTGGTTTTGGTAATGTTCGTAGTTTATCTTTTCATGGGTAATTGGCGTGCCACAGTAATTCCCCTTTTAGCAGTTCCGGTATCTTTAGTGGGAACCTTCGAAGCTTTTGTTTTTATGGGTTTTAGTATTAATACTGTTAGTATGTTTGCCATGATACTGGCTATAGGGCTGGTTGTTGATGATGCCATTGTCGTAGTGGAAGCAGTGGAGCATCATATTCAAGACACTGGACTGTCACCTAGGGAGGCAACTTACCGTGCTATGCGAGAAGTATCTGGACCGGTTGTAGCTATTGCCTTTATCTTAGCGGCCGTATTTATTCCCATTGCTTTTACCGGTGGGACAACGGGCATGTTGTATAAGCAGTTTTCCCTAACCATTGCCGTATCCATGGCTTTGTCAGCAGTTATTGCCTTGACCTTGACACCGGCTTTATGTGCCCTACTTCTGAAACCACGTGATGAAGACCAAAGTGCAAAAGGTTTATTGGGTAAAATAGTATATAAGTTTAATCAATGGTTTTTCAGACTTTTAAATAAATATGTAGTTAATGTAGAAAAGTGTATTAGACATATCAAACTTATGATGATTGGTCTTGTTGTCATGGTTGTATTGATTGGCGCAATTGCTAAGCATTTGCCAAGCGGCTATGTTCCTGATGAGGACCAAGGCAATTTTATGATATCCTTTAATTTGCCGGAAGCATCCTCTAGTAATCGTGGTATTTATGCTATGGAAAAAGTTGCTAAACAACTACGAGCACTTCCTGGTGTTGCACATGTTTCAGCAATATCCGGTATTGATATTTTAACACAGGCACCTAAGTCAAGTGCCGAATTGCTTATTGTCAGCATGAAACCATACAATGAACGTACTGTTACAATACAGAAAACAATCCAAAAGGCTAGAGTAATTACATCTCAAATCCCAGAAATGACCATGATGGCCTTCAATGCTCCGGCTTTACCGGGAGTATCTAGTACAGGTAGCTTAAATATGTACATTATGAATTTGGCAGGAGATTCTGTCGATACCATGAATACCTACGCCAAGCAATTTGTAGCTAAAGCCAATCAACGGCCGGAAATTGGCGTTGCGTATACCACTTTTAACACTGATACTCCAGCATATGATTTTGAAGTAAATAGAGCTAAAGCGGAATCTTTGGGTGTTCCTGTTAGCAATGTTTATACAGCATTACAAACTTTTTTGGGCGGTAGCGAGGTTAATGATTTTAATCGTTTTGGTCGTACATGGAAGGTCGTAATGCAAGCAGATTCTACATTTAGAAAAAATGTCCATGATATGCGTTTCTTTTATGTCAGAAGTAGTAGTGATGAGATGGTACCGCTGGATACTTTGGTAAAATATAAAAGCATTAGCTCAGTTCCTTCAGTTACTAGGTTTAATGGGGTTAGTGCCTTTAAAATCGCAGGAAGTCCTGCTGCTGGGTATAGTTCAGGACAAGCCATGAAAGCTTTGCAAGGAGTGGCTGCGGAAGTTTTGCCGACTACGTATACTTACCAGTGGGTAGATCAAAGTCGTGATGAACTTGAGGCCGGTAATAGCTCTAACAAGATTTTAGCGATTTCTTTGTTTTTGGTATTCTTGTGCTTGGCAGCTTTATACGAAAGTTGGTCAGTACCACTAGCCATTTTGTTATCGGTGCCATCAGCTATATTAGGATGTTTGCTTTCCCAATATTTACGTGGGCAGGAAAATGATATTTATATGCAGATAGGTTTGATTACCTTAATTGGTTTGGCCGCCAAAAATGCTATTTTGATTGTTGAATATGCTAAAATGAATAAAGAAGCAGGAGCGTCTATTATAAAATCGGCTATAGATGCCGCAAGATTGCGCTTACGCCCAATTTTAATGACCTCCTTTGCGTTTATTTTGGGCTGTGTGCCTTTAGCTATTGCTACCGCTCCTGGTGCTGGTGCACGTGTATCTTTAGGAAATGCGGTTGTTGGCGGTATGACCTTTGCTACATCAGTTGGTGTGTTCTTAATACCAGTTTTATACGTAGTAATTGAACGCCTGTTTTCAACCAGGGCACAAAAAGTAGCGGATGCGAAGGCAGAAAAGAATAATAACTAATACGCTAAAATAAAAATTGTATTTTAACAAAATAAAAAAAGGAACCTGACGGTTAAAGTCAGGTTCTTTTTGGCAGTAATATTAGAGAATTTCATTTTTAATTAAAATGTCGTATTTAAATATAGAATAAATAATTTAATGAGGTGTAGCTGTATTGAAAAAAGTGCAAGCAGGACGAGAATTTATAAAGCAGGTGTGGCAGCTAATTAAAAGTTATTGGCAGTCGGAAGAAAAGGGTAAGGCCTTTTTATTATTAGGAACTATTGTTGCGTTAACACTTGGTGTTGTTTATATGCTTGTACAATTAAACAAGTGGAATAATGCTTTTTATACCGCGCTGCAAAACTATCAATCGCAAATAATTTTTGCGGAGTTGTTGCATTTTACTTGGTTGGCTTTTATTTATATTATTCTTGCCGTATATTCTTATTATTTACAGCAAGTGTTGGTTATTAATTGGCGACGCTGGTTAACTGCTAGATATATTGACGAATGGATGCAAAACAAAACATATTACAGGTTGCAAATGTTTGGAGTAGGGACAGATAATCCAGACCAACGTATTAGTGAAGATGTACGGTTATTTGTGGAAATGACCATAAAGTTTTCGATAGGTATCTTAAAAGCTTTGTGTACGTTGGTTTCTTTTGTGTTTATCCTTTGGAATTTATCAGGATCCTTAGATTTCAAAATAGCTAATATTAATATTCACGTTGAAGGTTATTTGGTCTGGGTGGCTTTGGCTTATTCTATAGTAGGTACTTGGATTACTCATATGGTGGGACGTAAATTGGTCGGATTGAATTTTGTTCAACAACGCTATGAGGCAGATTTTAGATTCAGTATGATGCGGATGCGTGAGAATTCTGAAAGTGTAGCCTTTTATGGTGGAGAAACACAAGAAAGTGGAGTATTTAAACAGAGGTTCAGTCTTTTGTTGGATAATTTTTGGCATATTATTCAAAAACAGAAACAACTAGTATGGATTAATTCAGGGTATTCTCAGATTGCTATAATTTTTCCTTTTGTAGTTACTATTCCTCGCTATTTAACTAAGCAGATTACCTTAGGTGGGTTAATGCAGATATCCACTGCTTTTGGTAGAGTACAAGACTCCTTGTCTTATTTTGTAGATATGTACGCTTCTATTGCCGAGTGGCAGGCGGTTGTAGACAGGTTAACAGGATTTGGCCTTCATATGCAAGTCGTACAGGGGGAAGATCCACAACTTCATTTGGAACGGGTAGTTGCGCAGGACAATATTTTGGTTATGGATAATTTAGAGATTGCGTTACCTAATGGTAAAAGCATTCTTCGTGATATTAATGTTATTATGCAACCAGGAACAAATGTATTAGTTAAAGGAGTCAGTGGCAGCGGCAAAAGCACGCTTTTGCGTGTATTGGCAGGCATTTGGCCATATGTAAAGGGAAAAATAACTATGCCGCGTAAGGAAGAGATTATGTTTATACCTCAAAAACCCTATTTACCACTAGGGACTTTAAGAGAATCAGTTTTGTATCCGGGCACCACAGATTTAAGCAATGCGGAATTGACAGTGTTAATGAAGGATTGTCATATAAGTTATCTGGCAAAAGATTTAAACGTTGAGGCAGATTGGTCATATGTTTTGTCTGTTGGTGAACAACAAAGGTTAGCTTTTGTCCGAGCATTAATCTACAGTCCTAAATGGCTTTTTTTGGATGAAGCAACAGAAGCTGCTATGTATAAATTAGTGGCGGAACGCTTGCGGGAAACAACGGTTGTCAGTGTTGGGCATCGTAGTTCTATAAATAAGTTTCACGCTTTGGAATTGTATTTGGAAAAAAGTACTGGGGAAGTAAGCTTGAAGAATAATTGTTATTGATTTTTATTTGAGGTATAATAAGAAATAGGCTTATATAAGTTTTTAGCATTAAAGAACTTTTATGGTAAGTTGCACACTGGATAGATAGGTAGGCTTAATCTAAGAGTATATAAGGGAGGCAATGATTTATGAAACCGCAAGAATTGGTAAAAGATATTTTTGACGTAGGTATTATTGATTGGACTATGCAAGATTTTCACGGATTTTACACTCCTCATGGTGTAACTTATAATTCTTACCTTATTATGGCAGAAAAAATTTGCTTAATTGATACAGTAAAGGCAGTTTACTCAGGCGAGTTTCTCGATAATATTAAAAAAATCGTTGACCCTAAGAAAATAGATTGCATAATTATTAATCATGTGGAACCAGACCATTCAGGTTCTATGCCAGCACTTGCCGCCGCTTGTCCCAACGCAAAGTTCTATATTTCCAGACAGGGTAAAAGCGAGGCTATTGAGCACTATGGAGATATTTTTGACTTTGAAGTTGTTAAGGCAGGAGACAGTCTTTCTTTAGGAAATAAAACATTAGAGTTCATTCCTGTACCTATGCTCCATTGGCCTGATTCTATGATAACGTATCTGGTAGAAGATAAAATACTGTTTTCGAATGATGCGTTTGGACAGCATTATTGTACTAGTAAGCGTTTTGACGATGAAGTAGATACGAGTATTCTGTACTATGAGTTGAAAAAATATTTTGCCAATATTTTATTACCTTATGCTAAACTTATTGGCAACGCTTTGAAAACGGTAAATAGTTTGGATTTGCAACTAATTGCTCCAGGTCATGGGTGTATCTGGCGTTCGCATATTAAAGAACTTTTGGCTAAATACGAGGAGTGGGGAAAAGGGACTAAGAGTTCTAAATTGATAATAGTCTATGATACTATGTGGGGCGGGACAGAGTCCATGGCTAGAGCTATTACGCGCGGTGCTTCTTCTGCAGGAATAACAGTAAAGTTATTCAGGTATGACAATGTAAATAAAAGTGATATTGTAGCAGAGTTATTAACCGCAGGTGGTATTTTGTTTGGCTCTCCAACTCAAAATTCTGGGATGATGCCAAACTTAGGCGGATTATTTACCTATTTAAAAGGTTTAAAGCCTATTGGCAAAAAGGCAGCAGCTTTTGGTACCTTGGGTTGGAGCGGTGGAGCGCAAAAGGACATGGAAGAGTTTATGGTAAAAGCTGGTTTGGAAGTAGAAACTGGTTATAACTGTAAGTGGCGTCCGAGGCCGGAAGAAATTTTAGCGGCAGAACAATTTGGTTATGATTTTGCTCAAAAATTAAAGTAACTTAATTGAATTCATTAGGGACCCCATTAGGGGGTCCCATTTTATTACTACTTGCTAAAAGTCAAAAAGTCAAATATGATATAAGTAAGTAGAGAGAGGCGAGACTATGCGTAATTTAGCGGATGTTATAGAAAATTTTATTATTGGCGAGTTATTTACAGAAAATGCTAAGTTTGTTTTAGTTCAGCGTAATGAATTGGCGGAACAATTGGAATGTGCTCCTTCCCAAATTAGTTATGCGGTTAGTACGCGTTTTACACCTGACAGAGGATTCCTAGTGGAATCTAAAAGGGGTTCTGGGGGATTTATTCGTATTGTCAAAATGCAAACAGCTGTTGGGAAAAATGCAAGTGCGTTAACAGTTAATAAGATGGATGCGCGACAAACGATAGAGTATTTATTCCTTAAGCATTTAATTACTACTAGGGAAGCCGTATTAATGCATTACAGTTTAGAGCTTTTAGAGGAACATGCTTCAGAAAAAGACAAACAAGCTATCGTTCAAGAGTCTTATAAGCGAATTAGTTCTCCAGATGATAGGAAAGCAAAGCTTTAAAATAGATCTTTTCAGCAGATTAATAAGGAGACAAGATGGTGGCTAAAGCAAAAATGCGTTTTGTATGTCAAAGTTGTGGTTATGCAACAGCAAAATGGTTGGGGAAGTGTTCCGAGTGTGGACAGTGGGATTCTTTTGTAGAGGAAGTAATCGTAGAGGAGCGGTCTAAGTCTTTTTTGCCTATGGGAGAGTCGTCGAAACCTAAAACCATAGCTAGTATCGCTATAGAAAAAGTTGAACGGATGGCAACGGGTATAAACGAGTTTGATCGTGTACTTGGTGGGGGTATAGTTCCCGGCTCTTTAATTTTATTGGCAGGGGATCCTGGTATTGGCAAGTCAACAATTGCTTTGGATGCTGGGATTAAATTTAGCGATAAAGGGGTTAAAGTACTCTATGTTTCAGGAGAAGAATCTGAGGCGCAAACTGCTATGCGAGCTGAGCGTTTGGGCAAAGCCGGTGAAAACTTGCTTATTATGACCTCGACTGATTTAGCACAGATTTTGGTGCAGGCACAGAGTGCAAAACCTCGAATTTTGGTGATAGATTCTATTCAAACTATGTTTAATAGCGAATTGGATACATCTGCCGGTAGTGTTGGTCAAGTAAGAGAGTGCACCTCTAAATTGTTACGTTTTGCTAAGGGAACAGGTATTGCTATTATTATTGGACATGTAACAAAGGAAGGAAATATTGCCGGACCAAGGCTTTTAGAACATATGGTAGATGTAGTTTTACAATTTGAAGGTGATCGCTCTTATGCTTTCCGTGTTTTGCGAGCCAATAAAAACCGCTTTGGTTCTACCAGTGAAAGCGGTATTTTTTCCATGGAAGAAACTGGATTGACGGAAATAACCAATCCTTCAGGTTTGTTTTTAGAAAGGAAAGAGTCTCCTGTTGCCGGTTCCGTAGTATCAGCTGTTTTGGAAGGTAATAGGCCACTTTTGGTAGAGGTGCAGGCTTTGGTCTCCAGAACACCGTATGGGATGCCCAGAAAAACCGCTGTGGGAATTGATTATAATCGGGTAAATATGTTGCTGGCTATTTTAGAAAAACGGTTGGGGATTGATTTTGGTACTCAAGATGCCTATGCCAATGTAGTAGGCGGCGTGAAAATAACAGAACCGGCTGCGGATTTAGCGGTAGTGTCAGCCTTGGTTTCCAGTTTTAGAAATGTGCCAATTACTACAGGTGTCTTAGTTTTGGGTGAAGTGGGGCTAACAGGAGAAATCCGTAGAGTAAGTTTTGTGGAGCGTAGAATTAAAGAAGCCGCAAAATTAGGGTTTCATAAATTCGTGGTACCTAAAGGGAAATTGAACTTTGGCAAAGAAAAAATCACAGGTATTATGCAAGTAAATACGGTGGAAGAAGCGTTGCAGGTATTATTTTGATAAAGATAAAATCTATCTGGCATTGGATGCTTGCCTTTTTGCCCCGAGAGGCTATTATGGTAGTTGCTTGCCTGCTAGCAATAGTTTCTTCCATTTGGCACGCGCCACAACTTAGTTATATAAATTTTTCTTTATTAGGGTTGCTGTTTTGCTTAATGTTAGTGATTAATGGATTTAAGCAACTAAAAATTTTAGACTATTTAGCTGTACATATTTTGCAACGCTGTGTTTCCCTTAGGGATATAACGACAGCGTTAGTTGGTATTACTTTCTTTGTATCTATGTTAGTTACAAATGATGTGGCGGTTATGACTTTTGTTCCTCTTGCACTGGTTATTGGTGTGCAGCTGCATATGGATATGGCAAAAACTATCATTTGGCAGACCTTAGCTGCTAATTTGGGCAGTGCTTTAATGCCTATGGGCAGCCCTCACAACCTTTTTCTTTATGCTCATTATGATATGAGTCCTTGGCAACTTTTATCATATACAATATTGTTGGTGGTAATTGCCGCTTTGTGGTTGTCGTGGTTGCTTGCACACGAAAGCAGAAAAACATTAAATGTCACCTTAGAAGCTATTGAAGTTTTAGCTACTAAGGAGCTTTATCTGTTCATAGGATTATTTGTTTTTTGTCTGCTCGGGGTTTTTCGACTTGTGGATTACCGTTTGGTTTTAGCCGGCACTATACTAACTGTAGGAATTTTTGCGCGCGGACTATTTCGTTTAGTTGATTATTCGCTGTTAATTACTTTTGTAGGTTTTTTCATTTTTATTGGCAATATTTCCCATTTGCCCATAGTAATAGGCATTAAAAATAGCTTTATGGGGACTGGTACCGGTGTTTATTGTCTAAGTATTTTAGTAAGCCAGATAGTGAGTAATGTCCCAGCAGCTATTTTGTTGGCAGGGTTTACTGACTATGCCAAAGAACTGCTTCTGGGCGTAAATGTGGGGGGCTTAGGTACGCTTATTGCGTCTATGTCGAGTGTTATATCGTATAAGCTTTATGTAGAAGAAAATAGCACTCAAAGCCGGCACTATTTACAAACGTTCACTTATTATAATGTTATGAGTTTATTCATTGTGGGGATAGCTATTTATTTTTTAGTAATTAGATAGTAAAAAGCTATTCGTAGTGGCATATTTTTTATTTTCAATAAAAACACCAAAGGTGTAGTGAGAACCCAGCACATTATCTTATTAATCCTTAAAAATACTTTAAGCAGAATTAACCGTATTTACTTGTTGACATATACAAAAACATCATGGTACAATACATAACTTTGACAAAATGCCAAAGTGTGTGTTAAAATATATCTATATTCTTCCTATTAAACTGATATGGTATTTGGATGTGGTAGTGTTTTTTTTATTTTTGGAAGAAGTGTTTTTAAGGAGGGGGACAAGAATGTTTGCTATAGGAGATAAAGTTGTTTATCCAATGCACGGCGCTGGAATAATTGAAGAAGTTGAAGAACGCACAATGGACGGTAATATTGTCGAATACTTTATCTTGCAAATGCTCCTAGGAGACATGAAGGTTATGATTCCCAAAGGAAATGTCGAGCGTGTTGGTGTCCGCCATATTGTTGATCAAGAGGTTTTGACTAAGGTTGAAAATGTATTAAAAGAACGTCCGGAAAACATAATGAAGACAATTACTTGGAATAGACGTTTTAATATGTATTTAGATAAAATGAAAAGCGGCGATATTTTTGAAGTTGCTGATGTGGTGCGCACGTTAGCAGTACAAGAAGATACAAAAAAACTCTCTACGGGAGAAAGACGGCTTTTGAATACAGCTAAACAAATATTGCTAAGTGAGGTTATGCTGGTTAGGTCATGTGATGGACCGAAAAGTGAAGCATGGTTAATGAATTTTTTCAGCTAAAATACGTTGATTTTAACGTATTTTTTTTTGGGTATATTTATGAGCATATTTATAGTAAAATGGAGCGATGTAAGGGAAAGGAGGTGAAGAGATGCTGGAAAAAGTTTTAAAAATAACAATAGTGATCGTTTTTGCTATTACTGGATTGATTTTAATGGAGCTCATGACGCCATATATTTCAGGAGTAGTGAATTATAAATTCGAAAGTAGTGGTATATTTGGTGTTACGATAGCAACAACTCTGGCAGGTATTTTGGGCGTTTTGTGTTTCGGCGGTGTTGGTTATGCATTGGCTCCTGCACTTATTAACAGGACTATGCGCTTTACAGAACTTATTGCTGTAGTTTTATCGAAGCTACCAACTAGCTACATTCTAGTAGTAGCAATGGGTGCTATTATTGGTCTTGTGGTAGCCAATTTACTAGGGACACCATTTTCTCATTTACCAATTATAGGATCATATATTCCTTTAATTTTGAGTTTGATTTTTGCTATTGTTGGTGCCAAAGTCGCCTTGCGTAAACGTACTGATATCATATCTTTTTTTAATCGGGTTCCTTCTTTGTGGATACCGAGGGAGAGCACAAAGAAAGAAAGTGCTCATTTAGTTTCTTGCAATTATAAAATCCTTGATACCAGTGTTTTGATTGATGGGCGTATTGTAGATATTATAAAAACAGGGTTTTTAGATGGAACTATTGTGATTACAAAATTTGTTTTGGAAGAGCTGCAAAAAATAGCTGATTCCTCAGACACTTTAAAACGCAATCGTGGTCGCAGGGGCTTAGACGTGGTTAAAGAAATACAGGCTAATAAATTAATAAAAGTGCAAATTAGTGAGAAGGACTATGATGATATTACTGAAGTTGATGCAAAATTAGTTAGGCTTTGCAAAGAAATAGGCGGAGCGGTAGCAACTAATGACTTCAATTTAAGTAAGGTGGCAGAAATTCAAGGCGTACGCATTTTAAATATTAATGATTTGGCCAATGCAGTAAAACCGGCTGTGCTGCCGGGAGAAGAAATGAAAGCTTTTTTAGCCAAAGAAGGTAAAGAACAAGGTCAAGCTATTGCCTATTTGGATGACGGCACCATGATAGTGGTAGAAAATGCTAAGAGATATGTTAATGCAACTGTGTCTGTTATAGTGACGTCGGTTTTGCAAACATCGGCAGGACGAATGATCTTTGCTAAAATAAAATAGTGTAGGAGAAAATTATGGAAAACCTTATAGTAGTTTTGGCGGCTGCTGGAGTAGGGAAACGCTTAGGCCTTGGTAAAAACAAGGCTTTTGTGGTTTTAGGAACAGCGCCTATATTAGTGCATAACTTAAAACAAATTAATAAAATTAAGAATCTTGCAAGAATAGTAGTTGTTGTTGGAACCTCTGAAATCAGGGAGGCGTCTGAGCTTATAGAAAAATATCAGGATGAATATTATCCTGGGATGAAGTGGGAAGTAGTGGCCGGCGGCAAGGAAAGACAGGATTCTGTAGCAAATGCTTTAAATAGTATACAAGGGACGGAAGGATATGTCGCCATACATGACGGTGCGAGGCCTTTTGCCACAGCACAAATATTTGAAAGAGTCTGGCAGGCAGCCAAACAAACAGGTGCTGCCATAGCGGCAATGCCGGTAAAAGATACGATAAAGGCTGTAGATGAAAACAATTTCGTAACAGGAACGCCTAATCGTAAAGTACTAAGAGCTGTGCAAACGCCACAAATATTTAGGCTGGGGTTATTAAAGATGGCATATAATGCCCTTAAAATAACAGGCGCAGTTGTTACTGATGATGCCGGGGTTGTTGAACTTATGGGCGTGCCGGTTGTTGCAGTAGAAGGGTCTTACGAAAACCAGAAAATAACCACTCCGGAAGATTTGCTTTGGGCGAAATCCTTATTAAAACAAAAAGGAGAGCTTGTTGTGAGGGGCAATATACATGTTGGCAGTGGCTTTGATGTACACTGCTTAGTACCAAATAGAAAACTTATCCTATGCGGTGTAATAATACCTTATGAGCTGGGATTGGATGGACATTCTGACGCAGATGTAGCATTACACGCATTAATGGATGCTATGCTAGGGGCTGCGGGTATGGGAGATATTGGCAAGTATTTCCCCGATAATGATGAAAAATTTAAAGATGCAGATAGCATGGAGCTTTTGCGTTATACTGTAAAGCTTTTGGCTGTAGCTGGTTGGCAAGTAGGCAATGCAGATATTACGATTATCGCTCAGCAACCCAAAATATCTCCCTATAGAGAGCAAATGGAAGCTAATTTGTGCAAGGAGTTAAATTTGGCTTCAGATGCTTTGAATGTTAAGGCCACGACTACGGAAATGTTGGGCTTTGTTGGTCGTAAAGAAGGCATAGCTGCACAAGTAATTGTTACGGTAATAGGCAAAAAATAATCTGCACTTTATGTTATAATAGGCAGGTAGTTTGATTACATTATCTGATTTTTGCGTTTAATTAAGTTGCTTATTTATGATTGTTTGCCAAAAGTCTGTCAGAAATATTCTTTTGCAGAGAATTACAGGCAGCAATTTACTTATTACTTATTAATTATAATGGAGGAATATTTCATGGACAAAGAAATGCGTGTAAGATTTGCACCGAGCCCTACTGGACCGTTTCATATTGGCGGCGCACGTTCTGCTTTATTTAATTGGCTTTTGGCTCGTAAAATGGGCGGAAAGATGGTTCTTAGAATAGAAGATACCGATGTGGAGCGTTCGACACCTGAATCAGAAGAAAACATAAAAGCTGCTTTAAAGTGGCTTGGGCTGGATTGGGATGAAGGAATAGACGTAGGTGGACCTTATGGACCGTATCATCAAATGGAGCGTCTAGCTATATATAAGAAGTATACTGATAAGTTATTGTCTGAGGGTAAAGCTTATTATTGCTACTGTACACCACAGGAATTGGATGCAGAAAGAGAAGCTCTTACTGCTAAATCTATGATGCCGCGTTATATGGGAAAATGCCGTAGTTTATCACCTGAACATATAGAGGCATTTAAGGCTGAAGGAAGAAAGCCTAGCATACGTTTTCGTGTTCCCGAAGGAGAAAAGTTGAATTTTGTTGACCTGGTGCGTGGAGAAGTAAGCTTTGAATCAGATGGAATTGGCGATTTCGTTATAGTCAAATCAGATGGAATTCCAACTTACAATTATGCGGTAGTTATTGATGATTTTTTAATGCATATTACACATGTAATTCGCGCTGAAGAGCATTTATCGAATACACCAAGGCAATTACTAATTTATGATGCTTTGAACTTTGAACGTCCTCAATTTGGCCATATTTCTTTGATTTTAGGTAAAGATAAAAAGAAAATGAGTAAAAGACACGGAGCTACATCGGTAGACCAATACCGGCAAATGGGTTATTTACCGGAAGGCCTTGTTAACTTTTTGGCTTTACTGGGTTGGGCGCCTAATAGTGAACAAGAGATTTTCACTGAAGAAGAATTAATAAACGCTTTTTCTATGGAACATGTGGCGAAGAACCCTGCTGTTTTTGACGTGGATAAACTCAATTGGATTAATCAGCACTATATGCGCAAATTAACGGCAGAAGAGTTTTTTTCTGCAGCTAAACCCCATATGATCAGCGCAGGTTACATGACAGGTGCTGAACAGGGTGAAGAATTGGCATGGTTGGAAAAAGTAGTAGCGACCGCCAAGGAACAAGTATCCTTTGGTGCTGAAATTCCTCAGGCAGTAAGTATGTATTTTGCCGATGATTTCGATTTTGAAACTACAGAGGCAGAAGCCGTATTAAAAGAAGACTCTGTTCCTGTGGTTATGAAAATGTTTATAGATGAATTACAGGCGGCATCAACTATTGATGGAATAGTTGTAAAAGGTATTTTTAAGTCTATACAAAAGGCTACTAAGTTTGGTGGCAAGTTAGTTTATATGCCTGTTCGCGTGGCTTTAACGGGAAATCAGCATGGTCCGGAATTGGTGGAAATGATACCACTTTTGGGAGTAGAACGCAGTATCAAACGGATAAAAAGCAGCTTAGAAAAAGCAGGTATTTCATTAGCTTAAAGGAGAACTATCATGACTATTAGAGTATATAATACTTTGACAAAACAAAAAGAAGAGTTTAAACCTTTGCTAAAGGGCAAGGCTGGCATCTATGTTTGTGGTGTTACACCTTACAATGACCCTCATGTGGGCAATGCAAGACCTTTTATTACTTGGGATGTTATTAGACGCTTCTTGGAACATGAAGGTTACGATGTGACTCATGTGCAGAATTTCACAGATGTAGATGATAAGATTATTAACAAGGCTAATGCCGAGGGTGTGCAATGGAGTGATATTTGCGGTCGTTATATTGAGTCATATTTTGAGGTTATGGACCAATTAAATGTTCGTCGTGCCCATGTTTACCCAAGGGTATCCGATCACATGGCAGACATTATCAGCACAGTTAAGAAGCTTATTGCCAACGGCTATGGTTACGTAGTTGATGGGGATGTATATTATAGAGTAGAAAAATTTGCTCATTATGGTGAGTTAAGCGGGCGTAATTTAGAGGATATGTTGGCAGGTGCTCGCATAGATGTTGACGACCGCAAAGAAAACCCTATGGATTTTGCTTTGTGGAAGGCAGCAAAACCGGGAGAGCCTTCTTGGGAAAGCCCTTGGGGTCTAGGAAGACCTGGTTGGCATATTGAATGTACGACTATGAGCATGAAATATCTAGGAGAGACTTTTGATTTCCATGGTGGAGGCAGTGACTTAATTTTTCCTCATCATGAAAATGAAATTGCGCAATCTGAAGGTTGCACAGGTTGTCATCCTTTTGTGCATTATTGGCTGCATAATGGTTTTATCACAGTAAACGAAGAAAAAATGTCTAAGTCATTAGGGCATTTTTTTACTGTTAAAGAAATTTTAGAGCATTTTTCACCGGAAGTGTTGCGGTTCTTTATTTTATCAACACATTATAGGAGCCCCTTGGATTTTAGTGATCAACGCTTATCTGAGGCAGAGCGTGGTTTGACTAGGCTGAAAACAGCTAAAGAAAATTTAACGGAGTTAGCTAAGATTATTAGCGTTGGCCCTGATAAAGAAAGTTTAGAAACTAAAACCGTTGTACTTAAAATAAGAGAAGATTTCTTAGAAGCTATGCGAGATGATTTTAATACTGCTCTGGCTATTAGCTATATGTTTGCTTTAGCAAAAGAAATTAATGTGTATCATCAAGCTGTTATTACCAGTAAAAAGCAACCTGATGGGAAATTAGTAGACACAATGCAAAAGTTGTTGGCAGAAATGAGCAGCATCATTGGTGTACTAGAAAAAAATGAGATTGTGGATATAAAAGTTGGTTCTGATGATGAAAAAATAGAAAAAATCATTTCCCAACGGCAGGAAGCTCGTCAAAATAAAGACTATGCTAAAGCCGATGAGCTACGAAACCAGCTTACGGCAATGGGAATTGTTCTAGAGGACACTACCCAGGGAGTGCGGTGGCATAGACAGTGAAATTTGAGCAGTATAGTATTATAAAAAAACAGGCTTTGGCGGCTTGTGGACCGGAACTAGAACTTTTATCGGATCCCAAACAATTAAATCCTGTTATTTTGGCCTATATTGGGGATGCAGTATTTTCTTTGTATGTGCGCATGCGTCTTTTGCCCACATCTGCACAGGTACGGGTATTGCACAATTTGGGAGCACAAATGGTTTCTGCAGTTATGCAGGCTAAGGCTATGGATGCTTTGATTGAAGAACTTACACCGGAAGAAGCTGCTATTGCCCGCCGTGGCCGTAATACAAAATCAACTGTACCTAAAAGTGCTAGTGTGCGGGAATACAGACAAGGAACAGCCTGGGAGGCTTTGGCAGGATGGCTGTTTTTAAGTGAGCAGGAAGAGCGCTTAGGGGATTTTTTAGACAAATCATTTGTCATAATTCAAAAAGAAATGCAAAAGAAGCAAAATAAATAAGTGGAGAGCTTGCTCTTCTTTAGAATAATAGAGGTGAAAAAATGGAGGTCAAATTATTAAGATATACAACTGAGCCGGAAAAAACAGTGGCTATGAGTGCTAGGTTGTGTTACTCGCCTATTGGAGCAGCAGAATTGGAAGAAAAGATAAGTGATGAGCAAGCAGAAAAATTAGTGCGCAAACTTGTTGCAATGGGTCATTTTTCCACATTGGAACATGTTAGTTTTACTTTTGCTATTGAGGGTGTGTCTAGAGTACTAACACATCAATTGGTGCGCCATCGCATAGCTTCTTATGAACAACAATCTCAACGCTATGTGAAAGAACATAATTTCGAAACTATTATTCCTCCCAGTATTAGCTCAAGACCTGAGGCTAAGGCGAAATTTGAAGCTATAAATAAGGAAATACAATGTTTGTATACAGAATGGACTGAAATGGGTGTGCCAGCTGAAGATGCACGCTATATTTTACCTAATGCGGCAGAAACAAAAATAGTAGTAACTATGAACGCTAGAGCCTTACACCATTTTTTTGAACTTCGTTGTTGTAGCAGAGCCCAGTGGGAAATTAGGGCTTTGGCAGAAAAAATGTTAATGGAAGTTAAGCAGGTAGCACCGGTTTTATTTGAAAATGCCGGTCCGAGTTGTGTAACACAGGGCATTTGTCATGAAGGTTCTATGTCTTGCGGAAGGTTAGATGCTTTGCAAAAAAATAAATAATAATGGTAATGGTCAAAGAGGTCAGAAGTTGGAATAGGTGGGTAAAATGTCTGATGAAATTATTGTAGGACGCAATTCTGTTACGGAAGCGTTGCGGAGCGGGCGAGCCATAAACAAGCTTTTGGTGCAAGATGGCATAAAAGGCGGGAGTATTGGCGAAATTGTTAATTTGGCTAAGACCCAGGGACTTTTAGTAGAATTTGTTAAAATAGAAAAATTAAATCAAATGTCGCAGGGGTTGCGTCATCAAGGTGTCATAGCTTTAGGTGCACCTGTGCGGTTTTATGAGTTGGAAGAAGTATTGGAAAAAGCTCATAATAAAAATCAGGAGCCTTTTCTTTTACTTTTAGATGAATTACAGGACCCTCAAAATGTAGGGGCACTTATTAGGACTGCAGATGCTGCAGGTGTACATGGCATACTAATGCCTCAACGCCGCAGTTGTCCGCTTAATGCCGTTGTTGCTAAAATTTCTGCAGGAGCAGTAGAATATGTTCCCACAGTAAAAATTGGTAATATAACGCAAACTATTAATGAACTTAAGGCCAAGGGATTTTGGGTTGTGGGCGCTGATATGGAGGGAGCCGTGGATTATTTTCAGGGCAATCTTACAGGGCCAATCGTATTGGTTATTGGTGCAGAAGGAAAAGGCTTGGGCCGTCTAGTGAAGGAAAACTGCGATTTGTTGGTAAAGATACCTATGCGTGGCGAAGTTTTCTCATTAAATGCTTCAGCAGCAGGGGCTATTTTACTTTATGAGGTGGTTCGTCAAAGGACAGCACTGGTTAAATAAAACGGGATAGGCTCAAATTAAGTGCTTATGCGGGAAAACGGCATTTTACATTGACGGTAATTATACTACAAGGTATAATTAAAATTGTACCAATATAGTGCAGGCTGGTATTTGAATCCTGAAAAAAGGAGTTGAATTTCATGTTGGACCAATCCCCAAAAGAGCAATTTAAAAATCCCTATGAGATTTTTGCCGATATGACGGACGAGGAAATTGCAACAGACGTGAAATTACACAATAACCTGATGGCTCAGGATTATTTGTTGCAAAAATATCGTAACTTTGTACGCGCCAAAGCAAGAAGTTATTTCCTTATAGGAGCTGAAAAAGAAGATATTATTCAAGAGGGCATGATTGGTTTGTACAAGGCAATTCGCGATTTTCGAAACGATAAATTGGCCTCGTTTAGAGCGTTTGCAGAATTGTGTATTACCAGACAAATTATCACGGCTATTAAAACGGCTACGCGTCAAAAACATATTCCGTTAAACTCTTATGTATCTTTAAATAAACCGATTTATGAAGAGGACTCAGATAGAACCTTGCTAGATGTTATTTCTGGTGTAAAAGTTATTAATCCTGAAGACATGGTAATTAGTAAGGAAGAGTTTATTGATATTGAAAAAGAAATGAACAATATGCTTAGTGAATTAGAATGGGAAGTTTTGCGGCGTTATTTAGACGGAAAGTCTTACCAAGAAATTGCTGAAGAGTTGAGGCGTCATATTAAGTCTATTGATAATGCACTGCAAAGAGTTAAACGTAAATTAGAGAAATTTCTTAGTTCAAGGGAAGATACTACTGATTTGCGTAATGTTTACAATGGATTAATAGCCATGAATCCCAAAGAAAGATTCTCTCATAGCATAGCCAAAACAGGAAAAAATTGATAGATATGTAACATATAGAAAACATCATTTGGGTATTTCCGGATGATGTTTATTTTTTAGAGGAATTTGGGATGTCTATGACGAATATTTACAATATTGTTAGTGCGGATAGTAGTAAAGAAATTTTAGGGAGGGCTAAAACATGAGCCAGGTAGAGGATTTCGTAGAAGAAGTAGCAAGCCTGCAAGATGCAGAAAGCAAAGTTCTGATTGTTGCTGGAAAACCGGGAAGTGGTAAGAGCAAAGTCCTACGAGAGGCAGCTGATATTAAGGGGTGGGATTATGTTGATTGCCGTTTATTAATTACTGAGGGATTTTTGGAGCTATTGCCAGCTGAAAGGCAGAAAAAAGCACCTGCAATTATGCAGGAAATTTTGGCTAGTTACAATTCCGATGTTATTCTTTTAGATAGAGTACAAACATTTTTTGTTCCTGTTTTGCATATTGACGTAGAAACTTTATTACATGAATTAGGTAAAAGTTTTACGCTCGTAGTTGCTTGGCCCGGTTATGTTGATAATGATATCCTTTGCTATGATAAATTTGATGGTACGGCCTCTATTCGTGTAAAGTCAGAAGGCATGAAAATTTGGAATGTGGAATGTTAGAGGTGATAATATGACTAAACCCAAGGGTAGAATGGCAGTTCTTACCGGTGGAGGTGATTGTCCTGGCTTGAATGCGGTTATACGTGCGGTTGTAAAAACAGCAGAACATAATAACTACCAAATGTATGGAATTGCTAATGGGTTCCATGGCCTGATTACGAATAATATGAAGCTCATGACGTCCAAAGATGTTTCAGGTATATTGCCTGTTGGTGGTACAGTTTTGGGCACAACTAATCGTGATAATCCTTTTCATTATGTAGTCGGGAAAGATAGCAAAGGCGAACTTCTTTATAAAGATATGCGAGAAACCGTAGTAAAAAATATACACGACCAAGGTATTGATGGTATTATCGTTATTGGCGGTGACGGTAGCTTAAATATTGCTGCTCAGCTTAGTCGCGAATGTGGCGTTAAGGTCGTGGGAGTTCCTAAGACTATTGATAATGATTTGCCGGTAACGGAGAGAACTTTTGGTTTTGATACCGCAGTTGCTATGGCCACGGAAGCGTTGGATAGGTTGCATACGACCGCAGAGTCGCATCATCGTGTTATGGCCTTGGAAGTTATGGGGCGTTATGCGGGCTGGATTGCTTTGCATTCAGGAATTGCCGGTGGTGCTGACTGTATATTGATACCGGAAATTCCCTATAATATTGATTCAGTGCTAGCGAAAGTTAAGGAACGGCAGGAAAATGGGAAAAATTTCAGCATTGTAGTAATTGCAGAAGGTGCACGGCCTGTCGGCGGCGAAATGACGGTCGCTAGAATGGTTAAAGACAGCTTAGAACCTATTCGTCTAGGTGGCGTAGGAGAAAAGCTTGTACGGGATATTGAGGAACGTACAGGCGTTGAGTCACGCTGCACAGTATTAGGCTATTTGCAACGTGGTGGCTCTCCTACGCCATACGATAGAGTGTTGGCTACTAGATATGGAGTGGCGGCTACGGAAGCATTTATACAAGGAAATTATAATACAATGGTAGCACTTATGAGTAATAAGATAGCGATAGTTCCTATTGCCCTGGTTGCTTCCAAACCACATTTAGTACCTGTTGATTCTGATATTATTCGAGCAGGACGGCATATAGGGATCTCTTTTGGTGATTAAAATAAATGTAATAAGGTATTCCTTAGGGAGTACCTTTTTTTATGAATTTGTATGGCTTTTTTAAAAATATTGTTTTATAATAATGTAATTTCCCAGCATTAATATTGCATGAAAATTGTTTTTATCACCAAAAAGATATAGAGAGGAATGTGACGAGGTAATATGAGTCAAGATTTAATAGCTGTAGTACTTGGTATAGTGGAAGGATTTACAGAATTTTTACCTGTTTCGTCTACAGGACATATGATCATTGTTGGGCATATTTTAGGATTTGAGGGCAATTTAGCAACTATTTTTGAAATTGTTATTCAATTGGGAGCTATTTTGTCAGTTTTGGTTTTGTATAAGGAGAAGTTTTTGCATTTTCTTACAAAGGAAGGATGGCAGACTAATAAAGGTCTAAGCGGCATTCACATAACGGCAGGAATCGTTCCTACTATGCTATTTGCTTATTTAGTGCACTCTTTTATTAAAGAACACTTGTTTTCACCGCTTACAGTGGCTATTGGCTTAATTTTAGGTGCAATTCTAATGTGGGGTGCTGAACGTTATATCAAGGGACATGAGGAATATTTAGTACAAGACGTAGATAAAATATCTATAAAACAAGCTACACTTATAGGCTTTTTTCAATTTTTATCGTTGTGGCCAGGTTTTTCTCGCAGCGGATCTACTATTGGTGGCGGACTTTTTGTAGGGGTATCAAGAAAAGCAGCAGCTGATTTCTCCTTTATTATGGCCGTACCAATTATGTTCGTTGCCTGTTTTTATGAGCTGCTAAAAAATATTAAGCTGCTTAATATAGGCGATTTACAAATGTTGGCCATAGGTTTTGTGGTTGCTTTTATCGTTGCCTATTATTCGATTGTCTGGTTTATTAGTTTCTTAAATAAGTCCACATTGACTTCCTTTGCGGTTTATAGAATTGTGTTGGCAGTTGTTACTATCTGGTACTTCTACCTGTAAGTGTAAAAATTATTACTGATTTCCATAAAAAAGTATTGACAACTTGATGCTCATCCGATATACTAATCACGTTGCTGAAGAGACGCTGGCATAGCTCAATTGGTAGAGCAACTGACTTGTAATCAGTAGGTTGAGGGTTCAATTCCTTTTGCCAGCTCCAAATTTCAACGCAACTTCATAGTGGAGAGGTTCCCGAGTGGCTAAAGGGAGCAGACTGTAAATCTGTCGGTTTCACCTTCGTTGGTTCGAATCCAACCCTCTCCACCAATCTTAGTTTTTCTTTTCATCGCGGGGTGGAGCAGTTGGTAGCTCGTCGGGCTCATAACCCGAAGGTCGTTGGTTCAAGTCCAGCCCCCGCAACCATTGCTGATGTAGCTCAGTCGGTAGAGCGTATCCTTGGTAAGGATAAGGTCACCAGTTCAATCCTGGTCATTAGCTCCATCACTGTTATAAAGGCGGCGTAGCTCAGTTGGCTAGAGCAGTCGGTTCATACCCGGCCTGTCCGCGGTTCAAATCCGTGCGCCGCCACCAAACTATCAAACCTCTTATCGGGTTTTTTTTATTTATCTTCTTATCGGTTTTTTTTTATTTATCTTCTTTTGCATTTATTTGCCAAAGAGTATAAATATTTAAAATAAAAAAGGTACAGAACACGTAGGGAGGAAATTAAAATGGCTAAACAAAAATTTGAAAGAACCAAACCCCATGCTAACATTGGAACCATCGGTCACGTTGATCATGGCAAGACTACTTTGACAGCAGCCATAACTAAAGTGTTGTCTGCGCAAGGCGGAGGCAAATTCATGGATTACAACATGATAGATAAGGCTCCGGAAGAAAGAGAACGTGGTATTACCATTAATACCTCTCACGTTGAATACGAAACAAAAACCCGCCATTATGCACATATTGACTGCCCGGGCCATGCTGACTATGTAAAGAACATGATTACAGGCGCAGCACAAATGGACGGAGCAATTTTGGTTGTAAGCGCAGCTGACGGCCCGATGCCTCAAACACGTGAACACATTCTTTTGGCTCGTCAAGTTGGCGTACCGGCAATGGTAGTATTCCTAAACAAAGCTGATATGGTAGACGATCCTGAATTGATTGAGTTGGTAGAAATGGAAGTAAGAGAATTACTTTCCAGCTATGACTACCCGGGCGATGACATTCCGGTTATCGTAGGTTCCGCATTGAAAGCTTTGGAAGGTGACCCAGTTTACGAAGCAAAGATTTTGGAATTAATGGATGCAGTAGACAGTTATATCCCAGTACCTGAGCGCGCAACCGACAAGCCTTTCTTGATGCCTGTCGAGGATGTTTTCACTATCACAGGTCGTGGCACAGTAGCTACCGGCCGTGTAGAGCGTGGACTTGTTAAAGTCGGCGATACTGTAGAGATAGTTGGCATGAGTGATACAAAGAAACAAACAGTTGCAACTGGTTTGGAAATGTTCCGCAAATCTTTGGATGAAGCTCTAGCAGGTGATAACGTAGGCTGCTTGTTGCGCGGTGTTGAAAGAACTGAGATCGAACGTGGTCAAGTTTTGGCAAAACCGGGAACAATTCACCCGCACACCAAATTCAAAGGCGAAGTATATATCTTGACTAAAGAAGAAGGCGGACGTCATACACCATTTTTCAATGGTTATCGCCCACAATTCTACTTCCGCACAACAGATGTAACCGGAGTTGCTCATCTTTCTGAAGGCACAGAAATGGTAATGCCAGGAGATAATGTAACTATGGATATAGAATTAATTACCCCGATTGCTATTGAGCCAGGTTTGCGTTTCGCTATTCGTGAAGGCGGCCACACTGTTGGTGCTGGCGTTGTTACAGCAATAGAAGAGAAATAAGTGCTTGTTAGAAGGTTTATTATAAGGTTTATTATAAGGTCGGCTATTTAGTCCGGCCTTGTATTTTATTGTTGACATAAAGTGTTCGGTATGTTACACTACATGGGCAACAATTTTGACTGATAGATATTTAAGTGTAAGTGAGGTGTTGAAGAATGGCTGTTGGAGCACGCAATGGCGTTACTTTGGCTTGTACTGAGTGCAAACAACGTAACTACCAGACTACAAAAAACAAAAAGAACGATCCAGATCGTATTGAAATCAATAAATATTGCAAATTCTGCAAAAAACATACATTGCATAAAGAAACCAAATAATTTGGTTTCTATTGCACTAGTATATATTTGCTGATAAGCAGGGATGTGAAAATATGGCCGTTCCACAAACGACAACGAATTTGAAGAGTGCCACTGGTTTGGCTCTATTCTTTCGCGAAGCAAAAAATGAAATGAAAAAGGTAACATGGCCTACCAAACAAGAACTATTGGCATATACCATAGTTGTTATTTTGGCTACATGCTTTGTTGCCTTCTTAATTTGGATTATTGACGGTGCTTTTAGTCAGTTATTCCGCCTATTGATGGGAGTGTAGTAACTGATGGAAGAACAGAAACATTGGTATGTTATACACACTTATTCCGGATATGAGAATAAAGTAACGGCAAACCTTGAACGCAAAATTCATTCTTTGGGAATGGAAGATGAGATCTTTCAGGTTCTTGTTCCCATGCAAAATGAGATTGAGGTTAAGGATGACAAGAAAAAAGTCATTGCCCGCAAAGTTTTCCCCGGTTATGTGTTGGTAGAAATGATCGTCAATGATCGTTCATGGTATGCTGTACGTAATACTCCTGGCGTTACTGGTTTTGTTGGATCTGGCACAAAGCCAATTCCACTTTCCGAAAGTGAAGTAGAGCGTATTTTAGGCGCTATACCTCGCGACGGTGAAGAAATGCCAGTTGCCCGTCATAAGTGTAAGTTTGTTCTACAACAAACTGTTAGAATTACAGGCTCCGGTTTTTCAGGATGCGTGGGTTCGGTTTCAGAGATTAATGAAGAACGTGGAAAGCTGAACGTATTGGTCGAAATGTTCGGACGTGAGACTCCTGTTGAAGTAGATTTTACACAAGTGGAAGAAGTTAAATAATTAAGGAGATGTAAATAATGCCGAAAAAAGTTATTAAAATGGTTAAATTACAAGTTCCAGCAGGCAAAGCGACACCGGCTCCTCCAGTAGGACCGGCTCTTGGTCAAGCAGGAATTAATATTATGGCTTTTGTTAAAGATTTTAATGAACGTACAGCTGCACAAGCAGGTCTTATTATTCCAGTAGAGATTACTGTTTTCGAAGACCGTTCATTTACTTTTGTAACAAAGACTCCACCAGCCGCTGTTCTTTTAAAGAAAGCTGCAGGGCTTGCAAAGGCTTCTGGTGAACCTAATAAGAAAAAAGTTGCTACGCTAAAACGTGATCAACTTCGCGAAATAGCTACTAGCAAAATGGAAGATCTTAATGCTACTGATCTTGAAGCCGCAACACGTATGATTGAAGGTACGGCTCGTAGCATGGGTATTGTTGTAGAAGACTAATTATTAGTCAATTTAGTGGGAGGCGTAGAGCTGTTCGACCACAAGGAGGAATATGTATTATGGCAAAAATGGGTAAAAAATATCAAGACGCTTCTAAATTAGTGGAAGCTGGTAAATTTTATGCTCCTAAGGAAGCAGTAGAATTAGTCAAGAAGACTTCTGTAACTAATTTTGATAGTACCGTTGAAGTTTCTGTTCGTTTGGGTGTAGATCCTAAATATGCTGATCAACAAGTTCGCGGAGCGTTGGTTCTTCCTCATGGGACAGGTAAAACTAAAACAGTTTTAGTTTTTGCTAAAGGTGCTAAAGTAGCTGAAGCTGAGGCTGCAGGCGCAGATTTTGTTGGTTCAGATGAATTTGTAGATAAAATTAAAGCTGGCTGGAGTGACTTTGATGTTTGTGTTGCAACTCCTGATATGATGGGTGTTGTTGGTCGCTTGGGTAAAATTTTAGGCCCTAAAGGATTAATGCCGAATCCTAAAGTTGGTACAGTAACCATGGATCTTACTCGTGCTGTTAATGAAATCAAAGCTGGTAAGATTGAATACCGTACTGATAAAGCTGGTAACGTTCAAAGTTCCATTGGCAAAGTTTCTTTTTCAGAGGAACAATTGCTTGGAAACTACCTTACCTTGGTTGATACTTTAATAAAAGTAAAACCATCCGGAGCTAAAGGCCAATATATTAAGAGTGTAACTTTGTCCACAACCATGGGGCCTGGTGTACACATTGATATCTTGAAAGCTGTAAGCGATAAATAGATCTGCTTTTAGTAGGTTTTTTTATAAAAATCACATAGAAAATGACCGTCGGACCGTAGACAGCAGGCGCAGCAATGCATAAAGATAAAATCACCAGCCTAGGTCGGAGAAGTATAAATATACGACCTCCGGCTGCACGCCGAGAGGTCTTTTCAATTGATTACAACATAATCAAGGAGGTGTAAAGATGCATAGTATTAGACCTGAAAAAGCTAGTAGAGTTGCCGAGATTAAAGAAATATTAAGTAGTGCAAAATGTACTGTTTTAGTAAACTATTGCGGCTTGACAGTAGCAGAAGATACTAAACTTAGAAGTTCCATGCGAGCTGCAGGTGTTAAGTACACTGTTGTTAAAAACACATTGCTTCGTATTGCTGCTAAAGACGCCGGTATTGAAGGAATGGATGCTTATTTAGAGCATAATACTGCTATTGCAGTAGCTCCTGAAGATCCAGTTGCAGTTGCTAAAATTCTTAACGATTTCGCCAAGGTGCATAAAGCGTTAGAAGTTAAAGCTGGAGTTCTCGATGGCAAAATGATTACTACTGATGACATTAAAGCATTGGCAGCATTGCCTTCTCGCGAAGTGTTGTTGGCAAAAATGCTTGGAAGTATGCAAGCTCCCATTTCCGGATTGGTCAATGTGTTGCAAGGAACTATCCGCAATTTCGTTTACGTTTTGGAAGCTGTTCGTAAAGAAAAAGAATCTGCATAAACAGCAAGCAAGTTAATTAGGGTGTAGCCCTAAAATAAAAAGAAAATTTTGGAGGTATTTTATTATGAATAAAGAACAAATTATGGAAGCTATTGAAGCTATGAGCGTGTTGGAATTGTCCGAATTAGTAAAAGCTTTGGAAGAAAAATTTGGCGTTTCTGCAGCTGCTCCTGTTGCTGTAGCAGCTGCTCCTGTTGCTGGTGGCGCTGTTGCTGAAGAACAAACTGAATTTGATGTTGTTTTGACTGCTGCTGGCGGTAGCAAAATCAATGTAATTAAAGTTGTTCGTGAAGTAACTGGTCTTGGTTTGAAAGAAGCTAAAGCTATCGTTGATGAAGCTCCTAAGGCTGTTAAAGAAAAAATCAGCAAAGCTGATGCTGATGCTCTAAAAGCTAAACTTGAAGAGGCTGGCGCATCTGTAGAAGTAAAATAATAATTATATAGTGAAGGCTCTCAGCTTTGAGAGCCTTTTCTTTTTTAATTTTAACTATTGACATTTTTAACTACTAGTGATAAAATGGCTTACTACAATGATTTATAATATAATTTCACAGAGACACGAGGGTTCAGTGGTTGAACATCGCGTTTCCGCTCACGTAGAGGAGATGGAGCACGATATTTACTTGGACAAACGAGCGGGACTTAAAAACTTTTTTTGAGGAGCCTGCTATTTTTTTGTCTCTTGTCGTGTTTGCACCTCCGAAAATAATTTTATAAGGAGTGAGTCAATACATGTTTAAACCGGTTCCAACTGGTGATAGGATTCGGTATAGCTATGCCAGAATCAATGAAGTACTGCAAATGCCACATTTGATTGACCTTCAGAGGAAATTTTATGAGTGGTTCATAAGAGAGGGTCTTGGTGAAATTTTCAAGGATATTTCTCCTATTAAAGATTTCACTGAGAACTTAGAACTTTCTTTTGAAGGCTTCACTTTGGGCGACCCGAAGTATGATGTTGAAACTTGTAAAGAACGCGATGCTAGCTATTCCGCACCACTAAATGTAGATGTTCGCTTATTGTATAAAGAAACAGGGGAAATTAAAGAATCCAAAGTATTTATGGGGGATTTCCCGCTGATGACGACTACGGGTACTTTTGTTATTAATGGTGCCGAGCGTGTTATTGTTAGCCAGTTAGTAAGAAGTCCAGGCGTTTATTATAGCGCGGTTATGGATCCCATTGGCAAGAAAATTTATGGGACGACAGTTATTTCTAATCGTGGAGCATGGATTGAATTTGAAACTGATTTAAATGATATTATTTATGCTCGTGTTGATAGAACGAGAAAACTTCCTGCAACAGCTCTTTTGCGCGTCATGGGACTTCCAACCAATGACGATATTTTGGCATGTTTTGGTGAACATCCTTGTTTGCTGGCAACATTGGCAAAAGATGCTACCCATAATGAAGAAGAAGCACTGTTAGAAATTTACAAAAAATTACGACCGGGCGAACCTGCCAACTTAGAAAATGCACAACAACTTATTCGTAATACATTTTCTGATTCCAGACGTTATGATTTAGCTAACGTTGGTCGCTACAAAGTAAATAAAAAAATGAATTGGCGCAGGAGACTTTTTGGCAAGGAACTTATGGAACCAATTTGTGTCAAAGATGCAGATGGAAACATTGGTGAAGTTATACTTAAGACCGGCACAGTTATTGATGATGCTGCCATTGAAAAAATTGAAAACAGTGGAATTTACAACCAACCTGGCTATGATTTTGCTATTGTAAAACATATGGAAGCCCCTGAAAAGGTTCTTTTTACTACTGATATTGGTGAAAAAGTTAGAGTTATAACTTCAGATGATGTTATTGTTTCTTTTGGCTACTTATTAAATCTTATGGATGGCATGGGTTTGCCAGATGACATAGATCATTTAGGTAACCGTCGTGTACGTAGCGTAGGCGAACTTTTACAAAATCAATTCCGTATTGGTTTGGCTCGTATGGAACGTGTAGTTAAAGAACGTATGACTATTCAAGATGTAGAAGTTATTACGCCTCAGGCTTTAATTAATATTAGACCTGTAGTAGCCTCCATTAAGGAATTTTTTGGTTCTAGTCAGTTGTCACAATTTATGGATCAGAACAATCCTTTGGCCGAATTGACACATAAGCGTCGCTTGTCTGCATTAGGACCAGGTGGTTTATCTCGCGAGCGCGCAGGCTATGAAGTACGTGACGTACATCATTCTCATTATGGCCGCATATGTCCTATTGAAACCCCTGAAGGACCGAACATTGGTTTGATTGGTTCTTTATCTACATTTGCTGTTATTAATCGCTTTGGCTTTATGGAAACTCCTTATCGTAGAGTTGATAAAAAACATCGTAAAGTAACTAATGAGATAGTTTATCTAACTGCTGATGAAGAAGATAATTATATAATCGCACAAGCGAATGAACCTTTGGGTGAGGATGGTTCTTTCTTAGAAGAGCGCGTTACTGCTCGTGATAAGGATGCCGTACTTTCCATTCCGCCGGAACAGGCAGACTTTATGGATGTATCACCTAAGCAAGTTGTATCAATAGCTACTGCGCTTATACCTTTCCTTGAAAATGATGATGCTAACCGTGCTCTTATGGGCGCTAACATGCAACGTCAGGCTGTACCACTATTAAGTACTCAAGCACCTGTAGTAGGAACGGGCATGGAATACAAGGTAGCCGTTGACTCAGGCGTTTGTATTTTGGCTAAAAACGCCGGTATAGTAAATAGCGTTACAGGTGATAGTATTGTTGTTAAAACTAAAAACGGTGATTATGATGAATACAATATTTTGAAATTTAAACGTTCTAACCAAGGCACTTGTGTTAACCAAAGACCCATTGTGTATAAGGGTGATAAGGTAGTAAAAAATCAAGTGTTGGCAGATGGACCGGCAACTGATCATGGCGAATTATCTTTGGGACACAATGTAGTTGTAGCCTATATGCCCTGGGAAGGTTACAATTATGAGGATGCAGTACTTTTGAGTGAAGATTTGGTAAAAGCTGATGTTTTTACTTCTATTCACATTGAAGAGTACGATTGTGATGCCAGGGACACCAAGCTGGGTGCTGAAGAAATAACAAGAGATATTCCAAATGTTTCTGAGGAAGCTTTAAAAGACTTAGACGAAGGCGGTATTATTCGCATCGGTGCTGAAGTTCGCCCAGGAGATATTTTGGTAGGTAAAGTAACTCCTAAGGGAGAGACGGAACTATCAGCAGAAGAACGCTTAATTAGAGCAATATTTGCAGAAAAAGCAAGAGAAGTACGTGACAGCTCTTTGCGCGTACCACATGGTGAATCGGGTATTATCGTTAGCGTTAAAATTTTTACGCGTGACAATGGTGATGAATTGCCACCTGGAGTTAACGAGCAAGTGCGCGTACATATTGCGCAAAAACGTAAAATTTCTGAAGGCGACAAGATGGCAGGTCGTCATGGTAACAAGGGTGTAGTTTCTCGTATTTTACCACGTGAGGATATGCCGTTCTTGCCAAATGGCGAACCTGTACAGATTGTGCTAAATCCTTTGGGCGTACCTTCGCGTATGAATATTGGACAGATTTTGGAAGCACATTTAGGTTGGGCAGCATGTGCTTTAGGTATGAAAATTGAGTCTGGCGATAAAAATCTTATTAGTGAATTAGAGCAAGCTGGCTATGACACTGAAAAATATGGCGTTCCAGAGACGGTTAATCATGCAGTTCCTATGGCTGTACCGGTTTTCGATGGTGCTCACGAACAGGATATGAACAAGACCTTGGCTTTGTCAGGTATTGATGCTAGTGGTAAGACTGTCTTGTATGACGGACGTACCGGTGAACCTTTTGATAATCAGGTAACTGTTGGCTGTGTTTATATGTTAAAGCTCCATCATCTTGTTGCTGATAAAATACATGCTCGTTCTACTGGACCGTATTCCTTAGTTACCCAACAACCTTTGGGTGGTAAAGCCCAGTTTGGTGGACAGAGATTTGGTGAAATGGAAGTTTGGGCATTAGAGGCCTATGGTGCTGCGTATACACTACAAGAAATACTTACGGTAAAATCTGATGATGTAGTTGGCCGTGTAAAAACTTATGAAGCTATTGTTAAGGGTGAAAACATCCCTGAACCGGGTGTGCCGGAGTCTTTCAAGGTTCTTATCAAGGAAATGCAAAGTATAGGTCTTGACATCAAAGTATTAAACGAAGACGAGGAAGAAATTTCCTTGGAAGATGATGAAGATGATGAAGATGATGAAGATGATGAAGATGATGAAGATGATGAAGATGATGTTAATATCAATGACGTTGCAAGAGAATTAGATATGGACGTAAAGGGCTAAATTCCGGCTGTAGTTGCTACCGGAGTTGACAAAGATATTGATAAAAGAAGCTTTGATGTTATAGCTGATATTGGGAATATGAACTTAGATAACATAGATGGTAAAAACAAAGACGATGGAACCGATGATGGCTCCAAAGACGATCTTGAGTAGAAGGGAGTGAGCAATTCTTGTTAGACGTAAACAATTTTGATTCAATGCGGATAGGATTGGCTTCACCTGAAAAGATCAGAGAATGGTCCTATGGGGAAGTTACAAAACCGGAAACAATTAACTATAGGACTCTTAAGCCAGAGAGAGACGGTCTGTTTTGTGAAAAAATATTTGGGCCTACGAAAGACTGGGAATGTCACTGTGGAAAATACAAAAGGATTCGTTACAAGGGAGTAGTTTGCGATAAATGTGGAGTTGAAGTTACGCGTTCTAAAGTTCGTCGTGACCGCATGGGCTCTATTGAATTAGCAGCTCCTGTTTCTCATATTTGGTATTTCAAAGGTATTCCTAGTCGTATGGGTGCGATTTTGGATATTGGGCAAAGAGCTTTGGAGAAGGTCTTATATTTTGCCAGCTACATAGTGCTTGATCCTGGTGACACTAATTTATCAAAAAAACAATTGCTTTCGGAGTCTGAATACATAGAAAAACTTGATGAATGCGGAAATAATTTTCGCGTGGGCATTGGCGCTGAAGCGATTAAGGAATTATTAAAAGAAATAAACGTTGATGAGCTAGCTGTAGAGTTACGTGCAGGACTAAAGATAGAAACTAGTATGCAAAAACGCCGTAATATTGTCAGACGATTAGACGTTTGTGAAGCTTTTCTAAAAAGCGGAAATCATCCTGATTGGATGATTTTAGATGTTGTTCCCGTTATCCCCCCGGATTTGCGCCCAATGGTGCAATTAGATGGTGGACGCTTTGCAACTTCTGATTTGAATGATTTGTATCGTCGAGTTATTAACCGTAACAATCGTTTAAAAAGGTTGCAAGAATTAAAAGCTCCTGATATTATCGTACGTAATGAAAAACGTATGTTACAAGAAGCTGTAGATGCATTAATTGATAATGGCCGTCGAGGCCGTGCCGTAACAGGCCCTGGTAATCGTGCGTTAAAATCATTATCTGATATGTTAAAGGGTAAGCAAGGGCGTTTCCGTCAAAACTTACTGGGTAAACGCGTTGACTATTCAGGGCGTTCTGTTATTGTAGTTGGCCCTGAATTGAAAATGCATCAATGTGGTTTACCCAAAGAAATGGCGCTAGAATTGTTTAAGCCTTTTGTTATGAAAAGATTAGTTAGTGATGGTACTGCTAATAATATTAAGAGCGCTAAGCGTATGGTAGAGCGTGCAACTACGGTAGTATGGGATGTATTAGAAGATGTAATTAAAGAGCATCCAGTGTTATTAAATCGTGCTCCTACTTTGCATAGACTTGGTATTCAAGCTTTTGAACCAATACTATCTGAGGGACGCGCTATTAAATTACATCCTTTGGTTTGTACTGCATATAATGCAGATTTTGATGGTGATCAGATGGCTGTTCATCTACCGTTGTCAGCAGAAGCTCAAGCAGAAGCTCGCATTCTTATGATGTCAGTTAATAACATCTTGGCGCCTAAAGACGGTAAACCAGTTGCTGTACCATCACAGGATATGGTTTTAGGATCTTATTATTTGACTATATTTAGAGACGGAGCCAAAGGCGAAGGCATGCGTTTTACCAGCTTTAACGAAGCACTTTTGGCCTATTTCCATAAGGCAGTCAATTTACAAGCTAGAGTTAAAGTTTTAGTTCCTAATTCCGAAATTTTCCCTGAAGCTTCTAATGAAGGTGAAAGCTTAGTAACAACTTCTGCCGGTAATCTTATATTTAACGAAGAATTGCCTTTGGAAATGCGGTACTATTCTAAAAATGCAGATGGTAGCTGGTTGTTAGGAAAATTAGCTGACAAAAAAGAACTTGGTCGCTTAGTTGCTAAAGCCCATAAATTATATGGCAATTTTGGAACTGCGGAAATTTTGGATAAAGTTAAGAAATTGGGTTATGATAGTGCGTGTAAGGCGGGTATTTCCATTGCTATTTCTGATATTAAAATACCTAAGGAAAAAGCTGGTATTTTGGCTGCTACTGAAAAAGAAATTGATAAAGTTGAAGTTTTGTTCCGTCGTGGTCTAATGTCTTCTGATGAGCGTTATCGCAAAGTTATTGGTTTGTGGACTAAGACTACCGATGATGTAACTGATGCATTGATGAAAACAACTTTGGATAAATTCAATCCAGTGTATATGATGGCTAATTCCGGTGCTCGTGGTAACACGCAGCAGATTCGTCAGTTGGCCGGTATGCGTGGTTTGATGGCAGATCCTTCCGGTCGTATCATTGACCGCCCAATAAAGGCAAACTTCCGCGAAGGTTTGACAGTTTTGGAATACTTTATCTCTACACATGGTGCACGTAAAGGCTTAGCTGATACAGCTTTGCGTACAGCCGATTCTGGTTACTTGACTCGTCGTTTAGTTGATGTTGCACAAGACGTAATTGTTCGTGAAGATGATTGTGATGTTGTAGGTCTTGATCTTGTGAAAGAACGCACTCGTTATTGTAAAGCTGCTATTGGTGCTAGTCAGACCAAGTTGCATGAATACATCATCGGACGTCAACTGGCTTCCAGCGTTGCCAATACTGAAACAGGTGAACTTATCGCTGAGGCTGATACTATGATTAGCGAAGAACTGTTCAATAAACTTCACGCTGCAAAAGTTTTGGAAATTCAACTATATCCTAAAGATGAAGCTGGTAATGATGAAGTTGAAACTCTGAAAATCAATGTTAGCGATGAAGAAGCAAATCATGTGTTTAGAGAACATATGATGCATCACTTCTTGGATAAACCTTTGGCTGAAGACTTAATTAACACTGAGGGTAAAATTTTGGGTAAAGAAGGCGAGCCCTTTACTAAAAAACTTATTAACGCAGTTTTAGCGGATGGACATATTCGTGAATTTAAAGTGCGCAATAACACTATCGAGGGCATTGAGATTGAGGCAATTACCGAAGGTAAAAATAATCAAACAGTTATTGAATCTTTGCGTGATCGTATAGTGGGGCGTAATTTGGCGGAAAACATCGAAGATGCTAATGGTAAGATATTGTATAGTATTAATGACTATATAACGGAAGAAATCGCCGATGAAATTTTTGCACTTCGCAAACAAGTTAAAATTCGTTCTGTGCTTAACTGTAAATCCCATTTTGGTGTTTGCCGTAAATGCTATGGACGTAACCTAGCTACAGCAAGGAATGTAGATGTTGGTGAGGCTGTCGGTACAATTGCAGCTCAATCTATCGGTGAACCTGGTACGCAGCTTACAATGAGAACCTTCCATACAGGTGGTGTTGCCGGTGACGATATAACACAGGGCTTGCCACGTGTAGAAGAATTGTTTGAAGCGCGAAAACCAAAACATCCTGGTATGCTTAGTGAACACAAAGGAACGATTAGCTTGCACGAAAAAGAAGGCACTCGTTTCATTGTTATAACTACTGCTAGTGGTGAAGAAGAATCTTGCCAAGTACCTTATGGTTCCAAAATACATGTGTTTGATGGTGATGAAGTAAATGTAGGCGACCGTTTGACTGAGGGTTCATTGAACCCTCATGATATTTTGCGGATTAGTGGTGTAAGGGCTACCCAGCGCTATTTAGTTCAACAAGTTTTGGGAGTTTATAAATCTCAAGGTGTTGAAATAAATGATAAGCATATTGAAGTAATGGCCCGTCAAATGATGCGCAAGTATCGTATCGACGAAGCTGGTGACACTACTATGTTGCCAGGTGAAATAGTTGATGTTGCACAATTTGAAATTGAGAATGAGGAAGCTATTACTGAGAATAAAGAACCTGCAAAGGGTCATCCTGTGCTTTTGGGTATCACTAAAGCCTCGTTGGCGACAGACTCCTTCTTGTCGGCTGCATCTTTCCAAGAAACAACTCGTAATTTGACTGATGCTGCTATTAAAGGTAAAGTTGATCCACTTATTGGTTTGAAAGAAAATGTTATTATCGGCAAATTAATTCCTGCCGGTACCGGTATGAGTCGTTATCGTAATATAAAAATCAAGTATAATAATATAAAACCTGTAATTTGAGCTAAATGTTGGAGTAAATTACTAAAAGGTCTATTAAATGAGGACTGCCTTTACAGGCAATCCTTATTTAATAGACCAGCTAAAATGTCATAAATTTTATGGCTATATAATAAATGTTGGGGTAGAATAACCTAGTATGGCTATCTTAAATCAATATTTGTTATCATTCATTTTTGTGAAAGCTTTTATTAATAATAAAAGAGGATTTTCTTGTATATTTAAATTAGATATTAAATAATGAATTGCTTATAAACAAAAGTTTTTTCAGCAATGGTTTAAGTATATTTCTAAATGTTCAGTGCTTGAAAAGCAAAAAATGATGATTATTTTGGGTGGTTACAAGAGCTGGTCTTTGGACTTGGTAATTTACCTATGATGCACTAGGAAGCGTGTAAACAAAGAACGGCATGGTATGGTGATGTAACAGTTAAAAAAAAAGATAAAAAACACTTGACACTCTTTGTATGGAATGTTACAATACTCAAGTATCTCGGAATAGGTATGTCTTTTTGGAGGTGTTGAAATGTTTCTTGAATTATTGAAGAACGGCGCCAGAACTGTGGTTGGCGTAAAACAAACACAAAAAGCAATTGCCAACAGCAAGGCAAAGATGGTTTTGATTGCTGTGGATGCCGACGAGCATGTTATTGCTTCACTGGAGAAAAATTGTCTGCAAAAAAATGTCCCTTGTGAAAAGAGCTTTTCTATGCAAGACCTGGGGAAAGCTTGTGGAATTCATGTTGGCGCAGCAGCAGCTGCGATACTCAACGATTGATGGAATCCTTAATACATATATTTTATGTAGAAGGGTTTTTATAATCATTAAATCTAATTATTTGGGAAGGAGGTGCCGATATGCCTACAATTAATCAATTAGTTCGTAAAGGTAGAGAGGTACTTAGTCAAAAATCCACAGCTCCGGCGTTGAAAAATTCACCCCAAAAGCGTGGCGTTTGTACAAGAGTTTATACAACAACTCCTAAGAAACCTAACTCTGCCTTGCGTAAGGTTGCTCGTGTTCGTTTAACAAACGGAATTGAAGTTACAGCGTATATTCCAGGTATCGGCCACAATCTACAAGAACATAGTGTTGTTCTTATTAGAGGAGGAAGAGTAAAAGATCTTCCGGGTGTTCGTTATCATATCATTCGTGGTGCGCTTGATGCTGCAGGAGTTGCTAACCGCAACCAGTCCCGTTCTAAATACGGAGCTAAACGTGCAAAGAAATAATTAGCATAAACACTATGGATTGATATTTAACGAAGGAGGAAGACACATGCCAAGAAAAGGTCCTGTGACTAAAAGAGATGTACTACCGGATCCGGTGTACGGCTCAAAATTATTAACTAGATTTATTAATAAAATTATGCTTGACGGCAAAAAGGGTGTTGCGGAACGCATAGTATATGATGCTTTCGATCTTGTCCGTTCGAAAACAGGCAAAGAGCCTTTGGAAGTATTCGATGTTGCTATGAAAAATGTAATGCCTATTTTGGAAGTGCGTGCTCGCCGTGTTGGTGGTGCTAATTATCAAGTGCCTATCGAGGTAAGAGCTGATCGTAAAACCACCTTGGGTATTCGCTGGTTGGTCAACTACTCACGCTTGCGTGGTGAAAAAACTATGTGCGAACGCGTAGCTGGTGAAATTATGGATGCTGCTAACAGCACCGGTGCCGCCGTTAAGAAACGTGAAGATACACATAAAATGGCAGAAGCGAATAAGGCTTTTGCACACTATCGCTGGTAGAACCAGAATATGAAGGAGGAGTAATTAGTGGCCAGAGAGTTTCCCTTAGAAAGAACAAGAAATATAGGTATTATGGCACATATTGATGCTGGGAAGACCACTACCACCGAGCGTATCCTGTTTTATACCGGTAAGACTCATAAGATAGGAGAAGTTCACGATGGTGGGGCGACTATGGACTGGATGGTTCAAGAGCAGGAACGTGGTATTACTATCACCTCCGCAGCTACTACTTGCCATTGGTTGGGACACACAATTAACATTATAGACACGCCTGGTCACGTTGACTTCACAGTAGAGGTTGAAAGATCATTGCGCGTACTTGATGGTTCTGTTGCAGTTTTTTGTGCAAAGGGCGGTGTTGAACCTCAGTCAGAAACAGTTTGGCGTCAAGCCGATAAATATAATGTACCACGTATGGCATACGTAAACAAAATGGATATTACAGGTGCAGATTTCTACAATGTAGTTGACATGATGAAAAAACGTTTAAATGCCAATGCTGTGCCCATTCAAATTCCTATTGGGTTTGAAGATACGTTTGTTGGTATGATTGATTTAATAAAGATGCGTGGGATTGTTTACGGAGATCAACTAGGAAAAGATGAAGAATTCGTTGAGATTCCTGCAGATATGTTAGAAAAAGCTCAAGAATATCGTCAAAAAGTGCTTGAAGCGGTTGCTGAGAGCGATGATGAATTAATGATGAAATATTTGGAAGGTGAAGACCTTACTGAAGATGAAATAAATCGTGGTATTCGTACGCAAACAATTGCTTGCAAAATGTGTCCTGTTTGTTGCGGTTCTTCTTATAAGAATAAAGGCGTGCAACCTTTGCTTGATGCAGTCGTCGCTTATATGCCTGCTCCAACTGATATTCCACCGATTAAAGGTATTAATCCTGATACAGGCGCAGAAGATGAACGCGCATCTAGTGATGAGCTTCCTTTTTCCGCATTGGCATTCAAGATTGCCACCGATCCTTTTGTTGGTAGATTAGCATTTTTCAGAGTTTATTCCGGTGTTTTGACCGCTGGCTCTTATGTTTATAACTCAACAAAGGGCAAGAGAGAACGTATCGGCCGTATTCTGAGAATGCATGCTAACCATAGAGTAGAAATTGGTGAAGCTTACAGTGGTGACATTGCGGCTGCTGTTGGTTTGAAAGATACTACTACAGGTGATACTCTTTGTGATGAAAAATACCCTATAATTTTGGAATCAATGGTTTTCCCTGATCCTGTTATTTCGGTAGCAGTTGAACCTAAAACTAAAGCTGACCAAGAAAAAATGGGCGTTGCTTTACAAAAGCTAGCAGAAGAAGACCCTACTTTCCGTGTTCATACAGATCCGGAATCCTCACAAACTATTATTTCCGGTATGGGTGAGTTGCATTTGGATATAATTGTAGATAGACTTCTTCGTGAATTCAAAGTTGGTTGTACAGTTGGTAACCCTCAAGTTGCTTACCGTGAGACTATTCGTAAAACCGTTAAATCTGAAGGTAAATTTGTGCGTCAATCCGGTGGTAAAGGTCAATATGGCCATTGCTGGTTGGAGTTAACGCCTCTGGAACCTGGCGAAGGGTTTAAATTCACCAATAAGACTGTTGGTGGTTCTATTCCTAAAGAATATATCGGACCGGTTGAGGCCGGTGTTAAAGAAGCAATGGAAAATGGCGTACTTTCCGGATTCCCTATGGTTGATATCGGAGTTACCGTTTATGACGGCTCTTATCACGAGGTTGACTCTTCAGAAATGGCCTTTAAAATTGCAGGTTCTATGGGTTTCAAAGCTGGCGCATTAAAAGCAAATCCAACAATTTTGGAACCGTATATGAAAGTTGAAGTAGTTGTTCCTGAAGAATACATGGGTGATGTTATCGGCGATTTGAATTCACGTCGTGGACGTATTGAAGGCATGGAAGCCAGAAATGGTGCTCAAGTAATAAATGCTTTTGTTCCTCTTTCTGAAATGTTTGGTTATTCAACTGACCTTCGTTCTAAGACTCAAGGTCGCGGTAACTACTCTATGGAAGTTGATCACTATGAAGATATTCCGAAAAATATTGCTGAGGCAATAATTGCGAAAGCAAAAGGGACACAAGAATAAAGTAAATGAATAATTTAGGAGGAAATTAAAATGGCTAAACAAAAATTTGAAAGAACCAAACCCCATGCTAACATTGGAACCATCGGTCACGTTGATCATGGCAAGACTACTTTGACAGCAGCCATAACTAAAGTGTTGTCTGCGCAAGGCGGAGGCAAATTCATGGATTACAACATGATAGATAAGGCTCCGGAAGAAAGAGAACGTGGTATTACCATTAATACCTCTCACGTTGAATACGAAACAAAAACCCGCCATTATGCACATGTTGACTGCCCGGGCCATGCTGACTATGTAAAGAACATGATTACAGGCGCAGCACAAATGGACGGAGCAATTTTGGTTGTAAGCGCAGCTGACGGCCCGATGCCTCAAACACGTGAACACATTCTTTTGGCTCGTCAAGTTGGCGTACCGGCAATGGTAGTATTCCTAAACAAAGCTGATATGGTAGACGATCCTGAATTGATTGAGTTGGTAGAAATGGAAGTAAGAGAATTACTTTCCAGCTATGACTACCCGGGCGATGACATTCCGGTTATCGTAGGTTCCGCATTGAAAGCTTTGGAAGGTGACCCAGTTTACGAAGCAAAGATTTTGGAATTAATGGATGCAGTAGACAGTTATATCCCAGTACCTGAGCGCGCAACCGACAAGCCTTTCTTGATGCCTGTCGAGGATGTTTTCACTATCACAGGTCGTGGCACAGTAGCTACCGGCCGTGTAGAGCGTGGACTTGTTAAAGTCGGCGATACTGTAGAGATAGTTGGCATGAGTGATACAAAGAAACAAACAGTTGCAACTGGTTTGGAAATGTTCCGCAAATCTTTGGATGAAGCTCTAGCAGGTGATAACGTAGGCTGCTTGTTGCGCGGTGTTGAAAGAACTGAGATCGAACGTGGTCAAGTTTTGGCAAAACCGGGAACAATTCACCCGCACACCAAATTCAAAGGCGAAGTATATATCTTGACTAAAGAAGAAGGCGGACGTCATACACCATTTTTCAATGGTTATCGCCCACAATTCTACTTCCGCACAACAGATGTAACCGGAGTTGCTCATCTTTCTGAAGGCACAGAAATGGTAATGCCAGGAGATAATGTAACTATGGATATAGAATTAATTACCCCGATTGCTATTGAGCCAGGTTTGCGTTTCGCTATTCGTGAAGGCGGCCACACTGTTGGTGCTGGCGTTGTTACAGCAATAGAAGAGAAATAATTTTAAGCCCAGATGAGGGGTTAAAAGACCCCTCATCTTATTATGTTTATTTGTATGGTCTTGCGATGAAGTGAGAGGTTGCTTGCCTGCTAACGACAGGGAGATTTTCACGGAGTATGTCCGTTCTTAGAAACGTGACGATTAGGAGGAAGTTAACAATGGCAAAAAGTCAGAAGATTAGAATACGCTTAAAAGCATATGATTATAAAGCACTTGATCAAAGTGCAGCAAAGATTGTAGAAACTGCGAAACGTACCGGTGCTCAAGTTTCCGGTCCCATTCCACTTCCTACAGAAAAAAATATTTATACGATACTACGTTCTCCACATGTAAACAAAGATTCTCGTGAGCAATTTGAAATGCGCACACATAAGAGACTTGTTGACATTTTGGAGCCAACGGCAAAGACTATTGACGCTTTAACGCGTTTAGATCTTCCTGCTGGCGTAGATATCGAGATAAAAGCGTAAGGAGGTGCGATAATGGCTAAAGGAATCTTAGGCAAAAAATTAGGTATGACCCAAATTTTTGAAGCTGATGGTAGGATGATTCCGGTAACTGTTGTGGAAGCCGGCCCTTGCATAGTAATTCAAAATAAAACCGAAGAGACAGATGGATATAATGCTGTTCAACTTGGATTTGGCGATTTAAAAGAAAAACATATGAATAAACCAATGAAAGGCCACTTTGATAAAGCCGGCGTAACTCCGGTTAAGTTTATCAGAGAATTGCGCTTGCCTGCTCCTTCTGAATATACAGTTGGACAGAAAATCGCAGCTGATCTTTTCACTGCAGGAGAAATGATTGATGCTACGGGCGTTTCTCGTGGTAAAGGTTTTGCTGGTACTATTAAACGTCATAATTTCGCTTGCGGACCAATGGCACATGGTTCTAAGTCTCATCGTGAACCTGGTTCTAATGGACCAATGCATTCCGGTCCTGGCGGTAGAGTTATCAAAGGTAAGAAATTACCGGGCCGCATGGGTGGAGCTAATGTAACGGTGCAACGTTTAACTATTGCTAAAGTTGATTTGGACCGCAATCTTATTTTAGTTAGTGGCTCCATTCCAGGAGCTGTGGGATCTTTTGTAATCTTAAAAGAAACCATAAAACCTAATGTTGTGAAAGCAACTAAATAAGATACAAGAGAAAGAAAGGAGGGCGTTTAAATGCCGAAGTTATCAGTATACGATATGACCGGTAAGAAAACCGGAGAAGAAATAGAATTAATGGATTACGTATTTGGCGTGGAAATGAATGAAGCTGTTGTGCATCAAGCAGTTGTTATGCAACAAGCTAATGAGCGTCAAGGTACTCATGCTACTAAAACTCGCGGACTAGTTCGCGGTGGTGGTCTTAAGCCTTGGAAGCAAAAAGGGACAGGCCGTGCTCGTAGTGGGTCTACTCGTTCCCCAATATGGGTTGGTGGTGGTACCGTTTTTGGTCCTTCTCCACGTAGCCATGCGAAAGCAATGCCACGTAAGGCTCGTCGTTTGGCCATTCGTTGTGCATTATCATCAAAGGTGGCAGCTGGTGAGCTGATTATAGTTGATGGTTTGAAATTTGACGAAATTAAGACAAAAAATGTTATTGAAATGTTAAAAGGATTTGAATCTGCTGAAAAGAAAGCTCTTATTATCACAGACGGTGCGAATGAAAATGTGGAAAAATCTTCCCGCAACATTCCTAAGGTAAAAGCCCTTTCTAATGCATGTTTGAATGTTTTTGATATTCTTCATAATGACAAAGTGCTATTGGCTAAAGATGCTGTAGCAAAGATTGAGGAGGTGCTCGCATAATGGCTGCTAATCCTCGTGATATATTAGTAAAACCAATCGTTACGGAAAAAACTTCCGCCATGATGCAAGATAATAAATATACCTTTCAAGTAGCTCTTGGGGCTAATAAAGTGGAAATACGCCAAGCAGTTGAAGCGATTTTCAAAGTAAAGGTTATTAGTGTAAACACTATCCGTGTATTTGGCAAAACCAAGCGCATGGGCAAATCTATAGGCAAGCGTTCCGATTACAAGAAAGCGATTGTAAAACTTGCCGAAGGCAATACAATCCCAGTTTTCGAAGGAATGTAATTCGCATTAAGGAGGTAAAAAAATGGCTATAAAAAGCTTTAATCCGTATTCTCCTTCGAGACGTAGTATGACAGTTTCTACCTTCGAAGAGATTACAACAGACAAGCCGCATCGCCCTCTTGTAGATAAACTACAACAGCATGCCGGCCGTAATAATACTGGTAAAATGACAGTTCGTCATCAAGGCGGTGGACACAAAAGACAATACCGCATTATCGACTTCAAACGTAACAAGGACAACATACCGGCAAAAGTTGCCACTATTGAGTATGATCCAAACCGTAGTGCTAATATCGCATTGTTGAATTACGCTGATGGCGAGAAACGTTATA
Organism: Acidaminococcaceae bacterium; assembly: GCA_963678395.1. Lineage (GTDB taxonomy): Bacteria > Bacillota > Negativicutes > Acidaminococcales > Acidaminococcaceae > JAAYAE01. The sequence continues at coordinate 1,870,710 of OY782827.1, read as the reverse complement.
TACTTGCTCCTCTTGGTTTGCAAGTTGGTGATGTAATAGTAAGTGGTCCCGAAGCTGATATAAAGGTTGGTAATTGCTTACCTTTAGTTAATATTCCACTTGGTACTATGATACATAATGTGGAAATGAAAATTGGTAAGGGTGGTCAGTTAATGCGTAGCGCAGGTGCGGCTGCTCAATTAATGGCTAAAGAAGGAGACTATGCTTTATTGCGTATGCCTTCCGGCGAAATTCGCAAAATACATATTAATTGTCGTGCTACCATAGGGCAAGTTGGCAATATAGACCATGAAAATATTACTATTGGTAAAGCTGGTCGTTCTCGTTGGTTGGGTATTCGCCCTGCAAATCGCGGCGTAGTAATGAATCCTAACGATCATCCACATGGTGGTGGTGAGGGTCATTCTCCAGTTGGTCGTAAGCGTCCGGTTACTCCTTGGGGCAAGAGTGCTTTCGGTACTCGTACCCGTGTTAAAAAACAAGCTTCTTCTAAGCTTATTTTAAAACGTAGAACGAAATAACAGAATTAGAGAAAGGAGGCATACATAGTGTCCAGATCAATAAAAAAAGGACCATATGTCCATGCAAGTCTTACAAAAAAAATAGATGCACTTAATGCTGTAAATGAGAAAAAAGTTGTGAAAACTTGGTCTCGCAGCTCTACTATTCTTCCCGATTTTCTAGAGCATACAATAGCTGTGCATGATGGACGTAAGCATGTGCCTGTATATATCACTGAAGATATGGTAGGTCATAAATTAGGAGAGTTTGCTCCTACTCGTTTGTTTAGAGGTCATGGAGATAAGAGTACAGCAGTAGCCGCAGCTAAATAATAGTGGAAAGGGGGCTAAAAACGATGGAAGAATCAAAAGCTATTGCCAGATATGTTCGCATAGCACCACGCAAATTGCGCATCGTAATTGATATCATTCGCGGTAAATCTGTGGGTGAAGCATTCGCGATCCTCAAACATACCCCAAAGGTCGGTTCTGAGGTTATTGAGAAAGTGTTGCACTCTGCAGTTGCGAATGCTGAACATAATTTTGACATGAATGTAGATAACTTAATTGTATCCAGTGCTTGTGTGGATCAAGGTCCTACATTGAAAAGAATTCATCCCCGCTCTCGTGGACAGGCGTTTAAAATTTTAAAACGTTCTAGCCATGTAACGATAGCGGTAGCAGAAAAATAATATCCTGGTAAAGGAGGGAAACAATAGTGGGTCAAAAAGTTAATCCACATGGTCTTAGAATAGGCATTATCAAAGATTGGGATTCCAAATGGTTTGCCGACAAAGACTATGAAAAATTTTTGTTAGAAGATATTAAAATTCGTGAATTCATTAAAGAGAAATTGTTCTTATCAGGAATTGCACGTGTACAGATTGAAAGAGCTTCTCAAAAAACTCGTATTTCTATTTATACCGCTAAACCTGGTATGGTTATAGGTCGTCAAGGCAGTAATATAGAATTACTCAAAGGCGATTTGAAGAAAATGACTGATAGCAATATTGATATCAATATTGTTGAAATCAAAACACCTGATATGAATGCAACTTTGGTTGCTGAAAACATTGCATCTCAATTGGAACGCCGTATAGCTTTCCGTCGTGCAATGAAACAGTGTGTTGGTCGTACAATGCGTATGGGTGCGAAAGGAATCAAAGTTCAAGTAGGCGGTCGTTTGGGCGGAGCTGAAATCGCTCGTAGCGAAACCTATCGTGAAGGAAGTATTCCTCTACATACTTTACGTGCCGATATAGATTATGGTACTGCTGAAGCTCATACAACTTATGGTCGTATTGGTGTAAAGGTATGGATTTATAAAGGTGAAGTTCTTCCTGAAGGCAAAGAAGTAGCTAAAGCTGCTCCAAAAATGCAAGAAGGGGGCGCAAAATAATGTTACTACCTAAGAGAGTAAAACATCGCAAACAACATAGAGGCCGTATGACAGGTCGTGCTATGCGTGGTAATAGAATTACTCACGGCGATTTTGGTTTGGTTGCTTTAGAACCGGCGTGGATTACTAATCGCCAAATTGAGGCAGCTCGTATTGCAATGACTCGTTACATTAAACGTGGCGGTCAAGTATGGATTCAGATTTTCCCGGATAAGCCTATTACAGCAAAACCGGCTGAGACCCGTATGGGTAGTGGTAAAGGTTCTCCAGAATATTGGGTGGCAGTTGTTAAACCAGGTCGCGTTATGTTCGAAATGAACGGCGTTACTGAAGAAATTGCCAAGGAAGCTATGCGTCTTGCAGGTCATAAGTTACCTATTAAGACCAGATTCGTATCCAAAGCTCAATTGGAGGCCGAAGTCGCCGCACGAGAAAATGGAGTGGGTGGTGAAGCTTAATGAAAACAACAGAAATTCGTGATATGTCTGAAACTGAATTAGACAGTAAATTAGCTGGTTTGAAAGATGAACTTTTCGGTTTGCGTTTTCAAATGGCAACCGGACAATGTGAAAATCCGATGAAAATCAGAGAAGTAAAGAAGTCCATTGCTCGTATCAAAACTATTCAACGTGAACGTGAAGTTAACGCTTAACTAGTTTTAAAACTAAGCGAAGGAGGAATCATTTCGTGGCAGAAGAAAGAAATATGCGTGTAACACGTGTTGGCAAAGTTGTTAGCGACAAAATGCAAAAAACAGTTGTAGTTGCTATTGATCGTTTGGTGCAACATCCTCTTTACCAAAAAGGTGTTAAGCACACAATAAAATTTAAGGCGCATGATGAAAACAATGAAGCACATATTGGCGATGTAGTTAAAATTGTGCAGACTCGCCCTTTATCTAAAGATAAATGTTGGCGTTTAGTTGAAATTCTAGAGCGTGCAAAATAATTAGTTGCTAGTCAGCGATTAGCAAAGGAGGGAAAACCATGATACAACAACAAACTATCCTTAATGTTGGTGATAATACCGGCGCTAAGAAGATTATGTGTATCCGTGTTTTAGGCGGTTCTTACCGTAAATATGCCGGAATTGGCGATGTTATTGTTTGTGCTGTTAAAGATGCATCACCAGGTGGCGTTGTCCAAAAAGGTGAGGTAGTAAAGGCAGTTGTAGTACGTACTCGTAAGGGAGCCCGTCGTCCGGATGGTTCATATATACGTTTTGACGAAAATGCGGCTGTTCTTATTAAAGATGATAAAACTCCTCGTGGCACTCGTATTTTTGGGCCTGTAGCCCGTGAGTTGCGCGATAAAGACTATATGAAAATAGTTTCGTTGGCACCGGAAGTGCTCTAATTATCAAGAAAACTAACGCACTATAAGGAGGTGTTTCAAACATGACTACTGCAATTAAAATGCATGTAAAAAAAGGTGATACCGTTTTCGTTTTATCCGGCAAGGATAAGGGCAAGCAGGGCAAAATTGTGGAAGCGTTACCTAAGAAAGCAAAAGTTGTAATCGAGGGTATTAATAAAGTAAAACGTCACACTAAGCCATCTCAGTCAAATCCTCAAGGTGGTATCATTGTTAAGGAAGCAGCAATGTCTTCTTCCAAGGTCATGTTAGTATGTCCGGCTTGCAAGAAGCCTACTCGTATTAAGAAAACCGCAGTTGCAGGCGGCTTTGCCAGAACCTGTAAAAAATGTGGAGAAGTAATCGATAAATAAAATCCGGGAAAGGAGGATTACTGATGGCAGTTACCAGATTGCAAGAAAAATATTTGTCTGAAGCAGTTAAAGGTATGATGGACAAATTTAATTATAAGAATGTTAACGAACTTCCCAAAGTGGAAAAAGTAGTTATCAATATTGGTTGTGGCGATGCTGTTACTAATAGCAAAGCTATTGATTCTGCAGTTGCAGATTTAACAGTTATAACAGGTCAAAAACCAGTCGTTACTAAAGCAAAGAAATCAATTGCTGCATTTAAATTACGTGAAGGAATGCCTATTGGTACAAAAGTTACCCTTCGTGGAGAACGCATGTATCATTTCCTTGACAAACTCATGAATATTGCATTGCCTCGCGTACGCGACTTCCGTGGTGTAAACCCTAAGTCCTTTGATGGTCGTGGCAACTATTCCATGGGTATGAAAGAACAATTAATTTTCCCGGAAATAGACTATGATAAAGTAGAAAAAGTCCGCGGAATGGATATTATTATTGTCACTACTGCTAAGACTGACGAAGAAGCAAGAGAATTGTTAAAGCTTCTCGGCATGCCGTTTAGCGCATAAGTAAGGAGGGAATACCTTGGCTAAAACAGCCCTGATTGAAAAATGGAAAGCAGAACCGAAATTCAAGGTTCGTGGCTATAATCGTTGTAAAATTTGTGGTAGACCACATGGTTACATGCGCAAATTTGGCCTGTGCCGTATTTGCTTCCGGGAATATAGTTACAAAGGTGCTATTCCGGGAGTAACAAAAGCTAGCTGGTAATAGCAGCAAATTTGGAAGGAGGGTATTTAAGTATGGTTATGACTGACCCGATTGCCGATATGCTTACACGTCTTCGTAATGCAAATTCGGTCCATCACGATAAAGTTGAAATCCCAGGTTCTAAAAGCAAAACTGCTATTGCAGAGATTTTAAAAAATGAAGGATTTATTAAAAATTATGAAGTTGTTACGGATAGTAAACAAGGAATTCTCCGTGTTAGCCTGAAATACGGCGCTAATAAGGAAAAAGTAATTTCCGGTATTAAACGTATTTCTAAACCAGGCTTGAGAGTTTACTCTCAAAAAGACCAATTGCCTAGAGTCCTCGGTGGCTTAGGAATTGCAGTTATTTCTACTTCACAAGGAATTATGACTGACAAGGCTGCTCGCAAAGCAGGTTTGGGTGGAGAAGTAGTAGCATACGTTTGGTAAAACTTCTAAAGACAGGAGGTGCTCATAGTGTCAAGAATTGGTAAAGCTCCTATTATTGTTCCTGCAGAGGTAACAGTAAAGGTAGAAGATAACATGGTTTCCGTAAAGGGACCTAAAGGCGAGTTGGCTCGTCAAATAAGCAAAGAAATGATAATCGAAATGAAAGACGGCGTAATAACAGTTAACCGTCCTAGTGATGATAAAACCCATCGTTCATTGCACGGTTTGTCCCGTACATTGATTAATAATATGATTCTTGGAGTAACTCAAGGCTTCACCAAATCCTTGGAAATTCAAGGAGTTGGCTATCGTGCGGCTAAGCAGGGGCAAAACATTAATTTCACCCTTGGTTTTTCGCATCCGGTAATTATGGATCCGCCTACAGGCATTAGCTTTGATGTACCGTCTCCAAGTAAAATAATTGTTTCCGGTATAAACAAAGAAGCTGTTGGCGCAGTCGCTGCTGAAATTCGTACACTTCGCCCACCCGAACCTTACAAAGGCAAAGGGATTAGATATGAGGGTGAACACATTGTACGTAAGGCCGGCAAAGCGGGCGCTAAAGGCAAGAAATAATTTCTAAAGGAAGGAGTGAAACTCTTGCTTAAAAAAACAGATAAGAACGAAAATCGTCAAAAAAGACATTTGCGTTCTCGCAAAAACATTAAGGGAACAGCAGTAAAACCGCGTTTAAACGTATATCGTAGTCTTAGCAATATTTATGCTCAGATTATTAACGATGTAACCGGTGAAACTTTGGTATCTGCTAGCTCCATTGAAAAAAATATGAAAGAAAATTACGGTGGTAATACGACAGCTGCTCAAGCAGTTGGCGACACCGTTGCTAAGAGAGCTTTAGAAAAAGGTATTAAACAAGTAGTATTTGATCGTGGCGGCTATCTTTATCACGGTCGTGTAGCAGCACTTGCTGCGGCAGCTCGTGAAGCTGGTCTTCAATTCTAACAGAAGGAGGAATAATAGTGGCGAATTTCGAAAAACAAGATGATGGCTTAAAAGAAAAAGTCGTGTTTATCAACCGCGTAGCTAAAGTTGTAAAAGGCGGACGTCGTTTCTCCTTCTCTGCTTTGGTTGTTGTTGGTGATGAAAATGGTCATGTAGGCATGGGCCTTGGTAAGGCTGCCGAAGTTCCTGAAGCAATTCGCAAAGGCGTTGAAGATGCTAAAAAAAGCATGATTAGCGTTCCTTTGAAAGGAACCTCCATTCCTCATGAAATTATTGGTGTATATGGCGTATGTCGCGTTTTCTTAAAACCGGCTGCAGAAGGTACCGGAGTAATTGCCGGTGGTCCTGTTCGTGCAGTCATTGAGTTGGCTGGCGTTCGTGACATTCTAACTAAATGTCAAGGATCCTCAAACCCCAACAATGTTGTGCGTGCAACTCTTCAAGGATTAACTTCTCTTAAGAGTGCTAAACAAGTTGCAGCGTTGCGTGGTAAAACTGTAGAAGAATTATGGGGTTAAGGAGGCAGCATTATGGAACAAATTAAAATTACACTGACTCGTAGCTTAATCGGTTATCCGCAAGATCAACGAGCAACCGTAAAGGCTTTGGGCTTAGGAAAAATTCGTACAAGTGTTGTTAAAAATGACACTCCTACTATTCGCGGTATGATTCATAAAGTTGATCATCTCGTAAAAGTAGAAAAAGTAGAATCTTAAAACAAGGAGGTGCTGCAGATGAATTTGCATGAATTGTCTCCAGCTCCGGGTTCCAAACGGTCGCGAACTAGAGTAGGTCGTGGCCTTGGATCCGGTCTGGGTAAAACATCAGGTAAAGGTCAAAAAGGACAAAAATCCCGCTCCGGCGGCGTAAAGCGTCCTGGTTTTGAAGGTGGTCAAAAACCTTTATACCTACGTTTACCAAAACGCGGGTTCTACAATAAGTTTGGCGTACATTACGCTGAAATAAATGTGGGCAACTTAAATTGCTTTGAAGACGGTGAGGTAATTGATCCTGTTACTCTTATTGAATGTGGCTTGATAAAGAATATTCGTGATGGCGTGCGTATTCTTGGCAACGGCGAACTGACTAAAAAGTTAACTGTACAAGCTATGGGTTTCACTAAGACAGCGGAAGCAAAAATTATCGCTGCCGGCGGAAAAGTAGAGGTGATTTAATTGTTATCAGCCCTTAACAATATTTTTAAGATTACGGAACTCAGGCAAAAGGTATTATTTACGTTGGCCATGTTCATCGTATTTAGGGCTGGAACACACATCCCTGTTCCCGGGGTCAACGCGTCAATGATTGAACAACTCTTCACCAGTGGTAATTTATTTGGATTAATGGATATGTTTTCTGGTGGTGCTTTGAGTAAGTTTTCAATTTTTGCCATGAGCATTACACCATATATTAATGCTTCCATCATTTTACAACTCTTGACAGTAGTTGTTCCAACTTTGGAACGATGGTCAAAAGAAGGCGAAGAAGGACGCAAGAAAATATCCAAACTTAATCGTTATGGCACTGTGGTGTTGGGCTTTATTCAGGCAATTGGTATGGCTTACGGGTTAAAAGTTGCTATTAATAATCTCAGTCCATTTTCTATACTAATGATTGCAATAACTTTAACAGCAGGGACAGTTCTACTTATGTGGATAGGCGAGCAAATTACAGCTAAAGGTATCGGTAATGGTATTTCACTGATAATTTTTGCTGGTATAGTATCCCGTCTTCCGGATGGTTTGAAGGTTATGTCTCAGTATTTGCAGGCAGGAACTATAAATGTGTTTAACATTATTATATTTGCTCTTATAGCATTGCTGATGGTTGCTTTTGTAGTAGCTATTACCATTGCTCATCGTAAGGTGCCGGTACAATATGCTAAACGTGTTGTGGGACGTAAAATGTATGGTGGTCAAACTAGCTATATACCGCTTAAGGTTAACCAAGCAGGGGTAATCCCTATCATCTTTGCTTCATCAGTGTTAATGTTTCCTGTAACAATTGCGCAGTTTGTTAAAGTACCATGGGTACAAACGATTGCCGGTTATTTCGCTTGGGGCACTCCACTGCAAACAACGATTTATATTGTAATGATTATATTTTTCACTTATTTTTACACTGCTGTTAGCATGAACATAGTAGATATGAGTGATAATATCAAACGTAACGGTGGTTTTATTCCTGGTCTTAGACCTGGCAAACCAACCACAGATTATTTAGATAAAATTATGACCAGAATAACACTGGCTGGCGCAATATTTTTAGCGTTCATTGCTATTATGCCGAATTTAATTGTTTGGGTAACAGGTATATCCGGGATTTACTTTGGCGGTACAGCACTTTTGATCGTTGTTGGCGTTGCGCTTGATACTATGAAACAGATAGAATCTCTTGTTCTTATGAGACACTATCAAGGTTTCATGAAATAGGAGAGTGGTAATGTGTACATTCTTTTAATGGGCCCTCCCGGTGCGGGTAAAGGGACTCAGGCAGAAAAGTTAGTTGCTCAATTCCAAATTCCTCATATTTCTACGGGAGACATGTTCCGTGCGGCTGTGAAGAATGGGACAGAATTAGGAAAAGAAGCAAAAAAATATATGGATGCCGGTGGACTGGTGCCAGATGCAGTTACTATCGGTATAGTCAGAGAACGTTTAACTCAAAAGGATTGTTCTAAAGGATTCATCTTAGATGGATTTCCTAGGACACTAGAGCAGGCAATGGCTCTTGACGGTATTTTAAAAGACCTGTCTATTAATTTGACAGGAGTTGTAAATATCGGAGTCCCGGATACCGAATTGGTAAGCCGTGTAACAGGCAGACGCATCTGCAAAGCTTGTGGAGCTACTTACCACATTGCATATAATCCTAGTAAGGTTGAAGGTATATGTGATAAATGCGGTGGAGTTTTATATCAACGTGACGATGACAAAGAGGAAACTGTTAAAAAGCGTTTGGAAGCCTATCATGACCAAACTGTTCCTCTTATTGGCTACTATAAAAAGCAAGGCGTATTTATTGATATTGAAGGAATGCAAAATATCGATAAGGTGTATACTGACTTGTTAGCAGCACTTAAGAAATAACAAGCTACTTTTGATTAACTTTATTATTGAAAAACGCAATACCGAAAAGATCGTGTTGTTGCGTTGGAAACGGTTGTATAGGCCGACGAACCTGGAATTTGCTTTTTATAGTGCTTACTTCCCGGTTCTAACAGAAACCGTGGTAAAAAGTAGTGCTATTTATGGCTCCAAAGCCTAAAACAAGGAGGTATCATCTGTGTCCAAACAGGATGTAATCGAAGTAGAAGGCACAATTTTAGAATCTCTGCCCAACGCAATGTTTCAAGTAAAATTGGAGAACGATCATGTGATTTTAGCACATATATCCGGTAAGATACGCATGAACTTCATCAAAATTTTGCCTGGCGACAGAGTGACGGTGGAACTTACTCCATACGATTTAAATCGTGGAAGAATTACTTATCGTTTCAAATAATTAAGACAGGCAATAGGAGGTTTATTATTATGAAAGTTAGACCATCTGTAAAACCAATATGTGAAAAATGCAAAGTAATTAAACGCAAAGGTCATGTAATGGTAATTTGTGAAAACCCAAAACATAAACAAAAACAAGGATAATAAGGAGGTGCTTGTTAATGGCACGTATTGCCGGCGTAGATTTGCCGAGAGATAAGCGTATTGAATATGCTTTACCGTACATTTACGGTATTGGTCTTACATTATCTCGTGAAATTTTGACTAAAACAGGAATTAATCCCGATACTCGCGTTAGAGATTTGACGGAAGCAGAAATTTCCAAGCTCCGTGAAAGCCTTGACCACGAATATAAAGTGGAAGGTGACCTTCGTCGCGAAGAATCTCTTAACATTAAGAGATTAGTTGAAATTGGTTGCTATCGTGGACGTAGACATCGTGCGGGTCTTCCTGTACGTGGACAAAATACTAAAAACAATGCTCGTACTCGCAAGGGACCTAAAAAGAGCACTGGTGGTAAAAAGAAATAATACGTAAGGAGGGATTAGACGAGTGGCTGGAAAAAAAGTTGTCCGTACTAAACGGAAAGTAAGTAAAAATATTGAAACCGGAGTGGCTCATATTCGTTCCACTTTCAATAATACAATAGTTACTATAGCTGATACTGCTGGTAACGTATTAAGCTGGGCATCTGCTGGTGGCATGGGCTTCCGCGGTTCCCGTAAAAGCACTCCTTTCGCTGCGCAAATGGCTGCTGAACAAGCTGCTAAGGCTGCGATGGAACATGGTTTGAAAAAAATAGAAGTGTTCGTTAAAGGTCCAGGAGGCGGTCGTGAAGCTGCAATTCGTTCTTTGCAAGCTGCTGGTTTGGAAGTTAATTCTATTAAAGATGTTACTCCCATTCCTCACAATGGCTGTCGCCCACCAAAACGTAGAAGAGTTTAATTAAGGAGGTGTACCCGTTAAATGGCAAGATATACTGAGGCTGTATGTCGTCAATGCCGTCGTGAAGGAGTAAAATTATTTCTTAAAGGCGATCGTTGTTACGGTAGCAAATGTGCTTTTGAGGTACGCGCTTACGCACCTGGTCAACATGGCCAAGCACGCAAAAAAGTTTCTGAAGATGGTATTCAGTTACGTGAAAAACAAAAGGCACGCCGTATTTATGGTATGTTGGAACGTCAGTTCCATAATTGCTTCGTACGTGCTGAAAAACAAAAAGGTATTACTGGTGAAAACCTTTTAATTATGTTGGAACGCAGAATGGACAACGTTGTTTATCGTCTTGGTTTGGCTGATAGCCGTAGCCAGGCTCGTCAACTTGTTACACATGGTCATATTTCCGTTAATGGCAAGCGCTTAGATATTCCTTCTGCGCTAGTTAAGGTTGGAGATGTAATTTCTGTTATGGAAAATAGCCGTGGTTTAGAATATTTCAAAGGGATGGCTGAAACTTTAGCAAAGAAAACTGTGCCTGTTTGGATGGTTGGCGATGCTCAAAATTTAGGTGGCAAAATAGATCGTTTCCCTACTCGTGAAGAAATTGATCTTCCTATTGAAGAACATCTTATCGTTGAATTATATTCTAAATAATATACTGTTTGCCACCATATATTACGCGTATTGTGGTAATGCGCAAAAAGGAGGCTTTCCGCATGATAGAAATTGAAAACCCTAAAATGGTCACAAACGAAGTTAGCGAAGATGGACGTTATGGTAAGTTCGTCTGGGAACCTTTGGAACGTGGTTATGGTATTACTTTAGGTAATAGCCTGCGTCGTGTTCTTCTTTCCTCTTTATCCGGGGCAGCAGTAACCGGCGTGAAAATCGATGGTGTGTTGCATGAGTTCTCTACGATTAAGGGTGTTCGGGAAGACGTAGCAGATATTATTTTAAATATTAAAGCTCTTAACTTTAAGGTTGAAGTTGAAAATCGCAGTCAGTTAAAACCTACATCTTTTACTATCTCCTGTGCAGGTGAATGTGAAGTAACCGGCGCAGACATTAAATGCGATCAAGACACCATTGTACTTAATCCAGAACTGCATATTGCAACTTTGGATAAAAAAGCAGCCCTTAATATGGAGATATATGTTGATATTGGACGTGGTTATGTACCAGCTGACAAGAACAAACTACAAGATCAGCCAATCGGTGTGATTCCGGTAGATTCAATTTATTCTCCTATTACTAGGGTTAAATTTGGTGTTACTGATACTCGCGTTGGCAATGTTACAAATTATGATAAATTGACCTTGGAAGTTTGGACAGACGGAAGTATTAGACCTGATGAGGCCGTAACCGCGGCAGCAGATGTGTTGGTAAAATACCTAGGTATGTTCAAAACGACTGAAGTCAGCATAATAAACGAACCTATTGGCACAGGGACTCCGGAGCCGGCTGTTGGTCCAACTCCTGTTTTACGTATGTCAATTGATGACTTAGATTTAACTGTTCGTTCTAATAATTGCTTGAGAAGAGCAGGTATTAATAACGTTGCAGATATAATCAACAAAACTGAAGACGAGCTCATTTGCGTACGTAATCTTGGTCGTAAATCCTTGGATGAAGTTAAGAAAAAAATAGAAGACTTGCACTTGCAATTACGCAAGGCCGAGGAAGAATAGAAGGAGGACGGAAAAATGGCATACAGAAAATTAGGTCGCAATTCTAGCAACCGTAAAGCTTTGTTTCGCAGTATTTTGACCGCCTTCTTCAAACATGAGAGAATCGAAACTACTACGACGAAAGCGAAGGAAATCAGCGGCTTGGCTGCAAACTTGATTACTTTGGCAAAACAAGGTGACTTGCGTTCTCGTCGTCAAGTTCTTGCATTCCTCGTGGATGAAGAAGTTACGAAAAAACTGTTTGATGAAATTGCGCCAAAATACAAAGAACGTCAAGGCGGATATACCCGTATTTATAAAATGGGACCTCGTCGTGGCGACGCTGCGGAAATGGCAATTTTGGAATTGATGTAAAATCAATTTATTGTTTTATGAAAAAAAAGCCTAAGCTTTCCTTTTGAGGAAACCGTAGGCTTTTTTTGTTCTATAAAATGGATTCTATACTAAATGTTGGGGTGAGAAATCACTCAAACATTTAGTATAGAACAAAAAAACTGCTATTGAGTCCAAGATGCAAATTAGGCGATGATGCCAAGGATTTCATCAGTGTAATGCTTTCACTATTACTGAGGCAGCGGCTTATGCACTTGAAGAAGAGTTATATAAAGTATTTAGGAGCAAGACCGAGTTCAAAGCAAAGCGGGCACTGGGACGATGGTGGTGGCTTGTAGATAAGGCAGGGTTAAAAGAATTCAAAAATAGCAGGTTTACTTTTAGCTGCTGGTTTGAAGCAATTACAAATATACTCAAATATCAGGCAACAAATTGCTTTACAGAGGGAATAAACAATAAGATTAAGGTTTTAAAAAGAGTTAGTTACGGCATTAGAATATTCAAGATATTAAGAAACAAAGTTCGAGCTATAATTGATGTATTGTACTTATGCGTGCCTCAGCGCACAAGATTTATTGAAAACACAGGTTTAATATCTTTGCCTGTATAAAGTAGGGGAGTTTCAAAATAATCCCTTTCAGAAAAATTATTAGATATACAAAGCAAATTTATAGCTGTTAAAAAAATATTAAATAGTTAGTAATACAGAGATTTAGGGAGCAAAAGAAACAAAATCAGCCTTAGCCTGTGATGCAGCGACAGAAAAAGCGAAAAAAGGCCTTGCCAAGACCTTCTGGCTGTGGTATTACATAAAAGCTCTCAAAGAGAGCAAAGCAGTAGACACCAGAACTTCCCAGAAGATTTTCTTCGAAAGTTGTTGACAATGTTACACTTTTATGATATTTTTATGAAATTGTCGCAGAGACGCTTAGCAAGAAAAAAGAATTAAAAAGTGTTGACAAAGTTACACTCTTATGATAATATTAAGAGGTTGTCACTGAGATAACAGTAAGAACCTTGAAAACTGAATATTAACAACAAACGAATGTGCGGGTCGAGCCGCTTAACGGCGGCTTGACCGAGTCAATAAATTCGAGTAAACGAATACAAACAATCAAAAAAGCAAGTCAGTATTTTAAAAGAGCCTTATCAAGGTTCTTCAAAATAAAACTATTTTGGAGAGTTTGATCCTGGCTCAGGACGAACGCTGGCGGCGTGCTTAACACATGCAAGTCGAACGGAGAATTTATTTCGGTAAATTCTTAGTGGCGAACGGGTGAGTAACGCGTAGGCAACCTGCCCTTTGGATGGGGACAACATTCCGAAAGGAGTGCTAATACCGAATGTGATCATCTTCTCGCATGAGAGGATGATGAAAGATGGCCTCTATTTATAAGCTATCGCCAAAGGATGGGCCTGCGTCTGATTAGCTAGTTGGTGGGGTAACGGCTCACCAAGGCCTTGATCAGTAGCCGGTCTGAGAGGATGAACGGCCACATTGGGACTGAGACACGGCCCAAACTCCTACGGGAGGCAGCAGTGGGGAATCTTCCGCAATGGACGAAAGTCTGACGGAGCAACGCCGCGTGAGTGATGAAGGTTTTCGGACTGTAAAACTCTGTTGTCAGGGACGAAGGTGCGATCTGCGAACAGTTGATCGTATTGACGGTACCTGACGAGGAAGCCACGGCTAACTACGTGCCAGCAGCCGCGGTAATACGTAGGTGGCAAGCGTTGTCCGGAATTATTGGGCGTAAAGAGCATGTAGGTGGGCTTTTAAGTCCGATGTGAAAATGCGGGGCTCAACCCCGTACGGCATTGGATACTGGAAGTCTTGAGTGCAGGAGAGGAAAGGGGAATTCCCAGTGTAGCGGTGAAATGCGTAGATATTGGGAGGAACACCAGTGGCGAAGGCGCCTTTCTGGACTGTGTCTGACACTGAGATGCGAAAGCTAGGGTAGCAAACGGGATTAGATACCCCGGTAGTCCTAGCCGTAAACGATGGGTACTAGGTGTAGGGGGTATCGACCCCTCCTGTGCCGGAGTTAACGCAATAAGTACCCCGCCTGGGGACTACGGTCGCAAGACTGAAACTCAAAGGAATTGACGGGGGCCCGCACAAGCGGTGGAGTATGTGGTTTAATTCGACGCAACGCGAAGAACCTTACCAAGGCTTGACATTGAGTGAAAGATCTAGAGATAGATTCCTCTCTTCGGAGACACGAAAACAGGTGGTGCATGGCTGTCGTCAGCTCGTGTCGTGAGATGTTGGGTTAAGTCCCGCAACGAGCGCAACCCCTATCCTATGTTACCAGCGGATCATGCCGGGGACTCATTGGAGACTGCCAGGGATAACCTGGAGGAAGGCGGGGATGACGTCAAGTCATCATGCCCCTTATGTCTTGGGCTACACACGTACTACAATGGTCGGCAACAAAGGGCAGCGATACCGCGAGGTGGAGCAAATCCCATAAACCCGACCCCAGTTCGGATCGCAGTCTGCAACTCGCCTGCGTGAAGTTGGAATCGCTAGTAATCGCAGGTCAGCATACTGCGGTGAATACGTTCCCGGGCCTTGTACACACCGCCCGTCACACCACGAAAGTTGGTAACACCCGAAGCCGGTGAGATAACCTTTTTAAGGAGTCAGCTGTCTAAGGTGGGGCCGATGATTGGGGTGAAGTCGTAACAAGGTAGCCGTATCGGAAGGTGCGGCTGGATCACCTCCTTTCTATGGAGAACTTACGATGACTACGGTCATGGTACAGACTCTATTGTCGACGTACATTCGTTTAGTTAATATTTAGTTTTTAGGGTTTTTACCCTAGATATGGGGCTTTTGTTCCATATCATTATGTATGAACCTTGAAAACTTCAAAGAAGAGACAAAAAAGTCCAACTTTTGTGATGAAATGTTGGCAAACCTCTAATCTAAAATGCAAATTTTAGCGAAGAGTTAACGAGAAACATATCTAGGAACGTTCAAGTTCTTAGAGCTGACTAAATAAGTCAAGCTACTAAGGGCATACGGCGGATGCCTAGGCACTAAGAGCCGATGAAGGACGCGGTAAGCTGCGAAAAGCCACGGGGAACTGCAAGCAAGTATTGATCCGTGGATATCCGAATGGGGAAACCCACCAACCGTTATGGGTTGGTACCCGCAAGGGGGGGAACCTGGGGAACTGAAACATCTAAGTACCCGGAGGAGAAGAAATCAAACGAGATGCCCATAGTAGCGGCGAGCGAAGTGGGCAGAGCCTAAACCGGAGACCTTCGGGTCACCGGGGTTACGGACCGATATAATCAACGCCAGGCCTAATCGAATTACCTGGAAAGGTAAGCAACACAGGGTAAAAGCCCCGTAGATGAAAGGCAGAGCAATGAGTTCGGTATCCAGAGTACCACGAAGCACGAGAAATTTTGTGGGAAGTCGGGGGGACCACCCTCCAAGGCTAAAAACTACTTAGTGACCGATAGCGCATAGTACCGTGAGGGAAAGGTGAAAAGTACCGCGGGAGCGGAGTGAAATAGTACCTGAAACCGTATGTCTACAAGCAGTCGGAGCGAAAGCGACGGCGTGCCTATTGAAGAATGAGCCAACGAGTTACGGGCACTAGCGAGGTTAAGCGGAAAACGCGGAGCCGCAGCGAAAGCGAGTCTGAAAAGGGCGATAGTTAGTGTTCGTAGACCCGAAACTGCAGTGATCTACCCATGATCAGGTTGAAGCGCAGGTAAAATTGCGTGGAGGACCGAACCGGTGAATGTTGAAAAATTCTCGGATGAATTGTGGGTAGCGGTGAAATTCCAATCGAACGCAGAGATAGCTGGTTCTCCTCGAAATAGCTTTAGGGCTAGCCTCAAGCAGCAAGTATAGGCGGTAGAGCACTGATCGGGCTAGGGACCGTAAAGGTTACCGAACCCTGTCAAACTCCGAATGGTTATACTGTAGAGCTTGGGAGTCAGACTACGAGAGATAAGTTCCGTGGTCAAAAGGGAAACAGCCCAGACCATCAGCTAAGGTCCCCAATGTCATACTAAGTGGTGAAGGATGTGGGGTTTCATAAACAACCAGGATGTTGGCTCAGAAGCAGCCACCATTTAAAGAGTGCGTAATAGCTCACTGGTCGAGAGACCCTGCGCCGAAAATTCCCGGGGCTAAAGTATGAAACCGAAGCTATGGATACATGTATTAGTACATGTGTGGTAGAGGAGCGTTCCCATCGGGTTGAAGTCGTTCTGTAAGGAACGGTGGACTGGTGGGAAGTGAGAATGTTGGCATGAGTAGCGAAAAGAAAGGTGAGAATCCTTTCCACCGAAAGCATAAGGATTCCTGAGCAACGCTCGTCGTCTCAGGGTAAGTCGGGGCCTAATCCGAGGCAATAAGCGTAGGAGATGGACAGCTGGTTGATATTCCAGCACCGGTAAAGTTTGTTTGAGCAATGGAGTGACGCAGAAGGGCAGGCAGAGCGCGAGATTGGTTGTTCGCGTGCAAGCATGTAGGGTGATGTGTAGGCAAATCCGCACATCGAACGCCTGAGGTGTGACGCGGAGGGAACTTGTTCCCGAAGCTGCTGACCCCACGCTGCCGAGAAAAGCTTCTAGTTAGAACTTGACCGCCCGTACCGTAAACCGACACAGGTATGCGGGGAGAGAATCCTAAGGTGCGCGGGAGAACCCTCGTTAAGGAACTCGGCAAAATGTACCCGTAACTTCGGGATAAGGGTAGCCATCTTGGTGAAGCGACTTGCTCGCCGAGCTATGGATGGTCGCAGAGAAGAGGCCCAAGCGACTGTTAACCAAAAACACAGGTGCCTGCTAAAGCGAAAGCTGACGTATAGGTGCTGACACCTGCCCAGTGCCGGAAGGTTAAGGAAGGATGTTCGGAGCAATCCAAAGCATTCGACTGAAGCCCCGGTGAACGGCGGCCGTAACTATAACGGTCCTAAGGTAGCGAAATTCCTTGTCGGGTAAGTTCCGACCCGCACGAAAGGTGTAACGATTTGGGCACTGTCTCAACGAGGGACCCGGTGAAATTGAAATACCTGTGAAGATGCAGGTTACCCGCGACTGGACAGAAAGACCCCATGGAGCTTTACTGCAACCTGATATTGGGTTTTAATACATCACGCACAGGATAGGTGGGAGACTTGGAATCTAGGGCTTTGGTCTTAGAGGAGTCACTGTTGGGATACCACCCTTGATGTATCGAAATTCTAACCGTAAGAGTAACAATCTTCGGGACAGTTTCAGGCGGGCAGTTTGACTGGGGCGGTCGCCTCCCAAAGAGTAACGGAGGCGCCCAAAGGTTCCCTCAGCGCGGACAGAAATCGCGCGAAGAGTGTAAAGGCAGAAGGGAGCTTGACTGCGAGTCAAACACGACGAGCAGGTACGAAAGTAGGGCTTAGTGATCCGGTGGCATCCAAGTGGAAGGGCCATCGCTCAACGGATAAAAGCTACCCTGGGGATAACAGGCTAATCTCTCCCAAGAGTCCATATCGACGGGGAGGTTTGGCACCTCGATGTCGGCTCATCACATCCTGGGGCTGAAGTCGGTCCCAAGGGTTGGGCTGTTCGCCCATTAAAGTGGTACGTGAGCTGGGTTCAGAACGTCGTGAGACAGTTCGGTCCCTATCCATCGCGGGCGTAAGAGATTTGAAGGGGGCTGCTCCTAGTACGAGAGGACCGGAGTGGACGAACCGCTGGTGTACCAATTATCCTGCCAAGGGTATAGTTGGGTAGCTACGTTCGGAAAGGATAAACGCTGAAAGCATCTAAGCGTGAAACCATCCTTGAGATGAGATCTCTCATAGAGCAATCTAGTAAGACACCTTAGAGATTATGAGGTTGATAGGCCGGATGTGTAATTGCAGCAATGCATTTAGCTGACCGGTACTAATATGTCGAGGGCTTGACTTAAGCAGCGCTTTCTTAGGAAAGACGCGTAGCTTACACCATAACGCTTCTTCGGAAGCGGGTCTAAGAAACAAAGCATTAAAAAGAAATACATCAGTAAAAAGATAACTCGTTTAAGTTGTTCTCTTCTTGAAGTTTTGAGGGTTTTTACCTTCAACAATCCGGTAGTGATAGCTAAGGGGTCCCACCTGTTCCCATCTCGAACACAGTAGTTAAGCCCTTAAACGCCGAAAGTACTTGGGTGGAAGCGCCCTGGGAGGATAGGAAATTGCCGGTTAGAAAAAGACATGCATTCGTGCATGTCTTTTTTCTTTGCTTTCTAAGACATTTTATGACAACAAGGGACGGATCCCTGCTGTCATAAAATGTCCATGTATTTAGTACAAAACGGAAAATGATAAAAACATTTAAACCATATATTGTGTAAAGTTTTCTTAAAAGACAAAAATTTGGTGCGATATGACATATTTAATGTTATAATTATGTTTGAGACGTGGACTTTGATGGTAATGGTCATGGCTTTTATGGTTGCTGCCTGTGGTGGGGGAAGCAAAGATACTGCAAAAACAGAAAGTAAAGCAGGTGCAGGTAAAGTTGATCGTAGTAAACAATTTATTACAGTGTTAACGGGTCCAACTAGTGGCATTTATTTTCCAATTGGTGGCGCATTTTCAAAATTAATAGGGTCTATGGGATATAAAACTTCCGCTACAGCAACAGGAGCAACAGGAGAAAATATTAATGCTATATTAACAGGGCAAGGTGAATTAGCAATTGCCATGTCTGATGCTGTTATTCAAGCAATAGAGGCTTCGGGTGCTTATGAAGGTAAAAAACCGGCTACTGATTTGCGTGTAATGATGGGCTTATGGCCTAATGTTTGTCAAATCGTTACAACTGCCGATTCAGGTATAAAAACATTTGCATATTTAAAAGGTAAAAAAGTTGGTGTCGGTGCTCCAAATTCCGGTGTGGAACTAAATGCACGTATGATGTATGAAGCAAATGGTATGACTTATGCAGATTCTAAAGTTGATTATCTTTCTTATGGTGAAGCTATAGATCAAATGAAAAACGGACAATGTGACGCAGCATTTGTTACGTCCGGTCTTGGCAACGCTACTATTAGAGAATTAGGAACTACTAAAACAATTGTATTTGTTCCTGTTGAAGGTGAAGCTTTAAAAAAAATAATGGCTAAATATCCTTTCTATGTCAAATGGACCATTCCTAAAGAAACTTATGGAACAGACAAAGATACTACAACAGCAGCGGTTATGAATGTTATGTTGGTAGCAAAAAATCTTCCTGATAATGTAGTGTATGATTTATTAACAGGTATTTATTCTAAAGAGGGTTTAGCGACTATAGGAGCGGCTCATGCCACAGCGAAACGGGAAATTACTATGGCTAATGCGTTGAGAGGTATCAAAGGGACAAAAATGCAATTGCATCCGGGCGCTGCAAAATTTTATGCTGACAAAGGGATTAAATAAGTTATCTTAAAGTGAACATGAAGAGAAAAAGCCTTCTACTGTTTGTGACCTGTCTATTTATCGGATTCGGAATATGGTTTTATTGGGAGTCACAGACGGTATTACGTATTTATAATTATCGATCCGGTGAGATTTATGTTGAAGTGCCAGCCAAAGAGGGCGATAAGCTTTTCTTTGGCTGGATTCATTCCTGGGAAAAAATTCCTTGGAACGAGTATTATCACATAGCCCAAGATAATACGCTGGTGCTGGATACTATTACCTTTCCTGCCTTCGGGGCAGGTATCCCGGAAAATAAAGGCAAGATATGCCGCATTGAAAACGGATTGATATATATGGAGGAAATTGAGCAGGTATTTCCAGAATTCGATTGGATTAATTCTCATTTTTCCACAAGAGAAATTGTTTTAAATGGACAGCTAATTTCTAAGGGTGATAGGCTGCCTGAACATACTTGACTACGGCTTGTTGTCGAAAGGAGATTGAAAAAATGGCTAAAATAAATAAGAATTCAGAGCAGTCAACCTCCGAAGAAAATATCGATGTTATTCAGTTTGAGGGAGATCGTGAGCTCGTAGAAAAATCAGATGATATAGTTAGAAAACTCGATAAAGAATCAGCTACACGCATCTTTACTAGCGATAATATGCGCAAGTTTTTTTATATCTTAGCAGTTTTGGTTTCTTGTTATCATCTTTATGCAGCAGCTTTTGGGCCTCCTGTTACTTTAAAACATCGTTCGTTGCATGTAGCAATGATGGTTTCGATGGCCTTTATTATGTATCCCTTTTCTTCTAAATGCAATTTTAAAAAAGTTGCTTGGTATGATTGGCTTTTTGTAATATTGACTTGTGCAGTGCCGGTTTATATTTGGACAGATTATTTGGGTGTTATAGAAAGAGCAGGACGAGCAAGTACTAGTGATATGTGGATGGCAATCTTATTGGTTGTTTTGGTCTTAGAGGCATCAAGGCGTGTTACTGGGTGGGCTCTGCCTACACTGAGTTCTATTTTTATAGCTTATGGTTTGTTTGGTCGGGATTTGCCAGGTATTTTTGCTCATAGAGGTTATGATTGGACAGCGCTTTCTAATCATTTTTTTGCTAATACAGAGGGTATTTACGGGACTTCTGTTAACGTAGCGGCAAGTTATATCTTCCTGTTTATTTTATTTGGCTGTGTTATGAATAAATGTGGCATGGGGCAATTATTTAATGACTTAGCGTTGTCATTAGCTGGTGGAACTAAAGGGGGACCGGCTAAAGTTTCTGTTATTGCTTCAGGATTTTTAGGTTCTATTAATGGTTCGGCAATTGCTAATGTGGTAACAACAGGAGCCTTTACCATTCCTTTAATGAAAAAGACAGGATATTCTAAAGAGTTTGCAGGGGCGGTAGAATCTTCTGCTTCTGTAGGTGGACAATTGTTACCACCTATTATGGGTGCCGCTGCTTTTATTATGGCAGAAATGTTAGGCGTACAATATTCTAAAATAGTAGTTTGGGCTGCAGTACCTGCCTTATTGTACTATTTAGGAATTATGATTCAAGTTCATTTGAGAGCTTCTAAAGATGGTTTAGTGGGATTGCCAAGCGATAAATTACCGCATTTAAGCGCAGTAATTAAAGATAAGGGGCATTTATTCCTTCCCATTTTTTTCTTGCTTTATATGCTTTTCTTTTCAGGCAGAACTGTAATAAATTCGGCTTTCTTAACAATTATAGTGACAATTCTTGTTTCACAATTCAGAGCTTCTACACGTATGGGATTTAAAGATGTTGTTGATGCTTTGGCTGACGGTGCTAAACAGACTGTTTCAGTAGCAATTGCCTGTGCTTGTGTTGGTATCATTATTGGTGTTTCTTCTAAAACAGGATTTGGTTTGAATATGGCCAATACCATTATTGCTATTGGGAACCAAAGCCTATTATTTACTTTAATTTTCACGATGATTACTTGTATGATTTTAGGTATGGGGCTGCCCTCTATTCCTGCTTATATTATTACTGCAACTATTGCTGCTCCGGCATTATCTAAACTTGGTATTGAACCAGCCGCAGCACATATGTTTTCATTTTACTTTGCCATGTTTGCGAATATCACACCTCCTGTGGCGTTGGCTGCCTTTGCCGCAGCGGGATTGTCCGGTGGTGATCCTATGAAAACCGGCATACAGTCGGTTAAGCTCTCTATTGCAGGTTTCATCGTACCTTACATGTTTGTGTACTCTCCACAATTAATGTTAATAAATACTACTTGGGCAGAAGGTACTTGGGTAGCCTTGACAGCGTGCTTAGGCGTATTTTTAATTGCCATAGCCACAGAAGGTTATGTATATGCAAGGATGAATGTTGTTTACCGTATAATAGCGGCAACCGGTGCGCTTTGTTTAATTAAAAGCGGCTTAGAGACGGATATTCTTGGATTCGTTATAATGGTAGCAATAATTTTCTTGCAAAAACGCAAAGCTAAAGCCCTTTTAATGTCAAAAGTAGTATAACTGAGAATTTGAATAACATGCTTTTCTTATTAAACCTTGGTGGTGTAAATAACATCAAGGTTAGAGTAAAATATTAGTTGGCAAAAGAAACAAAATAAGGAAGTGGATGTAAAATCCACTTCCCATAGTAGGAAAAATTCTTTAATATGTTAGTTGCTAGACAAAACATGTAAAGGAGTTCCTACTATGGATATTGTAAATGAAAGCTTGCCGACATTCAAGGATATTGAGAAAATAATTTTCAGCTATGTGTGCAGTGCTGCCGTCGAAATGGTGAAGGACTTGTTGGAAGGCTACGATAGGAAGCTCATGGTCGAAAGAGATCGCAAGGCGTATAGGCACAAAGGTTTTAAGGCCAACCACATACGCTGCGTGTTCGGAGATGTCGCCTATAAGCGCACGGTCTATGAGCACATTAACGAAGAAGGCAAGAAGGAATTCATGTACCTTCTAGATGATGCCATGGGCATGGAGGTCATCGGCAAGATGTCATATAACTCTGTAGAAGCAATGGTTAAAGCAGCCACAGAGGTAAGCTTCAGGAAAGCAGAATCTGCCGTTAATCTTACCAGCCAAATAAATATAAGCAGCCAAGGAATTTGGAATACGGTGCAGGAATTTGGTAAAAAACTGGAAGCAGAAGAAACAGACATGGCCAAAAGATTAGAAGAAGATAAGCCGCAGACGGGTAAAGAAGCACCGGTATTGTTCGAAGAAGCTGATGGTATATTCCTGCACCTGCAAAAGCCCTACCGCCCAAAAGAGGCCTCGGGCAAAGAGATAAAGGTCAGCACGGCCTATGAGGGTATACGTAAGGGAAAAGACGGCAGAAATGAAGTCGTGGGAAAAGTTATGACCGCAGGTTTTGAAGAGGCAAAAGAGTTCCACCGCATAAGGGAAGCCATGATTCAAACAAAGTACAATACGGATGAAGTAAAGTACAGGTTCATTAATGGGGATGGAGCAGCCTGGGTTAAGCATCCTTATGATCCGTATACTATTTACCAATTAGACAGGTTTCATGTGTTCAAGAAGATAATTTACGCAATAGCCGATACGGCTATGCGTAAAGAGCTAAAAGCATTGTATATGGACGGTAAAACGGAAGAGTTGCTGGCGAAAATAGACGCCTATGCAAACAGTGTTGCCAGTAATGAGAAGGAAGACAAAAGAGAAGAAAAAGCAAGAGCGTTGTACAGCTATTTGAGCAACAACGAGGCAGGAATAAAAGCTTATTTTGATATGAAGGAAAAGCTGCCTAAGCCGCCGGAAGGACTTTTATACGGATCTATGGGTACGCAGGAAAGCCAGAACTGCTCGGTAATTACTTTAAGGATGAAGCACCATAAAGGCAGCTGGGGCATCCCAGGTGCAGGCTACATGGCAAAAATACTTACGAGATTAGAAAACAAGACCTTTTATACGGCTCTTGAACGCTATACGAGCCTTATAGACAGAGAAATAGTTGTATTTGCCAAAGATATTTTAAGTGCTGCTGCAATACCTAGGGTCGTAGGCAAAGGCAAGAAAGATGGAAACATCCGCAAGGGGCATTGGGCAATTGCAGACGCAAAGATGACCGGCAGTAGGAAATCTTTGCTAAGGGCATTTGGATATAGAGAATTTAGTGAGATAGCACATATCTAATTTAGCTTATAACAACTTGGGAGGATGAGTTTGCCCAAAATTTTATGGAAAATTCCATTCAACAATTAAAAATGCAAGGTTTTTCCTACGAAGAAAGATTTGCCAACTTTTACTTGACTGATACAATTCTTTTTTATTTGCTTGCTAAAGGCTAAAGCGCGTGTTATAATGACAGGGTAGAAAAAAGAAGGACTAACGGATTTGTGTGACTTAGGTTACACAAGAACTTGGAAATTATTTTTTTCGGAAATATTTATTTTTAGGAGGCCAAGAAATATGACTGGCAAAGTAAAATGGTTTAACGCAGAAAAAGGTTATGGTTTTATCGAACGTGAAGACGGTGGCGACGTATTCGTACATTTCTCCGCAATCCAATCCGATGGTTTCAAAACCCTCGAAGAAGGTCAATCTGTTGAATTCGACGTTGTCGAAGGCAACCGCGGTGAGCAAGCTGCAAACGTTGTTTGTCTGTAAGATATAGCAGGTTAAAAGGGCAATTACTGAAACACAAATATAGTAATACAAATATAGATGCAACTAGCTTTATGAGCAAGTAGTGTTTAGTGTGTAGTACCTTGTAAGTGAGAGTAGTGGTCACCCTTTACTTCTATTATGTTTTTACGAATTTTGCTTTTTCGAAAGCAAGAGGGATAGAAACCACAAACGACAAAAAACAACGAAAAAGCACGCCTTAGTGGCGTGCTTTTTCGTTGTTTTTAGTGAGTATATAAATAAGTTAGGAGTAGATATAGTGGAGTGGATAAAAACTGTCGATCCCAACATATTGTTTTGGATACAAAAATATATAGTAAGCAGTACTTTAAATCCATATATGCTAGAGCTTTCAAAAATTGGAAATGCCGGAATGATTTGGATTTTTTTAAGTTTTTTAGCCTTAACAAGAAGAAAGTATCGTTTGCTAGGAGTAGCTATATTATTAGCATTGACAATTAGTTTGTTAGTGGGAGAGGGAATATTAAAACCACTAGTAGCGCGTGTTCGGCCCTGTATTAACTATCCTTGGGTGCATTTGCTAATACCTACGCCCAAAGCGACCAACTATTCTTTCCCATCGGGACATACATTTGCTTCTTTTGCTGCCGCTATGGCTATTTTTTCTGCACACAAAAAAAATGGGCGCTTTTGCATTAATGCTTGCTGCTGCCATCGGGTTTTCCAGAATGTATTTATTTATGCATTATCCTAGCGATGTTCTAGCTGGTGCATTGTTTGGTTCAATATCAGGTGTTGCAGCTTACGGGCTATGCAGACATTTAGTAAAATCACCTGTAGGACAGAAAATATCATCAAGATATATAGATACATATAAAACTTAAAAATATTAGTAATTCCCCTATAAAAGTACTAACTTTGTAGGGGAATTACTAATATTTGAGCTAAATAATGTAGAATGATACTTGTGTTTTTAATTTGTGTTTTATTAAGCGTGGCCAAGTCTGGACAGCAATTTTTATGGTATAATACTTTTCGGGTATTGATTTATTTTAGGAAAAACAGCGCAATATATATGAATATAAATATCGAAGATAAAACTTATTGGTAAAAACTCAAAGGATGATGGTATGTGCAACTGCTATTTGCTTTGTTGGGTGAAATGTGTATTTCTGCTATGATTGCGTATTTACTGGGACGTAGCAAAAAAATAATGTATTATGCTATGCACCCATATTCTTTATCAGCATGGGCTTTGTTTACCGTTATTTTTTCTTCTTTGTCCATTATTTCTTCATATTATGGTACTAGAATTGATGGAGCGTTAGCAAGTACGCGCATAGTGGGTACGCTCATGGGCGGCATTATAGGTGGGCCTTATGTAGGGGGCTAAGCGTGGGTGTTATCGGTGGTTTTACATCGTTATTCGCTAGGGGGATTTACCGCTTTAAGCTGCGCGGCGGCAACCGTTATAGCAGGTTTGTTGGCTGGGTTAGTACGTTACCGTATTGGATTTCTTAATTTGAAGTGGCAGATGGCGGCAATGATAGCTTTGAGTGCAGAAATAATTCAAAAAGGGTTTACGCTGGCTTTTGCAAAACCTTTTGCCAGTGCATGGAATTTTGAAGTTATTGCTGGGCTGCCAACTGCTAGCGTTACTGTAATTGGAACGGTGCTTTTTGTTCTGATTATGAAGGATATGCGCAATCAGTCTGAATTAGCTGGGGCTAAGGCTGCACAAATTTCACTGGCCATAGCCAACGAAACGCTACCCTTTCTTAAAGAGGGACTAACAACGGAGTCAGCAAAAAAAACAGCCGAAATAATTACTCGATTAGGCGGTGAAGCGGCAGTATGTATTAGTGATACAGAAAAAACTTTAGGTTTTGCAGGTATTAGTTCTGATCATCATTTGTGTGGTCATCCAATAAATTTTTCCAATACTTTTAAGGTGTTGGAAACAGGAGAAACCATTACTTTTCATGATGGTCCCTATTGTGGACATCCTGATTGTCCGTTGACTTGTGGTGTTATAGTACCGTTAACTGTTAAAAATATTAGAGTTGGTACTATAAGAATTTATAAAACGAAGAATAACGGCCTTTTGCCCATGGACATACAGCTAGCAGAAGGTGTTGCCAAGATGTTATCAACTCAGATTGCTTTGGCTGACATGGAACAACAACGTAGTTTAAGAGAACAGGCTGAATTTAAAGCTTTGCAGGCCCAAATTAATCCACATTTCCTTTTCAATACTTTGTCCATCATTATGTGCTTTTGTCGCACGGAACCGGAGACCGCACGTAAACTGCTAGCTAGTCTTTCGGATATGCTGCATTTTACTTTTGCCAAACATGACGGCATGGTAACGCTGGGGGAAGAATTTACTAGCGTAGAGGCATATCTTAATGTTGTTAAAGCTAGATTTGGTAGCCGCTTGACAATAGAAGCTTCGCTCGATGATGATTTAAAGTGGTGCCTTATTCCTGCGTTTACTATTCAGCCTATAGTTGAACATGCAGTAAAGCATGGTTTGTTTCCGAAAACCAGTGATTGCCATTTGAACA
This sequence comes from Acidaminococcaceae bacterium, assembly GCA_963678395.1. Taxonomy (GTDB): domain Bacteria; phylum Bacillota; class Negativicutes; order Acidaminococcales; family Acidaminococcaceae; genus JAAYAE01. The sequence continues at coordinate 1,843,881 of OY782827.1, read as the reverse complement.
TAGATATTTCTAAACAAGCTGACAGCCTGATAATTGTTGTTAAAGATAATGGTATTGGTATGAATGAAGCTAAACGAAAAATATTACTCTCGTTGCAGTCTGAGGGCATAGGAATTGCTAATGTAGTTAAACGTATACGAGGATTATACAAAGAGCGAAGCCAGATTAGTGTTACGAGTGAAGAGGGTCAGGGAACAATATTTACTATTAAAATTCCCTTTGAAAGGCGAGCAGCGGTATGAAAATACGTACAATAATTGTTGATGATGAACTTCCTATTTGCAGTGAAATTGAATATTTGCTGAAATTTCATGCTGATATTGATGTTTTAGCAAAATTTGATCAAAGTCAGACGGCTCTAGATTACATAGCCAAAAACAAATGTGAATTGGGGTTTTTAGATATTGAGATGCCGGGAATGACTGGACTAGAGCTTGCAGAATCTATAGGTACAATGGATGCTAAGCCACTTATTGTTTTTGTTACAGCTTATGAGGAATACGCTGTGCCTGCTTTTGCTACACCGGCAGTTGGTTATATTACTAAACCTGTCACTCAGGTTAAACTGACAAAGGTTTTGTGCAAGGTGAGGGATTTGCTGCCAGGGGTTCGTAAAGAACGCCACAATGACCAGAAAGTGAGCAGAGTTACTGTTTTTAAAGACGGCAGGTTGTGCCCCTTGGCTAAGCAGGACATCATTATGGCTTATGTTAAAGACAAAGATGTTTTTGTACGGACAGCAGCAGGTGAATTTACGGTACAGATGAATTTACAAGAATTGGCAGAAGTTTTGTGTGAGGCACCATTTTTACGTGTACACAGGCAGTATATTATTAATTTGGATTTTGTTAAGGAAGTAATTCCTTGGTTTCATGGTTCTTATATGGTGCATATGAAAGGGTTAAAAAACACGGAAATACCAATAAGTCGTACACATATTCAAGAACTCAAAAAGCTTTTGGGATTTAGATAAACATTAAGGTACAGAAAAAGGTTGCTACAAAGAGAGTAGTATATTCTCTATATAGCAACCTTTTATTGTGTAAGTAAAACCAAATTTAAAAAATCCCTAGGAATTTCCAGTAAGTGTTAGCAAATATGAGTAAAAGTATGTAGCCTATGATTGTAATGGGTAAACCAACTTTTATACAATCTTTAGCGGTAAAGGTATCGGTGGCAAAGGCAAGTATGCCTTGAGGGGAATTGACGGGAAGTATAAAGCCAAAGCTTACTACAAATTGCAAAAGCATGGTAATACCAATAATGTTTAGACCTTGAATGTTTAGGCTTTTCAAAACAGCAATCATAATAGGAATCATGGAAGACGCTACGGCAGTAGCACTGGCAAAACCTACATGAATTATAATTAAGAATAGGGCTAGAATAGCAAATACGGCGAAGACTGAAAGCGAGGCCAGACCAAACCCTAGAACAATCTGGTTGGCAAGCCAGGCAGCAGCTTTGGTTGAAAGCAAGGCAGAACCTAAGCTAATGCCTATACCAAAAAGCACTAATGTGCCCCACGAAATTTTTTCTTGAGCCTGTTTCCAAGTCATAATACCGATACCGGGTAAGAACATAATAGTAACGGCTATAACGGTGGAGGTGGTGGTATTAATCGGATGTAATACTTTTTCTGTTACCCAGAAAAATAATAAAGCGCTAGCAATAATGAGCAATTTTTTCTCGGAGGTTTTCATGGGACCAAGTTCCTTAATTGCTTTTTGTACAGCTTCATCGCCACCGGCAACTTCCTTAGTCTCGGGTGGCAACATTTTCATACATACGAAGTAGAGGCATACCGACATAATAATAGCATAGGGAGCAGCGGCAATAAACCAATGAATCCAGGTAATAGTGCCATGTAATTGTTTTTCTATAAAGCCTATTGCTACCATATTTTGGGCAGCAGCAGTTTTTATACCAATGTTCCATATACTGGCCGCGTGTATTGTTGCAATCATCAACAGTGCGGCAAAACGGCTATTTTTTTTCATGCCAAAGGCAGATATTATGCCCAAAACTATAGGGACTATACAACCTACACGAGCCGTTGTACTAGGAACAAAAAAAGCTAAAACAAAACTCACAAAAATCATGCCGGCAACTATGCGGTTGGTTTTGGATCCTACTTTAGATAAGATGCCTAAAGCGATACGCTTATCTAAATTGGTCTGCATCATAGCTGCTGCTAAAAAAAGAGCGGCACCTACAAGAATTGTACCGCTGGAACTAAGCCCCAAAAAAGTCATAGATACCGCGTTGCCAAAGCCTATTACGCCGGCAGATTTGTCAAGAGCAGGAGCAGTTCCCAATGAAAGTAACATCAAAGAGGCAATGATAGTGGCACTGATGGGATAGCTAACTGCTTCTGTAATCCATGTTATAACGGCAAAGACCAAGACTCCGATAATGCGCTGGCCGGCAACCGAAAGTCCTGAAGGAGTCGGCAGTAACATTATACTTGCCATTGCGACTATGGCAAGCACTAAGCCATATTTCTTGCATAATGCTTCGTGAGGCTTAGGTGTTTCTTGCACTGTTACATTAGTTGACATTGTTGCATTTTTTGTCATAATGACCACTTCCTTTTTAATTATTACCTTAACTAATATTCCTACCATTATTTTAATAGTAATTTTGGCTTTAAAAAATGATTTTAGGCCGAATGGTAAAAATTACATACTCAATTGGCAAATTTGGGAACTGAAGTGTTAGAGAATAAGTCATTTTTGGAAGCGAAAAGGATATTTTCTTAGTTTTTTAGCAGTTAACAAACCTTTGGGGTCAAAAGAAGATGTTTGACTTTAAGATTGTTTTTATATAATATATTATGAAATGGAATGGGGGAATAAAATGACGGGGAAAATACCTAAGGCTCTTATGGATTGTTTCGGAACTTTAGAAAAAATATATGACGTTGTGCGTATTGTAGATCCTATAAAAAATAAGGTAGTATATTATAAGAAAGATAGCGCAGAGGTTACTTTAGACGAAGATTCTTGCTATGGATTTTGGCAAAAAGACAAGTTTTGTAATAACTGTATTTCTCTCAGGGCTTTTTTAAAACAAGAGACTTTTGTGAAATTTGAAGTAGTAAATACTCGTATCTATATGATTACTGCCAGTCCTGTCCAATGCCAAGGTGGTTCATGCGTGGTGGAAATGCTCAATGATATTACGGATAAAAGCGTGCTTGAAAGCGTAGTAGGAACACAGCAAGAAGATTTTTCGGACGTAATATTGCATTTTAATGATACGTTTGTTAAAGACGATTTAACAAAACTTTTTAATAGACGTTTTATAAATGAAAGATTACCGGTAGAAATAGCAACAAATATAGCAGCATCTAGTTCCGCATGTCTAGTAATACTTGATCTTGATAATTTTAAATTTATTAATGATAATTATGGGCAAATTGCCGGCGATGTTATACTTAAGCAGTTTTCTGCATTGTTAAAAAATTACGTGGATGGAATAAAAGATTGGGTAGCTCGTTTTGGGGGTGATGAATTTATTATCTGTTTGAACAATACCACTTGCGGGCAAGCGATGAAAATTACTGAGAAAATACGACAGGATGTAGAAAGCTTTTCTTTTACCACAAAGGGATTAACTTTTAATATTACTTGTAGCATAGGGGTAGGTGTTTTAGAAACAGGTATGGATATGGAAGCGTGGATTAATGTCGCTGACCAAAATCTCTATATTGCCAAATCACAAGGGGGGAATAAAGCTATTTGCGGAGTGCAAAATAAGTCGATTTGATTTTGACTAGTACAATTGCATAATATAGTAAGCTTAAAAGAACTTAACCTTTTAGTAAATGAGGTTAAGTTCTTTTAAGTTAGAGTAAAATATTAGTTGGCAAAAGAAACAAAATAAGGAAGTGGATGTAAAATCCACTTCCCATAGTAGGAAAAATTCTTTAATATGTTAGTTGCTAGACAAAACATGTAAAGGAGTTCCTACTATGGATATTGTAAATGAAAGCTTGCCGACATTCAAGGATATTGAGAAAATAATTTTCAGCTATGTGTGCAGTGCTGCCGTCGAAATGGTGAAGGACTTGTTGGAAGGCTACGATAGGAAGCTCATGGTCGAAAGAGATCGCAAGGCGTATAGGCACAAAGGTTTTAAGGCCAACCACATACGCTGCGTGTTCGGAGATGTCGCCTATAAGCGCACGGTCTATGAGCACATTAACGAAGAAGGCAAGAAGGAATTCATGTACCTTCTAGATGATGCCATGGGCATGGAGGTCATCGGCAAGATGTCATATAACTCTGTAGAAGCAATGGTTAAAGCAGCCACAGAGGTAAGCTTCAGGAAAGCAGAATCTGCCGTTAATCTTACCAGCCAAATAAATATAAGCAGCCAAGGAATTTGGAATACGGTGCAGGAATTTGGTAAAAAACTGGAAGCAGAAGAAACAGACATGGCCAAAAGATTAGAAGAAGATAAGCCGCAGACGGGTAAAGAAGCACCGGTATTGTTCGAAGAAGCTGATGGTATATTCCTGCACCTGCAAAAGCCCTACCGCCCAAAAGAGGCCTCGGGCAAAGAGATAAAGGTCAGCACGGCCTATGAGGGTATACGTAAGGGAAAAGACGGCAGAAATGAAGTCGTGGGAAAAGTTATGACCGCAGGTTTTGAAGAGGCAAAAGAGTTCCACCGCATAAGGGAAGCCATGATTCAAACAAAGTACAATACGGATGAAGTAAAGTACAGGTTCATTAATGGGGATGGAGCAGCCTGGGTTAAGCATCCTTATGATCCGTATACTATTTACCAATTAGACAGGTTTCATGTGTTCAAGAAGATAATTTACGCAATAGCCGATACGGCTATGCGTAAAGAGCTAAAAGCATTGTATATGGACGGTAAAACGGAAGAGTTGCTGGCGAAAATAGACGCCTATGCAAACAGTGTTGCCAGTAATGAGAAGGAAGACAAAAGAGAAGAAAAAGCAAGAGCGTTGTACAGCTATTTGAGCAACAACGAGGCAGGAATAAAAGCTTATTTTGATATGAAGGAAAAGCTGCCTAAGCCGCCGGAAGGACTTTTATACGGATCTATGGGTACGCAGGAAAGCCAGAACTGCTCGGTAATTACTTTAAGGATGAAGCACCATAAAGGCAGCTGGGGCATCCCAGGTGCAGGCTACATGGCAAAAATACTTACGAGATTAGAAAACAAGACCTTTTATACGGCTCTTGAACGCTATACGAGCCTTATAGACAGAGAAATAGTTGTATTTGCCAAAGATATTTTAAGTGCTGCTGCAATACCTAGGGTCGTAGGCAAAGGCAAGAAAGATGGAAACATCCGCAAGGGGCATTGGGCAATTGCAGACGCAAAGATGACCGGCAGTAGGAAATCTTTGCTAAGGGCATTTGGATATAGAGAATTTAGTGAGATAGCACATATCTAATTTAGCTTATAACAACTTGGGAGGATGAGTTTGCCCAAAATTTTATGGAAAATTCCATTCAACAATTAAAAATGCAAGGTTTTTCCTACGAAGAAAGATTTGCCAACTTTTACTTGACTGATACTACATTATAGCACATTTTGACAAAAGACAGAAGAGTAGTATAAAATATATAAGTTACATATGGTACTAGTATATAAGAATGGACACGAAAAGTTTAACAAGCTAAAATCAATTTAGAAAGGGCGTGTTAAACCTTGTCCAAAAATGGAATAAGATTTACCGATGAATTTAAAAAACAAATAGTAGCTTTGTATCAATCCGGTAGTAGCGTAAGCTACCTTAGCAGTGAATATGGCGTAACTGCAGTAACAATTTATAAATGGATAAAAGAACTCTCCCCAGTTAAGGGACTACACGATGAAGAAATTACTTCCAAGGAATATGAGAAGATGAAGAAACGTATTGCAGAGCTGGAAATGGAGAACGAAATATTAAAAAAAGCTACAGCCATATTCGCACGAAAACACTAGGAGAAACAGTTGGCTTCATCAATAGATACAAAGCCCAGTATACAGTAAAGCGCACCTGCAAAGTATTGAACCTTCCTCGAGGCACCTATTATAAGTCCTTATGTCTCGTAACATCTGCCAGAAAAATAAACAAACAGAAGTTCCTAGAAACAATAAAAGATGTTTTCGAAGAAAACAAGAAGAGATATGGAGCACCAAAGATACAGAAAGTATTAGAAGCTCTTGGCATAAAGGCCAGTCTAAAGCGTGTCCAAAGGCATATGGCAGAATTAGGGCTCAGGGCAATAGTAGTAAAGAAATACAGGTATTATTCTTCTAAATGTTTGGTTGAAGAACATGACAATTTGTTAAACAGAGATTTCAAAAGTGCAGCAATCAACAAAAAATGGTGTACAGACATAACCTATATCCATACAGTTATTGATGGTTGGACATATCTGGCGTCAGTAATGGACTTGGCCAGCAAGAAGATTATCGGCTATGCCTATGCAAAAAGGATGACAGCAGAACTAGCGGTACAAGCTATTGAAAATGCCTGCCTTAATGTCAGTGATACAACAGGAATAATTTTGCATAGTGATCTTGGAACTCAATACACTAGTCAAATGTTTGAAGATGAGCTTGTAAGAAAAAATATGGTTCATTCTTACAGCCGTAAGGGAAACCCCTACGATAATGCCTGCATTGAATCTTTCCATTCCGGATTGAAGAAGGAAGAAGTGAACCATAACAGGTATTATGATTTCAAGATGGCCGGTAAAGCCATCTTTGAATATATTGAATCATGGTATAACCGAAAGAGGATTCATGGCAGTATAAAGTATATGACTCCGCAGGAGTTTGAAGACGCAGCAAAATCTACAGCATAAAAGTTAAACTATTTGTGTCTACAGTATTGACCTAGGTCCAATATAAGTTATATATAAGAAATTGTATTGCGAGGTAAAATATGAGTTATTTAAATGTCAAAAATGTTTCTCACTCTTTTGGCGGTCGTGAAATTTTAGAAAATGTTTCTTTTAAACTTTTACGTGGCGAGCACGTGGGCTTAGTTGGTGCTAATGGAGAAGGGAAGTCAACATTTTTAAATATCGTTACAGGCAAAGTATTACCCGATGAAGGCAGCGTAGAATGGCCGGGTAAAGTTACCGTAGGCTATCTTGACCAACAAAGTTCTTTGACTGCGGGAAAGACTATACGCGAAGTATTACGGTTGGCTTTTGATAGAATGTATGAAGCCGAAGCCCAAGTTTTGGAATACTATGACAAAATGGGCGACGCAAGCCCTGAAGAATTAGAAAAAATGATGGCTGCTGTAGGAGAAATACAATCTGACCTTGAACACAGTGGTTTCTATTCTCTTGACACAAAAATTGAGGAAGTCGCTAATGGACTTGGTTTAGGTGATATTGGACTAGACAGAGACGTATCCGAACTTTCCGGCGGTCAGCGCAGTAAAGTGCTTTTGACAAAGTTGCTTTTAGAAAACACTAAAATTCTGTTATTAGATGAACCAACTAACTATCTAGATGAAAACCATATTCAATGGTTAACTAAGTTTTTGCAGGAGTACGAAAATGCTTTTATTCTGATTTCTCATGATACCACTTTTTTAAATAATGTGGTAAATGTAGTTTACCATTTAGAAAATTGCGAATTCACCCGTTATATGAAGTGGTCAATATAAAAAGGACACTATAACCACTAATAATTAGTTGCACCTATCTAGACGAAACTGTATGGGAGATTTATATTGCAGTTTAGCAACAGGCCTTTGCATATTAAAATAGTCTACAGCTTGATGAACAACAATAAAAATATCGTTTGCTTTCTTGAAATGGAAATCCAAGTTCAATTCTTCTTTGAACCAACCGAAAAAACTCTCAATAACAGCATTATCATGTGGCGTTCCCGCACGAGACATACTCTGGATAATGCCATATCTCTTCAAAAGCGTTGTGAAAGCAGGCGAGCTATACTGTGAACCTTGATCGGAATGCAGTATTGTTGGCTCTGAACCAGCAGCCTTTCCAATTAAAACTAAGAGATCTGTTAGTGGTTTAAGAACAAAAGGCAGGTCTTCACGAAAACCAAAATTCCAAGACACCATTTCATTATTAAATAAATCTAAGTAACATGTAAAGAAGCATTTTCTGCCATGCCAGTAGAATTCGGTAATATCTGTTACAACCTTTTGTAGTGGTCTCTTAGCCGTGAAATTGCGGTTTAGAATATTTTTAAAGATATTATGCTCTTTTCCAACACCGCCCCAGTGTTTCTTTTTTCGTGCCTTAGACTGGATGCCAATACTTTGCATGCAAGAGAGCACCCTCGGGAGACAAATATGCCATCCGGTATCTTTCAAAATTCGATTACGAATTCTGCGATAGCCATAGCTGGGTTTTTCTTCATGAATTTTACGTATAAATAATATAATTTCTTGCCGCTGTAACTCATATGTATTGGGACGATTTTTATGTTTTATCCAGTTATAATATCCAGCTCTAGATACCGAAAACTGTTTACATAACCATACTACAGAATAACGGTCACTTAATTCGAATATCGCCTCGAAATACAATCGTATTAATTTCCTGCCTTGACATGCCCCCTCTGATATTCTAATATTTTTTTTAGTTTTGCAAGCTCGATATCTTTTTTAGCCAGCTCATATCTAAGGTGTTCTTCGATGGATAGCGTTTTTCTGTTTTGATATGTAGCAAGAGGATTTCCAGGACGTCTCTTGGATTCTAGTCCAGATTCCCCTTTATCTCTATATATTCTTGCCCAGTAACAAATTAGCGATTTATCTAAATTAAGTTGTTTGGATAGTTTCCCACTGCTTTCGCCAGCTAAATTTCTCTGCACAACTGATAATTTAAATTCCTTGCTAAAATATCTCTTATTTCCACCTTTGAGGCCCATTATTTTCACCGCTTTTTTACAAAATTATAACACTAAGTCACCAGTGGTTTAAGTGTCCACTTAGATGTTACCACTTCATTATACAGGTAATTACGATAAATTTCTAGAGCTATCTGCTATTCATAAATCGCAACAAAATAATGCTTATGAAAAGCAGCAACAAGAAGTAGCACAATTTAGAAGATTTTATTGCCCGGAACAAAGCCCGAATTTCTACTACCGGCAGAGCAAAAAGCCGGCAAAAGAAATTAGAAAAAATGGATTTAATCGAAAAACCCAAAGAGAAAATTAAGCCACATTTTCAATTTCGAGAGGCCCGTACTCCTAGTCGCTTTATTGTGGAGGCTAAGGATGTTGTTTTAGGCTATGATTCTCCCTTAACCCGCCCCGTTTCTTTTAATTTAGAGCGAGGACAAAAAATAGCAATTAAAGGTGTTAACGGATTAGGCAAAACGACCTTACTAAAAACAATCTTAGGCAAAATTAAACCAAATTTCAGGCGAAATACATTTAGGCGAATTCCTTGATCCCGGTTATTTTGAACAAGAAGAACGGGAAAGAAATGAAAATACCGCACTAGAAGAAGTATGGAATACTTATCCTGGTCTTAGTAACTCTGAAGTACGCGGAGCTTTGGCTGCCTGCGGTTTAACTAACGAACACATAACAACTAAGGTGTTTGTGCTTTCAGGCGGTGAGGCGGCCAAAGTGCGTCTGTGTAAGCTAATGCTGAAGGATGTGAACTGGCTAGTACTAGATGAACCTACTAATCATTTAGATGTGGTGGCTAAAGAAGAATTAAAATAAGCTCTCATCAAATTTAAAGGCAGCATTCTTCTTGTTTCCCATGACCCTGAATTTTATGAAGACTGGGTGACCTCTGTTTTAAACATAGAAGACTGGACCACAAAAATAATATAACAAAAAATTCGCACACTAGGGAAAATAACCCTGTGTGTAAATTTCTATTTTAGTAAGTCCCGTACTTTCGGGAATATTCTCATGGCATTATCGTAAAAGAATTCTTGATGATGGGCTGTTGGTATTACTAATTTCATAACCTCTATATAACTCTTAATATTTATAAGCGGCCAATCGGTTCCATAAATCACCTTATCATAACGATCAAGATAGTCTAGCCACATCCTCAAGTAGGAAAAATAACTTTGGTGCTTTTGATAGAAAACAGCCCCTGCAAATTGCCCACCTAACAAACCTGACAGCTCCAAGAAAACATTCTCGTTTTTGGCCGCAACCTCTGTTGCATCCGCGAACCATGGATTACCACAATGGGCAATGACAAAACGAACTTTAGGATACCGCACTGCTACTTCATCTACAGTCAAAGGATGAGCATATTTTAATATAGCAGTACTAGTAGCTGTATCTCCCGTATGTATAACCACCGGCAAATTGTATTTTTCTGCTAATTCATAAAGAGGGAAATGCACCGGATCATACACATAAACGTGATTATACCCTGGATATAATTTAATGCCCACACATTGTGGAGTTAGGACATAGCGCTCAAATTCTTTAGCAGTGGCCTTAGCATTTTCCATTGTTAATTCTTCACTTTTAACTCCTGCACAATAGGCTATTTCCGGTGGCTGATTATAATTTTTATAATCAAACTTTCCCGCCAAATTAGGGACTCTCGGAGTTGTTCCTCCAAACAAGGAAGGCTCTTCAGAATCATTACCCATAGCGATGGATAAAACTACATTATTTTCTTTACAGGCACGCAAATAATGCTCTGAGGTATTTTCATGTCCTGCTTTTTTAGCCAATTCATCAAAACCCGGGATATTATAAAAATGAATATGTGCATCTATTATTTTCATTTTCTACACCTGCTTCTTATTTTAGCAAATTTTACCAAACCAACGGTCTAGTAATTTTTATAAAGTTTAAATTATTTCTTAATATTTTTCGACATTTTTCCATATCTTTAACTATAGACTGCATAAAACCTTGATTAACAGTAACACGGGTAGCGGTTGAATTCATTGTTACTAAGCCACCTGTGGATGTTTTAAAAATAGCTTGGTTTAACGTAGCATACTACTTATCGGTTTGACGCATTCGCTTCATATCTACTTCCAAAATGATTAAATAATCAGCTCCAGCGGCTTTCGCTTCGGCAAGCATTTTTTGGGTAGTATATTCTTTATTATTATAATAATCAGCATTTTTATCAATTATAACATAACGCGGCAACATGTATTTATATTCATCAGTAACAAAACGTTTGATATTAGGTGCAAAACTCAAATCAGGACTCTGAGAAGTTTCCGCCACAACAATAGCTACTAACGGCTCCGTTCCTTCTCTAATTTCAGATGGCAGGCGATGCAAATATCCAGCTGCCACGCCCTCATCACACACCTCATAGAAATTTTTCATAGCTAAATCAAAATACAAAGAAATTGGATGTTGAAAAGCAGCATACTTATTGGAAATTCTTAAAGTTTTTACTGTACCAAATTGCTGATACCCACCAAAAAAACTCTGCAAACTACCAGGAATAGGATCCCAAGTAGTAACTACCCTAATTAAGTTTATTTTGTCGGCATATTTTTCAGCAAAAACCTTATTGCCTACTGCAGGTGCGCCAAAGGTTACTACAGGTATTTGCTCTTTAGGAATTCCCATAGCGACTAACCTTTCCGCAAATAAAGTTGCCGCAGCACCACCCAAACTATGCCCAGTAATTAATAATGTGAAATTCGGATTATCTCTTAATTTTTTTACAATGTCAGATTGTATATTATCACCGGCAATATCTTCTTTCAAAGTGAGAGCCGTCATAACATACTCATTAAAGCCTTTGTGTACTTTAGGAACGTCCGTACCAGCATCTTTTTTTGCTGCAAATTGTTTAAATTCCTTTAAATTAGTGCCGCCAAATTCCACTTGGGATGTTTTGAAATTTATTTCCCAATCCTTTTTTGAGTGGCTACCCCTAAAAGCTAATATTCCGATTTTGTTCTTATATTTTGCTTCTGTATTTGTGGCAATCATAAAAGTAGCCTCTATATTTCCATTGTCTACTACATGGGGCGTTATTTTCCACCCATACTCGCCTAAATAAGCATACTCTGCGGCTTTGCCTCCCTTAACATAAGTCCCGGCACAAGTATTGGCCGCTAAAGAAATCAATTTAGCTTCAGCGTATTTACTTTTAAATTCAAGTGCTGATAACTTTTTAGCTGTTACCACAGTTGGCGCTGCTGGAGAACGCGTTTCCGGGGCCGCCAATGTTATGCTGCAAAAACTCATTAGTACTACTAAAACGGCAAGTATGCGTTCAATTTTTTTCATTGTTCCACCTCGTTTTCATTATACCTTAAATAACTCTAACTCTCAAACAAACATTAAAAGAAGTATCAGTCAAGTAAAAGTTGGCAAATCTTTCTTCGTAGGAAAAATCTTGCATTTTTAATTGTTGAATGGAATTTTCCATAAAATTTTGGGCAAACTCATCCTCCCAAGTTGTTATAAGCTAAATTAGATATGTGCTATCTCACTAAATTCTCTATATCCAAATGCCCTTAGCAAAGATTTCCTACTGCCGGTCATCTTTGCGTCTGCAATTGCCCAATGCCCCTTGCGGATGTTTCCATCTTTCTTGCCTTTGCCTACGACCCTAGGTATTGCAGCAGCACTTAAAATATCTTTGGCAAATACAACTATTTCTCTGTCTATAAGGCTCGTATAGCGTTCAAGAGCCGTATAAAAGGTCTTGTTTTCTAATCTCGTAAGTATTTTTGCCATGTAGCCTGCACCTGGGATGCCCCAGCTGCCTTTATGGTGCTTCATCCTTAAAGTAATTACCGAGCAGTTCTGGCTTTCCTGCGTACCCATAGATCCGTATAAAAGTCCTTCCGGCGGCTTAGGCAGCTTTTCCTTCATATCAAAATAAGCTTTTATTCCTGCCTCGTTGTTGCTCAAATAGCTGTACAACGCTCTTGCTTTTTCTTCTCTTTTGTCTTCCTTCTCATTACTGGCAACACTGTTTGCATAGGCGTCTATTTTCGCCAGCAACTCTTCCGTTTTACCGTCCATATACAATGCTTTTAGCTCTTTACGCATAGCCGTATCGGCTATTGCGTAAATTATCTTCTTGAACACATGAAACCTGTCTAATTGGTAAATAGTATACGGATCATAAGGATGCTTAACCCAGGCTGCTCCATCCCCATTAATGAACCTGTACTTTACTTCATCCGTATTGTACTTTGTTTGAATCATGGCTTCCCTTATGCGGTGGAACTCTTTTGCCTCTTCAAAACCTGCGGTCATAACTTTTCCCACGACTTCATTTCTGCCGTCTTTTCCCTTACGTATACCCTCATAGGCCGTGCTGACCTTTATCTCTTTGCCCGAGGCCTCTTTTGGGCGGTAGGGCTTTTGCAGGTGCAGGAATATACCATCAGCTTCTTCGAACAATACCGGTGCTTCTTTACCCGTCTGCGGCTTATCTTCTTCTAATCTTTTGGCCATGTCTGTTTCTTCTGCTTCCAGTTTTTTTACCAAATTCCTGCACCGTATTCCAAATTCCTTGGCTGCTTATATTTATTTGGCTGGTAAGATTAACGGCAGATTCTGCTTTCCTGAAGCTTACCTCTGTGGCTGCTTTAACCATTGCTTCTACAGAGTTATATGACATCTTGCCGATGACCTCCATGCCCATGGCATCATCTAGAAGGTACATGAATTCCTTCTTGCCTTCTTCGTTAATGTGCTCATAGACCGTGCGCTTATAGGCGACATCTCCGAACACGCAGCGTATGTGGTTGGCCTTAAAACCTTTGTGCCTATACGCCTTGCGATCTCTTTCGACCATGAGCTTCCTATCGTAGCCTTCCAACAAGTCCTTCACCATTTCGACGGCAGCACTGCACACATAGCTGAAAATTATTTTCTCAATATCCTTGAATGTCGGCAAGCTTTCATTTACAATATCCATAGTAGGAACTCCTTTACATGTTTTGTCTAGCAACTAACATATTAAAGAATTTTTCCTACTATGGGAAGTGGATTTTACATCCACTTCCTTATTTTGTTTCTTTTGCCAACTAATATTTTACTCTAACGGGCTGCAAGATGAACTTAAAGCATCTATTGTGGAAAATATGAGGAATAAAGGTTATTTTCCTGTTAATTTCATGTTTATAATTCCCTTTTATGGCTATAAACTATATAATATATATAAAGATATGTTAATGGAGGGTTTCAAATGAAAAGAATTTTTATTGCTATGGTTTTGCTGATTTGTTGTATATTCTTATTTGCTTGTAGTAATCAAGAGAAAAAAAGCTGGTGCAGAAAAAGCTGTTATGACAAAAAAGGCAACGGCTGTTTTCACTACTAACATGGGAACTTTTGAAGTAGAGCTGGACACTAAGGATGCTCCACTAACTTGCGATAATTTTATTAAGTTGGCTAAAAAAGGGTTTTATAATGGGGTCTTATTCCATCGTGTAATTGACGGTTTTATGATTCAAGGTGGAGATCCCACAGGAAGTGGTTCTGGTGGTCCAGGCTATACTATTAAAGATGAGTTTTCTCCTAAACTAAAACATGATGCTGCCGGTGTGCTATCAATGGCTAATGCAGGACCTAATACGGGAGGCAGCCAGTTTTTTATTACACTAGCACCTACGCCTTGGCTTGATGGTAAACATTCAGTGTTTGGCAAGGTAAAAAAAAGGCATGGAAGTAGTAAGAAAAATTGGTAAGGTGCCAACAGACAGTAGGGACAAACCTTTTGATGATGTGGTAATTAAAACCATAACAATCAAAGAAAGCTAAGTAAGGGAGAAACGGGGGGATATCTTTGCCGCATGAACAAGTAGAAACACGTTTTGAAGTACGAGATCAACAAGAAATGTTAGGTATTTTAGGTAAGAACGATGAATTTTTACGTATTATGCAGGCAGGAGTTTCTTGTGTTTTAGTAGCCCGAGGAAATGTTATTAGTGCCACTGGCACGGAAGAAACTGTAAATATGGCAACGCAGGTAATTGAAGAGTTATTATTTCTCTATCGTCAAGGCTTGCCCTTAACTACACACGATGTGCGTTATAGCATGCGTATGGTGGCAGAAGGAAGGAAGGCAGGCAAGTCTGCATAGAATGTTTGCAGAAACGGTTGTTGTGACCAATCGTGGACGCCAAGTTAAAGCCAAAACCTTGGGACAGTGGAATTATTTAGAAACAATTAAACATAATGTTATTACTATTGGTATAGGACCGGCTGGCACAGGTAAAACCTATTTAGCAGTGGCCATGGCGGCCAAAGCCTTGAAAACAAAAGAGGTAGAACGAATTATTTTAACGCGTCCCGCTGTAGAAGCCGGGGAAAAAAATTAGGCTTTTTGCCAGGAGATCTACAAGATAAAGTAGACCCTTATTTACGTCCCTTGTATGATGCGCTTTATGATATAATGGGAATGGAAACGTTTCAGAAGCATTTGGCCAAAGGAGCAATTGAAGTAGCGCCACTTGCTTATATGCGGGGGACGGACTTTGAATGATTCCTTTATAATTTTGGACGAGGCTCAGAATACTTCACCTGAACAAATGAAAATGGTTCTCACTCGTTTTGGCTTTGGTTCTAAAATGGTAATTACCGGTGATGCTACCCAAGTAGATTTACCTTTTGGTAAAAAGTCCGGATTAGGGCATGCCGCGTTAGTACTCAAAGAGACAGAGGGTATAGGCATTATGCGTTTTTTCTGAAACGGATGTTGTTCGTCATGAAATAGTGGGGGCAATTATTAGAGCCTATGAAAAATATGAAACGGCAAATAAGAAAAATACTTTTCCCCAGGAGGAAGAAAAATGATTGTTTCCTTGGACAATGACCAAGAAAAAATAAAAGTTTCTGCAGAGTTAGAGAACCTTTTAAACAAAGCCATGAATATGGTGGCAAAGATGGAAAAGCTGTCTGCTAATACCGAGGTAGATATTACGATTGTTACAGACGAAGAAATTCAGGTTCTTAATCGTGCCTATCGCGGGGTCGATAGGCCTACAGATGTATTGTCCTTTGCCTTGGACGAGGAAACTGACGAGCCTGAAATTTTAGGCGAAGAAGCGGAACATTTACTTGGCGACATTATTATTTCTGCGGAAAAGGCTAATGCGCAGGCAGAAGAATTTGGACATGGACTTAACCGAGAGATTGTATATTTGGCTGTGCATGGAATTTTGCATTTGCTAGGTTATGATCATATGGTAGAGGAAGATAAGATTATTATGCGCAGACGAGAGGAAGAAATTTTGCGTGAAATAGATCTTTCAGAAGAATTTTTTGGAGGCTAATATGGATAAAGAATTATTTGCAGCGGCTATGGCTGCCCGCCAAAATGCTTATGCACCATATTCTAAGTTCGCAGTTGGCGCGGCAGTTCGTACTATGGACGGAACTATATTTACAGGTTGTAATATTGAAAATGCATCTTATGGTTTGAGTATTTGTGCTGAGCGTAATGCTATTTTTGCAGCAGTTTCTAATGGTTATAATGATTTAACAACGCTTTGCGTAGTAGCAGATACGGAAAAACCAGTATCACCTTGTGGGGCTTGCCGACAGGTGATGGTCGAGTTTAACATAAAGGAAGTTTGGCTGACAAACTGTGCAGGTGAAAATAAGAAGATGACCATGACCGAGCTTTTACCGGTTAGTTTTGGCCCAAAATGTTTAACAAAATAATTTAAGGGAGCGATTAATATAAAAAACACTGACGTACATCACTCTGGTTTTGTAGCTGTTGTAGGACGACCCAATGTAGGCAAATCAACTTTAATTAACAGCTTAATTGGAGAAAAAATTGCTATTATGTCCGATAGGCCACAAACTACCAGAAACAAGATTATGTGCATAATGAATACTGACAATGCCCAAATAATGTTCTTGGATACACCTGGAATTCACAAACCACAACATAAATTAGGCGAATATATGGTTAGGGCTGCTGAAAGTGCATTAAAAGAAGTGGATGCGGTACTTTTCGTAGTAGATGCCAATGAGAAAAAAGGAGCTGGCGATGCTTTTATTATGGCAAAGCTTAGCCTTATTAATACACCGGTTATTTTAGTGGTGAATAAAATTGATAAACTTTCTAATAAAGAGCAGTTATTTGCTATAATTGAAAGCTACCGCAATGCTTGTAATTTTAAGGCAGTGGTACCTATATCTGCTTTGCAAGACAAAGAATTCAAACCTTTGATAGAAGAAATTTTAAAATATTTGCCGGAGGGATCTGAATATTTCCCGGAAGATATGATAACAGACCAGCCTGAGCGTGTTATTGTGGGAGAATTAATTCGCGAGAAGATTTTAAAACTTACTCGTGATGAAGTACCACATTCTATTGCTGTGGAAATTGAGGAAATGAAAACCCGCGACAATGACAGCCAATATATTAGGGCCACTATATTTGTGGAACGCGAGTCACAAAAAGGCATTGTTATAGGCGCAAAAGGGGCTTTGCTTAAACTAATAGGTCAACAAGCTCGTAAAGACATAGAAGTACTTTTAGGAAATAAAACGTATTTAGATTTATGGGTTAAGGTGAAACCTGATTGGCGTAACAAGGATCAACTACTGCGTCAATTTGGCTATGAGGATAAAGGCTAAGATTTGACCCAAATCATAGAAAATGGTATTATTCAGTATGATTATAGTTTTCTCAAAAAATGTTAGGAGAGATGTCTTATCGACGGTGGACCTGCGTTATCTGATGCAATTAAAATTGGAATTCTTATTTTTATTGTGTTGTGCAACGGTTTTTTTGTAATGACAGAGTATTCTTTTGTTCGTATCAGGAAAGGTCGTTTGGAGGAACTTGTAGAGCAAGGGGATACAGGAGCTGCGTTAGTTTTAAAAATGGTTGGCTCCTTAGATTCTTATCTTAATGTTGCTCAATTGGGGAACACAGTTACATCACTTATTTTGGGATGGTTGGGCGGTAGTTTCTTGGTGGATATTATTAACAAGTATTTACCACAGCTTGGCCTAGAAACATGGATCATTAATTTGATGGCAATAATTTGTTCCTTTGCTATTTTGTTGTCCTTCCAAGTTGTTTTGGGCGAATTTATGCCACGAATTTTGGCTTTAGGAAAAACAGAAAAAGTGTCACTTTTTGTAGCACGGCCCTTATATCTTTTTTATATTTTCACCTATCCTCTTTCTGTGGTTTTTAGCAGAATTTCTAAGGCCATATTACAACTTTTGGGTATTAATCCTGTACCAGACTCTAATATTACTCATTCTGAAGATGAGTTACGCATGATTGTTAGTGCTAGTGAGCGTGGCGGGGTTTTGGACCATGTGGAAAGCCGCTTAATTGATAATGTTTTTGACTTTTCTGATCGAGTTGCTAGGGAGGTCATGGTGCCACGACAGGATATGGTTTGCCTGTTTGCCGACGACGATTTATCAGAAAATTTGGCTGTTACTAGAAGGACCGGACATACGCGTTATCCTTTATGTATGGAAGATAGAGATCATATTATTGGTATGATTCATATAAGAGATCTGATGGATATTGATACTGATAATGAAAAATTTGATTTGCGCACGATTATGCGTTTAATAGAAGTTGTTCCTGAAAGTATGTCTATTGCTAAAATATTACAAATTATGCAGAAAAAACATATTCAAATGGCGGCAGTAGCTGATGAATATGGTGGAACAGCAGGTTTAGTGACTATGGAAGATTTATTGGAAGAAATAGTCGGCGATATTCAAGATGAACATGATACTGATACACCTGAAATTAGTCGCAATCCTGATGGTTCTTATGTTTTTGATGGATTAGTGCTGCTTGATGAGGTATCGGAAATTTTAAACATAAAATTTGATGAGCCTGAAGAGGACCCTGTTGGCGGTTTTGTTTTTGGCCTTCTAGGAAGACAACCGGAAAATGGTGATAAAGTCATAGTCGATGGCTATACTTTTGAAGTACTTGATTCTACGGGATTTAGGGTGCTTAGGGTAAAAGTAGCATCATCTCTTCATGCGGGGGAAGAAGCAAAAAATAATGAGTAAGGAAGCATACCAAGACGATATTTTTATATTGCGGGTACAAAATTGGCAGACTGCGGATAAATACGCAGTCTGTTTTTCGCGTGCTCATGGTAAAATTGCCTTCATTGCTTTCGGAGCTCGTTACCCTCGTAGCACCTATGGACGCTTAATACAGCCGTTTGCCCAGTTGTCTGCGCACTTCACTCCAGGCGCCCGTATGGATGCCTTACGCCAATGTGAGAGCCTATTTCCTCCGGGAGAGGTGGATATTGAGACACTCTCATATGGTGCTGTCATAAATGAAGTAACAGAAAATCTTACAGGTGATCACGAACCACAAGAAGAAATTTATGATCTTTTGTTGCAGGCATATAATTTGCTGGGGAAACGTAATAAACGTATAGTTACCATCAGCACTTTGCTGAAACTTTTAGTTTACTGCGGGTTAGGACCCAATTTGACAGCCTGTACTAGCTGCCAAAGAGAACCGACAGAAGATGGGTATTTTAGTTTAGCTCAAGGTAGTTTTTTGTGTATTAACTGTGCTATAGGAGATGAACTGCCTTGTTCTTTAGGTACGAAAAATCTTATTGAAAATCTTATGAATTTGGATTTTAGCAAAACACAAGAATTTACGGTGCGCGGACAAGAACTTATGCAGTTGGAACAAATTCTTTACAAGTTTATTTTGTACCAAACAGATAAACAATTAAAAAGTTTAGATTTTTTGGAACAAATGCAAAGCTAAAATGCTACTAAGAGTAAGTTGTTTGTTGTACAATATAGACAAAAGATGGAGGTAGTTTACTTATTATGAATAAAGATACTAAAAGCAGAGATACCAATATAATGTTTCTACTTCTTGTTTGTTGCTTATTGCTTTTATGGGGAGTTTTTGGCAGTACCTATGATTGGTTTACAGGAGCTAAATTGGTAGTACTAATGAGTTTGGGATCTATGTTCGGCCGCTTAGCAGGAAAAGAGGATAACCCTTTAGCTAAATATCTTGTCTATGGCAGTGCTTCTGGGGCATTGGTCGTTGGCATATATCTTTTGCCCCCTTATTTTTGGGCGGCTAGGGCTGTTGGTATTCCTTACTTAGTGGCCTATGTGATTACTGCACTCATAGCCTGGGCTTATCTTTATAAAGAATTGTGGCAGGAACATATTTTGGGAAAAGCTTATCATGCCTTTATCTTTTTGCCTATAATAATTTTTGCAAGTAGTTTATTGTCTGCTAATATTTTCAGAGGCACCTTGTATGCTTCAACATTGCTATCATTATTTTATCTTGTGCTGGCTATTTGTTTACTTATTGAAGGAGTCAAGTGTTTACAAAGAACGAAGGTTAACGGAGGGTTTTTGCTATTGGCAGCGGTGTTTTTTTCTTTCCGTATAACGTTTTTATTTAAGGCACCGGAAATGCAATATATATATGCAACTATGGTACTGTTGTTTGTTGTGAATTTTTTATTTACGAGGCTAAAGAGAAAGGGTAAAAATCAATGAAATTAATATCATGGAATGTGAATGGCCTTAGGGCTTGTATGACGAAAGGGTTTCAAGATTTTTTGCTGGCTGCGGATGCAGATATTTTTTGTGTACAAGAAACAAAAATGCAACGTGAACAGGCTGAATTTGTTTTTCCGGGATACCATGAATATTGGAATAGTGCAGATAAAAAAGGCTATTCCGGTACGGCAATTTTCACAAAAGAAGAACCCATAAAAGTAACATATGATTTAGGAATTGAAGAACATGATCATGAAGGTAGGGTTATTACTGCAGAATTTGCCAATTTTTATTTAGTCAATGTTTATACGCCCAATTCTAAAAGAGAATTAGAACGACTGGATTATCGTATGGAGTGGGAAGATGCTTTCCAAAATTACGTTAAAGAACTAGATAGTAAGAAACCAACAATTGTGTGCGGCGATCTAAATGTGGCTCATGAAGAAATAGATTTAAAAAACTATAAAACAAACCATAAAAATGCTGGCTTTACTGATGAGGAACGCGCTAAAATGACGCAATTTTTGTCTAAGGGGTTTATAGATTCTTTTCGTTTTTTCTATCCCGACTTAGAAGGAGTATATTCTTGGTGGTCATATATGTTCCAGGCCCGCACGAAAAATGCCGGATGGAGAATTGATTACTTTTTAGTATCTGAAAAATTGCGCGAGGAAATGGTAAGTGCAAGAATTCATACTGAGATATTAGGAAGCGATCATTGCCCCATAGAACTTGTAATTAAATAAGGAAAATATAGCTAAAATATTAATTGCATCACAACTGTTAAAGCTAAAGTTAACAGTTGTGATGCAATTTTTGTATAAATTGTGAAGATGTGAAACTTTAGTGCTTTGTATTGCTTGGCTAAATCATTAGTTGTATACTGATACTCAGAGCAAAATTGTCTACATGACAATAAAAACAAGCAAGAAGAAATCAAAAAACAGTTCAAAGGAGAAATAATTATGTTATATGGATATTCATTTAGTTGGCTTTTTCTGTGTTTTGCAGTTGGCTATTTTGCAACTACAAAAGGTAAAAATGGTTTTCTCTGGGGGGTTGGTGCTTTTTTCTTTAGCCCTATTCTATTAGGAATAATACTTGCTTTGTCCAAAGATGACAAAATAAAAGAACAGGTAGAACAGGTGTCTATGGAGCAACAGCAATTAAGAGAGCGGGTTGCTATGGGAGAAATATCTACAAGTAAACAAATTAAAGCAGTGGAGCAAAGTCTTGGAAAGATAGAAACTGAAAAATTGCAAAATTCCGTGCGCCAAAGTTTTCTTGAAGGAGGCGCAATTTGCCCTCATTGTGGTCAAGTAATAAAACGTGATGCCGTTAAGTGTAGGTATTGCGGGGCCGATATTGAAAAAATACCTATGGTTGAGTGTCCGTATTGCAAAGAGCTTATTCGTGCTGATGCTGCTAAATGTAAGTATTGTCAAAGCGAAGTACTTCCTCAGAGCGAAGAAAAAAGTCAAGCAAAGGTAGAATGTCCCTATTGTAAAGAACTAGTATCTACCGATGCCAAATTTTGTGAATTTTGCGGAAGTGCCCTAGCAGAGCAGTAAGAAGGAAAAATTATTACGGAGGAACTTTGAATGGTTAAAAGGCTTATGCTAATGTGGAAAAACTATACAGGAAATAACAGGATTAATATTTCGGGAGAAATTTTGCTTACTAATAAGGACTCTACGAAGCTTTTCATTCTTACAAATGATGAGCAAGAACGCATTAGGGAATTGCATTGTAAGCTAATAAATGAGTTCCCTTATCTTAAAACTAAAATGACGCAAGGCATGTGTGAGTTTTCTATAAAAATTTTCGCTTACAATGTTTTTACAAACAATAAAGAATTTTTAAATAATTTGTGTACAACAATGGAGTATATGATTAAAAAACTGCTGGCAAATCCGGAAGTAAATGTAAGGTTAAATATATTTGGCGATTTTACCACAACAAAGGTAAGACAGAAATTTAGGTATCTTAATAAACAAGACGTGGTAGAATATAGTATCACACACGAAGAAAATCTTAGTGTAGCGTATTATGTGTTTACTAGAGGCTTAAAGGTTTATTTTTTATTATTAACCGTTTTGGGTTTACTTGTGCGTTCCGGTTATTTTTACTATATAGAAACTTATCCCAATGTGGTAAGTGAATTCCTTGAAAAATATATTCATTTGAGTCAAAGTATTTAAAACAAATAGTTTTAAGGAGTTGTAAATATGCATAAATTTTGTCCATATTGTGGTCAACAAATTACGGCAGGCGCTATAAAGTGTCGCTACTGTGGACGAATATTGAAAGCGAGTAGTAGTAAAAAGAAAATAGATAGTGTGAGCGGGGAGGATGTCAATAAGCTCCAAAAACCATATTTAACAAGAGTATTAGAGTTAGCTAAGAATATTATACTGGTCAAGTTTCCTACTAGGTCCAAACAAAAGATGGTTTTCTTATTAGTGGTTGCCAGCATATTCACAAGCATAATGTTTTATATTAATGGCCCTACTGAATACAAAGTAGCACAACTTAGTGCCGCACATAATAACAAGGCTCTTATGCAAATGGTGGATGCTAGAGCAAACTCATTTTTTTTTACTAATGTTACGCGAGCTGCTACTAAAGCAATTATTTTCTTAGGGAATAAAGAATATATAAATTCGTTGGCAGGATATTTATTATCTGCAAATGTAAAGGTGCAGCAAAAAGACGCTATTATTAGTGCTTTTACAGCTAGCAAAGTATTAGTACCAGACTTTTTCGAGATATATGACAATAATAGGTGTTTACAGCAATTATTGCAAAACAACGGTTTAGCTGTTAATCCCAATATTTTTAAAGACAAAATAGTGGCGGAAGGGAATGCTATTCTCAAGGCTTGTAGAAATGCACCTGGAGACTATGATGCGCAGATAGATGCCTTGCAGATATACAATGTTGAGGGACTTGCTGCAGATAATATGCTCCAAAATTTAAAAGGCATAGCTGATATTTATGCAATACAACGCTATTTAATTGCAGATGATAATGAGGCAATATTGCAATATCTAAATGTTTTGCAAAATCAACCGGATGTGCCAATATTGGCTAAAAACAGTCATTTTTTTAAGGCTTTGGAAGTTCGTGTCAGACAAAGAAAAACAGCAAGTGATAGGATAAATGAATTTAGCCAAGAAATTGATAATATGCAGGTGGAAGATAATGTACAAAAAGAAGAAGCTAAGGTATACATGGCGCAAGAGCAAATCAATAAAACAAAATATATTGAGTATTTTGGTATAAAAAATTTTAAAAATGATGCCTTGTATGTTTCCATAAAAAATGGAGGCTGGGCTGTAATTGACAATTCTCCCAGTGATACGCAAAATTTTAAATGGTACAGTGCCAATGTGATTAAAACAGGAGAAATAGGGCTTAAAAATTATTACAAACAATGGTTTGTGCCAGTATATCAGATTGTAGATATTAGCGCAGCCAAGGCTGTAGTGAGCAAGCATCAAAGTGAAATAAATAAGCTATACAATGGCAAAGCAGTTATAGAGGCTAAAATTGTTGAAGTTTTAAAAACAAAAAAGCAAGCCGATACTGCTTCGGAAAAGTTGTTTAATAATATGGGTGCTATTTTAAATCCACTTACAGCAGAGAATATTTTTGATTTTTCTCAAAATAGTAGTCATGTTCCTTTGTTTGTTCAAACATAAACGCAGCGATTTGTAGTCGAAAATATTGGCTGCGCAATTGTAACTAGCTATATTTTTTCGAGAAAATGGTATAATTATTTCGGAGGTGTTGTATGGAAGGAACTATTAGAAAGAATGTACCACCTGGTACACATGTTATGGTGGTCAAGAAAGAGCATCAACGAACTGGGCAGCTAACAGAAGGCATTGTTAAAGATATTTTAACTAATTCTGCAGTGCACCATCGTGGAATAAAAGTAAGACTTATAGATGAAGTTGTAGGTCGCGTACAGGAGATAGTAAAATAACAAATGCCGCTCGTTTGAGCGGCATTTGTTATTTTACTATCTAGTTTTTTTTGTTTCCCCCAATTATTACCCACACCTTACCAATTTTGTTTATATTCTGGACTTATTTTTTAACTTTGTTATACTGTTTTTTAGAAGGTATATTAATGACCTTACTGATAATTAGGAGGTATTTTCATGTCGGAGTTAAAATTTGAAATTATCAAAGAAATAGGTGTAGTTGCCGAAGGTACCAAAGGTTGGAAAAAAGAACTAAACTTAGTTTCTTGGAATGATAGAGCACCACGCTATGATTTACGAGAATGGTCGCCGGATCATGCAAAAATGGGTAAGGGAGTAACTTTATCGGAAGAAGAAATACAAAAACTTAAGCAATTATTGAGCACGATATAAAAGCGGCTTTTATTCAAAAATTATACAACAGACAATTTCGTTGTATCATTTTTGGGCAAATGTTATAATAGAAAAAGACAAGAACAGATATAAGGAGGGACCTTGCTATGCTCTACACAGCAACTTACAAGTCGCCTTTAGGAATTTTGACTATGGCTAGTGACGGTAAAAATCTTACTGGTCTATGGATAACAGGCCAGAAATATTTTGCCTCCACAATAAAAGAAGAATGCATAACACAGATGCTCCCTGTGTTTGTCAAAACGATAGCTTGGCTTGATTGCTATTTTAGAGGTGATAAACCGACCATTATTTTGCCTCTAGCGCCCAAAGGCACGGAGTTTCGCCAGCAAGTGTGGAGAATTTTATCTACAATTCCCTATGGTCAAACTATCACATACGGAGAAATTGCCAAGAGTATGGCCAAAGTACTGGGAAAGAAAAAAATGTCAGCCCAGGCAGTTGGTGGTGCTGTTGGGCATAACCCAATTTCCATTATTATTCCTTGCCACCGTGTAGTAGGTACTGGTGGCAATCTTACAGGTTATGCAGGTGGTATCGACAAAAAAATAAAACTATTAAAAATAGAAAATGTAAATATGGATACGTTTTATCTACCGAAAGCCGGAACTGCATTATAAAAAAAGCCACTTCTAGGAAGTGGCTTAATTTTTTTTATTGTATATTTTGCTTTAGCGATGGTTTCGAGCGACAAAGGAGCGAAGAAACAATAAACCGCCGGCTATGTGAAGTGGTCAATATAAAAAGGACACTATAACCACTAATAATTAGTTGCACCTATCTAGACGAAACTGTATGGGAGATTTATATTGCAGTTTAGCAACAGGCCTTTGCATATTAAAATAGTCTACAGCTTGATGAACAACAATAAAAATATCGTTTGCTTTCTTGAAATGGAAATCCAAGTTCAATTCTTCTTTGAACCAACCGAAAAAACTCTCAATAACAGCATTATCATGTGGCGTTCCCGCACGAGACATACTCTGGATAATGCCATATCTCTTCAAAAGCGTTGTGAAAGCAGGCGAGCTATACTGTGAACCTTGATCGGAATGCAGTATTGTTGGCTCTGAACCAGCAGCCTTTCCAATTAAAACTAAGAGATCTGTTAGTGGTTTAAGAACAAAAGGCAGGTCTTCACGAAAACCAAAATTCCAAGACACCATTTCATTATTAAATAAATCTAAGTAACATGTAAAGAAGCATTTTCTGCCATGCCAGTAGAATTCGGTAATATCTGTTACAACCTTTTGTAATGGTCTCTTAGCCGTGAAATTGCGGTTTAGAATATTTTTAAAGATATTATGCTCTTTTCCAACACCGCCCCAGTGTTTCTTTTTTCGTGCCTTAGACTGGATGCCAATACTTTGCATGCAAGAGAGCACCCTCGGGAGACAAATATGCCATCCGGTATCTTTCAAAATTCGATTACGAATTCTGCGATAGCCATAGCTGGGTTTTTCTTCATGAATTTTACGTATAAATAATATAATTTCTTGCCGCTGTAACTCATATGTATTGGGACGATTTTTATGTTTTATCCAGTTATAATATCCAGCTCTAGATACCGAAAACTGTTTACATAACCATACTACAGAATAACGGTCACTTAATTCGAATATCGCCTCGAAATACAATCGTATTAATTTCCTGCCTTGACATGCCCCCTCTGATATTCTAATATTTTTTTTAGTTTTGCAAGCTCGATATCTTTTTTAGCCAGCTCATATCTAAGGTGTTCTTCGATGGATAGCGTTTTTCTGTTTTGATATGTAGCAAGAGGATTTCCAGGACGTCTCTTGGATTCTAGTCCAGATTCCCCTTTATCTCTATATATTCTTGCCCAGTAACAAATTAGCGATTTATCTAAATTAAGTTGTTTGGATAGTTTCCCACTGCTTTCGCCAGCTAAATTTCTCTGCACAACTGATAATTTAAATTCCTTGCTAAAATATCTCTTATTTCCACCTTTGAGGCCCATTATTTTCACCGCTTTTTTACAAAATTATAACACTAAGTCACCAGTGGTTTAAGTGTCCACTTAGATGTTACCACTTCACTATGCCGGCGAGATTCGATAGCTTTAGCAGAAAAAACCTCCAATGTTAAAATAGTGTTGGTTCGCCAACCACACATAAATAACAGAGGAGGTATCCATATTGGACAGTCAAAGTTTATCACACAGTAGTTGGAACTGCAAATATCATATAGTGTTTGCTCCGAAGTACAGGAGAAGAGTAATATACGGGAAGATAAGATTGGATATAGGAAAAATATTAAGGCTGTTATGCCAGAGAAAAGAAGTAGAAATAATTGAAGCAGAGTGTTGTCCTGATCACGTTCATATGCTAGTGAAAATACCACCTAAATATAGTGTATCCCAAATATTAGGGTATCTGAAAGGAAAAAGTTCCCTTATGATATTTGACCGACATGCTAATTTAAAATATAAATATGGAAACAGGCATTTCTGGTGTAGAGGGTATTATGTAGATACAGTAGGAAAAAAAAGCAAAAGAATAGAGGAATATGTTAGGAATCAACTACAGGATGATATTACCACAGACAAAATCTCGCTGAAAGAGTATGTAGACCCGTTCACGGGTGAGCCGGTAAAAGAGAATAAATAAGAAAAAGGCCCAAGGGGCCTAATTCGGGGAAGATGTGCGATTGGCGGACTAATTCAGTGCATCTTAAGATGTGGCAGGTAAGAGCACCTTATAGGTGCTGTACATACCGCCGGCTGAGCCGGCGGTTATGATTTTTTTGTAGTTTTACTTGGATTGTTTTTTTCTTTCCAGCCGCACCAAAAAAATAAAATAGCAGCTACAATGATGAAGACCAGACTAGTAGCTTGAGCTGATTTTAATCCTAAAAATAAAGGCTTAACATAGTCGCCCCGGAGCATTTCCAAGAAGAAACGTAAAGAAGAGTAGAGAATAACGTAGAGAAAAAATACCTGTCCACGAGCATATTTAGTAGTTTGAAACAAAAGTAGCAAGGCAAAAAGGATAATATCTATTTGCCCTTCCCATACTTCTGCCGGCCATAAAGGAACACTGCCATAGGTTTGATGTGCTAAGGTGCCAATGGGATATAAAATGCCAAAATTGCCTCCTGTTGGTGAGCCAAAAGCGTCACCGTTTAAGAGGTTAGCCATACGCCCGATAGACTGACCTATAAGTAAAGCAGGTGTAATGACATCTAAAAGAGCAACCCAGTCTATATTGCGCTTTTTACAATAATAAATACCAGCTAGAATACCACCGGTAATACCGCCTTGAATAGCCATACCACCTTGCCAAACAAAAGGTATTTGCAAAAGATGTCCACTATAATAGTCCCAGTCAAAAAAGAATACATCCCATAAGCGACCACCTATAATTCCGGCAAATCCGCCATAAATTCCAATGTCTACAATGTATTCGTGCCAGCCATGTCCATCTTTTTTTGCTAAGAAATAGCTTACTGCTGTTGCTAAAAAAATAGCCAAGCACATAATTAGACCGTACATGCGCACGGGAAAACCGCCAATATGAAATAAGTATTGATGCATATTTCCTCCTAAGGTATTAGTTATTATTAAGTAATTATAGCACAAGGCGTATGTGTATTAAAGTGAACTTTTGGGTAATAGTTATTACTATTGACGAATTCCATGTAATATACTATGCTTAAAATATATAGAAGATGAAAGTAGGTAAGATTATGTTAAAAATAGAGAACTTATCAGTTTCTGTTAATGGTAGAGAAATCTTGCATGATATTAATTTACATATTAGACCTGGTGAAGTCCATGTACTTTTCGGGCCTAACGGTATAGGAAAATCAACCCTGATGAGCGCCATTATGGGATTTGATCGCTACAAAATTACTAAGGGCAAGATATATTTTAAGGGACAAGATATTACTGAAGCCCCTGTGTTTGAACGTGCAAAACTTGGTGTGGGAATTATGATACAGCGCCCACCCACAATTCGTGGACTTAGTCTGCGCCAAATGGAAGGCATTTGTGGGGCGAAGCCTGAAGAAACTGAGAATATGGCCAGATGGATGGGACTAAATAAATTTTTAGACCGCTCTGTTAATGAAGGGTTTTCCGGTGGAGAAATAAAGCGTTCAGAATTGTTGCAGCTAATGGCACAAAAACCAGAGCTATTATTATTAGATGAACCGGAATCAGGGGTTGATGTAGAAAATATTGCTTTAGTGGGAAGGGCTGCTAACTATATTTTAAATAGTCAAACTTCTGCTTGTGGCAAGGTCTGTGATAGACCTAGTTGCCCTCATAATTTTGGCGATGTTAAAACGAATCCGTTGGCTAAAAGTACTCGTTCCGGTCTAATTATTACGCATTTAGGACATATTTTAAAATATGCTCCTGCTGATATTGCTCATATTGTATTTGATGGCACCTTGGCTTGTTCAGGAGATCCCGAGGAAATGCTTAGTTGTATAGGACAAAGTGGGTATGAACATTGCATTCATCAAGGGTGCAGGAGGTGGAAAAAATGAGCTTAAATAAAGATAAAGTGACAGCTTCGCTAGATAAAAAGGCAGCTTATGGTGAAGATTTAGATTTGGCTTCCTATGAAGATAGTGATCTTGATCGTATAAAGAATATTGATGAGTTGTCTGTAGACGGCAAGAAAAAATTAGAACGTATTGGCATTGAGCTAGACGAAGAGGGCCGCAGTGCTACTTTTGTGCAAGTTGATAATACTGCTGTAAAAGTTAATGTAAAAAAAGATACACCTTTAGTTCTTCTTAATACGGGAGAAGCTGCTAAGCAGTTCCCTGAATTAGTGGAAAAGTATTGGTGGAAAGCAGTATCGCCGGAAACTGATAAATATACGGCTAAAACAGCTTTGGAAAAAGAAACAGGGTATTTCATTCATGTAAAAGCAGGCACTAAAATTTCTGCTCCTTTGCAAGCTTGTGTATTCATGGGGCATGAAGACCAACTGCAAAGAGTACATAATGTAATAATTATGGAGGAAGGTTCCGAGCTGAACATTATCTCCGGCTGTGCTAGTGACCCTACCGTTGAAAATGGAGTACATATTGGCATTAGCGAATTTTTCATTGGTAAAAATGCCAAAATGACTTTTACTATGATTCACAGTTGGGGCGAGAAGGTTGCTGTGCGTCCTCGTACGGTAGCTATAGTAGAAGAAGGCGGCTTGTATATGTCCAACTATGTATGCTTGGATAAGGTTGCCGACGTGCAGATGTATCCTACTTGTAGGTTGGTTGGCAAGGGTGCCACGGCACGTTTGAATTCTATTTTAGTAGCTCCCAAAGGGTCACATTTAGATATTGGTGGCAAGGCTATTTTGGAAGTGAGCGGGACTAAGGCAGAAATAATAACGCGTTCTATTTCTACAGGCGGTACGATTATTAATAGAGGGGTATTGCAAGGACTAGCTGAGGGTGTACGTGCTCACTTGGAATGTAATGGTCTAATGCTTAATGATACAGGACGTATTTATGCTATTCCTGAATTGGATGCTCATACAGGCAATTCTGAACTTAGTCATGAAGCCGCCGTCGGACGTATTGCTCCTGAAGAGATTGAATATTTAATGGCACGTGGTTTAGACGAAGAAGAAGCTGCAGCCACTATAGTTCGTGGATTTTTGAATATAAATATTGAGGGCTTGCCCAAGAGCTTGGAGAAAAAAATAACTGATACCTTAGATACATTTACTTATAACAAAGGTATGTAATAAAATGCCGCTGATAAAAAATATCAGCGGCATTTTTATGTAAGTTTGACTAGTTGAAAATCAGTATAATCGGCGGCTACTAATTGATAAATAATACCGTTTTTTTCGCCTTGGAAAACATTAGCGACATCAGTACCGTGAATATGTCCAAAAACACATTGCTCAACTTTATACTTTTCCATAATTTCAGTGAAAGCAGAACTTGCCATATTTTTATATAGAGGGGGATAATGCAACCCGACAACAATCTTTGTGTAATGCTTAGCGATTGCTTGTTGCAAAGAAGTTTCTAGCCTTCCGCATTCCCTTTTTAGAATAAGGGCGTCCTTGGGGGAGAAATCTTCACTCGAAGGCAAGTTCCAACCGCGAGTGCCACAAATAGCAATATCGTTGGCGGCAAAAAAAATATTTTGCAAAAAAATAATTTTATCTTCAGTTAAAATTTTCATTTTTTTAAGGGAGGTCCACCAATAATCATGGTTCCCTTTAAGGAATATTTTTTTACCTGGCAGCTTTATAATAGTGCTTAGGTCGTTATCCATAGCCACCATTAAATCCATGGCCCAAGATGTGTCCCCACATACAAGTACAATATCATCTGCTTGTACAGAAGCATTCCAAGCAAATAAAATTTTCTCCCTATGGTTTTTCCAGTTGTCCCCAAAAATATTCATAGGTTTAGTAGGGGGGATACCGGAAAAATGTAAATCACCAATAGCATAAATAGACATAAAGTTGTCTTCCTTTCGCTAACAATAGTTTGGATGTGCCATTATTTTTAAAAATATTTTTAGTATGTATTACATTTTTTCATTAGCTTTTGCAACACGGTTGCGGCCGGTATTTTTTGCTTGATAAAGGGCGGCATCAGCACGTTCATACCAATTTGTGAAGGGCTCCGCTTGTTTGCGCTCAGCCACACCCAAACTCACGGTAACTTTGCCTACCGAAGGGTGGATGGTTTTTTCTAGTGTTGTCCGAATTTTTTTCTGCTACATTTGCTGCACCGTTAATATTATTTTGAGGAGAAAATATTATAAATTATTCGCCACCAAGGCGAATAATTTGGTCCGTAGTACGTATAGTGTTACGGGTTACTTCAGCAACCCTCTTTAAAACTTCATCACCAACAGGGTGCCCCCAAGTATCATTTACCTTTTTAAAATGATCTAAGTCCATTATAATTAGTGATAATGGGATTTTGTAACGATCAGACCTTAGCATTGCCTCTTTAATTATCTCAATACCGTGCAAGCGATTAATACAGCCGGTTAAAGCATCATAGGTGGCTAGCGTTTTTATCTTTTGATTTTCATCCATATGTAAGCCAAATAAAATAGACACAAACAAAGATAATGCAATCATACCTAAAATTAAGTAACCCGAGTTAAAAAGAGTGATTATAGCCAACATATAGCTATCATGATTGTTGGCGTAAGGTTCAGCAGTTGCTGGAATTTGTAAAATTAGAAATAAGACTGAATTAGAGGAGGTAATTCTAAAATCCTTTTCCCCAATATATGGTGTAAAACATATTTGATGGGCGGGATATATAGCTCTAAAGGTAAATAATCCGTTAGGCGTAAAAAACTGACCGTTTTTCTCTGTTTCAATTAAATGCCATTCTTGCGGAAATTGTTTTTTAAAGGATATTTCAGCCCGTTCAGGATACATAAAAGCCCACTCTTTTTCAGAATCAGGTCCGGCCAGCCAGTAACCATCTTCATTAACCAGGTGCGCATATTTATTAGGACGATTAGAGTTTTTAATATCTTGCAAGATAAATTTAGCCAAATAGTTGGCAATTATTATGCCACGTTTAGTTTTGTTTTATCAAATACAGGCAAAGCAACTCTAAGCATAGGCTTAATGGGTAATTCAATAGTCTTGTTTTCTATGTTTAAATCGAATTTAGACATGTAGATTTGTTCATTAGTTAACTTCATGGTATCTATAAAATAATAACGCTCACTTTTGTTTTGTAAAGAAGGTCTTTTGATTTTCAAGGCACGACCATTGTCAAAATCAATGCGGATATCTTCATTTCCGTTCTGATCAATATAGCGCAACTGGTCATATTTTTTAATATTGTTGGCAAAGGCAATCCATTCATTTTCTGTATTAGTGGAGGTAGTATTGTTATTAATGTATGTTTGGAAATCAGGCGCTTCATATAAAAAATGCAAATTGGCAACGATATTGTCCAGTTCTTTAACTAATATGCTTTGGTGGGCATCAACTAATATACTTTGGTTAGTAGTCATTCGTTGTCGTATTTTAAGAATATCTTGTTCATGAAAGGCAGCATAAGAAAAAAGTAAAATTAAAAATACAACAATAAACATTATGCTGATGGGCTTATATTGTCTAGTTAATAATTCCTTTAATTTATCAAGCAATTTAACACCCCCCTTATACAGTCAATTACGTTGACATTTATATACTACTATAATATAATGAGAACGTTAAATCCTAAGATGCGGAATAGTATTCCTATCCTTATGTTACAGAAAGTTGACGGTAGATGCAAGTCAATACATAAAAAAGATGAACTCACCGTTGAGGAGTCTGATGTAAAAATCAGGACGCAAATCAGCGTTAAAGATGCTAAAGTGGCCGTGTAATCTGGCAAACAGGGTGGTACCGCGGGTTTACTCGTCCCTTTCCATGGAGGAAAGGGATTTTTTATTTTATAGGAGGTTGTTGATATGTTAAATGAAAAATATGCCCCTCACGAAATAGAGGCTAAGTGGCAAAAAATATGGGATGAAACCCAGGCGTTTAAAACTAATAACGATGATCCTCGCCCAAAATCATATGTTTTGGAAATGTTTCCGTATCCATCGGGAAATTTGCATATGGGACATGTAAGGAATTATTCTATTGGTGATGTGGTTGCCCGCTTTCGTACTATGAATGGCTTCAATGTTTTGCATCCTATGGGTTGGGATTCTTTTGGTATGCCAGCTGAAAATGCAGCTATTAAACACAATATTCCTCCTGCGAAATGGACCATGGAAAATATAGCCAATATGACTCGTCAGCAAAAAGAACTTGGTTTATCTTACGATTGGGATAGAGAAGTTGCTACTTGCAAGGAAGATTATTATAGATGGACACAATGGTTTTTTGAGTTATTTTATAAGCGTGGACTTGCTGTAAAGAAAAAATCTGCGGTTAATTGGTGTGAGACTTGTAATACTGTATTAGCTAATGAACAAGTTATTGATGGTAAATGTTGGCGTTGCGACCATGAGGTTGTAAAAAAAGATTTATCACAATGGTTCTTTAAAATAACAGATTATGCTGATGAGTTATTAAAAGATTTAGATGATCTTACAGGCTGGCCTGAACGTGTAAAAACTATGCAAAAAAATTGGATTGGTCGTAGTGAAGGGTTGGAATTTAGTTTTGATTGCCCTGAGCTAGAGGCTAAGATACCGGTCTATACAACGCGTCCGGATACTATTCAGGGGGTAACCTTTGTGGTTTTACCGCCGGAACATCCTTTGGTAGATAAAATTTTGCAAGATAATCCTAACAAGGAAAAATTGGAAGCCTTTTGTTCCAAAGTGCGTAATACGTCTGATATGGAACGTACTTCCAGTGAATCTGAAAAAGTTGGTATGTACACAGGCTTTAACTGCGTACATCCGCTAACCGGCAAAAAAGTGCAAATTTGGATTACTAACTATGTATTGTATGATTATGGTACTGGGGCGGTAATGGGTGTTCCTACTCATGATTCACGTGACTGGATGTTTGCTGATAAGTATGGCATTGAAAAGATCATTGTCATTCAACCTAAAGATAAAGTCTTGAAATTTGAAGATATGACTGAAGCTTATGATGATGATGGCATTATGGTTAATTCCGGTAAATTTGATGGTATGACTAATAAAGAAGCCATGGTAGCTATTAGTGACGAGATTGAAAATTTGGGCATTGGCACCCGTCGTGTGAACTTTAGGTTGCGCGATTGGTTAATTAGTCGTCAACGCTATTGGGGAGCTCCTATTCCTGTTATGTATTGCCCTAAGTGTGGCGAAGTATTAGTACCGGAAGAAGAACTGCCAGTGCGTTTGCCTGAAGACGTGAAATTTGAAAGTGGTAATGTTTCACCGCTTGCTACCTCTGAAAGCTTTATGAACTGCACCTGTCCTAAATGTGGTGGACCTGCTAGACGAGAAACTGATACCATGGATACCTTCTTATGTTCTTCTTGGTATTATTTAAGATACACGGACCCTAAAAATGACAATGCCCCTTTTAGTAAAGAAGCCGTTAATCATTGGGCACCTGTAGATCAATATATTGGAGGTATTGAACATGCCATTTTGCATTTGCTCTACTCTCGTTTCTTTATGAAAGTTTTGCGTGATGCAGGCCTAGTAGAATCCGGCGAACCTTTTACTAATTTACTTACTCAAGGTATGGTTATTAAAGACGGGACCAAAATGAGCAAATCCTTAGGCAATGTGGTTTCACCGGAAGAAATTATTTCTAAATATGGTGCGGATACTGCTCGCTTATTCATTATGTTTGCTGCTCCTCCGGAAAGAGAGCTGGAGTGGAGTGATCAGGGAGTGGAAGGATCTTTCCGTTTCTTGAATAGAGTATGGCGTATTGTGGCTCATTTTGAAAGTCAATTGGCGCAGCATGTAACCGATTATGATACTACGAATCTTAATGAGGAAGACAAAGAATTACGCAGAGTTTTACATACCAGTATTAAGAAAGTTACCGACGATATTGAGCAGCGCTTTAATTTTAATACGGCAATTAGTTCCATGATGGAATTGGTTAATGCTTTGTATGCTTATAAAGATACTGCTAAAACGATTAATGCTGGGTTGATTTTTGAGACAATTTCTGCCCTATTGCGTTTATTGTCGCCATTTGTCCCTCATATTACGGAAGAGTTATGGAATAAGACTATTGATGATAATATGCCTATTCACAAAGCAGCTTGGCCTAAGTATGATGAGGAAGCTATGAAGGTAGCAACAGTGGAAATCCTTTTACAAATTAATGGTAAAGGCAAGGATCGTATCATCGTTCCCTCTGAGGCAACGAAAGAAGATTTGGAACAATATGCCTTAGCTGATGCTAATATCAAAGCGATTATTGGTGACAAGCAAATTGTTAAAATAATAGCTGTACCGGGACGTTTGGTTAATATCGTCGTAAAAGGCTAATGTTAATATAACTTTACAATTAAATATGGTTGCACACACACACTACACAACGACGCTAATGCAGACCTCCTTCTATAATGCTATAAGTGTTATTGTCGGAGGTCTGTTTTCATTTTAAAAGGAGATAAAATGGACAATTGGGAGAAACAAAAAATTGCAGCAATATGTGTAATCGTTTTATTATGTTTAGGATTTAGTCTGTGGGATAGTACACCCAAAGAATTGGAAGAAACAGCAGTAAGTGCAGAGCGACAATTGTCAGAGCCGGAAAAACCACAAGGGATAACTGTATATGTCAGCGGAGCAGTAAAAAATCCTGGAATATATAAAGTAGCGGTAGGCGTTAGAGCCGTAGATGCTATTGCTGCAGCAGGGGGCATGCGCGAAGATGCTAATATAAATAAGGTGAATTTAGCAAAGAAATGCAAAGATGGTACACAAGTAAATGTCCCTTTTTTATCTGCTAAGCAAAAAAAAGATAGACAACAGGATGAAGACTATGCAATTGTTGCATCTAAATATAAGGGCTTGCCCAGAAATATGCTGCCAGCAAATGAAAATGTTATAAGAGATAATAAAGTTAATCTTAATACCGCGACACAAAAGGAGTTGGAAACATTATCGGGAATAGGTGCGGCAACGGCGAAAAAAATAATAGCTTACCGAGCAAAACAAAAATTTAAGGCAATTGAAGACATCATGCAGATTTCTGGCATAGGACATAGTAAGTTTGCTGCTATGCAAGAACTCCTGGAGGTGTAAAATGAGTTTTATTTTTGCCGGAGGAATAGTTTTTTGCCTGGGAGATTATCTAGGAATAGTCTTTAATTTACCGACGTTATTTTGGCAGATTTTTATAAGCGTGACATTAATTAGTAGTATAGCCACCTTTTTCTTTAAATCTGGGAAAGAGGCTTATTTGGGCTTTGCTACTTTATTTTTATTTACCGCAGGTGGGCTTATGAGGAATCTCGCAACTGTAGTGCCCGCTAACCATATTAGTAATTTTACCGAGGCCAATTTGTGCGTGCAGGGAGAAATCATACCGGGTACTGTAAAAAAACGAGATGACGGTACTATAAACCTGCAATTAATTGCAAAAGTGGTAAAAGTAGGAGGCAAAAACACACCTGTGCAGGGTATTATTAAGTTATCTGTAAGCAAATTTTCTAAAAATTAAGCTTTTCCCCGTTATGGAAGGCTCACAGTACAAGGAATGCTTTTACCCATAACAGGATTCGCCAATCCGGGAGTATTTGATAGTGAGCAAATGGCTAAAATCCAAAATATTGGTGGCCGGATGAGTATTAGAGCTACAGAGCTTAGGTATAAACCTTTAGCTAAGCCCTGGTTGGCCTATGTGGCGGATGTGGGCGATGCTATGCGGGAAAAACTTAATAAAACCATGGATCATCGTGATAGTGCAGTGCTAGCTGGCATGGTTTTAGGGGGCTATGAAGGTATCGACAGTGCTATCGTATATGATTTTTCCGCTACAGGTATTGTACATATTTTGTCTGTTTCAGGTAGTCACATCGCCTTATTAATTGGATTTGTCTTGGCAGCACTGAATTATGGTAGAGTGCGCAAAGAGATGGCTATTATAGTTGCCGCTATAGTTATTAGTGAGTATGCGCTTTTGTGTGGGTTTTCTCCGCCGGTATTGCGGTCAGTCATCATGGGTCTTGCGATGTTATTAGGGTTAATGTTGGGCAAAGATGCCGATAGAGGGGCGATTTTATCAGGGGCTGTTATATTAATGCTTTGTTATCTGCCACTGTGGATACAAGATATTGGCTTTCAACTTTCTTTTTTATCTACAGCAGGATTAATTTATATAATGCCCAAGCTAAGACCTGTTTTTAGTAATCACTGGATAGCTTTTATTGCAGATTCTCTAGCAGTTTGTCTGGCAGCGCAAATAGCCGTAATTCCCTTTTTGGTATATTATTTTCACCAGCTGTCACCATGCTCTTTGTTTGCTAACTTAATAGTGGTTCCGCTTATAGAAGTGCTGCTCATTATGACTTTACTAGGACTGGTTTTTAGCTTTATATTACCACCGGTAGGAACAATAATTCTTATAGCGGCTAGTATTGTTTTGTGGCCTTGCCTTAATATTACTAATTGGATAGCTAGTTGGGACTGGGCTACTATAGCTATACCCAAAACACCTGTTTATATGGCCTTAGTGTATTATCTAACCTT
Organism: Acidaminococcaceae bacterium; assembly: GCA_963678395.1. Taxonomy (GTDB): domain Bacteria; phylum Bacillota; class Negativicutes; order Acidaminococcales; family Acidaminococcaceae; genus JAAYAE01. Next base: position 1,805,893 of record OY782827.1, on the reverse strand, counting down.
GTGGGTCATATTTGAATTTTATCCTCTCCATAATCTATCCCAAAAAGCGCGGAAAATTTGTGGAACCTTATGTTTGCTAGTTTTATTAGGACAGCAAGCACAGGGGTATTTTGCACCTCAACGTTTTGAAATATATTTTTTGGATGTAGGTCAGGGAGATAGCGCTTTAATAATAACACCTGAGAAAAAAACTATACTAATAGATACCGGTGGTTTCAAGGGTAATTTTAATACGGGAGAACGAATTGTATTTCCTGTAATGCGCTATTTAGGTATAAAAAAGTTAGATGTACTCATGCTTAGCCATGGTCATTTGGATCATGCGGGAGGAGCAGCTAGGCTAGCACAACTTATGCCAATAGATACGGTGTTGCTTCCTTTAGAAAAACCATGCCCTGAGGTAGAGGCTTTATTATATAATATAAAAAATAAAGCAAAACAAAAAAAGATGCTTCCGGGGCAGAAAATTTATCTAGGAAATTGTATAATAGAAGTGCTAGATGCTCCTAGTAAAATTACAGAAACCGCAAATGGGAATGAAACCAGTGCTATTATAAGACTGGGTTACGGGTCAAATCGCATAGTTTTTACAGGAGATGCCACAGGAGAAGCAGAAATTCGAACTGCAAACAAAAATATTAAAGCCCAAGTGCTAAAAATTTCTCACCATGGTTCACCAAGTTCCTCAGAGCTAGAGTTTTTACAAGCGGCAAATCCACTTGCTGCCATTATATCGGTAGGAAGTCATAATTCTTTTGGACATCCTGCTCCTGAAGTTTTAGCTAAGCTTGAACAACTTAAGATTAAAATTTACAGAACTGATAAGTTTGGCGCTATTAAGGTGGTTTTTGACGGTTCCCGCTATGCATGTTATAGTTATCGTTATCAGAAGGAATATTTTTAAAGGTGCGTGTAATGTTATGCTAATAGCTGCTGAAAAATTTATTGCTACTTTAAGCGGTGGAGAAGGAAATGTTCCTAACCTTACCATAGCTTTTGGAGATGAAGTATATTATAAAGATAATATATTGCAAGGTTTGACTTCCGAAATTTTTGCAGGAGTACCTGAGCAGGATAGATCGGTGCTTACCTTTGAACAGGAAGTTAATTTTTCTGCTTTGCGCGAGGGTATTAATACCTATCCGTTTTTTTCAGGTAAAAACTTTATTATTATAAAAGATCCAAAATTGTTAGATAAAGAAAAAAAAGGCGAGGATGGTACTAGCGATAAGCGTAAAAAAGATTTGCAGGAGTTTACAGAAATACTAGCAGATATTCCTGAATATACCCATGTTATTTGTCTTTGTGGTAGAATAGATAAGAGGTTGGTCTTTTATAAAACAATTAGTAAGATTGCCACATTAGTGGAGTGCAATTCTATCAAATCTTATTCACTAAAACCATGGTTGGAGGAACAAGCAGCTAGTTTTGGCAGTCGTTTTGAGTATCAAGCTACAGCACTTATCATGGAGTATATGTCGGTGGCAGAAAATGTTCCGCTTTTGCTTTTGCATCAGGAAATAGAGAAGTTGGCACTTTATGCCGGCAAACGTAAAATCTGGACGGTGCAGGATGTAACCGATATTTTCTCCCAGTTACCGGAAGTCTCAGGATTTGCGCTTGGTAATGCAATCAGCGAACGCAAGATTGCCAAAGTTCTGGAACTTTTGGCAATTGAACAAAAAAAAGGCAGTGGAAATTTCATTCCTACTTTGTCTAGAGTTAGTTTTGAAATAAGGAGATTATGTAAAGTTCGCGAACTTATTGATGCAGGCGAGCAGAAGGACATGATTGCAGCAAGGCTTAAAATGCATCCGTATGCGGCACAATTACTGGCGGCTACTTGTCAAAAAGTTACCTTAAAAGCTCTCAAATGTTGTTTAGTGTCATTAACAAAGATCAATATGAATATGCGTAGGGGTGGCAGACAATGGGAAAGTTTAGAGGAAACACTCTTGCAATTATTTGCAAATACGCGTAAATAAACTTATATGGGGAGGACCAAGAGTACTTTCCCTTTAAGATAGTCTAAAAATAAAAAAGCAGGCAAATGGAGGGAACTGTCATGAAGTTAAAAGAATTATTGGCAAAAGGTTATGGCGATGTGATGGATTTGAATTGTGCAGAAAAGATGGTGTATGGAGCTAATTGGGCTTATGATTTAAAATTATCACCGGAAGCCTTGAAATTGTCTGCTGGTTTTGGCGGCGGCATGGGCGTAGAGGGTATTTGTGGTGCTGTAACCGGAGCTATCATGGTTCTTAGCCATTTGTATGTAAAGCAAAATTCTCATGAAAGCAAAAGAATAAAAGAGTTGGAAGGAGAATTTATTGCTAGTTTTAACCAAGCCTTGGGTTTTACTGACTGCAAAAGTTTAAAGGCAAAGTACAGAAATGACGAAGTAAAATGCAATCCTATTATTTTTAAAGCGGCTGAAATTTTGGATGCTATTGTGGAGAGAGAAGGCTTGTAATGGAAGAGCAACCTCGTGTAACTGTTATTGATGATAAAGTTCGTGAAGAAAAAAGCGGATTCTCTTTGTAAATGGGCAACAGCAAGGGCAGGCGTTATAGTAGTAGCACCTTTGTTAGGTACCATGGCGCTTTTAGCTAATCAAGTTTATCTTGTTTGCAAATTAGGGAGATTTTATGAGGAGAAAATTAGCGAATCAGCGGCAGTAAGTATCTTGAGTTCATTGGGAGCAGTTTATGTTGGGCAGACTGCGGTAACTTTAATTCCATTTGCACCTTTGCAAATACCTATTGCTATGGGGACTACTTATGGTTTAGGCAGAGTTGTTACTCAATGGTTAAAGACTGGTAAGCCTAAAGATATGAGTGCTTTTAAAACAGTTTATGATGATGCTGTTGTTGAAGTAAAGAAAAATATAGAGTTGTTTAAAAACAATCCGCAAAAAGATAAACCGTTAGGTGACGAAAGCAAAAAATTTAACTAGAGAGGTTAACAATGGAATTTTTTATATTTTTAATTTACATGTCCATGGTGTCTTTTGCCATGGCATTTGTAGCGTATGCAATTGTAATTTGGTTGTTTGGTGCAACAGGAAAGTTATCTCGTTATACACAAATTTTTATTATACCCTTAGCTATTATAGGTTGGGATCTGCTTACGATTACCAGACCTATTGAGTATAGGTACTATGTTGGCGGCGTACCTATGGCCGCAATTGCTATTATGTTATTATATTATCGCTTTGTTAAAGGTGGAAGTTGGGGCAAAGATGAACCAACTCCTATGGAACTTGCTGGCAAGGATAAAAAACCTAGTGCTAAGGCGTTAAAGTATGCCGCTAGAAAAAATAAGAAAAAATAAAAAAAATAGAGGAATTATTAGGCTCTATAAAGAATGTATATCATTAGAGGTGGTTTTGCGGTTATAGTTTGCCGTTACTATCATAAAGCACAGAAAATTTTGGAGGTGTTATTATGTTTAAGAAAATTTTAGTACCTATTGATGGCTCAGAAACGTCATGGAGGGCATTGGAAGAAGCTCAACTCTTAGCAGAGAAATTTGACGGTGAATTACATATCATTAACGTTATACAACCTTATAATAATGCGGCTCTATTGGCTGTTCCGTTAGATCAAGCTACTATTACACAGGGTAATAGTGAATTGCAAAAAATTGGTGATAAGGTGTTGACCATTGCTAAAGAAAAAGTTGCTAGTTTTAAAGGAAAAGTTGACTTTGCTTTAGAAGTTGGGCATCCTTCCGAACGCATAATTGCTTTTGCGAAAAAAGGAAATTGTGATTCAATTGTCATTGGCAGTCGTGGATTAAGTGGTATTGCCGAATTTTTCTTGGGGAGCGTTAGTTCCAAAGTTTCTCAATATGCTACAGTTCCAGTTCTAATTGTTAAATAATTAGGCCTTTTGATGAGGCTTGATATAGGCCATTAAACTGACATATAATTAGCAGCCAATAGTGGCCACGAAGCGATTCAAATCGCTTATAGTTATTATAGGAGGTGGGTTTATGTTAAAGAAAATTTTGGTTCCTGTTGATGGTTCTCCTACTGCTTTAAATGCTTTGAATTTGGCTATGGCCATAGGTGCAAAGTTTGACAGCGAGATTATTGCTCTGCACATTAATATTCCTTATGACTACACCAAACTTCCTCCGCGTAAGCCTAAAACTGAGGCAGAAGCGGAAGAGATGGCAAGAAAACCTAAAGAGCCTACACCTTTGGACGCAGCACAAAAAGTAGCTGCTGAAGCTGGTTATGGAAAGATTGTATTTCGTCAGATGGTTGATACAAACCCAGCAGATAAAATTGTTGAGGCAGTAGAACAAAGTGATGTTGATATGGTCGTTATGGGGAATCGAGGCATGGGGGTTTGGGCAGGATTGCTCATGGGTAGTGTTAGTGCTAAAGTTTCCCAGACAGTTGAATGTCCGGTTATTATTGTGAAATAGTACGGTGCATATTTGAAGGGGGATATTATTGTGTTGAAGACTATTTTAGTGCCTGTGGATGGTTCCGAAAAAGCTTTTAAGGCTTTAAAGTATGCTAGTAATTTATGTAAGGACTGTGGAAGCAAGCTTGTTGTTTCAACGGTGATATTGCCATATGCATTTACTGAAGCAGCTAAAGCATATGACTCAGATATTGCTGAACTAGTTACTACCCAGCTTCCACCAAAAAGCAAGAGCAAAGCAGGGGATGTTATTGAAGATTTTAGTAAAGAGAGAATATTAGCCCTTGCAAAAAAAGAAACTGGCTAAAGACAAAGATTTGAAAATTGAATATCGCCGTATTATTAGCGATGATCCTGCTAAAGCTATTGTTGATCAAGCAGATGCTATTAAAGCTGACACCATTGTTATGGGTAATCGTGGTATGGGCCAATTTGTTGAAATATTTTTAGGTAGCGTTGGGAACAAGGTTATTAGTTTCGCTAAATGTCCGGTGGTAATAGTTAAATAATTTAAAATTAATATAAGCACCTGCGAATATATTCGCAGGTGCTTTTTGCAATTCAAATAGAATATTTGTAGAAACATGGTATAATAAAATTCAGGATATTGTGCCGTAGTAGATGGCATAGATACTCATCTCTACGACTAAAGACTGAGTGAAATTGGCAAAGCTTAGTAAAAAACACTACCAAAGCACCTATTTATAAAATTGTAGTGACATTATAATTAGACTGGTATATTTTTGCTGACAGGGTGTAACGCAACGTGAATATTTTGGCAACGGTAAAAGGAGCGTACAAATGGAAAAAAAGTTTACCACGCAAGATTGGTTGAAAATTGTGGGCAAAGAAAAACTGCAAACTTTTCAGGATTGTTTCACACGAGTACATTGTTTTAGCTTGGGGTTTTTTGATTTAACAGGAACACCTATTACGGTAGAAGCAAGTTCTTCTTTATTTTGCTATTCTATGATGCAAAAGCAGAAAAAACGTTGTAAAAAGGAGCAGGAACAGGCACTAGCCAGTGTCAGAGAAACAGGTAAAGCGGCCTTGTTTAACTGCTATTCAGGACTTAATTTTTTTATGTGTCCCGTGTATTTTAATAAACAAATGATTGCTTTTGCCTATGGGGGCGGGGTTGCCTATAGTACGGAGGATATTTCTGACGCTCTACGTGAAAAATATAAAATACCTGTTATTAGTGAACATAAACTTATGATGATTATAGCTTTATTAGAGCAAATAATGGGTATGTGCAATATAGATGCTGCAAATACAATTAAGGTCTTAGAAGCATCGGAAGATAATGATTATGTTGGAAATATATTTGACGAAAAATTAAGCAAACGGGAAGCAGAAGTTGCAAAATTAATTTGTTTGGGTTTAAGTAATAAAAAGATTGCGGACAAACTATTTATTAGTGAAAAAACAGTTAAAACACATGTAAGTAATATTTTAGGCAAACTAGAAAGCGCAGACAGAATGCAACTTATTGTTGATTATGGTCATTTTATCAACAAGAATGCTGGAGAAAACAATGAGTATTAGAAGAAAATTGACAATATTTGTAGTTTTGCTAACCGTAATACCTATGTGTATTTTGTTGTTGGCATCACATTTTGCTTTTAATAAACAAATAGAGCTTAATGAAAAAACCTATTTAAACATAGCTATGAAAACAGCGCGCAATTCTATGTTTAATCGAGCTCAAGGTTTACGCCAAACTGGTATGGTTTTAGCTCAAAGTCCTTCTTTTCAAAAGTTAATAGAACAACGAGATGAAAAAGGTTTAATCAATGCTCTAGACACTATTAAAATAAACTGTCCCTATGCTGATTATGTAGTTATAGTTGGGAAAGATGATGAACTTTTGGCCAAGCTGGAGCTAAGTATGGTTTATCAAAAAAAATCTCGTTTAGGTATCTTGTTAGATGATGCCCGCCTAGCTAAAACACCTATCTTTTCCGAGGAAGTTTTAGCTTTAAATCAACTATTTTCACAGAATTCTTTGGAATACAATGAGTATATAGTGGCTATAAAACAACCAAAAGACAAGGAAAAAGGCTACCTTGATAAGGCACTGATGGGAACGACTATTGTGCCTATTGTTAGTAAAGCTGACAGTAGCACTGTTATAGGGAGCATAATCCTTGGAGATGTGGCAAATCATGATGATTATTTTCCTAGGTATTATACAGATTATGTAAAAGAGTCTTATCTGGCAATTTCTGTTGATGGCATTCGTATTACTTCGAATATTAATGCGGAAAGAGGAGGTCATTATACAGGTAGTAGAGCTCCAGAGGGTGAAGAGATAAGCGAAGAAGGAGTGCATAAATACTTTGGCGAGGTCAAAATTGGTAATGAGGCACATATTTTTTTAGACCAGATAATTACTAATTATTCAGGTGAAGAAGTTGCTATGATTGGTGTTGGCATTCCGGAAGGACGCTTTTTAAAAATTATTTCTGATAATAATCGCATGGTTCTTTTTGTAAGCGTGCTCTGCTTGGCGATTATGATCATTGCCGGCAATTGGCTGGCAGCAAAGATGGCAGACCCTATCGTTAAAGCAACCAATGAAGCTAAAGCTTTGGGTGCTAATAGTTTAAATAGAGAACATTATAAAAAGTTTAACACTAAAGACGAAGGGGTTATACTCTTGGAAACATTCAAGGATATTTCTCATGATTTACAAAGAAAAGCGCAGGATAGAGAAGAAACTTTGCATCAATTATATATTGAACATAACAAACAAAAAGCTTTGGCGGCACAATTGCTGACACTAAATGAAAAGCTAGAGAAGACAGTGACTGAACGTACAGGGCATTTGCAAAGAGCTTTAGAAGAACTACATAAGGTAGATGTAGCAAAATCACAGTTTATGGGTAACATTAGCCACGAGCTTAGAACACCTCTCAATGCAATTATGGGTGCTGCTGAAATTTTGCGTGATAACATTTTGGGGAGCTTAAACGTAAAACAAAAAAAATATGTTGAGAGTATTTATAGTAGCGGTGAGCATCTCTTACAGTTAATTAATGATATTCTCGATATTTCCAAAATAGCTACGGGAAAAATGTCTTTAAATTTGGAGAAGTTTTATATTAAAAATGCAGTGCAACCTGTAGTCAATAATGTTAATAGCTATATAGGTAAAAAACACCTAAACATCTTGCTGACTATTAATCCTGATGATTTTTTGGTAGTTGCGGATGTGCATAAGATTAGACAAATATTTTATAATTTGTTGTCAAATGCGGTAAAGTTTACACCGGAAGGAGGGAAAGTAATAATAGAAATTTATAAACGTGAAGATGTTATGGAAGCCATTGTTAAGGATACGGGCATTGGTATAGCGGAAGAAGATTTAGAAAGAATTTTTATTGAATTTGAACAAGTAGACAGTTCCTACTGCAGGCAATATGAAGGTACTGGTTTGGGGCTGCCATTAGTGAAAAAGTTAGTAGAATTGCACGGAGGCGAGGTTTGTTTAAAAAGCAAGCTAGGCGTTGGTACTGAGGTTATGTTTACTATTCCATTACAACAATCTCTGCTAAAAAACAACTATAATGCATAATAAGGAGACAATAATGGCAAAAGTACTAATTATAGATGACAATGAAAAAAACATAGAGTTATTTAAGGATTTTGTTGAAAGCTGGGGTTATTCTACTATTCTGGCTTATCAAGGACAAGAAGCTATTGAGCTTGCAAAGAAAGAAAAACCTGATGCTATTATACTAGACGTCATGTTGCCTGGCATGAGTGGATACGAGGTTTGCAGCGAACTCAAGGATAACCCGTTAACAAGGTTTATACCTATTGTTATGGTTACAGCATTACCTGATATGGAAAACAGAGCTCATGGTTTTAAATTAGGCACAGATAATTTTTTGATCAAGCCTGTTAATTACAAAGAATTAAGAGCAATATTAGGCAGCTTGTTGCGAAAAAAAAAGTGGCTTGAGACCATGGAAAATAGGGTAGATGTTCTTAAGTCTTTTATAGTGGCGGTTAATATTTTAGCACCTCAATACCAAATAGATACGAAAAGTGGCAAGTATGCTTGTTACAATAGACTATTACGCTACTTGCGGGTTACGGAAGAAGTGAAAGAACATATTTTGACCACGGCAGTTGTGCGTGATTTAGAAAAAGCAGTAACGGCAGTAAGTGAAAATAAAAATGATATTTTTAAAATCATGACTGTTTTGAAATTGGCAGAAGTTACGGAACCTCTCATGCAATATGTAGAAGAATATCTTACAGAAGTAAGCCAAGAGACTAAAGAAAAAATAGACAGTCTTAACTTGCAGCAAGAGGCAGATATCTTAGTAGTTGTAGAAAGGTTTGCTGATCTAGTATCAGCGGCAAATGAAGATTTAGATATAGCATTAAAAAGATTAAAAGAAATGGATGCACATGGTAATTACTCTAAGGCGGTAATTGCTGGGTTAGAGCAAACAATTACAGATGCACATTTTGCAGAAAGTTTAAAATAGGATAACTAAGTTTATAAAAAAAAGCTGTATCAGAAATACTGATACAGCTTTTTTTATGGGTCCAAAGACTTAAAAAGGGGAAATAATTTAGGCGATTTATACGGCATTGGTAGCAAGTAATCAGAATTTTCGCATTGTAGAATGAAACGAAGCTAAAGAGTTGAAAGGGGATGCTAGTGCAAAAAAAAGCTAGTGCTAAAAAGAAAAGCGAAATTATTTTTTTTATTACAGAAAGGATGAGATTAATGAGTGCAAAAAAAACTGCTTATTGTGTTGTTGCTTCTGCTTGGTTAGCTGTCTTTTGTTTGTTTGGTTACCGAGCAACATTTGCCATCTTCTCAGGACCTATGGCACAAACTATGAATTGGACCGGAGCAGAGACTTCTTTGGGTTATTCTATTATGATGACGGTATATGCTACCACGGCATTTTTTAGTGGAATGATTTTGGACAAATGGGGTACAAAACCTGTTTACTTTATTGCCGCCATTTTTTGTATGTTAGGATTTTTCTGCACAGCGCGTGTAGATAGTTTAATGGGATTTTATCTTGTATATTCAGTTTTTGCCGGCATTGGTACAGGTATGCTGTGGGTATCGTCTACCATTTCTGTACGCAAATGGTTTGTTGGTAATCAATATGCAAAAATGTGGGGTATTGCCTTTGCAGGTGCACCTATGGCACAAGTACTATTAAGCTTGGGTGTTAAACCTATGCTGGTACAAAGTGCATCACAATGGCGGCCAGCGATGACTTATTTATCTTGGATATTTTTAGTTCTTTTGCTAATAGCAGCATTCTTAGCAAAGAAAAATCCTGAACAATACGGAATGATTCCTTTTGGTTCCGTGGCTAAAAAGGCTGGGGAAGAAGCCCCAAAAGAATATGTTTGGTCAATTAAGGAAGCTTTTGGAACATATCCAATTTGGGCATCAATCATTGCTTTTATGGGTTGTGTATGTGGTGAATTTTTAATTTGGACGCAAATTGTACGCTATTGGACATATGATTTAAAAATGCCTTTGGATTTAGCCACTAACTTATACGTTATTATTGGTGTGGCAGGTATTTTTACCATGCCGTTGCTTGGAATTGTTGCAGATAAAGCGGTTGTATATTATAAAGATGAAGTTAAGGGCCGTAAGGCTATGCTGATTTTTGCTCCCATAGTAGGTATAGCAGCTTGTATTTTGTTGTTAATGATGGGTAAAGATTCCTTGTTTTTGGGTGGCGTTGTGTGTATATTGTTTGCTATTTACTGGGCTATTGAACCAGGTGGAGTTGTAGGTTATGCCGGAGCTATTTATGGTCGTGTTAGTCTTGGTAAAATATGGGGTTTATCAACATGGATCATTATGGGCATAGGTCCTGCGTTAGGAAGTTATATGGGTGGATATCTTGCTGATACTACAGGTAACTTTGTTGCTTCTATCCAATTTGCTATGGGGGCTTTTGCTGTAGCCTTGATAGCTTCTTTGACTATGCCTAGAACTGTTGAATTGCCGGAAAAGGCAAAATCTAAATTAACAACAGATTCTTTGGCACAAACGAATTAACAGGAAAATATTATGTTAAGTGAGGCTTTATGAAAGTTTTAATAATAGGTGATAGTTATGGCTTACCTAGATTTGCTCAAAATTCGGAGTTTGTGGAACTTTCTTATGAAGAATGTTATCCTGAAAAATTGCGACAGTATTTAAGGGTTTCGTTAAAGTCAGATGTCTTGCTGCAAAATCGCTGCCGACATGCTAATGTAAGTCTTGGTCTTGTACGTGGCGAAGCAAATGAAGTTATGTTTCTGCAACCTAATTATGTTGTATTACAGTTAGGAATTGTTGACTTATGGCCTAGTGAGGGACGAGCTGTTTCACCATTGTATGCCGAACTAAAGGGTAACGATCCGTGGGTTAGTTTAGATGATTTTGCTAACAATATCCGCAGATTTGTCCAATTTTGTCTAGTGGAGAAAAGCAAGGTGATATTACTGGATATTCCGCCTGTTTGCAGCGAACTTTTGCATAGCTATCCGCAGGTAGCAAACCGTATAAATAAATATAATAGCAGGCTTTATGCTATTGCCAATACCTACGAAGCAGTTACTTTAATTGGACTAAATAAACTAATTACTTATTTGCCAGAGGAAAAGGCTATGGGAAGTGATGGCATTCATCCCACGAGTTTCGTTTCTGATTTGCTAGCGAAAAATATTGCCGAAAAGATACTGAAAATAGAAAAAGGCTAAACTGGGTGATTATAACATGGATATTTTAACAGAGGAAAAAGAAAAAATAATTGCTAAAATAATACAGTTAGAGGAAAAAATGTTTCTTGCTGTACGCACAGTGGAACCGGCAGAGTGCCAACATATGCTCAAGACCTTTTATGCTATGAGGCACATGAGTCACTGTGTACTGAGCTTAGATACATTGCAATCCTATTTTCAAGATTTAGTTGTGGCCGTAGCGCTAGGGCGCAATATGGTAACCGAAAAATATGCTCGTATGGATAATTTAATTCCTCCATTACAAGAAAATACCGCTATTGACGATATTATAAGCATGGAAAAAGATTGGATGCAAAGTTTGCAGGAAAGATTTCCATTAACAGTAAGCTTTGATGAAAATTTCGCAAAATATGCATCAGGTGAGCTGGAAACATATTCTAAGCATACTTTGACTCTTTATCAAAGAGATATTGCCCACGCCTATCATCATGGTATTAATCTTGTGGAAAAACGTTATTTGATTTTGTATCAAGGCATGGGGTTTAAAAATATGGAAGAAGTAGAAGCAACAGCTAGGAAAAGAGGTGTTATTAAATTTGCAAAATAACAGAGAAAAAGTTTCGGAGAAAAAAAATATAGCTGAAAAGAACAATGATGAGTTGAAAAAACCTCGTGATAATGTGTTAGATACGATTGTCGAAATTGAAATGAAAATGGCTAAACAAATGCATACTGATGCGCCATTAGATGAAAAAACATTACCTACTTTTAAAAGGATGCGTTGGATGACTTATTCTGTATTTTCTGATGATACACTTGCACTACTTTTAAATGATTGGATTATTGCCTATAAAAACGGCCGGAATGTAATGGTTGAAAAATATGCTATGATGGGTGGACAATTGCAAATTCCGGATTTTTTAGAAAATGAAGCTGAAATCAAAGCTATTGTTGAGCAAGAGTCTAAATGGCAAGAAGATGTCAGAAAAAAATATCCCAAAACAATTTCTGGAAATCCTCAGGGAACAGAAGAATTCAAACATTATTTGAATTGCGATTTGCATACTTGGTCAACACAGGCTCTTCACAGCTATTATGAAGATGTCCAAAGGGCAATAAGAGTGGGGAAAAATTTAAGTGAAGCAAGATATAACAATTTATATGCTAGCCTTGGTAAAGGCGCACTCGCTGAAGTGGAAAAACAGCAAGTTTAGTTAAACTACGACTAAAGTATTAGTTGTAAGGAAATATTTAGTTTTCACTTCGTTCTTTAGGTAGAAGAATTTGAGTATTCAATGAAGTATAGTAATATTGTGAACTGTAAAAATGAGCCTAAAGATTATTACAGAGGGGGCGAACAACTATAAATATTTAATTTAAATTATTTTAGAAAAAATTTAAAGGGGGAAATATTAGCATGAAGACAACAAATGAAGAAAAAATGCAGGAAATTTTAAAACAACGTGGTATTGCAATGCATGAGGTTGAAAACTTTGATAAAAAAGATGTTCTGGAACCACATGATAGTTTTACTAAAATCATGGATATTTACTGGGATGTTAAAATTAGTATTGATATGGAAGATCCCTATTGGTATAACAGAGTATGGTGGGAAAATGATGGCGATGTTCTTATTGTAAGAAGAGCTAAGGCTATGGCAGCAGCTCTTAGCCATGGTACACCAACAATTCTTCCTCATGAAAAATTAGTAATGCAAAAAACTAAAAACTTCAGGGGTGCATTCCCTTATCCTTGGGTAACAGCAAGTTTCTTCAATAAAGTTGCTGAAAACTTAATGGCTCAAGTAGATGCTCCGGCAGAATGTGAAGCAGATATGGTAAGCCAAGTTGGTGCTGGTGGCGGTAACGTTGGTCAAAGCTATGGTAATGTAATTTCCATCGCCAAAAAGTTTGGTTGCCGTAAAGAAGATATTCCTATTTTAGTTAAAATTTCTAAAGACTGGGATGGAATTTCCGTTGAAGAATTAAGCTATAAGTATGCTAAAATGATGCCAGACTATGATTTATTTCAAAAAGTAATGGATTCTGTAATTTGTATGTTGGATTCTTATACAATTCCACAGGGCCGTGAAATTATTAATTACTATTTACCATTAGAATATGGGTTCGACGGACTAATTAAAATTTGCGATGAAAAGATAGCCGAAACAATGGGCGAAGCGGGTACTGATGGTGTCTATGGTATGGACCATGGTTTCTACTATGTAGCTATGAAAGAAATCTGCAAAGGTATGAGCAAATGGTGCGAAAACTATGCAGACCGGGCAGCTTACTTAGCAACAGTTGAAACTGATCCCAAACAAAAAGCAGAGTATTTGGAAATTGTAAAAGTTATGAACAATATTGCGCATAAGAGGCCAGCTACTTTCCGTGAAGCTTTACAATTAACGTTATGCTGTCATTTTGGCGTAGTTAATGAAGATCCCATGAGTGGTATGTCAATTGGCCGTCTTGGCCAAGTATTACAACCTTATTTTGAAAAAGATATCCGTGAAGGTGTAACTACTGAAGATGAAGTACTTGAATTATTAGAACTTTATAGAATTAAAATTACTGCTCTTGAAATATTCGCATCTGCTGGCGTAACAGGCGGCGTACTTTCAGGTAATACTTTTAATAACTTATCACTTGGTGGTTTAAATAAAGATGGTTTATCTGCAGTAACACCTCTAGAATACTTAATTGTTGAAGCAGGTATGAGAGCTAAAACTCCGGAGCCAACACTTAGTGTTCTTTATGATGAAAAATTACAAGAAGATTTTGTAATGAAGTGCGCACTTTGTGCTAAACTTGGGTATGGCTATCCTGCTTGGATGAACAATCAATGTGGTATGAACTTTATGCTGCGTAACTATGCTGACGAAGGTATGGATATTGTTGAGGCCCGCGCTTGGTGCTTGGGAGGTTGCTTAGAGTCCTCACCTGGTAGCTTCCAACCACTTCATTACGATGGCAAGGAAACCTGGATACCGGGAGGTGCTGGTCCTACTGCAAGTACAGGCGTTCATTTTATAGCACTGCCAAAAGTTTTAGAACTTACTTTGACAAATGGTTATGATCATAGAATGAAGAGACAAATTTTACCTGCCCATAACAAGAAACTAAAAACTTATGAGGATGTATTGGACCAATTTAAAACTTATATGCGAGCTATTGGCATAGCAGTTAATAAAGCTAATAATATTCAAATGGATATTTGGAGAAAATACAATATGCCGGTTGTTCATTCATTATTAAAAGCCAATTGTTTTGAAGTTGGTCTTGATATTGGTAAGGGGGGTAGTTTGTATACAGCGACTATCAATTACGAAACTACCGGACAAGTAAACTTAGTCAATAGTTTAGCTTCCTTAAAGAAGAATGTATTTGATGATAAGAAATATACTTTAGATGAGATGACTGAGGCTATGGTTCGTAACTTCGGTTATAAGACAGCGTGGGAAACTCAAGTATTCTCACTCGATACTAAAATTTCTACTGATGAAACTGCCAAATATGCACAGTTTTATGCAGATTGTGTAAATGCGCCTAAATATGGTAATGATGATGACTATGCGGACAATATTTATGTAGATTTCCAAGATTATTTCCCTAAAATGGTTAGTGAATTGACATCTTTTTATGGAAAACCTTTGTACCTCTGCCAAATTTCCGTATCAACACATGGTCCACAAGGTATGATCACAATTGCCAGCCCGGATGGTCGTTTAGCAGGATTAACCTTTGCTGACGCTACAGTTTCAGCAGCGGCAGGCACTGATGAAGAAGGTATTTATGCCTTGATGAATTCAGCTACTAAATGGGATCATTCCATTAATCAAAATTCGCAATTGAATTTAAAATTGTCTCCTAATGCAGTTAAAGGCTATCAAGGAACTAAGAACCTTTTAGAATTAATTCGTAGCTATATGCGTAGAGGCGGGTTCCACGTTCAATTCAATGTAGTAGATTCCGATACTTTAAGAAAAGCACAAAAAGAACCTACTCAATATCGCGACCTTATGGTTCGTGTTGCTGGTTTTACACAATATTGGTGCGAAATTGGTAAATCAATCCAAGATGAAGTTATTTATAGAACAGAATACGAAAATTACTAGTAATTTGAGGATTAGTTGATTTGTGCTTTATATAAAAGGAGGAGTTAGTAATGCAACAATTTAAACATGTGGAGTGTAAAAATTATATTCATATTGATGTTGATAAAGGAATGTGTGCTCTAACAAAAAATTATGTACCAATGGATGGCGAAGAAAGCCTTGCTTGTCCCAAGTTTGTGCCAATGCCGGTTTGTGGCAATTGCAAAAATTTTAAAAAACCAGATAATTATGGCGTGGGAACTTGCCATGGCTTAGCAAAGGTAGATTGGGCTTACTCTACTTGCGGAGCTCAAGGTTGCGAAGGCTATGAGGATGGGAAATAATAATAATTGCTATTAAGGTTATTATTATTTATGCTTTAAAACGGGCGAGAGCAAATTTAAAGCTCTCGCCCGTTTTTGTCTAAATTAAAAGGGGGAAAGGTGATGGAAGAGCTAAAAACTTTATTGTTTGATGTTCAACCTTTTTCAGTGCATGATGGGCCTGGTAGCAGAACAAATGTATTTTTTGTTGGTTGTCCATTGAGCTGTAAATGGTGTGCTAATCCAGAAGGGTTTGGTAGTAGAAAACATCTTATGTTTGCGGAAAGTGTTTGTAAATATAAAGATGGTTGTAATGTTTGTAAAGATATTTGTCCTTATGCTTCTATAAGCTATGATAAAGAGGGTAAACCTTCAGTAGATTGGAAGAAATGTATTAAATGCACTACATTTGAATGTTCTACTATTTGCCCAAACAATGTTTTCAAGGTTTGTGGGAAAGAATACACAGTTGCTGAACTTTATAAAATATTACTTAGAGATGCCCAAAGCTGGGGCATTGAAGGCGGAGTAACTTTTACTGGTGGAGAATGCACTATGCATTATGATTTTTTACTGGCAATACTTAAAAAATGTAAAGCTGGTCTAGTTCATACAGCAATTGAAACTTGTGCCTATGCGCCTACGGATAAATTTTTAGAGATTTTCAAATATATTGATTTTGCTTTTATAGATATTAAAAACATGGATGATGAAAGACATAAAGAAGAAACGGGAGTTTCTAATAAATTGATTTTACACAATATTGAAGAGCTAGTTAAGTCAGGCTGGCACGGTAGATTAGTTCTTAGACAACCGACTATACATGATTATAACGATAGTGATGAAAATGCTAAAAAAGTTATTGCCTTTATGAAGAAAAATGGGCTATTTGAAATTAATCTTTTGAAATTTCATAGATATGGTCAAACTAAATGGGAACAATTAGGGAAGACCTATGAATATGCAGATAAAGGCAGTATGATGCAAGAAAGAATGTTACAACTGCAGACCATGTATCTAGAAGAAGGGATTGCCGCTTATATTGGCGATGATACGCCATTCTAAAACCTTAAATTATTGCATAGCTATATAAATGTTAATGGATGTAAAATAAAAGCAGAGTGCCTCACAATAAGGGGCAATCTGCTTTAGATATTTAATATGCTCTTTTTCCGTACTTAGGATGTTTAACTGGCGTGAGGTTAAGGCGTTTAGCAAGTGCGACTGCATCTTCTAAATGCAAATCCTCTTTTTGTTTACCTTTTTCAAAGATGCACATAGGCTCTTCTGCGCCTATCTCGCTACCTGGCATATAAATATATTCACCATTTTCGTTATCACCTAGAATAATACCGGCTTTTAACTGCTCGGTCATAATTACTGACATAGTTGACTCCTTATTTCGTTAAAACATATTTTTCTTCCATAAAAAATAGGCAAAGCCGCCGGCAATAGTCATGGCAATGAGACTAACCATATAAAAGGCATTAGGATCATTACTAAAAGGTACTGGCACGTTCATGCCCCAAAGGCCTGAAAGCACGGTGGGAATAGCCAAAAGAATTGTTACACCGGCCAAAAATTTCATGACCAAGTTCATATTATTATTAATGATTGAAGCAAACACTTCCATCATACTATTTAAAATGTGGCTGTACATTTCAACCATTTCAATAGCCTGTTTATATTCAATGATAACATCTTCCAACAAATCTTCGTCTTCTTCATAAATTTTAAGCAAAGGCTTCATTTGACTAGTAGAACGCAGACGTAAAAGTTTTTCTGTCACAATATAATTACTGCGCAAAGACGCGGAAAAGAATGTTAAAGATTTTTGCACATCTAGTAAATTGAAAAGCTCAGCGTTCTCCATAGACTTACGCAGATGTTGCTCTAATTCGTCTGTACGACGATTAATATTGCGGATGTATTTAAGATATAGGGTCGCGGATTTATAGAGTATCTGGAACAAAAAACGCGTTTTTTTGTACGTGCTGAAAAGCTTGTAGTTAGGTGCAGAAAAGTCAGCTAAAACAGCATTAACTTCCAAACAAACCGTAACAACATAATTAGCGGTGATAATAATACCCAAAGGTATTGTGTCGTAGTCATTATTACTGCGCAGTAAAGGAATATCTATCAAAACCAGCATATGGTCGTCTTCAATTTCAATACGTGATTTTTCTTCATCATCCAAAGCGGCTGAGAGAAAATCCATTTGTATGCCGGTTTTGGCAGCTATTTCTTTTAGTTCTTCGGAGGTTGGGCTAACAATATCAATCCAGGTGCCCTTTTCGGATTTATCTAGTTCGAATTCATCAATACCGGTTGTAGTACTTTTAAAAATTCTGTACATGGGGGTGTCCTCCTTCCTAGGGAAAAGTATAATTATTTTTCGCAGTTTATCATTGCTAACGTTGGTTAATAAGGAATAGCATTTGTTTTTTGGAAATCATGCAATAAAAAGTGCAAAAACATCATTACCACGACTATTTTAACGTAAACTTGCTATAAATAGCAAGTATACAGAATAATCTTCTTTTTTTTCTAGTAGTTTATTGCTATAATGAGGGAGTAATTATTGTGTAGGCCTTATTGTAGGAAGGTAGCATGGAAGAATTGTTTTATAATTAATTTTAGTAGAAGGGTAGTGTGGAGGGTGTCTATTCAGTTATTTATTGTTTGTACGTACATTGTTTTATTGTTTGGTATTAGTTTTTGGGTGAAAGGGAGAGCGGATAAAGGTTCGGCAGAATATTTATTTGCAGGACGCAAATTGTCGGCGACTCTCATAGCAGTTAACATTACAGGTTTGGCCGTAGGCGCGGCGTCTACTGTAGGCGTAGCTGAAAAAGTTTATAATATCGGCATGGCTGCAGGGTGGTACAATGCTGCATGGTCAGCTGGCGCAGTGGTTATGGCTCTTGTAGCTGCAGGCAAATATAGGGCACTCAAAGCGACTACTATTCCTGAACTATTTGAACGCTATTATGATACAAAAGGTCGTTTAATTAGTGCCTTAGGTTTGGTTATTATTATGTTAGTTATTACATCGTTGCAGTATTTAGCAGGTGGCGCTATTTTATCAGCCTTGCTGCCGGATGTGTTTTCTTTTAAAGGTGGAATGCTTACTAGTGCAGTAGTATTTATTGGTATTACTTTGATTGGAGGCCTATGGTCCTCAGGATTATCTAATATCGTCAGCGTATGTTTAATCTATGTAGGTGTCTTGTATTCTGCCTATACTTCAGTTAGCAATGTCGGCGGACTAGATGCCTTGCAGGCAGCGCTTCCTCAAGCACAGAATATGTTGAGCCCGGTAGCGGGCATGTCCTTGTCGGCTATTCTTGCTTTTTTTGTAGTTATGATTACCCAGGCTATTACAGCCCAGGGACCTGTTCAGATTGCTTGTGGGGCTAAAGATGCTAAAACAGCTAAGCGTGGTTTCCTTTGGGGGGCCGCTTTGATTTTCCCTATAGGGTTTTTGTGTGCCCTTTTGGGTATTGTTGCTAGAGTGTCTTTCCCTGATATTTCAGCAACCATGGCATTACCTAAAGTAGTTATGAGCCTTAATCCATGGGCATCAGGTGCAACTTTGGCTGCTATGTGGGCTGCTGATGTTTCTACGGCCTGTACCATATTGTTATCTGCAGGAACTTTGTTTGCACAAGATATTTATAAGAGGTTTTTAAACCCCGGTGTTACTGATGAAAAGTTTGTGCGAGTTAATCGTATAACAATTTTTTGTTGTGGGATACTAACCTTGTGGCTGGCTTTTAATGCAGTAGGAATTTTAAAAACCATGTTGGCTGGTTTGTCTATGACAGCACCGCTTACAATTGTATTTTTGTTTACGATATTTGCCCCTGGTTTATGCAAAAAAAATGCCGCTTTTTATACACCGTTTTGGTTGGACTTGTTGGTATTGTAGCTTGGGCTTATGTGCCGGCATTGCATGTTTTCCGCGATGTTATTTATTTTGAATGGTTTATCTGTGTGCTTACTTTCTTGTTAGTTTATGTATTAGATCCTACACCGATTAAGAAGCCTAAATTAGAAGAGGAAGATTAATATGGAGAAGAAACATAGTAGTTTGGAAGTTGGTAGAGCCGCATTAAAAATTGCCATTACTGAAAGCCGTGAAGAAGAACAACGAGTCAAAGAAGCCTTGGCGGCCAAGGATATTCATTCTACGGCAGTAGATTTTGGCGGCGATTTTATCCAGTCCATAGTTAAAATTGTGGAACGAGCCGTTGTAGCGGCTGAAAGACAAAACCTAGTGGCAGATACTCATTTAGAAGCCGGTGCAGTTGCCGGTGCTGCCCAAGAAGCCTTGGAGCAAATTAAACTAAAAGCCATGGGTTTTAATGTAGGTGGGAAAATAGGCATTGCTCGTAATGGTGAGCATATTTGCGTAGCCGTTTTTATGGGTGTTGGTGTTCTGAATTTGAATGAATTGTGCGTGGGACTTGCACATCGTTCGCTTCCTGGAATTTAATGCAAATATATGCCTGTACAATATTGTCAGCCATGATAATGTTGTGCGGGCATTTTTGATAATAAGAGGTGAGAGTATGAATTTATTAGATGTTATAGGGCCGGTGATGATTGGTCCGTCTAGTTCTCATACAGCAGGTGCTGTAAGACTAGGATTGTTAGCTGTCTCAATTTTGGGAGAAAGCCCCATTAAAGCAGACATTGCGTTGCATGGTTCCTTTGCTCAGACTTATCGTGGACATGGCACGGATATGGCCTTATTGGCTGGACTGATGGGCTGGATGCCTGATGATGCAAGAATTCCTGAAGCAGATATCTATGCGGAGCAAAAAGGACTGCAGTACAAATTTTCTACAATCAATTTAGGGGAATTAACTCATCCCAATACTGTGCGTTTCCATTTAGAAGGAGTTACGGGCAAAACTTGTGTTGTCACCGGTTCTTCAATAGGTGGCGGTCAGGTATGTGTTACCGAAATTGATGATTTTCCTGTGGAACTAAATGGTAAATTACCAGGAGTTTTAATTGTTCATCAAGATCGGCCGGGAGTTATAGCCTTAGTTAGCGGTAAATTGTCGGAGTATAAAGTTAATATCGCCGGTATGCGGGTATTTCGCACAAATAAAGGCGGCACGGCTACAATGATTATTGAATGTGACCAAATGGTACCGGAAGAAGCACTTAAGGCACTTAGAGAAATCAAAAACGTTGAATCCGTACGATTTATAAATAAGGTTTTGTGAGGTTAGCAATGGCAAATAATAAATTATCTTTAGAAAAATATATAGATTTGGCAGAAAAAGAGCATAGGGCACTTTATGAAGTAATGCTGGAGGATAATGCTAAGGACATGGATACAGCGCCCATTGCCCTCGAAGCAAAAATGCAAGAAATGCTCCAAGTAATGCAAGAGTCAATAGACTTTGGCTTAACAGGAGTTAAATCTCGCAGCGGATTAACGGGTGGCAGTGCTAAAACCTTGGCGGAAACTATGGCGAAGCCAGGCTATAAGAGCCTTTTAGGACCGGTAGCTCAAGATGCCTTGGTATTTGCTTTAGCAGTTGCTGAAGCAAATGCGGCTATGGGAAGAATAGTGGCGGCACCAACAGCAGGCGCCAGTGGCGTTTTACCTGGGGTACTTTTTGCCCTTAAAAAACATCGTAATCTAAGTAATATAGATTTACAAAAGGGACTGATAGTTGCCGGTAATATTGGCATGGTAATAGCTAGTCGATTTTCTTTATCAGGAGCAATGGGCGGTTGCCAGGCAGAATGTGGCAGTGCAGGAGCTATGGCAGCAGGCGCAGCTGTAAGCCTTTTAGGTGGCTCTGCGGAGCAAGTTGGACATGCAGTTGCTATTGTTATAAAAAACATGCTAGGGCTTGTTTGTGACCCTGTAGCAGGCTTGGTTGAAGTACCGTGCATCAAACGCAATGGTGGAAGTGCTATGCAAGCACTTTTGGCAGCAGAAATGTCTTTCGCAGGCATTAAAAGCTTTATACCGGCTGACGAGGCAATCGATGCGATGAAAGAAGTGGGGGGAAAGATGCCCTGCGCTTTCAGAGAAACGGCAGAAGGCGGTCTGGCCAACACACCAACAGCGTTAGCTTGGGCAAAGAAATATTTCAGTAAATAATTTTTGCTTTTAGCAAATTTACAATAAATTTTATGAACTATCTAGAGGAGGCAATAACATGAAAACAGAAATTAAAACCACAAAGGCACCTCAGGCTATAGGGCCGTATTCTCAAGCTATTGAGGCTCAGGGTTTCTTATTTGCATCAGGACAAATTCCTTTGGTTGCAGCAACTGGGGAAGTACTACAAGGCACGATAGAGGAACAAACACATTTGGTCTTAGACAATATTGGCGAAATTTTATTGGCCAAAGGTCTAGGCTATGACAGCGTGGTTAAAACCACAGTATTCCTTACAGATTTAGCTGATTTTGCTGCTGTAAACAGCGTATACGATACTTATTTTCAAAAAGCTTCACCTGCACGTTCTTGTGTGCAAGTGGCAGCACTTCCTAAAGGCGTAAAAATAGAAATTGAAATTATTGCTACCTGTAAATAAAATTGTTGCTGTTTTGGTAAAAAAAGTTACAAAAACGGTTGACACATAATTGCTCTCATGTTACAATATTTCACGTCGCCAATCTATTTTGTTTGGTAACATGGTGGCTGTGGTGAAGCGGTTAACACGGCGGATTGTGGCTCCGTTACTCGAGGGTTCGATCCCCTTCAGTCACCCCATAATTTCATAAGTTTTAACATTCTTTTCTTGGGGCGTAGCCAAGCCGGTAAGGCACGGGACTTTGACTCCCGCATGCGTTGGTTCGAATCCAGCCGCCCCAGCCAATGATTCACTAGCTCAGTTGGTAGAGCACCTGACTTTTAATCAGGGTGTCCCGAGTTCGAGCCTCGGGTGGATCACCAAATTTTTTCTTTAAATTAATATCCTTGCGGGTGTGGCGGAACTGGCAGACGCACTAGACTTAGGATCTAGCGTTTCACGACGTGCAGGTTCAACTCCTGTCACCCGCACCAACACAACCAGTGCCCCCTTCTGAAGCTTTTCAGAAGGGGCTGTTTTTTTGCTCAAAAGCTTATTTGGAATGATAGAATAAAGAGTGAACGCGAGCAACTGAAATTGGTAACGTTACAGAAAGACTCGGAGCTGACCAAGCAAGAGTTGCTGCAAGTGCAAGACTTATTGCAGAAGGTCAAGGAATCCTTCGAGACATACAAGAAAGCAACAAACAAGAAAATAAGTCAATTAAAGATTGAAAGGAACATCTTTATCATTACTACTATACTTTTAACTGTAAGTAAGTTGAAAGGCTAAAAAAATATAGGTATCAACATAAAGAACCACCCCTAAAAATAGCTTAAACGCGAAATTTAGGGGCAACTTTTTAATTTTAAATATTATTGCTAAATTATAAATAAAGATGTACTATTCAAATATATAATTAGCGTAAGTTTATTGTAGCTACTGCCATATGTTTTAGAAATTTAAAAGAGAAATTTTCAGGAAAAGTGAAGATAATAAAACACACGGATATATGTCTTGTTACAATTTATTATACATATAGAATACACGGTGGTTTGGTCTTGTATATATTTAGTGGAGTATGCTTTGTTTTAAAATATACAATTCAAAATTTGAATATATGGAGGATTATGAAAGTGGATATTGAAATGCTGCCGGCTAAACAAGGTGACTCTTTTTTGTTAAATTTTGATAATGGTGTAAATATTTTGATTGACATGGGATACGCTGATACATATAGAGACTCTCTTCGCACAAAATTATTGCAAATAAAATCAAGAGGACAATGTGTTGACATATTAGTAATAACACATATTGATGCTGATCATATAGAAGGTGCCATAGAATTTTTCAAGGAAAATGGAGCGGCTGATTCACCAAATATTGTTGAAGTAAAAGAAATTTGGTATAACGCATATAAAAATCTAGACATTCAAGAAGGTAAGATAGAAGAGATATGTAAATGTGAGCAACGAAAATTAAACGAAATCAGACTTTGCCAATCTAAAAGAGTAAGGAAAAGCGGCTTGAATTCAGAACAGTTAGTATAAAGCAAGAAAATACGCTCGCGGGGCTTTTGTATAAATATGGTTATGAAAGTAGGTGGAATACATCATTTGAAAATCGTGCAGTAAATTTAGATATAAAGCAAGAAATATACTTGAAAAATATAAAAATGTTTATGCTGTCACCGAATAATAGAAAATTGGAAGCAATATTAGAAAAATGGAACAGATTTTTATTTGCAGTTAATCCCTCTTTTGAAAATGGAACAGGTAAAATTTTCGATGATGTTTATGAAGGATATGTAAAATCACTATTAGAAGATGGATTGAAAACAGAGAATATAGCTGCTAGTTGTAAAAAGATAGCATATTTTTTTGGAACATGATTTCAAACAAGATGAAGTAGATAAGGCAGTTAGTAATGGTACCTCTATCGCTTTCATCCTAGAATATGGGGAAAGAAAACTTCTGTTTTTGGGAGATGCTCATGAAGATGTAATTTTATCTGAGCTAAAAACATATAATGCCCTAGGAAATAGTCTTGATTTTGATGTAATTAAAGTGTCACATCATGGAAGCTTAAAAAACAATTTTCAATGGATAGACAAAATAAATTCTGAGAAGTATTTGTTTTCTACAGACGGATGCGTTCATAAGCATCCCGCGTTGGAAGTCATCGCAAAAATTTTAAAACAAAAATCAGGACATAAAACATTATATTTTAATTATCCGATTGAGTGCACAAAAGAATTAGATGATATAAACTTGAAAAAGAATTGGAATTATGAAGTTTTTATTAGTACTAATATTTATATAGGGGTGAAATAAATGATGGATAGTGAAGAGAAAAGATTACTAGAAAATAGTGTGGTAAAGGTCATTTGTGAAAATACTAAAGGTGAGCCTATAGAATATGGTTCAGGATTTTTTGTTGATGATGATATAGTAATTACAGCTCATCATGTAATAGAGGTATATAATCAAGATAAAAGCGAATATTTGATTAAGGTTGAATTTAATAAACAGATATATACAGTTAAAGAAGTTATTGCAGAAAAGGAAGATCTGATTGCAATTTTGAAACTTGAAAAAAAAGTGGCAGGAATAAATGTATTTAAGTTTGTTTCTGGTTATGAAATAAAAAGAGGTGCTAAGTATTATGCTTTAGGATATCCAAAATCAGATTACGGCTCAATTAAATATTGTGCAAGTGGGACAGTTATGACTGCTAATACTGATGAAACGCATATAGACTGGAATTTAGATTTAACTACAAGACTTGACGATTATCATGGTTTATCTGGTGCACCTGTAGTAATTGATGGATTGATTGTAGGAATAGTGCAGAGACAAATAACAAGTGATAATAGTGCTGTTTTATTGGGAATATCTAGCATAAATATTCTACGGGAATTTTTACCAAATAAGTATTGTGATAATTATGAAGGAATAATTGAACTACGACAATTAAAAAAGGAAATAGTTGATTTAAAAACTATTGATGATAAAGAAAACTATCTGCGAAGTATGGCTAAACAAGATATAAGCCTTTCTTTAGACTTTTTTGAAATAGATGATGAAGAATTTAAAGAAAATTTTATTAATACATTAAGAGAGAATTCTACTATTCATGTTGTTGGAAAATCAAGAGAAGAAACGCTGTTTGCACTTTTAAATGAATTAAAGAATATGCAAAATAAGGTTATTATCGTAGAGTCGGCAAGGGCGTGGGAGCAATTAAGCAATGCAAATATAGCAGACTATGTTTTAATTCCTTATTTCTATGAAGCTGAGATTATGTCGATACCAAAGAATATTAGTGTTTTTGTATATAGTGAAGATGAACACTGCAATGACAATAGTAAATTATTGCTTAGGAAAAGGACAAAACATACTATTTTTAATAAATTGGTGGAGGCAGGGATGGACCCATCAGAGGCAGAAAAATATTTTGAGAAAACAAATGGATTTTATATTCCTCTAAAAAGGAAGTTGTTCAATGGGGCATATAATATAAGTCCGAATTGGAGCAATGACCCAAAGAAGTCTTTTGTTGTTGCATTGCTGTGTGGAAAATGGATAGATAATAAGTGTGATAGAGGTGCAATTGAGGAGTTGTTGGGATGTCAAGAAGGTGGCTATGATGCTTTTATTAGCGAATTACGTCCTTTTATGAATGGCAGTGAACCATTAGTTACTGAAATAAAGAATTACAATGGTATTCGTTATCAATTAACTGATATAGAACTTGCCTGGGAATATTTAGATTCAAAAATCACAAATAATGTGTGGCAAGACTTTGAAAAAATATTTGAAAAAGTCATTTCTTCAATCGACCAAGAATGGAAGAAAAGCTTTACTGAAAAAACATATATTCATGATATTACAAGTAATAAAAATTGCTATTCGACTGCTCTAAAAAGTGGCATGCTGCGAACATTGATTCTTAGAGCAATTTATCGTGGAGAGCAAGCGCAGCAAGAGAGCGTAGATAGAATTATAAGCAGAGTTATAGCTAAAGCTAAAGATTTAGAAAGTTGGGCCTATTATTCGCAGTTTATTACCGATATGTGTGAAGCCGCTCCCGATATTATAATGAATAAATTGGAAAATGGCTTGAATGGAAAAGATGGATTAATTGAATTGTTTAGGAAGGATACAGCTCCAAAACATGATGTTTTGATGAGTAAAAGTTATTATACGAATATTTTGTGGAGTATTGAATATTTATTACAAATTCGAAAACATGTAATAAGTGCCATATCTTGGCTGTTTGAAATGGACAGCTTTGATATAACATATAAAATGGCAAATAGTCCTAAAGAGATAATGAAAAGCATCTTTTGTGCATGGTATAACGTAACTCCCTTGTCAAATGACGAAAAAGTAGAGTTGTCCGTCAGTATTATTGCCAAAGATAAATATAGAAATAGTGCATGGAATATTGTTTTTCATGAGTTGCCGACTGGACACGCTGTAGTTAGTCCTTTTGCAAAACCTAACTATAGAAAAACGGACGAAATCCCTGTTGTTACAAATAGTGCGTTAATTAAAACGTATACCGAATACGCTGAGTTGTGTATAGAAAATATGTATGATGATATAGGGCGTTGGAAAAATGTATTGGATAGCTTCAATATATTTCCAAATGATATATCAGAGAAAATAATGGGGAAATATGAAATCTTTATTACTAAAATAGTTGATAAGGACAGAGTGTTAATTGAAGATGTTCTGAGAACACGAATATACAATTATAGATATTTTTTGGATTGGGGGATTTCAGAAGAGACAATAAAAAAGTTGGAACATATGCTAACTAGTATAAAATTTAGCGACGAGATATACGAATATGTATATTTGTTTTCTAACATGAAAACATTACACCCAGTATCATATAAAGCAGCCGATGAGCATAAAAAAAATGAGGAAAAACGTGAAAATGAAATAAGAAGTAAAATAGAAAATTTCAAAACAAGAAAATTGGACATGATGAGCTTAGTACTACTAATAAATAAAAATGATCTTAGATATTTTGGATATCTTATAGCAAGGTACTATTCTGAAGGAAAATTTGATTTTGTTTTATATAAAGAACTTTTGAAACTTCAAGGTATTGATGAAGCACTATTAAGTTATGTGGAATATTGTTATTCAAATAATAAGGATTTTTTTAAGAAGATTCTTGATGTAAGTAAAAAATATGGAGAAAATTATTATGTGAAATTTTTAATGGTTGAGGTTATCGATCTAAAATGTGAACCAGCTATAGTCAGGGCTGATGATAATATCAAGCAAAAATATTGGCGGAACTGGAACAAAAATTTATACGGGAATATTGATAAGGACACGTTAGAGTGGGTTCTAAATCAATTGTCGACATATAATAACTTCGGGAAATATATTGAAATATTATACAATAACAAAGAGGTCCTATCCTATGAATTTGTTTTGAATTCTGTGAACAAAACTATTGATATGAAAGAGAAGAATATTAATTCAACATTTTATATTGAGAAAATCATAGATTATTTAGAAGAGAAAAGTAATAGTGAAAATATCGATAAACTTTATGCTATAGAATTCTACTTTCTTAATATATTAGATTGGGATAAGTTAAAAACATTACAAGCTGCATTTAAATTTTCCCCATCAAATTATACAGCTATTATTGATAAAATATTTAAGCATCAAAAGGAAATCATTAAAGTGGCAGCAGATAATGAAATGAGCGGTTGGTTTAGTATTTATCAAAAAGCCAACTTTTGTCCATGTGATAATGATGGAAATATTGATGAATCCGAATTAAAAAAATGGGTGGCTGATTTCAGGGAACAACTAAAAAAGCAAAACCAAGAAAATTTGTTTGGGATGTTATTAGGAAGGTTATTGGCTTTTTCACCAGTTGGTGCAGATGGTCAATATCCACACGAAGCGGTAAGAAAAATAATTGAAAACCTAGTAGATGCGGAGTATTCGGATTGCTGCCGTAATTACAAAATATCTGAATATAATGCTAGAGGATCGCATTGGTGCGATGCAGGGAAATCGGAAAAAGAATTGGCTTTGCAATACAAAGAAAATGCTGATAAAATACGCATAACTTCGCCTAAAACTGCTAAAATTTATGATGCGCTATATAGTGAATATTTAATCGAATCTGAAGCAGAAAGGAGAGCTGCTGAAGATGGTAGGCTATAATAAAAAATGGAGGGGGGCATATATTTGAAGGTGGTGGTTGTAAATTTGAGGTTGGAGATAACATAGACAATGGAGGTAGCAGTTGTTTATGTGAGGTTTTGAATTTTAAAAATAGATGGTCAACCAAAAGATGGAGAATTTGTTGTAAAAATTTTCAAGCCAACATTTGACCGAACTAAACGATATAAAAGATTTAAAAATGAGATTTCCAAAATAACTAGGCTGCTCACTGAAAAAAAAGACATGAAAATTATGCCAATTATTGGTTTTAATGTCGACCGTGAAGAAAAAGCATGGTACTTAATGCCACGAGGAATACCTCTTTCGAAATATTTAAAAAATACTAAAGTATCTTTTATTGAAAAAATAAAAATTATGTTGGAATTGGCTAACATATTGTTTGAGTTACATAATTTAGGATGTTCACATAGGGATATAAAACTTGATAATATATTAATTTTCAATAAAGAGGTGTATTTGATTGATTTTGGACTTATATGTATAGTAGGAGAAAGAGTAACTGGTAATCATGAAAAAATGGGACCACATTATTGGGGGCCACCAGAATTACAGAATGATATTTTGGCTGTAGAGAATTTTGCACCTTCAGATGTATACTTATTTGCTAAAACAGTATGGATGTGTTTTAAAAAAGAGGGCTACGGGTTTCGTGGGACATATCACAGGACGGGCGATTTTTATTTAAGGCGCGAAGATTTTAACGTATTTACATTAGAACCAATACATGAAATGCTAGAAAAGGCAACCCAAGAGGAATTTGCTAAAAGAATAGACATAAGTAAATGTATAGAATATTTAACATATCAATTGGAAATAGCAAAAGATGGTGAGAAGGCCAAAAACAGTTATGTATATAGAAATAAAGAATCAACTTTAGAATTACTTAACAAATATAAAGAGTCAGAGCGTGTTTTTAGAGAAATAAATGATATTCTCTCAATAAGTAGAAGAAAAGATTAAAAGCACTACAATATGTATAGAGCGGGATGGGGTATGTTACGAACTGAATATTAGTCGGGTACAAAAACATAGCGATGGAGCTGCAATTTCCCTTATTGATGATTACAAAAACAACATTTATTTATGTTGTCCAGAATGCGTTATTATTAAAAAGCAAGAAGTAGTTGAATTACATACAAAAGTAATTTCAGATTTAACTAAATATGGAGAATTCACACAGTATGGAGAAAAATGTGAGGAAGAATGGTTTGTAGATAGTGGTCAAAAAATTTTATTAAAGCAAAGCATGAATTTAAAATTTAAAACTAAAACTTAATTTTACCTTATATAACTAACAACACAAGACTAGACCGATGTAAACTACAACAATATAAAAGCATATGCTGTTGTTATCGAACATACTAAGTAGGAAACGATGGTATTATTTTGTGTCAGTAACGCTGCACTATAATTTAATAGGCATTCTTCAATTTCACAGAATAAGTTTTACAGCCTTCTGGGCTAGATGGGTACTGGGGTAGAAGGCTGTCAGGGGGGCAAACTCAAAACCGGCGAATTTGACCCTTTTTAACCCTGTTTTAGTAGCAAATATTGACACTTATTAATAAAGCTAAAATTATAGAACGGCTACAGTAGCCACTGTAGCCGTTTAGCACTTTTTTCTATCTTTAACCTAGGATCTAGCGTTTCACGACGTGCAGGTTAAACTCCTGCTACCAGCACCAACATAACCAGTGCCCCTTCTGAAGATTTTCAGAAGGGGCTGTTTTTTGCTTAAAAGAATTTTATAGTTTGAACATTGATATTCATTAATCTAATTTTTTCCTGAAGTATTTGCTTTGCATGACACCTTCATATGGTTCAAATTGGTAAAATATTCCTCGATTAAGTCCATAAAGCGTTGGGTAAATCTAGAGATATAGTGTTTGGGATGATATACAAGGTAAAGTGGTTGATACTGGGGAGCATTATGATAGAGCAAAGGGAAAATATTCATATTATCCGGTATGATGTCTTGTCGGTTATAAATGCACATTTGAGTGGATAAACACGCTACTAGTCCTTGAAAGCATAGTGTCAACGCCATATAAGTATAGGTGGAAGAAATGTAGACGTTAGGTATGCAATTTGCTTCATTAAAACACTTGGAAATTACTCCACCCAGCCTATTTGGCGGATTTAGATTGTAAAATGGTAGCTTGGCAAAATAACGAATATTAGCACCGTCAATAGATATGTTTTTTATAGTTTCGCTCATATCTCCATAGTATTTATGTAACAAATCATCTGAGACGCAAAGATAAATTTGGTCGGCTGGTAGTTGTTTAGAAATAAGTCCGGGGTATGGTGTATTTTCCACGCAAATAGCAAGGTCTAAGTCGCCGGCTGCTACCAATTCTTCTAACTTTGAACTTACATAGTCAGTTAAACGAATTTCAACATTAGGATATTCTTTAGAAAAAGTTTCTAAGATAGTAGGAAAACATCTGTTGGCACGGATAGCACTAGCTCCAACTCGTAATACACCTTTATCTTGTTTTTCAATATCAGAAAGGATATCTTTTAATTTAGTTTCTTCAGAAAGCATATTTTCAGCAAAAATCAGCATTTTTTCACCAGCATCAGTTAAGCGTAATTTAGGTTTGCGATAAAAAAGTTTAACCCCATAGTAATCCTCTAAGCGCTGGATATGATTACTAAGAGTTTGCTGAGAAACAAATAATCGTATAGCCGTATTAGTTATATGTAATTCTTTAGCTACTTCCCTAAAATAATAAAGACTGGTAATATCCATTTTGCACCTCACAAAGAAAATTTGTTAAAAACAACAAAAAACACTGTTTGATTTAAGTACTCTTTTATAATAATATGAATTTACAGAAAATTCAAGCTTTTATGGATGATTATTAAGGAGGAGTTATCATGAAAATTGGTTTTATTGGATTTGGTGAGGCGGCTTTTAATATAGCGCTAGGACTTGGTTCGGAAGGTATTACTGACATTGTTGCCTACGATGTTATGATGAATGACGCAGCTATGGGAAAGTTAGTACACAGTCGCGCTAATGAGGCAAAGGTTGAGTTACTAAATGATGCTAAGACCTTAGCAAAGAAAGTAGAAGTAATTTTTGTTGCAGTACCGTCTTCTTTTGCTTTAGATGTGTGTAGTGAGATAGAAAATGAAATAAATTCAGATAAATTATATGTGGATGTAAGTGCCTCTACTCCAACGGTGAAACAAGAAATTTGGGAAGCGGTAAGAGGCACCGGGGTACAATTTGTCGATGCTGCAATGCTTGGATCACTTCCTAAGGATAAACACAAGGTGCCAATTACGGCTAGTGGTAATGGAGCGAAAAAATTTCACGATATCATGACGCCATTTGGTATGCAAATAACACTAGCAGGAGATAAACCAGGTGCTGCTTCCGCTATTAAGCTAGTTCGGAGTGTTTTCATGAAAGGAGTGGCAGCACTAATGATTGAAATGTTGCAAGCAGCAGAGGCTTATGGAGTAGTTGAGGAAGTAATTACCTCTGTGGGAGAGTCAATGGAGGGGAGTTCTTTTTCAGCAAATTTAGATCGGCTTGTTACCGGTAGTGCAATTCATTGTCAACGCAGGGCTGCTGAATTAAAGGGCTCGATAACGATGCTGGGAGATAAAGGAGTCGGCGCTGAAATGACGGTAGCTACTAAACAAAAATTAGAAATGCTGGTGCCTTATAAATTCGCTGAACGCTATGTAACTCATAAGCCAGCTGGCTGGCCGGAGATAATTGATATTTTAAAATCAAAATAAAAATTAGGGGGAAACAACAATGTCAGTAGGTAAAAGAATTTATTTAAAGAGAGAAATGCCGGACACAGAGATTATGGAACAGTTTAAGAACATACCAGCTTCTAACACGGCAGATGTTATGGGACGTAGTTGTGCTATGAATCCACGAATTCGTTTAGTTAGTAGTCCCAAAGCACAAATGACTGTAGGACCTGCTTTTACGGTTAAATGTAGGGCTGGTGACAATCTTCTTTTGCATGCGGCACTGAATTATTGTAATGAAGGTGACTATATTGTTGTGTCTAATGAAGCAGATGATACACGTTCGTTGATTGGTGAAGTTATGATGGCGTATTTGTATTGTACAAAAAAAGTTGCTGGCATTATTATTGACGGTCCCATAAGAGATATAGATGAAATTAGCAACTGGGACTTCCCGGTTTATTGCACAGGAACAACTCCTGGTGGTCCATACAAAGAAGGACCGGGCGAAATTAATGTTCCAATTTCTTGTGGAGAAATTAGTATTAATCCGGGGGATATCATTCTTTCAGATCCTGATGGTATAATATGTATTCCAAGACAAGATGCTGCAGTTATTTTGGCGGATGCCAAAAAATTTCAAGCAAATGATGAAAAAAATTGGTTGCAGCAAGGAATGGAACAGCAGACCGCTCTTGGGTGGCTAAAACGCTAGTGGCTAAAGAATTTGAGATTATAGATGATGTTTATCGAGCATAAAAGGTAAATAAAGAAGATTAAAATATTGAATGAACAAAAAAGATGCTTAATATTATGATGAGGTGAAAAATATGAGCCCTATAGCAATAGCTTTAATAATTCTTTTGATCACTATAATACTCTTTATTTGGGAACCAATACCTATAGCAGTAACTGCCATACTTGCTTCCATAGCTTATGCGTATACTGGTGTTATAAAGGTGAATGCAGTTTTTAGTGCATATAATAATACTACGAATATTTTGTTAGCAGGTATGATGGTAGTGGGATCCTCGTTATTCCACACGGGAATTACCGATATAATAGGCAAGAAAATGATACAAATTACGGGAAAAAAATGAGCAAAATATTATTTTAATTACGTTGATAGTATCTTGTGTTTTAAGTTCTATTTGCAGCAATATTGGAGTTATGGTGGCTATGGCCCCATTGGTAACGGCAATGTGTATTTCTGCTGGATTTGGTCCTTCTAAAGGATTATTGGGATTACTTTTTGGCGCCCAATTTGGTGGTTTCGTAACTCTTGTGGGTGTAGGATCTAACTCTTCAGCCGCGGCTGTAATGAGTGAACTTGGTTATACTCCTTTTGGATTTTTTGGAATTACACCTTTTGGTATTGGTATTTGTATTATTGGCACACTATATTACACTTTTATAGCATCTAAAATGATACCGGATACCAAATATGTTCCCGAATTTGCCCAAGCAGAAAAGAAACCATTTAATAAAAGCAAGGCAATTATTGCCTGTTGCACAATGGTTGCCGTATTGATTGTTATTGCTGCAGGGATAACAGCTATTCCAATGCATGTGGCAGCAATTGTTGGCGCTTGTATTATTGTTGGTTCTAATTGTATGACGCTTAAGGATGCTATAAAAGCAATAGACTGGAATTGTCTTTTGTTAGTAGGCTCTCTGGGAGCTATTTCTTCAGGCATACAGTCTGGTGGGGCAGGGCAAGCTGTCGCTAGCATTATATTACAAGTATTAGGCGATAATCCAAGTCCTTTTATGATTACGACTGTTGTGTTTTTTGCAGCCGCAATTTTAACTCAATGTATGTCTAATATTCCAACAATCTTGGTGTTTTTACCCATTGGCCTTTCTATGTATGTCTAATATTCCAACAATCTTGGTGTTTTTACCCATTGGCCTTTCTATTGCAGAAAAAATAGGCGTGAGCCCATATCCAATCGCTATGATTATAACTCTTGCCGGTGCAGCCTCTTATGCAACTCCGTTTGCTGCTCCACAGAATATGATGACGGTAGGTTGGACAAATTATAAGTTTTTAGACTTTGTTAAAATAGGCATTCCTATGGTACTCTTAACATACATAGTAGTTGTTTTACTCATTCCTATTATTCTGCCTTATTAAAAGAGGGGTGAATTACAATGAATAATATATTACATGGTTCTTATGATTTACATATTCATACCGCACCGGACGTTGTACCGCGTAAATGCGATGATTTAGAGTTAGCACAGCGTATGTCGGCGTCTGGTATGAAGGGTTTTGCTATAAAATGCCACTTTGCAGAAACCGGAGCTAGGGCAATACTACTACAAAAACAATTCCCAGATCTGAAAATTGTTGGGGGTATAGTTTTGAATCGTTCTGTTGGTGGAATTAATCCATACGCAGTAGAGAGTGCGGCACAAATAGGCGCAAAAATACTGTGGTTCCCTACAATGGATGCCTTTAGTTATCAGAAGTATCACCATAGAAATGATGCCAATGCAGATATCACTGGGTATATTTCCCTATTTAATTGTTATGGAAAGTTAAAGGAAGAGGTCTATGATGTCCTTGATGTGGCGGCAAAATATAAACTAGTAGTTGCTACTGGACATACTGGAGCTAGTGAAGGGATTGAGATTGTGCAAGCCGCTAGACAGAAGGGCATAGAACATGTGGTTCTCACTCACGCTGAATAATCCTGCTGATAGTTATAACATAGAACAGCAGCTGCAATGTGTGCGTATGGGAGCAGGAGTAGAACATAGCTACTTTGCAACATTGAAAAATCGTACACCAATAGAAGAAATTAAACGGCAAATTGATGCTGTAGGGTTTAAGAACGTATTCTTGACAACGGATGTGGGGCAGGTGGATTCACCATATGCTGATGTGGCCATGCAAGAATACATTGAAAGACTGGAATTGGTTGGTGTAACAGAATCGGCCATCGAATACATGATAAAAGATAATCCGGAAATGCTAATTAGGTGATTTTCATGAAAAAGTAGTTATGTATTGCAGTGCGTTAAAAGGCAATATTTTATTCCCAAATAATGAACCTAAGTTTAAATTCAAGCCCATATATAATTAAACAAACTGCTCTTAGCATTAGTCTGAGAGCAGTTTGTTTAATTTTTAGATTGTTTCTTATATATTATTTTACTAGAACCGGCAGAAGTAAAGCTATCGCAGAAGAATTGGCAGCACGTTATTGTACTAAGGCTAGAGAAATTGCTGACGATGTTGATTGGCAGGGCCCTGGCGGTTATATTAAAGCAGGATATAAGGCTTTTAGAGGTGAGGCGTTACCGGCGAGATATAAAAAGCCTTATGACAACGAAGAATTAATTCTAGTCTTTCCTGTTTGGGCTAGTACTTTACCTCCTGCAGTAAGAACATTTCTTGAAAAAGAAGGCAGAAAAAGAGTTATATGTATACCAACTTCCATAGGTAGCAAGCTGAAAGACAGGGAAGGTTTTGCCAAGATAATTGATCTTGTGGGTAAGAAGATTGCAGCGCCTTTAAGCATCTAAGCGTGAGATATGCAGGATGAGAGTTATTCAAATGCAACTATAAATGTCTGTGAATGAAGGGACGTTTATATATAAAGATGCTGACTATACATTGTATGAAGCTAAAAATAATGGCGTTATCAATTTGTGGTTTACAATGATAAAACTTGAAGAGACAATATGTTTATATAATATATTCAGTAAGTTCAAAGACTAAAATTGCGCATTTGTTTGGAATTTAAAGAACACAATGCTCTTACAAATTAAATTATGAAGAGTCTCCGCTTTTTCTAGATTTGTATCCGTTTTAAAATATTTCTATTGGAGGATAAAATGGTTATAGCACATATCGTAGGCGCAAAAAATTGGGGCGGGGGAGAACAATATGTTTATGATATTTCATTAGAATTATCCAAACGTGGGCATAAAGTCTATATTTTTGTGGCAAAAGATCAGGAGTTTTTTAAGAAAAAATATTCGGAAGTTGCGAATGTTATTTGTGTCGATTTACATAATTTAATGGGGCTCAGAGCATATGAAGATTTGTGTAAATATCTTAAAAAATATAAAGTAGACATAATTAACTGTCATAGCGGACATTACGCCTTTCTAAGTGTTTTAGCAAAAAAGGCTGTGCCAGGAATAAGATTGGTTATATTTAGACATAATGCACAGCCAAATAAAAGAGATTCTTATCATTGCTGGATTAGAAAACAAGTTGATGCAGTGATTTGTGTTTCACGTCTAGTATATGATTTGCAATTGCGGGATTTAGAAAAAGATAATATTAGTAAGTGGTATTTAGTCTATAGTGGAATTAATACTAATAAATTCAAAAAACAAATTCCCGATAATATTACGCAGCAATTTGTCGTAGGATACGCAGGCAGATTAGTTGAAGATAAAGGGCTATATGTATTAATACAAGCCATTGGAATGCTTGCTGAAAGCGGACAAGAAGTTTTATTGAAAATAGCAGGTACTGGCAGAGAAGAGTTCATTTCTTCTTTAAAGAAGGAAGCCAAAGAGCTTAAAGTAGAATGCTTAATAGAGTTTATGGGACTTCAGGAAGACATGAATGCCTTCTACAGGGGACTTGATTTGTTTGTACTACCTTCTATTGTGTCCGAGGCCTTTGGATTGGTAATTTGCGAAGCAATGTATTGTTCAGTTCCTGTTATAACCACAAATAGCGGAGCTCAAGAAGAAATAATTGAAAATGGAAAAAATGGGTGGATTATTCCGCCACAGGATGCTAGTTCGTTGAAAGATAAAATTTTAGAAGTGATGTTAAATAAAACTCAAGCTGCTTTAACCGCTGAACAGGGAAAGAGAACAGTAAGCAAAAAATTCACCGTTGATATTTGTGTCAACAATTTAGAAAATATTTATAAAAAAATATTGAAAAACAATTGTAATAATAGCAAAAAATTATAATCACAAGGTGGTTAAGGGCAAAAGGTAAGGCAATAAATCGCTAACGTCATTTTACGCTATCCTTTTTTGTTTATGGCAATAATTAACTTGTTTTCCAGTCGGCCATCCATTACGCTTCTAAATGATAGTTTTAAACTTCTGCGAATTTTTCGTTTTGTTTGTACTTTTAGAGTACTTAGAGTATTTAAAATATTGCGGTATTCAAAGAACTTTAGAATAATTGCAGATGTATTTAAGCAACAAAAAGAGACATTGTTAGCGGTTATAACACTAGCCTGTGCGTATAATTATTATTTAGGCACTTATAATTTTCAATATTGAACCAGAGTCATTTACTACATTTTTTAGTATTTGGCATAGGCAAAAAAATGATATTCTATGGTATTTTTTTGTGCTTGACAAGGCAAATAAGCAAAATGTAATATAGCAATGAAAGGAGTTGTTGGTTTATGTTAAAAACTAAAATGGACATTGTAATGATACGGGAGGTGCATACAAAATAAATTAATGTATATCCCTCCCAAAAACTAATTAAAATATTTTTTGGAGGATATAAAATGTATAAAATAAATATGGAAAATATAGGGCTCAGTCAAAGATTTATTACTGAGGCTAGTTTATATTCGGGTTTTTATATTGGTAGGGTGGCTTCTCAATATAAAAATTTATATAAGGTTTTAACGGAAAATGGTGAGTTGACGGCAGCGATTTCGGGAAAATTGCGTTTTGCTGTAAAAACTTTAGCGGACTATCCGGCAGTAGGCGATTTTGTTATGCTAGATAGGCAAGATGATACAGGCGGGTATGCAATCATTCATAATGTGCTTACCAGAAAAAGTGCTTTTATAAGAAAAGCCGCTGGGACCGCACATGAAGAACAGATCGTCGCTGCTAATATTGACACGGTGTTTATTTGCATGTCACTTAACAATGATTACAATCTTCGTAGATTAGAACGTTATCTTGGTATAGCCTGGGATAGCGGCGCACTTCCTGTCATTGTGCTCACGAAGGCTGATTTAGAGCACAATATTTTCACGAAACTGCGAGAGCTTTCTAATGTAGCCTGTGGTGTTGAGGTATTTGTTACTTCGAGTTTCACGAAAGAGGGGCTTGCACCTGTTCAAAAGTATCTTGGGCAAGGTAAAACCATTGCATTTATAGGTTCTTCCGGTGTGGGCAAATCAACACTAATAAATACTTTGATGGAAAAAAGCATTCTAAAAACCAAAGATATAAGAAAAGATGATAGAGGTCGGCACACTACGACTTGGCGTGAGTTAATCTTGCTTCCTTGTGGTGGAGTTGTGATTGATACTCCTGGGATGCGGGAATTGGGGATTGAAAGTGCCGACCTTAAAAAAACCTTTGTGGATATAACTGAGCTTTCAAAAAAGTGCAGGTTTCATGATTGTACCCATACGCATGAGCCAAACTGTGCTGTGCAACAAGCTATTAGTGAGGGGGTATTGTCTGCCACTCGACTTGCTAGCTATTTGAAGCTACAAAAAGAGGCAAAATACGAGGGCCTAAATGCAAGACAGATTGAGACGGAGAAAACAACTATTATGTTTGCAGAAATGGGCGGCAGGAAAAACGCACGTTCTTTTATTAAAGTTAAAAGCAAAAGACGCTGAGCATATTAATGTTGCGAAAAAGCCTATAACAAAAATATCTTCCGAAAAACTTCGGAAGATATTTTTTGCTTTTATTACTAATGCTGAAAAAGTTGTAATTAGAAAGTTGACCTTTGGTATAGGAATATAGTAGCTCATTTAGACATAATAATTTACTTATGTCTAAATGGGCTAAATCCATATTTGTGCAAATATGTCATATAAAGTACACTTTATTTAGACATTTTCAGATAATTTATAATTATAAGGGAATAGGTCTATGTTTTTTAAGAATAAAGTAAATAAGAGTTTTAACAATCCTAGAAGAATTACAATCGTTTCTATAGTACAACCAGGTTTTACGATAGATGATATTTTGATTAGGCAATTTAAGAGGATATTTGTAAAGTCCCGGAGTATCGCTGCCGCAACTTTCAGATAAGATTGTATAACCGAGACCATTTTGTACTAGTTTCATACCTGTATCCATGGCATCTATGTCGGTTACTATGTGAGGCCTTTTTTGATAATTATTACCCCACCATTCATCCAAAAGGGTTTGTAAGTTTGGGTCAGTGCTGTAATGTATATAGGGTATCTCAGGTAAGTTAGCAAGATCAAGTGGAAAGGCGCTGAAAATACATAAAGGTTCCTGTAATAGCAGCTTTTTCTCTTGGCTCCATAGATGGTCACCTCTAAGAATTGCTAATTGACTTTCACCCCGCAGGAAGTCGCGGTAAAGGTTTGTACTGAAACCGCTTTTGAAAGTGATTTCAACTTTGGGGTACGGTTTTTGAAAATCAGATAGTAGTTTTGGCAAGTGGTATTTGGCAAAAACATTAGAGCAGCTTATGTGTAAGGAACCGTGTAATTCATCCGTATGCATATTTGCTATTAGGTCCTTAGTTTTTTCAAATTCCGTAAGTGCATTGACCGCGTATTGAACTAATATATCTCCCTCGGGGGTTAAATTTATGCCACGAGGTTTGCGAATAATTAGTTTTGCGCCAAACTCTTTTTCCAATTTTTTTATTTTTTCAGTTATAGCAGGCTGAGAGATAAAAAGTTTTTTTGCTGTTTTTGTCAAATTATGCTCATCAGCTAATACTTTTAGAAATAACAAATCACTAGTATTCATAGCACACCTCGATCAGATTTAATTATATCATAAAACACAAAAATGAATACTAGGGTGTATATTTATGCTTGCGAAAAGAGGCGATATTTTTTTTCGAGCGAGGAAAATGATTATAGGTTTATATTTATTATTATGAGAGGGAGATGGTAATGTGAATATCAGTTTACTTTTGGGTGCTATCGTTATAGTTTGTACTATCTATTGTCTTGCTAAAAGATATGAGTCCAGATTAGTACTTTTTACGGCCGGAGTTATTCTTTCTTGTATTGTTTTAAATCCCATGGCAGCTCTTTTTGGTTTCACCAAAGCAATGTCCAATGCAAAAATAATTGAACCGATTGTAGCTTCTATGGGTTTTGCTTATGTTATGAAATACACGAAATGTGATAGGCATTTGGTACATCTGTTAGCTAAATACTTACATAGTTTTGGTTATTTGATTATACCTGGTGCAGTTTTGATTACCGCTTTTATTAATATATCTATTACGAGTTCATCAGGATGTTCTGCCGCTGTAGGAGCTATTTTGATACCACTTTTGATGCGCATGGGTGTGCATCCGGCTATGGCCGCATCTGCAGTTTTTCTAGGCACCTTTGGTTCGCCCCTTGTTAATCCGGGATATCATCAGGTGGTAATAGCGTCTGAGGTATCTAAACATACGCCTATGGAATTTGTCACCTATTCAGCAATTCCTGTATTAGTGGTATCGATCGTAGTGGCAGCGATTCTTTGTGTTATTGCAGTTATGAAAAAAGAGCATAAAGGTTATGGTGCTGACCTAGAAGACACACAGATAGATTTTAAGGTGAATTTCCTCATGGCCGTTGTGCCGATAGTCCCCATAGCTATTTTATTATTGGCAAAGACTGGCTATTTACCGGGTATGGCTAAACTGGAAATTTCTCACGCTATGATTATAGGCACAATTGTTGCGTTTTTGGTTACTAGAAAAACTACACCGGCCAAAGATATTTGCAAAGACTTTTTTGCAGGCATGGGTGAAGGGTTTGGCCATGTTTATGGCATTGTAACCTGTTCACTTATTTTTGTGGCAGGAATGAATGCTATTGGTCTTGTTAAAGCACTTATCACAACTATGTCGGCACATCACGCTATTGCAAAAATTGCCGGGACGGCAGGACCCTTCATCTTAGCTACAAGATGTGGTTCAGGTGATGCGGCGGCTATTTCTTTTAATACTGCGGTAACTGTACATACAGCGTCTTTTGGACTTGATCCATTGCATCTCGGAGCGGCAGTAGCGGCAGCTGGTGGTTTGGGACGGACTATGAGTCCTATTGCAGGAGCCTGTATTATTTGTTCAGGGTATGCAGGAGTAAATCCCATTGAGCTGGCAAAACGTAATGCTATTCCCACTATTGTGGGAGCAACAATTTTTGTTTTTATGTCTTTGTATATGCTGTAACAGTAAAGGATACTTTTGTAGGAAATTTATAAAAACAGAGAATATTGAGGAGGAATTGAAATGCCAGATAAAATTATTATGAAGACACCGTTAGTTGAGATGGATGGCGACGAAATGACAAGAGTTATTTGGGGTATGATTAAAGATATTTTATTATGCCCCTATATTGATTTGAAGACAGAATATTATGATCTGGGACTAGAACACCGGGATAAGACAGATGATAAGGTAACAGAAGAAGTTGCTTTAGCTATTAAAAAATATGGAGTAGGGGTAAAGTGTGCTACCATTACTGCCAACACTGCAAGAGTAAAAGAATATAAACTAAAAAAAATATGGAAAAGTCCAAATGCGACTATACGTGCTATTTTAGATGGAACCGTATTTAGGAAACCTCTTTTAATTGCGGGAATAAAACCTTTCGTTAAAACCTGGAAAAAGCCTATTACGATTGCTAGACATGCCTATGGTGACATTTATTCCAGCGTGGAATATAGGGTACCGGAGGCTGGTAAGGCAGAGTTGGTATTTACAAATACAAAAGGGGAAGTTACCAAAAAGACAATTCATGAGTTTTCAGGACCTGGTATAGTGCAAGGCATGCATAATGTGGACAAATCTATAACGAGCTTTGCGAAGGCTTGTTTCAACTATGCCCTGGAGGAAAAACAAGACCTTTGGTTTGCCACTAAGGATACAATTTCCGAAACCTATGACCATGATTTCAAAAATATATTCCAAACGGTTTTTGATAAGGAATACAAGGCTAAATTTGACGAAGCCGGCATTGAATATTTTTACACTTTGATTGATGATGTGGTTGCCAGGATTATTCGTTCTGAAGGAGGAATGATTTGGGCTTGTAAAAACTATGATGGTGACGT
This sequence comes from Acidaminococcaceae bacterium, assembly GCA_963678395.1. Taxonomy (GTDB): domain Bacteria; phylum Bacillota; class Negativicutes; order Acidaminococcales; family Acidaminococcaceae; genus JAAYAE01. The sequence continues at coordinate 1,763,791 of OY782827.1, read as the reverse complement.
TATGTCGGATATGGTTGCAACAGCTTTTGGTAGTTTGGCTATGATGACTTCTGTGCTGTTATCACCTGAAGGGTATTATGAATATGAAGCAGCCCATGGAACAGTGCAACAACATTATTACAGATACCTAAAAGGCGAAAAAACTTCTACTAACCCAATGGCCACAATTTTTGCCTGGAGTGGTGCTTTGAGAAAACGCGGAGAACTTGATGGTTTAAGTGAATTGGTTGCCTTTGCAGCCAAGCTGGAAAAAGCTTCCATAATGACAATTGAAGACGGTGTTTTAACCGGTGATTTGGCCGCCTTGTCTGATATTGCAGGCAAGCATGTTGTTAATACCGAGGAATTTTTACAGACTATTAATGAGCGACTAATGAAACTATAAAATTAATTCTAGAAAAGTTAATAAACGTTTAAACTTTACCCCAAATATTAGAAATCATATTTGGGGTAAAGTTTTTAAAATTAGTTATAAAATTTTAGCATGGTTACAAGTAAATAAATATTTTATAAAAAGGGTTAGCTCTTAACTAACTTTATCCAATCTATAATTGTATCAAGCACCAGTTTTGTATTGCCTGCATTACAATGATTTTCAGTACTTTCCTTTTCGGTGAATAACCTATATGTTAAGGATTTAGTGTTGGTTAGGCATGAGATAATGGGCTGTGAGAATTCGGTAGGAATAAAGTGGTCTTTTGTAGCTCCTAGTAGTAAAAAATCTTGGGATATTTTGTGACCAACATCTATGTATTGGAAGGTATTAATTTTCTTTAAATATTCATAAGGGGAATGTACACCCATATTATGCATTCCATGATTAATTGCCCAGTCAAGCAAGGGATTTTTTCCCATTAAATTTTTCATAATAAAATTCAAGGAATTTTCGTCATTGGCTTGCATCAGTAATCGAACTACTGCTTGAAAACTTTTTGGCATATCATATATTAACAAATCAAAAAGGTTTGGTAACAAACTCCATGCTACAACACGTTTAATCCTATTTTCAAAAGCAGCAGCCCGTGGTGCTAACATTCCACCAAGAGATAATCCTATGATAGTCACATCATTCAAGGTGTAGTGATCTAAAATTGTTTTTACTGGTTTTTCCCATTCAGGAATAAAAGTTAATCCTTCTTTTCTTAAGGCTCCACCTTGACCAGGACCTTCAAAAAGATAAACTGCAAAACCATTTTCACGGAGATAAAGCATCATTGGTAAAAATTCTTCCATATAAGAATCGTAACCACCGTGTAATATAATGGTGTCGACATGGTTTTCTGTTTCAGGTTCAGTATATAATACTGGAAGGTGTGCTTTTTCATATGAGACTAAATCTTTCTTTATAATACCGGCTTTAAAGATAGCTGCATAATAATCGTAAAAAAGATTAACTGCTTTATCGTAGGTTTCAATTTTGGCTGGATGCCCGTCATACATAAAAAATTCTGCCATGCGATAATAAGCAATAGCTGGTTCAATGCGTTTTTCCTTCAAAGCTTTATCTGCAATTTTCAGAAATTCTTTTTCCCACGTTTCTGCATTTGTAATTTTCTTTGCTACAGCTTTGAGTTCTTCAAAATCACCATTGCTCCATGCGTAAGTCCGATTTAATTGATAATTAAAATTAGGATTGGGATGAAAATTAAAAGTGCCTTTTTTAAAGTTTATAGTATTTTTCATGATATGACTCCGTTTCTTTAATACATTTTATAAATAAGCTAATTAACAAAAAATGGTGACATATATTTATGCAATGTTATTTTTGTTACAGTGGATTCACCTTTTTGAAAGGCTTTCTTTGTAATTGCTTTTTTGATGACTTCTTGTAAGGCAGGGGGAACGGCAGTGTTCAAAACTCCAAGAGCTTCGTTGTCCCACGTTACTAAATTTGTTACATCTTTTAAATTACGATCAATTTGATAGTTCATTTTCGGTAGAGTATCAGAATCCCAATAGGTTTTTAGCCTTCTATTAATTTCGTCACCAGCTAGGATTTTACCAATAATGTTATCAATTATATGAGATCTATGCTCATTGGCTCCCTCTAAAGAAAACCGATTAAAAGTATTTTGGGGATTATCAAAGGGAGATTTTTTTAATTCCATGCCACATACAGGACAGATCAAGCTACCGTTTTTACAAATTTGAAAAACATCATTAAAACATTCGGGACAAACTAACTTGGAGTTGTTTTCATTTATCGTTGATTTCTGGCAACAGTTTTTTTCAAGAGATTGGACAAGATTATTCCCAAGTTCATTGACTAATTTTAACTTACTCGGCAATAATAAAACTTCTCCCTTATTAAAACTATTTCCAATGGTAAATTGGCCAACAATTTCACAGTTATATAACTTTAGAAACAAACTTGGATAGATTCGTTGCAGTGAAAATTCAAAGGGATTTCCACCAGCTACAGAAACAGCGACACCATATTTTTTTTCTTGCCCAGTTGCCATCTTATTAATTGCCCAAGCGGCTGATCTATCCATAACTGCTTTTAAAATAGCCGGTGTGGAAAGATAATAGCAAGGAGAGGCTAGAGCAATTGCATCTGCAGATTCAATCTTTTCCTTAATTTTTTCTAAATCATCTTTTAAGATGCACTTATAGGATGAATTGGTGCAGCTCAGACAGCCATTGCAGGGTAAAATTTTTGCAGTTCCTAAATTCAAGACCTCAGTTTGATAGCCTATTTCTCTTGCAGGGCGTAAAAGTTCGTTTAAAATAATAGAACTATTCCCATTTTTTCTAGGACTGACACAAATACCTAATACTTTTTTGCAACTTTTCATGGGTTCCTCCTTTTGGTTAAGTAGCTAAACTGAAAAAGCAAAAAAAACTAGTTCTTAGATTTACCTTCATTTTCTATGTCCTAGTTTTATGAACTTATCAACTTCTGCTCCTAATTCATTGAGCATATTTTGAAAATGCTGTAAATACTCATCAGAATAACTATTTATTAGTTTTCCCATTCCTACGTCCATTGTTCTATGCAATTTCTTATGTGATTTATATGCTATTAACCCCCTTTCAGTAAGTGATAAAAGAATTTCCTTGCTGTAGGCTACATTGCGTTCTTTGGTAATATAGCCTTTTTTATGAAGCTTTGTTATAACTTGGGACACGGCTCCCTTGGTTATGCCAAATTTCAGACTGATGTCAGTTACTGTATTACATTGATCTCCAATGGCATCAATGGTGTGAATTTCTGAAGGGTAGAGTAATTCATCAGTACCAAAATCAAATGGAGTTTTTTCAAGCTCAGTTAATTTATATGAAATTTTGATAAACTCGTTCATTAAGCTAACAATCATTTTATTTTCCATAAATAGAGTATAGTAGCTAAACTGAAACTTGTCAATATAAAATTTAAAAATTACTAAAAAGATATTGGCCTATTGTGCTATCCTATATGTATAAAATGACCATGTTTGTGCCAAGAGTAAAAGCATCTTGTAGCTTTAATGAAGTTATGAATATTTTCAATTTTTTTGTGGAAAATAGTATTTATGCCTTTGCTGATAAGTTGAAAAAAGCGTCCATAATGACAATTGAAGACGGAGTACTAACGGGAGATCTTGCGGCCTTGTCTGATATTGAAGGAAAACATATTGCTAATACTGAAGCATTCTTGCAGACGATTAATGAACGGTTAGTTAAGTTACTGTAAATATAGTAGGACCATTGCAAATGAAATTTATAAAATAAAAATTTTTTAGGTGAAAATAAGCAGCCAAGTTAGATGTAGTCTAATTTGGTGGCTACTTTTATATGTTGATTTTTAAAATTACATATGGTGAGGGATTCATATTTGATTCAAGTTTATATGCGAATTTATTCATAATATTTACCGATTATACTACACAGAAATTGTTTTTTAAAAAATTAGATTTCTACTTGAAAATATAATTTATTGGGGGTACAATACGCATATAGTTATATTTAGATATAGAACTATTTTTGGAATGCACGTAGATATGTTTGCGTTTTTTAAATATGTAATCACTTTTATAGCCTGAAGTATGACACTACTAAAGTTTCTAACTGGAAATTTATGGTAATGTGTATGAAAAGGAGTGGTAAAATGTTTAAAGTTAATTTACATGCACATATTTATCATATATTTAAAAATTTTAAAAGACGATTCAACTAAGGATGTTCGTTAGTTTGAGTCGTCTATTTTTTTATATAAAATAATAAAGATGCTGTTTTTTCTGGTAAATATTTGAAAGGAGAATAAATTATAATATGTTTTGCGCACATATCGATCCAGTAACCTTTAAAGAGCAAAGTGTTAAAGAACATTTAAAAAATGTATCTGAGATGGCTAGACAATTTGGTGACAAGGTATCATTAAGAAATACGGCTGGATTAGCTGGAATCCTTCATGACATGGGAAAAGAAACAAAAAAATTTAATAATTACATACATTATAGTTCAAAAAATCCTAATGATAAGTCCATGAAGGGTACAATTACTCATTCTACTGCTGGAGCAAAGTTTATTTACGAAAATTTTTATGCATCAAAAGATATATTTCAAAAATTGACGGCTCAAATCATATCATTAGCTATTTGTTCGCATCACGGTGGCCTTATGGATTGTTTGAATTTGCACGGGGAAGCCTTATACACTGATCGTATGACGTCAAACGAAGAAATATTATTTTATAAAGAGGCATTAACAAATTATCAGAATGACTGCTTTAATTTTGAAGAAATTAATCAGATGTTTGATGAAGCAACTATAGAGATGCGTAATTGTTATAGAAATATAGAAATGATTTGTAAAAATTCTGAATTTGAAGATAAAGTTGAATTTAAGAAATTCGCGGTTGGATTAGTTCAAAAATATATATTTAGTTGTATTGTCGATGCGGACCGATATGATACTTACAATTTCGTTGCTGGTCTAAAATTCCTACCTAAAATGGACAAAATCTCTTTATGGGAGGGACTCTTAAAAGAAATAGAAACAGCTTTGGAAAAGTATCCTAAGATTAGCAATATTGATTTGCTAAGATCCAATATATCTACCCAATGCGGAGAAGCTGGCTTAAAGGAACCTGGAATATATAAACTGTCAGTCCCTACCGGGGGAGGGAAAACACGTTCCAGGTTACGCTATGCCTTGCAACATGCAAAGGGATTTAACAAGGATAGGATTTTTTATATTATTCCATTTACTACTATTATTGATCAAACGGCGAAAGAATTTAAAGCAATTTTCCGAAGAGACGATATTATTTTAGAACATCATTCAAATCTAGTAGTTGACAATAATCAAGAAGAATACAAACTTTTGACAGAGCGGTGGGATAGTCCAATTGTTATAACTACTATGGTGCAATTCCTTGATACGCTATTTAGTAGCGGAACACAGAACGTCAGAAGGTTGCATAATTTTGCTAATGCAATTTTTATATTTGATGAAATCCAAGCAATTCCTATAAAATGCGTGAATATGTTTAATAGTGCAATAAATTTTTTGGTTGAAATTTGTCATGCAACGGTTGTTGTCTGTACAGCAACACAGCCATGCTTGGAAACAACGCAAATGCCTTTAAAATTGAGCAAAGAATCAAATATTATAGACAATAATAAAATAGACTTATCTGGGTTCAAACGTGTTAATTTGGTTGACAAAAGAATTGTTTCAGGCTATGGCGACGAAGATATAAGAGATATGGTTATGGATATAATGGAGAATGTCAAAAGTGTGGTACTAGTATATAAGAATGGACACGAAAAGTTTAACAAGCTAAAATCAATTTAGAAAGGGCGTGTTAAACCTTGTCCAAAAATGGAATAAGATTTACCGATGAATTTAAAAAACAAATAGTAGCTTTGTATCAATCCGGTAGTAGCGTAAGCTACCTTAGCAGTGAATATGGCGTAACTGCAGTAACAATTTATAAATGGATAAAAGAACTCTCCCCAGTTAAGGGACTACACGATGAAGAAATTACTTCCAAGGAATATGAGAAGATGAAGAAACGTATTGCAGAGCTGGAATAGGAGAAACAGTTGGCTTCATCAATAGATACAAAGCCCAGTATACAGTAAAGCGCACCTGCAAAGTATTGAACCTTCCTCGAAGCACCTATTATAAGTCCTTATGTCTCGTAACATCTGCCAGAAAAATAAACAAACAGAAGTTCCTAGAAACAATAAAAGATGTTTTCGAAGAAAACAAGAAGAGATATGGAGCACCAAAGATACAGAAAGTATTAGAAGCTCTTGGCATAAAGGCCAGTCTAAAGCGTGTCCAAAGGCATATGGCAGAATTAGGGCTCAGGGCAATAGTAGTAAAGAAATACAGGTATTATTCTTCTAAATGTTTGGTTGAAGAACATGACAATTTGTTAAACAGAGATTTCAAAAGTGCAGCAATCAACAAAAAATGGTGTACAGACATAACCTATATCCATACAGTTATTGATGGTTGGACATATCTGGCGTCAGTAATGGACTTGGCCAGCAAGAAGATTATCGGCTATGCCTATGCAAAAAGGATGACAGCAGAACTAGCGGTACAAGCTATTGAAAATGCCTGCCTTAATGTCAGTGATACAACAGGAATAATTTTGCATAGTGATCTTGGAACTCAATACACTAGTCAAATGTTTGAAGATGAGCTTGTAAGAAAAAATATGGTTCATTCTTGCAGCCGTAAGGGAAACCCCTACGATAATGCCTGCATTGAATCTTTCCATTCCGGATTGAAGAAGGAAGAAGTGAACCATAACAGGTATTATGATTTCAAGATGGCCGGTAAAGCCATCTTTGAATATATTGAATCATGGTATAACCGAAAGAGGATTCATGGCAGTATAAAGTATATGACTCCGCAGGAGTTTGAAGACGCAGCAAAATCTACAGCATAAAAGTTAAACTATTTGTGTCTACAGTATTGACCTAGGCCCAACTCTACTACGGGTATATAGTTTAATATATTATTCAGTAAATATTACCAATAAGCAAATAAGATATAAGTAGGTGCCCGGAAGGGCTTAACAGGGAAATTGGTGTAAAACCAATACGGTCCCGCCGCTGTAATGTGGAGCAAACCTTAAAATGCCACTGAGAGTAATCTTGGGAAGGCAAGGCGCGCTATGAAGCTAAGTCAGAATAACTGCCTATTTATTTCTACCATTATTTCTTGCGCGCGATAGGAAGGTAGCTAACACTTGACCAATAATTTCATGTTGGTGTGTTCTGCTTTTTAAACCTCTCTGAGTTGCAGAGAGGTTATTTTTGTTAGGAGTTATAGTAATGTTAAAAACACTTAAAACATATAAATATCTTGCTTTTCTAGTACTTACATTTATATTGTTAGGATTTTCATATAAGGCAAAAATGCTTCCTAATCTTAATGCGGAATCAAATATTAGCAATGCCTATAGTGTAGTGGATTACGAAGGTACGGTTGTTACTTTGCCACGTAAACCTAAACATATTCTTACCTTGTCGTTAAGTTTTGACATTATGACAGTGGGAATAGTTCCTCCTGAATATTTGGTGTCTGCCAATAAAATGGCAAATGATTCCGGCATTTCCTGCATAGCAAATGAAACTAAAGACATTAAAACTAAATTATATAGTTATCCACTGGAAACTGTTGTCAAACTAAATCCCGATTTAATCATAGCATCTACATGGACTGATAAACAAATGATAAGTGCTTATAGAGATTTAGGTTATCCGGTACTTGTTTGTAAAGGACCTAATACGGTGAAAGAGGTAGAAAATACTATTATGACTATTGCAGCGGCGCTGGGTGAGAAACAGGCAGGGAATAAAATAATAGGTACAATGCAGGAAAAACTAAAAGAAATAGATAGGGTAGTGGCTGCTCAGAAAGCAAAAAAAACTGTGGGTTTATTGGTTTCTCAGATGACTAGCTATGGAGGTAAGGGCTGCATGTTTGACGTATTATGCACACGAGCAGGAGTTGTAAATGGTATAGCAAAAATGGGAATAAATAATGGACAGCCGGTAACTAAGGAAATGGTTATTGCCTGTAACCCTGATTTTTTCATGCTTTCAGCTCCAAGAAGCCAATCAGGAGATACAACTCAAAAAGCTCAAGAGGAATACATTAATGATCCAGCGCTGCAAGAACTAAAAGGAATTAAACATATTGCGCTTATTCCCGACAGGTATTTATATAGTTCTACGCAAAATTGTGTATATGCTATTGAGGGGATAGCTAATGCAGCTTATGGACCGATTTTTGACTTGAGTGAGGAAAAACTAATAAAAGGATACTAATAATCTTTTATTTTAGTATGGGCATACTATGAAACGGAGTGTCGAAACAATTTGGGTAAACTAGTATTAAAAATCAAAACAATAGTGATTTATTCTGTTCTGTTTTACTTCATATTTCTACCAGCTCAAGGCTATTGTGCCCAGCTTTCCTCTGAAGATTTCCTTTGGTTAGAACAAGGGGAAACTGCAATGGAAAGGGATGGGTCTTTAACGCAGAAAATTTATTTAAAAAGTAATAATAACAAGTTCCCTGTTGATGATATGCGCGAGGTATCTGCTACATACTATTGCCAAACACGAAGCGGGTTAAGGGCAGCTTATATTTTACCAATACAGCATGATAATGGGATCTATTATGTACAGGCCATAGCAAAACATAGAAATAATTATTGCGAAGTAGTTGTTTCTGGCTATTATAAAAATGTGTTCTATACGGCACAGAACCTCTTTACTTTGTATGCAAACGCAAGAATATACTTGCTGATATATGGTTTACCGTAATCGCTAATACCTTTATGTTAGATAAAGTTAATGTTTGGCACGAAAAATTAAAATTACTTTTGGACCACTTGCAAACAGCAGTAATACAAGAAAATCCTTACAAAGTTTTTTTGGCAGGATCTCCAATAATATTTCCCAATTTAAAAATTTTGCAGCTAATTGAGCAGGCAGGAATGAGCGTTTGCGCAGATGATTTGTGTTCATCAGAACGTATATTCCCGGGAGCTATGCTTTATAGTGATACTTCGGTGTATGGGATACTGAAGGCACTGGCAGAGCGCAACCATAAGGCCTGTATTTGTCCAACTTTTACAGATAATGATAGACGTGTTAACAATATCTTGCGCTTAACGTCTGAAAATAATATAAAAGGGGTTATTTTTCATATTTTAAAAGGTTGTCATCCTTATGACATTGAGAGTATTACTATTGAAGAAAAATTGAAAAATCAGGGTATAAAATTTTTGAAATTAGAGACCGATTATGTCAAAGAAGACAGCCAAAATATTCTGACACGTTTAGAAGCCTTTAAACAAACATTAGAAGAAGGGGGTTATTATGAACTATAAAGTAGGAATTGATTTAGGCAGTACTGCCATAAAAGCTGTTATTATACAAAATAGAGGAATTGTTTAGAAAAAAGCCATTCCGACGGCTCCAGGCCAAGAAGTTCTAGCACAAGATATAGTGAGAGAAGGAATGGAAGAACTTGGCATTAAAGAAAGCGACATTGCGGGTATGGCGGCAACCGGTTATGGGAAAAGTTTAATTGCCGCGGCAGATAGTGTTATTGATGAGGTGTCGGCAAATGCCTTAGGTGTTTATTTACTAAGCGACAAAAAAGCTCGTACTATCATTAATATTGGTGGGCAAGATATAAAAATTATAAGTATTGATGAAACAGGAAAATTGCAAGATTTCAAGATGAATGACAAATGCGCCGCAGGGACAGGAAGATTTTTTGAAATGGCGGGACGTATATTAGACACTTCAATTTATGATTTTGCTAAATTGTCAGAGCAGGCAGATACTGCCGTGTATTTAAATAGCACTTGCGTGGTATTTGCTGAAAGTGAAATGGTATCCTTAGTTGCCAAGGGCACAAAAAAAGAAAACATAATTAAGGGTCTGCATGAATCAATTGCCAGGCGTATATCGGGTATGATAGGTAATCAGGAAATAGAAGAAGCGTTGTATTTAGATGGTGGCTCTGCCAATAACCATGGTCTTGCCTTAGCTATTGAAGATGAGCTTTTTAGTGATGTATATGTCTTGGAATATCCGCAATTTACAGTTGCATATGGCGCTGCTTGTTCTTTGAAATAGGAACACAAGTGTAAAATGGCAAAAGCATAGGGTAAAAGCTGAAAATTATAAAAAGTTAATTTAATATAAGGAATAGGTGCTCGTAAGAGCTTAATAGGGAAATTGGTGCAATACCAATACGGTCCCGCCGCTGTAATGTGGAGCAAACCTTGAAATGCCACTGAGAGTAATCTTGGGAAGGCAAGGGGAGCAATGAAACTAAGTCAGAATAACTGCCTATTTATGTATACCATTATTTCCTGCGCGCGATGGGAAGGTAGCGAATATATGCTCGATAGGTTTCTATTGGCGTACTATGTTCTTTAAACCTCTTTGCGCGCGCAAAGAGGTTTAATTATTGATAGTTACAAAATAAAGTAGGATGTGTCCATGCAAAAATGGACGTCAGAAATATTTTGTTTTCTATAAAACAGCTTTTATTAAAGGGGAGATTTGTGTTGAAAAAAAGTGTAAGGTTAAAGGCAGTAATGGCTGCGGTCATTACCGGAACATTATTATGTGGTGGAACAATTGTCAAGGCCGCAAGCTCAGATAATGGGTTAAATGAATTCTCATTGGATCAAGTTGTAGTAACGGCTACGAGAACAGAAAAAAAGATTTTGGATACCCCGGCTAATGTGATGGTTATTACATCAAAAGAAATTAAAGATGGTGGCTACAGTACTGCATTTGAGGCAGTAAAAAATTTAACTCAGGCTAATGTTCATGCTTATCAAGATGATGGTGGAGATTATGGCGGCATGATGTCGAGAATACGGATGCGTGGGATAGATGATGGGACATTGATTCTTGTTAATGGTAACCCAAGTAACTATATGAACCATGCTACTTTAAATAATATTCCTATTGATCAAATTGAACGTATTGAAATAGTTAAAGGTGCAAATTCTGTTTTATATGGACCACAAGCAATTGGCGGGGTAGTTAATGTTATTACTAAAAAAGCCAATAAAAATGGTGAATGTGGAGGGAATATTTATAGTACTGTTGGAAATCAGACAAAAGAGGGTGGTATAAATATTCATAGTAATTCATTTAACTTTGGGGTTAAGAAAACACGTACAAAGGACCGTTATGGTGTTGAAAACCCTGGCATAACGGGCTCAGGACCATCTATGAATCTTAAAGACAAGAAATCAAATCAAATGTATTTAGATGTTAACGTTGCCAAAGATTTTATTTTTAGTTATGGTAGGACAAATAGTAAGGCTAAATATGAAACAGGGGCTTTTTCAAAGTTCCTTCCGACTAACAACTATTTATCAGATACAGATATAACTTATAATAATTTTTCCTTGGTTTACAATAACAGGTCAGCAGGAGTAAGAGCAACTGCAGGCTATAATACAATAGATATTGATACAATATACAATAAGTCATATCCTAAAAAATATACGGATAATACTTATTTTGGCTATGATGCTAATTTTGATATACAAAAGGAGATTAGCCTACGGAATGATAATGATTTGCTAGTGTTAGGTGCTAATGCTACTCGTGAATATATGAAAAACGATTACGGGACAGCAAAAAATAGAAAAAATGGACGTAACAGTTATTCCTTGTATCAATCATATGATCACAAAGTCAATGATAGATTTGATATAATATTTGGCGTACGTGAATATTATATGTCTAGTTCAGAATTTCAAGATAGCGATTTTCAATTATTGCCACAATTACAAGGTTTATATAAAGTTAATGATGAATCATCCTATTATTTTAATGTGGGAAGATCTTTTGAAATGCCATCTATTGCTTCTGGATTTAGTTATACCAGTAATTTTGTAATTAATTCTGATTTAAAACCGCAATCTGGAATGTCCTATGAAACTGGTTATAAATTTGAAGATGCACATAAAGCAATTTCAGCAGACATTTTTCATATGACAGTAAAAGATAAATTTTATTGGGATAAAGATGAGAGCGGAGCAAGCATAATGCGTAATAGGGATAAATGGGAAAATACTGGGTTAGAAGTAAATTATAAACAAAAAATTAACCCACAATTGACAACAAATATTGGAATTACTTGGCAAAATCCTAAAGCTAAATCCAGTTCTACTGCTGGTTGGGTACAAGATTCTTCAAAATATGTACTTAATGTAGGGACTAATTATAATCGGAATAAATTTACAGCTGATGCACGTGTATTTGCTTATTTAGGTCGCGAAGAAGCATACTATAATTATGAACGTACGTCATCTACGCTAAAGGATCATAGCTTGAAAAATAGCTGTGATTTGACGGTAACACTAAGTTATAGTCCAGATAAGGTTGAGAGTATTAAATTAATAGGACGTAATTTGCTGAATAGAGAAGATGTACTTAACAATTATGAATATTACTCATCAAAGGCTAATTACACTTTAACTTATGAAAGAAGATTTTAATTTTTTTCTTCGTGCAATTTTAAAATAGATGAAATTTACAAGTTGGCGTTGAATATTCTTTCTAAATTTTATTGTATACTTGACTCTACTACGGGTATATAGTTTACTATCCTAATCAGTAATATTTGTCAATAATTAAATATAGCGTAAGTAGGTGCCTGGAAGGGCTTAATAGGGAAATTGGTGCAAAACCAATACGGTCCCGCCGCTGTAATGTGGAGCAAACCTTGAAATGCCACTGAGAGTAATCTTGGGAAGGCAAGGGGCGCAATGAAACTAAGTCAGAAGAACTGCCTATTTATGTATACCATTATTTCCTGCGCGCGATGGGAAGGTAGCGAACTTTTGACCAATACACTATATTGGTTATTTCCGTTCATTTTACCTCTCTGCCACGGCAGAGAGGTTTACTTTTATGTATTTATGACAACTTTTAGTGCAGGACTATACAAGAATGGCTGCAGAAAAATTGTCATATTACAATAAAAAATTGAAGGGAAGATGCTGAATTGAAAAAAAGAAGATTGTGTACTAAAGTTTTAATGGGAATGCTTATTACAGGTACGTTAATAATGGGGGGAGTTGCAAGCGCCTCAGAAGATGAGAAGTTAAGTTTTAACTTAGATCAAATTGTAGTAACGGCTAATAGGACGCCGACTAAGGAATTTGAGGCTCAAGCGAATATGAGCATTATTACTTGTGATAAAATAGAGAAAAGCCATTATGTGGATTTAGGCGATGCTTTAAAAGATGTACCGGGAGTAAATGTTCAAAATTATTCAGCCGGCGGTGACAATTATACTTCAAATCGACTCTATATTAATGGTTCCACAAATATAGTTGTTTTGATTGACGGAATGCGAGCAAATACGAATGGCTCTGTATCAAGTGTCATCCAAGCTTCTGAATACGGCAATCTTGATACCGTGGAGCGAATAGAGGTTTTGAAAGGGTCTGCTTCAACGCTTTATGGATCAGATGCTGTTGGTGGTGTTATAAATATTATTACAAGGAAACCTGATGATAATACAGTAAAGACGACTTTGACAGGTATTTATGGAAGTGCTCAAAAACATACTTATAAGTTAATGAATCAAGGAAGTAAAAATGGCATTTATTGGATTATCTCGGCTCAAAAGAATAAGATGGGTAATTATAAGGACGGTAATGGGAATGAAATAGTTAATGATCTTGATGCAGATACCTATGATGTAAAAATTGGCAAAGATTTTAATGAGAAGAATAATTTGGAGTTTAGTTTTCAAAAATACAAATCCGAATATCAAAGACCTCAAAGAGCTGGGGTTACTGAAACACAAGCAAATTTTGGGAATAAAGATAATACGAAATTTAGCTTATCGTTAAAGAGTAAATTTACAAATGAATTAAGTAATCAATTTTCCATTTACTTGCATAAAGATAAATTAAACGATAATTACAAAAGCACGGCAAACTTATGGATGATGGATCAAGAAACATTGGGGGCAAGTGATCAATTGACTTTTATAAAAGGTCAACATATTTTAATTGGTGGAATTGATTATTATAAAGATACAATGAATAAATATTATGACAAGAATACGCCAAATTGGAATGGTACCTCTATTTCTAATACAGGAGCATTTTTGCAAGATAAAATTCAGATGGGTGCACTATCAATTACCCCGGGTATTAGGTTTACACATAATTCTGAATATGGCAGTAATACAAGCAAGAGTGGAACAATTGGTTATGATTTTAATGAACTAACCAATGCTTATTTTAGCTATAAAGAGTTTTTTGTCGCACCTAACCAATACCAGACAAATTCACCAATGGGAGGCAGGGATTTACGGCCGGAAGAAGGTCATACGGTTGAATTCGGGCTAAATCATAAATTTAATGATTCTGCCAGTATGTCCATTAATATTTTTAAAACAAATGCTGACAACATGATAGCTTTTAATAATTCGACACGGAAATTCTATAATTCTGGTGCAGAGGAGATTAGAGTATGGAATTTTAATCTTAATAAAATTTTTAACAAGAACGTAAGAATGAATTTTGGTTATACTCACACTTACATTGACCCTGCAAGCTCAACTAATAATGCCAATAGAGATGGGTATATTCCTAAGGGCCAATATAATATTGGATTTAATTATGACAAAGATAAAGTGGATACTTTTATTAATTTGCGAGGAATTATTGATAGACCTGGTAGAATGGTAAATGAGGCTTTAGTCCCGGATACCTTAAAATCTTTTTGGCTAGTTGATTTCGGAGTAAATTATAAAGCAACAAAAGCAGTAAAAGTTTTTGCGAAGGTTAATAACTTATTTGACAAGTTCTACACTGACCAGCCTTATAATATGATACCGGAAAGTTCTGGGTGGTATTCCGCACAAGGGCGTAATTTCCAAGTTGGCGTTGAATATTCTTTCTAAATTTTATTGTATACTTGACTCTACTACGGGTATATAGTTTATTATCCTAATCAGTAATATTTTCTAATAATTAAATATAGTTTAAGTAGGTGCTCGTAAGAGCTTAATAGGGAAATTGGTGTAAAGCCAATACGGTCCCGCCGCTGTAATGTGGAGCAAACCTTGAAATGCCACTGAGCGTAATCTTGGGAAGGCAAGGGGAGCAATGAAACTAAGTCAGAATAACTGCCTATTTATTACCATTACTTCTTGCGCGCGATGGGAAGGTAGCGAACTTTTTACCAATATGCTTATATTGGTGTTCTCTATTTATTTAACCTCTCTGCTAAGGCAGAGAGGTTTTTTATCTAGTGTATTTATGACAATAAGTAGGGTAGGATCATACAAAAATGGCTACAGGAAAATAGTTGTATTACAAGGAGCTAAGGCATTTCCCTTGTTAAATGGGGTTCTCCAAATGAATGGTATACATCACCGGGCCGCAACTTTGTTGTTGGTTTACAATATTCTTTCTAAATCGTGGATAAAAAATAGGCATGGCAAAATAGCCATGCCTAACTTTCAATAATAGGAGTTAATTATGAAAATAGCTTTATTACATTTGAATTTGGCCGGTGGGCCACAAGAAAAGAATATAGATAAGTTATGTAAAAGCATAAAAATAGCTGCTCAAAATGGTGCTACATACATTATTACGCCGGAAATGGCTATACAGGGGTATTTTATGGCGTGTAATAGTGATTTATATGAAATTGATATTTTAAACAATGATTATTTAGATATATTCACTGATTTAGCTAAAGAGCTGCGGGTAAATATATTTTTATGTGGTGCTAGGCGTGATAGTCAAACTTTAAACGATTATAACAGCTGTACCGTTATAGAAAATACGGGTAAAATAGTCGGCATTCATAATAAGAACAAGACCGTTGGCGGAAAAGCAGAGGCTTGGTCAACTGCGGGGAATGTAATGGAACCCATTGTTTGTGACAACGTTAAATGCGGTATTTTAGTTTGTGCTGATGCTTGGTATGACACTAATGCTTATAAGCTGGCGCTGGCAGGGGCTGATATTATAATTTTGCCGGCGGCATGGCCACCAGGTTGTGGGGGACCTCCTGAGATGGCTTGGAAGCGTTGTTCCTATACAAGTAAACTTCCTGTGATAGTTTGTAACCAGACGGGAACAAGCAATGGCATGAATTGCACAATTGCACAAAGCGCAGTTGTGATTAATGATGAAATTAAAACAGTTTATAGTGGCGTTGAAGAAATGATTTTAATATTTGAAATTGATTTGAATAATGCAGAAGGAAAATGCCCTATTTTTCAAAAATTGGCATGGAATAGTTATGTACTATGATTAAAAATATAGTTATTTTAAGTTTATTATTTTTAAGCTTTCTGCAATGTTTGACAGGGGAGTGTATAAATATGGAAAATCTGAGTACTGGCGATAATATTTATTGTCAAGATGATACAATCATAGTTCATTTTCTTGCGCCAAGAAAAGTCTTGAGTACGGCAGTTTATAATGGTGGATATCGAGAAGATTTACAGGGAATTTTGAACCATCATAATTCCGGTGAAAATAAGGGCATGACCCTTGAAATATATAAACAGGAAATGCAAGAACTAATTAAAAATTTGGGCTATAATCCTGCACTGATTTCAGCAATGGGGACCGGAGTTCCTATGAAGAACGCAGTTATTGAAAAAGAAAAATATAAGGGTGTTACGGTGACGGCTATAGTAACAGCAGGCGTTGCCGGTAACCCCGGAAGAATAGGTGACCCGGCGCATTTCGATGGGTTTTCTAATAAGGAAATAATTCCTGTACCCGGCACTATTAATATAATTTTGCTAATAGATGCCGATATGAATGGCGGCGTTATGGCTAGATCTTTGGTAACGGCCACTGAAGCTAAGGCCGCAGCTTTGCAAGAACTCATTATAGGTAGTAAGTATTCGTCAGGTCTTGCTACGGGGACAGGGACAGACCAAATGATTATTATTGCTAATCCGCAATCTGAAGTCGTTGTTCAAGATACAGGTAAGCGTTAATAGGTCGGGTGGTAAAAAAAGCCGTTAAACTAGCAATTTTCAAGCATAATGGTATTGACGAAAAGGTGCAGCATAGTTTTCTCAGAAGAGCAGAAAGATTTTCTATCACTAAAGGTAGCATTTTCAATAATAGCGTTAAAAAGCTTTCTAAGCCTAACTTTGATAACATTTTAAATAAAATTGACAAAGATGATTTTTTTGTTGTAGATACATCCTTATATTTTTACCTATTAGATCAATATTCATGGAACCTTCTTGGAATTGACGAAGTAAGTATTGGTTGTGAGGGTATTTTAAATGAGTTATCACAGCATTATGGGGGGACTAAAGAAAAAGTGGGAGATAAAAGTAAGGACGGACTTGTTTTAGCCTTAGAAAAGCTTGTTGGTAATGTTATAAATATGCGAGGTGTGCTATGAAGAAATGCCTTGGATTTTTGTTTATGTTAATTTATGGATGTTTTCTTTTAACAGGTTGCTGTTCACAAACCGCTAAGGCGGATAATTTAAAGTCATATGAAGTAATTGATACTAAAGGTAATGTCGTTAAAATGCAGGGCAAACCTATGCATATAGTCTCTTTAACCTTGGGCACGGATGCAATATTGATGGACCTTGTTTCCCCTGAAAGAATAGCAGGGTTAACTTATTTGTCTGATGACCCTGGTATATCACACATTAGTGAGCGCAGTAAGCAGGTAAAAGGAAAAATACGGGGCAATAACGCAGAAGCGATTTTAGCGTTAAACCCGGATTTAGTAATAATAGCCGATTGGTGGGATTCAAAGGTGGCAACGACTTTGCGAGACATGGGAATACCTGTTTATGTTTACAAAACACCCTATTCTTTAAAGGATGTGAGAACGTCTATTAAAGAAGTGGCCACACTTGTTGGCGAACAGGGAAAAGGAGCAGAAATTATAAGAAAATTTGATGAAAAGCTACAAACAGTAGAGACAACAGTAGAAAAAATACCCGTCAGCGAACAAAAAAATGTAATTGCGCTGGTTCCCCATGGAGGTTTTGGCGCTAAAGGAAGCATGTTTAACGACATGTGTAAATTTGCGCATGCTCGTAATCTTATTGGAGACTTAGAACCCCAATTGGCGCAAACTTTGTCTAAGGAACAGCTGGTGGTAATGAATCCGGATGCTTTTATTATTCCAACATGGGATGGTGGTGGCATGATGAAAGCAGAGACTAAAAAAGAGTTGTTGCAGGATGAATCGCTAGCTACAACTAATGCTATTCGCAATAAAGATATTGTAGAGGTGCCTGGTGGATGTGTTTACACCGTTTCGCAGTATGTGGCTGATGGCGTGGAAATTTTGGCAGCCGGCATCTACCCAAAGTATTTTAAAGATTAGCTAGTAGGAGGGTACGAAGACTGGGTAAAATATTATTTGTTACTAACATTGAATCTAACTGTGTTGGATTTAATGAGGCAATTGAAGGATTAAGAGGTGCTCCTGGTAAGGGTGATATAGTTGTTTACCGGATAGAACCAACAGAATTATGGAATAAGAAATGGCAGCAAGAAATTACTGCTAGTGATTTTGTGCTTTTTACCTGGATGGGTACGGGTTTAGATTGTGATTTTCTAAAAAAATCTTCTTTGTATATGCAAAAAAGCAAAAAGAAACATTTATACAATGTTATGGCAGCAGGGGAAGATATTCTGGAATTTGGTATCAGTGAAGAAGAAAAGAGAGAATAAGCCAGATAGATATAACGGTGCAAAACGTGGATCATCGCGAGTCTTCTATGCTTAGTGGTGATGATTATAATAACTATCGTGGAGGCATGATTGCCGCAGTACGCAGTTATAAGGGTGAAATGCCTAAAAATTATGTCAGTGACAGTTCAGATAGGAGCAAAGTACAGTTACGAACTTTAGACCAAGAACTAAAACGCTGGTTTAGAGGCGAAGCTATGAATACTAAATATATTCAAGGCATGAAAAAACATGGCTATAAGGGTGCAGGGGATTTAGCAACATATGTAGCAGTAAGTTACCAGTGGGATGCCACTAGCGATATTATGGAAGACTGGATGTACGAAAAATATGCAGAAAAATATGCGTTTAATGAAGAAATGCAAAAATGGATGAAAGAAGTTAATCCTTGGGCTCTGCAGAGAATTACAGAAGTCTTGTTAGAAGCAGAACAAAGAGGCTTGTGGAAGAAGGCTAAGCAGGAAACTAAAGAAGAACTGCAGAAACTATTTTTATCATTGGAAGGTGAACTTGAAGAAAAAGGCGATAAGTAAAAAAATATTGGGGCTATGCTCAGATATCTTAGTGTAGTATAATATGGAAGGTTATCTCAAAAGCTAACCATATAAATTTCATATAGAACAATTAGGTGCCCTTTAGGGCTTAATAGGGAAGTCGGTGTGATTCCGACACGATCCCGTCACTGTAATGAGGAGTAATACTTGTTTTATGCCACTGAGAATTTCTTGGGAAGGCGTGTATTACAAAGAATCTAAGTCAGGAGAACTGCCTAGAGTTTTACCGTTTTTGCCTACGAGCGATAGGGTGGTAAGTAAATAAAACTTTTATTTTGTTTTATTGAGTAATTAAAGACTCTACCTTATATAGGTGGAGTCTATTTTTTTATGAAAAGGAGTTTTTGAATATGAAAAGAAAAGCAGTATACCCGTTTACCGCTATAGTTGGTCAAGAGAATATGAAATTAGCATTAATTTTAAATGTCATTAATCCTGCTCTGGGTGGAGTTTTAATTAAAGGCGAAAAAGGAACGGCAAAATCTACGGCAGTTCGCGCAATAGCAGAATTGTTGCCGGCAATGGAGGCAGTGGAAGGGTGTCATTTTCACTGCGATCCCTTGGAACCCAATTTGTTTTGTGAAGAGTGCAGTGCAAAATATAAAAAAGGTCTGCAATTAGCCAAGATAGCAATTAGTATGAAAGTTGTGGAATTGCCGGTTAGCGCTACTGAAGATCGCGTAGTCGGTACTCTCGATATTGAACAGGCTATTAAACATGGCGAAAAGAAATTTGAAGCAGGCATATTAGCCCAAGCTAATAGAAACATTTTGTATGTTGATGAAATTAATCTTTTAGATGATCATGTGGTTGACGTTCTTTTAGATGCAGCCGCTATGGGAGTAAATACCGTAGAACGTGAGGGCGTGTCTTATTCTCATCCTGCTAAATTCGTCTTAGTTGGGACTATGAACCCGGAAGAAGGCGACATACGACCGCAATTGTTAGACCGTTTTGGCTTATCTGTCGTTGTTACCGGCGAACATGATCCAGGAAAACGTGTAGAAGTGATAAGGCGTCGGCTGGCCTATGAAGAAGATGCAGATAAGTTTATTGCGAATTATGCAGAGGAGCAAAAAGAATTAGGAAATAAAATTATACAGGCTAGGGTCGTACTCAAAAATGTTATTGTTACTGATAAATTATTGGAAGCAGTTGCGGCTTTGGCTGTGGAATTGGGCGTAGGTGGTCATCGCGCTGATGGCTATGACACTGGCTGCCTTTGACGGTCGCACAGAGGTAATTATGGATGATATTAAAAATGCGGCTAAACTAGTGCTTCCACACCGCATGCGTCGCCGCCCTTTTGAAGATGGGGAATTAGATTGGACTAAAGTCGAAAATATTTTGAATCAACAAAATTAAAGGAGGGATTTTTTGATGCAGACAGATGCACTATTTCCCTTTGTTGCTTTTGTGGGACAAGAAATGTTGAAACGAGGGCTAGAAATCGCTTTGGTAAATCCTAAGGCCGGAGGGATTTTGCTGGGTGGTCCTAAAGGTACGGCCAAATCAAGTATTGTACGGGCTTGTGGAGAACTTTGCAGCCACAAGACTATAGTGGGAGTGCCTTTAAATGCTACTGAAGATATGCTTTTTGGCAGTATAGATATTGAATATGCCATAAATAAAGGCGCGAAGAAATTCTTGCCGGGTATTTTAAGTAGGGCAAATAACAATGTTTTATATGTTGACGAGGTGAATTTGCTACGTACGGAACTTTTGACAGCTATATTGGATGCTAATTCTTCAGGGGTAAATTTAGTTGAACGCGACGGTATTAGCTACAGTCATTTGGTACATACAACTGTTATTGGCACTATGAACCCAGAAGAAGGTTCATTAACTAGTTCTGTTTTGGATCGTTTTGGTATGTACGCTGAGGCTGTTAATGAACAAGAAAAGGAGAAACGCATATTAATTATGCGTCGGCTTTTAGATTTTAGCCACGATATGGCAACTTTTAAAAAAGCGTATGAGCAAGAAACACAAAAATTAGCAGGCAAAATAAATAAAGCTCAAGCTATGCTAAGCTCGGTGGAAATATCTGAAGCTATGATGCAACTTGCTGCTCAAATGTGTGCACAAGCTTTTTGTGCCGGACATAGGGCTGAAATATATATGTTAGAAGCTGCTAAAGCTATCGCAGCGCTGTCTGAACGTAGTTATATATTGCCTAAAGATGTCGAAGAGGCTGCTCAACATGTTTTGCCTCATCGCATGCGAAGACCACCGGAACAGCCAGAGGAAGAGCAAGATACTCCTCCGGATGATAGTGATGAAAATATTGATAATGATGAAGATGAAAATGCGCCTGAAAATAGTCAACAATCTCCGCCACCACCGTTACCCAATGATGATAATGGTGAAGCAGAGCAAAATGATAATAACGATGATGCTGATGATGATAAAGACGAAAACGATAAGGAAGACGAAAAAAAAAAGAAAAGCAGGAAAACCCAGAAAATCTAGTTCCGGAAGAAAAGTTGGATGCTATTGATACGTCTTTCCAACTACCAAAAATGGCTTTTGATATGGGACCAGATCGTAAACTTCGCCATGGTAGCGGTAAACGTTGTACTACAAAAACTGATCTTAAGCAAGGTCGCTATGTGCGTGCTGCTATGAGCAACAAGAAAATAGAAGATATTGCTTTTGATGCAACGATACGTGCAGCGGCACCTTATCAAATGATGCGTGGAAACAATGGCTGTGCACTAAATATTAAAAGTGAAGATATGCGGCAAAAGATACGGGAAAAACGTGTGGGTACAACATTCTTATTTGTAGTAGATGCTAGTGGTTCCATGGGAGCAAGAGAACGTATGGGAGCAGTCAAGGGTGCTATCTTTTATATGTTACAAGAAGCCTACCAGAAACGCGACAGAGTGGGAATGATAGCGTTTAGACGTCAAAAAGCCGAAGTTTTGCTTCCTGTTACTCGCAGTATAGATTTAGCGCAAAAATGTCTGCAAGAAATGCCCACCGGAGGAAAAACTCCTTTAGCTGACGAGCTTGCCACAGCTTTGCTGACGTTATATACTAAGAATCATAAAGATTGCGATATGGAACCTGTTTTGATTTTGGTAACAGATGGCCGCGCCAATTGTGTAGATGAAAGTGGCACTAGTCCTGTTGACCAAGCAATTGCCATGGCTGAAAAGATTGGAAATGCAGGTATAACATCTGTTGTAATTGATACTGAAACTGATTTTATTAAATTGGGTATTGCTAAGGACGTGGCAAGAGCTATGAATGCTACTTATTATGGCTTAAAGCAATTATCAGAAGAACAAATTATTCGTATAGTTAGAAATGTTGGCAAAGCATAGCGTATGGAAACATAGATATGCGCTGTAAAAACAGGAGGAATTATAATGAAAAGGATATTATTTTTAGTAGTTGTTTTGGGTATGTTTTGTTCAGTTGCTTGGGCAAATGAACAACAAGTGAAAGCCAATACTAATTGGGAAATAAGTATGATGCCCAAGGAAAATGCTAGTGAAATAGAAAAAAGTAAGTGGTCTTTGATTTTGGAAAATGATCTTGGAATTTATGCATATGACAATACTTCTGTACATTTTGTACGAGATGCTAAAGGTAAAAAGAATTTAAATCAAGTTGAGGTTGATATTAAGACAGTTTTTGTTAATAAAGATGTAATAAAACGCATCGATGCTAAATATGCAAAACAATTAAAAAAGGGCGATACTACTTCCTATTGTTTGATTCATATGATTTTCAACCCTACTGATAAAACCTATAAGACAACCTCCATGCAAGTTTTTAGTAAGAAGAGAAAGCAACTGGAAGATAAGGTGGTAAAGACTGCATTTTCTCCTATACCGGAAAAATCTTTTGCCGAAGCCATGTTAGAGATTGTAAATCAGTATGTAACGGATAATAAGTATGATATGCTTTTAAATAAGCATAATAGATAATTGCCATAGGGTACCTTAGGAGATAATTTATGAGAGCGTTCAAAAAAAATATGGCTAGCTTATGCTTATGCTTAGTATTGTTATTACTTGTGGGTTGTGGATTAACGCAAGATACTAAGCAAAAGCATTTTACTGGGGCCGAGGGATATAGCATTACTGATGTTACAGGCACTAAAATTACTTTTCAGGAAAAACCCAAGAGAATAGTTTCTCTGAGTCTGGGTGTTGATGAAATACTTTTAGATATGGTTTCTGCTGATAGAATTATTGCTGTGACGTATTTGGCAGATAATCCGAATATTTCCTCTGTTTCCGTTAAAGCTAAAGCTATTGGCAAAAGAACTAGGGGAAATAGTCCGGAAGCAATTATGGCCCTCAAACCGGATTTGGTTATTATGCCGGATTGGGCTGGTATGGATACAGCTAAGACCCTACGTGATATGGGCCTAACTATCTACATATATAAAACGCCTACTTCTCTTAAAGAAATAGAAAAATCCATTATTGATATAGCCTGTTTGGTGGATGAAAAAGCAACCGGCGAAAAAATGGTGGCAAAAATGCAAACTAAGCTTAAAGCAACTTGGGCGATTGTAGGGAAACTTCCCACGAATAAAAAAAGAACTATTGTTGCTTTATCACAGATGGGGGCTTTTGGAGCTAAGGGAACAACTTTTGATGATTTGTGCCAGCATGCTAATGTACTAAATGGCGTAGCTTTAACCGGCATAACAAAAAATGAAAGTTTAAGTAAGGAACAAATAGTTGCCATAAATCCTGATGTTTTGCTCCTACCATCTTGGGATTCAACAGGTTCGGGTAAATTAAATAAATATATTCAAGACGTAAAAGAGGATCCTGCTTATAAAGATATTAAAGCTATACGTAATAATAGGTTTATTTATGTGCATGATAATTATCTTTATAGTATTTCCCAATATGCAGTAAATGCTGTGGATGAACTAGCCCGTGGAGTTTATCCGGAATTATATAAATAACAGTTAGGATGGCAAAATTTGATTAAACGTTTTCTTCCATATTACAAACCCTATATTAAAACAGTAGCCCTTATTATAGTGGGCTCCCTTTTATTGTCTTCTTTGGAATTGATGTTTCCGTTAGTATTGCGCTATGTAATGAATACGATTATTCCTAAGGGGGAGCTTAGCGATTTATATCTGTATTCTGGCATCCTTTTGGGTCTTTATTGTTTAGGCTATTTGCTTAATTACATAGTTACTTATTATGGACATTTTATGGGAGCAAAGATTGAAAATGATATGCGTCATGATTTGTTCAAGCATTTAGAAAGTTTATCTTTTCGTTATTTTGATAATAGTAAAACTGGGCAACTTATGAGTCGTATTACTAGTGATATAGCTGAAATCGGCGAACTATCTTTCCGAGGACCCAACGATATTATTGTTTGTACACTAACAATGACGGGAACAATAGTAATTTTGTTTTTTATGAATTGGAAGTTGGCCATATTTATAACAATTTTATTGCTGGTAAAGACAGTGGAAACCATAGCTACTAATAGAAAAATGAAAGCTTCTTTTAAGCTTAACAGAGTGCGTGCAGGAGAAATAAGTGCGCAAGTGGAAGATAGTTTGACTGGTATTCGTGTGGTAAAAGCTTTTACTAATGAAGGATTTGAACTACAAAAGTTTTCTAAGGTCAGCAATGCTTTGTTAGACGCCAGAGCTGCTTCTTATAAAATACTAGCTAGATTTTCTAGTGGTATTAATTTCTTTTCCAGTATTATTAATGTAGCGATGTTGGTAGTAGGGGGAACGATGATTGCTACAGGAAAATTGCCTGTTAGTGATTTTGTTGCGTTTTTCCTATATGTCGGCAGTATTTTTATGAAACCTGTTTTGCGTTTAACAGTATTTACAGAAATGTATCAACGTGGTATGGCTGGGTTTGCGCGTTTTTGCGAAATTATGGATGATAAACCGGATTTTGCAGATGCGCCTAACGCAATTAGTTGTGATAGACTTCATGGTAATATCTTTTTTAAAGATATTACTTTTAGTTATGATCATAGCAGTAAAGTCATTAACAATATTAATTTAAATATTAAAGCGGGGGAAATCGTTGCTTTTGTTGGCCCTACAGGTGTTGGCAAGACTACTATTTGCAATCTTATTCCTCGCTTTTATGATGTGCAAAAAGGTGCAATATATATTGATGGCCTAGATATTAAACAGATAACTTTGGAGTCTTTGCGCAGTAATATTGGTATCGTCCAGCAGGATGTGTTTATTTTTTCAGAAAATGTGCATGATAATATAGCTTATGGTCGCATTGATGCAGAAGAAGATGAGATTATAGCGGCTGCTAAAGCAGCTGAAGCCCATGAATTTATTGTTGCTTTGCCGGATGGATATGATACTAATATAGGTGAACGCGGCGTTAAACTATCCGGTGGCCAAAAACAACGGATATCTATTGCCCGTATATTTTTAAAAAATCCTCCTATACTTATTCTTGATGAAGCTACGTCTGCTTTGGATAACGAAACAGAAAAGAAGATACAAAGGGCGTTAAACAGTCTTTCTAAGAATAGGACGACTTTAATAATAGCTCACCGTTTAGCTACGGTGCAAAAAGCTGATCGTATTGTGGTTTTAACAGATGAAGGTATTGTAGAACAAGGAAAGCATGAGGATTTATTAGCTAAAAAAGGTGTCTACTATGATTTATATCAAGCCCAGTTTACAGATATTACCAGCGAATAATGGGGAAAAACTATAAGTAACTATTACTATAAATATCTTTTAGGTCAAGGGAGAAAAAGAATGAACAACGTCATTGAAGTAAAAAAACTAAGCGCTGGCTATGATAAGAAAATAATATTGGATAATGTAAGTTTTAATGTAGAAAAGGGCGAAATGGTTGGTATAATTGGAGCCAATGGAGCAGGGAAAAGCACGCTATTAAAGACTATGCGGGGAATGTTGCCTAAAATTAGTGGCAATGTTCTGATTTTTGCTAAAGATGTTGAGACCTTTTCAGAACGTGATTTTGCACAACATGTAGCATACTTACAACAACAAGTGGAAGTTTCTTTTGGCTATACAGGTAAAGAACTAGTTTTAGCCGGTCGTTATCCTTATTTAAAATGGTGGGAAAGTGAAAGTACGGAAGATGAGAAAATTGCAGAAATGTGTATGGAATATACAGGGGTTTTGGAATTTGCTGATCGTCCGATTACTCAACTTTCAGGCGGACAAAAACAGCGAGTATTGTTAGCAAAAGTATTGGCACAAAAAACGCCAGTACTATTTTTGGATGAACCAACTACAGGCTTGGACATAGTTTACCAAGAAGAAATTTTTAAATTTTGCCAGGCATTATGCAAAGCAGGGAAAACTGTACTTATGGTGGCGCATGAATTGAACTTGGCTGCTAAATTTTGTTCTAGGTTGCTTTTAATTGGTGATGGGAAAATATTAGCGGATGGAGTTCCTTTAGAAGTAATGGATTCAGGTCACTTGACTAGGGCGTATAAGGTGCCGGTAGAAGTTATTAGAAATCCTATAAGTGGCGGCATAGAAATAACCACAAGACCCTTAGAAGAAGATGTGGAACGCAAAGAATTTCTGATAGATGAAATATGCCGGGAAATGGCTGGCAAGTGATATAGGGGGAATAGTATGCTGAAAATACAAAATTTATGTAAGCGTTTTGATTCACGAATTGCAGTTAATGATCTTACATTAACCATTAATGCAGGCGAGATTTTTGGCTTACTAGGTCCTAATGGAGCAGGTAAAACTACCTTAGTGCGCATGTTAACTTTACTAGCGAAAGTAACTTCTGGTACCGCGGCTATTAATGGTTATGATATTTTATTGAATGCGGCTGCGGTAAAGGAATTAATAGGTGTTGTTCCGCAAAATTTAAATTTGGATTATGATTTAACGGGGTTGGAAAACTTACAATTACAGGCACGTATGCATCACCTTACCAATAGTAAGGAATGCGCGGAGCGTATCGCCTATATTTTAGACTTTGTAGAATTAACCGATAGAGCTCATGATATTTGTCGTACATATTCAGGCGGTATGAAGCGAAGCCTAATGATAGGAATGGCCTTAGTTCATAAACCCAAGAGGTTATTTCTTGACGAACCTACAGTAGGACTTGATCCGCAAGTGCATCGAAAAATGTGGGACTTGATTCGCGCTATGAACGCAGAAGGCATGACGGTTTTATTAACTACGCATTATATTGAAGAAGCAGAGCAATTGTGTCACAGAGTCGGAATTATGGAAAAAGGTAAACTAATCGCTTTAGAAACACCCCAAGGATTACTCAAAAAAGTAGGGGAGTTTGTAGTAGAGTGGATGTCTGATGAAAGTTCTAATAGCAAAGTATTTGCCAAAAGGGAAGAAGCAATGGCTTTTGCGGCCAAGCTTTCTGAAAATGCCATAATTAGAGCTGCTAACCTTGAGGATGTGTTTATTGAACTTACAGGGAGAAAAGTAAATGAATAAAATGTTTTTCTATGATGTTTACACAGTATATTGGCGAGATTGGCTTGTATTAACGCGTACCTATAAAAAATTCTTGCTTTCTCGTATGATTACGCCCTTACTTTATATTTTAGCCTTTGGTATTGGCTTAGGCCGTAATATTTCTGTGGATGGCACTAGTTATTTAAGCTTCATAATACCGGGCATGATTGCTATGAATTCTATGAACATATCTTTTAATACGGTTGCGAGCCCCCTTAATATGTCGAGGCTGTATTACCATACCTTAGAGACCTATATTATTTCTCCTATTTCCACATGGGCTTTTGTGCTGGGCAAAGTTCTTTCCGGTATTTTGCGTGGGGTGCTATCTACAGGTATTATTTTGCTTATATCCTATATTTTGGGCGTTAAAGTTTATATAGGTGGCTGGTTTATTCCTGTATTATTATTAAATTGCGGTGTTTTTGCTGCCTTAGGTGTCGCAGCCGCTATGGCTATGCCTACTCATGAAGATATGGGAAATTTAAGCACTTATGTTTTAGTCCCTATGTCATTTTTATGTGGCACTTTTTTTAAAGCTGATGGGTTTCCTACGTTTATTGCCTGTTTTTTAAGCGCGTTACCTTTAACACCGGCTTCTAGTGCTCTTAGAGCGTTGTCTCATCACCAAGCATTACAGTGGCATTGGATCGCTATTATGTTGGTTTATTTGCTTATGTTCTTATGTTCTTATGTGCAAGTTATTGCTTAATTGCTAAAAAAAGAGAGGAGTAAAGTATGCGGGCATATGCTAAAGTCTTGCTACAGGATTTACTAGTGCTTGTTATTTTGCTGTTTAGTTTTATGCAAACAGCTTTTGCCGGCACATTTCAGGTGGAAGCTGTTTTTCCTTATAATTTAGAACAAAAAAAATAAATACTGTTTACAGCGGTAGTACAAATCCCCTGTATTTAAGCATTGAAAGTGTTAATTATACTGAGGCGCAGACCGCCAAAATTACGTTAGCTTTACCAAAAGGTTTGCTTGTTGCTACTAATGAAGATAAGTGGCAACAAACAACTTCAGGAATAAGCAATATTGTCACTTCTGTATGGAAATTGGATGCGCATTATACACAGAAGTTCGACTTGCTGCCACTGCAAGCAACCGAGCAGTTACCACAGGGTAAAAATAGCATCAAAGTTATGGTGGAAATTGGCACTGATAAAAGTGAACAGGTGCTTACGTTCACTCATAGTTCAGCAAACATGGTAAATATTGTTAAGGAAAAAAATACTGCTCAAAAAAAATATAATTGGTATATTAATAAATTAACTTTGCCTGTAGATAACAAGGGCATTCGTGATGAAAAAGTTAGCGAAGGCAGCATTTATGTTCGTGATACTGAATTTGAGAGTTTCAGAAATCGCATGATCGGTGATGGGGCAACAAATTGGGCTGCCGTCTATAACCATCCGGCTACATATCTGCTCTTAGAGTTGAGTAATCCCAAAAGAGACACTAAAGTTTTGAAGTTTAAGGCAGAATTGCGGGACAAAGTTACTGGGGAAATAGTTAGTGGACTATGTACGGCTAATCAAACAGAGGATACTGAAAATCAAGGCTGGAGTGCGACAACGCCCCAAAATGATGCAACAACAGCTCTGCTAGCTTTAACCGGGAGCAAAAATCAAACTTTTGTGTTACCACTATATGTAGATACTACTAAAGTAACTGCCGGTGACTATAACCTGCTTGTAACTGTATATAGCAATGATGAAGAAAAAATATCAGAGATCCCATTAGAGATAGTTAAAAAAAGTAATATTGGACTTTTTTCTATTGTGTTTTCATTTTTTTGTTTTCTAGTTCTTTGTTTTGCTTTGGGTAAAATACGCAAGACAATCATAAATATAGGAGCAAAGGGGTCTATTACAGTAGCCTTATTTGCGGCTATAGCCTTTGGTAGTATTGTCATACCAACTACTTTAGGCGGTGATTTTTTACGTATCTTTTTAGGACCGTTTTCTGGTTTGGTTACAGGCTTGTTAAATGGGACATTACTTTATCTATTAATGTTTGCACTACTAATGCTTTATCGAAAACCAAGCATTGTAGCACTACTTTTCATGATTAAATGGCTTTTGGCCGGAGTTATGTTTGGCCGGTTTACACCGCTTGGTCTCTTATCATATGCGGTTTATATTGTTGTAATAGAAGGGACCTTATATTTTAGTGGCTTTTATTTTAAAGAAGAATTGTCTAAACCTTATATGTTTTTTATAGCACTGCTTATGGGCATTGCTGATGCTTTTGTGACCTTCATTACTATGGAACAAATGATGTTTTTTATCGGCTATATTATGCAGGGTGGTACATTATTCTCTATATGTTAATTAACGGACTTTTATATAGCAGTATCGGTTGTCTTATGGGTTTTAAAGTAGGCAAACGCTTGCAGCAAGTTATGGGGGAATAAATATGGGCACAAATATGCTTAATATTAAAGATGTCTCTTATTGCTATACAGGTAGAAATATTCCCACCTTAAAAAATATTTCTCTAAATATACATAAACAGGAAAAGATTCTTATTGCAGGGCGTACAGGCTGCGGTAAATCTACGCTTATTAAAGTTATAAACGGACTACTGCTTGGTAACGGCGGAGGAAAATTCAGCGGTGAAGTTACTAGTAAGGGTTTTAATATATTGACTTTAACACCGGAGGAAATGGGCTTGCTGGTGGGGACAGTTTATCAGTCACCTGATGACCAGCTTTTTGCTATGACGGTAGAAGACGAAGTAGGTTTTGTCTTAGAAAATCATGGGGTATATAGTGCAATTATAAAGCAAGAAGTTAAAGAAACTCTAAATAGAGTAGGGCTAGCAGGATTTGAAAAGCGTAGTATACATGCTTTATCAGGTGGACAAAGACAACGCTTAGCCTTGGCTTCCGTGCTCATTAATAAGCCCCAGATATTAATTTTAGATGAACCTGTCAGTCAAATGAACCCTGTTGGTGTAAAGGAATTTTTAAATTTATTAAAAGAATTAAATGAAGAAGAGGGTATTACTATTATAGTAGTGGAACATAGAGTACATTAATTGGCCAAGTATTTTCCACGCTTAGTTATGATGTATGAGGGTGAAATTATTTATGATGGTGATATAAATCTGGCCTGGAGCGAGGTTGGTGACGAAATAAAATATGGTTTGCGGGAACCACAAAATGTAAAACTCTGCCGCACCTTAGGATTATCTAAATTGACAGAAAAAACCAGCGAAGTCATTAATTTAATTAAAAATGAATGCTTTGTTGATAATGTAAAAATTGTTGGTGCTTTAGCAAAACAAGAAAACAAGGTTGTTTTAGAAGCTCAAGGTCTTGCTTATTGTTATCCGGGAGCAAAAACTAATACATTAAATGATGTTAATTTTACTTTATACCAAGGTGAGACGGTGGCTTTAATGGGGTATAATGGTGCGGGCAAAAGCACTTTGTTTAATCTTATTGCCGGTCTTACTGAGCTAACTGCAGGCAAATTAAGGCTGCTTGGAGGTACGGTTACTGATAATGCTCATAATAACTCTTGGCTTGTAGGTACAGAACGCGGTGAATTGTTTTGATGCCAAAGGGAAGCAACTATGGAAAAGGTCGTTAGGTATTGGTAAATTAGTTACAATGGCTCTAAGTAAAGAACAAGACTTAGTTTATGTAGGAGAGCAAAGCCCAACAGGCCAAATATTTGCTCTGCAAGTTTCTAATGGTAATTTGATTTGGAAATATGCTACAGAAAATTTTGTAGGGTCAGATCCAGGTAAGAGGTCTTATCCTTCTGTTGTACATATTGTTGTTGATGATGATGAAAATATTTATCTTACAGCATATCGTTATTTATTAAACAAAGATGGTTCTAGAGGATATAATGGTAAAAGCTGTGCATTTAATAAAGAAGGAACCGTTAAGTGGCAATTTCCGGCCAAAGAAGTCATGGATACTTGGGTAAATTGGTGTAATGTTTCCAATAGTGCAGGAGAAATAGTTGTTGCTACTTCCGCATATGAAATAAGGCCGGGAATGAAATATAATAAAACCATATATTTCTTAAATAAGGAAAATGGCAAATTACAGCATTCATTGTCTTTGCCACTTGTGGCTCCTTTTGAAAATGTAGTTATGCGTGGCAGTCCTAATTATTCTGCTGACGGCAAATATCTAGCAGGTAGTTCAAGTGATGGGCGAGCTTTTCTTTTGAACGCCCAAGGTAAAATATTGTGGACAAGAATATTATCTTTACCGCAAAAGATTGAAGGTGCTTGGCTTAATGCCAGCGGACGAGATGGATTTGTCGTGCCTGAAGGAGCAGTATTTACTACAATAAATACCTTTAACCGCGAAAATTGGCAATTACCTACGCCGGTGTTACATCCTGGTAATAACAGCTTATTCCTTTTTGCTTTAAATGGTGATTTGAAATATAAGTATCAGGCAGCTGGGACAATGGAAGAAATTGCTTTTGCTAATGGCATGGTAGCTTGTGCCGTGGGTAGAAATGTGCGTACCCATGATTATGCAGCTGCCCATGGCGTTATACTTATAAATCTTTCTGATGGCTCCTTAATCAAACGTTTTGCTACACAAGGACCTATGCAGGCTGTTGATATTTCTCCTGATGGTAAACATATTGGTGGCATAGAGGCTCCTGCAGTAACACCTGAGGGAAAAGTTATTGGGGCCTATCGTTTCCATATTTGGGATTGTCAATAAAAGTACATATTTTTGTAGATAGTTGTTGCAAGTTATCGTTATATATAGTAGTATTTTTAACTGTGCTATGTTATAATACTTTCATAATTTCATATTTTAGGTGCTCGCAAGAGCCTAACAGGTAAGTCGGTGCAAGTCCGACACGATCCCGTCACTGTGAAAACCATCTTAAGGTTTGAGTCAGTTACCTGCCTAGAGCGAATTGCTACAATCCACGAGTGATGGAGTATGCGTAAAATTAAACAGAGTTTAGTTTTGTTCGTCTATTCAACCTCCGCTATTGTAGCGGGGGTTTTACTTTTTAATGGGAATAATTATCATATGAAAAATATAACAAATAGGGAAGGAGCCGTCGTGAAAGAATTTCAAGTTGTAAATGGCAAGAAGCTACGCTGTGGTTATACAACAGGCAGCTGTGCCACGGCAGCGGCGAAAGCAGCAGCAATAATGCTTTTAACCAATGAAGATGTAGAAATTGTTACTATTAATACTCCCAAAAGCGTATTACTTACTTTGACAGTGGAAGAAATTCTGCGTGAGCAAGAAACAGTAACCTGTGCTATTCGTAAGGATGCCGGTGATGATTATGATGATACTAATGGTGTGCTAATTTATGCAAAAGTAAAGAAAATACCTGAAACCGGTATCGTTATTTGGGGGGGGATAGGTGTAGGTCAAGTGACAAAACCTGGGTTAGCTTGCCAAGTTGGGGGCCCAGCCATAAACCCTACACCACTTAAAATGATAAGGACAGAGGTTAGCGGCGTATGTGAAAAACATCACTATTCTGCAGGTTTAGAGGTTACAATTTCTATTCCGGAAGGGGTAGAAATTGCCAAGAAAACTTTTAATCCACGTCTTGGTATTGTTGGAGGATTATCTATTCTTGGAACCAGCGGAATTGTTGAACCTATGAGTGAAACTGCCTTAATAAAAACAATGCAGGTGGAAATGGATGTGCAAAAGGGTAAGGGTAATAATAACCTTTTAGTATTCTTTGGAAATTATGGCGAAGATTATGCCAGGGATATTCTAGGGCTGGACATCAGTGAACATATAACTTGCAGTAATTTTGTAGGGGAACTTTTAGATTATGCTGTGTATTGCGATTTTACTAGTTTAGTGCTTATAGGGCATTCAGGCAAGTTGGTTAAATTGGCACAAGGAGTTATGAACACACATTCTAAATACGCTGACTGTCGAACTGAAGCTCTGGCTCTTAATGCTATGTTTCTGGGAGCAGACCCGTCCATAGGGCGAGAAATAGCAGATGCCCTTACTACTGACGAAGCAATAAAAGTCTTGAACCGAGAAAAACTGCTCGAGCCGGTAATGAACAAAATTATGGAACGCATTGACTATTATATGCAGCATCGAGTACATAACAAACTTAAAACAGGTGCCGTCATGTTTTCTAATGTTTATGGCGTACTGGGATTGACCAAAGATGCACAGCAATTAATAAATTTACTAAAACACAAGGATTGATGATTTCATCTTTCCGAAAGGAGCCGGAAATGGAAGGAACTTTGTATAGCGTAGGTG
The DNA here is from genome assembly GCA_963678395.1 of Acidaminococcaceae bacterium. Classification (GTDB taxonomy): domain Bacteria; phylum Bacillota; class Negativicutes; order Acidaminococcales; family Acidaminococcaceae; genus JAAYAE01. Next base: position 1,729,791 of record OY782827.1, on the reverse strand, counting down.
TTGGCCCAGGAGATCCTGAACTGATGACTTTGAAAGCAGTAAGACTTATTGTGGAGGCTGATGTTATTGCTATCCCTCAGGGAGATAATGATATTTTAACGGCCAAAAACATTGTAGGCCAGGTTGTGGATTTGCAAAAAAAAGAGCAACTTTTGGTTTATATGCCTATGACAAAAGATATGGCTGCCATGGATAAAGCTCATGATGATGGTGCCGATGCTATTATTAAATTACTCAAAGAAGGAAAAAAATGTAGTGTTCATTACTTTGGGCGATCCCACAGTTTACGCTACTTGCATTTATGTACATAAAAGGGTTTTGGCTAAGGGATATAAGGCAGAGCTTATACCTGGTGTACCTTCTTTTTGTGCTGTAGCGGCTAAATTAAATGTAGCTTTGTGTGAACGTGCGGAGCCACTAATAATTTTACTGGGAAGTTATAAGGAATCTGCCGCATTCTTGGATGGGCCAGGCAATAAAGTGCTGATGAAATCTGCTAGTCAAATAGCTAAGGTACGTGATGAGTTAAAGGAAAGAAATCTTATTTCTCATGCTGCTATGGTTGAACGCTGCGGCTTGCCGGGCGAGAAAGTATATAGAAATCTGAATGAAATAGATGAAAAGAACAGTTATTTTTCTGTAATCTTAGTAAAAGAAGGAGAGTTTACTTCATGATTTATTTTATTGGAGCAGGACCTGGAGATGTTGATTTAATTACCGTAAAAGGCAAAAACTTAATGGAGAAGGCAGATTTAATAATTTATGCGGGTTCTTTGGTTAATCCAGACCTTTTAAAATATGCAAAGAATGAGTGCGTTATTATGAATAGCGCACACATGACTTTGGAAGAGGTAATTGCTGCTATGGTACCTGCAGCACAGGCAGGCAAACTAGTTGTTCGCTTACATACGGGGGATCCAAGTATTTATGGTGCTCATCGTGAGCAGATTGATTTGTTGCGTGGCTATGGGTTGGATTATGAAGTAGTACCTGGTGTTAGTTCTTTTTGTGCAGCAGCTGCTGCTTTAAAAGCCGAGTATACTTTGCCTAACATTAGTCAATCCGTTATCATAACGCGTATGGAGGGAAGGACGCCTGTCCCTGATAAACAAAAAATTGCTGATTATGCAGCTCATCATGCTACGATGGTTATTTTTCTAAGTTCAGGTATGCTGGAAAAATTAACGAAAGAATTATTAGCCGGTGGGTATAAAAATGGTACACCTGCCGCTATTGTTTATAAAGCTTCCTGGCCGGATGAAAAGGTTTGTAAATGCACAGTTGCTACACTAGCGCAAACTGCTCAAGAAAATAATATTAGTAATTTGGTCTTAATTTGTGTTGGTGAATTCTTGATTATATAACCCAACATTTTCCCATGGTTTCCGTACCGCAAGCGCAGAGAAAGAAGAGAGTAAATGAATGCGATAGTTTTTTCCTATACTCGTAAAGGGGCACAGCTTAGTCTGCAGGTAAAAAAAACACTAGAATTTCTAGGCTATAAAACGCAGGTTTATACTTCTGAAAAATTTTTAGAAGTCAATCCTTTACTAAAAAAGAGCGCGGGTTGTATTAAAGAGGCAGGTCAAGCTTTTGCTGATAACAAAGTAATTATTTATATAGGTTCGTGTGGCATTGCTGTACGAGCTATTGCTCCCTATGTTGTAAGTAAAACTACAGACCCGGCAATAATATGTATAGATGAAGGCGGAAATTTTGTCATACCGCTTTTAGCGGGACATATTGGTGGTGCCAATAATATTGCTAGAAAGTTAGCAGGCGCAATCAAGGCAAAAGCTATTGTAACAACGGCTACTGATATTAATGGCTTATTTGCCGTAGATGAATGGGCTACTCGTAATAATTACCATATTGGCAGTATGTTTGCCGCCAAAGAATTTAGTTCCGCTTTAGTTGATGGTAAAAAAATTGGCGTGAAAAGCATGTACCCGCTTACCGGATCATTACCAAAAGGAATGACCTTGCAAGACGGGGGTGAGATTGGTTTACTTATAGGCTGCGATGAGCAGGAAAAAGTATTTTCAACTACCTTAAACATAATACCTAAAGCTTTTACCGTGGGTATCGGCTGTAGGCGGAATACGCCCACAGAAACTATTGAAGAATTAATTCTGCCACAGTTAAAATTAATGAAAATTAGTATACATGCTATTAAAGAACTTTCTTCAGTAGATTTAAAAAAAGATGAACAAGGATTATTAGAATTTGCCGCTAAATATAATTTGCCACTACGTTTTTTTTCAGCAAAAGAGTTAGCTGAGCAAGAAGGAAATTTTACTGCTTCGAACCTAGTGCTACGAGTTGTAGGCGTTGACAATGTTTGCGAACGCTCTGCGGTAGCAGCTTCACACGGTAAAATTATTTTACCCAAGATTAGCAAAAATGGTGTTACTATGGCACTGGCACAAGTTCCACTAACCATAGATTTCAATAAAATGTGAGGATAGATAAATATGACTAATAAAGTATATGTAGTGGGCCTAGGTCCCGGTGGAATTGAACAAATGACCACAAGGGCTATAAAGGTTTTAAAACAATGTGATGTTATTGCTGGATATCATGTTTATATTGATTTAATAAAAGCAGATTTTCCAGATAAATAGATTTTAACCAATGGCATGCGCAAGGAAGTTGATCGTTGTAAATTAGCAGTAGCAGAAGCTTTAAAAGGTAAGACGGTAGCTATGATTTCCAGCGGCGATGCCGGACTATATGGAATGGCCGGCATAATGCATCAAGTTGCGGCTAAATATCCGGAGTTAGAAGTGGAAGTTATACCCGGAGTTTCCGCTGCTTTTAGTGGTGCTGCTATTTTAGGTGCACCGCTCATTGCTGATACTTGTTTAATTAGCCTAAGCGATTTGTTAACACCATGGGAAAAAAATTGAAAAGCGGTTAGATTGTGCTTCAAAAGGTAATTTTTGTATTGCACTGTATAATCCGTCTAGTTTTAAGCGTTTTGACTATTTGCAAAAAGCTTGCGATATAATGCTTAAAAATCAAAACCCTAATGTTCCTGCTGGCATTGTACGTAACATAGGTCGTGAAGGAGAAAGTTATATAATAACTACCTTAGGTGAATTACGGGATAAAGAGGTAGATATGTTTACTACCGTTATTATTGGCAATTCTCAAACGGAGGTAATTATTAATAAGCTGGTTACACCTCGAGGCTATAAATTAAATGAAGACTAAACCTGTTGTCTGGATTATTGCCGGAACTAGTGAAGGCAGAAAATTAATAAAATATTTTGTGAATAAAAATGTGGCGTTAATAGTTTCTGTAGCTACTGACTATGGTGCGCAACTTATTGAACCACAGGCTAACTTGACAATAAAACCGGCACGCATGGATTATGAGGCGATGAAGTCTTTTTTGGATAAATATAAACCTTGTTTAGTAATTGATGCCACACATCCTTTTGCTACAATTGTTACTGAAACAATTAAGAAGGCCTGCGCGAAAAAAACCAGTAATTATCTTAGATTTTTGCGTCCCGCAGGTGATACTAGCGATTGTATCGAAGTTAATAATTACGAAGACGCTGTAGAGTTTTTGTGCCATGTTGAGGGCAACATTTTTTTAACTACAGGTAGTAAGACTTTGGAACTATTTACGCAAATACCTAACTATCAAGAGCGTATTACTCTACGAATATTACCCATGCTATCTTCTTTGGAAAAAGCCCATAATTTAGGCTTTGCGCCTGCCAAAACCATTTGTATGCAAGGTCCTTTTAGTGAGCAACTTAATGTTGCTATGTTTCAAGAAGCAAAAGCAAAATATGTAGTTACTAAAGAATCGGGTGCTGCGGGTGGATTTCAAGAAAAGAAGGACGCTGCGCTTAAATCTGGCGCACAATTAGTGGTGATTAGGCGCAAACTAGGTGATATTGGTGAAGATTTCACTTCAATATATAGCCAAACAGATATAATTTTATCCAAGGAGGCAAGCCAATGCTAGAAGTATATATTATAGGAATAGGGCCGGGAAATCCTAATTTGCTAACCCGAGAAGCAGAAGGCGCTATTGCTAAAAGCAATGTGCTAATTGGCGATAAACGAATGCTGTCGCTTTATAAAACTACAGGTAAAACTATCCACGAAACTATAAAAACCAGTGAAATTGTGGAGATAATTACTGCCTTAAATCCTGCGGAAAATATTGTAGGTATTTTAGTGTCAGGGGATGTGGGCTTTTTTAGTTTAACAAAAACACTTACGACAAAATTAACAAACTGTCAGGTGAAAAGATGTCCAGGGATTAGTTCTTTAGTTTATTTTGCTCAAGCTCTTAATATGTCCTGGGATGATGCAAAAATTATTAGTATGCACGGCAGAAATAACAATCTTGTAGCAGCTGTTTTTCAAAACCACAAAGTTTTTTCTCTCACGGGAGGAGAAAATAACGTTAGTATGTTGTGTAATAAATTATGTGACAACGCTCTAAACGATGTGCAAGTATATGTAGGAGAAAATTTGTCATATCCGGAAGAAAAAATAACTATAGGTACGGCCGAAGAACTTTCCCAGCAGAGTTTCCCATCTTTATCAGTGATGATGATCATAAATGAGAACCCTAAAATTATTAGTGCTAGTACGTATGGGCTAGCAGACGATATGTTTATGCGCACCAAAGTGCCCATGACGAAGCAAGAGGTAAGGGCTATTTCTATTTCTAAACTAGCACCCAATTCTACAGATATTATTTACGATATTGGCGCAGGTACTGGTTCTTGTTCGGTGGAATTAGCGTTACAAGCTTCCAAGGGAACTGTTTATGCTTTTGAACGCAAGCTTGAGGCCGTAGAGTTAATAGAAAAGAATAAAACACGTTTTAATTTAGGAAACTTAAATATTGTTGCCGGAGAAGCAGATGTGGAAATAAAAGCTGCACCTGTTCCTGACTGCGTTTTTATTGGTGGCAGCGGTGGTAATTTGTCCTCTATGCTTGACACCTTGTACGCTAAGAATAGCAAACTCCGCATTGTTATGAATGCGATTACGTTAGAAACATTAGCAGAAATCACATTGTATTATAAAGACAAACCAGATTTTTCGTTAGAAATAGTGAATGTTTTTATTGCTCGTTCTAAAAAGCTTGGAGCATATAATTTGATGATGGCACAAAATCCCATTTATATCATTACAGCAGTAAAAAAGAGGTATGACTATGTTAGGTAATATTCCACGTATTATGATTACAGGTTCCAATAGCGGCAGTGGCAAAACAACTATTACTTGTGGAATACTAAAAGCATTAATTAATAAAAAAATTAGGCCGGCTGCTTTTAAATCAGGACCTGATTATATTGATCCTATGTTTCATAGCAAAGTTATAGGTGCAAAGTCGCGCAACCTTGATTTATTCATGTTGGGCGAAGAAACTGTAAAATATCTTTTGCTTAAAAATGCTTGCCAAGGGGATATAGCTGTTTTAGAAGGCGCAATGGGATTTTATGATGGCTTAGGCAAAACAGCTGAGGGCAGTGCGTATGAATTAGCTGCTATTACTAAGACACCTGTTATATTAGTGGTAAACGGTAAGGGAGCATCGCTTTCACTAGCGGCTCTTATTAAGGGGTTTAAAGAATTTCGCCGTGATAGTAATATTCAAGGTGTTATTCTAAATAATGTAAAACCTATGAGTTATATGTTTTATAAAGAGGTAATAGAACAAGAAGCAGGTATTAAATTATTAGGTTATATGCCTAATATGGAAGATTGTGGCTTTGAGAGTCGACATTTGGGTTTAATTACAGCAGAAGAAATTAGTGATTTGCAGTGCATAGTAGATAAACTAGCTACGCAGGCCGCTGAAAGTATAGATTTAGAAGCAATTTGGAAGTTGGCTCAAGCAGCACCGGCTTTAGAGTATGAAGAGCAAGATATTAAACCTATAGCGAAAGTTAAAATTGCTATAGCAAGAGATAAGGCCTTTTGTTTTTATTATCAAGATGCTTTAGATTTATTGGCAGAGCTTGGTGCAGAATTAATTCCATTTAGTCCTCTGACTGATAAGAAATTACCCCAATGTGACGGTATTATCTTAGGTGGGGGGTATCCGGAAGTATATGCGGCTGAACTGGCTGGCAATAAAACCATGCTTGAAGAAATAAAAACTGCTTTAGTAACTCAGATGCTTTGTTTTGCTGAATGTGGTGGTTTTATGTATTTGTTGGAAACTTACAAGGAGAAAAATCAAACATATAAATGGGTAGGCGCTATAAAAGGCGAGACCTTTATGACTACAAGCCTAAAGCATTTTGGTTATATCACTTTAGAAGCACAAAAAAACAATGTATTAACCAAAGCTGGTGGAAAAATCAATGCCCATGAATTTCACTATTCTGACAGCTCTGCAAGTGGAGATGGGTTTTTAGCTTGTAAAGCCTCAGGGCGGGGACAGTGGCCTGTGGCAAATGTGACGGATACCATGTATGCAGGCTATCCTCATATGCATTTATGGGGCAATATTGACTTCGCTAGAAGTTTTGTCGAAGCTTGCGCAAGCTACAAAAAAAATCTAGGCGAGCAGAGAGATAAGAAATGCTAACTGTTTTAGCAATTGTTTGTGGTTTTTTCTTAGATTTTCTTTTTGGAGATCCTCATTGGTTACCACATCCCATAGTATTAATAGGAAACTTAATAGGGTTTTTAGAAAAAAAATGTCGCCAGTTTTTTAAAGGTGACAACGTTCTTATGTTATTTGGTGGGTTTATTTTGGTAGTCATAGTTTTGGCTATAACTTTTGGCATTCCATATATTATTTTGTATTTTGCTCAAAAGGTAAATCCTTGGCTGGCTTTTGTTTTGCAAATTCTGATGTTTTATCAAATTTTTGCTACCCGTTGTCTTAAAGACGAAAGCATGGAGGTTTATAAGCAGTTAGAGGTAGATAATTTGCCCCTGGCTCGCCAAAGGGTATCTTGGATAGTGGGCAGAGATACGGCTGAATTAAGTAAGGACGAAGTAACTAAGGCTACTATAGAAACTATTGCAGAGAATACAGCTGATGGAACGATAGCTCCTATGTTTTTCATGTTTATTGGTGGAGCGCCACTGGCTTTTTTATATAAGGGAATCAATACTATGGACTCCATGATTGGTTATAAAAATGAAAAACATCTCTATATAGGACGCTATGCTGCTAAGCTTGATGACATAGCAAATTTTATTCCAGCAAGATTATCTGCTGTTTTTATGCTAATTGCTACTTATTTTTTACATTTAGATTATATTTCTGCTTGGAATATCTTTAAACGAGACCGTTATAATCATTTAAGTCCCAATTCAGCCCAAACAGAATCTGTTGTTGCCGGGGCATTAGGTGTGCAATTAGGCGGTGGTCATTTTTATTTTAAGCAATTTGTACCCAAGCAAACTATTGGTGATAATTTAAGATTAGTTGTTGCCAATGATATAATACTTACAAATAAAATTTTGTATTATGCTGCTTGTATTGCTATTGCGTTTTTCGTATTTAGCAAACTAGTTTATCTTAAATTTTAAAGGACTGATAAAATGTATAAATATGTGCATGGCGGAGATATATATTCGCAAGCTGGTAATTTTATAGATTTTTCTGCCAATGTTAATGCTTTAGGTATGCCGAAAGCAGTTAAGGATGCTATTCGCGTGGCGGCAAATAATTGCAGTGCTTACCCTGATCCTTTTTGTCGGGAGCTAACCGCAAAGTTAGCAAAACATTGGCAGGTTGCAGCCAGTAATATTTTAGTAGGCAATGGTGCTGCAGACCTTCTTTTTAAATTAGCCCTTGCGATTAGACCAAGGCATACTTTGCTTTTAGCTCCAACTTTTGCTGACTATGAAAAAGCTTTTGTTACTGCTGGCAGCAAATTTTCTTACTATACATTAAAACCTGAACATGATTTTGCAATTCAAACAGATTTTTTAAACCAAATAGTGCAAGGTATTGATTTTGTGGTAATTTGTAATCCCAATAATCCTACAGGACAATTAACAAGTAAAAAAATAATGCGAGATATTTTAAAAAAGACGCAAGAAGTTGGCGCTAAACTTTTAGTGGACGAATGTTTTATGGAATTTGTTTCTGAACAGGAGGCCTATTCTTTAAAAAATTGTTCGGTTGAGTATAAAAACTTGATTGTTTTACGCGCTTTCACCAAGACGTTTGCTATGGCTGGAGTACGTTTAGGGTATTTACTGACCGGCAACGTAAATATAATTGATGCCTGTCGTGAAAACAGTCAGGATTGGAGTGTTTCAACATTAGCGCAAGCAGCTGGAATTGCTGCCCTAGAGCAAAAAGAATATTTGGCAAAAACTAAAATATATGTACAAGAAGAACGTAGTAAACTTCTTGCATCCTTGCATAAGTTAGGCATAAAAACTTTTGCTTCTAAGGCTAATTATATTTTTTTGTTTGTACCGCAAATTAAAAATTTTGCAGATAAGTTACAAGCAAAAGGGTTTTTAGTTCGCAAATGCGAAAACTATGTTAGTCTTAACGCAAACTTTGTCCGTATTGCTGTACGCACAAAAACACAAAATAGAAAGCTTATAAAAGCTATTAAGGAAATAATTGCTGATGAAGTCACTGTTAATCATAATTGACGGCCTAGGGGATGACCTAATACCTGCTTTTGGCTACAAATCACCCTTTGAGTATGCGTTACATGAGAATATGGATAAGCTGGCTGCGAAAGGCATTCGTGGTAATATTAGTATATGTGAAAAAGATTTTATTCCTGAAAGCCTAAAGTGCATTTTACGTTTGTTGGGCGTAAGTCCTAAAGATTTTCCGACTAATAGAGCATATTTAGAACTTTTAGCGCAACATAGAGATATAACAGAACAAGAAATGGTGTTACGTTGCAATCTAGTATCAGTGGATAAAGAGGGCAGGTTACTTTCGTTTAATGGAGAAGGACTTACTTCGGCGCAGATGAAGGAAGCAGCACTTTTAATTGCTCAAGGACCAAACAATATTGAATGTGTTCATCTCTCAGGTTATCGCAATTTGCTTATTGCCGATAAAAATATCGAATTTATGGAGAAAATGGCAGTAAAACCACCTCATGAAAGTGTGGGAGAAAACATTGAAGAATTATTGTTTAATTTAAAGGATAATTCTTTAGTTTTAAAGGATTTTTTAATACAGGCGAGGGAAAAACTGCATAAGTTGGAAAAATATGACGTGCACTATGAATTGTATCCTTGGGGTGCTTCAGTACGAACTGTTATGCAGTCATTTTCTCATAATCATGGGGGTATGCAAGGCGCAGCTATTTGTTCAGCAGAAATAGTGAAAGGTATCGCCGATAGTTTAAAAATGGAACGACCTAACTTGCTTAATGCTACCGGTGAAACAGATACAGATTTACAAGAAAAAGCTACTGCTACCCTGCAAATGTTAAGGACGCATGATTTTGTTCTGACGCATTTTAATGGTTCAGATGAAGCGGCTCACAGGAAAAAATATAAAGAAAAAGCTGATTTCATAACTCGTATAGATAATGAATTTTTAGCTGAAATATTAACAAATATTACGGAAGCAACTAAAATATTTATCTGCGGCGACCACGGAACTAGTTCTTTGACGGGAAAACATTTGGTGACGCCGGTTCCTTTTATTGCAGGAATTGCTGCTGGAGTTGGAAGTATAAAACCAATAAAAATATATCAAGATATCTGGAACTTTCTTTACGAGAGGGGAAATCAGTAATGGTAAAGGCTCTAATGATTCAAGGAACAATGTCTAATGCAGGAAAGAGTATTGTTACAGCTGGTTTATGCAGAGTGCTTAATCAAGATGGTTACAAAGTAGCACCTTTTAAATCACAAAATATGGCATTAAATTCATTTATTACACGTACTGGTGCAGAAATGGGCAGAGCCCAAGTAGTACAAGCGGAAGCTGCAAATATTGAACCTAGTGCATTGATGAATCCTATTTTGCTTAAACCAACCAGTGACGAAGGTTCGCAGGTTATTGTTAATGGCGAAGCAATTGGCACTATGAAAGCCGCAGAATACTATCAGTTTAAACCAAAGCTTATAACTGAAATCTTAAAAGCATACAATGAGTTGGCGAGCACGCATGATTTGATTGTGATTGAAGGAGCAGGATCTCCTGCTGAAATAAATCTAAAAAGTAATGATATAGTTAATATGGGTATGGCAAAAATGGCTAAAGCTCCGGTAATTTTGGTGGCTGACATAGATCGTGGAGGTGTTTTCGCCAGCATTTATGGTACTTTGATGCTTTTAGAAGAAGATGAACGCGCTATGGTAAAGGGCATACTTATAAATAAATTTCGTGGCGATTTGGAAATCCTAAAACCGGGATTACGCATGATTGAAGAAAAAACTGGGGTACCGATTATTGGCGTATTACCAATGATGCAAGTAGATATTGAAGACGAAGATAGTCTATCAGATCGTCTTAATGTACCCACAGAAGTTAAGGTAATTGATATTGCCGTAGTGCGTATTCCTAAAATGTCAAATTATACCGATTTTAATGTTTTTGAAGTAATTTCTGGAGTATCAGTTCGCTATATTTCCTCTGTAGCTGAGCTTGGTCATCCTGATATGATTATAATTCCCGGAACAAAAAATACTATTGCTGATTTATTGTGAATGCGACAAAATGGTATAGAAGCAGAGATAATGAAACAAGCAAGCAATGGGACAGTAGTTTTTGGTGTATGTGGTGGTTATCAAATATTAGGACGTAACCTTTCTGATCCTTTTGGAGTTGAAGCAGGGGGAGACGTTCCGGGCATGAATCTTTTGCCTGTGGAGACTATCTTTGCGGAAAAAAAGCGCACAATTCAAATACATGGACATTTTGGTGAAGTTAAGGGTATTTTTACTAGTTTAAGCAATAAACCCTTCCATGGGTATGAAATTCATTCCGGTGTTACAAATTTAGAGGGTGGGAGTTCTCTAACCTTAATGCAACCAATTAACGAGCCGGGTGATTTAGTTCCTGAGGGCGCACAGAATATGGCAGGAAAATATAATGTTTGTGGTTCCTATTGTCATGGTATTTTTGATGGAGATGGAATAGCTATTACTATAGTAGAAGCTCTTTTAACAAAAAAAGGTATGAAGATGGATGACATTAAAACTTTTAGTTTTGCTGATTATAAGAAACAACAGTATGATATTTTAGCTGATTATGTGCGCGCAGCAGTTGATATGAAGCAAATTTATACTATAATTGAAGAAGGTGTTTAGATGACTATGGGATTGCTACATATTTATTGTGGCGATGGCAAGGGCAAAACTACGGCATGTATTGGACTTTCAGTGCGTGCTGCCGGACGTGGGTTTAAAGTGCTATTTGTACAATTTCTTAAAAATAGAATTACAGGTGAGCTGCAAAGCTTTGAACTCTTTAATAATATTGAAGTAATGAGAGGCAAAGAAACAACGAAATTTACTTTTCAAATGACTGAGGCGGAAAAACAAAGTGTTTTATTAGAACACGAGGAGCTATTTGACAAAGTTATTACTAAAATAAAGCATGAAAAAATAGATTTATTGATTTTAGACGAAATTATCGGAGCTTGTAATACAGGAGTTTTTCCCTATTCTAGGCTGGTAGATTTTCTAGAAAATAAACCGCAAGAATTAGAAGTTGTGCTTTCAGGCAGAAATCCAAAACCAGAGCTCATTGCTTTAGCCGATTATGTATCAGAAGTAAAAATGATAAAATATCCTCTGAAGAGAGGAATCCCGGCACGAGATGGGATAGAAAGGTAGATAACATGAACTTACAAAACGTATTACCAATGGATATTGAAAAAAGAAGTATGGAGATTATTGCAGAAGAATTAGGACAATTAAAGCTTGATGCTGATAAGGCGGCTATTATTAAAAGGGTTATACATACATCTGCTGACTTTGATTATGTACGCACATTATTATTTTCCGATGACGTAGTTACCAAAGGTTTGGCTGCTCTTAATAATGGGGTTACAATAGTCACTGATACTAACATGGCTTGTACTGGTATTAACAAACAAGGTTTAACTCAGTTGGGCGGTAAAGCCGTATGCTTTATGGCTGACCAGGATGCGGCTGAACGCGCCAAAAAAGCTGGTTCTACAAGGGCAGCAGCATGCATGGAAAAAGCCTGCACTATTGAAGGGACTGTTATTATTGCTATCGGAAATGCACCAACCGCTTTGGTACGTTTAGATGAATTAGTAAAAGATTGACTTTAATAAAAAAGACTCACTTTTGAGGATGCTAAATATCTTATTTGGTAAATCATATAACCCCATTGCAGTAAAGGAGGTCTTATGAAAAAAATCATAGCATTGACTATACTGTTATTTGTTATTTGTTTTGGTATTTTCAAACTATTACCTTCGTCGGGAAATATTGCCGGAAGCAAGACAAGTTATGGAGCGGCCGCTTATAAAGGTAGTAATAATGTAGCCAATTCTACTTATTATCCTCGGCATGACTTCTATAACATGAAATCTAGCAATAATTTAACTATATTGTCTAATTTCAAAACACTGCAACAAAAGACACCTTTTAGTTGTGGACCATCAGCTGCTTTGATGGTCATAAAGTACTTATCACCTTCTTTTACTGTCACAGAAGAAGAACTAGGGCAATATATGAGCACTAGTAGGATGGGTGGTACCGGAACTAAAAATATGATTAAGTATTTTAAAAATAACAAATGGACGGTGGAAAGTTGTTATGCAAACGCGACCCCCGACAATCCGCTTGCTTTTCGCAAGTTTGTCTTAGAGCATTTACACGCTAATATGCCTATACTGGTCGAAAATGTGGAATGGGGGGGACATTGGCGCGTTATTATTGGTTATGATACTATGGGTACTAGCAACACAGAAAATGATGTATTAATTTTCGCAGACCCATACGATACTACTGACCATTATCAAGATGGTTATACGCTAGGTTCAGCACATAGATTTTTCACTATGTGGTTTGATGCCCATCTTTACCCTAAAGGTGAACAAAAAAAACAATGGCTTAGTGTAAAAGCAAGCTAAGTAAAAACAATGAGATTTACTATAGTCCACAATATATTTTGGAGGTATGTTATGAAAATACGCGGATTCGAAAAAATCAATAAATATAGTAAGGTGGATTTTCCTATGCCAGAGCGCAAAACAAAAGCTTCCGCCGGTTATGATCTTTGTTTACCGGAGAAAGTTATTTTGTTACCCAATAAATTGGTAATGGTGCCCACTGGAATTAAGGCCTATATGCAAGAAGATGAATATCTTGGCATACATATTCGTTCTAGTATTGCGATAAAAAAAGAGGTTTGTTTAGTTAATAATGAAGGTATTATTGATTCAGATTATTATAATAACGCTGACAATGAAGGACATATTATGCTACCGCTGCTTAATCGTGGCGAGGGTCCTTTACTGCTTGAAAAAGGCGAACGTATTGCTCAGGGTATTTTTTATAAGTATTTGACCGTTGATGATGATAGTTCAGATACAAAAGCTACTCGTAGTGGAGGCTTTGGTAGTACAAAATAACAGCAAAACAGCTATCCTTTTTAAGGATAGCTGTTTTTTTAGGCGATTATGCCTCCGCCAAGCACAATGTCATCATCATAAAGTACAACAGCTTGGCCTGGAGTAATGGCACGCTGCGGGTTATCAAAAATAAGGTGCAGTGTGTCTTCTTCTGTTTGTTCTACAGTAGCCCATTGTTCTACTTGGTGATAACGAATTTTGGCTTTAAGCCTTAGAGGTCTATCAAGTTTTGGTACTGCTATTATATTTAAGTCATGTGCGACTAAAGTATTTGTTAATAGAGCTTGAGCATCACCTACTGTAATAGTATTGTTAACTGGGTTCTTTTGGCAAACATAACAGGGGGTAGGAGAGGACAAACCCAATTTTTTACGTTGTCCTATAGTATAGTTGATAATGCCTTTATGAGTACCAATAATATCCCCTTTTTTATCAATAAAAGCGCCCGGTGGGAAGTTTTGACCGGTATATCTTTTTATAAATTCAGCATAATTACCACTAGGTACAAAGCAGATATCTTGACTATCATGTTTTTGTGCATTAGCAAAACCATATTCTGCAGCAATTTCTCTTACTTGTGATTTTAGCAGTTCGCCTAGAGGAAAGAGCGTATGTGCTAGCTGTTGTTGCGTTAAATTGTAGAGAACATAGCTTTGATCTTTAGTAGTGTCCAAACCCTTTTTCAGCAAATATCTTGAGCCAGCATTTTCTATGCGGGCATAATGTCCTGTTACAACATAGTCAAAACCTATTTTTTTAGCTCTTTGCAGTAAGGCTGTAAATTTAATATACCGATTGCAGTAAAGACAAGGGTTGGGAGTACTACCAGTGCAATAACTTTTAACAAAACGGTCGATTACGTTTTCGTGAAATTTTTCAACAAAATTAAATACATAATAGGGGATACCAAGTTTATAGGCTGCTAATCTAGCATCTTCTACATCAGACAAAGAACAACAGGTATGACCCTTGCTAAGTCCAAGGTCCTTATTATCATATAGTTTCAATGTTGTACCTATAATTTCATATTTTTTTTCTTGCATAAGTAAAGCCGCTACAGAACTATCAACACCTCCACTCATGGCAATTATAGCTTTTTTATTCATGTTATTTTTCCTCCCAATATTATAAATTGTATTGTTTAGCTAAAATATTAATAATACTATTCCTATTAGATTAATATGATTATAACGTAATAACAGAATCTGTCAAGTAAATTGCTTATATTTAACGTACAAAAATTAGTTTACAATGTGCCAAAAAATATTGACAAACTGTAATTATATGTTTATACTTAATGCAATATATAGATGATAGAGGAGCGGAAAGCATGAGTACTTCGTTGAGAGTGGTTTCGATGATACGAAGGAAAGGGTTACCGCCGAAGTTTAGTAATAGCCATATTGCTGAGCTGGGTCGCTAACGAATAGTTAGCGGACTGTCGTCAATTATTTGGCGGAGTGCTATCTCAGCGAGTTTTTATTTATTTGCCAGCGTTGGTAGATAAAATACAAGCCAATGAGAGCGCTCATAGGCTTGTATTTTTTTTTAGAAAGGGTGTTCTAAATGATAAACGTATTAGTAAATGGTGCTTTGGGCAGAATGGGTAGCGAGGTTGTGCGCACAGTTTTACATGAAAAAGACATGAATTTGGTTGGTTGTGTTGATATCCACGGAGCAGGAAAAATGGTAGAAGGCCATTTAGTGGAAGAGGATCTCCAAAATGCTTTAGATAAATATAAACCCCAGGTTGTAGTAGATTTTACTAGACCTGATGTGGTAATGAATAATTTGAAAATAATTTTAAGTAATGGCGTTCATGCAGTGGTTGGTACTACTGGTTTTACCACGGAAAATTTAAAAGAACTTGATGATTTGGCCAAGAATAACAAAGTAGGAATTTTGGTTGCCCCTAATTTTGCTATGGGAGCTATTTTGATGATGAAAATAGCTTGTGAAGTGGCTAAGTATTTCCCACAAGTTGAAATTATTGAAATGCATCATGATAAAAAACTAGACGCACCATCAGGAACAGCAGTCTTGACTGCACAAAAATTGGCAGAAGCTCGTGGCGGTTATGTTGCTCAAGGGCATCCGGAGGAAGTTGAAAAATTGGCCGGGGCCAGGGGGCATAATTATGAAGGAATGCATATTCATAGTGTAAGGTTACCTGGATTTGTTGCTTCGCAAGAGATAATTTTTGGCAGTGCAGGTGAAACATTGAAAATCCGTAACGATTCTATTAATCGTGAGTGCTATATGCCTGGTGTAATGTTGGGGTGTCGTGCTATGATATCTAAAATAGGGCTGGTGTATGGTTTAGATAAATTACTATAAAATTACTTTAGGAGGCGACTACTATGAAAAGGTATAATTTGGCTATATTAGGTGCAACTGGGGCCGTGGGACAAGAATTTATAAAACTTTTAAACGAGAGAGACTTTCCTTTTGATGAATTAAGACTTTTAGCTTCTGTAAAGAGTGTTGGTAAACAATATGAAGTAAAAGGGAAAATGTACACGGTGCAAGAAGCAACAAAAGACTCTTTTAGCGGCATTGATATAGCTCTTTTTGCCGGCGGTTCAATTAGTAAAGAATTTGCTACTATTGCTGTAAAGGCAGGAGCGGTAGTTATTGATAATTCCAGTACTTTTCGCATGGATCCAGAGGTACCTTTAGTAGTGCCGGAAGTTAATCCTGAGGCAATTTTACAACACAAAGGCATTATTGCTAATCCTAATTGTTCTACTATTATTATGGTTATGGCTTTAAAGCCCATTTACGACTTGTCGAAAATAAAGAGAGTAGTTGTATCCACTTATCAAGCTGCCTCCGGAGCAGGAAAAGATGGTCTTGATGAACTTACGGAGCAGATTAAGTCAGTTGCTGCAGGGAAAGAAATGCAAGCAAATATTTTTCCAAGTTCCGGGCAGCCAAAACATTATCCCTTAGCTTTGAACGTAATTCCTCAAATTGATGTTTTTTTAGACAATCGTTATACCAAAGAAGAAATGAAAATGGTTAACGAAACAAAGAAAATTTTTGCTGATGAGGATATGCGAATTACTGCGACTACTGTTAGGGTTCCTGTATATCGCAGTCATAGTGAATCGGTCAATATTGAATTAGAAGATGAATTGGATTTGGGCTTAATTACAGAGGCTTTAAATGCCTTTCCAGGTGTAACGGTGCAAGATGTTCCAAGCCAACAGATTTATCCAATGCCCTTATATACCTCCGATAAAAATGATGTCTATGTAGGTCGTTTACGCAAGGATGAATCGGCACCTAAGAGTTATAATTTATGGTGTGTTGGTGATCAAATTCGCAAGGGTGCCGCTCTTAATACATTACAAATTGCTGAAACCATGATTAAAAATGGTTGGCTATAAGGTGGATAAAAGATGAATATAATAGTGCAAAAATTCGGTGGAACTTCTGTAGCGACAGTTGAAGCGCGAAATGCTGTCACAAATAAAGTAAAAGAAGCACAAAAAAAAGGTTATTCACCTGTGCTAGTAGTATCTGCTATGGGAAGAAAAGGCGACCCTTATGCCACTGATACTTTAATTAATGTTTTGAGAGCCTCCAATGCTACAGTAAATAGTCGCGAGATGGATGTCATGATGTGTTGCGGTGAACTTATTTCGGCAGCTGTAGTTGCCGCTACCTTGCAAGCAGCCGGAATTAATGCTTTGGCTCTAACAGGTGGACAGGCAGGAATTGTTACTGATGCAAAATTTGGTTCAGCTAAAATTAAAAATATTGACACCTGCGAAATAATGAATCTTTTGTTAGCAGGAGCTGTCCCTGTTGTTTGTGGTTTTCAAGGTATTACTGAACAAAACGGTGATTTTACTACCTTAGGCCGTGGAGGCAGCGATACTTCCGCAGCAGTTTTGGGTGTTGCCTTAAATGCAGAACTCGTAGAAATTTATACCGATGTAGAAGGCATTATGACAGCTGATCCTCGTATTGTTAAAGAGGCTAATATCTTGCAAGAAATTTCTTATGGTGAAATTTGCCAAATGGCTCATCAAGGAGCGAAAGTTATCCATCCACGGGCTGTAGAAATTGCTATGCAAAAAAATATCCCTTTGGTTGTTAAGTCAACTTTTTCCGATGCTTGTGGTACTTTAATAGGTGCAAATTGTTGTTCAAAGATTTGTGGCGAAATTGAGATTAATGAACGTATAGCCAGTGGGGTTACTTACTTGACAGACCTAGTTCAATTTCGCGTTAAATTGGACGATACTGATTTAACTAGTGGTCAACAGCTGTTTGACGAGTTAGCAGTTGGTGGCGTTAGCGTAGGTTGCTTGAATTTACAACCAGAATTGAGTATGTTTGCTGTTTATACTCCAGATAAAAAAAATGCGGAAAATATTTTGCAAAGATTTGCGTATGAATATGAACTTACTGATCACTGTGGCAAAGTTTCCGTTGTAGGAGCTGGAATGCGTGGTGTGACTGGGGTAATGGCAACATTTGTATCTGCCTTGGCTAAAAAAAATATAGCAATTTTGCAAACAGTTGACTCAGATACAACGATATCTGCGATAATTGATGATAAATATGTTATTGACGCAGTACAAGCATTGCACGCTGCGTTTAAACTTTAAAAGGAGTGCGATAAAAATGCAAAGCCCATATTTTGGCAGATTATTAACTGCTATGATTACCCCATTTAACGCTGATGGCAGTGTAAATTATACTGGAGCCGCCGATTTTGCTCAGTGGCTTTTGTCTAATGGTTCGGATGGATTAGTTGTTGCTGGAACTACAGGCGAGGCGCCTACTATGTCTATAGATGAAAAAAAAGAACTGTTTACTACTATTATAAGCAGTGTGGGAGGAAAAGCTCCTGTTGTTGTGGGAACTGGTTGCAATGACACGGCAGCAACAATTAAGACTACAAAAATGGCTGAAGAGGTTGGTGCTGATGGAGTCTTGGTTGTAGGCCCGTATTATAATAAACCTACGCAAAATGGTTTTTATCAGCATTTTAAAGCTATTGCCGACTCTACTAATTTACCGGTTATAGTTTATAATGTTCCGGGAAGAACAGGAAGCAATATTTTGCCGGATACCATGGCTAGATTAGTCAAAGAATGTAAAAATATCGTGGCGATTAAAGAAGCTGGAGGCAATGTTTCTCAAGTAGCCGAACTATATCGTATTTTACCGAGAGACTTTACTATTTATAGTGGCGATGATCTTTTGATACTTCCCTTTATGTCTGTAGGGGCTACAGGACTAATTAGTGTACTTAGTAATGTTGGGGGCAAGTTGTTGCAAGATATTATGCTGGCCTATGAAGCCGGTAACGTTAAAGAAGCTGCTGAACTTAATGCTAAAATGTTACCACAAGCAAGAGCTATGTTTATTGTAAGTAATCCTATGCCTATTAAAGAAGCCGTTACTATGCTTACCCCCTTTGATGCCGGCCCTTTTAGATTACCGATGTGTTCTTTAACAGCGGATGAACATGCAAAATTAAAAGAAGCCTTGAAGGATAGCGGCCTAATGTAATAAAGCAAAAAATACCTTCCACCATTAGGTAGAAGGTATTTTTTGCTTTATTGTCGAATATTAAAGAAATAAGAAAATGGAGGCAAATACAGTGAAAAGTATAAAAAAATATAGAGAAAATATTACAGCAGAGTATTTAAAAATAATAGAAATAACAACTCTGCAAGTAAACAACGAAGTCGAGATCAAAGACATAATTGGTGGAGGAGCATTAGCTTTGGCGTTCTTAGCTAAGGAGAATAAAAAAGGTTAGTAGACTTACATATTTATACAACTGCTTCTGACGGAATTTATACTCCTGAAAATATTTTACAAATGGCTATGGTAGCAAACTTAGTGACTATTGCTATTACAGATCACGATAATACGGCTGGGTATATTAGAGCAAGAAAATATATAGAGACACAGTCTCTACATATTAAATTAATTCCGGGTGTGGAGATAGATACTTATTTTGATGATAAGGATATCCATATTTTAGGCTATCACATTGATCCATATTACAAACCGTTATTAGATGCCATGGAATGGATTAGAAATGGTCGCATTAAACGTATAGAGCGTTAGAGTAAAATATTAGTTGGCAAAAGAAACAAAATAAGGAAGTGGATGTAAAATCCACTTCCCATAGTAGGAAAAATTCTTTAATATGTTAGTTGCTAGACAAAACATGTAAAGGAGTTCCTACTATGGATATTGTAAATGAAAGCTTGCCGACATTCAAGGATATTGAGAAAATAATTTTCAGCTATGTGTGCAGTGCTGCCGTCGAAATGGTGAAGGACTTGTTGGAAGGCTACGATAGGAAGCTCATGGTCGAAAGAGATCGCAAGGCGTATAGGCACAAAGGTTTTAAGGCCAACCACATACGCTGCGTGTTCGGAGATGTCGCCTATAAGCGCACGGTCTATGAGCACATTAACGAAGAAGGCAAGAAGGAATTCATGTAACTCTGTAGAAGCAATGGTTAAAGCAGCCACAGAGGTAAGCTTCAGGAAAGCAGAATCTGCCGTTAATCTTACCAGCCAAATAAATATAAGCAGCCAAGGAATTTGGAATACGGTGCAGGAATTTGGTAAAAAACTGGAAGCAGAAGAAACAGACATGGCCAAAAGATTAGAAGAAGATAAGCCGCAGACGGGTAAAGAAGCACCGGTATTGTTCGAAGAAGCTGATGGTATATTCCTGCACCTGCAAAAGCCCTACCGCCCAAAAGAGGCCTCGGGCAAAGAGATAAAGGTCAGCACGGCCTATGAGGGTATACGTAAGGGAAAAGACGGCAGAAATGAAGTCGTGGGAAAAGTTATGACCGCAGGTTTTGAAGAGGCAAAAGAGTTCCACCGCATAAGGGAAGCCATGATTCAAACAAAGTACAATACGGATGAAGTAAAGTACAGGTTCATTAATGGGGATGGAGCAGCCTGGGTTAAGCATCCTTATGATCCGTATACTATTTACCAATTAGACAGGTTTCATGTGTTCAAGAAGATAATTTACGCAATAGCCGATACGGCTATGCGTAAAGAGCTAAAAGCATTGTATATGGACGGTAAAACGGAAGAGTTGCTGGCGAAAATAGACGCCTATGCAAACAGTGTTGCCAGTAATGAGAAGGAAGACAAAAGAGAAGAAAAAGCAAGAGCGTTGTACAGCTATTTGAGCAACAACGAGGCAGGAATAAAAGCTTATTTTGATATGAAGGAAAAGCTGCCTAAGCCGCCGGAAGGACTTTTATACGGATCTATGGGTACGCAGGAAAGCCAGAACTGCTCGGTAATTACTTTAAGGATGAAGCACCATAAAGGCAGCTGGGGCATCCCAGGTGCAGGCTACATGGCAAAAATACTTACGAGATTAGAAAACAAGACCTTTTATACGGCTCTTGAACGCTATACGAGCCTTATAGACAGAGAAATAGTTGTATTTGCCAAAGATATTTTAAGTGCTGCTGCAATACCTAGGGTCGTAGGCAAAGGCAAGAAAGATGGAAACATCCGCAAGGGGCATTGGGCAATTGCAGACGCAAAGATGACCGGCAGTAGGAAATCTTTGCTAAGGGCATTTGGATATAGAGAATTTAGTGAGATAGCACATATCTAATTTAGCTTATAACAACTTGGGAGGATGAGTTTGCCCAAAATTTTATGGAAAATTCCATTCAACAATTAAAAATGCAAGATTTTTCCTACGAAGAAAGATTTGCCAACTTTTACTTGACTGATACCTGTAGGGTCTAAATGCTTGCACTTGTAACAGTTGAATGATAAAATGTAGGGTATATTCTTCTAATTGGTTACTCTTTGCTAAGAGCGAATATGGCAAATTTCTTTTGCTATGTAGAGGGTTTTTAATTTAGGGGAAAACAATAAGGAGGATATTTATGAACATAATAGTATGTGTCAAGCAAGTACCGGATACTGCTGAAATAAAAATTGATCCGGTAACGAATACTTTGATTAGGGACGGTGTTCAAAGTATAATGAACCCGTATGATAAATATGCCTTGGAAATGGCCTTAGAGCTAAAAGATACTGTGGGTGCCAAGGTAACAGTGCTTACTATGGGACCACCACAAGCTGTAGCTATTTTAAAAGATGCCATCGCCATGGGAGCAGATGACGTAGCACTTATTAGTGATCGTGCTTTTGCCGGTTCTGATACTTTGGCTACCAGTCACGCTATGGTTGCTGCCGTTAAACATGCAGGGGCTTTTGATTTAATCCTTTGCGGCAAACAAGCTATTGATGGCGATACTGCACAAGTAGGACCGGAAATGGCAGAACATTTGAATTTGCCTCAAGTAACCGGGGCAACTAAAATAAGTATTGAAGATAATAAGGTTTTGGTTGATAGGGACAATGAAACAACGGTGCAAACAATCGCTGTACCTTTGCCTGCGTTGATAACAGTTGCTAGAAGCGAGAAAGAACCACGCTTTGCGAGTATTAAAGGCAAAATGAAGGCAAGAAAAATGGAAATACCTACATGGTCTGCGGCAGATATGAATTTAGATGTCAATATTATTGGACTTAACGGGTCACCAACCAAGGTAGTAACAGTATTTACGCCACCTGTTCCTGAAATTAGCAGTGAGATTTTTCATGAGGAAGATCCTCAAGTGGCAGTTGATAAATTGGTAGAAAAATTATTAGAGGCAAAAATAATTGCCAGATGAGGTGTGAGTAAATGTCAGTAACTATTGATAAAGATAATTGTATTGGTTGTGAGACTTGCTTAAGCATTTGCCCCGTAGGAGCATTATATATGGTTGACGGTAAGGCAGAGGTTAAAGAAGAAGATGGTATTAATTGTGGAGCTTGTATTAGTGAATGTCCTGTAGAAGTTATTAGTCTAGGTGAAGCGGCGATTACAGACAAGACAGCTGTTGTGGGAATGGCTACGGGCCAAGAAAAAGATTTATGGTTTTTTGTAGAAACTGAAAATGGAGAACCTGTACATGTTGTTTACGAACTTTTGGCGGAAACAGCTGTTTTGGCTAAAAAATCCGGTCAACGTTGCGGAGCTGTTCTTTTGACTAATGTTGCCGGCGATATTCCTCAAAAACTAATTGCGGCAGGCGCTGATGTAGTATATTTGGTAACTGGTGAAGAATATACAGTTTACAACACAGATTGCTACACTAATGCTTTTTGTGAGCTTATAAAAAAATACCAACCTAGTGCCATATTAGTAGGCGCAACAGTTGATGGTAGAGATTTAGGCCCTAGAATCGCAGCTCGTATGAATACTGGTCTATGTGCAGATTGTACAGCTTTAGATATTGAAGGCAAAATTGTGCATTGGACAAGACCTGCTTTGGGCGGTAATATTTTGGCAACTATTTTATGCGAAGAACGCTGTCCACAAATGGGTACAGTTCGTCCCAAAGTATTTAAACCGGTAGTGCCTGATTTGACTCGAACAGGTGAAGTAATAAACTGCGAAATCCAAAATAAAATTGTAGATCGTGCAAAAATGTTGAGAAATGAGCCGGTAATCGAAACTAGTGCTATGAAGATTGATGACGCTGAAATGATTTGTTCCGGTGGCCGCGGCATGGGTTGCCAAGACAACTTTAAAATGCTGGAAGAATTAGCTAAGGTTTTAGGTGGTGCAGTTGGCGGCTCTCGCGCTGTAGTGGACGAAGGTTGGATTGATCATCCTCACCAGGTTGGGCAATCAGGCAAAACAGTTACACCTAAAATTTATTTCGCTTTTGGTATTTCCGGTTCGGTACAGCATTTAGCTGGTATGAATAAATCTGATATTATTATAGCTATTAATAAAGATGAAAATGCTCCCATTTTTAGAGTTGCTCACTATGGTATAGTAGGAGACGCTTTGGTGGTTTTACCAAAGCTTATTGAAAAAATCAGAGCTATCAAAGAGTCCTAAAGTAGGCGGAGGTAAACATATGTGGAAGGTAGTTTACATTGCCAAAAATAAAGAAGATATGAAAAAAGCAAAAACGTTGTTGGAAAATGCTGGATTCTTAGTGCAAGAAAAAGAAGTTAGTTCTGGAGCTAAAAAGAGCACACAAGAGCTATGTGTGCCTTTTTCCGAAGCCGAAGAAGCTTGTGAATTAATTTATAATAATATAACGAATATCTAAAAGGCTGGGCATCTTTTTGCCCAGTCTTTTAGACTATAAGGAGTTGATTTTCATGAAAAAAACTAAAATTATTTGTACCATGGGTCCCACAACTGATAAACCGGGACTGTTGTTGGAAATGATAAAATCTGGTATGGATATGGCAAGATTCAACTTTTCCCATGGAGAACACGCTGAACAAGAAGTGCGTATTGCTATGGTGCGCGACGCAGCACGAGAAGCAGGAAAACCTGTTGCTCTCATCGCCGATACTAAAGGACCTGAAATGCGCTTAGGTATTTTTAAACAAGGTAAGGTTATTTTAAACGAAGACCATGAATTTTGCCTAAAAATTTTATACAAAAGTAATACATGGCGGAGAGATTAGTTCGCGTAAACGCGTAGCTGTTCCTGGCGTAGTACTTAAATTACCCTTTATGTCCGAGCAAGATAAAGCAGATATTACTTTTGCTATTGAACATAATATGGATTATATTGCGGCTTCTCTTGTGCAGACACAAGAGGACGTTATTGAGATTAGGAAGCTGCTAGAGGAAAAGCATTCTGCTATGGGAATTATTGCTAAAATTGAAAGCAGTGATGGCGTCAATAATATTGATACGATTTTGCAGGTAGTAGATGGAGTTATGGTAGCAAGAGGAGATTTAGGCGTAGAGATTCCGGCGGAAGAAGTTCCTTTGGTACAAAAAGCTATTATTGCTAAATGTAACAAAGTAGGTAAACCTGTTATTACAGCTACGCAAATGCTAGAAAGCATGATTAGTAATTATCGTGCTACCAGAGCCGAGGCCAGTGATGTAGCAAATTCTATTTTTGATGGCACGGATGTTATCATGCTAAGTGGCGAAACTGCTTCCGGTGAATATCCTTTAGAAGCGGTGCAGACCATGAATAAAATAGCAGTGCGTACAGAAGAAGCGCTGGACTATGTGAAAATATTTAGGAGCAAGGGTATTGGTGCTCAAGTTAACATGACTGATGCTATCAGCCACGCTACCGTGCAGATTGCTCAAGAGCTGGAGACTGATGCTATACTTACTATTACCGAATCTGGCTATACGGCACGTATGATTGCTAAATATCGCCCTAAAGCTACGGTGATAGCGGTATCTCCCGTGGAAGCCAATATTAGGCGTATGCAAATGTATTGGGGCGTTAAACCGCTTTTAGGAGCGCAAGCCAAAGGTACAGATGAACTTATTGAGTTGTCTTTACAAAGAGCCAAAGAAGAGGGATTTTTAAAGGAAGGGGATTCGGTTGTCGTTACTGCCGGCATGAATGTGGGCAAAATAGGCAGTACAAACCTAATCAAGGTGATTAATTTGGAAACTGCAATTGTACATGGAGTTGGTATTGGTAAAAATGCTGTTATAGGTGTTATTTGCAAAGTTCATGGCGTAGAGGATTTGGTTAAATTTAAGCCGGGCGACATTATGCTAGTGTCCTCTATAGAAAATGAAATCGCTCCCTACGCAGCTAAAGCTTCCGGTATTATTGCTGAAGAAGGAGGTTTTACCTCCTCGGCGGCAATAGTTGGTATTAACTGTGGCATTCCGGTCATAGTAGGGGCTGTAGGTGCCATGGATAAGTTACATGACGGGCAAGAAGTTACCTTGGCTGTTAGCAGCGGTAACGTTTACGATGGGCGTATTAATATAAAATAAACATAGGTTGTATATTTCTAAGAATAAAAAACGAGTCTAAGGTAAAAACCTTAGACTCGTTTTTGTTTTTAAATGTGAAGAATTCATTGTTTTATGCATCACAACAGCTGCAAAATAAGATATAGAGACTATTGCTAGATAAAATAGCGGCATAGGCACTAGAGAAAAAGGAATTGCTGCAAACTTTAGCTGTAAATAGATTTGATCCATAATATAGGGGTGGACTAAATAAATCAAAAAAGACCTATTAGAAAGTTTCTGTAACCAGGTTATTTTATGGGTACGGTATTTATCTAGGAGGGCACAAAAGAAAAACAAAGCGGTAAGGGTATAAATCAATCCATAGGTGCTAAGCTGCTGCAAAGTATTAACAATGGTTTCTAAATCCATATGCCATTTGTAGAGATGACGATAAAATACCGCTGCGTTTACCGAGGCACTAAGAAGAAAGGCACAGGTTATCAGCTTAAAATTATTGCGTATAAGGCTAGCGAATACTTCGTAGTGACGGGCTATTACGCCGCCTAACATAAAAATAAATAGATAAAAAAAAGGAATATAATTTAATCTGTATTGGAACAAATTAAAAATAAAATCATCTTGCATAACCCAGGCAGGATAGGCCCAAAAGTGCGAACTTAAATTATAAAAATATAACTGAGCCAAAAATAAGATAGGTAAGGACAGTTTTAAAGAATACTTTTCCATTAGCAACATTAATCTGCGCCACAAAGGAAAAAGAGCATAAAACCACATAAGTATGACCAGAAAGTAAATATGGTAGGACGCATTGCCAAACGCTAACTTAAACCATAATTCATTTAAGTCCCAGTTTTGCGGATCGGGATAGGAGTAATCATAAGCCGCAATGTACAATAGCGACCAGAGCACATAGGGAATGCCGATGCTGACTAGACGTTTTTTTATAAATGGCCAATACGCTAAAGGCTTGTCTAAAGTATAGGTATAAAAAAGACCGTAGCCGGATATGAAAAAAAACGCTGGCACACTATAACGGCTCAATACTTCCATGAGCATAAAAATATGTTCACTGGCAGTAGCTGAATCCATTACATAGGAACCGGCGTGGATGGCAATAACGCCTAACATGCATATGCCACGTAGATTATCAAAAATCATATTGCGTTCTTTCAAAATTTTACAACTCCGGTTTGATTAGTATTTTATGAATTCTGGTACTAAAAATTTTTTGCGCATAGCCGGGGGTAATAACAATGGCTGTATCCAACCCGCGTCCGGTACCGCCCAAAGATAGTACTTTGGTATTAAAAGGTATTAAACCAGCATCTAAGGCCATAACGGCACATTCTACACCGACTTTAGTGCCCGCACCTAACATGCGTAAGGACTGAGCGATTATTTCTACAGGGTACATGCCTTTAAAACCGCTGCTGATGCCGCGTTCTGCGCCGGATAATACATGGGCAGCAGTTAAGAACTTCACACCTTTAGAGGAAAATTCTTGGCGTAAATCGGCAGGGAATTCATTTTCGCCAGGGGTCTTATAACCGTTAACATGAGTAACACAGACAATCTCACCGTCGAAACTGTTTACTAACTCAGGAAGAGAATTGCCGGTAATAGAAGCGGTAACGATGTATTGGATATTATTATCCTTGGCATAATCTGTTGCACATTTAATAACGTCGCTATTCATAAAAATCCTCCTCTTAGCTTTTGGTTAACAAAAGCCGGGTTTTAATATATAATAAAACATATATATATTATACTCTTAGGGAATAGGTATTGAAAAGCCCTTGTTAGTATTTTGGAGGATGAATGATGATAAAAGATGTAGTTTTGGTTAATGGTGAAATAATGGACAAGGGCAGTGCAACATTTGCTTTTGGTGATAGAGGACAACAATTTGGGGACGGTGTATTTGAAGTAGTTCCTGTATACAATGGCCGTTGTTTTGCTTTGCTTCCTCACATAGAAGCTTTGTTTAACTCTGCTATGGCAATTAAAATTCCTGGTATTTATACGGTAGAGGAAATAGTGGAATTTCATGAGCAATTAATAAGCGCTAGCGGATTAGAAAATGGTGAAATCTATACTCAACTTACTCGTGGTGAAGGAAAGGGAAGTTTAGGCTTTCCTGAAATGATGGTACCACAGTTAACTATGTTCGTAGCAGAAAATAATAGGGTAAATTTAACCCAACAACAAGAAAAAGGTGTTAACGTTATTACGGAAATTGATGAACGCTGGCAACGTTGCGATATTAACTCCTTAAATAGACTGCCTGAAGTTTTGGCCAAGCAAAAGGCTATCGTAGGAAAAGCTTTTGAGACTATTTTTGTGCGTAACGAAAAAATAACTGAAGCAGTAGAAGGTAATCTATTTCTTATTAAAGATGGACCTAGGTCAATACTGTAGACACAAATAGTTTAACTTTTATGCTGTAGATTTTGCTGCGTCTTCAAACTCCTGCGGAGTCATATACTTTATACTGCCATGAATCCTCTTTCGGTTATACCATGATTCAATATATTCAAAGATGGCTTTACCGGCCATCTTGAAATCATAATACCTGTTATGGTTCACTTCTTCCTTCTTCAATCCGGAATGGAAAGATTCAATGCAGGCATTATCGTAGGGGTTTCCCTTACGGCTGTAAGAATGAACCATATTTTTTCTTACAAGCTCATCTTCAAACATTTGACTAGTGTATTGAGTTCCAAGATCACTATGCAAAATTATTCCTGTTGTATCACTGACATTAAGGCAGGCATTTTCAATAGCTTGTACCGCTAGTTCTGCTGTCATCCTTTTTGCATAGGCATAGCCGATAATCTTCTTGCTGGCCAAGTCCATTACTGACGCCAGATATGTCCAACCATCAATAACTGTATGGATATAGGTTATGTCTGTACACCATTTTTTGTTGATTGCTGCACTTTTGAAATCTCTGTTTAACAAATTGTCATGTTCTTCAACCAAACATTTAGAAGAATAATACCTGTATTTCTTTACTACTATTGCCCTGAGCCCTAATTCTGCCATATGCCTTTGGACACGCTTTAGACTGGCCTTTATGCCAAGAGCTTCTAATACTTTCTGTATCTTTGGTGCTCCATATCTCTTCTTGTTTTCTTCGAAAACATCTTTTATTGTTTCTAGGAACTTCTGTTTGTTTATTTTTCTGGCAGATGTTACGAGACATAAGGACTTATAATAGGTGCCTCGAGGAAGGTTCAATACTTTGCAGGTGCGCTTTACTGTATACTGGGCTTTGTATCTATTGATGAAGCCAACTGTTTCTCCTAGTGTTTTCGTGCGAATATGGCTGTAGCTTTTTTTAATATTTCGTTCTCCATTTCCAGCTCTGCAATACGTTTCTTCATCTTCTCATATTCCTTGGAAGTAATTTCTTCATCGTGTAGTCCCTTAACTGGGGAGAGTTCTTTTATCCATTTATAAATTGTTACTGCAGTTACGCCATATTCACTGCTAAGGTAGCTTACGCTACTACCGGATTGATACAAATCTACTATTTGTTTTTTAAATTCATCGGTAAATCTTATTCCATTTTTGGACAAGGTTTAACACGCCCTTTCTAAATTGATTTTAGCTTGTTAAACTTTTCGTGTCCATTCTTATATACTAGTACCATAGTACACCAGTAACTTTAAGCTTAATGTGTTATAACATTACTGATAAAAACGATTGGTTGTCTCAATCAGGACTTAACTATTTAGCACTAGGGAATCCTAGAACGTTAGCGCTTACTGCTCAATTTTATTTATAATAAAAGTTGCGGGAGAAGCCATTATTAAAAGACTTCTCTCGTAATATTATTTTAAGGAGTACTGCTGCTTATATGAAATCTAAAATAAAAAAAATTACTATACTTGTTACAATCATCATGATTTTTTTTACCGCAAACAACATAATTAAACAAAATATTATTCCAGAGGTTATCCCCAATAATAGAAACATTGCAAGCAGTCATTATCCCGTTTATATAAAAACATATAACACGAACCAACAGGAAGTTTTTATAAAGATCAAAAAACAACTACAACGAGTTATTGCCTACCATCAAGATAATATTGAACTTCTATTGAAATTAGGCCTCGGAGATAAGATTGTTGCTACAGCAGGGCGCTTCATATCTTTAGAAAATGAAGAAATACAACCGCAACAGGATTTTTTTAAAAGCATTCATTACTATGGTTTATGTGGTATCAACCAAGAGTTTGCTGTAAGCTTACAACCGGATTTAATCATGGGGTATCCTTCTTCTTTTTCAAGTAAAGGTATTTGGTCACTTGGAACAACTGATTTTTGGAACATGAGGGGTTGCAATTGTTATATTGCTCATCAACGTGGTTCCAATAATGTAGAAACGTTAGAAACTGAATATAAGTTTATTAGAGATGTAGGTAATATTTTTAATCGCGAAAAAGAAGCGGAACTAATTGTTGCTAATATGGAGGACGCGATAAATAATGTGCTTGCAAAAGTTCCTAACAGAAAAGCTTATAGAGTTATGGTAATTTATTTTACAGGTAAAAGACGATTAAATCTTGGAGTAAATACTTTAGTTGGAAATATAGTAGAACGACTTGGTTCAAAAATGGTTGACGTAGGCCAAACTATCTCTTTTGAAGATATAGTGGCAGCAAATCCAGATGTTTTATTAGTAGTTTATAATTCTAACAGTGATAATGATAAAAAATCAATAGTAAATAATCGACTATTAGCAAGCGTAAGTGCGGTTAAAAATAAAAAAGTTTATTTAATTCCACAGATTTATACCGGTAATAGTGGAGTAAGGACGCTGGAAGCGATAAAATTTATAAGTAAAAAACTATATCCTGATTTGCTGAACAAATAGATTATATAGCTTGAACGAAGGGAGCTGTTTTTAATTAAACAAAAAAAAATATTGCTGTTTTTGATATTAGTTTTGTTATGGTCAGCATTAGCAGCATTGACATTTGGATCAATTCCACTAAATATCGTACAAGTTTACCATATAGTTATTAATGAATTTTTTACAAATAAAGAATTTGTTTTTGGGAATATAGAACCAGTACATGACATTGTGTGGCTTATGCGTATGCCGAGAGTTGTTTTAGCTATGACTGTAGGTGGAGCATTAGCGGTTAGCGGTGTAGTAATGCAAGCAGTTGTGGTGTAGTAATGCAAGCAGTTGTTAAGAACCCATTAGCAGATCCATATATTTTAGGGGTATCTTCTGGAGCATCACTGGGAGCAACGGTTGCGATTTTTTTCAATTTAGGTTTTTTTTTAGGAGCACAGTCTATTGGCGTCGCGGCTTTCTTAGGAGCATTTGTTGTTTCAATGCTCGTTATTTATACTTCCAAATATAGGAGGTAGGAGCAATACTGTTAAATTAGTGTTATGCGGTATGGCATTTAACGCGGTTTGTTCGGCTTTCACTGGATATATAATTTATAATTCGAAAAATATAGAAGATATACAATCTATAACATTTTGGCTAATGGGAAGTCTGGGAATGGCAAATTGGAAGGATATTATGTTTGTTTTACCTATAAGCATTATTTGTATTATATTATTTTTGGTACATTATAGGGTACTAAATATAATGCTTATGGGTGATAATGTTGCAATCACGCTGGGGCTTGATATCCAAAAGTATAGAAAATTTTTTCTACCACTAAATGCTGTTTTAGTTGGTCTTGCCGTTTATTCGGCTGGCGTAATAGGTTTTGTTGGCTTGCTGATACCACATATAGTTAGAATATTTTGTTGGTACCGACCACAAAGATTTGTTGCCTATAGCCGCATTAGTTGGAGCAATATTTTTAATCTGGGCAGATGTTTTTTGTAGAACAATAATATCAAGAACAGAATTACCAATTGGAATTTTAATATCGCTAATTGGAGCACCTTGTTTTATTTATTTAATGGTAAGCAAAGCATATGGGTTTGGAGGCAAGAATATATGAGGCTTGAAATAAAATCATTAGCGATGAATATTGATGGAAACGTTATTTTACACGATATTAACGTTAGTGTTGAAAACCATGAATTTGTTGGTATTATTGGGCCGAATGGAAGTGGTAAAAGCACATTTTTAAAATGCATATACAGGGTTTTGAAGCCAACAAGAGGTAAGATTTACATAGATGGTATAGATATCAGTGATATGAGTTATCAAGAATCTGCTTTAAAAATATCTGTTGTAGCTCAGAACAATTTTTATAGTTTTGATTTTCCAGTGTTAGAGGTTGTTTTAATGGGAAGATTTCCACATAAGGGGATCTTAGAAAGAGATAATCCTAGCGATTATGCTTTGGCAAGAAAAGCATTAGAAAAAGTGGGACTAGCAGATCTAGAAACCCGCAGTTTTTGACGCTTTCAGGAGGAGAACAGCAACGTGTGCTTTTAGCAAGAGCATTGATACAAGAAACGGAGTGTATGATTTTAGATGAACCGATGAACCAGTTAGATATCAAATATCAGTTACAAATTATGGATATAGTTAAAAGCCTTAACTTAACTATTGTAACGGCTGTGCACGATCTGAATATTGCGGCTATGTATTGCGATAGACTTATTGCACTACGTAATGGAAAAATTGTAGGGAATGGTTCACCTGCAGAACTTTTGACAGAAAAATTCATTTATGATTTATATGGGGTACATGTAAAGGTGGAGCGTGGAGAAGATACCATATATCCTAATATTAAATATTTAACAAAACGCAATTTGTCATAATAAACACAAATAAAAAGTGCTATAACATAATAGTTATAGCACTTGTCCAGAATTTCTTACATGTTATTTTCCTTTTACGGCTTTTTCCAATAATGCTTTGAGTTCAGCTTTTGTCATGCCACCAACATGTTTTTTGGTTATATTGACGTTGGCATCAATAATATAAGTGGTAGGAATGCCTTGTACGTTGTAAGCTTTGTAAACATCGGCTTGCTCAGCGGTATAAACAGGAAATTTAAAATTTTTATCGGCAATAAATTTACGTACTTTGTCTTTACTGTCACCGCAATTAATACATTCACAGTCTGCTACTTCTTGGCAGTCCATTTTACAGTTCCTAACGCAGGCCTCGCAGCCTATACACTTCGCTTTATCTACTTGTATGCCAAATATAGCTAATTTGTTATAGAGCCCATACCAAGCTCCTAAAGGACAAAGAAAGCGGCAGAAAGGACGATAAACAAAAATACTAATTAATATAGTGAAAAGCATTAATAGAAACTTCCAGCCAAATATTAGGCCTAAACCGCTACGCAAACTAGGATTAAGGGCAATTAAAGGAATAGCTGCTTCTAAAGTTCCTGCGGGGCAAATATATTTGCAAAATGCAGGAATACCAACGCCATTCCAAGCAAAAAAAGCTAAGGGGATAATGAGAACGAATAATACGCCAATTATGTATTTAAGATAGGTAAGTTTTAAAGTGAAGGCATTTTTAGAAAATTTTGGTGTGGGAATTTTATAGAGAAGTTCTTGTATGAATCCAAAGGGACATAGCCACCCGCAAATTCGTCTTCCCAAGATTAAACCGAAAAGTATTAAAAGACCTAAAACATAGAAGGGAAAGCGTAATATCGTTCCGGACATAAAGCTTTGCAAGGAACCTATAGGACAGGCACCTAGTGCACCGGGGCAAGAATAACAATTAAGACCGGGTACGCAAATTTGTTTTGAGCTTCCTTGCCAAATTCTGCCTTGCATAAAACCAGGAAGATTGCCGTTATATAATAGAGTTGTTAGAAATTGTACTATGTTTCTTTTTTTAGCCAATGCCAACACACTCCAGACAAATTACAGCTGCTTTTTGTAGTACGGATAAATAGTCTTGTTTATAAAGACCGAATACAAGTAAACAGGTAGCTATGATCCATAGAAGTTTTTTCATGATAGTACTCCTTAGCATAATATGTTATTTATCATAATTATAACAGTGTTTGTTGCATTTACAATGAAATTTTCAGTATTTTCACATTGAGATACTTGATAGAAAAGAAGTAAAATGTTATACTCATGGAAGTGTTCAAGGGGTATAGTAACAATTAGATCAAATTCGAGAGGATGATTTTAGTGAAGAAACAGATTTTATCTTTATTAGTAGCAGTTTTGGTATGTATGGGA
Organism: Acidaminococcaceae bacterium; assembly: GCA_963678395.1. Lineage (GTDB taxonomy): Bacteria > Bacillota > Negativicutes > Acidaminococcales > Acidaminococcaceae > JAAYAE01. The sequence goes on along the minus strand of OY782827.1, from coordinate 1,696,300 downwards.
TTCACAGGTGCTTTTTCTCCAAAAACAGCATTTGCGGCTGATAATATTGGATTTGTAAATGTGCAAAGAGTTTTTTCAAGTTATCCAGATATCAGTACTGTTAAAGCCGCTATTGGACTTGAACAAAAAAAAGCTCAAGAAGAATTCAATTCCAAAGTTGCAAGCCTAGATGATAACGGTAAAAGAGCATTGGACAAGGAATTAACGGAACGCATAGCTAAACGCGAAGATGAGTTAATGGGGCCGATTCAAAAGAAGATTTTGGCCGCTATCAATAAAGTAGCAAAAACGCAAGGTTTAACTACCATCTTAGATGCTTCAGCTGTTGTTACCGGTAGGAAAGATATTACTAAGGACGTAATTGAGTTAGTTTCTAAATAATTTTTCATTATAAAAAACCCGTATCCGAAATTATTTCGAATACGGGTTTTTAACTTTTTTAGGTTGTTAATAATGCTGCGGATTTACCATAAAAAGAGATGATTCACTTGTTATACGTTAACATTGTGTGTTTTTAGGGAAAAACCGAACGAAATTGTGAATAGGGGGTAAAAAGTTCAGAGAATCATTGACATAAAACCTACCTATTGGTAGAATTAATGTGTATTATAAATGTAATAATATTTACGAAGGAAGACCTGAGAGCAATTTTAGCTGTAAAATTATAGAGCGAAAACTCTTGGGATTTTCTATTTTTGGAGGGAAAATTCATGAAGGTTGCTATTATTATGGGCAGTAACTCTGACTGGCCAATTTTGGAGTCAGCCGAAAAAACATTAAAAGAGTTTGGCGTGGAAGTTGAAGTTTTAGTTGCATCAGCTCACAGAACGCCTGATTTAGTACATGAATTTGCTGCGGGAGCAAGAGCTCGAGGCGTAGAAGTTATTATAGCCGCAGCCGGTGCGGCAGCGCATTTAGGTGGCGTTATTGCTGCCTATACTACTGTCCCGGTTATTGGTGTTCCTATCAATGCTACGGCATTAAACGGTATGGATGCACTTTTAAGTTTTGTGCAGATGCCGTCGGGTATTCCAGTGGCCACTATGGCTATTAATGGCGCTAAAAATGCAGCTTTATTTGCTATACAGATTTTAGCAACGAAGTATCCGGAATTAGTAGAAAAAATGGCAGTAGATAGAAGAAAAATGCAGGCAGAGGTTCTGGCTAAAGGCGAGAAATTGGCCAAAGTTCGTTCCGAAAACAACCAATAATTAAATAATTTGGGATAAGGAGAAAAAATTGTGCGAGGAATTGAATTGCAAGAAGACAAGTGGCATGAAGAGTGCGGTGTTTTTGGTATTTTATCCCATAAAGAGGATGTAGCATTAAATACTTATTGGGGTTTATATGCTTTGCAGCACAGAGGACAAGAAAGTGCCGGTATTGCGGTGAGCGATGGCAAAAATATGCACATCAAAAAGGGCATGGGCTTAGTTGCTGAAGTATTTAAGGACGGAGTTAGCGGTTTAGAAGGTAATATTGCTATAGGGCATGTGCGCTATTCTACTACCGGTGCCAGCATGGCTTATAATGTTCAACCATTAAAGGTTTATTATGATGGTGGCAACTTGTACTTAGCACACAATGGTAATTTGACTAATGCGGTAAAATTACGTACAGAGTTGGCTAAAGATGGAGTTGTTTTTCAAACTACCATTGATCGTGAAGTTGTTTTAAGTCTTATTTCCAGGTCTCGTAAGCATGAGCTGGAAGAGAGAGTAGCAGATGCTGCTAATCAAATAGAGGGTGCTTTTGCACTTTTAATTATGAATAATCATAAGCTGATTGCTTTCCGCGATCCTTATGGTTTTAGACCATTGTGTCTCGGGCAAACTGATAACGGCTGGGTTGTAGCATCTGAAACTTGCGCTTTAGATTTAGTGGGAGCCAAGTATGTGCGTGATGTGGCACCAGGAGAAATGATTGTTATAGAAGACGAGACAAAAGAGCCAAAGAGTATTATGTATAGTACAAAGAAACCTAAAAAAAAGGCACATTGCATTTTTGAATATGTTTATTTTGCGCGGCCGGATAGTATCATGGATGGTGAGAGCATTTATGAAGCACGTGTGAATATGGGAAGACAACTGGCTAGGGAAACTAAAGATATTAAAGCTGATATTGTTATTTCTGTGCCTGATTCAGGTACCCCAGCTGCCATTGGCTATGGCTTGGAGGCGGGAATTCCATTTATGGAAGGTTTAACTAAAAACAAGTATATTGGCAGAACTTTTATTCAACCTACGCAAAAACAAAGATTAAATGCTGTGCGCTTAAAATTAAATGCTAATCGCGCTTTAGTGGCAGGTAAATCGGTAGTGATGGTTGATGATTCTATTGTTAGAGGTACTACTAGTGGCAAGATAGTTCAGCTGTTAAAAGATGCAGGCGCTATAGCAGTGCATGTGTGTATAAGCTCACCACCTGTTACTGATCCATGTTATTATGGCATTGATACTTCTGTGATACTTCTGTGCGCAAAGAGTTAATTGCTTCTACAAAAAGCGTAGAAGAAATTCGCGAATATATTAAGGCTGATACACTACACTATATTACTATGGAGGGGATGCGTAAATCTTTAACGCATCTTGATCCTAATGATATGTGCTATGCATGTTTTGATTCTTGTTATCCGGATGATGCGGAGAATGTAATACGCCAAGGAACAAAATACTTGTTTGATTCAGAGGCCTAAGGGGGAAATGAAAATGGGCGATAAAAAACAAATTACTTATGCTGACTCTGGTGTTGATATTGATGCCGGTAATAGAGCAGTTGAACTTATGAAGGAAAGCGTACGCGCCACATATCGTCCTGAAGTTATGGGAGATTTGGGCGGATTTGGCGGATTATTTGCGTTAAATTCAGGAAAGTATAAAGAACCTGTTTTAGTTTCTGGTACTGATGGCGTAGGAACTAAATTGAAAATCGCTTTTATGTTAGATAAACATGATACTATTGGGCAAGATGCTGTGGCAATGTGTGTGAATGATATTTTAGTGCAAGGTGCTGAGCCCTTGTTCTTTTTAGATTATATTGCGGTAGATAAAGTTAATGCAGAAAAGGTAGCACAGATTGTTCAAGGTGTAGCAGGAGCATGCAAAGAATCAGGATGCGCTCTAATTGGTGGGGAAACCGCTGAAATGGCAGGCTTTTACACCAAAGATGAATATGATATAGCAGGTTTTTGTGTTGGCGTTGTTGAGAAAAGCAAGATGATTACAGGCGAGAAGGTCGCTGCAGGAGATGTTTTATTAGGTTTGCCTTCTACGGGGCTTCATTCTAATGGGTATTCTTTAGTTCGCAAAATTTGTTTTGATGTTATGAATATGGATTCGGAAACGCAAATTCCTGAGTTTGGTAAAACATTGGGCGAAGAACTTTTGACACCTACACGTTTATACCCGGCGGTGTGTCTGCCATTAATTGAAAAATTCAATTTGCATGGAATGGTACATATTACAGGCGGTGGTTTTTATGAAAACATTCCCAGAATTTTACCTGAAGGTTGTGATGCATTGGTAAATGCAGGAGCATGGAAGATTCCACCTGTATTCCAAAAGCTGCAAGAATGGGGCAATGTGCCTTGGACGGAAATGTATCGAACCTTTAATATGGGTGTTGGTATGGTTTTACTTGTTGGTGCTGATGAAGTAGCGGCAATAAGAGAATATTTAACCACAGTCGGTGAAACATATTACGAATTAGGGTCAATTGTTAAGGGCAGTAAAAAGACCATTATGAAGGGCGGAGTTTTTGGTGAATAACCATAAAATAGGCGTTCTGGCTAGCGGCCGTGGCAGCAATTTAAAGTCCGGATTAGACACCATAGATAATAAAAAAATGCCGGTAGAGGTAGCAATTGTAATTAGCGACAAGGCCGATGTTTTCGCTTTGGAACGAGCAAAAGCAGCAGGGATAGCGCAGCTTGCAATCTTGCGCAAAGAGTGCGCAGATAAAACTGATTTTGAAAATAAGATAGATGCAGCATTGCGAGAGGCTAGCGTTGAATTAGTTGTATTGGCTGGCTTTATGCGCATTTTAAGCAGTGATTTTGTTGCTAAATGGAAACATAAAATCATAAATATCCATCCGGCACTCTTGCCTTCTTTTACGGGCTTAGACGCGCAAGGACAAGCACTAGAATACGGGGTTAAGGTTGCAGGCTGCACAGTACATTTTGTAGATGAAGGTATGGATACAGGTCCTATTATCTTGCAAAAAGTAGTGCCTGTTTTAGATGACGATACACATGACATATTGGCTGATAGAATTTTAGTGCAAGAGCATATAGCGTTGCCGGAAGCCATAGGTCTTTGGGCAGAAGAGAAAATAGAAGTTCGTGGACGCAAAGTCTACATAAAAAAATAATATTAACGGGGTGATTACATGGCAATTAAAAGAGCATTAGTAAGTGTTTCGGATAAAACAGGTGTGGTGGAATTAGCTAAATTTCTGCATGAAATTGGTGTGGAAATTATTTCTACAGGTGGAACTATGAAAGCAATTAAGGAAGCTGGGATACCTGTCACTTATGTTAGCGACGTTACTGGGTTTCCGGAAATCATGGATGGTAGAGTGAAAACTTTGAATCCCAAAATTCATGGTGGTATTTTAGCTGTACGCAGTAATCCTGAACATATGGCTGCGTTGGCGAAGCATGATATAAAACCTATTGATTTGGTTGTGGTTAATTTATATCCTTTTGAAGCTACTGTTGCTAAACCGAATGTTACGGAGGCAGATGCTATTGAAAATATTGATATTGGCGGCCCGGCTATGCTTAGAGCGGCAGCCAAAAATTTTCGCGATGTAATAATTGTTACCAATCCGGCTCGTTATACTAGTTTAATTGCTATGTTATCTCAATATGGTGATGCTGATATTATTACAAGAAAGACTTTGGGCAAGGAAGCATTCGCTCATACTTCTGAATATGATGCTGCTATTAGTGCTTATTTAGCTAAACAATTACAGGAAATAAAATAAAATAGCTGGGGGATTTAAATGCGTATTTTAGTTATTGGCAGCGGTGGGCGTGAACATGCTTTAGTATGGAAATTGGCGCAAAGTCCTAGAGTTGAGAAGATATATGTGGCACCGGGTAATCCTGGAATGAGTGCTATGGCAGAATGTATCTCTTTGCCCCTTGGTGAGTGGGAAAAGGTAGCGACTTTTGCACTAGAACAAAAAATTGATTTAACCGTAGTAGGACCGGAAGCACCTTTGGTAGGAGGTATTGCTGACGTTTTTAAAAATCACGGGTTAGCTATATTTGGACCAACAGCGGCAGCAGCTATTGAAGGCTCCAAAGCTTTTTCTAAAGAACTTATGCATAAATATAATATTCCTACAGCTTTTTTTTAATATGTAATGACATTACTACGGCTAAAGCATATATTAGAGAAAAAGGAGCTCCTATTGTTGTTAAAGCTGATGGTTTGGCAGCAGGCAAAGGTGTTGTAGTAGCTATGACAGAAGCAGAGGCATTGGCTGCTATTGACGATATTATGGGCAATCATAAATTTGGTCAGGCAGGTGCCCATGTTGTCATTGAAGAATTTATGGAGGGGGAAGAAGCTTCCCTTTTAGCGTTTACTGATGGTAATACCATTGTGCCAATGGTAGCAGCACAAGATCATAAAAGAGTTAATGACGGAGATGAAGGACCAAATACCGGAGGCATGGGTGCCTATGCTCCGGCACCGGTACTTACACCTGAACTTAAACAAAAATGCGTTGAAACCATTTTAAAGCCAACTATAGCTGCTTTGAAGGCTGAAGGCTGTACATATTCTGGCTGCTTATATGCGGGACTAATGATAAAAGGCTCAGATATAAAAGTAGTAGAATTTAATGCTCGTTTTGGCGATCCGGAAACTCAGGTTGTTTTACCCCTGCTTAGCAGCGATTTGGCAGAAATCATGTTAGCCTGCGCTCAAGGTACCCTCCAAGAGGAAATGGTAAGCTGGTACGATAAAACCGCTGTGTGCGTAGTTATGGCTTCAGGAGGATACCCTGCTGACTATCCGAAAGGGTTAGTTATTGATGGACTTGAAGCGGCTGTAGCGCTAGAAGATGTTGTGGTTTTTCATGCCGGTACCAAGACAAAAGCAGGAAATGTAGTTACTGACGGTGGTCGAGTTTTAGGAGTGACTGCAGTGGGCGAAAGTATAGCTAAGTCGCAAGAAAAGGCCTATAATGCTGTAGAGAAAATTCATTTCGACAAGGCCCACTATCGTAAGGACATTGCTTGGTGTGCTCTTAAATAAATTAATTATAAAAAATCCTGTTGATTAAATTTGGTCAATGGGATTTTTTGTAAATAAAGTTACGTTTAACTGTTGTAATTAAACTTGTTTGGTGGTAAACTATATAAAATATTTTTTATGAAAAAGGAGGACGAAAAATGGCTCGTATTTATGATGAACCTGCACATACATTTAGTGAATATCTTTTAGTTCCAGGATATTCGTCCAAAGAATGTATCCCTGATAATGTTGATTTAAAAACGCCTTTAGTTAAATTTAAAAAAGGTGAAGAATCTGCGCTTACGCTTAATATTCCTATGGTGTCAGCTATTATGCAATCTGTTTCTGATGATAATATGGCTATTGCTCTTTCTAAAGAAGGAGGAATTTCCTTTATTTTTGGTTCTCAGTCTATTGAAAATGAAGCGGCTATGGTTTCTCGCGTGAAGAGTTATCGTGCTGGTTTTGTAACCAGTGATTCCAATATTCAGCCTGATAGTACCCTGAAAGATATTTTGAGACTAAAGGAAAAAACCGGTCATTCTACAGTTGCAGTAACTTCTGATGGTACGGTTAATGGTAAATTAGTAGGTATTGTTACCAGCCGTGATTACCGCGTTAGTCGTATGTCCTTGGATACAAAGGTTTCTGAGTTCATGACTCCTATTCAAGATATGATTTTTGCTAAGCATAGTACCAGTCTGCATGATGCCAATAATCTTATTTGGGATAATAAGCTTAATACTTTGCCGGTAGTTGATGATGAGGGACGTCTTTTGTATATGGTTTTCCGCAAAGACTATGCTTCTCACAAGGAATATCCTTTAGAACTTTTGGATGCACAAAAACGTCATGTAGTAGGAGCAGGCATTAATACCCGTGATTATGCTGAGCGTGTCCCAGCTTTGGTTGAGGCAGGTGCAGATGTACTTTGCCTTGATTCTTCTGAAGGCTATAGCGAATGGCAGAAAATAACACTAGACTGGATACGCAGCAAATACGGTGACACTGTTAAAGTGGGCGCAGGTAATGTTGTAGATAGCGAAGGGTTTCGTTTTCTAGCAGAGGCTGGCGCTGACTTCGTTAAAGTTGGTATTGGTGGCGGGTCTATTTGCATAACTCGTGAGCAAAAAGGTATTGGCCGTGGTCAAGCAACTGCTATTATAGAAGTTGCAAAAGCACGTGATGAATATTTTAAAGAAACAGGTATTTATGTACCGATTTGTTCTGACGGTGGTATTGTTTATGATTATCACATGACCTTGGCTTTGGCTATGGGAGCAGATTTTATGATGCTTGGACGTTATTTTGCTCGCTTTGATGAATCACCAACAAATAGAGTAAATATTAATGGTGCCTATATGAAAGAGTATTGGGGAGAAGGTTCAAACCGTGCTCGCAATTGGCAACGTTATGATATGGGCGGCGCTTCAAAATTGTCTTTTGAAGAAGGCGTTGATTCATACGTACCATATGCAGGCAGTTTAAAAGATAATGTCAATTTGACATTAAGTAAATTGCGCTCTACAATGTGCAATTGTGGTGCGATGAATATTACAGAATTGCAAACTAACGCGCGTTTGACCCTTGTTTCTGCTACTAGCTTAGTAGAGGGCGGAGCTCATGATGTTATGCTCAAAGACAATAATTCCAATAATTATCCTAAATAAGTTTAAAATGCAGGGTTTTGCCTCTGTTTGTAGAATTCTACAAACAGAGGCTTTTGGGTAAAAAGAGGAGAATTATGTATGAGAAGCTTAAGGATAGTTTTTTTAGCCGTATCGATAATTTGTTTGTTGCCTTTTGGGGTAGAGGCCAAAGAAAAGATTTTATTTATACCTGTTGATGACAGGCCAGTTTGTTTTAGCTATACAGTAAACACTTTGAAGGCTGCTGGCTGGGATATTCAAACCCCTCCTAAAGAATACATTGCTTCATATAATAGGACAGGTAATCCTGACAAACTGTATAAATGGTTAGAGGATAATGCTCTTTTGGCTACAGATGCAGTAGTTTCAAGTGATAGCTTGATTTATGGGGGGTTAGTGCCATCGCGCACACATAATTTGAACCCAAAAGTTTTGTCTTCAAGAATACAAAGGTTGTTGGATTTCAAAAAGAAATTTAAATATATCCGCCTATATGTATTTGGAACTGTTATGCGTTCGCCTCGAGCCAGTCATGCACCGGAAGAACCAGCATATTATAGCCGTTATGGCGCTGATATTTTTCAAAAGGGGGCATTAAAAGACAAGCAGGAAATGGGTGTTATAAATAGCAAAGAAAAGAAACAATTAGAGCTGTTGCTAAAGGTTATTCCTCAGGAAGTACAGGCAGATTTATATACTCGGAGAAAAACTAATTTAGATGTTACGAAAAACCTTTTACGTGGAGTAAAAGAAGAATCTTTTGACTATTTTCTTTTAGGCAAGGATGATACAGCTGTTTATTCTGATGCTCATCGAGATGCACGTAAAATTGATGAAGAAATGAAAGGTTTGCCTGATTGGAAAATCAAGTTCTTTGCCGGTGCTGATCAATTAGGATTGATACTATTAACGCGGGCGGTAAATAAAATTGAACAGACTACACCATTAGTCTATACATTTTATAATGAAGGAGTAGGCCCTGATACTGTGCCTGCCTATGAAGATGTGATAGTAAAAAAAACGTTGCGGGGACATATTATTGCTGCTGGTGGCTATCCAGCCACCCTCTCAAAAAATGCAGATTTAATTTTGGCAGTGAACACACCAACTGACGGTAAATGTTTACCGGTTACCAGTCTTAGTAATACGGATGAATTAACAAAAGCGAAAAGCAATTTTATTCGCAAGGTAGAGAAATTTGTTATGCAAGGCAAAAATGTTAGTATCGGTGATATTGCTTATTCTAATGGTGCTGACAATGGTCTTGTTACAGCTTTATTTGCAACCAACGTGAAAACATTAGCTAAAAAAGCTGCGAGAGAGCATAAACTGGCCTGGAGTTTGGGGGCTTACGCTGGCTGGAATACGGCTAGTAATACTTTGGGATACGCTATTGGACAGGGGATTATGCGCCAATATTTAACGGATACTAAAAAAGATGATTTGCTGACGGTACGTTATTTAGATGACTGGGCCTATGAAGCACATGTTCGTCAGGATGTACGACAGAACCTTGTTTATAAAAATCAATGGACTGACGGGGCCTTGACGCCTTTGCAACGAAATGAGGCAGAACAGGCCGTAAGTAAGGGGATTGTTGCCTTTAGCTCTAAATATATGACGTCTTATGAATTAAATAAGTGGAAATATGGTCTGCCATGGAGTAGAATGTTTGAAGTAAATGTTTATAAAAAATAATTATATAAGGTAAAATAAGGAGGATTAGATTATGAGAGAAATTTGGCAAGAAGTATATGGTATGCAAGAGGAATTAACTACACGTCGGCGTGATTTGCATAGACATCCTGAGTCTGCTTGGACGGAATTTCGCACAGCAGCTATGGTTGCTACGGAGTTATCTCGTTTGGGCTATGAAGTTTATATGGGCGATGCAGTTATGGATGAAAAAGAAATGATGGGTGTTCCCAGCAAAGAAGTATTACAAAGCTGTATGGATAGAGCAATTAGGGAAGGGGCAGATCCGGCTTTAGTGGCAAAGATGGCTGGTGGCAAGACTGGAGTTATGGGTGTTATGCATTTTGCCAAACCTGGCAAAATATTGGGCTTGCGTTTTGATATGGATTCCAATGAAGTGGTGGAAAGTACGGATCCTAAACATAGGCCGATGGCAGAAAATTTCAGGTCAGAGCATGACGGATGTATGCATGCTTGTGGTCATGATGGACATGTAACAGTAGGGTTGGCAACAGCAAAGTTGATTGCTGAACGTAAAGACGAAATGTCCGGTAGCGTCAAATTTTTCTTCCAACCTGCAGAAGAGGGGGTACGTGGTGCTAGAGCAATGGTAGCCAGCGGTATTGTCGATGATGTGGATTATTTCTTATCAGGACACATTGGTTTTAATGCTGACAAAGATAATGAATTAGTATGTATGACAGGAGGCTTTTTAGCTACCAGCAAATTGGACGCTCATTTTACAGGGGTTTCCAGCCATGCAGGAGCGGCGCCTGAACAAGGCAAGAATGCACTTTTGGCAGCAGCCCAAGCGGCAATTTCCTTGCACACTATTTCGCGCCACGGAGCAGGAGCTTCCCGCATAAATGTAGGCGTTATAAACGCAGGTACTGGACGCAATGTTTTGCCTGATGTGGGCGAAATTAAATTAGAAACACGCGGGGCTAATACGGATATTAATGACTATATGATGCAAGAAGCTAAGCGTATGATTGCAGCTGCTGCTACTATGTATGATGTTAAGGTTGCAACTAAGGAGGTAGGTGGAGCACCTGCCTGTGAATTAAGTGAGGATATGGGCAAAAAAATTTATAAAATTGCTAGTGAATCAGGCGAGTTTGACATAGTTGTCCCTTTTATTAGCCTAGGAGCCATTGAAGATTGCTCTTATTTTATGGACAGAGTGCAAAAAAATGGTGGACAGGCAAATTATATGATGTATGGAACTACATTGGCTGCAGGGCATCACAATATTGCCTTCGATTTTAATGAAAAATGTTTGCCTAAGGCCGTAGGCATTTTAGTTACCTTAGCACTGCATTTTAGTAATAAATAGAATTTAAACGCAAGAGTTTAAATTCTAAAAAAAAGAACTTTTAATTGACATTTTATAGTCAGAATGATAACATAGTAGCAGCAAAATATTACCTTTAATCTAGTCCTGTGAGACTAAGAAAGGATCTTTTATGAAGCTCTTAAAAGCCTTCTTGTCCACACGACAAGACGGCTTTATTTGTTATACAACACATCTTTAAGTGATTCTGCGAAATCAGCAAGAGTGTTATAACAAGCATAAACATGTTATAACTCTACCCATTGCTGACGCAATGGGTGTTTTTTATGAAAAATGAATTGGGGGGTTAAAAATGGCAAAGGCAACAGCATCACTGTCAGGCAGGGATATTTTGGATTTAGACTCAATGACTGTGGAAGAATATGAACTAGTCATGCAGACTGCTACAGAAATGAAAAAAATCATGAAAAGAGATATTAAGAAGGTACCATCTCTTAGAGGTAAGTCCATTATTAATCTTTTTTATGAGAATAGTACGAGAACGAGAACATCTTTTGAGCTAGCAGGTAAATATTTAGGAGCTGATGTAGTAAATATAACGGCGTCTAGTTCTAGTGTAGCTAAAGGAGAATGTTTGCGCGATACGATTTTGACAGTGCAGTCTATGGCTTGTGATGCCATTGTTATGCGTCATCCCCTTGAAGGATCAGCTGCTTATGCGGCTAAGGTTGCGGTTCCGGTTGTAATTAACGCTGGTGATGGTGCACATGCACATCCTACACAGGGCCTTTTAGATATGTTTACTATTAGAGAGCAAGGTAAGAATTTCAAAGATTTAAAAATGGCTATAATAGGTGATGTTTTATATAGTAGAGTAGCACGAACAAATATAGCTGCTTGGACAAAATTGGGCGCAGATGTACATGTAGCCGGTCCCATGACCTTATTGCCACGTGACATAGAAGCTTTGGGCGTTACGGTTCACAAGCGTGTTGAAGAAGCATTAGAAGGCGCGGATGTAGTGGATATTTTGAGAATTCAGTTGGAACGACAACAAAAAGGCTTGTTTCCTACGCCCCGCGAATATGCGAGGATTTTTGGTGTAAACGAAGAAAAATTAAAGCTAGCTAAACCTGATGTTACGGTTTTACATCCAGGTCCAATGAACAGAGGTTTAGAAATATCGTGGGAAGTTGGTTACTGCGATAATGCAGCTATTCGTACAGAAGTACAAAATGGCGTGGCCGTACGTATGGCATTACTATTCTTAACGTTGACTGGAGGTAAGCAAATTGAAAACGCTAATTAAGCACGGACGTATTGTAGATCCTAGCCAAAATCTTGATGCGGTTATGGATTTAATGGTAGAAGACGGTATAATAATAGCTTTGGAAAAAGAAATTAATGAACAAGCAGAGGAAATTTTTGATGCTAAAGGTTTAGTTGTAGCGCCTGGATTCGTTGATTTGCATACACATTTGCGTGAACCTGGGCTAGAAGCGAAGGAAGACATAGTTTCAGGCACTAAGGCAGCAGCTGCAGGAGGAATAGCACGCATTGCCTGTATGCCTAATACTAGGCCGGTAGTAGATAGTTCCATACTTGTTAGCGGAATTAAGGAAAGAGCTGCTAAAGAAGGTTATGTTCATGTTGAGGTTATTGGGGCTATTACCAAAGGCCAAGAAGGTAAAGAACTAGCTGAAATGGGCGACATGGCTATGAGGGGCGCGATAGCCTTTTCTGATGACGGTCATTATGTGGACAGTGCTCATACTATGATGGTAGCGGCAAAATATGTATCTGCTTTTGATAAGGCTCTTATTTGTCACGATATTGAAACTGAATTAAATCATGAAGGATATATGCATGAAGGTGTTGTTTCTGCTCGTATTGGCGTACCGGGAATACCTTCAATTTCTGAAGATATTGCGGTAGCTAGAGATGCAATTATTTCCGAATATACGGGAACGCATGTTCATGTGGCTCATATTGCTAGCAAAGGTGCAGTAGATATTGTCCGTCAGGCGAAAAAACGTGGCGTTAATATAACTTGTGAAGTTACAGTTCATCATTTGACTCTAACTGATGAAGCATGTGCTAATTACAGTACGGCAACTAGAGTTTCTCCGCCTTTACGTTCGCAAGATCACGTTGATGCCTTGAGAGCCGCTTTGAAAGACGGCGCTATCAATGCTATTGTAACTGACCATGCCCCGTATGCTCCTGAAGAAAAAGATGTGGAATTTAGGAACGCTCCTAATGGGTTTTGTGGGTTGGAAACTTCAGTTGGTGTAATTTTAACTGAACTTTATCAAACAAACCTCTTCACAATTAACGAGATTGTTGGTAAAATGAGTACAGAACCTGCGAATATTTTTGCACTAAATGCTGGAAGTTTAAAAGTCGGTAAAAATGCAGACATAACTATAATTGACCTCAATAAGGAATGGATAGTCGATAGTATGAATTTTTATACAAAAGGCAAGGTTACTCCTTATGAGGGAAAAACATATAAAGGAAAAGCAGTGGCGACTATGGTAGCAGGTAAATTCGTCATGAGAGATGGTGTAGTATGTGCAAGGTAAAAGGTAAATTGGTATTAAAAGACGGCAGCGTCTATGAGGGAGATTTGTATGGTAACCGCAATGCCGTAGGCGAAGTGGTTTTCACTATGGGTATGAGCGGTTACCAAGAAACTTTAACAGATCCATCTTTTTGCGATCAAATCGTAGTTATGACCTATCCATTAGTGGGCAATTATGGCTGTTGCAAACTTTTTGACCAATCAGACAAGTGCTGGTATCAAGGCTTTATTGTCAGTGAATTGTGTGATGAACCAAGCAATTGGCGTAGCGAAGAAACACTAGCAGATTTTTTAGAGCGCATGAATGTACCGGTCTTGGTAGGGGTAAATACTCGAGCTATTACGCGCAAGATTCGTTCCTATTGGTACGTTGCAGGGAGTTATTGTGCCAAGCGATATGCCGCAAGAAGAGATTGACAAGCTTTTGGCTACGCCTGAAGTACATAATCAAGTAGCAAAGGTTACTACCCCAGAGGTTTATACCATGGGCGAAGGCAAATACCATGTTGCTGTGTTGGATTATGGTATTAAGCGTAATATTTTAAAATCTTTAATCAAATTTGACTGTCGACTAACGGTATTTCCTGCAGAAACCTCTGCAGAAAATGTACTGGCAGTGAAGCCTGATGGTATATTTTTATCCAATGGGCCCGGTGATCCGGAAGATTTGCAGATTGAAATTGCTAACATAAAGAAATTGATGGGTAAAAAACCAATTTTTGGCATTTGCATGGGGCATCAAGTTATGGGCTTAGCTAATGGGGCTAAGACCAAGAAAATGCTCTTTGGCCATCGTGGTATTAATCAACCGGTCAAAGATTTGGTAGAAAACAAAGTTGTAATTTCTTCGCAAAATCATGGCTTTATGGTAGATGAAGATTCTCTTAAAGGAATTAATGTAGAGATAACTAATATATCGTTAAATGATGGAACGATTGAGGGCCTCAAATATCTCGATCACCCTAGTTTTAGCGTGCAATATCATCCGGAAGCATCTCCAGGGCCTTCAGGTCATGAATATTTATTCGAACGGTTTGTAAAAATGATGGGGGGCTGCTAAAATGTCGAAAAAGGCCAGTATAAAAAAAGTAATAGTTATCGGCTCTGGTCCTATTATCATAGGACAAGCGGCAGAATTCGATTATGCAGGAACCCAAGCATGTCGCTCATTGAAGGAAGAGGGCTTGGAGGTTGTTTTAGTAAATAGTAATCCTGCTACCATTATGACTGATATTCATATTGCAGACCGCGTATATATTGAACCTATTAATGCAGAATTTTTGGAGAGCGTTATCAAACGTGAACGTCCGGATTCTATGCTTGCTACCTTAGGTGGTCAAGTGGGTTTAAATATGGCCATGGAGTTATATGAAAAAGGAATATTGGCTGAATACAATGTTGAACTTTTAGGGACACAAATAGCAAGTATTAAAAAGGCTGAAGACCGTGAGTTATTTAAAGAAACAATGGAAAAACTTCATCAACCAATTCCTGAAAGTGCAATTGTGGAAACTGTTTCGGCAGCGAAAGAATTCGCTCAAAAAGTAGGATATCCGCTGATAGTACGTCCTGCCTATACACTTGGAGGAACTGGCGGCGGTATTGCCAACAATGATGATGAGCTAGATGATATTACTAACAAAGGCTTGAAATACAGCCTTATTGGGCAAGTACTTATTGAACGCAGTGTTGCCGGTTGGAAAGAGATAGAGTATGAAGTAATACGTGATGCTGCAGACAACTGTATTACTGTGTGTAATATGGAAAATTTGGATCCAGTAGGTGTGCATACCGGTGATAGTATTGTAGTAGCACCTTGTCAAACTTTAAGTGACAGAGAAGTACAAATGTTACGTACAGCCGCTATAGATATAGTTCGTGAGTTAGGGGTTGAAGGTGGTTGCAATGTGCAATATGCTTTGGACCCTGATTCTGAAAAATATATTGTAATAGAGGTAAATCCTCGTGTCAGCCGTTCATCTGCTTTAGCATCTAAGGCTACAGGGTACCCTATTGCTAAAGTGGCCAGCAAGATTGCCGTTGGGTATAATTTAGATGAAATAGAAAATGCTGTTACTAAAAAAACAACAGCTTGTTTTGAACCTACTCTTGATTATGTAGTACTTAAAATTCCGCGCTGGCCCTTTGATAAGTTTGTCAATGCTGACCGTACTTTAGGCACGCAGATGAAAGCTACGGGAGAGGTTATGGCTATTGAACGTAATATGGAGGCTGCTATTTTGAAGGCCGTGCGTTCTTTGGGAATTGGTCTTATCCATTTGGAAATGCCGGAATTAAAATCACTAACAGATGAAGAAGTTTTTGCTAAGATAAAAAATGTAGACGATGAACGTTTTTTCGTTATTGCAGAGGCTTTCCGTCGTGGTAAGTCTTTAGAAGATATTCACCAAATAACTAAAATAGATCGTTTCTTCTTGCGTAAGCTACACAATATTGTAGACATGGAAGTATTAATAAAAAAAGGACCTATGGATGCAGAGCTTATGCGTCGTGCTAAGAAAATGGGCTTTGCTGATGTGACTATCGGTGACTACCTAGGCAAAAAGGATTTAGAAATTCGCCAAATCCGTAAAGAATGGGGAATAATTCCTACTTTTAAGATGGTTGATACCTGTGCTGCGGAGTTCGCTGCTGAAACACCCTACTATTATTCTACATATGGAAGTGAAGATGAAGTAGTTGAGTCTAACCGCAAAAAAATCATTGTTCTAGGTTCAGGCCCTATTCGTATAGGTCAAGGTGTCGAGTTTGACTATTGCTCAGTACATTCTGTATGGGCTTTAAAGGAGCTCGGCTATGAGACAATCATTATTAATAATAATCCGGAAACAGTAAGCACAGATTTTGATACTTCCGACCGCTTGTATTTTGAACCTTTAACTTTAGAAGATGTTTTAAATGTTATTGATAGAGAACAACCGGAAGGCGTTATTGTTCAATTTGGTGGTCAGACCGCTATTAATTTGGCAGGACCATTGGATAAATGTGGCATAAAAATTATGGGTTCTAGCGTTGATAGCATTGATAAAGCTGAGGATAGAGAACGTTTTGACGAGCTTTTGACAGCGGTTGATATTCCTCGTCCTAAAGGACATACGGTATTTGATACTGCTGGTGCCATTAAAGCAGCTAATGAAGTAGGCTATCCTGTTATGGTTCGGCCTTCTTATGTACTGGGCGGGCGCGCGATGGAAATAGTTTACAATGAAGACGAACTGAAATATTATATGACCAGCGCGGTTAAAGCGTCATTGGAACATCCGGTGCTAGTTGATCATTATTTAATGGGCACAGAAGTTGAAGTAGATGCTATTTGTGATGGTGTAGATGTTCTTATCCCTGGTATTATGGAACATGTAGAAAGAGCCGGTGTTCATTCCGGTGACAGTATAGCAGTTTATCCACCAAGAACTTTGAGCGAGCATGTTATAAAAACGATTATTGATTATACGAATAAGCTGGCCTTAGGGCTGGAAGTTCATGGCATGATTAATATTCAGTATATTGTGCGTGAAGGTAACGTTTATGTTATAGAGGTTAATCCTCGTTCTAGTAGAACGGTTCCTTTCTTGAGCAAGGTTACAGGTATATCAATGGTTGATGTTGCTACTAAGTGTGCTATGGGACATAGTATAAAAGAACAAGGGTTTAAACCTGGGTTGCAGCTTTTTCCTGATTACTGTGCTGTAAAAGCCCCGGTATTTTCTTTTAACAAAATGACAGATGTTGATATTACATTAGGACCTGAAATGAAATCCACAGGTGAAGTAATGTGCATTGATTATCAATATTCCAGGGCTTTGTACAAGGCTTGTATAGCTGCAGGTATGAATGTACCGGCAGAAGGAGCAATTCTTATTACTGTAGCTGATATGGATAAGCCGGAAGCAGCAGAAATAGCTGCAGGGTTTGTGGATTTGGGTTATGAAGTTCTGGCAACCAGTGGTACCGCACAATATTTAAAGGAAAAAGGTATTCAAGTTACAGAAGCTGTAAAGGTTAGCGAAGGAACTCCTAACTTGTTGGATGAGATTAAAGATGGGAAAATAGCCATGGTTATTAACACTTTGACCCATGGCCGTGATGCAGCTAGAGATGGTTTCCGTATCCGCCGCTCTACCGTAGAACATGCAATACCTTGCTTGACATCAATGGATACTGCTAGAGAGTTGCAACATGTTATGAGCGCTATGCGCCGTCGTCGTATGGTTAGCACCATCGCTTTACAAGACTTGACGTGGGAGTGATAAAATTGTCAAAAACAATGGTGGATGCTAAAGTGGTGTGTCAGAGAGTTTTATCTGAAGATGTAAAACTTATTGAGGTATTTGCTCCTGATATAGCGTGTATAGCACAACCTGGCCAGTTCGTAAATGTTCAAGTATCCAAACAGGCGGCGCCGCTTTTGCGCCGTCCTTTTGGCGTTGCAGAGGTCAACCGAGAAAAGGGTACTTTTACTATGATTTATCGTATTATGGGGGAAGCTACTAAGATTTTGGCAGATATTTGTAAGGATGATTTTATAAATATTATTGGCCCTTTGGGCCATGGTTTTGCTTTAAACGCTAAGAGACCACTATTAGTAGGCGGGGGTTTAGGCCTAGCACCTTTAGTGTATTTAGCACAAAGCTTTTCTAAAGAAATTGTGGAAATAGTTATGGGTGGTAGAACGGCCAAAGAACTTTTTTGGACGGATTTATTTAGTGACAAAGTAAATATGATGCATATTACTACTGATGATGGTAGTCAAGGCACTCAAGGAACAGTAAACGCTGTTTTACCACAATTGCTTAAAAGTGGGAAATATGATTGCGTATATGTTTGTGATCCTGTACCTATGATGCAGGCTGTCGCAAAAGTTGTGGAAGCCGCAGGCATTCCTTGCCAGGTTTCTTTAGAAAAGTATATGGCCTGTGGTTTGGGTGCATGTTTGTCTTGTTCCTGTGGTGGGGTAGGAAAACGTTTGAAGGTTTGTACCGATGGGCCGGTATTTTGGTCTACGGAGGTAGAGGAATGGTAAAAAACTTATATGATAACCGTTTGGTCGTAAATATTGGCGGCCTTACAATGCAAACGCCTGTAACAACGGCTTCGGGAACCTTTGGTTTTGGTTTAGAATTTCAAGATTTTTTGGATTTGGAAAAAGTTGGTGCAGTAACGGTTAAAGGGACTACATTAGAATCGCGAGCCGGTAACAGAGGGCAACGTGCTGTAGAAACCCGGCTGGGATGCTTAACTGCGTTGGCTTAGAAAATCCGGGAGCAGAATATTTTTTGCAGGAAACGTTACCTAAATTAAAAATGATAAATGTGCCAATAATAGTAAACATTGCGGGGAATACTCCGGAAGAATATGGTGAGCTTGCCAAAAAAATAGATGTTGAGGGTGTTGATGCCATTGAAATCAACATTTCCTGTCCCAATGTTAAGCAAGGGGGATTGGCTTTTGGTACTTGTGCCACTAGTGCTATGCAGGTTGTAGAAGCGGTAAAAGCTAATACTTCAAAACCTGTTATAACAAAACTTTCTCCTAATGTAACCGATATTGTGGAAATAGCATTGGCAGTAGAAAAAGCAGGCAGCGATGCTGTTTCTCTTATTAATACACTTTTGGGCATGAAAATAGATATAAACAAACAAAAACCTATCTTAGGTAACGTTATGGGAGGTCTTTCCGGCCCTGCCGTACGACCTGTAGCAGTGCGCATGGTCTATCAAGTGGCTCAAGCCGTGCACATTCCAATTATTGGTATGGGCGGCATTATGTGCGCTTCTGATGCTATTGAGTTTCTTCTGGCAGGTGCAAGTGCAATTGCGGTAGGCACAGGTAATTTTTGTGATCCGAGATTAGCAGAAACTATTAGTCAAGGTATTATAGAATATATGGATGCCAAGGGTATTCGTAATATTCATGATATGATTGGTAAAGCTTTACCCAATCGTTAATTAAGCCAAAAGAGGTGTAAAATGAAAAATGCTGATCGTTTAATCGTTGCGCTGGATTTCCCGACAATGGAGGAAGCTATAAAGACAGTTTTAGAATTGGGTGATAGCGTTAGTTATTATAAAGTTGGTATGGAATTATACTACGCAGCAGGCGCTCCTATGATTACTTTTTTAAAGAATGAGGGAAAGCATGTTTTCCTTGATTTAAAATTACAAGATATTCCCAATACGGTGGCTAAGAGTTTATCAGTGTTGACTGCCTTAGGCGCTGATATGATGAATATACATACTGTAGGTGGCGGAGAAATGATGAAAGCCGCCGTAAATGCAGTTAAAGATACTGCAGCAAAATTGGGGAAAACCGCACCTAAGCTTATCGCTGTAACGGTTTTGACTAGTATGGATAATGTACAGTGGTCTGAGCTTAATTATGCTAAACCTATAGCTGAACAAGTTGTGGAACTGGCTAAGCTGGCTAAAAAATCAGGCATGGACGGCGTAGTAGCGTCGCCTTAGGAAGCGGCAGCTATTCGTAGGGCTTGTGGCGATAAATTTTTAATTGTAACTCCGGGCGTGCGCCCGGCAGGATCAGAAATTAATGATCAAAGCAGGATTGCTACTCCTATGTGGGCCATGAAAAATGGTTCAACCCATATAGTAGTTGGACGTCCAATAACACAAGTGAAAGATAAAATAATGGCTGCCCAAAATATAGTAGCGGAAATAAGAGGTGTTGGTAATGAATGAACAAGAAGTGATGCAAATGTTAGAAGAAACACAGGCTGTACTACACGGCCATTTTCTCTTGACCTCAGGTTTGCATAGCCCTATGTATGTTGAGAAATTTAACGTCTTACAACATCCCAAATATACGGAAGCCTTGTGTAAGGAATTAGCTGCGCGGTATGTAAATGACAAGGTCGAACTAGTAGTAGGACCTATGACCGGTGGAATTCTACTTGCTCACGAAGTTGGCAAAAATTTGGGCACAAGAGCTATTTTTACTGAACGGGAAAATGGCAAAATGGTTTTTAAAAGAGGATTTCATATTGAACCGGGAACAAGAGTTTTAGTAGTAGAAGATATTGTTACTACCGGGGGCAGTGTATTTGAGGTCTTAGATGCAGTAAAAGAACAGGGCGGTATACCTGTAGGTGTCGGCCTTTTAGTAGATAGAAGCGGTGGTAAAGTTAATTTTGGTATGCGTACAGAAGCATTACTGCATTTAAACGTTGAAACGTTTAAACAGGAAGATTGTCCTCTATGTGCTAAAGGAATGCCTTTTACTAAACGTGGACGTACAGGTAAATAAGAAAACAAAGCCCCATTAGCGTAGGAGAAATTTCTCCTAAAATGGGGCTTTGTTTTAAAATAATCAAGTAGGTAGGTGACCAAATGGATGTAAGGCAGCAATTATTTATGTTACAAGACAAAACCTATGGTGAATTTCACAAAAAACTATGTCCCGGAACAGAAAACATTATCGGAGTTAGGATTCCTGCTTTAAGACAATTAGCAAAAACTATCGTAAATTCTGGCGATTGGCGTAATTTCTTGTTAGCACCAACAAAATATAATGAAGAAGTACTGCTAAAGGGGCTTGTTATCGGCTTAGTTAAGATACCTTTTGCTAACCGTTTGGATTTAATAGCAAAATTCATTCCCAGCATCAATAACTGGGGGGTATGTGATACTTTTTGCGCTAGTCTTAAGGACACTAAAAAAAATAAAGAAATAATGTGGGGATTTTTAAAAGAATATTTAAACAGCCAAGAAGTTTACGAAAAGCGTTTTGCTATTGTAATGCTTTTAGATTATTTTATTGATGATACCTACATTGATAGAACATTAAAAATATTAGGGGAACTTAAAGCTAGCGACTATTATGTGCAAATGGCCTTAGCTTGGGCTATTTCCATTTGTTTTGTAATAAACCCAAGGCAAACCATGGGTTTATTACAAAACAACAAATTGGATGATTTTACCTATAACAAAGCACTGCAAAAAATAGTAGAGTCTTTGCGAGTAGACAAAATAACCAAAGATACTATTCGCACTATGAAGCGAGGGAAAGCGCAATGAAACTGGAAGTACTAAAGCAGGACTTTTCTATTTGCAAAATAAACTCTGCTACGCATATAGATTTCAAAGATGAATTTTGTTTTGTGGGTAAAACTGATGAAGAACTTTCACTAGTGTGCTCAACTGCTTTTACCCCTAAACAATTTATAGAGTGTGACAATGGCTGGAAAGGGCTTAGAATAAAGGGAAAACTGGATTTTTCCTTAACGGGTATTTTAGCTGGCTTAACCAAAGTTCTAGCGGAAAACAACATAGGTATTTTTGCTATTTCCACATATAATACAGATTATATTTTAGTTAGAGAAAAAAATTTAGAACAAGCTATCAAGGCGTTAAAACTAGCAGGTAATAAAATTATGTACTTGTAGACTGTAACTTTTTTAGCACAATATACTTAGACAAAAAAATAATTTTTGATTTTTGGTGAAGTTGTTGAAAATAAAAAAATAAACTTGTTAGTATACAGGTGCGGTATGGTGTAGTTTAAAGTTTAGGCAATGTGGCCTCTTCCTTTTATTGGAAGAGGCCTTTTTTGTTGTATATTTTGCTTTAGCGATGGTTTCGAGCGACAAAGGAGCGAAGAAACAATAAACCGCCGGCTATGTGAAGTGGTAACATCTAAGTGGACACTTAAACCACTGGTGACTTAGTGTTATAATTTTGTAAAAAAGCGGTGAAAATAATGGGCCTCAAAGGTGGAAATAAGAGATATTTTAGCAAGGAATTTAAATTATCAGTTGTGCAGAGAAATCTAGCTGGCGAAAGCAGTGGGAAACTATCCAAACAACTTAATTTAGATAAATCGCTAATTTGTTACTGGGCAAGAATATATAGAGATAAAGGGGAATCTGGACTAGAATCCAAGAGACGTCCTGGAAATCCTCTTGCTACATATCAAAACAGAAAAACGCTATCCATCGAAGAACACCTTAGATATGAGCTGGCTAAAAAAGATATCGAGCTTGCAAAACTAAAAAAAATATTAGAATATCAGAGGGGGTATGTCAAGGCAGGAAATTAATACGATTGTATTTCGAGGCGATATTCGAATTAAGTGACCGTTATTCTGTAGTATGGTTATGTAAACAGTTTTCGGTATCTAGAGCTGGATATTATAACTGGATAAAACATAAAAATCGTCCCAATACATATGAGTTACAGCGGCAAGAAATTATATTATTTATACGTAAAGTTCATGAAGAAAAACCCAGCTATGGCTATCGCAGAATTCGTAATCGAATTTTGAAAGATACCGGATGGCATATTTGTCTCCCGAGGGTGCTCTCTTGCATGCAAAGTATTGGCATCCAGTCTAAGGCACGAAAAAAGAAACACTGGGGCGGTGTTGGAAAAGAGCATAATATCTTTAAAAATATTCTAAACCGCAATTTCACGGCTAAGAGACCATTACAAAAGGTTGTAACAGATATTACCGAATTCTACTGGCATGGCAGAAAATGCTTCTTTATATGTTACTTAGATTTATTTAATAATGAAATGGTGTCTTGGAATTTTGGTTTTCGTGAAGACCTGCCTTTTGTTCTTAAACCACTAACAGATCTCTTAGTTTTAATTGGAAAGGCTGCTGGTTCAGAGCCAACAATACTGCATTCCGATCAAGGTTCACAGTATAGCTCGCCTGCGTTCACAACGCTTTTGAAGAGATATGGCATTATCCAGAGTATGTCTCGTGCGGGAACGCCACATGATAATGCTGTTATTGAGAGTTTTTTCGGTTGGTTCAAAGAAGAATTGAACTTGGATTTCCATTTCAAGAAAGCAAACGATATTTTTATTGTTGTTCATCAAGCTGTAGACTATTTTAATATGCAAAGGCCGGTTGCTAAACTGCAATATAAATCTCCCATACAGTTTCGTCTAGATAGGTGCAACTAATTATTAGTGGTTATAGTGTCCTTTTTATATTGACCACTTCACTGAGCCGGCGGTTATGATTGCCAAGTACTTTACAAAAAAAGAACGCACTGTATTGCCTATAGAAAATATGAGGGGGAATTTGTAATGAAGAAAAAGCTTTTATTTGCGTTAGCTATGCTAACGACGGTGGTAATGTTGGTAACTGGTTGTGGTGCCAAGAAATCAGACACAATTAAAATAGGATTTATAGGACCATTAACCGGTGGTAATGCTGCGACAGGTATTGGTTTGAAAAATTCTGCTGAGCTAGCTGTTAGAGAAGCGAATGCCTCAGGGAAATATAAACATAAGTTTGAATTGGTTGTGGTAGATGATGGTGGAAATCCATCTACAGCCGTTAGTGCTGCTAACAAGTTAATTGCTAATAAAGATATCGTCGCAGTTTTTGGGCATTTTAATAGCGGAGCGGCTTTAGCTACTGTACCTATTTTTCATAAGAATGGCATGCCTATTTTAGTTACGGCAGCTATTCATCCGGATATTACTAAAGGAAAGTATAAAGAAGTTACTAGAATTATGACGGCGGCCAATGTTCAAAATGAATTTGCCGGTAAAACAGCTGTAAAAGATTGGGGTGTTAAGACTATTGCCCTTATTAATGACAAAACAGATTACGGTAAGACTAATGCTGATCAGTTTGCAGATGCAGCCAAGAAAAATGGTGCAACTATTATTTCTGAAGATGGCATATCTGTTGGTCAGCAGGATTTTTCTGCATTGTTAACAAAAATCAAAGCGGAAAACCCTGAAGCAATTTATTTTGGCGGTGTAGCGACGGAAGCAGCTTTGCTTAAAAGACAAATGGCTGATTTAAATATAAACTGTTTGTTTCTTAGTGATTCCGGTATTATTTCTGATACTTTCAACAAAATTGCAGGCTCTGCCTCAGCAGGAATGATTGCTTTCAATATCGGCAAGCCTTTAGAAGATTTACCTGGTGGTAAAGCTTTTGAAAAAAGTTATGCTGCTGCCAAATTTGCTGAACCACATGAAGCTTATGGTCACTTTGCTTATGATTCGGCTAATGTCGTTATGGCAGCCGTTGAAAAAGCTGGAGAAAAAGGTGCGATAACACGTTCCAGCGTAGCCACTGCAATTCGTGCTACCAAAGATTTCCCTTGCATTATTGGCAAAACAACCTTTGATGAACGTGGCGAGAATACTTTAAAATTAATTACTCCTTATATTTCTGAGGGCGGTAAATGGGTACCTTACTATAAAGCAACAACTCAAGTTGTGAACAAAAAAGTCGTAAAAAAATAATTGCTTATTTATAGTAAACCTCAAAGGGAGGGTATAAATGTCTGGTGAACTTTTCTTTCAACAATTTTTAAACGCATTAAGTCTCGGTGTTATGTATGCCCTCATTGCTGTGGGTTTTACACTTTTCTTCGGTGTTATAGAAGTAGTGAATTTTGCACATGGCGAAGTTTTTATGATGGGTGCTTTTGTTGCACTTATTGTTAGCGGAATCTTAATCTCAGCAGGATTTACCATGGGGTCACTGCCACTTTTTGTGGCAGTACTTGTGGCAGTGCTTGTTGCTGGTGGCATTATAGGTGTATTGTTAGAAAAATTTATTGTGCGCCCGATGCGGGGAGCACCTGATATTATGACACTGTTAATTACGCTGGGTATATCCATAGTTATGCGTGAAGCAGTCATGCTTTTAGTACCAAATGGCAGAAATCCACAGCCTTTCCCCAATTTGATGAATTTGGATAGCATTCAAATTGGTGGCGTTTTAATAAAGCCAGAGACAATTTTAAGTATTGTGCTATCGGCTATTCTTATTGGCGGGCTAGCTTACATTATTGAAAAAACTACTTTTGGGCGTTATATTCGTGCTACTGCTAAAGATCGTGAAGCAGCAATGATGATGGGGATTAATGTAAAAAAAGTCTTTATTATCACCTTAGCATTGGGCTCTGCTTTAGGTGCTGTGGCTGGTTTAATGAATGGACTATCATATGGCATTATTAAGTTTGATATGGGATTTGCGGCTAGTATTAAAGGGTTTGCCGCTGCTGTCGTTGGTGGTCTTGGTAATGTCTATGGAGCCATTGCTGGAGGATTATTACTTGGATTTTTGGAAATATTCGTTGTTAGTGTAATTCCAGATGGTTCTAGCTATCAAGATATCGTGAGTTTTGTTATTGTTATCCTGTGTTTGGTTTTCAGACCAGCAGGTATTTTTGGCGAACGTGCCTATGAAAAGGTTTAGGAGGTAGGATGATGATAAAAATACTTCTAACCGAGATAATAGGTTATATATTATTTTTGCTTTTTGTTTATGTAGAAGAACCTATCGCCGTAGTTGCTGTTATGGCAGCATTTGTTTTTGCAGTAGTTTTCTTAAAGAAAAAATGTGGTGAGTTCGTCAAAAGTTTGGAAAAAACCTATGCAGATAATTTAGGACAAGTAGGTATTATAGCGATAGTTTTGGCTTTGACTATGCCTTTTGCCCTTATGGGTGATGCTTATTGGTTACAGATTTTAAATTTCTCTATGCTATATGCAATCATGGCTTTAGGGTTAAACTTTATGACTGGTCGTGCAGGCATGATTTGTTTGGGCTATGCTGCGTTTATGGCCATCGGCGCTTATACTGTGGGAATATTGACTTTAAAGTTAGGCGTTAGTTTTTGGCTGGCATTACCGCTAGCAGGGCTATTAGCCAGTGTGTTTGGAGTTATTTTAGGCCTTCCGGCCTTGCGGGTTAAAGGTCATTACTTAGCTTTGGTAACTATAGCATTTGGCTTAATTGTCCAACAGTTACTTTTGAATCTTGAGCGTATTACGGGAGGAACTAATGGTCTAATTAATATACCATCACCGCATTTAATGGGTATGGATATGGGAATAAACTTGAATTTGGGTTTTATGAGTATGAGCTATCAAGCTAATTTTTACTATTTATGTCTGCTTATTTTGGCTATTACGACTATACTCTTTTATCGTTTCAGCAATTCCCTCTTTGGTTTAGCGTTAAATGCTATGCGTGAGGACCAATTAGCTGCCCAGTGCTATGGCATGAATATTACAAGATATAAGCTTTTGGCCTTTGCCGTAGGAGCCTTTTTTGGAGGAATTTCCGGTGGGCTTTATGCTGCTATGATTAATTTTATCGCACCGGAAAATTTTGGCTATTCTATGTCTATTCTTGTTATTAGCATGATTATTTTAGGTGGGTTAGCTTCTATTCCCGGTGCCATTATAGGGGCGTTTTTCTTAACTATTTTCCCAGAGAAGTTCAGAGCTTTTGAGGACTATAGAGTGATGTTCTATGGCATTATCATCGTACTATGTTTATTGTTTATGCGTGAAGGGTTATTGCCTTTTAAGCATCGTATCTTTAAACCTAGTATGCCAAAAGGGGAGAACTAAAATGAAATTATTAGATGTGCAAAATTTGACCATTTGTTTTGGTGGCGTTATTGCGGTTAATGAAGTTTCCTTTGCCCTACAAGCAGGTGAAACTCTTGGAGTTATCGGGCCTAATGGTTCAGGAAAAACAACCTTATTTAATTTGCTTTCCGGTATTTATAAACCGACTTCGGGGACAATAACCTTGGCGGGGAAACCTACACAGGGATTACGAACAGATGAGGTTTTTCATCTTGGGTTGTCTAGAACTTTTCAAAATGGTCGTTTATTTTGGAATTTAAATGTTTTAGAAAACATAATGATGGGTTTAGAAGAGTTTCGGAATACTTCTATAGTTGGATCTATTGTGGGAATGCAAAAAGAAAAAGATTTGCAAAAACAAGCAGTGCAAAAAGCTTCAAAAATCATGGAGATTTTTGGTACTTTGTTAACTTCGCAGGCTAATAAAGTAGCAAGCGATCTTCCCTATGCCGACAGGCGTCGCTTAGAAATTTGTCGAGCCATAGCTTCTAATCCTAAGGTTATTCTTTTGGATGAGCCCAGCGCCGGTATGGATGGTATAGAGACAGAAATTTTAATGAATGATTTACTCAAAGTAAAAAAAGCTATGCCGGAATTATCTATAATAGTAGTAGAACACGATATGGGTTTCATAAAAGGATTGGTTGATAAGGTTATGGTTTTGGACTACGGTAAACGCATTGCCTATGGACTTTTTGATGAGGTGGCAACCAACGAAGATGTTATAAAAGCTTATTTGGGACAGGGGGACGAGGCATGTTAAGCTTATTAAATGTGTTTACTGCCTATGGTTCTGTTCCTGTTTTAAAAAATGTAACATTGGAAGTGACGAATGGTCAGATTACTTGCTTGCTGGGGAGCAACGGAGCCGGTAAATCTACTACGATAAATACGATATTGGGTTTTGTAAAGCCTAAAGCTGGCCAAGTATTTTTTCGTGGTGAAGATATTTCGGGAAAATCAACGGAGTCTATTGTGCGCCGAGGTGTCGGAGTTGTTCCGGAAGGACGTAGAGTTTTTCCTAAAATGACAGTTGAAGAAAATTTATTAGTTGGTGCGTGCGCTTGTGCGGATAAAACCCGAATTAAAGAAAATATTGCTAAGGCGTATACTCTGTTTCCTCGGTTAGCCGAACGTAGAACACAAAATGCAGGTACTATGAGCGGAGGTGAGCAGCAGATGTTAGCAATCAGCAGAGCCCTTATGGGAGAACCGGAAATTTTGCTGTTGGACGAGCCTTCATTAGGGTTGGCACCTTTGGTAGTTAACGATATTTTTAATACTATCAAGCAATTAAAAAAAGAGGGTATGACGATTCTTTTAATTGAACAAAATGGTGCTAAGGCTTTAGAGATGGCGGACCGAGGATATTTGATGCAAAAAGGCGAATTAATTGCTAGCTGTACAGAAAACACTGCAGAAGCAAAAGCTAAGCTTATGACAGTTTACTTAAACCAGCAAAAAGGAAAGGAAGCATAAATATGTTAAAAAAAGTTGAGATGGAGGAATCATTAGCTTTATTACATATTTTAGTTAGTTGTGATACTGTTAATCCACCAGGTAATGAAAAGGCCTTAGTACATAAGTTGCAAACACTATTGCTTACTGAGGGCATAGAGTGTCAGGTTGATGAATTTGCACCTAATAGAGCAAATTTAATTTTTAGCATCCAAGGTGAAACAAAAGGTAATGATCTTTTGGTTACAGGTCATTTGGACACAGTTCCACCTGGAGAAATCCCTTGGAAATACGCTCCATTTTCTTGTACTATAGAAAACGGTTATGTTTATGGGCGCGGCGTAGCGGATATGAAAGGTTCGGATGCCGCTATGCTTTATGCGCTTATTAGACTTAAACGCAAAAAAATACTGCCACAACAAGACGTAGTATTTTTGACAACTGCCGGCGAAGAACTGTTTTGTCTTGGTTCTGGACATTTTGTGGAATGTGACGGCATGAGAAATATAGGCGCTGTGCTAGTGGGGGAACCCAGTAATGGCGATTTGCTTTTGGCACATAAAGGTGCTGCTTGGGTAGAGGTTACTACGCATGGTCAGACTGCACATGGTTCTATGCCTCATTTGGGCACTAATGCAATCCTTGCCATGAATAAATTTTTAACGGCTTTTAGTAAACAAAAATTTAATATTCCCCCCCATCCGGTACTTGGTATGCCTACTTATAGTGTGGACCAAATTAAGGGTGGCGTTGCTATTAATGTGGTGCCTGATTCTTGCACCTGCGGGATAGATTTTCGTACTATTCCAGGACAAAGCCAAGAAGATATTGAAGACATGCTGCAAAGTGCGTTTGCAGAAGTAAAGTTAAATGATGGGGAATTTAAGGCAGAATATAAATTTACTTGTTTATTGCCTTCAGTTTCTTGCCCAACCGGCGATAAAATCATTGCTTATGCTATGCAGGCAGCAGGTAAAGATTTAAAACAACGAGGCGTAAATTATTTTACTGATGCTTCATCTTTAGTTGGAAATACAGGGTTGCCTATGATTATTTACGAACCGGGAGAAGATGCTCAAGCTCACCAACCTAATGAGCGGCTTTCTGTTGCTAAGTTTTTTGAGGCAATTGAGTTTTATGAAAGATTTATTAGCATGTATAGGATAGAAAATTAGAGCTGAAGTTATATGTAAAAAAATATAAAAAATGTCGGAGTGTTTTTTAGCTCCGGCATTTTTTATTTAAAATATAAAGTTAAGGTGAATTGAGTATACAAATTGCATGGAAGTGTTAGTTGTTTCTACAAAAAATAAATATCGGTTTTGACTATTATTAATAGTTGAATTTTGAGTTTTACTTATGTGATTCGATGATTTAAGATTAAGTAATGAAAATGGAACCATTAATTAGCAGTAAAATGCTTATTTTACAAATAACTAATTTTTCAAGAGGCTTATAAATTATGCTTTATGTAACAAAGGAGATGCTGGTTAAAATGTAGAGAAAAGCACATAATTATAGACATAATATTTAACTATCATGGGGCAAAAGCTTACATCAAACACAAGAATGCAAGAGAAATTGTGATTGTCGCTTGAAAAGTATGCAAAATTCTAAGGAAAAAAGTTCTTAGGGGGTGTAAATTTGAAAATATTTGTTCTAAATTGTGGGAGTTCCTCAATTAAATATCAGCTTATAGATTGTACAGCCAAGAAAGTTATGTCTAAAGGCCTTTTGGAACGAATAGGCATGGACGGTAGTTTTTTGAAACATTATTCGATTTATGATTATGCTATAGAAGTGAAAAAGCCAATTGCCAATCATATTGAAGGAATACAAATGGTGCTTGCCGCATTAGTTAATAAGGATTATGGGGTAATAAAAAACTTAACGGAAATATATGCGTTTGGCCACAGAGTTGTGCATGGCGGAGAGAAATTTCATGAGTCAGTACTGATTAATGATAAGGTTATAGAAGATATAAAGAAGTGTATTCCTATGGCTCCGTTGCATAATCCTGCTAATCTTGCTGGCATAAAGGCTTGTATGAAAATAATGCCTACTGCTCCACATGTAGCTGTTTTTGATACGGCGTTTCACCAAACTATACCGGCAAAAGCGTATCTTTATGGTCTGCCTTATGAGCTATATATAAAGTATGGTTTAAGGAAATATGGGTTTCATGGCATATCCCACAGGTATGTTTCAGGGGAGGCTGCAAAATATTTAGGCCGAGAATTAAAGGAGTTATGTATTGT
The DNA here is from genome assembly GCA_963678395.1 of Acidaminococcaceae bacterium. GTDB lineage: Bacteria > Bacillota > Negativicutes > Acidaminococcales > Acidaminococcaceae > JAAYAE01. Next base: position 1,665,717 of record OY782827.1, on the reverse strand, counting down.
AACTTGTCATTTGGGCAATGGTGCTAGTGTTGCAGCGGTTAAGAACGGCAAATCTGTTGATACTAGCATGGGATTTACGCCTTTAGAAGGCCTCGTTATGGGAACTAGGTGTGGAGAAGTTGATCCTGCTATCATTCCATTTTTAATGGATAAGGAGAATATGACGGGAAAGCAAGTATATCAGTATCTTAATAATAAATCTGGGGTGCTTGGCATATCCGGTTTATCCAGTGATTTTCGCGATTTGGAGAGGGCTTCTGATGGTGGTGATGAAAGGTCGCACTTGGCAATGTATTTGCTTATCGTGTAAGCAAATACATTGGTGCTTATGCTTTTGCCATGGGCGGATTGGATGCCATTGTTTTTACCGCTGGGTTAGGAGAAAATTCTCCGGCAATAAGAGAAAAAATTTGTGAAAATTTGGGCTTTATAGGTGCGGAACTGGACCGAGATAAAAATGCTTTGCGTGGGCAATTAAGAGAAATAAGCAAAGATGGTTGCACAGTAAAATTATTAGTAATACCAACGAATGAAGAATTAGTTATTGCACAAGAAACAGAAAATATTTGTCAAAATGTGGTCTTTTTATGATACAAGAAAAATATTGGCAAGCACCTGTAATTTTAGAAATTCAGGCGATATTGTTTCTATTAGAACGAGTGATGAACGTGAAACGATTTTTCACAATGTATTAGTAAGAGCGGGTAAAAAGCATACAGATGATTTTCGTATATATACGGATGAAGCCAATACTAGTAATCTTAGTAGTGGTGATAAGGTAACGATAGAAGTAGTTTGCTAATAAAAACACAAAACCCCTGTGGTTCATTTGAACCACAGGGGTTTTGTGTTTTTATTATTCACTAATTTTTTTATTGATATCTTCAATAAGCGCGTCAACATCTAATCCATGAGCACCGGCACCTTGACCGATGGTTTCAAAATTAGCTGCCATGCAGCCGATACAGCCCAAACCATATTCTTGGAAAACTTCTATGATTTCAGGATGTTCTTGTACGGCATCAATAATGCCGGTATCTTTTGTAATTTTAGCCATGTCTGACCTCCTTGCAAGCATTTTTATTACGTCTTTTATTATAGCACATGAGGAGAAAAAAACATAAAAAATACTATACCCAAAGCACATATTTTTTTTAAAGTTAAGAGGTTAGGAAAAACACAAATATATATAGAGGAAAACCTTGTTTTTTACGTAAATAAAGGTTACAATGGTGAAAAGTGGTGAAAAGTGGAGCGAAAGTTGGTGAGCAGACATGTTAATGGGAGAGTTTCAACATAATCTAGATACCAAGGGACGCCTGTTTATGCCTGCCAAACTCAGAGAAACGCTTGGCAAGCACTTTATAGTAACAAAAGGGTTGGATGGTTGCTTATTTGTATATGCTGATGCCGAATGGAGTAAGCTTCAGGCTAAGTTTGCAGATTCACCCATGTCTAATCAAAATGTTAGAGCGGTTGCCAGATTTTTCTTTGGCGGCGCTGTCGATACAGAACCTGATAAACAGGGCAGGATAATGTTACCGCAAAGTTTACGTACCCATGCGAATTTAAATAAAGTTGCAGTAATACTTGGTGTTGGTTCTCGTGCTGAAATATGGGATATAGACAGATGGAATGCCTATAATGCCAAAGTAGGAGAAGATGTTAACGATATTGTAGGGCAGTTAGTGGACCTAGGCATTTAACTTTTGCGGACAGGTGGTAATGAAAATGGAATTTGTTCATAAGAGCGTTTTGCTGGCTGAAAGCATTAACTGGTTGATAACTGATCCTGATGGAATTTATTTGGATTGCACCATGGGTGGAGCTGGACATTCTCGGGCTTTTGCCGAGTTGCTTTCACCAAAGGGAAGAATTATAGGTATAGATCAAGACGCTGACGCTATTGCAGCCGCAGAGGAAAAGCTACAAGGTGTTAAATGTCATGTTGATATCGTACGGTCTAATTTCAAGAATTTTGGCCCCGTATTGGATTCATTGAATATAGATAAAATTACGGGCATTTTCTTTGATTTGGGAGTTTCCTCTTATCAGTTAGATACAGCAGAACGTGGATTTTCTTATATGCAAGATGGCCCCTTGGATATGCGCATGGATAATAGGCAGAAATTCGATGCTGCTTATATTGTTAATCATTATAAAGAAGAAGAACTTACTGAACTTATTTACAATTATGGTGAAGAACGTTGGAGTAAAAGAATAGCTCAATTTATTGTAGCGGAACGTAAAATAAAGCCATTGACAACTACCGGTGAATTGGTAGCAGTTATAAAAAAGGCTATACCAAAAGGTGCAAGGCAAGACGGGCCACATCCAGCTAAAAGAACATTCCAGGCGATTCGTATAGAAGTTAATAATGAACTTAATATTTTGGCAGACGTAGTTACTGAGGCGGTTGAATGTTTAGCTCCTGGGGGGAGAATAGGAGTTATAACATTTCACTCTTTGGAAGATAGAATTGTGAAACAGACCTTAAAAAAACTAGCCAGAGGTTGTACCTGCCCACCGCAATTAGTTATTTGTGTTTGTGGTAAAACGCCACAGGTAAAAAAGGTAACAGCATTTGCACCAACGGAGGAAGAAGTACGGGAAAATCCTAGAGCTCGTAGTGCAAGACTTAGGGGAGCAATAAAAACATAAATATAAGATAGGAGATAGCATTATGCTGGCTAGACGATACGATAGTTACGCATGGGAAGAAGAATTTGAAGTTACGCCGCAACCAGTAAAAAAAACAATTGTAAATTATCGCGCTTTTCGTCATCAAGTTGTAGCTTTATTTGTTGTTGGCATTATGTGCTACTTGGGCAATGTTATGTTAAGTGAGGCCTATGTTACTAAAACTAGCAGTTTAGTAAAAATGAAACAACAAGAGGAAAAGCTTTTGACTAAAAATGCAGCGTTAAAAATAGACGTAGATGCATTGAGCAGCCCAGCAAGAATTACAGGATTGGCTGCCACTAAACTTAATATGACAACAGCGCGAAGCAATATATATGTACAGGCCGATGATAAGAAAATTGCTTATGATGGATATGCTTACGCAAAATAATACGGACGCTGTACTCTTTATTAATGCAGTATAAAATGTTAAGAGGCAGCCTTACGGGCTGCTTTTTTCTTAAGAGGAGGTAAAAATATGGAAAAGCAATTAGAAAAAATTATCGAACTTATTCCGGGCGCTAAGGTTAGAAGTGGCAGTACCGATAAAGTTATTACCGATCTTACAATCGATTCAAGGCAAGTGAAAAAAGGTAGTCTCTTTATTTGTATAAAAGGGGTACATATAGATGGGCATAAGTTTATTGAACAGGCTTATAAGGCCGGGGCCGCAGCTGTCCTTGTGGAAGATTCTGTTAGCGCCCCTGAAGGATTGACTGTCATTAAGGTGAAAAACACAACGGATGCTATGACAATTGTTGCACCATGGTTTTACGATTATCCAGGCAAAGATATGCGCGTTATTGGTATTACAGGTACAAACGGTAAAACAACTACTACAAATATTATTCGTATTATCTTACGTAAAGCAGGGTTTAAAGTAGGACTTATAGGCACCATTAATATTATGATTGAGGAAAAAGTAGAAACATCGCATAATACTACTCCGGATGTTGTGGATTTGCAAAAAACTTTATACAGAATGAAAGAAGCCGGCTGTGAATATGTGGTTATGGAAGTATCTTCGCATGCTTTAGCATTGAATCGTGTATCAGGCATTGAATTTGATGTAGCTGCGTTAACAAATATAACCCAAGATCACTTAGATTTTCATGGTAGTTTTGAAAATTATCGGGAAGCAAAGGCGCTCTTATTTACTAGATTGCATCAAGGCAATAAACATGGTAAGACCGCTATTTTTAATACGGATGATTATAGTGCGAAAACTATTATGGAACGCACTAAAACGCCTATAATTACATATGGTAAGGCCGCTAGCAATGATATTTATCCATTAACATTTGAAGTAGCAGCAAAAAATATGAAGTTAAATTTGGCTACTCCTGCAGGTGAAATGGATTTACTTTTGCATATAACCGGGGAATTTAATGTTTATAATGTCATGACTGCAGTAGCGGTTATGCTGGCTGAAAAAATTGACAAGGAAATAATAATGGCGGTATTAGATGGTTTCGCAGGGGTGCCTGGGCGTTTTCAACTTGTTGAAGCAGGGCAGCCTTATACTGTGATTGTAGATTATGCTCATACTCCTGATGGCCTAGATAACGTACTGAAAACGGCAAGACAAATTACTAAGGGAAAACTATGGGCAGTATTTGGTTGTGGTGGTGATCGTGATAATAAAAAACGTCCTATTATGGGCCGTATTGCCTTAGAGTTGGCAGACAATTTGGTTGTTACTTCTGATAACCCAAGGTCTGAGGATCCTGAACTTATAATTCTTGACATTGAAAAAGGACTGGCTGGTGCACCAGAACATAAGAAGATACATAAAATAACGGACCGCAAAGAAGCCATAGAATTTGCACTTTCTAACGCAGGTCCTACTGATGTTATAATGATAACGGGCAAAGGACATGAAAATTATCAAATTCTTAAAAATGAGACTATTCATTTTGATGATTGCGAAGTAGTGCGCGATTATTGGAAAAAGAGGAGCTAATTGTATGATTAAGGTAAAAACCATTTTAGAGGCTGTTAGTGCTACTACAAAAATGGCAGCAGGTTTTGAATTCGCAGGAGTAACTACAGATTCTCGTGGAGTTAACGCAGGAGATCTTTTTGTAGCCCTTCGGGGAGAAAACTTCGACGGGCATGACTATTGTGCAAAAGCTTTAGCAGCAGGTGCTGCAGGGGTAGTAGTAGAAAAAAAAATGGATTTACCTAAAGATAGAGTTATAATTGTCAAAGATACGTTGGCGGCCTATCAAAAAATTGCTCATGCCTATAGGAAGAGTTTGAAAAATTTAAAAGTTGTGGCTATTACAGGTTCTAATGGTAAAACGTCTACAAAGGACCTCATCGCGGCTTGTTTGAGCACAAAATACAATGTGATTAAGACGCAAGCTAATTTTAATAATGAAATTGGTTTACCTAAGACGCTATTAAGCATTAAGCCGGATACTGATATTGCCGTAGTAGAAATTGGTATGCGTGGTTTTGGTCAAATTCGTGCGCTTAAATTAATAGCGGAACCGGATGTGGTTGTGATTACTAACGTGGGCGAGACTCACATGGAACTTTTGGGGAGCATGGATAATATTGCTAAGGCCAAAAGTGAAATACTTGAGAGTTTAACACAGGAACAAACAGCAATTTTAAATGGAGACGATTATTACATTTCTCACATGAAAACGAGTGCAAAAATCGTCACATATGGTATAATAACGGATAATATTGTGAAGGGCAGCGATATTAAAATTTCAGGAATTGGCACGTCTTTTGTATATGAAAGTTCAGCTACAGGAACTTCTGGAAAAATTGCCTTGCCACTTATTGGCGAACACAATGTTATGAATGCCTTGGCGGCTATTGCTGTGGCAGAAGTTTTTAAAATATCGGTAGAGGATATAATGCTAGCGCTGAGTAGGGCAGTTTTGACTGAACAACGGCAAGAAATTTTGCACTTTGGGTCTATAATAGCGATTAATGATGCTTATAATGCCAGTCCAGCTTCTATGGAGGCGGCATTTAAAACATTAAAGCAGATAGTTGGCACAGTGAAAAATGGCCGTGGAGTTGCAGTTTTGGCAGATATGTTGGAATTGGGTGCTAGTTCTGAGGATGCACATACCAAGATAGGACGTATGGTAGCAGACGCAAATACAAAATTATTGATTACTTATGGAACAGAGGCAAAGTATATTAGTAATGAGGCGGCTAGCTTGGGTGTTCCTGTTATTCATTGCAGCAACAATGTAGAAGCTGTTTTAGCACTGAAAGAAAATATTGTAGATAATGATGTAGTGTTATTTAAAGGCTCACATTCTATGGCGGCAGACAAAGTTATGGAAGCTGTGTTTAGCAAATAAGGGTGTATGCGAGTTTTTATGCATTTATTACAGAAGGGTAGAAGAAAATAATGGATTTTACAGGTTTCTGGGCTTTACTAACTGCTTTTGGTATTTGTGCCGTTATTGGTCCTTTTGCAATACCTGCTTTGCACAAATTGCATTTTGGGCAAAGTATTCGCGATTGCGGACCACAGGGGCATTTGAAAAAAAGTGGGACGCCGACTATGGGTGGTATAATGATAATTTGCGCCATTATAGCCGCCACTTTTATTTGGTGTGAAATTACGCCGGAAGTGGTTATTGCCTTATGGCTTTTGGTAGGACATGGAATTATAGGCTTGATAGATGATGTAATTAAGGTTGTTTTTAAACGCAATTTAGGTTTGACCTCAGGACAGAAACTTTTGATGCAAATAGTTTTAGCAGCAGTTTATTTGCTGTATCAGGGTAATATTACTACTGGTAACTTAAGCCTGTGGATTCCAGGAATAGATGCCACTGTTAATATAGGTATGTGGTATTATTTATTTGTCATATTGCTTTTAGTTGGAACTACGAATGCGGTTAATTTAACTGATGGTTTGGACGGTTTTGTTTCATGGGTAACAGTACCTGTAACGCTAGCCTTCGCTTATATTGCTTTTCATAGTGCACAGGCAGATTTAGGCATTTTTTCTTTGATTATTACCGGCAGTTGTTTGGGGTTTTTAATCTTTAATCACTATCCGGCAAAAATATTTATGGGTGATACCGGCTCCTTAGCTTTAGGTGGTGGTGTTGCTGCTTTGGCACTTTTAACAAAGACCGAGCTATTATTAGTGATTATTGGTGGTGTTTACGTTTTAGAGGCGCTTTCTGTAATTATGCAAGTTACTTATTTTAAAAGCACAGGCGGCAAACGTATTTTTCGTATGAGCCCGTTGCACCACCATTTTGAATTGGGAGGGTGGAAAGAGACAAAAGTTGTGAGCGTTTTTTCGTTAATTAGTATGGTCTTATCACTGATAGGTACAGGACTTTTTATGCTCAAATAAAACTAATAGATTATTTTTCTGCAAAAATTTACTGCAATAAAAATTGCACTGATAGGTACAGGACTTTTTATGCTCAAATAAAACTAATAGATTATTTTTCTGCAAAAATTTACTGCAATAAAAATTGCATTGCAAACTGAAAATATAAGACGAAAAAGAGGGGCGTTTGTCGTGTCAGAAAACAAAGGTATTTTTGTTTATGGTGCAGGTGTTAGTGGCTGTGGCGTTGCTGAAGTATTAGCAGACCAAGGCAAAAAGGTGATCTTGTTTAATGATGAACATAAGAATATTGACCCAGGCTTAGTAGTTAAATTATTGAAAAATGGGGGAAATTTTGTTTGTCAAAAAGAGCCTGATCAATGTTTGTGTGATTCTGATTTGGTAATTATTTCACCAGGGATTTCCATTAATTGTCCTCTTGCTGTGCAAGCTAAAAACATGGGAATTGAAGTTATTGGTGAAGTAGAGGCAACTAGAAGATTATATATTTGTAAATGGCTTTGCATTACAGGAACTAACGGCAAGACAACAACAACAACCTTAGTAGGCGAAATGATGAAAGCGTTGCCTGTAAAAACTAAAGTTGGTGGCAATATTGGTCGGGCTCTTTCCAAAGAGGCAGAAGGATTAGGGGCAAAGGATTGGTTAATTGCAGAATTATCCAGCTTTCAATTGGAAGGTGTAACCACATTAAAACCAAATATTGCTTTAGTTTTAAATATTACCCCCGATCATCTTGAAAGACATGGCAGCATGGCTGATTATATTGCGGCTAAGGCGAATCTTTTTGCCAAGCAGACAAGAGAAGATATTTTAATCCTTAATCACGATGATAATACAGTTATGCAGTTTGGGGAACAAACCAAAAGCACTGTTTGTTATGTTAGTAGAAAAAGAATTTTAGGACGCGGAGTTTTCTTGGAAAACGGACAGTTCATTATTGCTTGGGGCGGAAAACGCATGCCAGTATGTTTAGTTAGTGATATGAAAAATTTCGGGTCTCACAATGAAGAAAACGCCTTGGGTGCGATTGCTTGTGCCTATTTTGCTGGTGTCCCTGTTGTGGAAATCAAACGTGTATTAACAACTTTTGAAGGGGTTGAGCATCGTCTGGAATATGTTATGGACATTGATGGCGTACCCTATTATAATGATTCAAAAGCAACGAACACAGCTTCTACTATTAAGGCACTTGAGTCCTTTGCAGGGCATGTTATACTTATAGCTGGCGGTCATGACAAAATGACTGAGTTGGCACCAATGATGCAGTTAGTAAAGAAAAAGACGGATGCCTTGATATTATTGGGCGAAGCAAAAAAACGCTTTTATGATGCAGCAAAAGCTGCCGGTGTTGGTAATATATATAGGGTAGAAACATTTGCGGAGGCTGTAAATAAAGCGCATGAATTAGCCAAAAAGACACAAGTGGTATTATTATCACCTGCATGTTCCTCGTATGATATGTTTGATAATTTTCCACAAAGAGGACGCGTATTTAAAGACTTAGTAAGAAAGTTGACTGAGTAGCGCAGAGGAGGAAGCTTGTGAAAATAGTATTATCAGGTGGCGGCACGGGTGGACATATTTATCCTGCTATAACCATCGCTAATAATATAAAAGCGTTAAGACCTGATGCTGAAATAGTTTTTGTTGGGACAAGGGAAGGATTGGAAAGTCAAATCATTCCTCGCTATGGTTATCAATTGCAATATATTACTGTTGCCGGGTTTCAACGTAAGTTTAGTTTTAGTACGATTACATCTGCTGTAAAGTTACTTTTCGGTATGAAAGAAGCTTATCGCCTAATAAAAAAATTGAAGCCAGATTTAGTTATTGGTACTGGTGGGTATGTGTGTGGACCCATTCTTATTTGGTCAGCATTTATGGGGATTCCAACATGTATCCAAGAACAAAATGCCATGCCTGGAGTCACCAATAAAATATTGGCTCACTTTGTAAAAAGAATTTTCTTAGGCTATAAAGAAGGAGAAAAATATTTCTCAGGAAAAGCACCTAAAATATTTACCGGTAATCCTGTGCGTGAAGAAATTTTGGTAGATAAAAAAGCAAAGGCCTTAAAAGAGTTTAACCTTTTACCGAATAAAAAAACATTATTGGTATTTGGTGGCAGTCGGGGAGCAAGGACCATTAACCTAGCAATGGCTTATGTTGAGAAAAAATTTGCTGGTCGTGACGATATCCAGGTTCTACATGCTACAGGTGAAGAGACTTACGAAAAGTATATTGCTCAATTAGATAAAAAGGTTCTTGAGGCAGATAATATAAAGATTTTACCATATATTCATGAAATGCCTTTGGCCTTAGCTGCTGCCGATATAGCAGTAGCTAGAGCAGGAGCTATTGGATTGGCCGAGCTTATGGTTAAGGGTATACCTTCCATTTTAATCCCTTATCCTTATGCAACTGCTAATCATCAAGAATTTAATGCCAGGGCTTTGGAAGCTGCCGGTGCGGCTATTGTGATTTTAGACAAGGAACTTACCGGTGATAAGTTGCAAGAAGAAATAGAAAAAATGTTGGTACAAGATGATGTATTGATTGATATGAAAGCCGCTGCTATTAGGGCAAGTAAGCCGCAGGCGGCCGCCGATATAGCTACACAAGCTTTAAAATTAGTAAAAGAAGATAGGGGGACTGTCAGTGCTGGACAGTATTAAAAACATTCATTTTATTGGAATTGGTGGTGCGGGCATGAGTGCTTTGGCCTATGTTCTTATAAAACGAGGATATCATGTAACTGGATCTGATACTACGCCTGGCTATATGGCTACTAAACTGGCCAAAGAAGGAGCAGTTGTTTTCATTGGTCATGCTGCTTGCCAAATAGAAGGTGCGGAAGCAATTGTTGTATCTACTGCTATAAGGCAAGATAATCCTGAATTGGTGGAAGCGCGTAAACGCAAAATACCCGTAATTCATCGCAGTGATGTTTTGGCCTATTTAATTAACAAACATAAGGGTGTTGCAGTTGCCGGTGCTCACGGTAAAACTACTACTAGTTCTATGCTTGCTTGTATTTGCGCAGAAGCTAACCTTGATCCCACTGTTGTTATTGGTGGAGTGGTATCTAGTTTGGGTGGTAACGCACTAAATGGACAGGGAGATATAGTTGTAGCTGAAGCTGATGAAAGTGATGGGTCTTTTCTTAAGTTTCATCCTTATTTAGCTGTAATTACTAATATTGAAAATGATCATTTGGACCACTATGGTTCAGAGGAAAAAATACAAGAAGCTTTTGATGAATTTGTTACTAATATGCAAGCTGGCGGCAAAGCTGTATTGTGTTATGACAATGATAAATTAAGAGAACTAGGACAAAAAACCAGCAGGGATTTTATATCCTATGCTATTGATTGTAACGATGCTGATTACATAGGTAAAAATATTAGATACAATCATGATGGGACATATTTTGACGTGTTTTATCATGGCACCAAGTTGGTTACGGCACATTTAATTGTTCCAGGTAAGCACAATGTGCTTAATGCTTTGGGGGCTATTGCTACAGCGCAAGAATTAGAAGTACCGTTGGTTAGCACTGTGCATACCTTGGAGAATTTTCATGGTGCTAAGCGTCGTTTTGAAACTAAAGGAAGAGTTGATGGCGTTTGGGTGGTTGATGATTATGCTCATCACCCCACTGAGATTAAAGCTACTTTGAAAGGCGCTAAACAAACACAACCTAAGCGTTTGATTTGCGTTTTTCAACCTCACAGGTATACAAGGACACAACTTTTGCTAGAGGATTTCAGCACTGCTTTTGTAGATTGCGATGAACTCATTTTAGCTAATATTTATTCTGCAGGAGAAGAACCTTTGCAGGGAGTTACCAGTGAACTTTTAGCACATAAGGTAGGGGAAACAACTAAACAAGATGTTAAGTGTTTTGCAAACTTTGCAAATATTGAAACTTATCTAGAAAATCGTGCCCAAAAAGGGGATTTAATTATGACAGTTGGTGCTGGGGATGTATATCGTATTGGTGAATCCTTGGTAACAGAACTAAAACGGAGATAATATGATGATTAAAAAAGAATGCGTAGCAGTAGTAATGGGTGGTCCTTCGGAAGAACGAGAAATTTCTTTTATGACAGGTAATGCTGTGGTTCAGGCCCTAAGGGAAAAGGGATATGATGTAGTTCCTATTGACTTGGAACCAGCAAACCTTGCCCAACAATTAGTTTCGTGTGGAGCAAAGGTAGTTTTTAACGCTGTGCATGGTTTATATGGTGAAGATGGACGTATGCAAAGCGTTTTAGAAATGATAAACATGCCTTATACAGGTTCGGGAGTTTTATCTAGTGCTTTGTCTATGGATAAAGTTTATTCTAAACGCATGTTTCAAGCACAAAATATTCCAACTCCAAAATGTTTGTTTGCTGTCGCTAGCGAAAAAAAAGATGTAGTGCAGGAAATATTAACAACATTTTCTTTGCCGGTAGTAGTAAAACCTGCTGCTCAAGGATCTAGTATAGGAGTAGAAATAGTTAAAAATAAAGAAGAATTGGCAATAGCCTTAGAAGAAGCTATTTCTTATGGACAAGAAATAGTAATTGAAGAGTTTATTAAGGGAAAAGAAATAGCCGCCGGTGTTATGGAAACGGTGGAAGGCGTTTTTGCTATGCCTTTAGTTTTAATAGAACCGTGTTCAGGAGCTTATGATTTTAAATCAAAATACACGAAAGGAGCTACGGTCTATACCGTCCCAGCTCCTTTAGCACCTGAAATTGCCCAAAAAACTCAGGCTATTGCCCTAGCTGCATATAAAGCATTAGGTTGTCGAGGAGTGGCTAGAGCAGATATATTGTTGACGGATGCAGGTGAAGCTTTAGTTTTGGAAATGAATTCGGTGCCAGGAATGACTAGCACTAGCTTAATTCCCAAAGCTGCTGCTGCTATGGGAGTTTCTTTCCCTGATCTTTGTGAACAAATATTATTAACGGCTACAGCGAAAAAATAAGGCGGGGGTGAGTCTGGTGTCGATAAACAATAAGCACTTGATTCATAAGCGTCGTCGCCGCAAATATTATAGAGCGAAGGCGATTTGGTATTTGTTTTGTGCTGGCCTAATTATATTTGGTAGCTATTACTTAGTACATCAACCTTGGGTTGCTTTTGGACATATTGTTGTAGAAGGTGGACAAGCTATAACTGTCTCGGAAGTAAAACGGGTTGCTGATATTGCGGAACCTGTAAATTTGTTTAATATTAGTCGTGGCAAATTAGAAAATGTTTTAAAAAATGATTTGCGGGTAGAGAAAGTAAGCACAACCTACGCTTGGCCCAACGTTTTAAAAGTATATATTACAGAACGCAAACCTTCTATATATGTAGAGTGTGCCTATGATGGTTTTGCTAAAGTTGGCTATAATGGTTGTGTTCTAGAAGTAACAAAAGGCATAAAAGATGCTTCTGCACCCTTTGTTTCCGGGCGTAAAATAGGTAATGTTTATAATGGAGATATTATAAAGGACGAAGAAATATGGGAAGTAGTGAAGTTTTTAGGTAAACTAGATAAATCTATAACGTCACAGATTGCGGAAATTTCTATTGATAACAATAATAAAATAAAAATATACTTGCTTAGTGGGGTGCCAATATTATTGGGTTCTAGCGATGAATTAGCAGGGAAAATAAATACATTTATTATAATATGTAATGAACTAAAGACAAAAAAAATTAACGCTGATTATATCGACTTAACGTATAGTAAGCCTTACGTTAAGCTAAAACAGCAATCATAGGTGGAGGAGAGGATTGCAAATGTTCCAGGGTAAGCAGGCAAAAGTTCTTATGGTACTAGTATGTATGATCTTGGGGATAATGTTGTCCACTCAATTTAAAAGCGCAGAAAATGCCAAGAACAGCATTAGTCAACAGAGGGTAGAGGATTTGGCAGAACGCTTAAAAACAGCAGAAAAAGATAATTCTAAATTAAAGGATGAGTTAACAAAATTACACGAACAATCAGGAAGTGCTGCTATAACCAGGGAACTCACAAATTTACGGGTTAAAGCAGGAGAATTGGCAATGGAAGGCCCTGGTGTTAAAGTAACACTAGATGACAGCACTGTAGTTTCTAAACCGGGGGATAATGCCAACTTATATATTATTCATGACGATGATCTTTTGCGCTTAATTAACGAACTAAGGGCAGCGGAGGCGGAAGCCTTGTCAGTTAATCATGAACGTTTGTTGGATATTTCTGAAATTCGTTGTGCAGGGCCTACGGTTTCTGTTAATAACAATAGATTTTCGCCACCTTATGAAATAGTAGCTATTGGCGATCCGAAAACGTTGGAAAGTGCTTTGCGGCTTAGAGGAGGAGTAATAGAAACGTTAAAATTTTGGGGTATTTCTGTGGATGTAAAACAAAGCAATGACTTAGTTGTTCCAGCATTTAAGGGAACGCGTCGTTACGATTTTGCTAAGGTGAAAGTTGGTGACTCCAAATGATTTATCCAATTATTGGTGTCATACTCGGCATAATAGTAGGGTTTTATCTACCCTTAGTTTCTCAAGCTTATGTTAAGCTTCTTTCTGTAGCACTTATGGCAGCCCTAGATTCTGGGTTAGGCGGTATCAGAGCCGCTAAAGAAGGTTGTTACGATAACCAAATTTTTATTTCAGGTTTTTTTGTTAATGCGTTACTAGCAGTTTTTTTGTGTTATTGTGGTATTAGACTAGGAATTGACTTATATTTTGTGACAGTACTTGCCTTTGGTTTGAGAATTTTCACAAATATTGCTATAATACGCCGCTTATATTTAAAAAAATAAAAAAAAGTTACAATAAAACGTGAAAAACTTGCAGTAGAATGGTATAATATTGTTAGTATATTTTGTTTGGTAAAAAGGTACATTAGTTTAGGGAGGAGCATTTAAAATGTTCGATGTGGAGAAAAACGATAAACCGTTAGCAAATATTAAAGTCATAGGAGTTGGCGGTGGTGGTAATAACGCAGTTAATCGCATGATTGATGCTGGGCTTCAAGGCGTAGAATTCATTGCCGTTAATTGTGATTCGCAGGCACTGCTTTTGTCAAAGGCAGCAACCCGTATTCAAATTGGCGAAGAATTAACTAGAGGATTGGGTGCTGGCGCTAATCCTGAGATTGGTGAAAAAGCGGCTGAAGAATCTCGCGACCAGCTTGTAGCAGCACTTAAGGGCGCGGACATGGTATTTATTACTTCTGGCATGGGTGGCGGAACGGGAACTGGTGGTGCTCATGTAGTTGCTGAATGTGCTAAAGATGCAGGAGCTTTGACTGTTGGTGTTGTGACCAAGCCCTTTACTTTTGAAGGCAGACGTCGTTATACCCAAGCTGAGCAGGGCATTGCGAATCTTAAAGCTTCGGTTGACGCTTTGATTATTATTCCTAATGATCGCTTATTACAGGTTGTAGATAGAAGAACTTCTATGTTAGAAGCTTTCCATATTGCTGATGATGTACTTCGTCAAGGTGTTCAAGGTATAACGGACTTAATTGGAGTTCCTGGCCTTATCAATGCGGATTTCAATGATGTAAAAACAATCATGACTGACGCTGGCTCTGCTATGATGGGTATTGGTAGTGCTAAAGGCGACGGTGGCGCAACTGCCGCAGCTGAAGCTGCTATTAAGAGTCCTTTACTTGAGAGTACAATTGATGGCGCACGTGGTATTTTGTTAAATATCACAGGCGGTAAAGAATTGACTTTGATGGATGTTAATGAAGCTTGTAATATTATTACTGATGCTGTTGATCCTGATGCAATGATTATTTTCGGTGCCACTATTGATGAGTCTTTAGATGATGAAATTCGTGTTACCGTTATAGCAACTGGTATTGATAGTAAAAAACCAGCAGGCGGAGCAACTCCTCCTAAAACTTTTACAGAGCTAGGAAGTTCCTTTGCTTTTAGCCACAAGAAACAAGAAAAGGCTGCGGTTGATAATTTCGCACCACCTTCTAGCGATATTCCACCTTGGATTCGCAGCAAATAACAATTGCTCCCCACCTAAATATACACATAACCGCAATGTCCTTTGGACTTGCGGTTTTTTCACTATATAGCAGTAGCTGATAATATGGACTCAACATAGGCTTTATGCTATAATTGCTATAATAAATTTATACGGAAATGAGGTCGGTGCATAGTGAAATGCCCCTTTTGTTCTTATGGTGACAGTCGCGTTGTAGATTCCAGGGCTATTGACAACGGCACTTCTATCAGGAGACGTCGTGAATGTCCTGAATGTGGCAGGAGATTTACTACTTATGAAAAGTACGAGGAAACTCCCTTGCTGGTTACAAAGAAGGATGGGCGCCGCGAACTTTTTGATGCGACGAAGCTTTTAAGTGGTCTTATTAAGGCTTTTGAAAAACGACCGATGTCTTATGAGAAAATTCAAGAAATTGAAGCTGACATAGAAAGAGAGCTAAGATCACTAGGTGAAGCTGAAATAAGTTCTGAACTTATTGGTGAGACAGTTATGAGCCACTTGGAAAAAGTTGATCAAATTGCCTATGTGCGTTTCGCCTCTGTCTATAGACAATTTGCAGATGTTAATAATTTTATGCAAGAGATTCAAAAAATGATGAAAAGAGATAAAAACAAGTGATAAGGAGCTGAATCGTAATGATGATTCGTAAGCGAGATGGTCGGGAAGTTGAGTTTGATGAGACCAAAATCACTGACGCTATATTTGAAGCTGCAAAATCTGTAGGTGGTGCTGACAGACAAATGGCGATGGAAGTTACATTAGATGTTTTAAACTATCTAATTGAACATACCAAAGGCGTGGTGAGTGTAGAAGAAGTACAAGACGTAGTAGAAAAAGTCTTAATTGAAAGCGGACATGCACGTACAGCAAAGTCTTATATTCTCTATCGTGCACAACGCACGGCTATCCGTAATGCTCGTAGTGAGTTAATGGATACAGTGGGAGAAATTCTCAAGGAAACGGATAGAGATAATGCCAATATTTCCAATTCACCGTCGGCAAAAATGTTGCAAATCGCTAGCGCTGCCAGCCGTGAATACTATTTAAATCGCATGATACCGGAAAGAATGGCGCAGGCTCATCGTCGTGGTGATATTCATATACATGATTTGGATTTTTATGGTAAAACTTTAAACTGTGTCAATATTCCGCTGGGAGCTTTGCTTAAAAGTGGATTTAATAATGGGCACGGTTTTATTCGTCCGCCTCGACGCCCAGGGTCTGCAGCTGCTTTGGCGGCCATTATTTTGCAAAGTTCCCAAAATGATATGTTTGGTGGGCAGTCTTTTGGCTTTTTTGACTATGATATGGCCCCTTATATGGAAGATGCTTCGGAAGAAGAAATTTTCCAGGCTATGGAGGCTCTTGTTTATAATTTAAACAGCATGCATTCGCGTGCAGGGGCTCAGGTACCTTTTTCCAGCTTGAATATGGGATTGGATACTTCTGAAAATGGAAGAAAAGTGATACGTAACCTTCTCAAAGCATATGCTAAGGGTTTGGGACGTGGTGAGAACCCTATTTTCCCTAATGTTATTTTTAGAGTAAAAAAAGGCGTGAACATGGATCCTGTATGGGGTGCAGAACTCGCGTAATAGCTAATCGTAGAGGACCTGCTGTTACCACTGGCAGGGGAAATCTTTCTTTTACTACGGTAAACTTACCTCGTTTGGCTATACGAGCAGACCATGATATTATGAAATTTTATAATTATTTGGATGAGATGGTGGATTTGATTGCTGAGCAGTTATACCATCGTTTTCAAGTACAGGCACATCTTAAAGTTAGAGATTTACCAGTTTTGATGGGGCAGGGGTTATATTTAGGCTCGGAGAAATTGGCCATGAACGATGATATTGAACCGGCGATTATAAATGGTACTGTTTCGTTAGGTTTTATAGGTTTGGCAGAAACGCTAAATGCACTTATTGGTCATCATCATGGACAAGGTGAAGATGCACAAGCCTTAGGCGAAGAGATAGTTTCTTTCATGCGCAATAAAATGGATAACGCGGCAGATAAATATAATTTAAACTATACCCTTATTGCTACTCCTGCCGAGGGCTTGTCTGGACGTTTTATTGGTATGGATAAAAAAGAGTATGGTATTATTCCTGGGGTAACCGAAAAGGATTACTACAGCAATTCTTTTCATATTCCGGTGGGATTTCCTATTAGTGCTTATGAAAAAATGCGCTTAGAAGGAGTTTACCATAAGTATACTAATGCAGGACATATCAGTTATGTGGAGTTTTCTGCTTCTCCTGCAAATAATTTAGAAGCGGTGGAAGATATTTTACGCCATATGTGTGCCTCTGATTGCGGTTATGTAGGAATTAACTTCCCCATAGATTATTGTAAACAGTGTGGCTATACGGGAATTATTGATGGTGATTATTGCCCACAATGCGATGAGAAATTTGTGCGTAAGATAAAACGCATAGATGTGAGAAATAGCTAAGCGGAAATATTAACAAAAGGAGGCAGAAGTTTGTTACAGGTAGCAGATATATTAGGTGAGTCTGTGGTGGATGGTAAGGGCCTTCGTACAGTAGTTTTTCTACAAGGCTGCCCACATGGTTGTGCAGGTTGTCATAACCCTAAATTATGGCCTTCTAAGGGTGGTAAAGGCTATACTCCGGAGGCTTTGGCGGCAGCTATTATTGCTAAAATGTCTCCAATACATCGAGGCGTAACTTTTAGTGGTGGTGAGCCCCTGGCTCAGGCTGAGGAATTATTACAAGTAATTAAAAGCTTGCGCAATATGAAGCCAGAGTTAAACATATGGGTTTATACAGGGTATGTTTTTGAGAAAATTAAAGATTATCCTGTTTTACAAGAAATAAATGTCTTGGTTGATGGACCTTTTATTCTAGCTAAAAGAGATATTAGTCTACCTTTTCGAGGTAGTGGGAACCAAAGAATTATTGATTTACCTAAAACCTTTGCTCAAGGTGGTTTAATTCAAGAATTAAGTCTATGAAATTAGAGGAGCACATCTCTTAATAAGGTGTGCTCTTTTATAAGCAGAATTAAGGAGATAGCTGAGATGGTTAGAAAATTAACAGCGTTAATAATGCTCGGGATTTTTGTGGTTTTTTTAAGTGGCTGTAGCAATAAAAAAACAGATGTGAAGCATACTGACATCCCTTTACAAAAGGATATAATGACTCTAGGCAAAGTTAATATTATCTTTAATTACGTTAAACAAGGAGGGTTTGGCAGCAACCAATTTGCTGTTTGGATTGAAGATGCCAGGGGCAACTATATCAAGACCTTGGGGGTTACTAAATTTGTAGCTACAAAAGGATATAAGACGAGAGAAATGGCGTTGGCTAATTGGGTGAAGATTGCCAAACGTACTGATATGAATGCTCAGCAGGTGGAAGCTATAACTAATGCCACTCCAAGTACAGGGATGCAGACTTATGAGTGGAATTGTACTGATGCCACTGGTAAACCTGTGAAAGCAGGGGAATATAGGTATGTTGTAGAAGCTGCTCGTTATATGGAAAACTATGATATTTTTAGCGGCAAGATTCTAGTGGGAAAGACGCAGGTTTCCAGTAGAGCAGAGATGAAAGCAGTAGGCGATACTGAAAAAAACAAAGCTATGCTAACTGATGTTAAGGCTGAATTTATACCGTTTAGCCAATAATAAAAATTGCGTGGGGAATTATTTTTACTAAGCCAGGGGATAGTATTCCATGGCTTTTTTATTGCTTTTTCTATTTATTATAAAATGTTATAATTAGTAGCGTTAGGAGATGGATACTATGAATCAGAAGAAAGTATTTCCACGTGAACCTTTTAAAGATACTGTTTATTTAAAAGCAGTGGTAAAGGATCCTAGTATTATTATTGGTGATTTTACTATGTATAATGATTGGATAAATGACCCAACAGAATTTGAAAAAAACAATGTTTTATATCACTATCCCATTAATAAAGAAAAATTAATTATGGGTAAATATTGTTCCATAGCGTGTGGCGCAAAATTTATGTTTACTTCCGGTAACCATGCTGCTAAGTCACTGGCAAATTATCCTTTCTCAATTTTCATGAATGAGTGGGGCTTGCAACTAGAGAATATTACAGACGCATGGGACAATAAGGGCGATATTATTATCGGAAACGATGTTTGGATTGGTTATGAAGCTGTTATTATGCAGGGAGTTCATATTGGTGATGGTGCTATTATAGGTACTAGAGCAGTAGTAACAAAAGATGTTGCTCCTTATGAAATTGTTGCCGGTGTACCTGCTAAAAGCATAAAAAAAAGGTTTTCTGATGCTACTGTTGCAGAATTATTAAAAATAAAATGGTGGGATTGGCAGCCTAAAAAAGTGCAAATAAATTTGGACGCTATTATAAATGGCAAGGTCGATAAATTCAAATAATACTTGTTCAATGTTGTATTATAACGCTTATGAGGAAGAAAATATTGCAAGAAAAACACTGGTGTTATTGGGGGAGTAAATTTTGAAGGTTGTAAAAGGTTTCATCGTAGTATGTGTAGCTTTATTGGCCATTTTTTTGCGATGTTACAAATTGATACAAATTATGAGGGGAATTTTTCAAATCGCGTTTTTAAGTCAGCAGCCTTACAAGGTAAAACAGTTATGGTATTTGTGCCTCATGAAGATGATTAACTAAATGTTGCGGGCTTAACCATTAAAAATTTGCGAGACAATAATATTCGTGCAATATGTGTATTTGCTACTAATGGCGATCGGTATCCTGTAAATAAACGTATAGCAGAAGCGAGAGAATCTTTGCGCATATTAGGGGTTCCTGATAAAGATATTTATTTTCTTGGTTATGCTGATGGACCTGCCTCGCAAAAATATTATGATAAATATACCGCTCCAGCTAATGCTATCTTAGTAGCACCCAAGACAAAGAAGCAGGATACATATTGTGTTTTAGGTAAAAGTGATTTTGGTACGTTGCTAAGAGGCACCTTTAGTCCCTATACAAGGAATGCATTTAAACGGGATATAAAGGACGTCATTTTAAAATTCAAGCCTGATATCATAATTGCTACGGATTTTGACAAGCATTTAAATCATAGGGAAACCAGTTTGTTTTTTGAAGAAGTAATGAGTGATATTTTAAGAATGCCCCAAAATAATTATCGACCGGAAGTTTTAAAAGGCTTTGCCTATAGCACAACATATACAGCGGTTGCTGATTTCTATGCACCTAATATTTTGAGCGCACAGAAACCTGATAAAAACGAACTTAATAATCCTTTATATGAAACGGATATTCCCCAATACGAATGGAATAAAAGATTGCGGTTACCTGCAAATAAGGAATGTTTAACAAGGCTGTTAAAAGGTAATACTTTGTTTGCAGCTTTGCAGGCACACACGTCTCAGGATACGGTTAAAAGAGCCCCAAGAATCATAAATGGAGATCAAGTATTTTGGGAAAGACCTACTAGTGGCCTTGCTTATGAGGGGAAAGTTACAGTTTCTTCGGGACATGGAGAAAAATTAAATGATTTCAAATTAGTGGATGTGACGGATTTACATAATCGTCATGTTATTTTTGACAACTATTTATGGTCACCGGCAGCAAGTGATAAAGAAAAGACGGCTACTATTACTTGGCCAAAAGGGCAGACTATTGATAAAATCATTCTCTATGGCAACGTTGAAGAAAACAGTAGAATTGAAGCGGGCAGCATTGAACTAAGCAATGGTTTTAGAGTGGAAGTACCGGAGCTTACAGCTGCAGGAAGGGCAACTGTAATTAAAATAGCACCACAGGAAAATATTTTATGGCTAAAGTTTAGTATGAAAAAATGGCGAGGTAAAGCTCCTGGTTTAGCAGAGCTGGAAATATACGGTGGAAAACAACCAAGGGAATTATTTAACGTAGTTAAAATTACTATTAATGGCGATTTTGCTTATGATTACTGGGTAGGTAATTATATAGAAAAATTGGATTTAGGAATTTATAAATTTGGCAATGTTGGTAAATGTAAATTGTCAATAGTAGAAGGAAAAGGAAGACTTCAGGGCAATATGTTGTTCTTAGATAGTGATGATATTACTGTTAGAGTAGAAGATGAAAATGGTCTATTTGACCAAATAGTAGTACATAGAAAACCTGTGTGGACGTTTTGGTGTTTGCGTTTAAAACAGCTTGTAGAAAAAAGAATGCTAAAGGTGTAGGCCTTATGAAAAAATATGTATGGTTGTTTTTGGCAGTAGTAGGCGTAGGTTTTATTTGGAGAAATTCACTGCAGGCGGCTGAAACATCTAAGTTGCTTAGTGGGATATTTGTTCATATAGCAGAAAATATTCTAAACTTTTTTAATGTGCATGAATATTTGTTTGTTCTAGATCATATAGTACGTAAGTTGGCACATTTTACAGAGTTTGCATTGCAGGGAGTTTTTGTATATAAAGCCCTGCGTGCATTTAAAATAGATAATAGTTTTAAGCTGGCTTTTATGATGGGGATTTTTATTGCAGTGGTTGATGAAACAATACAATTTTTTATACCTGGAAGAGGCAGTCAAATATCGGATGTCATTTTAGATTCATGTGGTGCATTAGTGGGTTTGCTGGCCTTTTATTGGCGAGAAAAGAGTAGATGAATAAAAATGCTTATAGCATATCGCTTTCATGGTGATTGGCTATTTTTTTGCCTGTAATTGGGTTATAATTAATATATAATATATAAATAATAAAACTAGTTGAAAACTAGTCGGCATAGGAGGCGTTTTTGTGGGAAAACTTGCGGCAAAAAACGATGTTTTATATCATGTAGGAATTTCGGCACAGATGCTAAAGGGGGCAAAATATGCTTTGCTACCAGGTGACCCGGGGCGAGTGGAAACTTTGGCTAAGACCTTGGGAGAAGCAGAATTTATAGGCAGCCACAGGGAATATACTAGCTGGTTGGTTAATTTGGCTGGAACGCCAATTTTGGTATGTTCAACGGGCATGGGCGGCCCCTCAGTGGCTATTGGTATAGAAGAACTAGCACGCCTTGGTATTACACATTTTATTAGAGTCGGAACGACAGGGTCTATTCAAGAAGAAATTAATTTGGGAGATATTGTTATTAATAATGCCGCAGTGCGGTTAGAGGGAACTTCGAGTCACTATGCACCAATTGAGTTTCCTGCTGTAGCAGATTTGGCTTTGACTAATGCTTTAATCGCTGGAGCACAAAAAGCTAATGTAAAATATCACGTAGGTCTTAGTATTTCTTCAGATACATTTTGGCCAGGTCAGGAGCGTTATGATAGTTTCACCGGTTATGTGCCAAGACGTTTTCAGGGATCTTGTGCGGAGTGGCAGCAGTTAGGCGCAACGAACTATGAGATGGAAGCGGCCACTTTGTTTGTTGTAGCACAAAGCTTTGGTTTGGCAGCGGCTTGTGCTTGTGGTGTAGTAGCAAAGCGCACGAAAAGTGAAAAAGTAGCACCACCAAATGTATATAAAAAAGCTTCGGACGCTTTCGCGTCAACGGTAAAAGAAGCCCTTTTATTGTTAATAAATAAAAGATAATAGCAACCTAGGGACGCTAGAAAATAATCTATTATGGAAAAGGAAGTGTTTGTTTGTGAGTAGAGCTATAATTTTACTGTTGGATTCGTTTGGTATAGGCAATGCTCCTGATGCCGCAAAATTTGGCGATGCTGGTGCCGATACGTTGGGGCATATAGTTAAATGGTGCGCAGAACATCGCAAGAATAGTGATGGTACTATAGATTATTTAAAATTACCTAATTTGGCCAAATTAGGCCTAGGCAAAGCATCCAATTTGAGCATGGGGCATGAGTTGTTCCATCCCCTTGGTGATGAGAAAATTGCGGTTACGGGAGCTTATGGCTACGCTAGTGAAATAAGCAGCGGCAAGGATACATTAAGCAGCCATTGGGAAATTACAGGAGTGCCGGTTATGTTTGCTTGGGGTTATTTTCCTGATAAACCTAAGTGTTTTCCTCAAGAGTTGATTGAGAAAATTATTGAATTAGGCAATTTGCCGGGAGTTTTGGGAGAAAAACATTTTTCCGGAACTGAGATTATTAAAGAGCTAGGGGCAGAGCACTGCAAAACTGGTAAACCTATTATCTATACATCGGGAGATAGCGTATTGCAGATAGCTTGTCACGAAGAATATTTTGGTTTGGAAAGATTGTATGACTTGTGTAAAATAGCTTATAAATTGGTGCAACCTTATCACATAGCAAGAGTTATTGCCCGCCCTTTTGTAGGAGAGAGTGCAAAGGATTTTAAACGTACAGGCAATCGTCATGATTTTGCGGTACCTGCGCCGGCAGATACCTTGCTGGACATCTTAACAGCGCAAGGAGGACGTGTTTATGCTATTGGCAAAATTGCGGATATATTTGCTCATAGAGGCGTTACTAAACATTTTTCTGGTACAGGGCTGGAAGAACTATTTAATGTTACTCTAGAGGCTGTTGCAGAGGCAGGTCATAATAGTTTAGTTTTTACTAATTTTGTAGATTTCGATTCCTCTTATGGGCATAGGCGTGATCCAGCAGGTTATGGCGCAGGGTTAGAGTATATTGATAGTCGCCTGCCAGATATATTTAAAGTTTTGCAAAAAGATGATGTGGTGCTCATTACTGCAGATCATGGTTGTGACCCTACTTGGCGTGGTACTGACCATACTAGAGAACATATACCGGCACTATTTTTTGGACCTACAGTTAAGGCACAAGCTTTGCCGCCCATGGAAACATTTTCTGATTTAGGACAAACTTTAGCTCAGCACTTAGGAATTAAAATAGCAAAGGGTAAAGCTCAACCAATAAAAGAATAGAAGTATTTTAAAGTAGGTATTATTATTTATGGAGGTGAAAAGATGAAGAAGTTATTATTTTTTTGCTTATGTATAATGTGTTTGCTAGGTGGGGCAATTACTACTGAAGCTGCCTATGACATGAAGCCGGTGGCATTTATTGTTATGGACAGAACAGGAGATGTAAATTCTGCTCTTTTTAAGGATTGGAAGCAACAAGTTCGCCAAGGATATCATGTTCCGTATTATTATATTGTAGATGGTAAGGAGGCAGAACAGTTGGCCTTAGATATTATTACGTCAAAGGGGGAAAATACAGCAAAATTAGATAAAAACACCTTACAGGAAATAGCTAAAAAAGCAAAAGTCAAAGTTGTAGCCCTTCTGGTTGTTAATAAAATGGAGGAGATTTCTTTAAATAGTATTGGTTGGGGTAATCCTTTTTATGATGCTGAAGATTTGACCAGAGTATATGCTTTTGCAGATATTTATGTTTATAAACTAGAAGAAAATAAAATGTTAAAAGAAGTTTTACGTTCTGTAGCTACTGATAACGCAGCACTAATTACACCAGCGAGCACGGTTATTAAATATGAACTGCGTAGCTTAGTAAACAAAATGGAAAATAGACCACAACTTTAATAGGTTTTTACATAATATGGTATTGCTGGAAAATAACAGGCACTACATATTGTGTAAGCTGCTTGACAAATAATTGTATTTAAGCTAATCTTTATATAAGCAATGACTTAGTTTTAGGAGTTGAAAATTATGAATTATGAATTTAATGGGGTTATGGTATTCTGTCCTGAAGAAATCAACGAACAAGAAGCAGCTGCTTATTTGCAAGATCAATTACAGATAATGCCACATAAAACCTTATTATCTATGGATTTAGAGCTAGAGGGTGAAGATGTAGTTATAAAACCTCACTATGATAGCATTGTTAGAGTACGAAGAATTACTGGGTATTTAAGCACTTTGCCTAGATTTAATGATGCTAAGAAACAGGAAGCGCACGATCGTGTTGCGCATTTATAAAAACAAAAAAGACTTCTGACAAGAGGTCTTTTTTTATGTTAAAATATAGCTAATCACTTAAAGGAAAAACAGGAGGTAAGTACCATGGCTAAAGATAGTTCTTTTGATGTAGTGTCACAGATGGATATGCAAGAGTTGGATAATGCCCTCAATCAAACAAAGAAAGAAATTGCTCAAAGATATGATTTTCGTGGATCAACAGCCAGTATTGACTTAAAAGACAATGAATTAAAGGTGGCGGCTGAAGATGATTACAAATTGGGCGCTATTCTTGACATATTAAGACAAAGAATGGCAAAGCGTGGTTTATCGCTACGAGGCTTGGAGCCTGGTAAAGTTGAAGCTGCGTCTAAGGGTACAGTGAGGCAAACAGTAAAAATCAAACAAGGTATCGATAAGGATAAAGCTAGAGATATTGTGGCGGCTATTAAAACTTCGAAATTAAAAGTAACTACGCAGCAACAAGATGACCAAATTCGTGTTACCGGCGCTAAGAAAGATGATTTACAGGCTGTCATTCAGTTATTGAAAACAGAGGATTTTGGTGTGGACTTGCAATTTATAAACATGAGGTAAATTTTATAGACCTGCGAATAAAAATAAAGCTTTACACAAAAATTGTGTAAAGCTTTATTTTTATTGTACTTTAACGTCTACTTCAAAAAGTCTATTCCAAGGGAATTCTACGTTATATTCAGTGCCCTTGAGATAAGGCTCTTGCTGAACATATTTAGTAAAGAGTATATTGGTTGCCCCTAAAATTTTATTGTAGTACTTACCTAGGTCGTATTTAAGTTTGAAATCTTGCCTGTCAATTTCCAAGGCTAGTCTATAACGAATATTAGATTGGTATAGCCAGTCATCTAAATAGCGGACTTTGAGTAAACGATTCTTATCTTCTTCTGACATTTTTGCAGCCAAGATACCTTGTGCTAAAGCAAAGCCAATACTGTTATCTGCAGTATTCCAGCCGGAGTAAGAAACGAAACGGCCAAGCAGATTGCGGTTTTTCAATTCCAACATGAAGCCGTTGTCAGCACCATTCGCATAGGATATATCTGCTAAGGCTGTGGGATATTCAACTGTTAGTAAAGAAAGTTCTTTAGCAAAATCTTTGTTATAGGAGGCTCCATAAGGAGCATTTTCATTAGAGGTAGAATCCAGACAGATGCCATTATAGGGAGTGTTAACGGCTAAAATTAAATTAGCATTTTCTTTTTTGGGAGTTTCTTTAGCACCCATGGTAATTATTTGATGTTTTATGGAAGCATGGACGGTCTCATCTGAATAGAGAGGGAGAGTATTACCACCTTTCCCGGGGGCATATGTTACATAAATTTTTGGCTTGGTGCCGTTTAGTTCGTTAATAGCACGTGTAACTAATAATAAGCCAAGTTGATCAACTCCCGGTACGATCTGGAATTTTTTTGAAGAAAGTTTTGCAGCATATTTTTCTAAATGTCGACTTTCCATATGGGTTTGTGATAAAGGAGCACAGTCATCTTTGCCAATTGCTAAAAATTCAAAATCGTTATCTTCTGCCATATTTATAAGTTGTTGATTGGTTTTGAAGTTTTTATCACGACGTATATTCCAGTCTAATAAGGAGTAGCTGGGTATTCTTCTTAATAAATTTGTTTTTTCATGTACTTCACTGTGAGTAAGACTTGTGGTGTCTTCCTTATCAATTAGCTGGGAGAGTCTGAAAATACTTGGACCAAAATAGGCATAGTAACTAGGTTCTAAATTACCGGCACTTTCACGAGGGGTACGCATGATTGTGGAAAAGGCATAGGTTTTAATATAGGGGTTTAGGGCTTTTAACGATTGTAGAAACATAATTTTTTTCAGCTAAAAAGCGCGCTGTATGCTCATGTTTGCGAGAAGCCACAAGTCCGCCATAAGTAAGGGTATCCGTAGCAATGACCGCAGCTCTGGCAGTCGGAGCTTCTTTTTCTAACCATTTCCACAACTCCTTAATATTGCTGTTGTTTTTGTGATTGGACAAGAGCTTAACAGGAGGAATAGTTAGATTATAACCAGCCTTAGCGGCCGTATCCTTAACATAGTCTAGACATACAGGCCTATTGTCTAGAGGAATATAAATGATTTTTGCTTCCGCTTCAACCTGTGATGCAAGTGTACAAGTTATTATTAGCATAATAAACCAGGTTGCAAGCTGCTTACTTTGCATATGCACGACAGATTTCCTCCTCAATAATATTACATCATTATACTACGTTTATAGGTTAATTTCAAAAAACGTTTCGGATAGTAAGCAATAGATTTTTTACATACCGGAAAGTTAATTTTTTCCTTGACACTAAAACCCCTTGTGCTATAATAAAATGTAACAGAAAATAGCTAAATGTAATGCGAAGGACCGCATATCAGATAATTACTTACAGAAAATATCGTCAAGGCTGAGAGCGATAAGTTAAAGAGATATGGAACCACCTTCAAACTACCTTTCGAAATAGTAGTAGATAAGGTCGCAAAACCTGCGTTAAAGGTGCTAAAGAGGATTATTAGGTTAATCAATTTGGGTGGAACCACGGAAGCACAACATTTCGTCCCTACGTTAAGTAGTGGATAGAGATGTTTTTTTTATTATGAAAAGATTGTGAAAACATAAGGAGGAAAAAAATGATTACTGTAGAATTAAAAGACGGTTCAAAAAAAGAATTTGAAGCTGGTTCAACTCTTTTGCAAATAGCTAAAGGTCTAAATCAAAAGTTGGGCAAGAGTGCGTTACTGGCCATAGTAGATGGAGTAAATAAAGATTTAACTGATACCTTAGAACATGATGCCAAGGTTGAATTTGTAACACCAGACTCTGTAGAAGGATTGCATGCGATTCGCCACACTGCTTCGCATATTATGGCACAAGCAATCCAACATTTATTCCCAGGGACCAAGTTTGCTATTGGACCTGCTATAGATAAGGGGTTCTATTATGACTTGGATAGCGAATATGTTTTTACACCTGAGGATTTAGTTGCATTTGAAAAAGAGATGGCTAAAATTATTAAGGCTAATATTCCTTTAGTTCGTACTGAACTACCAAGAGAGGAAGCTTTGGCTAAATTTGCGGCAATGGAAGAACCCTATAAGGTTGAATTAATTAATGATTTGCCTAAAGATGCTGTCATAAGCCTTTATACACAAGGTGATTTTACTGATTTATGTGCTGGCCCACATTGTCCTAGCACAGGAAAGATTAAAGCCTTTAAATTACAAAGTATAGCTGGTGCCTATTGGCGCGGTAATGAAAAGAATAAAATGTTGCAACGTATTTATGGTACGGCTTTTGCTACTAAGGAAGAACTAGATGCTTATGTGCATATGATGGAGGAAGCGATAAAACGTGACCATCGTAAATTAGGCAAAGAGTTAGAAATATTCATGTTGGCTGATGAGGGACCCGGGTTCCCGTTCTTTTTACCAAATGGCATGATTATTCGCAACCAATTAATTGAATACTGGCGCCAAGTACATAGACGTTATGGTTATACAGAAATTCAAACTCCTATGATTTTATCTAGACAATTATGGGAGACTTCAGGTCACTGGGATCATTACAAGGAAAACATGTATTTCACTAAAATAGACGAATTAGACTACGCAATTAAACCTATGAATTGCCCGGGCGGCATGTTGGTCTATGCGAATAAACCGCATTCCTACCGTGAATTGCCTATTCGTTGCGGTGAGCTAGGTTTAGTACACCGCCATGAGCTTTCAGGCGCTTTACATGGCTTGTTCCGTGTACGTTGCTTTACACAAGACGATGCTCATATTTTTATGATGCCTAGTCAGATTAAAGAGGTTATTCAAGAAACCATTCGTTTATTCGATGAAGTTTATGCTACTTTTGGCTTGAAATATCGCGCTGAACTGTCAACTCGTCCTGATAACTCTATGGGTGATGATGCGACTTGGGAACATGCAACCAATTCCTTACGTGAAGCTATGGATGATTTCGGCTTGAATTATATTGTTAATGAGGGAGATGGCGCTTTCTACGGGCCTAAGATTGACTTTCATTTGCAAGATTCTATTGGCAGAACATGGCAGTGTGGCACTATTCAATTAGACATGTTGCTGCCGGAAAAATTCGATTTAACTTACACAGGAGAAGATGGTCAAAAACATAGGCCGGATATGATCCACAGGGTAGTGTATGGTTCCATTGAGCGTTTTATTGGAATTTTAATTGAGAACTATGCAGGAGCTTTCCCTGCATGGTTGGCACCACAACAGGCAAGAATTATGCCGATTTCTGATAAATTCATCCCTTATGCCAAGGAAATTGAGCGAAAAATGTTTGCACTTGGTTTGAGAGTAGAACTAGATGAACGTAATGAAAAAATCGGATATAAAATACGTGAAGCGCAAGTACAAAAAGTCCCCTATATGCTTGTCATAGGCGAAAAAGAAGTTGAAGCTTGTACTGTAGCTGTAAGAAGTCGTAGCGAAGGCGACAAGGGCACCATGAAGGTGGAAGAGTTTATTACTATGCTGCAGAAAGAAATCGCAGATAAGAAATAAAAATTCTTGACGCTGTAGCTATATTATGGTATCATAATTCAATAACGAAGTAGAAACCGTCCGTTTCTCACCTTGCAACCAAGAGTTCGACAGGGTCAGTGATATTGATTATTACTAACGGGTGGAATTTATTTCTACTCGTTTTTTTATTTCATGGAGGTGAATTGTCATAGCCAAAGAAGACTTGCGAATCAACGAACAGATTAGGGCCCGCGAGGTGCGTGTAAATGCTGATGATGGCGAACAATTGGGAGTTATGTCGGTTGAAGACGCTTTAAATTTAGCAATTGAACGAAATTTAGATTTAGTTGAAATAGCTCCTACAGCAAAGCCGCCTGTTTGTCGGATTATGGATTTCGGCAAGTATCGCTACGAGCAACAAAAGCGTGACAAAGAGGCGCGTAAACGCCAAAAAACAGTTGATGTTAAAGAAGTTAAACTTCGTCCTGGTATTGAGGATCACGATTTTAATACTAAGTACAAAAATGCGGTACGTTTCTTGGAAGACGGCGATAAGGTCAAAGTCACCATTATGTTCCGCGGACGTGAATTGTCTCATCCGGAATTAGGCGAATTATTATTAACTAAAATGGCGAAACAATTAGATGATATTTGTATTGTTGAACGTGGTGCCAAACTAGAAGGCAAAAACATGATTATGATTGTTACGCCTAAGGTTACCAAATAATAAGGAGGAAGTTATTATGCCAAAAATGAAAACCCGCAGAGCTGCCGCTAAACGTTTTAAAGCAACAGCAACTGGTGAATTTAAGCGTTCTAAGGCTTTTAGAAGTCATATTCTTGAACATAAATCCCCATCTCGCAAGAGAAACTTGCGTAAAGCAGGGTTGGTACATAAGACTGATCATGACCGCGTAGCAAAAATGTTGCCATACGCATAATATTATTTAGTTAAAGGAGGAAATAACAATGGCTAGAGTTAAAGTGGGCGTAACCGCTCATAGACGTCATAAACATATTCTTAAATTAGCAAAAGGTTACCGTGGTAGTAAGAGCAAGTTGTTCAAAAAAGCTAACGAAACCGTAATGAAGGGCCTTTCCTATGCTCGTCGTGACAGACGTACAAAGAAACGCGTTTTCCGTAAATTATGGATCGCTCGTATTAATGCAGCAACTCGTGCAAACGGTATGAGTTATAGTCGTTTCATTTGTGGTTTGACCAGAGCTGGTGTTGAGATGGATCGTAAGGTTATGTCTGACATGGCTATTACTGATGCCGCAGCATTTGCAAAATTGGTAGAAACAGCTAAAGCTGCTTTATAATTTGTAAATTTAAAAGACTTCCTTTGGGAAGTCTTTTTTTTTGCGCTTATTCATAAAATTGCCATATTAGAACATAAACATTATGATATAATACTTAAAGATTATAAAAAGATTATGAAGGTGGATATAGTGGATTTCAAAATAAATGCACCCTTTGAACCAGCAGGTGATCAGCCGGAAGCGATTAAAGAGCTCACAAGAGGCATAAAACAAGGGCTTCACACACAAGTGCTTTTAGGCGCTACTGGAACAGGAAAAACTTATACAATTGCTCAAGTAATCAATAAAGTGCAAAAACCAACATTGGTTATCGCTCATAATAAAACTTTGGCAGCACAATTAGCCAGTGAATTAAAGTTGTTTTTTCCAGATAATGCGGTAGAATATTTTGTGTCGTATTATGACTATTACCAGCCAGAGGCATATATTCCCCAGACGGATACTTACATTGAAAAAGATTCGTCTATTAATGACGAGATTGATAAGCTCAGGCATTCCGCTACAAGTGCGCTTTTTGAACGCCGCGATGTAATTGTTGTAGCCAGTGTTTCCTGTATATATGGTTTGGGTGCTCCTAAAGATTATTACGATATGGTATTATCCCTTAGAGTTGGGCAGAACGTGGACAGGCAAGAAATATTAAAAAAATTGGTAACAATACAGTACAGCCGTAATGATATCGCTTTTGAACGTGGTACTTTCCGTGTGCGTGGCGATGTTATTGAGGTTATTCCTGCCAATTATAATGAGAAGGCTATTCGTATCGAGCTTTTTGGCGATGAAGTTGAGAATATTATGGAAATAGATGTGCTAACAGGTGAAGTTTTAACAAAACGTAATCATGTAGCAATTTTTCCGGCTTCTCATTATGTAACTTCACCGGAAAATCTGGCAAGAGCTATGGATGATATTCGCACAGAATTGGCACATAGATTGGCAGATTTAAAAAGCCAAAACAAAATTTTAGAAGCCCAGCGTTTGGAACAAAGGACTAATTATGATTTAGAGATGATGGCTGAAATGGGTTACTGTTCAGGCATTGAAAATTATTCTAGGTTGCTTACGGACAGAAAACCGGGGGAACCGCCTTTCACGCTGGTAAATTATTTCCCTACAGATTTTTTGACGGTTATTGACGAGTGTCATGTAACCCTTCCGCAAATAAGGGCTATGTTTGCCGGTGACAGATCGCGTAAAAACATGTTAGTAGATTATGGTTTCAGATTGCCTTCTGCCTGCGACAATAGGCCTTTGACTTTTACTGAGTTTCAAGAACAGCGTGGGCAGGCTATTTATGTTTCGGCAACACCTTCTGCTTATGAGTTGCAGGAGGCTGACCAGGTAGTTGAACAAATAATTCGCCCTACAGGCTTGGTTGACCCTCAGATAGAAATAAGGCCGATTAAAGGGCAGATAGATGATCTATTGGGAGAAATACATAAAGTAGCAAAAGCCGGCGAGCGTGTGTTGGTAACTACTTTAACAAAAAAAATGTCAGAAGCTTTGACGGATTATTTGACAGAAGCAGATGTAAAAGTTAGATATTTACATTCGGATATTGTTACAATAGAGCGGGCAGAAATCATTCATGATTTGCGTGCCGGAGTATTTGATGTTTTAGTTGGTATTAACTTATTGCGCGAGGGATTGGATTTGCCGGAGGTTTCTTTAATAGCTATTTTGGATGCGGATAAAGAAGGCTTTTTACGATCAGATACAGCAATGATTCAAACTATTGGACGTGCAGCTCGTAATGTTCATGGCCGTGTTATTATGTATGCAGATAAAATAACAGGTTCCATGGAGCGGGCAATAGGCGAAACCAATAGAAGGCGGGCAAAGCAGGAAGCATATAATGTAGAGCATGGGATCACACCTAAGACCATTGAGAAAAAAGTCGTAGAACTAATTCATTTGACGAAGGTAGCAGAGGATAGCGCTGCCGAAGGTTATTCCGTGAAAGCACTAAAGAAAAGTTCTGAAAAGGCATTGCAAAAGCTTGTAAAAGAATTAGATAAAAAAATGGCGGCAGCAGCCAAAGAATTGGATTTTGAGCGAGCAGCAGAATATAGAGATAGGATAATTCTTATAAAAGGGGAATTAAGCAAAAGAAAACAGTAGTATATTAGCAAGCTATGAAAATAAAATATTTAACTAAAAGTTATAATGAACAAGGAGTATTATGTCAGAAGATAAAATAATTATTAAAGGTGCACGTCAACATAATCTGAAAAATATTACAGTAGAAATACCGCGTAATAAGCTAGTGGTAATTACAGGCTTGTCAGGGTCAGGGAAATCTTCTTTGGCTTTTGATACTATTTATGCGGAAGGGCAACGTCGTTATGTTGAGTCCTTGTCATCTTACGCTCGTCAATTTTTAGGACAAATGGATAAGCCCGATGTTGATTATATCGAAGGGTTAAGTCCTGCTATTTCTATTGATCAAAAAACTACAAGCCGCAACCCTCGTTCTACGGTGGGGACGGTAACAGAAATTTACGATTATTTGCGTTTGCTCTTTGCCCGTGTGGGCGAACCTCATTGTCCTAAATGCGGGAAGGTTATCGAACGTCAGTCAGCAGAACAAATAGTTAATCAAGTATTAGAATTACCAAGCGGAACTAAATTTATGGTTTTGGCTCCTTTGGTGCGTGGACGTAAGGGTGAACACAGGAACATTTTAGATAATATGCGTAAAGCCGGTTATGTACGTGTTAGTGTTGATGGCAATGTACGAACACTAGATGAAGACATTGTTATGGATAAGAAGCGCAAACATGATATTTCTGTAGTTATAGACAGATTGGTAGTTAGAGAGGGTATTACTCAAAGGTTGTCAGATTCTGTGGAAACTGCCCTTGGTTTAGCAGAAGGATTGGTAGAACTTGAAGAAATTGATGGTGGAAGAATAACTCGCTATAGTGAGCATTTTGCTTGCGATGATTGTGGTATTAGTTTGCCGGAAATAGAACCTAGGTTATTTTCCTTTAATGCTCCTTATGGAGCATGCCCTGTCTGCACAGGTCTTGGCATGAACATGAAAATTGATATGGGGCTAGTTATTCCTGACCCAACTATGACTTTTGAAGAAGGTGTTATTGCCGCAGTTAGCACTAATATGAACTCCTTTTTTATGCGACAATTAGATATTGTACTCAAGACGAAAGGTTATTCTTTAAAGAGTACATGGAAAGAGCTTCCTAAGTCCGTAAAAGATTTTCTTGCCAATGGCGGTGATGAGGAAGAAAAATTCACGTTTTCCTATGAAAACATATTAGGGGAAACACGGGAATTTACCCGCCCCTTTGAGGGCATTATTAATATGCTAAATCGTAGACATAAAGAAGCAATGAGTGAGTCTATGCGTCTTGATGTGGAAAGTTTTATGACTAGTACGCCCTGTCCTGCCTGTCATGGAGCAAGGTTAATTCCTGAAGTCCTAGCTATTTTGGTAGGGGGGAAAAACATTCAAGAAGTAACATCGTTGCCGGTGCGCGAAACGGCCAAGTTTTTTGCGGAACTAAAGCTTACCGAGCGTCAACAGATTATTGCTAAGCAAATATTAAAAGAGATTTTGGCACGTTTGAATTTTTTAAATAATGTAGGGTTAGACTATTTAAGTTTAGACCGTGCTGCAGGCACATTATCCGGTGGAGAGGCTCAACGTATTCGCTTGGCAACACAAATAGGTTCTGGGCTAGTTGGGGTATTATATATATTAGATGAACCTAGTATCGGTTTACATCAAAGGGATAATGCTAAGCTCTTAGAGTCTTTAAAAAACCTACGAGACCTAGGTAATACTCTAATAGTAGTAGAGCATGATGAAGAAACTATGTATGCAGCTGACGAAATTATAGATATTGGCCCCGGGGCAGGAGAACTTGGGGGAGAAGTAGTTGCCCAGGGAACAGCAGCAGCTATAAAGAAAGTGAAAAAATCCATTACCGGACAATATTTAAGTGGGGAAAAAAGTATTCCGGTGCCGCTAGAACGTCGTAAAGGCAATGGCAAAGCTTTAACTGTCAAAGGAGCCAGAGCTAATAATTTAAAAAATCTAGATGTTAAATTCCCCTTAGGTGTCTTTACAGTTGTGACAGGAG
Organism: Acidaminococcaceae bacterium; assembly: GCA_963678395.1. GTDB lineage: Bacteria > Bacillota > Negativicutes > Acidaminococcales > Acidaminococcaceae > JAAYAE01. The sequence goes on along the minus strand of OY782827.1, from coordinate 1,630,902 downwards.
TTTCCGGTAGCGGTAAGAGTACTTTGGTTAATGATATATTGTATCAAGCTATAGCAGTAAAATTAAGCCGTGCACGGTTTAGGCCGGCAGAACATGACAAAATTTTGGGTCTGCAGAATATTGATAAGGTTATAGATATTGATCAGTCGCCTATAGGACGAACACCACGTTCCAATCCTGCAACTTACACCGGTGTGTTTGATTATATTCGTACCTTGTTTAGTACCACGAATGAAGCTAAAATACGCGGCTACAAGCCGGGACGCTTTAGCTTTAATGTTAAAGGCGGGCGTTGTGAATCTTGCCGTGGTGATGGTATGAATAAGATAGAAATGAATTTCTTGCCTGATGTATATGTTCCTTGTGAAGTATGTAAGGGTGCTCGCTATAACAGAGAAACCTTAGAGGTGCACTACAAGGGCAAAAATATTGCTCAAGTATTGGATATGACTGTAACTGAAGCTTGCGAATTTTTCAAAAATTTACCGCGTATATATAAAAAACTTTCAGTTTTAGAGGATGTAGGATTGGGGTATATTCGTCTAGGACAGGCGGCAACTACTTTGTCAGGGGGGGAAGCTCAGCGTGTAAAATTGGCTACTGAGTTAGCTCGTCGCAGTACCGGCAAAACTTTATACATTTTAGATGAACCAACAACCGGGTTGCATATTGCAGATGTACATAAACTCTTAGAAGTATTGCAGCGTTTGGTGGATGAAGGAGATACAGTAGTAGTAATAGAACATAACCTAGATGTAATTAAGACGGCAGATTATTTAATAGATTTAGGACCTGAAGGTGGCGACCGCGGCGGACAAATTGTTGCCCAAGGAACTCCTGAGCAGGTGGCAAAGGTTAAGGCTTCATATACGGGACAATATCTTAAAAAGCTTTTACACTAAGAAAAAAATAGTAGGAGAAATAACATGAAGGAGTCCATCGCACAAACTCTTGCCGTATTACCTAATCTTCCCGGCGTTTATATTATGCATGACGCACGGGGCAAGGTTATATATGTGGGCAAGGCTATAATTTTAAAAAACAGGGTGCGTAGCTATTTTCGAGAATCCAGCAAACAATCGCCGAAAGTAAAGGCCTTGGTTGCCAAGGTAGAGGAAATAGAAACCATCGTAACAGCAAACGAAATGGAAGCTTTGATTTTAGAATGTAATCTTATAAAAAAATATCGTCCTCGCTATAATATTAGTTTGAAAGATGATAAAACATATCCCTATTTAAAAATTACGCTGCAGGAAGATTTTCCACGCATTTTTGTTACAAGACGAATTTTACGTGATGGTGCTAAATATTTTGGACCTTACGCTGATGCAGGGGCACTACATGCCAATGTGAAACTCATTCGCAGTATGTTTCCTCTACGCCATTGCCGTAAAATGAATGTTGATAGATCTTGCTTACAATATCATCTTAAACGTTGCCTAGCACCGTGTGTAGGGAAAGTAACCAAAGAAGATTATAGAAAAATGATTGAAGCTGTAATCTTGCTGATGGAAGGTAAAACTGCGGATTTAGAAAAAGATTTAAAAAGTAAAATGCAAGATGCTTCAGATAAAATGAAGTTTGAAGAAGCTGCTCGTTATCGGGATTCGTTGCGTAGCATTAAAGCTCTTAATGAGCAACAAAAAGCCATGACGGAAAGTGGTGACCAAGATGCTATTGGTTTGTATCAAGACGCTACAGGTATTTGTGTGCAGGTATTTTTCATTCGTGCAGGTAAATTGTTAGGGCGGGATAATTTCTTTTTACCTACAGAAACAGGGGATGAGCCAACTGAAATAATGGCGGGGTTTATCAAACAATATTATGGTGAAGGAATTTTTATCCCCAAAGAGATATTACTTAGCATAGCCCCCAAAGAAGAAGAGCGCCAATTAATAGAAAGTTGGCTTACAAATAAGGCAAAACGTAGAGTAGAACTTTTGGTACCTAAGCGGGGTATGAAATATGATTTAATAAAAATGGTGGAAGAAAATGCGAAGAAAAATTTACAAGAACGTTTGCGTAAGGGACAGTTGGTAGAACAGTCAGGTGAAGCTGCTGCGGAGGAATTACAGTTAGCATTAGGCTTAACCGAGCCTTTGGAGCGTATTGACTGTTTTGATATTTCACATACTCAGGGAGCAGAAACAGTAGCTTCTATGGTGGTTTTCCGGGATGGATGCATGAGTAAGAAAGATTATCGCCGTTATAAGATTTTATCTGCAGAAGGAAAACCGGATGATTTCAAGTCTATGCAAGAAGTGGTATATCGACGTTATAAAGATGCTGAGGATTTGCCAAGCTTAGTAGTAATTGATGGTGGTAAGGGACAGTTAAGTTCAGCTTTAGAGGTAATACATGGCATAGGTTTGCAAGAATTAAATGTTATAGGACTGGCAAAAAGGGAAGAAGAAATTTTCATAGAAGGCGCACATGAAAGCATATTGTTGGATAAGTCTTCCAGAGCATTGCATTTGATTCAACAAATTAGAGATGAAGCGCATAGGTTTGCTATAACCTATCATAGGAAACTGCGCAGTAAGCGTAATTTGGTCTCTGTACTTGATCATATTGAGGGAATTGGGCCGAAGAGGAGAGAGGCTCTATGGAAAGGATTTGCTTCTTTGGAAGCAATGAAGTGCGCAACTTTAGAGGAGCTGGCGGCAGTAGAGGGTATGAACCATTCTATAGCTCAAAAACTATATGATTTCTTTAGGATGGATTTAGTAGCTAAAAAGGATAATATAAAACAACATTTTATTGATAACGATTATTTTTTATGTTATAATCAAGGCATCAAAACAAAGGAGTGATTTCAATGAAAAAGTTTGTATGTGATGTTTGTGGATACATTTACGACGAGGAAAATGGGGATCCAGATAACAATATTGCACCGGGGACTAAATTTGCAGATCTTCCTGAAGATTGGGTTTGCTCAGTTTGTGGCGTAGGCAAAGACCAGTTTTCACCTGCTGAATAAAAGCGAAGTAAAAACTGTTCCGCTGAGGTTAACTTAGCGGAACAGTTTTTTTATAGTATGTTATAATAGTTATCGGAGGGTTTTAGGAATATGTGTGGATTTTTATTACGGACAGTGCTTTTAAGTGTAATATTATATCTTTTATTAGGTATAGAATCAGCAATACATGTTGTAACTTTGGGTGGTCAAATACTAGGTGCAACGGTAGTTGGTTTATTAACGGCTATTTATCATACCCTTGCTCATTATTTTTTTGCGCATAAGTGGATTGGTAGAATAGTAGCAGCCATATGGTCAGGGTTAACGGTAATAGTGATAGTAAGATTATTGCCTGGCTATACAGTTTTAAATGCTACATTATTTTCGTATATTGTATCAGTTTTTTGCCTTATATCTTGGGCAATAAATTATTTTATAAAAGATAAGTGAGGAAAAAAAATTTGAGTATTAAACTAATTGCTTGTGATATGGATGGTACTTTGCTAACTAGTGCAAGAAAGATTTCGGAAGAAAATATCAAGGCTATTTTTGCAGCGACAAAGGCCGGAATAAAAGTAACTATTGCTACAGGGAGGATGTTTTCTTCAGTGCAACGCTATGCAAAGGAATTAAATTTGAATATTCCTTTGGTTGTGTATAACGGGGCCTTGGTGAAAGAAGCCTTGTCAGGCGAAGAAGTTGGAGCTTGGCCTGTAAATATAACTGTAGCTAATAAAGTTACGAATTTTTGCCAATCTAGAAATATTTATATACACGCCTATATCAATGATACTTTATGGGTAAGAGAAGATTGTGAATTTGCAAGATATTATGCTACTTTTGCTGGGGTGCAGGTTGAAGTTCATGGTGAGGAATTATTGCAACTCCCACAAGCACCACATAAACTTTTAGTAATGACAAAAGATGGACAGTGCGAAAAAGTGCAAAAGGACTTGGAAGATACTTTTGGTGACTTGATACATGTTACTAGTTCGCAAAAAAACTTTTTAGAAATAGTTGATCCTAACACCAGTAAGTGGAATGCTATTAAACGCATGGGGGAAAAATGGGCGATAAATCCTACGGAGATTATGTGCATAGGCGATTCTAATAATGATGCAGAAATGGTAGCTAATGCAGGCATAGGAGTAGCTATGGGGAATGCTAATGATAATATTAAGCGCTTGGCAAAAGTTGTAACAGGTAGTAATGATAATAGCGGCGTTGCTATGATTATTAATAACATTTTGACAGAGCAGGCTAGCGTACCAGAGGATTTATAAGATTTTTACTAGCCAAAGAAGCTTTGTAATACTATAGCAAAAAGGCAGTTGCTTCCGTAAGGAAACACTGCCTTTTTGTTTTTATGCTTATTTTAATATGTGCATAGAGAGTTTATCTATAGACAGAAAAATTTCTGACCCAGCGGCAAATACCTCTTTATTACAAGGATTATATTCTTTTACTTCCAGACTAAGGCCCTGTACATTTATTGTATAGTCTTGAGATTCTCCCATAAATATGCTGCTAGTAACAATAGCCTTAATTTCTCCAGTATGGCCAAGACTCAAGTCTTCAGGGCGGAGTACAACTTTGCAATCATCACCACTTTGTACTTGGCAAGTAGAAGGTTTACTGCAGATACTACCCAAAAGATTAATAGTAGTAATCCCATCTTTACGCTCAAGAACTTTGGCAGGTACAACATTGGCAATACCAATAAAATCAGCAACAAAGGGGGTAGCGGGACAGGCATAAATTTCACGAGGCGTACCAATTTGTTCAATGTTGCCGTGTCGCATGACGATAATTTTATCAGAAAGACTCATGGCTTCTGATTGATCATGGGTTACGTAGATGCTGGTTATACCGACTTTGCGTTGAATTTTGTGAATTTCATTACGCATATAAACGCGTAATTTAGCATCTAAGTTGGATAAGGGTTCATCAAACAATAATACGGCAGGTTCCATTACTAAGGCTCTAGCAAGTGCTACACGTTGTTGTTGTCCGCCTGAAAGCTGGTTGGGGGCACGATTTTCCATTCCTTCCAAACCAACCAAGGTCAAAATATCGCTGACTTTTTGTTTGATAGCGGCTTTCGATAGATTTTTAATTTTCAGACCATAGGCGATATTATTAAAGAGATTTAAGTGCGGAAAAAGAGCATAACTTTGGAAAACCATTGCGGTGTCCCGCTTGTCAGGAGTTAATTTATTAACATTGTCGTCACCAATAAAGATGCTGCCTCCAGTAGGAATTTCAAACCCGGCAATCATGCGTAAGATAGTGGTTTTACCACAGCCAGACGGACCAAGCAGGGTAACGAATTCACCAGGATTAATATCAATAGATACTTTATTAACGGCAATGACTTGTTTGCCTTCGCTTCCGGAATATATTTTTTCTAAATCTTTTACTTGCACACTTTTTGTCTTTGCCATTTTTATCCTCCCTAACCTTGTACTTCAGAAACATTGACACCAATTTTGCCTAATAAAAAGGTTAAAATGCCTACTACGAAAAGAACAATTCCAATAAGAACGGTGGAATAGGCAGCGGCAACGCCCAAACGTCCAACGTCTACTTGTGACATAATGGCCACCGTGAGTAGATTAACACTAGCCGAGACCAGAAAAATAACAGCACTGACGGCAGTCATAGAACGCACAAAGCTGTAAACTAAGCCGCTGAAGAAGGCCGATTTTATTAGGGGAATAGTGACGGAATGAAATACCTTAAAGGTATTAGCTCCTAGGTCTTGAGCCGCTTCCTCAATTGCCGGATCAATTTGCTGTAAGGAAGCAACACCGGCACGAATACCTACTGGCATACTGCGAAAAATAAACGACAAGACAATAATTGTACCTGTGCCTGTTAGCATTAGGGGGGGTTCATTGTAAGCTAAAACATAACCCATACCAATTACAGTGCCAGGAATTGCCAAGGAGAGAAGTGAAGTGAATTCTATAAGTCCACGACCTAGAAAACGCTTTCTAACAATTAAATAGGCAATAATCATACCTAGTATGCCGGTAATGGGCATAGAAATCAAAGATAAAATAGTTGTATCAATAATTGGTTTTGTACCAATATTCCAAATATAAAGATAGTGTCTGGTTGTAAATGTATAATCGATACCCCAAAGATTAACAAAGCTGCCTAAGGGAATTAGTCCGTAGAGAATAAGAATAAAAGCACTAATAAGGAAACAAGGAATCCCAATAGCAAATAAGATAAATTTGCTGCTGATTAGTTCACGAACTCGTGAGGGTTTACCGGTTAAAGTAACGTAGGATTTGTTTCCTACCCAGTATTTTTGTAGGACAAATATGAGAATTGAAAGAGTTAATAAAATAGTGGCTAAGGCGGTACCGCCTTTAATATCATAGTTTCCCATAGCTTGCAAATAAACTTGCGCTGCCATAGTGTTAAAATTACCACCTATGACCATGGGATTACCAAAGTCGGCAACTGTTTGTATAAAAACAAGGAGAAAACTGTTGGCAATGCCTGGTATTACCAAAGGCAAAAGGACTGTTTTAAAAGTTTGCCAACGACTAGCACCCATATTGCGTGCTGCTTCTTCTAAAGAGGGGTCAATTTGTTTTAAAAGTCCGGACAGGACTAAGTAAGTTATAGGGAAAAAAGTAAGAATCTGCACTGTAGCTAGACCGGTAAAACCATAAATATTGAAGTTTTTAATACCTAAAATAACTTTACTAATAAAACCTTGTTGACCAAAAAGCATAATAAAGGACATGGCAAGAGCAAAAGGTGGAGAAATAATAGGTAGGATAGCAATAATATTAAAAAGTTTTTTATATTTTATTCTCAAAAAAGCATCAGCATAAGCAAAGAGAAAACCTATGGATGTAGCAAAAAAACTAACAAATAAACCAAGCCCAATAGTGTTTAACAAAACTTGAATATTTTCGGAGTGTTTTAAGGATTCTTGGTAGTATTCAAAGGTAAAATTTCCGGAATCATTTAAAAAACTTTGTGCCAATACACCATATAATGGCCAAACAATAAAAATGATTAATGCGAGACTAACAATAAGGATGGTCAATAAAAGAACAGGGTCTCGTAAATTTTTTTGCATTTCATTCCATTTGAACGAAAGCATATTAGGCTTATTTTCTTGCATTTTTTATTCTCCCGTCATTTTTGGAAAGAAAGCCGCCTATCAATTCGATAAGCGGCTAAACCTTCGGTTATAATTACTTGAGTTCTTATGCTTTAATTGCTTTGTTCCATTTTTCCACAAGAGCAGAACGATTTTGGCCCGCCCAAGCAAAATCATATTTAATCAACTTAGTGTCATTAAGCTCTGCAGCTTGCTTAGGTGGGGCTGCATCAGGATTTGTCAAAAATTGATAGGAACCGACGGTTTGCCCAATTTCTTGAGCTTTTTTAGTCAAGCACCAATCAATGAATTTCTTGGCATTTTCTTGATCAGGACCATTTTTGATTAAAGAAACAGCACCAACTTCATAGCCTGTACCTTCAGAGGGCGCGGTTAGAACCAAGTCTTTCATTCCTTCTTCGCGATATTTAATAGCATCGTGCAAGAATGTAATCCCGACCATGCATTCACCTTGACCCGCCAAGCGCGCAGGTGCCGTGCCTGATTTTTGATAATTTTTCATTTGTTTATCAAGAGCGGCCATATATTTAAGGCCTTCTTTTTCGCCTTTTAATTGCACAAGGGTTGCAAGCATAGTATAGGCGGTACCTGAGGAACCTGGATTTGCAGAAATAACTTGACCTTTGAATTCAGGTTTTAACAAGTCGGCCCAACTTTTAGGAGCTTCTACACCATTTTCCTTGAGCAATTTTTCATTAGAGGCAAAGCCTAAATAACCAATGTAAACACCGGTCCAATAACCATCAGGATCTTTGAACTGACTAGGTATTTTTTTGGCATTAGGAGAAATATATTTTTCCAACAAACCATCAGCTTTAGCTTGAATTTGACCATCAGCAGGTCCCCCAAACCAAAGAGAAGCTTTGGGGTTGGCTTTTTCGGCTTTGATGCGTCCAATAACCTCGCCTGAACTCATACGAACAGCCTCAACTTTAATACCGGTTTCTTTTTCGAAAGCCGCAATATCTTTAACCATCCAATCTTCAAGGGCACCCCAATACATTACTAATTTTTTGCTGGGTTCTTTTTTGGTTGAGCTTTTTTTGTCTCCATTGCTACCGCAGCCAGCAGCAAATAACATCATGCCGGCAAGCGTGATAGCATAAATCTTTTTTAACCTCATTATTTAACACCTCTCCCCTAATTTTTTCACAACAAAATCCTACATATATTCTACCAAAAAAAGTTGGATATCTCAATGAGAAACCATTAGTTAACTTTACTTTTATTTCACTTTACTTTCATTCTACGTTACTTTCATTTGCCTAGAGAAAATAGTATACTATATGAAATATAACAATTGAAATCTGGGCAGGAGGCGAAAACGTGGAAAATTCGAGAAATTTAATTATTACAGGAATGTCTGGTGCCGGTAAAACACAAGTTATGCGGACTTTAGAAGATCTAAACTATTTTTGCGTGGATAATTTGCCACCAGCACTTATCCCTAAGTTTATTGAACTTTGCATGCAGGCAGGCAATAAAAACAAGCAAATAGCTTTGGTAGTGGATATTCGCGGAGGGAATTTTTTTGATGAACTTATTGGTGTCTTGGATAAAATAGAAGCAAACAGTGTGAACTATGAACTGCTTTTTTTGGATGCTTCCGATGCTGCTTTAATTAAACGCTATAAAGAATCTAGGCGCCGACACCCACTTATTGGCAAGGGGGGGCTAAGTGATGCTATTGCAAGGGAAAGAGCTGTATTGAGTGCGGTTAGGGCTAAGGCCACTATGATTATAGATACCAATAACACCGTTAATTCTGCCTTGCGGGAAAAAATAATTGATTTATACGGCGTGGAAGGCACTTTACCACATATGAATATTGTAGTACAATCTTTTGGGTTTAAGCATGGTATGCCCATGGATTGCGATATGATATTTGATGTAAGATTTTTGCCTAACCCGTTTTATGTTCCTGAGCTTAAGCCTTTAAGCGGCAATGACATAGCCGTAGTGGACTTTATTGAGAGCAAAGAGGTTACCAAAGAGTTCCTGAAAAGATTAGAGAGTCTAGTAATGTTCTTATTGCCTCAATATGTAAAAGAAGGGAAAAGCCAGTTGATGCTAGGGATAGGTTGTACAGGCGGAAGACACAGATCTGTTTATATAGCTAATGTTTTAGGAACTTGGATTCAAAAAGCTGGCTACGGCGTGCAAGTTACGCATAGGGATTTATTGCGAAAATAGGGGAGAGCTGCTAAATGAATTGGGTTAAATGGTTATATCCCGGTATGAATTTGAAACGCTGGTTATTTTTCTTTGCTTTAGGCGTTATTTTTGTAGGCATAGGTGTTACCCTATTTTTTAATTATCAATTTGTAGGCTTTATTGAAGCAGTTGTTTTTAATTTAATGTATAGTGTTACAGGAGCTCACTATCAGACTATTGTTAGTTTGATGGGAATTGTTGCTGTTATAGTCGGTGTTATGTGTATGACTTTTGCGACACGTAAAATAATAAAGACAATTATGGATTCAGTAATGCCAGGTGAAAAGGAACCCTTAAGGGAACTAATTTTCACTCAACGCAAATTAAACAAAGGACCGTTAGTTGCAGTTATTGGTGGCGGAACAGGATTATCCGTCCTGCTGCGTGGTATAAAACATATTACAGGGAATTGTACTGCTGTAGTTACTACAGGAGACGACGGTGGGTCATCGGGTCGGTTACGCAAAGAAATGGGCATGGTTCCTCCGGGAGACATGCGCAATTGTCTTATTGCTCTGGCGGATACAGAACCTCTAATGGAAAAAGTTTTGCAATATCGCTTTAAAACTAATACTTCCATAGAAGGACATAATTTAGGCAATTTATTTATTGCCGCCATGACGGATATTGAGGGAAATATTGAGGATGGCTTGACTGCAATTTGTGATATACTAAAAGTCCGTGGACATGTATGGCCGTCTTCCTCTGATGACTTACAGTTAAAAGCAGAGATGGAAGATGGATCCATCGTAGTAGGAGAGTCATCTATTACAGACAGTAAAAAACGTATTAAGCGGCTTATGACAGAACCTGAACAGCCTAAGGCATCGCAAAGTGCTGTTAATGCTATCATGAAAGCTGATGCGATTATTTTAGGACCTGGTAGTTTGTATACTAGTGTTATTGCGAGTTTAATTGTGCCGGGCATAAAAGAAGCATTAATTAATTCTAAGGCCGTTAAAATTTATGTTTGCAATGTTATGACGCAGCCGGGAGAAACAGACGGCTTTGGTGCCTATGATCATGTAAAGACAATAATAGACCATATGGGAGTGCAATGTTTAGACTATGTAATCGTCAATGAACAAGAAGCCAGTCCTAAACAAATTGCAGAATATGAAAAAGAGGGAGCATCTCCGGTGGCTCCTGATATAGAAAAAATTGAAGCTTTAGGTATCGATGCTGTGCCGGCAAGACTTCTAAATGATAGTAATATGGTTCGTCACAATCCTATTAAATTAGCAAAGACGATTATAGCCTTGATTTATCGTTTGCGTTTGTTTGGAAGAGGAATACAGTACTTTGATTATTTCTTTGCTAGGCAGACTATTCAAGATTTACAAAAAAACATAAATGGAGAGTAAAAAGCGTGTCATTTTCAAACGATGTAAAAAATGAAGTAGCGCGTATTGAAAGCGAAATTGCTTGTTGTGAAAAAGCTGAATTGTTTGGGCTTTTGCGCATGAGCGGATCTGTGTTTTTGAAAGGTAGGGGCGTAGGTATTCATTTTGCTACAGAGAACGCCGCACTAGCTAGACGAGTTTTACGCTTGTTAAAAAGCAACTTCAGTGTGCAGACAGAAGTTGTGATAACGCGATCTCGTCGTTTAAAAAAGAATAATAGATATCAGGTACAAGTAATGCCATCTGCTGAAGCCAGTAAAGCTTTGAGTGAATTACAACTTTTGGCTATGCCGGAAGACGGCCGGTTGAAGTTATTAGGGAAACCTTGTTGCCGTAAGGCATTTTTACGGGGCATATTCTTAGCTGGGGGGTCTGTGAGCAAACCAGTTAGTGACTATCATTTGGAGTTGGTTACTGATAATGAGGATTTGGCAATACTTATACAAAAAGTAATGCATGGCTTTTCACTGCCGGCAAAAATAACTGATCGCAAGAATGACTATATTGTCTATCTCAAGGAAGGCAATGCGATTACAGGATTTCTTTCTGTAATCGGTGCACATAATTCTTTACTGGAATTTGAGAACATTCGTATTGTCAAAGAAATGCGTAACAAAGTTAATCGCTTAGTAAATTGTGAGACGGCAAATTTGAGTAAAATTGTGCAAGCGGCAGTTCACCAAATTGCCTGCATAAGATATATTGATAAAAACAGTAGTTTATACAGTTTGTCTCCATTGTTGAAAGAAACAGCGGATTTGCGCTTAGCTCATCCGGAAGCATCAGTGGCAGAATTAGCTTCTATGGCTGAAGGAAGCATAGGCAAGTCTGGTTTTAATCATAGACTAAAAAAAATAGAGCAGATCGCTTTAGAAATGGGTATGGACGAAAATTGAGTAATAAGCATTTTATTTCTCTTAAAGTAGTATTAATTTTAGTTGTTTTAGCAGTGGTAGGGTTTTTATACAAAGATTTTAGGGATTTTTGTAATAGCAGCGTACCAATTTTTGCCTATCACCGCGTAGAGAACGCAAATGATATTTATAGTGTTTCACCTAAAGATTTTGATGAGCAGATGGCATATTTGCACACAGAAGGCTACCATTCCATGAACTTAGATGAGTATGCGGCAGCAAGGCAGAAACATGAAAAACTATATAAGAGAATGGTGCTTATATTCGACGATGGCTATATGGATAATTTGACCAATGCGGCTCCTATTATGCAAAAATATGGTTATACAGGGTCTATTTTTCTAGCAGTAAAGTTTGAAGGTTGGCCAGGATATTTAGACTGGGATAACGATTTGAAATTACTTGAATATGGGTGGGAAATCGGATCGCATACTTATAACCATAAGCCTTTGACTACGCTTACACCGAAACAAGTTGACTATGAGTTAATTAAGTCTAAAGAATATGTTCAAGGCCTCTATAATTCACCTAGCGGACCAACACTATCTTATCCTACAGGAGCCTGTAATAAGCAAGTGGCAAAACAAGTAGCTGATGCAGGCTATACTGCTGCCGTTTGCGGAGTGGTTGGTGTTAATACCGATACGGTTCCTATGCAGGAACTGCGAAGAGTCAACGCTTTTCATAAAAAAGGTAGTAGCTTGACCTATTTTAAACGACATCTTTTGAAGGCACAATTAGCAAGTTGGAGTCTAAGCCATGGAATAGATTTTATGGGTATTTGGGATAAAGTCAGAGGCAATGTTAGATAATACTTGCGATTTTAGTAGAAACAATATAAAATAGATACATTAAAAGTTATGGAGGGATTTTGATGAAGAAAAGAATTAAAACTGTAAATAAACAAATGCTGAACAAAACATTAAAGACAGGCGGTTGCGGAGAATGCCCGGTTTCTTGTCAATCTGCTTGTAAGACTTCTTGCACAGTAGGAAACCAAATTTGCGAAAAAAACTAAGCGATTAATGCTGCTCCCTGTTCAAGCAGGGAGCTATTTTCTTTATGGAAGGTGGATAAAGTTTTGTTGATTCATAGAATGCATTTGGACGAACATTATGTAGTGCTTGATGTTAATAGCGGTGCAGTACATATTGTAGACGCAATGACTTATGATTTGCTAGGTTTTTATGATGGAAATAATGCCGAGGAAACCATGTTGGTTTTCAAAGATAAATATATGCAAGAAGATATAACAGAAGCTCTAGGAGAACTAAAGGGGTTACAAGAACAAGGGTTGTTATTTTCCAAACCCTTTCCAGTGCCAATCACCTTTAGCCAAGAACCCATATTGAAGTCTTTATGCTTGCATGTGGCTCATGATTGTAATTTGCGTTGTGGCTATTGTTTTGCTGGCACCGGTGATTTTGGCGGACATCGTGCCTTAATGAGTAAAGAAATAGCTGAACAAGCAATAGAATTCGCTATTGCCGGCAGCAAAAGCCGTCACAACTTGGAAATAGATCTTTTTGGTGGAGAGCCATTAATGAATATGTCGGTAGTTAAACATATTATTAATTATGTGCGCCAAAGAGAAGGAGAAGTCAATAAGAATATTAAACTAACTTTGACTACGAATGGGACTTTGTTGAATGATGATATAGTTAAATTCTTCAATGAAAATCGAGTGATGTTGGTTTTGAGCTTAGACGGCAAGCGAGAGACTCATGATAATATGCGTCCTTTTCCTAATAAAGTTGGCTCGTATGATGCAGCAGTTGCTGGCTTTAAAAAAGTTATTGCTAGCAGAAAGGGTAAGAATTATTATTTGCGTGGTACTTACACCCATAATAATTTGAATTTTGCTGAAGATACCTTAAGCATGTTAGAGGTAGGTAAGGAAATTTCGATGGAGCCGGTAATTGGTACAGATGAGCCATATGCTCTCACGGAAGAAGATTTACCAAAACTAATGGATGAATATGACAAACTTGCTCGCATATATTTGGCCAAAAGAGAAAAGGGAGAAGCTTTTGACTTCTTCCACTTCAATGTAGCTTTGGATAATGGTCCTTGTGTTGCTAAGCGTTTGTCAGGTTGTGGTGCCGGTCATGAATATTTTGCCATTACGCCTGAAGAAGATATATATCCGTGCCATCAGTTTGTAGGTCGTGAACAATATAAGATGGGTACGTTGGATAAAGGCATTGAACGCCAAGATTTGGTACAGCATTTTAGGCATATGCATGTTATGAACAAACCGCTCTGTAAAGAATGTTGGGCACGTTTCTTTTGCAGCGGTGGCTGCCACGCGAATGCGGATATGGCAAATGGTGATATTTCTAAGCCATATGAGTACGGCTGTAAGATTCAAAAGAAGCGTTTGGAGTGCGCTATTATACTACAGGCACTTTTAACAGAGGAAGTAAGTGCAGGTGGAGAAGATTTACGACCGGAAATTGATAACTTTAAATTCCAGGTTTAATTGTCATATAATAGGAAGTTTTGAGCCATTTTTGGTCGCAATTATTTGACAATAAAATTTATTAAAAATTATTGCTGAAAAGTGTTGACAAAAGGCTCAAACTCCTGTATCATAATACAAGTCGCCTGACACTGATGACAAATAAAGCTTCTGAAAAAAAGTGAAAAAGTCATTGATTTTTATAGCAAAATGTAATATACTATACAAGTCGCCGAAAGCGATGCAGAACTTTGAAAATTGAATATTAACAACAAACGAATGTGCGGGTCGAGCCGCTTAACGGCGGCTTGACCGAGTCAATAAGTTCGAGTAAACGAAGACAAACAATCAAAAAAGCAAGTCAGTATTTTAAAAGAGCCTTATCAAGGTTCTTCAAAATAAAACTATTTTGGAGAGTTTGATCCTGGCTCAGGACGAACGCTGGCGGCGTGCTTAACACATGCAAGTCGAACGGAGAATTTATTTCGGTAAATTCTTAGTGGCGAACGGGTGAGTAACGCGTAGGCAACCTGCCCTTTGGATGGGGACAACATTCCGAAAGGAGTGCTAATACCGAATGTGATCATCTTCTCGCATGAGAGGATGATGAAAGATGGCCTCTATTTATAAGCTATCGCCAAAGGATGGGCCTGCGTCTGATTAGCTAGTTGGTGGGGTAACGGCTCACCAAGGCCTTGATCAGTAGCCGGTCTGAGAGGATGAACGGCCACATTGGGACTGAGACACGGCCCAAACTCCTACGGGAGGCAGCAGTGGGGAATCTTCCGCAATGGACGAAAGTCTGACGGAGCAACGCCGCGTGAGTGATGAAGGTTTTCGGACTGTAAAACTCTGTTGTCAGGGACGAAGGTGCGATCTGCGAACAGTTGATCGTATTGACGGTACCTGACGAGGAAGCCACGGCTAACTACGTGCCAGCAGCCGCGGTAATACGTAGGTGGCAAGCGTTGTCCGGAATTATTGGGCGTAAAGAGCATGTAGGTGGGCTTTTAAGTCCGATGTGAAAATGCGGGGCTCAACCCCGTACGGCATTGGATACTGGAAGTCTTGAGTGCAGGAGAGGAAAGGGGAATTCCCAGTGTAGCGGTGAAATGCGTAGATATTGGGAGGAACACCAGTGGCGAAGGCGCCTTTCTGGACTGTGTCTGACACTGAGATGCGAAAGCTAGGGTAGCAAACGGGATTAGATACCCCGGTAGTCCTAGCCGTAAACGATGGGTACTAGGTGTAGGGGGTATCGACCCCTCCTGTGCCGGAGTTAACGCAATAAGTACCCCGCCTGGGGACTACGGTCGCAAGACTGAAACTCAAAGGAATTGACGGGGGCCCGCACAAGCGGTGGAGTATGTGGTTTAATTCGACGCAACGCGAAGAACCTTACCAAGGCTTGACATTGAGTGAAAGATCTAGAGATAGATTCCTCTCTTCGGAGACACGAAAACAGGTGGTGCATGGCTGTCGTCAGCTCGTGTCGTGAGATGTTGGGTTAAGTCCCGCAACGAGCGCAACCCCTATCCTATGTTACCAGCGGATCATGCCGGGGACTCATTGGAGACTGCCAGGGATAACCTGGAGGAAGGCGGGGATGACGTCAAGTCATCATGCCCCTTATGTCTTGGGCTACACACGTACTACAATGGTCGGCAACAAAGGGCAGCGATACCGCGAGGTGGAGCAAATCCCATAAACCCGACCCCAGTTCGGATCGCAGTCTGCAACTCGCCTGCGTGAAGTTGGAATCGCTAGTAATCGCAGGTCAGCATACTGCGGTGAATACGTTCCCGGGCCTTGTACACACCGCCCGTCACACCACGAAAGTTGGTAACACCCGAAGCCGGTGAGATAACCTTTTTAAGGAGTCAGCTGTCTAAGGTGGGGCCGATGATTGGGGTGAAGTCGTAACAAGGTAGCCGTATCGGAAGGTGCGGCTGGATCACCTCCTTTCTATGGAGAACTTACGATGACTACGGTCATGGTACAGACTCTATTGTCGACGCACATTCGTTTAGTTAATATTCAATTTTGAGGGTTTCTGTCCCTTAGGCTAATTTTGGGCCTATAGCTCAGCTGGTTTAGAGCGCACGCCTGATAAGCGTGAGGTCAGTGGTTCAAGTCCACTTAGGCCCACCACTATTTTTTTTTGTGGGATAAAACGAAATTAGCAGACAACAACAGAGTAGTTGGGGGCGTAGCTCAGCTGGGAGAGCACCTGCCTTGCAAGCAGGGGGTCAGCGGTTCGATCCCGCTCGTCTCCACCAATTATCATTATGTATGAACCTTGAAAACTTCAAAGAAGAGACAAAAAAGTCCAACTTTTGTGATGAAATGTTGGCAAACCTCTAATCTAAAATGCAAATTTTAGCGAAGAGTTAACGAGAAACATATCTAGGAACGTTCAAGTTCTTAGAGCTGACTAAATAAGTCAAGCTACTAAGGGCATACGGCGGATGCCTAGGCACTAAGAGCCGATGAAGGACGCGGTAAGCTGCGAAAAGCCACGGGGAACTGCAAGCAAGTATTGATCCGTGGATATCCGAATGGGGAAACCCACCAACCGTTATGGGTTGGTACCCGCAAGGGGGGGAACCTGGGGAACTGAAACATCTAAGTACCCGGAGGAGAAGAAATCAAACGAGATGCCCATAGTAGCGGCGAGCGAAGTGGGCAGAGCCTAAACCGGAGACCTTCGGGTCACCGGGGTTACGGACCGATATAATCAACGCCAGGCCTAATCGAATTACCTGGAAAGGTAAGCAACACAGGGTAAAAGCCCCGTAGATGAAAGGCAGAGCAATGAGTTCGGTATCCAGAGTACCACGAAGCACGAGAAATTTTGTGGGAAGTCGGGGGGACCACCCTCCAAGGCTAAAAACTACTTAGTGACCGATAGCGCATAGTACCGTGAGGGAAAGGTGAAAAGTACCGCGGGAGCGGAGTGAAATAGTACCTGAAACCGTATGTCTACAAGCAGTCGGAGCGAAAGCGACGGCGTGCCTATTGAAGAATGAGCCAACGAGTTACGGGCACTAGCGAGGTTAAGCGGAAAACGCGGAGCCGCAGCGAAAGCGAGTCTGAAAAGGGCGATAGTTAGTGTTCGTAGACCCGAAACTGCAGTGATCTACCCATGATCAGGTTGAAGCGCAGGTAAAATTGCGTGGAGGACCGAACCGGTGAATGTTGAAAAATTCTCGGATGAATTGTGGGTAGCGGTGAAATTCCAATCGAACGCAGAGATAGCTGGTTCTCCTCGAAATAGCTTTAGGGCTAGCCTCAAGCAGCAAGTATAGGCGGTAGAGCACTGATCGGGCTAGGGACCGTAAAGGTTACCGAACCCTGTCAAACTCCGAATGGTTATACTGTAGAGCTTGGGAGTCAGACTACGAGAGATAAGTTCCGTGGTCAAAAGGGAAACAGCCCAGACCATCAGCTAAGGTCCCCAATGTCATACTAAGTGGTGAAGGATGTGGGGTTTCATAAACAACCAGGATGTTGGCTCAGAAGCAGCCACCATTTAAAGAGTGCGTAATAGCTCACTGGTCGAGAGACCCTGCGCCGAAGATTCCCGGGGCTAAAGTATGAAACCGAAGCTATGGATACATGTATTAGTACATGTGTGGTAGAGGAGCGTTCCCATCGGGTTGAAGTCGTTCTGTAAGGAACGGTGGACTGGTGGGAAGTGAGAATGTTGGCATGAGTAGCGAAAAGAAAGGTGAGAATCCTTTCCACCGAAAGCATAAGGATTCCTGAGCAACGCTCGTCGTCTCAGGGTAAGTCGGGGCCTAATCCGAGGCAATAAGCGTAGGAGATGGACAGCTGGTTGATATTCCAGCACCGGTAAAGTTTGTTTGAGCAATGGAGTGACGCAGAAGGGCAGGCAGAGCGCGAGATTGGTTGTTCGCGTGCAAGCATGTAGGGTGATGTGTAGGCAAATCCGCACATCGAACGCCTGAGGTGTGACGCGGAGGGAACTTGTTCCCGAAGCTGCTGACCCCACGCTGCCGAGAAAAGCTTCTAGTTAGAACTTGACCGCCCGTACCGTAAACCGACACAGGTATGCGGGGAGAGAATCCTAAGGTGCGCGGGAGAACCCTCGTTAAGGAACTCGGCAAAATGTACCCGTAACTTCGGGATAAGGGTAGCCATCTTGGTGAAGCGACTTGCTCGCCGAGCTATGGATGGTCGCAGAGAAGAGGCCCAAGCGACTGTTAACCAAAAACACAGGTGCCTGCTAAAGCGAAAGCTGACGTATAGGTGCTGACACCTGCCCAGTGCCGGAAGGTTAAGGAAGGATGTTCGGAGCAATCCAAAGCATTCGACTGAAGCCCCGGTGAACGGCGGCCGTAACTATAACGGTCCTAAGGTAGCGAAATTCCTTGTCGGGTAAGTTCCGACCCGCACGAAAGGTGTAACGATTTGGGCACTGTCTCAACGAGGGACCCGGTGAAATTGAAATACCTGTGAAGATGCAGGTTACCCGCGACTGGACAGAAAGACCCCATGGAGCTTTACTGCAACCTGATATTGGGTTTTAATACATCACGCACAGGATAGGTGGGAGACTTGGAATCTAGGGCTTTGGTCTTAGAGGAGTCACTGTTGGGATACCACCCTTGATGTATCGAAATTCTAACCGTAAGAGTAACAATCTTCGGGACAGTTTCAGGCGGGCAGTTTGACTGGGGCGGTCGCCTCCCAAAGAGTAACGGAGGCGCCCAAAGGTTCCCTCAGCGCGGACAGAAATCGCGCGAAGAGTGTAAAGGCAGAAGGGAGCTTGACTGCGAGTCAAACACGACGAGCAGGTACGAAAGTAGGGCTTAGTGATCCGGTGGCATCCAAGTGGAAGGGCCATCGCTCAACGGATAAAAGCTACCCTGGGGATAACAGGCTAATCTCTCCCAAGAGTCCATATCGACGGGGAGGTTTGGCACCTCGATGTCGGCTCATCACATCCTGGGGCTGAAGTCGGTCCCAAGGGTTGGGCTGTTCGCCCATTAAAGTGGTACGTGAGCTGGGTTCAGAACGTCGTGAGACAGTTCGGTCCCTATCCATCGCGGGCGTAAGAGATTTGAAGGGGGCTGCTCCTAGTACGAGAGGACCGGAGTGGACGAACCGCTGGTGTACCAATTATCCTGCCAAGGGTATAGTTGGGTAGCTACGTTCGGAAAGGATAAACGCTGAAAGCATCTAAGCGTGAAACCATCCTTGAGATGAGATCTCTCATAGAGCAATCTAGTAAGACACCTTAGAGATTATGAGGTTGATAGGCCGGATGTGTAATTGCAGCAATGCATTTAGCTGACCGGTACTAATATGTCGAGGGCTTGACTTAAGCAGCGCTTTCTTAGGAAAGACGCGTAGCTTACACCATAACGCTTCTTCGGAAGCGGGTCTAAGAAACAAAGCATTAAAAAGAAATACATCAGTAAAAAGATAACTCGTTTAAGTTGTTCTCTTCTTGAAGTTTTGAGGGTTTTTACCTTCAACAATCCGGTAGTGATAGCTAAGGGGTCCCACCTGTTCCCATCTCGAACACAGTAGTTAAGCCCTTAAACGCCGAAAGTACTTGGGTGGAAGCGCCCTGGGAGGATAGGAAATTGCCGGTTAGAAAAAGATATGCATTCGTGCATGTCTTTTTTCTTTGCTTTCTTTTGCCTTACGTGGATTTTTATGACAGCAGGGGTCTGTCCCTTGTTGTCATAAATGGCGTATTTTATCTCTTAGCCTTAGAATATAGGCGGGAGATACAGATAACTCATCTACTCCTAAATCGATAAACTTTTGTGTTAACTTAGTATCTGCACTTAGCTCACCACAAATTCCTACTGAAATACCGTTTTTGTGGGCATTTTTCACGGTTAATTCAATTAATTTTAGCACTGCTTTATGATAGGGATTGAAGAAGGTGACTAAATTTTTATTTTGTCTGTCAATAGCTAAGGTGTACTGCGTGAGATCATTGGTTCCAATACTAAAAAAGTCAACTTCTTTAGCTAAATCATCACTGATAATGGCTGCCGCAGGAGTTTCAATCATAGTGCCAATTTTAATATTATCAGAAAAAGGGAGGTTTTCTTGCTGCAAGCTAGTTTTCACATTTTCAACTATTGCTTTACTATTTTTTAGTTCTTCTACTGAATTAATCATAGGAAACATAATAGCGATATTACCAAACGCTGACGCCCTTAAAATAGCACGCAATTGTATTTTAAAAATTTCAGGCTGTTGAAGACAAATCCGAATTGCTCTGCAACCAAGGGCAGGATTGATTTCTTGTGGTAAGTTAAAGTAGGGAAGGTTTTTGTCAGAACCAATATCTAAGGTTCTAATAATGACGGGTTTGCCAGACATAGCCTTAGCGACTGTTTTATAGGCAATAAACTGTTGTTCTTCTGTAGGAAAACTTTTTTCTCCTAAATAAAGAAATTCACTACGGAAAAGACCAATACCTTCGGCATCATTTTCAAGAGTAGCAGGCAAATCTAAAGTGCTGCCGATATTAGCAAAAATTTTAATCTCTTTACCGGCTTTGGTTATAGCTTTTTCCCCTTTTAATTTTGTTAATGTTAATTTTTCATGCTGGTGTGCACGCATTTTATTAGTCATAACATTTAAAGTCTTTTCATCGGGAGCAAGATATATATTCCCTGTAAAACCATCTATGATGGCAAGCATGTTGTTAGCAGCATTAAAAATTAAATTATCTACGGCGACAACAGAAGGAAGACCAAGCGCTCGTGCTAAAATAGATGCATGCGAATTTGGAGAGCCAAATTGTGTAATAAAACCCAAAACCTTTGTTTTATCTAATTGCATAATTTCGCTAGGTGATAATTCATCTGCTACTAAGATAACAGGTGAGCCAAAGGCTGCTAATAGGTTGTGTTTACCAGTTAAAAAAAACAATAGTTTTGAAGATATATCATGTACATCCTGAGCTCTTGCTTGCATATATTTGTCGTCCATACTTTCAAATAGAGCAGAAAATTTCTCGTCAGCTATATTAACCGCTTTTTCGGCCCTGATGTTTTGCTCGCTGATAAGCGCTCTAATTGATTCAACAAAGTCTAAATCTTCCAGCATCATTTGCTGGGCTTCAAAAATAGCTGCATCTTTTTTGCCAACGGCTTCGAAAGCTTTTTTATAAAGTTTTTTTAAATCTTCAATGGCTGCCTGTCTTGCTGTTTGAAAGCGTAGCAACTCATTTTCAAAATTAGTACTGCCTTGTTGTTTGAAGTTGTTTAAAGAAGGGGTATAAATAGTTATAGGGCCGATTGCAATGTCATCAAAAACACGCTGACCTTTTAATATTATCATGAGTTGACTCCTCGTAAGTTTAGTAAATTAATGCCACTATAAGTTTGTTTCCAGACAATTTTTTATAGCTAAAAAACCAGATTCCTCATCGTTACCCTCTAGAGTAATAGTTATAGTTGTTCCAACTGTTACGCCTAGCGACATGATAGAAAAAATGCGTTTTAAATCGCCAACTTTGTTATTTGCCGTAATATTTATGGTGGAATTAAAATGTTTAGCTTCTCCTACCAATATAGCAGCCGGTCTTGCGTGTATACCTTTGGCATCTTTAATAGTATAGGTGAATATTTTCATGATGTTGACCTCCAATAATGTTTGGTGAATTAGATGAACATATTGTACCATTATATAAGGTGAAAGTGGGCAAATATGTGTAATGACTTTCTTTTTATAAAGAAATTAGGTATAATAAGTTTTAAGACATTTGGAGCAAAAAGACGAAGGAGGGACAAAAATGAAGATGAAGTTTACAAAGATGCATGGCTGTGGTAATGACTATGTATATGTTAATTGTATGGAAAATGAATTGCAAAATCCTAATGCAATTTCTGAATATGTGAGCCATAGACGTTTCGACATTGGTTCTGATGGATTGATTTGTATTTGCCCATCAGAAGTAGCAGATTTTAAAATGCGTATGTTTAACGCAGATGCTTCAGAAGGAAAAATGTGTGGTAATGGTACACGCTGTATTGCTAAATACGTGTATGATAAAGGTCTTACAGATAAAACTACAATTACATTAGAAACTTTGGGTGGTATTAAAACTATTGAGACGACCGTAGTGGACGGAAAAGTTACAGAGGCCGTGGTTGATATGGGAGAGCCAATTGTTATAACCAAAGATATTCCTATGATTAGTGACCATTATGTTTTCATGGATCAAGGTCTAGCAATTGATGCTGCACATGATGTGGTCTATAATGGCACGGCTGTTTCTATGGGAAATCCTCATTTTGTTATCTTTGTGGAGGACGTAGATAAGGTAGCCCTTTCTGATATTGGTCCTAAAATAGAAAATCATCCTTTATTTCCTGAACGTACCAACGTGGAATTTGTCCAAATAATTGATGAAAATACTGTTAAATTTCGCGTTTGGGAACGTGGCAGTGGTGAAACTTGGGCTTGTGGAACAGGGGCATGTGCAGTGGCATATGTAACTATTGCTTTAGGGCATGCAGGCAAAAAAGATGAGTATTTAAATGTACTTGTTAAAGGTGGTAAGTTACAAGTAAATTGCAAGTCTGATAATCATATTTTCTTGAAAGGTCCAGCTACATTGGTGTTTGAAGGAGAAATTGATATACCGGATGAAATTGCAAAAAAATAATTAGAATTTATAGAGGGGATTGGTAATTATGGCAATAATGAATGAAAACTATAGCAATTTGAAGGAGAGTTATTTGTTCTCACAAATTGCAGCAAAAGTAGCAACATATGAAAAGGAAAATCCTGATAAAAAAATTATACGTATGGGGATTGGTGATGTTACATTACCTCTAGCAAAAGTTGTAGTTAATGCTATGAAAAAAGCAGTAGAAGAAATGGGCGTTAAAGAAACTTTTCGCGGTTATGGCCCGGAACAAGGATATGATTTTCTTCATGAAGCCTTGGTTAAATATTATAATAAGATTGGTGTGCAATTAGAAACTAGTGAGATATTCATTAGCGATGGCGCTAAAAGTGATTGTGGCAATATTACCGATATTTTCAGTGACGTGAATACTATATTAGTACCTGATCCTGTTTACCCTGTTTATGTTGATACTAATATTATGAGAGGCCGTAAGATTGTTTATATCCAGGGAACTCCTGAAAACAATTTCTTGCCTATGCCTGACAATAATATAGTTGCTGATGTTATTTATTTGTGTTCTCCTAATAATCCCACAGGAGCTGCTTACACAAAAGAGCAATTAGAAGAATGGGTTGCTTATGCTTTGAAAAATGACAGTGTTATTTTGTATGATGCTGCGTATGAAGCTTTTGTAACTAATCCTGAAATTCCACGTAGTATTTATGTGGTGGAAGATGCTAAAAAATGTGCTATTGAGTTATGTTCTTTATCTAAGACAGCAGGTTTTACAGGTACTCGTTGTGGCTATACAGTTGTACCGCATGCTTTGAAACGTAAATCAGGTAATGGTACTTTAATGGAGTTAAATAAAATGTGGCTAAGGCGCCAAACAACAAAATTCAATGGTGTTCCATATATTATCCAGCGTGGCGCTGAAGCAGCATTTTCAGAAGAAGGTATAAAAGAATGCGGTGAAGTATTAGCGTTTTATCGTGAGAATGCCCGCATTATGATGGCTACTTTGGATAAAAAAGGTATTAAATATTTTGGTGGAATATATTCGCCGTATATTTGGTTGCAATGTCCTAATGGCATGAGTTCTTGGAAATTTTTTGACTATTTATTAGAAAAACTTGCTATAGTTGGCACACCAGGAGCTGGTTTTGGTACTATGGGTGAAAAGTATTTGCGCCTCACTGCTTTTGGTAGTCGTGAAGGAACTATAGAAGCAATGCAACGTATAGAAAAAAGCTTATAGCCGATGAATTCGTTTGTATTATGAGAAACTTAAATCATTATAAGGGGGCTTTTAGGATGGTAAAAAAGATAGCGCTTTTAGTGTCAGTTTTGGTAATTTGTTTTAGCAGTATGTGTTTTGCTGATAATGGTAAGCTTTTGACGGCAGAAGAAAAGATAGCAGAACAGGCAATTAGTTGTATTGCAGGGCAAACTGAATATAGCGCACTAGCTCAGAATTTCACTACTGGGTTAGGAAAAAATTTACCTGCGTACAAATTTAAAGATTTAAAAATAAAAATTAATGAACAACTAGGTTCTTTGTCTAATAGTAAATTGGTTATATTGCAAAAGTTTGATAAGGCAGATCGTGTAATTTATTTGGCTAATGGTTCTAAGGCAAAAACTGTTGAAATGACGTTTATTTTTGATACTACAGGTAAAAAAACCTTACTAAATGAAATCGCTATGAGACCATTACCACAAAAAGCGGCAGTTAACAAAAATTAATAAGTGTAAAAAGAGTTGAATCCTTATGGGTTCAACTCTTTTTTTATAATGCGTACAATAATGTGATGTGATATAATTGTTTTGCAAGCAAAAAGTAGGGGAAAGAAGGGAAGAGTATGATTAGCAATGGTTTTACTTATGTAGCTGCTTTAATTTTTTTAGCGGGTAGTTTAGTCCTTTTGGAGAAAAAAACGCATTGGAAAATTTTCGAGTATGCACCACCGGTTGTTTTATTATATTTAATTGCCATGCTTTTATGTACTGCAGGTGTTTGGGATATGAAGGCGACTAAACCAGCTTATAGCGCGTTAAAAAACAATTTATTGTTTGCTATGGTATTTGTTATGTTGCTAAGATGTGATATTAGAAAAATTCTTAAGCTAGGGCCGAGAATGTTGGGTGGATTCTTTGCTGCTTCAGTTTCCATCGGTATAGGGTTTATTGGTGCTTATGCGCTTTTCCACACAGCACTAGGAGCGGAAGCTTGGAAAGCTTTAGGAGCTTTATGTGGAAGCTGGATGGGTGGCAGCGGTAATATGATTGCTATTCAAGCGGCACTGGATATTAATTCTGGAGATATGGCCTATGCTTTGGTAGTTGATTCTATCGATTATTCTATTTGGGTTATGTTCTTATTGTGGGCTGTTAGTTTTGCTCCTAAATTCAATAAATGGACTCATGCAGATACTAGCGCTTTGGATGAGGTTTGCGCCCGTCTAGAGGCAGACGAAGCTGCAGATAAAGGAACTATTTCTTTTGCATCTATGATTTTTTTATTGGGTTTTGGCCTTATCGTTTCAGCCATTGCTCAAAATTTTGGCGCTGATATCCAAAAATCCATAGGCATTTTGGATAAATCAACTTGGACAGTTTTAATAGTCACTGTTTTGGGACTTGTAGTAGCGGTTACGCCTTTGGCTAAAATTAGTGGTAGTGCTGAGATTTCCAATGTTTTATTATATTCTATTATCGCCTTGCTAGCATCTAGGGCAAGTTTTGCTGAATTGAAAGATGCTCCTATTTGGATTTTGACCGGTTTCGTGATTCTTGGTATTCATGCTATATTACTATTGATTTTAGCAAAAATCTTCAAACTCGATATGTTTACTTGTGGAGTTGCATCTTTGGCAAATATTGGTGGCACGGCTTCGGCACCAATTTTGGCAGGTTGTTATTCAGGCGCATTGGTACCGGTTGGAGTTTTAATGGCTTTAATGGGTTATGCAATTGGCACTGGCGGTGGCTTAATTGTGGCTCATATAATGTCTATGTTTGGCTAAAAAGGAGCTGTATATTATGCCCATAGTTGATTTGCACTGTGATACAATAACAGAACTTAAAAAACAAGGTAAAGTTTTACGTAGTAATGATTTAAATTTAGATATAGAAAGAATGCACGAACTAGATATTGTTTTACAGGATTTTGCTATTTTTGTAAGGATGACAGAGCATAAAAATATTGATGCAGCATGGAAATATACCCTTGGTGTTTGTGAATTCTTTAGTGAACAAATGCAGGCTAATGCAGATATTGTTTCTCATGTTTTATCGTATTCTGATATTGCAAAAAACAGAGAAAATAAGAAGATTTCTGCCTTGCTTTCTGTAGAAGAGGGAGGAATATGTGGCGAAACAATAGAGCGTTTGGAGGAACTTTATAAACGCGGTGTGCGTCTTATGACAATCTCCTGGAATTTTGAAAACACTTTGTGCTACCCACATTCTCTAACGGAAGATACAAGTACTAAGCACTTAAAACCTTTTGGACGTGAAGTCGTGCAACGAATGAATGAAATGGGTATGATTGTGGATGTATCGCATTTATCTGATGGTGGATTTTGGGATGTAGCAGCATTAGCTAAAAAACCTTTTATAGCATCACATTCAGATGCTAGGGCCATTGAAGGGCATTCACGTAATTTAACAGATCCCATGATTAAGTGCTTAGGGGAAAATGGCGGCGTTACAGGGATTAACTTTTTTAGTAAATTTTTGGGGCACGATGGTACCGGTAGTATAGAACAAATTTTGCAGCATATTGCTCATATTAAGAATGTCGGTGGTATTGATGTTGTGGCATTAGGCAGTGATTTTGATGGTTTTGGCGGTGAGAGTGGAGTAAGAACCTGCGAAGATTTTCCTAAATTAATTATGGCTTTGGAAAAAGCTGGCTATACTAATGAGGAAATAGATAAGATTACCTATAAAAACGCGCTGCGTGTTCTGCAAGAAGTTTTAAAATAAAGGGAAACGTCTTTATTTATAGAATAAGTAGTTATGGGAAGTATATTATAAGTGAAAAGTGGAGGAGAAGCTATGCCGTTTACAAAATGGTTGACCGAAAAGTTAAGCACTGTGGGGTGGAATCGCTATTCTAACGAAAATAGTCGTAAAAAATTTTTGGATAGCGCAATAGCACGTTACAGTGATGAAAAGTATGCTCTTTATGAACTAGAGTAAAAAACACTTGATATTATTGAAGAGTTTGCTTTAGCTAAATTAACGGCATGGAACTATAATCGGCGTTTAATTAAAATATTTAAAAAAGTAGAACATAAGCCGGCTAGTTTTGTCTATTATGACCATAAAAACCTGCGTCTTTCATCTACAGATATAGGGCACTTGCTAACGGCTTGTACCTTGGTAGACGAAATGCATGCTAAAAAAATAGACAAGATAGGGACAGGTATTTTAAGTGCAATTGTTTTACATGGCGGAGCATCTACTATGGCGGGCGAAGATGGTGGTAAATCTATCCTCGAAAATTTGATAGACATACCTGTGGATTCTAAAAATATGGGCCGGTTAGAAGAGTTGGCTATATTTAATAAAATGATGTGCTTTCCTGTTGTCTTAGATGATAAAGCGTATTCTCCTGCGGCTTTAAAAGAGCTGGACAAGGATCACGGTATTATGTTTAAGGCCCGTTTAGATGCAAAATCTTTGGATTTAGCAGATGCTAGGGGTCGGGTAAGCCGTATTAATGAGACCTTGGAATATGTTTATCACAGGTTTACTATTTTGCGTCAAGAGCAAATACAAGTAGTAGAACAACTAGAAGATGTTATAGAAGAAAAAACAGACTATCGGGAATTTACGCCTAAAGAAAAGGCCTTATTTAGTTATGCATTGGCTTTATTATGCGCATTACGTAAACTTGCCAAGACAGATATTATAAATTCCAATGGTAATATTAGCGTTTTAAATTATACGCGTATCAGAGATGTTATGGCACGTAGTCAGGATTTAATTCCGGAAGAAGAATTAAAAAAAGAAGAAGCCAAGATGAAAAAATACTAAAAAGCATTGACAGAGTCATTTTGTGATGCTACAATAACACTGATTTAATAAGCTTTATAAAACCTATGAGGTGGAGATAACGCCGAAAAATGCGCTTACAGAGAGTCTGGGATGCTGGGAACCGGATAGAGATGCAGTTCGACAAATGGACCACCGAGGGTGCAGTTAAATCAAGTTAACTTGAGAGTACTCTGCAACGTAACGTCTGCGTTATTGATGAGGAATGTGTTGGCATTCTGCTAAAGATTACGGAATTTATTTCGTAAAACAAGGTGGTACCGCAGGTTTATACACCTGTCCTTGCAAAAGGACAGGTGTTTTATTTTTTAAACCTTAGACGGTTATCTATTTTGTGAGCATATGCCAGAGGTTGCTTACAAGATAGGTAACCGTCTATTTTATTTGAAAAGGAGAAAAAAATGTTGAATTTAACTTTGGAAGAGGTAAAAAAATACAAAACTGATTACACCGCGGTGCCGGTTTGTAAGGAATTATTTGCGGATATGATTACACCAATTGCCTTTTTACATGCAGTAAGAGAAAGTAGTAACAATTATTTCTTATTGGAGAGTTTAGAAGGTGGCGAAAAATGGGGTAGATATTCTTTTATCGGATATGATCCTATAGTACGCATTAAGGCAAAGGACAATGTAGTAGAAGTGAAAAATATGGCTACGGTAAAATTGTTCGCCGATGATCCAATAAAATGTATACGAGATATTTTAAAAGAATATAAGGTCCCTAAAATTAAGGGGATACCACCTTTGACCGGTGGGTTTGTAGGATATTTCTCCTATGATTTTATTCAGTATTGTGAACCATCATTACATTTTGATCAGACAAAAGCTACAGAGTATCCAGATTTTGATTTAATGTTATTTGATAAGGTTATAGCCTTTGATCCTTTGCAACAAAAGATTTTTATTATTGTAAATGTAAAAACGGATGACGTTGATGTTAATTACCATAAGGCTGAACGAGAAATTGAAGCTATTGAGCAGATGTTGGAAAAACCTATTAATTTCCCTAAATATGTGCCGGCAAAATTGGGGCCGATGACGAGTAATCAGACTAAGGAAGAATATGCAGCTAACTTAGCTAAAATCTTTAACTGTATCAAAAATGGCGATATTTTCCAAGCTGTTTACTCACAGCAGTTTAGTGCAGAGTATAACCAAAGCCTATTTAATTTTTAT
This sequence comes from Acidaminococcaceae bacterium, assembly GCA_963678395.1. Taxonomy (GTDB): domain Bacteria; phylum Bacillota; class Negativicutes; order Acidaminococcales; family Acidaminococcaceae; genus JAAYAE01. The sequence goes on along the minus strand of OY782827.1, from coordinate 1,601,927 downwards.
CGCTTATTAAGAACTTCTAATCCCTCACAGTATATGGTTTTTATGAAAAATGATGATGTAGAAATAGCAGGAAGTTCGCCTGAGACTTTGGTAAAACTAGCAGATAGAACGATAACCAGTATGCCCATTGCTGGTACGCGGCCACGGGGTAAAACCGAGGAAGAAGATGCAACAATGGAAACAGAACTACTTGCTGACGAAAAAGAAATTGCCGAACATAATATGCTGGTAGATCTGGGACGCAACGATGTAGGTCGTGTTAGTGAGTTCGGCAGCGTAAAGGTACCGGATTACAAAGTAATTAATAAGTTTTCACAAGTTATGCATATTACCAGTAGGGTAACGGGCACTTTAAAAGCAGGGTTAGACAGTGTTGACGTTCTTTGTTCTGTTTTTCCGGCGGGAACATTATCAGGCGCTCCTAAAATTCGGGCTTGTGAAATCATTGATGAACTAGAGCCTAATAGGCGCGGTATTTACGGTGGTGGCATGGGGTATTTGGATTTTGCCGGTAATATGGATATTTGCATAACAATTAGAACGGCGGTGAAATATAAAGGCCGGGTGTATGTACAAGCTGGTGGAGGCATCGTAGCTGATTCTGTTCCGGAGACAGAGTACCAAGAAACATTGAGTAAAGCCGGTGCAGTTTTCAAAGCCCTGGAAGCATCAACTAAGGAAAGGTAGGCAATAAAAATGATCTTAATTATCGATAACTATGATAGTTTTACATACAATTTATATCAGTACATTGGTTCCCTTAATAAAGATGTAGTCGTCTATCGTAACAATAAAATTACGCTTCAAGAAATAAAAAAATGCAACCAAGTCATATTGTGCTTTCTCCTGGTCCAGGCTATCCTAAGGACGCAGGGATTTGTGAGGCAGTAATAAAAGAATTTGCCAGCAAAATTCCTATTTTAGGTGTTTGTTTAGGGCACCAAGCAATTGGTGAAGTTTTTAAAGCCAAAGTAGTTTTAGAAAAGCATTTAGTACATGGTAAGCAAAGTGATATACATATTGCTAATGGCAGTGAAATATTTTTGGGGTTGGCACCAATTATTAAAGCAGCTCGTTATCATTCCCTCATTGTTGCCAAGGATGATTTGCCCGATGAACTTTTAGTTATAGCAGAATCGGCTGAAGGTGAGATTATGGGGCTTAAACATAGAGACTACAATGTATTTGGTGTACAGTTCCATCCAGAGTCTATTATGACACCTGATGGTAATAAGATATTAGCAAACTTTCTGAGGATAGGAGTTGGGGAAAAATGATACAAGAAGCTATTTTAGAATTAGCAGATGGGAACAATTTAAGTTTGGATGCTACTAAAAGTGCTATGAATTCTATTATGAGTGGGGAAGCTACAAATGCGCAAATTGCCAGTTTTATTACGGCAATGCGGATGAAGGCTGAGACCATTGAAGAAATTACCGCTTGTGCCATGGTTTTACGTGATAAATGCCTTACGTTTCATTCCAGCCACGATGTTTTAGATATAGTAGGTACTGGTGGAGATTGTGCTAATACCTTCAATATTTCCACTACTAGTGCCTTTGTCATTGCCGCTGCCGGAATTCCTGTAGCAAAACATGGTAATCGTAGTGTTTCCAGTAAATGCGGCGCTGCCGATGTGTTGGAAGCTTTGGGGGTAAAAATAGATTTGTCTGCTGATAAAAGTGAAGCTGTATTAAAACAAATAGGGATTTGTTTTTTATTTGCACCTTTGTATCATGCTTCTATGCGTTTTGCGGGCCCAGTACGTAAGGAATTGGGTATAAGAACATTATTCAATATTATTGGACCTCTAGCTAATCCAGCGGGTGCTAATATGCAGCTATTAGGAGTTTATGACGAAAATTTAGTAGAACCCTTGGCTAGGGTTTTGGCGAATTTAGGGGTAAAACATGCAATGGTCGTACATGGTCATGATGGTTTAGATGAAGCATCAATGGTAACGTCTAGTACAATTTGTGAAATTTCTAATGGTAGGGTAAATAGTTTTTTCCTAGATCCTAAGCAGTTAGGCTTTACCACTTGCAAGCCGGAAGATTTGGTAGGTGGAGATGCACTAGAGAATGCGCAAATCACTCTAGATATTTTAACAGGAAAAGATAGAGGCTCTAAGCGCAATGCAGTGCTTTTAAATGCTGCTTTGTGTATTTATATGGGGCAGGGTAAAAAGACTTTGCGTGAATGCGTAAAGAGTGCCGGTGAACTTATTGATCAAGGACAGGCCAAGGCAAAATTAGATGAATTTATAAGCTTAACGCAAAAATTGGGTCAAGAAGAGATTAAAAAATAAGGGGTGCATGATGATTTTAGATACTCTTGCAGATTGCGCTCGCCAGAGGGTGGAGCAACTAAAAAAAAATAAGCCGTTGGCAGAACTACGAAGAATTGCTCTCGCTCTGCCGGTAGGCGATTTCATTTTCGAAAAGGCCCTTAAGTCTTCAGATGTAAGTATTATTGCGGAAATAAAAAAGGCATCACCATCTAAAGGCCTTATCTCTGGGAATTTTGCCCCAATTTTTCAGGCTAAAGCTTATGAAAGCGCAGGAGTTGCGGCAATTTCTGTTCTCACAGAACCAAAATATTTTTTGGGCAGTGATGAATATTTAAAAACGGTTAAAAAGGTTGTTGGCGTGCCGGTCCTCCGCAAAGATTTTACGGTGGATACATATCAATTGTATGAGGCTAAAATTATAGGGGCGGATGCAGTGCTTTTAATTTGCGCTTTGTTAGACGTTAAAACAATTAAAAGTTACTTAGAGGTTTGCGATTTATTGGGTATGTCAGCGTTGGTTGAAACCCATGATGCTAGAGAGATACAAATGGCATTAGACGCAGGCGCCCGTGTTATAGGCGTTAACAATCGTAATCTGGTAGATTTTACGGTAGATATTAATAATAGTGTTAATTTGCGCAAACTAGTTCCTGCAGATAAAATTTTTGTCTCTGAAAGTGGAATGCAGACAAGAGAAGATATAGAAAGGTTAGAAAAAGCAGGAGTTAATGCCGTGCTTATAGGGGAAACCTTAATGCGTAGTAGTAATGTGAAAAAACTGGTGGCTGAATTACGAGGTAAAGTTTATGACGAAAATTAAAATTTGCGGCTTGCGACGTGCCCAAGATATAGATTATGTCAATGCTTTAAAACCTGACTACATAGGGTTCGTTTTCGCTGATAGCAAAAGGCAAGTGGATGAAAATACGGCAGAAATGCTAAAGAAAAGGCTTGACCACAAGATTAAAGCAGTGGGTGTCTTTGTTTATGAAGATGTAGATAAAGTAGCCGATATTGCCAATAAGGGCATAATCGACCTTATACAATTACATGGTGACGAAACACCGGAATATTGCTCTAGACTTAAAGCAAAGACGAACAAACCAATTATTAAGGTTATACGGGTTAGAGAAAGAAAAAGCATTACTTATTTAGCAGATTTTCAGTGCGATTATTTTTTACTGGACACCTTTAAAGTAGGTAAATTTGGTGGGGTAGGGCAACCTTTTGATTACAGCTTTTTAGCAGATACAGTTATACCCAAGCCGTTTTTATGGCAGGAGGACTTAACGCTGAGAATGTAGGGAAAGTACTAGGAACAATAGTGCCCTATGGTGTGGATGTTAGTAGCGGCGTAGAAATTAATGGCTATAAAGATTTTGCCAAAATAGCTCAATTCATGCAAACGGTGCAAGGGCAAAATGCTAAATAACAAGGTGGGAAAGGATGAAGAAAAAATGACTAAAGGAAGATACGGTATACATGGTGGACAATATTTGCCGGAGACCTTGACGAATGCAGTTTTAGATTTGGAAAAAGCGTATGAAAAACATAAAAATGACTCGGATTTTTTACAAGAACTGCAAACCCTCTACCATGATTATGCTAACAGGCCATCATTGCTCTATTATGCCGATAAAATGACTAAAGATTTAGGCGGAGCAAAAATTTATTTGAAACGTGAAGATTTAAATCACACAGGCTCTCATAAAATAAACAATGTATTAGGACAATGTTTGCTAGCAAAAAAAATGGGCAAGACAAGAGTGATTGCGGAAACAGGTGCGGGACAGCATGGTGTTGCGACGGCAACAATCGCCGCTCTTATGGGTATGGAGTGCGTTGTTTATATGGGGAAAGAAGATACTGAGCGCCAAGCACTAAATGTCTTTAGAATGGAATTATTAGGAGCTAAAGTAGTTCCTGTTACATCTGGGACTATGACTTTGAAAGATGCAGTTAATGAGGCTTTAAGAGTATGGACTGCCCGTGTTTTAGATACTTTTTATGTAATGGGATCGGTTATGGGACCGCATCCTTATCCTGAAATGGTCCGGGATTTTCAAAAGGTTATAGGTAAGGAGGTAAAGAAACAGATTATGGCAAAAGAAGGAAAACTACCGGATGTTGTCATGGCTTGTGTTGGTGGTGGTAGTAACGCTATGGGACTATTTTATGATTTCATTCCAGATAAAAATGTAAGGCTGGTGGGTGTAGAAGCAGCGGGGCGCGGAGTTAATACGGCTGAGACGGCGGCTACAATTGCTAGGGGTAGTGAAGGAATATTTCATGGTATGAAGTCTTATTTTTTACAAGATGAAGATGGACAGATTGCACCGGTATATTCTATTTCAGCTGGATTAGATTATCCAGGTATTGGGCCTGAGCATGCCTATTTACATGATATTGGTCGCGCTGAATATGTGCCGGCAACAGACGCTGAATCTGTAGAGGCGTTTGATTACTTATCCAAAATGGAAGGAATTATTCCTGCTATCGAAAGTGCCCATGCTGTAGCATACGCTATGAAGTTAGCACAAACAATGGACAAGGATAAAATCATTGTAGTAAATCTTTCCGGTCGCGGTGATAAAGATGTGGCGGCTATTGCCAGATATAAGGGGGTAGATCTACCGTATTTGCCAAAGAAAAAAAGTTTTTATTCCTTTTATTACGGCTGGAGATCCTAGTTTGGAAAAAACTGAAGAACTGATTTATGCTATGGAAAAAAGCAGGGGCTGGTATCATAGAAATAGGTATTCCCTTTTCTGATCCTGTAGCAGAGGGCCCTGTTATCCAAGCTGCAGATTTTAGATCTTTGCAGGCAGGGTGCAAAACTGATAAAATTTTTGCTATGCTAAAACGTGTGCGGAAAAATACGCAAGTGCCTTTAGTTTTCTTAACATATATTAACCCGATTTTCACTTACGGTTGCGACAAATTTTTTAATAACTGTCAGGAATGCGAAATAAGTGGTGTGATTATTCCTGATGTACCTTTTGAAGAAAAAGGAGAAGTTTTAGAATATTGCAGACAATATGGTGTGGATTTAATTTCTCTTATTGCCCCCACCTCTGAGCAACGCATTAAGATGATTGCGAAAGAAGCTATGGGCTATATCTATGTAGTATCATCCCTTGGCGTTACCGGGGTACGAACTACTATTACTACAGACATTGGCGCTATTGTGGAACAAATACGTCAGGTTACCAAGGTACCTATAGCTGTGGGATTTGGCATTTCCACGCCGGAACAGGCTAGCAAAATGTCAAGGTTAAGTGATGGGGCTATCGTTGGTAGTGCTATTGTTAAACTTGTAGCAGAAAATAGCGATAACTGTGTAAAACCAGTTGCAGACTATGTCAAAACTATGGTAGAGGCAGTAGCTTCTTGTCGTTAATAAAAATAAAAGAACTGTTGCCGCTGGGAAATAGCGCTGCAACAGTTCTTTTTACTGCTATATATTAAATGTCAAATTGCAAAAAAACAACTGACATAATTGTTTTAGCAGAAAGTTTATTGTTTCTTAGAGAAAGCTCGTTTACAATCTTTACTTATGTGTTAATTCAACCTATAATTGAATTATAATAATTAATATTGACAAAAGTAAGGAGAAAATAAGAACAATATATGTTTTTTGTTAACGGGTTAACTACTCCTTACTAAAAAAAGGCAAGAAATAAAACACTAATTTTGGAGGAGAAAAATGTCTATTGAAAAAGCAAGAAAATATTTTGCACAATTAGGTATGGAAGAGCGTATTATTGAGTTTCCCACATCAAGTGCAACAGTTGCCTTAGCTGCGGTGGCTGCAGGCTGTGAAGAAGCAAGAATTTGTAAAACCTTATCTTTTATGGGTAAGGAAGGGCCGATATTGATTTTGGCGGCCGGCGATGTGAAAATTGATAATCACAAATATAAGGAAGAATTTGGCGTTAAAGCAAAAATGCTGACGGCTGAACAGGCAGAAAAATTAATTGGACACGCTGTTGGCGGTATTTGCCCCTTTGGCATAAATGACGGAGTAACTGTCTATTTAGATGAATCAATGAAAAGGTTTGCAACGATGTTCCCAGCGTGTGGCAGTAGTAATAGTGCCATTGAATTAACTATTGAGGAGCTAGAAAAGTATTCAGGGTTTAAGTCATGGGTTAACGTGTGTAAAGATTACCAATAGAATACTGTCAGTAGGGAGTTGTCAATATGGAGGGTTCTTCTAATAGGATTGTTTGCCAGAAAATTAAAACTATGTTGAGCAAGCGTAAAGCAATTTTAGACAAAAATGAACGTTTATGGGAAGCTGGAGTTTTGGTGCCTTTGGTAGAATATAAAGGCGAAATAGGAGTTTTATTTGAAGTACGCTCGAAAAAACTTAGTTGGCAGCCAGGAGATGTATGTTTTCCCGGAGGAAAAAGAGAAAAAAAGGATAAAACATTGCAAGATACAGCGGTAAGAGAAACTTGTGAGGAATTGGGCCTTGAGTTAGTAGACATAGAAATCTACGGCGAGCTAGATTATTTAGTTACGCAAATGGGACCAATATTGCATCCTTTTTTAGGTGTTATTCATGACGTAAAACAAGTTAAAGCAAGTGTGGATGAAGTTGCAGAAGTATTTATCGTACCGCTTTCTGTTTTGCTTGCTCAAACACCTAGAAAAGTTCATATGGAAATGGCAAATCGTGCACCTAAAAACTTTCCCTACGATTTATTGCCGGAATATCCTAAGGCCTGGAATAAACGCAGAGGATATGATGTCTATTTTTATTCTTATAAAAATCACGTTATTTGGGGTATGACGGCTATGGTCCTTTATGGTTTCTTAGAGCGGCTGTGTACTGAAGAAAGCTAGAACCAAATAAATAAAAAAGCCCAGAACATTTGTGTTCTGGGCTTTTGGTACGTAAAACTATTTAGCACACTCTCTTAGTGCATCTGCCATGCGTTTAATACCTTCGAGGATTTTATCTTCCGGCATATTGGAAAAATTAATACGCATATTACGATCAGTTTTTTCGTTAGGGTAGAACGCATCGCCGGTTACACCGGCCACTTTTTTGGCAATACATTTCTTGAATACATCAGCGGCGCTTACTCCTTCAGGGAAAGTTAACCAAAGAAACAACCCGCCATCAGGATGAGTCCAAGTAGTACCATCAGTGAAGTTGTCTTCCATAGCTTTAATAATGCAGTCACGGCGTTTTTTGTACAACGCCTTGATTTCTTCTACATGGGCGTCTAAGTCATAGTTTTCTATATAGGAATCGGCAATACCCTGATCAAAATTGGAAGTATGCAAATCGGCGCTTTGTTTAATTTTCACGAATTCAGATAAAAGGTCTTTGTTAGCGGCAACCCAACCAAGGCGTAGCCCAGGGCAGAAAATTTTAGAGAAGGTGCCTAAAAACATTACCAAATTTTTTGTATCCATGGATTTTAAGGAAGGTTGAATTTTGCCTTCATAACGTAACTCGCCGTAAGGACTATCTTCTAAAACAGGCAGATTATATTTGTTAATAACTTCCATAAAATTTTTTCTGCGCTCAGGAGACCAAGTACGTCCCGTGGGGTTTTGAAAATCCGGAATTACATAAATAAACTTGCATTTAGGTGTAATACTTAGAATTTTGTCTAATTCTTCTGGAATTAAGCCGTCTTCATCAGTAGGAACTTCTTTAAAAACTGGTTCATAAGCATTAAAAGCATTTAAAGCCCCTAAATAGGAAGGACTTTCACACAAAACAACATCACCGGGATCCAAAAAAAGTTTGCCGGCAAAGTCTAGGCATTGTTGAGAACCGGTAGTAATCAAAACTTCATCCGCGCTAACAGATGTTTGATATTTTGCTTTCATACGATCAGCAATTTTTTGACGTAAAGTAGGACGGCCTTCTGTTGTTGCATACTGCAACAATTGTTTACCTTCCTTTAAGACTAAATCATGTGATACCTGCGCAATTTCTTTCGTAGGAAAAAGTTCTGGAGCAGGTAATCCCCCAGCAAAAGAAATAATGTCAGGTTGTTGAGTTAGTTTTAATAGTTCGCGAATTTCTGAAGCTTGCATGCGTTCCATACGTTTAGCAAATTTATAAGACATTTTAAATCCCTCCAAGTGTTTCGTTAAGGTATATAACCCTGTTTATATAAGAGAAATTGTAACACTTAAGCAGCTAATCGTCAATAAAAAAGTAAATGTGTATAAAAAAATATGAAGTTATGGTCACAAATTAGTGGAAATGGCGTGTGGAATAGTGTTGACCACTGTCAGATCAATTTTTATTATTGTAGGGATAAAGCACTGTAAAATCACATATATCTAGTTGCGATATGTGTTATAATGTCTAAGAGAGTTATAAAAATTAAAGGATGGTACATGTATGTCAGACAAATTTTTGATTATTGATGGTAGCAGCCTTATTCATAGAGCTTTTTTTGCGTTGCCGCCTCTTATGACTAAAAAAGGTGTCAATACCGGCGCTGTTTATGGTTTTTGTAATATGCTGCTCAGATTATTGACAGACTTATCACCTAAATATGTAGCGATTGCTTTTGATAAATCACGAAAAACTTTTCGCAGCGAAAAATATGCAGAGTATAAAGCACAACGCAAGCCTACACCATGTGAACTGTCAGAACAATTCCCTATAGCCATGAAATTATTCAAGGAAATGGGAATTAGAACCATGGATTTAGTAGATTATGAAGCAGACGATATTATAGGCACCCTCTCTACGGCAGCACCTAAAGACTTAGAGGTTATTATTGTCACAGGGGATAAGGATGAATTTCAGCTAATTGACGATAATGTAAAAATTTATTACACAAAACGCGGTATCAGTGATATACAGGTTTATGATGCGGAGAAATTTGCTAAAAATTATGAAGGTTTAACTCCTTTGCAAATAATTGATCTCAAGGGCCTTATGGGAGATGTCAGTGATAATATTCCTGGAGTACCAGGAGTAGGACCTAAAACAGCTCTAAAATTAATTGTGGAATATTCTTCAGTAGAAAAAGTATTAGAAAATATTGAGCATGTGAAGGGCAAAAGTCTTAAAGAAAAGCTTACAAATAATAAAGAACAGGCATTGCTTTCTAAAGAACTTGCTACTATTTGTCGCTGCGCGCCTGTAGCTACGGATTTGTCAGAGTATACCTTGCAGGGGTTGTCCAGTGATGTCAAAGTTACTATGCAAGAACTTGAGTTTAGAAATTTATGGGAACGTTTTGCAACTATTTTGGGAGCAGATGAGGATTCTTCCGTTATGGATTTATTCGGAAGCCAAACCTATTCTCAGGTGGAACATTACCCTCGCGTGGAAGTATACACACAATTTCAGGCAGAAGGCTTAGTTGAAAAAATTAAGACTGCTAAAGTTATTACTCCGCTTACATATACTACTGTAGGAGAAATTCCTAATATAGGTCTGAGTAATTTAGAGCTTTTAGTAGGCAAAACAGTATATGTGTTTGCGCAGGCCAGTGATGCTTGGCCGGTTATTTATGATTGGTTGGCGGATGCATCTGCGAGTAAAGCTGTTTGTGATGGTAAGGAGCTATGCAAAGCGTGTTTGTCTAATGGAAAAGAGTTGGCAGGTGTAGTCGAGGATGTATCTCTAGCAGGTTATTTGTATGAGGCTGGGGAAAATTCTTTTACCTTAAAAGCACTTTGCGACCGTTATCTTTTACCTAATGATGGAGGAACTGTACAAGATTTGGGAGCTTTAGTTCCTATTGTTCAGAACCTTTTGCAAGAGCGCGAATTAGTTAAGCTTTATAAAACCATTGAGCTGCCTTTGGTAGCAGTATTGGCCCAAATGGAATTTGTAGGTATTGCTGTTGACGAAAAAATGTTGGCAGATATTACCAAAGAAATTAAAAAAAAGGTTGTAGAGTTAGAGCTTTTAGCCCAAGAACAGGCGGGAGAAGAATTTAATGTAAAATCTCCTAAACAATTGGGCGCTTTGCTTTTTGAAAAATTAAATCTTCCTATTATAAAGAAAACGAAAACAGGCTACTCTACTGATGTTACGGTTTTAGACCAACTTGAAGGTAAACATCCCATAATAAGTACAATTTTGGAGCATCGTAAGTTATCAAAGTTGCTTTCTACATATTTGGAAGGCATGGAGCCTTTGATAAATAAAAAGACACGTCGTATTCACACGCATTTTCAGCAAGCAGTTACCATTACAGGACGTTTGTCTAGTACGGAACCTAATTTGCAAAATATTCCCACCAGAACAGATATCGGGAAGCGAATGCGTGAAATGTTTGTGCCGGGAGTTGGCTATGATTTATTAATGTCTTGTGATTATTCACAAGTGGAACTGAGAATATTGGCTCATATTTCTCAAGATAATCTTTTAATGGATTCTTTTGCCAAGGGGCAAGATGTTCATGCTAGAACTGCAGCAGAGGTCTTTGGCGTCGCCATTGATGAAGTTACAGGCTTTATGCGTAACAAGGCTAAGGCAGTTAATTTCGGAATTGTCTATGGCATTAGTGATTATGGACTTAGTAAGCAACTAGGTGTTAGCCGCGATGAAGCAGGACTCTATATTAAAAACTATTTTTCCAGATACCTTGGAGTTAAAACTTATATGGATAGTGAAATTGCCAAGGCTAGGGATAATGGCTATGTAGAAACACTTTATGGCCGCCGTCGCTATTTACCGGATATTAAGCATAGCAATTTCAATTTAAGAAGCTTTGCCGAGCGGACGGCTATTAATACGCCGATACAAGGCACAGCCGCAGATATTATTAAAATTGCCATGCTCAAAGTGGCTGAAGTTTTAAAGAAGGCGCAATTGCAAAGCAGAGTTTTATTGCAAGTGCATGATGAATTGTTGTTAGAAGTAACTAACGAAGAAGAAGAAAAAGTGGCAGAACTAGTAAAAAATGCCATGGAAACAGCAGTAAAGCTTAGTGTACCCTTGGTAGCTGACGTGGCTACCGGTAAAACTTGGGCACAGACGAAATAGGGGGAAATGATGCCGGAGCTACCAGAGGTTGAACAGGTAAAAAAAACATTGTACCCACATGTAGTGGGGAAGAAAATAAATGCAGTAGAAGTAAGATTGCCAAGACTAATTCAATATCCTACGGCAGAAATATTTGCTGAAAAATTAACGGGAAGAACTATTACAAGCATTGAACGTAAAGGTAAATATTTGCGCTTAAATTTAGATGAAGAATTGTATTTATTGGTGCATTTACGTATGACAGGGGCTCTTTTGGCGGTAAAAAAAATGGCGGCAGAACCTCTTTATGCAAAAATAAAGTTTGTATTGAACGGTGATGAAGACTTGTGGTTTACCGATATTAGAACTTTTGGCACGCTTTATCTTATCGACCATAATGATAAAAGTATTGAAGGATATGCTACGTTAGGGCCTGAGCCCTTGAGCAAGGAACTGACTGTTGATTATCTGGGGGCTATATGCTCTAAAAAAAGTGCAGCTATCAAAGGAGTTATCTTAGACCAAAAAGTAATTGCCGGGTTAGGAAATATTTATGCTGATGAAGCCCTTTTTGTTGCGGGAATTTTACCGCAAAGACCTGCTAATTCGTTAAATAGGGCAGAAATAGCTAGACTAATCGAAGCTGTTAATGTAGTTATAGTCCAAGGAATAAAAAATCATGGCACAACTTTTCGTAATTATCAAGATGCCGATGGCAATCAAGGAGATAATGTCAAGCATCTTTTCGTTTATGGTCGCAAAGGGGAAAAATGCAAAGTGTGCGGGGAGACCTTATGTGGGCTAAAAGTTGCCGGTCGAGGCAGCACTTATTGTTCTAAATGTCAACGTTAAGAGGTACTTATGAAAATAATAGGAGTTACAGGGGGAATTGCTTCGGGCAAAAGCACTGTAACAGCTTATCTGCGTAAACAAAATATACCTGTTTTTGATGCTGATGCTAGTGCTCATGAAGCGGTTCTGCCTGGTGCTCTTTGTTTAGCACAGTTACAGGCTGCTTTCGGTAGGGAAGTTTTAACGGATACTGGAGCGCTGAATAGAAAAGCTATGGCTGCCCTTGCTTTTAGTGACAGGGAAGTTTTGAAAAAACTCGAAAGTATAATTCATAGTTATGTATGGCAGCAGGCAGAAAAATTTATTGCAGAGCACAAAAATGCAAAAATTGTTGTGTTAGACGTACCGCTTCTGATAGAATCTGCTTGGCATAAAAAGGTAGACTATGTTTGGTTGGTAGCTATTTCCGAAGAGGAACAAGTAAAGCGGGCTCTGGCAAGAGATACTATTACAGAAAAAGAAGTTAGGGCTCGCATTAAGAGGCAGATGCCTTTGAATGAAAAAAGAAAATATGCAACGATAATATTCGACAATACCGGCAGCGTTGAACAGTTAGAACAACAGGTGGCGGCTGCCTTACGAACCATTTAAGATTAGCGAGGGGATCATATTGAAAAAAAAGCAAAGCCGGAATTGGCTTTACTTAGCAGTATTTTTAATGTTTTGTATGGGCATAGGCTATCAAACTTGGACATCAGACTATGCGCAAAGAAAATTTGTTTATACATGGCAATATAATAGAGAAATACATAGTTATAGTGCTAAATATAGAGTTGATCCGTTTTTAGTAGTGGCACTAGTGAAAAACGAAAGTGGCTTTAAGCCTGAAGCTAAATCCAAACCGGGAGCGCTGGGTCTTATGCAAATTATGCCTGAAACAGGGTCCTGGATTGCTAAAATGACTGACTTTCCAAATTTTAAAGATAAATTGCTTTTATTACCGGAGCTTAACATTAAATTTGGTTGTTGGTATTTAGGCGAATTAGAACATGAATTTAAGGGCAATGAGATATTAACCTTAGCAGCATATAATGCTGGACGGGGTACGGTAAAAGAGTGGATGGAAGATAACGGCTGGGATTTTTATTTTGATGACCCTGCTCAAATACCATTTGTTGATACGAGAAAATATGTACAAAAAGTACTATGGGATCGCAGTCGGTATGAAGAGCTTTATAAAAATATTAAGCCTGTATCTTGACGGTCGTAGGACCGTATGCTATCATGATATAGTTCTAGTTTAGTTTTGCGGTCATGGCGGAATGGCAGACGCGCTAGCTTCAGGTGCTAGTGGGGGTAACCCCGTGGAGGTTCAAGTCCTCTTGGCCGCACCAATTTAATGTTAGTACAGTATGCGGTTGTGGCGGAAAGGCAGACGCGCCAGCTTGAGGGGCTGGTGAGAGCAATCTCATGCGGGTTCAAGTCCCGCCAACCGCACCATGTGAGTTTTCTAATCCTACAAAAAAATGTAGGATTTTTTTTTGTTTTCACCAGAGGTTTTTTAACAAAATATTAACATTGTTTATTTTTTATATGCTATAATTAACCGGTGGAATGTAACGAATGGGTTATACATATGTCAGCTATTTTTGCCGCTATTAGGCATAAATAGCTGACATATGTATACTTTGCTTGATTCAAGTTTTTGGCAGGCATTTGAGTGGAGAAAAACTTAAAATAAAAAATTATAGCTAGTGCCATACAAATCGATACTGGGAGTTATTATGGGGCAAATAAGCACTAACGTAAATACAAGCATAAAGGATAAAAATAATAAAATACAGTTAGTAGTGACTGAAAACAAAAAAAAATATTCATCGGGGGGAAGAGTGGTGAGTACATTTAAAAAGGTATTAGTAGTAGATGACAATATTATAAATAGACGGTTACTTGAAAAAATATTGCAAGACCAATATACAGTAATACAAGCTAATAATGGCCAAGAAGCCTTAGATGTTTTAATTGCGGAAGAAAATGAAATTTCAGTGGTTCTATTAGACATTGTAATGCCAGTAATGGACGGATATGAGTTTTTAGCTAGAAGGCAAGAGGATTCACAAATAGCTAATATACCTGTAGTAGTTACTACGCAAAAAAAAGGCGAAGCAAGTGAAATAAAGGCACTAAAATTGGGCGCCAATGATTTTTTGCCCAAACCTTATAACGGCGAAATCATTAAACACCGTTTAGCTAATATTATTACCTTGCGTGAAAGTGCGGCCTTTTTAATAACGATAGAGCACGATGAGTTGACAGGAGTTTATAGCAAGAATTTTTTTTATAAAAAAGTTAGTGAAGTACTACGGGAGCACCCTCATAAAGAATATGATATTATCGTTTCTGATATAGTTAACTTTAAACTTATTAATGACACTTATGGCACGAAAATAGGCGATAATTTATTATGTAAAATGGCGGATATTATGAGCGGCTTGATGTCCAAGACCGTATTATGCGGTCGGATTGGCGCTGATTTTTTTGCGGTGTTAAGAGAACATAGCGATGAATATAATGAAAATATTTTTGCTAAAGCAGATACCGAATTAAATTCTTATCCTGTAGAGATGAATTTAACTGTACGTTTTGGCATATATACTTTAGTTGATCGCAAAATAGAAATGGGAACAATATGTGATAGGGCAGTTTTGACTGTTGAATCTATAAAAGAAGCTTACGGTAGTTATTTTGCCTATTAGGATGATGCTATTAGACAAAAACTTTTAAAAGAACAAAGAATTAATGATAGTATGGAAATGGCCTTGAAAAACAGGGAGTTCGTGGTTTATTTTCAGCCAAAATACAATTTACGTAGTGAGAATTTGGCTGGTGCTGAAGCGCTGGTAAGATGGTTGCATCCTGTGAATGGCATTATATATCCCAATGATTTCATTCCGCTTTTTGAAAAAAACGGTTTTATTACGAAGCTTGATAACTATGTATGGGAAGAAACTTGTAAAATTATGCGAAAATGGTTGGATGCTGGCTTGCCCCCCATATCAGTTTCAGTGAATGTTTCGTGCATTGACGTTTACAATAAAGAACTGCCCAAGCTCTTGTTAGATTTAACTAAGAAATATGGCATTGCTACGAAATATTTACACTTAGAAATTACGGAAACCGCATACACGGAAAATCCTAATCAAATTATAGAGGCGGTGCGGCATTTAAGTGATGCTGGTTTTATGATTGAGATGGACGATTTTGGTACTGGTTATTCCTCTCTTAATATGCTCAGCGATTTACCCATTGATATTTTAAAACTGGATATGAAATTTATTAAGAATGAAATGCAAAAAAATGGTAGTAAGAATATTTTGAGTTTCATTATCAGCCTAGCTAAGTGGTTAGGGCTTTTGGTTATTGCTGAAGGGGTAGAGACTAGAGAACAAATAGAACGCTTGCATAGCATGGATTGTAACTATGTGCAAGGCTACTATTATGCTAGGCCTATGCCAGAGGAAGAATTTACAGCTTTAATAGAAAAATCTGTTGTTGAAAAGGAAATGTGTAGGCCAGCTTGTATTATTCCTACTGAACATGTAAAAGTGCGAAAAAATGCCAAGCATGAAGAAGTAATGCTGTTGGTTGATGATGTGGAACTAAATAGAGCTATATTGGCGGAAGTATTCAAAAATGATTACACAATTGTGGAGGCCGATAATGGTATTACGGCTCTAAAATATTTGCGAGAAAATTTAAGTAAAGTGAAAATAGTATTGCTTGATTTGATTATGCCTATTATGGATGGGTTTGAGGTTTTGAGTAAGATGAAAGCCTCGCAGAAGTTGAAACTTGTACCAGTGATAGTTACATCTCAAACAGGTGCGGAAATGGAAATAAAAGCCTTGTACATGGGTGCAGATGATTTCATCAGTAAGCCTTATGTAGAACAGTTATGTCGTAAGAGAGTAGAAAATGTTATGGCGGCAGTATATAAAACTAAATAAATCAGTTCCCAAAAAGTGTATTTTCTGAATACACTTTTTCTATACTTAGCCTTGTTATGCATAAGAATATGTATTACAATTATATGTGTGTGAAATTGAAAAATACGAGAGGGGTTAAGGATGGGCAGATTAGTGAACAGATTTTCGCGCTTTTCCACATACCAAATAATAGCCCTTACTTTTTTAGGCTTGATTTTCTGTGGCACGTTCCTTTTAATGTTGCCAGCCGCAAGCAATATAGGGCAGACTTTACCTTTTGTTGATGCCTTATTTACTGCAACCTCAGCGGCCTGCGTAACAGGACTTGTAGTAGTGGATACGGCCCAATATTTTTCTACCTTTGGACAGATAGTTGTTATTTTTCTGATTCAGTTAGGTGGGTTGGGGATTATGACCTTTGCCACGTTATTTAGTATTGCCTTTGGCAAAAAAATTACGCTACAGGAAAGACTGCGTATTCAAGAATCTCTTAATCAAAGTGATGTACAGGGTGTTGTTAGGCTTTGCTTGCGCATTGTTAAATACGCCTTGATTATAGAATGTTTTTTTGGAACTATACTAGCAATACATTTTTATAGTTTATTTGGAGCCAAGGGAATTTATTTTGGGTATTGGCATGCGGTATCGGCTTTTTGTAATGCCGGGTTTGATCTTATGGGTGATTTTCGCAGCTTAACAATGTTTACAACTGATTGGACGGTTAATTTAACTATCACTTCTTTAATAATTTTAGGAGCCTTGGGCTTTACCGTTATGGAAGACATTATTAGCAAACGAAATTTTTCTAATCTTAGATTACACAGTAAGATAGTTATTTTAACAACTATTATTTTAATTGCTGTGGGTACGCTTATGATTTGGGTTATGGAGTCAGGAAACATTGACACCTTAGGACAATTGACAACTTCCCAGCAAGTATTAGCAAGTTATTTTCAGGCGGTTACACCAAGAACCGCAGGGTTTAATACTATACCAATAGATAAAATGCACGATGCGAGCTTGTTTATGATTATAATATTTATGTTTATTGGAGCTTCACCTGCTTCTACAGGCGGAGGTATTAAAACTACCACATTTGCCGTTGTTTTGCTTACTACCTGGAATTTGGTCCGAGGGAAAGAGGATTTGGTGCTTTTCAATAGACGTATAGAAGATAGCGTTATTTATAAGGCTTTTATTATTTTAACTATGGGTGTTATTTGGGTCTGTTGTGGGACATTTTTCATAGCATATTTTGAAAATGCCAGATTCTTGAGCATGTTTTTTGAAGTTGTTTCTGCCTTTGCTACTGTAGGGTTAAGTACGGTAGCAACTAGCAGCTTGTGCGAGGCAAGTAAAATAGTTCTTATTTTTACAATGTTTGCTGGTCGTGTTGGAGTTTTGACCTTTGCTATGGCACTGATGAATAGACGTAAAATGAGCAATATTAAATATCCTAAAGAACGCATTATGATAGGCTAGGAGGATAACATGGGGAAGAAGAAATCTTATGTGGTATGGGGACTGGGAAGATTCGGTGTTAGTGTAGCCGAGACTTTAACAGAACTAGGACATGAAGTTCTAGGCATTGACAATAACGAAGAAACGGTGCAACGTCTCAGTACGGTTTTGACGCATGTGGTTATGACAGATAATATTGATGAAACCACGGTAAAGGCTTTAGGCTTACGCAATTTTGACGTAGCTATCGTTGGGATTGGTGAATTGCAGGCTAATTTGTTATGTACGATGCTTTTAAAAGAAGCAGGGGTTCGTATGATTGTTAGCAAAGCGTCATCTACTTTGCACGGAAAAATGCTGGAAAAGATTGGTGCGGATAAGGTTATTTATCCGGAGCGTGATATGGGTAAACGGGTAGCACATAACTTAGCCTCCAGTAATATTATGGATTATATAGAACTTACTGATGATTTGAGCCTCATGGAAATATCGCTCATAGAAGATATGAAAGACAAGACCCTAGTTGAAGCTGATGTGCGTCGTAAATATGGCGTAAATGTAGTAGCTATTAAACATAAGGATGGAACTACGGAAATCAATATGGACCCCCAAAAACCTTTAGTTGAAGGTGATGTATTAATTGTTATTGGGGCCAAAAATATGGTTTTAGCAATGGAGTCAGGATTGTGATAAGAGACATTGTTTCGGCACAAAACCCCTTAATAAAAGCGGCTGTGGAGCTAAAACTGAAAAAGTATCGCACTCAGCGAGAAGAATTCCTTGTAGAAGGTTTGCGTTCTGTGCAAGAAGTACTAACATCCGGGTGGGAAATTGTAGAGGTATTTTTTGCAGATGCAATTGGCTCAGAGATAATAGCTACACTGCGTACTAATAATGTGCCGTGTTACCATGTGAACCAGGCTATTATTGAGCGCCTTACAGATACTCAAAATCCTCAGGGAATTGTTGCTGTAGTAAAAATGCAAAATAGTACAATTACTGACTTAGTAGGACTAAGCGGATTACTATTAGTTCTTGACGAAGTGCGAGATCCGGGTAATGTTGGGACTATTATTCGCACTGCAGATGCTGCAGGTGCTTGCGGTGTAGTGCTTTTGCAGGATTGCGCGGATATTTATAGTCCTAAGGTAGTGCGTGCGACTATGGGATCAATATTTCATCTGCCTATTGTTACAGATGTGGATAAAGCTATGTTTTGCCAGTGGTGCGCTAAAGAAAACTGGCCCTTGTGGGTTAGTTCTTTGGAAGGCGGCACAGATATCTACGATATAGCATGGGAAGCAAAAGTGGCAGTGCTCGTGGGCAATGAAGCAAATGGTGCTAGTGCCCAAATGCTAAAAGCAGCGCAAAAAAAAGTATATATACCCATGCAGGGCAAGGCTGAAAGCTTAAATGTGGCTATAGCTGCAGGCATCTTTTTGTTTGAAGGTGCACATAAGCAACCACTTGCCACTAAATAATAATTTATGTTATAATAGCAAGCGTTAATATGCATATAATTTATTACTATGAAAAAGAGAGTACGTCGTTGGCGTCACTACAGAAAATGCGGACAGGGCTGAGAGCTGCATGTTGCGTTGCGGGGGAAGTTCACTTTTGAGTAATTTGGCTGAGTGAGTAATAAGTAGGCCAAACGTAGGTCTCGTTACGACTAGAGAGTATAAATTAGGGTGGTACCGCGGAGACTTTCGCCCCTTTTGGGGGTGGAAGTTTTATTTTTTTAGGAGGCGTGGAAATGGAAGAAAAACTGCAAGAGCTTAAAGAGCAGGTCTTAGAGGAATTGGCTACTATTCAGACTGTCTCGGCCTTAAAAGATATGAAAGTTAAATATTTAGGCAAAAAAGGTTCTTTAACCGAAATTATGCGTGGCATGGGCAAGTTAAGCCCAGAAGAAAGACCTATTATAGGGCAGATGGTTAATGAAATTCGGGCCCAGTTGGAAGCTAGGATTGATGAACGTAGCAAAGAGTTAGAAAAAGCTGAACTAATAGCTAAATTGGCCAATGAAAAAGTTGATATTTCCTTGCCAGGAAGAAAACCTCAGGAAGGGCATTTGCACCCTGTAACTTTAACCTTGCGTGAAATGAAAAAGATTTTTATGCGTATGGGTTTTGATGTTATGGAAGGGCCGGAAATAGAAAACGATTATTTCAATTTTGAGGCTTTAAATTTACCAAAAGACCATCCAGCACGTGATATGCAGGACACTTTTTATATTACAGAAGAATTTTTATTAAGGACACAAACTTCACCAGTGCAAGCGCGCACCATGCAAGCTAATGAAGGGAATGCTCCTATTCGCATGATTTGCCCCGGAACTGTTTATCGCAATGATTATGATGCTACTCATTCCCCTATGTTTCATCAAGTAGAGGGTTTGGTTATTGATAAAAATATTAGCCTAGCTGATTTAAAAGGCACTTTAGAAGTTTTTTGCAAAGAAATGTTTGGCAACAGCGTTAAAATTCGCTTGCGTCCTAGTTTTTTCCCCTTCACAGAACCATCAGCAGAAGTTGATATTAGCTGCGTTATGTGTGGCGGTAAGGGGTGTCGAGTTTGCAAAAATTCAGGCTGGTTGGAAATTTTAGGCAGCGGTATGGTTCACCCCAATGTTTTGCGCATGAGTGGGTTTGATCCTCAGGAAGTCAGTGGTTTTGCTTTTGGCATGGGTGTGGAACGTATTGCTATGTTGAAATATGGCATTGATGATTTGAGATTGTTTTTTGAAAATGATTTGCGGTTTATCCGTCAATTTAAATAAGGAGGAAAATTATGTTAGCGTCTTTGAAATGGATTAAAGAATATGTTGATATTAATGTAACTCCGGAAGAGTTGGCAGATAAACTTACAGGAGTTGGTCTAGAAGTAGAGCAAGTTATACATTTGGGGGCAGGTATTGAAGGAGTTATTACCGGCAAGGTAGAAACCATTGAACGTCATCCTAACTCAGATCACTTGTGGATTTGTATGATGAATTTGGGACAAGAAGAGCTCGTGCAAATTTTAACAGGGGCTCAAAATGTAAGGCAATATGATATCGTTCCGGTAGCAGCTGTTGGTTCACAACTACCAAGTGGTATGAAGCTAAAAAAAGCTAAAATGCGCGGCTTGGATTCCTTTGGTATGTTGTGTAGTGCTGAGGAGTTGGGGATTGACAGCAAACTTTTGTTGCCGGAGCAGCGTAGTGGAATTTTTATTCTACCGGCAGATTCACCTATTGGTGTTGATGTAAAACCGCTACTGGGACTAGATGATGTGGTTTTTGATATAGATTTGACTGCTAACCGCAGTGATTGTTTTAATATGCTAGGATTGGCTCGCGAAGCTGCCGCAGTACTAGATACTAAATTAAAAACTCCGAATTTGGCAGTAGAGGAGAAGGCGGCAGGAAGTGCTAAGTCTTTAGCAGAAGTAGAAATAGAGGCTACTGAACTATGTAGAAGATTTGCTCTGCGTGTTTTAAAAAACATAAAAATAGCCCCTTCACCAGCGTGGATGCAAAATTATTTGCGCGTATGTGGAAGGCGTCCTATTAGTAATGTTGTTGACGTTACCAACTATGTTATGTTGGAATTAGGGCAACCTATGCACGCATATGATTATGATAAGGTAGCTGGTCACAAGCTAATTGTTCGACAAGCCACGGAAGGCGAAAAACTTATTACTTTAGATAAGCAAGAGCGCGTTTTAGACTCTACTATGATTACTATTGCTGATGCTCAGCATACGGTTGGTTTAGGCGGAGTTATGGGCGGACTAGAGACCGAAGTTACACAAGATACGGTGAACGTTATGTTAGAAGCTGCCACCTTTAACGGACCAAGCATAAGACGCACCTCCAAAGCGCTAGGACTTCGCAGTGACGCTTCAGGACGTTTTGAACGCGGTGTAGATACCGTTCTTAATCATAATGCTTTAAACAGGGCGGCGCATCTCTTGGAGCAAATGGGAGCTTGTGAAACAGTGGCGGGAATTGTAGAAGCCTACCCTGTGGAATATATACCTGCAGCAATACGGGTAACGGTAGAGGATATTTCTAGGCGTATAGGTACGCTTATCTCTAAGGACGTAATGATAGATATCTTAAAAAAATTACAATTTGAAGTAGCAGAGGAAAACGACACTTTGATAATTACTGTTCCTTCTTGGCGCCAAGATATTACTTGTGATGCTGATATTAGTGAAGAAATAGCACGTATGCACGGCTTTAGAAATATTGCGGCACATTTACCAAGGCTAAATTTGGTGCAAGGTCGTCAAATGGTTATTGAAGATGTACGCGATGAGATTCAAGATTACATGGCAGCGGCAGGGTTGGATGAAGTTATGACTTACAGCTTTATTCATGCTAATACTTTTGATAAATTGCAGCTATCTGCTGATGATAGTCGTCGTAAGGCTATTGAAATAATTAACCCTATTAGTGACGAGTTTAAAACTATGCGCACCACTATGGCTCCTAGTTTATTAGCTACAGCAGCTTATAACTTAGCTCGCCAAAATACTAAAGTATGTATTTTTGAAGTGGGAAGGACATTTATTCCTAAAAGTTTGCCAATAACCGAATTTCCTGAAGAACACCGCGTTTTGTGTGCGGTACTCAGTGGCAAACGCAATGAACTTAATTGGAATGAGAGTCATGAGGATGTAGATTTCTACGATATGAAGGGGATTTTAGAAGGACTTATGGAAAAATTGCAGGTGGCTGATTATAACCTCATTCCGACTATGGAACCTTTTCTACATTCCGGTAAAAGTTGTGCTATTGAGTGCGGCGGGGCAATAATCGGTTATTTTGGCGAGGTACATCCTACTGTGCAAGAAAACTTTGAGTTAGGGGCAGTTGCTTATTTGTTGGAAATACAAATTGAACCTTTGGTAGTAGGGGCGACAACTATTCCTAAATACCAACGTTTACCTAAATTCCCTAGTACTTCTCGTGATATCGCTGTAGTTGTTCCGGCTGAAGTTACCATGGCGCAATTAGATAAGGTTGTTCATGATAACGGAGGAAAGCTTCTGACAGAGGTTAAAGTATTTGACCTTTATACAGGCAAGCAAGTAGCTAAAGGCTGTAAATCTATGGCTTTTAATTTGACTTTTCAAGATAACGACCGAACCTTGACAGATGCTGATATTGATGTATTAATTAAAAAAATCGTAGATGTTATTGGAGAAACTTTCCAGGCAAAATTAAGAGATTAAGGGATAATAAGTTAGCCCAGAAAAGACAAAATCTTTTCTGGGCTTTTTGCATATTTGCTTTAAAGTGTTATAATAGTGTCTTTAGTCACAAAAATTAAGGTGGTATATGAAGACGTGAATTTAATGATTACAGGTTTTTTTGTTATATATTGGGTATGTTAACTGTTTTTTTACCAAAGCGCAGAGAAATATGGGCACACTATTTGGCACAAGGGGCGACTATTTTAGGCAGCATATGTGTATTTATGTCGTCTGTAACATATCTTTTGACAGATATGTCTTTCCCTCAGTCAATATGCGTTGTGGGAAACTTTTCTTTGGCAATGGATAGCTGGAACGCGGTATTTTTAGCTATCACCGGTTTGGGCAGAATGGTTACAGGTATATATGGTCTTGGCTATGGAATTTTTTATCAAGGTAATCGTTTGCGCATGTTATCGTCTTTGTTTACAGCATTTGTTTTTTCCATGGTTTTGGTTACTTTAGCTCAAGATGCTCTAGGGTTTTTATTGGCCTGGGAAATTATGGCAGTAGTATCTTTTCTTTTGGTTAATCACGAAGCGGAAAAAAAGGGCGTATGGCAAATCGCTTATCAATATTTGGTAATGACGCATTTGGGGACGGCGGCCATTATGATCGCCTTTCTAGTTGTGGGCAGCGGTTCTCCTGATTTGCAGTTTAGTTCTCTAGCAATGGATACTTTGGATGTGGGGACGAGAAATATAGTCTTTTTAGCAGCTTTTATTGGGTTCGCGCTTAAAGCAGGCCTTGTACCTTTGCATGTGTGGCTACCTAATGCGCATCCGGCGGCGCCAAGTCATGTTTCCGCTCTGATGTCTGGTGTAATGCTAAATATGGCGTTGTATGGTTTTGGCCGTTTTATTTTCAATTTTCTGGGCCCCATTGAATTTTGGTGGGGTTTATTAGTGTTTTCGGTAGCTTTAATATCTGCTTTTGCCGGAGCACTTTATGCACAAATGGCTAAAGATATGAAGCGTATTTTGGCTTATTCCAGTGTGGAAAATATGGGAATAGTTTTTGTGGGTATGGGAACAGGCATGTTGCTTCTAACGACAAATCACAAGGAACTTGCTATGTTGGGATTTGTGGCAGCAATAGTCCATGCTTTTAATCATTCTATAATGAAGACACTGCTTTTTATGTCGGCAGGTTCTATTATGCACGGTATGAGCGGTGAAAAAAATATTGAGAAAATGGGCGGGTTGGATAAATTCATGCCCAAGACGGCAGTGTTTACTTTAATAGGTGCCATGGGCTTGTCGGCTTTGCCCTTGACCAATGGCTTTGTTGGGGAATGGCTTACGTTTAAAAGCTTATTGCACTTGGTAAATGCTCAGGCCGGCACAGGTTTTAGACTATTGGCGGCTTTTGGTTTAGTGTCCTTAGGGTTGACTGCAGCGTTTGCCTTAGGCGCTTTTGTACGTTTCTATGGGATAATTTTTTTAGGCCGATCTCGTACCAATGCAGTGGAAAAAGCCCATGAATCATCAGCTAGTATGCTTATTGCTATGTGTATAAGTGCATTTTTAGTCATTGCCATGGGAGTTTTTTGTGCGCCTATAGTTGATCTGGCAATTAAGGTTATGAATAAGACGTTGGTAAAATTGCCTGCGTTAACTAATAACCTGATAATTATTTCATCGGCAAATACCGGAACAGGCATTTATGCTCCGCTGGCATTAGCGGCATTGCTGGTAATTTTAGGAGTAATTTTGTATAGCTTAACCTATAGGAAAACACTATTTGTTAAGAGTAATATTACCTGGAACTGCGGGACTGTTTCTACAAATAGGCAGCAATATTCCGCTACAGGATTTTCCAAACCCGTGCGACGTGCCTTTGGTGCAATCTTAAAACCTATACGTCAGAAGAGTTATTTACAGAAATCTCATGATTCTTTTGGCAGCGAAGTTTTGTACAAATTATCTTTGCCGGATCGGTTTACAGATAATCTTTATCAACCACTGCAACATTGGTTAGTGAGGGCGGCGGCATTCTTGCGCCAAATTCAAACGGGCAGCGTAAGATTGTATGTAGGCTATGTTATGGTGGCTATGATCTTAGTGTTAATATGGGGGGCGATGTATCATGGGTGATTTAGGGCAACAAGTTTTTATTTTATTACTACAGCTCATTGTTCTAACTCTGGCCGCGCCCTTAGTTGCAGGTATTACTAAAAAAAAACAAGGCTTATATGCAAAACCGTCTTGGTTCTAGCATATTTCAAGGATATTATGATTTAGCTAAACTATGGCAAAAGCCAACTGCCGTCACTGCTTATACCAGCAATATTTTCCTAGCGGCACCGTTTATTTATTTTATTAGTATCTTGTTAGCCGCGGCTCTTTTGCCTCTTGGCTTTAGTACAAATAATACTTTGGGTGATATTTTCGTGTTCATATCTTTACTGGCTATTGGCAGATTTATTATGACCTTGTCTTCTTTGGATGCGGGAACAAGTTTTGGCGGGATGGGTGGTTCCAGAGAACTATATATTTCAGCATTAGTAGAACCGGTGATGCTTTTAGCTGTGCTTTCTGCCGCAATGCAGCCGGGGATAACGGCCATTGCAGGGATGAATATTAACTACTCTGCACATTATTTTACCATAAGCAGTGTCCTAGGATGTTGCGCTTTTTTTGCACTTTTGTTAGCAGAAAATGGCTGTATTCCCGTAGACAATCCCGACACACATTTGGAACTCACCATGATTCACGAATGTATGACACTAGAATATTCAGGCCGCTTGTTAGCTATTATTCATTTAGCCTCCATGATTAAGCGCTTGCTTATTATTAATATTTTTTCGCTACTTTTTCCCCTGTCCAGATGCCTTTGCTAATAAAAATTATAATAACAGCAATAGCCATTGCTGTTGTGGAAAGTTTAAATAACAAAATGCGTTTATTTAAGGTGCGCTTCTACATGATGACGGCGGGAGTACTTTTGCTCTTAGCTATTGTAGCCCAATAAAGGAGACTATATGGAACAGTTGCTTATATTATTGTTAGCTGTTGTATTTTTACAAACAAGAATTATGAATTTAAAAAATGCCATTGTCTGCCTTATGGTTCAGTCTACAATTATAGCAGTAGCATGCCTTATGGTTGGGATGGAGAGTAATATTGGCTGGCATAGTTTTTTGCCGGCAATTTTGACTATGATTTTCAAAGTGGGCGTTATTCCTTATGCGTTGTTTACACTAGTTAAAAAACTTACTAATGAACAAGAAATAGAGTCTGATATTAATGCCAATTATTCTACGGCCGCAGCAGCGTTTTTTGTGGTCTTATCCTATATGCTTATAGATAAAATGTTGCCGGGTATATGTAGTCGTGATATTGTGGCCTCTTCGCTGGTTCTGATTATGACGGGCCTTACATTAATTGTTATGAGGAGTCGTGCCATTATGCAGATAGTGGGGCTTATTACGGTGGAAAATGGCATTTATCTTTTTGGTATGGCAATTACCGAAGGGCTGCCCATCATTATTGAATTGGGCATATTCCTAGACGTGCTTATTGCTGTTGTTATTCTGGTAATTTTAACTAAACGGCTAAGTCTTTCTTTTATGACTACGGATACTAATGTACTACGAAAGTTGAAGGGGTGAATTTATGCAGCAAATGCTTTATATTATACTGGGCTTACCGCCGCTTTTTGCTGTATTAGCACTAACAAAATGTTTTAGTAATAAGGTGCTCCATTGGGGTAACAGATTAACGGCACTGGTAGTAGCAGGAGCATTCGTGCGTATGACCACAATTTTAGCGCCCAATGCCGTATTTACTAATGGTATATTTTATCTTGATGCTTTAAGCATGTGGCTTTTGTTTATAGTTATCAGCTTATATTTGGCCGCGGCACTATTGTCCAAAAGTTATTTGGAAAAAGAAGCTACAAGAGGTTATTTGGATAGGGCCACTACTTTTATGGGCAAATATTATGCTTTATTTACAACCTTTGTTTGGACCATGTTTTTGGTTTTGGTTACACAAAATTTAGGACTTATGTGGGTATGTATTGAAGCGACGACACTAGTATCAGCCTTGCTAGTATCTTTTAAACATACCCGTTCTGCGTTGGAAGCAACATGGAAATACATTATGGTTTGTACTGTCGGTATTTGTTTGGCCTTGCTCGGAACAATAATTTTGTATTATGCACAGCTGACGGTTTTAGGACCTGGGAAACCTTTGGACTGGGTATAGCTTAAAGAAAATGCGATTTTGTTAAACCCTAATTTAGTTAAAATGGCTTTTTTGTTTATGATTATTGGCTATGGAACAAAGATAGGACTAGCACCAATGCATACCTGGCTGCCGGATGCGTATAGCCAAGCACCGTCTTTAATTAGTGGTCTATTATCAGGAGCTTTATGTGCTTGTGCTATTTATGTTTTACTGCGGAACCTTGTTATTATTGTTCCCACAGTGGGGATTGCTTTTGTCTCCCATATTTTATATGCTTTTGCTTTTTTGACTGTAGCTATTGCGGTACCTTTTGCTATTGTGCAACGAGATATTAAGCGGCTCTTAGCCTATTCTAGTATGGAAAATATTGGCATTATGATTATGGGACTAGCTATTTTTACCCCTACAGCGACTAGTGCGGTTTTATTGCACTTATTTAATCATGCCATGATTAAGTTTGCGTTATTTTTCCTAGCAGGCACGATTATTCAAGAGTACCAAACTAGTAATATGATGCGTATACATGGGATGATGGGGGAAACGCCTTATACGGCGACCTTTACCTTGTTGGGGATGTTTGCTATTTTAGGTATGCCGCCTTTTGGCATATTCTTTAGTAAATTCACTATAATTATGGAAGTTTTTAAAAGCGGGAATTATTTCTTGGGAAGCTTATTTATCTTGCTTTTGGCGGGAGTACTTATGGGCGTAGTTTATCATTTTTTGCGGATGCTTAGCTGTACATCTAAGCGCAAGGCGTTAGGAGAGCTTTTAACTTTTAACTCTATGGCTATTTTACTTGTTATGTTAATTAGTACAATTGCTCTTAGTACTAGCTTAGAACATTTTCCGTATTTGCAGGGCTTATTGTCTAGTGCAACACAAATTATAGTAGGAGGAACTGTGCTATGATGCTTAAAATTAAACCTAATGAGTTATTAAGTTCTGCCGAGATTTGTGCAGCTAAGGGACAAAAGGCTCTAACTGCTATGTTTGGTACAGATGAAAGAGAATTGGGCGCAGGTTATGCACTCTATATTTTGTTTGCTGACCTAGCTAGTCATAACATAAAAACTATTCGAGTAGAGTTCCCTGCTGACAGCGCGCTAACCTATGAGTCCTTGACACCCTTATATCCTGCGGCAGCTTGGTATGAACGCGAAATTAACGATATGTTTGGTATACACCCTCTAGGACATCCGGATCTTAGGCCACTAGTACTACATGAATCTTTTCCTAATGGGTATTATCCCTTACGCAAGGATATAGAGGCAAAAAAACAAATTAGAGGACAACGAGAGTATAATATGAGCACGGCTCAGGGCGACGGTGTTTTTGAAGTAGCGGTGGATCCTATTCATGCGGGAATTATTGAGCCGGGTCATTTTCGCTTTAGTCAGGCAGGGGAAGATATATTGCAACTAGATGCTAAATTGTTTTTTACTCACCGAGGTATTGAAAAATTAGTTGAGGGGAAAACAATTGAAGAAGCTTTGTTAATCGTTGAGCGCATATGTGGAGCTTGCACTATAGCAAATACACTATCTTATTGCCAAGCTCTAGAAAAATTAACAGAGGAAAAAGTACCTAAGTATGCTTGGTTGCTACGCATGCTTTTAGCAGAAGTTGAACGTTTGTATAATCACGTGGGAGATACGGGGAACTTATGTGCCGGACTGGGCTTTTCCCCTATAGTTAGTATGGGCAGTGCCTTAAAAGAAAAAATAATGCACTGCAATGAGAGCTTGGCGGGGAATCGTTTTTTGCGAGGCATTATTATTCCAGGAGGAGTAAGACAGGATATTTCTAGGGAAACTTTACGCGAACTACAAATAACCTTGGCTGAGGTAGAGGAAGGTTACACAAATATAGTAGATATTTTGGCTAATCATTCTGACTTCTTAAACAGAGTCCGTACTACTGGGGTAGTACGAAAACAAACAGCAGTGGACTTGGCAATGGTAGGCGTTGCCGCTAGAGCATCAGGAATCGATGTAGACTGCCGACGTGATTTACCATATGGGACTTTATCCTACAATGGACTTTGGCGTCCCTGTGGAGCATTCTGGGGATGTGTATGCCAGATTAAGGGTTCGAGAACGCGAAGTTACTCAAACACTAAAGCTTTTACACCAAATTATAAATAATCTAGAAAATAGTGAAACCCATGAACTAAGTTATGAGAACGCAAACTATCGAACAGAGGAAGGTAGCTGGGGAATGAGCGAATCTGCCAGAGGCAATAATTTGCACTGGCTTATGTTAGATAAAAAACAAAAAATATATAGACTTTTTGTGCGGTCAGCCTCTTATCCTAATTGGCCGGCTCTAACTATGGCGGTGCAGGGCGATATTATTCCCGACTTTCCGCTAATTAATAAAAGCTTTGAACTTTGTTATGCCTGTATGGATCGATAGGAGGTAGTACCCATGTTTAAATTAATAGAGACAATTCTTGCAGGTAAAATAAAAACTCAACAAGTAAATAATGTGGGAGCAAAAAGTTTTCGTGGAGAACTTGCAGTACAGCCGAATGCTTGTGTACAGTGCAATAAATGTGTAGAAGTTTGTCTTACGGGAGCTATTACAACTGAAAATGCAGAAGGCTTGCCGGAAATTGATTATAAACGTTGTTTGTTTTGTGGTAGGTGCGTAGAAATTTGTAAAGAAGAGGCCATGGAACATACTAGAAGATATCCTGCACATATATTCTGCGGGGAAAATTCGACGGCTATGAGTGCACTTATAAACAAGAGAATAGGACGTTCTTTGGCCATAAGGCATTTTGATGCAGGCAGTTGCAACGCCTGTGATTTTGAAATGGGAGCGCTTTCTAATCCAATATATGATTTACAACATTATGGAATGAACTTTGTAGCTTCACCTCGCCATGCTGATCTGCTTATGGTTACCAGAGTAGTTACAAGGAATTTAGAGCAAGCCTTAATTATGAGTTATGAAGCAATGCAGGAACACAAGCTTGTCATGGCGGTAGGTACCTGTGCTATTAGCGGGGGCATTTTTGGAGAAAATTATGCAACCGTTGGCGCTCTTGAAAAAGTCCTGCCTGTAGACATAGCTTTGCCAGGTTGTCCACCAAGACCCGCAGCTATGTTGCTTGCTTTGGCGGCAGCAGCGGACATTTATACAACCTAAAGGAAAAAATAATCTTGTGATTTTTCCCTTTAGGTTGTATCATTTAAGAAAAAGTATGTTAAGGAGGGTTGGTATATGTTGGAATATCGTAAAGCTACTTTTAGTGAGGTAGAGGCAATACATAAACTATGTAACCACTATGCATCAATAGGGTTGATGCTTGCCCGTTCACGTAATAGCATTTATGAAAACTTGCGAGACTACATTGTAGCAGTTGATGGAGATAAAGTAGTAGGTTGTGGAGCATTACATTTTGTTTGGGATCGTCTGGCAGAGATTAGGTCACTGGTCATTGCACCTGAACGTGCAAAAGAAGGGATTGGTAAGACACTTGTTGCACGCTTGGAAAAAAGTGGCTTGGAAAAAGGAACAAAGATGTTTTTGGCTTTGACTTATCAACCTGTTTTTTTTAGCAAATGCGGCTATGAAGAAGCGGACAAGGATTCTTTACCACAGAAGGTTTGGAAAGAGTGTGTTTATTGTCCTCAATATCCTAACTGTAATGAATTAGCTTTTGTAAAAATATTCCCAGGATATACACCACCAAATAGCAAGTTAGTTTAAATAATAAAAACACCTTACAGGCTTAGTAGCCGTAAGGTGTTTTTATTATTTTATAACATTAAGGACAAAAGCATAAAAGCTGATTCTTTGAGACTTTGCTTAGAAAATTGTAAAAATGTTTTTTATTGGCGAATAGCAAAAGCGAGATTAGCAGTGGCGCTAATCTTTAACGTACCTGCTTCTACAGGTGTGCTTGAACTTGTGGAACGCATGCTTAGTTTTTCGAAACTAACAGTATTATAAGAGGGCGAGTATTCAGATACGGAAACGGAAAGGACATCGCCAAGTCCAAGCCCAAGAGAAGAGGCAATGAGCGATGCTTGTTTTTTACCATTTTGCAGAGCTTCCACCATGAGCTCGTTTTTAACTTTAGTATTATTTTCTAGATAGAAACGGATGCCGTAGATTTGATTAGCACCGGAGTCAGTAGCATTTTGGATAATATCGGATAGTTTAGTGAAATCATGGGTTTTGACGCTAATGGTATTTCCTACAGAATAGCTCGTGATAGACTGTATCTTTGTATCAGAATTGATCGTATAGTTAGGCGTAATGGAGAAACTGGAAGTTTTCATATCTGCTTTGGATATGCCTAGTTGCATTAGATTGGTAATAATAAGATTCATTGCTTGATCGTTAGCTGTCTTGGCTTCAGCAGTAGTATTAGCCTGGCTGACAACACCTAAATTGATACCAACCGTATCCGGTGATACAATGCGCTCAGCATAACCTGTTACAGTTATGGCGGGTGCAGATGTAGTATAAGTCACTTGCTTATTTGTTCTGGTAAAATCAGCGGCATAACTAATGTTTGGAACAAGAGCTACCAGTATAGCGCAGGTAAGTAACCCAGTTATAACACGAATTTTTAGTGTAGTATTTCTTTTCATAAAAGCACGTCCTTTTATATTTAATAGTTTAGAATAATTATAACATAGAATTGTTAGAGGCTATTTCCATACTGCAAAAAAGTATCAGTCAAGTAAAAGTTGGCAAATCTTTCTTCGTAGGAAAAATCTTGCATTTTTAATTGTTGAATGGAATTTTCCATAAAATTTTGGGCAAACTCATCCTCCCAAGTTGTTATAAGCTAAATTAGATATGTGCTATCTCACTAAATTCTCTATATCCAAATGCCCTTAGCAAAGATTTCCTACTGCCGGTCATCTTTGCGTCTGCAATTGCCCAATGCCCCTTGCGGATGTTTCCATCTTTCTTGCCTTTGCCTACGACCCTAGGTATTGCAGCAGCACTTAAAATATCTTTGGCAAATACAACTATTTCTCTGTCTATAAGGCTCGTATAGCGTTCAAGAGCCGTATAAAAGGTCTTGTTTTCTAATCTCGTAAGTATTTTTGCCATGTAGCCTGCACCTGGGATGCCCCAGCTGCCTTTATGGTGCTTCATCCTTAAAGTAATTACCGAGCAGTTCTGGCTTTCCTGCGTACCCATAGATCCGTATAAAAGTCCTTCCGGCGGCTTAGGCAGCTTTTCCTTCATATCAAAATAAGCTTTTATTCCTGCCTCGTTGTTGCTCAAATAGCTGTACAACGCTCTTGCTTTTTCTTCTCTTTTGTCTTCCTTCTCATTACTGGCAACACTGTTTGCATAGGCGTCTATTTTCGCCAGCAACTCTTCCGTTTTACCGTCCATATACAATGCTTTTAGCTCTTTACGCATAGCCGTATCGGCTATTGCGTAAATTATCTTCTTGAACACATGAAACCTGTCTAATTGGTAAATAGTATACGGATCATAAGGATGCTTAACCCAGGCTGCTCCATCCCCATTAATGAACCTGTACTTTACTTCATCCGTATTGTACTTTGTTTGAATCATGGCTTCCCTTATGCGGTGGAACTCTTTTGCCTCTTCAAAACCTGCGGTCATAACTTTTCCCACGACTTCATTTCTGCCGTCTTTTCCCTTACGTATACCCTCATAGGCCGTGCTGACCTTTATCTCTTTGCCCGAGGCCTCTTTTGGGCGGTAGGGCTTTTGCAGGTGCAGGAATATACCATCAGCTTCTTCGAACAATACCGGTGCTTCTTTACCCGTCTGCGGCTTATCTTCTTCTAATCTTTTGGCCATGTCTGTTTCTTCTGCTTCCAGTTTTTTACCAAATTCCTGCACCGTATTCCAAATTCCTTGGCTGCTTATATTTATTTGGCTGGTAAGATTAACGGCAGATTCTGCTTTCCTGAAGCTTACCTCTGTGGCTGCTTTAACCATTGCTTCTACAGAGTTATATGACATCTTGCCGATGACCTCCATGCCCATGGCATCATCTAGAAGGTACATGAATTCCTTCTTGCCTTCTTCGTTAATGTGCTCATAGACCGTGCGCTTATAGGCGACATCTCCGAACACGCAGCGTATGTGGTTGGCCTTAAAACCTTTGTGCCTATACGCCTTGCGATCTCTTTCGACCATGAGCTTCCTATCGTAGCCTTCCAACAAGTCCTTCACCATTTCGACGGCAGCACTGCACACATAGCTGAAAATTATTTTCTCAATATCCTTGAATGTCGGCAAGCTTTCATTTACAATATCCATAGTAGGAACTCCTTTACATGTTTTGTCTAGCAACTAACATATTAAAGAATTTTTCCTACTATGGGAAGTGGATTTTACATCCACTTCCTTATTTTGTTTCTTTTGCCAACTAATATTTTACTCTAACTATAATGTATAAGCAATAATGCTAGAAGAACGGAGGAAAGATTATGATTTCTACCAGCATTGAGCGAATTGACGAAACATTGCCTTATATTTCCGGTAAACTGGCCAAGGCTTTGCAGTATATCAAGGAAAATGATTTTGCAATGTGGGCTAATGGCGAGTATGAAATAGATGGCCGTGATATTTTTGCGCGAGTTAATACTTATGAGACTGAGCTAAAGAACAATAGAAAACCGGAAAAACATTTTGACTATATTGATATTCAAATTTTAGTAATTGGCAGCGAAAGTATAGGCTATTGTCCTGTGACAGATAAGTTTATAGTTACAGAAGATAAGGCTAAGACTGATGATGTAGTGTTTTATAAGGAAACTTATAAGGAGAATTTCATTACTCTGCATCCAGGCGATATTGGTATATTTTTCCCATGGGAGGTTCATAGACCTAATTGTAATTGTGGGGATATTGCCTTGCCTGTTAAGAAGGTTGTTGTGAAGGTTAGAGCTGATAAATAATATATTTTATTATTTCAGATAAAAGTGTTGACAATATTACATCTTTTCCGTATAATATTGGTTGTGACACTCGAAAGTCACGCATTCCTCGATAGCTCAATCGGTAGAGCACTCGGCTGTTAACCGAGTTGTTGTAAGTTCGAGTCTTACTCGAGGAGCCACGGCCGGTTGGTCAAGAGGTTAAGACACCGCCCTTTCACGGCGGTATCGCGGGTTCAATTCCCGCACCGGTCACCATTTTCGGGCGATTAGCTCAGCTGGGAGAGCGCCTGCCTTACAAGCAGGATGTCGGCGGTTCGATCCCGTCATCGCCCACCATTAATTTCTTTGTTTTAAGTAATGCTTTTTATCCCATATCTTGATAGCTTCTTCGCATAAAAGAAGATTATTCGGGGCGTAGCTCAGCTTGGTAGAGCACCTGCCTTGGGAGCAGGGGGTCGTAGGTTCAAATCCTGTCGCTCCGACCAATAACAAAAAATGCGGGTGTAGCTCAATGGTAGAGCCCTAGCCTTCCAAGCTAGTCGCGTGGGTCCGATTCCCATCACCCGCTCCATTATTATATCCCTAGATCCCTAGGCCTTTTGTCTTGGCCCTGTAGCTCAGTTGGATAGAGCAACGGCCTTCTAAGCCGTGTGTCGAGCGTTCGAATCGCCCCAGGGTCACCATACATAAACTCAGTCGTAGCCTCGTGCTACGGCTTTTTCATTTCACTTTAGTGAGTTGAGGACGTTTTCGTCCGAAACATAAATCCGCCCGCTAAGTGAAGTGGTAACATCTAAGTGGACACTTAAACCACTGGTGACTTAGTGTTATAATTTTGTAAAAAAGCGGTGAAAATAATGGGCCTCAAAGGTGGAAATAAGAGATATTTTAGCAAGGAATTTAAATTATCAGTTGTGCAGAGAAATTTAGCTGGCGAAAGCAGTGGGAAACTATCCAAACAACTTAATTTAGATAAATCGCTAATTTGTTACTGGGCAAGAATATATAGAGATAAAGGGGAATCTGGACTAGAATCCAAGAGACGTCCTGGAAATCCTCTTGCTACATATCAAAACAGAAAAACGCTATCCATCGAAGAACACCTTAGATATGAGCTGGCTAAAAAAGATATCGAGCTTGCAAAACTAAAAAAAATATTAGAATATCAGAGGGGGCATGTCAAGGCAGGAAATTAATACGATTGTATTTCGAGGCGATATTCGAATTAAGTGACCGTTATTCTGTAGTATGGTTATGTAAACAGTTTTCGGTATCTAGAGCTGGATATTATAACTGGATAAAACATAAAAATCGTCCCAATACATATGAGTTACAGCGGCAAGAAATTATATTATTTATACGTAAAATTCATGAAGAAAAACCCAGCTATGGCTATCGCAGAATTCGTAATCGAATTTTGAAAGATACCGGATGGCATATTTGTCTCCCGAGGGTGCTCTCTTGCATGCAAAGTATTGGCATCCAGTCTAAGGCACGAAAAAAGAAACACTGGGGCGGTGTTGGAAAAGAGCATAATATCTTTAAAAATATTCTAAACCGCAATTTCACGGCTAAGAGACCACTACAAAAGGTTGTAACAGATATTACCGAATTCTACTGGCATGGCAGAAAATGCTTCTTTACATGTTACTTAGATTTATTTAATAATGAAATGGTGTCTTGGAATTTTGGTTTTCGTGAAGACCTGCCTTTTGTTCTTAAACCACTAACAGATCTCTTAGTTTTAATTGGAAAGGCTGCTGGTTCAGAGCCAACAATACTGCATTCCGATCAAGGTTCACAGTATAGCTCGCCTGCTTTCACAACGCTTTTGAAGAGATATGGCATTATCCAGAGTATGTCTCGTGCGGGAACGCCACATGATAATGCTGTTATTGAGAGTTTTTTCGGTTGGTTCAAAGAAGAATTGAACTTGGATTTCCATTTCAAGAAAGCAAACGATATTTTTATTGTTGTTCATCAAGCTGTAGACTATTTTAATATGCAAAGGCCTGTTGCTAAACTGCAATATAAATCTCCCATACAGTTTCGTCTAGATAGGTGCAACTAATTATTAGTGGTTATAGTGTCCTTTTTATATTGACCACTTCACTAAGCGGGTGTGAGGCATTGCTTAAGCAAAGGACATCACGCTTCTGATATAATGGCAATTGTTCAAGTCGCTATTATACAAAAAAAGAAGGGTGATGTCCTATGGCAGAGAGTTTAGCACACACAAAATGGATGTGCAAGTACCACATTGTATTTACGCCAAAATATCACAGAAAGATTATCTATAATCAACTAAGATTAGATATACAACAGATAATTAAAGATCTGTGCAAATGGAAAGGAATAGAAATAATAGAAGGTCATATGATGCCTGATCACGTCCATCTGTTACTATCTATCCCACCTAAGTATAGCATATCAGCAGTGATGGGATATCTAAAGGGTAAAAGTGCAATGATGACTTTTGAAAAACACTCTAACCTAAAATACAAATTTGGTAACAGGCACTTTTGGGCCACAGGATACTATGTTAGCACTGTGGGTCTGAACGAAGCAACAATAGCAAAATATATAAGAGAACAAGAAAAAGAAGACCAAATAATGACGAAAATGAGTACAAAGGAATACGAAGACCCTTTCAAGGGTCAGGCTAAGTAGTCAGTCCACAGCGGCTTGAACGAATGTGAAAAGCCAGCGTCATTAAGGCGCTGGCAGTTATAAGCCCTTATAGGGCTGGTGCGAACCACCCGTTTCACGGGTGGAAGCGATTTTTCTAGCAAAAACACCAAAAAGTGCGTTTGGGAGTTATGTTGGGAGTTAAACTTAACCATGCGGTATGGTTATTGCATAAACGCAATATGAATGTATCAATATATAATATTCCATTGTGCATACTAAAAAAACAAAGTCGTATGTTTGCCCGAGACAGTATTTCTGCTTGGAACAAGAAATATATGCCGATTTGTTATAACTGTTCCATGGAAGAACGTTGTAGTGGTGTTTTTGCTACGTCTAATAGGCAAAGCGAGTTTATTAGTCATATTTGATTTGGTGTATTAAGACAAAATTCTTGGCAGTTAACATACGGGTGGCAATCTCAACAATTTCTTATATAGGGGTAATTTTTCGTTATAAAAGTTATGTTGATAATGTCATAAAAAACATTTTGCATTGTAACAGTACAGTTGAAGTGTTAAAATGAAAAAAGCGGGTTATACATGTTTTTGATTTGTAGGGCTTTACGTAATTACAATTTTTAAAAACACTATAAAATATTTAGGGACAGTGTCCTGTATTTTAACGCACTGCAAACCGTCTCCTTTATATTCGGATATTGCCTGTAACAAGGACGTGTTTAAGCTGATATTTTAAGTCCTGCAACAGGAGCAACACTACAAAATGATGATGGGCGAAGAAATTAGTAAAATTTAGGAGGGCGTAATGGCATACCCAAAAAGATCCGAATCGCCAGTAGATTTAGTAACGGCGTTGGCTGAGTGCAAGGAATTCGCTAATCGTGGTCACGTCATTGCAACAGACGCACTAGCACTGCTGAAACGTGTGGTTGGAACTGTATCGGATAAAGTACAAGAGAACATTACAAATTTAAAGAACAGCAATTTCAACGATAATGCTACCTCTAAAAGTTTGACGGTACAATTGTCTTCAATTCGCTCAAACTTTGAGATTCTTCCTCAAAGGCTTAATGAGGATATAGACGCCATTTCTAAGACGTCTTTTTCGATAACTCTATTCGGTAGAACTATGGCGGGGAAATCAACCTTGATGGAGATATTAACTCTAGGCAACGGCTTGTCAATCGGTCTTGGTGCGCAACGCATGACCCGCGATGTCAGGACATACATATACAAAGATTTGAGAATTACTGACGTTCCGGGGATAGCCGCATTCGAAGGTCAAGAGGACGAGGACGTGGCTTTTGATGCCGCGAAAAAATGCGATCTCATATTGTTCCTCATAACAGATGATGCGCCGCAAGCCTGCGAGGCCGAGTGCATGAACAGAATCCTTGCTCTTGGTAAACCAGTAATATGCATCATAAATATAAAGGCGAATATTAATACCCCTTCTGACATGAAACTGTTTGTTTACTCGCGATATTCAGAAGAAAATGGATACCCAGAGATTAGAGGCCATAAAGAAACAGTTTTTTGATTTCGGGACGCAATACGGGCAAGATTGGCGCAAGATTAGATTTGCCTATGTACATTTTAAGTCAGCGTTCTTCTCGCAACAAAGCGAATTTGCTGGCATCAGCGGCGAGTTGTATGCACTGTCTCGTTTTAATTACGTCGAGAATTTAATCGTCAGCGAAGTAATAAATAACGGTGGCTTTTACAAACTTAAAGCATTTTCGGATATAGTTGCTGTTCCCGTTGTTGATGCATTAGAGACACTTTTTAGTCAAAGCGCGCAAAATAGCGAGCAAGGAGGAATTCTCGTCGGCAAAAAGCACAAGCTTATGAAATGGACGGAGGAATTTGAGGCAGACGGGAAAAGACGTATCGACTCGTTGCTGTCCACTATCTCAGGTAAACTTAAAAGCGAAATCGCGTCGTTTACCGAAAAAAACTATGATAATTCAGATGCAAGTCGAGAATGGAACAAGGTTCTCAAAACCTATAATATTGAAGCCCTCTCATCAGATTTGATAAAGCAACTCGACAATGAGTGCAAAGAGGAACTGCGTGAAATCAGTCGTGAAATAGATTCTGAGATTAAGTTCTCACACACCGTGTTTTCTGACAGTTCTATCAATATGCATAGGCTCGTTGACGGAAAACGCATATGGAACTGGGCGATAGATTTGGTCAGCGTAGGGCTGATTATAGCTGGCATTTTTTCGTCGGCATCAGTAATAGGTTTAATTGTCTTGGCTGTCGGTCTGGTAGGTTGGGTGGGGTCGTTCTTTTTTAGTGACCGTGAGAAAAAAGCCTGCAATGCCCGCCAAAAGTTAGAAAAGAAACTCGCTGCCAACATTGACAAAATAACTGCCGACATAAAGAAAAAAATGTTGGACGCCTTATATAATGATTTGTTAAAAAAACAACTGTATACAATGAGCCATACGATTGACGAGGTCATTAATTCATTTTTTTTGCTCTCACAAACTCAACAAGAGTTTGCAGTTGAATTAAACAACAAACTTAAGGAAATAAATAGTGCTGTAATAAAAGAAGCGTTGGCATATCTAGGATACGCTGGTTTAGAATGGCATATTAAGAGCATAGCGAGGGTGCCTGGGTATGCTATGATGATTGTGCTTGAAGACGGTAAGCGTTTTCCAGATGATACAACGAAAGCATTATCTCACTTGTTAAAAGAACCCATCTGGTTTGTATTCTACAAAGACAACTTAAAATCCATGCTGTCGCAGGCCATCGGAAGAGGTTGTGACAGGAATACGATTAGCATTCAAAATATCAACGGTGTTTCACGGATAGCCCATATTCCTTCTATAAGCACATTGGATGCGAGTACGAACAACAGGATACGTTTAGCCCAGCAGTTAACTGAACTGCTCATTATGAAATGACGCGGAGGGGAATGTTATGAACAAACCAGACTCAGTATCAATTGCTGTATGGACGGCGAGGAGCAAAAAACTCTTCGAAAGCATCGGGCTGTTGCTCTGCAATATCGGTTTCAACGATAGCGATTTGCCGCAAAGCGTTTTCGAGGGAGAAAAGCCTGTGAGCCTTGTTTTCGCGGGGCCGTATAGTGCCGGAAAATCGAGCATATTAAAAGCCTTGACGAAAATTGATGACATCGCTATTGGCGCGGGCATAACTACTCAACAAACACACTCCTACGACTGGAATGGGATTGAAGTGATAGACACGCCTGGTATACACACCACGCTTCGCCCTGACCACGACGAGATATCGTATCAGGCAATTGCTAATGCTGATATGCTTGTTTATGTCGTCACTCAAGAACTATTTGACGATTTTATAGGTCAGAACTTTCGGAAGCTCTTGATTGAAAAAGACAAGGCCGGTGAAATGATTTTGATTGTAAACAAAATGGCAGACATCGGCAACACTGAAGAAAACCAAGCGATTAAGTTGAAAGACTTGGAACGGGTGACAAAGCCCTATTCCCCTTCCCAACTTAGGACGGTCTTCATTGATGCAGAATCTTATTTGGATAGCCTTAAGGAAACAGACGAAGAAATTGTTGTGAAACTTCGAGCGCGCAGCAATTATGATACCATTGTAGTTACTTTGAATGCTTTTGTTCACGAAAAGGCTATGTCGTCACGATTGACCACCTTTTTATACAAGATTTTTGAAATTCTGCAAAAAGCACTTAATGAGTACCAGCCTTCAACTGGGGACAGCGATATTGACGCCCTTGAAGAACATTTGCTTCAAGAGCGCAGAATTGTTTCACACACTCAATGGCGCATCGAATCGACGGTAAAATCAATAATTGAAGAGGCAGCCTCACAAATACGTGAAAAAGGACGTGAGCTTGCTAACTCCATTTACAATTATGATAATGAAACAGATGCCAACGAAGCGATTATTTCTGCGTATAACGAAGTTGACATAATAACCGCTACTGGTATTGATACATTAACACACAAACTCTAAGAGCTATCAGAGAATTGTCAAGCCGAGTTAGACGATTTTTACAAAAACGATTTTTCTAAGAACCTACAGTTCCGCTTAGAAAGCAAATATACGAGCGGTAATCCGCTCATAACACGAATTTTCAAGTCGGATATTTTGGCGCAAGCCAGCAACAAGATTCTCTCAAACACCTTTGGAGCAAACGCTGCCGCCAATGGACTTAAAGCATTTTCAGGAAGTAATGTGCATAACTTGGTTTTAGAGATTGGTTACTTCTTCGGCAAAAAATTCAAGCCGTGGGAAGCAGTGAAATGGGGTAAAGGGATTGATGCTGCAGGAAAGGCACTCGGCGTTTTTGCAGTGGTTTTCTCACTTGGTATGCAAGTTAAGGAAGATATCGATGACGATAAGCAGCAACAGGAAATGAGAAATAATCGCGAGAAACTTCGTGTAGGATTTAGCAATGCCGCCAACGAGGTTGTGAAGCACTTTAACGAGGCACTTAGTAACTATGTGTCAAAGGACTACTTGTCTCGCGTTTCAGAGATAGATTTACAGATTTCAGAAATCAGGAGTATGCGAATCGGAAAATCTGAAACTTGCAAGTTCCTTGAAAGCGCACAGTCAGAATGCAAGTCTCTGATTGCCGACATCCACAAAAATTGCTCTGATGAAAGCAACGATGCCGAGTTAACGCAATATCAATGAATAAACGAAAACAAGATAGCTTGCTTCATCAAGAGTTGTAAAAAAATCAAAGAAAACTGGTGGCTAATATCACCGAGTAAAGGCGTTTGGCTTCCGAATGAGAGTACAAAAAGGGACGGTTCTTTTTGTCTCAAATATGTTATAATATCAATAAGAAAGTTATATTAGGGAGGAATATCATGCCACGACAAAAAAGAGATAAAAGCAGTACCGGAGTTTATCACGTAATGTTAAGGGGAATAAATCATGGTGATATATTCCTTGAAGACGATGATAAAGATGTATTTATCAATATATTGTTGCAAAAGAAAAGTAGGGGAGAATATGCCTTGCATGCATATTGCCTAATGGATAATCACTTACATTTGCTTATACAGGAAAAAGAAGACGATATTGCTAGGATTATGAAACGTATTGGGATAACGTATGTCAATTATTTTAATAAAAAATACCAGCGCGTGGAACCATTGTTTCAAGATAGGTATAAAAGTGAAAAAGTTGAGAATGATGGGTACCTGTTGACAGCAATGCGTTATATACATAATAATCCAGTAGCTGCTGGGTTAGTAAAAAATCAGGGAGCCTATAAGTGGAGCGGTTATAACGAGTATTTAAAGAAAAGAAAAATCACTATGGCTGCGGATACAGAATTGATTTTAGGTATGTTTGGCTCTGATGTTAAATCTGTGCAGGAAGGCTTTTTAGAGTTTATGAAACAGAAAGATGATGCGCGATGCCTAGATGATTATAATGAAACAGATGAACTGGAACAGTTTAAGAGAATCTGGCAGGAAGTATCTCTTGGGAAAATTGAATGCGAAAGAAGACTAAGAGAATTACGTGATAGGACAGGCTTGTCCATAAGAAAATTATCAATCATTACTGGTATAAATAAAGACAGGATTTCTAGAAGCCTCAAATAATTGATACAAAAAGAACCGTCCCCTTTGTATTCTAAGAAAATAGGGATATCTTTTTGCATCGGTCTTAACGAGGAAGCGAAGTACATTCATAGCTATTTTGCCAAATATTTTGAGGTGTACTCCGTATGTTGCAAAAACTGTAGTTTTCCAAAAGCTGAGTTGGGATTAATGCAAGTTGATCCCAACAAGGAACATGAGGCCATGTGCAATCCAAAGTTTCAGGCTAAGTTCTTAAATGACGCTGGTTGTGAATTTTTTGTATCTGCGGGATTGTGTGAAGGAACATGAGGCCATATTTAATAGTAATTGTAAAGGACCGGTTACTTGTCTGGTAGTAAAAGATAGGGTGCTGGCTCATAACCCATTGGGTGCAGTGTATTCCCGCTATTGGCGACGCAAGTTGGGTATTATGGAGGATGGAGAAGTATAAAGGTTAAAGAAAAATATAGAGAAAAAGGGGCAGGTTGCGTTTGTTTAAAATGCTGTAGACTGCCCTTGGGTAGCTTCGGGCATTTTAAGAATTCTCTATGTTGTATTTGGTTCAATCTTTATATGATTATAATTTGCTTATGTTATATGTCAGCCAATGTAATTTGAAGAATAGAAATCTCATGTATTATTAAAATACTAATTTATGTCTATATTTTTAATCGATAATTTTTAAGGTGGTGTAAACTTGAAAATATTTGTTTTGAATTGTGGGAGTTCTTCAATAAAGTATCAGCTCATAGACAGTGAAGCCAAAAAAGTTATAGCAAAGGGCCTGTTGGAAAGAATAGGCACCGGGGGAAGTTTTTTAAAGCATTATTCTGTTTATGACTACGCCATAGAAATAAAAAGGCCTGTGGCCAATCACACGGAAGGGATACAAATGGTGCTGGACGCACTTGTGCATAAGGACTACGGAGTAATAAAAGACTTGTCTGAGATAACAGCTTTCGGACACAGGGTAGTTCATGGCGGTGAAAAG
Source organism: Acidaminococcaceae bacterium (assembly GCA_963678395.1). Taxonomy (GTDB): domain Bacteria; phylum Bacillota; class Negativicutes; order Acidaminococcales; family Acidaminococcaceae; genus JAAYAE01. The sequence goes on along the minus strand of OY782827.1, from coordinate 1,558,882 downwards.
TTCCATGAGTCGGTGCTCATTAATGAGCAGGTCATAGAAGACATAAAGAAGTGCATACCCATGGCGCCGCTGCATAACCCAGCGAACCTGGCGGGGATCAGGGCCTGTATGACGCTTATGCCCAATGCTCCCCATGTGGCTGTTTTTGATACGGCCTTTCACCAAACCATACCGGCCAAAGCCTACCTTTATGGTTTGCCCTATGAGTTATACATAAAATACGGTCTAAGAAAATATGGTTTTCACGGTATTTCCCACCAATATGTGTCGGGAATGGCCGCAAAATATTTGGGAAAAGAATTGGCAGAATTGCGCCTGGTAACTTGTCACCTGGGAAACGGTGCAAGCGTGGCAGCCGTCAAGCACGGGAAATCAATAGACACCAGTATGGGCTTCACTCCTTTGGAGGGACTTGTTATGGGAACTAGGTGCGGAGAGGTTGATCCTGCCATTATTCCCTTTTTAATGGACAAAGAAGATATGACAGGAAAGCAGGTCTACCAATATCTTAATAACAAATCGGGAGTTCTGGGTATATCAGGGCTGTCCAGTGATTTCCGCGATCTGGAAAAAGCAGCAGGAAGCGGAGACGAAAGAGCGAGCCTGGCCATGGACATCTTTGCCTACAGGGTCAGTAAGTATATAGGTGCTTATGCCGTTGCCATGGGGGGACTGGATGCAGTCATCTTCACGGCGGGGCTGGGAGAGAATTCTACTGTAATCAGAGAGAAAATCTGCGAAGGATTAGGCTTTATGGGTGCCAGCCTGGACAAAGAAAAGAACGCTGTTCGTGACGGTATAAGGGAGATAAGCAGGGACGGCTGTTCGGTAAAATTATTAGTCATCCCCACCAATGAGGAATTAGTCATAGCAAATGAAACCGAACGTATCTGTCAAAACATAGTATTTTTATGATGAAGTTGACAAGTCAAATAAGGCGTTAAGAAAAGGAGCGATTTAGGTGGAGTTTCCAATAGGGGTAGGGGTATCTGCCCGGCATTTGCATTTTTGCCAAAAGGACATGGCAAAATTATTTGGTGCTGACGCAATACTGCATATAAAAAAAGCATAACGCAGCCTGGACAGTTCGCGGCGGAAGAGCAGGTCACACTGTTTACAGAAAAAGGCATGATGAAGCTTAGGGTTATAGGGCCGTTGCGTAAAGAGACGCAGATCGAACTTTCCCTTACTGATGCCAGAGCTATTGGTTTAACGCCTCCTATAAGGATTTCGGGAGACATAGAGGGAACACCGGGAGGAGTGCTAATAGGTCCTGCCGGACAAGTTAATCTTGAGCGGGGCATTATAGTGGCAGCCAGACATATTCATTTGTGCCCTGAGACAGCGGCTAAATATGGCCTTAATAACGGAGACGTTGTTTCCATAAGGACAAAGGGAGAACGGGAAGCTGTTTTTTATCATGCGTTAGTAAGAACAGGCGAGAAATATGCGGATGAGTGCCACATTGATACAGATGAAGCTAATGCCAGTGGTATTAGCAGTGGTGACAGTGCAATTATAACAATAACATAAGTTTATGAATAGATGATTTGCTGTGCGTGTTGTTTATAGTTTTATTGTGTTGTTTGATGAAGTATAAAATAAATTTAACAGAAGTTGGTTTACTGAAGCAAAAGTAAATAAAAATATAAAATTCTATATAAAGGGTATATTACCCAATGGCAAAAATGAAAACAATGGATGGTAACACTGCTGCCGCATATGTGTCTTATGCATTTACGGACGTAGCGGCTATTTACCCCATAACGCCGTCTTCACCTATGGCTGAAGTAAGCGATGAATGGGCAGCACAAGGTAAGAAAAACTTATTTGGGCAAACTTTGAAAGTCATGGAAATGCAGTCAGAAGCAGGTGCTTCAGGTGCGGTGCATGGGTCTTTGGCAGCAGGGGCGCTTACTACTACTTATACTGCTTCACAAGGATTATTGCTTATGATTCCGAATATGTACAAAATCGCCGGAGAATTGCTCCCTGGTGTATTTCAAGTATAGGCTAGGGCATTAGCTACTAGCTCGCTTTCCATTTTTGGCGATCATCAAGATGTTATGGCTGCACGTCAAACAGGATTCGCACTTTTGGCTGAAAGCAGCGTACAAGAAGTTATGGATCTTTCCGCCGTAGCACATTTGTCCGCTATTCGTGGCCGAGTACCTTTCTTAAATTTCTTCGATGGGTTCCGAACTTCTCATGAAATTCAAAAAGTTGAACTTATCGATTATGCAGATTTAGATAAAATGCTTGATAAAGAAGCAGTAGCCGCTTTCCGGGCTCGCGGATTGAATCCGGACAAACCCGTTATTAGAGGTACAGCTCAAAATCCTGATATTTATTTCCAAACACGCGAGGCAGTAAACGAATATTATAAAGCGCTGCCTGCTGTTGTTGAAGACTATATGAACCAAGTAAGTGCTGTAACAGGTCGCAAATATGGTTTGTTTAATTATTATGGGGTCAGGCGCAGAGACTGTACAAACTGTAGTAGAAGCTTTGAATGCCAAGGGTGTAAAAGTTGGTGTCTTGGTTGTGCATTTATACCGCCCGTTCTCTGCCAAACATTTTCTTGCGGCTATGCCTAAGACTGTTAAAAAGATTGCTGTTATGGACAGAACTAAAGAGCCCGGAGCTTTGGGAGAACCTCTGTATTTAGACATTCGTGAAGTTTATTATAACAGTGATGAGCGTCCTGTTATTATTGGCGGCCGCTATGGTTTGGGTTCTAAAGATTTATTCCCAGCTGATGTTTTAGCGGTATATGAAAACTTAAATGCAGATGAGCCTAAGAACGGTTTTACCGTTGGCATAGTGGACGACGTTACAGCAACTTCACTACCAATAAAAGAAGCTCTAAATACTACCCCTGCCGGCACCAAGAGCTGCAAGTTCTGGGGACTGGGTTCTGATGGTACAGTTGGTGCCAATAAGAGTGCAATTAAGATTATAGGCGACCATACCGATATGTATGCGCAAGGCTATTTCTCCTATGATTCCAAGAAATCAGGAGGAATTACCGTATCACATTTGCGCTTTGGTGATACGCCTATTCGTGCACCTTACCTAATCAACTTTGCTGCTTTTGTAGCGGTACATAACCAATCATATGTACATAAGTATGATGTTCTTTCCGGGCTTAAAGCAGGTGGTACTTTCCTACTGAATTGTCAGTGGGGTCCTGAAGAGTTAGCGTTTCATCTGCCTGGGCAGATGAAACGCTATATTGCTGAAAATAAAATCAAATTTTATACTATAGACGCAGTAAAGATTGCTGAAAGTATTGGCTTGGGCGGACGCATTAACATGATAATGCAATCTGCATTCTTCAAACTTGCTAACATCATTTCTGTTGCTGATGCTAGTAAGTATTTAAAAGAAGCAATTGACCATTCTTATGGTCTTAAAGGCCAAGATGTTTTGGACATGAATTATGCTGCCGTTGATCAGGGAGTTGAAGCGGTGGTGGAAGTAAAGGTTCCTGCTGCTTGGGCAGAAGCTGAAGACAATAGCGAGACTATAATAACTGAAAGTGAATTTGCCAAGAATATTTTGGAACCAATGAATCGTATGGAGGGCGACAAATTACCGGTTAGCAGTTTCCTTGAGCATGCTGATGGCTCTTTCCCCTCAGGAACGTCCGCTTTTGAGAAACGAGGAATAGCCATTAATGTCCCTGAATGGCAGATTGACAAATGCATTCAATGTAACCAGTGTGCTTTTGTATGTTCGCATGCTGTTATCCGTCCTGTTTTGCTAAACGAAGAGGAAATGGCAGCTGCTCCTGCCGGGTTAACTGCTAAAGACGCTGTTGGAGCAAAGGACCTAAAATTCCGTATTGCAGTGTCAGCAATGGATTGTGTGGGTTGCGGTAATTGCGTACAGGTTTGTCCGGCTAAGGAAAAAGCACTAATTATGAAACCCTTGGCAACGCAAATGGATCAAGTTGCTTTGTGGGACTATGTATCAACAAAAGTGGCTCATAAAGCCAATCCTATGAATAAGAAAACGGTTAAAGGCGTTCAATTTGAAGAACCATTGCTAGAGTTTTCCGGTGCTTGTGCCGGCTGTGGCGAAACTCCATATGCTAAACTTATAACGCAATTGGTTGGTGATCGTATGATGATTGCTAAAGCTACCGGATGTACCTCTATTTGGGGCGCCAGCGCACCTTCTATGCCATATACTAAAAATTGCAAGGGTCATGGTCCAAGCTGGGCTAACTCCTTGTTTGAGGATAATGCTGAGTATGGTTTGGGTATGTTCTTGGGGGTTAAACAATCACGTGAAAGGGTTGCTGCTATGATACGCGCAGCTCTTACGCAAAATATCAGTGCAGAGCTCAAGGCTGCTATGGAAGATTGGCTGACTAATGAAAACGTGGGAGATGGCACTCGTGAGCGCGCTGAGGTACTTGAGTACTTACTGGCTAAAGAAAAAGCCGGTAATGCTGCTTTAGAAGAAATTTACGCAAACAAGAATCTTTTTGTTAAACGTTCCCATTGGATTTTCGGTGGTGACGGTTGGGCATATGACATCGGATTTGGCGGAGTAGATCATGTATTGGCTTCCGGTGAAGACGTGAATATTATGGTTTTTGATACTGAAGTATACTCCAATACGGGCGGTCAATCTTCTAAATCCACGCCGACGGCAGCTATTGCCAAGTTTGCTGCCAGTGGCAAAAGGACTAAGAAAAAAGATTTGGGTATGATAGCAATGACTTATGGCTATGTATATGTAGCACAAGTTGCCATGGGTGCGGATAAAAACCAAACCTTGAAGGCCATTGCTGAGGCAGAAGCTTATCCTGGCCCGTCAATTATTATTGCTTATGCTCCGTGTATTAATCATGGCTTGAAATTGGGTATGGGATGTACGCAATTGGAGGAAAAACGAGCTGTTGAGGCAGGATATTGGGCTAACTTCCGTTATAACCCGGCACTTAAGGCTGAAGGGAAACAATCTTTCTTCCTAGATTCTAAAGAACCTACTGCAGATTTCAGAGAATTTTTGTTGGGAGAAGTTCGTTATTCCTCCTTACTTAAACAGTTCCCAGATACGGCTGAGGCACTTTTTGAAAAGACACACAAAGATGCAATGGAGCGTATTGACGGATATAAAAAATTAGCCGACGAAAAGCTATAATAATCAGCAAATAGTAAATATATTGCAAATTCAATTATGTTATTTTTATGGTAAAACGTGAAAAATAAACTATGGCCAAATAGTAAAGTAATCAAATATAAGTTAATCTTACCGGTGGTCTGATAATGACCATCGGTGTTTTTGTTTTACCGATAATTGCATATGGTTAAAGTAAAATATTAGTTGGTAAAAGTAATAAAATAAAGAAGTGGATATAAAATCCACTTTCTATAGTAGGGAAAATCTTTTAGTATGTTAGTTACCACACAAAAATATATAAATGTAAGATTTTTAATACAAAGAAAGATTTACCAATTTTTAATAGACTTATAGCTAATTGTGTCATTCTCAAAAAAATAAATAAAATGTTACAATGATAAGTAAATTTATGATTAACGCTAGAGTTATATAGACTGTTTTGGCGGTGAGAATATGAAACCCAAGTTACTTGATGTTGTACTATTGAAAGATGATCGAGAAGGGACTATCGTAGAGATTTTTGAAAATCTTCTTGTCTATCTTGTTGAAACAGATGAAGACATGAGGCTTTGGCCGGAAGGTACGCCAGATGAAATTGTAGAAATAACATATGCTTGTGAATAGCGAAACAGCAGTTGACGCAAGCATTGAATAGAACAAAGCAGCAAGCAATGCAAATAACGCAGCTGCAAAAGCAAACACAGAAATTGCAAGCGACCTCAGAAAATCAGGAACGCTTATTAGCGAGCTACAAACAATCCTTGACGACGTATCTAAACACCCTGATTGGGAGTTTTCTATTGGTGGCGTTTGTGCTGATGGGATGGAATATTAAATTGAATTACAACGCAATTATTCAAGTAAAAATGCTGTATCTATTGAATATTCAGGCGACAATGTAAAAAGATTCTTAGCGAAAATAAAAATTTTATTATAATTGGGTTCTATACTAGATGTTGGGGTGAGAAATAACTCCAACATTTTTTAGTTCTCTGTCAAATGTTGGGGTAACCCAATACAAGTTACTTCTAACGGTGGTCTTATAATGGCCATCGTTATTTTTATGCCTTGGAAAATAAAGCTCTATGTTATTTTTGTCTAATATTCGGGGTGCACTTCACCTTGCGGTTTTGTATATGATACCTTTTTCCTTTAACAGGTTAGTGTATTCTTTGTTAATATAGAGAATTCTATGGTCGCTGTGTAATAAAGTTCCTTCTAAATTGCGTTTTGCAGATAATTTCTCAACGACTTTTAACGATCGTTTTGTGATAATTCGTATGCCATAGAGGGATTCTAAAGAAGTACGAATTACATGAAGTTTAAATTCTTGATAATATATACACTTCAAGATAACTGCTGACTCCTTATCCTTATCTTATACATTTTTTAACTGAAACCATATGTTGGTATCTAATATTTGGAGGTAATGCAGTTTCTACCGTTATAAACTATTCCATAAAAATAATTTATCGATAAAGCCAAAAAATATCAATTATATTTTTCGAAAAGCAACGTCTATAATGACAGTAAATAAAAAGAAATTTAAATACTGTTTCATTAAAAACAGTTAATAAAAGGGAGAGATGACAATTAAGGTAATAATTATGCAGGTTTGGGAGCTACTTAAAATTTGGAAGGGAGGAATTTAGGTGACAAAAATGCGCGAAATTGTCGATGCTTTTTTTTAAGAAGATGAAAAATATGATTTTGGTGGTGGAAAAAACAAGATTGATAAGCAACATGAGAAGGGAAGATTATATGTACGTGAGAGAATAGAGGCACTTTTTGATAAAAATTCGTTTGTTGAGATTGATAGGTATGTTGAACATCATTGTAACAATTTTGGAATGGACAAAAAAATCGGGCTTGGTGATGGAGTAATAACAGGTTATGGAAAAATTAATGGGGAGTTAGTTTATGTATATGCAGATGATTTTACTGTTTTTGGTGGTACTTTGGGAGAAATGCACTCTAAAAAAGTATGTAAAGTACTAGATCTAGCATTGGAAAACAGGCGCCCTGTTATAGGTATTCATGATTCTGGTGGTGGTCGAATTCAAGAAGGCGTGGATGCCAAACACGGCTATGGAGAAAATTTTTACCGTAATACAATAATGTCTGGTGTAGTACCACAGATATCAGTTATTATGGGACCTTGTGCAGGAGGCGCGGTATATTCACCGGCATTAACCGATTTTATCATTATGGTTGACAAGCTTAGCCATATGTTTGTTACTGGACCAAAAGTGTGTAAGGCAGCCTTGAATGAAGACGTAACTGAAGAAGAATTAGGCGGAGCTCTAACTCAAAATAAATATAGTGGGACAGCTCATTTGTTAGCTAGAGACGAAGCAGACTGTTTTGCAAAAATTAAAAGCTTACTAAGTTATCTTCCTTCATCTAATCAGAGTTCCATACCTGTTTATAAAAGCCAGGATGAAAATTCAAACATAGTAGATGGCTTGCTTGATATTGTACCTGTTGACAAAAATATTGGCTATGATATTAGACGTGTAATAGAAGTCATATTTGATAAAAAATCTTTTTTTGAAATACAAGAAATGTTTGCAAAAAATATTGTCGTAGGTTTTGCTCGTCTGCAAGGAACTACTGTTGGAATCATAGCAAATCAACCACAATTTATGGCTGGGTGTATTGATATCGATGCATCTGACAAAGCGGCGCGTTTTATTCGATTTTGTGACTGTTTTAATATACCCATAATATCCTTAGTTGATGTGCCTGGATATTTACCTGGTGTTGAACAAAAAAAAATGGCATTATTCGTCACGGAGCTAAACTTTTGTATGCTTATTCGGAAGCTACAGTTCCTAAAATTATTATGGTTTTACGTAAAGCTTATGGTGGGGCACAAAACGCAATGTGTTCTAAAGAACTACATGCTGATTATTTAGTGTTGTGGCCAACTGCAGAAATAGCAGTAATGGGAGCTGAAGGCGCTGCTAAGATAATTTTTCGTAAAGAAATAGCTAATTCTTCCAATCCTGAAGCAACAAGGGCGGCTTGTGTGGCTGAATACGAGAAAAAATTTTCTACTCCACTTGCGGCAGCAAGGCGTGGTTACGCTGATAGGATTATTAGGCCCCAAGATTCACGTATTGAAATTGTAAAAGCGTTGGAAACGTTAAAAGGAAAGGTGCAGGATCATCCTTGGAAAAAGCATGGCAATATTCCTCTGTAGGTATTTTTCTGTGATAACTTGGAGAACGGCGTAAAAAACATCTTGAAAGGAGACTGATTAATATGGGGATTCTAACCGGCTATAGAGTTATAGATTTTACTAATTTTGTTTCAGGACCCACCTGCACAAGGTTATTGGCAGACTTGGGAGCAGAGGTAATAAGGGTTGAGCGTCCTGATAAGAAAAAGGGAAGTGGCCCGTATTGTGGCGGGGAACGTATAGTGGATTTGGGATTAATGCGAGGCAAAAAGAGCGTTACATTAAATGCAAAAGATCCTTACGAGCATAAAATTTTGCTTAACTTAATTAAAATATCAGATATAATTGTAGAAAATTTTCGCCCAGGCGTTACCAAAAGAATGGGGATTTCTTTTGATGATGTAGTTAAAATAAAACCAGATATCATTTATACTTCAATATCGGGTTTTGGGCAAAATGGACCATATAAAGATAGGGGGGCATTTGATATTATTGCTGAAGCAATGAGTGGATTTATGAGTATCACAGGTGAAAAGGACGGCCCTCCTTTGCGTGCAGGTGCATCGATTGCCGATATTTTTTCAGGTGTATGCAGTGCATATGCAACTGTTGCCATGTTACTTAACCGCGAAAAAACAGGAAAAGAGAACCATGTTGATGTTGCTATGTTGGATGTTATGTTTGCTGTGTGCAATAATCCGGTAACACAATACCTTAATAGTGGTATTGTAGCTGGAAGATTGGGAAATGGACATCCGCAAGATGTTCCTTGGGGAGATTTTCCAACGCTTGATGGTTCTTTAATCATTGCTTCTGCTAGGACTAATACTTTTGTCAGCATTTGTAAAGTATTGGGATGTCTGGAATATATTGATGACCAAAGATTTTGTAATGATGATGCGAGACTTGTCAACAGAGATGCTTGTCATGAAATGATTCGCAGCTATACTAAGAAATGGCGAACCAAGGATTTAATAGACGCTTTGAATAAAGCCGGGGTACCATGTGCAACAATCAATACTATTGATGAAGCCTGTAGGGATCAGAGCATCTTAGCCCGTGATATGGTAGCTACAGTGATGCATAAAACAGCTGGAAGTTATCGTCTGCCTAATTCTGTCTTTAAGTTTACTAATGAGCCTATCAAATTAACGAAAGGTTCGCCAATATTGGGGGAAAATAATAGAGAAATTCTTGGTGTTTTAGGCCTTAGTAAAGATGAAATAGACGATATCCTAATGAAACAAGCTAAAGTTAGGACTATGTTTAAAGAATATGAAATGCAGTGAAACTGGAGGTTATTTGTATTTTTTGAGGAAGGAGAAAAATAAATGAGTGTATTGATGGCGGGTGCTATTGTTATTATAGCAATATATTGTTTGATGAAACGTTATGAAGCAAGGATGGTACTTTTTGTTGCCGGTATGATTATGTGTCTGGGGGTATTTCAGCCAATGGCTGGATTTAAAGCATTGTCTAAATCTATTGCCGGAGCAAATGTAATTGAAACAATTGCTGGTTCCATGGCTTTTGCTTATGTTATGACGTACACTAAATGTGATCAGCATTTAGTCCATATGTTGTCGAATTGGCTTAAAAAATTAGGACCTATGTTTTTAATACCAGGAGGTGTATTAGTTACTGCTTTTGTGCACATTTCTGTACCTAGTGCAGCTGGGTGCGCAGCTTCTGTCGGTCCTGTATTAGTACCTATTCTAATAGGTGCTGGTGTTGCACCTGTTATGGCCGCATCAATCTTATTTGCCGGTACATATGGAGCAACAATGCTAAATCCTGGATTTCATCAGATTGCAGTTGTTGCTGCGGCTACAGGAAATGCTCCTGCTGAAATTGTGGCTAATCATTTTACTATTGTATTAATTGCAAGTGTAGTAGTAATAGTGGTAGAAACAATAGTGGCATATTATTTAAAAGAGCACAAAGGCTATGAGAAACCTCTTACTAGTGAGGAAAAAATTGCTCAAGAAAACTTTAAGGTAAATTATCTGTATGCACTAACCCCTTTGGTTCCTTTGGCATTGATTCTTTTGGGGGGCTATGAATATTATACCAGCACTTAAAGTGTTAAAAATTATACATTGTATGTTGATAGGTGTTATTGTGTTGTGCATTGTTACAAAGACTAATCCAGGTAAGATTTCGATAGCTTACTGGGACGGATTTGGACAAGGAATTACTAAAATTTATGCAATTATAATTTGTGCAGCTGTATTTGTGGCTGGTATTAAAACAACAGGTTTATTGCAGGTTATGTTGGACGCAATGGGTGCTAATCCTTCACTAGCTCGTGTCACTGGTGCAGTCGGACCATTTGTGTTGGCTGTAGTTTGCGGTTCTGGTGACGCTGCCTCTATAGCTTTTAATACAGCAGTAACACCATTTGCAGCACAATTTGGCATTACACCTATGGATTTGGGCGGAATGGCCGCATTTACCGGTTGTTTGGGAAGAACTATGTCTCCCATAGCAGGGGCTGCACTTATTTGTTGTGGCTTGGCAGGAACAAATGATCCCATGGCTTTAGCCAAACGCAATGCTCCGGCAATGATCTTGACTGCTATATTGTTTATGATGCGCTGATATAAAACTGGCAGCAAATTATTAAATTTTTATAATATGCTAACGCAATTTTCCTGTATAATTGTATAAAATATTGTTTTCTTGCTTATATAATTTTTTGTCCAGTTCAGGTGAGTAGTAACTATTATGCCGGTAATTGTCTTGATAATAGAGTATAAGTTAAATTTAATGCATAAAAATACCGATGACTATTTTAGAATCATCGGTATTTTTAAGGTTCTATACTAAATGTTGGGGTGAGAAATCACTCCAACATTTTTTTACGCAAAAACAAACGTAAGAGCAAAATATCCAGTACAATTAAATCGTCGAAGAAATAACGAAAGGATGGTCTACTCTTATGCTCAAATCAGATTATATCGCAAAATGTCTTAATTTAATTCGTAAATAGCCAAGCACTTTTCTGTTTCCATAAGCACTGTCCTGCGCAAGTTCAGCATCATTAACTTCCCCAAACCCAAACTACTGGGAATTCTTAGTATAGATGAGTTTAGAGGCAACGCCGGCGGAGAGAAGTTCCAATGCGGGCTAACATCACCTTCTGAGCATAAGGTATTGGATATACTTCCCTCTAGAAACACAGGTAAATTACAGCAATATTTTTTGGTCTTTAACCGCGATTAAAGAAAACAAGTTAAAACAATAGTAATGGATATGAGTAATGTTTTCCGCAGTATTGCTGAAGATTTGTTTCCTTGTGCCCAGATCGTAGCGGATAAGTTCCATGTTATAAGGCTTGTTTCATGGAATTTGGATAAAGTAAGGAAGCAGGAACAGCTGAAAATGTCAAAAACTAGAATGAGATACTTCAAACGCAGCAAAAAGCGGCTATTGAGTCCGAGAAACAAATTAAGTGATAAGGATAAAGCTGCCGTTGATGTAATGCTTTCACTATCACGGAGACTCAGCCGTGCTTATGCACTTAAAGAAGAGTTCTACAACGTTTTTAGGAGCAAGACCAAGTCCGAAGCCAAAGGGGCTTTGGGCTGATGGTTGTAGTTGGTAGATAAGGCAGGTTTAGAAAAATTCAAAAATTGTAGACTTACATTTAGGCATTGGTTTGAAGCAATCACCAATATAATTAAATATCAGGTAACCAATGGCTTTACAGAAGGAATAAACAATAAGATTAAGGTGTCAAAAAGAGTTAGTTACGGCATTAGAACATTTAAGATATTGCGAAACAGAGTTTTATTTTCCAAGGCATAAAAATACCGATGGTCATTATCAGACCACCGGTAAGATTAACTTGTACTGGATTACCCCAACATTTGACAGAGAACCCATTTTTGCAGGTTTTACCATCTGTTAGTTGACTTTTACAACGACAGAGCTGTATTGCTATATTTTATAAGAACTTTGAAGTTGGGTAGACAAAAATTGAATAAATGCTTTTGCTGCCGTTATTTTTTCAGTATATGGTTTATATATGAGCCAAGTAGGGCGAACTAAAGGTGTACCATCAATTTTTGTTAATTGTACTTTGTGAAAATCAAATTGCTTTGAATAATCAAAGCCTATAGACGGTAATATTGAATATCCAAGATTATTGGCGACTAACTGTCTGCAAGTAAAAGAATCATTTATATGCATTATGGTGTGTGGTGGTTGATAATAGCGCTCCCTCCACCAATTTAATATATCTCTTTCCAGGGAAATATCGGTTTCGTACATAATATATGGTAAGTTGGGTAGTTCATTTAAATCAACTTTGTTTTTGGAAATTAAATTAATAGGTTCTTCATCTAATAAAATTGCCTTACAATTTGGTTTGTGAGAGCCGCGTATTATGGATATAGAAACGTCATCGTTCATTAATAATTCAAGGCCCTTACTACTAAGACAGGTTTTTATATAGATATTTACATAAGGATATTTTGTTCTGAAAGCGCTTAGAACAGGGGCTAATTTGTAGCGAGCGAAAGCAGGAGAAACCGCTAGGTTAATAGTACCGCGCAACACTTTGTCTAAAGAAGATACGATGTTTTTCATTTCGGCATATTTCTTTAGCATTTCTTCTGCATATTCGGCAACAAGCATTCCTTGGCTTGTAAAAACAACACCTTTACTGGTGCGAATTAAGAGAGCGATGTTTAATTCCCTCTCAATGTTGTTAATGCGGTATGATAATGCAGTTTGGGTGACAAAGAGTTTTTCAGAAGCTGCTGTCAAATTTTTCTCTTTAACAATTGTCTTTATGATAAACCAATCATTTTGATCCATAAGCGCTCACCTTAAAAGTATAATATATAATACTAATTATATCATATAGGGCAATATAATATTAAAATATAGCATTAAATTCTGTATGGGCTTCAGACAGTTGAACTCGCGAAGCGTGCGAAACCAAAAGCTGCCCGCTACGCGGGTAGGAGGCAATGCTTAAGCAAAAACATCACGAAACTTTGTATAATAGGGAGTTTTCAAGTCACTACTAACACTAGGAAAGGTGATGTATCATTATAGAGAAATTATTTATAATCAGCCAAGGATAGATATACAACAAATAATAATGGACATAGGCAAATGGAAATTTATTATTATCAATACAACCCAAATATAGAATATCAGAAATAATGGGGTATTTGAAAGGTAAAAGTGTAATGATGATATTCAACAAGCATGCAAACCTTAAATACAAATTCAGCAATAAGAACTTCTGGTCGACTGTATATTACGTAAGTATGTAGGATTAAACGAAGCAGATGTTGCGGTATTAGATAGAAACAAAATTACATACAAAAGAGACTACTGACCATTTTAAGGGTTAACTAGGTAATAAATCCACCAATCCACAATGACTTGAACAAAGTAAAGACCAGCACCACTAATGTGTTGGCAATAATAAGACATTATAGGACTGGTACGGACTACGCATTTTACGTGTGGAAGAGATTTGCCATGGAAAATAAAACGTTTCTATACAATGTAAACTCCTTTTATTGGACAAAAACATCTAATGAAAGGGGCTTATTTTTACAATACAACCAGAAATGAACACTTTTCGTCACCATTGCGAATACATAGTTTGGGGGACAAAAGGAAAATGTCAGTATGCAGGGTCATATCCAGGATGTTTTGATTTCCCGGTAAAACAAAGTGATAAATTCCACTTAACCGGTAAGCCGACGTTGCTAGTGGAAGAATTAGTGAAGATTATTCCGGAAGGTAGTGCTGTTCTGGATACTTTCATGGGGTCGGGAACAACCTTTGTCGCCACACGTAAAAACAATCGTCAGTTTATTGGATTTGAGAAAACGCAAGTTTACTATGATGTTGCTTTAGGACGATTAAAACAATAGGGAAAAGAGCCGATACCTTAGCGGGTATCGACTTTTTTGCGTACCTAGGTAAACATTTTCATTTTTGTGCTTTTGAGAAATAAATAGAAAATATATACTTTTTTGAGTTGTTTATTTTTAAATATGATAGAATAAAAAGTAAAACAATGAGAAAAATAAAGAAAAGAATAAGAAGTTTATAAATTATTAATGACAATAGAAGCTAATTGAATACTTAATAAACTGACTTAAATAGCACTAGATAATACCAAATTGACAAAAACGGCCACAATTATCACAGTATGTTACCGTTATAATAACCGATTAATACCTGTTAAGGAGAATTGCGCAGTTAGAAAACAAGAACAGGTTTTAAGGTGTTGATTGAACTAAGACAAGGGAGATTTTCATTATGATGGAAGAAGAAAAAAATTTTTCTGGCAAAATTTTTAATGCAAGTTCTTTAGAATTACAGAAGATAAAACATGAGGCACATATCGCTTGTCAAAAATACAATGCCATGAATGAAAATGATACGTTTCGGCCTAATATTTTGCGGGAAATTCTTGGGCGTATTGGTCAGAATTTTCGCTTTCAGGGACCTGTCCAGTTTAACTATGGTAAACATACTTTTATAGGAGATTGTTTTATTGCCAATTTTAATTTCATTGTTATGGATGATGCGCGTATATATATAGGAAATAACGTAGCCTGTGGTCCTAATGTATCTTTGTTAGCCACGAACCATCCGCTTTTGGCTCAAGAGCGGTTGGGTTTGGATGATAAAGGAGTGGCTACGGCTTTTGCTGAATATGCGGATGAAATACATATTGGAAATAATGTTTGGCTGGCAGCAGGGGTTACTGTTCTTGGAGGTGTTCACCTAGGGGAAAATTCAGTTATAGGTGCTGGCAGTATTGTAACTCATGACATCCAGGCGAATGTTTTGGCCGTAGGTGTTCCTTGCCGTCCATTACGGAAACTTACGGAAAAAGATAGTTGTCATCAATTATTTCTTGAGGAAGATGCAGAACATTTTAAGTACAATATTAAGAAATGATAATATATACACACATCGTGGTTTATAGGCTCCTTCTGATAAGACTCCGAAACTGTAAATCTGGGTTCAAGTCCTAGTACCCCTGCCATAGTAAAGTCGGCTCTCAGCATAATGCTGAGAGCTTTTTTTGTTAAAATCGCTGATATTCACTCATCTATTTTGTCAGACCTTGCGGTTTCGGAATGGTATGTACCTGTGTGTACTATACCATTTCGAAATCCTCGATCTTTCGCGTATCTGAGTAAATCTCGGCGATTTTTTGGATACAAAAAGGACGGTTTTTTGTCGCAAATCATTGAAAAGAGTAATCGGAGTTAGCAACCATCATAAAGAGATTAACTTCTTTGTTTTCGAGGGTTTTAGTCGCCGGAGCATGAAAAGACACTTTCCATTAGGTTAAAATGGATATGGGCTACAGCAGGCTATGAAAAAACTTGCCGAGGGCCACTTGCATTATATATCTAAAAGATGTACAATGAATATATCTTTTAGATATATAAAACAAAGGGGGAGAGGTATTATGATTAATGAGCTCTTTATTTTGGGTGAATTAATGGAGGAACCGCAGAGCGGTTATGACCTCCGTAATCGATTGCGAATTTATTTAGGACGTCATCGTAAGATCAGCTATGGGGTGCTGTATCCTTTATTGCAAAAATTAGAAAATGAGGGATTTCTGGAGATGACAAATGTAGAATCAAGCGTAAAGCCCAAAAAAATCGCTTCCATTACAAAAAAGGGAGAAGAATATTTTTTTGAGCTTATGAAAATGCCTGTTCCTGATGGCGCGCATAGTGCTGATCTTTATCTTATAAAGCTTAATGTAATGCAACACCTTTCTATAAATGAGCAGATGCAATTACTGGATCAATTCTATCAGGAGCAAAAAAATATCATTCAAGGTGCGCAGAATGTGCTTAGTAACTTAGCAAAAAGGAATTCAAAAGATCACTGGTATGCAAGCAAAAAGTTTGAGCTGTTGTTAAAAGAAGCCGACGTTACAATTGAATGGATTAATAAATTTAAGCAAGAATTAAGGGAAGCACGGTGGTAGAATGCCAAAAGAAATAAGAATAGCCATATTAATGGCTGCCAGTCTCTTTATGGAAATGCTGGACGGGACAATTGTGACCACTGCACTACCAAAAATGTCTCAATATTTCCATACAGGTGCGGCAACAACCGCTTTACTTGTTAGTGTGTATTTAATTACTTCCGCTATATTTATTCCATTAAGTGGGTGGCTGTCCAAAAGATTTGGGAAAAAGAAAATCTGGATTATTGCTGTAATAATCTTTACTGTTAGCTCGTTAACAAGTGCCTTAGCGTCTAACTTCCTTTTCCTTTTAGTAATGAGAATCATACAAGGCTTTTCAGGCTCTCTGATGACCCCCACGGCAAGACTGATTGTCCTAGAAAAGACACCAGCTTCAAAGTTGTTAAAAATGGTTAGTTACCTCATTTGGCCTGCATTAATAGCACCCGCAATCGCACCATTGGTCGGGGGGGGGGGGGGGGGTATAGTTACTTACTGGAGCTGGCGATGGATTTTCCTGATTAACGTTCCAATCGGTTTCATAATCGCTTTATTGGGTATCAAATGGATCGATGCCGATGATGTTAAAACGAAAAACGATTTTGATCTTTTAGGATTTATAGAGATTACTTTTGCATCAGGTGTAATTTTAGTTGGAGCGGAACTGGCTACACATGGGAAAAATTATTGGGCTAGTGCAATGGGCTTGGTAGCCTTAGGTGTAATATTGGGTCTCATAGTTTTTAAGCATTTGAAAAAAACAGAAAATCCATTATTCTCAATTCAAGCATTAAAAGTAACTTCTTTTCGGATTTGTCAGACAAGTGGTTCGGTTTTGTGGCTGTGTGTTGGGGCATTGCCCTACATACTAACAGTTTTTTTACAAACAGTTTTTCAGTGGTCTGCCGTCAAAGCAGGTAGTTATGTGCTGTTCATTTTTATTGGAAATATTGGCATTAAACCTTTTACCAATGCAATTATTCGCAAACTTGGCTATCGCAGCGCTCTGTTGTCATCATTCGGAATGGTATTTATTACATCGGTTGCTTTAGCATTTATTAGCCCAAATACTTTTCCTGTTTATATTATGTTCCTTGCCTTGGTCTCAGGTGTAGGGCGCTCATTGGCCTTAACAAGTTATAATGGCCTGAGTTTTTCTGAAATGGCACCTCAAGATCGAAACAGTGCAAATACATTGAATGTTGTCGTAATGACATTAGCTCAGGGGCTGGGGGTATCACTGATTACAGTTGTTGTAAATTTATTGCAGAACTCTTTCTCCATTACGGCTTCATATGAATTGGGTTTTGTTTTTCTCGGCTTATTGATGATATTTCCGGTAATAGAAGTACTGTTTTTACCTAAAGATATAGGACATACCACAATCAGTTAGTGTTACTTGCTGGAATACACAAAGTTGTTTGGAGAAAAACGGTGATCAAAATTATACCCTTTAATACCAAAAAAGAAGTGATACGTTTGTTAGGTACAGACGGCCATCGTCTGATTGCTCAGAAGCAGGCAGTTCTTAATGTGTTGTTTGAACAGGACTGGGCGCACGTGACAGTGGAACAAATATACGGTTACGCTAAAAACATTCCTCCGGAATTTCCATAGCGACAGTATAAAACCGTAAATCTGGGTTCAAGTCCTAGTACCCCTGCCATTACAAAGTCGGCTCTCAGCCTTGCGTTGAGGCTTTTTTATTTTGTGTTGCTTAAATTATTAAAAAGGTGAACACTCATCATGGTGTTCACCTTTTTTGATTGTATATTTTGCTTTAGCGATGGTTTCGAGCGACAAAGGAGCGAAGAAACAATAAACCGCCGGCTATGTGAAGTGGTAACATCTAAGTGGACACTTAAACCACTGGTGACTTAGTGTTATAATTTTGTAAAAAAGCGGTGAAAATAATGGGCCTCAAAGGTGGAAATAAGAGATATTTTAGCAAGGAATTTAAATTATCAGTTGTGCAGAGAAATCTAGCGGGCGAAAGCAGTGGGAAACTATCCAAACAACTTAATTTAGATAAATCGCTAATTTGTTACTGGGCAAGAATATATAGAGATAAAGGGGAATCTGGACTAGAATCCAAGAGACGTCCTGGAAATCCTCTTGCTACATATCAAAACAGAAAAACGCTATCCATCGAAGAACACCTTAGATATGAGCTGGCTAAAAAAGATATCGAGCTTGCAAAACTAAAAAAAATATTAGAATATCAGAGGGGGTATGTCAAGGCAGGAAATTAATACGATTGTATTTCGAGGCGATATTCGAATTAAGTGACCGTTATTCTGTAGTATGGTTATGTAAACAGTTTTCGGTATCTAGAGCTGGATATTATAACTGGATAAAACATAAAAATCGTCCCAATACATATGAGTTACAGCGGCAAGAAATTATATTATTTATACGTAAAGTTCATGAAGAAAAACCCAGCTATGGCTATCGCAGAATTCGTAATCGAATTTTGAAAGATACCGGATGGCATATTTGTCTCCCGAGGGTGCTCTCTTGCATGCAAAGTATTGGCATCCAGTCTAAGGCACGAAAAAAGAAACACTGGGGCGGTGTTGGAAAAGAGCATAATATCTTTAAAAATATTCTAAACCGCAATTTCACGGCTAAGAGACCATTACAAAAGGTTGTAACAGATATTACCGAATTCTACTGGCATGGCAGAAAATGCTTCTTTATATGTTACTTAGATTTATTTAATAATGAAATGGTGTCTTGGAATTTTGGTTTTCGTGAAGACCTGCCTTTTGTTCTTAAACCACTAACAGATCTCTTAGTTTTAATTGGAAAGGCTGCTGGTTCAGAGCCAACAATACTGCATTCCGATCAAGGTTCACAGTATAGCTCGCCTGCTTTCACAACGCTTTTGAAGAGATATGGCATTATCCAGAGTATGTCTCGTGCGGGAAATAATGCTGTTATTGAGAGTTTTTTCGGTTGGTTCAAAGAAGAATTGAACTTGGATTTCCATTTCAAGAAAGCAAACGATATTTTTATTGTTGTTCATCAAGCTGTAGACTATTTTAATATGCAAAGGCCGGTTGCTAAACTGCAATATAAATCTCCCATACAGTTTCGTCTAGATAGGTGCAACTAATTATTAGTGGTTATAGTGTCCTTTTTATATTGACCACTTCACTATGCCGGCGAGATTCGATAGCTTTAGCAGAAAAAACCTCCAATGTTAAAATAGTGTTGGTTCGCCAACCACACATAAATAACAGAGGAGGTATCCATATTGGACAGTCAAAGTTTATCACACAGTAGTTGGAACTGCAAATATCATATAGTGTTTGCTCCGAAGTACAGGAGAAGAGTAATATACGGGAAGATAAGATTGGATATAGGAAAAATATTAAGGCTGTTATGCCAGAGAAAAGAAGTAGAAATAATTGAAGCAGAGTGTTGTCCTGATCACGTTCATATGCTAGTGAAAATACCACCTAAATATAGTGTATCCCAAATATTAGGGTATCTGAAAGGAAAAAGTCCCCTTATGATATTTGACCGATATGCTAATTTAAAATATAAATATGGAAACAGGTATTTCTGGTGTAGAGGGTATTATGTAGATACAGTAGGAAAAAACAGCAAAAGAATAGAGGAATATGTTAGGAATCAACTACAGGATGATATTACCACAGACAAAATCTCGCTGAAAGAGTATGTAGACCCGTTCACGGGTAGCCGGTAAAAGAGAATAAATAAGAAAAAGGCCCAAGGGGCCTAATTCGGGGAAGATGTGCGATTGGCGGACTAATTCAGTACATCTTAAGATGTGGCAGGTAAGAGCACCTTATAGGTGCTGTACATACCGCCGGCTGAGCCGGCGGTTATGATATATTAAACTGTTTTTAACCATTTAACGTAATGACATTTCTTAAAGCAGGAGCATATAAACAATCTCATAACGCTAGTATGATAGAGACTTTTTCTTTTATTAACATTACTTAAATAGCGTGATAAAGTGGTTTGCAGCGGCAGAAAGCGGGCGTTTTTTTGACCATATTATTGCACTTGTTGTTTTTGGTGTAGGTGGGGCTAGTTCATAAAACTCTAAAGAAGAAACTGCGAATAGATCGATTGCTGATTTAGGAACAATAGCGATGCCCAGGCCTAAATTAGCCCAAATTATTAGTGGTGTAATGTCATCGCTTGTACAAAAAAAAGAGGGCGCAAATCCACTTTGACGACAAAGCTCTGTAATCATGGGTAAGTGTCTCTGGTGTACTAATAAGGGCTGCCCCATTAATTGACGGAAGTCAAAAGGTATACTTCGTGGCGGTAATATTTTTGCATTTGCAGCGACAACCATAGGTTCTTCAGGCAATATGAGGAAATCATATAGCGCATAATCAACCGGAAAACGCACAAAACCAATCTCAATAAGGCCAACGTTAAGCAATTCTAAAATTTTTGATGTTTCACCTTGACGTAAGTGGAAGGTAATTTTAGGATAACATTTGTGAAATTCTTGAATACGATTTGGCAAAAGTGATACTCCTGATGAGGAAATTGTTCCAATTGCTAGTCTGCCGCTGATTCCACCAGTTGATTCTTGTAGTTCATTGGTGGTTATTTTCATTAATTCCATCATTTGTTGAGCTCTATGTTGTAGAATATTTCCAGCTTCCGTCAAGCGAATGTGTTTTTTACTTCTGTCAAATAAGGGGGTTCCTAATTCTTTTTCTAGTAGTATGAGCTGTTGACTAAGCGGTGGTTGAGTTAAGTTTAGCCGTTTGGCTGCTTTAGTAATTTGACCTTCTTCGGCAATCTCAAGAAAATATTTAAGTTGGCGTAATTCCATTTAGCCACTTCCTTATCCATTCGGAAATCATATGCAAATCAGTTGATATAGATATTTTTAATATATATTATTCTTTGCTACAATTTTACTAGAAGAAAAATTGTCTGTCAAATTGGGGGAGGTATATATGGAACTTACTTATGTACATCTATGTAGTCTGTTTATTACTATTTTAGTCGTGATTGGTAGCGGTATGTATTCGGCAAGAACTGTAAAATCGGCTGAAGGATATAGTTTGGGGGGCCGTTCAGCAGGATGGCCACTTGTTGTTGGAAGCATTGCCGGAACCGTTATAGGTGGAGGTGCTACTGTAGGAACTGCACAGTTGGCATATTCGTTGGGATTTTCGGCTTGGTGGTTTACATTAGGATCAGGGATTGGGTTTATTTTAATGGGCTTGTTTTATGCAAGACCGTTGCGTAGTACTGGGCTGGAAACAATTCCACAGTATCTTGTGATTAATTACGGAAAAATGACAGGGCCACTGGTTAGTGTTATTTCATCAATTGGTATTCTGCTTAGCGCCGTAGCAAGTTGTTTACCTGGAATTCAAATTATCGCAGCGATATTTGATATCCAGTCTTGGCTAGCGGCGATAATTCTCATGATACTTGTTGTTGCTTATGTCTTTTTTGGTGGAATGAAGGGTGCTGGAGTAGCTGGGATAATGAAACTCATTATTATCTGGATTACATTGTTCATGGCAGGAGGAACGGCATTTTCTGCTCTGAAAGCGATGCCCAATTTTGAGATGATTTTTCCTTATCAGCCATGGTTCAGTCTTTTTGGCAATGGTCTTTGGGCAGGTCTTGGCAATCTTTTTTCTCTAATTGTTGGTATTATTTGTACACAAACCTATATTCAAGCTATTTTTTCAGCTTCAGATTCACGCACAGCGGCTGTGGGAGCTTTTACAGCTGCATTGGTTGTTATTCCTGTTGGCCTTCCGTCTATAGCTATTGGGATGTTTATGCATGTCATACAGCCAGATGTTCTACCCATTTTAGTTTTGCCAATATATTTGGTGCAATATCAACCTGCATGGCTGGGGGGAATCGGTATTGCCGGCATATTACTTTCTCTAATTGGATCAATTGGTGGCTTGGCTCTTGGGATTGGCACAATGGTTTCCAAGGATCTTTGTTATGAGTTGTTGCATATTACAAAAAGTAAAACTGTACTATGGGTCAACCGCATTGCCGTCTTGTTTGTGATATTTATTGCATATTTCATAGCCATCTTAAACTTAAATTCACAGGTATTGGGGTGGAATTATATGTCTATGGCTTTACGTGGCGGTGGCGTTTTCCTTCCTCTTACTCTAGCTATATTTATTCCAGGAAGATTAACGAATGGTTGGGCAGTTTCTTCCATGGTTTTAAGTACTGTAGCTTCGATAATAGCAGCTACGGTTATCCATTTGCCAATAGATCCTTTGTTTGTTGGTGTTACAGTAAGTGCTATAATTATAATAATGGGGTTGACAAAAGGTTATAAAAATAAAAAACAAAATGTACCCGCTTGTATGCGAGAGGATAGTGTTATTAAAGCTAACGCATAGGCCGATTACTTACGCCTAATGTTTGTTTACCGAGTAATAACATTTTTTAATTGGGATGAATTTGGTTTAAGTTATAAAGTTAAAAAATTTTTTACAAAATTTTAGTGGTAGCAAAGTTTTTAAGTATAAAATGCAAAAAGTGGCTTAACCATAATATTAAATAATTCTGTAACATCTATTCCTTGTTTGGACACCATGGAAATCCATGTGCAGGCACTAGTGAATATGATTACAGAATAAACGGGAATTTAAGATTAATTAGCCAGTTGTGCTAGCGATGGCTTTTAAAAGTAAAAACAACAAAGATCTAGGACTTAATTCCTGGGGCTTTGTTGTTTTTACTATATATTGGAGTATTTGTGTTAAACTTATACTATAAGTTTCTTAAACATAAAACGATAATGTTTCGGAAAGAAGAGATTCACTTGAAACTCTACAGCAAGCATTTATTACCACATAAATATGGGGTAGAGGATTATTATAATAGCATATGGGAAAGCGATATTAAAAGTAGTGCTATTTGTATTGGTTTAACGGTACTGCTATTATCTTTAGCAGTTGGACATGATTTTATGCATTATTTTTTAGCGGGTACAGAACCAAGCTCTGAGGTCTCTTGGTTGCTCACTTTGCGTGTAATAGGGCTTTTTTTATCTTTTATTATTTTTACGTGGTTGATAGTGAAGCGCAGTAAACCAAATATTATTGGTTATGAACGCTATGTTTTTTTATGGGAATTAGTTATAGTAGGAGTATCTCTTTATGCTAATTGTGTTAATCTACAGTCATCATACATTGGGTCAACAGCAGGCATTCCAATTATTATGTTTCTATATATTCTCATACCTCAGCATAATGGCATATTGCGAGTCATTCCCCCTCTCATTTTTAGTGTTGGACTAACTTTTATATATCATTTTATTAAAACGTCCTTAGATCCGGTGGGTTTTGGAGCTATGTATGTGGGTATAATATTTGTAAATTTAATGGGAGCTTATTTTGCTGATAAAATGTATTTTAAAGATTACCTGCTCTATTGTTTTTCTAATTGCGATGAATTAACAGGTGTATACAATAGGCGATATTTAGAAAAGAGATTGCGTAAAGAATGGAATAAATGCTGTGTGGGGAGCAAAGCACTTTCTTGCTGTCTAATAGACATAGACCTTTTTAAAAACTTTAATGATACTTATGGGCATTTGCGCGGTGATGTAATTTTAAAAAAAGTGAGTGCGGCTTTGACAAAAAGCATTGAAAACAAAGATGATTTTGTTGCTCGTTATGGCGGCGAAGAATTTATTATTGTCCTTTCTAATAGAACGCTAGAAGATAGTATAGCTTTTGCGGAAAAGCTTTGCAAAAAAATCGAAGAATTGCAAATAGTACACGATGCTTCCAACATTTCAGGATATCTTACCTTAAGTATTGGGGTTACTAACATTATTCCTCTTGTCGGGATGGAATATGAAGAGCTTCTTAAACAAGCGGATATAGCTTTGTATAAGGCCAAAGGTCAAGGGAGAAATAGAGTTGTTGCATATGAAAAAAAATTTTGTGCGGAAAATATGCTAGGTTTAAAAGAATAGCAAGCTCAAATAATTGGTGGGTTATTTGTAAAAAAATAAATATGGTTTGAATATCTTGTATTTATCAGTAATAAGTATCATAATTATAGTTAAGAAGGTTGTATGATTAAATAGTTTTATTAAGGTCAGGATTATTACTAAAGAAAGAGGTGAAATTTAGGTTACGTTGCTCATTATTGTATTTTCATAATTATTTAATTTTCAAATAATTGAGAGAGGAAAATGCTTATGTACAATTTATTAATTGGTGGAGCCGCCGGTCAGGGCATTGATACAACGGTTGCAATTCTGGAAAAACTGCTAAAACGATCAGGCTACAATGTATTTACCGTAAGAGATTTTATGTCGCGTGTTAGAGGTGGACATAATTTTTCCCTGTTAAGATTTGGTAATGAACCAATTTTTTCCCACAGCAACATATTGGACGGAATAGTCGCTCTTGATGAGCAAACAGTTGCGCTACATAAAGATAAACTTAAAGAAGGTGGATTAATTCTTTGTGATAGTAAGTTAGCGATTGCTGATCCCAGGGCCATTAGCTTAGGAATGGATGCTATGGCTAAAGAATTAGGGAATGTAAAAGCCTCCGGTAGTATTGCGGTAGGCGTTATTTTAAAACTTTTTGGTGAAACATTAAGTGGTGTCGAAGAGGTTTTGGGTAATGTGGTTACGCCTCAATACCTTGCAAGCAACCTCAAAGCAGTACAAGAAGGATATAAGGCCGTGCAAGAGCGTTTCCCACATCTTGAGGGGAAATATGGGGATTGGATGCTTATTTCAGGTACTAAGGCAGTTGCACTAGGCGCAATAGCAGCAGGGCTTCGTTTTTATACGGCTTACCCAATGTCACCATCAACAGGTATACTAGAGGCGATTGCCACAGTAGCCGATGAAGCAGGTGTTGTCGTCGAACAAGCGGAAGATGAAATAGGTGCAATTAATATGGCTATCGGGTCATCTTATGCAGGAGCTAGAGCTATGACAAGGGACATCAGGTGGTGGTTTTTCTCTTATGGTAGAGGCACTAGGCCTTTCAGGTATGGCGGAAATACCTCTTGTGGTAATTGATGTACAGCGGCCTGGACCGGTAACTGGGCTGCCTACTCGTACGGAACAAAGTGATTTAAAATTTGTAATTTCTGCCTCACAGGGAGAATTCCCGCGTATGGTTATTGGTTTACGTAATAGCCAAGATGCATTTTATCAAACAATGAGAGCTTTTAATCTAGCTGAAAAATATCAAATACCAGTCATTATTTTAAGTGATCAGCATATTGGTGACGCTAGCGCCACGGTGATGCCTTTTGACCCTAAAAAGGTTCAAATTGCTGAGCCATCAAAGCAATATTCTGGTAAAGAGGAATATTTGCGCTACAAATATACGGATAGTGGTATTTCACCTCGGCTTATACCGGGACAGACTAAAGATTTAGTGATAATTGACAGTGATGAGCATGATGAAAAAGGCTGGATAACGGAATCGTCAGAAGTTCGCACAAAAATGGTGGATAAACGGATGAAGAAGCTTGAAGGTCTAAATAGAGAACTGCAAGAACCAGAATTCGTTGGTTCTGATAGTTTTGAGACACTTATCATTGGCTGGGGCTCAACTTGGGGACCAATTAACGAGGCTATTGTTTTGTTAAATAAAGGTGAAGAGGGTAAATATGCGGCATTAGTTTTTGGTGATGTTTATCCATTGCCGGATAAGCTATTGCAGGAAAAAGCAAAGCAGGCCAAACGCATTATAAATGTTGAACAAAATGCAACTGGGCAGTTGGCAGGACTAATTCGTGAGAAAACCGGCATAATTTGTTCAGGCAGCATTTTAAAATATGATGGCAGACAGATTTCAGGAGAGGAAATCACTAATATGATTCAAAAGGGGGAAATAAAATGAACAAAGAAACTTTTTCTACCTATGAAACAGCTTGGTGTCCGGGATGCGGAAATTTCGTAATTTTGGAATGTCTAAAAACAGCACTGGAAGAAATGGGAAAAGACCCTTCCCAAGTATTAGTGACGGCGGGTATCGGACAAGCTGCAAAAACTCCGCAATATATTAGTGCCAATGCTTTCTGCGGTTTACATGGGCGTGCACTTCCGGCAGCAGTAGCAGCCAAGATTGCCAATGAAAAATTAACGGTTATTGTTAATACCGGCGACGGTGATTCTTATGGCGAAGGCGGAAATCATTTTCTGCACAATATGCGTCGTAATGTTGACATTACCCATTTTGTACATGATAATCAGATTTATGGGTTGACAAAAGGGCAGGCTTCACCGACTTCTATGGTGGGCATGGTAACAGGGGTACAAACTGATGGCAATTTTAATGAACCACTCAACCCTATACTTTTGGCAATTGCTGCAGGTGCAGGTTTTGTAGCACGTGCTTTTACCGGTCGCAAAGAGCATTTAATAGAGGTAATGAAACAAGCGATAGCTTATAAAGGTTACGCTATCGTTGATATACTCCAACCTTGTGTAAGTTTTAACAAGTTTAATACTTTTGGCTGGTACAATAAAAGAGTTTATGAATTGGATGAAAATTATGATTGTGAGAATAAAACCATTGCTTTGACAAAGTCGATGGAGTTTGGAGAGCAGATTCCCATTGGTATTATTTATCGTGAAGTAAAAGCCACGTATCATGAGAAAAATTTTGTCCTAAAACAAGGTAAGCCTTTAGTGGAGTGTGAAACAAATTCAGAATTTGTGAGCAAGTTAATTAAATCTTATATTTAAATAAAACATATAAAGGGAGATGAAAGTTATGCTTAGCAAAAAAATAGTAGAGTTATTAAATAATCAGGTTAATTTGGAGTGGTATTCCGCATATTTCTATTTAGATATTCATGGTTTTTACATGGATAAAAATCTTGATGGTTTTGGCAATTGGTTTTATGTGCAAACCCAAGAGGAGCGGGATCATGCTATGTTATTCCTAAAATATTTATTGAATAATAGCGAAAGACCTGCTTTAAAGGATATTAAGGCTTCAACTAAAGTTTTTAACGATTTTCGTGAACCAGCTGAAGCAGCATTTAAACATGAGCAAAAAATTACTGCTTCTATAAATAATATTTATGCAGCTGCGTATGAAGAAAAGGATTTCAGAACTATGCAGTTCCTAGATTGGTTTATTAAAGAACAAGGTGAAGAGGAAAAGAGCACCGAGGATATTATTAAAAAATATGATTTATTTGGTAGTGATCCTAAAGGACTTTATTTATTGGATACAGAGCTTGCGGCTAGGGTTTATACTCCCGCAACTTTGGTTATTTAGTAAAAAAATGGCTTCGCGAAATTTCGCGAAGCCATTTTTGTGTTTGTATTAGAGGAGTTTACTTAAAGAGAGAGAATTAAGTAAGTAAAATAGTGTAGGAATAGTTGGGTATGTCTAAATTTTAAAAATTTAACCCAAAACCACAGGGCGAAGAACACTAAAGCAAATTTCTAAGGTAAATGCACGTATAATTGCCGGGTGGTTTGGCTTTTAATGTGGAGAAAGAGGTGATAATTATGAAAGCAGAAAACGCAGGATTTTTAGATGGTTTTTTGCGCTTAAGCGTGGGAGCTCAATATGTTATTCCTGTTTATCAAAGAAATTATAATTGGAAAAAGGAAGATCAGGTAAAACAATTAATTAATGATATAGAAATTCTTTTGGAAAATCCGACTAGACAGCATTTCGTTGGCAGTTTGGTGTATTGCATTACGAAGGATACGCTTAATGGTCAGGAACGCTCTATTGTGGATGGACAGCAGAGATTAACAACGCTGATGTTGCTTCTATATGCCATAAAGCATGTGGCACAAGCAAGGAAAAATTATGCTGCGGCAAAGGCTATTAATAATAACTACTTGGAAAATAGTGAAATAGAGGATAAATACAAATTAAGGCTAAAACCTTCAGTGTCCGATGATGATGATTATAAAGAGATTGCGCAAGGAAACGATAATTTAAATTCTACGTCTAATGTTAGTTTAAATTATGCTTTTTGCAAAGAACAAGTGGGAGCATGGATAGATAAGGGTTTTTCTTATGACCAAATAATTAATGCTATCAAGCGCTTGCAAATTATTTCCATACTGCTAAAGGAAGAAGATGGCGATAATCCTCAGCAAATATTTGAAAGCATTAACTCTACAGGTATGGAATTGACTTCTGCAGATTTGATAAGAAACTATATTTTGATGAACAAAGATAACGATATTCAAGAAAAATTGTATACTAATTATTGGCGTAAATTAGAAAATTTGTTGCCAAATCCTAGGGATTTAGAGAGTTTTCTGCGTTTGTATCTTGCAAATAAACAAATGTATTTGACTTCTAAACGCAACGTTTATAGTGAATTTAAAAAATATTGGGGAGAACAATTAAAAAATAGTAATGAAACTTTGTTGCTGCAAGATATTCTAAGATATGGAGAACATTATTACAGCTTATATTATTCTAATGAGCCGGATATATTGGGGGAGGAACTTGTTAATTATCGCGTTTTAAGGTCAGATATGCCGGCACCTTTTACTATGCAGGTGTTGGAATTGTTGCGAACAGGAGCTATTAAGACAGAGGCGGCAAGTAATGTTATTCGTCTTATAAACATATATTTGATCAGACGTTATATTACTAATTTAGATACTAATGATATTAGTAGATATTTCCCCACCTATTTACGTTTGGTGCGAGAAAAATGTGCTAAGGAAGGGTATAAAAATTTTTATGAAAATTGCAAGGCAGTTTTGATTAATTCTACGCGGCAAAAAACATCTTATATTCCTGATGATGCCGATATAAGAAACTATTTGAAAACTGCTAATGCTTATAACTTGAAAAATATACGCTGGATATTAGAAAAAATAGAATTGCAAAAGAGTAACGTACCTATAGAGCAAGGTAGTTTAAGCATTGAACATGTTATGCCACAGACCAAGGGTTCTGGGTGGTCCGAAGTAAACAATACGTCGTTTGAGGAATATGTTTCCTATGTTAATAGGCTGGGTAATTTAACTTTGGCTGCTAAGGTGGATAATACTGCCATGGGTAATATTTCTTTTTCTGTAAAAAAAGAAATATTGCATAAAAGTAGTCATATTAAAATGAATGAATACTTCTTTAAAAAAAAGAAATGGGGATTTGCGGAAATTAATGCGCGTACTGAAGCTATTATAAATGAAATATTGCGGTTGTTTCCCATGGATGTTAGCAATTATGTAGAAACCATGCAGGATTTTGATGTGGTTATTATTACAGGTGGTAAAGTTTTGGCTTATGGTTATTTCTACGGAAATGATAAAACACTTCGAGTTAAGGCAGGAAGTTGTATTTTATTAAATAAGAGTGCTCCTAATACAAAAGCGGCAAGTGAGCTTAGAGAAGAATTACGTGAGAATAATGGGATTTTTTTGAAGGCAGGCAAATATTTGCTTAAAGAAGACATAACATTTGATTCACCTAGTACGGCAGCAGAATTTGTTTTAGGTGGAAGTAAAAATGGCTGGGATTTTTGGCGTAGAGCTACTGATGAAAAAACATTAAGTTCCATAAAGAAAGAGTGATAAAGTAAATAGGAATTTTAAAATAGTATAAAACTAGTTACCGTTTATTAGAGTTTATGGTAAGCATAGGGAGAAAAAGGCAGTAAAATTTGTTTTAGGAGTCTATTTGCGAGAAAATTAGTGGAAAATTGTTTAAAGGCAGGATTTTTCTTATGTAATGTAGAAATTAGTGGCTAGGGTATTTAGGACAGATAGGAGAACGAGACATGTTTAGTAAAAAAGCTTTTAAGGCCTATGACATACGAGGAGTTGTGCCTACCGAAGTTAATGAAGAGATGGCCTATAGAGTTGGCCGTGTTTTTGCAGTAATGCTGGGAGTAGAATCTGTTGTTGTAGGACATGATATAAGAACTACAGGCCGAGACTTGACTAATGCATTGTCAGAAGGTTTGCGTCATGCTGGAGTCAATGTTATCGATATAGGTCAATGCGGGACAGAAATGATTTATTTTGCCACTGCGCACTTAAAGACTGACGGAGGCATTATGGTAACGGCTAGTCATAATCCTGCAAATTATAATGGAATGAAGCTTGTGCGTCGTGGTGCAAAACCTATTTCGGAAGATACCGGTCTTAGGGATATTGCTCGCATGGTAGTAGATGGCGAAATTCCTGAAATGCCATACCCAGGGACAAAAGAAGGAAAAATAGAAAAATATGATATTATGCCTGAATATATTCAGCATATTTTAACCTATGTTGATATTACCAAGCTAAAACCCTTAAAAATAGTAGCTAATCCAGGTAATGGCGGTGCAGGTGCCGTAATTAGCGAAATAGAAAAGCATCTGCCTTTTGAGTTCGTAAAAATAAATAATGAACCTGATGGTACTTTCCCTAATGGAGTGCCTAATCCGTTGTTGCCTGGAAATAGGGCAGCGACTTCTAAAGCTGTAATTGAAAACAAGGCCGATTTAGGCGTTGCTTGGGATGGTGATTTTGACCGCTGTTTCTTTTTCGATGAGCATGGCAATTTCATTGAGGGCTATTATTTGGTAGGACTTTTAGCGCAAGTATTTTTGGAAAAATATCCTGGTGAAAAAATTCTGTTTGATCCGCGCTTAACATGGAATACTGAAGAAATTATAGAAAAGTTCAAGGGCCAACCGGTACGGTGTAAAAGTGGGCATGCTTTCGTTAAGGAATGTATGCGAGCTAACGGTGTAATTTATGGCGGAGAGATGTCTGCACACCATTATTTCCGAGATTTTTCTTATTGCGATAGCGGTATGATTCCTTGGCTTATTGTAACCGAACTTATGAGCAGGACAGGAATTTCTTTGGCACAATTAGTAGCCGCAAGGGTAGCATTATACCCTTGTAGTGGTGAAATTAATTGAAAAGTTGCAAATTCAGAGCAAGTACTTGCACAAATTAAAGAAAAGTATGCTGATGGTAAGTTGGATTATTTGGATGGTATTAGTGTAGAATATGATAAGTGGCGTTTTAATATCAGAGTGTCTAATACGGAACCTGTTATGAGATTAAATGTAGAGTCTCGTGGAGACGAAGCGTTGCTAAAAGAAAAGACTGCCGAAGTTCTAAATATTATGGGCGGAGAAGAAGCATAGGAGAGTGTAATTATGAATGTATTAGTAACGGGAGGGGCCGGTTACATTGGTTCTCATGTAGTACAAGAACTGGTGAAAAGCGGCTATACTCCTATTGTTTATGATAATTTGTCTACAGGCCATGTAGATGCGGTATCGGAAGATGTACAACTTATTGAAGGTGATATTCATGATATGAATTTCTTGAAGCATGTCATGGGTGAATATGAAATTGATGCGGTTATGCATTTTGCTGCCAGTAGCTTAGTTGGCGAATCAATGGAAAATCCGGGATGCTATTATTATAATAATGTTGCTGGGTCCTTAGGAGTAGTAGATGCAATGAGGGCGGCAGGAGTTGATATGTTGATTTTTTCTTCTTCTGCAGCAGTTTATGGGGAACCATCTAGTTGCCCTATTGCAGAAGATGCCAAGTTAGCACCTACAAATGTTTACGGACGCACAAAGCTTATTGTTGAAGGTATGCTGAGTGATTATTCTTTGTCCTATGATTTACGCTATGTTTCTTTAAGGTATTTTAACGCGGCAGGGGCAGCTCCACAGGGCAATATTGGCGAGGATCACAATCCGGAAAGTCATTTAATTCCGTTAGTGCTTAAGACTGCACAAGGAATTCATGGCAGTGTGTCTATTTTTGGTACTGATTATAATACGCAAGATTGTACTTGTATACGTGATTATATCCATGTGTGTGATTTAGCGAAGGCTCATGTGTTAGCACTTGAACATTTGTATAATGGTGGTAGCAGTAAGGTGTATAATTTGGGCTCAGAACAAGGATTTTCTGTACGGGAAATTATTGATACGGTAAAAAAAGTTACAGGCAAAGATTTTCATGTGAGCGAAGAAGAACGGCGAGCAGGTGATCCAGCCGTTTTGTTGGCATCTTCAGCTAAGATTAAGGCAGAATTAAAATGGGAGCCGACTATGAGTAAAATTGAAGATATCGTGGCAACTGCTTGGAGATGGCATTCTAGTCATCCTAAGGGTTATTTAGAATAAACAAACCAAATATAGGAGAGGGGATGTTTATCCTGATGTTTGTTATGGGCTGACTACCTATATCCAAGCCAGACAGGGGCAGCTCCTCTCTTACTTATTTTATGAAAGAAGTTAAGTAATGCAATTAGTAGTAGATAATATTGGCAAAAGTTTTGGTATTCATAATATTTTTAAAAATGTAAGCTTTACTATCAGCAAAGGTGAAAAAGTCGGTTTGTTGGGTGTTAATGGCAGCGGCAAGACGACTCTTTTGCGTTGTTTATTGTCACCGAAAACTGTGGACGAAGGTAGTATTAGTTATGAAGCTGATTTGCGCATAGGGTATGTGCAGCAAGGGTTTGCTAATATGGGCGCAGGTTCTTTGTGGGAGTTTATGTTAAATTCTTGCCAAGATATTGTAAGCTTGAAAGCAAAAATGACAAGGCTGGAGGCAAGAGCGTCCGTAACCAAACCTGGGCTAGAACTGGAAGAAGTATTAGCTGACTATACCAGAATATCAGCTAAATATGAGCATTTGGATGGGTATAATTACGAACTCAATATTAAAAAAGTCCTAATTGGTTTAGGGTTTTCAGAAGCTGAATGGACAAAAAGTGCGGAGCATTTTTCCGGTGGACAAAAGACCAGAATCATGTTGGCGGCTGCTTTGGTTAACGCCCCAGATTTTTTGATTTTGGATGAACCGACCAACCATTTGGATATTAAAATGACGGAGTGGTTAGAAAAATACCTGCGCGAATTTAAGGGCGGCCTTTTGGTAGTAAGTCATGATAGATTTTTTCTGGATAATGTGGTAGAAAAAGTTTTGGAAATGGAAGCCAAAACACTCTTACATTTCAAAGGAAATTATAGTAAGTATCTAACGCAAAAAGAAATTCAAATAGCGACTAGGGAAGCTGCTTATGAAGCACAACAAGAATATATAGTAAAAACAGAAGATTATATTCGCCGTTTTAAAGCAGGTATTAAAAGTAAAATGGCTCGAGGACGTCAATCTCAGCTAGATAGGTTGGAAAGAGTGGCGGCACCGGTACAAAAGGAAGAATTTACCTTACGGTTGCCCAAGGCTACGGAATCTGCCGAAAAGGTAATTGTTTTGGAAGAATTAAATGTAGGGTATGGTGAAAAGACTTTGGTGAAAAATATTAACCTAGTCTTAACTCGCGGCGAAAAAATTGCTATTTTAGGAACAAATGGAGCAGGTAAGACAACACTGTTAAAACCCATTCTACAGGAAATTGCACCTTTAAGTGGTACGGCCAAAATAGGTAATAGAGTACAGATAGGATATTTCTCTCAAAGTTATGAACGTTTAAACCCCAATGAAACTATTATGGATAATTTTCTTAATGAATATGGTTATACAGATGAGCAGACAAGAAAACTTTTTGGGAGTATGCTTTTTAGAGGAGAAGAAGTATTCAAAGAGATAAGTACATTATCAGGGGGACAAAAGGCACGCTTGGTGCTTTTAAAATTGGTTCTAGATGGGGCCAATTGTTTGCTCCTAGATGAACCTACAAATCATTTGGATATTTTTGCTAAAGAAGCGGTGGAAGCTGCCTTAGAGACTTTTGATGGGACAGGACTATTGGTTAGTCATGATCGTTATTTGGTGAACGAGGTGGCAGAGCGTATTTGGGAAATAGAAGACGGGGCTATAAGGGACTATAAGGGTAACTATGATTTTTATCTGGAACAAAGAGAAAAACAAAAAACTTTGGTAGTTAAGACTACAGTGCAACCAAACAATAAAACGGAACATACGGAGACCAAAAAGCAAACTACAATTTCAAGTTCTGCAAATGTAAAGCACTATAGCCCCAGCGAGGCAGAGAAACTTCTGCCTAAGGTAGAACTAAGTATACGCGAGCAGGAGGCTATGCTAAAGGTACTAGAAGCAAAAATTGCTGATCCAGCCAGCCAGACTTCATTTGAAGTTAGTGCAGAGCTAGCAAAAGAATATGCAGAATATAAAGCCACGATTGCCAAACTTATGGTAAAATGGGAGCAAATAATGGAGAGTCTAGAATAATGGAAAAATTCATCAAAAAACTACAAGAGTATAAGGGCGCAGAGGTTTTTAACCCTTGGGCAGATTATAATGCTCTTTGTGATATTGGTCCGGAAGCTCCTGCTATTCGGGCAGCGAATTTACTAAGATATTTAACTTTACGCAAAAATGCTAAGTATCTATTTATTGCTGAAGGGTTAGGTTATCAGGGAGGGCATTTTTCTGGGATGGCGATGACTAGTGAGCGTATTTTGCTAGGGTATCACCCTAAAGTTTCCCCTGAGGTAGTATTAGGTGAGTGGGATTATCAACGAACCAGTAATCCTAACAGTCCTTTGCTTAACAAGAAACAGAGGGCAGAAGGATTTAATGAGCCAACGGCAACAGTTATGTGGGAGCAGCTAGCACAGCAAGGATTGTCACCTTTTCAGAGCATATTGTGGAATATTTTCCCTTTTCATCCTTATAAGGATGAAGGAATTTTGACTAATAGAACGCCGTCTAAACCGGAATTGGATATTGGTGTAATTTATGCCAAGGAATTGTTGGAGTTGGTTCCCAGTATGGAAGTAATTGCTATAGGGCAAAAAGCAGCCGGTACTTTGGCTAAATACAAAATTTCATGTCGTGCTGTTCCGCATCCCTCTATGGGTGGAGCAAATAAATTCAAGGCGGCAATTAAGTTGATTTTTAACGCTGAAAAAAGCTTGTAGATTAATTTATTAGCCAGCTAAAAGTTATTTGACACAAATTTTTATACGTGTACAAAGGAGTGCAATATGGCTTGTGAAAAGATTATGGCTATGACTAAAGAGCAGGTTTTGGAAATAGCTATTACGGCTGGGAAAATTTTGCTTTGCAGCGGTGCTGAGACTTCGCGTGTTGAAGACACTATAGTGCGTATGTGTGCCTTAAGAGGTATGAATACGGTTTCAGTTTTTTGCACGCCATCAGTAATTATTGTTAGTAATGAATTTGCCGGTGACTTTACTTGCATGTATAGAGTTAGTCGTAGAGGGACAGATTTAGGCCTTATTAGTGAAATCAATGAATTGTCTTTTAGTTTTGCTAGATGGCAACATGATTACACGGAAACGATGAATATTTTGCGGGAAAAATTAAATAGACCACCACGTCCAAATTATATAGAAACCCTTTCCTCTGGGTTAGCTGCTGCATCTTTTGCAGTAGTGCTTGGCGGAGATTTATATGAATTTATCGGAGCTTTTTTTGCGGCAGCGGCGGCCATGTTTGTTTTAAAAAAAATTGCTCCCTTTCGTCCCAGTAGTTTTTGGGAAACAACTTTGGCGGGAGTTATTTTGTGTGCGGTTGCCCTGATTTTTCAAAAACTAATCCCAGGAAATAGTATGGAGAAAATGACAGTTGGAGCCATTATGCCATTTTTACCAGGAGTAGCGTTTACTAACGGCTTGAGAGATTACATGGCTGGTGATTTAATGAGCGGCAATACTCGCGTTAGTGAGGCACTTTTGCTGGTAGGCGGGTTGGCTATCGGGATGGCTGCAGTTTTGGGTATTTGGCATGCGTAGGAGGATAATATGTTAGTTTCCATATTTTTTGCATTTATAGCAACTATAGCTTTTGGCAAACTATTTAATACTCCACGCAGGGTACTTGTTTTAGGTGGATTGGTTGGTGCTATAGGGTTTGCTGTTTATATTTATATGAAAGATGTTTTAGGCTATAGTTCCATGCTCAGTAATTTTGCAGGAACTATAGTTTTGTCAATTATTAGTGAGGTTTTTGCTCGTATATTTAAGGAACCGGTAACAGTGTTTTCTATCCCTGGTATTATTCCTTTGGTTCCTGGTTTACCCTTGTACCGGGCTATGAATTTCTTCATGCTCAATGCTTATAACGTAGGCATGGAAAAAATGGTGCAAGCTTCTTTGGATGCGACGGCCATTGCTTTGGGAATATTGCTAATTTCAAGTATGGCCAGACTTTTTAAAAACAGCAAAACCAGGGCTTTGCAGGCAAAGATAAAGGAGTGAAAAAACGATGAAGCAGCAAGTGAAAAGAGTAATTTTGTTAATGCTGATTACGGTTTTTATGCTAAGTATGGGGGCACAAGCTGCTGCAGTTAGAGGCCTTGTTTGCTATGGCGGGCCTATTGACGATCAAGGATTTAATCTTATGGCGTATGAAGGAGTGAAAAAAGCAGTAAAAAGTTATGCGCCTACGCTATATATAGATACTTTTGTCAACAAAAAAGCAGATAAGCTTGTGGCAGGAGATATCAGTTTGCTTAGTAATAAAGAAGATTTTGTTATAGGGTTGGGCGATGTTTATTTGCCTATTTTTGCCAAAATAGCACCTAAAATGCCTAACACCAAATTTATTGTTATTGATGGCGACAGGGATATGAAGGTAGCTAATTTATTGTGTGTTAAATTTAATGACCAAGAGGCGGGTTTTTTGGCAGGGGTTGCCGCTGGCGCTACCACAAAAAGTAAAAATATTGGTTTTATAGGTGGTTATAAAAATCTTCGTGCTAATCAAGATTTATTAACCGGTTATAAAAAAGGTGCTGATTATGTTAATCCTGCCATTAAGGTTCAAAGTGATTTTGTAGGAAGCTTTACGGACCCGTCTAAAATGACGAAAAAAGCATTGCAAATGTATAATAGGCATATAGATGTTATTTTTCAAGCAACAGGCAAGAGCGGGCTAGGGTTATTTACGGCAGCCGCGAAGGTTAAAAAGCTGGCTATTGGCTGTGATACTGATCAAAACGTATTAGTGCCTTTCGCAGAAAGACCTTATATTTTAACTAGTGTTGTTAAACGAATAGATAGTGTGGTTTTTGCAGCCATTGGTTCTGTAGTAAAGGGTGAATTTACACCAGGATTGCAAATTGAAGATTGTAGTACAGGTGGTGTGAGTTATGTGGACAATGCTGGGAATAAGGCAGTATTGGCAAGAGCGCAAACCCAACTCTTAGATGTTAATGCCAAGCTAACGTTGAAGGCCTTGCAAATTTAAAGTTTTAGGTGAAAAAAGCCCCTATTCTTTAGTGAATAGGCTTTTTTTATCAGAAATATATTGAAAGACATAATTTGGTAATATATAATGACTGCAGAAGGAGTCCTTACTGTCGAAAGTATTATTAAAATATATTTTATAGGGAAAAGCAGTAAGGATAATTAATTTTTGGAGGGTATATAATGACGTTAAAAGCACCTAATTTACTTTTAGATACAACGGTTGGCGGCGGAATCGGCCGGACAAAACAATCGGTTGCAGCTACCTGTGGACTTACATTTTTGGCCGGAGCATATATCGCTTTGGGTGGATTCTTGGCTATTCGTTGCACGGCAGCTTTGCCTGCAAATGTTTGGGGTTCCATGGCAAAATTGATTTTTGCCTCAGTCTTTCCCTTAGGTCTCATGCTGGTCATAGTTTGTGGGGCAGACTTGTTTACAGGAAATTGTATGTCGTTAGCAGCAGCTAGATATCGTAAAGATATTTCACTGGGTGCGGCTTGTAAAAGTGGCGTTTATTCCTGGTTAGGCAACTTTATTGGGGCATTGTTTGTAGCCTATTTTATGGCTTATGCTAGCGGGTTGAGTTTTGAAACCATGAAATTAGGCGGAAACAGTACAATGCCTTGGGCTAATTCTATAGTTAGTATTGCTAATGGCAAGTGTGCGCTAAGTTTTGGCGATGCTTTTTGGCGTGCTGTGGGCTGTAACTGGCTGGTTTGCCTAGCAGTTTATGCAGCAGCGGCTGCGGAAGATATTGGTGGCAAGATTTTGGCTTTGTGGTTTCCTACAATGGCTTTCGTTGCTATGGGGATGGAGCATTGCGTAGCTAATATGTTTTTTGTTCCGTTAGGTATATTTACAGGAACTGATCCACGTTATACGGCTATTACAGGTTCAATTCCTTTGCACGCTAGCTGGAGCAGCTTCTTTATAAATAATTTGTTGCCTGTAACTCTTGGCAATATTGTGGGTGGGGCTATATTAGTAGCTGGAGTATACGCTGTCGTTTACCATAAAAAGGCAAAATAAGAAATATATTTAACAGGTAAATATGGTTTTTATTCCAGTGGTGGAGATAAGTTTGTTGCTGATTATTACAGTTTCTTTAAATTTGGGGCTTAAGGCCAAAGATAGTGTAGTGTCTCTAATAAATAAAAGTGTAATGATCAACATTGCGTAAAACAATAAATATAAAATCAGGGCTTGACGTTTTTGCCATTGTGCGTAATAATGGCTTTTAGCTGGTGCCCTTTAAGCAAAGATAGTGTTGCGGATTTCTTGCTTACTCGTTTTTATCGCGAGAGTGGGAGGGAATAATATTGAAGAAAATAACAACGTTTTTGGTATGCTTAGTATTCTTAGCAATTTCTTTACTGGGATGCGCCCACAAGACTAGTATAAATTCTTCTGGTTTGGTAACAGCTAAAACACAGACATCAATCGATGAAAATGGCAGCTACACCTCTAAAAATGAGGTGGCTCATTATATTCATGTTTATAATAAGCTGCCAAATAATTTTATTACTAAGAAAGAAGCTAGGAAATTGGGGTGGAAACACAAAGGAACACTGGATGAAGTAGCACCTGGGAAAAGTATTGGTGGCGATAGTTTTGGTAATTTCGAAAAAAAGCTGCCTGTGAAAACAGGAGTTAAATATAGCGAATGCGATATTGATTACATTAAGGGCGAGCGTGGTGCTAAGCGTATAGTCTTTTCCAATACTGGCAGTATATATTATTGCGCAGATCATTATAAATATTTTGAAAAGTTATATTAGGAGGAGAATATCTATGAAAAAAATACAAATAAATGCGGCAGATTTTTCTACACCTGCGGAGTTACAAGAATATCTAATTGAGGCGTTGTCTTTTCCGGATTATTATGGCAGAAATTTAGATGCTCTCTATGATGGATTGACAGAAGTTGATGAAGCCACCAAAATCATAATTTCTAGTAGAATTGCAGATGAGGAAAATCTAGGAGAATATGGTGAACGTTTATTAGCAGTATTTGAAACTGCTGTGCAAGATAATGAAAATTTAGAATTGGAAATTACTGAGTAAAAAGAAAAGAGGCTAAACAGATGCTAAGGATATTGTTTCGGTTAGTGGTTTGTTTAAGCGTGTTTTTTTCTTTCACTGGTTGTAAATTTAACAGTAGTTCCGAAATAAAAAATCAAACGCCGGTGTTTAAAAATGCAACTATGCAAAAAAATGTTCACGCTAAAGATGTTGTTATCCATGTTATGAATGTGGGGAAGGCAGATTCTATTCTTATTCAAATAGGCGATAAAAACTATTTGATAGATGCAGGACTGCAAGAAAACAACAAAGCTTTGGTCAAGCATTTGCGCGAAATTGGTGTTGATAAATTTGCAATGATTTTCATGACACATCCGCACAAAGATCATATTGGCGGGATGCCGGCTTTATTAAATAGTTTCAAAATAGAAAAAATATATGATACGGAACTTATTAATCCTGATTCCAAGCTTTATCCTAAAATCATGCAGTTAATAGCTGAAAAACATATTACGAAAACCAAGATTCAGGCACCTATGAAGATTATGCTTGCTAAGGGAGCCTACTTGGAAGTGTTATGGCCCGTGGAACAAAAGATTATAGTACCTAATGATAGCAATCTTAATCCCAATAGCTTAGTTATGCGTTTGGTTTATAAAGATTTCACTATGATGTTTGCCGCAGATAGTTATAAGCAGTCCGAAGAGCAGCTAATAAAGCTTTATCCCCCAGACCAGCTAAGGTCTAATGTGCTTAAGGTTGGTCATCATGGTAGCAATTCATCTACTGGCGATGATTGGCTAAAGGTTCTTGAACCACAAGTAGCGATAGCTAGTTATGGTATAAAAAAAGGCGAACCTGCTGATAAGTATCCTAGTACGAAAACCATGGAACGTATTAAAGCGCATAATATTAAGTTCTATGGGACTTTTCTAGACGGAGACGTGACAATTGCGACAGATGGTAAAGCCTATAACGTAGAGGTGGAAAAGAACTAGGAGGGATATGACAAATGGCTATTTTTCATGAAAAGAGAAAGCAAGTAAGAGAAAACAAGGAAACAGGGAATGTTATTATTGAACATCTTGTTGATGAGGAGCTTTTTCAAGGACAAAATTCTATGTTTTCCCAAGTAACTTTAAAACCAGGATGTGCCCTTGGCTATCACCAACATAAAGGAAATAACGAAACGTATTATATTTTATCTGGCAAGGGTATATACACCGATAATGGAAAAGAAACTCCTGTTGCTGCCGGTGATGTCACTTTTTGTTATGATGGTGGTTTTCACGCTCTAAAAAATACAGAAAACTCAGATCTTGTTTTTATTGCTTTAATTGCTAACACACCTAAACAATAGTGGTTTACTTTTTATATTGACTAAATTATAATAGACAAGTAAGTAAAATCGAGGGGGGTTTGTTACGTGAAAAAAGTTATGGTGTTTATGCTGGTCTTAATGGTTACAGCAGGTCTTATTGCAGGGTGTGGTGGCGATAAAAAAACTACTGCCAAAAGCGACAGTGGTAAAAAAATAGTTGTAGGGTTAGATGATAATTTTCCACCTATGGGTTTTAAAAATGAAAAGAATGAAATAGTTGGTTTTGACGTAGATATGGCTAAGGAAGCCGCAAAACGTTTAGGTCGCCCGGTAGAATTTAAGCCAATTGATTGGTCAAGTAAAGAAGCCGAATTAAAGAGTGGACGCATTGACTGTATTTGGAACGGTCTTAATATTACAGAAGAGCGTAAAAAGAATATGCTTTTTAGCAAGCCTTACATGGAATGCAAGCAATTGCTTTTCGTTGTTAAAGGTTCTCCTATCAAGGGACAAGCTGATTTGAAAGGTAAAATTGTAGGGATGCAAAGTGCTTCTACTGCAGAACAAAACTTGGAGAATGATAAAGCCTTCGCAGCTACTCTTAAAGAAGTTAAAAAATATCCCGATTGTATTGCTGTTATGATGGATTTGGAAGCAGGCCGTTTGGATGCTATCATTACTGATGAAATTGTTGGCCGTTACTATATGAGCAAGAAACCAGGCAAATTTGTCTGCTTGCCGACTCCTATTGGACCTATTGGTGACTTCGGTATTGGATTCCGTAAGTATGATACCCAATTACAAGGTGAGGTACAAAAGGTATTAGACGAAATGAAAAAAGATGGTACGGCAGGTAAGATTAATACAAAATGGTTTGGCTCAGATATTTTAAAATAATAGTATAATCAAATAATTGTGACCTTGATTTATACCACAAAAATGGGAAAGTATTTTAAGCAAATAAAAAGGAATGAGTCAGATAGAATAATAGACTCATTCCTTTTTATTTATTTTTGTAATAATGGATAGATTAGTTATATACTTATTTTACAAAGATATTAGTGTTTATTTTTTAGAAATAAATTCTGCATTTTAATGAGTTACTGATTTTTTTTACGGTTTCAATACAGAATTCATCTGAGTGTTATTTATATTTTAATGTGATAAAATGTAAACAATATCTTGGTTGAGATAAAGCGTTGTAGTGAGAGAAAAATTTTTAGTAGGATAAAATAGTGATTTTATATTTAAGCAATGCAAAAGGAGGAGTTTAGATGGATAAGATGAAATTAGGTCGCACTAATTTAATGGTAAGCAGAAGTGGATTTGGTGCTTTGCCTATACAACGAGTTACCTTTGAAACAGCTAAAGCCATACTAATAAAGGCCTATGATAATGGTATAAATTTTTTTGATACTGCTAGGCAGTATTCAGATAGCGAAGAAAAAATTGGTTATGCGCTAGCGGATGTAAGAAAAAATATTATTATTGCTACTAAAAGCCATGCCAAAGATAAAAAAAACTTATTCAGTCATTTAGAAACTAGTCTTAAAAATTTAAAGACAGATTATATAGATATTTATCAATTACATAATCCTAAAGATTTGCCCAATAAGGAAGATCCGGAAGGTCTTTATGCAGGACTATTAGAGGCGAAGAAAAAGGGCATGATTCGCTTTATCGGTATGACAAATCATGATATAAAAAATGCTGTGCAGGCTGCGGAGTCAAAATTGTACGATACTATTCAATTTCCCTTGAACTCTATTTCAGCAGATGCAGATTTAGAACTTATTGCTGTATGCAAGAAAAACGGTGTTGGTGTAATAGCCATGAAGGGGTTATCCGGAGGATTAATTACCAATGCTGCTAGTACATTTGCATTTTTAAGGCAGTTTGATAATCTTGTACCAATTTGGGGAATTCAAAAAAATATCTGAATTGGATGAGTTTATAGAGTTAGAAAAAAACCCACCGGTTTTGGATGAAGCCATGTGGAAGATTATTCAAAAGGATAGAATTGAACTTGCAGGAGATTTTTGTCGTGGATGTGGATATTGCATGCCTTGTCCTGTAGGAATAGAAATAACTACACAAGCTAGGATATCTTTGCTATTAAAACGAGCTCCCTATCAAAAATTTATGGAGGACAGTTTCAAGGAAAAGATGTATTTAATTAATAGCTGTATAGCATGTGGACATTGCAAACAAAATTGTCCATATGGACTTGATACTCCTAATCTTTTGAAACGTGAACTTAAACGATATGAGGCGTTTTATAAGGATAATGCATTAAATTATTCTAATAAATACTAGGATAATTTTCTAATAATAACTATAATTTAACAAAATAATTACTACTGCGCTACTTAGATTGTTTTAATAGTTGTGCTAATAATAAAAACCCTCTTGCGAGGGTTTTTTACGTTGTTTCTGTTAGTATTTAATTTGTTTTTATAGTACGGTATTAGTTAAAATTAATACAAATAGAATTTAAACATTTCTTATCATGCCTTACGGCGGCTGATTTGAGCTTATTTATTGTTCAACTTAGTAAAACGTAGTTTTTTCTTTGGACAATATGGTATAATAAAAAGACTCTTAGAAATTTGGATAGGTTGTGTAAATAGATGAATGAAATTTTGAGAATGATGGTACCTTTGCTTGAGGGTTGTCGTGTTACAGTAGCCATTTTCGCCGTGACTTTGTGCTTATCTATTCCGCTTGGTTTACTTTTGGCCTTGGCGCGTTTATCTGATATTAAACCTTTGAATAGGGCGGTAGCGTTTTATAACTGGATTATGCGTGGCACTCCTTTGATGTTACAGCTGTTATTTGTGTATTTTGCATTGCCAACATTTGGTGTTAGACTGCCTGATGTAACTTCTGCGCTTTTGGCTTTTGTTTTAAATTACGCGGCTTATTTTGCAGAAATTTTCCGCGCTGGTATTCAATCTATTCCTAAAGGACAGTACGAAGCGGCAAAAACTTTAGGCTTTACTTATGTGCAGACTATGCGCCGCATTATTGTTCCGCAAATGATAAAAAGAGTTTTGCCTCCTATAGGAAATGAAACTATTACTTTGGTTAAGGATACATCATTAGTTTATGTATTAGCTATGAATGATTTGCTAAGAGCAGCACGTACTATTGTGCAAAGAGAATTCGATATGACGCCTTTTTTTATTGCCGGTTGTTTTTATTTAGTGATGACCTTTGTGGTTACCAGAGTGTTTAATTGGTTAGAAAAACACTACGCTAGATATGAGGAGTAGGTGGGAAATATGAATGAATCTATTATAAGAATGGAAAATGTAAAAAAAAAATTTGGCGAACTAGAAGTTTTAAAGGGGATTACTTTGGAACTTGAACGTGGTGAGGTTGTGGCGATTAT
This sequence comes from Acidaminococcaceae bacterium, assembly GCA_963678395.1. Taxonomy (GTDB): domain Bacteria; phylum Bacillota; class Negativicutes; order Acidaminococcales; family Acidaminococcaceae; genus JAAYAE01. The sequence continues at coordinate 1,514,712 of OY782827.1, read as the reverse complement.
TGGCCCTTCCGGTTCAGGTAAAAGCACTCTGCTGCGTTGTTTAAATCGTTTGGAAGTTGTTAATGGTGGTTCTATTGCCATTGAAGAGGAATATTTAGTAAAAGATGGTGAGTATGCTGACGCGCTAAAATCAAGAAAAATATGTGGCAAAATGGGAATGGTTTTTCAGCAATTTAATCTTTTTCCTCATATGACTGTGTTGGAAAATCTTTTGGAAGCACCTTTGCTTGTTAAGAAACAGCCTAGAGAAGAAGTAATGCCTGTAGCTTTGGAACTTTTATCTAAAGTAGGGTTGGGTGATAAGGCTGACGTATATCCTAACCAATTGTCTGGCGGGCAGCAACAAAGGGTAGCTATTGCGAGAGCTTTGGCTATGAACCCGGATATTATGCTTTTTGATGAACCCACGTCTTCTTTGGATCCTGAGCTCACAGGGGAAGTACTAAAGACTATGCGTAATTTAGCGGATGGCAATATGACTATGGTGGTTGTTACTCATGAAATGGGATTTGCTCGAGAAGTTGCCAAAAAAGTCATCTTTATGGCTGATGGTATTGTGCAAGAGCAAGGAACGCCAGACGCTATTTTTGATAATCCTAAAAACGAACGGTTACAAGTTTTTTTGCAGAGTATTCTTAGATAAATAATCTTTCTAAAGATATTAGAGCAAATAAAAAATACTCCCAAAGGAGTACTTTTTATTTGCTCTCTTTATTTTTCAATTTAACAATAAATTTTTCTTTGTTGACAATAAAACGCTCATGTATACCTTGACCAATAATGCCATATTCATCTTGTGCGATTACTTTAAATGTTAACTTGCGGCCGCTAATATCAAGTAGTTCAGCTGTAGCAGTAATGGTCTTGCCTGGTAAGGTGGCAGCATCATGGGTGATGTTCATACTAATGCCTACACTGGAAGATTCTTTATCTAAATAGGGTGTTAATACATTGCAGGCTGCTTTTTCCATAAGCGCTACCCTGGCAGGGGTGGCGTAGACGCTTAGGTTCCCACTACCTAAGGCTGAGGCTATATTTGTGTGCAATACGGTTTCCGTAGCGGTAGCTTTAAGACCTATTTTCATTTCAGTCATTATTTTACTCCTTTACGTTTCTTTTTACTATAATACTACTTAATTTATAGCTAGTATGCAATAGTAGAGAGAGAAAATTGCAAAAATTTAGCATTTTCACTACATGTCTAGTATAATATAAAGAAACATATTTAAATTATTGGGGGGACCACACAGAATGTTATATTTTGATATTATAGCCGAACATCCTGAAAATAAGACAGCACTTATTTTTAAAAACCAAATAATGACTTATGGACAGATGCGTAGAAAAGTTGCGCAATGGGCTAATTATTTGCAAAGTCAAGGAGTAAAAAAAGGCGATAAGGTTGGTTTGTTAAGTAAGAACTGTATGGATTTTGTTGTAGCCTATTTTGCGATTATTAAAGCAGGGGGTGTAGTGGTACCATTTAATTTTCAATTGGCACCAAGAGAAGTAGCTTTCCTTATTAAAGATGCTTCTATGAAAGTTATGATAGTATCCCAGAAATTAGAAATGACGGAAGCTTTGGCGGAGCTGGGCTACACAGAAAAATTGCTGCAATTAGATTACGATGATATGTGTCAACCAACAACGAGTGAATTTATAGAATATACTATGGATGAGAATGATAACTGTACAATAATATATACTTCCGGGACTACCGGCATTCCTAAGGGCGCAATGTTAAGTCATAAAAATCTAGTTTCTAACACTACGCAATTTACCGCAGTAGTAGCGAACTATGCTACAGATTGTGTTTTATGCGTATTGCCTATGTATCATTGTTTTGCGTGGACTGTTTCGGTTAGTGGACCTTTATATTATGGGGCTACTATTGTTGTGCAGGAAACATATATTTTCAAAGATACCATGAAGCTTATTGCAGCTCATAATGTAAATGCTTTCGCCGGAGTACCTACTATGATTCAGCTATTTTATAAGGGGGCAGAACCAGAAGAGCTGGCTGCTATCAGATATTTTATAAGTGGTGGAGCACCTTTGCCTAGGGTTTTGGCAGAAGGGTTTAAAAAGAAATTTGGTAAACCTGTCCAAGAAGGTTATGGTTTGTCAGAAGCATCGCCAGTTGTTTCTGTTAATCCTACCAATGCTATTAAAATTGGTTCGATAGGGCCGTCACTACCGGGAATTACTGTAGAAATTTTAAATGAGAATAATGAAAAAATGCAAACTTCAGAAGTAGGGGAATTGTGTGTGCGCGGCGATAATGTTATGCTAGGGTATTTTAATATGCCAGAGGAAACGGCAAAAACTTTGCGAAATGGCTGGCTGCATACAGAAGATTTGGCTTATAAAGACGAAGAAGGTTATCTTTTTATCGTCGACCGCTTGAAGGACATGATCATATCAAGCGGAGAAAACGTCTATCCAAGAGAAGTTGAGGAAGTATTATACACGCATCCAGATATTCTTGAAGCTGCGGTTATAGGGATTCCTGATAAATTACGAGGACAAGCTATTTGTGCTTATATAGTTTTAAATGAAGGGGCGGTTTTGGATAAACGGGACATACGTAAATACCTCTTGGAAAGAATAGCTGCTTATAAAGTACCGAGGGAAATTTTGTTTAGGGCTGAAATGCCTAAAAGTGCCACAGGGAAGATATTAAAAACAGTGTTGCGTGAACAGGCTTTAGTAGATATGGTTAATAGAAAACGTTAGGAGCTAACCTATGAAAAAAATATTTATGCTATTATTGCTTTTTTTGACCATGTGCTTAGCTGGATGTGCAAAAGGCGTTATTACTTTGGATATTTCTCGTATGGGTGCCGCTGATATAGATTGCAAACTAGTAGCAGTACCTATGTTAACTAAGGGGCTAGATTCTTTTCGAAGTGATTTTACCGAGGATGGTTATACGGTTAACACTGTGAACGATGGAGAGATGAAGGGATTTTTGGCACATAAACATTATGCGCGTATAAGCGATGTGAAAGATTCCAAGGTGCTAGAGGCTTTTCGTTTTGAAAAATTGCAAAAAGTATTAGATAGTGGCAAAGCAAAGGGCGCACCAACAGCCACGAAAGATGCTACAGTGGTAAAACCTATGCTTGTAGTTGATAAAGGTTTATTGTTTGATACAGTTACGGTTAATACTCATTTAAATTTAAAGGCAAACCCAGAGAAAAATTCTAAGCACAATGAACAGTGGTTAATGGAAAATTTGATAAAGCAAATTGATTTAAGGTTTGTTTTGAAGCTGCCTACAAGAGTTACTAAGACTAATGCCTCCATGGTTTCTGAAGATGGTAGAACTATGACTTGGGTTTTATCTATTGGCGATGATAACCCTATGCAGGCTACTGTTACTTATTGCAACCCCTTTAAAGCAGCGGGATGGTTATTGGGAGCACTTTTAATTGGCTGCGGGGTATATTTGCTCTGGCGTAGGCATGGCCTTTTACGAGGTAAAAATAATGAGCATTGAGGGAAAATATGAGATATTGAAGCAATATTTGCAAGAACTTGACAGTGTGGTGATTGGCTTCTCCGGTGGTGTTGATTCTAGTTTTCTGGCCACGGTAGAAAAGCTGGTATTAGGAGATAAGGCCATTGCAATAACGGTGCAATCTGTTTTTAATCCACGCGCAGAGACAAAGTTTGCTCAACAATTTGCTGCAGAGTTGTCTATACCTCATGAGATATTGCATGTAGATGTTTTAGCTATAGAAAATGTGGCAGATAATCCTACTAATAGATGTTATTATTGTAATAAGGCGCTATTTTATTTATTGAAAAACGAAGCTGAAAAAAGAGGTATAAATACAGTTGTTGATGGATCCAACATGGATGATTTAGACGACTATAGACCGGGAATGCAGGCTCTGGAAGAATTGAAAATAAAAAGTCCACTACTTTATGCGGGGCTAACAAAAAAAGATATCAGAGAGTTATCGAAAAAACTTGGGATTGTTACGTGGAATAAGCCCTCGGCAGCATGTCTAGCATCACGTATTCCATACAACGAGATTTTAACAGCGGAAAAGCTGGCAAGAATAGAAAAAGCTGAAGAGTTTTTAGCTAAGTATGGGTTTGGGCAAGTACGAGTGCGTTGTCACCAGGAACTTGCACGCTTGGAAGTTAGGCAAGAAGATTTTGTTAAATTATTAGCTCCGGTTATACGTAATGAAATTATTGCCTATTTACGAAAGTTAGGTTTTTTGTATATTACGGTAGATTTACAGGGGTATCGTACAGGAAGTTTTAATGAAGTGTTATAATAAAGTGGAGAAGTTAAAAGTATTGTAATATGATGCGGAGGGATTAACGTGACAGCAGAATTCAAAACTTTGACGATTTTAACAGTTTTAACAGTGTATGTGGGCGAGGATGTTTATTATAAGGACAAACCAATTTATAAATGCATTTTCGAAGAAGCCAGAAAGGTTGGAATTGCTGGGGGTACTGCTTTTAAATGTATTGAGGGTTATGCCAGTGAAAGACGCGGTATGGAAAAACGTTTTTTAATTAATTTTATGGAACCTATTAATTTACCAATTGTTATACAGTTAGTGGATAAAAAGGAACGGGTGGAAAAACTTTATCCGTTTTTGGAAAAAAACTTAAGACGTGGTATGGCTACGGTTCACGATACACAGGTTTTGCTGACTGATTATGTCAAAGAAAGAGCTGAAGCTATGGATAAACTGGAGCAAGAAGAAAAAGAATAGGAATGTTAGTATAAAACAGCTAAAAAGCAAATATTTACTTTTTAGCTGTTTTATTTTCATCCCCTTAGTATACGTGGAATGGACACAAATAAAAACGTTTTGCCTTTGGTACACTGAACAAGGACAAAAGGCTTGATAATTACAAAGTGTACACGGGAAAAAGCGGTAGTATATACAAAAACACATAAAATTTAGAGGCAATATGTAATTGATAAGACAATTTTGAACTGTTGTAAAGAAAAATTGACCATGATATAATAACGAATGTTGAAGAACATTATACTAAAAAATCGATACACAAGGGGGAAGATTGATTTGAAAAAGATGATGTCTGTAATTTTGGCTTCCGCATTAGCGGTAGGATTACTAACGGGGTGCGGTGGGGATACAAAAAAAGATGATGCAAAATCTAACGTAATTAAAATAGGAGTGTTTTTGCCTTTGACGGGTGATAATGCTGCCGGTGGTGAATTGGAATTACGTGGTATTAAATTGGCAAATAAACTTCATCCTGAGGTTTTGGGTAAAAAAGTTGAGTTGGTTATTGCTGATAATAAATCTGATAAAGCCGAAGCAGCGTCTGTTGCTGCGCGTTTAATTGAAAGAGATAAAGTTAAAGTATTTTGGGTTCTTATGGGTCTTCTTTGTCTATGGCTGCAGGGAACATTGTTAAAAACAGTAAGGTACCTGCTATTGGTACTAGTTGCACCAATCCACAAGTAACAGCTAATAACGATTTTTATTTCCGTGCTTGTTTTATTGATCCGTTCCAAGGTACTGTAATGGCTAATTATGCTTTTAAAAATGGAGCTAGAAAAGTTGCTATAATACAAGAAGTCTCTAATGATTATGCCGTTGGTTTGGCTAAATTTTTCAAGGATGCTTTCATAAAATTGGCAGGACCGGATAGTATTATTGAAGTGGCTAACTATCAAACAGGTGACAAGGATTTTTCTGCTATTTTGACTAATATCAAAGCTATGCACCCAGATGCTATTTTTGCTCCTGGGAATTTTACTGAGTCCGCTTTGCTTATAAAGCAAGCTCGTCAATTGGGCATAAAAGCTCCATTTTTAGGCGGAGATACTTGGGAAACGCAAGAGTTTATTAATGTTGGTGGAGCAGATGTTGAAGGTGTAGCATTCTCTACAGCATTTGATCGTGAAAAAGCTACCACTGCTGAGGCAAAAAAATTCTTGGACGAATATGTAAAAGAATACAAGGGCGAACCGTCTGCATTGAGTGCGTTGGCTTATGATGCTTACCTAATTGCTATTGATGGCATAAAACGTGCTAATTCTACTGACTCTGTAAAAATACGTGATGCTATTGCCAACACAAAAGATATGGAAGGCGTAACAGGCAAGACTACTCTTGACAAAAATGGTGATCCTATTAAAGGAGCTGTTATTAAGACTGTTAGGGATGGCAAATTTAAATACATTGATTTTGTTGATGTGAAATAAAACATTTTACTTATTTTAATACTACTGCTTCCTTCCCGAAAAGGAAGGAAGCAATTCTTTTTATTCTTATATGGTGGTGTAAATAAATGGAGCTTTTCCAAGGTTTTTTAAATATGTCAGGGGCAAGTTTTGCACAACATATGGTTAATGGCATATCACTAGGAAGTTTATATGCTTTAATCGCCATAGGCTATACAATGGTTTATGGTATTTTGCTTATGATTAATTTTGCCCATGGTGATATTGTTATGATGGCATGTTATTTTGCGTATTTTGGTATTACTATTTTTCATGTACCTTGGTATTTTACATTTATCGGCGTTATAGTAGCTACGGCGTTATTAGGTGCAGTTATAGAACGTATGGCGTATAGGCCGTTGCGAGATGCACCCAAAAATTCAGTGTTAATATCAGCTATTGGGGCCTCTTTTCTATTGGAAAATTTAGCGAATTATTTATTTAGTGGAAGACCTATGAGCTTTCCTGATATCCCGTTATTTTCGCAAAATATTGCTATTGGTAGTATTAAAATTCAAGCTATTAGTATGGTTATTCCTGTTGTAACTATAATTAGCCTATTAGTTTTATTGCATATCGTAAATCATACAAAAACAGGCATGGCTATGCGTGCAGTTTCTAAGGATTATGAAATAGCTAGGGTTATGGGCATAAACATTGATAACGTAATTTCCATGACATTTATTATCGGGTCTACTTTGGCGGCTATCGGTGCCATTATGTGGGGAATCAGGTATCCTGGAATTACACCATATTTGGGTGTTATGCCAGGTCTTAAGTGTTTTATTGCTGCCGTTATTGGTGGTATTGGTAATATTAAAGGGGCTGTATTAGGCGGGTTTATTTTGGGACTAGGAGAAATTTTGATTGTTGCCTTTTTCCCGGATTTGTCCGGCTATCGTGATGCTTTCGCTTTCATCGTACTTATCATTATCTTGTTCTATAGGCCTACAGGTATTTTAGGCGAGAGAACAACGGAGAAGGTGTAGTCATGAAAAATAAAAGAGATTTAATTTTATCTGCAAATTTATTAATAGTGCTTTTTAGTGCGTCTTGGTTTGCTAATAGTGAATTGGATTCTTATATAAGGCGTATAGTTAACTTATGTTTGATTTATGCTATTATTGGTTTGTCTATGAATGTAACAAATGGTTTTGCAGGGCAGTTTTCTTTAGGTCAGGCGGGATTTATGGTTATAGGAGCCTATACTGTAGGAATTTTTACAGTTCCCGTAGAATTAAGAGCTAACGTTTTTTATGCAGTACCTATGAATCCATTTATTGCTAATATTCAAATGCCTGTATGGCTGGCCTTAATAGCCGGCGGGCTTTTAGCTGCGTTGGTGGCTTTCCTTATTGGTACGCCGGTTTTGCGGCTCCGTGGCGATTACTTGGCAATTGCAACTTTAGGATTCTCCGAAATTATTCGTATTTGCATTACCAATGCATCTTCTTTTACAAATGGTGCTCTAGGAATTAAAGATATCCCACCATTAAATGACGTGCGTTATATTTTTGTAGTTACGGCAATCACTTTTGTGTTTATTGCAGCCCTTATTAACTCTTCCTACGGTAGAGCTTTTAAAGCTATTCGTGAAGATGAGATTGCAGCAGAAGCTATGGGCATAAATCTTTATAAGCATAAGTGTTTAGCTTTTATGGTTAGTGCCTTCTTTGCTGGCATTGGTGGTGGCTTGTATGGAACCTTATTAGGAACAGTTGATCCTAAGAATTTTTTGTTTACCTTGACTTACAATTTTTTACTGATTATTGTTTTAGGTGGTATGGGAAGTATTACTGGCAGTATGTTGGGAGCTATTATAGTTACAGCAGGTTTGGAATATTTGCGTATATTTGATGAGCCACTAAAACTTTTTGGCACTATGATTCCGTTATTCCGTCCTGGTTTCCGTATGGTTATGTTTTCTGCACTATTAATGGCGTGCGTATTATTTTGGCGACATGGCATTATGAGTACAAGAGAAATAACTTGGAGCAAGCTAATTGCTTTTTGCAAGAATCCTATCGGCTTTTTTAAGCGGAAAGGAGCATCACAATGAAAAATATTTTAAAAACCAAGGCTATGACGATGCAATTTGGTGGTGTTACGGCTGTAAATGCTTTGGAAATAGAAATCAACGAACATGAGATAGTGGCACTTATAGGCCCTAATGGTGCTGGTAAGACTACAGCATTTAATATGATTACAGGAGTGTATACTCCCACTAAAGGTGCAGTAATATATACTGATAGCGAAGAAAACGAATGCAATATTACAGGCATGAAGCCTAGTGAAATTGCTAAGATTGGTATTGCTCGCACATTCCAAAATATTAGGTTGTTTAAGGACCTAAGTGTTTATGAGAATGTAATTATTGCCAAACATTTGCACCTTAAATCCGATTTTATGTCCGCAACATTGCATCTGCCTTGGTACAATAAAGAGCAGGCTAAGGCTGAATTGGAAGTTGAAGCTTTGCTGAAAAAAGTGGATTTGTGGGATATGCGAGAGGAAAAAGCATCTTCGCTTCCTTATGGTAAACAACGTAGGTTGGAAATTGTTCGCGCGTTGGCCACTGAACCGCGACTGTTACTTTTGGATGAACCCTCGGCTGGGATGAATCCTAAGGAAACTGAAGAACTGACGGTTTTTATTAAACAAATCAGACAGGAATATAATTTGACTGTTTTCATGATAGAGCATCATATGGAATTAGTTATGGAAATTTCTGACCGTATTTATGTTTTGGATTTTGGTGAAACCATAGCAAAAGGAAGTACGGAAGAAATCCAAAATAATAAACGCGTTATTGAGGCGTATTTGGGGGTTGACGAAGATGCTTAAAGTAGAGAATTTGGTGGTTTCCTACGGTGGCATTGAAGCCCTAAAAGGTATTTCCTTAGATGTGCCGGATGGAGAAATCGTTACACTTATTGGCGCAAATGGTGCAGGTAAGAGTACTCTTTTGCGTAGCATTATTGGTTTGGTTAAAGTTGCTTCAGGTGAAATAACCTATAATGGGCAAAAAATTAATGGGCTTAATTCTCAAAAGATTGTAAAAACAGGCATTACTTTAGTTCCGGAAGGGCGCAGAGCATTTCCAAATTTATCTGTTTTAGAAAATTTGCAAATCGGTGCCTATATGAGAAACGATAAAGAGGATATCAAAAAAGATATTAATTGGGTTTATGCATTATTCCCCAGACTGCAGGAACGTAGTTGGCAGATGGCCGGAACCTTATCCGGAGGTGAACAACAGATGTTGGCGGTTGGTCGTGCCTTAATGTGCAGACCAAAACTATTAATGATGGATGAGCCTTCTTTGGGTTTGGCACCACTTATCATCAAGGACATTTTTAGAATTATTAGGGAAATAAATCAACAAGGTATGACTATTTTACTTATTGAACAAAATGCTAATATGGCATTGAAAATTGCTGATAAAGGATATGTTTTAGAAACAGGAAGCCTTACCATGACAGGTACTGGGCGGGAGCTTTTAGAAAATCCGGAAATTGCGGCTGCCTACCTAGGTAAAAAGAAAAAACGTTAAAAAGGATGCCCAAGTGAAATGTAAGTAAATCACAAGGGCATCCTTTTTAATGTTTCTTTTTCTTCTTTATGTTATAATTATTCATGAAAATAGACAGTAGGTGAAATTATTGCAAGAAGTAGATGAAAGTAAGAAGATACATAAGTTAAAGGCTATAATGGGTTTAGTTGTGCTTTGTGGATTACTATGGTGGATACACGGGTCTTCGCTTTTTTTTCATCCTCATTCGGCGGAAGATTTGCATAAATGGGTAGATAGTTTTGGTGTTTGGGGTTCTTTGGTATATATTGGGCTTTATATTTTACGCCCGTTACTTTTGATTCCCAGTATTTTTTTCAATCTTAGTTCAGGAATACTTTTTGGACCTTGGTTGGGAATTATATATTTATTAATTGGCGGCTTAGGTAGTGCCTTGTCATTTTTCTTTTTCGGCCGACTTAGTAACAATAAAGTAAGCAAGCTGCACCGATATGGCGGAAAATGGGGAGAACGCCTTGATAGCTACCTTTCTACAGAACATAGTTTTATGCGGATGTTGTGGTTACGCATGGTTCCAATCTTTCCTTATGATCCGGTTAGTTTGGTAGCAGGTTGTAGTAGCATGAAGGCAAAAGTATATATAGGGGCAACATTGTTGGGCATGTTGCCGGGAGCAATTGCTTACAATTTTTTCGCTGCAAACTTTTTAAGCGGGTACAATATTGGTCTGGGGATTGCACTTTTGCTTGCTGCTTTTGGGATACCAATGGTTTGGTGGTATTTTAGTGGTGAGAGAAAGGCGTTTTAATTAAAATACAAGCCCTAAGCAGTATGTCTTTCAAGGAGGAATTCAGATTGAAAATATACGTTTGGCGGCATAATAAAACCTATCATAGTCATAGTATGATAGGTGAACCCTGTATTTTAAATGAGTTTTATTTGGATGCCATTGCTATTGTTGCGGCTAATAATCTAGATGAAGCATTAAAAAAATTAGAGGAGCAAAACAAGGGCTGGCGACTAGAAGATTTACGAAAATTGGAACCTAAAGTATATACATTGGAAGATGCTGCAATCATTTTCACGGAAATTCGCGGCAGTATTGAACATTTATAAGGGTGAAATTTCATGTATTTAAAATTAAGATAAAAATGGTAAAAAAATATGGGGGGGGGGTGCAAATGTCTAGCAATGTGGAAATGGAAATCAAATTGATAATCGCTAAAAAAGACTTGCCTAAATTTTTTGGACAGCCACTTCTTAAAAAGAACATTATTTCTGGTAGTGAGAAAATATTGGAAATAGAAAACTACTATTACGATACTAGCGATTACAAAATCTCCAATGCCGGAATGTCTTATCGTATTCGTAAGACGGGCAACGAGTGGGAAGCTACAGTTAAGACACAAGGTGAAGCCGGCGGGGGATTTTCTGCAAGGGGAGAATATACTGTTGCTGTCAAGAAAAATGAACCAATATTTTCAGGCTTTGAAAATACTTTTGATAAAAAATTGCAAACTCTTTTGGCAGATGAAGAGTTGCAGCTTATGTTTACGGTTAGTGTTACCCGCGAAGTTTCCTTATTGCAAATAACCACGGATACTTTGGTAGAAATGGCTGTAGATAATGGGGAGATATTAGTAGAAAACCGCAAAGCTAAAATAGATGAAGTAGAGTTAGAAATTAAGGGCGGTAATAAGGCAGATTTATTTACCTTTGTGGCAAAAGTGGCAGAAAAAATACCTCTTTTTATTGAGCCAAAAAGCAAGTTTCAACGAGGGCTAGAGCTTTTAGCTGGGAAACAAGAAGAGATAAAGCAACTAGAATATAATTTAAAACCGGATATTACAGGTAATGCAGAGAAAGAGTTTAAAAAGCTTATTGATCATTGTATTAGCAATATTTTAGAAAAACAAAATTCATTGCGCAGTAAGGATAATTTAATCGATGCAGATAAATTGCTTTTGGCAGATGTAAAACGGTTGCGTGCAATTATTGACATTGTATCACCGTTACTAGAAGATAAAGATTATAAAAGCTATAGTGCTATAATTACTGAAATTAATGATCCTTTGCAGGAACTATATATAATAAAGCGTTTTACCAGACAGTGGAAAAATATTTATAAAAAAGCAGGAACAATGCTACGCAATAATGTTTTGTTGAAACGCTTAGAGGAACGTAGAGAAGCAATTACAAAAAACATTTTCAAGCAAGTAAATAGCGGGATTTATACTGCCGGGCTTTTTGAAATTATGGCACAGCTGGAAAATACTACATGGCAGGGAGCTGCTTTTTTACAAATGGACCAATTTGCCTTAAATAGGCTCAAAGATTGGCAGGCACAATTATTAGAAATACAAATTACTAACGAGAAACTGCAGGAAGATACAGCACGTAAAATGAGACGTATTATTGAGGTAATGGTGATGGTGCGTAGCAGCACTAAAATCGGCCGTTTGGATAAAGAAACATATGGCCATCTAAAAGCATTGTATCGTAACTTAAAGGTATTGAACTTTGATGTTTATGGACATAAAGATATTTTGGCCTTTTTGCAAGGGACAAATAGTAGAGTACTTTACCGTGATGCTGGTTTGCTATTGGGATACAGGCTTAGTGAAATGCCGAAAGTATGGCGAAAAGTACGAAAAAGCTGGCGTAGATTACTTGTAAATTTGCAGAAAAAGAAATAAATTGTTGTTGAGAAAGAAAAAATAGTGTGTTAGAATAGCGCCGTGTTCATTTTCAATTTTTCCAAGAAAATACAAAGAACAAGCGAGGTTGAATAAAGGTGCTATCTAAACCGGAAGAAATAAGTAAATTAATTTGTGATACCTATGGCAAAAATGGATTTGTAAAATATTGTGATATTAAAATCGAGAGTATAAAATGTGGGGAGGCAAGCTTAAGTTTTGAAGTTGAAGATGATAAACACACAAATATTTATGGCGCAGCTCATGGTGGTATAATTGGGACACTTGTAGATACAGCACTTGGCGTTGTAGCAGCTAGTTTAGGAAAACGCGTTGTCACGTTAAACCTGAACATAAATTACATAAACAGTATTTATTTCTATGACACAGCATTAGCCAAAGCAAAGATTGTGCACAAAGGCATGACTACAATGGTTATGGATGTTGTTGTGCGTAATAGTAAAAAAGAAATTGTGGCAACAGGAACGGGAACTATGTTTGTGGTTGGCAAGTTTGATGAAATACCTGAGAGCTGGTAATTTATTTTGTGTTAGAAATAGTGAGGAGATAAAACCATGGATATGTTGCTAAATAGTATTAGAGATGTGGGATCGGCTGCAATGGCGTTGTCCTTGACTAATTCGATTTCAGATGAGAATAAAGTTAAACAGTTTTTGCTAGAAAATGAGTATCTTTGTGCCGTAACTGAAGTGGGTGGGAATACTTCACAAGAAACATTTCAAGAGAAAACTACAAAAGCAGTTATCGGAGCAGCACTAAATAATAATATTGTGGAAAAAGAAGCATATCAAATCCACGCAATATTGCACGCTACCATGGAGGCCAAGCAGGGAATATTAGTTAATGTTTCTACTAGTGCTAATATAGCGATTAAAATTGCTATAGTTAGAAAAGAACGCTGGGTAGCAGTAGCGATGTTTGGAGAGTCTGCCGTGCATCATTTAACGAATCATGAGCGTGCTGGACTTGGAGTTATGCATATTTAAAAAAATCTTTTTGTAAAATTTTAAACAAAAAATGGTTGACAAAAATAACGGCTATGTTATAATTGCGGTGAGAGAAATTTAGTTATATGAGAAAAAGGCATTGCGAGTTCTTATATAGAGCGAAGACTATTGTGGTTATGTTCGTGTTTTCTACTTAGTTAAAATTACAAATTGGTGATAGAGAGATAGAGTTTAGTCTATTTCTCTATTTTTTTGCCGTTTTTGACTTGGCAGTCCGGATGCTAAGAAAAATTGTTTTGCAATATTACAGTGAGAAAGCACAACAAAGAATTGGAAGGGAGCAATAAAAAGTGAATGTATATGTTTATGCGGGTCTAACCTATTTTGCGACAGCAGTTGTTTCATTAATTGTTATAGGGGTTATTGTTTTGCTTAATAAGTTAATGAATGGTAACTCTAGTAAAGGTGGGATTGAGTAATTATGGATATGAATTTAGTAATGCAATTATTTCCTGGTATTTCCAGCTTATTTCTGCAAGATCCGGTTATTGCCGGCGCACGTATTGTTTTAATAATTTTAGGATTTATTCTTGCCTATTATGGGTATAAACGTGTTTTAGAACCTTTAATTATGGTTCCTATGGGTATTGGCATGATTTGTATTAATACTGGGGTTTTGTTTTTAGCTAATGGGCAGACAGGCACTTTGTTTTTAAACCCGTTGATTTCAGACCCTAATGCACTAGTTAATATTATGCAAGTTAACTTCTTGCAGCCTATTTATAATTTTACGTTTAGTAATAGCTTAGTTGCTTGCCTGGTTTTTATGGGGGTTGGTGCCATGTGTGAAATTGGTTTTATTTTGGCTAATCCTTGGACCAGTATTATAATGGCTATTTTTGCCGAAGCTGGCACATTTGCTACATTAATCTTGGGAGTTGTTCTTGGTCTAGCTCCTCACGAAGCAGCGGCAGTTGCATCTATTGGTGGTGCCGACGGACCTATGGTGCTATTTACTTCTTTGATGTTGGCACCTAAATTATTCGTACCTATATCAGTTATTGCTTATTTATACTTGAGTTTGACATATGCCGGCTATCCTTGGATAGTAAAAATGATGGTTCCTAAGAAATATCGCGCAATGGATATTGAAATGGATTTCCCGGAAGTAACTAAGAAATCTAAGTTTATCTTTATTATTGTTGCCTGCGGATTGCTTTGTTTGTTATTGCCAATGGCAGCGCCTTTGTTAATGTCCTTCTTTTTGGGTATGGCGATTAAGGAATCTGAAATCGTACCTTACCAAGATTTATTAGAAAATACAATTCTTTATATTGCAACTTTAATGCTTGGTTTACTTTTAGGTTGTTTGTGTGAAGCATCAACTTTATTGAATCCCAAAGTTGCTATAATTGTTGTTCTTGGTATTTTAGCTTTAGCTATTTCCGGTGCAGTTGGTGTTATTGGTGGCTGGGTTGTTTACTGGGCTAAAGGCGGAAAGAACTTCAATCCTTGTGTTGGTATTGCCGGTGTATCTTGCGTTCCTTCTACTGCCAAAATAGCACAACATGCTGTTGAAGAGGAAAATCCTTTCGCCGTGGTATTGCCCATCGCAATGGGTGCTAATATTGCTGGAGTTATAGTTTCTGCGGTAGCTTGTGGTATTTTTGTAGCCACAATTCAATTTGTTAAATAAAAGTTTGTTGATAGAAGGGTAATTTTATGAGTTTGGATTATTCTAAAAATCATACTATTATAGGAAAACCACTCATATACTACGAAGTACTGGACTCGACTAATTTGAAAGCACAAGAATTAGCGGAGAAAGGTGCTAGCGAGGGAACAATTGTGCAAGCGGACCGGCAGAGTGCTGGCAAAGGCCGCTTAGGACGAAAGTGGGAATCGCCTTCAGGCAGTGGCCTGTGGTTTACGATTATACTTCGTCCGAAGATTGATCCAGAGTATGGAGCTCAAGTAACACTTTTGTCTGCTGTTGTGCTAGTAGAAGTATTAGAGAAGACTACTGGAATAAAAGCTGCGATTAAATGGCCTAATGATATCCTTGTTGGTAGGAAAAAAATATGTGGTATTTTATCGGAAAGGCATTTTAATGAAGAACCCATTGATTATATAATTGTTGGTATTGGCCTGAACGTGAATATGGAGCAAAAGGATTTTGCTGAAACGTTAGAAGATATTGCGACTTCAGTTTATTTAGAAAGTGACAAGAAATTTACTGGTAGTACCTTGTTAGCGGCATTTCGAGTTTCTTTAGAAAGATGGTATGAAATCTGGGTAACCGAAGGATTTAAAAAAATTAGAGCACAGTGGTTAGCCAGCAATGGGACTATAGGACGTTTTGTTAAAGTAAAAGATAATGACAGAGAGATATTTTCAGGGGTGGCTGAAGATATAGATGATTATGGATGTTTGCTGGTACGTAACGAGGCAGGAATTTTCCAAAGTTTTGATTTTGGAGAAATTAGTATAAGATATTAGTTTTTCCCAGAGTGAGAGAGAGAAAGAGGGTGGGGATGTTGGTAAGCAGGTTAGCTGGATTGCTCCAAGAAAGCGTAAGAACCCCAGGTGTTGCTGCTATGTTATTGGCTCTAACAAGATCTATCCATGATGAGGAAATAGTAAAGGAAGCTATCGCAGAAACGGGACACAAATTTGTTGTTACCGAAGTTGGTGGGCAGACTAGTATGAGTAGTTTTCAGGAAAAAGTTAATAGAGCTGTAATAGGTGCAGGATTAAATGCAAATATTATTGACAAGCTGCCCAATGAAGTGCATGCAATTATTCATGCCACAGAAGAAGCAAAAAGAGGAATTATGGTTAATACTTCTTCCAGTGCCAGCCTAGCTTTAAAGATAGCAGTGGTCAGAGATGAACATTGGATTGCAGTAGCTATGTTTGGTACTTCTGCCTTACACTATATGACTAATCATGAACGTGCGGGGCTGGGAATTATGCATATATAAGATGCGGTTTGACAATCACATAGTGGTGATTATGAGAGAGAGTTATTAGGGTTTATTTCCTATACCTCTCTTTATTTTTTCGCCGGATCTTTATTATATGAAGTTTAAAATTCTGTAAGAAAAGAAAGGAGAGACAGTAATGGAGTTTAAAGGTGTAAAACGCGAATGGAATACTTTGAAAAAAGATGCTGACGCAAGATTAAAAGACGCTGCTCCCTATGCTAAAGAAGGGAAAATCGTCGATGCAAAAGACGCAGTCGCTTTGTTGGAGGCAGTTATTAAACCGGGAGATAAGGTGAATATCGAGGGTAATAATCAAAAACAAGCGGATTTCTTAGCTAAATGTTTGTGCCAAGTAGATGTTAAAAAAATACATGATTTGCATATGGTCCAGTCGGTTTTGACTTTACCGGAGCATTTAGATGTATTTGAAAAGGGTATTGCAAAAAAAATAGATATGTCCTTTTCCGGACCACAAGCGAAACGAATTGCTGAGTTCTTGCAAGAAGGAAAATTGGAATTGGGGGCTATTCACACCTATCTTGAATTATATGGTCGTTATTTTGTAGATCTGACTCCTAGAGTAGCACTTGTTGTTGCAACTAAGGCTGATAGGCATGGTAATTTGTACACCGGGTTTAGTACAGAGGATACGCTTGTTATTGTAGAAGCTACCAAGTTTCATCAAGGTATAGTTATTGCCCAAGTTAATGAAATTGTTGATGAATTACCTAGGGTTGACATTCCGGGGGATTGGGTAGATTTTGTTATTCAGTCACCAAAACCTTTCTATATTGAACCATTATTTACTCGTGACCCGGCTTTAATTACTGATGCTCAGGTGCTTAAAGGCATGATGGCTATTAAAGGTATTTATGCTGAATATGGTGTAAAAAGCTTAAATCATGGTATTGGTTTTGATACTGCTGCTATTGAATTATTGCTTCCTACCTATGGCGAAGAATTAGGCTTAAAGGGTAAAATTTTTACTAATTTTATTTTGAATCCCCATCCGACTTTGATTCCGGCTATTGAATCAGGTTGGGTTGAATCAAATCATAGCTTTGGCGGAGAGCTTGGTATGGAGAAATATGTTGCAGCTCGTAGGGATATATTCTTTGTTGGACCTGATGGTTCTATGCGTTCTAATAGAGCTTTCTCACAAACAGCAGGTCATTATGCAATTGATATGTTTATCGGCGGTACTTTACAAATTGATCTGTATGGTAACAGCTCGACAGCAACTGCTAGTCGCGTAGCAGGCTTTGGCGGAGCGCCTAATATGGGCTGTGATGCTAAAGGTCGTCGTCATTCAAGTGAAGCATGGTTGAAGGTTGGCGATGAATATGGCATGAAAGAAGAAATGTATGGAAATGTTCGTCGTGGTAAACGTTTGGTAGTACAATTGGCAGAAACTTTCCGTGAAAAATTAGCACCTGGTTTTGTAGAAGAACTTGATGCCTTTGCTTTAGCAAAAAACGCCAAACTTCCTATTGAACCGGTAATGATTTACGGTGATGATTTGACGCATATTATTACAGAAGAAGGAATTGCTTATCTACATAAGTGCCGTTCAATGGAAGAGAGAACTGCTGCAATAAGAGGTGTTGCAGGTTTCACTGAAGTTGGCATGAAAGCAGATCCTAAAATGACCAAGCATTTGCGGGAAACCGGTGTTATAAAAACGGCAACCGATCTTGGTATTGATATCAATAAAGCAAACCGTTCTATGTTAGCAGCAAAAAATGTACATGACCTAGTTGAATGGTCAGGCGGTTTGTACAATCCACCAGCTAAATTTAGAAATTGGTAATTTAAGGAGGAGATTATAGTGGCATTAACAACTTTAGAATTTGAATTTAAAGCAGATGCACCTAAATCCATTGCTAAAGAATGGTCACATCTTGGTGTTACGGGTTCGGGCGACTTGGAAGTATTAATGGAAAGAAAAGATCTTGGCGGAAAAACTAAGGCAAAAGTTGTAACTCCTGTTGTTGGTTTTGATGCTATTTGGGAAAAAATGATTAATAAATTTGTCGTTGAAAACAATGTTGGCGATGTTAGCATTGAAATTAATGATGATAATGCAACTCCTATCGTTGTTTATATGCGTCTGCGCCAAGCTCTTGCAGAAGCAAACGCAAAGGAGGGTGAATAAGCATGAAAAATTGGAAAGAATTAGAAGCAAGCAGCTTTTTAGATGCTAATGCGCGTGAACGTGCTTTGGGGATGGTTGAAGCAGGAACTTTTACTGAATTTCTTAACCCTAGGGATCGTTTTGTAAGCCCACATCTTCCGGTGCTTGGAACAGCCGTAGAATTTGATGATGGAACTGTTACTGGTGTGGGACTAATTGGTAAGCATCCTGTATTTATTGTTTCGATGGAAGGAAAATTTATCGGTGGCTCTATTGGAGAAGTTAATGGCGGGAAAATGGTTAATACCTTACGGTTGGCAGAAAAAGCAGCTGTTCAAATCAAAGCAGCTCATCCAGATGAATATGATGCGCGCCGACCACTAGTAGCAATCTCCTTTGAAACCGGCGGTGTTCGCTTACATGAAGCCAACGCAGGACTTTTAGCCCATGCTGAAGTTATGGATGCGTTCCAAGATTGTCGTCACAAGGTACCTATTGTAGCAGTAGTAGGAAGTAAGGTTGGATGTTTTGGCGGTATGGGATTTGTTGCGGCCGCTACAGATGTTATTGTTATGAGTGAAGAGGGTCGTATTGGTTTAACCGGACCGGAAGTTATTGAACAAGAAATGGGCAAGGAAGAATTTGATGCTTCCAACAAGGCTCTTGTTTATCGCACGACAGGTGGTAAACAAAAATATATTATGCAAGATTGCAACTATCTTGTAGAAGATAAAATCTCTGATTTTTATAATGTGTTAGCCAAAGTTGCAGATTTGTCTATGGAGAAAATAGAAGAAATGCGTCGTATTGGCTCTCTTAAATTAGTGCAAGAGCAAATGGGATTGGTAAAATTGGTTGGCGAAATGCAACCTAAAGATTCTATGGATCTATGGAAATACTATGGTAATGAAAATCCGGAAGTTTTGCCGGAACTGTCTACTACAGAGTTTTTAAAAGTTGTAAAATGTAGAGTACGTAAGTAAGGATAGGAGGAAAAGAACATGGAAGAATTTGATAATACAATGATTGGTCGTGGTCGTGACGCAATTGATATGATCATTGATCCTGATTCCTTGCAAGAAAATGTTATTGGAAGTTATGCTTTTGACCCTGACTACGGAATGGGGGCAGTTGTAGGAACTATTAAGTTAGATGGTCGTGATGCAACTGTTATTGCTAACGATGCACAAACATTTAGTGATAGATTTCCAGTTGTTTTTGGTGGCATTATTGGGTTAGAAGAAGGCTATAAGATGGCAACAGCTGTATATCGCACACTGGAAGCTGATGCTGATAAACCAATGGAAGAAAAACGCCCGATAGTTTTGATCGTTGATACTCCAGGGAATGGCCCTGGCAAAATGGAAGAAATTGCCGGTATGAACAAATCTACGGGCAGTTATCAACTAGCATTGGCCGAGGCAAGAAAAGCTGGTCATCCTATTGTAGCTATCGTTATTGGTCGTGCAATTAGTGGTGCGTTCCTTTGTCATGGCTTGCAAGCTGATCATATTTTAGCTTTGTCCAAGGACTATGGAACTATGATACATGTTATGCCTTTAACCAGTATTTCCCGTATTACAAAAATGGATATAGAACGTTTGGAAGAATTGTCGACCAGCAATCCTGTTTTTGCCGCAGGCGTAGATTTCTTCTATAAACTTGGTGGTGTTCAAGAAGTAGTTAATAAAGTTGAAAATATGAGAGAAGTTATTATTCGTCATATTGATGAAATCTATGCTATTAAAGCTGCAGGCCAATTCGAAAAGTTGGGACCTTGGGAGCGTGGACTTTTAGGTGAAGAGCGCGGCGGACGTACTCATAGATTGAAAGCCATGGAGCAAATGAATGCTGAATATGAAGCTGTTGCTGACAAATACATTAATGCTTAAGGAGGGATGACGTATGGCTGGCCTTCTGCGGGAAATCAGTCAATTGGTTGCTGAATTCGGTTCTGCACCTACACTAGAAGATCTGCCAAAAAGAACTTTGGCAGATAAAGGAATCAAGGGACCAACAGCTGCTCATACCATTGAAGAAATACATACGCCTCTGAATTTAGCATATGTAACTTTTACTACGGGAAGTTCTGCTTTTCAAAACATAGTGGGCATTACTTTTGCGGAGTTGCCGGAAAGAATTAAGGCTTCCAAAATAGTTTTGAAACGTGCAGGCCTAAGGGCAGGAGATAAAATTTTAGTTACTTATCCGCCTCTTGTTAACGTTTTTTCAGGTCAAGCTATGCAAGAATATGGGCTGCATTGGAAATTTCTCATTCGTTCTAGCCGTGATGCGTTTTTAGCTGCTTTATATGAAGAAAAACCAGATGCAGTTATTGGAGAACCATCCTTTTTGCGAGCAGCCTTGGAAGACGCAAAAAATATAGGAGTAGTAGGTGAATTGCCTAAAAACCTGATTTTGCTTACGGCAGGCACACCACTGGATTTAGAATTTTTACCCAGTGCTGAAGAAGTTTTAAATGCCAAAGTGCATGATTTGTATGGCTGTCAGGAGTTTGGGTGGATTGCCATGGATGGAAGTTCTGTTCGTGAGGACATAACGCTTGTGCCTTTAGTAACAGTTAAGGGGCAAGAAACTTTTGAGCTAGTTGTTGGTGGATTACCAACAGGTGATAGCTTCCCAGTTTCGGAAAGTGGACATGTATGCGATCATAAAGGCAAGATTATCACTTACCGACGCCAGCGTACTTATCCAGAGTTTGAAGTAATATTAAAGGCAACAAAACTGTCTTCTGCGGTTACAGCAGGAAGAGCAGCTCGCAGTATTTTGAGAATTAAAGGGCGAATTGTTAAAGTTAGTCCAGACTTAGTGACTAATGCGCCAAATACTGTATTGGAACTTGTGCCTGATCCAATACAAAAACAGACAAACAAAAGTGTAATTATTAAAGATGCAGTTAAAACAAAATTGTTTGATGATTTGGTACAGGCACAATTAGACTATCAACAAAACAGTAAGGCGGATCCTGTATGGACGAAAAGGAACTAGCGCAATTTAACAGGCATGATTTTGTCATTATATCAAAAGCTGGACGGGAGCGTATTTGTACAGAATTGCTTCCGAACTACAGTGCGGCAATAGCTACTATAGTTCGAGATGTTTTTTCTAATAAATACGGGGACGCTGGTATACCTGGAATTGTACGCAGAGCAAAGGTAGCAAATGAATTATCAATTCCACTAGGGTTTGTACCATTAGAACGTTTAGAAGAAAGACGCTTGCGTATAGGAACTTTTGCCAATTTTGCGGAGGTGATGAATATTGTAACGCTCTATAAATTGTTGCAGATGCCGTTTGAATGTCGTAATAATTGTTTGCAGGCTGCCAGCCAAATAGCGATTATGGCACAGGGAATAAACCAAGCAATTGGAATATTAGGTTCAGCTGGTTTGGAAATATTTACAGGTTGCCACTATACCAATGGAGACTCCGATATTGATCTAGTGATTCAGGGTTGTGATTATAAGACGATTGTAGAAATTTATAATCAGCTCAAAGGTATTGGCAGAAAATATAATATGCCAATAGACTTAGAAATTGCTTTGAATAATGGTTACGGAGTTAAAGCAGCTGAACTTTTCATGGATACAAAAACCTTATTAGGCAAAAGTTTAGATAATGTTATTTTGTTGGAAAGAAAAACAGTGTTACAAGCACTGACTAAAAAGGAGCGCTATTATAATGGAAATTAAATCTAGAGTACCGGGTAAAGTAGTAAGATTTGAGAAAAAAATTGGTGATACAGTAGCTGTTAAAGACGTATTGGTTACGATGGAAGCAATGAAAATGAAACAATGGGTTTCTTGCCCAGTTGCAGGCGTTGTAAAAGAATACAAAGTAGCAGAGGGCGATCGCGTATCTGCCGGTCAAGTTCTTTTGATTGTAGAATAATCTTCAATATTTAGCCTAGTTAGTTTCACATTCGGAGTTGGATGTGATAATAACAAATTGAACTTAGGTGGTGTAATTATGGCAATTTATGGTGTTGCATTATTAGCGGCTTGTTATATTGTCGGGCTCTTAATCGGTGATGTGTTAGGCGTTGTTGTTGGTGTTAAGGCTAATGTCGGTGGTTTTGGCTTTGCAATGTTATTTTTAATTTTATTGTCAAATCATGGTATTGATCATGGTTGGTTAGACAAAAAGGCTCAGAGTGGTATTGCTTTTTGGAGTGCGATGTATATTCCTATTGTTGTGGCCATGTCTTCTATTCAAAATGTTGTTGCAGCCTTAAAAGGTGGTCCTTTGGCTATAGGTGCAGGTCTAGTTGGGGTTGCGGTTGCGTTTGCTTTTATTCCTATTATTGCTAAATTTGGTGGCGGCAAAAAGGAAGAGGTGGAGTAAATGGATATATTGGCAATTATTTCAAAGGTTTGTATTAAGAATGGACTAGTTTTTTCTTTTATGCTAATTGGTATTATAACTTTTATAACCTATAAAATCTCTGCTCTGACGAAAGGTAAAATTCATGGTTCAGCAATAGCAATATTTGCTGGCCTAGTTTTAGCTTATATTGGTGGAGCAACAACAGGTGGTTCCAAGGGCATAGCAAGTATCACGCTTTTTGCTGGTGTTGGTATGATGGGCGGCGGCATGTTTCGTGATTTCGCTATTGTTTCTACTGCTTTTGGCGCTGACTTACGTGAAATTAAAAAATGCGGTATGGTTGGTGTTGTATCTTTGTTATTAGGGGTACTTAGCTCATTTATAGTTGGTTGCGTAATGGCTTATTTCATGGGCTATCCCGATGTTGTTTCCATGGTAACAATTGGAGCAGGTGTTTGTACGTTTGTTGTAGGACCTGTTACAGGCGCGGCTCTTGGCGCATCTTCTGATGTTATAGCTATCAGTATTGCTGCCGGTGTTGTAAAATCTGTGGCCGTAATGATTTTAACTCCATTTGTTAAAGATTTTGTTGGCTTGGATAATCCTAAGTCAGCCATGATTTTTGGCGGATTAATGGGGACATCTTCAGGAACAGCCGCAGGACTTGCTGCTGTTGATCCAAAGCTGGTTCCCTATGGAGCAATGACTGCCACTTTCTATACAGGTATTGGCTGCTTGCTTTGTCCTTCAATCTTGTATTTAGCTGTTAAAACTATTATGGGTTAAAATTTAAAATCAGATAAATAGGCAAGCCTTTAGTGGCTTGCCTATTATTAAAAAATCAGGTAATATTTTTGCGAGGTGTAAAATGCAATTCTTTGAAAAGTTAAGTGAATATTTATCGCAAGCGATATTATTGGAAGTATCAGCTTATCCTAAACCGGGGCTTGTGAATAGACATACAAACGGTTCCCATAGTGATATGAGCATATTAACCTTCGCCATGAGCTCAGTAGTTTTATCTAGAGCCTATTACCAATTTTTAGAGTTTGGTAAACAAGAAGATTGTAGTGCTGAAGATTTGTTTAATAAAGTACGTATGGCGGGAGTAGTTGCGGAGAAGGATTTGCTAATAGCTACTAAAGGTGTTAATACCCAAAGAGGAGTATTGTTTGCCGGAGGTATTTTAGCGGCTGCAGGCGGATATTTAACAAAAAAAACAGATGCTGTTACAGAGGATATTTATGGACTTGTAGCAAACATGACACAAGGATTGGTTAAAAATGAACTTGAAAATTTAGACATAAAAACAAAATTGACAGCAGGAGAGTTGTTGTACAAAAAATATGGCATAACAGGTATTCGTGGCGAAGTTGAAAAAGGATTTCCCAGTGTACGCAATATTGGCTTACCGGCGTTGGAAGCGGCTTTTGCCCAAGGAGTTTGTCTTAACGATGCGCTCGTGCACGGCTTAATTTCCTTAATGACCTGCGTTGAAGATTCTAATGTTATTTGGCGTACTGATTATGAAACGCTACAAAAGGTACAATTACGAGCACAATATATTTTGTCGAAAGGCAGTATTTTTTCTAGTATTGGTAGAGAAGAAATTCAGAAATTCGACCATGATTGTGTTGAACATCGTATTAGTCCTGGAGGAGCAGCTGATTTATTATCTATTACTATAGCTTTATTTCTTTTGAAAAATCAAGAATTTCCTACATTGATAATGTAGGAGTCTTTGCCATATAAGCCTATATCTTGCTATTTGAAATATTTTATAAAAAATAGTGGGTACTCAGAAAATTTATAATAAATTAATTATAAATCCGCGGATATTATGCTATGATTAATTTCATATATAGTATATTATATAAAACGCAGCGCGTTTAGTTGATATTTGTAGACGGGGGAATGAAAATGGGGATTTTCGTTAATGCATTAACCGGATTATTTAGTGTGATGTTTATTATTGCTATAGGCTATGTCCTGGCTAAAAGAGGTTGGTTTGATGATAACAGTAGTAAGGTTTTAGCTCGCTTGGTAACATCTATAGCACTACCTTTGTATATGCTGACGAACATGACCAAAGATTTTACCCGCGAAAAACTCTTGTCTATGGCTCCTGATCTTATTGTACCAATATTATCCGTCCTGTTAGCTTACATTATAGGAAAGCTTGTGGCCAAAGTTATAAAAGTTAAAGAGGGACGTAAGGGAGTTTTTTGTACTAATTTTTTTATTGCTAATACGATGTTTATTGGCTTACCGGTTAATTTAGCCTTGTTTGGTGAAAAAAGCATACCTGCAGTTATGTTATATTATATGGTTAACACGATAATGTTTTGGACATTGGGTGTCCATAATATAGTGCAAGACAGCGAAGTTGGGCAAGAAGGACATAGCAGCATCTTTACTATGACCCCTATTAAGAAAGTCTGTTCACCACATTCCTAGTTTTTTGCAAGCAACGTTTCGTTATGTAGGAAATTTAACCACGCCTTTATCGCTCATATTTATTGGCATAGAAATGAGTAGAATACCGTTATCTTCGATTGAATTTGATCGAGATATGGTGTGGAGTCTTTTGGGGCGTTTTTGGATTTGTCCACTTTGTGTGTTGTGCTTATTTCCTTTTATTCCAATATCCACGTTGTCTGCACAAGTATTTACTATGCAAGCTGCTATGCCAGCAATGACGCAAATGGCAATTGTGGCTAAATCTTATGGTGCGGATGCTGGTTATGCTGCGACTCTTAGTTTAGTAACAGTTTTAGCAGGGGTTATAGTTATACCGGCATATATGTTTTTAGTTTCCACGCTTTTGCACTAAAAATATTATGACAAAAACAACGCGAGCACTTTATAGTGCTTGCGTTGTTTTAACTTGCACTAGTGTTCCTGTAATGATATTATGAAAGATAGATAACGATTTAAAAACATAGGAGTATGTTATGAAAATAAAACTAGGGGTTATTGGTGAAGAAAACAGTTTGGTAGTTATAAACAAAATAATTTTAGAGTATACAACACAGTACGAGTACTTTTCTTTTGTATATAGAGAAGAAGACGAGATATGTAAAATTATTGAAAATAATCAAGAAAAAGTGGATGTTTGGCTGGTTTTTGGACAGTTAGGTTATCAACGTATAATGTCTTGGGCACAAGCAAAAGCACCGGTCTATTGTATTGCTTATCGTGGTGCTAGTTTTTATAAGGTTTTATGTGAGGCTCTTTATAAAAATTATAAGGTAGAAGAAATGAGTATTGATACAATTCCTTATGATGAATTGCAACTTGGTTTTAGAGAAATGCATATTAACTACAAAACTATACAGTACAAAATGTCGACTAGTAACAATAGCATAAAAACCTATACAAATTTTCATAAACGCTTATTTATGGCCGGTAAGGCTAAATTGGCGATTACCAGCAGTTGGGCTGTAAAGATAGCGCTAGAAAAAATAAATATGCCTGTTATATGTCTATTGCCACTACGTGTTAGTGTGCGCATGGAACTAAATATGATTCTTACCGAATTTCAAATACAGGCATTAAGAGATAATCAAATAGCAGTGCAGGTGTTTGACTATGATTTATATGGGAAAGAGGACTCTTTGTATTCGGTAGATGATTTGTATAGTAAAGAAATTATTGTTAGTCAACAACTCATTGCTTATGCAAAACAAATTCAGGGTTCACTTAAAATTGTTGGTCAGGGGCGATTTTTTATTTTTACCACTAGAGGTCTTTTAGCCGAATATACGAATGATTTTACGACTATACCAAGCAAGAAGCACTTGTTTGATATAGAAACAAAATTGCTAGCATGCGGTATAGGTATGGGCAAATCTGCCGGAGATGCAGAATTAAATGCAGTAGCGGCCCTTAGACAGAGCCGAAAAAATAAAAATGGTGAATGGTTTGTAATAATGGATGATAAGAAAATAATAGGACCTTTAGGTAGGAATACACAACTTACATATGATTATTACTCTGAAAAACTGCAAGCTCTCAGTAAAAAATCAAAAGTTAGCATTGCCAATTTAAGTAAAATAGAATCTGCTCTACAAAAATACGGACATAATACAATTAATGCGCAAGAATTAGCTATATCACTACAAATAATACCAAGAAGTGCCAGAAGAATATTAGGAAAGTTGGTAGAGGCTGGAGCAGCTAAGGAAATTGGAGATGAAAATCCGAATTATCGTGGCAGGCCACGAAAAGTTTTTGCGATTGATTTAAATAAATAAAAAAACGTAACAAAGGGAACGCAAAAGCGTTCCCTTTGTTACGTTTTTTGTTAAATAAAACATAAGAGTATTATATATATGAAATAGTATTGACATAAAAAAAAACATAGTATTAAACTTATTAAAAGTCTAGACCCTTAATAGACCTAAAATGTTTGTTACTGTGCTTTTGCACATAATATATTAAAAGAATGAGGAGGAAATTATTTTGAAAGAAAAAGCATTTGAGTACATTGACAGCCACAGAGAAGAAATGTTGGCACTGTGGAAAGATTTGGTGAACACAGAAAGCGGCTCTTATTATACTGAGGGCGTGGACCAGGTAGCCAAAAAGATTGACAGCGTATTACAAGCCGCTGGTGCTAGTACAAATATTGTTGCTAATGAAAATGCGGGTAATAGCATAATTGCCGAATTTACAGGCGAGGCAAAACCACCTGTAATGTTTTTAGGACATATGGATACTGTTTTTAAATATGGTGAAGTAGCTAAGCGTCCTTTTATCATTAAAGATGGCAAAGCGTATGGACCTGGTGTTTTAGATATGAAAGACGGCATTGTAATTGCTTTATTTGCAGCAAAGGCACTAAAAGCTGCGGGGTTTTCAGAACGTCCTATCAAGATTGCTTTTGCAGGTGATGAAGAAATTGCTCATGTTAATTCTAATGTAGCTGAAATTATTAGTGAGCAAGCTAAGGGGTGCATTGCGGCCTTTACTTTTGAAACGGGGTTTGTTGATAATTCTTTTGTTACGGGAAGAAAAAGTACAGCTATTTTTAAGTTAAGAGTACAGGGCGTAACATCGTATGCAGGAAATGATCCTAAGAGGGGACGTAGCGCAATTTTAGAAATGGCTCACAAAGTAATTGATATACAAAATTTAACAAACTGGGATAGAGGTTATACATTTAATGTTGGCACTATAAATGGCGGAACTATTTTTAATGCGGTTCCTGGACAGTGTGAAATAGATGTTGACATTCGTTATCTAGATCCTGAGGTTGTTTCTGAAATAAAAGCCAAAATTGATAAAGTAGTAGCGAAAACTTATATAGAAGGAACTCGAACTGAACTAGTAGATTTTCATGTAGGAATTTCCGCTATGCAAACTACGGAGGGTGTGAAAAAATTATTTAAACTTCTGGCTGAAACTAGCGAAGAAAATGGGTTTGGAAAAGCTACAGATAAGCTAGTAGGAGGCGGTTCTGATTCAGCTTATACGGTTATTGCTGGTGTTCCTACAGTTTGTTCAGTGGGCGTAAAAGGTGCAAATAATCATGCCCCGGAAGAATATGCAGTTGTGGAGAGTATGTTCGAACGTTCAAAACTTATTATAGCTACAGTGCTCAAACTAAAAGAATTAAAATAATAAATAATATAAGTGGGGGAAAGTTATGAATGAAGATAAAAATGAATACAAACTTACATGGAAAAGTTGGCTTGCACTAATCTTCTTGTGCATAGCCTTTTCAGGTATCTTTGCTAAAAATCCTACAGCATTGAGGGCATTTGATTTTACAGCTTTATTAGGAAAAGTTGGAACCATAGCAGGTAGTAAAAATACGTTTTTAGGTGCAGGGGGAATTGGGGCTCGAGAAGGGTTAATTTTCGCTATAACACTTATTCCTACTGTAATGTTAGCACTAGGATTAATTCAGGCTTGTGAAGCGCTGGGTGCTCTGCGTGCTGCAGAAAAATTGTTTCGTCCGTTGCTTAGACCTTTTTTGGGAATCCCAGGGGTGGCTGGGCTTGCGTTTGTAAGTAGTTTTACTAGCTCTGATGTAGGAGCAGTTATGAGCAAGGATTTAGTGGAAACAGGATTAATGACAGATGATGAACGCACTATTTTTGTTGGCTATCAATATGCTGGATCAGGAACTATAGGAAATGTTAGTGGTGCAGGAGCACCACTTCTGGCTATTTCAGTACTACCCATAGGTATCATTATTTTATTGATTGTTATTGTTAAAATAATAGGAGCCAATTTACTTAGGTTGTATTTAAAGTTTTATCGCAGAAAACATCCTGTGGAAGGAGGCAGCCTATAATGGAAATTGAAACTAAAAATGTTTCAGTAGTGGAAGAATTTATGAAGGGGGCAAAAAAAGGTTGGTACATTGGGGTAGAACTTATTGGGCCGGCAATGATTATGGCCTATGCCCTAATTGAATTTTTGAAAATCAGTGGTTTAATGGCTATTATTGGTAATGTATTAAATCCGGTTATGGCTCTTTTTGGTTTACCGGGGGAAGCGAGCGTTGTTTTGCTGGCAGCTTTTTTCGCTAAAGCAGCAGGTTGCGCGGCAGCGGCGACTTTATTTATGAATGGTCAAATAGATGCAGCTCAAGCTACAATACTCTTTCCTGCCTGTATTACGATGGGAACTTTAATTGGACATTTTGCACGTATAGTAATGGTTTCTAAAAGCAATAAACTGTTTTATCCTGTACTATTAGCTACACCAATTATTGATGCTATAATCGTTATGTATCTGACTAAAATAGCATTAATGTTTTTTTTGATTTTTCAAAGTGCTTTCGTTGTGATAAACTAATATGAGATTAACATATTTAAGCGACGGGAGTCGATAGAATGGCGGAGTTATTTATCAAGGGCATTAACGGTCAAATGTGGGTTAACCGGGAGCGGGTGCTTATTTCTAAAAAAGGTGTTTTATCTACGTTGCTTTTTGGTAGGGGTAAGGAACGAATTATAGAACTAAACAACGTTCAAGAGGTTAATTTTCAAGAAGCCGGCTGGTCTTGCAATGGATTTTTACAATTCCAAAGCAAAGATAGTGAAAAAAAGATTACTGATATTATTGCAGCTAGGAAAGATGAAAACACCTTGGTTTTTAATGGCGCTAACAATACTGCGGCGGTTAAAGTTCGAGATTTCATCGAGAAAGTTATAAATAATAGAAAAAAGGCGGAGTAAAGCAAAAAAGGTAAACACATTATGTGTTTACCTTTTTGCTTTATGAATTTAATTGAATATTGCAATTAAAATTGGAGCCATGATTGCGGTAGCGATACCTACAAGTGCAATAGCTAAGCTGCCAATGGCCACTTGCAAAGTACCATATGGAATACAGCTACTCGTTCCTAATCCGTGGCTAGAAGCGCCGAGAGCGAGACCGATAGCAATATCATTTTTAACACCTATAAAGGCGAGTATTTTGTGACCGAACATAGCTCCAAAGATCCCGGTACAAATTACGCAAGCCGCAGTTAAGGCAGGAATACCGCCAATATTCGCTGAAATACCCATGGCAATAGCTGTTGTAACAGACTTAGGTACCAAGGATAAGGTAATTTGATGGGAAGCACCAAAAAGTTTGGCAAAAAGGATGACAGAAATAATGCCGCTACAGGTACCAACAAATACACCGTCTAATAATATTGCATAGTGTTTTTTTAGAATTGACCAGTTGTGGACTAAGGGGAGAGCTAAGGCAACAGTAGCAGGACCAAGTAGAAAATTAATAATAGTTCCACCTATTTGATATTGTTCATAGGTAAAGAGGCCTGTATAGGAAATCGTTAGAATAATAAGTATACAACTAGTTAGTAATGGTGGTAATAAGGTTAAGTTGAAGCGTTCAGAAATATATTCGCCTATGCGATAGGCGACAATAGTTATTGTTAAACCCAATAAGGGCGAGTTAAGAAGGATTTCCGGCATTTTTTTTTACCTCCTTTGCGTAGTAAAATATCAACGAATAAACCAGTAGCAACAATAACTATTACAGAACTGAAAAAAATGGTCGCAAAAATTGCAAACCATTCTTTTAATATACTTTCCTTGTATAAAAGAATACTTATGCCTGCAGGTACAAAAAGCATACCCATTTTTTCAATGAGGACGGTACAAGTATCTTCCACCCAGTTCATTTTGATAACCTTGGTAAGCAAGGCTATAGTGAGCAAAATCATACCCAAAAGTGCAGGCGGAAGTGATATATTAAAAAAACCTATAATACAAGTACCAATAAATTGTATGAAAAGTAAAAGCGCAAAACCGGTTAGTAAGCTATGAGAATTCATTTTTCCTCCTATTAAACTATCAGCTAAATGTTATATTAGTCAATATTGATGAGTTATTATTGAACATATGTGTGATGAATACTTATTTTACACTTTTGAAATAAAAAGTCAATGGTTTAAATAGAACTGCAAACTTTCTGACAATTACTAGTGCGGTAAATTGAGAAGAATTTACAAGAGCTGCAAGCGGTAAAAAATTTTTTGTATCTGGTATGTTGACATGTGCACGGTTATTAATGGATTTAGCAGAAGGTGTAGTGCAAATTGCGAATATTCGCTTGGCGGCAGGCCGTAACCTTTTGCCCCAAAATGGCGCTGTGGCTTTTAAGTTTGGTGCTAGTGCTAAGATAACAGGAAATATGCTTACAACTTCAGGTTCAAATATTCAAAAAAAATGCTCAAAGAGCGGGGTTTTAATCTAAAAGCATAAAAACAAGGCATACTTTCATTTGTATGCCTTGTTTTTATGCGAAAATGGCTTAGGAAAACCTTAAAAATGGCACTAATACTTAAAGGTCAAAAAAACAAAATAAGTATTTGACTTTTTGACCTTTAGGGGCTAAAATAAAAAACAGGAAGCGATGAACAACTTCCTGTTATAATTGACTAGATAGCGATCGCAATGTACAGACAAAGCAAGGCTATGAGGCCTAAAAGTCCGGCACATAAGTACCCAATAGTTACAAAGCGATGCATGAGGACTTCTTCATTTAGAAGGTTATAGCTACGTTGGATAACATTGATTTTATTATTGATGTTTTCTCGCCAAACCGAGGTGCGCAGCAAGTGCATATATCTAGAGTATACACGAGCATTAAAGATATCCTCGGTAACTTGAAGTGCGTTGTCAATATTACTTGTTAAACTGCTCATATCAGCCATAAGTTCCATAAGGTTATTGCGAATTTGACGATAGGTGGTCAAGCGGTCGCTGCGACTGGCTTTATTTGCGGCGTCAATTTCATCATAGGTTTGATCAATAGCTTTGTTAAGGGCATCATCATAATAGCGAAGCTCGAGAAATTGCGCATTAGCGAATTCCAGCAAATCCGGCAAATCCATACTGCGAGTTTTGTCGTAAATAAGTGTAGAGTCCCAAGTAAGGTAGGCAATATCGCTGCCATAGGAAAATCTATTGGCTAGAGTATCTTGACGAGTTTCAGGACTTAGTTTTGTTCCGTCCTTCATTAAGATAGGGGCAAAGTCCCAATTAGGTAATTTATCTCGAAAATAATAGACGACAAAATCTTCATCAAAGTCTGATTGTCGCATTTTGGAACAGGCGGGTTCAATGGTTTCTAAAACTGCAGCTACATATTCTCTGAGGTCATCATCGGGCATTGTATCTATAGCTATAGTAAGGTCTAGATATTCTTCATAGGTGATGTCATCGGGTATATCTATATTGATAATTAAACTAATAACTCCTAAATCGAAAATCCTGGCTTTAACCTCTGCGAGATAAGTGGCATTGGCGAAATTCATTTCATGAGAGCCAAGTTCTACAAGAACCGGTGGATCTTTGAAAGTAATAGAATCAGTGGACACTTTTTCTAGGCGCAGACGCGAGGCAATTTTATTGCGGCTGGCCCAAAGAGCTTCAACTAAATCTAGGTTGATTTCATCGGCAACATCGAATAGGTGGTATATAAATATGGATGAATTCATAAAGGCCTCCTCATTTATTAAAAAGAAATGTTAAGTACTTATTGAATTCGCCACTAAAGCAAGTTTTCCTGCGCAAAGAATAAAATTGAACTAAAAATATATTAAATACTATGGAGGTGTTTGTTATGAACGTAGAACGTTATGATGACGAAGTAAAAACTTTATTTGAGGCAGCACAACAGCAGGCCGTTATGAATTATCATCAAGAGCTGTCGACAAAGCATTTTATAGTTGCTTTGTGTGGCCAGCCAGATGGATTTTTCAAGTTTTTGTTGCACAATGTAAACGCTGATGAAAAAGCATTTACTGCTGAAGCTAAAGAGTTATTGAAAAAAATCCCGTCAGTTAAAGGGCAGGATGGTTTAACCATGAGTATGGGATTAGCCAGAGTTTTAGGCAAGTCAGAACAAGCAGCAGGGCAAGGGGAAATTAATATTGGTCATTTGCTGGGAGCTATCGTTGAAGATGGCGATGGTGATGTCGTTTCTTTATGTAAGAAGTTTGGTTTGACTAAAAAAGTAGTAGATTCTTTATATTTGCAATATGCAGGTGGGCAAGCAGAGGATGAAAGCAAAAAAACTTTAGAAAAATATGGACAAGATTTGACTCAGAAGGCTAAAAAGGGTGATCTTGACCCAGTTATTGGGCGTGATGAAGAAATACGTCGTACTATTGAGATTTTGTCCAGGCGTAAAAAGAATAATCCTGTATTAATAGGCGAACCCGGTGTTGGTAAAACTGCTATTGTAGAAGGGTTAGCTCGCCGTATTGTGGCTGGTGATGTTCCTGAAATGCTGAAGAATAAAACCTTGTATGCTTTAGATTTAGCATCTTTAGTGGCGGGGGCCAAGTTCCGTGGTGAGTTTGAAGAGCGTTTAAAAAAGGTGCTAAAAATAGTTTCAGGTTCTGCCGGACAAATTATTATGTTTATTGATGAACTTCACACTGTAGTAGGTGCTGGTGCTGCTGAAGGATCAATGGATGCCGGTAACATTTTAAAACCAATGCTGGCGCGTGGAGAGCTTCGCTGTATTGGTGCTACTACTTTAAATGAGTATCGTAAATATATTGAAAAAGATAGCGCTTTGGAGCGCAGATTTCAGCCTGTTATGGTTAAACAGCCAAGTGTAGAAGATACTATTTCTATCCTACGTGGTTTGCGTGAGCGCTATGAAGTTCATCATGGCGTGCGTATCAAAGATGCAGCTTTAGTTGCCGCTGCCGTATTATCTAATCGTTATATTAATGATCGTTTTTTGCCTGATAAGGCTATCGACTTGATGGATGAGGCCGCGGCCAAGTTACGTACAGAGATTGATTCTTTGCCTACAGAACTCGATGAAAGCAAACGCAGAATTTTGCAGTTGGAAATAGAAGCTCAAGCTTTAAGTAAGGAAAATGATGCTCAATCTAAAGCTCGTGCTGCAAAGATTCAAGAAGAGTTGGCTGAGTTAAAAACAGCTAATGAAGTACTGACGAAACAATGGGATGCCGAAAAAGGCGCAATTACTAAGGTCCGTGAAGTAAAGAAAGAAATAGACAATGTTAAGCAAGATATGGAAAAAGCTGAACGTGACTATGATTTAAATAAAATGGCTGAGTTAAAATATGGTCGTTTACCTGCTTTGGAAAAGCAATTGTTTGAAATGGAAAGCAAAAGCAAAGAGGGTAATAGTCTGCTAAAAGAAGAAGTGGATGAGGATGATATTTCTAAGGTTGTTAGCACTTGGACCGGAATACCCGTTCAACGTTTAGTGGAAGGTGAAAGAGATAAACTTATTCATTTAGAAGAAATTTTACATAAGCGAGTGATTGGACAAAATGAGGCCATTACGGCCGTAAGTGAAGCTGTAGTTCGTGCCCGCGCCGGCATCAAAGACCCTGCAAGACCTATCGGTTCCTTTATTTTCTTAGGACCTACCGGTGTAGGTAAAACTGAATTGGCTAAGGCTCTAGCTGAAGTATTGTTTGACGATGAGCGTAATATTATTCGCATAGATATGAGTGAGTATATGGAAAAACATACTGTTTCTCGTCTAATTGGAGCGCCTCCAGGCTATGTTGGTTATGAGGAGGGTGGTCAGTTAACTGAAGCTGTACGCCGTAAACCATATTCTGTTATTTTGTTAGATGAGATTGAAAAAGCTCATGCTGATATCTTTAATGTCTTATTGCAAGTTCTAGATGATGGACGATTGACTGATGGTCAGGGAAGCATAGTAGATTTCAAGAACACCTTGATTATTATGACTAGCAATTTGGGTTCTGCTGAAATTATGCGTAAGCATGGTGACCTTCCGCGGGAAGAGATTCAAAGTATGCTAATGAAATTCTTCCGACCGGAATTTTTAAACCGTGTAGATGATATTGTAGTATTCCATGCTTTGGAACAAGCTCAGATTAAGGGCATTGTAAAACTTATTTTAAATGAGTTAGGCGAAAGATTGCATAACCAAATGGAACTTACTCTTACATATACTGAACAAGCTTTGGACTATTTGGCCAAGGCCGGTTTCGATCCCGACTTTGGTGCTCGTCCACTAAAGAGATTAATAGTGCATACGGTGGAGACTATAGTCAGCAAGAAAATTGTCGCAGGAGAAATAAAGAGCGGGGATAAAATTGAGGTAATTTACGAAAATAGTGCTATTGATGTGAAAGTTTTATAAAAGAGTTTGGCAAAGTGCAAGTCTAGTGCTTTTGTCTAAATATGTGATATTGCTTGTATGTTTGCAGGTTTTTAATGAGTGAACAGGCTTAAACCTTTTCACTCATTTTTGTTTGTTTGGAACTTAGTGTGTATATTGGAGAATAATTAGATTGTCTGCCATACAATTTAATTATTGTGTGCATTAAAGCATTAGGGTTATAATAATTACAAAATAAACTTGGGGTGACGTATATGACGAAAAAAGAGCAATATTTATTAGGAGTAAAGACCGCGTTGCCTGTAATTTTAGGTATTTTGCCTGTGGCGGTAGCTTTTGCCGTCTTGAGTGAGCATAGTGGTCTTACAACATTTGAGACCATCTTAATGTCAATTTTGGTTTTTGCCGGTGCCAGCCAGATTATGGCGGTGGGGATGTTGGTAGCAGGAGCAGGCATTTTACCTATAGTGATAGCTACTTTCATTTTGAATTTTCGTCATGTCATTATGGGGACCTGTATTATGAACAGAATGTTGACCACACCTATGTGGAAAAAGGCGATGTTATGCTTTGGGGTAACAGATGAATCCTTTGCAATTTTCACGACGACGGAAGAAAAAAACAGTACTCCTTATTATTTTGCGGGTTTGATTTCTGTAACTTACAGTACTTGGGCAGTGGGAACTATTGCAGGTTGCGCCGCTTCTCAATTTTTACCTGCTTTAGTCTCACGCAGTTTGGGCATAGCATTGTTTGCAATGTTTATTGGGTTAGCAATCCCCAATATTAAAAGAAATATGCAACTGGGATTTCTAGTTGTTTTGACAGCGTTGTTAAATGCTACATTCAACTATTTCATGCCTTCTAGTTGGGCTATAATTTGTGCAACTTTAGTTGGCGCATTTTTAGGCGTCTTCTTTGTAAAAGAAGAACAAGAGGAGGCTGTGGAGTGAAAATATTTATTTTGATTTTAAGAATGGCATTAGTCACTTATTTGGGACGGGTACTTCCTGTATTATTTTTGGGTCAAAAAACAAATAGACCTAGGGTAGAGAAGTTTTTGCACTTGATACCTTATAGCGCGATGACAGCATTGGTTTTCCCAGGCGTATTGTATGTGGACAAGGATTTTATGGCGATTGGTCTAGTGGGTGCCTTAACGGCAGTAGCTTTGAGCTGGATAAATATGTCTATTACCTTTGTAGTTATTGGTGCTATCTTAATAAATGTGTTGATGTATGCCATTTAGCAGGGAGGAAAAGCTATGCCCATTAATTCTTTTGAAAATTATCCCATGAGCTGGAAGCCTGTTTTGGAAAACGGTACGCAGTCACTGTATCGTTATTTAGCTGCTGAATTGGAAAAGGACATAAAAAATGGAGAACTATTGCCAGGAACAAAGCTCCCGCCGCAAAGAGAGCTAGCAGATTTTTTGGACATTAATGTTAGCACTATTACTCGCGCTTTTAAATTATGTACGCAAAAAGGACTCTTAAATGGAACAATTGGGAGAGGTACCTTTGTTGCTTATAATGCGTTGGAGTGTTTTAAGATGCTACCTAAATTTGATGCTAAAAATTTAATCGAAATGGGCTCTATGGCTCCAGCAGTAACTTCATTTAAGGAATTATCTGATGTACTGCAAAAGATGCTTTTGGAACCTAATTTTGGACAGTTCTTACATTATGGAGCAGAGCAAGGAGCCATTTGGCAAAAAAAGGCCGCAGTTAAATTTATAGGCAAAATGGGATATATGACTACGGAAGATAAGGTGCTACAAACTGCAGGCGGGCAAAATGCCATTGCGGCAATTTTAGCAGGCCTATTTCGTGTAGGCGATAGTATAGGTGTAGATCCTCTTACATATCCAGGAATAAAAAGTGCTGCTAACATGCTAGGTATTAAATTAGTGCCTATTGCTCAAAAGAACGGAGAAATTTCCGCAACAGCTCTTATTAGAGCCTGCAAAAATGATCATATTAAAGGTTTATATATTATGCCTGAATTTCAAAATCCTACAGTACATATGATGTCGGACACTTGTAAGCAAATGTTAGCAAAAATTGCTATAGAAAATGAACTGCTTATTATTGAAGATGGAATTTTTTGCCTTTTTAATGACAAAACAAGAGCAGCCGTAGCTTCTTATGCACCAGAGAACACAGTTTTTATCGCCAGCCTTTCTAAGGCGATTGCACCTGGTCTTAGACTTGCCTATATAGTTCCGCCAAGACGTTACTATAAAATGATGCTTGATGCTCTTTATAATATCAATTTGACTTTATCACCGCTAATAATAGAACTTGCAGGGAGAACTTTAGCCTCAGGGAAAGCAGAGTATTTAATTGAAGAGCAACGCAATATTGCCCTTGAGCGGAATCTTATTCTAAATAAGATTTTATCTGATTATGATGTTTATGGATTAGATACCAGTCTTTTCCGGTGGTTAGTATTGCCAAAAGGGTGGACGGGAAGCGCATTTGAAAAAACAGCTCATGCCCAAGGCGTACAGGTTTATGCTGCCGAGCGTTTTGCCGTAGGCAATACGAAGCCAACCGCTGCTGTACGCATAGCAGTGGCAGCACCTACTCTTAAAGAATTCAAAACAGGGTTGGAAATACTAGTAAGTATTTTAAGGAAAAAACCACTGCAAAATAGTAGAGAAAATTAATATTTAAGTAAGGAAGGTAGTGCCCTTGGAATTAATTAAGGGCACTACCTTCCTTTGTAATGGTTGACATAATCAGCGTATAAAAGTAAAATGATAACGGTTATCAAATTGGAAAAAGGAAGATGCAGTAATCGAAAAAACTTCTTATAGAACTAAACAAGCGGAAAAAATATTAAGCTATTTACAACTTATGGCAGGAAATCATGTTACGGCTAAAGATATAACCGAGTATTTTCGTAAGCTGGGAGAAACTATTGGTACAGCCACTATATATCGGCATTTGGATAAGCTGGTTGAGCAAGGTGCTGTGAAAAAATATACGGTAGATAGAAATACAGCTGCCTGTTTTCAACTTACACAATTAGAAGGAAAAGGGACAGAACACTTTCATTTAAAATGTGAGAAGTGTGGAAAACTTATACATTTTGACTGCGTAGAATTTGCTTATATGCAAGAACATTTGGCAAAAAAACATGGGTTTGCCGTGAATTCTTTAAAAACAGTTTTATATGGTTTATGTAATGAGTGCAATAATAAAAAATAGGCGGAAGATAAAGTGAAGCGTTTATTTTTAGTTTTAGTAGCTATATTTATGAGTTTAGGATTTTTCACAGGGTGTGGTAATAAAGTAGTTACAGATAAGAGCAAGTTACAAGTAGTTACAACGGTTTTTGCTACCTATGACTTTGCTAGACAGGTTGGAGGAGATAAGGTGCAGGCTACAATGCTTGTTCCGCCCGGAGCAGAAATTCATGCTTATGAGCCTACGCCACAGGATATTAAGAAGATTAAAGAAAGCCAAGTATTTGTTTATGTGGGTGGAGAATCCGATGAATGGGTGAAGAAAATTTTAGCTTCGGTGGATAGCAAACATTTAAAAGTAATTAGACTTTTGGATACGATAAAACCAGTGGAAGAGGTTATCAAACCGGGCATGACTGAGGAAAAGAAAACTATAGGGGCATCAGATGAGAAGGAATATGATGAGCATGTGTGGACAAGTCCGGCAAACGCTATTAAGATAAGTGCAAAGCTCAAAGAGGTTTTTTCTACAGTTGATAGTGGTAATAAAACTATCTATGAAAAGAATTATCTAGCTTACGCAGCTAAGCTTAACACTTTAGATAAAGAATTTAAAGATATTGTGGCTCATAGCAAACGTAAGGTTGTAGTTTTTGGGGATCGTTTTCCCCTGCGCTATTTTATGGATGCTTATGGCCTAGATTATTTTGCGGCTTTTCCGGGGTGCGCACGTGATACTGAGCCAAGTGCGTCAACGGTAGCTTTTCTTATTGACAAGGTAAGACAGGAAAAAATACCGGTTGTTTTTCATATTGAATTATCTAATGAAAAGATAGCGAAGGCTATTGCCTCTGCTACTGGTGCGAAAGTACTGCAATTTAATACTTGCCATAATGTACCAAGGGATGAATTTAAAAAGGGCGTAACTTATGTAAGTTTAATGCAAGAAAATGCCAAAGCCTTAAAGGAGGCTCTACAATAGTATGAGTTTAATTAGTTGCCAAGATGTTACTTTTGCCTATGAAGGTAGAAATGTAATTACTGGATTGAATTTTGCTGTTGATAAAGGGGACTATCTTTGCATCGTAGGTGAAAATGGTTCTGGCAAAAGCACATTAATTAAGGGGATACTGCAATTAAAAGCTGCTAATAAAGGACTACTGACATTAGGCGATGGGTTGCGCTTAAATGAAATTGGTTATCTACCGCAACAAACGAATGTACAAAAAGATTTTCCTGCAAGTGTATGGGAAGTCGTATTATCAGGGTGTCTTAATGCGTTGGGCTATAGGCCTTTTTTTTGGCAAAAAGGAAATGGACCGTGCTAACGAGCAAATGCAAACATTGCATATTAGCAACTTGC
The DNA here is from genome assembly GCA_963678395.1 of Acidaminococcaceae bacterium. Lineage (GTDB taxonomy): Bacteria > Bacillota > Negativicutes > Acidaminococcales > Acidaminococcaceae > JAAYAE01. The sequence continues at coordinate 1,474,645 of OY782827.1, read as the reverse complement.
GCAATTGTTGTTACAGGGACCTTTCCGGCGGCCAGCAGCAAAGAGTGCTTTTAGCTAGGGCTTTGTGTGCAAGTCATAAGCTTTTAGTATTAGATGAGCCGGTAACGGGGCTTGATCCAGTGGTGACTATGGAATTTTATCATTTACTTAAAGAAATTAATCGGGCCCAAGGCGTAAGTATTATTATGGTGACACATGATATTAAAGAAGCTGTTAGCCAGGCTGACCACATTTTACATTTACACAATAAACAGTTATATTTTGGCTCAGTTGCAGGATATATGAATACTGCTCTTGGCAAATTTTTCTCCGGAGGTGGACAAGATGCTTGCAATCTTCGTTGAAATGTTTTCTTATGATTTTATTTTGCGAGCGTTAATTGTTGGGGTTCTAGTTTCTTTGTGTTCATCCCTGTTGGGAGTAAGCTTGGTTTTGAAACGTTATTCCATGATTGGAGATGGGCTGTCTCACGTAGGTTTTAGCGCGTTGGCTTTTGCTATGGTTTTGAATATTGCACCTTTATATGTAGCTATTCCTGTAGTGGTAGTGACAGCATTTTTGTTTTTGCGCCTTAGTGAAAATGGCAAAATTCGTAGTGATGCGGCTATTGCTATGATTTCTAGCGGGGCGCTAGCATTAGGAGTTTTTGCAATTTCTATTACTAAGGGTATGAATGTTGATATGAGTACTTATATGTTTGGTAGTATTTTGGCTATGGATAACGGTGATGTGGTTCTTAGTATTTTTTTGTCTATTATGGTACTTTGCCTGTTTGTAATTTTTTACAATAGAATTTTTGCCGTAACATTTGATGAGAATTTTGCAAGAGCGACAGGTATTAATGCTGAGTGTTATAATGCTCTTATAGCCTTTTTGTCGGCAGTAACCATTGTATTGGGGATGCGGATGATGGGCGCACTTTTGATTTCTAGTTTAATTATTTTTCCACCGTTGTCATCAATGCAAATTTTTAAAACTTTTCGCAAGGTGGTTTTAAGTTCAGCTTTATTGTCAGTAGGGTGCTTTTTACTAGGGCTTTGTGTCTCCTATTTGTGGGCAACGCCTACAGGGGCAAGTGTTGTTATGGCTAATATACTGGCCTTCTTGATTTTTTATAGTATTGGGTTTGTTAGGGACAGGCTGAAAGGGTAACAAATATTTCACAACTATAATGCACAATTGTATAGTAAAATAGAGAGTAACAAGTGTGTGAAAAACATTGGTAGGAGGATAGACTGTGATTATAGGTATAGGTTGTGATTTAATTGAGGTTAGCCGTATCGAAAAAGCTCTTGTCAATCCTAAGTTTGTTGAAAAAGTCTTTACTGCGGAAGAAATTAAGTACTGCATGGCTAGAGGAAAACAAAAAAATCAGAGCTATGCGGCGCGTTATGCTGCTAAGGAAGCAGTAGCTAAGGCTTTGGGTACGGGATTTCGCGGTGGTAGTCTACAGGATATAGAGGTAGTTAATGATAGTAGAGGTAAGCCAGAAGTGAAATTAAGTGGCATATTTGCTGCGCTGGCAAAGGAAAGCGGTTGTACAAACATTCATTTATCATTAAGTCATGTGAAAGAATGGGCTATGGCACAAGTTGTTGTGGAGGGATAGCGGTGAAAATACTATTAAATGAAGAAATGCATAAAGTGGATAAGAAGGCTATAACTGTTGCAGGGTTACCGGAAATGGTACTTATGGAAAATGCAGGACGTGCAGTAGCTGATGCAGCTGATGTTGCCTTAGATGGTGCGGCAGGAAAACACATAGTTATTTTTGTGGGCAAGGGTAATAATGGTGGTGACGGACTAGTAGCTGCTCGTTTATTAGAAAATCAGGGCGCTTTTGTTTATGTAGTTACATTAAATAGTATTAAAGAAATTAGCGGTAGTGCTGCTCAAGAATTAAAAATATTAAAAAATTGCAATACCCAGATTTTCTCTTGGGATCGGTCTAAAGAAAATCAAAGCAGAATTTTTTCCCTGTGCATGAGGGCAGATCTTTTTATAGATGCAATGCTGGGTACGGGTTTTAAGGGAGAATTAAAAGGTACTTACCTCCAAGTTGTAGAACTTATAGAACAATTGCCTGTGCCTGTTGTTGCCATAGATATTCCTAGCGGTGTAGAGGCAGATACAGGTAAGGTGGTTTCCTGTGCATTGCACGCACAAATAACTGTTACTATGGTGGCACCAAAGCCTGGGTTGTATTTATATCCAGGGGCTTCTTATAGCGGTAATGTGCTGGTAGCAAATATTGGCTTACCGGAAAACATTTTGGAAACCGCTAGTAGCAAGTATTATTTATTAGATGAAGATATGATAATCTCTTTATTGCCTTTGCGACCTAAAAATTCCCATAAAGGCATGAATGGACATATTAGTATAATAGCTGGAAGTACCGGTTTTACAGGAGCAGCAGCCTTGTGTGGTGAAGCAGCTGTGCGAGGCGGTGGCGGGTTAGTAAATTTGCTGACCCCTCAAAGCGTACAGGGAATTTTGGCAACTAAATTAACAGAAGTAATGGTAAAAGGCATTAACGGGGAAACAAACGGAGCATTAAACCTAAACGCAGTTGAACAAGTAGAGGCCGCTCTAGAGAATATAGATGTGGTTGCCATAGGGCCTGGTCTGGGACAAAGTGAAGAGACACAAAATTTTGTCCGTGCCCTTGTGGAAAAATTGCAGATACCGGTAGTTTTTGATGCGGATGCCTTAAATGCTTTAGCGGCAAATGTGGCACTTTTAGAAAAAATACCCTTTAAAATTATAACTCCTCATCCCGGCGAAATGTCTAGACTAACAGGCCTTACCCAAGAGGAGGTATTAAGGTATCCTTTGCAAGTGGCCGAAACTTATGCGAAAAAATGGCGGGCAGTAGTAGTATTCAAATGTGCTCCTACTATTATAGCGCTGCCGGATGGAAACATTTTTATTAATAGTACGGGTAATGAAGGAATGGCCACAGGGGGAGCAGGGGATGTGCTTACAGGTACTATTGCCGCACTGCTAGGTCAAGGCCTTTCTGTAGAGAATGCCGCTCTTTGCGGGGTATATGTTCACGGCTTAGCTGGTGATATAGCGACAGAAAAAGGCACTATCGGCCTGAAAGCAGGAGACATAGCGGCATGTCTGCCATTAGCGTTGCACAGTATTTTATCCGAGGTAAAGGAAGGGTAATTGTTTACAACGGACGTTGCAGGTGTTAAAATGGCAAAGGAAAAGAGGTGGGATGAGTTTGCTAAAGAGGATAATGATTTTATGCGCATTTATATTGGCTATTGTGGGTTTTGCGTCTGCGAGTGCTGCCAACACTCAAATAACAGCTTTTAACTGGGGCGTTAATAAAGAGAATACTTTACGTTTGGTTTTTGATATTACTCAGTTAACGAGAGCAAAAGCAGAACTTACAAGTTCAATGCTTAAAATTACTGTTAATGGTAAATTAAAACCGGATATTCAGAGACGATACGCTGTAAATAGTTCCAAAGTAAAAAGTATTAGCTTATTAGCGCAAGGCGATAAAACCGTTTTAATTTTACCATTGAAGCAGTCTTTAAAAAGCAGTGAATATAAATTATTCGTTTTAAAGAAAAACCCAGGAGCTAAACGCCCTGACCGGGTTGTACTTGATATATTTAACGGAGGAGCTGCTACAGACAGTACAAACAAAGGAGCGGGCACACCAATTTGCGTGGTACCAACTTATTCGGTAACAGGAGGACTTAAAGGTAAGCATATTACTTTGGATCCAGGGCACGGTGGTACTGACCCAGGCACACATGGGCTAATAACAGGCGTAACGGAAAAGGAGATAACCTTACCTGTTTCTCTAAAACTTAGAGCTATTTTGGAAAAAAAGGGAGCGATTGTCTCTATGACTCGTACTACAGATAGGGATGTATGGGGACCAGAGGCTACTGACGTTCAAGAATTACAAGCACGGGTCGATGTGGCGGAAAAAAACAAAGCGGATTTGTTTACAAGTGTCCATTGTAATGCTAGTGTTAATACAGCTATTGGCGGTTTTTCGACTTACTATAATTCTAAAACAGCCTATGATGAAAACGTTGCTGAAAACATTCAGGAAAGCTTATTAAAAACGGCTAGTCTTAATGATTTAGGTGTGCGCGAAGCCAACTTCTATGTGAATAAACGTTGTAGTATGCCGGGAGCTTTGGTGGAATTACTTTTTCTTACTAATGCTAGGGAAGAAAAACTTTTACGTAGTAATTGGTTCCAAAATAAAATGGCTCAGGCAATAGCTGATGGTATTGAGGAGTTTTATAAGAAGAATGGGGGTGTCAGCTAATGAACGCTATTAAAAAGTTGACGACTGCCTTGGTGATGTTTTGTTGCTTGGTTTTAGTTTCTGGTTGTGCACAAAACAACGCTCCAAACATAACTCAGCCTGGTTCTACTGTAACTGACAAGGATAAAAATGCTCACAAGTTGGTAGACAAAAAGGTAGTTTTGTATAGAGTACCTACTGATGGTTCTCCATATCTTTTGGCGGAAAGCAAGACCATTAAAGTTGCAAATAATGAAGTTGCTTTGGCAACGGTAAAAGCTTTAGTAGAAACCTTGCCGGCAGATAGAAAAATGCAAAATGTTTTTCCTAAGGGTACTAAAGTACTTGGTGTAAGTGTCCAAGATGGTATTGCCACTGTTAATTTCAGCAAAGAATTTACTAAAAAACCAGAGGGTGAATATGCCTCTTTAATGATGGTAAATGCAGTAGTGAATACTTTGACTCAATACCCTGAAATAAAAAAAGTCCGGATTTTGGCCAACGGACAGAAAATAGTTGTTCTTGGACAAATGGATTTGGAAGAACCTTTGCCAAGAAATGAAAGCTTCATTAAAAAAATAGGTACGATTAGAACTGAAAAAAAACATTAAAATTCCTTGAAAAAAATCAGACCAGCATACAGCGGAAAAACCACCTACGAAAGTATAAAATACAACTATGCCGGCTGTTAAGAGCAATGACCACTGATAGTCTAGTCCGAAAGCTGTATTAAATAGTTTTCCTCCTGCTACGAAACTTGCAGAAGTGTAAATCAGGAAAAAAATAAAGATAAAGATGGAACAAACCATGCGTATTCTTTTGCTTTGGTCCATAAACCGATTTTCAAAATATTCGGGTAAAGTAATGGAATTATTAGCAACGTGGGTGAAAATGCGTAAGCGTTTGGCAATAAATGCCCAATTAATCCAGGTGCCAATCGCTAATCCCAGGGCAATCCAAAAGGCGCTGACACCTGATAAATATGCGTAGCCAGGTAGTCCCATCAGCATCCAGCCGCTCATATCCGAAGCTTCGGCACTCATGGAAGTTACCCAAGGTCCTAGTTTGCGACCACTCAAAACCTAACCTTCTAGGTCTTCTTTGCTCTTATAATTAACAAGCCCTATTCCTGCCAAAATAGAAAAATACAGTGCTAAGGCTATAATTGAGCCTGTTTCTATATGCATGCATACACTCTCCTTATAAAAATCAATACTTTTTAATTATACAATTATTCGTTAATCATGCGCAAGTAATAAATATGGAAAATAACCTGCTTTTTTACTTGTGAAAAAATACTCAGTATATTATAATTACTTATGTAAGTTTTGGATTATAGCGTATCTTTTACCTGATTTTCTAGGAAAAGCAAATAAAATATTAGTATGGAGGGCTTGTTCCTTTTATTTTCAACATGATATCAATGATGATAAAGGGGGCAACCCTTTACTTTTGTGGAGAAATTGATGAAACCTGTAAAAATAACAAAAAAAAGTTCTAGTGGTGAGATTAACAAGCGTGATAAGTTTACCGTTGTTGTTTATGGACAAATGGCAGAGCGCAGTGGGAAAAACTACGTGCTTTATGATGAAACGGTTTTAACCGGCATGGAAGGCACGAAAACAACAATAAAATGGGATGAAAAAAGTTTGTTAGTGTTGCGTACAGGTACATATGATAATCGGCAGGAATATAGACAAGGTTGTTCGTATGAAAGTGTTTATACTACGCCTTATTTGGTTGTTCCCATTAAAGCTACAACTAATAAAGTAAGTGTAAAAAAGACAAACGGGGTTTGGCGTTTGCATGTTGAATATGATATGGAAATTGCCCAAGCGGACAATGGAAGTGTTATTTTAGATATAAAGATTGAGGAGGATGTAAGTAGTGAACATTAAGGATGCCTTAGCAAGTTCCATATTAGAGGCCACACAAAAAGCTATAGCTGCAGGTACAGTGAAAGAAGGCGAATTGCCGGAGGTGGTTTTAACAGTGCCACCTCAAAAAGAATTTGGCGATTTTGCTACCAATTTTGCTATGCAGTCGGCAAAAAGCTTTCATTGTAATCCTAGAATAGTAGCACAAGCTATAGTGGATAATTTAGCTGCTCCCTATGTGGAACGGACTGAAATTGCAGGGCCCGGTTTTATAAATTTTTATTTAAAGCAGGATTGGTTGTATGATCTCTTAGAAAAAATTGTTAAAGCTGGCGATAGTTATGGAACACTAACCCAATCTAACCCGGAAAAAATACAGCTAGAATATGTTAGCGCAAATCCCACTGGACCTTTGCATGTAGGACATGGTCGCGGTGCTGCGGTAGGTAGCGCTTTAGCTAATCTTATGCTTGCTGCCGGTTATAATGTGGAACGGGAATATTATATTAATGATGCAGGTAATCAAATAGATAATTTGGCTTTATCAGTTAATGCTCGCTATTTAAACCTTTTGGGTGTGGAATGTGAATTCCCTGAAAACGGTTATCATGGTGAAGATATTGTAGAAACTGCGAAGCGTATTAAAACTAAGTATGGGGCAAAATTTGTTGCTATGAGCGAGGAAGAGCGTCTAGGCATTTTCAAAGATCTTGCTAAAGAAGAAAAGTTGGCGGCTTTGAAAGAAGATTTAAAGGCTTTTAATTGCGAATTTGACGTTTGGTTTAGTGAAAAAACACTGCATGATAATAACCGCATTAAGGAAGCTTGCGATTATTTATTGAATACAGGTGATATGTACGAAAAGGATGGCGCTTTGTGGCTTAGATCTTCAGCTTATGGAGATGATAAGGATAGAGTAGTTATTCGTGATAATGGTGTGCCTACGTATTTGGCTGCAGATATTGCTTACCACAGGAATAAATTCCAACGTGGTTTTGATAGAGCAATAAATCTTTGGGGAGCCGACCATCACGGTTATCTTGCTAGGATGAAGGCTGCTGTAGCTGCCTTGGGTTATAACCCTGAGCAGCTTGAAGTATTGGTTTTACAAATGGTTAGTTTGTACCGTGATGGTGAATTAGTCAAAATGTCTAAGCGCACAGGTCAGAGCGTTACCTTAAACGAGTTGATCGAAGAGGTTGGTACAGATGTGGCACGCTATTTCTTTATTATGCGTTCTATTGATAGTCAACTGGATTTTGATTTGACGTTGGCAACGGAACATTCTAGTGATAATCCTGTTTACTATGTGCAATATGCTAATGCACGTATTTGCAGTATTATGCGACAAATTTCTGAGGAAGGCATAAAAATTGATTTAAAAGCACCGCTAAATGTTTTGACAGAGGAAGTTGAAATTGCTTTAATTAAGAAACTGGGAGAGTACGAAGAGCTTATTGCTACCGCAGCTTGTGAGCGAGCACCACACCGTATAGCACATTATGCCTATGATTTAGCGGGAATGTTTCATTCTTTTTATAATCAATGTCGCGTGTTGGGCGTGAATAAAGATTTGCAGCAAGCTAGGCTTCTTTTAATTAAAGCAGTAGGACATACCTTAAAGCATAGTCTATCAATTTTGGGAGTCAGTGTTCCTGAACACATGTAAAAAACTTGGCAAGTGCCAGAAAAACAGGAGGAAGAAAATGACAAAGTATATTTTTGTAACGGGGGGTGTAGTTTCGTCTTTAGGAAAAGGCATTACAGCGGCTTCTTTGGGGCGCTTACTTAAAAGCAGGGGCTATAAGGTGACAATCCAAAAATTTGACCCTTACATAAATATTGACCCTGGCACCATGAGTCCTTATCAGCATGGCGAAGTTTTTGTTACTGATGATGGTGCTGAAACGGACTTGGATTTAGGCCACTATGAGCGTTTTATTGATATTAATTTATCAAAGAGTTCTAATGTTACAGCTGGCCGTATTTATCAATCTGTTATAGATAAAGAGCGTCGTGGAGACTATTTGGGCAGAACAGTTCAAGTTATTCCTCATATTACGAATGAGATTAAAGAACGAGTTTATCGTGTAGGTCGCGAGGATAACGCTGATTTTGTTATAACAGAAATTGGCGGCACCGTAGGCGACATTGAAAGTGAACCATTTTTGGAAGCAATTAGACAAGTGAAAAAAGATATTGGCAGAAATGATGTTTTGTATATTCATGTGACTTTGGTTCCTTATATTGCAGCTGCTGGTGAGTTGAAGACGAAACCGACTCAGCATAGTGTTAAAGAATTGCGCAGCATTGGTATTACTCCCGATATTTTGGTTTGTCGTAGCGAAAAAGAAATTTCTAAAGAAATGCGCGAGAAAATGGCAATGTTCTGTGATGTAGATTTGGAAGCAGTTTTTCAATCTATTACAGCACCTAGCATTTATCAAGTTCCAATGCTTTTGGAAGATCAAGGGCTGGATACAATTGTTTTGAAAAAATTGGACATGGAAGATGGTCCGAAAGATATGGAACAGTGGCATAAGATGGTCGCGAATATCATGAAAGTACATAACAATAAAGCTACTATTGCCGTTGTAGGCAAATATGTTGAATTACAAGATGCCTATATAAGTATTGTAGAAGCGTTGAAACATGCCAGTTATTTTAACGATGTGGATGTAGATATAAGATATGTAAACGCTGAGAGTATTGAACCTGAAGAGACAGATATGCACGATGTTATGTCTGGGGTAGATGGTATTTTGGTTCCCGGTGGTTTTGGCGATCGTGGCATTGAGGGCAAGATTAAGGCGATTAAATATGCTCGTGAACAAAAAATACCTTTCTTTGGTATTTGTTTAGGCATGCAGTGTGCGGTAATTGAATTTGCTAGAGATGTTTGTGGTATGTCAGGCGCTAATAGCACTGAGTTTAATGAAAAAACTCCTTATCCTGTTATTTATCTGATGCCGGAACAATTAAGCGTAGAAATCAAGGGCGGTACTATGAGATTAGGCGGTTATCCTTGCAAAGTATATCCTGATACGCTGACTGAAGAAGCTTATGGTGAACCAATTATTTATGAACGTCATCGTCATCGTTATGAAGTGAATAATGAATTGCGTGATGAATTAGTAAAGCACGGTTTGTTATTGGGTGGCACGCTGCCAAATGGTCGTTTGGTGGAAATCGTGGAATTGCCTAAAAAAGAGCATCCGTGGTTCTTGGGTGTACAGTTCCATCCTGAATTAAAATCCAGGCCAACCAGTCCCCATCCGTTGTTTAAGGCTTTTGTTGCAGCAGCTATGAAAAAGAAGTAATTCACTTGTTTAAAAGGAGAGTTTATGCTTAAAAGAATTTTTATTAGCGCTATTTTACTAATAGCAGTGCTGTCTTTTGTAATCTCGCTTTTGGGGGGTAAAAATGCCTATAACGCAGATAAAATACCTGCGTCCAAAGGAGATAGAGTAGCGGTTATTGATATTCAAGGCACCATTGAATCTGGGGCTGATGGCACAGCTATTTTTGCTGAAGCTAGAGGTGCAACCAGCGGTAGAATTATGCAAGAATTGCGGCAAGCGGCTAAAGATAAAAGCGTTAAGGCAGTACTTTTGCGGATTAATTCTCCTGGTGGCAGTGTGACGGCAGCAAAAGAGATTACAAGAGAAATACAAAGATTTAAAGAAACGTCCCATAAACCGATAGTTGCTGCTATGGGTGATACCGGAGCGTCTGCGGCTTATTATATTGCTGCAGGTTGTGATAAAATTTATGCTAATGCTTCTACTTTAACTGGTAGCATTGGTGTATATATGGGAACGAAGAATTTAGAAGAGCTTTATAAAAAACTAGGTGTAAAAGATGTCATGATTAAAAGTGGCATACACAAAGATATTATGTCAACTGCACGTCCTATGACGCCCGAGGAAAGAGAAATTCTGCAAACTATGGTTAATGAAATGTATGATGAATTTTTAACAGTAGTAAGCACGGGACGTAAAATTCCACTAGATAAAGTGCGGGCATTGGCTGATGGTCGTGTTTATACGGGCAAGCAAGCAAAAGCCTTGGGGCTTGTAGACGACCTAGGAAACTATTATGATGCGTTGGATGCTACAGGGGTTTTAGCCGGGATTAAAGGCACTCCTGAAACAGTGGAATATGGTAGTGTAAAAAACTGGAAAACTTGGTTTAGCAGCAAAATAGCAGATCAAGTTGCCAGTAAAATAATGGAGGCCATAGAAGCACAAAGCGGGGTATCTGTAATGATGCAACCCCGAGCAGAGGGGAGATGTTAACGAGGAGAAAATCCTTTGATGTTCTCTTTGCAACAAAAACAGGCATGGCTGAACTGGCTCTTAATCCTACTATGTGGCGCAGTTTATTTTATTTTACAATTAGCTTGGGTGCTTTTATTGGGGTTTGCACTAATATTGCTTTTTCACAACAAACTTTGGGAATACGCTTTGCTATACTAGTGGGAATTATCTTGACCAAAATTGTAGGCATGGCTATTTTTGGTTGTTTTTTACATGGACTCATTGATGCTTGTGGTGGTGGTGCAGGTAATGTGCGAGGGCTACTTTGCATATTGGGGTTTACTGCATTACCGTTTTTGGTTTTGACTCCGGTTGCACTTTTAGGCGTAAGCTTAGGCGGTATATGGTTGCTAACGCTGCCTTTGACAATGCTTTTTGGTTGTTTTTGGTGTGTATACCTTATGATTAGAGCTGTTGAAGCCGTGTATTTGATTAATTTTGGGCGAGCAGCTGCTATTGTAGTCTTTGGCTTTTTTTTGTGGCTTATTGTGTTTTTAGTACCTATCTATATGTTTATTAGAATGATAGCCATAAGTTTTTTTTAATGGTTTTTCTTGCACATTATTTTAGAAAGTGTAATAATTGGGAAAGAAGGAGTGTTGTAGAATGAATAGAGAGTTATGTATGGAGTTTGTTCGCGTTACAGAGACGGCAGCTATAGCTTGTGGGCATAGCGTAGGGCGCGGAGATAAAAATGGCGCTGATCAACTAGCAGTAGATGCTATGCGTAAAATGTTTGATACTGTAAATATTAGCGGTACTGTTGTTATTGGTGAAGGTGAACTAGACGAAGCACCAATGCTTTATATTGGTGAAAAAGTAGGTGCTGGCGGATTAGAAGTAGATATTGCTGTTGATCCGGTTGAAGGAACTAATTTGGTGGCAAAAGGTCAACCTGGTGCTATTGCAGTTATTGCTATTGCTCCTAGGGGCTGTTTGTTACATGCTCCGGATATGTACATGGATAAAATTGCTGTTGGTCCTCGTGCCAAAGGCTGTATTAATATTGACGATTCTGTAGAAGATAATTTGGCTCGCGTTGCTAAAGCACTAGATCGTAAAATAAGCGATTTAACTGTTGTTGCGTTGGATAGACCACGTCATAAAAAACTTATTGATGGCGTAAGAGCTGCAGGTGCTCGTATTAAACTTATTACCGATGGGGACGTAGATCCAATTATAAATGCTGGTATTGAAGGCAGTGGCGTGCATATGTATATTGGTAAAGGTGGCGCACCGGAAGGTGTGTTGGCTGCAGCTGGACTTAAATGTTTGGGGGGCGATATGCAAGCTAGGCTGTGCCCTGAAAATGATGCAGAAGTTGCTCGTTGTTTGAAAATGGGCATTGGTGATATTAACCGAGTTCTGACCATTGAAGATTTGGTTAAGGGAGACGATTGCATGTTTACTTCCACAGCCATTACTGAATGTGATTTACTACATGGATTGAGGTATTTTGGCAATGGTGTACGCACACATACTGTTTCCATGCGTTATGCAACAGGGACGGTTCGTTTTGTAGATGCTATACATAGCTTTGATAGCAAGGATATACATATTAAATTATAAATTAGATCTTCCTTGTGAATGTCGTTTTGAAATACTAAAGGGTTTTGGCAGTAGCTAAAGCCCTTTTTTAATGAGTTGATTTGCAAATGTTAAATGAGTTTTTGGTTTTACTTAAAAGAATAACTATAATTTCTGATATAGCTGCCATTTGGCAAGCTGGGAAGAAAAGTATAAATATAACCGGCTTGGGGGGACCCGTTAAGACGGGGCTTTTGTGTGCCTTAAAAGAGAATATTGGCTTACAAGGACCGTTAATATTTTTTGTGCCTAGGCGTGATGATATTCGTTCTTATCGTAGGGAACTTAATTATTTTTATCCTGACTTAGCAAGGAGGGAACTGTATCCTGCTGATTTACTTGCTGCTAAAGTTGATGCCCAAAATCAGGAGCTATTGGCCGAACGTATTAGTGCTTTGGAACTCATTAGAGCACAGGAAAAGAGTATTATTTTTGTTACAGCGGAAGCTTTTATACAAAAGTTTCCCAAACCAGAGAGCCTTTTTAAAGATAATTTGGCTTTGCGAGTAGGTATGGAGGTAGAACAAGAAGAGGTTCTTACCGCACTAGTTAACATGGGTTATGAACGTGCGGAACAGGTAGATACACGTGGACAGTTTAGTTTGCGTGGAGACATACTAGATGTTTTTGCTATAAATACAGATGAACCTCTTAGAATTGAATGGTTTGATAATACGATAAATGCTATGCGGAGTTTTGATCATCTATCGCAAAGATCTTTAGTGAATTTTTCCCAGGCTGAAGTAGTACCTATAGTGTGGAAAAAACTATCTGGGCAAGTTGATTTATTTGCTTATGTAGAAAAATCAGCTTTAGTTATTTTAGATGAACCGGTAGAATTTTTCTCGGAAATAAAGAAAATATCTGACATTAATAAAGAGCATGAAAAAAATCTGTTTACACCGGAACAGGTCATTGATTTTTGTAGTAAACATAAATTGTTAGTCTCTAGTGCTTTGCCTCATCCCTATTTCACTAAAGCTATGCAAGTAACTGTACCGGTGCGGACGATGGCACCTTATAACAGGAATACAGAACTGTTAACCAAAGATTTAGAGGGGTGGCAGTCCGAAGGTGTAGTCCCGTTAATCATGATGAGTACGGCGGAAAAAGCGGCTGGATTGGCGGAAAGTCTTAGCAGAAAAGGCATCAATATACATTATGTTAAGCAAGGTGAAAAGTTGCCAGAGAAAAGTGGCGGCGTATTCGTAGGAGAACTGGCCAATGGGTTCCGCTTTTGGAATGAAAACTGGTTGCTTTTAACTGAGAGCGACATATTTGGCATGCAAAAAAAACGGCGCTTGACTAAGCATAAACAAGTAGGAGCGCAAATACAGTATTTCTCGGAAATAAAAGAGGGAGATTACGTAGTACATATAGTGCATGGTATTGGAAGGTATGTAGGCGTAAAAACCATTGAAGTAGATGGCGTACATCGTGACTATCTATATTTGCAGTACGCAAAGGATGATAAGTTATATGTTCCTATTGAACAAGTTAACTTATTACATAAGTATATAGGCAATGAAAATCAGGCACCAAGACTTTCTCGTATTGGTGGTGCTGATTGGCAGCGTGTTACCAATAAAGCTAAGAAAGCTATCACAGAATTAGCTACAGAACTATTGCGCTTGTATGCACAACGAAAAATAGTGCCTGGCTATGCTTTTTCCAAGGATACCCCATGGCAAAAGGAGTTTGAAGCTAGCTTTCCCTTCGAGGAGACATCTGACCAAATAAATGCTGTGGAAGAAATTAAAAGAGACATGGAGCGAGATGTTCCAATGGAACGCCTTTTATGCGGTGATGTGGGTTATGGCAAAACTGAAGTTGCTATACGGGCTGCTTTCAAGGCGGTTATGGATGGTAAACAGGTAGCTGTTTTAGCACCAACAACTGTATTAGCACAACAGCATTTGTTGACATTTACCCAACGTATGGAACCCTTTGGCGTGCGAGTTGATATGCTCAGCCGTTTTCGTACTCACAGTGAGCAAAAACAAGTGTTGGCTAAAATGGAAGACGGGCAGATAGATGTGCTCATTGGCACTCATAGAATTCTGCAGCCTGATATTAGATTTCCGGATTTGGGCCTTTTAATTATAGATGAAGAACAACGTTTTGGCGTGGCACAAAAAGAAAAAATGAAAAAATGGACCACTGGTGTGGATGTGCTAACATTATCAGCAACCCCCATACCTCGTACATTACATTTAGCTTTGGTAAAGGGGAAAGATATGAGTGTTATTGAGTCTCCACCGGAAGAACGTTTGCCGGTAGAGACTTATGTAGCTGAATATAATGACGGTATGATTAAAGAAGCCTTGGAGAGAGAAATTAGGCGCGGGGGAAGAATTTATTACGTACATAATAGAGTGCAGGGGTTGGAAGCGATTGCTAAACATTTGCATGATTTAGTACCGGGAATATCTATTCGCATCGCTCACGGGCAAATGCCGGAAGATATGTTAGAAGATGCTATGATTGGATTTTATGAAGGGCAATTTGATTTGCTCTTGTGTACTACGATTATTGAAAATGGTCTAGACGTGCCTTTGGCCAATACAATTATAATTGATGGAGCTGAGAATTTTGGCCTATCACAGTTGTATCAAATGCGTGGCAGGGTAGGACGCTCTTCGCGGTTGGCTTATGCATATTTTGTTTATAAGAGACAAAGAGTACTTAGCGAAATTGCGCAAAAGCGCTTACAAGCTATTAGAGACTTTACGGAATTAGGTGCTGGGTTTAAAATTGCTATGCGTGATTTAGAAATTCGTGGCGCCGGCAACTTATTAGGTGCAGAATAACATGGACATATTGCTGGTATAGGGTTTGCAGCTTATTGCAGTTTGTTGGAGAAAACAATTAATTCTCTGAAAAATGGTGTTGAAGATGCCTTGCCAGAGCCGGATCCTGTTCTCGAAATAGTATTTGATGCCTATATCCCTGATGATTATATGGCTAATCCTCGTTACAAAATGGAGATTTATAGACGTTGTAGTGAATTGATTTATGAAGACAGAGAAGATTTTTTGGATGAAATCATAGACCGTTTCGGAGAACCACCGGTGGAAGTGATTAATCTGTGGCGAGTAGCTGTTTTACGCAGTTTATGCCGTTTATTAAAAATTATGGGCATTTCAGTAAAACAAAATGAAGTGAGTATTAATTTTGGTGAAAAAAGCATAGCTAATCCAGAGGGAATTATGAAATTAGTTAAAGATTATGCACCTGGTGCACAATTTAAAAATGGCCTTCATGCCCAACTGCTAATAAGGAAAAATAAAATAGAGAAGGAACCATTAGAGTGGTTGGAGAAAGCTTTAGTTAATATGCTATAATAAAACGATTGAAATTATTGTCAAAAGAGCGCAGAGCAAAAGTTTAGGCTTTGCTGAGAGGTGGAATACGAATTGGCCAAAGATAAGTTTTTACGCGGTGCGTTAATATTGACCATAGCGGGACTTATGGTGAAAATAATTGGCTCGGTTAACCGTATTCTTTTATCTAGACTTTTAGGCGGGGAAGGGATAGGGCTTTATCAGATTGCCTATCCTATTTATCTGTTAATGATTTCTATTTCGGCGGCAGGAATTCCTATTGCGATTTCCATATTAGTAGCACAAAGAATAGCTAAAAGCGATTACATTGGTGCGGGAAGAGTATTTCGTATTTCGTTAATGTTAATGGTGGTAACCGGTATTATTTTTGCTTTGGCATTATATGTTATTGCCGGTTGGTTGATAGATGTCAATATTATTCGTGATGCAAGGGCTTATTATGCGCTTTTAGCATTAACGCCGGCTGTGTTTTTCGCAACTATTTTGGCGAGTTTCAGGGGCTATTTCCAAGGGTATCAAATGATGACGCCACCGGCCGTATCTCAGATTATTGAGCAATTTGTCAGGGTAGTAGTTATGCTGTTATTTGCTTACTGGTTGTTGCCTTATGGTTTGGAATATGCAGCGGCAGGGGCGGCATTTGGAGCCGTGCCAGGATCTATTACAGGTCTTATAGTTTTAAGTTGGTTTTACCGCAAAGAGCACAAAAAGATTCAGGAAAAAATAAAATATCAAGTCAAAACAAAAAAGGAATCAGTACAAAGTATTGCGAAAAGTTTAATTTTACTAGCCTTGCCTGTTTCTTGTGCTAGTTTAATGTTACCTGTAGTTACCGGCATTGATATGCTTATTGTTCCCGGCAGACTGGAAGTGGCAGGCTTTACAGTGGTGCAGGCAACTACAGCGTTTGGCTATTTGGCAGGTATGGCTCTGCCATTGGTGATGATGGGAACTATTCCAACTATTTCTTTGGCAGCTTCAGTAGTACCAGCAATTTCAGAAGCACAGGCTTTAGGAAAGTTTGCGGTGGTGCGTGCTAAGGGATTTACCGCTATGAGGTTGTGTTGTATTGTCACACTACCGGCTGCAATAGGTATGTGGGCCTTGGCACAGCCAATTTCGCTACTACTTTATGGTACCAAAGCGGCAGGACCTTCTATTGCGAATTTATCACCGTCCATTTTTTTGCTGGGAATGCATCAAGTTTCCACTGGGATATTACAAGGCGTAGGGATGACGATAACACCTATGCTTAATATGTTTGTTAGTGCTGCAGTTAAAGTGTTTTTTGTTTGGGAATTAACGGCTATTCCTGACTATAATATTGTTGGAGCTGCTTGGGCTTCAAATATAAATTTTGCAGGTGCTGCTGCACTAAATATTTTCTTTTTAGTTAGATATACGAATTTCGAGTTCCCTATTTCTCCCTTTATTAAAACCTTAGCGGCTGCAATAATCATGGGCATTAGTACTAGAGTGTTACATAATTATGTTGCAACTTTTTTAACAGGTAATGCTATTTCTGCACTGCTAGCAATAGTTTTTGCCATGCTTATTTATGTCGTAGTATTAATGTTACTAGGCGGATTTAGTGAGTTCGAGTTAGGTAAAATACCATTTGTAGGGAAAAAAATGATAGTAGCATTAAAATCCATGAAAGTATTGAGGGAAAAAGCATGAAAAAAGGGACAGTTATAGTTGTTGGGTTAGGACCTGGCAATGCGGGACATATTTCCGTGGAAACGTTGGAAGTTATGAAAAACGCAAAGGAGGTTATATTGCGTACACAGATTCATCCAAGTGTGCCAGCACTTACTAGTGCAGGGATTAATTTTGTTACTTGTGATCATTTTTATGAAGAAGGTCATAACTTCGAGCAAGTTTATGATAAAATTTCCAATTATGTATTGCACGAAGCACAGAACAAGAATGTAGTGTACGCTGTACCGAGTAGTCCTTTGGTAGCAGAAAGAACGGTAGTGCTTTTGCGTGAAAAAGCTGTTAAGCTTGGTATAGTTTTACAAATTTTGCCATCTATGAGTTTTTTAGATCTAATATATACTAAAGTTGGCATTGATCCTATTGAAGGAGTTCGCATTATTGATGCTCAAGATAAAAGCGCGTTGGCAGATGCTGGTAAATATCCTTTGATTATCACCCAAGTCTATAGTAAATTAGTGGCAGCTGAACTGAAAATTAATTTGATGAAAGCACTAGCGGATGAAACCGAAGTTTTATTTTTGCGCAATTTAGGCTTGCCGGACGAAGATTTTTTAAAAATTCCACTTTTTGAATTGGATCGTCAAAAACATATAGATCATTTAACCACTTTATATATCCCAGCTAAAAAAAATATAGGTATTATGGATATAAAGCCCTTAGATGAGGTGGTTAAGACTTTGCGCTCACCTGAAGGATGCCCATGGGATAGGGTACAAACACATAGCAGTATACGTAAAGGCATGCTAGAAGAGGTTTATGAGCTCCTAGAGGCTATTGATGACAAGGACATTGAGGGCATGCGCGAAGAATTGGGAGATGTACTTTTGCAG
The DNA here is from genome assembly GCA_963678395.1 of Acidaminococcaceae bacterium. Taxonomy (GTDB): domain Bacteria; phylum Bacillota; class Negativicutes; order Acidaminococcales; family Acidaminococcaceae; genus JAAYAE01. The sequence continues at coordinate 1,456,681 of OY782827.1, read as the reverse complement.
GTGGTTTTTCATGCCAGTTTGGCTGAAGAAGAAGGGGCTTTTACTATGCAAGATGTTATTGATGATATTGTAACAAAGTTGATTCATAGACATCCATATGTATATGGTACCATAGAAATATCAGATGCCGAGGAAGTTTTGCGTAACTGGGAGACCATAAAGGCAGAAGAAAAAAAGGACAGAAAGCGTGTATTAGATGGTGTAAGTAAAGGGTTACCAGCATTAATGCGAGCTTATAAAATCCAATCTAAAGCTGCTAAAGTTGGATTCGATTGGAATAATAAAAAAGATGTTTGGGCAAAAGTAATGGAAGAAATGGTCGAACTGCAAGAAGCAGTGGAAGAAAATAATGCTGAGCATATAGAATGGGAATTGGGAGATGTGTTTTTAGCCTTGGCAAACTATGCTAGACATCTAGGATTAGAGCCGGAGACAGCACTTAATTTAGCAAATAATAGGTTCTGCAGACGATTTGATTATGTGGAAGATAAAATAACCGCTACAGGACGGGGATGGAGCGATTTTGGCTTGTTGGACATGGATGTTTTTTGGGAAGAAGCAAAAAAAAAATGAAAAAAAATATTAAATATGGGAAAAATAGCAGGAAAAACAAAAGTAATAGCGAATAGAACCAAGTAGGGTAAGTGTGTACGGGGTTTTTGCCCTGTGCAAATAAAAATTCAAGGAGGATTTTATTGTGAACAAAAGTGAATTGATTGCAGCAGTAGCTACAAAAGCAGGTTTGACCAAAAAGGACTCTGAAAAAGCAGTAAACGCTTTTATTGACGCTGTTAAAGCAACGGTTGCAAAAAAGAAAAAGGTTCAATTGATTGGCTTTGGTACTTTTGAGCATCGTGTTCGTAAGGCACGTAATGGCAAGAACCCTCGTACAGGGGAAACAATTGAAATTGCAAAGGCTACTGTACCGGCATTTAAAGCTGGTAAAGCATTTAAAGACGCAGTTAATAAAAAATAATCCTTCGAAAAAAACAACCCGATGCGTTTACATCGGGTTGTTTTTTGTTGTTTGAATATGAATAAAAATGTTATAATATTGCCGACAATACTAAGAAAGGTGGAAGAACAGAATGAAAAAAGGCAAAAAAGCCTTTAAATATTTTAAGATAGTTCTGTTTGTGATTTTGGCACTTTTTCTTATGCGCGTGGCACAGCAGGGGTATACTATTTATGAGGTTAATAAAGAAACAGCAAGGACGCAAGAAAAGATTAAGCAATTAGAAAAAGAACAAAAGCAATTAGAGCAAGAAGAAAAAAACTTAGGCGATTTAAATTACATTGAAAAGTTAGCAAGAGAAGAACATAATATGGTACGCAAGGGAGAAATTCCTCTGTTTATTATTGAGGATAAAGAAAAAAGTACTGCCAATAGCAAAAGAACAACAGAGGTTCTACCTAAAAAGCAAGAAAAAGATACAACACAAAAATACTAAAAGCTTGACACTAGGTTAATTGCAAAGGTATAATTAGGTTCGAAAAGAACTTAATGTAAGGGGGATATTTTCAATATATGGCTTTGGAAATAGGCACAGTAGTTGAAGGTGAAGTTACAGGTATTACCAATTTTGGTGCATTTGTGCAATTACCTGAAGGAAAAGTGGGTCTTATACACATATCAGAAGTATCCAATGTGTATGTTAAGGATGTTCATGATTTTCTAAAAGACAAACAAAAGGTCACTGTTAAGGTGGTCAGTATTGATGAGCGCGGTAAAATAGGCTTGTCATTAAAAGCATTGATGCCAGCACCTGAGGCACCACCAAGAAGACCTATGGAAAGACGTTCAGTAGCGTCTGCACCTAAGGTAGTTCCGGTTGCAACTTTTGAGGATAAGATGTCAAGATTTTTAAAAGATAGCGATGACAGATTATTGGATTTGAAGAGAAATACGGAATCTAGGCGTGGTGGTCGTGGTGCCCGTAGGGGAGATTAGATTAACTGATAAGAGGCGCTTCCAGTTGGAGTGCCTTTTTTATTTGAGGTGAAAACAACGTGAGCCCACTAATGGAAAAACTTCATAAAATGCTGAGAGCATGTACGGTGCTACGACATGGTGTAACAGTTGTAGCTGCTTGTTCAGGCGGAGCTGATTCTATGACATTGACGGACACTTTGGCACAATTAAGCAAAGAAATGAAATTCAGTTTATGTGTTATGCATGTGCAACATCATTTGCGCGGACAAGAAGCTGAAAGGGATGCTCGTTTAGTAGCGGATTTTTGTGCTGAACGCCGTCTAATTTATAAGCAGGCTGATATTGATGTACAAAAATTGGTGGCTGACAAGGGCCTATCTGTGGAAGACGCGGCACGTAAATTGCGCTATGCAGCATTGGAAAGCTATAGACAAGAAATAGGTTCTAGTGCAATATTTTTGGCACATCATAGGGATGATCAGGCAGAAACAGTATTACTTAATTTATTGCGTGGAGCCGGTATTCGTGGACTTAGGGGAATGTTGCCCCAAAATGGATTTCTAGTGAGACCTTTTTTATCTGCTACCAGAGAAGATATGGAGAATTATTGCGCAGAAAAAAACATTGCTTTTTGCCATGATAGCACTAATGACGATGTTGAATATAAAAGAAATTGGGTGCGTAAAACTCTAGTACCGTTATTAGAGCAGGTGAATCCAAAAATAAAAAAAAGTTTGGCACAAGTGGCTGTTCTTGCTGCCATGGATGAAGAATGTTTGGACGAGCAAGCACGAAATTATCTAACTAGTTATGGAAATGAACTAGGCAATACATATGAAGTAACTGTGGGTAAAGAGTTTTTGCGGCTACCCATGGCCCTACAAACAAGAGTTGTACGCTTGATGATAGCAAATTTAAACGCTGGTGAATTTAACTATGAGCATATAAAAGCAGTGGTAGCACTTGTAGTTAAGCGTACAAGCGGTAAGAGTTTAGACTTGCCAAGAGTTAAGGCTTTCTATGCAAAGAGCAAATTGCGGATAGAGATCAATAATACTTCACGTCAAAGCAAAAAATATAAAACCGCCAAAGGAGAAGTTTGAACATGAATAAGAATATTAGGGAAGTCCTAATTGCCGAAGAACCACTAAAAAAACGTATTAAGGAAATGGGTGCAGAAATTACGAGAGATTATGCTGGCAAAGAATTGCTTATTATAGGAATCCTAAAAGGTGCTGTTTATTTTATGACAGAGCTTACTCAAGCAATTGATTTGCCTACGCAAATAGATTTCATAAGAGTGTCGTCATATGGTAGTGGGAGAAATAGCAGTGGTGATGTGAAAATATCGTTTGATACCACAAAAAATATCAGCGGCAAAGACGTATTGCTGCTTGATGATGTTGTTGATACAGGGTTAACGCTCAATGCGGTTAAAAAACTTTTTGTTGAACGTAATGTTAATTCAATCAAGATTGCTACAATGCTAGATAAAAAAGAGCGACGTTTAGTAAAAATGCTTCCGGATTATAGTGGGTTTATTATTCCGGATGAATTTGTAGTAGGTTTTGGTCTTGATTATGATGAAGAGTACCGTACACTTCCTTACATTGGCATTCTAAAACAGGAAGTTTATGGCAAATAAAAAAGCTTACTTGTACAATTTTATTCTTTGGTGTAATATTATAAGGTAGAAAAAGGTAAAAAAAAGGAGTTATACAGTGAGCAAATTTTTTAGAAATGTTAGCTTTTATCTGCTGATAATTGTTGTTGCGATTTGGATTATTGATTATTATTCAGCAACTACGGTTCCCAAAACCGATATTACTTATACTAATTTTATGAAACAAGTGCAACAAGATGATGTAAAATCAGTTACTATTGTTGATAACGTTATAACAGGAAAATTAAAATCCGGAGCCGATTTTTCAACTATCACTCCTAACGATCCTAACCTTATTGATACTTTGCGCGCGCGCGATGTAGAAATTAGAGCGGAATTACCGCCACAACCACCATGGTGGACCACATTACTTTCTTCTTTGTTGCCAATGTTGTTAATTGTGGGACTATGGTTTTTGTTAATGAATCAAAGTCAAGGTGGAGGCAGCAGGGTTATGTCTTTTGGCAAAAGCCGTGCTAAAATGTATGGAGATGAGAAGGTTAAGCTTTCGTTTAAGGATGTTGCAGGAGCCGATGAAGCTAAGCAAGAACTAGAAGAAGTCGTAGAATTTTTGAAATCACCTAAAAAGTTTAATGATCTTGGCGCTCGTATCCCTAAAGGCGTCTTGCTGTTTGGACCTCCTGGTACAGGCAAAACTTTGTTGGCCAAAGCCGTAGCAGGTGAGGCAGGAGTACCGTTTTTCAGCATCAGTGGTTCAGATTTCGTTGAGATGTTTGTTGGCGTAGGTGCTTCACGTGTACGCGATTTATTTGAACAAGCGAAGAAAAATGCACCATGCATTGTATTCATCGATGAAATTGATGCAGTAGGCCGCCAAAGAGGCGCAGGTCTTGGTGGTGGGCATGATGAGCGTGAGCAAACTTTAAATCAATTGTTGGTAGAAATGGATGGGTTTGGCGCAAATGAGGGCATTATCATGATAGCTGCTACTAACCGTCCGGATATTTTGGATCCGGCACTGTTACGCCCAGGTCGTTTTGACAGGCAAATTGTTGTTGATCGCCCGGATATAAAGGGGCGTCAAGAAATATTAAAGGTGCATGTTAAAGGAAAACCAGTTGACAAGGATGTGGATTTAGGCGTTTTAGCGCGTCGTACACCTGGATTTACAGGTGCGGATTTGAGCAACTTAGTAAATGAGGGGGCTCTCCTTGCAGCTCGCCGTGATAAAAAGACAATTACTATGAATGAAATGGAAGAGGCTGCAGAGCGAGTTATGATGGGCCCTGAACGTAAGAGTAGGGTAATTAGTGATAACGAAAAGAAACTAACTGCTTATCACGAAGGCGGACATACTCTAGTTGGGATGTTATTAGACCATACTGATCCTGTGCATAAGGTAACCATTATTCCTCGTGGCAGAGCAGGTGGTTATACTCTGAGCTTACCAAAGGAAGATCGCTATTATGCAACTAGGAGCGAATTGTTAGATGAGTTGAAGTTGCTTTTGGGTGGTCGTGTGGCTGAGTCGTTGGTGCTGCATGAGATTTCCAGTGGTGCTAGTAATGATCTGCAACGTGCTACAGAATTAGCACGTCAAATGATTTGTGAATATGGTATGAGTGAAACTTTGGGCGCAGTAACTTTTGGTCATAGACAAGAACAAGTTTTCTTGGGTCGTGATATTGGTAAAGAAAATAACTATAGTGAAGAAGTTGCTGCTCAAATTGATAACGAAATTCGTAAGTTTATCGGTGAGGCTTATGACGGTACAGTTAAGCTCTTGACTGATAATCTAGATAAGTTACATTTAATAGCTGAAGCCTTGATTGAGAGGGAGACCTTGGAAGGCCACGAAGTTAAAGAATTAATGGAATATGGGAAAATACTACCTAAGGAAGAACATAAGCAAGAGCCTCCTAACCCAGGTACACCGGCACCAATTAGCCCTGTTCCTGTAGCGGAACAAGCAAATAAAGATGTTTTGGAACCAGTGACGGAACCAGTGCCTACGGCACAATAAAAGCTTAAAGGCCATACCTATACGGGTATGGCCTTTTCTATAATTTTGATTGACATTTGGTTAACCTGACTGTATACTTTGGATAACGTCAAAGGAGTTGTTAAAGTGCGAACAAAAATATTGAGCATCTTGCGAGAAAATGGTTCTGAGCCTGCTTCTGGAGAGGAATTAGCAAAGCGGTTAAAAATTTCTAGGACAGCGATTTGGAAACATATTCAAATTTTAAAAAAAGAGGGATATAGTATAGAGGCATTGCCTAAAAAAGGTTATGTGCTTACACATGTGCCAGATAAAATGTTGCCGTCAGAAATTGATTCTAAATTAAAGACAAAATGGCTTGGCAGACAGGTAAATTATGCACAATCAGTTATATCAACTAATGAAATGGCTAAGGCGTTAGCTAATGCAGGCTGTGATAATGGTGTTGTTTGTGTGGCGGAAGAGCAATCAGGGGGGAAGGGAAGACTAGCCAGAGGTTGGTTTAGCCCTGCTGGTGATGGTTTGTGGTTCTCAGTTATTTTAAAACCACCATTTATGCCGGACGAAGCAGCTAAGTGCACATTATTGGCAGCAGTAGCTGTTGTCCGTACTGTTAATGAGTATAAAGGGATAAATGCCGTCATTAAATGGCCTAATGATATTTTGCTGGAGGGTAAAAAATTAGTTGGTATTCTTACGGAAATGAGCGCGGAATTTGGCCATATTAATTATATTGTTATTGGTATAGGTATTAATGTTTGTGTTCCTAAGTCAAAAGTACCGGAGAATTTACGTGCATCAGCTATTTCTATGTCGGATGTAAGTAAAGAGAAAATTAACCGGGTAGAATTGTTAGCATCAGTTTTGAAGAATTTAGAGGAACTCTATGAGATTGTATTATCTGATGGATTTGCTCCCATTCTTGCAATGTGGCGACAATATTCGGCAACTATTGGTAAAGAAGTCAAAGTTATTGCTCCAGATATAACTTATACAGGAAGAGCGCTTGATATTGATGAAGATGGTTTGCTTTTGGTGGATAGAGGTAACGGAGTAATTGAAAAGGTTATAGCAGGCGATGTTTCCATTAGACCAGTGCAAGCCAAAAGGAGCCAATACGAGTGATGAAAACCAGAGAGATGTTATTGTCGGGATTATTTACGGCTTTAGTAATTATTAGTTCATATATGGTTATTCCTATAGGACCTGTACCACATACTTTGCAGCCTTTGGTTGTTATTTTAAGCGGGTTTTTATTGGGACCCAAATGGGGACCAATAAGTATTATTACTTGGATTATATTGGGATGCTTGGCTTTGCCGGTATTTAATCAGGGACAAGCTGGTGCGGTTATGCTAGTAGGGCCTACAGGTGGGTTTATTGTTGGTTTCGTTGTTTTGTCATGGCTTGTAGGCAAGTTTACAAGTAATGATTTACAGGCTGGCTTGCTTAAAAATTTTGCCTATTTAGCCTGTGCTATGCTAGTTTGCTATGTAATTGGACTCATTGGATTTAAACTAAGTTTTACTTATTTTTTGCAAAAGCCTATGTCTTGGGAAAAATCTATGCTTTTAGCTATTGCACCTTTTCTACCTTTTGATATAATAAAGGCAGCAATTGCTGCATATGTTGGTGCCAAGGTGCGAAAAGCGCTAATGGCGGCAGGTTTGTTTAAGGTAGCAAAGGGCTAATATAAACCACCCGTAGGGAGGAAATTAGATGTTATTAGTAATTGATGTAGGTAATACCAATGTAGTTGCTGGTGTCTATGCTGGCGAGGAACTTTTAGTACATTGGCGTTTTGCTAGTGACCGTTCCAAGACGGCAGATGAATACGGTATTTTATTAAGTAGTATGTTTGCTTATACGCATGTGGATATGATGCAGGTGAATGCTATTATTATTTCCACGGTAGTACCGCCACTTTTAGTTCCCCTGTGCAATATGTGTAAGCGTTATTTTGATATAGAGCCAATAGTTGTTGGTGTTGGTATCAAAACTGGATTGGTTTTGCGCTATGAAAATCCCCGCGAAATAGGTGCCGATCGTATTGTAAACGCCGTAGCTGCGCATACAAAATATAAAGACAAGGGTAATTTGATTATTATTGATTTTGGTACAGCTACTACTTTTTGTGCTTTACTTCCTGATGGTGAATATTTAGGTGGTGCTATTGCCCCTGGTATTGGTATTTCTACCGAAGCTTTGTTCCAAAAGGCGGCGAAGCTGCCTAGAATTGAATTAAAAAAACCTAATAAGGTTATCTGTCGTAACACAGTAAAAGCAATGCAGTCCGGTGTCATTTTTGGTTTTGTTGGTCAAATGGATGGTATTGTTACGCGCATGAAAGAAGAGCTTGGTGGGCAAGCTTTTGTAATTGCTACAGGCGGGTTCGCCAACACGATGGCAGCAGAGTCTGAACATGTTGATGTAGTAGAATCATTCTTGACTTTAGATGGACTTAGAATATTGTACGAGCATAACAAAAAATAAAAAAAGGACTCGCTACGGCGGGTCTTTTTTTAGGAGAAGAATTGTATGCAAATAGGCAAACTTAAAATAGATGCTCCTTTGGCCTTGGCACCAATGGCAGGAATCACTGACCTGCCGTATCGCGTTATTTGCCGTGAGCAAGGATGCAGTATTACTGTATCGGAAATGGTTAGTGCTAAAGGATTATTGTATAAAAACGTTAAAACCTTTTCTATGTTACGCATAGCTGATAGTGAACGACCAACTGCAATTCAACTTTTTGGAAGTTCTCCCGATGATCTGGCACGAGCGGCTAAGATTATAGAAGAAACCGGTGCTGATATAGTTGATTTTAATATGGGTTGTCCTGTGCATAAAATAGTCTCTAATGGGGAAGGTTCTGCTCTTATGAAAACACCGGAGCTTGCATATGAAATCTTGGCAGCTATGGTGGAAGCAGTGGATATTCCTGTAACAGTAAAATTTCGGGCGGGGTGGGATAGTGACCATCTAAATGCTCCTGAAATAGCAACTTTGGCTGAGAAGGCGGGAGTAGCGGCAGTGGCAATACACGGACGGACAAGGGAACAATTCTATAGTGGAAATGCAGATTGGAATATTATAAAACAGGTTAAGCAAGCTGTAAAAATACCTGTATTTGGTAATGGCGATATTATGACTGTAAGCGATGGGTTACGCATATTACAAGAAACTGGTTGTGATGGTATTATGCTAGGTAGAGGTGCTGATTGTAATCCTTGGATTTTCGCGGAATTAAAGGCTGCTTTGCATGGAGAAACATTGCCGGCTCCGGTGGACGTTGTTACTCGTTTTGCTATGATTAAAAGGCATCTGCAAGAGCTAATAGTTTTTAAGGGTGAAGTAATAGCATTGAAGGAAATGCGCAGACATGTAAATATGTATCTTAAAGGCTTACCTAAGTCTGCAGCTTTTAGAGTAAAATTTAATAAAATAGAAAACCATGAAGATTTTATTAGGCTTTTGCAAGAGTATCAACAACAGTTGCTGGCTGATTAAATTGGTGAATGGTTGTTTTAAGGCAAAACCACTAAAAATGTTCAATAATTTACAAAAATCCTGTTGAGAAAGCAATAAGCTTGTGGTAAAATATAGTGTGCACATATTGTGCACACTATATTTTTGAGGGGTAATGTTTAGTATGAAGCTTATACGTATTGGCGATAAACTTATAAATAGAAATAAAATCGTGCAACAGATAGTTTCTATGCTTGATATGCGCGTTCAAGGATTTTCACAAACAGAAGTAGCGAAAGCCTATGCAACAGATAGAGCCTTTATATCGCGCTTAGAGAGTCTGGGAGAAATTCGCAAAGGTGGTAAAGTAGCCCTAGTTGCGTTTCCTATTAATAATGCGGAAGAAATTATAACTTTGGCTAATAAGGAAGGTATAGATTTTTCTGTAATTTTTAGTGAGCAAAAACGCTGGGCCTTTGTAAAGGCTAGGACAGGTGTGCAATTACTTAACGATGTTATGTCTATCGTTGCCAAGCTACGAGAAAACGATGTTGTTATAGTAGCGGCATCTGATATGAGAATTCGTAGTGCTGAGGCTTTGCTAGATAAGCATGTTGTAGGAATTTCTATCGGGGAGTCACCTATTGAAGAAGATAAATACCTAGACCCCAAAATAATTGCAGATGTTATGCAAAGTATAAAGGGGTTGGGCTAACGTGAAACAGGTACTAGGTATTAGCCTAGGGTCCAGCAGTAGAGATGCCTCTATGGAAGTAAAAATTGGCGATCAATTAATCCATATAGAGCGTAGAGGTACTGATGGTGATAAAGAAAAAGCTAGAGCACTGTTTGTGCAATACGATGGTAAAGTTGATGCTTTTGGTTTGGGCGGAACTGATCTTTATATTTTTGCCGGAGACAAGCCCTATGTTTTTAATGATAGTGCGAAACTAATTGCTGGTGTCAGGCAAACTCCGGTTTTAGATGGTAGCGGGCTAAAAAGATCTTTGGAACCGTATTTGATAGAGCAATTAGTGGCCCAAGGGATTATTGATTTCCAAGGAAAAAGCGTTTTACACATGTGTGGTGTTGATCGTTTAGCGCTTGGGCAAGCTCTTGTTAAAGCGGGAGCTCAAGTTACTTTTGGTGATTTGATTTATGGGTTAGGGATAAACTATCCAATTAAATCTTTAAAAGCTCTAAAGTTTTTATCAAGATTAGTTGTGCCTATTATTACTAAATTACCTATCGATTGGTTCTATCCTACAGGCGATGGTCAAACTAAAAGTGTAGTGCGTCATTCGGAGTATTTTTTGCAAAATGATATTATTGCCGGTGACTTTCATTTTATTAGGCGTTTTATGCCGCCTGCGTTGCCTGGAAAAATAATAATAACCAATACTGTTACACCTGAAGATAGAAAGTTTTTGACAAAAGCAGGCATTGCTTGCCTTATTACTGTTACACCAAATTTTCAAGGACGTAGCTTTGGTACAAATGTAATGGAAGCAGTTTTAGTAGCATTGAAGGGTAGTAAAACTGCTTTAGATGTAGATACATATAAAGCCATGTTGCAACAATATGATGTTAAGCCTGAGATTGATTATTTAGAGACAAAGGAGTCTATTTGATGGAAAAGTTTGCGTTTATTTTGCATCCCTTAGTAGTTGATGATTTTGCTAGAAAATTTCCCATTTTAAGATATGTGCCGGATAGTTTTATTGAAGGGGCTATGAAACATGTGGGACCGATTAAAGTTTCGCATATTACAGGAGTAAAATCACCTTACGCGACGGCAGAAGGTTGGTTCATAGCATGTCCATTAACAGCCAAGCAAATGTTGACACTGCCAGAAGAGTATGTTACGGACAAGATAATTGAGGCCGGTAAATTAGCTCAAGATCTGGGGGCTAAAATAGTAGGGCTGGGTGCATTTACTTCAATCGTAGGGGATACGGGAATAACCATTGCTAAAAATTTAGATATTGCTGTAACTAGCGGAAATAGCTACACTGTTGCCACTGCCTTGCAAGGTACCGAGGAAGCAATTAAATGTTTAGGACGCGATATTGCAGAGGCTAATGTTACTATTGTGGGAGCAACAGGTTCTATTGGTGCTGCTTGTGCTAAAATACTGGCAGGAAAAGTAAAACATATGACTTTGGTGGCTAGGCACAAAACTCCTTTAGAAGAATTAGCACAGGAATTAGACAGGCAAGTGCGCTGTGGAGTTTCGGTTTCTTCCGATATTACTGCCAGCTTAAAGGATGCTGATGTTGTAATTACGGTAACTAGCGCTGTGGATTGTTTGATTGAACCGGGCGATTTGAAAGCGGGAGCCGTTGTTTGTGATGTCGCACGTCCCAGAAATGTTTCTAAGGCGGTTAGCGCTAGCAGGAAAGATGTATTAGTTATAGAAGGTGGTGTCATTAAGGTGCCGGGCGATGTTGATTTTGGGTTTAATTTTGGCTTTCCGCTAAGAACATCGTATGCTTGCATGGCAGAGACAATGCTATTGGCATTAGAAGGGCGCTATGAAAATTTCACCTTAGGGAGAAATATTACTATTGAACAAATTGAAACTATTTCCTCGTTAGCTGATAAACACAATTTTGAATTAGCAGGTTTTCGTAATTTTGAAAGACCTGTAACTGCAGAGGAAATTGCTGTTGTTAGACAGGTGTGGACACAAAAACTTGTCATGGGGCATGCCTGAAGGTTGACAAGGGACTAACAAAAAACTATAATTTAGGTCATATAGACGATTTTTTTCTAAAAGGAGTAAATATAATGAGCGAGCAAGAAACAATATTAACCGTTGAGGGTTTAAAAAAACTAGAAGATGAGTTGGAAAATCTTCGCGCAGTCAAACGTCATGAAGTGGCAGAACGTCTGAAGGTAGCAATTTCCTATGGTGATATTAGTGAAAACTCTGAGTATGATGATGCCAAAAACGAACAAGCTTTTGTTGAAGGACGTGTAATCGAATTGGAAAAGATGATTCGTAATGCACAAGTTATTAAAAGTTCGTCTATCAGCAAAGACGTTGTTTCTTTGGGGTGTAAAGTTACAGTAGAAGACATGGAGACCAAGGAAAAAATGGAGTACACGGTTGTTGGCACTACGGAAGCAGATCCTTTTGAAGCAAGGATTTCTAACGAATCTCCTGTAGGCAAAGCTATTTTAGGAGAAAAGGTTGGTAAAAAAGTACAGGTTTCTACTCCTGTAGGCGAACTTACGTATAAAATATTGGAAATCAATAAACCTGTTTCTACTAGAAAAAGAAAATCCAAGGAGTGAAATTAATGTCTGACGAGAAGCAAAATCCGCAATTAGAGGAAAAAGAACCTCTTACAGAAAGCGAACTAAATGAACAACGACAAATTCGTATAGAAAAGAGGCACAAAATGCTTGAAGCAGGTTTCAAACCATTTGGTCATAAATTTGTCTGGACTCATCATGCCAACGAAATAGAAGAACAATTAGACTCCCTAGCAGAAAGTGAAACAGAAGTGAAGTTAGCAGGGCGTGTTATGGCCATACGTGGACATGGTAAAGCTGCGTTTTTAGATTTAATGGACAAAACAGGGAAAATCCAATTATATGTTCGTAAAGACGTTTTAGGTGAAGAGAATTATGCTTTAATCAAATTTATGGATATCGGCGATATTGTTGGGGTAACAGGAACAGCTTTTCGCACACATATGGGCGAAGTTTCTATTCGTACAACAGCTTTGGATATTTTGTCAAAATCTTTACGCCCATTGCCGGAAAAATGGCATGGATTGAAAGATGTAGAAATGCGTTATAGACAACGTTATGTTGATTTAATTGTAAATCCTGGGGTACGCAAAACATTTATGCTTCGTAGCCAGATTATTAGAAGCGTACGCGAGATTTTAGATAATAAGGATTTTCTTGAAGTAGAAACGCCCATTATGCATAGTATAGCTGGTGGAGCTGCGGCTCGTCCTTTTATTACCTATCATAATGCCTTGGATATGGAGCTTTATTTGCGCATAGCTCCAGAACTTTATTTGAAACGTTTGATTGTAGGTGGATTAGAAAGAGTTTATGAGCTGGGACGTGTGTTCCGCAATGAGGGTATTGATATTAAACATAATCCTGAGTTTACTATGGTGGAAATTTATCAAGCCTACGCTGATTTTAATGATTTAATGGCGCTTACCGAGACCATTGTTTCCCAAACGGCACAAAAAGTCTTGGGAACTATGAAAATAACTTATGAAGGTACTGAAATTGACTTGACACCATCTTGGGAACGCTTAACTATGATAGAAGCTGTTGCTAAATATACGGGAGTAGATTTTGCTGGGGTTACGGATTTAGCAAAAGCGCGCAAGCTGGCAGATAGTATTAATGTACCATATAAAGAAAACTTTGGTGTAGGGAAAATTATCAATGCGTGTTTTGATGAGCATGTAGAAGATAAACTTATTCAACCTACTTTTATCACAGGACATCCTAAGGAGATTTCGCCTTTAGCTAAGAGCAGTGAAGCTGACCCGGAAATTACAGACCGTTTTGAAGGGTATGTTTTTGGGCGTGAGCTTTGTAATGGGTTTACTGAGCTTAACGATCCCATTGATCAAAAGGAACGTTTCTTAAAGCAAGTAGAGGAAAGAGAGAACGGCGATGAAGAAGCTAATATGATGGACGAAGACTTTGTTACTGCCTTAGAGTATGGGTTGCCTCCAACAGGGGGGTTAGGCATAGGCATTGACCGCTTAGTTATGTTCTTGACAGATAGTAATTCTATTCGCGACGTACTTCTTTTCCCACATATGCGCCAAAAATAAGCAAAATATCAACTCTGCATCAGTATAATCGGTGCAGAGTTTTTGTTTTTACATCAATAGTTCGGAATGAGTAGAACTATATGATAAATGCCGTCTATTTATTGCGAAAATATTGTTAAATAGTTAGTAATACAGAGATTTAGGGAGCAAAAGAAACAAAATCAGCCTTAGCCTGTGATGCAGCGACAGAAAAAGCGAAAAAAGGCCTTGCCAAGACCTTCTGGCTGTGGTATTACATAAAAGCTCTCAAAGAGAGCAAAGCAGTAGACACCAGAACTTCCCAGAAGATTTTCTTCGAAAGTTGTTGACAATGTTACACTTTTATGATATTTTTATGAAATTGTCGCAGAGACGCTTAGCAAGAAAAAAGAATTAAAAAGTGTTGACAAAGTTACACTCTTATGATAATATTAAGAGGTTGTCACTGAGATAACAGTAAGAACCTTGAAAACTGAATATTAACAACAAACGAATGTGCGGGTCGAGCCGCTTAACGGCGGCTTGACCGAGTCAATAAATTCGAGTAAACGAATACAAACAATCAAAAAAGCAAGTCAGTATTTTAAAAGAGCCTTATCAAGGTTCTTCAAAATAAAACTATTTTGGAGAGTTTGATCCTGGCTCAGGACGAACGCTGGCGGCGTGCTTAACACATGCAAGTCGAACGGAGAATTTATTTCGGTAAATTCTTAGTGGCGAACGGGTGAGTAACGCGTAGGCAACCTGCCCTTTGGATGGGGACAACATTCCGAAAGGAGTGCTAATACCGAATGTGATCATCTTCTCGCATGAGAGGATGATGAAAGATGGCCTCTATTTATAAGCTATCGCCAAAGGATGGGCCTGCGTCTGATTAGCTAGTTGGTGGGGTAACGGCTCACCAAGGCCTTGATCAGTAGCCGGTCTGAGAGGATGAACGGCCACATTGGGACTGAGACACGGCCCAAACTCCTACGGGAGGCAGCAGTGGGGAATCTTCCGCAATGGACGAAAGTCTGACGGAGCAACGCCGCGTGAGTGATGAAGGTTTTCGGACTGTAAAACTCTGTTGTCAGGGACGAAGGTGCGATCTGCGAACAGTTGATCGTATTGACGGTACCTGACGAGGAAGCCACGGCTAACTACGTGCCAGCAGCCGCGGTAATACGTAGGTGGCAAGCGTTGTCCGGAATTATTGGGCGTAAAGAGCATGTAGGTGGGCTTTTAAGTCCGATGTGAAAATGCGGGGCTCAACCCCGTACGGCATTGGATACTGGAAGTCTTGAGTGCAGGAGAGGAAAGGGGAATTCCCAGTGTAGCGGTGAAATGCGTAGATATTGGGAGGAACACCAGTGGCGAAGGCGCCTTTCTGGACTGTGTCTGACACTGAGATGCGAAAGCTAGGGTAGCAAACGGGATTAGATACCCCGGTAGTCCTAGCCGTAAACGATGGGTACTAGGTGTAGGGGGTATCGACCCCTCCTGTGCCGGAGTTAACGCAATAAGTACCCCGCCTGGGGACTACGGTCGCAAGACTGAAACTCAAAGGAATTGACGGGGGCCCGCACAAGCGGTGGAGTATGTGGTTTAATTCGACGCAACGCGAAGAACCTTACCAAGGCTTGACATTGAGTGAAAGATCTAGAGATAGATTCCTCTCTTCGGAGACACGAAAACAGGTGGTGCATGGCTGTCGTCAGCTCGTGTCGTGAGATGTTGGGTTAAGTCCCGCAACGAGCGCAACCCCTATCCTATGTTACCAGCGGATCATGCCGGGGACTCATTGGAGACTGCCAGGGATAACCTGGAGGAAGGCGGGGATGACGTCAAGTCATCATGCCCCTTATGTCTTGGGCTACACACGTACTACAATGGTCGGCAACAAAGGGCAGCGATACCGCGAGGTGGAGCAAATCCCATAAACCCGACCCCAGTTCGGATCGCAGTCTGCAACTCGCCTGCGTGAAGTTGGAATCGCTAGTAATCGCAGGTCAGCATACTGCGGTGAATACGTTCCCGGGCCTTGTACACACCGCCCGTCACACCACGAAAGTTGGTAACACCCGAAGCCGGTGAGATAACCTTTTTAAGGAGTCAGCTGTCTAAGGTGGGGCCGATGATTGGGGTGAAGTCGTAACAAGGTAGCCGTATCGGAAGGTGCGGCTGGATCACCTCCTTTCTATGGAGAACTTACGATGACTACGGTCATGGTACAGACTCTATTGTCGACGTACATTCGTTTAGTTAATATTTAGTTTTTAGGGTTTTTACCCTAGATATGGGGCTTTTGTTCCATATCATTATGTATGAACCTTGAAAACTT
Source organism: Acidaminococcaceae bacterium (assembly GCA_963678395.1). Lineage (GTDB taxonomy): Bacteria > Bacillota > Negativicutes > Acidaminococcales > Acidaminococcaceae > JAAYAE01. The sequence goes on along the minus strand of OY782827.1, from coordinate 1,440,532 downwards.
CAAAGAAGAGACAAAAAAGTCCAACTTTTGTGATGAAATGTTGGCAAACCTCTAATCTAAAATGCAAATTTTAGCGAAGAGTTAACGAGAAACATATCTAGGAACGTTCAAGTTCTTAGAGCTGACTAAATAAGTCAAGCTACTAAGGGCATACGGCGGATGCCTAGGCACTAAGAGCCGATGAAGGACGCGGTAAGCTGCGAAAAGCCACGGGGAACTGCAAGCAAGTATTGATCCGTGGATATCCGAATGGGGAAACCCACCAACCGTTATGGGTTGGTACCCGCAAGGGGGGGAACCTGGGGAACTGAAACATCTAAGTACCCGGAGGAGAAGAAATCAAACGAGATGCCCATAGTAGCGGCGAGCGAAGTGGGCAGAGCCTAAACCGGAGACCTTCGGGTCACCGGGGTTACGGACCGATATAATCAACGCCAGGCCTAATCGAATTACCTGGAAAGGTAAGCAACACAGGGTAAAAGCCCCGTAGATGAAAGGCAGAGCAATGAGTTCGGTATCCAGAGTACCACGAAGCACGAGAAATTTTGTGGGAAGTCGGGGGGACCACCCTCCAAGGCTAAAAACTACTTAGTGACCGATAGCGCATAGTACCGTGAGGGAAAGGTGAAAAGTACCGCGGGAGCGGAGTGAAATAGTACCTGAAACCGTATGTCTACAAGCAGTCGGAGCGAAAGCGACGGCGTGCCTATTGAAGAATGAGCCAACGAGTTACGGGCACTAGCGAGGTTAAGCGGAAAACGCGGAGCCGCAGCGAAAGCGAGTCTGAAAAGGGCGATAGTTAGTGTTCGTAGACCCGAAACTGCAGTGATCTACCCATGATCAGGTTGAAGCGCAGGTAAAATTGCGTGGAGGACCGAACCGGTGAATGTTGAAAAATTCTCGGATGAATTGTGGGTAGCGGTGAAATTCCAATCGAACGCAGAGATAGCTGGTTCTCCTCGAAATAGCTTTAGGGCTAGCCTCAAGCAGCAAGTATAGGCGGTAGAGCACTGATCGGGCTAGGGACCGTAAAGGTTACCGAACCCTGTCAAACTCCGAATGGTTATACTGTAGAGCTTGGGAGTCAGACTACGAGAGATAAGTTCCGTGGTCAAAAGGGAAACAGCCCAGACCATCAGCTAAGGTCCCCAATGTCATACTAAGTGGTGAAGGATGTGGGGTTTCATAAACAACCAGGATGTTGGCTCAGAAGCAGCCACCATTTAAAGAGTGCGTAATAGCTCACTGGTCGAGAGACCCTGCGCCGAAGATTCCCGGGGCTAAAGTATGAAACCGAAGCTATGGATACATGTATTAGTACATGTGTGGTAGAGGAGCGTTCCCATCGGGTTGAAGTCGTTCTGTAAGGAACGGTGGACTGGTGGGAAGTGAGAATGTTGGCATGAGTAGCGAAAAGAAAGGTGAGAATCCTTTCCACCGAAAGCATAAGGATTCCTGAGCAACGCTCGTCGTCTCAGGGTAAGTCGGGGCCTAATCCGAGGCAATAAGCGTAGGAGATGGACAGCTGGTTGATATTCCAGCACCGGTAAAGTTTGTTTGAGCAATGGAGTGACGCAGAAGGGCAGGCAGAGCGCGAGATTGGTTGTTCGCGTGCAAGCATGTAGGGTGATGTGTAGGCAAATCCGCACATCGAACGCCTGAGGTGTGACGCGGAGGGAACTTGTTCCCGAAGCTGCTGACCCCACGCTGCCGAGAAAAGCTTCTAGTTAGAACTTGACCGCCCGTACCGTAAACCGACACAGGTATGCGGGGAGAGAATCCTAAGGTGCGCGGGAGAACCCTCGTTAAGGAACTCGGCAAAATGTACCCGTAACTTCGGGATAAGGGTAGCCATCTTGGTGAAGCGACTTGCTCGCCGAGCTATGGATGGTCGCAGAGAAGAGGCCCAAGCGACTGTTAACCAAAAACACAGGTGCCTGCTAAAGCGAAAGCTGACGTATAGGTGCTGACACCTGCCCAGTGCCGGAAGGTTAAGGAAGGATGTTCGGAGCAATCCAAAGCATTCGACTGAAGCCCCGGTGAACGGCGGCCGTAACTATAACGGTCCTAAGGTAGCGAAATTCCTTGTCGGGTAAGTTCCGACCCGCACGAAAGGTGTAACGATTTGGGCACTGTCTCAACGAGGGACCCGGTGAAATTGAAATACCTGTGAAGATGCAGGTTACCCGCGACTGGACAGAAAGACCCCATGGAGCTTTACTGCAACCTGATATTGGGTTTTAATACATCACGCACAGGATAGGTGGGAGACTTGGAATCTAGGGCTTTGGTCTTAGAGGAGTCACTGTTGGGATACCACCCTTGATGTATCGAAATTCTAACCGTAAGAGTAACAATCTTCGGGACAGTTTCAGGCGGGCAGTTTGACTGGGGCGGTCGCCTCCCAAAGAGTAACGGAGGCGCCCAAAGGTTCCCTCAGCGCGGACAGAAATCGCGCGAAGAGTGTAAAGGCAGAAGGGAGCTTGACTGCGAGTCAAACACGACGAGCAGGTACGAAAGTAGGGCTTAGTGATCCGGTGGCATCCAAGTGGAAGGGCCATCGCTCAACGGATAAAAGCTACCCTGGGGATAACAGGCTAATCTCTCCCAAGAGTCCATATCGACGGGGAGGTTTGGCACCTCGATGTCGGCTCATCACATCCTGGGGCTGAAGTCGGTCCCAAGGGTTGGGCTGTTCGCCCATTAAAGTGGTACGTGAGCTGGGTTCAGAACGTCGTGAGACAGTTCGGTCCCTATCCATCGCGGGCGTAAGAGATTTGAAGGGGGCTGCTCCTAGTACGAGAGGACCGGAGTGGACGAACCGCTGGTGTACCAATTATCCTGCCAAGGGTATAGTTGGGTAGCTACGTTCGGAAAGGATAAACGCTGAAAGCATCTAAGCGTGAAACCATCCTTGAGATGAGATCTCTCATAGAGCAATCTAGTAAGACACCTTAGAGATTATGAGGTTGATAGGCCGGATGTGTAATTGCAGCAATGCATTTAGCTGACCGGTACTAATATGTCGAGGGCTTGACTTAAGCAGCGCTTTCTTAGGAAAGACGCGTAGCTTACACCATAACGCTTCTTCGGAAGCGGGTCTAAGAAACAAAGCATTAAAAAGAAATACATCAGTAAAAAGATAACTCGTTTAAGTTGTTCTCTTCTTGAAGTTTTGAGGGTTTTTACCTTCAACAATCCGGTAGTGATAGCTAAGGGGTCCCACCTGTTCCCATCTCGAACACAGTAGTTAAGCCCTTAAACGCCGAAAGTACTTGGGTGGAAGCGCCCTGGGAGGATAGGAAATTGCCGGTTAGAAAAAGACATGCATTCGTGCATGTCTTTTTTCTTTGCTTTCTTTTGCCTTACGTGGATTTTTATGACAGCAGGGGTCTGTCCCTTGTTGTCATAAATTTGACTAGTGCGTTAACTTTGCACAGCTATTATGGTTGACGGAGAGAGATGGTAATTATATAATAAGGAATGTAACTTAACGGAGGGTTTTCATGCAACCAATTATTAAGGTAAAAAATCTTACACATATATATACAGATGGCCAAAACAATGAAATAAAAGCTTTGGATGACATTAACCTTTCTATTATGCCAGGTGAGTTTGTTGCTATAATCGGTACTAATGGTAGCGGTAAGTCCACTTTAGCCAGGCATTTCAATGCTCTTTTGCAACCTACTGAGGGTAAGTGTTTTGTAAACGGTCTAGATATTTCAGTAGATGAAAATATTTGGCAAGTTAGGCAGAATATAGGGATGGTTTTTCAAAATCCGGACAATCAAATTGTGGCTTCCATTGTTGAAGAGGATGTAGCATTTGGACCTGAAAATATTGGGGTGCCACATGCTGAAATACGTCCACGCGTCGAGGCAGCATTAGCTAGTGTTAACATGACGGAATATGCCAAGCATGCACCACATTTATTATCCGGTGGTCAAAAACAGCGAATTGCTATAGCGGGAGTTTTAGCACTTTTGCCGCAATGCATTGTTTTCGATGAACCAACAGCTATGCTTGATCCACGAGGACGTAAAGATATTGTGAAAACTGTTCAGAAATTAAATAAAGAAAAACATATTACCATTGTCTACATCACACATAAAATGGAAGAGGCAATTTTGGCAGATCGAATTATTGCCATGGAAAAGGGAAAAATTGTCATGGAAGGAACACCTGCCGAAGTTTTCGGTCAGGTTAAAAAAATCCATGAATTAGGGTTGGAAGCACCGCTGCCGGCAGAGGTAGCAGAGGCATTGCGGCAATCTGGATATGAACTTAGTAGGAATATTATTACTGATGAGGAGTTGGCTACAGCACTATGTCAATAGAAGTAAGAGATATTTCATATACCTACATGGCTAAAACTCCTTTTGAACGTCAAGCTTTGCGTAATGTGACCGTTACAATAGAAAAAGGCGAATTTGTAGCTATAATTGGCCATACTGGTAGCGGCAAATCAACCTTGGCAGAGCATTTAAATGGACTTTTAACTCCCAGTACTGGTACAGTTTGTGTAGATGGAGTTGATTTGAATGGCAAAGGAGATAAAGTAAGGAGTGCTAAGCATAAAGTCGGTATTGTTTTTCAATATCCTGAACATCAACTTTTTGCTGAAACTATTTATGAAGATATAGCTTTTGGACCACGCAATAGTGGTAAAAGTGATGCAGAAGTGGAAAAACAGGTGCGCAAGGCTATGGGATTTGTAGGTTTAGACTACGAAGAGTTTGCTACGCGTTCACCTTTCCAACTTTCTGGTGGGCAAATGCGCAGAGTAGCTATTGCTGGCGTAGTAGCCATGGATCCAGAATATTTAATTATGGATGAACTTTCGGCAGGGCTCGATCCAATTAGTAGAGATGCCATATTTGCTCAACTTTTAACTGTTTTTAAAGAACGAGATATAGCGGTTATTTTAATTACTCATAGCATGGAAGAGGCAGCGCAATATGCAAGCCGTCTTTTGGTTATGTCCAAGGGGAGTATAGCTATAGATGGAAAGACTGCGCATGTTTTTAAGGAACAACGTGAGAGTTTGCAAGAAGTGGGAGTAGATATTCCTGAAAGTATTAAGATTACCGATTTGCTATGTAAAAAAGGATTGAAGCTTGAAGAACAAGCAATAACAAAAGAACAATTAGTGCAATATATAAAAAAAGCAAAGGGGTGGTCCTAATGTTAGCAGATATTACTTTGGGGCAATATTATCCTGGCACTTCTTTTGTGCATAAATTGGATCCGCGCACAAAAATATTAGCAACTATGAGCTTTATAATAGCTGTTTTTTTGGCAGTATCGGCAACTTCATACACAGTATTGGTTGCTTTTGTTTTGAGCGTTATTTTTTTGGCCAGGCTGCCTGTTTTATTGGTAGTAAAGTCCATAAAACCTTTGTGGATTATTATTGTTTTAACAATGGGCATACATTTGCTGACTGGACAAGGAGAAGTTATATGGTCATGGAAGTTTATTTCTGTGACTAAAGAGGGATTAAGCATGGGTGTTATGATGTCATTGCGGTTAGTCTTATTGCTTATGATTTCGTCTATTTTGACGTTTACAACATCACCTATAGTATTAACAGATGGAATAGAATATTTACTTAAACCTTTTAAAAGAGTTGGTGTTCCAGCGCACGAATTGGCTATGATGATGACTATAGCACTACGGTTTATACCAACATTATTGGAGGAAACCGATCGTATTATGAAGGCTCAAATGGCTAGGGGCGCAGAGTTTAAGGGGGGAAATATTATTGCTCGTGCTAAGGGTATGCTGCCTATTTTAATTCCACTATTCATTAGTGCTTTTAGGCGTGCCGACGAACTTGCCGTGGCAATGGAGTCTAGGTGTTACCATGGTGGTGAAGGACGTACCAGTATGCATGAACTAGTGTATAGGCATAGTGATTTATTGGCTGCTTTAGGAATGGTTGTTCTTATCGTAATTATAGGCGTACTTAAATGGAGCAACGGCTTATGCGTTATTTAAAATTAACCTTATCATATGATGGTAGTAACTATAATGGATTTCAAAGGCAAAACAATGCGATTGGCGTGCAGCAAATAGTAGAAAAAGCCTTGAGTATTTTGTTGGGGGAAGATATTAAGGTTGCAGCATCTGGGCGTACAGACACAGGAGTGCATGCTAGAGGTCAGGTAATATCGTTTGAGACTGTTTCTACTGTGCCGACTGGTAACAATCCCTAAAGCCATTAGACACCTCCTACCAAGTGATATAGTTGTCTACAGGGCAGAAGAAGTGGCCTCTGAGTTTAACGCTCGCTATAGTGCCATCGAAAAGACTTATCAATATAAAATTGTTATAGCTGATATACCAGATCCTTTTATACGTAACTACGCTTGGGAAATTAACAAAGATTTAGACCTAAAGGCAATGCAGCAAGCAGCAGACTTTTTAGTAGGAACACATGATTTTTCTGCTTTTCGCAATCAAGGCAGTAAGCCCATGGCACCGGTAAGAACTATAACCCAAGCTGAGTGGTCTAGTAATGGTAATGAGTTGAAATTTACCATTACCGGTGACGGTTTTTTATATCGTATGGTAAGAAATATTGTGGGAGCGTTGGTGAAGGTGGGCAGCGGTAAGATGACCATTGAAGAATTTCAAACAATAATGTTGAGCAAAAACAGGAAGCGTTGTGGTGTGGCAGCACCGGCTTGTGGATTATATTTTGCTTTAGCGATGGTTTCGAGCGACAAAGGAGCGAAGAAACAATAAACCGCCGGCTATGCCGGCGAGATTCGATAGCTTTAGCAGAAAAAACCTCCAATGTTAAAATAGTGTTGGTTCGCCAACCACACATAAATAACAGAGGAGGTATCCATATTGGACAGTCAAAGTTTATCACACAGTAGTTGGAACTGCAAATATCATATAGTGTTTGCTCCGAAGTACAGGAGAAGAGTAATATACGGGAAGATAAGATTGGATATAGGAAAAATATTAAGGCTGTTATGCCAGAGAAAAGAAGTAGAAATAATTGAAGCAGAGTGTTGTCCTGATCACGTTCATATGCTAGTGAAAATACCACCTAAATATAGTGTATCCCAAATATTAGGGTATCTGAAAGGAAAAAAGTTCCCTTATGATATTTGACCGACATGCTAATTTAAAATATAAATATGGAAACAGGCATTTCTGGTGTAGAGGGTATTATGTAGATACAGTAGGAAAAAACAGCAAAAGAATAGAGGAATATGTTAGGAATCAACTACAGGATGATATTACCACAGACAAAATCTCGCTGAAAGCGTATGTAGACCCGTTCACGGGTGAGCCGGTAAAAGAGAATAAATAAGAAAAAGGCCCAAGGGGCCTAATTCGGGGAAGATGTGCGATTGGCGGACTAATTCAGTACATCTTAAGATGTGGCAGGTAAGAGCACCTTATAGGTGCTGTACATACCGCCGGCTGAGCCGGCGGTTATGATTTTGTAAAATTATAATTGTAAGATTAGAGTAAAGTAGCGCGGAACGTTTGTTTGCAAAATTCATACTCTTTGGCAGGGCGGCCTTTTTTATTTTGGCTGCTTGTCGGTAATTCTTTAATAAGAGAGGAAGCAAACAATTGTTGCAAAATACGGCTGCAACTACGAGTAGTAATGTTTAGTGCTTTTGCTAATTTGGCCGCTGTTAATTTAGCTGAGGCATCGAGCTGAAACAATCCCACTATTTTCAAAAGATTGCTTTCATCAATACCATACTTTTTTGCATACGCGGTAGCATTTTTATTGTTGTAGCAGTAGGTAAGTTCTTGAGAATGAGACAGGGGACCGGTAATAGCGGTATCTTCGCCGCTCATAAGAAAACCTTCATTGTTGCCATATTTAATTGATTCCAAAAGAACAGTTTCAGCGTAATAGTGGCTTTTATCCACAGAATTTGATATGCCGGCTCCGAAGCGGAAAGAATAGGCGAAGTGTTCTTGTAAGAAAAGCACCAAAGCTTTTAAAATGGGGACTTTGTTTGTAGAAGCAGGTAGTTGATTATACAGTTCGAAACGGTCAAAGGCTACAGAAATAGCAAAGTCTTGCTGAGAGTCTTTTCTAGTATCTACAAGTAATTTGTGCATGGAAACTTCTCGGAATTCCCTTTCAGCATTGGTCATATTATTGTCATACTGCAACTTAATAATAGTTGTAATGTGTTCGTTTTCGCTACCCAAGGTAAGTCGCAGAGAGTTTACTGCGTTACTGATAGACTCGGCAATCATCTCTTCTGTAGGGAAAACACTGATGTAGGGAATACCAAGTTTATCAAAGTTTTTTATATTGTTAATACTACGAGTTAGCATAATGTCAATTTTGCCATTTTCCCATAGTTCTTTTGACCGCTGGGTGAGTTGTCTATAATCGTAGGTACGGCTTTCAAAACAGTAGGGCATATAAGAGGCAGGCAGATAGTTGCGTAAATCCATATAATTATTAAGAGGGGTTAGGAAATCAACATAAACACGATTTAGAGGTATAGTAGGGTGCTAAATAACAAAAGTTAATAAAATGGAAAGAATATGTTTTGTTTCATAATAGGTAAAAGCACAAGGAATTTTAATGTCGTGAATATGATTGAGAATGTAGTGATATCCTAATTCTCCGCTAAAAAATATAACATTGCAGTTATCCTTGCAATCTTCGTAAATAGTTTTAATATCCCCTAGCGTATTATATACGTATTTATGAAATTCACAACCAAAATCATGGGTTGCAATTACTTTATCAATTAGGTCTAAGGAACGTTTGGGACTAACAATAGCAACCGTAATTATGACAACTACCTCCTAATTATATGAACGTTTATTTTTCTTAAATATATTGACTTGTAAAAAGGCTACCATATTTAGTTGTAAAATTCGTTAGAGTAAAATATTAGTTGGCAAAAGAAACAAAATAAGGAAGTGGATGTAAAATCCACTTCCCATAGTAGGAAAAATTCTTTAATATGTTAGTTGCTAGACAAAACATGTAAAGGAGTTCCTACTATGGATATTGTAAATGAAAGCTTGCCGACATTCAAGGATATTGAGAAAATAATTTTCAGCTATGTGTGCAGTGCTGCCGTCGAAATGGTGAAGGACTTGTTGGAAGGCTACGATAGGAAGCTCATGGTCGAAAGAGATCGCAAGGCGTATAGGCACAAAGGTTTTAAGGCCAACCACATACGCTGCGTGTTCGGAGATGTCGCCTATAAGCGCACGGTCTATGAGCACATTAACGAAGAAGGCAAGAAGGAATTCATGTACCTTCTAGATGATGCCATGGGCATGGAGGTCATCGGCAAGATGTCATATAACTCTGTAGAAGCAATGGTTAAAGCAGCCACAGAGGTAAGCTTCAGGAAAGCAGAATCTGCCGTTAATCTTACCAGCCAAATAAATATAAGCAGCCAAGGAATTTGGAATACGGTGCAGGAATTTGGTAAAAAACTGGAAGCAGAAGAAACAGACATGGCCAAAAGATTAGAAGAAGATAAGCCGCAGACGGGTAAAGAAGCACCGGTATTGTTCGAAGAAGCTGATGGTATATTCCTGCACCTGCAAAAGCCCTACCGCCCAAAAGAGGCCTCGGGCAAAGAGATAAAGGTCAGCACGGCCTATGAGGGTATACGTAAGGGAAAAGACGGCAGAAATGAAGTCGTGGGAAAAGTTATGACCGCAGGTTTTGAAGAGGCAAAAGAGTTCCACCGCATAAGGGAAGCCATGATTCAAACAAAGTACAATACGGATGAAGTAAAGTACAGGTTCATTAATGGGGATGGAGCAGCCTGGGTTAAGCATCCTTATGATCCGTATACTATTTACCAATTAGACAGGTTTCATGTGTTCAAGAAGATAATTTACGCAATAGCCGATACGGCTATGCGTAAAGAGCTAAAAGCATTGTATATGGACGGTAAAACGGAAGAGTTGCTGGCGAAAATAGACGCCTATGCAAACAGTGTTGCCAGTAATGAGAAGGAAGACAAAAGAGAAGAAAAAGCAAGAGCGTTGTACAGCTATTTGAGCAACAACGAGGCAGGAATAAAAGCTTATTTTGATATGAAGGAAAAGCTGCCTAAGCCGCCGGAAGGACTTTTATACGGCTCTATGGGTACGCAGGAAAGCCAGAACTGCTCGGTAATTACTTTAAGGATGAAGCACCATAAAGGCAGCTGGGGCATCCCAGGTGCAGGCTACATGGCAAAAATACTTACGAGATTAGAAAACAAGACCTTTTATACGGCTCTTGAACGCTATACGAGCCTTATAGACAGAGAAATAGTTGTATTTGCCAAAGATATTTTAAGTGCTGCTGCAATACCTAGGGTCGTAGGCAAAGGCAAGAAAGATGGAAACATCCGCAAGGGGCATTGGGCAATTGCAGACGCAAAGATGACCGGCAGTAGGAAATCTTTGCTAAGGGCATTTGGATATAGAGAATTTAGTGAGATAGCACATATCTAATTTAGCTTATAACAACTTGGGAGGATGAGTTTGCCCAAAATTTTATGGAAAATTCCATTCAACAATTAAAAATGCAAGATTTTTCCTACGAAGAAAGATTTGCCAACTTTTACTTGACTGATACGTAAAAGTCAAAAAATGTTGACAATTTACTACATATATGTTACCTTTTAAGGGAATTAAGGACACAGATTTTTTAAGTCTCAAATAAAATGCGAAGGGGGAAGTGTATTATGACAGGAGCAATGCTCGCGGATTTGCTGAAAAGGATGGGGTTTTTAGGTTTGTTTTTAATTATTGGTGTGTTTTTACGAGCCAAAATTACTGCTTTTCAAAAATGTTTTATTCCGGCGTCAGTTATTGGTGGCTTTCTAATTTTGATTTTGGGTCCTCAAGTATTAAATGTATTGCCAGTACCCAGCGGGTGGGTTAAAATTTTTTCTTTGATTCCTGGTATTCTTATTATTCCGGTTGTTGCTTGTGTTCCTCTAGGCTTGACGTTGAATACTAAAGAGGCCAACGGAGAAGCAAGTATTATGAAAGGTATTTTCCCGTTAATTGGTATTGGTATCGGTGTTAGCATGCTACAGTTTGCTATCGGGTTTATAACTCATATTTTATTTAATTCTTCCCAAGATTTGTACGCTACTTTCGGTTGGGAACTAGGGATTGGTTTTGTTGGTGGACATGGTACGGCTGCAGTTTTAGGCAGTATGCTTCGTGAGGCAAATCTTCCTTATTGGGAAGTAGCTCAAGGCGTAGGTATTACTACCGCAACTTTTGGCATAGTTGGTGGCATTTTAATTGGTATTGTTTTGATTAATTGGGCAGCACGTAATGGCCAAACAAAATTGTTGAAAAAAACCTGCAGATATTCCGGAATCTTTACGGGTAGGATTTGAAAAAGATACGGCTAAACAACCGTCAGTTGGTCGTGAAACAACCTTTTCATCATCTATTGACGTACTGGCTTTCCATGTAGCGATTATTTTTGTGGCGTGTGGTGCGGCTTATTTCATTTTGGCACAAGCAAAAGCTTTTAAAATTCCAGTGTTGAGTAGTCTTTCGCTTTGGGCATATGGCATCCTCGTTATGTTTGCTATTTGGGGTATTATGTGTAAATTGAATTTGCAATATCTCGTTGATGGTAAAATTAAGAGTAAAATTTCCGGGTGTTTTACAGAATTTGCTGTTATAGGCGCGGTTGCCAGTTTGCCCCTTCGCGCGGTTGCCGCTTATATAGTTCCAATTCTTGTTATGGTTGTGGCTGGTTATATTGTTACTACCGGTGTTTTGTTTTATGCTTGTAAATGTTTTTTGAAAGGTTATTGGTTCGAGCAAATGATTGCCACTTTAGGTATGTCTACAGGCGTGTTTATTACCGGTGTATTGCTATTACGTATTTGTGATCCTGATTTAGAAAGCCCTGCTTTGGCTAATTATTCTTTGGCATATACAGTTACAAGTGTTACTTATTTTGCACTATTAGCACTGTTTTTAAATCTGTTGCTGGGCGCCGGCATTTATACAGCGACTGCAGTGGCGTTGGCTATTGGTATAGGTGCCCTTATTGCTGCCGGTATTGCTAGTCGTGCTTGCTTTGGCAGCGAATTCAAAGGGAATTGATTTAAAATGAAAAAATATGAAAAAATTATGCAGGAAGTAAGTTATAAAATATGGGACTGTGCTGAACTTAAGTTTGCAGAATATGAATCTTCTTCAGCTTTGTGTAAGGTACTAAGAGCTGAAGGATTTGTGGTGAAGGAGGATTTGGCTGATATGCCGACTGCTTTTACTGCTACGTTTGGTAGTGGACACCCAATTATAGGAATCTTAGGTGAGTTTGATGCTTTGTCCGGTTTAAGTCAACAAGCAGACGTTGTAGAAATGAGCCCTATAAAGGGTAAAACATGTGGCCATGGTTGTGGACATCATTTGCTGGGGACGGCCGCTCTTGGAGCTGTTCTTGCAGTAAAAGATTATTTACAAGAAAGCGGTAAGTTGGGAACAGTTATTATGTTTGGATGTCCAGGGGAGGAAGGTGGCTCTGGCAAGGCTTATATGGCCAGAGCCGGTGTTTTTGATAAACTAGATGTAGCACTTACTTGGCACCCAGCCAGTGGTAATGCGGTAATGACGGGTTCTATGCAGGCTAACTGTCAGGCGTACTTTCGCTTTAAAGGTATTTCTGCGCATGCGGCTTCCGCACCCCATTTAGGGAGAAGCGCATTGGACGCAGTAGAGCTTATGAATGTGGGAGTTAATTATTTGCGAGAACATATGGAAACGACAGACAAAATACACTACGCAGTGCTTGATACGGGGGGAACTTCTCCTAATGTTGTACAAGGACATGCTGAGTCTATTTACCTAGTACGTTCCACGGACACGGAAAAGGTTAAAAAGCTGTATGAACGGGTTTGTAATGTTGCTCGTGGAGCAGCAATGATGACAGATACTAATCTTGAAATCATTTTTTATAAAGCCTGTTCTAATGTACTGTCGAATGGTGTTCTGGAAGAATTACTTCATAAGAGCATGTTGGCAGTACCTTTGCCCACTTATACATTGGCAGAGGTTGAATATGCGCAAAAATTCAAGAAGACAATTAATTCTCAAGATATTGGTAGTGATCTTTCTTTAATCGCTTTAGATAGTACAGCCAAGAAATTGGCACAGGCTCGTTATGCACAATTATCGGTGGCAGATTTTGTTTTGGAACATGAACATAAAGATATATTTATATCAGGGTCTTCTGATGTAGGCGATACCAGTCATGTAGTACCTACTGCTCAGTTTACTGCTGCGTGTTTTGTTCCGGGAACTCCGGCCCATTCATGGCAGATGGTAGCCCAAGGTAAGTCAAGTATTGCTTTAAAAGGTATGTTTTACGCAGCCGATGTTTTAGCATCAGCAACCAAGAAGATTATTGACGATAGTTCTTTTGTTACTGCCGCTCAAGCAGAATTTAAAATAGTTACAGAAGGTCAGTCTTATGCTTGCCCCATACCTGCAGAAGTAAAACCTAATGGGCTGGGGAAAAAATAATAGAAGCTTATGGGGAGTAAAGGAGTAAGCCATGATAATAGATGACGCTAAAAATATGCAAAAACATCTTGTAGAACTTAGAGAAGATTTTCAGCGACATCCTGAAGTATCTTGCCAAGAAAAAACAACTGCGGCTAGAGTGGTGAAAGAATTGCAGGCTATTGGCGGCTGTTGCATTGAATTTCAAATAAAAAGTACAAAAGGTGGCCGCCTCATTTTATTGAGGCGGCCACCTTTTTAACAAAATCTTAACACAAGCATAACCTTATCATAACAACTAAAAGTGTAATTTTATGTATAATCAAGTTATCAAGAAAATATATAAAATCTAATGGAGGGTTATGATGAGAAAAAGTAGTAAAGTAATGGCACTTTTATGTGCAGGACTAATGGCATTGTCTTTGACAGGCTGTGGTGGTGCACAAAAACAGGCAAAGAGCACGGGGGAAAAAGTGCAAATTCAATACTGGCATATGGCTGCAGAAAGTTTTGGTGGTGCTACGGTCAAAGAACTAGTAGCTGATTTTAATAAATCGCATCCTAATATTGAGGTTGTAGCAAAATATAACCCTGATATGTATAAAGGACTGACGCAAAATTTGCAAGCGGCAATAGCGGCGGGAAAAAGTCCTGATGTAGTACAAATGGGCTGGAGCTATTTAAATTATGCCGCTGATAACTTCAAATACACTGATATCGCATCAGTTATTGCCAAAGAAGAACCCAATGATAAAGACTTTTTTGCCAAGAATTTTTTACCTAATGTGTTAGTTTTAGCTCAAACTGACGATGGTAAGCAAATAGGAGTGCCTTATTCAATAAGAGTACCAGTACTTTTCATTAATCCTGAATTATTTGCTAAAGCAGGTCTTGACCCTAAAAACCCACCTAAGACTTGGCAAGAGGTTGCAGCAGCGGCTAAGCAAATAAAAGAAAAAACAGGTGATGTAGGATTTTTTATGCAAGAGTATGCCGATAATTGGGCTCAACAAGCAATTATTGAATCTAATGGCGGTACCATGTTAAAAAAAGTAGACGGCAAGGTAAAAGCAAGATTTGATACTCCCGAAGCCGCAGAAGCTTACCAATTACTGGCAGATATGGTGAAAAATGGTAGCGGACTTCATGCTACCAATGAAGAAGGCTTCCAAGCGTTTTTAAGTGGTAAAGTAGGTATGGTTTGTACCACTATAGGTAAACGGGCAAATTTTGAAAAAAGTGCCAAATTTCCTGTTATGGTAGCAAGGTTTCCAGTTTTTCAAGGAAAGCCTTTAAAAGTTCCGGCAGGGGGCAATTTTCTCATGATGTTTTCTAAAGATGCTGCGAAACAAAAAGCAGCTTGGGAATTTATAAAATATTTAGAATCTCCTGAAGCAATGAGTAAATGGAGTACCGGTACAGGTTATCTTCCACCAATTAAAGACATAGAAAGAAGATCAACGGTATTTAAAGAACTAGTAAAAAATAATAAAAATGTGCAGGTAGCACTTTCTAGTATGCCAAATCTTGTGAAATGGGCTAGTTTCCCGGGGGCCAATGGGTTGCAGGCAGAGCAATTACTTATAGACGCACGAGATATAATTTTAAGCAGTAAGGATTCTGCGGCAAATGTTCTAAAACAAACGGCCGATAAAGTAAACAGCTTATTGTAAGCAAAAAACATTTTGTCAGGATGCCTGCCTGAGCGGCATCCTGATTTTTATAAGAGAGGAGAATAATATGCATAAAAGTAATTGGCAAGCTTGGCTGTTTTTATTGCCAGCAATGCTATTGTTTTTAATGTTTTTCTATAGGCCTTTAATAGAAAATTTGTATTTGAGTTTTTTTCAATGGAATATGATTAGTCCTACTATGAAATTTGTGGGAATTACTAATTATCACAGTATTTTTGTGAGTGCCGAATTGCTTAAAATTTTCTTCAACACTATTTTTTTAGTGTTTATTTTACTAATTCTGAATTTCGTTGTGCCATATATTTATTCTTACATATTGGGGCATTTAATAACAAAGATGCAGTCCTTTTATCGTTCCGCATTATTTCTTCCTAGTACAATATCTTTGGCAGTAGCCAGTATAATATTTCTTTGGTTTTATAATCCTATAGCGGGACCTCTTAGTATTATATTAAACAGTATTGGACTTGAATCTCCACGCTGGTTTAAAGAAGATGGCCTAGTAATTATAGCTATTGCTAGCATAATTGCCTGGAAAAGTTTTGGTTATAACTTGATTGTTATGTTGGCGGCTATGGTGGCTGTACCCAAGGAACTTATTGAAGCGGCAAAGTTAGAGAACGCTTCTAATTGGATTATTTTTAAACGAATTATTTTACCCATGACTTCCCCTACAGCTCTTTATGTGTTTACTATTACAATAGTATTTGGACTGCAATATATGCTAGTACCGGTTAATATGATTACACAAGGTGGGCCTAATCAAGGAAGCTCTAATTTAGTATATATTGTTTATCAGTATGCCTTTGTTTTTTTCCAAACAGGAAAATCTGCGGCTTTTGCAGTATTAACAATGATTTTTTATGTTGTAATTTTGGTAGCAAAATATAAATTCATAGATAAGAAGGTGCACTATGAAAATTAGTAAACTAAAAAACTTATGGCATCTTCCTTTATTATTAGCCATATTAGTTCAATTTTGGCCACTTATTTTTATGATTTCTACGTCTTTTAAAGATATGAATCAAATATTTCAAGCATCTTTAAATCCATTGCCCATACCACCTACAATGGTTAATTATGAAACCGTACTAAATAACTTTCCTTTTTTCACTTTTTTGAACAATACATTATTTATTGCTATATTAATAACGGTTATAAAACTAGTAACAAGTGTATTAGCAGCCTTTGCTTTTGTTTAATATGATTTCAAATATAAAGAGGTGATTTTTAATAGTATGCTGCTAACTTTTTTTATCCCTTTTACCGTTTTAATAATGCCTAACTATTTGCTTATGAGCAAACTAGGTTTACTTAACACACCATGGGGGGGTATTTTGCCACAGTTAGTAGATGGAATGGGAATATTTCTTATGCGACAAACAATGAGGGGGATACCCAAAGCATTGCTAGAGGCAGCTATTTTAGAAAATGCTAGTCCTCTACAGGTATTGTACAAGGTTATTTTGCCGCTTATTAGACCTTCAGCAACGGCCATAAGTATTTTCTTTTTTATTGATGCTTGGAACGAATACTTTTGGCCTCTTTTGGTTTTACAAGATAAGGGGATGTACACCTTACCATTAGCGCTACAAATGTTTATTAGTGCTGAGGGGGGGAGTGAATGGGGCATAGCTATGGCGGTTGCTATGCTAACGTGTTTGCCACCACTTATTTTATATTTTGTTAGCCAACTCTTTATTTTAAATACTTTTATGCAATCGGGAGTGAAAGGATAAAAATATGAATAATATTAAATTAACCAATATTTGTAAAGCCTATGGCGAAACAGTCGTGGTCAAAAACTTAAATTTAGAGGTTAAACAAGGCGAACGTTTAATCTTATTGGGACCTTCAGGTTGTGGGAAAACTACTACGTTAAGGATGATAGCTGGATTAGAACCTATTACTAGTGGGGAGTTGGAGATTGGTGGGAAATTGTTTAACGCAATACCTCCCGGTGAAAGAAATATTGCCATGGTTTTTTAAAGCTATGCTTTGTTTCCTCATTTAACAGTATGGGAAAACATTATTTTTGGTCTGAAAATTCAAAAATTGCCTAATGAAGAAATAAAAAAACGAGCTGCTAAAGCATTAGAAATTTTAAACTTAAAAGGATATGAAAGCCATAGACCTAAGGAATTATCAGGAGGGCAAAAACAAAGAGTCGCTCTTTGCCGAGCGTTAGTAAAGCAATCTCCCTATTTTCTTTTGGATGAACCGCTTTCAAATTTAGATGCCCAATTAAGGCAACAAACACGCACCGAATTAGTTAATATATATGAAATATATAAACCGACCATGATTTATGTTACTCACGACCAAGTAGAAGCAATGACAGTGGCTCACAAAATTGCAATTTTAAGTAAAGGCACTTTGCAACAAATTGGCCCCCCCCAAGGAAATATATAATAATCCGGCCAATACCTTTGTAGCTGGCTTTATTGGTACACCACCAATGAATTTATGCAAGGGACATTTATTGTACGATAAAATTTTTATTGGTAATGAGTGTTTAGTTCTGCCCGCGAAATACAGAGAAGTTGTTAAAGAACGCAGTACCGTTGTAGTTGGCATTCGCCCTGAACGCTGCACATTGGAGAAAAGCCCAATGGTAGAGGCTAAAACTGTTTTTGTAGAAGACTTAGGTAATCAACGCATTACACGCTTACAACTTAAAACAGGAGAAGAAATATATGTCAGCACTGTTGATAATATATATTCGTTTGATTTAGCTCAAGGCTTTTCTTTTGAGTGGGAAAATGTTTGCTTTTTTGATGTTGTTAGCGGTAAGAATTTGCTTTCCTAAAAGAAAGGGGGAAAAAATGAAAATTGTAGTTAGCGACTTGGCATTTGCAGGATTTAAAGCAAAAGAGTTAGTAAAACTTCCTAATGAATATGGCATAGAGTTTTTTTATGAATTCGGTAAAAATCATTATTGGGACAAGGTGTTAGCCAAAGTAGGTGAAAATCGCATGCTTCCTCTTGGTATGCACGGACCTTGCGTTAGTGTTACTTTAGCTAATCCGGAAGACACAGAGTTTTTAGGTGTATTTAGAAAAACCTTAGCTTACGCCCAGCGCTGTAGGGCAGAATATGTTGTAGTACACACCAATGAGCAATGGTCGGGAGAAGTAAGTGCTATTCAAGACTTGGTATTGGAAAGATTAAAAAAAATTATAGATATGGCAGCTGATTACCATGTGAGGATTTTAATAGAAAATGTGGGGTTAAATACTAATGGGACACTTTTATTTCCTTGGAAAGATTACCAAAAGCTTTTAAGAAAATTACCTAGGTCTAGAGCTTTGTTAGATATAGGGCATGCACATATTAATGGATGGAATATACCAGAGTGTATTAGAACCCTAGATTCTAGGCTTTTGGCCATGCACTTGCATGATAATGATGGGGAAAACGATCAGCATTTAGCCATAGGGAAAGGCAATATAGCTTGGGATAATATCTTTACTGCTATTAGGAGTTTAGGTGGAGAGACAAGATTGATTTTGGAATATGCTAACATTGATATGTCGCAGTTGATAAAAAATATTAAATTTGTTGAAAAAGAATTTTTAGCTTAAAATAGAAAAAGTACCCTGCAACTTTTATAGTAGCAGGGTACTTCTTCTATTTAGTGGTTAGATCAATAAAATCCTAATGGTTTTTCACTAAGGTTAATCATAATATTTTTAGTTTGTGTGTAATGATCAAGCATTACTTTGTGTGTTTCGCGGCCGATGCCTGATTGTTTGTAGCCACCAAAAGGTGCTCCGGCAGGAATAGAATTATAACTATTTACCCACATTCTACCGGTGCGAACAGCACGTGCTACACGAATTGCTCGATTAATATCTTGAGTCCAAACGGCACCACCTAAACCATATACGCTATCATTAGCTATTTCAACAACTTCTTTTTCAGTTTTAAAAGGTATAATAACTGCAACAGGCCCGAAAATCTCTTCTTGGGCTACGCGCATTTTATTATTAGCATTGGTAATAAGAGTTGGTGCTACAAAATTACCCTTATCTAAGCCATTTTCAGTTAGGCGATAACCACCACAAGCAATAGTAGCACCTTCTTCTTTGGCGATTTCTACATATTCTAGCACCTTCTTAACTTGTGCAGCATAAATTTGCGAACCCATTTGTACGCCTTTTTCCCAAGGTAGTCCTACTTTAACTGCATTAAAGCGTTTAATGGCTTCAGCGACAAATTTATTATAAATATCCTCTTGAACAAATACGCGAGAACCTGCGCAACAAACTTGTCCTTGATTAAACAAAATCCCCATTTGTACGCCTTCCATAGCTAGTTCCCAATTGCAGTCAGCAAAGAAGATATTGGCTGATTTTCCGCCTAATTCCAAGGTTGCGGGAATTAATTTGTCAGCAGCTGCTTTGGCAACGGCTACGCCAACTTCAGTGGAGCCGGTAAAGGCTAGTTTAGCAAGATCAGGATATTGAAGAATATAGTTGCCGCATCGAGAGCCTTTGCCTGTCAGAACGTTGAATACACCAGGGGGAAGGATGCCGTCAATAAGACGCGCAAACTCCAGCATGCTTAAAGATGTTTCGCTGGAAGGTTTTAAAATTGTACAACAACCGGAGGCAAGTACAGGAGCTAATTTCCATGCTGCCATTAGGAACGGGAAGTTCCAAGGTACTATTTGACCCACGCCGCCTATGGGTTCTCTAATAACTAAGCTCATAGTATTATTATCAATCATATTTACAGTTCCTTCTTCTGCCCGTATAGCGGCGGCAAAATAACGGAAATGATCTGAGGCTAAAGGAACATCAACCAAGGTTGTTTCACGTAACGCTTTGCCATTGTCCATGGTCTCAATCATTGCCAGACGTTCGGCATTAGCGTCAATAACATCAGCAATTTTACACAAGAGAGCAGCTCTTTCAGCAGGGGTAGTATCTTTCCATTTTTCCCACGCTAGCCAAGCATCTTTGACGGTTTGATCAACGTCTTCAGCCGTAGCTTCTGCGCAAGTAGCCAATTCTTCGCCGTTTGCAGGGCAGGTAGCCTTAAATGTAGCACCATTACTTGCTGGATACCAACCACCGTTTCTATATAGTTGATATTCTTTTTGTAGTAAATCCTTTTGCATAAAAATCCCCTCTTTTCTCACCTTTTTGATTAGCATACACTAATGCGACAAGCTGTATACTATTAATGCTATTGTAACTCTTTTTGAGAAGATGTCAATAAATGTAGCTTATTTGCAAATATAATGAAATAAAAATATTTTGTGACTTTTTTTCTTGACAAAAACAGTAAAGATGTTTACAATATATGGGTATCACTTTGAGGTGATTTCGTTAGCCCCGAAATGCCAAAAAGTTTCTCATCACAGGATACATATTTAACTTAATAGGAGGAATAAGGATGAAAACATATATGGCTACGCCGTCTACTATAGAGCGTAAATGGTTTATCGTTGACGCTGCCGATAAAACTTTAGGTCGTATGGCTGCTGAAGTTGCAAAGGTTCTCCGTGGAAAACACAAACCAACTTTTACTCCGCATATGGATACTGGTGATCATGTTATTGTTATCAATGCCGAAAAAGTAAGACTAACAGGTAAAAAATTAGTACAAAAAATTTATTTCCGTCATTCAGGCTATCTTGGTGGTGCTACTTACACCAAAGCCGGAGAATTATTAATAAAGAACCCCGTAAAAATGGTTGAACTTGCTATTGGTGGTATGATTCCTAAAAATCGCCTTGGCAGCCAAATCTATACTAAATTACATGTATATGCAGGATCTGAGCATCCGCATGAAGCACAAAAACCAGAAGTTATGGAAATTGATATCCGTTAATCCGGAGAGGAGGAGCAAATAAATGGCAAAAGTTACTTATGATGCAACCGGTCGTCGCAAAAGTTCTGTTGCACGTGTTCGCCTGGTTCCGGGTGAAGGCAATATTACAATTAATGATCGTGAATTAGGCAAATATTTTGGCCTAAAAACCTTAGAACTTATTGTAAGGCAACCAATGGAAGCAACTGAAACTCTAGACAAGTATGATGTTTTAGCAAATGTTGATGGTGGCGGTATATCTGGTCAAGCAGGTGCTGTTCGTCATGGTATTGCTCGCGCATTACTTAAAATTGACATGGAGTTTCGTCCTGTTTTGAAAAAAGCTGGTCTTCTAACTCGCGATCCTCGTGAAAAAGAGCGCCGTAAATATGGCTTGAAGAAGGCAAGAAAAGCTTCTCAATACAGTAAGAGATAATATTTGTTTACAAAAACCACAAGCTTATGCTTGTGGTTTTTTTGTAGCACAAAAAGCCCCTTTATGTTAAAATAACTAAAGAAAAGAGATAGGAGCTGAGAGGGATATGTTTACAAAAGTAAGAAAGGCTATTATTCCTGCTGCCGGACTTGGTACCAGATTTTTACCAGCCACAAAAGCACAACCAAAGGAAATGTTGCCAATAGTAGATAAGCCTACTATACAATATATTATTGAAGAAGCAATTGACTCAGGCATCGAGAAGTTTTTGATTGTCACAGGCCGTAGCAAAAGGTCAATAGAAGATCATTTTGATCGTTCTATTGAGTTAGAACTAAATCTAAAAGAGCACAAAAAAAATGATCTTTTGGCAATGGTTAAAAAAATTTCGGATATTAATTTGCACTATATTCGTCAGAAAGAACCTTTAGGATTGGGACATGCTGTTTTATGTGCAAAAGATTTTGTCGGTACGGAACCTTTTGCCGTGCTTTTAGGTGATGATGTAGTTGATGCAGAGAAACCATGTCTGGAGCAATTGATTGAAGTTTATAACAAAACGGGAGCTACTGTTTTAGGAGTACAAGAAGTTCCTCAAGATAAAGTATCAAGTTATGGAATTATATCACCTTTGAGACAATTGGATGCCCGCACATGGGAGGTTGGTGATATGGTAGAAAAACCGCAACAAGAAGCTGCACCATCTAGACTGGCGGTATTGGGAAGATACATCATAACGCCGGAAATTTTTGAAATATTAGAAAAAACTACACCTGGTTTAGGGGGAGAAATTCAGCTAACAGATGCTCTTAGAATTTTAGCGAAAACCCAAAAGATTTTGGCTTATAACTTTGAGGGGCGGCGTTACGACGTAGGAGACAAAGAAGGATTTTTGGAAGCCACTGTGGAACAAGCTTTGAAACGTCCGGAGCTGCATGATGCGTTTCTTGCGTATTTAAAGACTATAGTAAAATAAACTTAAACTTCGGGAGCGCGCTATGATACTAATCGGTAAAACGACGTTGAAATCCGGATTTGTTTTTGATTATGCCAATATGCTAGGCACAGGGCGAATTCAGGTTGAAGATGTATTAAGCATAAAAGATAAAATAATAAAGGTTGTTGACGGCCTGGCGCAAATAAGAAATGCTGGCATAAGTGAGGGGCATTTTTCCAAAGATGGCACTACTGAGCAAGTGTGGTTTACACGCTTGCCCTTTGCAGAAAAAAATAATCCGAATACAAAGGCCTCTATTTCTAGGCTACTTGCCTTTAGCAAGGATATTTGGAACAACACAGATGTTGTTGTGTTTTTTGGCATAGGAGGCTCTTATTTAGGTGGCAAGGTCTTGTTTGACGTGCACTCTGGAGCTTACTGGAATCAGTGCACTAACAAAGAGCGTGATGGATTTCCGCAAATTTACTTTAGTGGAAATAACGTTGATTCTAGGCAATATGAAGGTTTGTTGACTGAATTAAAAAGACAGGCAGGTAATAAAAAGTTCAGCCATCAAGGCAAGACAAGCGTTATGCTTATACCAATTTCTAAATCAGGCACTACCCTAGAGACAACAACAGCATATTTATTTTTTTATGAGCGGCTTAGAGCTTTACCGGAATTGTTTAATGTTGATGCAGCCGTGGTTACAGATTTAGAAACAACAGGACCATTACAAACCTTGGCTATAGAACATAACTGGCGTACTTTCCCAGTTCACGAGGGAGTAGGAGGACGTTTTAGCGTACTGTCAGAACCGGGGCTCATTGTTGGCGCTACCATTGGTATGGATATTGAAAAGCTCTTAGAAGGAGCTAAAGATATGGAAAACCAGTGCCTTAGCAATGAAGTTGAAAATAACCCGGCACTTTTAAATGCCACTTTAAAATATCTTAGCGGGGAGAAATATGGTTGTGATTTGGAAGTCTTTATGCCTTATGCCATGCAACTAAAATCTTTGGCTGAATGGTATGTACAGCTTTTGGCAGAGTCTTTGGGCAAAAGATGCAATAGGCAGGGATTAGAGGTTAATTATGGCAGAACACCTATAGCAGCTGTAGGAACTTTGGACATGCATGCTCAAACTCAGCAACACCAAGATGGACGACGCAATAAAGTTATTCAGTTTGTTGAAATTGGGGGAAGTAAGGGAACTACTATTGTATCTAACCCATTTCCACAAATAAAGGCTTACGAAAAATATCAGGGACTTGATGTAGACGAAGCTTTGAGTATTGCCTTGGCAGCTAATGCGCAGGCTTTAAATGAAGATAATCGTTTTAACGCAACGTATTATTTGCCAGAACTAACTCCCTATTATTTAGGTCAATTAATGTATTTTTTAATGCTGAGCGTAGCCTATGAAGGAGAAATGGCAGATGTTGATGCGTACAATCAACCTGGGGTGGAAACCTATAAAAGGATTATGAATAATATGCTAAAAAATGGTAGTGCTTTTTAAAAGCACTACCATTTTTTAGCATATTGTTTTTAGCAAGAGTACGTAACTACTTGGGTTTATCATTAAGGACGATAGGGGTATTAATTGCTGCCTTAGCATCAGTTAAATGCACGTAACCGTATTTCGCCATTAGCTCTAATACAATATTACGTCGGCGCTGGCAAGCTTTAGGGTTGTCATAAGGGTTCAGAGAACTTGGCGCATTGGGTAATCCTGACAAGGTTGCACTTTCTGCAAGTGTTAACTGAGAAGGGTTCACACCGAAGTAAATCTGCGCGGCTTCCTTTATGCC
The DNA here is from genome assembly GCA_963678395.1 of Acidaminococcaceae bacterium. Taxonomy (GTDB): domain Bacteria; phylum Bacillota; class Negativicutes; order Acidaminococcales; family Acidaminococcaceae; genus JAAYAE01. Next base: position 1,416,331 of record OY782827.1, on the reverse strand, counting down.
GGTGGCACCTGCACCAAAATAAGTAGTGTTTAAATACATTTCCAAAATGTCATCTTTACTATTTTGAGTTTCTATCCAAATAGCTAAAAAAGCCTCTAAAACTTTGCGTTCCATAGATTGCTCAGAATCTAAAAGCGTATTTTTGATCAATTGCTGTGTTAGCGTACTACCACCTTGTACAATACTATCGGCTTGAATGTTAACCAAAAGTGCCCGAATAATACTATCCATATCTACACCGTGATGCTCATAAAATCTGTGATCCTCTACGGCGATAAGCCCCTGTTGCATGCTTTGCGGTATATTTTTTAGTGGAACCCAATTATTGGCAGGAATTTTTGCATGGGCAGTTGCTTCCATATGAGATGCTTGCCAAAATATTCTTGCTGACTTAGGCCAAGTTTCTTCCTTTGGTAAGGAGTCAATTAGGGTGTTTTTTATAGAAGTCTGAAAACCAATTGGGGAATTTTGTGTTAGCTCGGCAGAGCTTTTTTTAGAGTGATCTACGGGTAGGGTGGCCCACCACATGACATATGCACTGATGCAAAGCAACAGGAAGATAACTTTTTTCATTGAAACCTCTCTTTGTGAGAGCATCTAAAAGCGGTGCTCTTATCGATAATACTGACGTTAAATAACATTTTATGCAGCATCTGCTTACCACTACTATTTTACTAGAAAATCGAGGAAAAAGCTACCTTATAGTGGCAATGGTATTTTATGGTAAATATTTATATTAAAGGGATAATGGTTTTAGGTAAAAACTTTTGCTTATTAACTATAATAGTAGTAAAATTACCTTACGCATACGAAAGCTTTGGAGAATAACAATATTTTTAGCCTTCTTATGCAGAAAATATGTATAATATACATAAGGGGTAAAACTTTGCGATACAGAGTGCTAATCGCTTAAAACAGTGAAAAAAAACAAAAAAAGTATTGCACTATTATACATAAAAGATGTATAATAGTGCAATACTAAAAGGAGGGGACCTATATGAAAGCAAGTGTTATAGGAGCTACTGGTTACGCAGGAGCAGAATTACTAAGATTGTTAGATGGACATCCTGAGGTAGAAATAGCAAAGATTACCTCTGAAAGCAGTACTGGCGAGAATATTGCGGCTATGTATCCGCATTTATCAAGTCGTATAGAGCAAGAGCTAGAGAGCATGGAAAACATTAATGCTATTGGTGCTGTTAGTGACGTGATTTTCATAGCTTTGCCACATGGTCATGCTATGAAAATTGGCAGGGATTTGCGTAATACTAATACAAAAATAGTTGATTTAGGCGGTGATTACCGTTTTAAAGATCATAAATTATTTGAAGAATGGTATAAAGTAAAACATGAAGATATTAATAGCGGGGCAGTCTATGGATTGCCGGAATTGTATCGTAATCAGGTGAAAGATGCTAATATTGTAGCTAATCCGGGGTGTTATACGACTTGTAGTATTTTGGCTTTGGTACCTATGCTTAAAGTAGGTTTAATTGAGACTAAGGGAATCATTATTGATGCAAAATCAGGTGTCAGTGGTGCAGGCAAAAGCTTAAATGCAGGTAACATGTATTGTTCAGTTAATGAAAATTTTCGCGCTTATGGTGTAACTACACATAGACATACTCCTGAAATAGAACAAATATATTCAGAGTTTGCGCATGAAGAAGTTGTTATACAATTTACTCCGCACTTATTGCCTGTAGATCGTGGTATATTGGCTACTTGTTACGCAGATTTAAAACCAGGAATTACAGCTGAACAAGTAGAGCGCGCTTACAAAGATATGTATGAGAATGAATTCTTCATTCGTTTACGTGGCAAGGGCGTTTGTCCGGAAGTTAAAAATGTTAGAGCGTCAAATTATGTAGATATTGGGTGGCAAATAGATAAACGTACTAATCGCCTCATTGCTATGAGTGTACTAGATAATTTGGTGAAAGGCGCAGCAGGACAGGCAGTGCAAAACATGAATGTAATGTTTGGCTTACCAGAAAATATGGGCTTAAAACAGTTACCTATTTTTCCTTGAGGAGTTGAAAATAATGAAACAAATAGATGGATGGCTAACAGCTCCCAAAGGGTTTATTGCGGCAGGTGTTAGAGCTGGAATTAAAGCAAGCGGAAATCATGATGTTGCGGTTATTATGAGCAAGGTAGCGGCTGCTACGGGTGCGGTATTTACGCAAAACAAAATATGTGCGGCTCCTGTTTTAGTAAGCCGTGAAGTAAATAACAGACCGGATGCCCAGGCGATAGTAGTAAATTCTGGATGTGCTAACGCATGTACAGGCGAACAAGGTTTGGCAGATGCTAAAGCCATGCAAGAAGAGGCGGGTAAGTGCTTAAATATTGATCCTGCAAGTATCTTTGTTTGTTCTACAGGTGTTATTGGTCAGTTTTTGCCTATGGACAAGGTGCGCAGTGGTATTGCAGCGGCTGTGTCTAACATGAGTACTAATGAAGGGGAAAGTGCTGCACTTGCTATCCAAACTACGGACACCTTTGTTAAAAAGGTCGCTTATGAATTCGAAATTGGCGGTAAGATCGCTAAAATTGCTGGTATTGCTAAAGGGGCTGGCATGATTCATCCTAATATGGCGACTATGCTTACTTATATTACTACTGATGCAGCGGTTGCCCCTGATCTTTTAAAACGTATGGTGAAAGCTGTGGCCGATAAATCTTTTAATATGGTAGTTGTTGATGGTGATACTAGTACTAATGACAGCATGATAGTTTTGGCTAATGGCTTGGCAGAAAATGAAATAGTTTTTTCTGAAGAACACCCTGATTATCATATTTTCTATCAGGTACTTTTACAAACAGCTCAAGATTTGGCTAAAATGATTGCTCATGATGGCGAGGGTGCTACTAAATTTTTGGAAGTAAACGTTATTGGCGCTAAAAGTTTTACTGATGCCAAAGCTGCGGCTATGGCGATTGCTAAATCTCCTCTTGTGAAGACCGCGTTTTTTGGCGAAGACCCTAATTGGGGACGAGTGCTTTGCGCTGCAGGTTATAGTGGGGCGGCTATGGACGCTAATCATACTAATCTTAGTATTGGTGGCAGGCGGTTGGTGGAAAATGGCATGAATGTTAATGTACCTTTAGAAGAATTGCAGCCTATTATGTCTGAACATGATATAAGTATGACTGTAGACATGGCAGTAGGTAATGAAACTGCCACAGTTTGGACATGTGATTTCTCTTATGATTATGTTAAAATAAACGGTGAATATCACACCTAACCGAACAATACGCAGGCATCTAATTTTTAGTGTCTTGCGGTTCCTTAGTACAAGTAAAAAGAACGTACATATTCCTTAAAATTTGTGTTGTTTAGCCTAGCTATAGGTGTTTTTTTCGGTTAAGACTAGAGTAGTAGGAGTATCAAGCTAAGGAAGGTATATTCGATAAAATAGGAGGCAAAGACATGTTAATTAAGGGTGAAGAAATTGGCACATTGATTGAAGCTTTACCATATTTAAGAGCTTTTAAAGGAAAGACCGTCGTAGTAAAATACGGAGGGAATGCCATGCTTAACGATGATTTAAAGAATAAAGTATTACAAGACATCGTTTTTTTGCATTGTGCAGGTATGCGTCCTGTAGTAGTGCATGGTGGTGGATCGGAGATAACTGCCAGGCTGCAACAAGTAGGTAAAAAATCACAGTTTATAAGTGGACTAAGAGTAACTGATGCTGAAAGCGTGGGCATTGTAGAAATGGCCTTGGCCGGTAAGGTTAATACTGATTTAGTTGCTCGTATCAATGTTTTAGGTGGTATGGCGGTAGGGCTTAATGGTAAAGATGCTAACTTAATTCAAGCTAAAAAGCATTTGGCTGATGTATACGAAAATGGTGAAGTTAATCTTGTAGATATTGGTTATGTTGGCAATGTTGAACGCATCAATACAGGCCTTATTAACGTTCTTTTAGACAATGATTTTATTCCTGTTATTGCACCTACAGGTGTGGGAACTGAGGGTGAAACATATAATATTAATGCAGATAGCGTTGCAGGAGAAATTGCTGGAGCCTTGCAAGCAGAGAAATTGCTAGTTTTAACTGATGTTAAAGGTATTTACTCAGACTATCGTGACGAAAACTCTTTTATTTCTACGTTGACCTTTGAAAAAGCGCAAGAGCTAATAGTCCGAGGAAAGATAGCTGGCGGTATGATTCCTAAAGTTAAAGCTTGTATCACTGCGTTAAGCGGTGGAGCAAAAAAAACACATATTATTGATGGCCGCTCTGAGCATTCTATACTTATGGAAATCTTTTCTGATGATGGTGTTGGTACAGAGGTTGTAAAACAATAAACGGCAACATATAAAGGGTACTTAACTTTGGCATGTGTTAAACTTACGTAATCTGTTTATATTTTGATATAGTAAGCAATTGCCTTTTCCATCAATTATTAGTACTTTAGTTGTCTCTAAATAAAATTTTAAAGTAGTGAGGGGAGATAATATTGAAAACTGAAGAAATTATTGAACAAACCGATAAATACTATTTACCGGTGTTTGGCAAAAATCAAATTGCCTTAGATCATGGCAAAGGTTGCAAATTATATGATGTGGAAGGCAAGGAATATACAGATTTTCTGGCAGGGATAGCGGTAAAATGTTTGGGCCATGCGCATCCGGCTATAGTCCAGGCTATTAGTGATCAAGCGGGCAAACTTATTCATTGTTCTAATTTATATTACACAGAAATTCAAGCTAAGGCAATCAAGGTCATTAGCGAAGTATCGGGGTTTGAGAGAGTTTTCTTATGTAATAGTGGTGCTGAGGCCAACGAAGGTGCCTTGAAGTTGGCACGTAAATATGGTGTAGCCAAAAGCACAGAGAAGTTTAAAATTATTTCAGCAGTGCATTCTTTTCACGGTAGGACAATGGCAACACTAACAGCTACTGGACAAGATCACTATCATGAAGGGTTAAGTCCTCTACCAGTTGGTTACGAGTATGTACCTTATGGAGATATTATTGCTTTAGAGGAAGCTATGGACGAAAACGTTTGTGGTATTTTATTGGAACCAATCCAAGGAGAAGGCGGAGTACATGTACCAACAAATGAGTATTTATTGAAGGCACGTGCTCTTTGCGACAAATACGATGCTTTATTAATTTTTGATGAAATTCAATCTGGTATTTGCAGGAGTGGTAAATGGTTTGCCTGGGAATATAGCGGAGCACGTCCTGATGTACTGACTATGGCAAAAGCCATAGGCGGAGGGTTCCCTATGGGAGCTTTTGTTACTACAGAGCGTTTGGCACATGTATTCTCACCTGGCGACCATGGCAGCACTTTTGGTGGCAATCCACTTTCTTGCGCCGCGGCCTATGCTTCCTTAACTACGATGAAGGCAATGAATTTGGAGCAAGTTGCAGCGGAAACAGGAACTTATTTTAAAATGCAATTAGAAGAAGTGCAAAAACAATTTCCTAATAAAATAATGGAAGTGCGTGGTAAAGGGCTCCTTTTGGGAATGGAGCTTGCCAAGGCTGGAGCACCAATTGTAAAGGGTTGCTTAGAGCGTGGCATGATTATTAATTGTACGGCAGATACAGTTCTTCGTTTCGTACCACCGTTAATTATTAGTAAAAAAGAAATAGATGCGTTAATGAACGTACTAAAAGAGGTTTTGGAAGAATTTTAAAATAGAGAAAGGAATATAGCATGTGACTAAAAAGTAAGGATCTAATATCGATTCATGATTTATCAGTTGGAGAAGTTGCTACAATTTTGGATGTAGCAACAAAGTTAAAGCGCAAACAAAAAAATGGTGAGCCACATGAATACTTGAGAGGTAAGACATTGGCGATGATTTTTTTCTAAGGCTTCAACAAGAACCAGAGTTTCTTTTGAGACAGGATTTCATCAGTTGGGGGGACATCCTATCTATTTAAACTCTTCTACTTCTCAAGTTGGTCGTGGAGAGCCCGTAAGGGATACCGCACGAGTGCTATCACGTTTTGTTGATGGTATTATGATTAGGACTTTTTCACATGATTCCGTACTAGAACTTGCCCAATATGCTAATGTTCCGGTTATCAACGGTTTAACAGATCTTTTGCATCCTTGCCAGGCATTAACAGATATTTTTACTATTCAAGAATATAAGGAAATTTTGAAGGGAAGAAAATTAGTTTATGTAGGCGATGGCAATAATATGGCTCATTCTCTAATGTTTGCTGCTGCCAAAGTTGGCATGAATATGGTTTGCGCTTCTCCGAAGGGGTATCAACCTAATCCTGAAATTTTACAACAGGCACAGGAAGATGCAATGCAAACAGACTGCACAATCACAGTTGAGGAAGATTTGTTTAAGGCTGCCAAAGGTGCTGATGTTCTTTATACAGACGTATGGACTTCAATGGGCGAAGAGGCTGAGAGAGATATCCGTCAAAAAGCACTAGGAGCGTATCAAATAAATAAAGAACTTTTGGCAGCAGCAAGGCCGGATGCCATGGTCTTACACTGCTTGCCGGCACATCGTGGGGAAGAAATCACCGAAGAAGTACTAGAAGGAAGCCAATCGGCAGTTTTTGATCAAGCGGAAAACAGACTGCATGTACAAAAAGCAATTATGGCACTTTTAATGAGTGATGAAACGTTGTAGAAAACTTAATGTAAGTGCATGTTGCTTGCAACTTGCATTTTGTATCAATATTTTTAAGTACCGCAAAAAACAGGAGGTTGTATTTGATGAAAAAAGAAGATATAAAAAAAGTTGTACTAGCATATTCAGGAGGTCTTGACACTTCCGTAATTATTCCTTGGTTGAAAGAAAATTATAATAATTGTGAAGTTATTGCCGTTACCGCTGATTTAGGACAGGGTGATGAATTAAATCCTGTACATGATAAGGCTATTAAATCGGGTGCAAGCAAATGTTATATACTGGATTTAAAGGAAGAATTTATTTCTGACTATGTTTGGCCTACTGTTAAAGCAGGAGCTGTTTATGAAAAGAAGTACTTATTGGGCACTTCTTTTGCCCGTCCATTAATTGCTAAAAAATTAGTAGAAATTGCGCTTAAAGAAGGTGCTGATGCTGTTGCACACGGTGCTACCGGTAAAGGTAATGACCAAGTTCGTTTTGAACTTTCCGTGCATGCATTGGCTCCACAATTAGCTGTTATTGTGCCTTGGCGTGAATGGGATATTCGTTCTCGCGAAGATGCTATCGACTATGCCGCAGCACACAATATTCCAGTGCCTGTAACTAAAAAACGTGACTACAGCATGGACAGAAATATGTGGCATTTATCTCATGAGGGCGCTGATTTAGAAGATCCATGGAATGCACCTAAAGATGATTTGTTTATTGTGACTAGTACTCCTGAGAAAGCTCCTGATAAAGCTCCTGATAAAGCTGAATATGTAGAGTTGGAATTTGAAGAGGGCGTTCCGGTTGCTGTTAACGGTAAGAAACTCTCACCGGCTAAAGTTGTTGAGACATTAAATGAAATAGGTATTCGTAACGGCATCGGCATTTGCGATATGGTTGAAAATCGTTTAGTGGGAATGAAGAGTCGCGGTATTTATGAAACTCCGGGTGGTACTATTATTTATTATGCTCATAACGAGTTAGAAAATTTGTGTTTAGATCGTGCAACAAACCATTACAAAGAATTGATTGGGATACAGTATGCAGAGTTAGTTTATAATGGAATGTGGTTCTCTCCTTTGCGTGAAGCTTTGCAAGCCTTTGTTGATGAAACTCAAAAGACGGTAACAGGAACGGTTCGCATTAAACTTTATAAAGGTAATGTAATGAGCGCTGGTGCGAAATCACCTTATTCTTTGTATAGTCAAGAGTATGTAACGTTTGGAGCTGATGAAGTTTATAATCAAGCTGATGCTACAGGATTTATAACTTTATTCGGATTGCCTTTGACAGTACGTGCTATGATGAAACAAGGGACGTTAAAATAATGGCAAAGCTTTGGGGCGGTAGATTTAATAAAAACACAAATGAATTGGTTGATGCTTTTAATGCATCTATCAAATTTGATAAACGCTTGTATCATGAGGATATTAGGGGAAGTATTGCCCATGCTAATATGCTGGCGCGTACAGGAATAATTCCTGAGGCGGATGGTAAAAAAATTGTCCAAGGTCTAGAACAAATCTTAGCTGATATAGAAACGGGTAAATTTAAATTCGAGATTTCCTTAGAAGATATACATATGAATATAGAGGCACGTTTAACTGCGGCTATTGGCAGTGCGGGAGCTAGATTACATACTGCTCGTAGTAGAAATGATCAAGTGGCTTTGGATATGCATATGTATATGAAACGAGAAGTTACAGAAATTGGCGAGCTCTTATTAGCATTTGAGCAAGCTCTATTAACTGTAGCAAAGCAAAACGAAAAAACCTTAATGCCTGGTTACACACATTTGCAAAGAGCACAACCAATTACTTTTGCCCACCATATGTTAGCATATTTTAATATGTTGCAAAGAGATTTTCGCCGTTTGCAGGGAGTTTGGGTTGGAGCTGATTTAATGCCTTTTGGTGCAGGGGCAATTGCCGGTACTACTTTTCCCATTGATAGATTTCAGGTTGCTGGAGAGCTTAATTTTAGTGAAGTTTATGCCAATAGTATGGATGCGGTAAGTGATAGAGACTATATTTTAGAATTCTTATCTTTTGCTTCTATTCTTATGATGCATATGTCACGACTCAGTGAAGAGATATGTTTATGGTCTAGTACGGAGTTTGGATTTGTGGAGTTAGATGATGCTTTTGCTACAGGGTCATCAATGATGCCTCAGAAAAAGAACCCAGATATTTCCGAGTTGGTAAGAGGTAAAACCGGACGTGTTTATGGTCATTTACAGGCTATGCTGGTAACATTAAAAGGGCTGCCTTTAACTTACAATAAGGACCTACAAGAGGATAAAGAGAGATTTTTTGACACAATAGATACTATAAAATTTTCCTTAGCAGTTTATCGTGATATGCTACTTACTATGAAAGTAAACAAAGAACGTATGGCTAAAGCTGTACATAAAGATTTCTCTAATGCCACTGACTTGGCTGATTATCTAGTGCGTAAGGGTTTGCCTTTCCGCCAGGCTCATGAAGTAGTTGGCAAATGCGTTGCTTATGCTATTGCACAAGAAAAGTTTTTGCCGGAGATTTCTTTGACTGAGTATAAAGAGTTTTCCCAACTATTTGAACAAGATTTGCTTGAAGCATTGAAACCGGAAAATTGTGTTGCAGCAAGAACTTCTTATGGCGGGCCTGCTTTTAGTGAAAATGCTAAACAAATTGTAATAGGTGAGAATCTTTTACAAATGCAGCAGCAAATATTGATTGCTTTAAATAGTAAAATATAGTAAAAACCGGTTCTTAGGAACCGGTTTTTATTATTACAAGAACTTTCTGTGAAAAAGAGTGACAAGAGCTGTAAAACTTTTGTATAATATAATTCAGATATAAAAGGTGGAGGGTGATGTTCTTGTTGGCACAAATTCAGGGGGTTCTTTATACCGTAAGCATATTGGATCTTGTAGACATATTCGTTGTAGCATATTTTCTGAACAAACTTTATCAAATGCTTAAAAATACAAGAGCGGCATCGTTAGTAAAAGGGTTGCTAGTTCTATTTGCGGCCACGCTGGTTAGTAAATGGTTGAATTTATATGTTATTAATTGGTTATTGGAAAAGAGTATGACCGTTGTTATGGTAGCGTTACCGGTAGTTTTTCAACCGGAGTTGCGCAGAGCCTTGGAACAAATTGGGCGCGGTAAGCTTTTTCGTAAGAGTACGGTATTAAATGAATTGCAGGTAGAAGATATGCTGGAAGCGGTAGCTACAGCAGCAGATGATATGTCACGTCACAAAATTGGCGCGCTTATTGTTTTTGAGCGAGAAACAGGACTGACTGATTATATTGAAACAGGTATTCAGGTGGATGGTATAATAACAACACAGTTGTTTGAAAATATTTTCATTCCTAATACACCATTGCATGATGGCGCCGTTATTATTAGAGGTGACCGTATTGTAGCAGCAGGATGTCTTCTGCCACTGACTGAAGCTCGTAATCTTAGTCAAGAACTGGGGACTAGACATAGGGCGGCAATTGGTCTTAGTGAACAATCAGATGCTTTAGTCTTGGTAATTAGTGAAGAAACGGGAACTATTTCACTTGCTCGTAGTGGCAGCTTGCAGCGTTATTTAACGCATCAGGACATTAAGAACCTCTTGCGCCCTGCCATGAGTAAGCCTATGCTTAATTGGAAAGACAGTATCCTACTCAAGCTTAAAGGAGTCAGAAAAAGCGAAGACACCAAAGCTAAAGGGGAGGATAAAAAGCATGACAAACAATAATGATAAAGGAAATTCTTGGACAGTACGTATTATGGCGCTCTTAGTTGCTTGCGCGTTGTGGCTATATGTAATGAACGAGCAAAACCCTTTTACTACTCGCACATTTTCGGTGCCTTTGACCAAAGAAAATTTGGTTAGTGACATGGTAGTCAATGATCTCCCCAAAGAGGTTAAATTAAAGGTTAGTGGACCACGGTCGCAAGTCGCAGCTATATCGGAAAATGCGCTTCAAGCTTATGTGGATTTTAAAGGCGCCGAAAAGGGTCTTGGTTCTTACACTGTACAAGGGAAAACTCCTATAGGAGAAATAATTGAAATAAATCCAAGCGTTTTGCAGTTAACCTTAGATACACTAGGGGAACGGGTTTTGGAAATAGAGCCTCGCATTGTTGGAGTGCCTAATTCAGGCGTTACCGTGGGTAAGATGGATTTGTCACCTACGAAGGTTACTATAAAGGGAGCTAGCGAACGTATTGCTGAGGTTGGGAAAGTAGTTGTTTTAGTTGATATTAGTAATAAGGACAAGAACTTCTCGGACGAAGCGGCTGTTGTCGCTATAAACAAGGACAGCAGGGAGATGTATGATATAAAGGTAGAGCCGTCTAAAGTAGATGTTTCTGTAGAAGTGTTAAAACAACTGGCCACAAAAGAGTTCCCTATTGTGGCTGACTTATCAGGTAAATTGCCGGCAGGGCTAATGGTTGATAAGATAATAGTTAATCCTAATATGGTGAAATTAACAGCAGAGCCGCACTTGCTTGGCAAGTTGAGTGTAATAAAGACAGCTCCTGTGGTATTAGATAAGCTAACGGAAGATGTTGAAGTGAAGATGCCTCTAAATATTCCAGATAAAGTATTAGCAGAGATACATAATGTCTTAGTAGAAGTAAAATTGAAAAAAGCGGAGTGAGATATGTTATTAAAATTAAATAATTTGCGAGTTGGGCTAATTAATGAACATAGTTTGCAGGAAATAGTGGCACATAAATTAAATATTAGTAAAGAAAATATTCTAGAAGTAAAAGTTTTGCGGCGTGCAGTTGATGCTCGCCGCAAAAATAATATTTGCTTAGTTTATCATGTGCGCCTAGATTTAGCGGTAAGTGGTAAAAAAGCAGATATTATTTTGCAAGATAAGGACATTACAAGATGGGAAGAGCAAACGCCAAATAAAATTAACTTTGGCACAGAAGAATTATGTAATCGCCCCGTAGTTATCGGAGCTGGACCTGCAGGTTTAGTTGCTGCTTTAGAACTAGCAAAACATGGCTATAAGCCACTAGTTTTAGAAAGAGGGAAAAAATTATCTGAACGGGTGCAAGACGTGGAAAAATTTTGGAATAAAGGTGACTTTAATCCTGTAAGCAACGTACAATTTGGTGTGGGCGGTGCAGGAACTTTTACTGATGGCAAGTTAACTACCAGAATAAATGATCCTATTATGAGTCATATCCTAAAAACTTTTGTAGAAGCTGGTGCCCCTGAGGAAATTATTTATGAACAAAAACCTCATGTTGGCACGGATAAATTGCGCTTAATGGTAAGTAATTTGGTTAACCAAATTGTTGAATGTGGTGGTGAAATAGTTACTGAAAGTCAAGTAACTTCATTGATTATTGAGGAAGGGAAAATAGCGGGAGTAGAACTTAGTAATGGTGAAATCGTTAAAACAAACGCAGTAATTTTGGCTATTGGTCACAGTGCTAGAGATACTTATCAAACATTATTTGAACAAGGTGTGGCTTTGGAAGCCAAGGCTTTTGCTATTGGTGTGCGGGTTGAGCATGAACAAGCAGTGATTGACAAGGCACAGTGTGGAGAGTTTGCTGGACACCCTAAATTGGGGGCAGCAGATTATGCTTTAGTTTATCATGAGCCGGTGCACGGCAGGACGGTGTATTCGTTTTGTATGTGCCCGGGAGGACAGGTGGTTGCGGCAACTTCAGAAAGTGGAGGAGTAGTTATTAACGGCATGAGCATGCATGGACGCAATTCCGGCATAGCCAATAGTGCATTGGTAGTTAATGTTGAACCTAGGGACTTTGGTGCGGGACCTTTAGCCGGTATCGAATTTCAGAGACGTTATGAGCAGCTAGCTTATGAAGCAGGGGGTAAGAACTATAACGCACCTGCACAAAGTGTTAAAAGTTTTATAGAAAAGGATGAACCAATATTGCAAGTAGGTTTTACTCCTACATATTTGCCGGGATTAGTTCCTTTTTCACTAGACAAAGTTTTGCCGGATTATGTAGCGGAGACTTTGCGGGCAGGCATTAAAGTATTTGCTCGTCGCATAGCAGGCTTTTCTTCGGATGGGTTATTGATAGGAGTAGAAACAAGAACTTCGGCTCCGGTACGCATTTTACGTAACCCTGAGGGACAGTCAGTCACTCATGAAGGGCTTTATCCAACAGGTGAAGGAGCAGGTTATGCAGGTGGCATTATGAGTGCGGCTATGGATGGATACCATCAAGCTGTTCATATAATGCAAAAATTTAAAAGATTTTAGGTTGATATATTATGGAAAATATGCGATCTAAGGGAATGTTAATGATTGTTTTTGGTGCGTCCCTTTGGGGAGCATCAGGGACAGCAATTCAATATTTATTTGAGCAAAAACATTTGACACCGCAGTGGCTACTTATGGCTCGTATGATGATTGCGGGTGTTTTCATGTTGCTTTACGCTAAAATTGCCAAGCAAGATATTTGGGCTATTTGGTACCATAAAATTTATCGCTATAAAATAATATTTTATGCAATTATAGGAATGTTTATGACTCAATATAGTTTTTTTATGGCTATAAAATATGGGAATGCAGCAACAGCTACTGTTTTGCAATATCTTATGCCGGTTTTCGTGTTATTTTATTCACTTTTAGTTACTAAGCGTTGGCCTGGAAAGCTAGAAACAACGTCTGTTTTTTTAGCCATGTTGGGAACTTATATGTTGGTTACTAAAGGCAATTGGGAAACGTTGGAAATTTCAGAGCGGACTTTATTTTGGGGTATACTTGCTGCTTTTTTTTGCCGCCTTTTATACGATTTATCCAGGACAAATGTTGAAAATATACCCTTCCGCAGTTGTAATTGGTTGGAGTATGTTTATTGGTGGTATTTTTATAAATATTTTTTTACAACCTTGGTCTTTCACCGGTGTTATGGATGCGGGGACTATTGCGGGCATGACAGTACTTATTCTATTGGGAACGGTAATAGCTTTTTACTGTTATTTAGAAAGTACAAAATATATTAAGGCTTCAGAAGTAGCGGCTTTAGCCTCTTTAGAGCCTTTATCGGCAGTGGTACTGGCAGTTGTTTTTTTTAATGTTAGTTTTGGCTTAGCAGAAACGGTAGGAGTGGTGTGTATTATTTCCATGGTGTTTTTATTAGCAAGGCAAAAATAAACCTGACTCTTTTATGAGTCAGGTTTATTTTTTATATAGAAAGAGGAGAACAAGTGTTTTTAGAAAGTAATAGTTATATCAGACCAAATTCTTCGATCCTTACGGCCTTCGCCGCCTTTTTCCTTCTAATATTTGTGATTTTATTTTTTGTGGCAAAGACTGGAATTTGGGCAAGAACCACAGCTGTAGCCACAGCTGGTTTTACCATTTTTTTTGTCATTACGTAGTTTTACAATAATAGCAATTACGATAATGGCTATTATTGTCGCAATAATAAATGTTGCCATAATAAACCTCCCAACTTACATTGCTATGCTGCGCTTAGCATTAATTTGGATATCTTTTTTTGCAGGTCTTAGTAATAAATAAAGCCAAATCGCAAAAACTACCAAAGCCGACACTGTGCCTAAATTAAATATGTGTGTTGTAAAAAACAAACTAAATTGATAGGTACAAAGCGCGATTGCATAAGCGAATACTGTTTGATAGCCTATAGCGAAAAATGTCCACTTTGCATTATTCATTTCACGGCTTATAGCACCTATAGCAGCAAAACAGGGCGCACATAATAAATTAAATATGAGAAATGAATAGGCAGAGATGACGGTAAAACTATGAGCCATTGTGCCCCACATTTCTTGACCATCTTCAGCTACATCGGCAAAACCATAAAGTACGCCAAAAGTTCCTACGACATTTTCTTTGGCTACCAAGCCTGTAATTGTAGCAACTGTTGCCTGCCAATTTCCCCAGCCAAGAGGTTTGAAAATCCAAGCCAATGAATTACCTATGGCTGATAAAAATCCATCATTTAATTTTTCTACCATTGTTATTTGACCATTTACAAAGCCAAAATTAGATGTAAACCATATAAACATTGTGGAAAGCAAAATAATGGTTCCGGCTTTCTTTACAAAACTAGAGCCTCTTTCCCATACACTACGCCAGATATTAGTAAAAGTTGGCAAGTGATAGGGGGGCAGTTCCATAACAAAAGGTGCTGGTTCACTGGCAAACATAGAGGTTTTCTTTAAGATAATGCCTGAAACCACAATAGCTGATATACCAACAAAACAAGCACTGGGCGCAACCCACCAAGCACCGTTGAAAAGTGCCCCGGCGATAAGGGCTATAATGGGTAATTTGGCACTGCACGGGATAAAAGTTGTGGTCATAATGGTCATTTTGCGGTCATGATCATTTTCAATAGTTCTAGAAGCCATAATGTCTGGCACACCACAGCCTGTACCAATTAGCATAGGGATGAAAGAATTACCGGACAGACCAAACTTGCGAAAAATACGGTCCATGATAAAAGCAATACGTGCCATATAGCCACAGGCTTCTAAAAAAGCTAAGAATGTGAAAAGTACGAACATTTGAGGGACGAAACCTAAAACAGCACCAACGCCGCCTACAATACCGTCTATAATTAAGCTTTGCAGCCAGGGCGCACAATTAACACTAGTGAGAAAGGCAGCTATGGCCGGAGGTATGATATCACCAAAAAGCACATCGTTAGTCCAATCAGTTACTTCAGAACCGACAGTTGTTACAGAAACATAATAAACTAGAAACATTACTATGGCAAAGATAGGAAGAGCAAGGACTCTATTGGTCACAATTTTATCAATTTTGTCAGAAATAGTATGCGATGAAGCTTTGTTTTTAATATTACACCTGCCTATTATGGAGGCGATGTAATTGTAACGCTCGTTAGTTATAATACTTTCGGCATCATCATCCAATTCTTCTTCGCAGCTTAGTATATCTTGTTCTATATGACTAATTAAAGCATTATTAAGTTTTAAGGTTTCTCTGACCTTTGGGTCGCGCTCAAATAATTTTATAGAATACCAACGCTGCTGTGCTTCCGGTATTTTTAATTGAGCAGCTTCTTCAATATGTGCCAGTGTATGTTCGACACAACCGCAAAATTTATGCTGTGGTTGTGTCGCTGTTTTATTTTTTGCAGCCTGTACTGTTTTTTCTGCAACTTCTTCTAAGCCCATTCCTGTTTTTGCAGAAATTTCTATCACCGGACAGCCAAGTTCCTTAGCAAGTTTCTCAGTATGGATTATTTCTCCGCTTTTATTAACCACATCCATCATGTTTACGGCGACGATGACAGGAATATCAAGCTCTGTTAGTTGTGTAGTTAAATAAAGATTGCGCTCTAAATTTGTGCCATCAATGATATTCAAAATAGCGTTTGGGCGTTCGTTAATCAAGTAATTTCTGGCGACTACTTCCTCTAAGGTATAAGGCGAAAGAGAATAGATACCAGGTAAATCAACCACGAGGACATCTTTATGCTTGTTTAGCTTTCCTTCTTTTTTTTCTACTGTAACACCTGGCCAGTTACCAACGAATTGGTTAGAGCCCGTAAGTTCATTAAAAAGTGTCGTTTTACCAACGTTGGGATTACCGGCTAGTGCAATCTTAAATTCCATTATTTAAGCCTTCTTTCTTTTAAACTGAGTTAGCCAAAGTTAATTCAACGACTATTTTTTTGCAGAGAATTTTTTTCTCTGCAAATTATTTTACTTCTATGATTTCAGCGTCGGCACGCCGAAGTGATAATTCATAGCCTCGTACGGTAACTTCCACCGGGTCGCCAAGAGGTGCTACCTTACGAATAAAGATTGGCGTTCCTTTAGTAATTCCCATGTCCATAATACGACGTTTAGTTGCTCCTATTCCGTGTAGTTTTACAACAGTAACATTCGTTCCACAACCAGCTGTTTTTAATGTTAACATTGATTTACCCCCTTTAATTACAATTTAAACTATTATTTTCAGAGCAAGTTCTTTACTAACAGCTATGCGGGAATTCTTGATTTTGATAATGATGTCTCCGTGATTTTCTGTAATAATAGTTATTGCACTCCCGATTGTTAGTCCAAGTGTTTCTAAAAATTGTCTAGTTGCCGCGTTACCTCCAATTCTTTTGACAGTATGAGGAATTCCTATTGGCGATAGTGCTAAAGGCATAATGTCACCTCGCTTCTTAATTCAATGAGTTAGCTTGCACTAACTTACTAAATCATGTTAGCATAAGCTAACTTGCTTGTCAATAAAAAAGTGCGACTTGAAGGTCGCACTTTTTTATAAAGTTTGTATTTCTTTTATTAAGGTCTCAACTTGTTCTTCTTCAGTGGCCCAACTAGTACATATTCTGACGGCAATATTGTTTTCATCAATTATTTCCCAAGGTGCTAACATATATTTCCCGCTAAGCTTTTTAAACATACTGGTACTTAATATAGGAAATTGTTGATTGGTGGGGGAGTTAGTTACTACTGGAATGCCTTTTTCTTCCAGAGCAGTTTTTATTTGCATAGCCATGTCTATACCGTGGCGACAAATAGTCTCATAAAGATTGTCAGTAAATAAAGTTTCGAACTGAATACCTAAAATTCTGCCTTTAGCTAAAACAGCCCCGCTTTGTTTACTAATGGAAAAAAAGTCTTCTTTTAATAACGGGTTTATAATCACTACGGCTTCGCCAAAAAACGCTCCGCATTTAGTGCCACCAATATAGAAAACATCACATAGTTTTGCAATATCGGTTAAACTAATGTCGTTATTTTCAGCAGTTAACCCATAACCTAAGCGAGCACCATCAATAAATAGATATAAACTATATTTTTGGCATATATTATATAAATCTTCTAGCTCTTGTTTGCCATACAAAGAACCAATTTCCGTTGGTTGCGAGATATAAACCATTTTGGGTTGGACCCAGTGTTCACGATTAGGGTCATTTTTATATTGCAAATAATGCTCTTCGATATTAGCTGCGGAAAGTTTTCCGTCTTGAGTAGGAATAGTTAAAACCTTGTGACCGGTGTGTTCAATAGCTCCGGCTTCATGAGTATTTATATGGCTGGGAACGGTACAAAATACACCCTGATGAGGACGTAGGGCAGCGCAGATTATAGTTAAATTGGTCTGTGTTCCGCCTACCAAGAGATGCACATCAATATCGGTACGACCACATGCCTGCTTAATAAGCCTTTTCGCATTTTCGCTATGGGAGTCAAAGCCATAACCTATAGATTGCTCCATATTGGTAGAAACCATTTTCTCTATAATTTTTGGATGTGCACCTTCGCTATAATCATTAATAAAATAGTACAAATTAATCACTCATTTCCAGTTTAAACTTAATTTTTTATACAATTATAGCATATTTATTTCCCTGGTAACTATATAAGAAAAAGCAAAAAAATATAAGGTTCTAGCTTTTAGCTAATACCTTATATTTTTTTGTGTAGGCGATAACCAACCCCACGCACTGTTTCTATGGCATTAGCTATGTCTGGAGAAAATTCTAGTTTAGCTCTTAAGTGTCTTATATGAACATCTACGGTTCTAGTATCACCATAATATTCATAGCCCCAAATATTTTCCAACAATTTTTCGCGGCTGAAGGCTTGATTGGGATTTTGCACTAATAAACACAATAGTTCAAATTCCTTGAGGGTTAATTCTAACTTCTTGTCAGACAAATAGGCTGCGTAATTAGTTAGATTTATTACTAAATTGCCAAAATACAGTTCCTTACCAACGTTATCAGGAATAACTACTCGGCGTAATACGGCTTTAATACGCGCTATAAGCTCCCGAGGACCAAACGGTTTGGTTAAGTAGTCATCAGCACCTAGCTCTAGTCCTATAACACGATCGACTTCTTCACTTTTGGCAGTTAGCATAATTATGGGGATAGAGGAATTAAGCTGGTTTCCTTTTAATTTACGGCAGACATCTAAGCCATCAATTACTGGCAGCATTAAATCCAAAATGACTAAATCAGGTCTATGGGTTGCAATGAGTTCCAATGCCTCTTTGCCATTAGTAGCTTCTGTTACAGTATAGCCTGCTTTTTCTAAATTAAAACGTACTAGCGTTCGAATATTTTCTTCATCATCGACAACAAGAATTTTAGGAATATTAATCATCTCCTCCAAAATTTTATACTTAAATATTTTAGGAACATTCTTGGTAATAAAAGTTGCATATTTTTAGGGGTTATAAGGAATCTATCCTTGCGTATATTGTAGCTTTTAAATAAAAAAAAGACAATCTAATCAAGAAGATATTAACATAAACTTAACAATTACATAATATTATCTTAACGTTAATTTGCTATAGTTTGCTTAATGTGAAGGAGGAAATATGGAAAATGCTATAGAAATAAAAAATTTATGCTTACATTATGGTGAGCATCAGGCGTTAAAGAATATCAATATGCATATACCTAAAAATAAAGTTACGGCTTTTATAGGCCCTTCCGGATGCGGTAAGTCAACTTTCCTTAGAACGCTAAATCGTATGAACGATTTAATAGAAAGTGTGAAGATTACGGGAAATGTGCTCGTAGATGGGAATGATATTTATCAACCCAAGACAGATGTAGTAGCTTTACGCAAAAAAGTGGGGATGGTATTTCAAAGGCCAAATCCTTTTCAAATGAGTATTTATGATAACATTGCCTATGGTCCAAAGATTCATGGGCAAACTAATAAAAAGGTATTAGATGAATTAGTAGAAACAAGTTTACGAGGAGCTGCGCTTTGGCAGGAGGTCAAGGATAGGTTACATATTTCTGCCATGGGTCTTTCCGGTGGACAACAACAAAGATTATGTATTGCTAGACTTTTGGCAGTGGAACCGGAAATCCTTTTAATGGATGAACCTTGTTCGGCTTTGGATCCAATTTCTACTATGAAAATTGAAGAACTTTTGGGTGAATTGAAAGAACGTTACACAATAGTAATGGTTACTCACAATATGCAGCAAGCAGCACGTACAGCAGATATTACGGCGTTTTTCCTATTAGGAGAAATGATTGAAAGTCAAGATACTAAGATTATGTTTACCAATCCAAGGGATAAGCGAACTGAAGACTATATCACGGGGAGGTTTGGATAAATGGATGATGTACGAGCTAACTTTGATAGAGATTTAGCAAATATTCAAAAAGATGTACTCTTAATGGGACATTTGGTAACTAAGGCTATGTTTGATGCCATAAAAGCACTGGAAAATAAAGACGAGGCATTGGCTGCCAAAGTTATTTTTGGTGATGCTACCATTGATGATTTGCAGATTTCTATTGAAGACAGAACATTGGAACTTATTGCTTTACAACAACCTATTGCCAAAGACCTTAGAATATTATCTACAGCTTTAAAAATGACTACAGACCTAGAACGTATCGGGGATCATGCTAAAAAAATCGCTAAGTTTGCCCATCGTATTGGTCAGGAACCTTTGATAAAGCCTTTAGTAGATATTCCCAAGGCAGCAACTTTGGCCGTAAAGATGGTGCAGGATGTTTTGAAAGCCTATGTAAGTATGGATGCGCAAATGGCCATGGATGTCATTGACAGTGATAGTAAAGTGGATGATATTTGTGATGTATGTAAGCGTGACATTTTGTTTTATATGGTACAGGACTCAGCTAATATTCCCCAGGGTACTGTTCTTAATAAAATAATACAAAGGATTGAGCGTGTTGGGGACCATGCGACTAATTTAGCCGAATGGGTTGTGTATTTAATAACTGGCAATAGATAAAAAAAAATGGAGGATGAAAAATGAAAAACTTATTTAAAAAAACAGGCTTGATGGCAATGGCATTGGTTTTGGGTGCTGGTATGTTAGCAGGTTGCGGTGGAACGCAAGACAAAAAAGCAGCAAGTACGGTAGCCAAGGTGGAAGGTAAGGTAACAGCATCTGGTTCTACGGCATTGCTTCCTCTTTTAAAAGTTGGGCAAGAAGAATTCTATAAATTGCATGATAAGGTTACTGTTAATCTTTCAGGCGGTGGATCTTTTACCGGTCAAAAACAAGTTGCCTCTGGATCAGTTGACATTGGTAACTCTGATGTAGCACTTGCTAGCGATTTAGCAGGTAAGGGACTTGTGCAACATAATTTAGTAGGCATTCCTTTTGTATTCATTGTTAATAAAAATGTGAATGTGGATAGTTTGACAGATAAGCAATATGTTGATATTTTAACCGGTAAAATCAATAATTGGCAGGAAGTTGGCGGTAAGGATCAAAAAATTACTATAATTCACCGTGCTAAGTCTTCCGGTTCTCGTGCTACTATTGCATCAGTTGTACTTCAAGGCAAAGAGTTCACCAATGATGCAATAATTCAAGATTCCAATGGTGCTGTTAGGTCCGCAATTGCCACAACGCCAGGTGCTATAGGTTATGTTGATGCGGCTTATGCTGATAAAAGCATAAAAGTACTTAAATTTAATGGTGTTGCTTATTCTATCCAAGCTGTTAGTGAGGGAAAATACCCTGTTTATACCACTGGTAGAATGTTTACCAAAGGCGAAGCAAAAGGTGCTGTTAAGGCATTTATTGACTATGTAACCAGTGATGCTTTCCAAAACAAAAACGTTGAAAGTAAAGGATTCATTCCTCTTACTAAACTTCCTAAAAAGTAAGAAACAAGAAATTAGAATAAAAAATTGTGGTTAGAGGAAAGAAATTATGAACAAATATAACATAAGTAGGATACGTAACAATAAATTAGTATATTGGCTTTTTATAAGTGCGGCTAGTGTTTTAGGCTTAATTATTGTTGCTCTGCTTATCTTTATAAGTCAACAAGGGCTCCAGACTTTTAGAGATGTTAGTCCAATAGAATTTTTCTTTTCTTCTAACTGGAATCCTGATGCAAACAAATTTGGCGCTTTAATCTTTATTATTGGCAGCTTAGCGGTTACGGTATTTTCCATTTTAGTAGGTGGACCGCTTGGCGTACTGGGAGCTGTTTTTTTAGCAAAGCTAGCTCCACACTGGATGCGAAATATATTGCAACCGGCCATTAATTTGTACATGGCTATCCCTTCAGTCGTGTATGGATTTATTGGGTTAACGGTAATAGTTCCGGCGGTTCGCAATATATTTGGCGTTGCCAATGGTTTTGGTATATTTACAGCCTCTTTCATTCTTGCCATAATGATTTTACCAACTGTTATTAGTATTGCGGCAGATGCGCTTACGGCTGTTCCTCAGGTCTTAGAAGAAGGTTCAATTGCTTTGGGAGCTACATATTGGCAGACAATATGGCATATTGTTTTGCCTACAGCACTGCCTGGCATTATAACAGGTATAGTTTTGGGCATGGCAAGAGCAATTGGAGAGACAATGGCTGTCCAAATGGTCATTGGTAATACTCCCCAGCTGGCTAAATCATTATTTTCTCCTACAAGTACGTTACCAAGTGAAATTGTAGTAGAAATGGGAAATACTCCTTTTGGTTCGGCATGGGGCAACTCATTGTTTTTAATGGCTCTAGTTCTGTTGATAATTTCAATTTTCATGATTGTTATTGTCCGCAAGATAAGTGCCTATAAGGCGGTGAAAATATGAACCCGAGAACTATGGATAAAATTGCCAAGATTGTTTTATGGGCAGTAGGTGTCTTTCTTATAGCGCTGCTTATAGCTTTTATAGGATACATGCTCTACAAAGGTCTGCCAATTTTATCTTGGCACTTCCTTTTTGGAATGCCTAGTGATATTGAAGCCGGAGGTGGAGTAGGTCCTCAATTGTTTAATACTTTTTATATCTTATTTCTTTCTATGGGACTATCTGGGATTATAGCCTTAGGCGCTGCTATTTATCTTTCCGAGTATGCTAAAGATACTTGGCTGACCAGATTTATCAGGCTGTCTACTGAAAGCTTAGCAACTGTACCGTCTATCGTCCTTGGATTATTTGGCATGGTGGTATTTGTCGATTATCTAGGAATGGGCTTTAGTATATTGGGAGGGTCATTGGCGCTTTCGCTATTGAATTTACCTTTATTGGTAAGGATAACTGAACAATCTTTGCGGGCAGTACCACAGACTTACCGAGAGGCAAGTTTAGCCTTAGGAGCTACTAAATGGCAAACAATTCGCAAAGTTGTTTTGCCTAGTGCTTTTGGTGGTATTATCACTGGTATTATGCTAGCTGGCGGTCGAGCCATTGGGGAAAGTGCCATTTTAATATTCACAGCTGGGACTACGGTATCTAGGCATATGGGCGATTTTGAGGTATTTGCTGCCGGTGAAACTTTAGCGGTGCACTTGTGGTATGTTATGGGTATAGGGCTGGTGCCAGATAGAATAGCTATAGCTAATGGTATAGGAGCTCTCTTGATTATTATAGTTTTGTTTATCAATCTGTTATTAATGGCACTGCAAAAAAAGTTGAAAATGGTTTAGGACAATGAATATTTTAGAAGCAGCAGCTTTTTTATAATAGCGGCTGCTTTTTTTGTAGTAAATAGCATATTATTGTTATATAATTTTAGCTAAGCGGGGAGTGGTACTATATTTTTTATAAGGAGAATTAAATGCTAAGAAAACGTATAATTTTAATGCTGCAAGGTATTCTACTCTTGGTACTTTTGGCGGTTAGTTCTTATATACTAAGTATGTTTTACGAGTATGTTAATACTACGTTTAAAGAAAATGCTGTCTTGCAGGCTCGGTATGCCCAAAGCTGTTTGATCGCACAATTGCCTAAAGTTGCTACAGAATATGAGAAGGAAGAAATAGTACAGGAACTTAGCAAGGAATTAAACCTTGATTTAAAGGTTGTAAAAACAGGGTCGATTTCTATAAGAAGTTATGATCTTAATACAATACAAAGAGAACCGCCTGCAACTACAATAATTAACAATAATGCAAACGGCAGAAGTGTTGTTGTAGAGTTGCCATTACCTAATGCGAGTATTTTGCGTACAGAACTTTCCATGGCGCCTGTAGAAGAAGAATATAGCAAAATGCGTACCAGCATTATTTTCTTTTTTCTAATACTTATGCTCTTAGCCGGTTTTTTAGTTAATAAGCTAATAGCTAAATTTACAGCTCCTTTAGAAGAATTAAGTACAACAGCAGAAAAGATTGGACAAGGTGACTTGGCACTGCGCTTAGCTAATAAAAATGATGATGAATATGGTGTGATCGCATATGCTTTCAATAATCTTTCGTCTGGATTAACAGATAAGCTTGCAGAAATAGAGAAGGAAAAACGCAAGCTGGAACTAATTTTAGATAATATGGATAATGCAGTTGCCATTGTCAAGCTAGATGGAGTTATTGTTGATTGCAACAAGCGTTTCTCTAAACTTTTTGGCAAGAAAGTGTTATTATTTAAATCAACTCTCGCGGAAGTAATAGTAAGCCAAGGTCTAACCGACTTTATGCAAAGATGCATGCTAGGCGATAAGTCACTTGAAATTAACTTTACAACAACTATAGCTGGGAACAAGAAGGTTTTTCAAGTTTTTGGGGCACCTCTCACAGAAGCTTTTCAAAGTTCGCCTACCAGTGTTCTAATGGTGTTCCATGACATAACGGTTTTACAGGCAATTTACGAAAAGCAAGCTGATTTTGTTTCTAATGCATCTCATGAATTGGCGACACCACTTACTACAATACGTGGTTTTTCGGAAACGTTATTAGAAGATGACACGGGCAAGGACGATGCATTGCGAGTTAAATTCTTAAATATTATTTTAGAAGAGTGCGGCAGGATGCAGGCATTGATTAAAGATTTATTACAAATGACTAAATTAGATTCGATTGAATACAGGCAAAGTATAGGTGTAGAGAACTTTTCTGTAGCAGGAACCTTGGAGAATGTTTACGATAAATTACTGCCTCAGGCGCAGAAACGCAAGTTGCATTTAGAAGTAAAATATCTTGGAGATCCAGTAGTTATCTGTGCAAATAAGGATTGGCTGCAACAAATTTTAGTAAATCTTACGGAAAATGCCTTAAAATACACACCAGAAGAGGGAAATATTGTTTTAAGTTATGATTATGATGACAAATTTGCTGTTTTTACTGTGCATAATACAGGTGAAGGTATTAATGAAGAGGAAAACAAAAAAATATTTGAACGGTTTTATCGCATAGAAAAAGCCCGTACACGTAGAGCTGGTGGTACTGGGCTAGGGTTGTCTATTGTTAAATTTATAGTAGAGATGTTTGGCGGAAGTATCAGGGTTGTAAGTAAACCAGGGCAAGGGGTAAGTTTTATTTTCACAATACCACGGGGTAAATTTTAAGTTAGCATATATTTTAGTGGCAACACAAAGTAAAAAAAGGTGGCCTCATTTTTCTGAGACCACCCTTTGTTTTAATGTTTTATTTACCTGTCAAGCGTTTAATAATTTCTTGATATGCATCTTCTACACCGCCTAAATCTCTGCGGAAACGATCTTTATCAAGTTTTTCATTAGTATCTTTGTCCCATAAGCGGGAGGTATCAGGAGTTATTTCATCAGCTAGGATAACATTACCTTCAGAATCAACGCCGAACTCTAGTTTAAAGTCAACTAGTCTAACTTTTCTTTCCAACAAGAATGCTTTTAAAACTTCATTGATTTTCAAAGCATAAGACTTTATAGTATTTACTTGCTCATCAGTCCCAAAATCAAAAGAAACAGCATAGTCAGCATTAATCATAGGATCCCCTAGCTCATCGCTTTTATAATAGAATTCTACTAACGGACGTTTTAAAATCAAGCCTTCTTCAACGCCCATTTTTTTGGCCAAACTACCTGCCGCAATGTTGCGAGTGACGACTTCGATAGGAATTATGTGTACTTTTTTGCAAAGAGCTTCTCTATCACTTAGCTTTTTAATTTGGTGATGAGGAATTCCGTTTTTGCCTAAAAGATCAAAGAAGAAAGTAGTGATGGTATTGTTCATAATACCCTTATCAATAATGGTTCCTTTTTTCAAACCGTTTAAAGCGGTAGCATCATCTTTGTAATAAACAAGAATTTCATTAGGGTTTTCAGTTTCATAATTTTTTTTAGCTTTGCCTTCATATAACATCTTTGCCATAGGTATAATCCCTGCTTTCCTGAATTTTATCTTACGGAAAAACTCCGTAAATGATATTTTCATTTATTAAGTTTACTCCATTTTCAGTGATAGTGTCAATAATTTCTGAACTATTTAATGAATAATTAACAAAAATGTTCGTTTTGAGGTAAAAACACGAACGTTATATTTGTAAAGTTAAAAATACTACGAAAATAAGAAAAAACTATTTACAAAATTAAAAGATAGTATTATAATACTTCCAATAGAGCAACAATGTTGTTGTGGGCTATGGCCCCAATACATTTGTGCTCTTTTTTTGTTGTTAGAAAAGATATTTAGGAGGGAAAGATTATGATTAACGTGCCTAAACTATTTGGTGAATTGGTTTTTAACGAAACGGTTATGAAAGAGAAATTGCCTACAGCTACATACAAAGCTTATAAGGCAGCGATATTGACCGGAAAAAATTTAGACTTACCTTTTGCTAATATTATTGCTAATGCCATGAAAGATTGGGCGTTAGAAAATGGAGCGACACATTTTAGTCATTGGTTCCAACCCATGACGGGCATTACTGCTGAAAAGCATGAAAGTTTTATTACTCCTACTGCTGATGGTCGCATTATTATGGATTTTTCCGGCAAGGAATTAATTCAGGGAGAGCCAGATGCTTCAAGTTTTCCATCAGGTGGTCTTCGTGCTACATTTGAAGCACGTGGCTATACAGCTTGGGATCCTACTTCCTATGCTTTTATTAAAGACAATACACTTTGTATTCCTACAGCTTTTTGTTCTTATACAGGCGAAGTTTTGGATAAAAAGACGCCTTTATTGCGTTCTATGTATGAAATCGATATGGCGGCTCGCCGTATTTTAAAGATTTTTGGTACGGAAACTGAAAAGGTAGTTACTACCG
Source organism: Acidaminococcaceae bacterium (assembly GCA_963678395.1). Lineage (GTDB taxonomy): Bacteria > Bacillota > Negativicutes > Acidaminococcales > Acidaminococcaceae > JAAYAE01. The sequence continues at coordinate 1,389,789 of OY782827.1, read as the reverse complement.
TTGGTCCGGAACAAGAGTACTTTTTGATTGACAAAAAAATGTGGGAAAAACGTCGCGACTTAGTTTTTACCGGGCGTACACTTTTAGGTGCTATGCCGCCTAAAGGCCAAGAAATGGATGACCATTATTTTGGAATTATAAAACCACGTGTTAAAGCTTTTATGAATGAATTGGATGAGGAATTGTGGAAACTTGGCATACTTGCTAAGACAGAGCATAATGAAGTGGCTCCAGCGCAACATGAATTAGCTCCAATCTTTACAACTACTAACGTAGCAACTGATCATAATCAGTTGACCATGGAATTCATGAAAAAAATAGCCTTACGACATGGCTTAGTGTGTTTGTTGCATGAAAAACCTTTTGATGGCATTAATGGCAGCGGTAAACACAATAACTGGTCTATTGCTACTAGTGAAGGAGACAACCTGTTAGATCCAGGTGCTGAACCTCAGAAAAACTTACGTTTCTTGGTATTCTTATCTGCAATTATAAAAGCCGTTGACGTTTATCAAGATATGATGAGAGTTTCTGTAGCAACTCCCGGCAATGACCATCGTTTAGGTGCAAATGAAGCACCGCCAGCGATTATCTCAATATTTTTAGGCACTGAGCTTACTAATGTTTTAGATGCTATTGAAAAAGGCGTAGCTTTTAGTTCCGGTGACAGAAAGATTATGGAAATTGGGGGTAATATCATGCCTCATTTCACACAAGATAACACAGATAGAAATAGAACTTCACCATTTGCCTTTACAGGTAATAAATTTGAGTTTAGAGCTGTTGGTTCAACACAATCGATTTCAGGACCTAATATTGTTCTAAATACAGCTGTTGCTGATATATTAGATGCTTTCGCGGATCAGATAGAAAAAGCTTCAAATAAAGAAGCGACTATTAAAGAATTAATTCGCGATACTGTTGTAGCGCATAAGCGTATTGTATTTAATGGTGATGGTTACACAGATGCATGGGTAGAAGAGGCCAAAAAGAGGGGGCTGCTTAACCTTAAATCCACACCGGAAGCTTTGCCATATATGCTGAAGCAAAAGAACTTAGATTTGTTTGCTAAGCATAATATCTTTACCGAAGCAGAAAGTCGTTCTCGAGTAGAAATCTTGCTGGAAGATTATTCTAAGGTTATCAACATTGAAGCCAAAGCAATGATTGAAATGCTTACCAAAGACTTGTTGCCTGCTGCAAGCAGTTACACAGGAACTCTAGCTGCTACGCTTGCTTCTAAGAAAGCAGCCGGCGTTGGTGCTGAGGGAAGTTTTGAGGCGGAGATGGTAGGAGAGTTAACTGTTTTAACTACAGCTTTGTACAGAAAGATTACAGCTTTGAAGGAAGCACTTGCCTTGGCAGCTGCGGCTGGTTCCGCAGAAGAAATGGCTGATGCTTACCGCGATAAAGTATTTATGGTAATGGGTGAAGCTAGAGTGATTGCCGATGAGCTAGAAGCATTAGTCGATGATAACTTCTTGCCGTATCCAACTTATGGTTCATTGTTATTTGGGGTGAATTGTTAAAAGCGTGGGTACATTATGTGCCATACTCGCTAAATAACACGAAGAAAAGGGAGTTGGTATATATGTATTCATCAGTAGACACTATATGGGTATTACTAGGTGCAGCGTTGGTGTTTTTTATGCAAGCTGGATTTGCTATGGTAGAGACAGGTTTTACCAGAGCTAAAAATGCCGGAAATATTGTTATGAAGAATTTAATGGACTTATCTTTGGGAACGATAGTATTTTGGGTCTTGGGTTTTGGACTTATGTTCGGTAAAGATATAGGTGGTTTTATTGGTACCCCGGATTTATTTGTACAGGGAGACTATGGCGTTAAAGGCGGTTATCCTAGTTATGCTTATCTGATTTTTCAAACAGTTTTTTGCGCCACGGCGGCAACTATTGTTTCAGGAGCTATGGTGGAAAGAACTAAATTTATCTCTTATTGTGGTTATAGCATTATTATCAGTGCTTTAATTTATCCTGTATCAGGTCACTGGATTTGGGGCGGCGGCTGGTTAGCTACTATGGGTTTTCATGATTTTGCCGGTTCTACTGCTGTACATATGGTTGGTGGTGTAGCAGCGTTAGTTGGTGCTAAAATTTTAGGACCTCGTCTTGGTAAATATGAAAAGGATGGTACTATTAATGCTATACCTGGTCACAGCTTGACTTTAGGAGCTTTGGGCGTTTTTATTCTTTGGTTTGCTTGGTTTGGATTTAATGCTTGTTCTACGGTATCAGCTACCGGAGACAAAACATTAATTTCCATGGGGAGCATATTTGTTACAACAAACATGGCTGCCGCAGCTGCTTCTACGGCAACGATGATTTTAACATGGCTACGCTATGGCAAGCCGGATGTTTCCATGACTTTAAATGGTGCTTTGGCTGGTTTGGTTGCTATTACTGCCGGTTGTGATGCTGTTAGCCCGGCAGGCGCATGCATTATCGGTATAATTGCAGGTATAGTTGTTGTATTTGCTGTAGAGTTTGTGGATCAAGTCATAAAGGTTGATGATCCTGTTGGAGCTGTTAGTGTACATGGCGTCTGTGGAGCCTTAGGAACTATTTTAACGGGGGTATTTGCTGTAGATGGTGGAACTATTGTATGGTGGAGGCTACAAATTGCTTACAACTCAAATAACGGGAGTTGTCGCAGTTATCGCTTGGGTCGTAGTTACTATGATTATTATTTTTAAAGTAATTGAAAATACTGTCGGATTGCGTGTTTCTGAAAACGAGGAAATTGTTGGTTTGGATCTGGAAGAACATGGTTTGACGAGTTCGTATGCTGATTTTATGCCGGTAATCGAAAAAGATAATTTAACTACTAAGCACGATGGAACACGTATAAATGGTAAAATTGCCGCATCGATGGAAGAGGCTATTCCAGTGGTAGACCATACAATTTCCGAAGGCTATTCTACCGATAGTCATAAATTAACTAAAATAGTTATTGTAACATCACAAATCCGTTTTGAAGCATTAAAATTGGCTCTAGATGAAATTGGTATTACAGGTATGACGGTTACTAAAGTTTTAGGGTATGGTATTCAAAAGGGCAATGTAGAGCTTTATCGTGGTGCACAAGTAGCCGTGCATCTATTACCTAAAGTTAAAGTGGAAATAGTTGTTTCCAAAGTACCTGTTAGAGAAGTAATAGATACAGCTAAAAAGGTATTGTATACAGGTAAATATGGCGATGGTAAGATTTTCGTTTTCAATGTAGAAAATGTTATCAAAATTAGAACAGGTGAAGAAGGTTATGATGCCTTGCAAGATAACGAAATATAATATTATAACTGATTAAGACGTTTTATAATAAACGAGGCCAAGTTATTGATGAAGTGCAAATGAAAAAATGCACAACAATAAAGTTTGAAGTGCACCCACAATGTTAGTTAAACATCGGTGGGTGTACTTTTTTTATATAAAAAATTACGTTTGGCGTATAAGTTGCTTATATTTGACTTTCCTGCATATATAATATAACATAATATAATATAAAAACTAAAATATATGAATAATAAAATATATTAATGCATGAATATTGAGCGGGAGTGTTTATATTATGGATAAGAAAACTAATAAGGACTTTTCTTGGAGCAGTTTAGGGGATGTCAAAGAGGGCAGGGAAAACCTAGGAGAAAATATGCCGGTATTTTTTTATCGGCTTTTGGAATACACGCTGTTGGACGTTTTATCTAAAGAATATGGACCTTCTAAAGCTAACGAGTTATTCTATAAAGCTGGACATAATGCAGGTATGGCCTTCGTTAAGAATTTTATTGACTGTGAAAAAGACTTTAGTGGTTTTGCTGCACAGTTAGGCAAGTTATTGCGAGATAATCTATTAGGAATTTTAGATGTTGAAGAGTTTCATAGAGAAAATTTAACGTTTATTTTTACTATAAGTGAAGATTTAGATTGTAGTGGCAGAAAGCCAACAGATGAAGAGGTTTGTCACTATGATGAAGGCTTAATTGCAGGGATTATGGAAGCTTATACAGGAGAAAAATTTGATGTTAATGAAGTGGATTGTTGGGCGAGAGGAAGTGGCATTTGCCGCTTTCGAGGTGCACCGTCTGCATTAAAAAAACAAAAACACATCAGATAGCTTTTAGTATTTAACCGTGTTTTTAATAATAATTATCGATTGAATAAAACCGCTATAACTAGGATGGTAACTAGTTGTTGCGGTTTTTTTATATGCGTTTAAAGAGAAATATTCCTTAAAAACGGTTGACACGGTTTAATAAGTGAGTATAATGTAAAGCATAGGGACATGTAAAATTAAATTGCATAAAACCAAAAGGGGCTTGCTTTTATTTCATTAGTAAACTTGTTAAGGGGGAAAAACTATTTTGGGGAAAAACTATTTTATGGAAAAACAGCATAAATATTTAGACCTTATTATTATTGGTGGTGCTGTTACCGGTCTTACAGCAGCACTTTATGCCGGTCGTATGAAGCTTAGTACACTAGTGTTAGAAGCAGGTTTGGTGGGCGGACAGATTGTTAATGCTCATGAAATTGAAAATTATCCTGGTTTTGCTTCTATAATAAAGAAGGATAATATTATGGGCATTTATGATTTTAAAGTAAAAACAAATCGTGGTGAAGAAAAAGATCTTGCCGATTACAAAGGAAAGGTTTTACTTATTGTTAATACAGCAAGTAACTGTGGGTTTACACCTCAATATGCGCAGTTACAAGAACTTTATATGAAATATAAAGAACAAGGTTTAGCTGTTTTAGGGTTTCCTAGTAATCAATTTGCTGAACAAGAACCTGGTTCAAACGAAGAAATTCAAGAATTTTGCCGAGCAAATTATGGTGTAACTTTTCCGCTTTTTGCAAAAGAAGATGTACGTGGTACAAACGCACAACCGCTTTTTAAATATCTTGTAGCAGAAAAAGGGTTTATGGGTTTTGATGAAGCACATCCTAAGGCTAAGGGACTTATTGATTTCTTAAAGGAAAAGTTTCCGGAATATCTTGTAGGAGATTCCATAAAATGGAACTTTACTAAGTTCTTAATTAATCGTCAAGGCGAAGTAGTTGGGCGCTATGAACCTACAACTACCCCGGCGAGTATGGCAGGAGACATTGAAAAACTATTGTGAACGATGATTGTCTGAAATTGAAAAGTCAGTTGTGTTTCCCTATCTATGCTTGTGCGCGCGAAAGTATAAAGGCATATAAGCCATATTTGGAAAGATTAAACTTAACTTACACGCAATATATCGTAATGATGGTATTGTGGGAGCAAAAAGAAGTAACCGTAAAAAGTTTAGGCGAGAATCTTTGCTTAGACTCAGGTACTCTGACGCCTCTTTTGAAAAAGCTGGAGAAAAAAGGTTTTGCTGCAAGAAAATGTCCAAGCAAGGATGAACGTAGTTTATTAGTAAGCATAACTGAAATAGGCAAGCGGCTTAAAGAGGAAGTTGTAAAGGTTCTTCCAGCTATGTGTAGCTGTGTTGATTTGCCAAAAGATGATGTGGTGAATTTGCGGCGCATTCTTGCTAAAATACAAAACAATTTAGAGGGATAAGAAAATGAAATTCAATTTTAGTAGGCGCAGAAGAAGAGAACAATTATTTTAGTGCAATAAAAAGGAAGGGCGCATAGATATGCACTCTCCCTTTTTTACTTAGTTACAGAGAATATTGGGGTTTAAATTAAATATTGCAAAATAGCAAAAACGGTGCCTCCCGCGGCTATTGTTATGCCTAGGGATTTTGTTTTTAAGGCCAATGGTGCAATTAAAATTGTTGTCCACAAGGCAAAATTTGTAGGAGCTAAGCTTAGTTGTCCGTTCATAACAAAGATGTCAGGAAAAACCAAGGCTCCAAATATTGCTGTTGGTACAAACGTTAGCCATTTTGTAAACCAAGCAGGCAAAGCGTAATGCGATAATACTAGCATAGGAAGGGCACGCGGTAAGTAGGTAACGATGCTCATAAGTATTATAACGCTCCAAATATATTCTCTACTCATAGTTTTGCATCTCCCTCATTTTTTAAGGATAAGTAACAGGCAAGACCTGAGCAAAAAACAGAGGCTAGTACTATGTGCAATTTAAATGGCACTAATTGTTGGAGGATAATTGCCAATATTCCAGAGGAAAGCCCTACAATTATCATGGTGCGATTATCATGGTGCGATTAGCTAAATAATTCACCCAAATACCAAGAAACATGGCTGTCAAAATATACGCAACTAAATTAATATTGAGACTTATAGAGGCCGAGGCATAGCAGCCTAGCGCATTGCTAAGTGACCAAATTATACAACCAAGAAAATTTAGAGAGAAGGCTTCTTCCTGAGTCCAATAGGGATCGGTTTCTGTTTCGAAAGAATTTAGGTTTACGGCAAAGGTTTCATCCGTGATTCCATGAGTATATAGGGCTAAGAAATTCAGTTTGCATTTAGAAAAATAAGGAGTAAGAGTAGAGCTAAATAAGACATAGCGTAAATTTACAATTAAAATTGTAAGCCCAATCGAAAAAAATGAGGCTCCCTGCAGCATCATCGCTATACCTATGAATTGTGAGCTACCTGCATAAGCTAAAATGCTCATGGCGAACATCTCTAGTGGAGATATACTCGCTTTTTGGCCTAAGATACCGCAGGCTAATCCCAAAATTAAATACCCTAACGCAATGGGAGAAATTTTTTGCAAAACACGTTTATTAATTTTCATAAAAAACAATTGTTTCACCTCGTTAGAAAAATCGCAAGCATATGAGATGTATTATATAACACTTATTTATTTTTAGCCACACTTCGAAGTAAGAATGGTACAATGATTACAGATAATAACCTTGTATTTTTACGGGGGGGATTGTAAAATATTAATATGTGTACGAAGGGGGAATTAACATGTCGAATATCAGACCGTTTAAAGGACTAAGGGCGTTGCCGGAATTAGTAAAAGAAATTTCTGCTCTTCCTTATGACGTAATGAACACGGAGGAAGCTAGAGCTATATTAAAAGATAATCCTTTGAGTTTTTTAAGCGTAACAAAATCAGAGGCTACTATGGCAGAAGGTGTAGACGAACATAGCCAAGCAGTATATGAAAAGGCTAAAGATAATTTAGCTAAGTATATTATTAAGGGTCAAATGAAACAAGATATAGCACCGTGCTATTATATTTATAGGCAACAAATGGGAGCGTCTATTCAAATTGCCTTGGTAGCAGCAGCTTCTGTACAAGAATATAGAGATAACGTTATAAAAAAACATGAACTTACTCGTACTGATAAAGAGCAAGACCGTGTGAATCACATTATGACTACAAGGGCTCAGACGGGATGTGTTTTTCTAGCATATAAAAATCGTGGCGAAATAGATGCTTTGCTTATAAAATATATGAGTAACCATAAGCCTGTTTATGATTTCGTAGCTGATGATGGGATTAAACATACTTTGTATGTTGTAAGTGAGCCTTTAAAAATTGCTGAAATAACAGAGCTTTTTGCGCAAGTTCCTTGTATGTATATTGCCGATGGACATCATAGAAGTGCAGCCGCTTTAAGAGTGGCAGAAGCTTTGTCAAAAAGGCCTGAGCAGAGTGGAAAAGAGGAATACAACAGTTTTCTAGCAGTTATATTCCCGGATAATATGTTGCATATTTTAGATTATAATAGATTGGTTAAAGACTTAAATGGATTTACTATTAGCGAATTCATGAGCAGGCTTGAAGAAAAATTTATAATAACAGAGACAGAGCAAAATCCTAAACCACAAAAAAGACATAATTTTGGTATGTATATAGCGGGTAAGTGGTATGTATTGGAAGCTAAGGAAGAAACTTTTGCTACTGACAATCCCATTGCTTCTCTAGATGTGAGTATCTTACAAGAAAATTTATTGTGCCCTATTTTAGGCATAAAAGATCCGCGCACTGATGGTAGAATTGATTTTGTCGGAGGTATTCGTGGCTTGAAAGAGTTGGAAAAGAAAGTTAATAATGGCGAATATTCCGTAGCTTTTGCTATGTATCCTACATCTATGGAAGAGCTAATGATAGTGGCAGATCAGGGGCTTATTATGCCACCTAAATCAACTTGGTTTGAACCAAAGTTACGTGATGCTATGGTAGTACATTTGATAGGAGATGCCCAATAATGAAGCGAATTTTTAATTTTAGTGCAGGTCCGGCAATGTTGCCCCTAGAAGTTTTGGAAGAGGTACAGCGAGAACTTTTGGATTATCAAAACTCTGGTATGTCGATTTTAGAAATGAGCCATAGAGCTCCTGTGTATGATAGGATTAATTCCGAAGCAGAAGCTGATATAAAAGAACTTTTGGGTTTAAACGATGATTGGTGTGTATTGTTTTTAGGTGGGGGAGCCAGCTTACACTTTTCTATGGTACCAATGAATTTTTTAACAGCGGGCAAAGTAGGGGCTTATGTAGATACCAGTTCTTTTTCTGCTAAAGCAGTAAAAGAGGCTAAAAAGGTCGGCGAAACTACGGTTTTATTTAGCAGTAAGGAAGAAAAATACAATCGTGTACCTAAGCTATGTGAACTAAAGCTTCCTGCCAATGCTGCTTATTTGCATATTACAGGTAACAATACTATAGAGGGGACAGAGTATACAGAATATCCGGATACAGGGGAGATACCATTAATTGCAGATTTATCTTCGGACATTTTGAGCAAGCCTATTCCTACGGAAAAATTTTCTCTTATTTATGCTGGTGCCCAGAAAAACATTGGCCCTGGTGGCGTAGCAGTAGTAATTGCACGCAAAAATTTTATTAGAGGAAGAAATAAAAACTTGCCAACAATGCTCAATTATGAAGTGCATATGGATAATAATTCTTTGTATAACACGCCACCGGTTTTTGGTGTATATATTGTTGGATTGGTAGCAAAATGGTTAAAAAAACAGGGTGGGCTTACTGTTATGCAGGAACGAAATATATCTAAGGCTAAGCTCGTGTATGATATTATTGATGCTCATTCAGATTTTTATCGTGGTTTTGTTGAAAAGGCAAGCCGTTCTTATATGAATGTTACTTTCGGGTTACCGACGGTAGAACTAGAAAAACAATTTGTGTTAGAGGCAGATGCTATTGGGCTTAATGGCCTCAAAGGGCATCGTAGTGTAGGTGGTTTGCGAGCTTCGATTTATAATGCTATGCCGCGTGCAGGTTGTGAAAAGTTAGCGGAGTTTATGGAGAATTTCTATCTCGCTAACAGATAATGCGAGGATAAGTAAAATGTTAAAAAAAAAGATTTATTAAAAATGGGAAGAAACTAGGCGTTATTGGAGGTATGGGCAGTGCTGCTTCTGCGGAGTTTCTCCGTATTTTAGCTGCTAAAGCACCAGCTTTGTTAGATCAGGAACATCCGGTTGTGTACATGATAGCTGATAGTGATTTACCTGATAGAAGTACGGCTATTTTGGGAAAAGGACCAAGTCCGGCAAAAAAACTTTATTTAGATTTTGTACAGTTGGCCAATATGGGGGCAGATATCTTTGCGGTGCCATGTAATACAGCACACTATTTTATAGATCGATTTGCCGAGCCTTTACCTAAGCCGCTTATACATATTGTGGAAGAAACGGTGTTGGCAGCGCAGAAACTTAGCAAAGAAGGGGTATGGATGCTATCTACTTTAGGCACGGTTCAAAGCGGATTGTATCAAGACTATGCGCAAAAACATAATTTAATTTTGCACTTGCCTAATGCTAAGCAGCGTCAGTTGATTCAAAAAAGCATTGATGAGGTAAAAGCTAATAATATGATTGTTGCCGGAGATTTGGTGAAACAGGTAGTTGAAGAGTTGTGGTCGGAGCAAGAAATACCGCTTATGCTGGCTTGTACAGAGATCCCCTTGGGATATGCTGCTTCCGGTTTATCACAGGAAAAGGCAGTTTCCAGCCTACAGGCGTTGGCAGAAGCTTGCATTAGAGAGCTTTATAAATAAAAGAAGAGTATGTGGAATAATCACACATACTCTTCTTAATTTTCATTACCAGCGTCTATTAGAGCCGCCGCCACCACCTGAACCACCACCGAAGCTACCGCCGCCTCCGCGGCCACCACCACGCATAAATAATATGAGGATAGTACGTAGTATCATACCGCCAAAAAAGATTTGGTCAACAATCATAAGGCCGGCAAAGCCCACAAATAAGAGTAGCTTAAGCCACCAAGGCAGGGCAACAAAGGCCGCCGCTAGATTGCTGCTTTGGGAGTTTGTTTGTGAGGAGGCTACGCGATCAACTTTTAAATCTGCAGCAGAAAGGTTATATTCTTTTATAACAGCATTGGCAACACTGGCATAGCCTTGCATAATTCCTTTGTCATAGTCCCCTTTTTTGAAAAGGGGAAGCATAACTTGATCTTGAATACGACCTGTTAGCCCATCCGGTAGTGCTCCTTCTAAACCATAGCCAACTTCAATTCTGGATTGTCGGTCTTGTACAGCTACCAAGAGCAATACACCATTGTTCTTTTCTTTGTCACCGATACCCCATTGGCGCATTATGTTTAGGGAGAAATTTTCCAATGCTGCTCCATCGAGAGTAGGTATTGTTACTACCACGATTTGAGCTTTGGTTTTGTCTGCAATAGCAGAGCTATAAGCATTGATGGTGGCCTTGGTTTGAGAACTTAAAACCTTGGCATAATCTTGAACATAGATGTTTGTGGTAGGCTTAGGCGGAATAGCTGTTTGTGCCTGAGCAAGAGGATTCCAAGAAAATATTAGTTGTAAGGTTAAGAGCAGTAGAGCCAGTAAATTCTTCATGGTTCGTCTCCTAACGTAAAACGTTTATTGTAAAAAAGACTAACTAAAAGGAAACTTTAGGAACAGCTTTGGCACTTTCTGCTGCTTTAAAATAATCTTTAGGCTGGAAACCAAAGGCCCCTGCGAAGAAAACAGTAGGAACAGATTTGATCTTGGTATTGTACATCTGAGCAGCACTGTTATAATCTTTGCGTGCTACAGCAATGCGGTTTTCTGTTCCGGCCAATTCATCTTGCAATTGTGCAAAGTTTTGGTTGGATTTCAAATCCGGATATCTTTCGGAAATTGCTAGTAGACGAGAAAGAGCACCATTTAATTGGCCATCAGCGGCACTTTTATCAGCCACGGTAGATGCACCGGCCAATTTAGCTCTGGCATCTGCTACTGATTTGAAGACATCTGTTTCATGTGCGGCATAGCCTTTAACTGTATTTACCAAGTTAGGAATTAAGTCGTTACGGCGCTGCAATTGATTTTCTACTTGACTCCATTTTGTGGTTACGTTTTCATTCATTGTTACTAATCCATTGTAGCTACCAAATGCCATGCCTATTACTAATATGATAACTGCAATGATGATTAAAGTTCCTTTTTTCATTTTTTTACCTCCAAAATAATTTTATGTATATCATATATACCCTAATTGTAACTAACGCTAGTGCCCATGTCAATGAAACAAACTGTGACATAGAAAATAGTGTAAATTGTTAGAGTAAGGAAAAACTTATAGGACGAAATGATAAATAAAAAAAGTGCATCTCTTTAAAAAGATATGCACTTCATTTAAGTTTGGTGGCCCTGGCGTGATTCGAACACGCGACCTTTTGGTTCGTAGCCAAACGCTCTATCCAGCTGAGCTACAGAGTCGTAATGTGAAAAATATTAAATTTGGTGGCCCTGGCGTGATTCGAACACGCGACCTTTTGGTTCGTAGCCAAACGCTCTATCCAGCTGAGCTACAGAGTCACAACTTAACAAGGGATATTATATAGTTAAATACCTCTTCTTGTCAACCATAATTTCCTTGACGTATCAGTCAAGTAAAAGTTGGCAAATCTTTCTTCGTAGGAAAAATCTTGCATTTTTAATTGTTGAATGGAATTTTCCATAAAATTTTGGGCAAACTCATCCTCCCAAGTTGTTATAAGCTAAATTAGGTATGTGCTATCTCACTAAATTCTCTATATCCAAATGCCCTTAGCAAAGATTTCCTACTGCCGGTCATCTTTGCGTCTGCAATTGCCCAATGCCCCTTGCGGATGTTTCCATCTTTCTTGCCTTTGCCTACGACCCTAGGTATTGCAGCAGCACTTAAAATATCTTTGGCAAATACAACTATTTCTCTGTCTATAAGGCTCGTATAGCGTTCAAGAGCCGTATAAAAGGTCTTGTTTTCTAATCTCGTAAGTATTTTTGCCATGTAGCCTGCACCTGGGATGCCCCAGCTGCCTTTATGGTGCTTCATCCTTAAAGTAATTACCGAGCAGTTCTGGCTTTCCTGCGTACCCATAGAGCCGTATAAAAGTCCTTCCGGCGGCTTAGGCAGCTTTTCCTTCATATCAAAATAAGCTTTTATTCCTGCCTCGTTGTTGCTCAAATAGCTGTACAACGCTCTTGCTTTTTCTTCTCTTTTGTCTTCCTTCTCATTACTGGCAACACTGTTTGCATAGGCGTCTATTTTCGCCAGCAACTCTTCCGTTTTACCGTCCATATACAATGCTTTTAGCTCTTTACGCATAGCCGTATCGGCTATTGCGTAAATTATCTTCTTGAACACATGAAACCTGTCTAATTGGTAAATAGTATACGGATCATAAGGATGCTTAACCCAGGCTGCTCCATCCCCATTAATGAACCTGTACTTTACTTCATCCGTATTGTACTTTGTTTGAATCATGGCTTCCCTTATGCGGTGGAACTCTTTTGCCTCTTCAAAACCTGCGGTCATAACTTTTCCCACGACTTCATTTCTGCCGTCTTTTCCCTTACGTATACCCTCATAGGCCGTGCTGACCTTTATCTCTTTGCCCGAGGCCTCTTTTGGGCGGTAGGGCTTTTGCAGGTGCAGGAATATACCATCAGCTTCTTCGAACAATACCGGTGCTTCTTTACCCGTCTGCGGCTTATCTTCTTCTAATCTTTTGGCCATGTCTGTTTCTTCTGCTTCCAGTTTTTTACCAAATTCCTGCACCGTATTCCAAATTCCTTGGCTGCTTATATTTATTTGGCTGGTAAGATTAACGGCAGATTCTGCTTTCCTGAAGCTTACCTCTGTGGCTGCTTTAACCATTGCTTCTACAGAGTTATATGACATCTTGCCGATGACCTCCATGCCCATGGCATCATCTAGAAGGTACATGAATTCCTTCTTGCCTTCTTCGTTAATGTGCTCATAGACCGTGCGCTTATAGGCGACATCTCCGAACACGCAGCGTATGTGGTTGGCCTTAAAACCTTTGTGCCTATACGCCTTGCGATCTCTTTCGACCATGAGCTTCCTATCGTAGCCTTCCAACAAGTCCTTCACCATTTCGACGGCAGCACTGCACACATAGCTGAAAATTATTTTCTCAATATCCTTGAATGTCGGCAAGCTTTCATTTACAATATCCATAGTAGGAACTCCTTTACATGTTTTGTCTAGCAACTAACATATTAAAGAATTTTTCCTACTATGGGAAGTGGATTTTACATCCACTTCCTTATTTTGTTTCTTTTGCCAACTAATATTTTACTCTAACTTCCTTGACTTTTTGTCTAGTCATGCTATAATTTACTCATAAATCAATATTGACAAAGCAATGATAGAGAAAAGTAATTTGTTTGCGTAGCTTAAAGCGAGCCGGAATAGTGAGAGCCGGTAACGAAACTACAGATGAAGTTCCCTCTTGAGCTATCGACTGAACTCTAGTAAGTTGGATCGTTTTCCGCGTTAAGGAGTTGAGTGGATGCAATGCATTCCAAATGGGTGGTATCGCGGCTAATGTTCGTCCCAGAAGCCGGGTTCTTTTTTTTTGGCTTTTTGCGTCAATTAGGGTGGTACCACGAAATTATTCGTCCCTTTCTGTGAAAAGCAGGAAGGGCTTTTTTATTTAGAAGAAAAGACTTCCGGCAAAAATTTTATATTATTTTATTATTGGAGGTATGCAAGATGTCAATTTCACTAGCTATTTTAATTTTGTATGTTGGAGTCCTTTTTGCTATTAGTTGGTATGCCAAAAAACGTAGTGAGGGAACTACAGAAAATTTCGCTTTGGCCGGTAGAAAATTATCAGCACCGCTTATAGGGGTTACAATCATAGGGCTTGCCGTAGGGGGTGCATCCACTATAGGTGTATCAGAGCATGCTTTTAAAGTAGGGCTGTCCGCAGGTTGGTATACCATTGCTTGGGGTATTGGTGCTATTGTTATGGGAGCGTTTTTAGCAAAACGGTATCGTGCGGCACAAATTACTACTATTTCAGAACTTATTGCTCGTTACCACGATAGTAAGGCTGTTGTTTTAGGAGTTATTTGTCAAATAGTCATTCAATTAGTTATTATTTCCTTACAATATATAGCCGGTGGCAGTATTTTACACGCCATCATGCCTGATGTTTTTGACTTTCACACAGGTATGTTAATTAGTGCCGTGGTTTTTATCAGTATTACTTTCATTGGCGGCATGTGGTCTGCAAGTTTAGCAAATGTATTGAATATAATCCTTATTTATGGTGGTATTACTGTTGCTACTATAATTCAATTAACTAATATTGGTGGTATGGGAAATTTGCTTGCTCAGCTTCCAGCTAATGTTCCTTGGTTTGATCCTATTGCCGGTGTGGGTATAAAAGGTATTACAACCTGGATTGTTGTTTTGATAACGGTAAATCTTTCCTTGCAAAGTATAATTCAGATTTCTCTAGGTGCTAAAACAGCTACTGTTGCTCGTAAAGGTTTTATATGGGGCGGCATTTTGATGATCCCGGTAGGGTTTATGGCGGCACTTTTAGGCATTGTGGCCAAGGCAACTTATCCAGAGGCACAGGCAGCGCTTGCGTTGCCTCAAGTTGTTGTGGGTCTTCAACCTATTTTAGCAGGTGTTACTTTAGCTGCGTTATGGGCGGCAGATGTATCTACGGCTTGCAATTTGCTTTTAAGTGCAGGCACTATGTTTTCTAATGACATTTACAAAAAATTTATAAATCCTAATTGCAGTGAGGCAAAACAATTATCGGTAATGCGGTTATGCATTATTATTTCAGGAGCTTTAACAGTATTTATGGCTATGAGTGTATCAGGAATATTGGGAACTATTATGATAGGGTTGTCTTTAACAGCAGCCTTTAGCGTTATTGTTATAATGGCATTATTTTTCCCGAAATATACCAGCAAAGCAGCAGGTTTTAATACTTTATTAGTTGGTCTAATTGTTTTAGTTGTGTGGCAGTTAGTTCCCTCTGTACGGTTTTTACCACATATTATTTATGCTGAGTGGCTATTTTGTATTATTACCTATGGCCTGACCTATATTTTAGTGCCTGCTAGTAATGCGGTAGAAGAACCAGTGGCATAATGCAGAAATGAAATATTCCGGCAAATAGGTAAATTACTTTAATACAGTCTCTATTTATGGTATTATATTGCAAAGATAATTAGAAAACATATATTTGCCGGAGGAGTTTATGTCTAAAAAAAATTGGTTCATATTTTGGGCCGCTGCTATATTCTTGGTATTCTTTTTAAATGGTTCATTACTTATTACCGACAGTGTAGAGTCCAATTATTCTCTTACTGCTAAAGAGATGGTACTAAGTGGTAATTGGATATCACCACAAATTTATGGCCGGTTTTGGTATGATAAACCAATTTTTGCATATTGGATGATTGCTTCAGGTTTTAAGCTTTTTGGGTTTACGGAATTTGCTGCTCGTTTTTTCCCTGCACTTACAGGACTTTTAGGATTATTATTAGCTACTTGGGGTGGCAAAAAGCTATATTCAGAAAAAGTGGGTTTTTACAGCGGAGTTATTATACTTACGACCATTCAATTCTTTTTAATTTCTAAATCCATACTTACCGATGGAGCCTTGTTTTTTTTCTTTAATGGTACCTTGCTGTTTTTTTATTTGGCTTATTCAGGTGTTAACAAAAAATATTATTACGGAACCTATGCTTTTTCTGCCTTGGCAACATTAACAAAGGGACCAATTGGGTTCTTGCTGCCAGGGTTAGTTATAGTCCTATTTCTTTTGTGGGAACGCAACTGGAAAGAGCTGCGTAAAGCAAAGCTTGTTAGTGGTACACTATTATTTCTAGTGCTAGCAGGCCCTTGGTATATAACCATGACTTACTTGCACCAGGATTTTCTAGGAAGTTTTTTGGGGACGCATAACTTTTTGCGAGCTACAGTTTCAGAACATCCCAAGGACAATGTAATTTATTATTATTTACTAATTAATATGCTGGCCTTTTTCCCTTGGATTGGATTTGTGCCGGGGATGCTTAAGAATGCTTTGCGAAAAGCAAATAAGTGGATAGTACCGGCAACCAGAGAAAAATTTTTATTGCTCTGGGTTTTTGTAATATTTTTCTTCTATCAAAATATGGCTACAAAGTATATAACTTATACTTACCCAATATTTTTACCTTTAGCGTATTTAGTAGCGGCATATTTTATAGAGCGAAAAGAACGTTTAGCAGTAAAAGGAGTTTTGGCATATAATCTAATTTTCGTTGGCCTTTTAACAATAGCGGCCCAGTGGATTAAGCTTAGTAAACCGGAGTTAGTGGATAATATTCAGAAAATATTCATTTTGGCTCTTAGTTATTTTCTGCTCTATCTTATTGGCTGTTTTGTTATATGGAAGCGTGGAGGAAATTGGCTAAAAACTATAACAACTATTGCTGTAGTTGGTTTTTTCTTTAATGTCATAGCGGCTCAAGTTATATGTAAACCGCTTTTGCGGTTGCGTTCTGCTTATTTTGCCGCTTTATATTTAAAAGAACAAGTGCCGGCAGATACTTATATAGTTTCGTCAGGACGGTACCCTACTTCAGCCGTATTTTACTCTGGTAGGCGTATAGTAAAACTTATTGAAGCCAATGAAGTAGCAGATTATATCCCTAAGGCCTATAGCTGGTCAGTAAAGGATGTAATGCCATTTTCCACTTATCAAAAAACCAAAGAAATAAAAAATGTGGCGGCTATTGTTTATGAAGATGATGTAGCTGAATTTGTCAAAAATATGCCTCGACAGTGGCAAAAACATAAATTCAACGATAAATGGGTTGTTCTTACAGAAAATAGGTAGGGATAAAAATGCCGAAATCAGAAAATCAAAAACTAAAATTGTTATACGTCCGTAAGATGCTGTGGGAAGCTACAGATGAAAATCACACATTGACCGTTAATGAAATAATTTTAAAATTAGCAGCTTTGGGGATTAAAGCGGAACGTAAAAGTATTTATGACGATATTGTAGACTTGCAAAAGTTTGGCATGGATATAGAGTGCCGACGTGGGCGTTCTAATGAATATTTTTTAGCTAGCAGAGAACTTGCGTTGCCGGAACTAAAAATTTTAGCTGATGTTGTGGCAACATCTAAATTTATTACTAGGAAGAAAAGTATTAAGCTTATTAAAAAGTTGGAACACTTAACTTGTACTTACCAAGGAAAAGATTTAGAAAGACGAGTACAAGTGCGCAATCGCATTGAGAACATGCATGAGAGCGTTTATTCTGCGGTAGACAAACTACATAAAGCTATCGCTAAGAAAAAGAAAATATCATTTAATTGTTGGGAATGGACTCTAGAAAAAAAAGAAAAAGTCCGTAAAAATAGCGGTAAGTTTGTTGTTAGTCCTTGCGTTTTGTGTTGGGATAATGACAGATATTATTTAGCAGTTTATAGTAATGAAACTAGAGATTTCAAATATTATAGAGTCGATAAAATGTCAGAGGTAATAATTCTAGACAAACCTTGTGATTTTGCTACGATGAAGCAAGGTTTGGACCTTACCATTCACACAAAAAAACATTTTGGTATGGATGCAGGGAAAGTTCAACGAGTTTGCCTTTACTGTGACAATTCTTTGACTGGAGCAATGATAGATCGCTTTGGGCAGGATGTTATAATAAGGAAAAGTGATAGCCTGGGTTTTACTATTTGCGTAGACCTTGTGGCAAATCCGGTGTTTTTTGCTTGGCTGGTGGAGTTTGGCGCTGGGATTAAGATACTGACACCTGAGTCAGTGGGTACAGAATTCAAATATTATCTTCGTAATATAAGTAAATTATACTAAAACAATTTATAGGATACAGGGACTATACGCCTTTGTTTTAGCGAGGTAGATGTTGAGAAAATGGACGAAAAACTTACAAATTATCTGGAAACGCAAGAATACATAAAATTTTTAATTACAAAAGATGAACTGGCAACTAAAAACACTCAGCGCTATTTTGACCTTTTGCAGTATGTAGGTACAAATCTTGAATTTGCTAAAAAATTCTGTGGTAAATTCGCCTTCTATTTTGATGGCTATACTGAACAAGAGCTTTGGCAGGAGCCACTAATTAGAAATTTTGTTCAACAACTTAATGCCAGGTTTCCTTATATGTTTTATTTGGCCGAGAAGCAAGCTGGCACTTTGAAACTTTTGACTATTTTGGAGTGCTCTACAGGTGAAAGTAATGGCGATAACTTATCTATGGATAAAGAGCATTTTGCTAAGTATCTTAAAGAACAAATGCTGGGGATTGTTAAAATGGGGCAAAAGACAGGGATTAGTTCGGAAAATGCGCAAAGCATAATGCAGCAGGTATATGATTATTTTGGAATTTAAAAAACTTTAGCAGTTACATTTATGTGATTGTTGAAGTTTTTTTGCAAAGAGAAAACCCATTTGCTTGGGGAAGCAAATGGGTTTTTCTCAAAAAGGAAGTTGTTTATGATGATTTGATGGGGAAGATTATAGTAAGAAGGGGTGGTTCTTACTATGTTTAAAGTATAGAACATATATATGGCAAATAAAGGGCAAAATGGACCTAGGTCAATACTGTAGACACAAATAGTTTAACTTTTATGCTGTAGATTTTGCTGCGTCTTCAAACTCCTGCGGAGTCATATACTTTATACTGCCATGAATCCTCTTTCGGTTATACCATGATTCAATATATTCAAAGATGGCTTTACCGGCCATCTTGAAATCATAATACCTGTTATGGTTCACTTCTTCCTTCTTCAATCCGGAATGGAAAGATTCAATGCAGGCATTATCGTAGGGGTTTCCCTTACGGCTGTAAGAATGAACCATATTTTTTCTTACAAGCTCATCTTCAAACATTTGACTAGTGTATTGAGTTCCAAGATCACTATGCAAAATTATTCCTGTTGTATCACTGACATTAAGGCAGGCATTTTCAATAGCTTGTACCGCTAGTTCTGCTGTCATCCTTTTTGCATAGGCATAGCCGATAATCTTCTTGCTGGCCAAGTCCATTACTGACGCCAGATATGTCCAACCATCAATAACTGTATGGATATAGGTTATGTCTGTACACCATTTTTTGTTGATTGCTGCACTTTTGAAATCTCTGTTTAACAAATTGTCATGTTCTTCAACCAAACATTTAGAAGAATAATACCTGTATTTCTTTACTACTATTGCCCTGAGCCCTAATTCTGCCATATGCCTTTGGACACGCTTTAGACTGGCCTTTATGCCAAGAGCTTCTAATACTTTCTGTATCTTTGGTGCTCCATATCTCTTCTTGTTTTCTTCGAAAACATCTTTTATTGTTTCTAGGAACTTCTGTTTGTTTATTTTTCTGGCAGATGTTACGAGACATAAGGACTTATAATAGGTGCCTCGAGGAAGGTTCAATACTTTGCAGGTGCGCTTTACTGTATACTGGGCTTTGTATCTATTGATGAAGCCAACTGTTTCTCCTAGTGTTTTCGTGCGAATATGGCTGTAGCTTTTTTTAATATTTCGTTCTCCATTTCCAGCTCTGCAATACGTTTCTTCATCTTCTCATATTCCTTGGAAGTAATTTCTTCATCGTGTAGTCCCTTAACTGGGGAGAGTTCTTTTATCCATTTATAAATTGTTACTGCAGTTACGCCATATTCACTGCTAAGGTAGCTTACGCTACTACCGGATTGATACAAAGCTACTATTTGTTTTTTAAATTCATCGGTAAATCTTATTCCATTTTTGGACAAGGTTTAACACGCCCTTTCTAAATTGATTTTAGCTTGTTAAACTTTTCGTGTCCATTCTTATATACTAGTACCAAAATTTAAAAAAGAATGTGAACCAATGATTTGACAAATACAACTTAGTTTGTTATATTTTCAGTATAAGCAATGAACGGAATGGCAGCCGGGAGCTATTAGCAAGATAAGAGTGGTCAGGTTTACTGGCAAGCAGGGTGGAACCGCGGAGCTAAAAAGCTTTCGTCCCTGTAATATAGTTTAGCTCTATATTACAGGGACGAGGGCTTTTTTTGTGTCTTTTTATGAGCTTTATTATGATTACAACTTGTAAGATATATTTTAAGGAGGAGTATTTATGAATTTTCAGACTATTATTTTGACCCTTCAAGACTTTTGGGGTAAGCAAAATTGTATTATGGCACAACCCTATGATATTGAAAAGGGTGCCGGAACGATGAATCCCTCTACCTTTTTAAGGGTACTAGGATCAGAACCTTGGCGTGTATGTTATGTAGAGCCGTCTCGTCGTCCTGCTGATGGCCGTTATGGAGACAATCCTAACAGGCTATTCCAACATCATCAATTTCAGGTAATTGTAAAACCGTCCCCGGATAATATTCAAGAACTATATCTGGAAAGCTTGGCGAAATTGGGCATACATCAAGAAGAACATGATATTCGTTTTGTGGAAGATAACTGGGAGTCACCTACGCTAGGGGCATGGGGATTGGGCTGGGAAGTATGGTTAGATGGTATGGAAATTACGCAGTTTACGTATTTCCAACAAGTAGGAAGTATTGACGTAAAACCTGTTACCGTTGAAATAACTTATGGATTGGAACGCTTGGCTATGTATATTCAAGGTGTAGAAAACGTATTTGATATTGAGTGGGTTGATGGCATTACTTATGGAGATGTTTTTCATACAAATGAAGTTGAACAATCTTTTTATAATTTTCAAATTGCAGATATTGATCTCTTGTTTGACTTATTCAATAAATATGAAGCGGAAGCTAAAAGGGTTATTGCTACCGGCAATATTCGCCCAGCCTATGACTACGTGCTAAAATGCTCACATACCTTTAATTTACTAGATTCTAGAGGCGCTATTAGTGTAAGCGAACGTACAGCTTTTATTGGACGCGTGCGGGCTATGGCGCGTTTATGTGCTGCGGCTTATGTTGAACAAAGAGAAAAATTGGGCTATCCGCTTATGAAGGGGGGCAAAAAATAATGGAAAATTTATTATTTGAAATAGGAACTGAAGAAATCTCAGCTAAATTCATGCCGGATATTTTGGCACAATTAAAAACTATGGCAGAGAGCAAAATGCAAGAATTACGTATTTCTTTTAATTCTGTGCGGGTTTACGGGACTCCTAGGCGTATGGCATTTATTGCTAATGGAGTTGCTGATACTCAAACTGATTCTATGGTGGAGAGTAAGGGACCTTCAGTAAAAATCGCGTTTGGGCCTGAAGGTGCGCCTTCCAAGGCTGCTATAGGTTTTGCTCGTGGACAAGGCATTGACGTGGACAGTTTAGAAGTTCGAGATGAATATGTTTACGCTGTAAAACATTTGCAAGGGCAAGAAGTAAGCGAACTTTTACCTGCAATGCTTATGGATATTATACATTCTCTTTCTTTTCCTAAAAACATGCGGTGGGCAGATTATGATTTCCATTTTGTACGTCCTATTCGATGGCTGGTAGCTTTATTGGGGGATAAAGTAATTCCTCTAGAAATTACAGGGGTAAAATCCGGAAATAAAACTATGGGGCACCGTTTCTTAAGTAAGGGAGCAGTCGTTATTCCTAATGCTGCCGCTTATGAGCAGGTATTATTTGATAATTTTGTTATAGTGGACCAAGATAAACGCCGGGAAATGATTAGAGAACAGGTAGTTAATTTGGGGAAAGCAGAAAAAGGCGTCGTGGCTATTGATGCAGATTTATTGGAAGAAGTCTTGTATTTGGTAGAATACCCAACAGCTTTGTGTGGGCATTTCGATGACAAATACTTGCAACTTCCCAAAGAAGCAGTAATTACACCTATGCGTGATCATCAAAGATATTTCCCAGTACTATCCGCAGAGGGAAAGTTATTGGCTAACTTTATTACGGTGCGTAATGGTGATAATAAGCATTTGGATACCGTGGCACGTGGGAATGAAAGGGTGCTAAGGGCACGTCTTAGTGATGCAGAGTTTTTCTTCGAGTTAGACAGAGAAAAATCTCTTGCTACACATCGTGACTCACTTAAAACGGTAGCTTTTCAACACGGGTTAGGTAATATGTTTGATAAAACTATGCGCTTAGATCTCTTAGCGACTAAATTGCAGGAAGAAATTGCTGTAGCAGTGGATATGCAAGCACTAACAAAAGCAGCTATGCTATCCAAAGCAGACCTTGTTACAGGCATGGTTACAGAGTTTATCGAACTGCAAGGTGTTATGGGTCGTGAATATGCACTTTTAGACGGCGAGCAACAAGAAGTGGCAACGGCTATTTATGAACACTATTTGCCGCGGTTTGCTGGGGATGAATTACCGAAAAGCGATTTAGGCCGCCTTATAGGTATTGCTGATAAAATTGATAATATAGTGGCTACTTTTAGTAGGGGGAAAGCACCCAGCGGGTCACAGGACCCTTATGCTTTGCGTAGACAAGCCCTAGGGGTAGTGAATATTGCCCTTGATGCTAATTATCATTTCTCATTAAAAAAGACTTTGGCAGATGCCCTACAGCTACTTAATGTTTCTCTAGAAGACATAAAAAAACTAGTTCCGCAATTACAAGAATTTTTCTTACAGAGAGTTAAAAATATGTTGCTAGATAGCGGGATACGTTATGATGTTGTAGATGCGGTTTTAGCTGACAAGGCTAATGACGACCTAGTTGATTTATTTACTAGGGCAAAAGCGTTAGCCGCTTATGTTACTACTCCGGCAGCGGCAAATAGTATTCAAGCTTTTACGCGGGTAGATAATATTTGCAAGAACGCAGGTAGCGAGGTCGCTATTAGTAGAGTCTTATTTACAGATCAAGCGGAAAACGAATTGCATGAAATCTTAATGCGGCTAAATAAAGAAGCTATTCCCTCACTCATTAAATATGATTATGCTAAAATTTTGCAACAAGGGGACCAATTAGCTGCTCCTGTGAATAAGTTTTTTGAAGCTGTCATGGTTATGGATAAAGATAAAGACATAAAAAATAACCGCTTGGCGTTACTAGGACAGGTTAAAGAGCTTGCTAACATTGTAGGCGATTTAAGTCTTATAGTGCTCTGATTTTTCTTTAAAATTTCTATATTTTATTATTGAATATAGCGTATAAATATGATATAGTGTATACTATATAAAGAAACTTATTAGAAAAAGCATATGATAAAAGGAGATCTAAAATGAAAAAAGAAGAGCAATTTTTACTTTGGTTTGAGCAATTAGAACGCGGAGATGTAGCACTTGTAGGTGGTAAATCATCATCCCTTGGTGAAATGACTTCTAAAACTGATGTGCCTGTTCCCTATGGCTTTGCTACTACGGCTTACGCTTATAGATACTTTATTGAGAAGAGTGGACTAAAAGAAAAAATGCGGACTATATTGTCCGAGTTAACTGATGTAGAAAATGGCGCATTACTACGTGATGTATGCTCTCGTTTGCGCAAGACTATTATGGCGGAGAATATGCCTCAGGATTTACAGGAAGCTATTTCTAAGGCCTATGACCAATTGGCAGAAAAAGTAGGGACTAAAATGCCATATGTGGCTGTTCGTTCTAGTGCTACTGCTGAAGATTTACCAGACGCTAGTTTTGCTGGTCAGCAAGACACTTATCTAAACGTAAAGGGAGCAGATACCATCATTGCCAAAGTTAAGGAATGCTATGCTTCTTGTTTCACAGATCGTGCAGTTTATTATCGTGAGAAACAAGGGTTTGACCATATTGAGGTTGCCCTTAGTGCAGTTATACAGATGATGGTATTTTCTAAGAGCGCAGGCGTTATGTTTACGGTTAATGTAGCTACAGGCGATGATAAAAATATTATGATTGAGGCTGCCTATGGTTTAGGCGAATATGTAGTACAAGGCACTGTAACTCCTGATAGCTATATTGTTTCTAAAGATGAGATGAAGATTATTGAATGTGATGTTAATGAACAAGAAATTATGCTGATTCGTAAAGAGGGCGGGGATTGCGAAGAAGTACCAGTTCCTCAAGAAGACAGGAAAAAACAAACTCTTACTGACGCACAAATTTTAGAATTAGCCGGATATGCCAAAAAGATTGAAAAGCATTATGGCTGCTATATGGATATGGAGTGGGGCGTTGATGAACGCAACGGTAAAATTTGGATTTTACAAGCTCGCCCTGAGACAGTTTGGTCACGCCGCAATAAGGATGGTAGTAAGAAAAAAAATACGACTAGTGCTATGACTATAGAACGTAATGTAATTGTAAAAGGATTGCCAGCGAGTCCTGGACTAGTAGGTGGTCGTGCCCATGTAATATTAGATCCTGCGGATATTGATGAATTTAAAGATGGCGAAATTCTTGTTACAGAAATGACGGCCCCGGATTGGGTGCCGGCAATGAAGAGAGCAAAGGCTATTGTTACCGATAGCGGTGGTATGACTTGCCATGCATCTATAGTCAGCCGTGAGCTTGGTATTCCTTGTATAGTAGGTACAAAGAGCCGCGGAGAGGCTGCTACTAAAACAATTCCGAATAATACAGATATCACAGTAGATGCTACTAATGGCATTGTTTATGAGGGAATTTTAGAAAGCACACAGAAAAAAGAAGAAGTTCCCGGTACTGTATTTGCTGCTGAAACTTTTCCGGTAACAGGGACTAAAATTTACATGAATTTAGGAGATCCGGAATTAGCTGAAAAATATGCGGGACTGCCTTGTGATGGTATAGGTCTTATGCGCGAAGAATTCATTTGGACTTCTTATATTCATGAACATCCTTTGTACTTAATAAAATCAGGACATCCGGAAAGAGTTGTAGATCAATTAGCTGAAGGCTTCCGCCAAGTTTGCCAAGCTATGGCACCACGCCCTGTAACTTTGCGTTTCAGCGATTTTAAATCTAGTGAGTATCGTGATTTGAAGGGCGGAGACGAGTTCGAACCATATGAACCAAGTGCGCTATTAGGATGGCGTGGAGCTTCTCGCTACTATGATCCTAAATATACGGAAGCTTTTAAATTGGAAATTGCTGCCGTGCGTAAAGTACGTGAAGAATATGGTCTAAAGAACCTTAATGTTATGATTCCTTTTTGCCGAACAGTTGAAGAATGTGAAAAAGTAGTTAACTTAATGGCCCAAGAAGGATTACAAAGGGGAAAAGATTTTAAGGTTTGGTTGATGGCGGAAATTCCAGCTAACATTATCCTTGCGGATAAATTTAATAAATTCGTTGATGGCTACTCTATAGGTTCAAATGATTTAACTATGCTGACTTTAGGCTGTGATCGCGATAATGATACAGTTGCGCATATTTTTGATGAACGCGATTTGGCTGTACGCCGTGCTGTAAAACATCTTATTGATGTTGCCCATAGCGAAGGCAAAACAGTATCTATTTGTGGTCAAGCTCCTAGTGTGTATCCGGAATTCGCTGAATTTTTGGTTAGAAGTGGAATAGATAGTATGTCTGTAAATCCTGACACTGTTAAATTTACTAAAAAAATGGTGGCTCAAGTTGAGCAACGCATTATGTTAGATGCTTTGACAGGCAAGGGACGCAAGTGTGATGATGAGGATTTAAAGTGGTAATTGTTTAAAAGTTGCCCCGCTTCTATAGGAAGCGGGGTTTTTTATGTTGCTATATAGAAGAAATAGCGTATGAGAAAGTTAAAATTAGGGGCAATTGTAGATTTTTTTTAGAGAAAAAGGGTTTTTAGTGTTCTACTAGTATATAATAGTATATACTAGTATATGTTTTAGAAAGGATGTGGGTCATATTTCTTTAAGTTGCAGACAGAAAAAAATTGCGGAGATTGTTAGGCAAGAAGGTCCTATTACCGGTGAACATATTGCTTCTCAATTGAATGTAACACGTGCTGCGTTGCGTTCGGATTTGGCAATTTTGGTTATGAGCGGTATTTTAGATGCCAGGCCAAAGGTAGGCTACTATTTTACTGGGAAAAATACCTTGGGTATGTTGCTGGAAGAAATATCAGGTATTTGCGTAAGAGATATCCAATCGGTACCGGTTGTTATTAATCATGACAAAAGTGCTTATGATGCCATTGTAACTATGTTTTTAGAAGATGTTGGCACAGTTTTTATTACTAGTGAAGAAGGCCTTTTAACTGGCGTTGTATCACGTAAGGATCTTTTAAAAGTAGCAATGAATACCAATACAGATTTGCATGCTCTGCCCATTGTCATGGTAATGACACCGCTAATAAAACTTATTACGGTAACTCCTGATGATTCCGTTGCAGTTGCGGCCAGAAGACTTATTGATAACGAAATTGATTGTATGCCGGTGGTTAAATGCGTTGAAGACAGGTCACATACTTTTGAAGTAGTCGGTCGTATCACCAAAACAAATTTTACTAGATTGTTAGTCGAGTTAGCAGAAGGAAAGGGAGGTAATTATCATAGCTAATACTCCAATAATATATGCAGTTTCTGATTCTATAGGTGATACTTCTGAGTCTGTAGTGAAGGCCACAGTGAGTCAGTTTGGTCAAGAAAAATTTGATATTATTCGCGTTCCTTATGTGAAGAATGCTGAGCAAGTAGCAAAAATTGTTCAAGAAGCTAAAGAACATAATGCAGTTGTCTGTTATACTATTGTTTCTCCGGAATTGCGCCAGACTATAGCACAAACCGCAATGGTACATGATGTTGAGGTAGTGGATATTTTAGGCCCAATGTTAAAATCCATTGAAAAAACAACCGGGCTATTACCCAAAAACCAACCGGGATTAATTCATGCTTTAGATCATGAATATTTCAAGAGAGTGGCGGCAGTGGAGTTTGCCATTAAATATGATGATGGGAAAAACCCTTGGGGTCTGTTAAAAGCTGATATAGTTATTATTGGTGTATCACGAACTTCAAAAACACCTTTAAGCATGTATTTGGCTAACAAACAACTAAAAGTGGCAAATGTGCCTTTGGTACCGGAAATACCACCACCTGAAGAATTGTTTAAGGTACCACCGCATAAAGTAATTGGGCTGTTAATTGATCCGTTCAAATTAAATGAAATTCGAACTGAAAGACTTAAAACTATGGGTTTATCTGATGGTGCCAGTTATGCAGATATGAAGCGTATTAATGAAGAAATGGAATATGCTAAAGCAATAATGCGTAGAATTCATTGCACAATTATCAATGTTTCTAACAGAGCAATTGAGGAAACTGCCGGCATGATTTTAGAATGTACGCAAAAAAATTCAGATACAAATATATAAAAAACAGGCATCGCAATTATGCGATGCCTGTTTTAGAGAACTAATTTTTTATTTCGTGAGTAATAATATTGTAGACGATTTTATCTGCCTTTAAGGTACCATTGGGCGTTGTTGCTTGCACATTGCCTATAAAAACGGCGTTTTTAGTTCCCCAATTAAAAGTTCCTGCATCTGCAGTAATAGCTATATTGCCTTGGGTAAAACTAAGATTACCCTTAACTTCAGCTGTTTTACTACTGCCATAGACGTCAACTGTATCGCCATAAAAGTCAATATCATCTTGCTGTAAGTGAATATCGCCTTGGGCATGAACTTCTATAGCATACATTTCTACTTGCGCTTTATCAGCGGAAATGACACGCCGGCCTACGGTAACGGAAACATTGCCCTCTAAATAATAAATACCGCGTACAGGGTCAAAGTGCTGTTTATCATACTTGATGGTTGGCGAAGCTAGGCAGACCGTTGGAATAAGCAGAAAAACAAGCAGTAACATGGACATAAGGATTTTTTTCATTTAAATCACCTCTGTGCTTAAGTATAACAAAATTAACACAGAAAAACTATGCAAGGAGTAAATTATGCAAATCAGAGAAAAGACAGAAACAAGAGAGCAAAAATTGTTAGCTCTTTGGGCCACAAAAAGCACAATGGCTACGCGCATATATGAAGAAGAAATGGATCCTATTCGCACGGCTTTTCAACGTGATAGAGACAGAATTCTACATAGTACTGCTTTTCGTAAACTAAAACATAAAACTCAAGTTTATTTGGCTTCTGGTGATCATTATCGTACACGTTTGACTCACAGCATGGAAGTAGCACAGATTTCACGAACCATTGCCGGGGCATTAGATTTAAATGAAGATTTGGTAGAGGCAGCTGCCTTGGGCCATGATATTGGACATACACCATTTGGACATGCAGGAGAACGTGCTATGGCAGAATGCGTTGGCAATTTTCACCACAATGAACAAAGTCTTAGAGTTGCGGATATTTATGGACGCAATGGGCGTGGGCTTAATTTAACAGTGCAAGTAAGGGAAGCTATTTTGTGCCATACGGGAGAAATTTTACCTACAACATTAGAAGGTATGATAGTAAGACGTTGTGATCGTATTGCCTATTTGTGCCACGATTATGATGATGGGTCTAACGTAGGCATGATTGGGCCTGATAGCTTACCGGAAATGGTTGCCAAAAGATTAGGTACTGATCCTAGCGTTATTTTAGATGTTTTGGTAAATAATATAGTTGAGCTGTCGTTAAACAAACCAGTGATAAATCTTGATCCCTATTATGAAGAGGCAGTAGCCGTTTTTCGCAGTTTCATGTTTGAGAAGGTATACACCTGCCCGGCTATGATGATAGAACAAAAAAAAGCAGAACAAGTTGTAAAAACACTTATGAATATGTTTCTCAAGCTGCCGGAAAGATTGCCAAGGGAAGAACAAGCTTATATAGAACGCTTTGGTGTTGAGCAGGTTTGTATTGATTATGTGGCTGGACTTACAGATGAGGGTGCCGTACGGATTTTCCGTAAATATTTTGAACCTATTATTTGAATTTTAGATTGCACGGTTAACTCAGAAATAGTTGTAAAAAGAGGATAATAATGTTTTATAGGGAATATATATAGTATGATAAATTTAGGATGTTGATGCTATGGAAGAAATGAAAGAAAAGTACGAAAATTTCAAAGAACAGGTTAGAGCACAGGCTGATATGGTAAGAATTATTTCTGACTATGTACCTCTTAAAAAGAAGGGCGGACGCTACTGGGGATGTTGTCCCTTTCATGGCGAAAAGACGCCTTCTTTTACTGTAGACGAAAGCAAAGGCTTATTTCATTGTTTTGGTTGTGGCGTTGGTGGTGATGTTTTCAGTTTTATTATGAAAATTGAAAACCGAAGCTTTTCTGAAGCCGTCAAATTTTTAGCCGGTAAATTAAATATTGCCATTCCTGAGAGAGAAAAAAATCCTGAGGAAATAGCCAGAGAAATGCAAGCCAAAGAAGTTTATACAGCCAATGAAATGGCTGCTAAGTTTTTTCAGTCGTGCTTAGTAAATACGAGATACGGAGAAATAGGATTAAAATATTTGCTGGCGCGGGGAATTACTAGGGAAATAATAGATAGTTTTGCTCTTGGCATGGCTCCGCCCGATTATAATAAACTACATATAGCGCTGAAAGGCAAAGGCGTGACAGAAGATACTATGATTAAAGCAGGCCTTGTGAACCAAAAGGGGAGCGGAGGAATTTATGATCGCTTCCGAGGCAGGATTATGATACCTATACGGGACATACGGGGTAGAGTGGTAGGGTTTACTGGAAGAGTTCTTGATAAAGAGGCTAAAGAAGCAAAATATATGAATACCGGTGAAACGGAGTGGTTTAGTAAGCGTAATATTTTGTTTGGCTTAGATGCGGCACTAAAGTCCATAAAAGCACAACAAAAAGTTGTTTTGGTAGAAGGACATATGGATGCTATTAGCTTGCATGCTGCGGGAATTACTTGGGCAGTAGCGGTTATGGGGACTGCATTTACTGAGCAACACGCACGGTTGCTAAAGCGGTTAGTTCCAGAAGTAGTTTTTTCTTTTGACAGTGATAGAGCTGGAACAGAAGCAGTTGTAAGGGCGGTCCCCATTGCTTTGCACGCTGATCTTAGGGCTCAGGTTATGCAGGTGCCTGATGGTAAGGATCCTGATGATTTCGTGCGCAAACATGGCAAGGAAGCTTATGAAAAGTTAATAGAAGAAGCGATTGATGGTATCGAGTTTCAAATAAAAAGACAGCTAGAAGAAAATAATATAACGACCTTGGCAGGAAAAGTTCAAGCAGTGTCGAATATACTACCATTCCTTTTAGAATGCAAAAATGACATTGAAGTTGCACAAAGAATTCGCGATTTGGCACGTAGGATAACTATTGATGAAGGTTTAATTCAAAGCGAATACAACAAGCTAAAACGTCATCATAAGCAAGATGATTTTGTGCCCAATGCTATTTATTTAGCACCAAAGACTACAACTGTGTCTGAACAAGCCGAAAGACATTTGCTCTTCGCTTTAATTAAGAGCAAAGCTGTTTTGACAGAAAAGTTGCTGGAACAGCTCAAAAAGATAAAATTTGAAAGTAATGAGCGGGCAGAAATTTTTGACAAGGCTATTTTTCAGTTGCAAAAATGCAGTAAAAATTTATCTGTAAATTTATTTGAAGTTTTAGAGGAAAATAGTGCTTCAGAATTGACAAATATTTTGCGTATGGAATTACCTTCTACTGAGTTAACGGAAATGTTATTAGATTGCTTGCGTCAACTGCGACTTGCCGAGTTGGAAAAGGAATTTGAACAACATAGTTCCTCTGCTGCTGAATATGAAAAACAAGGTAATGAAAAATATTTGCAGGAATTATCCGAATGTCGGCGAATAAAGAATGAGGAAAAGAAAATTATTCTTCTTAGCAATGAGGCTAAAAGCAAACAAAATATGAACTAAAGAAAGGAGGGAACGTTATGGCTAAAACTATAGTAACGGCCAAGAAGGCAGTGAATATTGACGATACTACTACGTTAGCAAAAACAACAACTAAAGGAACCGTCAAAAAAACGACAGAAGAGCAGATAATAAAAACTGCGCTCAAAAAAGTGAGCAATAAGAATAGTAAGATAGTACCAACCGAATATTCTATAAAAGGTAATTCTAAAAAGGTAGTAAAAGCTGTTCACAAAATGACAGATGAAGTTACTCCAAAGAAAGTAGTGAAAGATATTTTTAAAATAGAAGCAAATGATATTTCTAAGAAGGAAACTAAACCAGCTGTGAATACAGAGGCTGTTAAAACTGTTAGCACAGGCAAAACTGAGCGTAAAAAAACGAAAAAGTCAGCTGCAAAACTCAAAAAGGAAGAAAAAGTTTTTAACCCGCTAGAAAATCTAGTTATTAATAATACCAACAGTAAGCCTAAAATTGGTAAGCTGGAAAAGGCAAAAAATCCTAATGAGTACGTGGCGGAATTTATAGAATTGGCTAAGAATCATGCCGGCGTTCTCACCTATCGTGAAATACAGGACACTTTGCAGCTAGTAGAGACCATGTCAGTAGAGGATATGGATAATATATATGCTCAGATTGCTGCCAAGGGCATTGAAGTCATTGATGATGGTGGCGATGAAGAAGGCCCAACCACAGCTGATGATAGCGAAGAAGTAGATGAAAGCGAGCTTGCCAACCTATCAGTGCCTGAAGGTATTAATATTGATGACCCTGTTAGAATGTACTTAAAAGAAATAGGCAGGGTACCACTTTTGACTGGCGACGATGAGATAAAATTAGCTAAACGCATGGATAAGGGCAATCAGGCTCACTATATTATGAATGATTTAGTGTCAGCCAATGCTGTTATACCGGAAGTTAATAAACGACTTAAAATAGAGAAGTTAGCTGAACGTGCGGAAGAACTATTGCAGATAGAAACAAGCTGGTGCCAGGAGCGAGCAGTAAATAAAGTTTTTGGCAAGGTATATTCTATAGCACAAAAGCAAGAAGCATTGGAGTATGATGAGTATCAGCAGTTGTGTAGAGAATTTACTAAAGATGAGCAAAAACGTCTAGGGAAATTATTGGCGGATAATAAAGTTAGAATTATCACGCCCAAGAAAAAGATAACTTTAAAAAGGCAAACTTCAGAAATCGAGGCTAACCATTTATTAGAGCTACGTGAGATTTTTGCAGTAATTAAAGCTAAAACGGAAAAAACTCAAGTTACTCATGAGACTCAAGCTTTAATAGAAAAGTTAGAGAATGATTATGCTGCTGTGTTGAAACAAACCTTAGAACGCGGTGAAGATGCCAAAAAGTGTTTATCAGAAGCCAATTTGCGACTAGTAGTAAGTATTGCAAAACGTTATGTTGGCAGGGGTATGTTGTTTTTGGATTTGATTCAAGAAGGTAACTTAGGCTTAATTAAGGCCGTGGAGAAATTCGACTACAACAAGGGCTTTAAATTCAGTACCTATGCGACTTGGTGGATTAGGCAGGCTATTACCAGAGCAATTGCTGATCAGGCAAGAACAATTCGAATACCAGTGCATATGGTTGAAACTATTAACAAATTAGTTCGTGTTTCTAGGCAGTTATTACAGGAATTAGGCAGAGAGCCTTTGCCGGAAGAAATAGCTAGAGAAATGGATACTACTGTTGATAGAGTTCGTGAGATTCAAAAGATTGCCCAAGAACCTGTTTCCTTAGAAACGCCTATTGGTGAAGAAGAGGACTCTCATTTGGGAGATTTCATAGAAGACCAAGAAGCACCTTCTCCTGCAGACGCAGCATCATACACTTTGCTCCAAGAACAATTGGGGAGCGTTCTCCAAGAACATTTAAGCCCACGTGAACGCAAGGTATTAGAACTGCGCTTCGGTTTAGCAGATGGGCGTACTCGTACTTTGGAAGAGGTAGGACAGCATTTTGGCGTTACTCGTGAACGTATTCGCCAGATTGAAGCAAAAGCTTTAAGAAAATTGCGCAGTCCTAAGCGTAGCAAGCCCTTAAGAGAATTTTTAGAATAGATATTAGCCTTGACAGTAGCATTGTTTTATTATACAATATCAACGTTGGTTTTGTAGGGAACATTCTCTACGACTTACTGTCGGGCCTATAGCTCAGCGGTAGAGCCACCGGCTCATAACCGGTTGGTCTCTGGTTCGATCCCAGATGGGCCCACCATCGAAATAAAGCGGCTTCCGAGGTTTTTCGGAAGCCGCTTTTTTCTCTGCTACAATGTATGGGATTGCATATTTCTTTTTATATATAGTATTTGGAAATATTAATCCGGATGCTGTCAGAGTTATCAAAGCGCTTTATGGCGTTGATATGAGTGAAACAAAGAACCCAAGGCTGTTAGCAGAATTACCTAAAATTGATATACTTGTAACCCTGGGTTGCCAAGTGGCATATCCTTTTTTCCCCTGTAGGTATAGAGAAGATTGGGGTCTAGAGGATCCGACCGGAAAAGAGAAAAAAGCGTTTTTACAGACGGCAGATATGATTAAGAAGAAGGTTTTAGATTTAAAAAACGCATAGAAAATCAGAGCCGTTAAATTTTCACTTCTACTTGTCAAAAGGCATATTAGCAGCAAAGTATTGGCATATTATATATTTTATGCTACTGTTTGCTAGTTCTAAAATTGCTTACAAGCCACCTAAAATTAAATTTTAGGTGGCTTGTAATATTGTTAGTATTGGTGTCGCTGGAAAATACGTTAGAAGTAAAGTTTAAGGCTTGTTGTTTAACATGATAAACATTTTGATTCTTAGCTAAATATGTTACTCGAGCCATTTGTGCCACGGTATTCTTCTAATACGAGGCCAATTGGCATTAATAGCATCTGCCATTATTTCTTTACCATCAATGTCTAAGTGTAATCCGTCAACAGCTAATTTTGAAGGAAGAATTCCATTGGGACAACTCATGTCGCGTGTGATGTCTATATATACTTGGGTGAGGATAAATTCATTAACTAGCTGTATTTGTTCCTGCCAGTCGGCAACAGTAGTTTCATTAAAAGCTCTTTTTATATTAGCAGGGTTAATTGGTGGCAGAGTTAAAAACACAGGACGGATATGATTTTCTAGACATTTTTCTTTTAATGTTTGCAAATTTGCAATGACTTCAGTAGCAGCTATGCCGCCGCGCAAACTGTTGGTTCCGCCCAAAATTATAAGATAACGAGGATGGAAGGGCAAAACATCTTGCTCAAAGCGGTCAACCATTGTTTGACTGGTATCGCCACTTCTTCCAAGATTGATTGTGGGAAAAGCTAAGTAATGTTGATAGTCGTATTCCCAGTTTGAAGGCGAATAGGAAATGCCTCCACCGCCGTGAGTAATACTGTCACCAAATGTTGCCACAGAAATGCGGGGAGTCGTACTTACAGTGAATTCTCCAGCATCAGAATATACCCCTACAGGATTACCATCATTGTCCAGGCCGCGAACACGCCAATAGAAGGGCTCCTCGGAAACTCTAGGCTTTTCGTCATAATACTCAGAACCAGTAACTATGGCTGAGTCGATTCTATGGATAGAAGGAGCAATACCATTGGGGTTCTCTGGCAAAGCGTCTAATATTTCAACTTCAAATTTTGTTGCTTCGCTAATAGGGATCCAGTCATAAACAGGATATAGCAATATGGAACCTGGACCCTGATTGAAAATTGCAGTGGGAATAGGTTTTGCAATAACGTCTTCTTTCGCATCAACATAAACTTTTTCTGCATCGGAGAAATCGCTGATGGGTTTACCCTCAATGTCGAGTCCGCGCACGCGCCAATAGAAATGGTTGCCCGTTAAATTTTGAGATAAATCGGCATTAAACCCGTTGACATAGATTTGCTTTGTTGAATAAAAACAATTGGGATCTGTTACAACTGTTTCAGAATTTTCCGGTAAGGTAGTATATAGTTCTAATTCATAGACGACGGCTCCTTTTACCTTAGTCCAAGTTAGCCAAGGTTTTATAGAAGCGGGGTTTTGTTTGGTGAAATGACTGGTGGGAACGGCCTTGTTAGCTTGCAAGTGCACATCAGATGCTATGCATTTGGAAATTATATTTAGAGGTTTAGGAGCAAACCCTGCTGATAAAACAACTATTGAAAAACACAGTGAAACACTGATTAAAAGCTTACTTAGACAAGATTTTTTTTCATCATTTTCTCCTTATTTGCTTAAAACTAATTGTATAATAGTAATTATTTTAGCTTTTGAAAGCTATGTATTTATATTCTTCATTAGTAATTTTCTCTACAAAAAATGCTAATATTAAATTCTCATATTCATACTAACACTTTGAGCACACTAAAAGTCAAAAATTAATAAAAAAAGCTAAAATTAAAGCTAATCTTGGGTGTTTTGGGGATAAATATTGCAATATTACTGGATTTCTGTATATGAAGGATTATATTTAATCACAAAAATAACCTCTTACATTAATGTGTTTTTACATTAACATAAGAGGCTTGTTCGCAAAGCGAGAAAAGATTTTATTTCAAGCTTGCATAGAGTTTCTCTAAATTTGCTTGTAGGCTTTGAATGTAAGTTTTACCATCTTCTCGGCTTTCTAGTGTATAAATTTTTACTGCTTTTGCGCCCACTTCCTTGGCCAAAGTTTCGGAAACCTTAGGGCTTACCATGTCTTCTACAAAAATAGTATTTATTTTTTGTTCTTTACAATAGTCTGTCAATTCTTTTAATTTTTTAGCACTGGGTTCACCTTCGGCAAAAACATCTTCTACACTATTTTGCTTGAGCCCAAAATCTCTTGCCAAATAGGCAAAAGCAGAATGCCCGGTAACAAAATCTTTGCGTTTCACGCTTTTAAACTTTTGCTCATAGTCTTTGTATAATTGCTCTAATTGCTTAGTAAAATCTGTATAATTTTTTTCGTAAAAATCCTTGTTTTTAGGATCAGCCTTAATCAAAGCTTCTTTTATATTTTGGGCTTCTAATTGTGCGCCTTTTACACTTAACCACAAATGCGGGTCATTTTGGTCACCGGCTTCGGCAGCTTCAGTACCTTCCATAGCAGGAATAGCCTTTACTCCTTTGGAGGCGTCTACAAGTAATAAATTTTTATTGTCGGCGGCAGCAACTGCTTTATCCAGCCAGCCTTTTTCCATATCAAGACCATTATAAATAAATACCTTGGCTGTATGTAAGCCTTCTAGATTTTTGGCATTAGGCTGAAAATCATGCGGCTCAGTACCATTAGGTATGATAGATTCTACTTCAATCTTATCTTTACCAATCGCCTCAGCAATTTCTTGCATGGCATTAAAAGAGGCCATAACTTTTACCTTGTTGTTAGCTTGCGGTTGATTTTTTGTGGAGGGGGTAGAGCTGCATCCGGTTAAACCAATGAGCATAACTACTAAAAGAAAACTTAACGACA
The DNA here is from genome assembly GCA_963678395.1 of Acidaminococcaceae bacterium. Taxonomy (GTDB): domain Bacteria; phylum Bacillota; class Negativicutes; order Acidaminococcales; family Acidaminococcaceae; genus JAAYAE01. Next base: position 1,353,403 of record OY782827.1, on the reverse strand, counting down.
AAAACTTTTTCATTGTATCATCCCTTTACTATTTTTAGTTGCTAATGATTTGCATTTGCAACTAAAAATAGGATATAATAATACAATAAATATGTCAAGTGAATCAACAGGAGGAAATATATGCTTCAAATAAAAAATTTATCTTTTTCCTATGGTAATAAGCCTTATGTATTAGATAATCTAAATTTCGAGTTACAAGATGGTAAATACATTTCAATTTTGGGCGAAAATGGTTCTGGTAAAAGCACACTTGTTAAATTAATATTAGGACTGCTTATACCTACAAAAGGGACCATAAAAAATACCTTTCAACAAACAGCGTACGTTTCGCAACGATTTGAGAGTTTAAATAAACAATTTCCTATAACAGTTAAAGAGGTTTTAACTTGTTACCAAAAAACAAGGCACCTTCCTGGCAGTAATTTAATTGCAGAGAGTCTTGCTTTGATAAATATGCAGGAATATGCCGATGCGCTTATAGGTACTTTATCAGGAGGACAGTTTCAAAAGATTTTTATTACCAGGGCCATTATGGGTAACCCAGATTTATTAGTACTTGATGAACCTTCTAATGGAATTGACATGAAAAGTCAAAATGAAATTTATCAACTTATTCGTAGTCTTAACAGAGAGAAAAATATTACTGTAATTTGTGTAGAACATAATCTCAAAGCTGCTATTCGCAATTCGCACTTGCTTTATCATATTTCTAGCGGAGTTGGACATATGTGTAATCCGCAAAATTACATAAAAGAATATTTAATGGAAAATAATGGAAAATACAGGAGTTGAAGAATATGTTTCAATATACTTTCATGCAAAATGCCTTCATGATTGCAATTTTGATTTCGCTTTTGTGTCCGCTCATAGGCATGTTTCTTGTTTTAAAACGTTATTCGATGATGGGAGATACTTTAGCACATGCCTCTTTAGCCGGTGTGGCCGTGGGTTTGATGTCACATGTTAACCCCATATTAAGTGCTTTTTTATTAACATCATTTTTTGGTGTGGTTATTGAAAGGCTACGCAGGCATTTTAAAAATTATGCGGAATTGATCCTAGTCGTTATACTTTCGTTATCTGTGGGCATCGCTATCACTTTAATTAGTTCAGGTGCTGTACATGCAAATATTGATTCCTTTTTATTTGGCAGTATTCTTACAGTTACCCGACAAGATTTTTATCTGGTATCAGCCTTGAGCCTAATTTCTTTATTTATTGTTTCCAAACTTTATCATTCGTTGATGTTTATGATTTTTGATGAAGAGGGAGCTGTAATTGCCGGAGTTAATGTAAAATGGATTAATTATATTTTCTCTATTCTAGTAGCTGCCACTATTTCCATTTCTATACAAATAGTAGGCATTCTGGTCATAAGTTCTTTGATTGCCTTACCAATTGCTACAGCACTACAGTTGCACCGTGGTTTCAAGCCAACTCTTTTGTTTGGGATTTTCTTTAGCTTTATTGATATTGTCAGCGGTATTTTTTTGTCCTATTGGGTTAATGCTGCTCCTGGTGGAGTTATTGCTCTTATTTCAGTTTTTCTTTTGCTTGGGGTTTTAATTTTCCAAAAAATATTTTGTCATACAGGACCTATATGGAAACTTGCTAAATAGAAGAAATATGTTTAAAATGAATACTATAGAGTGCAAAGGGAGATAATTTTTATGGCAGATGAAAATCCCGCTTACAAAGAATATTTAAATGAACATGGAATTAAAAGCACGAAACAAAGAAATTTGCTTTTAACGCTTTTGCATGAAGTAGAGACTTTTGTAACGGCTGAAGAATTATATCTTACGGCGAAACAAGCTGATGATACTATCAGCTTATCTACCATATATAGAATTTTAGAATTGTTTAATAAAAAAAACATAGTTAAGAAGACAACGCTATTAGAAGATGCCAAAGCTGTATTTGAGTTAAAACCAATTGAACACAGACACCATTTAATTTGTTTGGGGTGCAAGAAAGTAATTGACATAGGTCATTGCCCCTTAGACAGTTTCGAAAAGAAGCTGGAGGCTACTACGGATTTTTCTATTGTAGATCACAAACTGGAGCTATATGGATATTGTAAAGAGTGCAAGAAAAATATTCCTAAAAAGTCCTAAGGCGCAGATAACCTGAAGTAGATGGACAACTTACTTACAAAGCGATTTCCGTAAATATCGGAAGTCGCTTTTTGCATGAACCCGATGTGGTAAGATTTTTGTGTGATTTTGGACAAAGCTGCGTTAGGAAAAATTTAATTTTCTCGCCAAAAGTTTAATTCTCAAAAACATAGTTTTTGTTATATAATAAATAAAGTTCTATTTAAAATATACTAAAATATAGGGAGGGATAATAATGGCTACTAAATATGTTGTTATAATTCAATGTGACCTAACACATAGACGCTGTAGTGGTTTTGCCTGTACTAATGCTTTTTATAATAGAGAGGGTCGTTTTGAGAATTATTCAGAGGATACCAGATACATTTCTTTTACTTGCGGTGGCTGTTGCGGGAAGAGCATTGCTGCTAAGTTAGAGCAGTTCTCTAAAAAGTCGTATAAGAAAACCAATCTTGAAAAAAATGAAGTTGTCGTTCATTTGGCCTCTTGCATGGTAACAGATAATCACCACTTTGATAGATGTCCACATGTGGACTACATTAAAAGCATTATTAGAAAGAAAGGCTATGAAACGATAGTAGAGGGTTCTTATATAAGCGCTGGTGCTACTAAAAAAAGAGCCGCAAAAGTTTATAATTCCTACGAATGAAGAAGTTTAAAAGTTGTTTAGTGATTTTGGATAAATGTTAGAAATTGGCATTTAGCTTTTCAGTGTAGTTTAGCGTAAGGCTTTTGATTATGCTATAATATTATTATAACGTCATGAGAGGGTGCAAAAAATGAGCTTTGGATCTCGTCTAAATGCCATTGGCAAGTGGATACCTAGTGGTAGGAAAATAGTAGATGTAGGCACGGATCACGCTTATTTGCCGGTACTTTTGGCTCAGGAAGGTAAAATAACCGGTGCTATTGCTATTGATATAGCAGAAGGTCCTTGTGCTGCGGCGCAAAGGACAGTTGAGTTGTACGGCTTGGGAAGTATTATAGAAGTACGTTGCGGAGATGGGTTATCTATTGTGGCTCCCGGAGAAGCAGATATTGCTGTTATAGCTGGTATGGGTGGAGTTACCATGGTTGATATTTTGGAAAAAATCAAGCCTTGTTGTAGCATCTTTAGAACGGTTAGTTTTGCAGCCGATGAACGGAGCGGAACTTTTGCGTAGCTGGCTGCTGCAACATAATTGGCATTTGCATGCTGAGGATTTAATCCCGGAAGGGGATAAATTGTACGAAGTTATAGTAGCCGAAAAAGGCACTTGTGAAAAGCCCATGGATGATGTTTATTACGAAATAGGGCCTTTGCTTTTGGCAGCGCATCATCCGCTTTTAGCAAAACATATGAAGCGCCTTATGGATAGGTATGCGACTTTACTTGCAGCTATGGATAATAGCGATGTTGCTAAACATAGCGAAAAGTATCAAGAGTTTTTACGGAGAAAAAATAAATTGGAGGAATTATACAATGAAAACTACAGTAGCTGATATTTGTTGGACTATGAATGAAATTGCACCGATAGCATTGGCAGAATCTTGGGATAACCCAGGTTTGCTTGTGGGTAAAGTCGATGCTCCAGTGAAAAAAATTATGTTGGCTTTGGATTTAACTCTAGAAGTAGCTGAACAAGCTATTGAAGCAAAAGTTGATATGATTATTACACATCATCCTATGTATTTTAATTTACCTAAAACTTTAGCAGTTACAGATGCAAAAATGGAGTGCGTTTATGCTCTTATTAAGCACGATATTGCCGTATATGCAGCACATACCAATTTAGATGCTGCTGTGGGAGGAGTAAACGATGTTCTCGCGGAACTTTTATCCTTGACCCAAGTAGTAGCTATTGAAAATCCAGAACATCCGGAGCAGGGCTTAGGACGCATTGGGGTCTTGGCTGAGCCGTTGACTTTGGAAACCTTTGCTCAAAATGTGAAAAACGTTCTTGCCGCTGATGGTATCGCTTTTGCCGATGCAGGTAAACCGGTATACAAGGTAGCTGTGGTTGGTGGAGCAGGTAGTGATTTCATTGCGGCTGCTTTAGATGCTGGTGCTGATACTTTTGTGACAGGTGATTTGAAATATCATGTAGCCCAAAAAGCCTTAGTTCAGGGGATCAATGTTATTGACGCCGGACATCAGTTTACGGAAATGCCAGTGGTTACAAAGTTGGAACGGGTGCTTAGCTCTTGGGCAGAAGAAAATAAGCGCACTATTGAAATAATACTAGCAGAAGAAGAACAAATACTAAGGCATTTATAAAACACGCTAAATGCTGAATTAAAAGCCAAATATAATTACCAAAGGATGAAGAACATGATAACGGATTTTGTAATAGGTGATAAAATAGAGCAACCTTGTATTGTAAGGCTGCAGAAAATAGGAACGTCTTCTAACGGGAAAGCTTTTGCTAGAGGATTATTAGAAGATAACTCTGGGTGTATTCCGTTTATCTGTTTTGAGACCGGCTTAGTAAATAAGCTAAGAGAAATCGATGCTCCTAAACCCTTTGTTATTGGAGGAAGTGTCGACGTTAATAAATTTGCCAGTGACATGTCTTTGCAAATTATTTTACAAAAACTAGATACAATAGGTGCACATGACAACATTACCCATCTAATGCCTTCCGGTAATATAGATTTATTGGAATATCAAAAAAAAAAACTAGATAATTTGATTGTTAGTATAAAAGATATGGGCCTTGCTAAATTGGTGAAAAATATTTTTTCCGGGGAGACTTATGAACAATTTCTTATTAATCCGGCAGGAATGAGGTTGCATCATGCTTATGTTGGTGGTCTTATGCATCACACAGTATGTGTTGCTAACATTGCGTTAGCACTGGCACATACTATTGAAGGGGTAGACCGTGATTTGGTTTTGGCAGGAGCCTTATTACATGATGTTGGTAAATTGACAGAAATTTCGCCGGAACTAGGTCTTCCTTACACTACTGAAGGAAGACTATTGGGCCATATTTCTATTATGGGTATGCGTTTAAAATCAGAAGGCGACAAAATTCCGGAATTAACGAAAGATAGACTGCAAGCAATCTTGCATATTATATTTTCACATCACGGCGATAAGGAAAAAGGATCTCCGGTACCTTGCGCTACCAAGGAGAGCTTTGTTGTTCATTATGCTGATGAAATCGATGCCATTATGAATCAGTTTGATAACTTTCAAAAGAAAGATTCGTGGGAATATAACAAGATGTTACAAAGATATTTGTATAACAAAGCTTGACGTAGATAATGAAGTATGATAGATTTGTGGATGTGAGTGGGAAAGATAATCGCGGATGCCGTAGGGCAGACGAGGAAAGTCCGAGCTCCATAGGGCAGAATGCTGGATAACGTCCAGTGGGGGTGACCCCAAGGAAAGTGCCACAGAAATGTGTACCGCCGACGGCTGTCGGTAAGGGTGGAACGGTGCGGTAAGAGCGCACCAGCAACCAAGTGATTGGTTGGCTAGGTAAACCCCATTCGGAGCAAGACCAAATAGGGAAGGGATGAAGCGGCCCGCTGAGCCTTCCGGGTTGTGTCGCTAGAACGTGCAGGCAACTGTAAGTCAAGATAAATGATTATCATTAACAGAACTCGGCTTATTGAACACTCATACCAATTTAATACCGGTTAAAAACGTTTATCTTTGCTAAGATATGGCGTTTTTAACCGGTATTAATTTTACAAAAGCAAGTATCTATTATATAATTAAGAAAATCATCTTGGGAGGTGCAATATGGGTTTATTACATATCGATAAAAAGGAAGACTTTGTAAAAGAAGTGTTAAATGCTGGAAAACCAGCCATGGTGGATTTTTGGGCGCCTTGGTGTGGCCCTTGTAAAATGCTAGGGCCCATTGTTGAATCTCTGGCTAATGAGCTTGATGATGTGGTTATAGCAAAGATAGACGTAGATATGGCAGGAGAGTTGGCTAACGAGTTTGGTGTGCAAAACATCCCGACGATTGTTTTCTTTAAAGGTGGGAAAGAAGTTAATCGCTTAGTGGGATTACATTCGAAGAATGATCTGCTCAAAACACTGGAAGCTTTGAAATAGGGGAATTATAGAATGCGTAAATTTATATCTGTTGTTGTTCCTATGTTTAATGAACAGGATAATATCAGTGAATTTTACAAAAGAATAACGGAAGTAATGAGTGCCTTGCCCTATGACTATGAGCTTATTTTTGTAGATGATGGTTCTAGAGATAGGACAGCACTTTTACTTAATGAGCTTGTACAAAAAGATCATAGAGTACAGGCTTATTTGTTTTCCCGTAATTTCGGGCATCAATTGGCTTTAACTTGTGGATTGGATAATGCCATAGGTGATGCTGTGATAACTATGGATGGTGATTTGCAACACCCGCCTGAAATGCTTCCACAACTTTTGCAATTGTGGGAAAATGGCAATGAAATAGTGCAAACTATACGCAAGGCTACAGAGGCTGCTTCTTTTTTTAAGAATATCACATCGACCACGTACTATAAAATGATAAATACAGTTTCCGCAGTGCATATTACTCCTGGGGGCAGTGATTTTCGCCTTATGGATAAGAGCGCGGTAGAAGCCTTTCGTTTATATCGCGAAAGGGCGCGGTTTGTACGAGGAATGATTAATAATTTAGGATTTAAAACTGCTACCGTTGAATTTGTGGCGCCGCCACGTTTTGCCGGTACGTCTAAATATAACTTTCGCAAAATGTTGCATTTTGCCTTGGATGGGATTACGGCGTTTTCCAATGTACCCTTGCGTTGGGCTCTTTATGCAGGTTTTTTCTTCGGTATGGGCAGTATTTTGTTGTTGGGGCATGTTATTTATGTAAAATATGTTGTGCAAGATGCTATTCCCGGTTGGAGTACTTTAGCGGCAAGTGTCTTGTTCTTAGGGGGTATTCAGCTAGTTGGCATAGGTATAGTTGGCGAATATTTAGGACGCGTTTTTGAAGAAGTTAAGCAACGTCCTTTATATATAGTTAGTGAATATTTGGTGAAAAAATAGACAGATTAAATATATTTTGTTATAATGTACCGGTATAAAGTTTCGTAGGCCTAATCTTGGCAACAAGAGCGGAGGAACCATAGTGGGGTGAATTTCTGAGGAATAGGGTGCTTCTCGAAACCCGAACCCGGCAGCTAACTTCGTAGGCGTCAATCGAGAGGGTGTGGTTTAAATTTTCAAAAAGACACTCATGTGTTTTCTAGTGCTTGTTTCTTTTGTTATTTTATTATTACCGACACAAAAAGCGAATGCAGCCTTTCGTCAAGGGGATGAGAGTGCTGACATTGCAGCAATTCAACAAAAACTAGTATTGGCTGGCTATGATATTGGCATTCCTGATGGAGCATATGGAGCACAGACTGTTGCAGCCATTAAAAAATATCAGGCAAGTCAAGGCTTGACTGCTGATGGAATTGTTGGTCAGGATACCTATTATGCACTCATGGGTACTGATTTACCTAGGGGTAGAAGTGAATATGGAGTTAGTCGTGGCTTTGGGAGCAGTTTAGTTAGAAGCTTGATTAGCACGGCATTTCAGTATATGGGTGTGCCTTATGTTTGGGGCGGAGCAAATCCATGGGGATTTGATTGCTCAGGCTTCACACAGTATGTATTTGCAAAAATGGGCATTAGCATTCCGCGCACAGCGGATGTGCAATATTATAATAACCCTAAGGTTTCGATGAGTGATTTACAAGCTGGTGATTTAGTTTTCTTTCAAACTTATGAATCAGGGCCTAGTCACTGTGGTATTTATTTAGGTGGCGGAGAGTTTATTCATGCGGCGTCAAGCACGGGTGTTGCAGTAGCTTCTCTTTCCAATAGCTATTGGAGCTCGCGTTATTGGGGTGCGTCTAGAGTATTTTAAATAATGAGGCAGATGGACGAAAAGTCTATCTGCTATTTTTTTTGCCTAATATATTGACAAGTGTCTATGTTAGATTTATACTATACATAGATAAACATCTATACGAGAGGTGAAAACAATGTCAGATATTGATTATGCTCTAATATTTAAAGCTTTGGGAGATGATAAGCGGTTAAAGATTGTGCAAATGCTTTCCGATGAGGAGAAGTGTGCTTGTAAATTGTTAGAAGAATTCATTATAACGCAGCCGACTTTATCCCATCATATGAAAATTTTATGTGATTGCGGGCTTGTAGATGTAAGGCGTGATGGTAAGTGGTCCCATTATTCTTTGAATGGAGAGGTCTTGGCGAGTTTTAAAAAATTTATTAATAAATTAAATGACGGTAAAGATGGTGGTGCTTTATGCAAATAATTTGGGATTTTGTGCAAAATCAGATTTTAGGTATGAAATGGCTTAATGTCTTAATCGGTAATGGTTTAACGTATTGGGGTATGGATATTAATGACAGAATGGGCGGAAGCTTACAATTTTTCTTGTTTGATACCATTAAAATACTTATTCTTTTGATAGTTTTGATTTTTACGATAGCCTATATTCAAAGCTATTTCCCACCGGAGAGAACTAAAAGGATTTTAGGGAAGTTTAGTGGACTTACGGCAAACATTTTGGCGGCTTTGTTGGGTACAGTTACTCCTTTTTGTTCTTGTTCTTCTATACCGCTTTTTATTGGTTTCACCAGTGCAGGTTTACCGGTTGGAGTTACTTTTTCTTTCCTTATTTCTTCGCCGCTTGTGGATTTAGGTTCTTTAATTCTTTTAATTAGTATTTTTGGAGCAAAAATAGCAGTAGCGTATGTTCTGGTTGGCTTGGTATTAGCAGTTATGGGAGGAACAATAATTGAGAAACTGGGCATGGATAAATACATTGAGGAATTTGTAAAAAACGCTGGCAGTGTTGATATAGCAGATCCTAACTTTACTACTAATGATCGTTTGCTTTATGCCAGAGAACAGGTAGAAGCTACCGTTAAAAAGGTATTTTGGTATATAATTATAGGCGTAGGGATTGGCGCTTTGATTCACAATTGGATTCCTACTCATATTATTTTAGCCATATTGGGTGAGAATAATCCGTTTTCAGTAATTTTGGCTACAGTAGTTGGCACTCCCCTGTATGCTGATATTTTTGGTACTATTCCTATTGCGGAAGCTTTATATGCAAAGGGTGTAGGTATAGGCACAGTCTTATCCTTTATGATGGCTGTAACCGCACTTTCTCTGCCGTCCATCGTTATGTTAAGAAAGGCCGTAAAACCGAGGTTATTGGGAGTTTTTGTAGGCGTTGTAGCTCTGGGGATTGTTTTCATAGGTTATGCCTTTAATGCATTACAATTTTTATTCATTTAGGAGGAATTATTATGGCAAACATTAAAGTTTTAGGTTCTGGTTGTTCCAAATGTAATGAATTGGAGAAGAACACAGTAGAAGCCTTGACAGAATTAGGCATGGATACAGATATAGAGCATGTGACTGATTTTGCTCAAATTGCAGCTTATGGTGTTATGTCAACACCGGCTTTAGTTGTTGGCAACAAGGTTGTTGCCTATGGGAAAGTATTGAAGAAAAACGAAATAATTAAACTATTAAAAATGTAAATTGTTTGTGAATGGTTATAATATTTTGCCACAATACGGTATAATAGAAATATCAAAAGAATGGTGGTGCAAATATGGACAAACAACAGACAATACTTATTGCTGATGATGAATCTCAAATTAGAGAAATATTGCGTATTTATTTTGAAAAAGAAGGTTTTAAAGTAATTGAAGCCGCTGATGGGGCCGAGGCTATTGTACAAGCGCAGGCAGGCAAACCGGATATTTTAATTTTAGACATTATGATGCCGGTGCTAGATGGGCTAGAAGTTTGCAAACAAGTGCGTAAGATTTCCGATATGCCAATAATTATGCTTACGGCTAAAGACGAGGACGATGATCGTATATTGGGCTTGGAAACAGGCGCTGATGACTATATTACGAAACCATTTAATACTCGAGAAGTTGTGGCTAGGGTTAAAGCGGTATTGCGTCGCAGCGGTCAATCAGTGGCTATTAAGGGGAAAGAAATTTTAGAGTTTCCTGATCTTATGATCAATCTTAGCGAATACAGAGTCATTGCCTTTGGCAAACAAGTTACTTTCACTGCCAAGGAGATGGAGTTGCTTTGGTGTTTGGCATCGAATCCAGGAATTGTTTTCTCCAGAAACCAATTGTTAGAAACAATTTGGGGCTATACTTATTATGGTGATACTAGAACCGTAGATACACATATTAAACGTGTACGCCATAAGCTAGACATACCTAAGGAGTCTGCTTGGGACATTCTAACGGTTTGGGGTGTAGGCTATAAATTTGAGGTAAAGAATTGAAAAAATCTTTAAGTTCCAGGCTCATGTATACATACATGGGCCTAATTGCCGTTATTATTATAGGTATTTCCGTAGGTTTGTCATATTTAATTACGGACTATTTCTTTAAAGCCAAAGAAAACGAATTAAATGAAAAAGGCGCTGAAGTTGCGGTTATTGCCAACTATTTTTTAAGCGTTGATGCCAACAGAGATTCTGTTACTAGATATCTATCTTCAGTTGATCAATTGATTGGTGCACGTATTTGGCTTTTTGATAATCATTTTGAACTTATTGCCGCTTCGGAACGACAAGAGGACTTTTCCCAAGACGCTAGTATTGACCGTCAGGATATCGTTGCCGGATTAAAAAAACCGGATAATGCACAAAAAGCAGTTTCGTCTATTGGGAAGCAAATAAAACAATCTGGGGCTATTAATCAACAAGTAGAAAAAATTCTTCGTGATGTATATGATGGCAAACGCGTCAATTCCAGAATTTTTCATCCTTACTATAAAGAGCAGGTGCTGTTAGTCGGCCTTCCTGTAGGTGATGATAAGGGGATTAGCAAGACGGGAGCCATATTACTGGCTGCCCCTATTAGCGGCCTTGATAAAGTGCTTAATGATATTTATTTATATACTATTATTGTGGGAATAATGGCTTTACTTTTAAGCCTGTTTTTAGTACGCGGTCTTTCCAAGCGCATAGTACAACCATTGATTTCTATGAAAGATAGTGCATCTGCTATTGCAGCCGGCGATTATACTCGCAAGGTTGAGGTAACAGGGGACGATGAAATTGCTGATTTGGGCAAATCTTTAAACTCATTAGGTAGTGATTTAGATGAATTTGTACAAAAGACGAATAAGATGGAGAAACTTCGCCGTGATTTTGTGGCCAATGTTTCTCATGAATTGAGAACTCCTATTACTATTATTCGTGGCTATAATGAGGCCATTAGCGATGGCATGGTTACTGATAAAAACTGCATTAGTAAATACCGAGGTTTAATAAATGATGAAACAATACGCCTAGAACGGTTAATAAAAGATCTTTTAGACATTAGCCGTTTGCAGCGCAGTGAACAAGAAGAGTTAGAATATGTAACATTGGGTCATATTGCTTCAACAGTAGTTGATATGCTAGATGTGCGTGCGCAAGAGCGGGAAATTCGCTTGGAGAAAGATATTGATGATAGTGTAGTGGTAAAGGGAAATGGTGATCGTTTATATCAACTGGTCATGATCCTAGGAGACAATGCTATTAAATATTCCCCTGATAGAGGCGTTATTAAATTTGGGGTATTCCTAAATGAAAAACAAGAACCTGTACTTACTGTACAAGATCAAGGGTATGGGGTTCCACAAGAGGACATTCCCTATATTTGGGAACGTTTTTACAAAGTAGATAAATCTCATTCTCGTAATATTCCAGGTACAGGGCTAGGACTAGCTATTGGTAAGGAAATAATCCGGTTACATGGTGCCAAAGTAATTGTTAAAAGCGAAATGGGAAAAGGGACATGTTTTGAAGTAACCTTCAAAACATGTACAGGCGGGAGCAAATAAAATGCTACACTTATTTTGTCCGGATTTTCGTTGTGGGCGTATTACGGATATTAGCCCTGAATGGTTAAGAGCAAATAAGGTAAAAACCATTATTTTGGACGTTGATAATACGCTTTTACCTTGGGATGCCAGCGCGCCAACAAGTGCGAATCTAGAATGGATAAAAAAAATAAAGAGTGCGGGCTTACGGTTGATTTTACTTTCCAATAATGGTGGGAAACGGTTGAAAAATATTTGCTCACTGGTGGAATTGCCGGCCGTAAGTTGGGCGGCTAAACCACTACCACTAGGCTTTAAACGGGCCTTACATGGCCTAAAAATCAAAGAACGAGGAGAAGTTCTAGTTATCGGTGATCAGTTAATTACGGATGTTTTAGGTGCGAAAAAATTAGGACTAAAAGTACTTCTAGTAGAATCCCTGTCAAAAAAAGAATTTATAATAACGCGTTTAACGCGCAAGATTGAACGGGTAGTTATTAATAAACTGGCTAAAAAAGGACTAATGCCGGAAGGGGGAACTAAATGAAAATAGGGCTTTTACAAATGGACATACAAGAAAAAAATAAACCCCAAAATGTAGAACATGGTTTGGAGCTTTTGCACAAAGCTACAGTGGGAAATGATGTTGTGGTTATGCCAGAAATATGGCCGACGGGTTATTCTTTAGGACATATCAAGGAAGACGCTGAAACAATGTCTGGCGATGTTATAACTGCTATGCAAAAAATAGCGGGTGCAAATAAATGTAATATTGTAGCTGGATCTATCCCCATGAACATTGACGGCAAAATTTATAATACTTCGGTGATTATTGATAAAAATGGTATTGTATTGGACTACTACAGTAAATTTCACCTTTTCGGTTTATTTCATGAAGAAAGATTTTTCGCAGCAGGTAATCATTTATCGACATATCAATTAGACAACCTAACCTGCAGTAATGCTATTTGCTATGATTTGCGTTTCCCCGAAATGTTTAGACATTTAGCTTTAGCAGGTATACAAATGATTTTTGTGCCGGCAGAATGGCCAACTTCAAGGGGCGACGTCTGGAGACTAATGGTACAAGCACGCGCGGTAGAAAATCATATTTTTATTTGTGCTGTTAATTGTACGGGAACTTTTAAGGGTGAACCTTTCTACGGACATTCAATGGTTGTGTCACCTACGGGGAAAATAATAATTGAAGGCGATGACAAAGAGGGCCTTTTAGAGTGTGAGATTGACCCAGAAGATATCGCCAAGGTGCGTAGTAAAATAAACGTACTTAATGATGTCCGAGAGGAATTTATCAAGTAAAAAGATTCTTACTAACTTAAAAAAAGCTCGGTATTGGGGGACTTCTAGACAAAGTAGCAGTAATGTAGAGGAGGTTATTATGAGCCATAAGAGTATAGCAATTTTAGCAGTTGCTGCTTTATATTTCGGCCTATTACGTGGGAATGAGGTCGGTACCGGTGGCATTACCGATGTGGCAGTAATTATTGTGATTATCTACATTGTAGTTAAAAATTTACAAGATAAAAATTCTTAAATATATTTAGCGCAACAAGCATAAATGTTATAATTATTTATAGGGATTAAGCTAACCTAATTTTTAACGGCAGGGGGGGAATATATGCTTTCGCTTACACTTGAATTGACAAAGAATAAACTTTTACATAAAAACACTGATTGTCTCAAACCTTTTGCTTCCGAATGAAGTAAAAAAAGTGCGGGCTTTTCATAACAGTATGTGGGGTTATTATCATGAAACACCTTTACTAGAATTAAAGGAACTGGCAGCGTGGTTTGGTGTTAAGAGTATATTTGTGAAGGATGAAGCACCAAGATTTGGTTTAAAGTCTTTTAAAGCTTTGGGTGGCTCTTTTGCCATAGCTTCTTATTTGTCCCAAAAAAGTGGACGACCATTGAACTTTGATGAATTAACCTATGAAAAAATTCAAGATAAAGTTGATAATGTTACATTTGCTACTACGACGGACGGTAATCATGGGCGTGGTATTGCGTGGATCGCTCGCCTATTAGGGTTTCCTGCGGTAGTTTATATGCCCAAAGGGTCTGTACAAGCTAGAGTGGATGCTATAAGGCATGAAGGGGCGACAGTGAAAGTTACGGATCTTAATTACGACGATACAGTGCGACTTTTAGCTGAGGATGCCAGTGCCAGGGGCTGGGTAATTATTCAGGATACGGCTTGGCCGGCCTATGAGCAAATACCCTTATGGATTATGCAAGGCTATAGTACTATGGCAGCTGAGGCTTTAGACAAAATGCCTTTGGCACCTACACATATTTTCGCTCAAGCAGGGGTTGGTTCTATGGCTGCAGCAGTACAAGCGGTAGTTGTTAATCATGGCTATAGCAAGGAACCGGTGTTTACTATTTTGGAAGCCGCCGCAGCTAATTGCTTCTATCAGTCCATTAAACAAGGTAAACCTTGCAATGTTGAGGGAGATTTAAAAACAATTATGGCAGGTTTGGCGTGTGGAGAGGTGAATCCTTTGGCTTGGGAAATAATTAAAAATTATAGCTCGTTTGCCCTTAGCTGTCATGATGAAGTTACGGCACTAGGAATGCGTATTTTGGGTAATCCACTATGTAGTGATCCTAAAATAACGGCAGGAGAATCAGGTGCAATTGGTGCCGGTGTTATAGGACTTTTGGATAAGTATCATAATTTGAAAACTGATATGGGTATTAACAAAGATTCTGTTTTGCTCATTTTTAATACTGAAGGAGATACTTTTCCGGAAAACTACCGGGATATAGTTTGGGGAGGCAGCAATCCCTGTGATTTTAGGGGGGATTTTTGATGTTAAAAAAAATATTAAACCTTGTGGCCTTTATTATAGTTCTAGGAATGCCACTGGTGGCGTGGGCTTTTGATGTTAAACCCGATCCACCGCAAAAAGCCGAAGATGCCCTTATAGGGCTCTATACAGGGAATAATGCCATGTTTTTAGTGCGAGAAGCTGGTGGAAAATTAGCCGTTGCATTCCGCTATTTGCAGGCTGATGAAGATTTTAGCCATAGCAATATTTATCCCTTAACAAGGGAACACTATGACGCTTATACTATCAATGAGGTTGGACCTATAACTAGTGCGGAAAGCAGCCTAAAATTTGAGCGTGATAAAAATGGCAATGGTGTTAGTATTAGGATAGGTCAGTATAATTATAGGCGTAAATTTACCGGGGGCGAAGACGGAAAATTCTTTAGAATAAAACTTGAACAACCCTGGGAGCTTTTACAAAAAGAAGCCAAGGCAGCAACGCTTCCCAAGCAGACAGCAATAAATAAAGCCACTTTAGTAGATTTGGCTTTAGTCATTCCTGATTTGCATTATGATTTGCGTTATACAACCAAGAACAATATTTTTGGTGCGCCTTTAGTTAAGAGTAAAAAAGCATATCTAGATAAAGAGGCAGCAGGGGCTTTAGCTAAAGTTCAGAAACGCTTAAAGGAATACGGTTACGGCTTAGTGATATGGGAAGCTTATCGTTCGTGGAGTGATTTTAAACTAGCAACCTTGGCTTTGCCACAAAAGTACAAAAAAATATTGCCAACAGCAGAGGAAGGGTATCCACATAATACTGGACGCTCTGTAGATGTGAGCCTCTATGATTTAAGTACCGGAGAACCTGTGCAGATGATTAGTGATTTTGATGAACTAACACCGGCACAATATAGCGGGTTTATCGGCGGCAATGAACTTCAGCGTTGGCAGCGTGATTTATTGCGAGAAATGTTGGGATTAGAAGGTTTTGTAGGTAGCGATACAGAATGGTGGCATTTTGACTATATGCCCGATGAAAAGTATCAGCTACTAAATATAGAGCCTGATACCTTGCAATGATTTCATTAGTATGTTAAGATACTATTGGGTGTAAATGGTATAATAGCAGATAAAGTATAGGCGATATTAAATAATTTATACAAGTAATAGGGAGGAAAATGAGATGAATGTATATGACGAAGCTAATAATTTATGCAAGGCTCTTAAAGAGTCCAGAGAATTTTCTATGATGAAAGAGGCTCGTGTAAAATTGTCAGGAGATAAGACCGCAGAACCATTGGTTAAAGAATTTTTACAAAAAAAACAAGAGCTGGAAATTGCTCAATATAGTGGAAAAACTCCTGATAAAGTAGAAATGGAAAAAGTACAAAAGCTCTACGAAGTACTGCAATTAAATCCTGTGGCTGCTGAATATTTGCAAACTTATATCCGTTTTCAAATGATGGTTGGAGATATTTCTAAATCTATCGGTGACACTATTAAAGAAGCGGTAGAGGGTTGAAAACTTTGGAGAAATTTTGTGCATGGCTTCATGAGAATATGCCAGGGAGATATTATTTACAAGAGCCAATGAAGAACCATACATCTTTTCATATTGGCGGGCCAGCAGACCTTTTAGTTATGCCTAAAGATGTGGAAGAGTTACGGCAATTACTGCTTTGTATTAGTTTGGAAAAACTACCCTTGACTATTTTGGGTAATGGTTCCAATATTTTGGTTAAAGATAATGGTGTGCGTGGTGTCGTAATTAAGTTGGGAAATGCATTAAGAAAAGTAGAGTGTAATGGAAACTTTATTGTGGCCGACGCAGGAGTTTCTTTGGCAGCAGTTGCCAACAAGGCGGCTATCGTTAATTTAACAGGTTTGGAGTTTGCTGTTGGTATTCCAGGTAGTTTGGGTGGGGCAGTATTTATGAATGCCGGAGCCTACGACGGAGAAATGAAAAATGTGGTCAAGAGTGTTACCGTTATGTACATTAAGGACGGTTCTTCAAAAGTAATTAAAGGCAAGAACTTAGATTTTGGCTATCGTTATAGTGCTATACAAGCTATGGACTGCATTATTACCGAAATAAACATGAAATTAGTTCAGGGAAAGCCTGAAGCTATTAAACAAAAAATGGCGGATTTTACTGATTCGCGTGTTACTAAACAGCCTTTGGATTTACCTAATGCCGGTAGTGTGTTCAAAAGACCCCATGGCTATTATGCAGGTACGCTTATTGAAGAGGCTGGTCTTAAGGGTTACACAGTTGGTGGGGCTCAGGTTTCAGAAAAACATGCAGGTTTTGTTGTTAACATTGGTAACGCTACAGCCAGCGATGTTTTGCAATTGATGAAAGATGTACAAGACCGTGTTTATGAATATTCCCGTGTGCATTTGGAGCCGGAAGTAAGAGTAATAGGCGACTAGTTTATATTTTTGCTGAAAAGCTTAGATAAAAATAAAGCGGTAAATATTTCTTGGCATTTTAGTTAGGTGTCAGGGATTTTTATTACACAAAAAGGTAGGTGAGGAGAATGGAAGCTAGTGGCAGTAGTAGCCCTAGTCCTGTAGGGCGAAGTATTAGTTGTGCGTGGGAAAATAGCAAATATATATGTTCATTTAGTCTGCATTCTCCTCATATAACTTAATAATAAACTCTTCATGATATAACTTAATAATAAACTCTTCATGGATGGGCGCTGACCTAAAAGTCTTAAATATAAGCGAGGTGCAGGCACATGGAGGAAGAAAAAGTACGAGATAAAGAAGAGATATTGCTTGAGGAACTACTGGCAACCTTAGCTGCCAGAGATGATGCTAAGTTTTGTCAAATTGTAGAACCTGCATATCCTGTTGATCTAGGTATTGTTATGAGGAAGTTTTCCGATGCGGAACTTCTCTATTTATGTCAATTACTAAAAGATGAGAAATTAGCAGATGTTTTAGAGCATGCAGAAGAAACCTTGCAAATACGTTTGATGCGTATTTGGGATAATAATCGCATTATAAAGCTTATGCATTTTATGTCCAAAGATAATATTGTAGATATACTTGGCGATATGCCCGTTAAGAACCGCAAGGAAATAGTCAAGTTAATGCAGTTTGGCGAACAAAAAATCATTCAAGAATTGCTAGGATATGCCGAAAATACTGCCGGCGGTATCATGACTACCGAGTATATTTCCTTCCGACAAGAGTTGACTGTAGCAGAGACCTTACAAAAAATCAAGGAAATTGCGCCTAAAACAGAAGAGATAAATACTATTTTTGTTTTAAACGGGATGAAACAGTTGGTAGGAACAGTCGCGTTGCGTGATATGCTTTTAGCGAAAGATACGGCAATGTTAGCAGATATTATGCACAATAATGTTATATCTGTGGAACCTGAAGCAGACCAAGAAGAAGTTGCAAGATTGATTTCTAAATACGATTTATCCGTTATTCCTGTAGTCAGCAAGCGCAAAGGCTTGTTGGGAATAATTACCGTCGATGATATTATTGATGTTATAGTAGAAGAACATACAGAGGATATGCTGCGCTTAGGCGGCGTTAGTAAAGAAGAAAATATAGCTAGTTCTTTGCTGGATTCTGTGCGTATGCGTCTTCCTTGGCTTATAGTTAATTTGCTAACTGCTTTTTTGGCAGCGTTTACTGTATCCATGTTTGAAAGTACTATTTCCCGTGTGGTTGCGTTGGCCGTTGCTATGCCCATTGTGGCTGGCATGGGAGGCAACGCCGGTGCGCAAACGCTGGCCATTGTGGTGCGCAGTATTGCCTTAGGCGAGGTAAAATGGGGGAATAATAAACAACGCCTTGTGCTCAAGGAGATTTTCTTGGGTGTTATAAATGGTGCTGCTACAGGTGCTATTACGGGAGTTTTAATTTATTTTATGTTTGGTAATGTATATCTGGGCTGGATAATATTTGCGGCCATGATTTGCAATTTAGTTATTGCTGGTTTTTTTGGTTTTTTGGTGCCTTTAATTTTAAAAGCTCTGCATGCTGATCCGGCAGTAGCTTCTAGTATTTTCATCACCACAGCTACTGATGTATTTGGTTTCTTCATCTTTTTGGGGCTAGCCAAAATTTTTATTCAATACCTTTTATAAAGAAGAACCCCTAAGTGCTAAGCACTTAGGGGTTCTTCTTATTTCAAATAGTTGTTAACAGCACTGGCGGCACGTCTGCCTTCACTAATAGCCCATACAACATGGCTTTGACCACGTCTAGCATCTCCGGCGGTAAATATACCGGGAATAGAAGTTGTAAAATCTTCTTCAGTAGCTTCAATATTGTTCTGGGCAGATTTTGTAAGTTTGAATTCATCAAAAATCTTTTGTTCAGTACCCACAAAGCCCATAGCTAACAAAACTAATTGTGCGGGAATGATTTCCTCGGTATTTTTTATATCTTGAGGAATCATACGTCCGTCAAATTTTTTCCATTCAACTTGACAAATTTCCATCTGTGCTACTGTATCTGTGCTACCAATAAATTCTTTGCTGGTAATACAGTATTGTCGAGGGTCTTTTTTGTATAGAGCGATTGCTTCTTCCTGACCATAATCGGTTTTGAAAACTCTGGGGAATTCTGGCCAAGGATTATTGAGCGTACGAGAATGCGGCAAGCAGGGCATAATTTCAAATTGTCTTACGCTGTTACAACCTTGTCTAATGGCTGTAGCAACGCAATCAGTTCCGGTATCGCCACCGCCGATAACAACAACATCTTTTCCCGTGGCCGTAATAGCCCTGCCATCTTTACCTGCCGAATCTAAAAGGCTTTTGGTAGCAGAAGCAAGATAGTCTTTAGCATAATGAATCCCCTTTAACTCTCTTCCTTTAATTGGTAGGTCACGGGGTATAGGACTTCCTGTGCATAACACAATGGCATCGAATTGCTTAAGTAAAGTTTCCGAAGATATGTTGTAGCCAATCTCGCTATTAAGGGAGAATTTTATGCCACCGTCTTCCATGAGTTTGACACGTCTGGCAACAAGTTTTTTATCTAATTTCATGTTAGGAATACCATACATAAGAAGGCCGCCGGGACGGTCTGAACGTTCAAAAACGGTTACACTGTGACCGGCTTTATTTAATTCATCAGCGCAGGCTAGTCCAGAGGGGCCGGAACCGATAACGGCTACTTTTTTCCCAGTGCGGGACGAAGGGATATGAGGCTTAACCATATTTTTAGCAAAAGCGGTCTCAATTACATACTGTTCTATATTTTTTATAGATACAGGTTCTGTTACTAAGCCAGCACTGCAAGCTCCTTCGCAGGGAGCCGGACAGACGTGGGAGGTAAATTCAGGGAAATTATTGGTTTTGTCTAAACGGGCATAAGCAAATTCATCCAAGCCCTGATAAACAAAATCATTAAATTCAGGCATTAGATTGTGTAAAGGACATCCTGACAAGGCCTGACCTAACATAATACCGCTATGACAAAAGGGTATCCCACAGTCCATGCAACGACTTGCTTGTTCTTGCAGGGATTCTTTATTGGGCAGACTGCTCGTTTTAATTTCCTTCCAGTCCTTTAAACGCGTTAAGGCAGGACGCAGGGAAAGTTCTTTGCGTGGGTATTTTATAAAACCAGTGGGGTTTCCCATTATGCGTGCACCTCCTCAAATGTTTTCAAAGCAGCATCTTTATCACTATAGCCTTCTTGTATTAATGCGGCCATACGCTCTGTTACGCGCTTGTAATCACTAGGGATAACTTTCACAAAAATTTTTACGCAATTATCCCAATTTTCCAGTATGTTTTGGGCAATGACACTACCGGTGTATTGGGCATGTTTAAGAATTAATTTTTGTACCATTAGCTTATCGCTTATTTCAGATAAAACTTCTAAAAGTACAATTTCTTTATTACAGTAGTCGGCGAAATCACCGTCAACGTCATAAATATAAGCTATGCCACCGGACATGCCTGCTGCAAAATTTCGACCCGTGGTACCCAAAATAACTACTGTTCCACCGGTCATGTATTCGCAGCCATGATCACATACGCCTTCAATTACGGCAGAGGCACCGCTGTTACGGATACAAAAGCGTTCTCCCGCAATACCACGAATATAAACTTCCCCACTTGTTGCTCCATAAAGAGCTACATTGCCAATGATAATATTTTCATGGGGATTAAAGCAGACCCGGTTAAAAGGCTTAATAACCAATTTACCACCGGAGAGACCTTTGCCAACATGGTCGTTAGCATCACCTGTCAAGGTCATTGTTACGCCCTTTGGCAGGAAAGCCCCAAAACTCTGCCCTGCTGAACCGTTAAAGGCCAGCTTGATAGTATTGTCAGGTAAACCATTAACGCCATATTTGCGGGTAATCTCGTAGCCTAGGATAGTGCCAACTACCCGGTCTGTGTTTTTAATAGGCAAGGTAACACTAACGGGAGTTTTATTTTCTAAAGAATTTTTGCAAATGGCCAAAAGTTCTCTGGCATCTAGAGATTTTTCCAAATGATGATTTTGTTTTTGTGTACAATAATTTTCTGTATTGGGCTCAACCTCAGGTTTGTAGAGCAAGGGTGACAAATCAAGCTTTTTATCTTTCCAGTTGCGGTTTTTCTTGACAATTAGCACCTCTGTGCGCCCAATCATTTCGTTAATAGTCTTAAAGCCAAGCATGGCCATATATTCGCGCACTTCTTGAGCTATAAAACGCATAAAATTGACCACATATTCCGGTTTACCTTTAAAGTTTTTGCGTAGAACAGGGTCTTGGGAAGCAACTCCAGTTGGGCAAGTATTAAGATTGCATACGCGCATCATAACGCAGCCTAAGGTAATTAAGGGACCCGCAGCAAAGCCATATTCTTCAGCGCCCAAGAGAGCAGCCATAATAACATCGCGCCCTGTAAGCAACTTACCGTCAGTTTCCAAAATAACTCTGTTACGTAGGTTATTTAAAAGTAAGGTTTGATGTGCTTCTACCAAGCCTAATTCCCAAGGAAGACCGGCATTGTTAATGCTGGTGCGGGCAGCAGCGCCGGTACCACCGTCATAGCCGCTAATAAGAACAACATCAGCACAGGCCTTAACCACGCCAGCGGCAATTGTACCTACACCAACCTCAGATACTAATTTTACCGTAATGCGTGCCCTAGGGTTAGCATTTTTTAGGTCGTGAATAAGTTCGGCTAAATCTTCAATAGAGTAAATATCATGATGTGGCGGAGGAGAAATAAGACCAATGCCGGCAGTAGTTCCACGACATTCGGCAATCCAAGGATAAACTTTAGACCCTGGTAAATAACCACCTTCGCCCGGTTTAGCACCTTGAGCAATTTTAATTTGGATTTCATCAGCAATTTTAATTTGGATTTCATCAGCATTAACTAAATAGTTGCTGGTAACGCCGAAACGACCAGAGGCGACTTGTTTAATGGCACTACGTTTGCTAAAACCGTTGGCCATTGGTTTAAAACGACTAGCATCCTCGCCACCTTCGCCACCTTCGCCACTATTACTTTTACCACCTATAAGATTCATGGCCATGGCCAGGCATTCGTGAGCTTCTTTACTAATAGAGCCGTAACTCATAGCACCGGTTTTAAATCTGTGGCAGATATTTTCTATGGATTCTACTTCATCAATAGGAATAGGTAGGCGTTGTGGTGAGAAAGAAAGCAGGCTGCGCAAGTTTTGGTTGGCATGTTCGCTGCTATTTAATTCTTTGCTAAATTGTTTGAATAGTTGATAGTTATTTTCGCGACAGGCATGTTGTAAGGTGAAAATAGTTTTGGGATTGAAAAGATGCGTTTCACCATTATCTCTGCATTGGTAAGCTTAACCGGAATTATAAGCACAATTGCTCAAGGCTTGCTCAGTGAAAGCAGGGGCATGACGCATTTTTACTTCTTCGGCGATTTCAGATAGGCCAATGCCGCCGATGCGCGAAGGGGTACCGGAAAAATATTCATCAATAACATTGTTACAAATGCCGATTGCTTCAAAAATTTGTGCACCGCGATAACTTTGCACGGTTGAAATACCCATTTTAGAAAGCACTTTGGCAATACCGTGGGTACAGGCCGTTATGTAATTTTCCGCTGCTGTGGCAAAGTCAGGATTTTTAATCATACCATTAGAACACATATCGTCTATGGATTCAAAGGCTAAATAGGGATTAATACCGCTGGCACCATAGCCCAATAGCAAGGCGAAATGATGTACTTCACGTGGCTCTGCAGATTCTAAAATGATACTGGCTTTTAAGCGTGTACCGTTGCGGATAAGGTGATGGTGTAGACAGGCGCAAGCTAATATAGAGGGAATTGGAGCCATATCTTTATCTACGCCTCTATCCGACAAAATTAAAATACATTTGCCTTCGGCTATGAGGGTATCAGCTTGTTTACATAAAGTATCCAAAGCTTTTTTTAATCCGTTGCCACCACTGCCTACAGGAAATAGTATGGGCAAAATTGCTGACTGAAAATTTGGCTGGTTAATATTTTTTAGCTTGGCTAATTCTATGTTGCTGAGAATGGGCGATTCAGCTGAAATCTGCCGACAGCTATCAGGTTTAGGGTCAATAAGGTTTTTTTCAGGACCAATGGCACTAGTTGTATCGGTAAAGACTTCTTCGCGGATAACATCAATAGGGGGATTAGTAACTTGTGCAAAAAGTTGTTTAAAATAATTGAAAAGTAGTTGAGGTTTAGTAGAAAGAACAGCTAGTAGAAAGAACAGCTAAAGGAGCATCATTACCCATGGAGCCAATAGGGTCAACTGAATGAGTAGCCATAGGTTTTAAAAATTTATTCAACTCTTCCAAGGTATAACCAAAGGCCATTTGTCTACGCATCAAAGTTTCGTGGTCTGGTTTGGGCAAAGTAGCATCAAGGTGAATGTTTTTTAATTTGATAAGATTTTCATCCAGCCATTTACGATAAGGGTGCTCTTTGGCAACTTTGTTTTTAATTTCTTCATTGCTTATAATGCGACCTTCAATTGTATCGATAACTAACATACGTCCTGGGCGCAAGCGGTCTTTCTTTACGATGGTTAAAGGATCTAGACTTACTACGCCAACCTCTGAGGCTAAAACAATAGTATCGTCATTATTAATATAGTAACGTGAAGGGCGCAGACTGTTTCTATCTAAGGCGGCGCAAATAGTACGACCATCGGTAAAAGCCATTGCAGCTGGTCCGTCCCAAGCTTCTATAAGAGAATTATGATACTCAAAGAAAGCTTTCAAATCAGGATTGGTATGGGGATTTTTACTCCAAGATTCAGGAATCATCATCATAGCAGCATGGGGCAAAGAGCGTCCGCTCATTACTAAAAATTCCAGGCAGTTGTCAAACATACCGGAGTCACTGCCGGTCTCATCAATAATAGGCATAACTTTTTTTATGTTTTTTCCCCATAAACTATTACCACACATTGTTTGGCGTGAACGCATCCAATTAATATTGCCACGCAAGGTATTAATTTCACCATTATGCATTAAGTAACGGTAGGGATGTGCTCTCTCCCAACTGGGGAAAGCATTAGTGCTAAAACGTGAATGCACAAGGGCAAGAGCAGTTTCCATCGCTTCGTCTTGCAAATCAGGATAAAAGCTGGTTAGCTGTACTGTAGTTAACATGCCTTTGTATACGATGGTGAGTGAGGATAAACTGGAAATATAGAAATATTTTCCACCACGTAGATTACCATAACGTATTTTATTTTCTGCTTCCCTACGTATAATATAGAGCTTGCGTTCAAAAGCATTTTCATCTATTGTGAGGCGTTCTAAAACTTTTGCACTGGCTTTAATAAATACCTGTGACATTTCCGGTTGACTTTTACGCGAATTATCGCCTAATACTTCCGGGTTAACGGGAACTTTACGCCAACCAATAATTTCTTGACCATTTTCCTTGACAATGTTTTCAAAGTGACGTTGAGTGTTTTCCCTTTCTACTACGTCAGGAGGTAAAAACATAAAACCAACCGCATAATGACCTTCTGTGGGTAAAAGCAAATTTTCTTTAAGACATTCTTTATAAAAAAAGTTGTGAGGAATTTGGAACAAAATGCCGGCACCATCACCGGAATTACTGTCTGCTCCTTGTCCACCACGATGATCCATATTACGCAACACTACCAAAGCTTGCTGTAATATTTTGTTAGATTTCCTACCCTTTATATTGGCAACAACACCTAAACCACAGGCATCATGCTCAAACCAAGGATCATAAAGACCTTGTTTAGGCGGCAACTTAGAAAAAGTCATATTAATACCCTCCTTTAAAAAAAGATTACAAAAATATTATATTTGCAGGGAATAAATAAGTCAATTTGTATACAATATTTTTTTTGTACATATAGTCGCAAAGAGGGTTCTTAGTAGAAAAAAAATTATTATTTTAGGGAATTATGTTATACTAATAGCTAATATATCAAACCTAATTTAAGGAGTTGTCGTCGATATGAACGCAAAAGCAGAAAAATGGTCAGCCTTTTTAAAAGAAAATAAGATTGAATGTTTCGGTGTGCAAGAAGTAGAAAATGAAATTCATACTGTAGTTTTTAGAGCGTTTTTAGAAGTGGCAGGACAGAAATTACCGTCTATGCTGGTATTAGATGATAGCATTTATTCCATGTTTCAAGTTCGTGTAGCGGAAAAGGTCGTTACTGATGCTAATAAAGTAGCCGTAGAGGGAATTTTAAATGCCTACAATATGAAATTCAAGGTTTTTAAATATTATGTAGGCGAAGGTGGGGATATTTGTCTAGATAGTTGTTTGCCTAGTACTGCTGATAGTTTTGATTGTAATATTATTCATGCAGTAATTGATGTTATTTTAAAACATCTGACGGACGAATATCCTAAACTTATGAAGGAAATTTGGGGAAACTAAGGGGAAAAAAATAAGGCTCCTAATATGGAGCCTTATTTTTATGTTATAATAGGCACATAATGAAAAGCGCGGAAGTGGACATAGGGACCCAAAACCCCTAAGCGTTTGGAGGTAAAATGAAATATAAGAATTTTGGTCTGACATCTGCACAAGTGCAGGAGTCTCTAAGTAAAAATGGTGATAATAGTTTAACACAACCACCAAAAGAAACTTTTGTGCATAAACTTTGGCTGAATTTTCAAGATCCTATTATTAAAATCTTGATTTTTGCCTTGCTTATTAATGTTTTTTTTGTGTACACAGGTCATGGAGATTGGATTGAAACGGCTGGTATTTTTTTGGCAATTATTTTAGCGACTTTTGTTAGTACATATTCGGAATACAACAACGAATCAGCATTTAAAAAACTGCAAGAAGAAGCAAGCCTCATAAATTGCAAGGTTTGGCGCAACGGCATGCCACAAGAAATACATATTGATGATATTGTAGTTGGGGATGAGGTTATTTTGCAGGCTGGCGACAAAGTTCCTGTAGATGGAATTTTGTTGGATGGTGAAGTAAAAGTAGATCAAGCTGCTTTGAACGGTGAAAGCGAAGAGGCTTGCAAGCAAATAGCTCCGGAAGATTTTATTTGGGGGACAGGAAATATAGACTTTCTAGAAATTCATAAGCTCTTTCGCGGTTCAGTGGTAGTAGAAGGGCAAGGCATTATGCGTGCACTTGCTATTGGAGATAATTCTATATATGGGAAACTTACACAAGAATTAAAAGACGATGATCGTGATAGTCCTCTTAAAGTTAAACTTACTAAGCTAGCCGGACAAATTAGCAAGGCAGGTTATACAGTAGGCTTGCTTATAGTTTTAGTAGTAATGCTAAACAATATTTTTAGCGCTGTAAGCGTTGCTGCCTATTTTTCTAATATTTCTCAGGTAGTGCAAGATTTAGTACAGGCTGCAATTTTGGGTATTATTATCATAGTTATGGCTGTGCCTGAAGGACTTCCCCTCATGATCGCTATTGTTTCTTCCCTAAACATGAGAAAGATGCTCAAAGACAATGTTTTGGTGCGTAAATTGGCAGGAATTGAGACTGCCGGCAGCTTAAATCTTTTGTATACTGACAAAACAGGTACTATTACGAAAGGCAAATTAGAAGTAGTGGATTTTTTAATCGGTAACGGTACGACGTATCAGGATTTTTGTACTTTACCGGATAAAATAAAAAAACTAACCTTTGCCAGTTGCTTGCTTAATACTTCTGCAGTTGTATCTGAAGGCAAAGTTATTGGCGGCAACATGACGGAAGTTGCCTTGAGCAACTATTTGTCAGGCTATAGTGTTAATCTGGAACTGGAAAAAATTCGTTTCATTCCTTTTAATAGTACTAATAAATATTCTTGGGCACATTTAAGGTCAGATAAAGATTTTTGCTTAATTAAAGGTGCTCCTGATAAGTTGATTAATTACGCCGACCACTATTTTGATGCCAAAGGTGATTTATGCGTTTTAACTGCTGCAGAAAAGTTGCTTTTAGATAGAAAAATGGTTGTTTTTGCTAAAGCATCCATTCGTATGCTGGGACTTTTTAGTTATGCAGGTGCTATTGCAGGTGATACGTTGCCGGAGGAAGGCTTAATCTTGATTGGTATAGCCTGCATTCGCGATGATGTACGCCCTGAAGCAGTGGCAGCAATCAAAGAAGTGCAAAATGCTGGAGTACAGGTTGTCATGATTACCGGTGATCGCAAAGAAACTGCTATGGCTATAGCCATAGATGCGGGAATCCTTTGTGCGTCTACCGATGTAGTATGGACTTCTGACGAGTTAGCGGTTCTTAGTGACAAGGAAATAAAAAAACATATTCCTAATTTGCGTGTAGTGGCAAGAGCATTACCTATGGATAAATCGCGTTTGGTACGGTTATCACAGGAGATGGGACTAGTAGTAGGAATGACAGGGGATGGAGTAAATGATTCTCCGGCCTTAAAAAAAGCTGATGTGGGTTTTGCTATGGGTAGTGGTACCGAGGTGGCAAAGGAAGCAGGAGACATTGTTATTTTGGATGACAACTTCCTAAGCATAAAAAAGGCAATCTTATATGGTCGCACGATTTATAACTCTATTTGTAAGTTCATTACTTTCCAGCTAACCATTAATTTTTCTGCAGTAGCTATTAATCTGCTCGCTCCTTTTATTGGCATTGCTAGGCCTCTGACCATAACTCAAATATTATGGATTAATTTAATTATGGATACAATGGCAGCTTTAGCCTTTGGGGGAGAACCGGCTTTAGCAGAATACTTAAAGGAAAAACCTAAGAATAGGCAAGCCCCTATTGTTAGCAGAGATATGTCCATTAGTATTGTTTTAGCAGGTGCTTATATGACTTTCATTGGTCTTTTGTTTTTCAAAAGTGTTACTGTTGACCAGTGGTTCCGTAATGCCCCTGATCATATCTATACTTACACTGGTTTCTTTTGTGTGTATGTATTTATGGCTGTTTTTAACGCCTTTAATGTTAGAGTAAATAGCATGAATTTGTTAAAGAACATTAATAGAAATGTGGGCTTTTTGCAAATCATGGCTTTAATTGTCACAGTGCAGCTAATGCTGACTTTTATCGGCGGTAAAGTCTTGCGCATGACACCCTTAACTAAGGTAGAATGGGTTATAGTGGTAGCTATGTCTTTTAGCATGGTAATAGTAGATTTAATGCGTAAGTTTGTTTTTAAAAAATTGGAAAAAGGACGTAAAGATATAGTATAAAGAAACTCCCTTAGTGAAGTTGCTTCTCAAAAGTTGGATTTTTATCCGGCCTTGAAGGCAGTTCATAGGGGAGTTTTTTATTCTTCTATTTTTTGTTAGCGGTCAATATCAACGATAATTTCCAGGACTCGATGCATATTGGTTTTATTTACAGTTACGTGTAAATTGCGATAGGTGAAGGCATCACCTTTATGAGGGATTTCTCCTAATGTTTCTACTACCCAGCCGCTAATAGAGTTATTTTCCAACTTATATTGGTCAATGTCTAATTTTAAGTATTTAAATAAGTCATGTAGATTAGCATTTTGCAAATTGGAATTACAAGAAATCAAATATTTATCTTTGCCAATTTCATGGAAGGTAGAAATAATTTTGTCGTGTTCATCCCAAATTTCGCCTACTAATTCTTCTACGATATCTTCTGTGGTAACTAAGCCTCTTATAGCACCATAACTGTCGATAACAATTGCCATTTCTACCTTTGTATCTTGCAATGTTTTCAAAACCAAAGAAATTTTTGTAGAACTATGCACAAAGGCAATATTTTTTACAATTCGTTCCAGTCGGAAGTTTTGGTTATTAATATAATGACTAAAGAAATCTTTAGCATGAATAATACCGATAATTTGATCTTCATTTTCCCTGTAGACAGGCAAGCGTGAAAATCCATGCGTGGTAAACGTCTTTAGGGCTGCCGCATTACCTTCGTTAATGTCTACACTAACAATATCCACCCTGGGAGTAAGTATTTCTTTGACGCGGATATCACTGAATTCAATGGCAGATTTGATTAATTCGCTGTCTTGTTTATTAATAGCACCTTCATTTTCTACTTCGTCTACCATGATCATAAGTTCATCTTCAGTTATTCCCCTATGTTCACCGGTATTAAAAAAATTGCGAAACTGTTCTTTCATTAGTTTGAAAATGATATTTAGAGGTGTAAATACTATTATAAGGCAATGTAAATAGGGAGCACACCACATGGCGAAAATTTCAGGTCTGTCTTTGGCAAAACTCTTGGGCAATATTTCTCCAAAAATCAATACAATAATGGTCATAACAACAGTAGCTACTGCTAGGCCGGAAGAACCAAAGAAAGCGGTAAAAACTACGGTAGCAATGGACGCAGCGGCAATATTAACGACATTATTACCAATGAGGATAGTAGATAGGGCATTATCAAAATCCTCTATAAGCGTAAGTACTTTGGCTGCTTTTTTGTTACCTGTTTTAGCAATATTTTTTAAACGAATTTTACTGCATGAGGATAATGCAGTCTCCGAGGACGAGAAAAAAGCAGATAAGCATATTAAAACGAACAGGGTAAACGATAATCCTGTTATTGAATTTGAAATTGCGTCCATAGTCAACACCTTTCTCTATAATAACTAGCTTAATTATAGGCAAAATATTTGAGCAGGTCAAATATACTGCCTATATACTTAAAAATGAACAAATTTCGAAATAGTCTTTCTCAGGAAAACCATACGGAAATAAGGCCTTTTTTAGGCTTTAAAATGTTAAAAATGTTACAGGTGTATTTAGCAAATGCACAAAAAACTAATGTGTCCACGAAATAAAACATATTTAGCCTTAAAACAAAGTATTTGTGAGATTTTTTTGGGCGTAAAACATTGAAAATAACGCCAAATTGTAATACAATCCTACCCATGACAAAGGTGGTCTTTTTTTATGAGCACTGGAAGTCACATTTTTATAAGGGGGAAAGAAAAATGAACAAAGGATTGTTGAAACTAGCTGCAGTTAGTATGATGGCGGCGCTAATGGTGGCTAGTCTAGCTGGCTGTGGAGGAAAGGCAAATAAAAATACAATAAAAATTGGTCTCCTCAACGAAATGACCGGCGGTAATGCTACAATTGGTACAGCAGCTGCTAATGGGGAAAAAATGGCTATTAAAGAAATTAATGCTAAAGGCGGCGTATTGGGGAAACAATTAGAAGCGGTGGCAGCAGACAATAAGTCAGAACTGGCAGAAGCGGCAAATGCTATGACTAAACTTTTGTCCCAAGACAACGTAGTTGCAGTTACAGGTACATTTTCCAGTTCTAATGCTATTGCGGCGGCAAGCGTAGCAGAGGCAGCAAGAAAACCATATTTGATTGCAGGAGCTACTAATCCTAAAGTTACTGTAGATCCCAAGACTCATAAGGTAAAAAAATATATTTATAGGGTTTGCTTCATAGATCCTTTCCAAGGAACAGTCGCAGCAAATTTTGCCTTTAATAACTTAAAGAGCAAAAAGGCGGCTATGTTGATTGATAACAGTAGTGATTATTCTAAAGGTCTGGGCGACTTTTTCCAAGCGGCATTTACTAAAGCCGGTGGTACTATTGTAGCAAACGAGGCCTATTTACAAAAAGATGCTGATTTCAAGGCTACGTTAACCAAGATTAAAGCCCAAGGAGCAGATGTTTTATTTGTTCCCGGTTACTACGAAGAAGTGGGGAAAATTGTTAAGCAGGCACGTGAAATGGGTATTACTATACCTATCGTAGGTGCTGATGGTTGGGATTCTCCAAAGTTGACGGCTATGGCCGGAGCAAAAGCTCTAAATAACACTTTCTTTACTAATCATTATTCAGTAGATGATCCTTCTGAAGCAGGGAAGGCTTTTATTGCTAACTATACTAAAGAATTTGGCCAAAAACCTGAAGCCCTAGCTGTGCTTGGTTATGATGCAGTGTACGTTTTGGCAGATGCCATTGCACGTGCAGGCAGTACAGACGCAGATAAAATCGTTGCTGCCTTGCCAGCTACCAAGAACTTTAAGGCTGTTAGTGGTGTAACTACTATTAACCAAAATCATGATGCAGATAAGAGTGCCGTTGTCATTGAAATGAAAGATGGTAAACAAGTTTTAAAGACTTCTATTAAACCGTAATCTTTTATTAGTTTTTATATTAGGACGTACATGAAAATATTTAGTGAAACTACTGTGTATATTATTACACAGTAGTTTCATTTTTTTTTCGGTGTGGTATAATATTGCCTGTGAATGGAGATGGAATAATGACAAATGAGCAAGCAAAAATAGGTGGTTTGGTAGTAAACCCCAAAAGTAAGCTTAGCAAGATTATTATTGGCATTGTGATTGTCCTAGCAGCTATAGCTGCTTTTTATTTATTGTATTGGGTGAAGACACCGCAACATTCTCTTGGTATTATTAAGGAAGCGGTGGAAAAACACGATCTTGTTACTTTTGAAAAGTATGTTAACTTGCAGAATATTGGTACGCAGGCTATTGATGATATGATAGCCACTACTATTCCGGCGGAAGAAATGAAAACTCCTGCAGTTGCCGGAATTATTAATATGGTCAAGGCGGCAGCAGTGCCGGCCTTTGTTGTTCAGGCACAAAAATATGTTACAACTGGCAGCTTTAGCAAATTAAACGCACAAAATGATGGGCAAGTTATAGTGGCTTCGGCTGCGGAACGCACTGGTCTTACCTCTATGAAATTCCAAGGAATTGCAAGTACAAGTAGAAATAAGAATGAGACAATAGTTAATATAAATGTTTGGGACCAACAATTAGACCAAAACTTTGTACTTCGTCTGCATATGCAACAGTTAGAGGATGGAACTTGGTGCCTGACTGAAATTGCTAATCTCAAAGATTTTATTGCAGAAAGAGATAAAGTTGTAGAAAAACGTTTGGCGGCTTTAAACAAACCTATTCAAGATAAAATCAAAGCTAAGGTACAGCTTATTACTAGTGGACCTGGAAGTATGTCAATAGAACGACTAAACAAAGATAAAGATTTGGTTATAAAGGCGTGGATACCTTTTAAATTATTGGCTGCTAATACTAAAAGCGTAAGCGGTACTTTGCTAATTTATAATAAAGATAAAAAGGTGATTTTTTCTCGCGATTTCACTTCCGGCGACATTGACTTATCTAAGAGCAAGGACGGTTTATGGCATTTTAACAATTCTTGGGTACTAAATTCTTATGACAGTGGTGATAAAGAAATAAGTTCTTGTGATTTGGCAAAAACAACCAGCCAGGTTGTTTTTACAGCGTTACATTTCAATGATGATACTAAGGCGATTGAATGTTATAATATATTACCAGCTAAATAAGAGGTGAGTTCTCATGAAAATTAGTGATGAAACGAAAAAGATATTAAAAGATGCGTTGTTTTTGCTCGGCATAGGAGAAGATACCTTTGAAGCTATGGCAGAAGATGCTACAAATACAAATTATTTTATTGATAGTATTTTAGATGAACTACAAGAACGTGGTTATGTTAGTTTTATTAGAGGCAGAAAAAACTATGAAAAATACTTAGCTATGAATAAACTAGAGGGACAAACTTTTGCTATAGATGTTGGTGGGGAAGTTTATTTTATAGGGAAAGTGCTACCGGAAGCAGCTAATGAATTTGCGGCAAAATTGCGCGAATATTTTGCAGCTAGCGGAGATGATGAGTACAAAGTTGAAATATTATGAGAATTCTCATAGATGGAGATGGTTGCCCAGTTATAGATGCAACTATAGATATAGCAAAATTTTTCAAATTAGAATGTTTAATACTATGTGATACAAGCCATGTATTTACCAAACAGGGCGCGACTACCATACAGTTTTCCAAAGGCCCGGATAGTGTAGACTTTGCTTTGGTTAATATGGTAAAAAAAGATGATATAGTTATTACTCAAGACTATGGCTTGGCAGCAATGTGTCTGGCACGTTTGGCAAGAGTTATGAGCCAAAATGGTTTGGAGTATAATTCTTTTAATATTGATTCTTTGCTGTTAGCTAGGCATACGGCTAAAAAGATTAGAATGGCGGGAGGTCGTTTAAAGGGACCTAAAAAGCGTAATAGTGAGCAAGATGCTGAGTTTGTTTGCAAGCTAAAAGCAATAATACAAGAAATGATAGAAACTAATAAGGGTAATGTATAATAAAAAACCACTAATTCCGCAAAGAATTAGTGGTTTTCGCCTGCTATTTTTTAGGTGGCGTTACATAATCTTGTATAGCTGTTAATAATATTGTACTACCGGCAGTATGTGCCCCGACTATTTCATCTAGAATAAAGAGCTTTTTCAATTCCTTGCCCCACTGAAAACAATCATTTTCATCATAACAAGCAACAACTAGCGGTGCTCTGTTATCTTCTGGCGTATTGCCCCCATCATCGGTGATTAGGATGTAGCAATGAGCTTCAGGAAAGTCCATCCCGTAAATAGTAATATGGTCATCTTCTGTTTCTGCTTCCCAAAAACCAAGCTTATCTAATACCATAGATAATTCAGACATATTTGCATCTCCTTTTCTTTATAGATGTTTTTTATTGTTTAAGCCACAAATACATAGTAGAACAATAATATCAATTTGTCCATCATTATTAAAGAATCTTTAGAGTAAAATATTAGCTGGCAAAAGGAATAAAATAAGGAAGTGGATATAAAATTCACTCCTCATAGTAGGAATTTTTTTTTAATATGTCAGTTACGATACAAAACATGTAAAAGGAGTTCCTACTATGGATATTGTAAATGAAAGCTTGCCGACATTCAAGGGTATTGAGAAAACAATTTTTAGCTATGTGTGCAGCGTTGCCGTCGAAATGGTGAAGAGCTTGTTGGAAGACTACGTGCAATATCCAAGGTTGTAGGCAAAGGCAAGAAAGACGAAAACATACGTAAGGGGCATTGGGCAATGGCAGACGTCAAGATGACAAAAGCAGGAAATCTTTGCTAAGCGCATTTGGATATAGAGAATTCAGCGAAATAGCCTACATCTGATTTTTGGCGGTAAAACTTTAGGGGGATAAGGTTACCCAAGTAACATCAAGAATTCCATATAATGAGTTCACGAGCATTAAAAAATTAGAGGATAGTTATATTTTTGGATATTATTGCCAACGACAGATTTTTGTTGAGCAAAAGAATGCTAGGATTGAAGAAAATCAAAAGAGAAAATTAGAAAAACAAAACGAAGGAGTGGAAGAAAATGACTGATTTTGTAAACAAGATTGACTTTGCTGCCATTATTTCCGTGAAAAATGCTAACCCCAATGGAGATCCCCTAAATGGTAATAGGCCTAGAGAAAATTATGATGGGTTTGGAGAAATTTCGGATGTCTGCATTAAAAGAAAAATACGTAATCGTTTACAAGATATGGGTCAGGCAATATTTGTTCAATCTGATGAGCGTAGAGAAGATGGATTTAGAAGTCTTAAGGACAGAGCTGAAGGGTGTAAAGAACTTAAGACTGCGAATAAAGATAAGGATAAATATGCTCAGATTGCCTGTGAAAAATGGATTGACGTTAGAAGCTTTGGACAAGTTTTTGCTTTTAAAGCTGGAACTGAAAGCTCTGTTTCTGTAGGAATAAGAGGACCAGGTTCTATACATTGTGCAGTAAGTGTTTCTCCTATTGAAATAACTAGCATGCAAATTACAAAAAGTGTTAATGGCGAAACGCAAAAAGATCCTGATAAAAAAAGTCCGGACACTATGGGAATGAAGCATAGAGTTGAATTTGGGGTTTATGTTATTTATGGCAGTATCAATACACAACTTGCTCAAAAAACCGGATTTAATTTAGAGGATAGTGAACTAATTAAAAAAGCACTTATTACACTTTTTGAAAATGATTGTTCTTCTGCACGTCCTGATGGTAGCTTAGAAGTATATAAAATGTATTGGTGGAAACACAATGGCAAAGTTGGTCAATATTCTTCTGCTAAAGTGCATAGGACTTTAAAAATTATCCCATTGACTGAAGTTCCTAAATCAATTGATGATTATAGTATTTCGACAGACCAACTAGATGGTCTAGTGCCGGAAATATATGATGGAATATGACGAAGATGATTTCTTGTTATTATCAGGTATACAGCATTTTGTGTTTTGCAAGCGTCAATGGGCGTTAATACATATTGAGCAGCAGTGGTATGAAAATGTTCGAACAATAGAGGGTGAGATACTCCATGAAAAAACACATGATGAAACCGTTAAAGAAAAACGTGGAGAGATGATTATTTCAAGAGGAATGAAGGTTTTTTCACGAAAAATGGGAGTTACCGGGACTTGTGACGTTGTGGAATTGCATGAAAATGCTAAGGGGGTTACTATTTTTGGAAGAGAGGGAACATACAAGCCTGTTCCAATAGAATATAAACGCGAAAAACCTAAAGAAAATGAATCTGACATATTGCAACTAAGTGAACAAGCCATGTGCCTTGAGGAGATGCTATTATGTGAGATACCAGAAGGATTTTTATATTATGGAGAAATAAAACGCCGAATTAAGATAGAGATTAACAATGAACTTCGCCATAAGGTACAAAATATTTTTAGCGAAATGCATGACTTGTATGGGAAAAAATATACCCCTAAAGTAAAGGTGTCTAAGAGTTGTAAAGCTTGTTCAATAGCGGAAGTTTGTATTCCTAAACTGTGCAAAAACCCATCTGCCTTATACTATATTAAACGTAATATTGAGGATGTGGAACAATGAGAAAATTATTAAATACTTTATATGTGACTTCTCATGATACATATTTATCACTTGATGGAGAAAATATAGTTGTTTTAAAAGAGCAAGAAGAACTTATAAGGGTTCCCTTACATAATCTTGAGGGAATTATTACCTTTGGTTATACAGGCGCTAGTCCCGCACTCATGGGGGCATGTGCAAAAAATAACATTGCACTGAGTTTTATGAAGAAAAATGGAAAATTCCTTTCAAGAATAGTAGGCGAAGTTCGAGGTAATGTTATATTACGCAAAATGCAATACAGAATATCAGACGATGTTTTGGAAAGCAGTAAAATTGCTAAACATTTCATCTTAGGAAAGATTTATAATGCGAGATGGGTTATAGAACGAGCTACACGCGATTACCCATTAAGAGTTGATACTCATAAGCTCAAGGCTGTTTCAATGATGTTGGCAAATGCTTTAAAGTCAATAGAAAATAGCGAAAATTTGGAACAGATTAGAGGGTTTGAGGGAGAGGCTGCTGTACAATATTTTAGCATTTTGGATAACCTTATACTGCAACAAAAAGATAATTTTTTCTTTAAAAATCGTAGTAAAAGACCGCCACTAAATAATGTAAATGCAATGCTATCTTTTGTATATACGCTTTTAGCTCATGATGTAACATCAGCACTGGAAGTGGTGGGACTAGATCCTTACGTTGGCTTTCTTCATCGGGATAGGCCAGGGAGAATTTCGCTGGCATTAGATGTGATGGAAGAATTACGCTCTGTTTATGCTGATAGGTTCGTTGTTTCATTAATAAATAAAAAAATAGTGAATGAAAAAGGCTTTACGAAACAAGAAAATGGCGCGGTTATTATGGATGATAGTACAAGAAAAATGATTTTGCAGTATTGGCAAAACAAAAAACAAGAAGAAATAAGACATCCATTTCTGCAAGAAAAAATAGAATGGGGGCTTGTTCCTTATGTACAGTCAATGCTTTTAGCAAGATTTATTCGTGGAGATTTGGATGGATATCCACCATTTATGTGGAAGTAGGGGTTCAAATGTTAGTACTTATAACTTATGATGTAAATACGCAAACAAAACTTGGTCGCAAACGATTGCGGCAAGTGGCCAAACAGTGCGTAAATTATGGACAGCGAGTGCAAAATTCTGTTTTTGAGTGTGTAATTGATCCTGCTAAATGTCGCGAAGTTCAGAATAAATTAGAGAAAATTATTGACAAAAACACAGATAGTTTGAGATTTTACTATCTAGGAAATAATTATAATAGTAAAATATTGCACATAGGAGCAAAAGAATCTTTTGATGTTGAAAGCCCAATAATTATTTAGTGCGAAACATAAGTAAACATAAAATGCCTGTAGCTTTCGCACCAGAAATATTATATAAACTTGTGATTATATATGAAAACACATAGAGAATCAGAACTTTTTTGGTCATAATATCTTTTTTAATAGTAGATTTTGCTCAAAAAAGGTAAATTTTCTTTGTTTTTGCTGTCGCTCCCTTCATGGGAGCGTGGATTGAAATTGAAATAATATTAGCTCTCCAAAAGTCTTGATTTTGTCGCTCCCTTCATGGGAGCGTGAATTGAAATTACACACCAAGAAAACAGGGTGTAGTAGAACTTAAGTCGCTCCCTTCATGGGAGCGTGGATTGAAATTTAATATAAGCATAACATTTAGCTAATGTTAAATTGATGAACTGTTAGAGATATTATGTTCAGAAGTTTGTAATAAGCGCTATTATATATGCGTAAAAATAACAGTGTCTATTTTGAATATTTAAACGTAAAAATAACTTTGGTTCTAGTGATGTTATTGCTATTGTGGTATAGTTGGTGTGGTAACAAAAGCTATATTTGAGAAAATGAGTACTGAGCCTCAAAGTGCGGCGATTGATATTTTAACTTTTTTTCCATGATAATTAAGCATTTAGAAGAATTTTCTTAGTATATTCTCAGAGAGAGTAATGCTAAGCTTTTGCCATGTTTTTTTAGTTATGCCCATACAACACCTTTTCTAAAAGCTTTACAGACTAAGTTTTTGTAGCTTTGTAAAAATATGGCGCTAATGGCAAAACTATCGCATTTATTGGATCATTCGGTGTAGGAAAGCTCACAATAATAAATAAACTTATTGGGGAAAAACTTACTAGCAACAAAAGGGATAAGGAACGACTATAGAGGTAGGCATACTACAACACGGCTAGAGCTTTTAGTTCTTCTCGTTGGGGGATTTGTAATTGATACTACGGGAATGCGGGAACTTGGAATTGAAAATATTAATTTAACAAAGACTTTACGATGTGAATTTCGTGATTGCACCCATATTAGTGAACCAAACTGTGCGGTATAGACAGCGATTAAAGATGGTCTTTTTTCTGCTGAGCGTTTTGCCAATTACTTAAAACTAAAAAAAGAGGCGAAATATGATGGCTTAAATTCATGGAAAATTGATACTGAAAAGATTACTGCTATGTTTGCGGAAATGGGCGGGATAAAAAATGCACGAGCTTTCATTAAAATGAAAAGCAAAAAAAGATAAGACTTTCGGAGGAAGGTAATATTAACAGGAAAAAGATGCTTGCCAACTAGGCAAGCATCTTTTTATACTTTTTATTCATATATAATTTTTCACAGAAACATTTTATGACTTCATCTATTATGCATTATTAGTTTAATAAGGTAAAGGGGAAAACTTATTTCTTTAAAGAAGCAGTAATAATTGCCATAGTATAAACTTCCTCGGCAGTACAACCTCTAGATAGGTCATTTATAGGTGCATTTAGTCCTTGTAAGATAGGATCATAAGCCTTAAAGTTTCCCATACGTTGCGCTAGCTTATAACCAATGTTACCGGCATTAATATCAGGGAAGATGAAAGTATTGGCTTTTCCAGCTACAGGAGAGTTGGGAGCTTTTATCTTGGCCACATCATTAGAAAATGCGGCATCAAATTGTAACTCACCGTCAACGGGAAAATCAAGATTTAGATTTTTTAATTTTTCTACGGCGTTATGCATTTTATCTACTGATTCTCCGGCACCGGAGCCTAAAGTACTATAGGATAATAAGGCAACTTTAGGATTAATGGCAAAGATTTTAGCGGTTTTTCCCGTTTCAACTGTAATTTCTACAAGCTCATCTTCACTTGGAGTAATGTTGATAGCGCAATCGCCCATAGCGTATTTTTCTTCAACATTGTCTGTTTTGCGATATAGAATAAAGCAGCTTGAAACGATTTTATTTCCAGGTGCTGTTTTAATGATTTGTAATGCAGGGCGGATAGTGTCGGCAGTTGAATAGGTTGCTCCGCCTAAGAGGCCGTCAGCATACCCCATTTTTACAAGCATGGTGCCAAAATAATTGGCTTTCATCAACAATCCGCGGCAAGTGGCTTCATCCATTTTTCCTTTTCTCAGTTCGACCATCATGGGAATCATGGATTCTAGAGCTTTATACGCTTTAGGCTCTATGATTTCAATTCCATCTATGCAAAAACCATATTTTTTCCGCTGCCATCTGTACGTCTTTGGGATTACCTAATAGTAGGGGTTCGAGTATATTATCTTTTTTTAATCGGCTTGCAGCTTCCAAAATCCTTGGATCTAAACCTTCCGTAAATACTAGTTTTTGTTTTTTTGCTTTTAAATTTTCAATCATATTTTCAAACATGTTCGTGCCTCCATTTTATGGTTTTTCCTATTTAAGGAATTATAGATATTTATATATTACTACATTTCACGCATAATGTTAAAGATAATAGTTTATTTTATTGTAATTAAATTTTGCAACATAAGCTAATCTACCTTTTTGTCTCTTGTTAGAGTAAAATATTAGTTGGCAAAAGAAACAAAATAAGGAAGTGGATGTAAAATCCACTTCCCATAGTAGGAAAAATTCTTTAATATGTTAGTTGCTAGACAAAACATGTAAAGGAGTTCCTACTATGGATATTGTAAATGAAAGCTTGCCGACATTCAAGGATATTGAGAAAATAATTTTCAGCTATGTGTGCAGTGCTGCCGTCGAAATGGTGAAGGACTTGTTGGAAGGCTACGATAGGAAGCTCATGGTCGAAAGAGATCGCAAGGCGTATAGGCACAAAGGTTTTAAGGCCAACCACATACGCTGCGTGTTCGGAGATGTCGCCTATAAGCGCACGGTCTATGAGCACATTAACGAAGAAGGCAAGAAGGAATTCATGTACCTTCTAGATGATGCCATGGGCATGGAGGTCATCGGCAAGATGTCATATAACTCTGTAGAAGCAATGGTTAAAGCAGCCACAGAGGTAAGCTTCAGGAAAGCAGAATCTGCCGTTAATCTTACCAGCCAAATAAATATAAGCAGCCAAGGAATTTGGAATACGGTGCAGGAATTTGGTAAAAAACTGGAAGCAGAAGAAACAGACATGGCCAAAAGATTAGAAGAAGATAAGCCGCAGACGGGTAAAGAAGCACCGGTATTGTTCGAAGAAGCTGATGGTATATTCCTGCACCTGCAAAAGCCCTACCGCCCAAAAGAGGCCTCGGGCAAAGAGATAAAGGTCAGCACGGCCTATGAGGGTATACGTAAGGGAAAAGACGGCAGAAATGAAGTCGTGGGAAAAGTTATGACCGCAGGTTTTGAAGAGGCAAAAGAGTTCCACCGCATAAGGGAAGCCATGATTCAAACAAAGTACAATACGGATGAAGTAAAGTACAGGTTCATTAATGGGGATGGAGCAGCCTGGGTTAAGCATCCTTATGATCCGTATACTATTTACCAATTAGACAGGTTTCATGTGTTCAAGAAGATAATTTACGCAATAGCCGATACGGCTATGCGTAAAGAGCTAAAAGCATTGTATATGGACGGTAAAACGGAAGAGTTGCTGGCGAAAATAGACGCCTATGCAAACAGTGTTGCCAGTAATGAGAAGGAAGACAAAAGAGAAGAAAAAGCAAGAGCGTTGTACAGCTATTTGAGCAACAACGAGGCAGGAATAAAAGCTTATTTTGATATGAAGGAAAAGCTGCCTAAGCCGCCGGAAGGACTTTTATACGGATCTATGGGTACGCAGGAAAGCCAGAACTGCTAGGTAATTACTTTAAGGATGAAGCACCATAAAGGCAGCTGGGGCATCCCAGGTGCAGGCTACATGGCAAAAATACTTACGAGATTAGAAAACAAGACCTTTTATACGGCTCTTGAACGCTATACGAGCCTTATAGACAGAGAAATAGTTGTATTTGCCAAAGATATTTTAAGTGCTGCTGCAATACCTAGGGTCGTAGGCAAAGGCAAGAAAGATGGAAACATCCGCAAGGGGCATTGGGCAATTGCAGACGCAAAGATGACCGGCAGTAGGAAATCTTTGCTAAGGGCATTTGGATATAGAGAATTTAGTGAGATAGCACATATCTAATTTAGCTTATAACAACTTGGGAGGATGAGTTTGCCCAAAATTTTATGGAAAATTCCATTCAACAATTAAAAATGCAAGGTTTTTCCTACGAAGAAAGATTTGCCAACTTTTACTTGACTGATACAACATCAAGGTTTTTTTTTATTTTGGTACATATCCTATTATAATGAACATATAATATTATTAAGGAAAAATTGAGGAGAATTTCATGAAGATACTTTTAGTTGCAATTAATAGTAAGTATATACATACGGCTTTAGGCATGCATTCTATTTATAACTATTGTAAAAATAAGAACATAGAAATTGATTTTTGTGAAGAAACTATTCAAACACCAATGTTGGCAGTTTTGTCAGAGATTACGGGCTACCGTCCTGACTTAATCGGCATTAATGTGCATATTTGGAATAAAAACTATGTGCTTGAATTAGCAGGACTAATTAGGCAAGTTTTACCAAAAGTAAAAATAGTATTAGGTGGCCCTGAAGTAGGGTTTACAGCCAAGGACAGTTTTGAAGAATGCTTGGATGCAGATTATATTATTCAGGGCGAAGGCGAAGAAGTATTTGCAGAGTTAGTAGAAAATTTGCAAAAGGGAAAAAAGCCACCAAAATATGTTGCTTATCGTGATATTGGTGGGAAAGTTGAAAATATCAGTCAGCCTGCAATAGTTGAATATTTGGCGGTATTGCCGTTTCCATATGAAGATTTAGAAAAAATTGTTGCTGAACATAAAATAACGTATTATGAATGTACAAGAGGTTGTCTCTTTAGCTGTTCCTATTGCTTGTCAGGTATTTCTCATAACGTTAGACAAAGACCACTAGAGGCTGTAATTGCAGATTTAGATAAGTATATAGAAGCAAAAGTGCCTTTAGTAAAGTTTGTGGATCGTACTTATAATTTAGATGAAAGCTACTTCCTTCCTATTATGGAGCATTTGGCTGCTGCTAATACAGAGGCAACATTTCATTTTGAATTAAAGGCAGATTTATTATCAGAAAAAGTATTAGCATTTCTTAAAGCTGTACCTAAGGGGAGGTTTCAGCTGGAAATAGGTGTGCAAACGACAAATTCTAAAACTTTAGCAGCTATTGGTCGCCATGACTATTGGGATAAATTGGCACATAATGTTACGCAAATTTTAAGCTTTAGGAATATGCACGTGCATTTGGATCTTATTGCCGGATTGCCTTATGAAGATTTAACCAGCTTCAAAAAATCTTTTAATGATGTTTATGCTTTGCAAGCTAATATGTTGCAACTTGGGTTCTTAAAGGTTTTGAAAGGGGCATTAATTGGTAAGCAAAATACAGAACACGCCATGCTTTATATGGCACAGCCACCTTACGAGATATTACAAACGAAGTATTTAAGTTACGAAGAATTACGCTTTTTAAAGATATTGGAAGATGTTTTTGACCATACTTATAATACAGGAAAATATGGGCACACTTTAAAGTATTTAATTGCTTACGGCTATAAGCAGGATGCTTTTGCTTTTTATGAGGCGCTGACTAAATGGTGGGAAGCAAAGGGATTATATCCTTTGGGGCATAATGTGAAAGATGTGGCTTTGCTGCTCTTATATTTTGTACAAGAAAAGCATACTGATTTGGTAGTAGTTGTGACGGAAATTTTGCGCTTTGATATTTTTGTGGGACAGCCGAATTGGCGACCGGAAGAACTACAGTGGCATACT
Source organism: Acidaminococcaceae bacterium (assembly GCA_963678395.1). Lineage (GTDB taxonomy): Bacteria > Bacillota > Negativicutes > Acidaminococcales > Acidaminococcaceae > JAAYAE01. The sequence goes on along the minus strand of OY782827.1, from coordinate 1,310,395 downwards.
GAAGAATTACGCGAACCAATTAGGGAATTTTGGCGTAATTTAGAGCTTGTTCATCAATATTTGCCGGAGTATGAATTTTCTACTTGGCGAAAATTGCGCAAATATCTCCCTATAGAAAGTTTTATGTGGACTCCTGAGACCAAATATGGAGAAAAACATTTTGTGATGGCAGACTACACGGGGAAAGAAATATCTTATATGGAAATAGGGTTAAGCGTAGCCCAGTAGAGTATTCAATGAGCTTTACTGGGGAAACTGTGATTTTAAGTAAATGTTAAAGTATGATGGTGTTTAAAAGAGGATATTTGATAAACGGTTATTATCTTTAAGTTCGCTCATGTCGTGTAAAGAAACTGATTTAAGGAGGAAAAATTATGGAAATCTGTCAGCTAAGGACTTTTATGAGTGTTGTTACCTTGTGCAGTTTTTCTGAAGCGGCACGACAGTTGGGATATACTCAGTCCAGTGTTACTTCACATATACAGCTTTTGGAAAAAGAAATGGGAGTAGCTTTATTCGAGCGGATGGGACATGCGTTGATGCTTACGGCAGAAGGAGAGAGACTCTATGGCTATGCGGATCGCATCGTGCGCCTAGATGATGAAACTCATGCTGTTTTGGCTAGGCAGGAGGAACCAACAGGTGTCCTATCCTTAGGTATGTCTGAATCCATTGTTAGTTTTCATCTAGATCAGATACTGACAGAATATGCGTTGTTGTATCCTCACGTTAAGCTACGGCTCAGGTTGGGTACCGGAAATTACTTTCAAAGTTTGTTGCGCAAAAACCTGTTAGATTTGGCTTTTTATCTTGAAGAAAAAGTGCCGGATAGGGATTTAACGGTACATAGTTTGTGGCCTGAGCCTATTGTGCTGGCAGCGTCACCTAAGCATGTATTGGCTAAAGGGCAAAATGTAGACGAAAAGCTATTGACTGGGCAAACAATTATTGTGACAGAGCTAAACAGCAGGTATTCTTCTATATTAGAGGAAGAGATGGAAAAAAAAGGGAATTGAGCCTTTACGTATCTTGGAAATAGGCCAGTTACAAGCTGCAAAATCTTTTGCTCTCAGTGGTTTGGGTTTGGCGCTTCTACCACAAGCAGCTGTCCAAAAAGAGGTTAAGGATGGATTGCTTAAAATCTTGCCTTGGCAAGGTAAGGCTTGGAATATGCATGCCTATATGGTACATCATAAGGATAAGTGGATTTCGCGGCCCATGAAATTATTTATGAAGTTGTTGTGGGAAAGAATTCCTGAAGGATTGGAAGGTGATGCTAATGAAAAATGTAGGAGCTATAGCAAAACTGCAATCAGCAGGTGACGGAGGGCTAGTCGTAGTGTTTGGCGAAAAAACAGCTCTCGGTGTCCATGAACAAGTGCAGGAATTCGTTCATAGCTTGCAAAAATTGCAAATTAATGCAGTGCGGGAAATAGTACCTTCTTACTGCTCAGTAATGATTTATTATGATGTGCTGCAGTTATCAAGTAAAGAGATGCGCAGCTTGGTTGTGGAAGCACTGGAAAAATTAGAGCCATTTTTTGCTTCTTTATCTAAAGTGCTTCATGTTCCGGTTTGTTATGATGGTGTTTTAGCTCCAGACATGGATTGTGTGTTGAGACTGACAAGTTTATCTAAAAAAGAATTGTTGGATATTCTTACCTCAAAACCGCATTTAGTATATCTTACTGGTTTTACACCTGGGTTTCCGTATATGGGGAATCTGCCATTTAGTGTGTCTAGACAGCCTTTAACTCGTCGTGCAATACCACCGGGTTCAGTAAGTATCGCTGGTAATCAGACGGGTATTTATACTGTAGTATCTCCTGGAGAGTGGAATATTATTGGACGTACACCACTGAAAATATTTGATGCAAAAAGAGAGCATCCTTTTTTACTGACGGCAGGAGATTATGTACAGTTTGAAATTATTGAAATTGGAGAATATTTTAATCTTAAAAGGCAGATTGAAAACGGACATTATCAACCTTAGATAAGAGAGGAGGAAGTATAGTTGTGATAGTTGTTATTCGCCCTGGAAATTTCACAACAATTCAAGACAGCGGACGGTGGGGCTATCAAACCTGGGGAATGCCAATATCCGGTTGTCTTGATCCATATGCAGCACAAGTAGCAAATCTTCTAGTTGGAAACAAAAAACATGCAGCTATGCTAGAAATGACAGATGAAGGCGGAGTATTTCACTTTGATTATTCTGTAATGGCTGCTATTGCAGGAGCCGATATGCAGGCAACCTTAAATGGTAGGCAGTTACATAATTGGCGATCTTTTATAGTGCCGGAGGGAGGAACACTAGCTTTTGGTAAGGCTGTTAGCGGTCGTCGTAGTTATCTGGCAGTTCAGGGTGGGATTGAAGTTGCCCCAGTTATGGGCAGTCGTTCAACTTATGTAACAGCAGGAATCGGAGGATTAGATGGGCGCATTTTAATGGCCGGCGATACGTTAGAAATAGGGAATGCTGTCCAGGTGTATGTACGTACTACTGATTTATCAGAGTTTTGGGTACCTGAATATCTGCATGCTTGGAAACTAAATGTTATTTTGGGACCACAGGCAGATTTGTTTAATGCAGCGAATCAAAAGAAGTTTTTGTCTTCCACATATAAAGTTTCTTCTATAGCTGATCGTATGGCCTGCGAATTGGAAGGCCCAGCACTGATATTGCAGGGAAGAGAAGTGGTTTCTGACGCTACTGGTTGGGGTGCGGTGGAAATTTCTGCTCATGGACAACCGTTTATTGTTATGCCCGATCACGGTACAACCAGAGGGTTTGCTAAGATAGGTTATGTTATTCAGGCAAATCTTTATAAACTGGCACAGACAATGCCGGGAGATACCATTAGTTTTGTGGAAATAGATACTGATTCTGCGATTGATTTATATAAGTTGCAGCAAGCGGATTATCAAGCACTAGCTAAGTCTTTTAGAACCGGACAGATGTGTTTAGAATATGAATAATGGTTACATAAATACTGAGATTCAAAAATTTTGAATCTCAGTATTTATTTTTTTGTTTTTACTTGAAAACTTGTGTATGTTAGTATAAAGACAAATGAAGGCAGCGCTTCACTTATTTTACGGGTGTATGTTTGTAAAGATGATTTAACAAACTGACTGTGAATTTTTTTTATTTGTTAATTGTGAGAACATTATGACAAAGGGAGGACTTAAAAATGTTTAGGATTGATATGACTTCAGACTTAGGTGAAAGTTTTGGCCCTTGGAAAATGAGGCAAGATGACAAAGTATTGCCATTGCTAACGTCAGCTAACATTGCTTGTGGTTTTCATGCAGGAGATCCGAATGTGATGCGAAAAACGATCCGCTTAGCCTTGGAGAGTGGTGCTGCATTAGGAGCGCATCCCGGTATGCCTGATTTGGCTGGGTTTGGTCGCAGAAAATTGGACATTTCTGTTGAAGAGGCTTATAGCATTATCGTCTATCAGGTAGGAACTTTAGCAGCTTTTGCTAAGGCAGCAGGAAGCAATCTGCATCATATAAAACCTCATGGATCATTGTATAATATGGCGGCTAAAGATGCGAAACTTGCTGAAGCTATTGCTCAAGCTATTTACGATGTGGATAAATCTTTAATTTTGTTTGCTTTAGCAGGTAGTGAAAGCATTAAGGCTGCTAATAAAATAGGCATCCGCTGTGCCTCTGAGGTTTTTGCAGATCGTAGTTATCAAGAAGATGGTTCACTAACCCCACGCAGTAAACCCGGAGCAATGATTACAGATGAAAATGCTTCTATTAAACAGGTTCTATCTATGATTATGGAACATAAAGTGACTACTTTAAGTGGTAAGGTTATTCCAGTTAAAGCAGATACACTTTGTATTCACGGCGATGGTGAAAAAGCCTTATTATTTGCTCAGAAAATCAGAGAAGCTTTGCTAGAAAATGGCGTAGAAATATCTGCTGCCGGAACTTTTATAAAATAAAGTTGCAATGAACATAAAAAATATAAAAAAGCCAGCGTCAGCGGACTTTTCACACAATTAGTTAGTAGAGCCTAAAAAAACAGGGGGAGAAAAATGAAAGAATCCAAACTGAGCGTACTCTTAGAGGCAGCTTTTTTAATGGCGACATCGGCAATAGGACCAGGTTTTTTGACACAGACAACGGTTTTTACGGAAAAGTTAGGCGCAAGTTTCGGCTTCGTTATTTTAGTAACTGTTATTGTTGATATTGGTGCGCAATTAAATGTTTGGCGTATTATCGCTGTATCAAAATTGCATGGACAAGATATTGCCAATGGTGTACTTCCAGGTTTAGGGTATCTTGTATCAGCTTTGGTAGTTGCGGGTGGGCTTGCTTTTAATATTGGTAATATTGGTGGTTGTGGGCTAGGCGCAAATGTCATTTTTGGCATTGGACCCATTCCTGGTGCAATTATTAGTGCGGCAATAGCTGTTTTTATCTTTATAAATAAAGAAGCTGGTAAGTCTATGGATCGCTTCACTCAAGTAGCGGGTTTTTGTATGTTAATCTTGACTATTTATGTGGCTATAACTTCTGCTCCTCCGGTAGGACTGGCAATGGAAAAAACCTTTTTGCCTGATGGAGTTGATATCATGTCTATTGTAACCTTGGTAGGTGGAAGCGTAGGTGGCTATATTACTTTTGCCGGCGGTCATCGCTTGCTTGATGCTGGTATTGCAGGCAAAGAAAATTTGCCGGAAGTTACCAAAAGTTCAGTAACTGGTATTATTATCACGGGTATTATGCGTATGGTATTATTTCTGGCTGCTTTAGGCGTTATTTCTCATGGTTTGCATTTAGATCCTGCCAATCCGCCTGCGTCTGTATTTCGTCTTGCAGCCGGCGAAGTTGGTTACAAGATCTTTGGCGTAGTTATGTGGGCGGCGGCAATTACTTCGGTTATTGGTTGTGCTTACACTTCTGTCTCTTTTATTCGTACTTTCAGTAAAAAAATTGATGAGCATTATCGTATTGCAATTATTGTCTTCATTATTTTCTCTACTTTTATATTTTCCGTTATTGGTCATCCGGTAAAGGTGCTTATTATCGTAGGGGCATTGAATGGATTGATTCTTCCAATAACATTAGGCTCTTTGCTTTTGGCTGCTGCACGTAAAGCTTGGCCTTAGTGAGTTTAGTTGAGTAAAAGTTTAAAAAATTTTTATTTAGCTATCTAAAAAGTGGATGGTGGTATTGTGAATAACGTAATGAAAATATTTATGGACGCTAAAATGCAACCGCTAGGAGAGGCGGCAATACAGGTTAGCTTTGGGGATAAAATTGATCCACAGTTATGTCTTTGTGCCCGGGCACTAGCTGCAGAACTGGAACAGAATCCCTTCCCTGGACTAAAAGAACTTGAAGTTAGTTATACAGGGGTAGCAGTTTTCTTTGAACCGATAATTCTTAGCAAGGAAAAACTAGAAAAAGCAAATCCGGAATTGTCACATTCGTATCAGGTGGTGGAAAATCACATAAAAACACTGTTAAAAAAAAATCAAGTTGTCGGAAGCTGATGCTGCTCCTAGAGTGCGCGTACCCGTATGCTACGGTGAAGAATATGGCCCAGATTTAGAATATGTGGCAGAATACCATAAACTTACACAGCAAGAGGTTATTGATAAACATATTAGTGGTGATTATCTTGTATATATGATTGGGTTTGCACCAGGGTTTCCATATGTAGGAGGATTGCCGGAAGATATTGCTACTCCACGTCGTGAGACTCCAAGGCTAGCAATTCCCAAGGGGTCGGTAGGCATAGCAGGATCTCAAACAGGGGCTTATCCCTTGGAAACTCCAGGGGGCTGGCAGTTAATTGGTCGTACACCGTTAGAGCTGTTTAGGCAAAATGATTTAGAACATCCAAGTGTGCTTCAAGCTGGCGATAGGCTCGAATTTTATGCAATAACACCGGGAGAGTTTAAAAGTATTGCGGCGCAGGAAGGAAGCGTGGCAAAATGAATATTTTAGTTGAAAAAAGCGGCCCTATGTCTACATTACAAGATTTAGGACGCATTGGTTATCAAAAATATGGAGTTTTAGTCAACGGTGCGATGGATAGTTTTTCTTCTAGGCTAGCAAATATATTAGTGGGAAACAAGCAAGAAGAAGCTACTTTAGAGATGACAATTGTGGGTTCTACTATGCATCTTCCATCTGGAATAATATTTGCATTAACCGGTGCTGACTTGGGAGCGACTATAGAAGGGCAACCGGTACCTAGATTTCGTCCTGTATTTGTCACCAGAGATTGTTTGCTTGTGTGTGGGTTTGCTAAACAAGGATGTCGTGGTTATTTTTCAGTGGCTGGTGGATTTGATGTGCCCATAATAATGGGCAGTAAAAGCACTTATTTACGTGCTAAAATCGGCGGGTTTGAAGGACGAGCATTGGCTACAGGATATGTGCTAAAAGTAGGTACTCCTGCTTCTACTATGGAATTATTTGCGCAATAAATTATGCAAAAAGATGGCGTTAATGCTGCTTTTGCTACTGTATCTTGGTATGCGCCAGGAACCTTTATCTTTGACGATAATGCTATTCGCATAACTAGGGGGCAACAGCATGATTGGTTTACTGAAGAAAGTATGCATAATTTCTTTAATGAGCCTTATAGTATTACCTTACAGTCTGACCGAATGGGCTATCGTTTGGAAGGAGAAGCACTGCAGTATAAGGAAAAGCGAGAATTAGTTTCTGAACCAGTAACTTTTGGATCTATTCAAGTACCGGCAGATGGCAAACCTATTATTCTTTTGGCTGACCGTCAAACTGCTGGAGGATATCCCAAGATTGCTCAAGTAGTTTGTGCAGATTTGCCACGCTTGGCTCAACGTCGACCCAAAATGAACCTGCATTTTAAACTGGTATCCTTAGCAGAAGCCGAGAGGCTGTATTTGCAACAAGAAGCTTTTCTTAATGAACTGGCAAAGATTGTTCAAAGAAAGTTATAGTAAGAAAAACTAAAAACCGAATAAGCACATATATTAGATATTTTATATCTATCTAATTCTAAAGTAATAAAGGTACTGAAAAGTCTAGTAATATTTGCTTTTCGGCAGTATATATTGTATAATACTGGTTAACTTAATAACGGACAGTTCGTAACCATCCTGTCTAAAAATAAAACTAGGGCGGCACTAAACAGTGCTATTGTATTGACTTGGATGGAGGGCATTATTTTGCCTTCCTTTTTTGTTGCCCAATTCAAAGGAGCTTATTATGCTTAATACCCCATTATCTAAAACAAGAAAACTGACAATTTCTGCCTTGTGCATTGCTTTGTATGTAGTTATAATGATTTATACGCAAAGTTTTGCTTTTGGACAGTATCAAATTCGTATTGCTACAGCGTTATATGGGCTAAGCGCTATTTTCCCTTTTTTAAGCATACCGTTGGGATTGGCTAACCTAATAAGTAATACTTTCATGGGTGGGTTGGGACCTCTTGACATGATAGGGGGTACTTTTGTTGGGGTTACAACTTGCAGCGCGATAGCGCTAGCAAAAAAACATAATTTCCCCAATATTTTTATTACCTTATTCATAGTTTTGATTCCGGGATTAATAGTACCTATTTGGCTGTCCATTTTATTAAATATTCCATACTTGGTGTTGGCATCATCCTTGCTTATTGGACAAATTGTACCAGGTGTTGTGGGTGGCGTACTGGTTACCGCTGTTGAAAAGAGAATGGCAAAATGTTCTTCTAACGAAAGAGAAGCAATTGCTTCACACAAGTGAAAAAAAAACTTTTTGCAACTGAATTTTTATAAGAAGAAACTAATATGATTTTTACTAAGGAGAAAACACATTATGAGTGGAAGAGATAAAAAAGAGTTGACCGGAGTTACTTTATTGGGAAGCCAAAAAACTAACTATCCCAATGATTATGACCCAAGTGTCTTGGAATCATTTATAAACAAACATCCACAGAGAGATTATTTTGTGAAATTTGATTGTCCTGAGTTTACTAGTCTTTGTCCTATGACAGGACAACCGGATTTTGCTACTATTTATATTTCTTATGTTCCCGAGAAAAAATTAGTTGAGAGCAAATCTTTGAAGTTGTATTTGTTTAGCTTTAGAAATCATGGAGATTTTCATGAAGATTGTGTCAATATAATTTTGGAAGATTTAATTAAACTTATGAATCCAAAGTATATTGAGGTATGGGGTAAATTTACACCACGCGGTGGTATATGTATTGATCCTTATTGTAATTATGGCAAAATAGGCACAGAATGGGCGTCAGTGGCAAAAGAAAGGTTACATATGCATGATATGCAACCGGAGAAAGTTAATTATAGAGCATAATATAAAAAAAAGATGGCAAAAGCCTTATTTTTTTTTATATAAGATGTTATAATGAAGGCGTTCCGGTAAGTGAACATTTTTTTGAGAGCTGGCGGGACGAAAAAAGTTCCGGCAGGGACAATAAAGGTCTGCGAGGGGTTATATGGATAATATTATTAATCTTCAAAAGAAGATAGTACCAGAACTCAGCGATCTTTTGGTAGAAAGGTATCGCATTTTAAGACAAGTACGTCACGATGCTCCCATTGGACGCAGGGTTCTAGCCGGAGAATTGGGTTTAAGTGAAAGGGTCTTAAGGGCTCAGGTAGATTTTTTGAAAACTTCTGGACTTTTAAGTTTTTCTTCATTGGGAATGGCAGTGACGGACGAGGGCAGCGATCTTTTACGGGATTTGTCTGATTACGTTCGTAAATTGCAAGACTTATCTACACTGGAAAAGTTGCTGGTGGAAAATCTTCATATTGGTCGTGTAGTTATTATCCCAGGTGATTGTGATAAAGAAGAGGTCGTTAAACGCGAAATTGGTCGTGCAGCAGCTCGTATTTTGTTACAATTGTTGGAAGATGGTAAAACCCAGCATATAGTTGCCGTTAGTGGTGGTACAACTTTGGCCGCAATGGCAGAAAATGTTAGAGGTAATCAGCCGAATACTATAGTGGTACCGGCCCGTGGTGGGCTAGGTGACAAAGTAGAAAATCAGGCTAATACCATTGCTACCGTTTTGGCTGGAAGACTTAAAGCACGTTATCGTCAGTTATATGTTCCAGACAGTGTCAGTGGGGAGATTCTTAACAGTATTTTGGCAGAAGATCCGGGCGTAAAAGCTGTTGTAGAAATTATTAAAAGTGCCGATATTCTAGTACATGGGATGGGGCAGGCTAAGATAATGGCAGAACGCAGAGGCTTGGAAGCCGGTGCTATGAAAGAGTTAAACTCTCAGGGAGCAGTTGGTGAAGCAATTGGTCAGTATTGCGATATTAATGGCAAAGTTGTATACGTAACTAATAATGCAGGACTTATGATGAATGACTTAAAACGTATTAATAAGGTAATTGGTTTGGCTGGCGGCAAATCCAAAGCGCAGGCGATTTTAGCAGTTATTAGAGCTTCACATCAAGATATCTTGGTGACGGATGAAGCAGCTGCCAGAGATATGGTTAAACTTCTTTAAAAGCGAAGACAGGAAAGATAAATATAAAATAAAACAAAATATTAGGAGGAATTATCATGACAAAAATTGGTATTAATGGCTTTGGAAGAATAGGGCGTAATGTGTTTAGAGCTGCTATGAGTAAACCGGAATTTGATGTTGTTGCTGTAAATGATTTGACTGATGCTGCAACCTTGGCACATTTATTAAAATATGACTCCGTACATGGTACTTTTGCTGCGGAAGTTTCCGTTGATGGTGATTGTATCGTTGTTAATGGTAAGAAAATTAAAGTTATTGCCCAAACTGATCCTAGCAAGTTGCCTTGGGGAAAAATGGGAGTAGAAGTTGTAGTTGAATCTACAGGCCGTTTTACTGAAGGCGAAAAAGCGAAAGCTCATATTACTGCTGGTGCTAAAAAGGTCATTATTTCAGCTCCTGCTAAGGGCGAAGACATTACTATAGTAATGGGCGTCAATGAAGATAAATATGATGCTGCAAAACATAATATTATTTCTAATGCATCTTGCACCACTAATTGTTTAGCACCATTTACTAAGGTTTTATTAGAAAACTTTGGTATTGAAAGTGGTCTTATGACTACGGTTCATTCTTATACTAATGACCAAAAAATTCTTGATCTACCACACTCTGATTTACGTAGAGCTCGTGCTGCAGCATTATCGATTATTCCTACTACTACAGGTGCAGCTAAAGCTGTAGCTTTGGTATTACCGGAAGTAAAAGGGAAATTAAATGGTTTTGCCATGCGCGTTCCTACTGCCAATGTTTCTATTACTGACTTAACTGTAACCTTAAGCAAAGATACTACTGTGGCTGAAATTAACACCGCTTTGAAGAAAGCTGCTAAAGGCGAACTAAAAGGTATTATGGGATATAACGAACTGCCTTTGGTTTCTCGTGATTATAATGGTTGTCCTTTGAGTTCCATTGTAGATGGTCTTTCCACTATGATGGTTGGACCTAGAATGGCAAAAGTGGTTTCTTGGTATGACAATGAATGGGGTTATTCTAACCGTGTGGTTGACTTAGCTCTTTATATTGCTAAAAAAGGACTTTAATAGTCATAAGGGAGTTTTCCTTTCATGGATAAAAAAACAATTAGAGCTTTGGATGTAAAAAATAAAAAAGTGTTGGTACGCGTGGACTTTAACGTACCAATGGATGCTGACGGTAATATAACTGACGATACTCGCATCAAAGCATCGTTGGAAACAATTAAATATTTGTTGAAAAACCAGGCAATCGTTATCCTTATGGCGCATTTAGGGCGCCCTAAGGGTGAGGTTGTGGCAAAGTATTCTTTAGCACCGGTGGCTGCACATTTGTCAATGTTATTAAACAAAAATGTGCAGTTTATTGACGATTGTATCGGGGCGCAAGTGCAAGATGCTGTAGGACAAATGGAGACAGGCGACGTTTTCCTTATGGAAAACTTACGTTTCCATAAGGAAGAAGAAGAAAACAATATGGCTTTTGCCGAGCAACTGGCCTCAGTGGCCGATATTTATGTCAATGATGGGTTTGGTGTTTCGCATAGGGCACATGCCTCAGTTGAGGGAGTGACACATTTTTTACCTTCTGTAGCAGGGTTCCTTTTGGAAAAAGAGCTGCGTTATTTAGGCAAAGCTGTAACTAATCCTTCACGGCCTTTTGCTGCTATTATTGGCGGAGCAAAAGTGTCAGATAAGATTGGTGTTATTGATAGTCTCTTAGATAAAGTGGATATAATTTTAATTGGTGGCGGTATGGCCAATATATTTTTGGCAGCTGAAGGATTCCATTTAGGAAATTCTTTAGTTGAAGAAGATAAGTTGCACTTAGCTAGAGAATTGCTAAAAAAAGCAGATGCAAATAAAGTTAAAATGTACTTACCTGTGGATTTGGTTATGGCCGACTCTTTTGCAGCTGAGGCAAAACATGAAGTACAAGCTATTGGCGACTTAAATCAAGACTATATGGCCTTGGACATAGGACCTAAAACAGCAGAACTTTATGTAAAAGCCCTAGAACCAATGAAAACGATTGTGTGGAATGGCCCTATGGGTGTGTTTGAAATGGATGCATTTTGTAAGGGGACAGAAGCAGTTGCGCAAGCTTTGGGCATGTCTAAGGGAATTACTATTGTAGGTGGTGGTGATTCAGTTGCTGCTATTGAAAAGCTAAAACTAGCTAAAAAAATAAAGCATATTTCCACAGGTGGAGGGGCTTCTTTAGAGTATTTGGAAGGAAAAGTACTGCCGGGAGTTGCGGCTTTAGATCCTTTACGTAGGCCATTTATTGCCGGTAATTGGAAAATGCATAAAAATGTTACAGAGTCAGTGGAGTTAGCAGAAGATATTGTAGAAGAAACTTTCGGCTCAGCTTCTGAAGTAGTGATTTTCCCGCCATTCACAGCACTGGAAACAGTAGCTGATGCTATTGATGGCAAAGAAGTTGGTTATGGTGCGCAAAATTTGCATTGGGAAGAACAAGGCGCATTTACAGGTGAAGTTTCAGGAGCTATGCTGGCAGATATTGGCTGTCAATATGTTATAGTAGGACATTCCGAGCGCAGAACGTTATTTGGCGAAAAAGATGCTATAGTGTCACAAAAAATTAAAGCTGCATATCGTAATGGTTTGGTTCCTGTATTATGTGTGGGAGAAAATGCCCAAGAACGCCAAGAAGGCAAAACAATGGGCAAAATTGGTCGCCAGATAACAACGGCGTTAAAAGATATTAAAGTTGAAGATGCTGAAACTTTAGTTATTGCGTATGAGCCCTTGTGGGCTATTGGTACGGGAAAGACAGCCACGGCAAAGGATGCGTTCGAGGTTTGTAATGGAATTAGATATAAACTGAGAAAACTTTTTGGCGAAAAAATCTCAACTAAAGTAAGAATACTTTATGGTGGCAGCGTTAAGGCTGACAATGTGAATGATTTTAATATTAGAGGAATAGATGGAGTTTTAGTTGGCGGAGCTAGTCTTGATGCTATAAGCTTTGCGGCTATAGTTAGAAATTTTTAAGGAGAAAAAATGGCTAAAAAACCGGTAATGCTTATGATTTTAGATGGCTGGGGAATTGCTAAAGACTCGCCAACTAATGCTGCAACTAAGGCAAAAACTCCTAATTTGACAGCTCTGTTTAAGCAATGCCCGCATACAGAACTTGCTTGTTCAGGCGCAGCTGTTGGTTTGCCTGATGGACAAATGGGAAATTCAGAAGTAGGACATTTGAATATAGGGGCAGGCCGCATTGTTGATCAGGAATTGACGAGAATATCAAAAGCTATTGCTAATGGCAATTTTTTTCATAATGCAGTGTTGCAAGAGCTGATGAGTTCTGTAAAAGAACGTAATACCGCTTTACATATTATGGGACTAGTTTCAGATGGTGGAGTTCATAGCCATCAAAAACATTTGTATGGACTGTTAACTATGGCTAAGAAGCTAGGTTTAACCAAGGTATATATTCATGCTTTTTTAGATGGACGTGATACTCCGCCACAAAGTGCTTTAGGTTATATAGAGAAATTGGAAGCAGAAATAAAAAAAATAGGCGTAGGAGAAATTGCTACTGTATCTGGGCGCTACTATGCTATGGATAGAGATAATCGCTGGCAGCGAGTAGAAAAAACTTATAATGCTATGACTTTGCACCAAGGAGATAAGGCATCCTCCGCATCAGAAGGAATAGCAGGCTCTTATGCAAAGGGCATAAACGATGAGTTTGTAGTTCCTTTTATTGTTGGGAATGATAAGAATTCATGTGTTAAAGCTGATGATGGTATGATATTTTTCAACTTTAGACCTGACAGAGCAAGGCAAATAACTAGAGCTTTTGTAGCTGCAGATTTCAACCTTTTCAGTAGAACTGCTACTGCCTATCCTGTTGATTTTGTCTGTATGGCACAGTATGATGCCACGCTAAAAGCAAAGGTTGCTTTTCCCCCGGAGACATTGGTTAATACTTTGGGAGAAGTTGTGGCCAAAGAAGGCTTGCATCAATTGCGTATTGCCGAAACTGAGAAATATGCACACGTGACCTTCTTCTTTAACGGAGGAAACGAAGTAGCAAACGTAAATGAAGACAGAGAGTTAATTCCTTCACCTAAGGTAGCTACCTATGATTTGCAACCGGAAATGAGTGCTTATTTGCTTACGGAAAAATTACTTGCGCTTTTAGATAAAGATAAATACGATTTGATAATTTTAAATTTTGCTAATCCTGATATGGTTGGACATACGGGGATTCTAAGTGCGGCTATCAAGGCTGTCGAAGTTGTAGATGAATGTGTGGGCAAAATAATAGATAAAATGGGCAAGCTTCAAGGTAAAGTGTGTATTACCGCAGATCATGGTAATTGTGAATGTATGGAAAATGAGAAAACCCATACTCCCTATACTGCGCATACTACTAATAAAGTTCCATTTTTACTATTTGGCGATGCTATGCACAGAACATTGCACGAAGGAAAGCTAGCAGATGTAGCGCCTACATTATTAGAATTATTGCAGGTAGCTAAACCGGCAGAAATGACAGGCAAAAGCCTTTTAAATAACAAATCATGAAGAGGTGTATAAGATGGCAGTAATTGAGGCAGTATACGCAAGAGAGATTTTGGATTCACGTGGTAATCCTACCTTAGAAGTTGACGTTCTTTTAGATGATGGTAGCAAAGGTAGAGCAGCTGTTCCCTCAGGAGCATCTACAGGTGTGCATGAGGCAGTAGAATTACGCGACGGTGATAAAAATCGTTATATTGGCAAAGGTGTAATTAAGGCCATTGATAACGTTAACGATGTAATTGCTGAAGCTCTTATCGGTTTAGACCCTGTACGCCAAGTAGAGATTGACGAAATGCTTATCCGTCTTGATGGAACTACTAATAAAGGTAAATTAGGCGCTAATGCTATTTTAGGAGTTTCCATGGCTGTAGCTAAGGCTGCTGCAGAATCTTTGGATATGTCTTTATATCAATATTTGGGTGGCATAAATGCTAAGGAAATGCCTGTGCCTATGATGAATATTCTAAATGGTGGTGCACATACCGACAATAATGTAGACATTCAAGAATTTATGGCTATGCCTGTTGGTGCCGCAAGTTTTAGTGAAGCACTGCGTATGAACGTAGAAATTTATCACAATTTAAAAGCAGTTTTGCATGCTAAGGGTTTGTCAATAGCAGTGGGCGATGAAGGTGGCTTTGCACCTAATCTAGCTTCTAACGAGGAAGCAATTCAGGTTATTGTTGAAGCAATTAAAAAAGCTGGTTATAAGCCGGGAGAAGAAGTAATGATTGCCCTTGATACGGCTGCTAGCGAAATTTATAAAGATGGTAAATATCATTTAGCAGGCGAAGGCGTAACTAAAACTGCGGCGCAAATGGTGTCTTGGTATGAAGAACTTTGTAAAAAATACCCTATCATTTCCATTGAAGATGGGTTAGCAGAAGACGACTGGAAGGGTTGGGAACTTTTGACGAAAAAACTAGGCGACAAGATTCAACTAGTAGGTGATGATTTATTTGTTACCAATGTAGAACGCCTAGAAAAAGGAATTAAAACCGGGGTAGCAAATTCTATTTTGATTAAAGTTAATCAAATAGGAACTTTGACTGAGGCTTTTGCCGCTATTGAAATGGCTAAACGTGCAGGATATACTTGTGTAATTTCTCATCGCAGTGGAGAAACTGAGGATACCACCTTGGCAGATATTGCTGTGGCGGTAAATGCCGGTCAGATTAAAACCGGTGCTCCGGCGAGAACAGAACGAGTTGCTAAGTATAATCAATTGTTGAGGATTGAAGAGGATTTAGCTAGCGCTGCCCAATATAATGGCAAAAAAGTATTTTACAATTTAAAAAAATTAAAGTAATGTCCTTTATGGTGCAGCTGCCGGTGTTTTAGCAGTTGCACCATAAACCTTTGTAGGTTTACAAACCTGGTGAGGCAAGGAGGGAAAAATCATGATTGTTATAACAGATAAAAAAGATTGTGTAGGATGTGCTGCTTGTGCCAATAGGTGTCCACAAAAGTGCATTATTATGCGAGAAGATAATGAGGGCTTTGTTTATCCTAACATAGACAAAGACAGTTGTAATAATTGTTGCCTTTGTGAAAGGGTATGTCCTGTACTTAACCTTCCGGCAAGTAGGCCGGTAGAAAATGTCTATGCATGTTATAATAAAGATAAAGATGTTCGTTGGAAGAGTTCGTCAGGTGGTTGCTTTTCTTTATTAGCAGAGCATATTTTAAATAAGGGTGGTTATGTTGTAGGAGCTGCTTTTGACTCTGACCTATCAGTGCATCATATTATGATTAATCAGGCAAATGATTTAGGATTATTGCGTGGTTCTAAATATGTGCAAAGTCAAATAGGCAATATTTATGTAAATATAAAGGGAGCCCTTGAAACCGGTAAAGATGTGCTCTTTAGCGGAACGCCCTGCCAAGTAGCAGGCTTAGTGAGATTTTTGGGTAAAGAATATAGTAATTTATTTTTAGTAGATGTTGTTTGCCATGGTGTTCCCAGCCCCAAAGTTTATCGACAAAGGCTAAAGGAAGTATGTGAAAAACTAGGTGAAAGCGTAGTTAGTGTTAATTTTAGAGATAAAACTGAAGGATGGCATAATTTTCAACTTGTTTTTACGGGGCTAACAGGTTGTGTTAAGGAAATAAAGCAGGAAAGTTCCTATATGCGCGCATTTTTGTCTAATATGAGCGTACGCCCAAGCTGTAGCGTCTGCCACTATAATGATGAACATAGTAGTGCTGATTTAACCATTGCAGACTATTGGGGTGTTGAGACTAAATTCCCTGAACTTAGTGATAATAAAGGAGTCACAGTAGTACTAGTTAACACAATAAAAGGCGAACGGTTATTTACAAAGGTAAGAAATAATGCCGAAGTTTGGAACTCGGACTTTACTCATGCGTCTAAGTACAACTTTGCTATGAAAAAGGTAAGTAAACAAAATCCACAGCGTGAAGAGTTTTTTACGCGTTTAGGCACAACAAACCTAGATGTTTTAACGACAGAATTGCTAAAAAAGGACTATTAGAAGCAGGGACGTGCATATTTGTGCTAAAAAACGTGAATTTACACAAAATTAATTGATAAATAATTGTAACAAAGGGCACTTTGTGGTAAAATGCTATGGTGATGTTAAGGAAAAGGGGGGGTAACAACGTGTTTGTAACTATATTAATGGTTTTAGATGTTATAGTCTGTATAGCTCTAATGGCTTCAGTATTACTGCAGTCCGGCAAAAGCGCAGGCCTGTCCGGTTCTTTTGGCGGAAGCGGAGAGTCCATGTTTGGTGGTAAATCTAATGATATGGATGATATGCTAGCAAAAATCACGGTAGTGTTAGGTATTGCTTTTGGAGTAATATCAATGCTGATTGCTAAGTTTCAATAAGGCTATTTTGGTGTTTGCGCACTAAAAAATAATTTAAGAGGATTGAAAGGGGTATTTGTTTTGAGTACTTATCTAATTTTAGCAGTTGTAATTGGCTTGATTGCCTTGGCTGTAGCATTTATGCTTAGCGCTGGTATCAGTGGCGCTAGTGCCGGCAATGATCGGATGAAAGAAATTGCTGGTTATATTCATGAAGGGGCTATGGCTTTTCTTTATAGAGAGTATAAATATTTGACAGTTTTCATTGTTGTTGTTGCTGTTATTATTTCTATTTTCTTACAAGTTCAGACGGCTATCTGTTTTGTTGCTGGGGCTATTTTCTCTATTTTGGCAGGATATCTTGGTATGAATGTTGCTACTAAAGCAAACGTACGTACTGCCGAGGGTGCTCGTCATGGTATGAGCCAAGCTTTGAAAATCGCGTTTTCCGGTGGCGCTGTAATGGGACTTTGTGTTGTAGGTCTAGGCATTATTGGTATTACATTGGCTTATTTTATTTTCGACAGAAATATAGATATAGTTACAGGATTTGGGTTGGGCGCAAGCTCTATTGCCTTGTTTGCTCGTGTTGGCGGCGGTATTTATACCAAGGCTGCTGATGTTGGCGCTGATCTTGTAGGTAAGGTCGAGGCTGGAATTCCTGAGGATGATCCTCGTAATCCTGCTACAATTGCTGATAATGTAGGCGATAATGTAGGTGATGTTGCTGGTATGGGTGCTGATTTATTTGAATCCTATGTTGGTGCAATTATTTCTGCTTTAACTTTGGGGGCTGTAGTTTTCACTAAAGGTGAAGGTGTTGAATTTGTCTTTGTTCTCGCTGTTTGCGGCATCATGGCTTCTATAATTGGTATTGCGTTTGCTCGTAGCAGTAAGTCTAAAAACCCACAAGCTGCTTTAAATAGTGGAACTTATTTGGGCGGTTTATTGGTAATATGTTCGGCAGCTTATTTTAGTAATTCTATTTTCGGTAATTTTAATGCGTTTTTTGCTATCATTTCTGGATTAATTGCCGGTACTGCAATTGGTAAGATTACTGAAATTTATACTTCTTCTGATTATGCATCTGTAAAAAGAATTGCTGATGGTACTGAAACAGGCCATGCTACTACAATTATTGCAGGCTTAGCAGTAGGTATGTATTCTACTTTCTGGCCAATGTTATTTATTGCTATGGGTGTGCTTGCTTCCTTCATTGCTATGAATGGTATGCATGATCCTGCCATGGGAGTATTTGGTGTTGCTCTTGCTGCTGTGGGCATGCTTTCCACAACCGGTTTGACAGTTGCTGTTGATGCTTATGGCCCTATTGCTGATAATGCTGGTGGTATTGCAGAAATGGCCGGACTTCCTGAAGAAGTTCGTGATATTACAGATAAACTTGATGCTGTTGGTAATACGACAGCTGCTATTGGTAAAGGTTTTGCTATTGGTTCTGCGGCTTTGACTGCCTTAGCTTTATTCTCTGCTTACGCTCATGTTGTAAAATTGGATAGCATTGATTTGCTAAATCCAGTGACATTAGTAGGGTTGTTCATTGGGGCTACACTTCCGTTTGTTTTTGGTGCTATGACTATGGAATCAGTAGGCAAGGCAGCAACATTGATGGTTGAAGAGGTACGTCGTCAATTTCGTGAAATTCCTGGTTTGTTGGAAGGTACTGGAACAGCTGATTATCGTAAATGTGTAGATATTTCTACAGCGGCAGCTTTGCATGAAATGATGTTGCCAGGTATTTTGGCTATAGTAGCTCCTTTGTTAATGGGTGCTTTATTTGGTACAGAAGCTTTGGGCGGTTTGTTGGCAGGGGCTCTTGCAGCTGGTGTATTGATGGCTATCATGATGGCTAATGCTGGTGGAGCTTGGGATAACGCTAAGAAATATATTGAAACAGGTGCTCATGGTGGCAAAGGCAGTGCTTGTCATAAAGCTGCTGTTACTGGCGATACCGTTGGAGATCCTTTCAAAGATACAAGCGGTCCAGCTATGAATATTTTAATTAAATTAATGACAATAGTTTCTTTGGTATTTGCTCCGGTTATTGCTGCTCAAGGTGGCATTTTGTTGAACTTGTTCAAATAATTGAAGGCTGAAAAAACCAGGCCCTTGGGGGTCTGGTTTTTTATTTGTCACAGTCAATATATAGATTTATCTTACTAAAAATGCTATAATGTATACGTTATAACACGATGGAGGAATTGTTAATGGTTATGTCTGGTGCTGAACCTTTTTTCTTTCCAGGTAATGCTAAGGGAATATTGCTCATTCATGACTATACTGGCACACCGGCGGAAATGTTAGAATTAGGGGAAAAACTCAATAAAGACGGATACACAACTATGGGGGTACTACTCCCGGGGCATGGAACCAAACCGGAAGATATTCTAGACACTACTTGGGAGCAGTGGTATGAGACTGTAGTAACAGCATATTATAATTTAAGTAAAAGTTGTACAGAAATATCAATTGTAGGGATTTCCATGGGGGCTTTGTTGACATTGTTAGCAGCTGAGCGCTTACTGGTAAAAAGTATTGTTATAATGTCTACTCCCATTTATCTTTTTGATTGGCGAGTGCATTTTATGGGGATATTAAAGTATTTTATGACCACAGTAAAAAAAAGAAAACGTGCTATTGATGCTGAAGAACGTTTTAATGTGGCGTACGGTTGTATGCCGGTAGCGGGAGTGGAAGAAACCTGGAAACTTATTAAGTATTGCCGTAACCAAGTAATTCCGGCAGTAAAAGTTCCGTGTCTTATTGTACAGTCGAAAATAGACCATACGGTAAGGCCTTCTAGCGCCGAGTTTATTTATAAACATATTGGTTCAAGAAAAAAAAAGGCTGTTTTGGTTGGAAAACTCTAAACATGTTGTAACTCTTTACGAAGAACGCGACAAGGTTTATGAAACGATAAAAAATTTTTTAAAGGAGTAAATAGTATGGTGCCTAAAGAAGAATATACATGGTGTTTCGCCTGTGGCAAAGAAAACC
Organism: Acidaminococcaceae bacterium; assembly: GCA_963678395.1. GTDB lineage: Bacteria > Bacillota > Negativicutes > Acidaminococcales > Acidaminococcaceae > JAAYAE01. The sequence continues at coordinate 1,290,498 of OY782827.1, read as the reverse complement.
CTATTGGTTTAAAGTTGCAATTTAAAGTAGATGAAAATGGCTGTTATACAACTTTTATTCCCAAAAGAGAACATCAAAGTTATGATGGCCGTATGCACGGTGGCTTAATAAGTACCTTGTTAGATGAAACTATGGGCAATTACATTCATTTGTATGAAAAGAAAATTGCTTATACAGCAAAAATGGAAGTGCGTTTTCGCCAGCCGGTGTTTATTGGTGAAGAAATTCAGGTAATAGCACAGGTTAAAAAACGTAAGGGTCGTTTAATTGAAATGACCGGGAAAATTGTGAATAAAGATGGTAGTATTGCCGCTGAGGCTGATGCTAAGATGATATATGAGGGTGAATAATGAATTTAAATGATGTAAAAACAAAAATAATGGAGTTTATGCAAGGACAGACTTATGCTCCGCTTGACGCAGAAACACTAATACTGCAAATACCAATTCCAGGGGAAATGCTTAAAGAATTTTGGCAAAGTCTCAAAGAATTAGAAAGCAATGGCAATATAGTAAAGACCCACTTTAATACTTACGGTTTGCCGGAAAAAATGGGCTTGGTTGTGGGTCGCTTTCAATTAACGTCAAAGGGGTTTGGTTTCGTTATACCGGATAATAAAGGCGAAAACCCTGATGTTTTTGTGCCACCAAATGCCTTAAATGGCGCCATGAACAACGATAGAATCATGGCTAGGGTTTCCGGTGGGGAGAGGCGGACAAAAGCCTGAGGGCGAAGTTATAAGGATAATTACTCATGCTAACGCGCGTATAGTTGGAACTTTTGTTCCTAGCGGCGAATTTGGCTTTGTAGTTCCTGATGATAAACGTATTGGACAAGATATTTATATTGCCTCTAAAAATTTTAATGGCGTTAAAACTAACCAAAAAGTTGTTGCTGAAATTATTACTTGGCCGGAAGGGCGACGTAGTGCTGAGGGTAAGGTTGTAGAAATTTTAGGTACTGTTGGCGACGTTGGTTTAGAAATAATTTCGATTATTAAGCAAAATGACTTGCCTTTAGAATTCCCTGAAAAAGTTTTAGCAGCAGCAACTAAAATACCCAAGGAAATTAAACAAACAGACATTAAAGGCCGTAGAGATAAGCGTAATTGTTCGCTTGTGACTGTGGATGGCGAAGATGCTAAGGATTTGGATGACGCCGTTTATGTGGAGAAACAGGGGAATGATTTCTTACTAGGGGTCTATATTGCCGACGTAAGCAGTTATGTGCAGGAAGATTCTATCATTGATAAAGAAGCCCACGAACGTGGCACCAGTGTTTATTTGGTGGACCGTGTATTACCTATGCTGCCGGAAAAATTGTCTAACGGTATTTGTAGTTTAAATGCCGGTGAAGATCGTTTGGCTATGTCTTGCGAGATGATAGTTGATGGTACGACAGGTATGATTAAGAGTTATGAAATATTTCCAGCGGTCATTAAGGTATTGCATCGTTTGAGTTATACTATTGTGCGTGAAATAGTAGCTAATGATAATTTAGAGCTGAAAGATAAATATGCGGATATAGTTCCTATGCTTAAAAACATGGAAAAACTCTGTAAAATATTGCGTGCTAAGCGCGCTGAACGTGGCGCTATTGATTTTGATCTGCCGGAACAAAAAGTAATATTAGATGACCAAAAGAAACCCATAGAGATAGTACAAAGAGTTAGAAGTATTGCAGAATCTATTGTAGAAGAATTTATGCTGGCTGCTAATGAAACAGTGGCTGAACATATGAACAAGCAAAAATGGCCGTTTGTTTATCGTGTCCATGATGTGCCTAACGAGAGTAAAATGGTGGATTTAGCTAAATTACTCCATAACTTTGCTATTAATTTACCGCTCAGTGCCGATGAAGATATCAAACCCTTGGTAGTGCAGCAGGCTTTGGCACAGATGGAAGGACGTCCTGAGAAAAAATTAGTTGAGACTGTAGCTTTGCGTAGCTTGAAGCAGGCAGTATACCAAACTGATAATATAGGGCATTTTGGTTTAGCGGCTAAGTATTATACCCATTTTACTTCGCCAATACGTCGTTACCCTGATCTTATAGTGCATCGCTTATTAAGAGCATGGATGTTAAATCCTAAACTTCAAGATAAACAGCGTGAGATATTAGAACCTAAGCTGGACGAAATTTGTCAAAATTCTTCTGTGCGTGAACGGGCAGCTGCAGAAGCAGAACGTGCCACCGTAGACTTAAAGAAAGCTGAATATATGGTTGGCTTGATTGGCGAAGCGTTTGATGGTACAATTTCCGGTGTCACTGCCTTTGGTATGTTTATAGAACTAGAAAATGGTGTAGAGGGATTAATACATATTTCCAGCCTTACTGACGACTACTATGAATTTGTAGAAGAACAGTATCATCTAATTGGTGAGCATTTGAAAAAAATATATCGTTTAGGTGATAAAGTCAGAGTCGAAGTGTTGCAAGTTAGTATTGCCGATAGAGCGGTAGATTTTATTTTGGCTGGTGCTAATGCCTCAACTAGAGATCATCTGAAAGCTCAAATTGATTATAGGCGCGAAAGCGGAGAGAAAAAGCGCCGCGGCGGTGCCTATTTCAGCAAAGGTAAAAAACAGGGTAAAGATGCAGGAAAAACTAACCATAAAAAAGATGGGAAAAAAGGTAAAAGCAAAAAAAGGCGGTAATATACTTGAAACAGCAAGCTATAAAAATTGTTGCAGAAAATAGAAAAGCGCGCCATGACTATACTATCTTTGAAACTTATGAGACAGGCATTGAGCTTAGAGGTACAGAGGTAAAAGCCTTGCGTGCCGGTAAAGCTAATCTTAAAGACGCCTATGCTGCCATAACCAAAACCGCAGAGGTATATTTATATAATTTGCATATTAGTCCTTATGATCACGGTAATCAGTTTAATCATGAACCCTTACGTGATAGGCGGCTGCTTATGCATGCCAGCGAGATTAGAAAACTTATTGGTAAGGTTAAAGAAAAAGGCTATACTCTGGTTCCTTTGAAAATGTACTTCACACATGGTTTAGTGAAGGTTGAACTTGCCTTGGCAACAGGGAAAAAGTTGTATGATAAAAGGCGTGATATGGCTACTAAAGATGCTAGACGTGAAGTGGAAAGAGCATTACGAGAAAGGAATAAATAGAGACAATGAGGCGAAGAAAACCCAATTTTATAAAACGCAATATGATTGCTATTATAGCTCTTATTGTCGTAGCCCTTATAGGTGTTGCAGGGTATAGTATTATGTCTAAGAATCAGCAAACACAGAAAGTAACGGAGCCGGAAAAGAGCATTACAACCCAGGATAGCATAAAGGTATCAGTCAAGTAAAAGTTGGCAAATCTTTCTTCGTAGGAAAAATCTTGCATTTTTAATTGTTGAATGGAATTTTCCATAAAATTTTGGGCAAACTCATCCTCCCAAGTTGTTATAAGCTAAATTAGATATGTGCTATCTCACTAAATTCTCTATATCCAAATGCCCTTAGCAAAGATTTCCTACTGCCGGTCATCTTTGCGTCTGCAATTGCCCAATGCCCCTTGCGGATGTTTCCATCTTTCTTGCCTTTGCCTACGACCCTAGGTATTGCAGCAGCACTTAAAATATCTTTGGCAAATACAACTATTTCTCTGTCTATAAGGCTCGTATAGCGTTCAAGAGCCGTATAAAAGGTCTTGTTTTCTAATCTCGTAAGTATTTTTGCCATGTAGCCTGCACCTGGGATGCCCCAGCTGCCTTTATGGTGCTTCATCCTTAAAGTAATTACCGAGCAGTTCTGGCTTTCCTGCGTACCCATAGAGCCGTATAAAAGTCCTTCCGGCGGCTTAGGCAGCTTTTCCTTCATATCAAAATAAGCTTTTATTCCTGCCTCGTTGTTGCTCAAATAGCTGTACAACGCTCTTGCTTTTTCTTCTCTTTTGTCTTCCTTCTCATTACTGGCAACACTGTTTGCATAGGCGTCTATTTTCGCCAGCAACTCTTCCGTTTTACCGTCCATATACAATGCTTTTAGCTCTTTACGCATAGCCGTATCGGCTATTGCGTAAATTATCTTCTTGAACACATGAAACCTGTCTAATTGGTAAATAGTATACGGATCATAAGGATGCTTAACCCAGGCTGCTCCATCCCCATTAATGAACCTGTACTTTACTTCATCCGTATTGTACTTTGTTTGAATCATGGCTTCCCTTATGCGGTGGAACTCTTTTGCCTCTTCAAAACCTGCGGTCATAACTTTTCCCACGACTTCATTTCTGCCGTCTTTTCCCTTACGTATACCCTCATAGGCCGTGCTGACCTTTATCTCTTTGCCCGAGGCCTCTTTTGGGCGGTAGGGCTTTTGCAGGTGCAGGAATATACCATCAGCTTCTTCGAACAATACCGGTGCTTCTTTACCCGTCTGCGGCTTATCTTCTTCTAATCTTTTGGCCATGTCTGTTTCTTCTGCTTCCAGTTTTTTACCAAATTCCTGCACCGTATTCCAAATTCCTTGGCTGCTTATATTTATTTGGCTGGTAAGATTAACGGCAGATTCTGCTTTCCTGAAGCTTACCTCTGTGGCTGCTTTAACCATTGCTTCTACAGAGTTATATAACATCTTGCCGATGACCTCCATGCCCATGGCATCATCTAGAAGGTACATGAATTCCTTCTTGCCTTCTTCGTTAATGTGCTCATAGACCGTGCGCTTATAGGCGACATCTCCGAACACGCAGCGTATGTGGTTGGCCTTAAAACCTTTGTGCCTATACGCCTTGCGATCTCTTTCGACCATGAGCTTCCTATCGTAGCCTTCCAACAAGTCCTTCACCATTTCGACGGCAGCACTGCACACATAGCTGAAAATTATTTTCTCAATATCCTTGAATGTCGGCAAGCTTTCATTTACAATATCCATAGTAGGAACTCCTTTACATGTTTTGTCTAGCAACTAACATATTAAAGAATTTTTCCTACTATGGGAAGTGGATTTTACATCCACTTCCTTATTTTGTTTCTTTTGCCAACTAATATTTTACTCTAACAGCATAAAGACACCAGCTAATAAGAGGCAGGATAAGAAAGAAGTTAAGCCCAAAGAAGGCAAACAAGAAAAAGCAAAGACAGAAGAAAAGGGCACAGAAAAAACAGACACTGTCCCAACACAAGACAACGAATACTCAATAGTAATCGATAAAGGCAAATTTACCCTCTATCTTATGGATAAAGGCAAAGAAATTAAAAGCTTTCCAGTGGCACTGGGTCTAAACCCAGGACAAAAACAAAAATCGGGAGATATGAAGACGCCAACGGGAGATTTCACCGTAGATGAAATCGATGATGCCTCTTACTGGAAACATGATTTTGGTGATGGTAAGGGCGAAATAGCAGGGGCCTATGGTCCATATTTTATTTCATTAGAAACAGGTTGGGAGGGTATAGGTATTCATGGCACACATGATCCAGCCTCCATTGGGCATAGAGTTTCTGAAGGCTGTATTCGCCTAAATAATAGTGATTTACGTATTTTGCGAAAATATGTTACACCTGGGACTAAGGTTAGAATTCAGGAATGATTGATAAATTTTGGTATTTATGTTAGAATTCTTACAGTAGCTTAGCTACTCTACAAACGGGGATGTACTGGTTTCGACGGGGGTAGGTGTGGCACAATAAGCGGGCCGGGATTCCATCAACCCCGAAAAACGGTGGAAAACTGCTATAAACGCAGACGATTCTTACGCTCTAGCAGCTTAATGCTAGCGCTCCTCCTCGCTACTCCTGCGGGTGGGGAATGAGCGACACTAGCGGGATACTCATAGGCCAATTCTCGGAGGCCTTTTGGGGAAACTTATCGAGATAGCAACTAAGTAGCCTTGTCGTTAGGCGACAAAGAAGCGAAATCTAAATAAATGACTACGCTCGTAGAAAGTTGTGTTTCATTGCTTTCGGACAGGGGTTCGACTCCCCTCATCTCCACCAATTAAAACCAGAATATTAAAATTGAAATTAATAGAAAAAGCTATGGTCCATATGCCTTTGTGGCAAGGGAAGCATGGCTTTTTTGTGTATTCTCACAATCCAGATATTCAAGTTTTAAAGTTAATGAGTTTTTCTGTTCTTAAAGGAGTTTATCAAAAAGCCATTAATCGCCATAGACAAAGCGAAATTTGACAGGAAACTAGCAAATATATAGCCTTACTTGTTAAAAAAGAAATAATACATGTGTAAGCATAATATATATAAACAACAGTGCTTTGAGGAACTAATAACTATATGAGGGTGAGATTGGCAGCACTATAAATAATAACTGCCATTTAAAAAATGCAAAAGATGAGTTTGTAATTAGCTGGGTAGTTATTTGATACGTGTATTTAGAAAAGTAATAAAGATTAAGACTAAAACTTTTATTAAAATATGTTTCAAAATGATTTTATTATTATAAAATTATCGTGAAACATTAAATAATTAGAGGATTAAACATAAATCCATAGAATTATAACACTATACATTAATGTGTTATGACAATTCATTTCCTATTTTCATATAATTAGATGTTCATAAATTATTTGTAGATATTACATTAACAGGAGGCATAAAAATGATTGAAGACGCAGAAGATAATAAAAATGTATATAAATATGAAAATAACTTAAGCCAAGGAGTAGAAGAAGAAGTAAACGAAGTTGTAGAAAGTAGTGATATTGGTGCTATTAATGATGCGATTATTGTCGCTATTGATTGGACATTAGAAACATTATATCAGCAAATCAGGAAGGGGAATATTGATTTAAATCCACATTTTCAGCGAAGAGATGTTTGGAGTGATTCTAAAAAGTCGAAATTGATTGAATCAATTCTTATCAATATACCTATCCCACACTTATTGTTTGCCGAAAAAAAAAGATCAAAAAAATAAATATATAGTATTGGATGGCAAGCAACGGTTACTGGCTATTGAACAGTTTTTATCAGCATATTATGATAATTCACAGGAATTCAAATTGAAGGGTTTGACTGTTTATCCTGAGTTAAATAATAAAACTCCCAAAGAAGCTTTTGATTTACTTTCAAAACGAACAGGCGTGGAAGATTTTGATGGATTTGAAAATAATACAATTAGAGCAGTATTTATTAGGAATTGGCCAACAAATGAATATTTATACCAAGTTTTTAACAGACTAAACACTGGTGCAGTGCAATTATCGCCTCAAGAATTGAGAATATCATTGTATCCAGGTAAATTTACTGATTACATATTGGACAAATCATCAAATGTTGAAATCCTTAATTTATTGCAATTGAGTGAGCCGGATAAAAGAATGCGTGATGTAGAATTAGTACTAAGGTTTTTCGCTTTTCATTATTTTCTAAAAGACTATAACGGAAAACTAAAGATGCTGTTAGATAAAACAGCCAAGACTTTAAATGATGACTGGATTTCGCGGGAGAACGAACTGAATGAGTCATTTAATCAATTGATTGAAGCTATTAAGTTTGCACGAGAGGTGTTTACGGAAAAATTATTGTTTGTAAAGCCCAATTCTAGTTCAAAATCTAAAAAAATTATACTTGTTTTATTTGAGAGCTTCACATATTACTTTGCTATTCCCGAAGTACGAGAAAATATCAGAAGTATTGCTGGGTATAAAGACAAAATGAAAATTATGTATGGAAATCTTTTTAGTGATTCCAAATTTCTAGAGGCAATAGAATCTCACACCAGTGATAGAGAAAAGGTTATTTTAAGATTTGAAAAGATTGCTAGTGCTATTAATGGTATTTTAGCGAAAGGTGCTACGAGTTATAAAGTAAATTCTCCACTAGTTATTAGTCAGGTGAAATAGAATGGCAAAATTTGAAAAAATACCTATATTTTTATCAAGCCTTGAAAGTAGTATAGAAAGAATAATTGATAACTTTATTGGCGAATATATAAAAATTGTAGAAGATCAAGATAACCCTGATCCTTTTGCTGGAATTGACGATAAACAAAAACAAGAAATACTATTACACCGAATTAGAGGGACAGTGCTTGTTATTCATTCTGAAGTTCAATCATTTTTGGAGTTTTTAGGTAAAGCATATATAAACAAGGCTCATTCTATATACAAAGAGGATGGAAAAATAACAGAGATGTTTTTATTTTTTCTTACTACATCACCAATTGTATTTCCAAATAGCAATCAGTATACAAATCCTTCTTCAGATCTTCCGAGTACAAATAGTAAGCAAGAAATAGACTTTAAAATGTTTAATGGTATTGAAGAAAGATTCGATTGTATTTATAAATCTTATTGTGATAACATAGCAAAAAATTATGGAATTAAAGAGAAAAATTTGGTGCGGATTTTCAATCCATTAGGCATAACATATGAGGAGTTACATGAAATGAAAATTTTTACGTTAGCGAATGAATATGGTAATATACGTGGTGATTTTGCACATGAAACATTTGCGCGATCCAAATACCTGCCAGGAATTATGGGGACAGACAGTAGCATTATTTTAGATGTTAAAGGTACAGAAAAAAAATAATGGATATAATAGGATTTTTAAAAAGCGAATTAATAGTAAAGCTTGATGAAAAACTAAAATAGCCGTTTTCATTATAAGACAACTCTCAATTATAATTATTTGTATTTACCTAATATAGGGTTCGTTGTTTAAAAAAAACAAAGCCAGGCTAGATGTAAGTAACAAACAGCTTTTATAAGGAGTTTATTGAGTTATTTTAATGTTAATAAAATAAGCGATAATCTCCACCAAATAAAATCGGAATTTTAAAATTACATTGAAAAAAGCTATGATTTTTGTGCCTTTGTGGCGATGGAACCATAGCTTTTTTATTTTAAAATAACACTTGGTTAAGGTAATGGTAATGAAAAAAATATTGGCAGGATAGATTATTTAGATGACGAACTATATACTAGTATATTAGTTTGAACAGATTTTCTAATGAAGATAAAGTATATGGGGGATAGGGGTGTTGATTTAATGGGAAAAAACAATCTTTTTGATTTTGCAACCAGTGAATTGTCACAAGACGCATTTATTTGTTGGCTTTTAACTTTCGTATGTAAAGAGCATTTAAACGAAAATACATATTTAACTGAATGTGCGCAAAAACTATTGCAGAAAATGGTGCCTGAAGAGTCTGAATATATTGTAACTAATATTAAAAGACAATATAAAAACATAGATGTTCTGATAGAGATAAATAATAAATACTCAGTAATAATTGAAGATAAAACATTTAGTAATACACATGATGATCAAATTAACAGGTATAAAAATACCCTTATTGCGGAGGGAAGAGAAAATATTAAAAGTGTGTATTTTAAAATAGTAGAGCAGCCATTTGAAGAAAATGCCGATATTAGTATTAGCAGAGGTGATTTATTAGAAATTTTCAAGGAATATGTCGATGATGCCCAAAATAATATTTTACGGGATTACTATGAGTACTTGCGGGAAATAGAAAAAGATGTTAATGCCTATAAAAGTGAAGAGATTTCAACTTGGCGTGATGAATATGATCATGTTTATAAGGGCTTTTTTACGCATCTGGTTAAAGATAATATTATACAAACCAAAGAAGACAATGTTATAAATGGTCATTATAACTGGTGTTATGTATCTAATCCTAGTATAGGGTTTTGGTGTCTATGGTGGTTTAGCTTTAAAAGCGAGTGTTTAGATAAATGTAATTTGTTTAAATATATAGACGAATTATATCTTGAAATTGAAGATAATAAGATTGTTATAAAGATGGTTGGTAATTCTGAACAGGCCCAGGATGTAAGACAAAATTTATATGAGTACTGTAAAGGTATTATGCCGGAATTTGATAAAAAAGCTTTCCGTTTAGGCAAGCATATGACTGTTGGATATATAGAATATGACGAGAAAAATTATCGAGAAAAAATTAAAGCAATGGAAGATTTAATGAGGGGAATAGGTAATGGTCAGTATATATTTAAAATTGAAGAGTAACATCTATGGAAAAGTATCAATAAGATTATTTTAAAATTAACTTTAATAAGAAAAGCTATGGTCTATATGCCTTTGTGGCGATGGAACCATAGCTTTTTTGTGGTTTGTGTGTTTAAGGGATTATGGGGCATTAAATAATCTAATTTATAAAATAATAATATAAAGGGTTTAAGGATTAAATACAGAACTATTAAAGATAATTGTATGTTTTTAAAATTAGATATTAATAGGGGGTAGTACAGTGTTATTTGAAACGCCAATTCTAATTTCAGATGCGACAGAAATAGTGGAAATAAATTGTAATGAAACTTTTATAAAAATTAGGGCGTGCTTATTTATGAGAGCAGGTGATTTTTTTGGAAAATATTTTTGCGGATAAAGAAGAAACGTTGAAGATGGTAAAGGGGGCTTATAAAAAACTCAAATCTCATTTATATTATGATAAAACATTATTGTTTACTAAAAAAAGACTTGCTAGTTTAGAAAGTGATAGAGAATTATTTGATGATACGTTGTTAAAAATATCGGATAATTTATTTGATGAGAATATGGAATATTTTCAATGCTTAATTGATAAAATAGATTTCAAAATTTTGCCCAAGAAATTTACGCCCAAAACTGATCTATCTGATATTATTCAAGGCTCAATAATTCATGAACAAGATGTTCAGAAAGTAAACTTTTTTATTGATATGCCAATTGAGTTGTTCGTTGTTGATTATCTTTGGACACTACTTTTGGGCAAAATCACAACTGACCGGTCAGAAATATTTAAATATTCAGCTGCAACAAAGTTTAAAGAAAGTGTTTTTAACCACGATAAAGACTTAATTAAGGGAATTGATTTTGCGTCCAATCGTTCATTTAAACCATATTTTGATTTATATAGTTTATGGAGAAAAGGTGCATTTGATACAATAAAAAATAATTATACTAATTCTGAAACTGTTTTATTATGTTTAGATTTAAAGAGTTTTTATTATTCTGTTGAATTCAATTTTTCTAATTTACCAAAATATTTTAACGATGATTTAAGATTGCAATCATTTGATTTTTTAACCCAAGTTATTGAAAAAATATATTTTACTTATACAAAAATAATTTCTAAGTATAAAAAAGGTGTTAGGAATATAGAAAAAACTTGTGTTTTTCCTATTGGAATTACTAGTGCTATACTTCTAAGAGAATTATATCTTGAAAAATTTGATAACTTAATTACGGATAAATTAAAGCCTCTTTACTATAGTAGGTACGTTGACGATATTTTGTTGGTACTTAAAGTGTCTTCGGATGATAGAAGTTTTATAAATAAAGATGATGCAATTAAGTACTTAAAAGATAAGGGAGTAGTTTCTAGTTCAAAAGAGGAAGAATGGAAATTTCATGAATACAACAACATTAAAATTCAGAAAGATAAAATAAATTGTTTTGTATTTTCTAAAAATGACAAACCAATTTTTCTAAGCATATATGCAAATGCAATTCAAATGAATAGTAGTGAAGGCAATCTTTTGCCAGACATAGATGTTTTGAGTACATCATTTGAGAAAAATGCATATAATATCCAAAACTTGGATTTTAGCAATAAAATAAGAGATTTAGGTTTGAGGAATTTTATAAGGGGAGTCAAAGCCTAGAATTCTCCAATAATTGGAGGGCGATTTTCGAGTTATTTTTGTTATGTAAAGATAATGTGAGGGCAAGGAACTTTTATATCCAGGTAAAAGATGAAATAAGCAAATTAAATTTTGAAGCTTTAGATGATAATGAAGTGCTTGAGAAAAAAAAGCGAAGCTTGCTGAATCGTTTAAAACGAGATATTGAAGAAAAATTGTTTGTTTCTGCTGCACTTGCAACAGGGTTAGATTTTAGCTTTGGACAAAAAAAGATAAAAGTACTTACGTTGGCTAAAAAATTTAGGAGTAGCAATCTTTTAAATTATAATATGGTTGCATATCCTTTAATTAATTATTCTTTAGTTAAAAATGATTCACTAATAGAAATGAATTTAGAGACTATGGTTGTAAACAATATAAAAGTTTTTGATTTTGACGAGTTTAAATTAGAATGGTCACCAAGATATATTCATTCAATTGAATTTTTTATTGCGGACTTATGGTATCGGTTTTATAGCAATAATAAGATAGTGGCTAAAACAAATAAATTGTTTAATAAGTACATTGAATGTAATAATTTGGGTGAGTATTTACAAAATTCATTTAAAATTGAAAAAATCAGTGAGTACAATGAGATTTTAAATTACAGATATGTAATAAATGATAATTCAAACAAAAACCCTAAAGTAGCGGTGGTTAATACGAAAATATTTGAGAAAGATATACTTTCGTCGGTTCATAATCAAACAAAAAAGTTAACATTAGATAACAAGCTGAGACTATTCAAAATATTGAATATCGCTAAGGAAGAGAAGGTTGATATACTTGTATTCCCAGAGTTTTACTTCCCAACCTCTTGGTTAATGGATATAGCGGTTTTTGCGATAAAAAATCATATTTCAATAGTAACCGGCTTGCAATATATTACATTAGGGAATAGAGCGTTTAACAATGTTTGTAATGTTATACCTGCGGTAATTGGCAAATCTTTTGTTACATGGCTTTTACTTGTTAGAGAAAAAAAATATTATGCTCCAAAAGAGAAAATAGAATTGAGCCATCTAGGATATAAATGCGAGGATATTACGAAACCAGTTTACTATGTTGTTGATAATGGAAAATATAGATATAGTACAATTCTTTGTTATGAGTTTACAGATATTTTGTCTAGAGCTAGTATAAAATCGCAAATAGAAGCATTATTTGTTCCACAACTGAATAGAGACACTAATTATTTTTCTGCTATAGTAGAAGCTTCGGCTAGAGATTTGCATTGTTTTGTAATACAAGCAAATACAGCTGCTTACGGAGATTCTCGAATTACAGCACCATATGTAAGCGCTCAAAAGAATATTCTGCAGATTAAAGGAGGAGAAACAGATGTGGTAATGATTGTTACATTAGATATGGAAGGACTCTTGAAAAAGCGCAAAAACTATCCGGATAAATTAGGGGAAACTATAAAGGCATGTTTGAAATGTGCAAAAAGTAGAAATAAAAATAAGCCATATGGTGAGATTGCAAGAAAGTGTGAAAAATGCAAAAAACTTCTTAAAGATGAATATATAAAGGGGACTCCTCCTAATTTCAGACCATAAATATAATTGTTAAGCAGGTAAAGGCAAGAGTTACAAGGACGTTAAGGAGGGCTATTGATTAAAAGGTTTGAATAAACAAGAAATTAGGTAGTTTTGCAAGGTCACGAATCATCTCCACCAATTAAAACCAGAATTTTAAAATTAACTTTAATAGAAAAATCTATGTTTCCTATACCTTTACGGCAAGGAAAACATAGATTTTTTGTGTTTTTCTAATCGTTAACCTCATACATTGGAATAAACAATAAGATTAAGGTCATAAAAATAGCTAGTTACAGCATTAAAATGTCTAGTATATTACGAAACAGAATTTTATTTTCCGAGGCATAAAAATCGACACAAGTAAGATTAACTTGTATTGGTTTATCCCAAGATTTGACAGAGAAAAAATATTTTGCTTCTTTGCTGTAATAAGAAATAAATTACATTAGTTTTTTATTTGATTAAAAGTTAGCTTAAGCAGAATGATATATCGTTGAAAATTTCTTTTAAGTAACAAAAGCACTTAATATTGCAGGAGAATTAGGTTGTATAGCGAAACAATTATATTAGTATAAGAAAAATTTTTCTAAATAAAAAATACGCATTAGAATAGGAAATAATCATGCAAAAAAGAATTTTAGTTTTAGTCGGGAGCCCAAGAATTAATGGTAATACAAAAATTTTAGCTGATGCGTTGGTAAAGGGTGCTTGTGAGGTTGGGAACATAGTAACCACATATAGTGTCGGCGGCAAAGAAATAAGGCCTTGTATAGACTGCCAAGCTTGCTATAGTACCAAGCAGTGCATTTTGCAAGACGATATGAACGAAGTTTATGGGCTTTTAAGCAAAACAGATATTTTAGTTTTAGCGTCTCCAGTTTATTTTTATAGTATTTCCGCTCAGTTAAAGGCACTTTTAGATCGGTTGCATAATCCACTACGGAATAGTTTTCCCATAAAAGCTTCCGTCTTATTAAGTGTTTGCGCAGATAATGACGGTGCGGCCTTTATTCCAAGTATTGCTACATATAAAGCTATTGCGTCATACTTGGGGTGGGAAGATAAAGGCATTATTACAGTTAGTGGAGTGGAGAATAAAGGAGATATAAGCGGGTGCAAAGAACTTGACTTAGCTTATGAATTGGGGAAGAATTTGAACAAATAAAATATAGCTAAATAGGAAATCTCATTTTACAATATTGTATTAGAGCATATTTTAGTAGCTAGCCAGTTTATGCTAGAGTATTGTATACATAAAATTAATGTTTCATGTATAACTGTCATTAAAAGCAATATGTCTAAATAATGGTTTAATAATAAATGATTATTTTGAGGAAGTGGGTGGAAAATGATGAAAGAAAATTTAAAAAATGTGTTAGCAAAGCAAAGAAATACATTGATCATCACATTTTTTCTAACCTTTACCATTTTATTGTGCTCTTATTCCAGCTTTCAAGAACATAATATAAACACCACACGTCTGATAATGATAAAAAATGAAAAAATTTCTGTTAAGGCACAAACCAGCATTGTTCAGGAAGAGCTTAGTGGTATTGATAACGATTTAGAGTTTCTATATAATTCGCCAACGTTTAGAAATTATATTGATGGTAAGAGCCGTAAGAGCAGTGTAGAAAAGGAATGGGTAGTTTTTCTTAATAGCATGAAAAAGTATGATAAATTAAGATATATTAATGAATTTGGTAAGGAAATTATAAGGATAAATTTCACTAATGGTCATGCGGAAAAAGTCAAGGATGACTTTTTACAGGACCAAGCAAATAGGTATTATTTTGCAGAGGCTTTTGCTCATAACGAAGGACATATATATATATCCAAGTTTGACTTGAATATAGAGGGAAATGCATTTGAATCGCCATTAAAACCCATTATTAGAGCTGCTTTACCTGTGTTTGACAAAGAAGGCAAAAAGCAAGGAATTATCATTCTTAATTATTTGGGCGAATTTGTACTGCATGAAATAAAAGCTGCTAATACAAATACAAGATATATGCAACTTGTGAATGAAGATGGATATTGGTTAACAGGCCCTAGGGAAGAAAATGATTGGGCATTTTTGTATCAAGATAGGCGAGCACAATCTTTTCAAAATGAATTTCCCAAGGAATGGAAGCGTATTAAAACTGAGGGCGCAGGACAGTTTTTTAGCAGTAATGGTATATTCACCTTTCAATATATAGATTTTGCTAATGATATCTTGCACAGCAGAAGTAATTGGGAAGCAGATGCTGAGCATACTAAATTGGGCGCTAATTATGGTTTTATAATTTCGCAAATTCCGTCTAATGTAGAGCCTTATGCTAACGATTATAGCAGTTATTTACTTAGTTTATTAGGAGTTTTTCATACTCCAGTATTACTTTTTGGACTTTTATTAATTTCGTTACTGTTTGCAGTTTTATTTGCATTATATCAGGAGGATGTACAAAAAACTAAAATCGCTCTAACTTATGACAAACTAACCGGATGCTTGAAAAGAGTGGCGGGTATAAACAAGATAGAACAAGACATAAAAAGGGCAGATAGATATAATAGACCATTGTCCTTAATAATGATGGATGTAGACTATTTTAAACAAGTTAATGATTCTTATGGGCATCCTATTGGCGATATAGTCCTTAAAACTATTGCTGGTATAGCTATTGAATTATTACGGGAAACTGATAGTATCATAAGGCTGGGGGGAGAGGAATTTTTGATTTTACTTCCTGAAACTAATGTGTTGGCAGCTAGAAAAGTTGCCGAAAAAATTCGTTCTGCGTTGGAAAATTATGCTCATCCTTTTGCCGGTAAAGTTACTGCTAGTTTTGGAGTTAGTGAAAGAATTTCTAATGAGTTATTCACTAACTGGTATGAAAGGCTTGATGCTGCTTTGTACAGAGCGAAAAACGGTGGGCGCAATAGAGTTGTTGTTGCTAATGATAAGGAGCAACTAATCTTTATCGCAGAGCAATTAAAAGGGAGAAGTGAGTGGGAAAGTAGCCATAGAGAAATAGATGCCCAACATCGTAGACTCTTGAAAGTGGGAAATAAATTAATTAATATGTTATTTTCCGGAGCTGATAATGAATTGATTTTAAAAAAATTGGATATCTTGATAAAAGATATTATTAGTCATTTTGAATATGAAGAAAAAGTACTAGCAGGTTTTGACTATCGAGAGTATAAGGAACATACCAATATTCATAAAGAACTAATTGCCAAAGCTGCTACATTAAAAGAAGCTTATCGGGCAGGCGAAATTAAGCCGGCAGCATTAGTCTCTTTTATTATTTCAGATGTTTTATCTGGTCATATGTTAAAAGAAGATGTAAAATTTTTCCCTTTTTTGCAAGGTGAAGAGTAAGCTTAGCAATAAAAAATTTTGAATAAAGAGTTTTAAAATCAAAAGTACGCTCCCAACTATAAATAGTGGGGAGCGTACTTTTGAAATATGTTTTTTATAGCAATTTTTATTTTGGGGTAATTAAACCATTTTTAACTAAGAAGTTATGAGCAACTGTTTCTGGATTTTTTCCCAATTCGTCAACTTGGTAATTTAAGTTCTGCATAGTTTCGTCATCTAATAAAGCCCCTAATTGTTCGATGGGTTTAATGATCTCAGGATGTTTCTTTAGTACCTCACTGCGTACCAGTGGAACGGCATAATAAGGAGGGAAGAAGTGCTTGTCATCTTTTAAGACTACAAGCTTGAATTTTTTTAATAATCCATCGGTAGCAAACGCATCAATTACATCAACATTATCGCTTTGTTGGGCAACATAACGTGAAGCGCCATTTAAACCCTTAGTGGATTTAAATTTGAAATTATACGCATGTTCTAAACCTTCCATACCATCGGCTCTATTTAAAAATTCAAGGGTTGTTCCTGCACGGAGCATTCCGCCATAAACTTTTAAATCGCTTAACTTAGAAATCTTGTATTTATTGGCCAAAGATTGCTTAATAGCCATAGCATAAGTATTATTAAAATTCATTTGTTTAAGAGCGGTTAGATTATATTTATTTTGCAATTCTTTTTTACTGACATCATAAACTTTATTAACATTGGAAATAGGAGGATTATCTAGTACTTCGGTATACAATGTTCCGGAATAATCC
The DNA here is from genome assembly GCA_963678395.1 of Acidaminococcaceae bacterium. Classification (GTDB taxonomy): domain Bacteria; phylum Bacillota; class Negativicutes; order Acidaminococcales; family Acidaminococcaceae; genus JAAYAE01. The sequence continues at coordinate 1,273,214 of OY782827.1, read as the reverse complement.
ACATACATGTCGATTTCATCAGCATCAATGGCAGAAAAGCAGACGTTTGTTCCACCAAGATTTAGGTGGCGTTCTACCTTTAAATCGGTTTTTGCTTCTAATACATCCGCTACTAAATTACCTAAAATAAGTTGTTCAGTGAATTGTTTAGATGCTACACGGAAAACATTTTTATCTTTATTAAACTCACCTAGAAGACTATTAAATAATAGACCTAAAACTAGTAAGGTAGCAATAAATAAAGTTGCTTTTTGTTTTTTGCGTTTGCGTGTTATAGTATCCCTGTTTTTAAGTGCATTTGGTTGCAGGCTTATTGGTGTTACTAATTCTTCAACTAAGGAAAGCAGCCAATCCAGAACTAAGGCAAGAATACAGGCAGGTAAAGCACCGGCCATTATTTGCCCATTATTTACTGTCTGTATGCCACTAAATACCAAGTAACCAAGGCCACCTGCACCTATAAAAGCAGCGATTGTCATAAGCCCTACTGCGGTTACAGCAGATATTCTGACGCCGGCCATTAGTATTGGCAGGGTTAAAGGAAAGTGTATCTTCCGTAAAATTTGCCATCTTGTCATACCGATACCCATAGCGGCTTCAATCATCTGTGGGCTTATTTGAGTAATGCCGGTATAGGTATTTTTTATAATGGGTAATAGCGAATAAAGAATAACAATTATAATTGCCGGTAATTTGCCAATGCCAAAAATTGGTATGGCAAAACCTAGTAGGGCCATGCTGGGGATGGCCTGTACTAAATTAGCAAAACTCAAAACAGGTTTGTCTAGCCAGCGTTTATAACTGATTAAGATACCGATAGGGACACCTATAAAAATAGCAATGCCTACTGCTAAGGCTGTTAGTTGGATGTGTTCTAAAAGAAGAGACCAAACTTGAGCCCAATTGGTGAACATATAAGTAAAAATACTCATTATATCACCATACCTTCATCACTATCGTCACTGAGATACTGTTTACCCAAGATAGCGATAAGGCTTTTGCGAGTAATGATGCCGGTTGCTACTTTATTAGCATCTAGCACAATTAGATAAGGACGATTGTGCTCATTAATTTTTTGCAAGATTTCCACTAAACTATCTTGTTCAGACAAGGTTATTACCGGTTGTCGCATGATATCACTAGCCACGCCTTCATAACTAGGTAAATCTTGAAGCATTCCGGAAGTTAAAACCCCTAAAAATTCGTTGGTCAAGCGGTTTCGTACCAATATATAGTCAAGAACTTCGGAACGTATTTTTTCCAAGCAGCTAAGTAGGCCTGTTTTGGGTCCGCAAGTTGGTATGTTTTCTATCATAATGTCTTTTGCTTTTATAAATTCAGGTGATGACCAAATGCGGTTTTTACCGATAAAAGTTTCCACAAAATCATTAGCAGGATTTTTTAAAAGTTTTTCAGGAGTTGCTAATTGCTCAATAGCACCATTTCTCATGAGACAAATGGTATCAGAAATTTTAATTGCTTCGTCCATATCATGTGTTACGAAAACAATCGTCTTACGCAGTTCTTTTTGTAAGTCATTAAGTTCTTCTTGCAGATTATTCCTAGTAATAGGATCTAGGGCAGAAAAAGGTTCATCCATCAAAATAATATCGGGATTGGTGGAAAAAGCTCTTGCTACGCCAATCCTTTGTTGTTGTCCACCACTTAATTCTGGTGGACAACGGTTTAACATATCACTAGTCAAGCTTACCATGTTGAGAAGCTCTTTCATTCTAGTTGCAATATCTTCTTTGGACCATTTGTGCAGCAGCATAGGCAAGGCAATATTTTCCTCTATGGTTAGATGAGGGAAAAGGCCTGTTTGTTGAATAACATAGCCAATTTGTTTGCGTAATTCCACGGGTGGCGTGTCTAGGATATTTCTACCATTGATAAAAATACTCCCAGAGGTTAAAGGAACTAAGCGGTTAATCATTTTCAGCATAGTTGTTTTTCCACAGCCACTGGAACCAATAATTGAAATAAGCTTTCCTTCAGGTATTTCCAAATTAATACTGTGAAGCACTTCTTTACTTTTGAATTTTTTTGTCACGTTTTCAAATTTAATCATCAAAGACCCCATTTCTATACAATATATAGATATATTATAACGCATATGTATATATATTGTAAAATGAGCTCAATTCTGTGCGCCTTTGAGAAGTATATGGTGTAGTGAAAAAAAATATACCCAAATCAATTGTTATTATGCTGAATTATAATGGTAATTCCAGCTAACAATAATTGAAAAGGGTATATTTTTTAATTTTACAAATAAGAACTAATAAATTAAATGTGCTAGTGCGTAACCGACAACACAGCCAGTTGTTACACCTATTAGGCCAGGCATGATAAAGCTATGGTTTATTATGAAAGCTCCAATTCTGGTTGTCCCAGAGCGATCAAAGCCAATACAGGCAAGGTCGGAAGGGTAAGTAGGCAGAATAAAGTAACCATAGCAAGCAGGCATGAATGATACTATTATTAGAGGATCAACCCCTACGCTAAGGGCCATGGGTACAATAACAGCAACGGCTGCAGCTTGTGAATTAATCAGTTTAGAAACTAAAAAGAGGACAGCAGCGTAAAGCCAAGGATAAGCTAAAACAACGGCACTAAGAGTTTTTTTCACAGTAGGAATGTAGGCACCAAAGTATGTATCGGCCATCCAGGCGACACCAAATACAGAAACAATAGCAACCATTCCGGATTTAAAGACTGAGCCGGAAGCAACATCAGCAGATTTAACATTGCAGAAAAGCATAATTGTTGCTGCAATAGCTAGCATTAAAAGTTGGATAGTAGGTGTCATTGAGAGTGGTTTTAATACCCCTTTGGCATTAACAAAATGTGGTAGGAGCGCTGGAAAACTACCGAAAATAGCAATTATTAAAATACCGAGTAAGAAAATACTGGCTGCTCGATAGGCAGTTTTGGGTAAATTTTTATCAGCAAGGTTAGCATCGTCACGTTCACCATAAATAAAAGTTTTTTGTTCTGGGTCAGCTATTTTTGCTAGAAAAGCAGGATCTTGGTCTAGCTCTTTACCGCGATTTAGACTCCACAATCCAGCAGCCAAAGCACCGCAAAAGGATGCTGGAATTGAAATAGCTAGTATTTGCACTACCCCGAAAGGATGAGATGTAGCGGCTAGTATTGCTACAACGGAGACAACCGCTACAGAGGCTGGTGATGCACAAACACCCATTTGGGAGGCAACGGAAGCAGAAGCCATAGGTCTTTCGGGACGTATATTTTCTTTTATGGCTATGTCATAAATAATAGGAAACATGGCGTAGACTACATGTCCGGTACCACATAATACTGTAAGAAACCATGTGGTTATTGGTGCTAGTATAGTAATATATTTGGGGTTGCTACGTAAAAATTTTTCTGCGTATTTAAGCATTACGTCTAAACCTTTAGAGGCTTGGAGAAAACCAGAGCAGGTAACAACTGCCATAATAGTAAGCATAACATCTACAGGTGCTTTTCCAGGTTTCAAGCCCAAAACGAATATGAAAATAATTAAACCTATGCCTGATACAGCGGCTAAACCAAGACCACCACGACGAACACCTATAATAAGACAAGATAACAAAATTATAAAACCTAATAAAATTAACATATTATACCCCTTTCAAAATAACTTAATTAGTGAATTACTTAGTTAGAAACGTTTGGGTTCTTTGGTAAACAGATTCCGCAAAAATATACTTTTTAATATGGTTAAAGACTTCTATAAGCATAATCTAGTGGAAAAATAATCTCTTTTATGTTACGCATTAGAGTCTGAATTTTAGGTAATCCTATTATAAAACAGTACATTAAAACAGAAGTGCATATACTTGAAATTATAATATAGAGATTAGTATACTATAATGCAGTGGATAATGCTACATAAAAAACGAAAAAATATCAAAATTACGTAAATTTGTTATTATTTCAGATTATTTAGCTCTCGCCATAAATAAAACATAGGATATGATTATAATTAAGACGTAAGAAAAAATTAATTAATCAGGAGAGGTTTTTAAATGGACAGGTCGAATTATCAACAATCTCAAGAAGTTCAAGAAAATCGTAAAAAAAAAAGTATATTCAATGGTTACGTAGGCTGATACAACTAGTATTTTTAGCATTGCTTATTGCTGGTCTGCACAAGACTGTTAAATCTATTTTTGGTGTATTTTTAGTGGTATCTTTTGTATTTGGCAACTTTTTTTGTGGGTGGATTTGTCCTTTTGGAGCGATGCAAGAGTATTTCAGTAAAATAGGCTCTATGGTTTGTAAGAAAAAAAAGAAAATGCCTAGTGGACTCCAGCATTATTTACAATTTTCTAGGTATATATTAGCTATTATTATCGTAGCAAATGTTGCTGCAACACTTGTTGATTTCTCTAATATAAATGCCTATAAAACATTTACACATTGGATGAGTGGCAAGTTTGTGCAGTCAATGGCAATTGCTATTATGGGGAGTTTTCTTATAGTTGCACTTTTTTTTGAGCGTCCATTTTGCAATTATTTTTGTTCAGAAGGAATTAGATATGGTTTAGCTAGTTTTACAAGACTTTTCACCATAAAAAGAGACGTGCATACTTGTGTTTAGTGTAAAAAATGTGATAAAACTTGCCCAATGAATATAGCAATTTCTACGAATTTTCAGGTACGCAATGCCCAATGTATTAATTGTTTTAAATGTATAGAAGTTTGTCCAGTAGTTGGTACCTTAAGTTATGGTAAAGTTAATCCATTAAAAAAGAGCGAAGATAATTCTTAATAAACACAAAAGCTATGGTTTTCTAAACTAATGGAAAACCATAGCTTTTGTGTTTAACGTCAATTATGCAGGACAAAAATAACTTGCGGCGAATTATACATGTGTATAATTAAAAAGGGTAGATTATCTTTATACTAAGGCGCTAGTGCAAAAAGGAGCGTGTTTTATGTATGGTTCAAAAAAAATAAAATAGATAATATGCTTAATAAAATCAATGGTTTTGTTTGGGAACTTTGTGCTGTTCAGGATACCTTTGTATATTTGGTAGATGAAAGAGAAAAAAAGTGTAGGCTAAAAAGAGCTACGGGATTTTTTTCAGATTTTAATATGGAGGGCAAATTTAAAAATTATATTTTGGACCAGATATATGAAACAAAAAAAATTATCATCTTGGATGATTTTCGCTTAGAAAATTTCAGTATAGGTAATAATAAGCAAATATTGCATTTGCTTATTTTCCCATTAATGTGTGAAGACAAATTGTTGGGTATAGTAGGAACTGCCTTTACAAAATCGGGAAGTTCTTTAGAAGACAGTGAGCTTTCCTTGTTGCAACAATTTACAGATTTAGCAGGAATTGTTTTGGGAAAAACATTGAGCGAATATCTTTTTCGTGCTGTGATTAGAACCCAGAAAAAAGAAATAAAGGGCCTTGAACAAATAGAGGGCAAGTATGCCCAGATGTTTTATATGAGTCCAGATGCAATAGGGTTTATTAATCTCGATGGTACTTTTGTGGAAGTTAATCATAGTTTTACTTTAATTACAGGTTTTTCCAAAGAAGAGGCTATTGGAAAAACACTGAAAGATTTAGGAATTTGGTTTAATATAGCGGATAGAAAAAAGATACTTAAGTTGCTTTATTGTTCTGATGAAGTTGAAAATATAGAAGTACCTATATGTAAAAAGGGCGGAGAAATAGTTCATGCTCAAATATTAGCACGCAGGGTTACGCTCAACCAAAAACCATATTATATAGTAGTTGGAAGAAATATTAGCAAACAAGTAACGGCAGAAGCTGAACGTATACAACAGGAAGACACAATTAAACATATGGCTTATTTTGATCCACTTACGGATATTCCAAACAGAAATAATTTGTATGAGAAGTTGGCAAAAGAACTGGGGCAGGCAAAAATAGGGAGAACAAGCGGAGTAGTTTTTTTCGATTGACGTTGATGGTCTGAAAACTATTAACGACGCATATGGACATCATTTTGGTGACAAGGTACTAATTACTGTGAGTACTAGGATAAAAGAAGCCGTGGGGGAAAAAGTGTTTGTGGCAAGAACGGGTGGAGATGAATTTGTGGTAGCCTTGCAGGGCAAATACACCAATGAACAAATAGACATTATTGCTGAAAAAATAAGCCGAAGTGTAAGTAAAAAACAACAGTATTTGGGAATGAGTTTACATACAACGGTTAGTATGGGAATTACACATTATCCTGAAGATGGTGATACCGTAGAAATAATAATAAAAAAAGCTGAAGATGCAAGGTATGAAGCTAAAAAAAATGGTAGAAATTGTTGGGAGTTTTATAATAAGGAAATGCAAATTGAAGCATATAATAGTACGCGTATGATAGAAGGATTACGATATGCTATAGAAAGAGGAGAACTTTTTCTTGTATACCAACCGCAAGTATTTTTGCCGCAAAGAACAGTTGGTGGGCTAGAAGCACTTTTGCGGTGGAATAGTCCGGAGTTTGGCAATGTATCACCTTCAGTATTTATACCTTTGGCAGAAGCCTCGGGTATTATTAATAGTATTGGAAAATGGGTATTAACAGAAGTATGTTATTTTGCTAGCCGTTTGTCTCAAAAAGGTCATGGAGATGTGCACGTTGCAGTTAATATATCGGCTAGACAGGTCGCCACAGATGATTTTGTTGATACTATTTTGTGTGCAGCAACAATAGCTAATATTAAACCGCAGCAGCTCGAAATTGAAATTACAGAGAGCTCACTAATGGTGTCACTTGACGATGCTATTTATAAGTTAGAACAACTAAAAGCAAATGGATTTAATATAGCCCTAGATGATTTTGGCACTGGATTTTCTTCATTAACTTATTTGCGAAGGTTACCAATTCAAACTTTGAAGATAGATAAGTCTTTTATTGATCTTATAGAAACTGATACCTTGGGAACTGAAATGGTAGGGGCAATAATTAATATGGCCAAAACAATTAATATGAATGTTGTAGCCGAGGGTGTAGAGACAAAAAAAACTAGACTATCTTTTGAATAAAAATTATGACTATATTCAAGGCTATCTGTTTAGCAAACCATTAGAGGAAGATAAGGTATATGAATTTTTAGAAAACTTTAAGGGTTAGAGACTATGTCGTTTGTTTTTTTGATTTAATATATTAATCGTATTTTTCTTATTTAATAGTGCTTATGCAGGATAATGTTTTTTTTTGGCGAAGGATATACTTATATATTAATAGCGGAGCAAGTTGGCGTTTTTTATTAAAACACATAGCGAAGGGGTGTGCGTTATGAGTAGCTTTGAACATGTTAATATCGAAGATATACTACAAAAAATTGTTCAAATGATGACTAAATGCTATGATGTACACAATGCCTTTGTGTTTTTTATAGATGTAGAAAAAGGGATAGGAAAAATTAAAATAAGCACAGGGATTTTTGCTGAGTTTAATATTGAGCGTAATGTAGAAGAATTTATTATGGAAGAGGTTTCTAAAAAACAAAAAACAGTTATAGTAGATGTTCTGGAAACACAGGGATTTTTTTTTAGGATAGGCTTTGGAACCAAATATCTACTTTGATTTTAATCCCTTTAAAATATGCTGGAAAGTTGTTTGGTATTGTGGGGGTTGCTATTGGAAAAAAAGAAAAGCTTTTGGCAGGTGAGAAGATTTGTTTGCTAGAGCAATTTGTTGATATGGCGGCTATTATTTTAAATAAGACGAGTAATGGCGCTAATACTTGTGAAAAAGAAATAAAAGGGCTTAGGAAAGCCGTAGAAAAATATTTTCAGGTTTTTTATATGAGCCCCAATGCCATAGCATTATTAAGTTCAGATGAGACTTTCAAAGAGGTTAATCCTAGTTTCACTTCAATCTTAGGTTTTACTAAAGAAGAGGTTATTGGTAAAAGCATGACAGATTTGAGAATTTGGGTAAATTTTGATGATCGGAAAAAAATAAAACAAATGCTTGCCGAAAGTCAAAGAGCCCAGAATATAGCACTTCCGCTTCATAAAAAAAATGGACAAGTTGTATATGTGGATCTTATATTACGCAAGGGTATTTTACAGGGAAAAATTTGTTATTTGGCAATAGCGCATGATATTAGCAGGGAAGTGGCCGCTAAAGCAAAGCAAGATAAGCAGGAAGAAGAACTAATACTCAGCCGTAATAAGCTTGCTACGGCAGCGACACTGGCAAACATAGGACCTTGGGAATATGACATGAGAAAAGAGCGTTTTGAATTTGACGATGAATTCTATGCTCTTTATGGTACAAATTCAATTCGTGAAGGAAAGTTTATGCAGTATGATGAATATGTTCAGGAATTTATACATCCGGAAGATGCTGTGATGTTTATGGGTGAAAAAGAAATATTTTCAACATTATTACCGGATAATGTTGCAGTGCCTGATATTATTCATCGTATTATTCGCCGTGATGGAGAGGTTCGAACTGTGCTTGTGCGTCGTAGATTTATTAGAGATGCAGATGGTAATATGCTCAAAGCCTATGGAACTAATCAAGATATTACGGAAAGAATAAGAATTGAAGAGGAACAGCTTAAGCAAGCGAATATAATAAAACATATGGCCTATTACGATTCTCTTACGGGGCTTCCCAATCGCAATAATTTAAATGAGTGGCTTTCTAAAAATATGGATAAGACGAAATATAATGAAGTCATTGGGACCGTTTTTTTTTGATTTAGATCAGCTTAAAATGGTTAACGATGCCTATGGACATAGTTTTGGAGATAGAGTTATAACTACAGTGAGCGCAAGACTGGTAGATGTCTTTGGGGAGAAAGCTTTTCTAGCAAGAATTGGCGGAGATGAATTTATTGTAATATTGACTGGGCAATACACCAAAGAACAAATAGAACTTAAAGCTCAAAAAGCAATTGAAAGCATTAGTAAGAAACAAGAATATTTGGATATGAGTATGCATGTAACGGTAAGTGTTGGGATTGCGCATTATCCTAAAGATGGAGATACAGTGGAAGAGATTATTAAAAATGTTGAAAATGCTATGTATAAAGCCAAGAAAAAATGGGCGAAATTGTTGGAGGTTTTATAATAAAGAAATGCAAATTGCAGCTTACAAAAAGATACGCTTGATTGAGGGTTTACGTTATGCAATTGCACGAGGTGAATTTTATATATTATATCAACCGCAAATTATTCTACCACAAGGCGTTGTTGGTGGCGTTGAAGCACTTTTGCGTTGGAATAGTAAGGAGTATGGAAATGTATCACCTGAAGTATTTATACCTTTGGCAGAGCAGGCAGGGTTTATTAATAGTATTGGAAACTGGGTTTTGATGGAAGCCTGTTCTTTTGCTCATCGATTCAAGGAAAATGGGTGGTCAGATTTGAGCGTTGCCGTTAATATATCAGCAATGCAGGTTACTTCTGCTGATTTTGTTGATACTGTTGATACTGCAATAAGGAATGCTGAAATCAAACCTAAACAAATTGAAATAGAAATAACGGAAAGTTTGCTGATGACATCATTGGATGAAGCCCTTTTTAAGTTGGAGCAAATAAAAGCGATGGGAGTTAGTATAGCTTTGGATGATTTTGGTACAGGCTATTCTTCACTAACTTATTTACGCAAATTACCTGTTAAAAAATTAAAAATAGATAAGTCATTCATAGACATGATAGAAACAGATGATTTTAGGGTGAGGATGATAGGCGCTATAATTAATATGGCAAAAGCTATTAATATGAACGTTGTAGCAGAAGGGGTAGAGACAAAAAAACAACTTGACTATCTAGTAGAAAAAGGCTGCGCCTGTGTGCAAGGATACTTATTTAGTAAACCACTAACAGAGGCTGAAATATATAAGTTTTTACGGGATTTTAATAAGGATAAATAACCAATTAGCATAAAAAGGTTCTCTGTCAAATGTTGCGAATATGAGCTACCATGTACATTCAATGAGGATTGCCTTTAAAGGCAATCCTCATTTTCTATGTCATATATAATATCCTAGTTATTAAAACATGAAAAATTTTAATGCCAAAAGAAAGCCTTTTAGTAACTTTTAGCTTGTTATTGTGCCATTAAATTTGGGAGTAATATGAACATTTTTATTTGTACTAAAATAACAATAATTTGTATTTAATAGCTGTTATGCAGGGAAAATGTAATTTATGGCGAAAATTTAATTGTGATATTTTTAATTTTTATATAATAGACTACAAAGTTGGTAGTTATTAAGGCAGAATACATACCTAGGAGGTGCGTTATGAATAGCGCTGGAGAAAAAACTAATCTTCAAAAAATAATAACTAATTATGAACACGAAATAAAAGAGCTCAGAGAAACAATAGAAAAAATATTTTCAAGTTTTTTATATGAGCCCAAATGCTATAGGGTTGTTGCACGAAGATGGAACTTTTATAGAGGTTAATCCTAGTTTTACTTTAATTACAGGATTTAGTAAGGAAGAGGCTATTGGTAAAACAATGAAAGATCTTGGGATTTGGGTGAATATAGGAGATAGGGAAAAAATATTGCGGATGCTTTTAGAAAACAAAAAAATTCAAAATATGGAACTTCTAATGTACAAAAAAAATGGGAAAATTATGCAGACTCAGTTTATAGTGCGTAAGGGTACTTTGCATGAGCAAACTTGTTATTTAACAATAATAAGGGATATCAGCAAGAGAATTGCAGCAGAAGTTAGGCAGAAAAAACAAGACGAGGCATTGTTAATTAGTCGTAATAAGCTATCCACGGCAGCGACATTAGCGGGTATAGGTCCTTGGGAATATGATGTCGAGAAAGAATATTTTGAATTTTGCGATGAGTTTTATGCTATTTATGGTACTAGTGTAGTGCGAGAAGGACAGTTTATGCGTTTTGAGGACTATATTCGCGAATTTGTATATCCAGAAGATATATGTATTTTTAAGGGAAAGGAAGAGTTGCTGAAAACACCTAAAAAAGAAAATGGGGCACCATCTTCTGACACTATTCATCGTATTATTCGCAGGGATGGAGTAATTAGAACTATTATTGTGAGAAGAAGAATAATCAAAGATATTTATGGTAATATTATTAAGATTTACGGAACTAATCAAGATATTACTGAGCGAATAAGAAGTGAAGAAAAACAACGTACACAAGCAGAGACAATAGAATATATGGCGTATTATGATTCTCTAACAGGTCTTCCTAATAAAAATAATTTGCAAAAATGGTTGGATAAGCAAATGAATCATAATAAAGACAGCCATTTGCAGGGAACGGTTTTATTAGTTGACTTAGATCAGCTAAAAATGGTTAATGATGCCTATGGACATAATTTTGGCGATAAAATAATTATTACAATAAGTAAAAGATTATTAAAGGTTGTGGATGAAAAAAGCATTTATTGCAAGAATTGCCGGCGATATGTTTATTATAATTTTGATTAATGAATATACGAAGGAGCAAATAAAAGTTATTGCTAAAAAAATCATTAAAACTTTAGCGGAAAAACAAGAGCATGTGGGAATTAGCGTTCATATTACTGCTAGTATTGGCATTGCTAATTATCCGGAAGATGGAAATACGGCAGAAGAAATTATTAAAAAGGCTGAAAATGCTATGTATAAAGCAAAAAAAAGAGGGAGGAAATTCTTGGGAGTTTTATGATAAGGAGATGCAAGATAAATTATATAAAAAGCTACGTTTGATTGAGGGGTTGCGGTATGCGATAGAACGCAATGAGCTTTCCCTTGTTTATCAACCTCAAGTACTTTTGCCTCAAAAAACTGTGAAGGGCGTGGAGGCACTTTTGCGTTGGAACAGCAAGGAGTACGGGAATGTATTCCCGGCAACATTTATACCACTGGCAGAGCAAGCGGGTTTGATTAATAGCATAGGGAAATGGGTTTTGAATGAAGCCTGTGTTTTTGCCCGTAGGTTAGCGAAAAATGGTATGGTAGATGTGCGTGTTGCCGTTAATATATCGGCCAGACAAGTGGTTTCAGATGCTTTTGTTAAGACAATTTATAACACTGTAAATAATGTAGGTATTCTGCCCAAACAACTAGAAATTGAAATTACAGAAAGTATTTTAATGACTTCACTAGATGAGGCTATTTGTAAGCTAAATAAAATTAAAGCACTGGGATTTAATTTAGCTTTAGATGATTTTGGCACTGGGGATTCCTCACTAACTTATTTAGGAAAATTACCGATTGAAACCATTAAAATTGATAAATCTTTTATTGATATGATAGAAAATGATATTTCTGGTGCTAAGATGATTGGAGCTATAATTAATATGGCTAAAGCAATTAATATGGAGGTTATCGCTGAAGGGGTTGAGACAGAAAAGCAATTAGCATATTTGGTAAAAGAAGGTTGTTCCTGTATTCAGGGGTATTTATTTAGCAAACCGTTGACGGAAGAAAATACCTTTAAATTCATACAAACTTATAGCAAAGACTTATGAAAGATTGCATAGTCTTGGAAAGGAATTTGTTTTTGTGATAAATAACACTGAATTTTCGTTGGAGATTAATGCCTTTAATATTAATGCGTGCAAGAGTTCCTGTTTTTAATTCTTCTTCTACGAGGCGTTGGGAGATAACGCCTATGCCTAACCCTTTAATTGCAGCATTTTTTAATATGTCGGAACCGTTGCATTCCCATGCTGGCTGCCATGTTAGTTCATGAGCAGCCAGCATGTTTTCAAAAAGTTCTCTTGTACCGCTGCCGTTTTCACGTACTATAAAGGAGAGCCCTTCCAACGAAGCAGATACTATTGTTGGGGAATTATAGAGAAAATGAGTTTTGCCACAAACCAGTATTAATTGATCTTCCATAAATGTAGTTGCGATAATGTCAGGTGAATGTATGCTTCCCTCAACCACGGCAAAATCAATAGCGTTTTTTTAAAGTAACTCTTCGATATCCTGTGTATTTTTAGTAATAGCCTGAATTTGGATAAGAGGATATTGTTTAGAAAAAGCACTTACTAGTGTTGGCAATAGATAACTGGCAATGGTTAAACTGGCACCAACTTTTATTATCCCATGTTGATCAGGATTTTTCATTGCTTGTTCCATTTCTGTTACTAAATCAGTAATATGTCTAGCATAACTTAGTAGTTGTGTACCTTTGTCGGTTATAAACAAGCGCTTTGCTAGTCTGTCAAATAATTTTAAACCATAATAGTTTTCTAACTCATATATAGCTTGGCTAACAGTTGGTTGTGAAATAAATAAAGCTTTGGCAGCAGCGGTCATACTTCCTAAATCATATACTTTAATAAATCTGTTTAAATGTCTTAAAGTCATTGTTATCACTCCTTGTATAGGTAAAATACTATGATATATATTATACTATAGTATTTTACAAAAATATAATAGCTAGGTAAAATATAACTAATATGTTTTTGAGAGGATGAATTTGATGACGCAAATGAAAAAAAACTTTTCCGGTGTAATGCTTTGTTTTGTATTGGCAATTCCAGCTTGGCTTTTAGGTGAGACTTTACCTATTATTGGCAGTCCGGTTTTTGGTATTTTATTTGGTATGATAGTTGTTATGTTACTACCTAACATGCTGAAAGGAAAACCTGGTGGTTTAGAATTTGGTGTAAAATATACGTCCAAAAAACTATTACAGTATTCAATTATATTATTGGGATTTGGCATGAATCTTTTTCATGTTTTAAAGGTTGGAGGGCAGTCATTATATATAATTGGTTTTACCTTGTCAGCATCATTTTTGACAGCATTTTTTGTGGGGAGAATACTTAAGCTTGATGGTAAAATGACCACATTAATTGGCGTGGGGACTTCTATTTGCGGTGGCTCCGCAATTGCAGCAACAGCACCTGTAATAAAAGCTAAAGATGAGGATGTAGCTCACGCTATTTCCACAATTTTCCTTTTTAATATTATTGCAGTTTTTATTTTCCCGGCTATGGGTGCTTTTTTTGGTATGAGTGATCAAGGGTTTGGTATGTGGGCAGGAACTGCTATTAATGATACCTCGTCGGTAGTGGCAGCCGGTACGGCATGGAGTAATGCTGCAGGCAATAACGATGCCTTGAGCTTTGCTACTATTGTAAAACTTACTCGTACGTTGATGATTGTACCAATTACGCTTATTTTAGCCGTGTATGAGTCGCATAAAGCTAAAAAACAACCAGCTTTGGAAGGCGAGGGAGCGTTTAGCATTGCCAAAGTTTTCCCTTGGTTCGTTATTGGGTTTGTGGCCACAGCTATAATTAATACTTTTTTGCCAATGCCAGAAGTTTCTTCCTTGCTATGACGGCAATAGGGTTAAATACGAATCTTAAAAAGTTAATAAATAACGGTGTTAAACCAATTTTCTTGGGAGTTTGTTGCTGGGTAGCAGTTGCCAGTATCTCACTGTTAGTGCAAAGATTATTGCATATTTGGTAATTGAGCAAAATAAATTAATCTTACTAATAAAACCTAACCGGTCGCCACATAGTGGGCGATCGGTTAGGTTTTATTAGCAAGGGATTTTTTATAGTTTTGCTAGATATAAAAGAGGATAAATATAAAATATGTCGAAACTAGACTAAGTTGTAAAAATAATATGCTATTAGATGGATTTTCAAATTGAACAATAAAGAAAAAGAGGATGATTTATGAAGAAAAATATTCTTAGGATAGTTATACTTTTATTGGGTATTGTTTTAGTTTACATTGGCATTAATAGTATGGATAAAAATGAAAAAAAGGCTGAGGGGTATTATAGAATAGTAGTATTATCAGATACTCATCTGCCGCTTAAGACTTTAAAAATTAAGGATAACGCAAAGCAGGATAAAATAATTGCTGCAAAAAAACAAAGTTTTAGACGATATAAATAACTGGCATGATGTAGGCGAAATTGCTGTGTTAGGTGATATAGTTGGTAATACGGGAACAGATAAAGAGTATGCTTATGCTGCTAGTTATTTTGCTAAATTACATAAACCTGCTTTTTTTATTGTTGGTAACCATGATTATATTTATAAAGATGAGCTTAGTTTAAGTGGTCACTATGTGAAAGGTGATGAGAGCACCAGGTCTGCAAAACTGGCTGAGTTTAAAAAAGTTTTTGGTGTGTCAAAATTATTTTATAGTCAAAAAGTTGCAGGTTATCTTCTTATTTTTTTATCGGCAGATTCATTGACCTCAGCGCATTTGACAGAAATTTCACCTAAGCAGTTAGGGTGGTTTCAAGAAACATTGAAAGCTAATGCAAAAGTGCCAACAATTATTTTTTTTCATGCACCGCTCAAGGGAACTTTAAATAATTACAACAAAAACGTTAACAAACCAAATTTCATTGCGCAACCTGAAAATGCTATAGATGAAATACTAAAAAACAATAAGCAAATAGTTTTGTGGGTCTCTGGACATACACATACACCTGCAACTAATCCTTCTTTTGCTTCGGATATAAATCTTTATAAAGGAAGAGTTCTTAATGTACATAATGCGGACATGGAACGTACTACCATTTGGACAAATTCGTTGTTTTTGTATCCAGACAAAATAGTTATACGAACTTTTAATCATAAGACGGAAAAATGGATGCAAGAACTTGAACGCACGATTCCTATTCATCGATAAAACATAATTTTGCAATAAGCGCTTTAAGCAAATAAAGAGGTAAATATTATTACGAAATAATTCATAAAAGGTCCTTTTTAATTTTACTTAAATAGCGATATATAGTTGCATTAGAAACTTTTAAAATGGTTGCAACTTTGGAAAAGGATCCTTTTACTAAAAAAATTCCATTTTCATGCAATTTATGCACAACTGCCCTTTTTTCCTCCAGTGACATTCGTTCAGGAGAAATACCTGTTTCGTCAATAATTGTACAAATACTATCTTGCGCCAATTCTTTTGTGGAAGTACTTAAGTGTTCAGTTGTTTTTTCTAGAATATCCTCTGGTGGCTTTAAAATGCCGTCTAAATACTTTTGTAATTGCATAAAGATATCAATATCAATGTTTATGCACAACATGCCAATGATTTTATGAGTATTATCTCTGATGAAATAAGGTGAAGACTTTACTACTTTACCTGTTACGGATATTCCTTGATAGTTAGTAACATAATTTTTATCATTATAATTCCCACTCATAACCTTTAGTACTAGGTTAGTTGCCAGAGCACCTAAAACTCTACCACTTATATGATTATTACAAATTGTTACCACAGAATTACTGAAGTCGGAGAGATCTTGAAGAACCATTTCAGCATCATCGCCAAAAACATCTGCCAGAAAATCTACAAGGGGAATGTACTTTCTTAAATATTCTTTTATGCTAATCGCTTCTTTCGAAATAAAAATAGGGTGCTTAAATGTTATGAGGTTAACATTTTAAGCACCCTTGCTTTTTATAGTTATTTCTAAAGGTGGTTAAAAACAAATCATTGATTTGTGAAGCGGGCAAGGAATTGTTTAGTTCTTTCTTCTTTGGGATGTTCTAACACATCTTGTGGTGAGCCGGATTCTACTACTATGCCGCCTTCCATAAAAATAACTTGGTCTGCTACGTCTTTCGCAAACCCAATTTCATGGGTTACAACAATCATAGTAGCATTTTCTTCTCGAGCGATTTTTTTCATAACTTCCAGCACTTCGCCGACAAGTTCTGGATCAAGGGCAGACGTTGGTTCATCAAAAAGTATTACCTTAGGATTTAAAGCCAGTGCGCGTGCAATACCTATACGCTGTTGTTGTACGCCTGAAAGCTGCATGGGATAAAAGTTTTCACGGTTAATCATACCAACTTTTTCTAAATAATATTCTGCTTTAATCAAGGCTTCATAGCGCGCCATTTTTTGCACTGAAACAAGCCCTTCTTTAACATTTTCTAATGCTGTCATATTCATAAAAAGATTGTAATTCTGGAAAACCATTGCGGTGTTACGACGAATTTCTAATATTTCTTTTTTAGACGCGGAAGCCATGTTAAGAGCTAAATCATCAATGTACATAGTGCCCTTATCAGCAGGTTCAAGAAAGTTTATAGCGCGTAAAAATGTTGTTTTGCCACTGCCGCTGGGACCAAGGATTACCGTTACAGAGCCGGTAGGAACGTTAATATTAACACCTTTTAAGACCTCTGTATTACCAAAAGATTTATGAACATTTTCGACTTTAATCATTTATTAGCTCCTCTCTTAAAATATGATAAATTGTACTCTAACCTAAGGGCTATTTTTTCAAATCAGATACTTGTAGTCCAATATAATCCTGCGGCTACAATATAGACTTCTAAATATGCATTGTTATCTGCAGCTAAGACACTTGCAGCACCAAAGAGTTCCATTACTGAAATCATAAAGGCAATGGAGGTACCTTTTAAGAGATTTAGAAACTGATTAGCCATTAACGGTAAGGCGAATACTGAGGCTTGGGGGAGAATAACCTTGAAGAAGGCCTGACTCCAAGTCATGCCAATAGAAAGAGCTGCTTCTGTTTGCCCTATATTAACAGATTGCAAGGCACCACGAAAAATTTCGGCAAGATATGCTCCTGTATGTAGGGTGAGACCGCAAACGGCAAAAGCAATAGGCGGAATATTGCGCAGTAACATTGTGGATTTTGCAGTTCCGGAAAAAGCCATAAGCAGAATTGGAATACAAAAAAAAACTAGGTAGAGTAGAATCATAGATGGCAAAGCCCGACATAAAAGAACATACAAGTCAGCAAGCTTTCCCAAAAGAGGAACTTTATTATACCGTAATATTGTTATAATAAGAGCCAGCAAACACGATAGCAGCATAGTTCCAACTGCTAGTCCAATAGTTATGGGAACATATCTTACAAGATAATTAAATATTTCTAGAAGAAAAGCAGGATTAAGAAATTCGCCCATAGTAATGTATATCCTTTCTGACAACTTATTTTAAGAAACAGCGGGATTTTTCATATGCGTGCAATGTTCAAGCCTCGCAATGCCAAATTGTACTATGAAGCATAAGCCAATGTAAATAATGGCTATGTCAACATAAAGCTCTAGATGACGATAGCTAAAAGACCCCATTAATTCAGCACGACGCATCATATCAACAACACCAACGTTGAAAATCAAAGCAGTACTTTTAAGAGTTGATATTACGTTATTGCCTAAAGCTGGTATTGCCATACGAAACGCTTGCGGAAGTATAACTCTTGTGTATGCTTTAAAGCCTGTCATCCCTATAGATTTAGCTGCTTCCATTTGTCCTTTGTCTACGGCTAAAATACTACCGCGCATTATTTCTGCTATATAACCACCTTCATGCAAACTCATAACTAAAAATACATAGGCCATACCGGGAATAGAGCGGGGATCTTCCACACCAAAATATCCTAAAACTTGTGGCATACCAAAACAAATTAGATATAGTTGGACTAAAAAAGGCGTCCCTCTAATAAAGGAAACATATAAAGCACATAATCTGCTTAATATTGGAACTTTGTTAATACGGGTAAGAGCGATTATACATCCTATAATAATTGCAAAAAAATCCGATACAACGGTTACTATTATTGTTACATCAACTAATGAAAGTAATGTTGGAAAGGATTTAATCATATATTCAACACTAAATATAGTTCCCATACATAACCACCTTGTATGGATTTATTTTGTCGGAACAAAGAAAGGTAGCTTTTATAAATAAGAGACCTTATGATTAAACAGGTAGGTTTTTCAAGCTTTTTTTAAGAAGGTCCTAAATAACACTTTTCTTGTATATATGTAAATATACCAACGTCTGAAATAGATACTCAGACGTTGAAAGTATTTACAACCTAATTAATATGGATTAAAAGTAGTTTAAATACTATTTACAGGTAAGTTTTATAGTTTTATAATGTTATTTCTAAACTTGAGGAATAGAGTAATCTTTACCCAGTAACTCTATGGACAATTTCTTTATAGTACCATCTGCACGCATTTTTTTCATAGTAGCATCTATTTTATCAGCAAGAGCTTGTCCTTTAGAATTTTTCTTAAGAGCAAAAAAAGTAGGATCGCTTGCTATAACTGGACCTACAGCTTTAATATCTACGCCTAGCACTTTTTTTTCATCATTAATGGAAACTTCATAAGCAGGGGTAGCATCTGCTCTACCTGTAATAACTAGGTTAACACATTCCGTGAAGCCTTTATCTGTAAATACAAACTCAATTTTAGGATTAGCAGTTTCATTGTATTTTTGTAGTTGGCATGTTACTTCTGAACTGGCCGTTACAGCAACTTTTTTACCACGCAAATCGTCTATGCTCTTAATGTTCTTTTCATCACTACGTACGGCTAATCTGCGATTTGTGTAATAATTAATTTCTTTAGTCCAGATGCTTTTTTCAGCTCTTTTTTTGTTAAAGGTAATTTGGTTGGCTATAAGGTCTACTTGATCAGACTCTAATCCAAGAAAGCCGGCGCTTACACTCATTGTTTTAAACTTAAATTCCAAATCAGGATTACGCTTTTCGATTTCTCGTAGAAGCTCAATGTCATATCCAGTTAGTTTACCTTTGTCGTCTACATAGGTAAAAGGACGGAAGGTGCCGCGAGTTGCAACAATATACGTTGTCTTTTTAATTTTTGTGCTTTTATCAGCAGTTTTATTGTTGCCACCGCAACCTGCCATTAGGACTACCGCTGATATTATAGTAGCGGCTAAAATGATTTTCCCCAACTTACTAGTATTAAATTTCATCATTTACACTCTCCTCATTTTTTAAAAACTTTATTTATCTAAAGCAACTTTAAGCTGCTCAAAAGCTTTTGTTAGCGTTGCCTGTGTGCAAGCAATATTCATACGAGCGTAACCAACGCCGGCATTTCCAAAAATATGTCCTTGATTTAACCAAAGTTTAGCTTCGCATAGAAGAAAAGTTTCTAAACTTTCCTTGGTAAAACCATAGGCAGAGAAATCTAACCATAAAAAGTAAGTGCCTTGAGGCTTATGTACGGAAATTTTGGGTAATTTAGTATGCAGAAAGTCAAGAGAGTAATCCCGATTTTTTTGTAGATATTTTTTACATTCGTCTTGCCAGGGAGCACCTTCGGTATACGCGGCTTCGCAAGCAATGAGAGGAAGGGGGGCTGGTCCGGGATAACCCATATAAGCATATGCTTTAGAAAAAGCAGCACGTAATTGGGAAGAGGGGATTATAATGTTAGAATTGCGCAGGCCGGCAATATTAAAGGTTTTGCTGGCAGCAGTACATATAATAGAGTTATTAGCAAGTTCTTCGGAAATTGAGGCATAGGCAATATGCTTGGCATCGGAATACACAATATCACAATGAATTTCATCAACAACAGTAATGACATTATGTTTTAAACAAAGACTACCAATTTTTTCAAGTTCTTCTTGTGTGAAAACCTTACCAACAGGATTTTGAGGATTACATAAAAACATAATTTTGGGTTTGTATTTTGTAATTTTCTCTTCTAAATCAGAAAAATCAATTTCATATTTTTCCTTCAAGCATATTAAGGGGTTTTCTAAAATTTTACGCCCCATGTTATTTAGTACACGATAAAACGGGTGATAAACGGGTGTTTGAATTAATACATAGTCTCCAGGGTTAGTAAAAGCTTTGGTAGCAACGTGTAACGCTGGTACTACTCCGGGAATTTGCACAATGGTTTGAGGATCAATATTCCAATTGTGCCTTATTTTAAACCAATCAACTAACGCGGCATAATAACTTTGTGGAATACCGGCATAGCCATATACAGGTTTTTGGATACGCTTGTTAAGTGCGGTTGTAATGCAGGGAGCTGTTCTAAAATCCATATCTGCAACCCACATCGGGATAGCATCTGCTGTGCCTACAAGCTGTTCTTGAAAATTCCATTTTTTGGAAAGCATTTCTTTAAAATCTACGGGAGTATCAAAGTCATACATAATAAATTCCTTCTTTCAAAAAAAAATGGCGTCTTAGTACGAAATCGTACCAAAACGCCATTGTTAAAAAAAATAAACTTGAAAAACATTCACAAAATAGAAAAGAGTCACGACAAAATATGTCATGACGCCATTGTCCTTTTTAGTCAGGGTCTGCGATGGAAAAGGTTAACTTTCTACAAGTTTAACACCGAGATCTTAAAAAGTCAATATATTTTTATTGCAGCAATAAAAATATATTGACTTTTTAAGATTAATTTCAAATGAAAATAAAAAAACCAGCTGCTATAAACCATAGCAGCTGGTTTTTGGTAATTTATAGTTGCCTATTATGGGCAGTTGCCAAAGAATAGAAAAGTTTATTTAATAATCTTAAAGACCTTATTTGCTTCACCAACAAGTGCGATTGCTAAAATAAAGAGGATGGTCCCTAAAGCGGCCGTAATAATATGCCCAGAGAAATTAGCCATTATAATTTTAAAAAGCGCAACAAATGTTACGGCAAACATGAAAATCATAGGAAAGAGGACCATTTTATAGCGTTTACCGGCATCTTTTAACCAAACAGTTATGGCGAGCAATGACAAGGCAGCTAACAATTGGTTGGCCGCTCCAAATACAGGCCAAATCGTTAAGTAGGAGCCTACAGACATGTAACCGGCTACAACAACTGTGATTAAAGTTGATACATAAGTATTGGAAAGAATAGTGTTTTTAACTTCGCCTGTTTGAGGATTTTCCTTACTAAATAGTTCTTGAAAAATAAAGCGACCTAAACGAGTGGAGGTGTCTAATGTGGTCATAGCGAAGGCGGAAATAGTTAGGGCCACAAAATTTTTGGCTACATGAAAAGGAAAGCCAAATGTAGTCATAAAGGTACCAACGCCATCGGAGAAAACATTAACAGGACCACCATGACTTAACAATTCCGTTAATCTATCCCCACCAATATATCCCACTGCTACTACAGCAACGACGGCTAAAACACCTTCTAAAAGCATGGAACCGTAGCCTATGAGTTTGGCATCTTTTTCATTATTTAGTTGTTTGGAGGTAGTACCAGAAGAGACCAAAGAATGAAAACCGGAAATTGCTCCACAAGCAACGGTTACAAAAAGCATAGGAAATATCGGATTAGTACCCTTACCGGAAGGATCAAAGGAAGTAAATGCCGGTAATTTTAAGGTAGGTTGATAAATAATAATACCAATAAAGGCAAAAGCAATACAAGCATATAATAAGAATGAATTCAAGTAATCACGAGGTTGCAATAAAATCCAAACAGGAGCAATGGAGGCAACAAAAATATAAACCATCAAAATTATTACCCAAGTATTTTTACTTAAAACAAGAGGGAAAAGGTTGCCTAGCCAAATAGCGACGACTAAAAGAATTACACCGCCAATTGTGCCAACGGAAAGCTTAACACCAACACGATATACACTAACGCCGAAAATAACGGCTAAAACTATAAATAACAAGGATGCCGTAGCAGATTGGGGACTAGCTACGAAAGTAGCTGCCACTATATTGGCAAAAGCAGCGATTACAACTAACAAAGTTACATAGGCAAAAACGGAAAAAAGGAACTTTCCTCTTTTACCTAAAGTACCTTCAATGATTTACCCTATGCTTTTACCATCGTGGCGTATAGAGGCTACTAAAGAGCCAAAGTCATGAACTCCGCCAAAAAAAATACTGCCAATCATAATCCATAGCATTACAGGAACCCAACCAAAAACAGCTGCGGTTATAGGACCTACAATGGGCCCGGCACCAGCAATTGATGAAAAATGATGCCCCATTAGAACTGCTGGATTTGTTGGCATATAGTCTATGTTATCTTGCATACGATGAGCAGGTGTTGCTCTTTTTGGATCAATACCCCACTCTTTAGCAAGCCATGAACTATAAGTTACGTATGCAATAAAAAAAATAGCTACTGCCCCAATCAATAATACCATACCACTCATATAAAATTACTTCCTTTCCGCTTATTGCAACATTGCAATAATTTTACAAAAATATGTCTTTTTAAAAATATATATTACACCTACTATAGCACAAGAAAAACATCTGTCAATTAATTATGCAAACTTTTTGTGAAGAAGTAATATTGTTGCATTTGATTGTTCCAAATATTACAGTTCAAAATTCTTGGCGGTCTTTGCTCCAAACTTGTTTGTTAGTAGTTTGTTGTTAGGTAAATCAACCACGATAAGGGCTATGTCAGACCAACCCTTTAATGTTAACAAATAGTCTTTATGGTATTTATACATAGTTATGTATTGCTTTTGTTCATCAGAAATAGAATGTTCCGATATTAATACTAGAAGATAGCTGCTAGTCATATGATTTTTTCGTGGTTTTAAGGTCTGCATTTTAGTTTCTATCCAGGTAGTGTAAGTGTCAAGAATACTTTGGGTTATAGGTTTGTTAAAGCTTTGTATGAAAAGATATTCATCATTATTGATAGTATAAATATTAAACTTGCATACTAAAAGATACCGTTCGCTTGTTTCATTCAGTTCGCCCAAAAGTTGTAGCGGCAGGCAGTTTTCTTCATCCTCAGGGTCTTTAAAATCAAAAAAAGGAGAGAGCCTTTTTTTGATTTTATTTATGTAATCTTTTGCATTCATTTTATCCCAACTTTCTTTGTATTTTATTCTAACCTAAAGATATATAGTTGTAAACGTCGTTTTATCAAAGTCATAATAATTACCTATTCACGTTATTAAGAATTAAACTATGTTTAAATGCAAAGTAGATTTTAAAATGTTATTTAACAAAATCATAAATAAAGGTAGGTACTATAATGTTTGTTTTATTGGCAATGTCCTTTGGTGTTGTAAGTGCTAAATCTGTTGAAGAAAAACGACAAGTTATCCGCAATATAGCCAGTGATACACTAAGTGAAGTGTATAAACTGCAACCACATGCTAAATTAGCGGTTACAAATGCAGCGGGGTATGCTGCGTTTTCGATTACTGATGCGAAACTAGTTTTTTTTTGCGGGTGATCGGGTAAAGGCATGGCGGTAAATAACGCCACTGGAGAAGAAATTTTTATGCAGACCGGTGATGTTCAATTAGGGCTTGGATTAGGGATAAAAACATACGATGTATTATTTGTCTTTGGAACTAAAAAAGCATTTTCTGATTTCGTTACTAGTAGTTGGCAATTTGGTGGACAGGCTACGGCAGCAGCAACAGATAGTGTTGTTGGGGATTCTATGCAAGGCGCGATACCTGTTTCTGCAGATGTTTGGATGTATCAGGTAACAGATAAGGGTCTGGAACTTAGTGCTACAGTAAGAGGGATTCGTTATTTTAAAGATAAGGATTTAAACTAAGAAATATATTAGACTTGTAAAAAAAACCATTAGATGAAGTAAACCCAAAATGTTTTGACATAAAATTTTGAGTTACTTCAGAAGTGGGCTTTTTTTATTTTTCAGGTAAATAAAAAAGAATGTACATTACAATATTTCATTGCTTAATTTTGATAAAATTGTTACAATTGATAAAGCTTTTTAATCAAGTATTTTTAGAGAAAAGAGACTTAGCGATGGAAAATTCATTGGAAAAGAAATATGGGCTATATACAGCAATCGCCATGGTTGTAGGTATTGTTATTGGCAGTGGGGTGTTTTTTAAAGCGGAAAAAGTTCTTAATGCGACAGGTGGTAATTTGCCGTTAGGAATTTTAGCGTGGTTTATTGGTGGCATGATCATGGTTATTTGTGCCTATGTGTTTGCGACCATGGCTACTAGGTATGAAAAGGTGAGTGGAGTCGTAGACTACGCCGAAGCAACAGTAGGAGGGACTTACGGCTATTATATAGCTTGGTTTTTAGCTTTGATTTATTATCCAACACTGACATCTGTTTTAGCCTGGGTTTCTGCAAGATATTTATATGTTTTGTTAGGCTGGAATATTGTTGGTGCTGAAGCTATGGCTATATCAGTTTTTTTCTTGGTTATGAGCTTTACGATGAATGCTATTGCAACCACGTTTAGCCGGTAAATTTCAAGTGTCCACAACGGTTATAAAACTGATTCCTTTATGTGTAATGGCCATTGTTGGTACAATTTCAGGGCTACATAATGGGGTATTAATAAAAAATTTTACTGAAGGAGCGATAGCCACAACGACTGTAGCAAATCCGCTTTTTACAGCTGTTATTGCTACCGCTTTTGCTTATGAAGGGTGGATAATTGCTACCAGTATTAACGCCGAGTTGCAAGATGCTAAAAAAAACCTACCGAGAGCATTAACTTTTGGTACCATGTTTGTAGCTTTAATTTATATTTTGTATTATGTGGGATTAGCTGGGGCAATAGACAATGGCGTATTGATGAAAAGCGGAGAGACAGGAGCAAAAATTGCTTTTTCCACTTTGTTCTCTAATCTTGGTGGTACAGTATTATTTGTTTTTGTAGTTATTTCTTGTTTAGGGACCTTAAATGGATTGATGATGGGATGCACCCGGGGATTTTATGCATTTGCAATTAGAAATATGGGACCCAATGTTAGAGTTTTTAAGAGCATTGATCCTGCAACAAATATGCCTGTTAACGCTGCAATAGTTGGCCTTATGCTATCTGGCATTTGGCTTTTATATTTTTTTGGTGCTAACTTGGTCTCTAAGTCCTGGTTTGGATTCTTTAGCTTTGATAGTTCTGAACTGCCTATTGTAAGTTTGTATGCAATGTATATTCCTATCTTTCTTATGATGATGAAAAAGGAAAACGGATTAGGCTTCTTTAAACGGTTTTTTATGCCTTCCCTAGCAATTTTTGCTTGCGTATTTATGGTGATTGCTGCTTGCTTTTCTCATGGAAAAGCGGTAATTGTGTATATAATTGTTTTTACAGTGGTAATGTTTTTAGGATATTTATTAAACTTTAAAAGAAACTAAAAACGTAAAAATAGTGTTTTTAGTTTTATTACAATGAAGCGTAATTGCCACTCCTAAATATAAAAACTTGTAATATTTATAATGTTTTGATATAATGACGAAATGTCGGCGCTCACGCTTAGTAGCTTAGTGCTTAATATCGACAGAATTGCAAATTTTTTTTAAAATGGAGGGGTATGTAAGTGGGAAATTTAAAGAAAAAAGCATTAAATGTGCCTATGTCCGGGTATATCGCACTAATCATCGCACTAGTTATTTTTTCCGGATTATTGGCCAAAGTTAGTGGTTGGAATATGTTGGATTTCAACACGCTAAATGGTAAATTTGGTGTGATGTCATCAGCCAAAGCGACATTTATCGGTATAGGAGGCGCAGGTGCGAGATCTGGTTTTTTGTTTGCGCTTAGCTTGGCTCCCGGTGTTATGTTAGCTTTAGGTCTAATGGAGATTGTTGAGCATTATGGGGGGTTAAAGGCTGCACAAAAACTTTTAACGCCTATTTTACGGCCAATACTTGGTATACCTGGTATATGCTGTGTTGCTTTAGTTTCTAGCTTGCAAAGTACTGATGCTGGTGCTGGTATGACTAAAGCGTTAAGATCCAATAAAGATATTCCCGGTAATGAACTTTTAATTTTTACTGCTTTTCAATTTACTGCCGGTGGTCTTATTGGTAATTACTTAGCTTCCGGGTCTGCATTATTTATGTACATGACGGTACCTATTTCAGTGCCATTGGCTGTTATGTTCGTTATGAAAATTTTTGGCGCTAATATGATGCGCGTATATTGCAAAATGTTTGTACAGGAGGAGGAATAAGATGAGCTCAGAAAATCAACAAGTAATCAATCAAGCACAAAGTCCTTCTACTGAAATTCAAAGTAATGATACCATTATGGATGTATTTGTTTGTGGTGCACGCAAGGGTTGGAAAGTTGCAATCGATAATATAATACCTAATGTTTTGATGGCCTTCGTATGTATCCAAATTTTAAATGTAACAGGCGCTTTGGCGTGGTGTGGTAAGATTTTTGCTCCGGTAATGGCTATTTGGGGTTTGCCTGGTGAGGCGATAATGGTAATTTTAGGCGCATTACTTTCTATGGGTGGTGCTGTAGGTGTTGCTATGTCCTTATTCGGAGCAGGCTCGCTTAACGGTAACGATATTACTATTTTGATGTCGGCTATTTATCTTTTAGGATCAAAGATTCAATATTTGGGTCGCTTACTTGGTACGGCAGGAATTCCCGGCAAACACTATCCTGTTCTTTTAGGAATTTCATTTGTGAATGCAGCTATAGCCATGTTTATCATGAAGATTATCGTCATGATGCATTGACGATAATTTCAAAGGCACGGCTTAGGCCGTGCCTTTGTTTTGTTATATAACAAAAGGAGGAAATTATGGAGAACGCAATATTAGAACAAATAAAAAATGAAGAAGCAGATATGTTTAAATTGGTAGAAAAAATGGTAAATGTTGATTCAGGCTATGACTGTCCGGAAGGAGTGTCTGAGGTTGCACATATTATTGGCAATTTTCTAGAAAAACTTGATTTTAAAGTGGAATATTTAGAAACAGCGAATGAACCTGTGCAAATTTTAGCTACTAAACCGCAAATAGGTAAGAAAAAAGTTATGTTGATGGGGCATATGGACACAGTTTTTCCTAAAGGGACAGCTGCTGTCAGACCTTTTCACATAAAAGAAGGAATAGCTTATGGACCGGGAGTTATGGATATGAAATCCGGAATAGCTATAGGTCTATTTACTTTAAAAGCGCTAATTGATAATAAGTGGAACGATACAGATTTAACTGTATTTTTTGTCGGTGATGAAGAAATAAACCATCCTAAAACTAATGCTATAGAAAATTTTAAAAAATATGGTAAAGATATGAACGCGGTTTTTAATATGGAACCTGGTCGTGCTGATGGAGAGGTAGTAACTGGTCGCAAGGGATTATGGAGACCTAAAATTAAAGTTGAAGGTGTAGCAGCACATTCTGGAAATGATCCGGAAAAAGGTGCAAGTGCTATTATTGAATTGGCACATAAATCTATTGATATTACTAATTTAACTAATTTTGCCACTGGAACAACCTATAATGTAGGTGTATTTAATGGTGGACGTTTGGCCAATATTATTGCTGATGAAGCTTTAGCAAAACTTGATGTACGTTTTAAAACCATAGAAGAGGCAGATAAAGCAAAAGAAAATATGAAGAAAATATTGTCTAAAACCTATATACCAAGGACTAAAACCACTCTTATTGATGAAGGCATTATTGATTATATGCCGCCTTTTGAAGAAACAGAGTCTGGATTAAAATTATACGAATTTTTACGTAAAGAGGCAGAAAAAATTAGGAAAACCACCACTAGGAAGGCTTTATGTAGGTGGCTCGTCGGATGCTGGTTATCCAACTATGGTTGGAGCTCCTACGATTTGTTCTATGGGGCCTAAATTAGTGGGAGCCCATACTAATAACGAAATATGCTTATGTAGAAAGTTATGTTCCACGAGCACAACTTTTAGCTATGGCTATTATGCATTTAGAGGAAATGTAATAGAGGGAGGATTTATCATGGAAAAATTAGATGTGATGAAACTATGGAACTATTTACATACCATACCGGAATTGGGTTTTAAAGAATTCAAGACAGCAGAATTTTTAGCTGATGAACTAGAAAAACTAGGATATAAGGTAACGCGCAATGTTGGAGGTACAGGTATTATTGGTGAAATAAAAGGCCAAGAGCCGGGACCAACAATCATGGTACGTGCAGATATGGATGCATTGCCTTTTGTTATTGACGGAAAAGATGCTGTAATTCATGCTTGTGGTCATGATGCGCATTGTTCGATGGTTTTAGCGGCAGCATCCCTTGTTGCCGCTAAAATTAAACGTGGTAAATTGCTTATCTTATTTCAACCAGGTGAAGAAACCTTAAAAGGTGCTTTAGCAATTATTGACACTGGGTTAGTTGATAATGTTGATGTTGCTATGGGATTACACATCAGACCCATTCAAGATATTCCCAATGGTACTATGACACCGGCAATCTGTCATGGTTCTAGTACTTTTGCACAAGTAAGAATAGTTGGTAAGGGATGTCACGGATCAAGGCCACATTTGGGAATCAATGCTTGTGATGCTGTAGCGGCAATAATAAATGCTATTAATGCGATAAAGATTAATCCAGTGCTTTCTTGGTCTTGCAAAGTAACAAATATTAAAGCAGGCAGTGCTGCACCAAACATTATTCCTAACACTGCACAGTTGGTTGTAGATTGCAGGGCACAAACAAATGAAGCTATGAAAGAAATGTTGGGGAAGTTACGTACGGCGGTAACTAATGCCGCGGCTTCAGTAGGTGCAACCGCTACCGTAGATACCTCTGATGGCGTTATACCGGCAGCAAATTTAGATGAGAAATTAACGGCGGAAGTTGCCGAATGTATTAAAGAGGTTGTGGGTGAAAACAATTTACAACCTATTTTAATTAATCCAGGTGGAGATGACTTCCACTATTATGCTCAACGTAATAAACAATTAAGAGCCGCTTTTTTGGGAATAGGATGTGCAGCTGAACCGGGATTACATGATCCGGATATGCATTTTAATCATGAAATGATGCCTTTAGGTGTTGAGGTTTTAGTTAAAATGCTTTTGAAAAAATTAGGTTAATACGAAAAAAACTGTCTTCTTTTTTAGAAGGCAGTTTTTTTGTAAGTAGTTAATTATTTTTGTTTTAATTACTAAAGAGTTGCTGTACAATTAACATATGTATGGAAAGAAAATGAGGTGGTAGAATGAAAAAAAAGCAAATTAATATGAGAAGATTAACAACTATGGTAGGAGTCTTTGTTTTTGGATTTATGACGGTAGTAAGTGCTTGTACTCTTTTTGCAGCCACAGGTGTTGACCATGTCGTGAATAGTGGTACACTTATGGCGAAAAACAGAGATGAAAAACCTATGCCACAAATATTGAAAACAGTTAAACCAGAAGCTGGGTATAGTTACTATGGTATTTTTTCCGGTAAAAAAATGTTGTTTTGTGCGGTAGGAATTAATGAAAAAGGTTTGGCAGTTGGAAATTCTACAGCGGGGTCAGTGCCCAAAACAGAACGTTTAGCAAATGGTGTATATCGCAGCAAAGAAGGTTTACGTACCGGTGAGTATATGCTGCGCTATTGTGCTAGCGTTGATGAAGCTTTAGCCTTGCCGGATGAGTTTTGGCATGAACCGATAAAATTCATTTTGGCGGATAAAGATAAAATCGCTTATGTAGAAGTACTGCCTGGTGGAGAAAAATTAGTTACTGTCCAAACTAATGGAGTACTTTATCACACAAATCACTATGTCAATGCAGATAGTTTGTGGGCGAATCAAAAAATAGGGAAAAGCAGTTTGACTCGTTACAATAGAATAGAAGAGCTAATGACGGAGCAGAAGATATTTTCTTTGAATGACTTCATACAATTTAGCGAAGACCGCAATGCAGGACCTAATGATAGTATTTATCGTGTAGGAACTAAAGATACCAGTATTCAAACTCTGGCAAATTTTATTGTATTTATTCCTAAACAAGGCTCGCCTGTTTTATACATCAAATACAGGCAGAATCCAGAGGATAAAGGCGCAGAAAAAGTGCTATATCCTGTTATGGTTAACACGATTTTACAATGAAGGGAAATATGAAGCAGGCAATTGTGCAAACTTTTGCTTGCTTTTGTTGTCTTGCTCAGCATAGTGCAGTAAAATAAAAAGATATTATCAACAATTATGGGGGTATAAAGTATGGATGAAAATTTAGTTTTAGAAAAAATAAAAAAAAGTGAAAAGGTGGCTTTTGCCTTTTTAGAACAACTGGTTAATCTTGATTCTTCTGATGATGCTAAAGGTGGTATTGCTGACGTATGTCACAGTATTGGCGATTTTGCGGCTGCCCTTGGATTTTCTGTAGATTATATTACTACCCCTAATCAACCAACGCAGGTTCTTTGTCATAGACCTAATGAAGGCAAGAAAAAAATCATGTTTATTGGTCATGCGGACACGGTATTCAAGAAGGGAACGGTTGCTACAAGACCTTTTAAAATTGAAGGAGATAAAGTATATGGACCTGGCGTAGCTGATATGAAAGGTGGGCTGGTGGCTACTTTATTTACCATTAAAGGGCTTTTGGAAGCAGGGTGGGATGATAGTGACTTCACCTTTTTTATTTGTGGTGATGAAGAACTATCGCATCCTCATACCAATGCTGTGGAAAATTTCATGAAATATGCCAAGGGAAAAGATGTTTGCTTTTGTATGGAACCAGGTCGTGAAAATGGAGCCGTAGTTACGGGACGCAAAGGGGCTGCTAGACCACTAATCAAAGTTACAGGGGTGGCATCTCATGCCGGTACGGCACCGGAAAAAGGGATATCGGCTAATTTAGAGCCAGCTTATAAAATTATCGAATTGCAAAAATTGAACAATAAAGAAACCGGTACTACGTTTAATGTGGGCGTTATGAAGGGCGGTTTTATGGCAAATATAGTTTCTGACTATGCAGAATGTGAAATAGACATTAGAGCAAAAACTATCGTTGAAGCAGAAAAAGCAATTCAGGATGTGCAGCGTATTGTAGAAACTAGTTATGTTCCAGGAACAAGTAGTATGGTAGAGTCTAATAAAATTAGTTTTATGCCTTTTGAAACCACGCCACAAGTGAAGGCTCTATATAATTTAATGAAAAAAGAGGCTGCAACATTGGGTCAAGAAGAATTAAAAGTTGCTAATACGCAGATACTAGCACCATGTGATGGGGAAATAAGCTTTGTTACTGAGACAAAATATGCTTTTGCCATGGCTTTAGATAATGGCGTAGAAATACTAGTGCACATAGGATTAGATACGGTTTCTTTACATGGGCAGGGTTTTACCCAATTGGTAAATCAAGGAACAAAGGTTAAAATTGGTACTCCCATAATTGCCATAGACAGAGATTTTATTTTGGAACAGGGAATTTCTCTAGAATCACCAATTCTTATTACAAACCCTGAAATTGTAAAATCCATAAGTTATAATACTGATGTAGAAGCGATTGCAGGGATAACGGTGGCTTTAGAATACACTTTATAATTGTGCTGATAAAAATAAAGGCTTCAACTAACTATGTGTATAGGTAGTTGAAGTCTTTATTTTATACAATATTTAGTTTTGAGTTATGTTTATAAACGACCTGAGGAATTTAAAACGTCGCGCATTTTATGAGCAACCATGTCTTGAATTGCTTGACGAGCAGGTTTCAAGTATGAACGAGGGTCAAAATCAGAAGGGTTTTCTGCTAAATATTTACGAATGGAAGCCGTCATTGCCAAACGCAGGTCTGTATCAATATTAATTTTACATACACCATATGTGCTGGCACGCAAAAGCATATCTTCAGGGCAACCTTGCGCACCGTCAATTTTACCACCAAATTCATTGCATTTAGCTACAAATTCCTGTAAAACAGTAGAAGCACCATGTAATACTAGTGGGAAGCCAGGTA
Organism: Acidaminococcaceae bacterium; assembly: GCA_963678395.1. GTDB lineage: Bacteria > Bacillota > Negativicutes > Acidaminococcales > Acidaminococcaceae > JAAYAE01. The sequence goes on along the minus strand of OY782827.1, from coordinate 1,240,847 downwards.
ACAAATTAGTTATTTTTTCTAAACGAGCAAAATCCAATTCTGGTTTGCCTTTAAATTTGTATGCTCCATGGCTGGTGCCTATGGCTATAGCTAGTGAATCAACACCTGTTCTTTCAACAAATTCTACAGCCTGATCAGGATCGGTGTAAGTAGCATCCTTGGAATTAACTTTGACGGCATCTTCAACTCCGGCCAATTTACCAAGCTCAGCTTCTACAACTACTCCTTTGTTATGGGCATAGTCTACAACGCGTTTAGTTAATTCAATATTTTCTTCAAAAGGATATTTTGAACCATCAATCATAACGGAAGTGAAGCCACCATCTACACAAGATTTACATATTTCAAAATCAGCACCATGATCTAAGTGCAAGCAAATTGGTAGATCGGTATCTTCCATAGCAGCTTCTACCAATTTTACTAAGTAAATATGTTTGGCATATTTACGGGCACCAGCAGATACTTGCAAAATGAGAGGAGATTGCTCGGCTTTAGCAGAGTCTACTATTCCTTGAATAATTTCCATGTTGTTTACATTAAAAGCACCTACAGCGTATTTCCCAGTATAAGCTTTTTTAAACATTTCGGTTGATGTTACAAATGGCATTTTATTTCCTCCTTTTAAGTCTTTGTCCACTAATTATACCATATAAACTTTCTTTGCGTTAGGCTTTATGCAGATTAATTATTTTCAGCATATCAGAGGGTAAGACACAGGATACATCTATGTTCTTATGCGTTATTGGATGCTCAAAACGAAGACGATTGGCGTGGAGACAATGACGTCCCTGCGGGCCTTTTTTACCATAGAGATTGTCATCATGTAGAGGGTAGCCTAAATGTGCAGCATGGACACGAATTTGATGTGTTCGGCCTGTATGCAAAACAAATCTTACCAGAGCAAGGTCTTTGTAGGCTTTAATAACATAATAATCGGTGCGAGCATATTTACCGGTTTTTTGATTCACTTCACGTTCAATGATGCTCCCTGGTTTTCTGGAAATAGGAACAGAAATTGTACCACAAGGTTCAGCAGGAGTTCCATCTACTAAGCCTAAATATTCTTTGTGGGGTGGGTGAAGTGTGAAAGCGAACTGAATATAACCCTTTTTAGCGAATAAAACTAGACCTGATGTATTTTTGTCCAAACGCGATACTGGATGCATTCCTGCATTAATTCCAGATATTTTATAATAACCGGCTATTAAGTTTGCTAAGGTGCCTGTCATATTTTTAGTAGTAGGATGAACTAGCATTCCAGCCGCTTTATTTACGATAAGTAGATACTCGTCTTCCTATATAATTTTCAAAGAACCTTGTTCTGGAAGAACGGTTGAGGGCTCTTCCAAGTAGTCAAAGGCTACAACAGACCCCGGTTCTAAAAGTATATTACTCATGGGAGGCTTATTATTAACCCAAAGACAGCCTAATAGTTTGAGCTTTTTGTAAATAATGGAAGATATGTTATGGCTCGCTAAAAACTGTTTCAAGTGCATGGGTTTAGCATTTTTGGCTAAAACAAAAATTTCCACTAGTGTTTTACCGGTGGGGTTTCTACTATTTCAATATTGTCCAATTGCCCTTTTACTTGGCCACGTATTAGTGCCAAGTATTCTTTATAAAGGGTTTCTTGTTCTTTTTGTTCTGCGTTATTTAGGCCGATGGTACGCTTTTTTTTGGCCAATTCATTAATTCTCGGAATTAATTCCTTCATATCCATTTAAGCACTCCTTTATATATATATGGAAAGTATAACAAAGTATGTTGTTCACTACAATGTAAATAGAGAAAAAGTTAATGTTTAGGGTATAAAGTAAAAAGAATTGCACAAACAATATTTAATAGATATTACTTGAACTTTATTGACTAAAAGATTGGTATATGCTATTGTAAGTTCGGTTGAAATAGCACCTATTACTATTAAAAGGAGATCTTAAAATTGAAAAAAAAGATTGCTTTCTTTGCGGTATTTATTATAGCTATTCTTGTTCTTAGTGGCTGTGGACCTAAGGCTGAACAAAATATAACGAATAATGGACAAGCCTATTTAACTGTTACTGATGATGAAGGGCGTAAAGTTGTTTTGCCCCAAAAGCCAGAACGCATAGTTGCCTTAGCTGGTTCTGATTTAAACCTTTTGGCAGCAGTAGATATAAAATTGGTAGGGCGTGTTAGCACAAAAGTTGGCAGTATACCTGATAAATACAAAGATTTGCCTGAAGTAGGTGTTACTACCGGACTTAATATAGAGAAGGTAGTTGCACTAAAGCCTGATTGTGTACTGGCAGTAGCGGGACAACATGATAAATATATTCAATTATTGGAATCTAATAATATACCGGTGCTCATGCTGAGTATCAAAAGCTTTGCAGACGTAAAATCTAAACTTCACCTTATGTCGCAAATTGCAGGCACTGAAACTAAAGGAAATGAAGTAATTGCTAAGTTGGATAATGAAGTACAGGATGTATTACGCAAATTGCCTAAGGAAAATAAAACAGTAGTCATTTTGTATGCTACGGCAAAAAATGTGACAGTGGAACTAGATAATTCAATAGCAGGAGGTGTCGCTAAAATGCTGGGCTTTGAAAATGTTGCAAAACGCGGAACAGCAGAGCTCAAAGGCAGTAAAGTACCATATAGTATTGAGGAATTGGTTAGATGCAATCCTAATATAATTTTTCTTACCTCTATGGGTAGTGGTAATGATATTGAAAAACGCATGAAAGAAGACGTGACTAGTAATCCAGCATGGAGTTCTCTTGATGCGGTAAAAAACGATAGATTTTATGTTTTACCGGAGAAATACTTCCTGCTTAACCCAGGTTTAAATTATCCGGCTGCTATTAAGTATATGGCACAAAAAATATATCCGGAGGCTTTTGTTAATGAAAAGTAATGCTACCGACACTGTTGGAACAGCTGAACGTTATGGAATTTCACGTAATATATGGCGTATGGGTGTTCTAGTGTTTTTTGCTGTACTAGCAATTTTGGGCGTTTTTTTGAGCTTAACAAAAGGCAGTATGAATATTTCTATTAGTGACATAATTAATATATTGCAGTCGCCTATAAATTCGGCTAGCAGCCAAATTATATGGAATATTCGTATGCCGCGTACTATTGTCGGAGCTTTGGTCGGTGTTAATTTAGCCTTGTCCGGTGCAATTTTGCAGGCCGTCATGCGCAATCCGTTGGCTGACCCACATATTATAGGAATTTCTTCCGGAGCAGGTTTAGCAGGAGTTGTAATTATGATTTTATTTCCGTCAATGGAATATTTAATTACGCCTATAGCTTTTCTAGGAGCTATGGGTGCAGCTATCTGCATTTATATTTTTGCTTGGAAAAATGGCATTAAACCTGTGCGTGTTATTTTGGCAGGGGTAGCGGTGGCTTCTTTTCTAGGTTCAGGAATTTCCGGTTTAATGATTTTTTATAGCGATAGAGTCCATGGTGCATTGATGTGGATGGTAGGTGGCCTAGCTGCCCGCAGTTGGCCACAGGTGACAATTATTTGGCCTTATGCACTTGTAGGTTTAATTTTGGCTTTACTAGGGGCACGGTATCTAAATATTCTGCAATTAGGTGATGAGATGGCTAGAGGGCTTGGCGTTAATGTAGAATTTGTTCGCATAGCTTTGACTGCCGTAGCAGCACTTTTGGCGGCTAGCGCAGTTAGCGTAGTAGGATTATTGGGATTTGTAGGGCTTATTGTCCCACATGCGGCTAGACTTTTAATTGGGTCTGACTATAGATTTTTATTACCGGCATCAGCACTGTTAGGGGTTGGCGTTGTAACTTTGAGTGATACCTTTGCTAGAGTTGTTTTTTCGCCCATTGAATTACCGGTGGGAATTATTATGGCTTTTATTGGAGCCCATTCTTCTTATTTTTACTAAGGAGGGAGCTTTAATGGGAATTATTGATATAAAAAATATAACTGTAGAATTAGCGAAAAAAACAATTTTGCAAGATATGACGTTAAATATTATACAAGGTGAAGTCCTTGCTGTAATAGGACCTAACGGATGCGGAAAAAGTACTTTGCTAAAGACGGTGGCTAGAATTAATTCTTGCAAAAAAGGTTCTGTAGAGTTTGAGGGAGCTAATGTACAAAGTTTTAGTCATCGGCAGTTTGCTCGGCGTCTGGCAATTTTAACACAAGATCCAGAGGCTCCCCCTGATTTAACCGTTTACGATTTAGTTAAATTAGGGCGTTTTCCTTATCGTTCGTGGTATTCGAGCAATAATAAAGAAGATGACGAACAAGTTGCTTGGGCGCTAGCGCAAACAAGTATGATACAAATGAAGAAACGGTTGTTGGCTACTTTGTCCGGAGGAGAACGGCAAAGGGCTTGGATTGCTATGGCTTTGGCCCAAAGACCACAAGTCTTGCTTTTAGATGAACCAACTACATATTTAGATATTTGTCATCAGCTAGAAGTTATGCAGTTGCTAAAAAAACTAAATCAAGAGTTGGGGCTGACTGTAGTTATGGTTTTACATGATTTGAATCATGCATTGCAGTATTCACAACGTATTGCTGTAATGAAAGCTGGAAGAATTGTCAAAGTAGGCGAACCACGGGAAGTCATTACAGATCAATTATTAAAAGATGTTTTTAAAGTTAAAGCAGATACTTTTATTGCTAGCAATGGTATGCAGGCAATATTACCACTAGATTTGATAAAAATATAATATCATAAGCTAGTTAGTAACTATGTGCAGAGCATTGGCTATAGTACGGTACTTAGCTTGTGGTATTTTTTCGTGTTGACTTGCTTAATGTTAATGCATATAATTAACAGGTAAATTTTATGTTAATTCGTTAGCTTACTATTAGTATCTGGGAAAAGTATTGAGTGGGAACATAACGCTAATAATACTGATTATACCCTTGAAAATATTGATGCAGAGAAACGACATGGTATTGAACTTTCTGTTAATCATAAACTTAGCAAGAATTGGAGCTTAAATACTTCTTATACCTATCTGTATGTGGAAAAAGATACCGGCAGTGGATTTAGCAGTGATAATACCATAAAACCCAATATTTATAGAGCAGGAGTTCGTTATGAAAATGCTAAGTTAGTAGCAGATTTAACACTGCGTGCCGCTACAGGACAAAGCACAACTCGTTATACCGCCAGCAGTTATGCTACTTTAGATTTGGGAGCGCAATACAAAATAAATAAAAACATGAAACTTTTTGCGCAATTTAACAATATAAACAATGCTGCGTACGAGGATATTGCTAATGCCTATGGATGGGATAATACAGCGAATTACTATTATCCCATGCCCTCACGGAACTTTATTTTGGGGATGGAATATAAATTCTAAAATACTTGAGCTTTAGTAAACCCGTTAGTTCTAACTAACGGGTTTACTTTTTTGAAATCTCTTGACTTGCTTAATAGGAATGAATATAATTTAATAGATAAATTTAATATCGCATAAAGGCGCTCTTAGGAGCACAAAGGAGAAATCGGTGTAAATCCGATGCGGTCACGCCACTGTAATGGTAAGTAGTCTCATAAAATCACTTAATTAATTTAAGGGATGGAAATTGATGAACCCAAAGCCAGAATAACTGCTTTTATAAAAATTCTTGAGAATTGACAAAAATCCCCTAAATAATAGGTGGAGGTTTTTGCCAAACTTACAACCTGCGAGAGACGGGGAGAGAATTTTGTGTGAGTCGCGTCTTGAACGCAGGCTTTTAGGACACAATATTCAGCCATCTTTCTTTAGAGAGGTGGTTTTTTTGTTGGTTTATTTTAGTAGAAAGAAGGAGTTGTTTTAATGAAAATCGCTTTTTATGGTAAGGGTGGCATTGGAAAATCTACTACAACAGCCAATGTTTCTGCTGCATTCAGTAAAAAAGGACACAAAGTGTGCCAAATAGGTTGTGATCCCAAGAATGATTCAACACGTTTGTTATTGGGACATATCTGCAAACAAACAGTACTAGATACTGTGCGAGATAGTGAAGACGGGGAAGTAACGGCTGAACAAATAGTGCATGAAGGATTTAATGGTATTAAATGCGTAGAAGCAGGAGGGCCAGAACCAGGAGTGGGTTGTGCCGGCCGTGGCATTATTGTAGCTTCGGAAAAACTTAATGCCCTTAATGTTATTCCGGAAGATTCTTTGGTGTTGTATGATGTTTTAGGTGATGTTGTATGCGGGGGGTTTGCTGTTCCTATTCGTGAAGGCTATGCAACAGATATTTATGTAGTATCATCAGGTGAATTAATGTCTCTTTACGCAGCCAATAATATTGCCAAAGGTATCTGCCGTTTTGCAGGTCGCGGTAAGGCAAGAATAGGTGGTATTATTGGCAATAGCCGTAATACGATCAATGAAGAGAAATTATTAGAAGAATTTGCCCGGCGTTTAAATACAAGGCTATTTGCTTTTATACCTAGAGATATAATAGTGAATCAAGCAGAAAATAAAAGGCAGACCGTCATACAATTTGCTCCTACATCTAATCAAGCTAAAGTTTATGAAAAATTAGCAAATGACATAGAAAGCAATACGCAACTGACAGTACCAACGCCTATGACTTTCGAAGAGCTTGAGGAGCTGATTTCTAAATATGCCGATTAAGACCAAAAGATTTATTATAAAAAAACGTAGTTGTAGTTGTAGCATGCCCGGTGTCTGGCGAGCTGTAGGCTATAGTAAGGGAGCAGTAGTTATCTTTCATAGTCCTAAGGCGTGTGCTCATATTGCTCACACTATGGATATTAATGCACATTTTCGGGACATAGCTAGAGGAGAAAGCGAACCATATGGCTATGCGGCACCTCTTATTTCCACTATGCTTACAGAGAAACATTCTATATTTGGTGGCGCTAAGCAGGTAGAGAACTGTTTAGATTTTGTAGTGCAAAAGTATAATCCACAATATATTGTTATTGTCAATTCTTGTGTGGTTGGTGTTATTGGTGATGATGTGGCAGCTATTGCTGCTACAGCTGAAGAAAAATTCAATTTGCCCATTATCACTTTGCCCTGTTATGGATTTTTAGACGGAGAGTATTATGCCGGTTACTATGGAACAGCAGATGCTCTAGTAGGCAGATTTTTAAGTGGAAGATTACCTAGGGATAAAAATAGCGTTATTTTATTGGGCGATAATGGTGGACCAAATGCAGAATATGCGGTAGAAGTTAAAAACTTGCTAGCGTATTTTGGATTACATGTAATTGGCCAATTTCCAGGATATGTGGCCTATGATGATATGAACAAAGTGACAACTGCAGCTCTTAGCATAGTGCTGGGTGGGCGTGGACAGGCCAACGATTCCTTGGTAAAGATAGCTAAAAGGTTGGAGGAAAAGTTTGCCATTCCCTTCTATGGTAGACCATATCCTTTAGGATGGCAGGGAACAAAAGAATGGCTGATTAATTTAGGTGCAAAATTACATAAAGAAGCGGCAGCTAAAAAGGCTATAGATGAACAGAAAGAACGTCTTGATGCTATTTTAAGTGTTGCTAGAGAAAAATTGCGTGACAAAAAAATAGTGATATGTATAGGAAGACAAATAGAATATTTCAGACCTGAATGGCTCATGGAAATATTGCAGTTAAGTGAAATTGTTCCACTCGGTATTGTTCTTTTGGACAGCTATACCACCAAGGATAGAGCACATATGGAAGAAGCAATAAAAAATTGCACTAATATAGATGTTTTTAGCCAAGTAGAAGGGGCAAAAATAGTAGAGGCCGCAGATATTATTCTAACTACTCATAAAATAGAAAATTATAGTGCTAGGCAGTTGTTTTTACCTATGCTCCCCACTGTTGGTGTTACCGGTATGACTAAACTAATAAATAACATTATAAAAATTGCGTATAGGCATGGAAACAAAGGAGGCATTGTTTATGGCTAAAGTAGAACAATGGGGTAATATTTGTAATTGTGTTAATACTTGTGCCTTAACAGGAGCCGCAGCCTTTTTTGCAGGGATTCCAGGGGCAGAGATTATAAATAATGGACCATTGTGGTGCTATTTTTATGCTCTTCGCTATTTGGAACATGCAAAACCTAATATTGGAAAATTCTATCATGGTACACAACCAGATAATAAGGCAGTGATTTACGGTACTGAAAAATTTCTTCTAGAAGAATTAGAGTTACGTAAAAAAGCAGCAACTTCGTCTATTATGCTTATTGAAAACAGTTGCTCAGTCAGTCTTATTGGGGACGACATTGCAGGCATTGCTCGCAAGGCAAACATGCCGTGGCCAGTAGTTTGTTTTGATAGTGGCGGTTTGCTAGGGAACTTTTGCCAGGGCTATAGCTTAGTGGGAGTAAACTGTTTGCAGGAACTAAAACCAACAAAAAAAATACCTAAAAAAAATAAGAGAATAAACATTCTGGGTATGAGCTTAGGCTATTTTAATGACGATAATGATTTAAATGAAATAAAAAGATTACTTACTTTGGCAGGATATGAAATAGGGGCATGCATAGGTGACGGAGCTTCGGTGGAAGAAATAATGAATTTATCCAGTGCAGAGTTTAATTTAGTCATGCATGAAGAATTAGGCTTGGAAATAGCAAAGTTTCTCGAAGTAGAATATGGTATGCCTTATGTTAGCAGTGGAATACCATATGGCCTAGAAGGGACAGTTAATTGGTTAAAATCTTTGCCCGGCTATATACCACAAAATAAAAATTGCAATTGAAGTAGAAAAATATCGTGATAAACTATTTGCTACTACTAATGAAATGAGATTGGTATGGGGTGAGTTGTGGTATGATAGTATCATAGTTTCAGGTCCTTCAACTATGGCAGTTTCCTTAGCTGAGGCCTTACGACGAGAATGGGTTGACACAGGAACGTTGACTGTAATATTGCAGGATATACCCATAAAGAAGCATACTTCTACAGAAATAGATACTCTTTTGCTCACTGCTGAAAACATGGAAGAAGTAGAAAAAGTACTTAGTAGCTTTGCTAGTGGCTTACTTATGGCCAGTAGTAGCGAGACAGTAGTTTTGCAACGAAATAAACATGCTGAAAAAGTACAAGTTTGTAATATTGCCTATCCCATTTCTGACGAATTACTTATTACTTCCGAACCGTTTATGGGGTTTAGGGGTGCGGCACATATGTTGCAAAGATTGTGGAATGGTAAGATTATTGGAAAGTTTGTAGATGATTTATGAAAAAAATGATAACGAGTTTTCTATTACTTTGCGTTTTTATAAGTGGTTGTAGTTTGGCGAAAAAACAAATAGCAAAAAATGCGATAAATTCCTATACTGTAGTTGATGATAGCGGTGTTAGGGTTAATTTGCTGCGAAAACCACAACGCATTGTTTCCCTAACCTATGGTACAGATGAAATATTAGCAGAATTAGTAGATTTAAAAACGATAGTAGCTTTTAGCCAGTGGGCTGATGATCCGCAATTATCTTTCTTGAATAAAGAGCAATTAAGAGTTGTAAAAAAGCGTTCTAATGAGAATGTGGAAGCAGTTTTGCGACTAAAACCTGATTTAGTAGTGGCATCTACGGCAACAGCACCAGAACTAATAGAATCTTTAAGAGAAATAGGTATACCTGTTTCTGCTGCTAGTAGTCCTAAAAGTTATGCGGAAATGAAAGAAAAAATAATGGGTATAGCTAAAGCGGTGCAAGAAGAAGCAAAAGGGATTACAATAATAAAAAAATGGATATTGATTTTAATAATCTCGAAAAAAGCTTGGCACATATAACTTTTGACAAGCAAAAGGTAGTAATGCTTTTTTATTTTAGTGGTGTATCCGGTCGCAAGGGAAGTTTAGTTGATGATATGTTGCAAAAGGCACATATTAGAAATGGTGCGGCTGAACTTGGACTTGGTAGTGGTAGTAATGCTATTTCTAAAGAGCAGGTTGTAGAAAAAAATCCTAATGTATTTTTTATTCCAGCTTGGAATTTTGGCCATGAAGACAATAATGTGGAAAAATATAAGCAGGAAATACTTACAGATCCTGCTTTTAAAAGTGTGAAAGCTATTAAAAACAAGCAAGTAATAGCCATTGGTGAGAATTATCGCAATGTAGCTTCGCAACATATTGTAGAAAGCATTAAAGCGTTTGCTAAGGCAGTATATCCTGAATGTTTCTAAAAAGGGGCAATGTTAATGAAAAAAAATGCCGGTAAAGTAATTATATTTCTTGTTGGCCTATTGCTTATTGTTATGAGCATATCTTTGGCGTGGGGACAAATTAATATTCCTTTGCATAGTACCCTTGCTGTAGTTGCAGATCAATTGGGTTTGCCAGGAAGCTGTCAGACAGATTATACTCAAGAGCAAAAAGCTGTGCTGTGGTTTATTCGCATGCCTAGGACCTTAGTAGGTGTTCTTGTAGGAGCGGCTTTAGGCGTCGCCGGTGCTGTAATGCAGGGGGTATTTAGTAATCCGTTAGCAGATCCGGGAATTGTCGGAGTATCATCAGGGGCCGCTACGGGTGCGGTTATTTCCATCGCTTTGGGGGTATCAGCTCAGAGTATGTTTTATATGCCCTTATTTGCTTTTGTAGGTGCTATTTGCGCAGTTTCTATTACAGTATTTTTGGCTATGAGGCATGGGAAAATACCTGTTATGACTTTATTGCTATCAGGTGTGGCCGTCAGTATGCTGCTTGGAGCTTTGACTTCGGGAATATTGACCTTTATGAATGAACAAAAATTGCAGCAATATTTGTTTTGGATGGTTGGCGGGTTAGATTATCGCCGGTGGGAACATGTTTATTTGGCCTTGGGACCAATTGTTTTAGGTATTTTTATAATGTTACTTTTAGCAAGACATTTAAATATTCTCGTATTAGGTGAAACCGAGGCTAAATCTGTAGGAATGCCGGTAGTTCCTTTTAGATTATTTCTGCTTTTTGTTGCGGCAATGACAACGGCTACGGCAGTTTGTGTGAGTGGTAACATAGGTTTTGTCGGTTTAGTGGTTCCACATATGATGCGTATGTTAATTGGGTCTGATCATAGAGTGCTATTGCCTGCTAGTGCTTTAGCAGGAGCTATATTTCTTGTATTGTGTGATACCCTGGGAAGATTAGTTATTCCTCCGGCAGAAGTGCGGGTTGGTATTATGACAGCTGTTTTGGGTACGCCGTATTTCTTATATCTACTGCGTCGCATTAAAAATCCCACATAAGTATAATATTTATATAAATATTAAAAGGAGACAATAATGGGGAAAATATTATTTTTGACTAATATTGAACGAAAATTTTATATGATGAATAAAGCAAAAGAAAAACTGGTAGCACAGGGGATTTTGGCTAATGGCTGCAAGTGCAAACAAATTAATGAGGGAACACCTTGGGGGCGCGAATGGGAGAAAACTCTAAGCAAATATGACGTGGTCGTGCTGAAATGGATGGGCACTGGCATGGACACAGCTTTTTTACGCAAAGTTGCATCGTATCTAGAAAAAAAAGGTACCACTAGCCTAATGATGATGGCTGATGGTGATGGAGAAAATAAAAATGTTGGCTTTTCACAAGAAGATATTTTATTTTTGAAAAAATATCTTTTTTATGGCGGTTTAGCTAATTATAGTAACCTATGGCTTTGGCTTGATAGTCATTTTTGTGGTGCTGATATTGGTTTTGATAATCCTAATCCTCAATTTTGGTCAGGTATATATCATCCAAGAGCTGCTAAAGTATATGAAGATATAAATAGCTACATCCAAGATTTTTGCAAAAAAGATAGGCCAACAATTGGTGTCACATTTTATCGGGAAGAATGGATTTGGGAAGATTTAGAATATCAAGCACAACTTATTAACGAAATTGAAAAACAGGGCATGAATGTAATTTGTGTATTTACTAATGGTATGCCATCTACAGAATTAGGTATGCTTAGCTTGATAGACATTTTTACTAAATATTTTTGCGGTGCAGGGAAACCATTAATAGATGTTTATATAAATACTATGAAATTTTCTCTTACAGTGTCACGTTCCATGACCTTAGATTATTTGCAAAAATGGAATGTCCCCGTCTTGCAAGCTTATACAGTGCTAGCCGAATATGATGCGTGGAAACAAAATCTTGAAGGTATGAATGCTATGGAAATTTCAATTAGCATTACCCTCCCTGAATTTGATGGTGCGCTTCATTCCGTACCAATTGCTGCTAAAAGCAGGGACGTGGATGGCAACTTGCACTATACGCCCATTTTTGAACGTATTAACAGGTTGGTAAGTAAGGCAAAAAAGTGGGCAATTTTGCGTAGCAAGCCTAATAAAGATAAGAAAATTGCTATTATTTTTCATAATTTCCCTGCCAAGAACTCTAATATAGGTAGTGCGGTAGGGTTAGATACACCTGAAAGTATCAGATTGCTACTAACTGATATGCAAAAACAGGGTTATGTGGTAGATAGCATACCAACCGATGGGAAAGCTTTTATGGAGGAATTAATTAATAATGCTACTAATGATAGAAGCTATATTACTGAGAAACAAATTTCTAATGCACAGAAAATGACCGCGGCTGAATATAAGAGTTTTTTTACCACTATGCCTGAGCAAAATCGAGAACAACTGGTGAAGGATTGGGGAGAAGCCCCGGGGAATATTTTTGTCTATGACGATAATTTATTAGTGCCTGGAACCTTGAAAGGCAATATATTTGTCACAGTTCAGCCACCGCGTGGTTTTGGTGAAGAACCTGATAAAATATTACATTCCCCTTTTTGCGCACCAACACACCATTATTTAGGTTATTATCACTGGGTGCGGGATATTTGGCAGGCTGATGCTGTTGTACATGTTGGCACTCATGGTTCGTTAGAATGGCTCCCAGGTAAAAATGCGGGCCTAGATTGTACTTGTTACCCTGACTTGGCTTTGGGAGATTTACCCAATATTTATCCTTACTTAATTAGTATTGTAGGAGAAGGGGTGCAAGCTAAACGTAGGGGTGCTGCCTGCTTAATAGGTCATTTGCCGGCACCTATGACACATTCAGGCATGTATGATGAATTGGAAGAATTAGAAAAATTATTGGAGGAGTATGCTCATTTCAAGGAGACAAAACCAGAGCGTTTAGAAAAAATAGAAGAATTAATTATCGCTAAAGCCACAGAAGCCAATTTGACGGAAGAAATTAATTCTAAGCAAGTCTTTGCTGATTATGCTATGCAATTACATACTTATTTGACAGATATTAAGAATATGCAAATTCATAATGGCTTGCATATTTTAGGAGTACCTCCTCAAGATGATAGTAAAATTGAATATTTATTAGCTTTGCTACGCATGGATAACGGGGATGTGCCTTCTTTGGTACAGACCTTGGCAGTTCAATATGGTTTTGATTACTATGAACTGCTGGAAAATGGTGGTAAATTATTGCAAGATGGTAGTATGACTTATAGTGCGCTTACAGATAAAATCAGAGAAGAGTGTAAATCTATTTTGTCTGAATTAGCAAAAACTGGGTTTGCTCTTTGGGGTATTGAAAACATTCTGCAATTGCCCATATTCGCAAAGGCTGAGACAAACGTTAGAGAACAAATCCGCAAGATATGTACCTATATTTGTACTGATGTGGCTCCTAATTTAGAAAAAACGGTACAAGAGTCAACTAATCTACTAAGAGCCTTGCGTGGTGAATATATAGAACCGGGACCAGCAGGTGCTCCCACTTCCGGAGGTGCAGATATTTTACCCACAGGTCGTAATTTTTATGGCGTGGATCCAAGAAATTTGCCTACTCCTGCAGCTTGGGAGCTTGGGGTGGATTTAAGTGAACAAGTCATTAAACGTTTTATTGACGAAGAGGGGCATTACCCAGAAAGCGTGGGAATAGTACTGTGGTCCGGCGCAAATATGCGTAGTCATGGGCAGTGCTTAGCAGAATTTATGTTCTTATTGGGTATCCGTCCGGTATGGCAAAAGAGCAGTAGAAGAGTAATTAGCTTAGAAGTAATTCCTATAGAAGAATTAAAAAGACCGCGCGTAGATGTAACGGCAAGAATCAGCGGCTTGTTTCGAGATAGCATGCCAGGTGCCATTGAGTGGTTGGACAAAGCCGTTCGCTTAGCTGCCGCACAAGATGAACCTAGCGATTTAAATTTTGTTCGTAAGCATTTTCTAGAAGAATCCCAAGAACTTGAAGAACAGGGCGCTTCTCATGAAGAAGCTTGGCAAGAAGTTGGGTTTAGAATTTTCGGTGATGAATTGGGTGTTTATGGTGCTGGTGTGGCTGCCCTCTTGGAAGCGAAAAATCGGGAAAACATTGATGATATTGCCGATGTTTATGTGCGCTGGGGTGGGCATGCCTATGGTGGCAAAACAAGAGGTAAGTTTATGCCGGAGCGTTTTCGTAAACGTATGGGTAGTTTAGATATCACTATTAAAAATGAGGACAACGTGGAAACAAATATGCTCAGCTCCGATGATTACAATGCTTATCATGGCGGTATGATTGCTGCGGTACGTAGTATTAAAGGCAGTTCGCCAAGATCATATTGCGGAGATACTACAGATAGATCCAAGGCTATATTGCGCAGCGTGCAGGAAGAAACCAAACGAATATTTCGCGGGGAAGCTATTAATCCTAAATTTATTGAAGGTATGATGAAACATGGTTATAAGGGTGCGTCAGATTTGGCAAATTATGTTGCTCATAGTTATCAATGGGATGCAACCAGCGCTGTTATGGAAGACTGGATGTACGAAAAATATGCAGAAAAATATGCTTTTGACCCTAAGGTACAAGCATGGATGAAGGAAATGAATCCCTATGCCTTACAGCGTATTGCTGAAGTTTTGCTAGAAGCAGAACAAAGAGGATTGTGGGAAGCTAAGCCTGAAACAAAGGCGGAGCTGCAAAAAATATATCTTTCCATCGAGGGGGAATTAGAAGAACGTGGCGATGCATAAAAACAAGATAAAAATGTTAGTTCTCAGCTTAACCGGCAATTGCAACTTTGCCTGTGAATATTGTTATGCATCAGAACAAAACAAAGAAACAATGACACCGGAAATAGCTAAAAAAGCTATAGACTTGGCTGCTGCAGATGGAGATGCTTTTACTTTGCAACTAAGTGGAGGTGAGCCATTATTAAATTTTGCTTGTATAAAAGAAATTACTAAATATGTAGAAGAAAAAAATCTGCCGACGATTTTGCAAATTCAAACTAATGGTTCGTTAATTACCGATGAGATTGCAAAATTTTTGTTTAAACATAAGATAGCTATAGGGGTTAGTTTGGATGGGCGACCTGGTATAAATAACAAATTGCGTAAGTTTGCTAACGGTAAAGGCACTACTAATGCTATGCTAAAAAGCGTAGAGATTTTAAAGAATAATAACATAGCAATGGGAGTTACCTGCGTTGTGACGGATACTAATGTTGGAGATTTGGTTAGCATTGTGGAAATGGCCTACTATTTGGGCAATGTTAGACGTATTGGTTTTGACTTATTGCGCGGACAGGGGCGGGGAGTGCAACTTGTTCCTCCTGAAGCAGAAGATGTTAGAGTGAATGTAGAAAAAACTTATAGACAGGCAGAAAAAATGCAAGTTGCTTTACATTTGCCTATTTATTTTTCTCAATTTGAGGCAAACTATTTATTAGAACAAATAGCCAGTGAACTACAAGTGGAACCAATTAAAATAATGGCTGTAACTATTGAGGAATTCAATAATGCTTGGGAAAATATTCTTGTTAAGGCAATATAAAAAGTGTTGACTCTCTACTGGGTATATAGTTTATTATGGAATTAGGTTAGGCCAACCAATAATTTTACGAGGTGATATTATGACACATCCAAGGTATAAATTACCCAAGACCCCGCATGCTGAATATCGTTATAAAATGGCGATGAAACATGTGGAAGCGGCAAAGATGGCAGGCAAATCTTCAAAAGAAATTCATGAAATTTTCAACAAAGTAATGAACTATGATCTTGATAATTTACCAACAGATGAAGCACATAAAAAATATGCTAGCGCTGTAAAGCATGCCAAACTAGCTCTTGCTGCCGGTAAATCTTCAGAAGAAGCACATGAAGTTTTTAGAAAAGTTTTGGAGTCAAAGGGCGAAGGTCATTGCCACAAATAGGCGTTATTTTACTTGAATCTCCAATTTAGCAATATATTCTTTAGGTTTAGAGGTTGTCCAATAATTTTGCAGTTGAGAAATATAACAGTCACCAATAGCAGTTAGATTATTTTCTCTTATAAATACTAACAAGTCTTTTATAAGGAATTTATATTTTTGATGACCAGCATCAGGTGTAAGCAATACGGCATATTTACCTTGAGGTTTAATGTGACTATGGGAATACTCCTCAGCATAATTAATTCTTGTATAAACGTAATCGGCGAAGGCGATAGTTTCTTTTGCAAAATTTTCTTGGGTGAATATATAGCCAGTTATGTGTTCTGTAAAAATTTCATTAGTAGTAAAAGGGCTGTTGTGTGCGGCAATAATTGTAATTTGTTCTTTCATGGTTTTATTGCTATCTAAAGGTGTGGATACATAGTATTCTTTTAAACATTCTTCGATAGAAAACGTTTTTTTCAACAATTTGGTCTGATAATTTTAATCTTTCATAGCGTTTACTAAGATTATGCATATTTTGTTTTAAAAGTTCTATTTGCAAATCATATTCCAGTATTTTTTCATCAATTAGTTTTTCTAATTCATGGGAACTGCGGTGTGCAACATAGTTGTTAATTGTTTTTAGTGGAATGCCTAATTTACGCAAAGTTAAAATTATTTCAAAAATATAGTATTGTTCCAGAGTATAGTAACGATAGCCGTTAGCGGCAATTATTTGGGGTAGAAAAATATTATTTCTTTCATAGTAAAATAATGTTTGCTTCGAAATACCAAAAAGATGAGCAAATTCGCCAATTGTGAAATTCTTTTCTTTTGACATATAATCACCAACTAATCTTATTTTATATTTTATTATACACGAATTTACTTAAATGCATACTTTTTTATGAAATATTTCCTAAAGAATATAACACATCAATTAATATTTAAGACAAAAAATAAATGAAATAGCCTAATGAGTCATATTGTTTAAAAGCTTAAATAGTACTGATTACTTATTGACGGAAGCCACCGCACGGTGTTATAATTATTCTTAGAATTTAATAGTTAATTAAGTGTGTTTAAAAGCTTAATTGGGGAAGTCGGTAAAAATCCGACACGGTCACGCCACTGTGATAGTACTTCGGTGCTTAAGTCAGATACCTACTTAATTACAAGACTGAAATATCCGCGAGAGACGGAGGATTCAGTGCAATCAATTATTTGATTGCGTTGGCCTTTTTTCTTTTGAGCGAGAAGGGCTTATTTTTTTTATATCAAAACAATAATTTAGGAGGCAATAAGATGGGATTTATTGAGGCAAGTATTTCATATTTTCAAAAGGGTGGGGTTGTTATGTACCCATTGCTGCTTTGTTCCTTAGCAGCTATAATGATCGGCATAGAGCGTTTCATATATTATCATAATGCTGATTCAGGTGAAGAATTTGCCGAAAATCTTATGCAACTTTTGGATGAAAAAAAATGGGATGATGCATATGTGTTAACTGTTAATAGTAAAGGTGAAGCAGCTAAAGTTGCCAAAGCTGCTATGGACAGAGGAATGGAAAAGCCGGAAAGAATAGAGACTTTTGCCAGTAATTATGCAGAAAGAGCCTTAGATCGTTTGGAGCAATATTTACCGTATTTGGGTGTTATAATTATGTTATCACCAATTCTTGGACTGTTGGGCACAATCACGGGAATGATTAGTTCCTTTAATGCATTGGACTTGCGCGCATCTAATCCTTTAGCTGTTACCGCAGGTATCGGTGAGGCCTTAATTACAACGGTTTTTGGCTTATGTATTTCTGTAGTTGCTATTTGTATTCACACATATTTTGGACAAAAATTAAAGCGTATGACTATAGATATTGAAGAATCTACAAATGCAATTATTGATGCAACCGGCGAACGTTGGAGATAATACTTTTATAAAGCGGAAGGAACTGACGTTATGATTAAATTAAAGAAAAGAAATACGACGAAGGCACCAGAAATGATGTTGAGTCCAATGATAGATATGATTTTTTTGCTATTGGTATTTTTCATTCTTAGCACTATGTATATGAGCGAAGTTAAAACAATTCCCATTAAAATGCCTGTGGCCAGAAATTCGGTTTCAGAAACTCAAGCAAATTTTAATATAACGGTAAAAGCAGATGGTTCGGTTTGGTTAGATGACAAACAGGCTGATGTTGCAGCTTTGGTCATGCAGGCGTCCATAGAACAAAAACGCAATCCGAATTTTGCGGTAATTATTCGTGGTGATAAAGATGTCAACTATAACAAAATCATAGCTTTGTTGGATAAACTAAAAGCGGTAAATGTTACGCGAGTTGGCTTGGCAACAGATGTTGGTGATAATAAATGAAGAAATCCAAGCGTTTTAAGACTGGATTTTTGGGCTCGGTATTTTTTCATATTTTAGTATTAATTTTTTTGGGAATATCGCTGAACTTATATGTTGCATCTATACCTAAAACGACTGATAAAAGTCTCGAAGTAAGTTTAGTTAGCGGTGGTGGGGGAAAACAGTCTGGCGGAAAAATAACGGTTGCTAACCCTAAGATAGAAGCAAAGCAAGAAAAGCTAAAAAATTTACTGGACGATATAGTGGAAAAAAAAGAAAATATACAAGAAGAAATCTTACCACCTGCTGAAGAAAATGTTCAACAACAAGAGCAAAACACCAGTACTGCTACAGGGTCATCTAATACTACTAGCGAAGGTAATGGCAGCGGAGGAAGTGGCATTGGTAATGGTGGTGGTGATGGTAATGGGCAAGGAACCGGGCAAGGCGATGAGCAAGGAGCTGGATCCCCTGTGGTACCACCACGTTTAATAGCAAGAGTAGAACCAACATATCCCTCAGCAGCCAGAAAAAATGAAGTTGAAGGTACAACACGTGTACGCTTGTTAGTTAGCGCAGATGGGTCAGTAGAATCCGTGGGTATTTCTCAATCATCAGGTTCTGACCTTTTGGATTCAGCAGCAGTTGATGCGGCAGGGCAATGGGGTTTTACACCAGCCAAAGATGAACGCGGCAGGGCTGTTCGTTGTTATGTGAGCATACCGGTTACTTTTAGATTGCGTTAATCTTATAATTTTGAAAATTCAATAAATATCTAAGTGCTTTAAAGAGCTTAATAGGGAAATCGGTTAAATTCCGATACGGTCACGCCACTGTGGTAGCATTTATATGCTTAAGTCAGATTACTGCTTATTTATTATACGGGTGAATCTGCGAGAGACGGAGCATTCAAAGTAATCTATATGATTATTCTGGACCTTTTCGGTTTTTTTGCGAAAAGGTCTATTATTTTTGGTATTTTTATAGTTTTATGTATGATACGACCTTGAAAGATAGGGTATCGGAAAGAACTATGAATAATATATATAATTATTTTGCAAAGGGGTAGGTAAGATGCAAAAAAGGAAAAAGATTAGTGTTTTAATGGCCATGATAATCACAGGATCTGTAATGGTGGGAGGAACTGCTAGGGCACAAGGAAAAAAAGTTACTGAGTATTCTTTGGATCAAATGATTGTAACAGCCACTAGGTATGAAAAAAAAGATGTTGATGTTCCTGCGTCCACAGTAATTATCACTAGCAAAAAAATAAAAGAAATGGGTGCCAAGACTGCGGCTGCTGCGCTTGAAAAAACTAATGGTATGGCCTATAAGTCTTTTGGTCCATTGGGAGCTTCTATGGGAACTATGATTAATGAAGCCAATATTCGTGGAGTGGATAATGGGACGTTGGTTATGGTTAATGGTAATCCGGTATCTTGGCGGGGAAAATACAATTTAGACGCTATTCCAGCTGACAGTATTGAACGTATTGAAATTGTAAAAGGCGGAGGATCAGTATTATATGGTAGCGAAGCAATGGCCGGGGTTATTAATATAATCACTAAAAAAGGTGCTAGTAATACGGCTACAGTAGGTTTTGGAAATTATGGGCAACAATACTATAATACTAACGTAGGTAACGAAAAGCTGGGAATTACTGCTAGCTTAGAGAAATTTCCTAATACGGTTGAGGGTCTTGGCTATAGCAGTGTTAACTATACAAAACTTAAAGGAGAAACCCGTACTGATGTAAAAGATGTAGAGAAGCAAAACATGGGGTTGAATTATAATGTTAATGATAATCTAAATTTCATGTATAACTACTATGAAACAAAAGCTAATTATTTGCGTTATGTTTCTAGTATTACAAGTACTACCTCAGGCGTTGAAGTTGGCGATCAGTTCAATGACCGTGAATACACAACTAAGCAGCATGTAGCACAGGTTAATTACAATGATCACAATATTAAAGCTAGTGCCTATTTAAATACAGGTACTGTGGAATCAGAAGGTCCAACTTATATTACGTCTAAAGGAGCGAAATTAACAAGTTTATATAATACCAGGGAAAAAAATACCACTTATGGTGCTGATGTGCAAAAAAATTGGCGAGTTAGCAATAAAGCAAAAGTTATTTTAGGTGGAACTTACCAAAATGAAAACTATAAACGGGCATAAATTATGAAATGGGTTGGAAAAAAATAGCAGGTAAACATAATTGGAAAGCGGCTATCTTCCATACCAATATTGAAGATAATATTACAGCTAAATGGAATTCAACAAGTTCGGAATATCAATACGTAAATGAAGATTTCAAAAATACAGGTATTGAGCTTTCTTGTGATATAAATACCAGCGGTCCCATGTCATATAATTACGGTGTAACTTTCCAAAATCCTCAAGCTAAAAGCGAAAAAAAGGTTATTGGGATCGTAACTTTGGGCGCATACAATTAACAGGTGGCGTTACTTATAAAAAAGATAAATGGAGTTCTTCTTTAACAGGTTCTTATTTGGCAGCTAGGGTAGCAACGCCGAGTTCTGCAGAATCATATGATATGAAGCCATATTTATTGACTACATTAAACACGGTATATAGTCCTGATAAAAAATCGGATATTACATTGACTATTGATAATGTACTTGATCGTTCAGATAACCTTAGTCATTCAGGTAGTATGTATCTTTCCACACCAATTAATTTCTTGCTGAGTTATACATATAAATTTTAGCAATTAAATTAGCAACTAAACTAATGCTTTTTGGTGATTAGTGTAGTTGCTAATTATGCACGTAGGATAATCAGGGGAAGGTTAACCTATTATTTAAATAAAACACTAATTTAAGTAAAGAAAAGGGGTTGCAATAATAATGCAAAGGAAGAGAAAGATTAATTCTTTGATGATAATGGCAATAGTGGGGATTGGCTTGCTAGGCGGTACGGCATTAGCAGCAGAAAATGAAATTGTTGAGTATGAACTTGATCCTATGATGGTTACGGCGCAAAGAGTAGAAAAAAGCGATTTAGACACACCTGCTGCTGTTGAAGTATTAACTAACAAGAAGTTAGTTGCTACGGGTGCTATAAATCTTCAAGAAGCACTTAAATTTGCTACAGGTATTTCCTATCAAGCACAGGGACCTAAAGGTATATCTCAAGGCACAATGAATAGTAAAATCGTTATTCGTGGTGTTGAAAAAGGGACTTTAGTTTTGATTGATGGTGTACCGCTTAACCAAAGTGGTCATTATAATCTTGACAATATTCCTATTGAATTAGTTGACAAAGTGGAAATAGTGCGCGGAGGTGGGTCTGTACTTTATGGTTCCGAGGCTACCGGCGGTGTTATTAACATTATAACCAAAGGAAAACGTAATAATAGTGTTAGTACTGGTTGGGGAAATTATGGGCAACAAAGCCATGACGTTAATTTGCAGGCAGGAAAATTAGGTTTTAGCTATGCTTACGATAAACTTGGCAAGGTGGATAATATTTCTGACCCAGTGGGGGGCAAACCTGTTGGCAATTTTTATAATGTAATTCGTAATGAACATAATAATTTTAATGCCCGGTATAATTTCAATGATGAACTTTACTTGACACATACTTATAATCAAAGTAATGCACACTATGTTTATAAATATCAACCTCAAAATAATGCTGTAAATAAGAATGTTACCTATACAGTAAAAGAAAATATGACACAACTGCATTTTGATAACAAAGATGTTAAAGCCATATTATCTTATACTGAGCGGAAGCAAAATAATTATAGTAAATCTAATAAAAAATCGGGCTCTACATATTATCCAGAGCTGGCAAGCATAGAAAATAAGGGGTATAACGATAAGACCGTTGCTTTAGATGTACAAAAAAATTGGAAACTCAATAAAAATTTGGCAATATTAGGTTTTAATGTGCAAAAGGATAATTGTGAATATATCCAAAACAACCTTACGTTGTCATATAACAAAATTGCAACCAGTAACAGCGATTTCAAACGTAATATGTATTCAGTTTATGGCTAATATGATTATGTGCTTAATGCAGCTTCAAATGTAACCTTTAGTGCTCGCGAAACTTGGACAGAGGGCTCAGAAGCCGAAGAATTTTCTGGCCAAAATTACAGCAAATTTACCCCAGAAATGACTTATTTGTACAAAATAGATACAGACACCAGTGTTTATGCTAAGGCAGGACAGTCATTTATGATGCCAACATTCACACAAATTTTTGGTTCTGGAAATATCATTGGAACAGGGGATTTAAAACCACAAGAAGGCAATCATTACGAAATTGGTTTAAAGAAAAATATTAATAATCATGCGTGGCGGCTAGCTTTATACAATTATAAGATTAAAAATAGTATTGAATCCAAATGGGGAAAAGAGGGCGTTTATTATACCAATGAGGATGTAAAAAATACTGGTATAGAGCTCTCTTGCCAAATTAAGATGGACGAACATTTAAATGGAAATTGGAGTGTTTCGTATAGCAACCCGCAAAAATATTCTACAACTACTGAATATGGTGACACCACTAGACCCAGGTGGCGGGATTATTACGGAAGAATCCAACTTACTGGGGGATTAACTTATACAAAGGATAAGTGGAATGGGGCGGTAAATGCAACCTTCTTAGGAAAAAGAACAAGGGATGTGGACGCAGCAGATAGTATGAAACCATACTTATTTACAAGTTTAAACATTTCCTACAAGCCGCAAAAGAATAGCCGTATTTATCTAAATGTAGATAATATATTAGATAGAAAAGATATAACAACTACGGCTACGTCATCATTTTATAACTTAGGACGCAATTTCATGGTAGGGTATGAATATAACTTCTAAAAATAAAACAAGAACTCATAAGTTGTGCTTATGAGTTCTTGTTTACTAAGGAGTGATTAAATGGTTTATAAAAAAGTTTTTTTATTTGTCTTAATAATGCTATTTGTTATTTGTACAGGTTGTAAAAACTACGACAGTAGGGCAGAAAGTATAAATAAAATGACTAGTAAAAATAAACCACAGCGAATTATATCTTTAAATATAAGTAGTGATGAGATTTTACTCGATTTGGTTGACCGACGTAGAATTATTGCTTTATCCACTAATTCTGCAGATGAACAAATATCTTCAGTCGTGCAAAAAGCAAAAGCTATTAAAGTTAAACTAAATTTAAGAACTAATGTGGAAAAAATTTACGCATTAAAACCCGATTTGGTTTGTGTACCTGAAGCTGGGCCACCTGAAATTGCAACTTCATTACGTGAACTAGGTATTAATGTTTATGTTGTAAAAAGTGCGACAAATATTATGGATATAGAAGCTAAAATAAAGGGCATTGCTGCTGCCGTGGGTGAAGAGGAAAAAGGTCGAAAAATTATTAGTAAAATGAGAAGGGATTTAATGATAATAACTACTAAAACTCAAAATATAATCTATAAAAAAACGGTAGTAGCTTTTACATATGAAGGTGCATATGGCTCTAAGGGCGGCCTATTTGATAATATTTGCAATTATGCTGGGGTAATAAATGTGGCTGCACAGATAGGACTTAAACGAGGAGAAAAACTATCTAAAGAAAGCATTGTTACTATTAATCCGGATATATTTTTATTGCCAACTTGGAGTCATAATCCTAAGAATGATGCTCAAAAGTTAAAACAGGAAATTTTAACTGATGCGACTTATGGTAAATTAAAGGCTATTGAAAATAATAGGATATATTTTATGCCTGATAGATATAGAAGTTGTTCATCACAATATATTGCTAATGGCGTATATAAAATAGCTCAAATTGCCTATCCGGATTTATTTACGGATTAGGATGAAATACTTTTTACTGGTGCAGAATAATAACCGTTTTTATTGCAGTTAAAAATAAAAAGGAAGTGATGAAAAATGAACTCTCAACAAAAAAATATAAGTAAGAATATTTTATTAACAATGTTAACAGCAACCGTGCTATTAGGCAGAAGCTCTGTTGCTGCAGCAGAAAATAATTTGGAAGAATTTACCTTGGCGCAAATGGTTGTCACGGCAACGCGGACGATGAAGGACGCTCAAAAAGTACCGGCAAGTGTAACGGTTATAACGGCAGCGGAAATTAAAGAAAAAAATGTAATAACAGTTACAGATGCTTTAAAAAATAGTATGGGTATATTTGTCGATAGGCCCAAAGGTATAGCTGATACTAGCGGTGGAGTAGATATACGTGGTTTTAGCGACTCAGATATTTTAGTGTTATATGATGGGATGCCCATGAATAACGCCTATGATGGGGGAGTAGTTTGGAGTGCGATTCCTATCGATTCCATAGAACGCATAGAAATTGTTCGTGGAGCTGCTTCTTCATTATATGGCGGAAGAGCAGTGGGCGCCGTTATCAATATTATATCTAAAGAGCCTGAAGGAGGAAAAATTAAGGTAAGAGTAAATACTTTGTATGGAAGCAATGACACCTGGCGTCGAGGGGTAACTGTTAGCCAAAAGCCTACCGATAAATTATCATATTCTTTGGGGTATGAGCATCGTTCAACAGGTGGTTTTCAAAATAAGGTCGCGTCAACTACTGCAAGCGGTTCCAGTTCTGCGACAGGTACTATTGGTACAGGAGTTGTTGTGAGTGAGAAAACCAATGGTAATCCTCGTTATATTATTGGCAGTGTCGGTGATGGTGCAGGTAAAAGCGATACATATAATACTAAGCTAAAATACGATTTTACTGAAAATAAAAATCTAACGTATGCATATACTCATGATACCTTTAAATATTGGACGGATAATCCAGAAACTTATATACATGATTCCGAAGGGAATCCTTTGTTTGTTGGCAGCGTACAGCTTCCAACCGGTAAATGGTACAATTTTTCTGAAAGTGCATTTACCGATTATAAGGAACGTCGTACAACAGACGTACATTCCTTGAAATACGCGGATGAAGACAATAAAATTATATTTACTGCTGGGTTTACTGACGTAAAAGATAGTGGTTATTCTACAGGTAGTTATTTTGCTGGCAATACAGCAGGAAATGATACTTCATATCCTAGCAAATCTTATAAAGTTGATTTCCAAAAAATATGGGATAAATCAACTAGACACACTGTTGTGACAGGTGGTAGTTGGCAAAATGATGAGATGACACGAACAGGAGCCAGTTTATCACAGTGGAATGATTACAACTCTGTCACAGGTATTAATAGTATTACTGGTGGCAAAGACATGAATATTGCTTTGTTCGTACAAGATGAATACAAGATGTCTGATAAGTGGAACTTATATAGTGGCGTCAGATTTGATCATTATAAAAAATATGATGGTTATTTCTGGGGGAAAACAATAGGAATGACGAAATATGAGGAAGCTACCTATAATGAATTAAGCCCAAAACTATCTTTTGAGTATGAAAAAGATGCGTCTACTATATACTAGATTTCCTATGGACATTCCTTTAATCCGCCATCTTTGTACAAACTATATAGAACAGATGATAATTATTACGGCAATGGCTATATTGGCAATCCAGATTTAAAACCGGAGAAAACTAATACTTTTGAATTGGGAATGAAGAAAAATTTTGGCAAGCAAACAAAATTAAACATAAGTTTATATCATGCAGATACGGATGATTTAATAGCGATAAAAACATTAGAGGTTGCTGGCGTAACACAGAAGCAATATCAAAATATTGATAAGGCCAAACGTATTGGTGCTGAATTTGATTTAACGCATCAGTTTAGTAAAAAATGGGGAAGCTACTTAAATTATACATGGGAAAGTGTAGAAGATAGTAGTGGTAATAGAGTTTATGGTTATCCTCAAGACATTTTTCATATAGGAGTGCGCTATCATCAAGATAAATGGACGACAAATTTTGATATAGAGCATATTAGCGACCGTAATGATCCTGGTTCTGTTTCTGGGGTGTATCTATCCTATGATGGGTTTACTATTGCTAATTTCGGCACAAAATATGATATTACGCCTAAAATTTCGGCAACATTTAGTGTGAATAATCTTTTTGATAAAAAATATTATCTATGGTATGCTGCTCCAGGCCGCACATATACCCTGGGGTTACAATTTGAATTTTAAAGGAATTTAATATGAATTATATTAATAATGATTTTAAACGCATCATAGGATACATCGGGGGCTTTATTTTATTCTTTGCCCCCTTTGCCTTATTTCAGAAGGCTATTTTATTTGTACTTGGACAGCACGATACTCCTACTATACATACATTGTGCTTGCGCATACCAATTGAGCATATTTTAAATGGCAAATTTTTCTATATGGGCACAGTTGCTGTAAATAGTACCATAATATTATTAATCGTAGCTTTCTTTTTCGGACCGTTATTTTGTGGAAAGTTATGCCCCGCTGGTGCATTACCGGAATATTTAAGCAAGATAGTTCCCAATAGTCTAAAAATAGAATGGTCTAAATATTTGCCAATGACCGCATTGCGCGCTGGTTTTCTAGCAGGATTTTTATTAGCACCAATGTGGGGAGGATATTTGGCCTGTTCATATTGCAATTTTTATGTTTTCGACTTATTTATTAACTATATTTTTTGTGGCTATACGGTAGCTTTTTCAGGAAGCCTTATTTTGACAGGAATTTTGTGGTTTTTTGTTTTCGGTATTTTCACCAAAGGCGGGCGTGGCTTTTGCAATTTTTTTGCCCAGTTGGAGCATTGCAGTCGCTATTATACGTTATAGCTATAAAGTTTGGTATCGCAAAACGGTTGCAAATAAATAGTACTAAATGTATAGGCTGTGGTCTTTGTGTAGCAAAATGTCCTATGGATGCAGTGTATTTAACTGATAAAACGGCTAGAATAGCTATATACCAATGTATTTTATGTGGAGAATGTATGCAGAAATGTCCGTCAAAAGCTATTAACTATAAACGAAAGGCAGTGACCGCAAATGAAAAATGAACTGTCTAAAATGCTTATAGGGATTGGTGCTACTTGTACTGTTATTCTACCAGAGGTATTTAATACAGGGATAATAGGCTGCACAGGAGTATGCGGTAGCTGTAGTGGAGGGTGCGTTGGAGGAATTGTTTCAAGCTTGGGAGTTTTGAGTTTATATTGCTACCGAAAAGTTAAGTGTAAAATTTCAGTGTCTAGTAAAAAAAATGGTGAAGGCCTTGAATAAAAAAATAGTAGTACTAGTTGTTTTTTTACTTGCCGTGGCAATTACTTTTTTTGCTGGTTCTTATAGAAACGTGAACAACCAAGAAAGAATAAGGTTTTCGTTAAATATTAACCAGAAAAAAGATGGTATTATAGTGGTAGATTTAGCTAAGCAAAGTGTTTTTAAATACTATCTACAACCCAATATCTTATCTTTTTATGGGCGAGGCAGAGTGCCGGTTAACACAAAAAATCTTAGAGTTAAATTTACTGGCTTAGATAACTATGCTTCACAAGGAAGTAAAAAATCAGTGTGGACAGATCTTGTGAATAATGAAAAGTTGAAGATTGATGGTAAAGGTAGACTGATTATTAATTTCGAGGCAAGATTGCCTTGGGCAAGTACACGTAGATACCATGTTGCAGAGGCTAAATGCGAATTGTTCCGAGATAATAAAGTTGTTAGTGTAACTAAGTTTAATATTATAAATTCTAATTATAGGTAACAGTAATGCTGTTTTAGCACAACTATATCATAACCGCCGGCTCAGCCGGCGGTTATGATATAGCACCTATAAGGTGCTCTTACCTGCCACATCTTAAGATGTACTGAATTAGTCTGCCAATCGCACATCTTCCCCGAAT
Source organism: Acidaminococcaceae bacterium (assembly GCA_963678395.1). Classification (GTDB taxonomy): domain Bacteria; phylum Bacillota; class Negativicutes; order Acidaminococcales; family Acidaminococcaceae; genus JAAYAE01. The sequence continues at coordinate 1,212,608 of OY782827.1, read as the reverse complement.
TAGGCCCCTTGGGCCTTTTTCTTATTTATTCTCTTTTACCGGCTCACCCGTGAACGGGTCTACATACTCTTTCAGCGAGATTTTGTCTGTGGTAATAGCATCCTGTAGTTGATTCCTAACATATTCCTCTATTCTTTTGCTGTTTTTTCCTACTGTATCTACATAATACCCTCTACACCAGAAATACCTGTTTCCATATTTATATTTTAAATTAGCATGTCGGTCAAATATCATAAGGGGACTTTTTCCTTTCAGATACCCTAATATTTGGGATACACTATATTTAGGTGGTATTTTCACTAGCATATGAACGTGATCAGGACAACACTCTGCTTCAATTATTTCTACTTCTTTTCTCTGGCATAACAGCCTTAATATTTTTCCTATATCCAATCTTATCTTCCCGTATATTACTCTTCTCCTGTACTTCGGAGCAAACACTATATTATATTTGCAGTTCCAACTACTGTGTGATAAACTTTGACTGTCCAATATGGATACCTCCTCTGTTATTTATGTGTGGTTGGCGAACCAACACTATTTTAACATTGGAGGTTTTTTCTGCTAAAGCTATCGAATCTCGCCGGCATAGTGAAGTGGTCAATATAAAAAGGACACTATAACCACTAATAATTAGTTGCACCTATCTAGACGAAACTGTATGGGAGATTTATATTGCAGTTTAGCAACAGGCCTTTGCATATTAAATTTGCATATTAAAATAGTCTACAGCTTGATGAACAACAATAAAAATATCGTTTGCTTTCTTGAAATGGAAATCCAAGTTTAATTCTTCTTTGAACCAACCGAAAAAACTCTCAATAACAGCATTATCATGTGGCGTTCCCGCACGAGACATACTCTGGATAATGCCATATCTCTTCAAAAGCGTTGTGAAAGCAGGCGAGCTATACTGTGAACCTTGATCGGAATGCAGTATTGTTGGCTCTGAACCAGCAGCCTTTCCAATTAAAACTAAGAGATCTGTTAGTGGTTTAAGAACAAAAGGCAGGTCTTCACGAAAACCAAAATTCCAAGACACCATTTCATTATTAAATAAATCTAAGTAACATGTAAAGAAGCATTTTCTGCCATGCCAGTAGAATTCGGTAATATCTGTTACAACCTTTTGTAGTGGTCTCTTAGCCGTGAAATTGCGGTTTAGAATATTTTTAAAGATATTATGCTCTTTTCCAACACCGCCCCAGTGTTTCTTTTTTCGTGCCTTAGACTGGATGCCAATACTTTGCATGCAAGAGAGCACCCTCGGGAGACAAATATGCCATCCGGTATCTTTCAAAATTCGATTACGAATTCTGCGATAGCCATAGCTGGGTTTTTCTTCATGAACTTTACGTATAAATAATATAATTTCTTGCCGCTGTAACTCATATGTATTGGGACGATTTTTATGTTTTATCCAGTTATAATATCCAGCTCTAGATACCGAAAACTGTTTACATAACCATACTACAGAATAACGGTCACTTAATTCGAATATCGCCTCGAAATACAATCGTATTAATTTCCTGCCTTGACATGCCCCCTCTGATATTCTAATATTTTTTTTAGTTTTGCAAGCTCGATATCTTTTTTAACCAGCTCATATCTAAGGTGTTCTTCGATGGATAGCGTTTTTCTGTTTTGATATGTAGCAAGAGGATTTCCAGGACGTCTCTTGGATTCTAGTCCAGATTCCCCTTTATCTCTATATATTCTTGCCCAGTAACAAATTAGCGATTTATCTAAATTAAGTTGTTTGGATAGTTTCCCACTGCTTTCGCCAGCTAGATTTCTCTGCACAACTGATAATTTAAATTCCTTGCTAAAATATCTCTTATTTCCACCTTTGAGGCCCATTATTTTCACCGCTTTTTTACAAAATTATAACACTAAGTCACCAGTGGTTTAAGTGTCCACTTAGATGTTACCACTTCACATAGCGGGTGTGAGGCATTGCTTAAGCAAAGGACATCACGCTTCTGATATAATGGCAATTGTTCAAGTCGCTATTATACAAAAAAAGAAGGGTGATGTCCTATGGCAGAGAGTTTAGCACACACAAAATGGATGTGCAAGTACCACATTGTATTTACGCCAAAATATCACAGAAAGATTATCTATAATCAACTAAGATTAGATATACAACAGATAATTAAAGATCTGTGCAAATGGAAAGGAATAGAAATAATAGAAGGTCATATGATGCCTGATCACGTCCATCTGTTACTATCTATCCCACCTAAGTATAGCATATCAGCAGTGATGGGATATCTAAAGGGTAAAAGTGCAATGATGACTTTTGAAAAACACTCTAACCTAAAATACAAATTTGGTAACAGGCACTTTTGGGCCACAGGATACTATGTTAGCACTGTGGGTCTGAACGAAGCAACAATAGCAAAATATATAAGAGAACAAGAAAAAGAAGACCAAATAATGACGAAAATGAGTACAAAGGAATACGAAGACCCTTTCAAGGGTCAGGCTAAGTAGTCAGTCCACAGCGGCTTGAACGAATGTGAAAAGCCAGCGTCATTAAGGCGCTGGCAGTTATAAGCCCTTATAGGGCTGGTGCGAACCACCCGTTTCACGGGTGGAAGCGATTGATAATGCTTAGTTAAAGCTTATAAATGTACTTCTACCGGATTATGTATTTCCAGAGTATCTTCACTTACTAGACAATCATAGGCTAGTATTGTAACGCCTGCTTTTTGAGCATCAATAAGGGCTTGGCCAAAAGCGGCATGTGTTTTCCAATTAGGCTCGAAGTATTTAACGCCGTGCATTTGTATGACAAAAAACACAAAGGCCTTTTACCCTTCTTGGATACAACTACTTAAACCTTGCAGATGCTTCAGACCACGTTCGGTGGGGGCATCGGGGAAACGAACAATACCATTTTCTTCTAAGGTAACACCTTTTACTTCCATAAAGGCTTTTTGCTCGCCCAACTCCACATAGAAATCGAAGCGGGAATCCTTATATTTATATTCAGGTTTAATAAAAGTGACTCCCGGTAAGTTGCCGGCATTAAGCCATTCTCCTACTACTTTATTGGGTGCTTGGGAGTCCATATTTATGAGGAGCTCGTCCTTTTTTACTGCAATTAGGTCAAATTTTGTTTTGCGGTTAGGGTTATTATTAGTTTGTACATACAGGGAACTGCCTGGTAACAATAATTCTTTGCAGCGGCCGGTATTCTTAACATGGCATATTTCCTCTTGATCATTTATTTTAATATGGGCAATGAAACGATTGGGTCTAGTGAGAAATGTAGCTGAGATAATATTTTCGTATTTCATAATTACTCCTAACTTTATTAATTATAACCAATATTATTATAACAAAGATTAAAGATATTAGAGCTATAAAAAAGATATTTCTATAAAACGAAAAGACTTGTCGTTTCTGACAAGTCTTTTCGTTTTTTCGCTAAAATAATCGATGTAAAGGGGAGAATTAAATTTAACAGTTATTTAACAGTTGTTTAACAGGAGCATAACATATGAAAATTGTAATTGTTCTATAATGAATTTAAAGATAGGAGGTAAGCAATGAATAGAAAAAGACGATGCAAAGTACTTATTAATGGACATAGTAAAATAGCAGGGCAATTAGCGGATGTTATTAAATCTCATTATGAAATTAAAGTATTGGATGCTCCTAATAATGGGCTTGTAATGGTTAAGATGCGGGAAAATGCTCAACAAAGTTTATTTTATATTGGAGAAGTTGCAGTAGTTGAAGCCAGGGTTGAAGTGCAAGGTAGTATAGGTTTGGGTTTAGTAGTAGGTTCTGATAGTCAACTTGCGCATAATCTTGCGATTATTGATGCTTCGTATAATGCGAACCTTCCGGAAGTGCTTGTATGGAAAAAAATTTTACTTGAGGAAGAAATACTTATAGAAAAAGAAATGGAAAGCAAAACTGCTAGTATTTTAAAAACAAAGGTCAATTTTGAAACCATGGATGTTTAGAAAGCAGGAAAAATAAATGAATTTTGATATGGTTCATGATGCACAAAAGATATATAGAAAATTATTGAATTGTATGGCTAGGCCGGGCGAGATTGCTAATATTAGTCCGGAAAGCAATAAATTAGAGCTTGATTCAGGACTTAGTAATAGTTTATTAGCGTTGACTTTTACTGTGTGTGATGCAGAAGTAAGTTTTAATATACTGGGAGAACACGAGGAAAGTATTATTAGAAAAGTACATAATTTAACTTATGCACAGAGGGAAAAAACCGAGATAGCAGATTACATTATTATTAAATTTTTAGCTGAGAGAGGAAAAATAGCTACAGCATTTGGTATTGCCAAAAAAGGAACATTTATAGATCCACATGCCTCAGCTACATTTATCATAATGCCTCAGCTACATTTATCATAGAGGTTGAAACTTTGGGTCTTGGTTCATCTCTAAAACTAACGGGCCCAGGTATAAAAGATAGTATTAGCGTTGAGATAAGTGGTAGTGAAGACTGGTTGGCTTCTAGAACTGAGGCTAACGCTGAATTCCCTCTTGGGATAGATGTAATTCTGGTAGACTTACAAGGGAATATTATGTGTTTGCCCAGAACAACACAGACATGTAACTTGGAGGGTGAGTAATGGGATATGTTGCGGTAAAAGGTGGCGCCGAGGCCATTGAAGAATCTATTGAAAGATTAAAATATGAACGGCTAAAAAATGGAACTGTATTAGATGTTAGTGATATTGAGGGGGGCATGAGAGGGTTAATTGATACTGTAATGAGTGAGAGTAGTCTCTATGACCGCCAAGTTGCTTCTGTGGCTATAAAACAGGCAGAGGGAAGTTTTGAAGAGGCTGTATTTCTTATGCGTGCGTATCGCTCTACTTTGCCACGAAAATATTATTCTAGTGTAGTGGATACTAAAAACATGTTTGTGGAACGAAGAATTTCGGCAAGTTTTAAGGATATTCCCGGCGGGCAGATTTTAGGGACAACCTATGACTATACACATCGTTTAATAGATTTTGACCTTCTTAAAGAAAATACCGGCGGCGCTCAAATATGGTTAGATCGCTATAGCAAAAAGAGGCCATTAGAGGAAATTTCTGATGTTGATTTATGTAATTTGCCACGTGTTACAGATATGTTGCGCAAAGAGGGAATTATTGCTCCAGCACTTGAGGATAATACTCCCCCTATTGACGTTACAAAGAAAAACATGGAATTTCCCACTACGCGCAGTGAAAGATTACAAGTTCTAACGCGTGGACAAACAGGCGCGGTTATATCTTTGGGATATGCGTCTTTGCGCGGTTTTGGCGATTTACATCCAACAGTTGGTGAATTGCGTGTGGGTTATGTAGATATTTGCATAGCTAATCCCATGGGCGAAGATGAGTTTTATATTGGAAATATTCAAATTACAGAAGTAGAAAGTTATATTGCTAGTCCAGATAAAAACATCTCTTCCGGCAATAAGTTGAATCTTACTATTGGCTATGGAGTTTGTTATGGTCAAAATGAATCCAAAGCCATTGCCATGAGCATTCTCGACAGTGATTTAGAAACCAAAGAAAAGAAGTTCCCAACTCAAGATGAAGAATTTGTTCTTTATCATATAGATAGTGTTGAAGCCACAGGTTTTATCTCCCATTTGAAATTACCACATTATGTAACATTTAAGTCCAAACTTGACGGTATTCGTAGGACAAGAGAAGCGAGGGAAAAATAAGGTGGGGACAAAATATAATTTTGCTTTTTTTGATGAAGGTTCAAAGCGTGAAATTAGGCGTGCCACCTTGAAGGCGGTAGCTATTCCAGGTTACCAAGTGCCCTTTGCTTCCCGGGAAATGCCAATTGGCAGGGGATGGGGAACTGGAGGTTTGCAGTTAACCCTTTCCCTGATAGGCGAAAAGGAAATACTTAAAGTTATAGACCAAGGTTCTGATGAATCAGTTAATGCTGTTAATATAAAAAAACTTATTGTTTCTACTACAGGTGTAAAAACAACTATTGATACGAGGAAAGCAACCTTAATACAATCACGTCATAGGATTCCGGAAATTCCTTTAACTAAAGAGCAAATATTGGTTTTACAAGTACCAATACCAGAGCCCTTGCGTGTAGTAGAGGCTAGCGAGCATAAAACAAAAAGATTGCATTCCGAAAGTGATTATAGTGGAGCTTGGCTAATGTTATTTGAGCAGATCATGAAATATGATAGCGTGACCCACGGTGCGGATTACCCAGTAATAGTAAAAGACCGCTATGTTATGTCACCAAGTCCTATTCCGCGCTTTGATAATCCAAAACTTAATAATAGCGAGGTTTTAATCTTATTAGGAGCGGGGCGAGAAAAAAAAATATATGCAGTGCCGCCTTATACCAAGGTAATATCTATGGCTTTTGAAGATTATCCTTTTCGCGTAGAGAATTTTTCTGGGCAAAAATGCCGCCTATGTGGGGGGCAGGGGGTATATTTAGATGAAATCACAGATGAAAAAACAGGAGAAATTTACTATCAATGTAATGATACAAGCAACTGTTTAATGCGTTTGAACGGAGGCAAATAATTGAAGGATTTTCAAACACCTATTTTAGTCCTAGATAAATTGTGCAAACAATTTGGTTTGGGTTGCGAAAACTGCCGGGATATGAACCCAGAGCATTTAGAAAAGAATTATTGCCCGGAATGTGGCACAGTTTATGCTTGCAGGGATGTTTCTTTTGAGTTATATAAAGGTGAAACTTTGGGCATTGTTGGAGAAAGCGGTAGCGGCAAGTCCACGATGATGCAATGCTTATATTTTGACCAAGAAGTTACAGCGGGAACGATAAATCTTCGTGGCTATAAAAACGGTAAGAATATGTTTGATGAATCCGCGCAACAGAAACGTTATATAAAAAATAATATGTTTGGTATGGTTTATCAAAATCCTCTTATGAGTCTTAATATGAACTTTTCCGCTATTAGTAATATAGCGGAAAAACTTATTGCCGCAGGTAATCGCAATGTGGCAGCCATGAGCAATCGGGGACAGGAGCTGCTGGTCGAAGTAAATATTCCTTTATTTAGAATGAAGGAGCCCCCTAAAAATTTTTCTGGCGGCATGCAGCAAAGAGTACAGATTGCTAAGGCCCTTAGTAATAATCCACCAATTTTACTTTTAGAGGAAGTAACTACAGGCCTAGATCTTTCTGTTCAGGCAAATGTTCTGGATTTAATAAAAAAAATTCAACGGGAACTTAATATTAGCATGATTATAGTTTCACATGATTTAGCAGTAATAAGAATGTTGGCTGATCGCACTATAGTAATGCTCAATGGAAATGTTATTGAAAGTGGTTTGACTGACCAGATTTTAGAAGATCCACAGCACCCATATACACAAGAATTGGTATATTCATTGCTATAAAATGGAGGATGAGTACGTGTACTTAATTACAAATGGGCAAGTTGTTACTGAAACAGAAATCTTAAATAATTCTGAAGTTCTTATTGATGGCGAAAATATAGTCGGAATTTATGCAAGCGGTACTAATAAGCTTACAAAGCCGGATATAGTAATAGATGCGGAGCAAGGTCTTATAGCCCCTGGATTTGTGGATATTCACTCAGATTATATTGAAAATATGGCGTCACCACGACCAACAAGCGTTTTAGATTTTGATATTAGTATTCGCGAAACGGAAAAAATACTGATAAACCAAGGAATTACGACTATGTTTCATTCACTTTCATTTATAGGTGAAGATGAATTTAGCGTCAAACCTATACGTTCGCCTGAAAATGTTAAGGCTCTTTTAGAAAAAATTGCTCAAACTCATAATCGTCTGCATCTGATCCGACACCGTTTTCATGCATGCTTGGAAATAGACGCCGTAGAAACAATAGAACAAATTAAACAGTTTATTCTAGGGGGTAAGGTACAGCTACTTTCTTTTATGGATCATTCGCCGGGACAAGGTCAGTATAGAAATTTGGAGATTTACCGTAAAACGTTAAAAGGCTACAAAAAGATTACTGACAACGAAATTGATAAGGTTATTGCTACTAGACAGGGGAGCGAAAAAATGACTCTAGCTATGATTCAAGATATAGCAGAGTTGGCCCATAGTAAAAATATAGCGATTGCTTCCCACGATGACGACACTATAGAAAAAATTGAATTTCTCAAACAGTTTGGTGCGACAATCAGTGAATTTCCTATAACTATTGAAGTAGCGAAAGCGGCGAAAGCGGCTGGGATGCTCACTCTGGCTGGTGCGCCTAACATCTTGCTAGGTGGTTCACATTCAGGTAATATGAACGCTGCCCAAGCTATTAATGAAGGAGTAGTGGATATTCTCTGCAGCGACTATTATCCAGCGGCACTATTACATGCCATATTTATAATGCATGAAAAATATGGGCAGGACCTAGTAAAAATGTTTAAACTTGTTACTCTTAATCCAGCGGTTGCAGTAAAAATGGAGCGGGAAATCGGTTCTATTATGCCTGGAAAAAAAGCAGATTTGCTTATCATCAATAAAATTGAGGGAGATTTTCCTGTAATAACTTGCGTCATGGTAGACGGAAAGGTAATAACTCAAACAAACTATCGTGTATAGGAGGGGAAAAGTTGCCGGTACTTTTAGAAATAAAACATTTAAGTAAATCATTTATAATCCACAGTATACATAAAGAAATAAATGCTTCTCAGGATATAAGTTTTGCTTTAAATAAAGGAGAATTTATTGGCATTGTAGGTAAAAGCGGTAGCGGTAAGTCTACAATATTAAAATGTGTTTATCGTTCTTACTTAGCAAGTAAGGGAGAAATATGGTATGACTCTGCTGAATTTGGCCTAATTAATATGGTAACAGCCAAGGAAAAGCAAATAACCTATTTACGTCGATATGAAATTGGTTATGTTTCACAGTTTCTTACTGTTATGCCGCGTACAACTGCTTTAGAAATTGTAGAACAAGCATTACTAGATACGGGAAATGAAATCGAATATAGCAGGGAACAGGCCGTAAAAATATTATCGCATTTCGAACTGGATGAAAGCTTGTGGGATAGTTATCCTAACAATTTTTCCGGTGGAGAGAAGTTGCGTTTAAATATTGCTAGAGCAATGGTTAAAAGGCCGAGGTTACTGTTGCTAGATGAACCAACGGCCAGTTTGGATAATGCATCCAAACTAAAGGTCAGAGAACTTATTGAACAACTTAAGAGTGAAGGGACAACTATGTTGGGAATTTTTTCACGACATAGAATTTATGGAGGGGGTATGTGATAGGCAAATAAATATTTCTCAGGGGAAGCTTTTGTAAAATGAATTGGATTTATAATAAAATTGATTTGAGGAGAGATAACAATATGTTGAAAAAAAGCTTGTTAGCTTTGGGCATGTGTGTAATTTTGGGAGCAAGTTTACTTACCGGCTGCGGTAGCGGAAAAAGTGGAGATAAAAGTGCAAGTGCCGGTAAAGGTAAAGATATAGTAATGGTTTGGCTGCCTAATAAATCTGGTGATGGGTATAAAGCATCACGCGATGCTATAGGTGCTTTAGTGGAAAAAGCTACAGGTAAAAAAGTAGTGCACAAGCTAACCACAGATTACGCTATTGCCGTAGAGACCATGGCTAATAATAAAGCTGCAATTGGATATTTTGGGGCTCAAAGCTTTGTGGAAGCTAATAAAAAGAATCCCAAGGTTCTTCCTTTTGTAGTTAATAGTGGTGCATCCGGGACCTTGAAAGATGCAGTGTATTATTCGTGGCTAGCTGTTAATAAAGGAGACGAGAATCAATACAAAAAAGATGGAAAATATGTTATTGACAATATTCAGGGTAAAAGATTCTCCTTTGTATCAAACAGTTCTACTTCAGGCTTTAAGGTTCCCAGCGCAGGCATTATAAGTTACTTTGGAAAAACGGACAAATGGAAAAACATTAAAGTTGCAGATTTACTTGAGGGTGGTCAAGGAAAATTTTTTAGCGAAGTATTATTTGGTGGGTCACATCAGGTTTTTGTGATGAGATTATGAATAATTATACTTCTTTAGTTTCAGGCAAACTGAACGGGGCCGGAGCAGTATATAAAATTAAAGATGGAGCGGCAGAGCCTTTTAATGGCATGGTGGGCAAAGAATTCGTTATTATAAAATCCGTACCTGTATTGAATTCTCCTATGGTTATGAATACAAGTATGTTGACAAAAGAAGAACAAGAAAAATTAATTGCTGTTTTCACGGATCCTTCCGTTGCAAATAACCCAGCAATATTTGTACCTAAAGGGTCGAAAGCTACGGGGTCTTTTAAGAAAACCAAAAATGAATGTTTTGTGAAAGTAGAAAATTCTTGGTTTGACCCTATTCGCGACTTATCTAAATAATAGATATTTATATGATTGCGGAGGCCTATTCAAGAGGAAGGCTTCCGCAATTTATATTATGTCAAGAAGGAACCAACAGTGAGGAGAAAGCGTGATGGCATTCTTAGAATGTATAGATATAACGAAAGAATATGCAAGTACAACTGCACTAAAGAGGATATCCTTTTCTGTAAATAAGGGGGAAATGGTTGCCATCATTGGGCCATCAGGTGCCGGCAAGTCTACATTACTGCGGTGTATTAATAGAATGATAATACCTACAAAAGGTGAGATCATTTTTGATGGAGTTAACTTTAATACACTTAATAGTGCCCAATTGCGACAGCAGCGACGAAAAATAGGCATGATTTTTCAACATTATAATTTGGTAACCCGGTTAAGTGTGGTGGAAAATGTTTTGCATGGACGGCTGGGTTATAAAACTACGTTAGAAGGAATATTTGGTCGTTATGATGAAAGCGAGAAAGAAGAGGCTTTCAAAATCCTTGCTAAATTAGGACTGGAAGAGCAGGCGTACAGACGCTGTGATGAACTTAGCGGTGGCCAAAAACAACGCGTAGGCATAGCTAGAGCCCTTATTCAAGAACCTAAACTTATGCTTTGCGATGAGCCCATTGCATCTTTAGATCCTAGTTCTGCCAAAATTATAATGGATTACTTATGGGATATTAATAAAAGCATGGGTATTACCTGTTTTGTAAATCTGCATCAGGTAGATGTAGCAATGAAATATGCGGACAGAATAATTGGTATTCGCAAGGGTGAAGTAATATATGATGGGCCACCGGGTGCACTAAAAAAAGAAACTATTCACAAAATATATGATTCAAAAACAGGCGAGCTAATAATGGATTGAGTTATTTTACTAGGGGAGGAGAATGCTTATGGAACTATTAGTAGTGAAAAAACGTCAAAATTATATAGCAATGTTTTTTATAGCGGTTGCAATGCTTTCTTATGGTGCGGTGCAGGTTACTGGGTTTGAAGCCAGCCAAGCTTTGGTGGCTATACCTGAGGCTATTGTTTGGGCCTTATCCAATTTTTATCCCACAGTAGCTTCCATAAAGAATTTACCGGCTATTTTAATAAAATTACATGAGACAGTATTTCTGGCTATTGTAGCTACGACAACGGGGGGAATTTGTTCCATGGCCTTTGCCTTGCTTAGCACTAAAGGTGTGCCGGTATTTACCTTAATATGTAGACTTATTGCCTCGTTTTTTCGCAATATTCCGGATACTGTGTGGGCTATAGTATTGCTTTTGAGTTTTGGGCAAAATGTGGTTTCAGGCTATATTGCCTTGTTTTTCGCAACCTTTGGTTTTCTTACTAGGGCTTTTGTTGAAACCATAGAGGAGGTAGGCGCTAGCTCTATTGAGGCACTAGAAGCTTCAGGAGCCACTTATGGACAGATAGTTTTTCAGGCAATTATTCCTTCATGTATAACTCAAATTGTTAGTTGGTTGCTGTTTATGATTGAAACAAATATTCGTAGTTCAACTTTAGTAGGTATGCTTACGGGTACAGGCATAGGAAATTTATTCAATATATATTATAAATTCTTCGATTATCACAGTGCTAGTTTGGTAGTAATTATGATTGTCATAGTCATATTGATTATAGAAGCGGCATCTAATCATGTTAGGAGGATGATTTTATAATGGAAAATGTATTTGATGCAACAGTACAGCCTATTTCCTTAACGTCTTCATGGCATAAGCCTATGAAAAAGGATAAAAAAGGGAAAATACTTGTTCACTCTACTGCTGCTAAACAAAACGTTGTAAATTATACCTTGTTTTTTTTAACTATTTTGACAGTTTATGGCGTTGCAACTTTTGATTATAAAAAAATAGTTATGAGTAAAGCTATAGCGGATACACTTCAAAATTTTGCTACTATGCTTACGGAGCCAATGGCTGTTCACTTTACTTATGCTGAAGCATTCAAGCAATTGCTTATGACCTTAAGTTTAGCCTTCCTAACTACAGTTATTGGTTCTATTATTGCTTTATTTTTTGGGCTTTTAGCGGCAAAAAACTTAACTAATAAAAAAACATCAAATTTCATTAAGGGTGGCGTGGCAATTATTCGGGCCATTCCTACAGTTTTGTGGGTACTTATTTTTGCCGCTTCTGCAGGACTGGGAAGTGTGGCAGCCATTATAGGATTAAATTTTCATGGCATAGGGTATTTGATAAAGAGCTATTCTAAGTCTTTTGAAGAGTTGGACGAAGGAATTATTGAAGCTTTAAAAGCCAGTGGCGCAAATTGGTGGCAAATAGTATTTCAAGCAGTGTTGCCATCTTCTATTACTTATATATTGGCCTGGACCTTTATGCGTTTTGAAATAAACTTCACTAATGTTGTGGCAATGGGGGCAGCTGCTGGTGCTGGCGGTATCGGTTACGAATTGTTTATGGCTGGTAATTATTATTATAATATTCATGAAATTGGTCTTATCACCTATCTGGTGTTAGGGTTTGCAATAATATTAGAAATTTTCTCTAGCAGATTAAAAGCACATGTTAAATGAATTACAAGGAGGAAAGCTTAATGTGCATTGATTTACATGTTCACACAAATGTATCAGATGGTGCCTATGGTATCGAGAAGACTTTGAAAATAGCTCACGAAAGTGGTGTTACACATATTGCTATTACGAATCATGATACGGTTGAGGAGTTAGCGGAGGCAGTAGCAATAGGAATAAAGCTTGGTATAGAAGTTATTCCGGGAATTGAGATTTCTGCCCAAGATACTGAAACAGGTAAATCCGTACATATTTTAGGGTATAATTTTGCGTTAGGAGCCAAAAACATAAAGGAGCTTTGCACTTTTACTTTGCGCAAACAGCAAGAAAAATCTCTTTGGCAAATTGACACTTTAATAAAAAATGGCTATAAAATAGATAAGATGGCTATAAATGTTAAGCGCAAAGGACGTACTATATATAAGCAGCACATTATGGAAGAGCTTGTATTAAAGGGTTATACAAAGCAAATTTATTCAGATCTTTATGGAAAATTATTTAAAGGCGAAGGTATTTGCGTAGAAAAGGGAGAATCTGATTATCCTGACGTAGTACAGGCAGTAAAAGCGATTCGTGCTGACGGAGGCATAGCTATTTTGGCTCATCCTGGAGCACAAGATAGCTTGCATTTGGTAAAAATGTTAGTGGACGCAGGGTTAAGTGGTATAGAATTGGTACATAGTAAAAATAGCGATGAAGTAAAAGAAAAAATTATTGAGTTAGCACAACAATATAAGCTGCTTGTTACTGGTGGCAGTGATTTTCATGGTAAGTATGACACTGTGCAGGAATTTGGTAGTTACCTATGTCCACAAGGTTCCTTTGCGGATTTTCAAAAGTGTAGCCCAAATTATTTTTACTTTATACAAGAATTGGCTTTTAGGGCGGGAGTAAGGTTGCGGGAATACAATACTTTGTGCAAGGATATCATGTGCAAAAATGGTGATACTACCGATTTAGTAACAGCATTTGATATTAAAATAGAAAAGTTTTTAGCGGATGAAATTCGTTATAAATTCCCTAGCCACGGTTTTATTACTGAAGAAAAAGTCGTCACTAACGTTGGTACCGAAGATTATACATGGATCATAGATCCTATTGATGGTACGACTAACTTCATTAGCTGTGGGACGGATTTTGCTATTTCGATTGCCTTATACAAAGCAGCAAAACCTGTTATGGGCGTTGTGTATGATGTTATGTCCAAGAAAATGTATGTGGGTTTTAAAGAGGCTGGAGCTTGGCTTAATGGAAAAAATATAAAACGTATTTCCGGCGCAAACTGCTTGCAGGATCCTGTTGTTGATTGTAGTCTGAGGAGTATGGTATATATTAGTAAAGAAAATAACATGGACTTTTTTGCTTTGGAGGGGAAAATACGAGCTCATAGATCCAGCGGCTGCGCTTCGCTAGCTATTTGTAAAGTGGCACAAGGCTTATTGGATGTGTATTTATCGGCCTATTTATATATTTGGGATTATGCAGCAGCAAGGATTATTCTGGAAGAAATGCAGGGAGTTATGGTATTAGATGACGAAGATGCTGGCTTAGATAAAGTCATAGCAAAGAGTTTTTGTACTGCAGTATTTTGCAACAAGAATATTGCTGAAGACTTTCTACAGGTGGTTGTTAAATAGATCATAATAGCGGGCTTTTATAACCTTTATTTATTGGGATAATTTTATATTTCATAATTTCTGTTAACGTGATAAGATATCAAGGTAGTAATTATAACGAGAATGGGAGTTTTTTGATGCGAGAATATACAAAAATATATATTACAAAAAAGGCAGAGTTTAGTGCTAGATTAGGACACCCATGGGTTTTTGAGGATGAGATTATTCGCGTAGAAGGTGACTACAATGATGGCGACTTGGTTGATGTTATGAATGATAAGGCGCGTTACATTGGTACAGGTTTTATTAACAACCATTCTAAAATCAGAGTGCGTATTATTTCTCGTAATGCTAACGATAAATTTGATGAAAAATTTTTTGAAAGGCGTTTGCGCTATGCTGTAGAGTATAGGAAGACGGTTATGCCTGATGCAGACTTTAAATGTTGCCGACTGATCTTTGGCGAAGCAGACTTCTTACCGGGACTCACTGTAGACCGTTTTAACGATGTATTGGTTGCCCAAGTGCTATCTCTGGGGATGGAAGTACGCAAAGAAATAATTTTCAAACTTTTAGTAGAAATATTAGAAGAATTAGGCGAAAATATTAGCGGAGTATATGAACGCAATGATGTACGAATTCGTGGCCTGGAGGGAATGCAAGAGGGCAAGGGAGCTTTCAAGCTACCGGGAAAAGATTTGCGAGATTGCCCACTAGAAACCACTATTATAGAAAATGCTATTAAATATCGAGTAGATGTAGTCAACGGTCAAAAGACAGGTTACTTCTTGGACCAAAAATACAATCGCTTAGCGATTCGTAAAATAAGCAAAGGACGCAGAGTGTTGGACTGTTTTACACATACAGGAGCTTTCGCCTTAAATGCTGCTGCCGGCGGTGCAGTTTCAGTTACGGCTGTAGATGTATCTTCAGATGCTATAGCAAACACCAAGCATAATATTGCGCTTAACGGTATGGAAAATAAAGTAGGAACCTTAGAAGCCAATGTGTTTGACTTGTTAACGGAATTGGTAGTAAAACCGGCAAGGGACTATGATTTCATTATTTTAGATCCTCCGGCTTTTACAAAATCAGGCAGCACTGTTAAAAATGCTTTGCGCGGGTATAAAGAAATAAACCTGAAAGCCATGAAACTATTGCCAAGAGGCGGATATCTAGCTACTTGTTCGTGTTCCCACTTTATGCCGGAAGGGCTATTTATGAAAATGCTCAAAGATGCGGCTTTAGATGCCGATGTTTCTTTGCGGCAGGTGGAAGCTAGGCAACAATCGCCGGATCATCCAATTTTATATAGCGTACCGGAAACTAATTATCTTAAATTCTACATTTTCCAAGTCGTTTAAAAATGGTATAATGAAGCTATTGGAGGCGGTAAAATGATAAAAAAATTTTTAGTAATGTTTACCTTGTGCTGTGTAGTATTGGGTGGAGGTTTTTTCGCTAATATAGCTTCGGCGCGTACAACTCTAGACAAATATAATGGTTCCGGTATTTTTGTATTAACAACTAAAGATAACTTGGAATTATTAGCAGAGGCACGTGCAGATAGCTTGAGTTTGGGAACTTTGTCCAAAGGAACAAAGCTTGTTCCTATCAATCAATTCCGCAATGAACAATAAAAAGTAGTATATAATTTGGTAATACGGGCTGACGGTGCGGTAGGATTTGTTCCGGCTGATGATACTATTATTTCGCATAACTAAAAATTGCTAATAATTTAACTAGCTTATTTTAATGAAAATATCTAAAATAATTTAGGAGAAAGCAGGTAAATTATGGAATTTTATGAAGCAATAAAAACAAGAAGAACACGCTATAGTATTGATAGTACTTCTACCATAGAGGACGCACGCATTGAAGAAATATTGCGCTATGCAGTAAAAAATGCACCTTCATCTTTTAATTCGCAGTCTTCTAGAGCTATATTACTTTTAGAGGGAAAGCATGCCAAGTTTTGGTCTATTGTAAAAGAAACCTTACGTTCTAAGGTGCCGGCAGAAAATTTTGCGCCTACGGATGCCAAAATTAATTCTTTTGCTGCAGGGCATGGTACGATTTTGTATTATGAAGATATGGATGTAATAAAAAAATTGCAGGAAGCATTTCCAGCCTATGCAGAAAACTTTCCTGTTTTTTCTATGCAAAGTGCAGGCATACTGCAATATGTAGTATGGACGGCACTAGCAACAGAAGGAATGGGAGCATCACTTCAGCATTATAATCCTATTATTGATGAAGAAGTTGCGGAGATATTTGAAGTTCCTAAAAGTTGGAAGTTAATTGCCCAAATGCCCTTTGGGTCACCGACAGCACAACCGGAAGAATTAGAGTATTTAGATTTGGAAAATAGAGTGATAGTGAAAAAATAATAAGTCAATAATACTAAAAGAATCAGGAAGCGTAATTTGCTTACTGATTCTTTTAGTATTATTGGTAAATTTTGTTAAATTATATATAATATAAATAATTCAAGAAAATTATGCACAAGAGGGAAGGCAAGGTAATGAATATGAAAGCAGATGACACTGCAATAAAATTGCCGAGAATTAAAAGTTTAGCTACAGGCGGTACTATTGCCGGTAGCGCAGTTACAAGTACGCAGATGTCAGAGTATAAGGCAGGGACTATAGGTATAGAGACCTTGTTAGAGGCAGTACCACAAATAAAAGATTATGCAACTATAACAGGCGAACAACTTTGCCAAATAAGCAGCAATAATATTACTGATGACATCTGGCTGAAAATTGCTAATAGAGTAAATTCTATATTTCAAGCTAGGGATACAGATGGAATCGTCATAACACATGGGACTGATACATTAGAGGAAACAGCATATTTTTTAAACTTAGTGATAAAAACTGAAAAGCCAATTGTTTTAGTTGGTGCTATGAGGCCGGCAACAGCAATTAGTGCGGATGGACCGAACAACTTATTGAACGCAGTACGGTTAGCTGGCAATCCAGCAGCAAAAAACAAAGGCGTTTTAATTGCTATGAATGATGAAATAAATGGTGCAAGAGAGGCAACGAAAGCTAATACTTCACATGTTAGTACTTTTAGAGCAAACGAACTTGGTTATATGGGTTATATAAATAATGGAGAAGTATTTTTTTATCGCGCAAGTTTACGCAAACACACATTAAATAGTGAATTTTCACTAAAAAATTTGGTAAGCTTGCCTTATGTGGAAATAATATATGGTCATGCTAATGATAGTAGAATATTGGTTGATGCGGCGGTAGGTGCAGGTGCAAGAGGTATAATTTATGCCGGAATGGGTAATGGCAGTATACATGAAAAGGCAGAAGATGGATTAATCGCGGCCCAAAAATAAGGGGTTGTAATTGTACGTAGTTCAAGGTGTGGCGCTGGTACAGTTAAGGGCGGCCTAATTAGGTACAGCAAAGAAAATTTCTTGACAGGTGATTCTTTAAACCCGCAAAAAGCTAGAATTCTTTTATCACTCGCCTTAACTAAAACCAACAAATTAGATGAGATCCAACGCATGTTCAATGAATATTAAATTCTTTCAGAAACTGCAAACTTGCGGCTGGAAATTCAGTTTTATATTGACGTGAATTCATGCTTAACCTATAATTAAATTTGTGTTTGCTACGACTGGGTCGGAGGCACAATTATTTATGTGTAGTTTCTCCTCAATGGTGAGGAGTTATTTTTAGATAAAAAGGTTGGTGGTTTAAAAAAATTATATTTAATAAAAACTGGAGGGAAAGAATGTATTTTTGTTTGGGTAGAGACAAAATTAGAAAGAAGATGAAAAGTGATGAACCAACGAGACAACAATGTAGTTGTGAAAAACAATGGGATTTTAGACAGAATTTTAACGCAAATAGAAAAAACAGGCAATAAATTGCCTGATCCTGTAACTTTATTTGTAATATTATCTGCTGCTGTAGTTATTATCTCAGCAATTTGCAGTGCGGCTGGAGTTAGTGCAGTACATCCAGGTACAGGAAAAACGCTTACAGTCGTAAATTTATTGTCCAAAGATGGTATACGTATGATGCTTAGTAAGGCCGTAACAAATTTTTCGGGTTTTGCACCTTTAGGAATGGTTTTAGTTGCAGTAATTGGTTCAGGCGCCGCAGAAAAAAGCGGATTTTTAGCTATACTTATGCATAAAGTATTGGCGAGCGCCCCTCCTGCTGTTGTAACTTTTGCCATTCTTTTCGTTGGTATAAATGGTAATATTGCAGGAGATTCAGCGTTTGTAATTATGCCGCCGTTAGCTGCTATTGTTTTTTTGAGCATGGGGAGACACCCATTATTGGGTATGTTCGTTGCCTATGCTGGCGTAGCCGCAGGGTTCTGTGCTAATATAGCACTAGGACTTTCTGATGCTCTAGCCTATGGTTATACAGAAGCAGCTGCTAAAATAATTGATCCCACCTATGCAACATCTCCTGCTATTAACTATTATTTTTTGGTAGTTTCGTGTATAGTATTGTCTATTGCCGGTACGATTGTAACGGAAAAGTTTATGGCTCCGCGTTTTGCAGGTACAGACCTGTCTAAATATGCTTTTGATCGTGATTCTGTTAATTTAACTGCCCAGCAAAAAAAAGGATTAAAGGCAGCACTTCTTTCTTTGTTAGTTGCTATCTTAGTATTAATATTCTTCTGCCTTGGTGACAATCCGTTGTTGGCTGATCCTAAAACACACTCTCTTTTAGCGGCTACTTCTCCTTTGATGAAAGGGATAGTTACGCTGGTTTCTATATTACTTTTTGTACCGGGAGCAGTTTATGGTTTCGTTTCAGGTCAATATAAAAACGACAAAGAATTATTTGCTAGCGTAACGGATGCTTTTAGAGATATGGCTCCTTATATTTTGCTTTGTTTCTTTTGTGCACAATTTACTAGCTATTTCACTTGGAGTAATCTTGGGCTAGTACTAGCAGTTAAGGGCGCAGAAGTCTTGAAAGCAATGAACTTTACTGGTATACCTCTTTTAGTTGGTCTTATTATCGTGTCTTGTATAATAAATATGTTTATTGGTTCGGCATCTGCTAAATGGGCAATATTGGCTCCTGTATTTGTACCGATGATGATGTTGTTAAATTTTGATCCAGCAGTTTCGCAAGTTGCTTATAGAATTGGCGATTCTATTACGAATCCGTTATCCCTATTATTCTACTACTTTCCTTTAATACTAGGGTTTGCTAGACGTTATGAAAAAGGCATAGGTATGGGAACCATTATTGCTAATATGATACCATTCTCTTTTACATTTGCCCTTTGTTGGATAGTTCAATTAGTTATTTGGGCTGGTCTAAACTTGCCATTAGGTCCTGGCGGTCACATATTTCTCAAATAAATAGCATTGACTGCTGCAAAATGCTAATATTTGGCTTTTGGCAGCAGTCTTTTTCATGAAAAAACATAGTAGTAGATATATAATATATGTAGTATGAAAAATATGTAGCAATGTAATCACGGAGGTGTTCTAAATTGGTTAACATGAATTATTTGGCTGAAAAATATTATGATGAAATACTTAAAACAGCTGCTGATATGATAAAAATTCCTAGCGTTTCTGGTTCAGAAAAAGCAATGGCAGAATATACGGTAAAAAAAATGCAAGAGCTTGGTTATGATGAAGTTAGTGTTGATCGCTATGGTAACGTCATTGGACTTATCAAGGGAAGTGGTGGCGGCAAATCAACTATGTACAACTGCCATTTAGATGTTGTTTAGCCTGGACCTGTAGAAAATTGGAAATATGCACCTTATAGTGGTGAAATTGCTGAGGGTAGATTATGGGGCAGAGGCGCTAGTGACACTAAAGCGACGTTTGCCATCCAAGTCTACACCCCATATATTTTGAAAAAAAGAGAATTTACTGCCTAAAGGTGACATATATGTAGTTGGAGTTGTACATGAGGAAACCACAGGTTTTGGTTCTATGAACATGGCAGCTGACGGGTTTTTCACTGATTTCGCCGTTGTAGGAGAAGCTACAGAAAATGAATTGGGAATTGCTAGTAGGGGAAGAATAGTGGTTTTAGTAAAGGCTATTGGTAAATCTTGTCATGCTAGTGTTCCTCATACAGGCATCAATCCATTTGATTTTTTCGCTGAATTTTTGCCTGCACTTAGTAAGTATGAACCTAAAGCAGATGATCTTTTTGGCTTCTCAACACTGACGCCGACAAAAATTGTTTCTTCTGAAAGTGGTACAAATTTAGTCCCTAGTTTTGTTACACTATGCATTGATTACCGAAGTGTTCCGTCTGAAACTGATAGTGAAATTATCGCTAAGATAAGCGCTATAGCTGATGGTTGTCTATCTGATGGTATGAAAGTTGAAGTAACGCGGATGATATGTGATGTAACCTGTTATAATGGTTTGACTGAAGAAGGAATGTATGGAGAGCCTTCTTATGCTATAAATCCTGATCATATTTTGGTTAAAACGGCACAAAAGGCTCTTGAAGAAGTTTTCAAGCATAAGGTACCCATAAAGCCATGGGCTTTTGCCACTGATTGCGGGCACTTCAGCAACAAAGGCGTTGCTGTAATAGGCTATTCTCCGGCAGAATTAAAAAAATGCCATACTGTTGAAGATAGCATGGATTTAAAAATGTTTAAGGACGGCATTGCCGGGAATTTAGCAATAGCTGACAGTATTAGTAATATAGAAAAATAAATATTGCAACGTTTAATTTAATAAAAAAGGCATGCCTATAGGGTATGCCTTTTTTATTAAGAATTAGCTATACGTTACGACTATTATTGTGCTAAATTTTAAAATGATATATTATGAATACAAGATTATAAATTGCACGGAGGTATGAATTATGGAAATAGTTACCAGTCGCCTTATATTGCGACCTATAGTGGTAGGGGATGTTTATGACATATTTGAGTATTCCAGAGAAGCTAAAGTAGGTGCTAATGCTGGTTGGAAACCACATGAACGTTTGGAGGAAAGCCTTCAGTAATGAAAACCTTATTTATCAACAAAGAAAATATTTTTGGGATTATTTTGCAAGAAACAGGCAAATTAATTGGGACAGTTGGCCTAGTTGCTGATCCTAAAAGAGAAAATGATAATGTGAAAATGCTAGGGTATGCCATGGGAGAAGCATATTGGGGTAAGGGATATATGACAGAGGCAGCAAAAGCACTAGTTGTGCATGGGTTTAAAACAATTCAACTTACCTTGATTTCCGCATATTGTTATTCTTTCAATTTTAGATCTCAGCGGGTTTTGAGTAAATTGGGTTTTAAATACGAGGGCAGATTAACACTTTGTGAAAAAATATATAATGGGAATATTTATTATAATGAGTGCTATGCGCTTTCACCAGAAGCATTTAATGATATCTACTTAGCGTAGGTTGTCTAAAAAAAACAACAACGCTATGCTAATACATGTATGCTAAGAGGAGAGGATGTATATATAATGACAAACTATGTGACAGGAAATATGATAAAATCTTTGCGGGAGAAAAAGGGATATACGCAAAAACAATTAGCAGAATTATTAAACGTTAGTGATAAAGCTGTATCTAAATGGGAAACACAAAAGGGGCTTCCTGATATTTCACTGCTTGAACCAATTGCTAAAACACTTGGTATATCTATCGCGGAACTATTATCAGGTGAATGGGTGATTAATAATAATAGTTCTGGTAATATGCTTAGGACAAAAGTCTATGTTTGCCCTGTTTGCGGAAATGTTATTCAGGCCTTGGGAGAAGGCGCGTTTAGTTGTTGCGGAATTACGTTGCCTATACAGGAAGCAGAAGTACAAGATGAAGCGCATTCTTTTGGTATTGAACGTATAGAAAATGATTATTATGTAACGATGCCTCATCCCATGACAAAAAGTCACTATATATCTTTTTTTGCCTATATTACATCGGATAGGGTGCAAATGGTAAAACTTTATCCCGAGCAAAATCCAGAGGTACGTTTCTTTATACATGGTAAAGGTATATTATATGCCTATTGCAATCAGCATGGCCTATTTAAGATAACAGTATGAATTATTGATAATAAAATAGAACGCCAAGGTAATAATATTCCCTTAGCGTTCTATTTTGACTCTAGCAAGAAGACTATCTGCGGCCACCGCCACAGAAACCACGGCCTTGTTCATTTTTGCCGTTATTAAGTTGAGGGCCATAACAAGTGTTATCACCATTATTTTGGTATGTACAAACGTTACCATTTCCATTGCCGCGCAACGGCGCTGCATTTTTCCCGGTAGCGCCATCAGCAAATGCAGTTGATGCTGCCATTGCAGTAATAATGGCACCTAAGATTAAAGCTTTATTGAATGTTGTCATGATAGTAAGCCTCCTTATTTTTTTAGCTGATTAGCTTGTAACAAAAGTATAAAATAAAGTTATGTCAAAATTATGTCGAATAAAAAGCTTTTTTTTTTGCTTAAAATATATTAAAACTGGTATTATAATAGCATTAAGGAGTGATAAGTATGAATATAAATATTATGTTATTTGATGATTTTGAAACCTTAGATGCATTTGGTCCGGTGGAAATATTATCTCGCATACCAACTCATATACTAAAATACTATTCTATATCTGGAGGTATTGTCACTAGTGCAAAAGGCATGAAGATAGAAACTGAAAGTATTTGTGCGGCTAAACCAAATGGAATATTAGTTTTGCCTGGAGGTCGTGGCACAAGAGTTTTGGTTAATGATAAAAAGTTTCTTTCTTGTTTAAAAAACATAGGGGAGTATGCAATATTTTGTCTATCAATTTGTACCGGTTCAGCTCTTTTTGCTAAGGTTGGTTTGCTTGATGGAAAAGCTGCTACATCTAATAAAAAAGCTTTTGTCTGGGCCATGTCAACTTCTAATAAGGTTAAATGGGTAAAGAATGCTAGATGGGTTGTAGATGGGAAATTCTATACTTCGTCAGGAGTTTCAGCCGGTATGGATATGACACTGGGTTTTGTTAGTGATCAATATGGGTTAGACAATGCCTTGCAAATTGCACAAGACATTGAATACATATCGAATTCCGATAAAGAGCAGGATCTCTTTGCAGTTGAAGAAGATTAATAATAAAAACAAAGGTCATTATTAAATATTTTTAGTCACACAATTTTCATTATTTGGCACAGTTCTTTCGTTTGAATGGAAAGGATGGGCGTGATATAATGAATACTAATACATAGATATATTAAAGTAGCATGATTAAGTTTTAGGATGTGGGCTTATGGTAAATGTATATGATTTAGTAGCAAATTTTTATGAAAATGATGATGGCTGGAATGCGGTTTTGCGCCGTGAATATGTAGAAGGATTTTTGCGTAAAGAGGCATGGAACGGTGTAGCAGATGATGAACTGCAAGATAGGTGGGAGTATATACTTATGCTTTGCCTATATTTGGGCCATGCAGAAATTTATCTAGGAGATATGACTGCAGATGATATAGTCGATGCGATAGCTTGGTGTGGCCGTAATGTTACAGATTTTGAAATTTCTTATGTTAGCGTTAAGGATTTTTTAAATGCAATGGGTGGGCTTTTTGTGTATTTAAAGGACAAACATGCTATTAGCAGTTCCTTGGCCCCTCATTTAGCAAAAAATCAGCTGCTCAAAGATGACGGGACCTTGGCTTTAATTAATTCAAATGGTGATTTTTTACCGGGCGAAGATGAAAGAGCAGAGTATGCTGCGGACGATGTTCCCACAAAAATCTTTCTTAACATGGGAGATGCTTTGGCAGAACTTTTAGAAGAGCTGCATGACTATTTCCAAAAAGAAAATTTCAATCTGGATTTGGAACGCGCAGTTTTTTTCTATCATGGTTTTTTTTCTACGGATAAAATTGAAGCAGAGCCGGAAACAGAAGAGTTTTGGCAATGTTTTTGGGATTATTTTCTCTTTGATTATCATTTGCTTGTGGATGATCAAACACCACTAAAACATTTTCTTGTGCAAGGAAAAAGTAAAAACTTGGAATTAGTGCGAGAGCTGAGCAAATCACGGTTGGCTATATTTACAGTTGAGGAAGCTTGCGATGATGGATTTTATTCATGTAAAAATTTTTTAACGGACGAGGAGTATTCACTTAATTTGCCGTTGGAAGTAGATTCAGAGATTAAAGACATGCTTATCGTAGGACATATTTTTTATAATAAGACAATGGTTATGAACTATGTACGTTGTTTTCAGATAAATCCTATTTCCCGCAAGAGACTAAGAGGGTTATTTGCCGATTTTTATGCATGGTATAAGATACAAGAACCGGATGGTACTCTTACCGACTTTATAGCTCGCCACCCCATGGTTATTAGACGTTTGACTTATTTTTCTGCCCATTATTTTGCAGTCAATGGTTTTAACTATAAAACAAACGTAAAAGATTACGTCCCCACTAAAGAAGATGAGGGCTTTGATGCGGTAATAGATTGCATAAAAAAAATTATGCAGCCACAACATTTTTCTTACCGCGATATTTCGTTGGCAAGTCGTCTGTGGAAAGATTTTTCCAAAAAGAAAACCCTGGATTTACGAAAACCAGAGATTTGGGCGTCAGGTGTGGTAGAAAATTATATAAGATTAAATGGTGTTTACAAATATTCACCTAAAAGCATAGCAGAAATGTGTTGGAATGTTCCTATGCAGGCTCTTAGTATGGCTAATGATAATATAAAGCAAAAGTTGGGAATCGAGATTTATGATCCCCGTTATTGTAACGAAGAGGGCTTCCTCATGATGATGTTTTCCAAAAAGTTGTAGTGATGGAGGATAATAATGATTTGTAAAAAATGCGGATTTGAATATGTTGATGGGTTAAAGGAATGTCCCAATTGCCAAGAACCCAATGGATCTATTGAAACCAAGATTCTAACCAAAGAGGAGAGAGATACTTTTAATGGAATTACCATTGAGGGCTCTGAGAATGAAAAAGCGGAAGAATTTCGCGTTTACGATGCTGATGAAGAACGCGAAAAAACCAATAAAAGTCACATTCATGTAAAAACCTTTGGTTTAGGTAGTAGCTGGTTATGGATTTTACTTTTCTTAGTTATTTTAGCCGGCTTATTTTTCTTCATTTTACCTTTGGCTGTAATATTTGCCATAGGTGTTGTTTGTTATTCCTTGTATTCGTGGCTTTTTGGCTAATTTAAATGCTTTAAGATGAAAAAAGTACAAAATAAGAAATTTGCGAATATCTAATACATAAAAAATGCCCGTGATGTTTTACACATCACGGGCATTTTTTTTATGATTCAAATGTTTTTGTGCAAAAAAGTACACGCTTAAATCCAGGAAAAACTTATTATTCTACCAAGCGTTGAACGTTTCTAATTGCTTCTTTAGCTTCAGCAACAACAGATTCTATGATTTCATGAGCTGATTCAATCTTATTTAGCCTGTTTAGGGCTTGACCAGCCTGGACAACGCCATTTTCTATATCACCGTCAACAGTGGCTAGGCGATTTGTACCGGTAGCCATAACCATAAGTTCTTCTTCTGCTGTGCCACTAAATTCTAACTTTAAGTATTTAGCCGTGAAAGTATTTCTTAAACCACGAACTGCACCATGAGTACCTGTAAGTCCTGTAACAACAGAATCCGTATCAGTTGCGGCAATAATGGCCTCTTTACAGTTTTGATGCGCACGACATTCTTTAGCGAGCATAAACCTTGAGCCCATTTGTACGCCTGCTGCTCCCATAAGAAGAGCAGCAGCCATGCCACGGCCATCAACAATGCCACCGGCAACTATAACGGGAATATCTACTTCCGGTAAAACATTT
The DNA here is from genome assembly GCA_963678395.1 of Acidaminococcaceae bacterium. Taxonomy (GTDB): domain Bacteria; phylum Bacillota; class Negativicutes; order Acidaminococcales; family Acidaminococcaceae; genus JAAYAE01. The sequence goes on along the minus strand of OY782827.1, from coordinate 1,186,306 downwards.
TCCATTAAGGCCATTGTGGTTTGTGTACCAATATGTCCACCAGCTTCTTGTCCTTCAACAACTATAGCATCAGCTCCGGCAGCGGCTATGCGTTTTGCCAGTTTAACAGAAGGAACAACAGGAATAGCTTTTATTCCTGCAGCGTGCAGTGGTCCTATGTGGGGGACGGGGTTACCTGCTCCCATCGTGACAAAAGCGACTTTTTCCTGGCAAAGCACTTCAAGAATTTCATCCTTATTTGGAGCCATAAGCATTAAATTCACACCAAAAGGTTTATTTGTAAGTTGCTTTGTTTTTTTTATTTCTGCCCTGACCCATTCTGTAGTGCGTCCGCCTGTTGCAATAACGCCGGTTCCGCCGGCTTCGCCCACAGCAGCTGCCAACTCAGCTTCAGATGTCCAAGCCATAGCACCTTGTATTATAGGGTACTTGATACCAAGCATTTCAGTTATGCGTGTTTTCATGTTTATCCTCCTTAAGTTAATTACTGTCCTTAATTATACAGCTAAGAATACTAAAAATAAAGCAGGTATTTGTGGTTGTATGCTTAAGTGCTGGTGGCTGTATATTAGGCTAGCACTTGTTATTAACCTTTTAGTTAACGATTGAAACTATAATTGTAATGTAGATTTTGCCTTCTTAAGAATATTATGAATTTAGCAAAATGCAATTATCCTAGTAGCACATACAAATTAATTTAAACGCTATAATTCATGTTTTAGTTAATGATGGAAACTTTATTAGTAATTTTATTTTTATTTATATTAGCTTACTATTAAGCCAGTAAACCAATTAGTGTGTGCAAAATATGCTAATCAGGTAATTATGTTGGCCGACATAGTTTAAGAAAGTTGAATAATTATAATTACAAGGAGTGAAAGATGTGGATGTTGCAAAAGATGCATTGGCAGGGCTAAGAGTAATTGAGGTTGGCAATATCTTAGCAGGTCCGTTTTGTGGAACGTTGTTAGCTGATTTTGGTGCAGATGTTGTAAAAGTGGAAATGCCAAAATCAGGTGACCTAATGCGCGGAATGGGGCGGATTAAAGATTTTTGGTTTTGTGTAGAAAATCGCAATAAGAGAAATATTACTTTTTGTAAATTTTGTAATGAATGATAAATGCGCTGCGGGCACAGGGCGGTTTATTGAAACAATGGCCAAGGTTATAGATGTTCCCTTGGCGCAATTTGGGGATTTAGCTGCTAGGGCCGTTTCAGTAGCGTCCATTAGTAGTACTTGTACAGTGTTTGCAGAATCCGAAGTGGTTTCTAAGATGTCTACAGGAATTAGTCTTCCGGATCTCATTGCAGGCATTCATGCTTCGGTAGCAAAGAAGGTTGTGGGCTTAGTGCGTAGGAATGGGATTGAACCTGATATCGCACTTAGTGGCGGTGTGTCACTAAACAAAGGTATTGTGACGGCACTGGAAGAGGAGTTACATGCTCAGCTTTTTGTTTCCCAATTTTCACAGGTAGCTGGCTCTCTCGGCGCAGCATTATATGCAAAAGAACTATTTGAGAAAGGAAATGGTAAAACGTTATGACAGAACAAAAAGCAGAAAAGCCAAAAAGAGAACTTCCTTTGTCCAGACAGTTGGTAAATAAACAAACTGAGGATGTATATGCAAGTGCTTTGGCGTGGGTAACGGCAACACTGTTTTTGTGGATCCTAACATAGAAAGCCAGCCTAAATCCCAACCGCAAGATATTTACGGCGTATTCAATATGATCCAGACGGCGGATAACGTGGCTGAGCAGTACCCTGTAACTAGAGAGGAACAAGACGCTTTTGCTTTGGAAAGCCAGAAAAGAGCCGTAGCAGCCATTGACGCAGGGCGTTTTAAGGAAGAAATAGTGGAGGTTGTAATTCCACAACGTAAGAAAGAGCCTATTGTATTTAGCGTGGATGAGTATCCTAAACGTGATACCAGCATGGAAAAACTGAGCAAGCTACGCCCGATTTTCACAGGTGGCACGGTAACCGCCGGCAACGCGTCAGGCAGAAATGATGGTGCTTGTGCGGTGTTGCTTATGTCGGAGGAGAAGGCCGCTGAGCTACAAGTTAAACCTATGGGACGCATAATGGGAACGGCAGCTGCCGGAGTAGATCCAAGAGTAATGGGGACCGGTCCGATAGCAGCTACGAGAAAACTTTTGAAGAAACTTGATATGCAGATGGAAAATTTTGAATTATTTGAAATAAACGAAGCTTTTGCTGCTCAGTCAGTGGCCTGTGCGAAAGAATTAAAAATTAATCCGGAGCTCTTAAACGTAAACGGAGGGGCTATAGCTTTAGGACATCCACTAGGTTGCTCAGGGTCGAGCATAGTAACTACTATGCTCTATGAGATGAGACGGCGCAAGGTACGTTATGGTTTGGCTAGCATCTGTATTGCAGGTGGTCTTGGCATGGCTATGGCAGTCGAGGCTTTGGAAGGTTAATAGAATACCTTTATAAAAGAAGCAATGAAGGCACAGATGATAATAAAAAAGTGCACCTCTAATGAGGTGCACTTCGTTTTATATGTTTTTTTAACAATTACTTTTTGTCAGTCAAAAAACTATATAGGTAACCTATAATTGCCCCTGTTAGCGTAGGAGCAATCCAACCAAAATTAATAGCATAGCATAAAATGGAAGAAATTCTGCTAGAAAAGCATCAAGTTGGGGAAACTTAATCCCAGCGGCCTGAAGACCGGCGAGTATACTAAAACAAACTGTACAAAACATAGAACATCTAAAGACGGCAACACGGTGACCAAATATGGGGGCAGATATTGCTAGAAGGACAATGACGATAACTATGGGATATAGACCTACTAGGAAAGGAATGGAAACAGAAATCAATTTAGTAAGACCAATATTAGAAACGGCTAGGCTAAAAAGAGTAATAAATAGTACTACTTTGGTGTAGAGCATTTTCCCCTTGGTAATAGCTTCAAAAAATAAACCACAAGAAGAGGTAACACCAATACTAGTAGTAAGGCAGGCAAAAATGATCATAAGGCTTAATACCAAATTACCTAGGTTACCAAAATAGTGATTAGTAGCGCCTGTTAAAAGTAAACCGCCATTTTCAGATGCACCAAGAAGACTTAAGCTTGTAGCCCCTAAATAGCAAAGAGCAATATATATTGCTCCCAAGAAAAAAGCAGCGATACAGCCAGCGTAGATGCATAGTTTGGTAATAGTAGAGGTATCGGTAATTCCTAAGCTTTTAATGGCGTTAAGAGATATTGTGCTAAAAATAAAGGAAGCTAAAAGATCCATTGTCAAATAGCCTTCTTGGAAACCCTTAAAAAAGGGATGCGTAATGTAAGTACCGGAAGCCGGGCCCAAATCACCTAAAGGCGATACAAATGTTTTCACAATAAGCAAGGACAAAGACAGTAAAAGTAGCGGTGTAAGGAATTTGCCGACTCTTGCTACTAATTTACTGGGATTCATAGTGAAAAAATAGGTAGCGCCAAAAAAAATAAGAGTGTAGAGCAACAAGGTTCCACTATTATTACCTAATAAGGGGCGAATCCCAATGTCAAAAGAGACGGCAGCTGTGCGAGGGATGGCAAAGAAGGGACCAATGCAAAGAGCGACTACACACATGACTGCTTTGAAAAATTTAGGATGAATTGGTTCAGCTAATTCGTTGGCATCTCCGTGTTTTGTACGTGCTATAGCTACAATTCCCAACAAGGGTAAACCTACTGCCGTGATTAAAAAACCAAGTAAAGCCGGTAAAAGATTAGACCCTGCAGCTTGGCCTAAAGCAGGTGGAAAAATTAAATTTCCAGCCCCAAAAAAAGACGAAAATAAAGTTAAACCAATAAAAAAAACATTTAAAATAAGAAGTTTTTGTTTCATTAATCCTCCATAAGGTGTTACAATCTTTACAAATTAATATTCTCTTAAAGTATAGCCATTTCCTAAATAAAGGTCAATAATATGGCTACAAGAAATTGTAACAAAAAAAGTAATGTTTTTGGATTTAATGAAATAGCAAAAAAATTGATTGAGCAACTAGAATGTTTGAGGTATAATATATTGTGCATTAAGTTGGCACGGGAGCAAAAAAATTAAACTAAGGAAGTGTATAGTTATGTTTTCTAAGTGGGAAAGAGTTTTGGTGAGTTGTTTGTTGGTTGGAAGCTTTGCCGTGGCTGGTTGTGGCGGGGCTAAGAAAGATGCTGCTAAAGTTAGTAAAACGAAAGTTGCTTTTGTGCATAATGGGTCTATTAATGATGGTGGCTGGACCAATGCTCACAGTAATGGCAGATTAGAATTATTAAAGAAAAATAAGAACGTGGAAGCTGCCTATGTTGAAAATGTTGGCGATGGCGCTGATGCTGAGCGTGTCATTACTCAACTTGCTTCACAAGGTAATAAAATAATTTTTGCTACAAGTTTTGGGTATATGGATGCTATGGTAAATGTGGCTAAAAAATATCCTGACACAATTTTCATGCATTGCTCGGGCTACAAGACTGCGGCCAATATGGGAAATTATTTTGGCAGAATATATCAAGCAAGATATTTGACTGGTATGGTGGCAGGGTTACAGACTAAGAGCAATATCATTGGTTATGTAGCTGCGTTTCCTATACCAGAAGTTGTTCGTGGTATTGATGCTTTTACGTTGGGAGTAAGAGCTGTTAATCCTAAGGCAACAGTAAAAGTGCTTTGGTCTAATACCTGGTATGATCCTGCTAAGGAAAAACAAGCTGCATTAACCCTAATAGATGCAGGTGCCGATGTTATTACACAGCATCAAGATACAGTGGGACCACAATTGGCCGCTGAAGAACGTGGTAAATGGAGTATTGGTTATAATATGGATATGAGCAAGGCTGCACCAAAAGCTGTTTTGACTTCTGCTGTGTGGAACTGGGGACCGTATTATGAAAAGGTAGTTAAAGAGGTTCAAGATGGAACTTGGAAGAGTGGTTCATATTGGGGTTCTATGAAGGATAATGTAGTAAATATCGCTCCTTATGGCTCGATGGTACCTGAGGAAACCAGAAAGATTGTAGATCAAGCTAAAAAAGATATTATTAGTGGTAAACTAAATCCTTTTGCCGGCCCAATTAAAGACCAAAATGGTAAAATGCGCGTAAATAAAGGCCAGGTAGTATCTGATGCTGATTTGTTGAAAATAGATTGGTTCGTAGAAGGCGTAGATGGTTATATCAGTAAATAATATTGGTAATTAGTTCATAGGAATCGGCAATAGTTTTGTCGATTCCTATGTCATTTTAAATGTAAGGAGAAATGGTTATGGCAGATACGCCTTTAATTAGTATGCGTAATATTGTAAAACGTTTTCCTGGCGTTACTGCCAATGATCAAATTAATTTAGATTTATATCCTGGGCAGGTACATGCCTTATTAGGCGAAAATGGTTCGGGAAAAACAACTTTGATGAGTATACTGACGGGTTTATATCGTCCTACAGAAGGTACTATTAGTGTTAACGGTCAGGAAAAGAAGTTCACTTCTCCAAGAGATGCCATAGATAATGGTATAGGCATGGTTCACCAACATTTTAAACTTATAGAGTCATTTACTGTGGCAGAAAATATTGCTTTAAGCCAAACCTCCAATTCGTTTTTACTTTCACAAGATGCGGTGGTAGACGACATTACTAAATTGGGCAAAAAATATGGCATGGTAGTCAACCCTAAAAGCTATGTATGGCAATTGTCAGTAGGAGAAAAGCAAAGAGTAGAAATCCTTAGGATGCTATACCGTAATTCCAAAGTTCTAATTTTAGATGAACCTACTGCTGTGCTTACTCCACAAGAAACAAGAGAACTATTTGCTAATTTAAGAAAAATGGCCAACGATGGTTGTGCAGTAGTATTTATTTCTCATAAATTGAACGAAGTGTTGGAACTTGCAGACCAGATTACAGTTTTGCGTTCTGGTAAAGGTGCAGGTTGTTTTGGTCGTAATGATACAAATCGCTATGGGTTAATTGAGATGATGATAGGCCGAGACATCAACGTGAATAAGAGTAATAACAAACAAGAGCAGTCCGTAAGCGAAGTAGTTTTGGAAGTTAATAATATTTCTGCGCTGAATGATGTGGGAACATTGGGTCTCAATGGTATGTCGTTGAACGTTAAAGCAGGAGAAATATATGGTATCGCCGGAGTATCCGGTAATGGCCAAAGAGAATTAGCCGAAGTTTTAGCCGGGCTAAGGCCAGCTACTTGTGGTAGTATAAAATTTAAGGGTGAAGAAATTACAGGCATGTCTCCCAAAGCAATGATTGAGCGCGGGATTAGTTATGTGCCGGAAGATAGATTAGGAATGGGACTTGTACCTAATTTAGATGCTTGTGAAAACGTAATTTTAAAAGAGTATGGTACTTCTAAATATTCTAATGGTTGGAAAGTAAATAAAACTGCTACGATAAAAGCTACTGAAGCTATTGTTAAAAAGTTTGACGTGCGTATGGGTTCAATTTTTCAGCCTGTAAAAATGATGAGCGGTGGTAACTTACAAAAACTGCTTCTTGGCAGAGAAATCGCTTCGCATCCTAAGCTGATGGTAGTGTTATATCCGGTGCGAGGATTAGATATTGGGGCGATTGAATCGGTCCATAAATTATTATTGCAGCTTAAAAAGGAAAACACCGCAATAATTCTTGTTTCTGAAGAACTAGAAGAAATTGCTGAACTTGCAGACAGAGTAGGGGTTATTTTTAGTGGAAAAATCTTAGGCGAATTTCCTGTTAGTGCTATGGACACAGAACGCGTTGGATCTTTGATGGCTGGTATTACAGAGAATAAGGAGGATATGGTATGAAAATCAGGGTTCAAAAAAGCCTAGCACCAAACCTCACTTCTCAAATTTTAGTACCTATTTTTGCTGTTCTGGCTTCGCTGTTTTTTTGTGCAATATTTTTTGCTTTAACAGGCAAAGATCCTATTGAGGTTTATTCAGCTATGTTTTCCGGAGCGTTGGGATCGGAATATGGTATTTCCGAAACTTTTGTTAAAATGATACCGCTAGCGCTGTGTGGTTTGGGTGTAGCTGTGGCTTTTCGTATGCACTTATGGAACATAGGGGGCGAAGGTCAGTTTTATATGGGAGCTTGTGCGGCAACGTGGGTGACGCTTTCATTTTCTACACTACCATTTTTTCTTATGATTCCGGCAATGATTATTATGGGTGCTATTGCAGGGGGATTATGGGGACTATTGGCCGGTTGGTTTAAAGTAAAGTGGCAGGTGGATGAAATAATTTCCACTTTAATGATGAATTATATCGGTATTTTATGGGTAGATTTTTTGGTTTATGGAGCGTGGAGAGATCCTGAAGGTAAAAATTTCCCTTTAACTGCTGCGTTTCCTGCGGCAGCTATGCTGCCAACATTTGGCTCTTTGCGTGTGCATTATGGCATCTTCTTTGTATTTATTTTAGCGTTTATTTTTTGGTTGGTTTTCAAAAAATCTAAATGGGGTTACGAGACTTTAGTAATTGGTTCAAATCCAATAGCAGCTAAATATGCAGGTATCAATATTTGTAGTAATATACTATTAGCCATGTTTATTTCCGGAGCACTCTGTGGTATTGCCGGCATGGTGGAAGTTAGCGGCGTGGTAGGGAAATTACAACCAGGTATCAGTCCGGGCTACGGGTATACAGCAATTATTGTTGCGTGGTTGGCTAGACTACATCCGCTTGCGATTGTAGGAGTAGCATTTTTATTTGCGATAATTCATGTTGGTGGGTTTATGCTACAGACTATGGGTATGCCGTCTGCAACAGCAACAATGCTACAAGGTGCAATGTTATTCTTTGTGGTGGGAGCGGACATATTGACTAAGTATGAAATAAAATTTATTAGTCATAAGGAAGGTGAAGAAAATGAATGAGACTTTGCTTATTTCTATTTTGGCGGCTTCTATTACAGCGGGGACGCCAATATTATTTGCCGCCTTGGGCGAACTAATTACCGAACGCTCTGGGGTTACGAATCTAGGCGTTGATGGTATGATGCTAGTTGGTGCTGCTACTGGGTTTATGGCTTCAGTTACTTTTCATAGCCCTTGGTTGGGCGTAGGCATGGCTTTATTAGCTGGTGGGATAATGGCTTTAATACACGCTTATTTAACAATTACCTTGCGAGCTAATCAAGTAGTTAGCGGTTTGGCATTAGCTCTATTTGGTTCCGGACTTAGCAGCTATCTAGGAAAAAATTATGTTGGTATGCGCCCTGAACAAACTTTTGAAAAATTGGCAGTACTCTATTTAAGCAATATACCAATTATTGGATCGGTTATTTTCAAGCAGGATGCTTTAGTTTATTTGAGCTATGGCTTGGTAGTTTTTATAGCCTTTTATTTATATAAAACAAGAGCAGGTTTGTTCTTGCGTGCTTTAGGTGAAAATCCTGCGGCTGTGGATGCGGTAGGTATTAATGTTTTTGGTTTGAGATATTTATATGTTATTATTGGCGGTGCTTTGGCTGGATTAGGTGGTGCGTATCTTTCCTTAGCATATGCTCCTTGTTGGCTAGAAAATATGACAGCAGGACGCGGCTGGATTGCGGTAGCTTTAGTTATTTTTGCACTTTGGGATCCATGGCGTGCGCTGGTTGGTTCATATCTGTTTGGTGGAATAGACGCTTTAGGTTTCCATTTACAAGTTTTAGGTATTCCTGTTTCAATTTTCATCCTTAATATGATGCCTTACATCTTTACCATAGTAGTATTGATCTTTGTTTTAATTCGCAGAGACGGAAGGTTGGCTGCGCCGCAATCATTGGGACTTCCCTACGATAGAGAAGAAAGATAAAAAATACCGTGCATTTTGCACGGTATTTTTTATATATTTTTATAAAATTTATTTTTTTAAGTTTTTGCAATTTAGACTGCTTAAAATGAGATTATATAAAACATTAACTCCGTGGATTAAATCATCGTGGTTAAAATGCATATTACGGTCATGTAGTCCAGGAGCAAGCGCACATCCTAAACCGATAAAACCAGTTTTAAGTTCGGGACGTAATTGCTTGTAAAAGTTAAAATCCTCTCCTACAGTAGTGGTGCGTTCAGATATTAAACCATTACTGCCAACTTCGGCTATAATAGATTTTTTAATCAATTCTAAAAGTTCTGGATCATCTTCGGAACCTGGACAATCACCAATTTGTTTGATTTCTGCCTTGGCACCATAAAGCTCAGCAGTTTTTTTAATGACATGGACAACTTTTTTCTTTAGCAGTTCCATCTCAGAATTTTTTGTGGTGCGCAGATCAAAACCAAGTTCTGCAAAATCACATATAGCATTAAGTGCACCTTCACCTGTACGGAAACGGGTAGTTTTTAAACTCCAGCCTTCTAGAGGACTCATATGTAGAGCATTGATAGTGTTAACTATAGAACATCCAACATCAATGGCATTAATTCCTAAATGGGGCATGGAGCCGTGAGCTGTGCGGCCTGTTATTTTAGCTTCTAACAAGGTGGCAGCCGTCCAATGTACTTGAGCGACGATTTGGCCTGAAGAGGCTAAGTCTTCTGGCATAAGGTGTAAACCAAAAAGATAATCAATGTCGTCTATGATGCCTGTAGCAAGAAGAGCTTTAGCTCCACAACCAATTTCTTCGACCGGCTGCATTATTATTTTCACTTTTCCGCAAGTAATGCCTTTTTGGGCAATTAATTCTGCGACAGTTAGAACTATTGCCATATGAGCATCATGTCCGCAAGCATGAATGCCTATTTTTTTGTCTCCATCAGTAAAAAGCAGACAATCCATATCAGAACGCAGGCCAACGACAGGACCATTTTTTTTGCTGTCTAGGAGGCCGACAACACCGGTTCCACCAACCTCTTCGCAAACATCATAGCCTGCTTTACGCAAAATGTTAGCGGCAAAAGCAGCGGTTTTAAATTCACAAAAAGCAGGTTCAGGTATAGAGTGTAATTGTTGCCAAATTTCATTAATACGTTCTGATAGAATCATGTTATCACCTCACTATTCTTTCCAACCAATGGATATAGAACCTGGGAAATGCGTTAAAATAAATTTGGCGTTTTCTTTTGATTGATAGATTTTTCTTAATTGTTCTAGTCGAGGGTCTTTTAATGTTGCTTTGCGTACAACAAAAACATTAACATAGAATGAGTCTGCTGTTTCACGTAAAATAGCATCTTTGGCTGGATTTAAGTGGGCAGAAAGAGCATAGTTTGTATTGATTGCAGCGCAGGTAACATCGTCCAAACTTCTAGGAATGGCGGCCGCTTCTAACTCAACTATTTTATAATTATGAGGATTTGCTGTAATATCATTTAAACTAGTATCAATATCTTTAATATTTTTAACTGTAATGAGACCGGCATTGGCCAGCAGCAAAATAGCTCTGGAACCGTTAGAGGAATCGTTAGGAATAGCTATGGTAGCTCCGTCAGGTATTTTTTCACCTGGTTTTATTTTTTTAGAATAGATGCCAATCGGAAACAAAGCGGTTGGGAAGGCACTAACTAAATCAAATTTAGGTTCTTTTTTTAAGGTAGCATCTAGGAAGGGCTTATGTTGAAAACAGTTGCCCCAAAGTTCACCTTGGGCTAAAGCTGTATTAGGAGTAACATAGTCGGAAAATTCCATTAGCTCAATTTTCAAACCTTGCTTTGCAGCTAATTTTTTAACGTTTTCCATTATTTCAGCGTGTGGTCCGGGGGTAACACCTATTTTAATAGGTGCAGAGGTGTCAATCTTTTTTTTCAGTATTTTTTGTTCCACCACAACCTGTTGCTACCAATGCAGTCACACATAAAGTGGTTGTAATTAGAGCTTTAACAAATTTGTTCACAAAAATCTCCCCTTTAATTTTTTTATTAATATTTAATCTTTTAGCTTGCCACCTAAAAAGAGAAAGGGTAGGAAACCGAGTGGCTTCCTACCGCAAACTACAGGTAATGGGTGGGCAATTGCTACACACAACCTAAAGAAAAAGCCAACGCTAGAATATACGAAAAAGCTTGTATATGTTATTACAAATATTCATACTAGGTATCTGAGCGTGGTAATTATTCATGATGTGTACCCTTGTTAGCTTCTAGATTATGAACATATTTTACGCTTTTAGAATTATCTTGTCAATGAAAGCTAACTAGCTTTATAGTTGACAATAACTATATTTATACTTATAATATTCACCATAACAATAAATAATATTTACCACAAAAACATTGACGGGAATAAGATGTGATTAGCAAGCCTTTAGAGAGTCGGAGCTTGGTGTAAGCCGATGGTTGTTTTCATATGTATACTCATCCCCGAGTTGCTTATTTGATATGTAGAATAAGACGAGTGGCGTCGTTACGCGCTAGGGCCTTGTTGGAGGTCGAGAGGGTTGTTTGCATTATAAACAACCGAATTAGGGTGGTACCGCGTGGAATATTCCCCGCCCCTATACTTTGTATGGGGCGGGATTTTTTTCGCCCTAAATTAAAGGAGGAATTATAGATGAAAGAACCCATTAAGAAATATGTACCCTTTGATGGCTTGAATTTTTCTGAACGCACGTGGCCAAGTAAAAAAATAACGAAGGCTCCTGTTTGGTGTAGTGTAGATCTACGCGATGGCAATCAGGCTTTGGTTACTCCTATGCAAGTAGAAGAAAAACTTTTGTTATTTAAAACCTTATTAGACATTGGCTTCAAGGAAATTGAAGTTGGTTTTCCTTCAGCGTCTGAAACAGAGTATGAAATAATTCGTACTTTGATAGGTGAAAATTATATACCTGATGATGTTACTGTACAAGTTTTAGTGCAGGCTCGTCCAGAACTGATTAAGCGTACTTTCGCTGCAGTTAAGGGCGCAAAAAATGTTATAATTCATTTTTATAATTCCACATCTGTATTGCAAAGAAAAGTTGTTTTCAAGGAAGAAAAACCTGGAATTATAAAAATAGCTGTAGATGGAGCTAAATTAATTAGGCAATTAACTGAAGAAGAAATTGCCAAAAGCGGTATGAATATTCGTTATGAATATTCACCGGAAAGTTTCACCGGTACAGAAGTAGATTTTGCAGTGGAAATATGCGAAGCAGTCATGGAAGTCCTTGGAGCAACTAAAGAAAATCTCGTGATATTAAATCTGCCTTCCACAGTTGAAATGTCAACACCTAACACTTATGCAGATCAAATCGAATATTTTTGTTCCAAATTAAAAAATCGCCAAGCAGCTATTATAAGTTTGCATCCACATAATGATCGTGGAACAGGTGTTGCCGCTACAGAACTGGCATTAATGGCTGGTGGTGATAGGGTAGAGGGAACTTTGTTTGGCAATGGTGAGCGTACAGGAAATGTAGATATCGTTACCCTGGCGCTGAATATGTATACGCAAAATATAAATCCACACCTAGATTTTTCTCATATTGGTGCTCTAAAAGCAATTTGCGAAAAAGTAACTAAGATGCGAGTTCCAGAACGGCATCCTTATGCCGGCGAATTAGTTTTTACGGCCTTTTCAGGCTCCCACCAGGACGCTATACGTAAAGGTTTTGAGTATATGGCTAATACCAATAGCCCCTACTGGGAAGTGCCTTATCTGCCTATAAATCCAGCAGATGTTAGTCGTGAATATGAACCTGTAATCCGTATTAATAGTCAATCAGGCAAAGGTGGAGCTGCTTTCGTTTTGCAACAGGCTGTGGGTTATCATTTACCCAAAGAAATGCATCCAGCCTTTGGTAACATAGTAAAGGCCTATGCAGACGAATTTGGCGATGAATTAAGTTCAACACAAATAGTTGATTTATTTAATAGAGAGTATGTAGATTTTAAAGGCATATATAGTTTGGGCAAACACAAGGTTTATGAAGAATCAACTGATAGTAGTGAAGAAACACATACTCATTTCCAGGGAACAGTAATTGTTAAAGGCATTACTACTGAGATCACTGGCATAGGTAATGGACCAATAGATGCATTTTTTAATGCATTACAAGCAGTAGGCGTTGAGGGTTATGAATTTATTAACTATCATGAGCATGCTATCTCTCGTGGCAGTGACTCCAAAGCAATTTCTTACATTGAACTTAAGGTTCCAGGTAATGGACATATTTTTGGTGTGGGCATTGCAAACAATATCAACTTAGCTTCTATATTGGGAGTATTAAATGCTATTAATAGAGCTATTGCGCAAAAATTAGGTGATAGTGGGAAAACCAAAGGCCAAATAAAAAGAGAACGTAGAGAAGAAAAAGCTGGTAAATAGATATAAAAAAACCTGCTCATATGAGCAGGTTTTTATTATTTTAGAGCATTAACTTTTTTAGCTAGTCTAGATTTTTTGCGAGCAGCGGCATTTTTGTGTACAATACCTTTACGAGCAGCTTTATCAAGTAAACCGGATGCACTAACAAAAGATGCTTGCGCTTCCTCTTTGTTACCTTCAGCAGCTACAGCTATTACTTTACGAGCAGCAGTACGAAGAGTAGCTTTAACAGGGCCGTTAGCAGCACGACGTTCTGCATCGGTTTTTACACTACGAATCGATGATTTAATGTTTGGCAACGAAATTCACCTCCTAAAAATTACTTTACCCATGAATTTTATCACGAGTAGGTGATTTTGGCAAGGGATATTTCTTATATTAACTGCTGCACTTGCTTGCTAGGTGCTATAAATGCTATAATAATTGATACTTGTAAGATAGAAATTAGGTAATAAAGTAAGGAGTATGCATATATGTCGCAAGAAGCAATTAGAAATTTTTCCATTATTGCCCATATTGATCATGGTAAGTCTACTTTAGCCGATCGTTTGATTGAAACTACGGGAACCTTGTCTAAGCGTGAGATGGAAGAACAAATTTTAGATTCCCTAGATTTAGAAAGAGAACGAGGCATTACTATTAAGGCTCAAGCAGTAAGGCTGGAGTATAAGGCAAAAGATGGTAATAACTATATGTTAAATCTAATAGATACTCCCGGCCATGTAGACTTCACTTATGAAGTATCCAGGGCTTTACAGGCTTGCGAGGGAGCTCTTTTGGTTATTGATGCTACCCAAGGTATTGAGGCTCAAACTTTGGCAAATATTTATTTAGCCATGGAACATGATTTAGCAATCATACCTGTTATTAATAAGGTGGATTTGCCTAGCGCTGATACTGAGAGAGTTAAACATGAAATAGAAGAAATTCTTGGAATAGATGCGTCAGAAGCTATTTTGTGTAGTGCCAAAACAGGACTTGGTATTGATGATGTGCTAGAAGCAATAGTACAAAGAATACCGGCTCCTACAGGCGATAGCGCCAAACCTTTACAAGCCTTAGTGTTTGACTCGAAGTTTGATGCTTATAAGGGTATAGTGCTATATGTTCGTGTCATAAATGGCAACCTTCGTAAGGGTATGCGAATTAAAATGATGGCTACAGAAAAGGTGTTTGAAGTTACAGAAGTAGGGTGTTTTATACCTAAACCCGTTACTATAGATGTTTTAGAGGAAGGGCAAGTAGGCTTTATTGCAGCCGGTATTAAAAACGTGCGTGATGCACGTGTAGGAGATACGGTAACAAATAATGACAATCCTGCAGCTATTCCTTTGCCAGGTTATCGAAAAGCAACACCCATGGTTTATTGTGGTCTTTATCCTTTAGATAATTCTGATTATGGTGATTTGCGTGATGCGTTGGAAAAACTACAATTAAATGATGCCTCTTTGGTTTTTGAACCGGAAACGTCAGTGGCTTTAGGATTTGGTTTCCGTTGTGGTTTCTTGGGATTGTTGCATATGGATGTTATGAAAGAACGTCTGGAAAGGGAATATAATCTATCACTTTTGACTACGGCGCCCAATGTTATATATGAAGTTTTTCTTACTAATGGCACAGTGGAAATGATAGATAACCCTTCACTTTTCCCTGATCCTACGGTTATTGATCATGTAGAGGAACCTTTTGTGAATGCTACTATTATTGTACCTAAAGATTATGTGGGAGCAGTAATGGAACTTTCGCAAGAAAAACGTGGCGAGTATGATAACATGACGTATTTGGATGAGAATAGAGTCATGATTCACTATGCGTTACCACTAAGTGAGATTATTTATGATTATTTTGATAAACTAAAATCCTGTTCGCGCGGCTATGCTTCACTAGATTATGAATTGCATGGCTACAGGCCTTCAAATCTGGTAAAGGTGGATATTCTTTTAAATGGTGAACCAGTGGATGCACTATCAGCTATTGTACATAAAGAAAGGGCAACCTATCGCGGACGACAGCTAGTGGAAAAATTGCGGAGCCTTATTCCTAGGCAGATGTTTGAAATACCGGTACAGGCTGCCATTGGCAATAAGGTTATTGCCAGAGAAACAGTTAGTGCAATGCGCAAGGATGTTTTGGCTAAGTGTTATGGCGGAGATATTTCTCGTAAACATAAATTGTTGGAGAAACAAAAAGAGGGCAAAAAGCGCATGAAGCAAGTGGGAACAGTTGAGTTACCACAGGAAGCGTTTATGGCTATATTAAAAATGGATGATAGTAAATAGAGCTAATTTAAGCATCTAAAAATGAGGTTGTACCGTGAATAAGTGGGAACAAATTCAAGGGATATATGTACATATCCCTTTTTGCTTGCAAAAATGCCTATATTGTGATTTTGCCTCTTTTGCTCAAAAAAGCGACGAAACTATGGCAAAATATACGGACAAAATCTGCGGTGAAATCAACCAAAATATTTCCGCTATGCACATTAATCCACAAGCAACGATTTATTTTGGTGGAGGGACCCCCAGCGTATTGTCGCTAAAATACCTAGAAAAAATAGTCGCGGCTTTAAAAAACAAAGGTTTGTGGCAAAAGCCCGCAGAGGTTACTATTGAAGCTAACCCCGGAACGATTTCCACAGAAAGATTGCAAGCATATCGTCGTATGGGGTTTAATCGCATTAGTTTTGGCATACAATCTATGCAAGACTCTGAACTTAAAACTATGGGACGCATACATACGGCAAGGGAAGCTTTGGCTGCCATAGAAATGGCAAGGTCAGCTGAGTTTACTCATATCAGCGCAGACTTAATTTATGGCTATCCCGGTCAAACACTTAAATCAGTGACGAATTCATTACAAACCCTAGTGAAACAGGGAATAAAACATTTGTCAGTATATGGACTGGTAGTTGAAGAAGGAACACCTTTGCAAAAAAAAGTCGAGGTCGGGGAGCTATTGCTTCCGAGTGCAGATGACAGCGGTGATATGTATGATTTTATTGTAAAATACTTACCACAGCAGCAATATAGTCGTTATGAAATTTCTAATTATGCTCTGCAAGGTGAAGAATCTAAACATAATTTATTGTATTGGCAATATTTACCTTATTTGGGTTTTGGTGCCTCAGCCTGTGCTTTTGATGGTAAAGAGAGAAAAACTAATCCTATTACTATTGAAGACTATTTAAGGGACGTTGCACCACTAAAAGAAAAATTATCTCTCAGTGCTAGTTTGGCGGAGTATATTTTCATGGGGTTACGCACAAGTCAAGGTATAAATTTGGACATGGCCTGTAAACGGTTTAATGTTGATATAAAGAAACTATATGAGCAGGAAATTAAAGAGTGCCAAAGTAAAGGTCTTTTAAAGGTGGATGCCTATGAAGCTTCCCTCAGCCTAACTGAATTTGGGATGAAATTTGGTAACCAAGTATTTGAAAAAGTTTTGTAAAAAACCATGGAAAGTATTGACAACTAATCAAAGAAGGAGTATCTTTATATCAAGGTGTTAGCACTCTTCACCATAGAGTGCTAACACCAACCGGTAAGGAGGTTGCAATAATGTTGACGGATAGAAAAAAGAAAATTTTACAAATTGTCATAGAAGACTATATTGCGACAGCTGAACCGGTTGGTTCACGTACTATTGCACGTAAATATGATTTGGGAATCAGCCCGGCAACGATTCATAATGAAATGAGTGATTTAGAGCTCTTGGGATTTTTGGAGCAGCCTCATACTTCTGCGGGACGTGTGCCTTCGGCGCAGGCTTACAGATTCTATGTGGATTCGATGATTTCTCCGGGAGCTTTAACAGATAATGACCGTGCTCTCATAGATGGTTGGTATCGTGAAAGGATTCGCAGTATCGATGATATTTTCCAATCTACAGCCAAAATTCTTTCGAGAATGAGCAAAAATGTTTCCATGTTTTTGACCAACCGTGATAGTAGCAGCGCGTTTTCTTATATGCGTTTTTTACCTCATTAACAGTCAAAAGGCAATTCTTTGTTTGATTACTGATGATGGTAATATTGATAATTGCGTAGTTGAAGTTCCACTTGGTATGAAGCAAGAAGAAATGGATTATTTAGCTCAGCGCATTAGCAATAAACTTCATGGCATGAAACTTAGTGATATTAAGGAAACTATGTTAGATGAGCTATATGTGGATTTATCAGGTGACAAAATGTTGTTTACATCACTACTTAAGGCAGTGCAACAAATGAGTGCCGGACAGCAAGAACAGAAAATGTTCCTAGGTGGGACAAAACAATTGTTTAATCAACCTGAATTTAGAGATGCAGAACGGATAAAAGACCTTCTAGGCGTTTTGGAAGAAGAAAAAGTTTTAAAAGATATGTTGAACGCGGGAACAGATTCCGGATTGCGGATTACTATAGGCAGCGAAAACAAGTTTACGAGTATCCAAGATTGTAGTATGGTTCAAGCCACTTACCGCTTAAATGGGCAAGTAGTTGGTACAATGGCGGTTTTGGGACCTACTAGGATGGAGTATTGTAAGGTTATATCTGTTATGGATTATCTTCACAATTATCTGCAAGTCGTTTTCGATAAAGCAAAGACCTAAATAAACGAGGAGGAACAACAGTGCAGAACAAAGAACATGAGGACATCAAAGAAGAGTTTTCTACAGAGGAATTAGCAGCAAAAGAGGCAGTAGCGCCTGATGCTAATGCTAATTCTCAAGAAGAAACTAGTGCTGAGGCACCGCCTCAAGTGGACGAAAAAGATGCGAAAATTGAAGATTTACAAAACAAGTTATTGCGATTACAAGCAGATTTTGACAATTCACGTCGTCGCAATAATGAAGAACAAACACAATTAGCGGGGTTTGTTACAGTTGGTGTAGTAAACAAATTCTTAAAGGTTTTAGATAATTTTGAACGTGCAGAAGTAAGCATAGAAAATTCTCCTGACAGTGAAACCATTAGAATTGGTTTGGAAAAAATTCATAAACAGTTTGAGCAGGCTTTAAAGGAATTAAATGTTGTAGAAATACCGTCTCAAGGTGAGAAATTTAATCCTGAATTCCATGAGGCTATTATGCGAACAGAAAATTCAGAGTTACCTGAAGACACCATTGATATGGTTTTAGAAAAAGGGTACAAGATTAATGAATGTATAGTGCGTCATAGTAAAGTTAGAGTTGTAACAAAAGCTTAGCAGATCATCTCGCAGTTGCGAGATTTTCAAATAAATTAAAATTAAACATAATGTTTGGGAGGAATTTATGATGTCTAAAATAATTGGTATTGATTTAGGTACAACAAATTCTGTTGTTGCCGTAATGGAAGGTGGGGAACCTACCGTTATTTCCACACAGGAGGGCGGTCGTTTAACTCCGTCGGTAGTAGGTTTTAGTAAGAGTGGAGAACGTTTAGTTGGTCAATTGGCTAAGCGCCAAGCAATTTCCAATCCGGACAGAACAATAAGTTCTATTAAACGTCATATGGGTACTGACTATAAAGTAGCTATTGATGACAAAAAATATTCTCCGGAAGAAATTTCTGCTATGATTTTGCAAAAAATGAAGGGCGATGCTGAAAAATATTTAGGAGAGACGGTAACACAAGCCGTTATTACTGTGCCTGCGTATTTTAGTGATAGTCAACGTCAAGCAACAAAAGATGCCGGCAAGATTGCAGGTTTGGATGTTTTGCGTATTATTAATGAGCCGACAGCTGCAGCTCTTGCCTATGGTATTGATAAAACAGATGATCATATCGTCCTTGTTTATGACTTAGGCGGAGGCACTTTTGATGTGTCTATTTTGGAAATGGGCGACGGCGTGTTTGAAGTAAAAGCTACAAATGGTGATACTCATTTGGGTGGCGATGATTTTGATGAACGCATTATGAAATGGATGACTGATGAATTCAAAAAAAATACCGGCATAGATTTAAGTCCTGATAAGATGGCTATGCAGCGTATTCGTGAAGCGGCTGAAAAAGCCAAAATAGAGTTGTCTAACATGTTGACTACTAACATTAACTTGCCATTTATTACGGCAGGTGCTGATGGCCCTCAACATTTAGACATGGATTTGACTCGTGCAAAATTTGAAGAAATGTCTGCTGATTTGTTAGAAAGAACTGTTGTACCTACGAAAAAAGCATTGGCTGATGCAAAACTAGAAGCTAAAGATATTGCAAAAGTGTTGCTTGTTGGTGGTTCTTCTAGAATTCCAGCCGTTCAAGAGGCTATTAAAAAGGTTTTGGGTAAAGATCCAGCCCATGGTGTAAACCCTGATGAATGTGTAGCAGTTGGTGCGGCTATTCAAGCAGGAGTTTTAGCCGGCGATGTTAAAGATGTTTTGCTTCTTGATGTAACTCCATTGTCCTTAGGTATTGAAACTTTGGGCGGTGTATTTACTAAGATTATTGAGCGTAACACTACTATTCCGACTTCTCGTAAGCAAGTATTTTCTACAGCTGCTGACAATCAACCTGCCGTTGATATTCATGTATTGCAAGGTGAACGCGAGATGGCTGCAGATAATAAAACACTTGGACGTTTTGAGTTGGGTGGTATTCCAGCTGCTCCTCGTGGAGTACCTCAAGTAGAGGTTGCTTTCGATATTGATGCTAACGGTATCGTTAATGTTAGTGCCAAAGACCTAGGAACTGGTAAAGAACAAAAAATCACTATTACTTCTTCCGGTAGCTTAAATAAAGATGAAGTTGAAAAGATGGTTAAAGAAGCGGAAGCAAATGCCGAAGCAGATAAGAAACGCAAAGAAGGCGTTGAAGTTCGCAATCAAGCTGATTCCCTATGCTACCAAGCTGAAAAGACTTGTAAAGATATGGAAGGCAAAGGCCATGAAGATTTAGTAAAGAAAGTGCAAGATGCTTTGGCAACTTTGAAGGAAACTTTGAAGGGTGAAGATAATGAGAAAATTAAAGCTGATACTGAAGCTTTGACAAAACCTTTATACGAACTGTCAGCCGAATTGTACAAACAAACCGAGGCTGCCAAAGGCGCTGAGGGAGCTGAAACAACTGATGCTGAAAGCAAGAAAGATGCTGATGATGTAGTAGATGCAGAAGTTGTAAATGAAAAAGACAAAAAATAATTAAAATCAAGATATGTGCTAATTTGCTTTACTAAACCTTGTGCTTTTATAGCAGACTCTACTTAACTAGTATGGTTTTGCTATAAAAGCCACGGTTTTTTCCTGCATTTTAGTAAAGATGTTGATCTGGCAAAAATTGTTTCAAATGGGATGGTGCTATTTTGGATAAGAAAGACTATTATGACGTGCTAGGAGTGGGTAAAACCGCTACGGCCGATGAAATAAAAAAAGCATATCGTAAGCTTGTACGTCAGTATCATCCTGATGTGAATAAGGACAACCCGACTGCTGCTGAAAAGTTTAAAGAGTGTTCTGAAGCCTATAGTATTTTATCTGATGAACAAAAACGAGCTGCTTATGACCAATATGGTCATGCCGCATTTCAAAATGGCGGCGGTGGCGGTGCGCAGGGAAATCCTTTTGGCGGTGGATTTGGCGGTTTTAGCGGTGGCCAAGGTATGGATGCTATTTTCGATATGTTCTTTAACGGACAAAGGCGTAGTGGGCGAAGTAGAGCTGACAACGGACCACGCCCCGGGGCTGATTTGCGCATGGATCTAGAAATAAAATTTGAGGAAGCAGCTTTTGGTTGCGAAAAAGAAGTCAGCTTAAATCGCGAGGAAGAAGGTGACACTTGCCATGGTGATGGCGCTGAGCCAGGTACCAAGGTAGAAACATGTAGTGAGTGTCATGGTACAGGTGAAGTACGCGTTACCCAAAACACTATGTTCGGACAAATGGTTAATGTTCGACCTTGCCCGCGTTGTCATGGTAAAGGTAAAATAATAAAAACATTATGTCACACTTGTCGTGGTACAGGTCGCGTAAAACGCAATAAAACTTTGACTGTTAAAATACCTGCAGGCGTAGACAATGGTTCTAGACTAAGAGTTTCTGGTGAAGGCGAAGCGGGCATTCGTGGTGGCAGCAAAGGAGATTTGTATGTTTACTTGTATGTAAAACCGCATAAGTTCTTTGAGCGTGATGGCACTACTATTCATTGTGAGATACCAATAAATATTGTTCAAGCTAGCTTAGGGGCTGAAATAAAAGTCCCCACTTTAGAGGGCCAAGTTATTATGAAAGTCCCGGCTGGTACGCAACCTGGGAAAATTTTGCGCTTAAAAGGCAAGGGTGTTGCTAGC
This sequence comes from Acidaminococcaceae bacterium, assembly GCA_963678395.1. Classification (GTDB taxonomy): domain Bacteria; phylum Bacillota; class Negativicutes; order Acidaminococcales; family Acidaminococcaceae; genus JAAYAE01. The sequence continues at coordinate 1,164,830 of OY782827.1, read as the reverse complement.
CTTAGAAATGGGGCTAAGGGAGACCAATTGGTACGTATTAAAGTTGTAATTCCTACAAAACTTAGCGAAAAACAAAAAGATGCCTTGGAGAAATTCTCTGCTGTAGGTGGAGATGATATTAATCCGGAAGAAAAAAGTTTCTTAAAGAAGATTTCCGGCTTGTTTAAATAACAGACAGGAGAAATGCTTGTGAAACAATGGGTTGAAGTGAAAGTACAAATAACACATGAGGCTGTAGAAGCAGTTGCCGATATATTTAATTCTTTAAGAGCAGGTGGGGTTGTCATTGATGACCCCACTGTTCTTAAACCACTTACGGGATTCTAACATTTGGGAGCTTTGTGATATACCGCGACAAGTGACACTTAAGCAGCTTTTAAATAATAAACAAGATATTTTGTTGAAGATAGTGGCTTATGAAGTCGAAGACCGCAGAGGACTAAGAGAACTTTTGCAAGCACAGGAAAACATAAAGGAAGTACTTTTGCTTATTGGACCGGAAGGTGGCATATCTAAAGAGGAATTCACTTTGGCAGAAACGAAAGGAATGCAGTCTGTTAGTTTGGGCAAAAGAATTTTGCGCACAGAAACAGCAGGACTCGCCACAGTAGCGGCTATTTTATACGAAACAGGAGATTTCGGAGGTTAAGTAATGAAAACTATAGCTTTTTATACCTTGGGTTGTAAGGTCAATCAATCAGATACTGCCTCTATGGAAAAACTATTTCGTCAGGCCGGTTATAAAATAGTGGACTTTAATTCTAAAGCCGATATTTATTTGATAAATACTTGTGTGGTTACTAATATGGGACAAAGCAAATCTAGAAAGACTATCCATAAAGCTGTGCGCCTAAATCCAACTGCTTTTGTGGTTGTCACAGGTTGCTATCCTCAAACATTCCCTGAGGAAGTTAAGAATATTATGGGTGTGGATCTTATTGTTGGCAATCAAGACAGAGAAAAAATAGTAACTCTTATAGAGCTGGCTTATGGTACAAATAGAGTGGATACGGTAGATGCAGTGAGAAAGTTGGAAGCTGGTAGCAAGTTTGAAGAAATGGATGCCGATGAAGGCACACATAAAACCAGAGCCTTTTTAAAAATCCAGGAAGGGTGCAATCAGTTTTGTACCTATTGTATTATCCCTTATGCTAGAGGTCCCTTGCGTTCTCGCAGCATAAATAATATTACCGAAGAAGTTACAAAGTTAGTTGCGGTAGGTTTTAAAGAAGTGGTTCTCATTGGCATCCACTTAGGCGCTTATGGTCACGAAAGTAAGGAAGGAATAACTTTGGTAAGTGCAGTGAAGGCGGCATTAGCAGTGCCGAATCTAGTGCGTTTACGTTTAGGTTCTTTGGAATCGGTGGAAGTAAGCAGGGACTTTTTAGAATTAATGACCAAGGACACTAGAATTTGTAAGCACTTACATTTACCCTTGCAAGCAGGAAATGACAAAATTTTGGCTGCTATGCATAGGCCTTATAATACTGAAAAGTTTACGAATATACTTAAACAAGTAAGAAACAAATTCTCTAATATTGCGATAACTACGGATATAATTGTTGGTTTTCCCGGTGAGACAGAAGAAGATTTTATAAAATCTTTAGCATATATAAAACAGTGTAATTTTAGCAAAATTCATATTTTCCCCTATTCCGAGCGCAAAGGCACTCCTGCTGCCAGTTATCCTAACCAAGTAGCACCGGATCTAAAACAAGAACGAGTTGCAAAACTGGAATTGTTGGCAGAAGCAGGTCATATAGATTTTTGCAAAAAATTTATAGGCAAAACTATTTCCGTAATTATGGAAAATCAAGACGAAAATGGTTTATGGGAAGGTTTATCTCCAGAATATATTAGAATATTTGCACACGGTCATAGTGCTTTAGGTGGTACTGTGCAAAACGTAATGGTAGAAAAATTGTATGAAGATGGCTTATTGGGCAGGTTGGTGTAAGAAAAAACGTTTTTTTGCTTTTTTGCAGGGAAACACAAATTTTTGGCGAATTTAATCTCCAGCAAAGGGTGGTGAAAAGAATGTCAGGTTGTATATTTTGTAAGATAGTTGCAGGCGAGATACCAAGTAAAAAGATTTATGAAGATGATAAGATTATAGTTATTAATGATGTTAACCCTGGAGCACCGGTTCATGTACTTATTATTCCTAAGGAGCATACAGATAATATTTTGCATGCGCCTTCAGAATTATTGCCTTATATCCAAACTAAATTGGAAGAAATTGTGAAAACCTTAGGCATTTATGAAGGCGGATTTCGTGTTGTTATTAATACAGGGGCAGATGGTGGACAATCCGTTAATCATCTACATTTCCATGTTTTAGGTGGTAAAACACTTGGATGGCCACCTTGTTAATCTATTGACAGGCTGGGAGGCTATACGTTATAATATCTAGGTGTAATATACTACTACACTTCCTTATAGCGGTTGTGGAGGGAGGGATAACAGATGACAGAAGTTAAAGTTGGCAAAAGCGAGACAATAGATAGCGCATTGCGTCGTTTTAAACGCGCAACCCAAAAAGCCGGGGTCCTTTCCGAGGTCAGAAAACGCGAACATTATGAAAAACCTAGTGTTAAACGTAAGCTAAAATCTGAAGCTGCAAGAAAGCGCAAAACCAGATAATTTGGGGGCGTAACAATGTCGATAAAAGATCTTTTAAATGCAGATATGAAACAAGCGATGAAGGATAGAGAAGCTGGTAAGTTGGCTCTCGGAGTTATCCGTATGGCTCGTTCTAATATCAAGAAAATTGAGATCGATGATAAAAAAGACCTTAGTGATGACGAGGTTCTTGTTGTACTGATGAAAGAAGTTAAAATGCGTCAGGATTCTATTGAAGAATTCAAGAAAGCCGGACGTATGGAGCTTGTGGAACAGAATGAAAAAGAAATTGCAGTTTTGCAAAAGTATTTGCCTCAACAACTAAGCGATGAAGAATTAAAGCTTTTGGTACAAGAAGCAGTAAACGAGTGCGGAGCTACCAGCTTGAAAGATATGGGCAAGGTAATGCCGGTAGTTATGGGTAAAACCAAAGGGCGTGCTGATGGTAAGCGTATTAATGTGTTAGTACGTGAAATATTAAAATAATAAGAAAAAGAAGATACCGGTAACGGTATCTTCTTTTTTATTTTGTATATTTTGCTTTAGCGATGGTTTCGAGCGACAAAGGAGCGAAGAAACAATAAACCGCCGGCTATGTGAAGTGGTAACATCTAAGTGGACACTTAAACCACTGGTGACTTAGTGTTATAATTTTGTAAAAAAGCGGTGAAAATAATGGGCCTCAAAGGTGGAAATAAGAGATATTTTAGCAAGGAATTTAAATTATCAGTTGTGCAGAGAAATTTAGCTGGCGAAAGCAGTGGGAAACTATCCAAACAACTTAATTTAGATAAATTGCTAATTTGTTACTGGGCAAGAATATATAGAGATAAAGGGGAATCTGGACTAGAATCCAAGAGACGTCCTGGAAATCCTCTTGCTACATATCAAAACAGAAAAACGCTATCCATCGAAGAACACCTTAGATATGAGCTGGCTAAAAAAGATATCGAGCTTGCAAAACTAAAAAAAATATTAGAATATCAGAGGGGGCATGTCAAGGCAGGAAATTAATACGATTGTATTTCGAGGCGATATTCGAATTAAGTGACCGTTATTCTGTAGTATGGTTATGTAAACAGTTTTCGGTATCTAGAGCTGGATATTATAACTGGATAAAACATAAAAATCGTCCCAATACATATGAGTTACAGCGGCAAGAAATTATATTATTTATACGTAAAGTTCATGAAGAAAAACCCAGCTATGGCTATCGCAGAATTCGTAATCGAATTTTGAAAGATACCGGATGGCATATTTGTCTCCCGAGGGTGCTCTCTTGCATGCAAAGTATTGGCATCCAGCCTAAAATACAAATTTGGTAACAGGCACTTTTGGGCCACAGGATACTATGTTAGCACTGTGGGTCTGAACGAAGCAACAATAGCAAAATATATAAGAGAACAAGAAAAAGAAGACCAAATAATGACGAAAATGAGTACAAAGGAATACGAAGACCCTTTCAAGGGTCAGGCTAAGTAGTCAGTCCACAGCGGCTTGAACGAATGTGAAAAGCCAGCGTCATTAAGGCGCTGGCAGTTATAAGCCCTTATAGGGCTGGTGCTTCCACCCGTTTCACGGGTGGAAGCGATTTGGCAGAAACATCCACTAATGTCGCATTATTGGGTTAGATAAAAAGAGGGTTTTTAAATTTGTTATTTTAAAATCTTATTGTTATAATTAGATGATATTCAATATAATTAAACTGTTTGGACTAAGTATTGTGTTTATAATGATAAAAGATAAAATTCAATGATTGTCCTGCTGTCTAAATAAGTACGTCAAGAAAAGAGCTGGTGGAGATGAATATCTAACTATATTAAGTCATTTTTGATTGTTGCAGAATGTAAAAATTTTACACAGGCTGCACAAAATCTTAATTTCACACAACCAGCTATTAGTAATCATATTACCACTTTAGAAAAAAAATATGGCGTGCAACTTTTTCAAAGAGATGGTAAAAATGTTTATCTTACGGCAGCAGGCAGAAGTTTTTGCAATTATGCCAAAAATATTGTTGCTGAATATGAGGAAAGTATGGAAAAGATGGCTGGGTTTAAGAAAAAAAGGAAAAAGTTAAAAATAGGAGTTTCAACACAGTTTATCAAGTATTTTCTTATAGATGTTTTGAGAAAAATGCATGATAAGTATACTGATATGAGCATTGAAGAAGATCGTTGTATGACGGTTGAAACCACACTTAAAGCAACTTTTCAAGACAAAATATATGATTTGGCTTTTGTTCATCTTGATACACAATCACTTTATACAAAAAGGCAGCTTTTATGGAGTCAAAAAATAATTTGGGTTGTAAGCCCTAAAATGTATGAAGACCACAATTATAAAGATAATATTTACGAATATCCGTATATTGCCTATCCCAATGGCGGAGATTATTGTGATTCTTTAAGAGACAAAATAGATTTTGGACTTCTTGATACTCAATTTTCTTGTAGCGATTCAGAAACAGTACGTTTAGCAGTTATGAAAAATTTGGGCATTGGACTGTTGCCTGCCATAAAAATAAAGGAAGATTTAGAGGAAAAAAAGTTAATTGCATTTCCCCTGAAATATGGCATTGAAATGCCCGTTTACCTTCTTTATGCACAGGAAATGGAAATAACACCGGAAATAAAGTATTTTCTAGAGTTATTGGAGAAACATGCTAAAAATATATAATTAAAAATATTTACAAAACTATACATTGCCTTATGACTAGGATAACAGCATTGGATTATCTATGTCATAAGGATTTTTTATTTATTGATAAAATTATTTTATTTCAAAAAAAATGTCAATAACTGTATGATGAAGGTGTTTAGATGATTAAATAAAAGAGGGGGAGTAATTATTATGAAAAAAAAGATTTTAAAAAGGGAGCCAACATTTATAGAATCAATAGTACCTATTATTGCTATGTTAGTGATTTTATTTTATGGAAAGGGTGTTAAAGGATGGGCGACGGAACCATTATTAATCATTGTAGCAATTATTGCGGCCTTAGTTGCCATGCGTGTAGGCGTTACTTGGAATGAAATGCTTGACGAAATATCAAATAAAATAGCTAAAGGGATGCCGGCTATTTTAATTCTAATTACCGTTGGCATGTTAATTGGAAGTTGGAAGGCCTCCGGCACAATTCCTATGATGATATATTACGGTATACAAATGGTAAATCCTCAATATTTATTGGTTACAGCATTTTTAATAACGGCTTTAGTTTCCGTGGTGACAGGAACTTCTTGGGGTTCTGTTGGCACAATGGGGGGTTGCTTTAATGGGGATTGCTTCTGGGCTTAATGTTTCGTTGCCCGCCACCGCTGGAGCTGTTATTGCAGGGTTCTATTTTGGAGATAAAATGTCACCTCTATCTGATACTACGAATTTAGCACCAATTTCAGCAGGAAGCGACTTATATGGACATATACGCCATATGTTTTGAACCACCGTGCCGGCAACAATTGTTTCTCTTATTGTTTATGCTGTAGCTGGAGCTCGAGCTAGTAGCGGTGCTACACATAATTCGTAAGCAGTGCAGGTCATGTTGTCTACATTGAATATGATGTATAGTTGGAATTGGTTATTATTGTTACCTGTAGTTATTGTATTAGTTGGTTCTATTGTGAAAATGCCGACTATCCCTGTGATGCTGGGCTCTTCAATAGTTGCAAGTATAATGGCAATATTTATTCAACATATTACGCTGGCTAATGTTCTGAAATGTATGGTTAGTGGTTTTAATGTATCTATGATTACGGCTTCTGGATTTAATCCTAAAGCAGTAGCTTGGGCGGTGACGCGCTTGATCAATGGTGGCGGTATGGCTAGTATCATGTCTACTACATTACTTGTATTTTGCGCATTTTGCTTCGCTGGTATTATGAGCAGAGCCGGTTGCTTAAAAGTAGTTTTACAAAAACTGTTATCTATTGTAAAAAATACAGGAGGGCTTATTGCTAGCACTGTAGCAGCTTGTTTAACAATGGTTCTTACTACCGGTAGTTCTTATTTGTCCATACTTATTCCTGGCGAAATGTTTAGAGATGCATACAAGGCTAAACATTTAGCTGCTGTTAATTTATCTAGAACACTTGAAGATTCCGCTACTGTTGTCGTACCTTTAGTTCCTTGGTCAGCTGCTGGCGCTTATATGACTGCTACACTCGGCGTACCTACACTCTCTTATTTGCCATGGGCAGTGCTTTGCTATACTGGGTTTCTATTTGCCTTGTTTTATGGATTTACGGGAATTGGTATAAAAAAGTTGACTCAAAAAGAAATTATAGAAGCACAAAAAGTAGAAGAAACTGAGCAATAGCTTGAAGAATGGAGGAAATTTAATTGATACTTTTTAAAAATGCAGACGTGTATGCGCCAAAACATTTGGGTTGTAAAGATGTCTTAGTAGAGGGTAGCAAGATAGTGGCTATAGAAGAGGCAATAAATGGCTATGATAATCTTACTAATGTTCAAATTATTGATGTCAACGGTAAGAAAATGGAGCCAGGTTATATTGATTTGCATGAACATATTACAGGAGGTGGTGGAGAGCAGGGACCAGTTTCTCGTACACCTGAAGCTACTATAGGAACATTATTAGATTGCGGTGTTACTACTGTGCTTGGATTGCTTGGTACAGATGGGATTTCCAGGAGCTTAGAAAACCTTTTGGCGAAAGCAAGGGCATTAAATGAAGAAGGGATAACTTGCTATGCCCTTACAGGCTCATATGGGTATCCTTCAGTTAATATTACTGGTAGTATTGAACGAGATATAACATTAATTGATCTAATAATAGGTGTTAAACTTGCGGTATCTGATCATCGTAGTTCTAATCCACAGGGAGAAGAAATAATAAAAGTTGCAACTGCGGCACGTAGAGCAGGGTTATTAGCACCATGTTGCGGTTTAGTAACTATGCATATGGGCAGCGGCAAAGGACGACTTGAACCAATTTTTTATGCTTTAGAGCATTCAGATATTTTGGCAAAAAATTTATTGCCTACACATATGAATACAAGAGGCAAAGAGCTTCTTGATGATTGTATTAGATTTACAAAAATGGGTGGACATATAGATTTTACTGCCAGCGGTACGATAGAGGGAAATAATGAAGAGGCGATGAAGGTGAAGTATTGTTTGGAACAGGGAGCGCCTTTGAGCGGCATAACAGTGTCTAGTGATGGCTACGGCAGTCAACCACGCTTTAATGTTAAAGGCGAGTGCATAGGATTAACATATTCTACACCATGTGGTTTGCACCAATTAGTTGAATCTTTAGTTAAAGAAAAAGTGCTCAAATTTGAAGAAGCTTTGACTTTGGTTACGTCTAATGCGGCACAAGTATTGGATATGAGTAATATGAAGGGCAATCTTGTTATAGGAGCTGATGCTGACTTATTGATTTACAATGCTGATTTAAAAATTGAAAGTGTTTTTGCAAAAGGCAAGGCTGCAATTTGGGAAAATGAGCATATTATAAAAGGACGCTTTGAAGTTTAAGGGTAAAAAAATAAATTATTAATGTAAACCGGCTCTCTCTATATAAATAGAGTTAATAAAACTAGGGAGGGCATTTTTATATCTAAAATTTACTATTGGCAAAAATAAAAAACTTTTATTATACAATACTGTTTTTATAAAGGAGAATTTCTTTACATGTTTGTGTTATAATAAATAGCAAGAAGAAATTGTTACATTATTTTGCAAGAAGGCAGGAGGGAGCGCAATGAAGAAATATGTTTTAATTATCGCAGCTTTATGTTTAGTAGCTTGGACATCAATAGCTATGGCTGCCAATGCTGTTCCGCTTGACTTGTATCCTTCTACGTTCGATTTAATAAGTGGGTGGATGGAAATAAGACTATTTTTATTGGGAGTATTTCTTCTAGCAATAGAGGTCTTTATTCCTGGTTTTGGCATCTTTGGCATAGGGGGTATTTGTTGTATACTAGGTAGTTTTTATCTTGCCTTGGGTGGCAACAGGCCTGCTTTGTATTGGTTGACAGGTGGTTTGGTAGTTGTTTTAGCAGCGTTTGCCGCGCTCATTAAGTATTTGCCGAACAATCCAGCTTGGAATTTGGTGGTTTTAAAAAATCGGCAGGAAAACAATAAGGGCTATAGCAGTAATCCTGATTTAAGTAGATATATTGGCAAAACAGGGACTGCTGTAAGTATGTTAAGACCAAGTGGTACAGCCATCATTGATGGCGAGCGGGTTGATGTAGTAGCAGATGGTGAGTTTTTAGCAAACGGAGAAAGTATAGTTGTTTTTAAAGTTGTAGGCAATAAAATTTTGGTGAAAAAGGAGAAGTGATTATGAATATTTTTGGGATTGATATTTTAGGTAGTGGCTTTGTTATTATCTTAGCAATATTGGCAATTTCGTTGTTTTTAAATTTTGTACCCATAGGGTTATGGATTTCTGCTATGGCCGCAGGGGTAGATGTCAACATCTTTAATTTGGTGGGTATGAGGTTACGTCGTGTGCCGGCTTCTAAAATCGTGTTACCTTTAGTAAAGGCCAATAAGGCTGGTTTGGTTGTTAATGCGAACCAACTAGAAGCTCATTATTTAGCAGGCGGTGATGTTGATAAAGTAATTGATGCTTTAATTGCAGCTCATCGCGCAGAAATTCCACTAACCTTTGAACGTGCTTGTGCTATTGATTTAGCAGGTCGTAATGTTTTGGAAGCAGTGCAAATGAGTGTTAATCCAGAAGTTATTGAAACTCCAATTGTTTCTGCCGTTGCTAAAAATGGGATAGAATTAAAAGTAAAAGCTCGTGTAACAGTACGTGCTAATATTGACCGTTTAGTTGGCGGTGCCGGTGAACAAACAATTATTGCCCGTGTGGGTGAAGGTATTGTCACCAGTGTTGGTTCGGCGAAAAATCATAGTGAAGTATTAGAAAATCCTGATCACATTTCTAAAACCGTTTTAGAAAAAGGCTTAGATGCCGGCACGGCTTTTGAAATCTTATCTATTGATATTGCTGACGTAGATGTAGGTAGGAATATTGGTGCAGAATTGATGACTGACCAAGCTGAAGCTGATAAACGTATTGCTCAGGCACGCGCTGAAGAAAGACGAGCTATGGCTGTAGCTAAAGAACAAGAAATGAAAGCCTATACTCAAGAAATGCAAGCTAAAGTTGTGGAGGCACAAGCCGCAGTGCCAATTGCTCTTGCTGCAGCTTTGGAAGCAGGAAGATTGGGCGTTATGGATTACTATCGTATGAATAATATCGTTGCTGATACGCAAATGCGCAATACGATTGCTGAAGCAGGTCCTGATGATGAAAAAACAGGACTACCAAAATAATAGAAACGGGGGGTAAAAATGAAAATATTACCTATTTTTATACTATGGGCTTTTCTATTCTTTTTACTTCCCAAATTAATGGGAAGTAAAAAGAAATCAATGCAAGGAGATTCAACAAATGCTCAGCAAAATATACCTGAAAATGTACCGGGAAATACTCAAGCACCTAATGCCAACATGGATTTTTGGCGTACTTGGGGCATAGAAGCAGAGCCAACGATAGTAGAGCCCATGAAGTCTGAAAAGATGGAGTCTGAAACAAGGCCGACCACCGTGCTAAAGCATGAACACGAAATAGTGTCAGTGCAAGAGGTAAATACTAGTGATTGGGTGGAAAAGCCTAATGCTTGGCGGGGAAAGATTTCAGGAAAAGACATTAAACGGGGACCTATTATGAAGGAAATATTGGGGGCACCTAGAGCTTTTAAACCTTATGGTAACGATGTTTGAGGCAGGAGTGATTCCGTGTATGCTAGAAAAAATAAACCTAAAACGAAAAATGTCTAAGAAGGACTATGAGAAAAAATTTGCTGATTTATCTGTCAAAGTTGGTGCGTTGCAAAGAGCACTTCGAGATGCCAATATTCCTGTAATTATTGTTTTTGAAGGATTTAGAGGAACTTTGCGGGGAGAATTAATTAACAAGCTTTTATCTGTTATGGACCCTCGTGGCTTTAGGGTATATTCAGCATCCAAAACGACAGAGGAACAAAAAACTCAACCGTTCTTTACTGCTTTTTGGCAACAATTACCTACTAAAGGTGCTATCAGTTTGTACCATAGAGCATGGTATTTTTTGAAGAATGAACATGATGTGGGTGACCCAGATGAAGCATCTTCTTGGTATGAAATAGAGCACGAACAGATTAATGCCTTTGAAAAGGAATTGACTGAAGAAGGTTACGCTATAGTAAAAATATTTGCTCATATTTCCGAAAAAAAGCAAGAAAAAAATTCTAAAAAAATAGATAAAATATATGGTAATGGTTGGGGCAATTTAGCACCTGGTGGTGTGGAAGGTATTGACTACAAGGCTTACTATAAAGTTTATGAAAAAATGTTAGAAGCGACAGATACTGTTGAGGCACCTTGGCATATTGTTCCTTTAGAGGATATGCGTGTGGGTGTTATAGCAGCTTTTAATATTATTATTGATACTTTTGAACGGGCTTTGCAAAAGAAAAAGCAAAAAAAAGCCGGGACAATTTATTTAAAAAAAGATTCCGCTGTTCCTAATATTTTGTCTACCTTTGATTTAACGAAAGGTATCAGCAAACAAGATTATCTAGTTAAGCTAAAAGAATATCAGAAAAAGCTGGAAAGTTTGCAATATGAATTATATAAGAAAAAAATCAGTACTATTATTGGTTTTGAAGGATGGGATGCCGGTGGCAAAGGCGGAGTTATAAAACGGTTCACCTCGGCTTTGGATCCTTTAGGATATGCAGTTAATCCTGTTGGTTCTCCTAATGATTGGGAGAAAAGTTTTCATTATTTATGGCGATTTTGGCAACATATTCCCAAAGTCGGTGAAGTAGCAATTTTTGACAGGACATGGTATGGACGTGTATTGGTGGAACGTGTTGAACATTTTGCCACTGTAGATGAATGGCGCCGAGCTTATCAAGAAATTAATGATCTGGAAGCACAGTGGGATAAACAGGGTATTATTGTCAATAAATTTTGGCTGCAAATAGACAAAGAAGAGCAATATAAACGCTTTGAAGCAAGAGAAAAAGACCCTAATAAAACCTGGAAAATAACACCTGATGATTGGCGCAACCGCGATAAGGGGGAGGCCTATGTAGACGCTGTTAATGAAATGTTATATAGAACGGACACTAAAGCAGCTCCATGGACGGTAATAGAAGCAAATAGTAAATATTACGCACGTCTGAAGGTTTTAGAAACCATGATTGCTCGCTATGAGAAAGTTTTGAAATAGGACACAAAAAAAGACGACATAGTTGTCGTCTTTTTTTGTTGTATGTACTATAATATATAGATAGGCAGTTTGCTAGGAGGATTTTATGTCAGATTTTGTTTTAAAACAAGAAAAGGGTATCTGGTATGGGGTATTTCCTCGACTGGAAGCTTTGAATATAGTGCATGGTTTTACTTGTAGGTTGCACGGACAAAGCGATTTAGTTCCAGGCGAACTGAATATGGCGCTTCATGTAGGAGACAACGTCCAAAAAGTAATAGCTAATCGTAAAAAAGCAGCTATGGCATTAGGATTTGATTTAAATAAAGTGACGACTTGTGCACAGGTTCATGGTAATAATATCGCTCTTGTAACGAAGGAAAATATGGGGAGCGGTGCAACGGATTATGCTCAAACTATTGGCTTTGCTGATGGGTTGGTTACAAATTTAAAGCAAATACCATTGATGCTTTTTTTTGCTGACTGCGTTCCTGTTATTTTAGCAGATCGGCAAGGAGATACAATTGCCTTAATACATGCCGGTTGGCGAGGTTCCCTTGGCGATATAGCAGCCAAAGCTGTGGAAGCTATGATAAATAACTATGGCGTGCAAGTAGAAAATATTGTGGCGGCTATTGGTCCGTCTATAGGCCCATGTTGTTATGAGGTAGATAAAAGTGTATGGGATGCGGCAACTAGGTATCATGACTGTTTTGTGCCTACTACACCGGGACATTGGTTCTTAAATTTGTGGCAAATAAATCGCAAACAATTGGAAGCAAAGGGCCTTTTAGCAAGTAATATTATGTGTGCTAATGTTTGTACTTTTACTAATAAGGAATTGTATTTTTCTTATCGAGCAGGAAATGGCAAAACAGGGCGTTTGGCAGCGATTGCTTACAAGAAATAAAAAGGTATATTTTGCTAAAAGGGCGAATGTATGTGTTGAGGAGGCTTTATTATGTTAGAGGATAATATTAATATTGTACGTGCTAAAATTACTAAAGCACTTGCACAGCGAAAAACCAAAAAAATTACAGGTGATAAGGTAACTATCCTAGCCGTTACTAAAAATCATCCTGCTCAGGTAGTTACCGAAGCGTTGGAAGCTGGCTTACAAAATATAGGTGAAAATCGTGTCCAGGAAGCTAAGAGTAAGCATGAGTTGCTTCCCAAAGGCGGAATTTGGCATTTAATTGGACACTTACAGACAAATAAAATAAAACAGGCTGTAGAGTTATTTGATATTATAGAATCAGTTGACAGCGAAAAGGTATTGGCTGCAATTAATAAAGAAGCTGGTAAATTAGGCAAAATTCAGGATATTTTATTACAGGTAAATATTGCGCGTGAAGAGCAAAAGAGCGGTTTTTTGCAAGAAGAATTTATTGCTTTATTGCCAAACCTGCATGTTTTTGATAAAGTGCGTATTAGGGGTTTAATGGTTATTGCGCAAGCAACAGATAATCCGGAAGAAACAAAGCCTGTTTTTGCAGCTGGGTATGAGAATTTTTTGCTTTTGCAAAACTGGGTTGGTGCTGGCTATTGTGATATTCTCTCCATGGGTATGACCCACGACTACTGGGTTGCTGTGGAAGAAGGAGCGAATTCTATTCGTGTGGGAACAGCGTTATTTGGACTTAGGGACTATTCTATTAAATAAAGGATTGGTGAAATTAATGAAAATTATTGATAAAATTTGCGAAACTTTAGGTTTATATGGAGATGAGGAAGAAACAGAAGTAAAGCAGGAACCGATTAAGGAAGAACCAGTGCGCCCTATGTTTGGAACAAAAAGCTGGGAAGATAGACAAGCCAGCAGGGTACGTAAAGAACGCAAGTCTTTTTTTGCTGCTAAACCTGTTACTGATGATGATAAATTAATTTCTATGCCGTTGGCAAAAACTCAAGTTAAGGTTGTTGTTATAGAACCAATAAATTTTGATGATGCGCAAAAGGTAGCGGATTATTTGCGTAAAAACCAACCGGTTGTAGTTAACTTTGAAGATACAGATAGCGATGTCATGAAACGTATTGTAGATTTTGTGAGCGGGACTATTTACGCGCTTAACGGAAATATGAAAAAAATTGGACGTAACATTATGGTTTGTGCTCCTCAAAATGTAGACATTGATGCAGGAAACACGGCTTATGGAGACAGGAGTGATTCACCATGGAAAAATTAAAAACTACGGGAAATGTTACTTTTATTGGTTGTGGAGCCATGGGAGAGGCAATTTTAAAAGGTATTTTGGGTTCAAAAATGACCAAACCTGAAGAAATTAGTGTAAGCTTGCCAACGAAATCTAGACGGGAGTATCTAGCACAAGAATATGGTGTAAAAACTTTTTCTAAAAATACCGAAGCAGTGGTTAATGCTGACGTAGTTGTTTTGGCCATTAAACCACAAATGTTTACTAGCGCTATTACGGAGGAAGTTGTCGCAGCTATTCCTGAAAATGCTATAGTGGTATCCGTTATGGGTTCTGTGGATTTAGCTAAATTACATAGAATAATACCCAAGCAGGCTATTATTCGTGTTATGCCCAATACGCCATTGGCAGTAGGGGCAGGAATGACGGCAATTGCGCCTGATGATATAGCTACTCGTAGCAATATTGAGACGGTTAAGGCGATTTTTTGCTCATGTGGAGAGGTTGTGGAAGCGCAAGAGTCTTCTATGGAAGCAATTACAGCTATTAGTGGTTGCGGACCGGCGTATGTATTTATGATTATAGATGCTTTAGCGGATGCAGGTGTTAATGCAGGTTTAACAAGAGCTTTGTCAATTAAGTTGGCTGCACAAACTTTTGCTGGGGCAGGTAAAATGGTTATTGAAACAGGACTACACCCTGCTCAATTACGCGATCAGGTGACTTCACCGGGTGGGACAACTATTGCAGGTATTCAAGCTTTGGAATTACATGGTGTGCGTGGAGCTATGTATGATGCAGTTAATGCTGTTTTATTACGCAGCGAGAAACTAAAGGGTAAGTAATATGGCAGATAGAGAAAAAATATTAAGATATTTCAAAGCTAGTGGTGATGAGAATTTAGCAGCTAAACTTTTAGATTTATGTGAAGGTGCCAACAAAAGCCGGAAATATAAACTTAGTGATTTTTTGGACCCTCATAGCCTTAATGTAGCAGAAATAATTGCAGCTAATTTTGAGCGTATTAAGGTAGAAACAAGTGGAGGCTTTAAAAATCCTGAAAGAGCCAAGGCAGCTTTTGTTTCCGAAGATTTTTATGGCAAGCCTGATTATGCCATTGATGCTTATAAAGTGGAATGGGATAAGCGTTATTACACTTTAGGACATCAGGATATTCTAGGAGCTTTTATGGGTTTAGGCTGTAAACGGGATATTTTGGGGGATATCATTTTTATTCCTGAAGGTGCACAGTTTGTAGCTGATAGGAGTTTTAATTCCTACATTGTTTCCAACCTTACACAGCTTGGCGCAGCACCGGTACAACTTGTAACTATTCCTCTTACTGATTTGCAGGAAAAGGAAGAACAAGTGAAAATAATAAGTGCTACTGTGGCAGCCCTTAGACTAGATGCTGTAGCAGCAGCAGGCTATGGTGCTTCACGTTCGCGCATGGCGGATGAAATAAAAGGGCAAAATGTCAAAGTTAATTGGAAAGAGGCAAAAAATGCAGCCCAAACAGTTGGTGAAGGTGATATTATTTCTTACCGTGGCCGTGGGCGTGTGGAACTTTTAGAAGTTCGCGGTACTACCAAAAAGGGAAGAACAAGCATCACACTAAAACGCTACATTTAATTTTTTAGGGGAGGTTCTATGATTATTTTGGTACGGCACGGGGAAGCTACTCATCATACTGAGCATTTAACCGGAGGATGGACAGACTCGGTACTAACGGCTCACGGCAAACAGCAAATAAAGATAGTTGCGAAAATGTTAACCAAAGATTTTGCCCAACATCCTAAGCCTGTTGTTTTTACCAGTGATTTGCAAAGGGCATCGGCTTCGGCTCGCATCATTTGCAAAGCATTGGGTGACATACCTATGATTACAAAAAGTTCCTTGCGTGAAAAAAATAATGGTAAAGCTGCCGGTCTAACCGAAGAAGAAGCCCGCAAATATTATCGTAAACCTATATCGGAAAAAGAATTAGATCACGCCAATTATGAGGGTGGTGAAACTCGTAGAGAGTTTTACAATCGTACAGTAAGGGGATTTGAGGATTTAGCTGACGCCAATGAAAACATTATTATTGTGGCACACAAGGGCACAATACAAAATATAGTTTTTTCTTGGTTGGGGATGGATATTGCTGAAGTTAATGAGAAAAATTTTTCTTTGGACGTAAGGCCTGCTTCTATTAGTGTTTTAGGCATAAATAAATGGCAAGAACATGCTATATTTTTGCTTAATGATACGTCTTATTTGCAAAAAGATAGTACACTGGGACTTTTTAACTACAAATTTTCTTGGCGTTGACACTTATACGCATATTATTGTATAATTACAATGTTTTTAATAATGAATAAAGCGATGATAGAGACAGTACTTTGCCAGAGTCCTGAAGAGCGAAGCGGAGATGGTGTGAGTCCGCGAGGAATTTAGCAAAGAAAAATCACTCTAGAGCTGTTTGCCCGAAATAATAGTAGGACAAGCCGTGTAATGAACGTTAAAGCATTTTTGAGTGGCATCATTAGGTGTCATTAGGGTGGTACCACGGGTTATTTAGTCTCGTCCCTTTTGGGATAGGGGCTTTATTTTTTTTGGAGGTGTAGTATTGTGGATTATGGTAAAACATTAAATTTGCCGAAAACCGAATTCCCTATGCGAGCAGGGTTGCCGGAAAGAGAACCAGGATTTTTAGAGTTCTGGGAAGAAAACAAAATTTATGAGAAAAAACAAGCTTTGCATGCCGGTAATGAAAAATTTGTTTTGCATGATGGACCGCCTTACGCTAATGGCAGGATTCATATGGGTACGGCCTTAAATAAAATTTTAAAAGATATTGTTATAAAACATAAATATGCCCAAGGATTCGATACACCTTATGTTCCCGGTTGGGATACCCATGGTATGCCTATTGAACATACTGCTATTAAAAACTTAGGCCTAGATCGTCATGCCTTAGATATTCTTGTATTGCGCAATGAATGCCGTAACTATGCTTTAGGCTGGGTAGATGAACAACGCAAAGATTTCAAACGCTTAGGCGTTTTAGGTGACTGGGAAAACCCTTATATTACTCTGAAACCGGCTTATGAAGAGAGACAGATTAGAGTTTTTGGAAAAATGGCAACAAAAGGCTATATTTATAAGGGCAAAAAAGCCGTTTATTGGTGCCCTCATTGCGAGACTGCTTTGGCAGAAGCTGAAATTGAATATGGGGAGGAAAAATCTCCGGCTATTTTTGTTAAATTTCCTTTGAAAGATGACAAAGGTTTGTTGCCGGAAACAGCAAAAGGGAAAAATGTTTTTGTGGTTATCTGGACAACTACGCCTTGGACTTTACCTGCTAATGTTGCTATTGCCGTAAACCCGGATTTTGAATATTCTTGGGTAGAATCAGAAGGCGAAGTTTACCTGATGGCTAGTGACTTATTAGAGGCTGTAGGCAACGTTTGCAAGCGCCAATTTACTAATGTGCTGGGAACAGTTATGGGCAAAGAACTAGAATTTGCCGTAGCGCGTCATCCCTTTATGGAACGTGATTCTTTAGTTGTATTAGCGGATTATGTTACCTTAGATGCCGGTAGTGGTTGTGTGCATACTGCTCCAGGACATGGGCAAGAGGATTTTGAAACCGGTTTGCGTTACAAATTACCAATAATTTCACCGGTAGATGCTTCAGGTAAATTAACAGAAGAGGCCGGTCCTTTGTTTGCCGGTAGGAATGTCTTTGATGCTAACATCCCAGTATTAAAACACTTAGCATCAATTAATGCACTTTTGGGTAAGGAAAATATTCGTCACCAATATGCTCACTGTTGGCGATGCAAGGAACCAATTATTTATCGTGCTACTGAGCAATGGTTTGCATCTGTAGATGGTTTTAGAGAAGCAGCTTTGAATGCTATAGCCAATGAAGTTAAATGGATTCCTACTTGGGGAGAAGCTCGCATTCACAATATGGTTGCTGATCGTCGTGATTGGTGTATTTCTCGTCAACGTGTTTGGGGCGTACCTATTCCTATTTTCTATTGTGAAGAATGTGGGGAACCTTTAATTAATGATGATACTATTGATGCTGTAGCCACTTTGTTTGGCAAAGAAAGTTCTGATGCTTGGTGGTCACATACGGCGGAAGAAATTTTGCCGGCAGGAACGAAATGTCCTAAATGCGGCGACACTCATTTCCGCAAAGAAACGGATATCATGGATGTCTGGTTTGACAGTGGTTCTTCTCACGAAGCAGTATTAAAAGAACGCCCAGAGTTGAAATGGCCGGCAGATATGTACCTAGAGGGCAGTGATCAACATCGTGGTTGGTTTCAATCTTCTTTGTTAACCTCTATCGCTTGTACAGGCAAAGCTCCTTACAAAGCGGTTTTGACTCATGGCTATGTAGTAGATGGTGACGGTAAGAAAATGTCCAAGTCTGTGGGTAATACGGTAGCGCCTGACGATGTTATTAAACAATATGGCGCTGACGTTGTGCGTTTGTGGGCAGCATCATCTGATTATAAAGCGGACGTAAGAATTTCTAAGGAAATTTTGAAACAACTTTCTGAAGTTTATCGCAAAATACGTAATACTATTCGCTATATTTTGGGTAATACCAGCGACTTTGACTATGCTACAGAAAAAGTTGCTTTTGCAGATATGGAAGAACTTGATCGTTGGGCTTTAATGCATACGCAGCTTTTGAAAAAAGAAGTTAAGGCAGCATATGAGGCTTATGATTTCTATATTTTGTATCATGCTATTCACAATTTCTGCACTGTAGAAATGAGTGCTTTTTATCTAGATATTATTAAAGACAGATTGTATGCTTCCAAGGCTGATGCCAAAGAAAGACGTAGTGCTCAGACTGCTATGTATGAAATAATGAATGACTTGATTGTTATGCTAACGCCTATACTTAGTTTTACAATGGAAGAAGTTTATCAGTTTATGACTAAGCCAGCTAAT
Organism: Acidaminococcaceae bacterium; assembly: GCA_963678395.1. Classification (GTDB taxonomy): domain Bacteria; phylum Bacillota; class Negativicutes; order Acidaminococcales; family Acidaminococcaceae; genus JAAYAE01. Next base: position 1,145,846 of record OY782827.1, on the reverse strand, counting down.
GCTCCTGAGAGTGTACAAATGCTCCCTTGGCCTAGTATGCATGAAGAATATATTGATGAAGCTTTGGAAACTAAATGGGATGAATTCATTGAAATCCGTGGTGAAATAACTAAGATTTTAGAAAATGCTCGTCGGGCTAAAACAATCGGACATTCCTTGGATGCCAAAGTGGAATTATATGCAACTGATGAAGCTTTGCGTATTCTCAAAACTGTGGAAAAAGATTTAGCTAACCTGCTTATTGTTTCTCAAGCTAGCGTTGTTTCCGGTTTAGAAGGCGGAACTGAGACTACAGGACGTGAAGACCTAATGGTAACAGTAAAAGCCGCAGAAGGTAAAAAATGTGAAAGATGCTGGATTTACAGTGATAGCGTAGGAGAAGATGCAGAGCATCCAACACTTTGCCATCGTTGTGTAGAAGTGCTTAAATAAAATAAAACCGCTTTGTACTTACGAATGAAGTGAAGTGCACAGCGGTTTTTTTTGTCGACATTTTAAACGAATTTTGTTAGAATATATAGAGAACTAATAAGGAGGGTATTCCATGTTATCAATAGGTACAATAGTTTCTCTTGGTTTTGCTTACTATGTATATCAAGATGCAAAAAAACGTGGATTAGATGATGGCGCTTTATGGGCCGTTGGAACATTCCTTGCTTGGATTGTAGTTTTACCGATTTACTATTTTAAAATTATGAGAAAAAAATAAGAAACAGCCCATTTTTTATGGGCTGTTTCTTATTCATAGCGGTTTAGAATATCTTTGATTTCTTCTTTTTCGGATTTTTTTATCTTTTTCTCGTAATTGCGAAAGTTGTTGTCACGATGGTCTGTAGAGTAGTCGGCATAATCAAAATCATCATGATCAGGATCATAGCTTTGACCGTAGGGACCGCGGCCATCATCAAAACAATATATTTGCTGGTTCATCATAAAGCCTCCTTGGGGTTTGTTACTTGTACAATTTATTTGAAATTTATTGCCACTATGGATATTTTAGCACAAAAGGGTTAAAATTAAAATAAAGGAATATTTGAGGAGGTACTTGATGAAACTTTTAACTTATGTATATCAAGACAAGGAACAGGTAGGTATTCTTACCGAAGATGGCAAATATGTTGTACCTGCTTTTATGTACGCTGACATGACGCAACTTATAGCACACTGCACCTTAGGAGAATTGGCAGGAATTGTTGCCGCTTGTAAAGATAAAGTAGCTTTAGCTGATGTAAAACTTTTGGCACCCATACCGGAGCCGGCACAAGACCTAATTTGCTTAGGTATTAATTATAAGGAACATGATACGGAAATAGCACATTCTTTTGGCAAAGAACAATTGAAAAAACGTAATGTGCCAATTTATTTTTCCAAGCGCGTAAATCGTGCTGTTGCTCCGGATGGTTTTATTGATGGACATTTCAATATTGTAGATTCTTTGGATTATGAATCTGAGTTAGCCGTGGTTATTGGTAAAGACGCAAAGAATGTTAGCGAGCAAGATGTGCAAGATTATATATTTGGTTATACTATCGTTAATGATGTTAGTGCTCGTAATGTGCAAACGGCTTATAAACAATGGTATTTTGGTAAGAGCATGGATGATTTCACTCCTATGGGGCCTTGGATTGTCACAGCTGACGAAATTTCTTTCCCACCCAAGTTAGATATTAGCTGCAAGGTCAATGATGAAATGCGTCAAAATAGTAATACTCGGCTTTTAGTGCATGGTATTGCCCATATTATTAGTGAATTGTCTCAGGCTATAACCTTAAAGGCCGGAACTATTATTGTAACAGGTACTCCTGGTGGAGTAGGAATGGGCATGAAGCCTCCTTGTTTTTTGAAATCAGGAGATGTAGTGACCTGCGCCATTGAAAAGATTGGTTACTTGACCAATACAGTTAAATAAAAAATAAATACGGTATACTAATATGCAGGTAAAAAAAATACGACCTTTTGGTCGTATTTTTGCATTTCAAATTGGTGGAACTAACTGGACTCGAACCAGTGACCCCCACGATGTCAACGTGGTACTCTAACCATCTGAGCTATAGTTCCGAATAGAAGTATTATAGCTGGGTGAAAGAGTTTTGTCAAATTGTCAGGGCTGCAAGTATCAGTCAAGTAAAAGTTGGCAAATCTTTCTTCGTAGGAAAAACCTTGCATTTTTAATTGTTGAATGGAATTTTCCATAAAATTTTGGGCAAACTCATCCTCCCAAGTTGTTATAAGCTAAATTAGATATGTGCTATCTCACTAAATTCTCTATATCCAAATGCCCTTAGCAAAGATTTCCTACTGCCGGTCATCTTTGCGTCTGCAATTGCCCAATGCCCCTTGCGGATGTTTCCATCTTTCTTGCCTTTGCCTACGACCCTAGGTATTGCAGCAGCACTTAAAATATCTTTGGCAAATACAACTATTTCTCTGTCTATAAGGCTCGTATAGCGTTCAAGAGCCGTATAAAAGGTCTTGTTTTCTAATCTCGTAAGTATTTTTGCCATGTAGCCTGCACCTGGGATGCCCCAGCTGCCTTTATGGTGCTTCATCCTTAAAGTAATTACCGAGCAGTTCTGGCTTTCCTGCGTACCCATAGATCCGTATAAAAGTCCTTCCGGCGGCTTAGGCAGCTTTTCCTTCATATCAAAATAAGCTTTTATTCCTGCCTCGTTGTTGCTCAAATAGCTGTACAACGCTCTTGCTTTTTCTTCTCTTTTGTCTTCCTTCTCATTACTGGCAACACTGTTTGCATAGGCGTCTATTTTCGCCAGCAACTCTTCCGTTTTACCGTCCATATACAATGCTTTTAGCTCTTTACGCATAGCCGTATCGGCTATTGCGTAAATTATCTTCTTGAACACATGAAACCTGTCTAATTGGTAAATAGTATACGGATCATAAGGATGCTTAACCCAGGCTGCTCCATCCCCATTAATGAACCTGTACTTTACTTCATCCGTATTGTACTTTGTTTGAATCATGGCTTCCCTTATGCGGTGGAACTCTTTTGCCTCTTCAAAACCTGCGGTCATAACTTTTCCCACGACTTCATTTCTGCCGTCTTTTCCCTTACGTATACCCTCATAGGCCGTGCTGACCTTTATCTCTTTGCCCGAGGCCTCTTTTGGGCGGTAGGGCTTTTGCAGGTGCAGGAATATACCATCAGCTTCTTCGAACAATACCGGTGCTTCTTTACCCGTCTGCGGCTTATCTTCTTCTAATCTTTTGGCCATGTCTGTTTCTTCTGCTTCCAGTTTTTTACCAAATTCCTGCACCGTATTCCAAATTCCTTGGCTGCTTATATTTATTTGGCTGGTAAGATTAACGGCAGATTCTGCTTTCCTGAAGCTTACCTCTGTGGCTGCTTTAACCATTGCTTCTACAGAGTTATATGACATCTTGCCGATGACCTCCATGCCCATGGCATCATCTAGAAGGTACATGAATTCCTTCTTGCCTTCTTCGTTAATGTGCTCATAGACCGTGCGCTTATAGGCGACATCTCCGAACACGCAGCGTATGTGGTTGGCCTTAAAACCTTTGTGCCTATACGCCTTGCGATCTCTTTCGACCATGAGCTTCCTATCGTAGCCTTCCAACAAGTCCTTCACCATTTCGACGGCAGCACTGCACACATAGCTGAAAATTATTTTCTCAATATCCTTGAATGTCGGCAAGCTTTCATTTACAATATCCATAGTAGGAACTCCTTTACATGTTTTGTCTAGCAACTAACATATTAAAGAATTTTTCCTACTATGGGAAGTGGATTTTACATCCACTTCCTTATTTTGTTTCTTTTGCCAACTAATATTTTACTCTAACTGCAAAAAAGCTGGAATTTTCAAGCTTTTTTTTTCCTTTTATTTCCTGAAGTTAGGCAAAATCCCTTACATGATTAGTAGCTGTAAGGGATTTTTGCTTTCATTTTTTGTTTTTAGATACGGCCTCTTTTTTTGCTAGTTCGTCTGAAGCTTGCCACAAGTACCAAACTCCCAAAGACCGCCAAGGACGCCAAGATGCAGTCAATTTATTAATTTCTCCACGCTTAGGAAGAGCTGGCAAATTCAATAAAGTTTGCAGGGCTTTAGCAAAATTATGGTCAGCGGTTGGCACAATGTCAGTGCGGCATAATGCAAGGAGAAGAAACATTTCTATAGTCCATTGTCCTAAGCCTCTTACTTGTAGAAGCTGCTTGGAAATTTCAGTATCAGACATCTCTTCAAACTTGTCTAAAGTAATTTGTCCACTGGTTACCATATGAGAAAAATTACGCAAATAATCTATTTTTTGTTGTACCAGACCTTGGGCTAAAAGCTCTTTGTCTGTAACGGCAATAATTTTTTCTGGGGTCACGTCTCCTAATAGTGCTTGAATTTTAGAGCATAAATCATTAACGACAGCAGGAGGCAACTGTTGCGAAATAAGGCCGCGCATAAGAGTTGCAAAATAGCGGGTTTCGTTTTCCGGCACAAGAGTGCAAGGAGAATACTTTTTAATTAAAGGTTCTAAAATAGGAACTGCTTGCAGCAGATATTTGTCACCTACAGACCAATCGGGTGTTTGTGGCATAATAAATCACTCCTCAGATTATTGAAAATAGCAAAATACAGTTAATACATCAAAACTTTAACCCTGCTAAATGCAGAATAATTGTTTGACATTTACACATTATAGGTTCTATGAGTTAGAACCTATAATGTGTATTATACCACAAAAAATAAAAAAACTCTTTTAACAATGCTGAAAAAGTGTAATATTACTTGCAAGAAATATAATTTTATGATAACATATAATCCTGTCAGAGATCTGACAGAGGACATATTCGGCCCAGTAGTTTAGTTGGTTAGAATGCCGCCCTGTCACGGCGGAGGTCGTCGGTTCAAGTCCGTCCTGGGTCGCCATTATTTTTCTTTCATATGCGGAAATAGCTCAGTGGTAGAGCACCTCCTTGCCAAGGAGGGGGTCGCGAGTCCGAATCTCGTTTTCCGCTCCATAGGGGTATAGTTCAATTGGTAGAGCAGCGGTCTCCAAAACCGTAGATCTGGGTTCAAGTCCTAGTACCCCTGCCATTACAAAGTCGGCTCTCAGCCTTGCGCTGAGGGCTTTTTAATTTGTGGTAGCAACGGAAACCGTATATTAAAACACCCCAAATGGTAGCAACGTGGTAGCAACGCCAAAAAAACAGGCCTCGCATGAGGCCTGTAGCTAAATTGCATATATTTCTTTTATCTTAGATAACGTTTGTTTATCATAACCTTTTATAGCGTGTCCATATACTTTTAATGTTATACTTGGATCTCCATGACCAAGACGCTTAGATACTTCAATTAACGGAACACCTGCTGCCAGGAGTTCGGTAGCGTGAGTATGTCTTAACTTATGAATGCTGCGATAAGGGACTTCACAATATTTGAGTATCCGATGCCAACTAGTGTTTACGTTGGAAGGGCTTAGAGGCCTGCCGTTTTTGCTCAAGAAGATATAATCATTGCCGTTAAAATCGAGCAAATCTCGTTTCTGAAGGCGTTTATCTATGACCGCTATAGTTTCCTCAGGCAACGCAATTTCTCTATAACCGGCTTCGGTTTTGGGCGGATTTTCAATAAATTTATCGGGTACGCTCTTACCTGTGTATTGTAAGTTGAGGTCTATCTTAATAGTTCCTTTGTTCTTATTAAAGTCCTTGGATTTTAGTCCGGAAGCTTCCCCTAATCTCATACCTGTGGTTGCTATTAATAAAATAAAAGGGTACCAATGTTTAAACGGACTATCGGGTAAAGAAATTTTACCTAGAATTTTACGCATTTCAATCCATGTAAAAATTTCTATGTTCGGATGTTTTTGTTTTGGCTTGATAATAGAATCCATTGGGTTGCGATTAACGAGTCCTAGTATAAGGGCTTTTTTAAAGGCGGCGGATAATTGAATATAAACTTTACGCTTGCTGCTTGCCGACATGACAGGCAAATTGTTTAGAAATTTTTGTACCATGGGGATGGAAACATCTTGCAGCTTAACGCCTGCTATCGGCTCCAACTTTGTGGCTGTCTCTTTATACCTAATAAGAGTTTTAACCCTTACCGTGGGAGATACATAAGTTTCAAGCCATTCTATTATCCATGCTCCAGGTGTAATATTGCTAGGAGGAACGTATGAGTTATCAATAAAACTGGCTTTTGTGGTAGTACGCCAAGTGTCTAAAACATCAAAGGATTTATTCCTTTTGACTAAACGTTTACCATTAGGATCAATTAAAGCAGCCACCCATGTTTTGCGATTACTATCAAAATAAATAGAACCCTCATTGTTTGAACGTTTCTTAGCTTTTCTTGTAGAATTTAACATAAAAATTACTCTTTTCATATGATATAATAAAAGGGCAGACTTATGTCCTTATTAGGGAAGTAGCTTTGCACAGACCGTTCAACGCGTCAACGCTGGGCGGTTGTTTTTTATATATTTTAAATAGACCAAAATAAATGAAAAAACAATGGAAATACATTGATTTTTTTATGAGTAATAGGTATAATATGAGCAAGAAGTTAACTCGTGAAGGGTAAAAGCTGGGTTCCCGTATGGGAGTAGGTGCTTTGTCACTTAGAATTCCTTTGCTCCTGGGGTTAACTTATTTTTTTTTGCAATTCTGTCTTAATTTTTGAAATTATGTGTTCAGGGTCTTTTTTTATTTGGCTATAAATAAAATCGATTACTTTTTGGCTGTATGAGTTTAATGAATTAGCATAAACTTTATATGTATAACACATACCTGATTTTTTTCTTATATCGTAGAACTTTATGAATAGGCGAAAATGGTATGAATTAAATACATGTTTTTTATCTTCTTTAGCATCAGAAGGATTTACAAAATTAATATTGTCGCGTTTGATGTAATAATTAATTTTTTCAACACATTTGATAGTAGAAAATGGGCAAGATTTTTGCATATCATGTTGTTCTTTAATTACACAAACCGCTCCTTTGGGATCTTTAGTAAACGCAAATGTTGTTGCTGCTGTTTTAGTGTTTTTAGTTAAATACCAGTCATGCCGAATAGTTATTGCGAGGTTAAGACTACTGTTGCTAGCTATAATAGAGTTTACATTTTTCCGTGTGCTCAAGAATTTATCAGCCATAGCTTTGGGGTACCGAGCAACAATATCACTGTTGTTAAAGTCGTCTAGTTTTATTGAAAGTGTTAAAAAATTGCTCCCAAGTGATTCTGTAATATCACAGCTGAAATAAGTCAGTAGTTTGTTGATATAATTTGATACGCAAGATTGAAATAGCGGAACGTAAATTGTTTCATATTCTTCTGTTATAAAATGTGTATTAGTGTTTCTTAAAACAATAATGGTTTCTAAATTTATTCTTACAGGATCTTTATCATTTGTAAGAACTTTTTTAATACAGTTTTCAAGGGTTAAGGTCCTATCTGGATTGTCTTTGTAGTAAATGCTTTTTTCTCCAAGAGTTTTAATCATGTATGCCTTTAAAAGTAATTCCCAAGCGTTACAAATAAAAAAACTAAATCCTTCGACACGATACTTTATTGTTGGTTTATTATAAATTTCTATACTCATGATGAAAGACTCTTTACTTTTATTAACTAGTTTTTCAATAATGTTTTCCAAACTTTTCGACTCCCTCCTGATAGCTCTTAATATAGGTATTCTATTTAGTCCGCAAATTTATCATTAAAGTTAATTCAGCTATTTTATTGCTTAGAATTTTCATGATATATTAAGTTTGTTTCAAGTAACTGTCAAGTATTTCTTGACGGTTGAATTATCATTTCAAATCGTCAGAAAATCGTCAGAATTCTATAGAGATATCTCTACATATAGGTATTTTAGGAGCTAAGGACAGCTATTAGAATCGTTAGAAAATCGTCAGAAATTGTAGAGATTACATTATAATATAACAACAATGCCCAAAGTTATTGTTAGTTTCTGTTGTGGCCTCTTGCGCCAGTATATGGATTTACGTTGCCTTCGTGGCTGTAATTGTCTGAAGTGGTGCCGTTTGGATCAGAACGATGGTACCCTTGAACATAGGTTCTATTACTGCGGTGGTAGCCATTAACATATGTATCAGCAAAACAAATGCTGCTAACAGTCATTAATGCTAGAACAAATAAAATTACGAGTTTCTTCATTTAATCGCTTCTTTCTTGCTTTGGGCACTGGAGCTAGCGGGTTAATTCAAGCTAATTATTCAATAAAATACGCTCGGACAATTTCACCATAATAAGCGATAGCGACATTTTTGTTTGTACCATGGAAAGAACCATCGATATCTTGCGGATAGTAAACCTGATTTTCCTGCGATATGGCCTGTAAATCTTGTTTTTGTTTGTAAATAACTTTGCATTCAAGTGTCAAAGGAAGTTCCTTGATACCGGGGACGGAAATAGCTAATGGAGATTCAAGCGTTAGACCTAACTCTTTAATCTTATCTGTTGTAAGTCCGCTTTTTGTACCACAGAATGCCAGGATATTTTTATTATAGGCACCATACGGAATATTAATTGTGAATTCCGCATTCTTATCAAGCTGTGTTCTGGTGAAGCGGCCTTCCCTGACAAAAGTTATAAATATGGGCTTGTGCCATTCAATACCTAGTGTTCCCCAGGAAATTGTCATGGAATTAACTTTGCCGGCGGCTTTTGTTGTTAGTAACACGCCGCCCTCTAGACCCTGTATAATCTCTGTTGCATGGTTTAATACATTGATTTCTCTTTTCATTTGCTGTTTCCTCCTAACCCTTTTATTGACGTTACTTTTGACGCTTATAAATTTTCTAGGAATTGTACAGACCGTTCAGCGCGCCAACGCTGGGCGGTTATTTTTTATTAAAGAGTTTGTAAAAAAAGTTGTGTTTATCTTGATTAAAGTAGCACATAATCAAAAAAATGCTGTTTATTTTGATTAACGCAATACATAATCAAAAAAGTGCCGTTTATTTTGATTAACGCAGTGCATAATCAAAAAATAATAATATTTTTTGACTTAAGCATCTACTATTGATAATAGGTTCATACATAGGAAGGACTTATTTCTCTGGTTTGATGTTGCTGAAATAATTTCTGCAATATTTCAATAGCAGGTATCCAAATACATATTTGTTAGTCTAATTTTTGCCATATCACTTGACTATGCGTGTCTGGTAGTCTAATTTTTGCCATATTGCTTGACTATGGATCATTATTTCAAATCATTTCAAATCGTCAGAATACTGCTGGCATATTAAAATTTTCATGTATTGGCTAACTTGGTAGTTGATACCTTTAAAAATAAAGAAAAATTAAAGGTATTTTAAAGATATGTTTACCGGATAAAGGTATTAATAAGGTAGAAGGCATACGGATCGTTAGTTGTTAACATACTGGGCGGTTATTTTTTAAGCAACTGTCAAGTATTTCTTGACGGTTGAAACATAAGGTAATTTATGCAATAATAATTTAAAGTATCCTCAATATAGAACGGCTTCTATACTGCGTTAGACGTATTATTGCATATATTTCTACAATGTTTTTACTTTAAATTTCGCTGTTCCAACATATGTACCTTACCGTTTTCAAACATAATTTTCACATAACCGGAATTAAATTCCCATTCATAAATATCAAGTGTCCTTTTACCAATTAGTGTCATATCATGCGTATAGGAAGAAGAAAGATTACCTGGCATTTTAAATTTGGAAATAACAGAGAGATAGTTATCTCCGATTTGTACTTTTCGGTAATTAGCTAATGTGAGTTCAAAAGAAGATACCCCTTTATTAATTACAGAATATTCGTTGTTGTATCGAAGACGTTCTTCATATAACTTAGTTACATCGGCATGGAGTTTTTGTATGTTGATGTCATTTTTCGTGCCAGCAGAAACCATATCTGGTAATTCCTTTAAAACAATAACTAAATTATTGTAATACCTAGTTAACGATAATTTCATAGGTTTTAAGTCTGCTGGAATATTTTCTTTCTCTAATTCTGCTAATAATTTTGTCGCATTAGGAATGCTGTTTTTAGCTATTCCATCGATAATTTTCAGATCATCTTTATGTGTCTTTGCGTTGTTTATCTCAAGATCCAGATTTTCCCAAATAGAAAAAGCAGCAGTAGCATATTTGCTATCAAATTTTTGTGCTGCTTGTTTATGATCGACAGTACACCCAATTATAAACAAACACAATAAAAAAAGCGTGAAAGTAACTATCAATTTTTTCATGTTTTCGGTTGCCTTCTTCCTGCTGGTGGGGTTTGATTAACAAAAGTTTATTTGCAATATATCAGTGGTTAAGATTTTGGCTAGAAAATTTCCCGCTTACTAACGTTTGTATAGTTACATTGCCGTTCGGCGCTAAAAGCACCGGGCGGTGTTTTTTTATCTTGAAGTACAAAATTGCAAACTGTGTTGAAGAAAAAATGGAGAAGAATCGAAATGATAATTAGTGTTTTAAATATTTTATTGTTTAGACATTTATTTTCCCAACATTTTGGATGACTAAGCTATCATGCCTGACTCAGTTTAAATTATCTCGCATAGGTGTTATAAAAACTGAAAAATGTTAACAGAATATTATTTTTTTGATTTATTATAAAAAAATCATTAGCAGTTTTTACATATTATGTTTTAAACTAGAATAATAGCTTTTTATTTTTTTGAAGTTAAATAATTTTAGATTAGATTCTAACTTTTCTTTCAAAGTGCTTAGCTCGGTAATGGTTTTAGGGATAACAGTTTTTGAAATAAATGTCATTAGACTTGCTGTTTCAGTAATTAAATCTTTTTTACTAGTTTTTGTGTATTCGTTTGCATTATTAATTGTTGATTCCGTTAAATAGTTTAATGCACTAAAACTATTCTTGGCATATATATAACCTTTTATAATAGCAGTACATAATTCGGTGTTGTCAATAACACCTATTTCTGTAATTACAGAATCATAATATGAAAAATAATTAAAATTGCTTTTAACAAAAAAGCTAAAGTGATTTTTAGTTCCATCAAGTTTGGTCATTAATTCTTTTTGGGCATTTAAGCTGAAAATAATAGCATTTATTTCAGCAATAAGGGTTTTTATTAAAAAATATCTTTCAAGTTTTTTATTTATAATTTCCTTCAACATCATCAACATTGCACCTAAGATAACAGTTAATAAAGCAGCTTTAATAGGTATTAAGGTAATTGTGTCTGGAATAAAATAAAATATCTATACACTAAAGATAGCTTCCAATAAAAAAGTAATTATAAAAATGCTCATTATCAAACAACACCCCTTTTTATTTATGCCTAATTTTTTCCAGCTTACTAACATCTTCTATGTTGCTAAAATCTTGTTCATGTTTAAGCTCATGCTTGTATGTTTCTATATTTTCTTCGCGAGTCAGGCGTGAGTTAAGGATACAAACTGGTTCTCCATCAATATTTTCCTTAATACAGCCTTTTACGTTATATGGTAGTTGATATAAGATTGCACGCAACATTTTTCACTATTCCTCGTTTTCGTGGTTTTCTTTTGCAAGTTGATATTCAATAAATTTTTCTACCTCCTTGATGCTTTCTGGTTTTAGTTTTCTAGAAGCGTCAAAAAGGACTCTGTGTTTATCGTACATTTCTTGAGCGGCCTTGGCTGTTTCCGGATCTAGGTACCATCCCTGTGAGGATGTATTCATGCCGTAATCCTCAATTATATTGCTTTTTTGAATATTGAAATAATCGGCAATTTTTTGAATTGCGCCCATTCTTGGTTCTTTTGTCCCATTTTCCCAAGAGGAAACAGCCTTATCAGTGACTCCGGCAATCTTGGCGAAATCTTTTTGGGAAAGGTTATATTTATCGCGCAGGATTCTTATGTTTTCTTTGATTCCCATGGTGGCACCTCCTTTATTTAATATCATAATATACTAAAAGTAGAAAAAAAATCAACATTTAACACAATATACTCTACTTTTAGTAGCTGACATTCTACCTAAAGTAGAGTATATTGGAAGTACAAAAATGAATAGGAGGTGATTTTGATGGAAAAAATAACGCTAAAGCAGGCACGGCTTTTGCGAGGAAAAACACAAGAAAACCTCGCAGAACACCTAGGAATTCATGTTCAAACATATAGAAAAATAGAAGAAAATCCAAACGAAGCAACTATAGGACAAGCGAAGAAAATAGCAAAATTTCTTAATTTTGAGTATGATATTATTTTTTTTGACAAATAAATCTACTTAAAGTAGATAAGACGGGAAAGATGAGAGTAAAAGAAGGGAAGCGTGAAAACATGAGAATATTATCAGCCAAAGATTATGCGGCACTTACTGGATATCCAATGAAAACACTTTGTAGATTATGCAGGTTAGGAATTATTCCACATGAAAAACGTGGCAGGGGATATCTAATTAATGCTGATGTAGTAGACGAAATCATTAATAAGAGAATGGAATCAAATCTTAAAACTCAAAATCAATTCCAAGGACCCATGTTGGTGCATCAAGCTTCAGGAGAATCATTTCTGGAAAGACTGAAAGCGGTTGGAAAGCAATGAAAAGAGAGGTAAGTGCGGTGGAAGAAATGGGAAAAGTCATATTAGAAAATAAAAATGAACAAAAAGGAAACGAGATTGTTACCGACATATTAAATGTTCTTGGGCAAGTAACAATATTGGAAGCAATCTCAATTCTTGAAGCAACAAAAGACAAAATATTAAAAACTAGAATTAACCTTTTACGCACTCACAGAGAAACGAGGTGAATAAAAATGGAGAAAGAAAAAAAGTTCAACATAAATATTGAAATACATACTGAGCTAACAATCTTAGCGAATGTTGTGAAGCAGGTAGCAAAAATACAAAAAGAGCACAGCTGCAACTGCACTCTTAATGTTGTAATTTTAGGCTCGTCTAATGTAATTACTCTTGGCCCTAGTCCAGAGCTTTAAGTTCTTGCGTTAACTCTTTTATAGACTTAGCTATTTCCTTGTTAGTTGGTGCTTTAAATGCTGTTTCTTGTTTTAAATTAGCAGTTGTGGCCGCCAATACACGAGATTGAGCTTCTATAACACCAAGATATAACTGTACAGCTAATTCTTTATCACTCATTATGCTCGCCTCCTTTCTAAGGAGATTATAGCACAAAAGAAATAACAGTAAGGGTGTGATAAAACATGAAGAAATTCATTTTACTTATTTTTATAGCAGTTGTGTTTATGGGCTGCGCACAACAGCCTAAAACATCTTATACCAAGGAAATAGTTACGGTTCATGCCGGCGATACGCTTTGGAATATTGCCGGCCGCTATAACGAAGATACTTATATGTTGGAGTATTTAGAAGAACTGAAGGCACTTCCGGAAAATAAGAGTGTTTTAAGACCTAATAGGTTATTACAACCTGGTGACAAAATCACCGTAATAAAAAAAGAGCCTGCGGAGAGGTAACTCCACAGACTCACTGAAAACGCTATACAAAAATTATACCACTAAATCGAAAGGAGTACAAATATGGAAGCAAAATTGATTATGACAGTGGAAGAAATGAAAGACCAAGATAAATGGTTAAGACTTAGAACCTCAGGAATTGCCGGCAGTGATGCGGCGGCTGTTTTAGGGCTTAACAAATGGAAGTCACCTTTCCAGATGTGGTTAGAAAAGACAGGGCAGACGGAACCCGATGACCTCAGCCAAAATGAATATGTATACTGGGGCACGGTTCTTGAGCAGGTTGTTGCGGATCGTTTTTGCGAACTCACGGGTAAAAAAGTCCGACACCAAGGCATGATGGCTAATAATAAAAACGCATGGTTATTAGCTAATGTTGACCGAATGGTTGTTGGTGAAAACGCGGGGCTTGAGTGCAAGACGGCGAACGGATTTGTTGCCAAAGAATGGGAAGATGATAAATTACCTACTACATACTACTGCCAGTGGCAGCATTATATGATGGTCACGGGTTGTGACAAATGGTATATAGCTGTGCTGATTGGCGGCAACCATTTCGTATGGAAGGAAATTCCTAGGAACGAAGATGACATAAAAGCATTATATGATGCAGAAAAACAATTTTGGGAAGTTAATGTGCTGCAATCCATAATGCCAGATGTAGACGGTTCTGACAGCTGTACTAAAGCACTGCAGAACAAATTTACCGGCGGGCAAGTAGAGGCGGTAACCTTGCCTAATGAATCGGTTAAGTTGCTGGAACTGATTGACGGATTTGAGCACGAAAAGAAAGAGATCGAAAATAACCTAAACGAAACAAAAAATAAGTTATGCCTGTTGCTTGGAAACAACGAAGTCGGCTATGCAGGAGAACGCAAGGTAACTTGGAAATTGCAAAATGGCCGTGTGGTTGTTGACAGTAAGAAAATGAAGATGGAAATACCTAATATTTATCAGAAATATGTCAAGATTGGTGCACCATATAGGAAATTAAACATACAGAAGGGAGCTAGGTAATAATGGCGACAACAAAAGGTGGGTTAATCAAGAAAGAAGAAAAGAACGGGCAAAGCGGCATTAAGACCATGCAGCAGCTTGTTATGAGCATGAAAAGTCAAATAGAAAAAGCACTGCCTTCCGTGCTAACGGGAGAACGGTTTAGCAGGATGATCCTAACTGCCATGAGTACAACTCCGCAGTTACAGCAATGTACTCCGAAGAGTTTCTTAGGGGCTATGATGCAGGCGGCGCAGCTTGGTTTGGAACCCAACACTCCAATCGGGCAAGCGTACCTGATTCCTTTTAAGAACAAAGGTGTATTAGAGTGCCAATTCCAAATCGGATATAAGGGGATACTAGACCTTGCCTACCGGAGCGGAGAAGTAAACGATGTACAGGCTCATGAAGTATATGAAAATGATGTGTTTGAATATGAATTGGGGTTGCAGCCAAAATTAAGGCATGTTCCGGCGAGGAAAGACAGGGGAAGCGTGATTATGTATTATGCCGTGTTCCATACAAAGAACGGCGGCTATGGATTTGAGGTAATGTCAACAGAAGACGTAAGGGAGCATGCTAAGAAATACAGCCAGTCTTACAATTCTACTTATTCGCCATGGATGAAACACTTTGACGAAATGTCGAAAAAGACAGTGCTTAAAAAATGCCTTAAATATACTCCGCTCAAAACTGAATTCGTTAGAGGTATAGCTGCTGATGAAACAATCAAAACTAGTATAGCTGATAATATGACCGAGATAGCAGATGAAACGGACTACACCGAAATTGAAGCAGAAGCTACGACGGCTATACCACAAAACGTAGATACTGAAACAGGCGAAATATTGTCGTTAGAGGGGAGCCATGAACCTGCGCCGGCATAGGCACTTTTTCAAGCGGCTGATGAAAAAGTCGCAGACACGGAACATGCAGAAACAGCTCAAGCAGAATATCCGGGCAAACGACCAGATGAAAGTGCTCTTGAATATGATCGCCGCATGAGGTCAAGAATAAAGTAAACAATGGGCAGAAACCGCAGGGAGCAATTAATTCTCCCTGCAATCATAATAAATGTGGTGCGAAGATAGGGTGATAAATTGAGCGGCAATAAAAAAATTTATTGGTTGAAATTAAAGGACGATTTTTTCAAGCAGAAAGAAATGAAGAAGCTTCGTAAGATTGCCGGCGGTGACGCGTACACGATTATATATCTCAAAATGATGCTGCTTAGTGTAAAAAGTGAAGGGAAAATTTATTTTGAGGGTTTGGAAGATAGCTTTGCCGAGGAATTAGCTTTGGAACTTGATGAAGAGGCCGAGAATGTGTCGGTAGTTTTGAAATTCCTGGAAAAACATAAAATGATTGCACAAGGTGGCACAGATGAGTATTTGTTGCCGGAAGCTGTAATGGCTATAGGAAGTGAAACCAAAGGAGCAGAGCGTGTCCGCAGATTCCTAGAAAATAAAAAAGCGTTACATTGTAACACTGGTGTAACGGATGTGAAACGCTTGTGTAACACAGAGATAGATATAGAGAAAGAGAAAGAAAAAGATACAGCGCGCGTATGCGAAGCCACATTTACAGACGATCAATGTACTACCAGTGCACTCAATACTGTAAAACCAATGACCTCAAAGGCTAAAAAGCAAGTCGCTAAAAAAATCCAATACGCTGAGTTTGTTGCTATGACCAATGACGAATACCAGTCACTTATAGCTAACGAGCGGTTGGGTAGCGAGGAGGCCGTAAAGGGCTGTATCGAGATTCTTGATAATTATAAAGGCTCCAGTGGGAAAAAGTATGCCAGTGATTACAGGGCTATCTTAAACTGGGTAATCCCACGGTACGAGGAAGAATGCTCTAAGCAACTGGCAAAGGACGCCAAAGAGACCAAAGCAAGCGGTACTGGCCCACTAGTGCAAATGATTAAGGACGGTGTTGTCGATGGCTATGGTAAAAAAATTACAGAGCAGACAGGAAGCGAGGAAGAAAGTATCGTCGGTATTATGTCGCAAATACCAAGGGTTTAGTCGCACTGTCGAAACAGCTAAACGCGAGGCTGAAAGGTTCAACAGCAAAAATGGCAACCTAAAGGGCTATGACTGCGATATATGCAAGAACAGAGGCTGGAATTGCGTTGTTGTTGCTGGTGGTAACGGAAGTTATTCAACAGCCGTAGAAGAGTGCAGCTGTCAAAGCATTCGCAGGTCATTAAAGCAAATGGCTGAAAGCGGCGTTGATTGTGATATCAAGCTTACAGATTTTCTTGCTTCCGAACCATGGCAAAAGAGAATGCTTTTAACTGCGAACACATACATAGCTGACCATAATAAGAAATGGCTTTATGTGGGTGGACAGGTAGGCTGTGGTAAGACTTTGTTGTGTTCAGGAGTCTTTGCCCAGCTGATAAAAAAAGAGGGCTTGCAAGGCAAATATATGCTTTGGCGTGATGAGGTTGTGAAGATTAAAGCTTGCGTAAATATCGAGCAGGAGTACACAGCTTTGATTGAACCACTGAAGGAAGTGCCAATCCTTTACATAGATGATTTCTTTAAGGTTGAACGAGGGAAGAAGCCAACAGGTGCCGATATTAACGTGGCTTTTGAAATCCTTAACTACAGGTATAACAAGAAACTTGCAACTATAATCAGCAGCGAATTATTTTTAAAAGATATAGTTGCTTGTGATGAAGCGGTGGGCAGCAGAATATATCAGTTGGCCAGGCTTAGTTGTATTGAGGTTGGCAAGGACGTTAAAAAGAATATGAGGCTTAGAGATGTGGCCGTATAAAAATGGTTAAGGGAGAAAAGATGAACATTACTCAACTTAAAATAATTAGTTATATTATGGCAATTTATGAGCATTATGGAAGAAATCAGCAGTTAAGGCAAACTCAAGAAGAGTGCGCCGAGCTGATAGCAGCAATTAATAAACTTTTTAGGAATAATCAAGATAGCATGAGTTCTAGTAAGGCAAATAATGATTTTCTGGAGGAAGTTGCCGATGTTGAAATCATGTTAGTGCAATGTAAAATCATGCTGCATGAGGATGGGAAAAGTGAAGAGTACAAGAGTGTCTTAATCAAGAAATTGAAACGGCAGGCAGAGCGTATGAGAGGGCAAGAAAATGAGGTGAAACAATGAATAAAATAATATTGTTTGGGCGTTTAACTCGTGATCCGGAAGTTAGCGTGACTCCAAGTGATAAGACTGTGTGCACATTTACTCTAGCGGTAGATAGGCAGTTTGCTAGTCACAATGGCAAAAAAGAAGCTGATTTTATCAACATAGTAGTATGGGGTAAGGCTGCCGAAATGTGTGGTAATAGTTTGGCCAAAGGCCATAGACTCCTTGTTGATGGACGGTTACAGATACGTAATTACATAGCTAAGGATGGTTCCAAACGCTACGTTACCGAGGTAATTGCTAATAGCGTGAAGTTTATTGAGTTTCGAGAAAGCAATTTGCAAAAAACGCAAATTGCAAATACTGAGAAACAAGGTATGGAAAGTTTTGGGCAGGTAACTGCGTTTGATGAAGAAATTCCGTTTTAGGGTAGACAACAATAACAGTTGTCAAGGAATACTTGACAACTGCGTGCTAAGGAGTGGTAAGCATGGATAAATTGCCTGGAAACGTTTTACAGATAACAACTTTTTTAAGGAGCAAAAGACCTAAAAAGTGTCAGTGTTATGAGTATAGCTACGAAGGAAGAAAGAACCCCAGTTTTAGTGTCGATTTTAAAAATAGAGAAGTATTTTGTGAGCATTGCGGCAATCCGGTAGATTCGTTTGAAGTATTGAAGATATTGATGGAAATTCAAGAAGAACGGAATGCAGACATAAGGGCTTTGAAAAAACAAGCACAAGAATTAGCTAATTATAAGCCATGGCTTAAATCAATAAAACGCTTAGAAAGCGAAATAAGAAGTGGTAAATATTCCCCTGTGTGTCCAAATTGTCACAAGGCTTTTAATGTGGAAGACATAGCAATGTTTGTTCCTAGGCCTGAAAGATTAAAAAAAGACACAGGAGAGAATATGAAGGGGTAGAAATACTAGGGGATGATAAATGATGACGCACATAGTTATTAAAGGTAGCCCTGCAACAAAGAAAAATAGCAGTAGGATTGTTCGATTTGGGAATGTACATAAACTGCTGCCAAGTAAAGCGTTTGATACATATCAAGAGGCGGCGCTTTGGCAGTTATGTAGGTATAAAGTCCATTATGATATGTCGGTACATGTTAAGTGTTTATACTGGTTGCCATATAGGCGATGGTGGCCTGACTTGGTTGGACTGTTGCAGGCTACGAGCGATATACTCGAAAAATCAGGCGTTTTAAAAAATGATAGATTAATAGGGAGTTATGATGGTAGCAGAATTATGGGGCTAGATAAGGATAATCCACGTGCAGAAATATTCATAGAAAAATTCGAGTAGACGGAGAAAGCAAATCTTTTGACATAGCTCCAATAACTAAGGAAAAGAGTGGAGGATAATGAGAAAACGTAAAATTAGCAAGCGCTATGCTCCTGCATGTCCTGAACCTATGGGAGTATGTAAAGTTAACAACCAAGGGATGTGTTGCTTCTATTGTGCTAGCAAGGGCAGGTGTTCGTTGGGAGCCTGCCACCGGTTGCCGAGTAAATGTGGCTTGTGGTGCGGTAAGAAGGGGGGAAGATAATTTGCTTAGTCAAGTGGCAATGGATATGAAAGCTATCTTACAAAAGTCTTATTATGCTCAAAAGCTATTGGATACGGATTTGGACAAACGCAAAGAGCTACGGTCGCTTATGGAGAAAATAACGCCAACATTAAGCGATATGCCTAAGAGTTATAGAGATCCTGATAAGCTTGGCACGGCGCTTATTCGGCTAGAAGAACTTGACAGCACGATTGCCACTGATATTAAGGAGCTAACCGATTTGCTGGCTAGGAATCGCATGCTGATTGATTCCCTTGAGCGTTATGAACAGAGGATTATACTAACAAAGCGCTATGTTAATTTTGAGCATTGGGTAGACATAGCTCATGAGATGCATTATTCACGACGGACAATTATAAGAATTAATCAAGAAGCCTTAGAATGTTTGTCTAAGCAAAAAAAAGTTGGCACACAATGTCACTATAAAAGTGTGTTATAGTTAGGGTAAAGAAATGTGGAAAAATTGCTAATGATATGCTACAATTAAAACTAAAGTAATGCAATCATATAACGTGTTTTTGTGCTTGCATTTTAGTGAGAAAATGAGTTGACTAATTTATTGTTATTATGTATAATGTAGCTAGGATGAATTAGTCGTAGAGCGCGACTAAGTAAAAATAAAGAAAGCTCAATTGATGAATTAGTCGTAGAGCGCGACTAAGTAAAAATAAAGAAAGCTCAATTGATGAAGAGGGCTTCCGTAAAAGGTGGCTCTTTGTCTATTATTGGAGCTGGTAGCGGAATGAGATATGTATTTTTATCATCAGATTTTTATAAACAGCATCAAAATGATAGTGAAATATTAAAAAAACCACTAAGACCATATATTGTCTTAATGATTAAAATAGATGGAGTGGATTTTGTTTTGCCGCTAAGATCACACATAAAACATAAATTTGCATTTATTACAAATGGTGAGAGCAATAGTGGCATTGACTATACTAAGGCAGTTGTATTAGGAGCTAATGATATTAATAAACAAGATATACCGCGTATTAGAAGTTTAGAACATAATGCTTTAAAAGGTAAGGAAAAACTTATTGAGCTTGGGATGCGCAGATTTATTAAAAGATACAAAAAGGCATTGTTGAAGCCGAAAATTGAAATTAATAGAATTATATTAAATGATTCAGCATTGCAGTATTTTCACAAAGAATTAGGCATATCGAACTAAGGCACTTACCAAACGGTGAGTGCTTTTTTAATGCGCTGAAATAGACTGTCACAATTAGGTAGTAATCTTAGTGTATCTTAACAGGGAAAAAACATAAAAAAACATCCTTAAGCCTTGGAACATAGCGGATTTTAGCTATATTGCACCATTTGTAATTTAGGTGTTTTTTTTAGGCTACAACTATGCAAAAAGGTTATAGAAAACTAATGTTTTTAAGTGGAGAAACAGTAGCTTATATTAAGTTTAATAATGATAATTGCAAAAAGATGAGAGTTAACTAAGACGCAAAAAAGCAGCAAAGGGGTATCTAACAATTACAATATCTACAAATAAGGAAGGTACTTCCAGCGAAGCAAGAGGCGGCAGGGGTCGGCAACCCCCCGGCGGTTTTCTAGGTATAAACTTTTTTCACCTCTTGTTTGTTATTTTAGCGAAAAATGGGGGATTTTATGAAGATATCAAAAAACTTAAAACAGGTTACCACAACTCAAACAGAAATAGCGAAAGCACTAGGCATGACGCAGCAGAGAGTAAGTCAGCTTGTAAAAAATGGAGTCGTTATACGTGACGATACAGGGGCTGTTTTACTCATAGACAGCTTAATTAATTATTACAAGTCAAATCATGGAAATAACCAGTTAATTGACAATTTGTCATTTGAAACAGAACGCTCACTGCATGAGAAAGCCAAGCGAGAAATTGCAGAACTTCATCTGGCTGAAATGAAGAACGAGATGCACTTTACAGCCGATATTGAACTAATGGTAGGGGGGATGGTTACTGTTTTTAAAAAGAAAATGCTGGCACTACCGTATAAGGTTGCGCAAAAACTGGTTGCCAAATCTGCTGATGATATTAATGAGATACTAACTAATGAAATAACATCAAGCTTAACAGAGCTTTCTACTTTTGACGCAGCAAAATTAGGTGATGAATTTGAGTATGATACCGAAGAAAACAGTTAATCTATTCAAGAAAATATTAACATTGATATCACCGCCATCACTAATGAGTGTTGCGGATTGGGCAGATAAATATCGTTTTATTCCTGATGCATATGGTGCAGAACCTGGCCCTTGGGATTCTACAAGAGCTCCTTATCAAAAACCTGTAATGGCTGCTTTTACTGAAAAAGGCGTTCATAAGGTGGTTGGAATGATGGGAGCACAGCTTGGTAAATCAGAAATACTGTTTAATGTTTGTGGCCGCTTTATCCACTTGGACCCATGCCCTATTTTAATTGTGCAGCCGTCTTTAGGAGACTCTGAGGATTGGAGTAAAGAGAGGTTAACGCCAACAATAGAGAATACTCCGGTATTAAGAGAACTAATACACGAACAGAAATCACGAAATAGCGATAATACCATACTAAAGAAATTATTTCCAGGCGGTTATTTGGCAATGGTTGGTTCTAACGCTCCGTCAGGGTTAGCAAAACGAAGCATTAGGCTTCTATTACTTGATGAAGTGGACAGGTTTGAAAAATCAGCCGGTACTGAAGGTGATCCGGTTGATTTGTGTATAAAGAGAACATCAAATTTTTGGAACTATATCGTCGGACTATTTTCTACGCCTACTAACTTAGAAAGCCGCATCTATCGTGAATATATGCTGGGAACGCAAGAAGAGTGGCAGCACAAATGCCCTAATTGTGGGGAATTCCATTGGGTTACTATATGGGATATGGAATATAAATATGAAACATTCGAAACAGATGGGCGCAAGTCTTACCGTGTGGATAGCGTTACTTGGCGATGTCCGGATTGTGGGTTTTCATTTACCAGTAATGAAATGAAGGCAGCTGAACAGCGATATATTACGCTTAACCCAAATGTTCATGACGTAAGGTCATTCCATGTCAATTCATTTGCCAGTCCCTGGCTGGATTGGAAAGATATCATAAAAGAATATCTTATTGCTGAGAGAGACCCGGAATCACTAAAGGTATTCGTTAATACACGGCTTGCGGAGTTATATAAACCGGTAAGTGAATTAAAGCATATTGATACCCTTATGGACCGAAGGGAGAAATATGATGCAGAGCTGCCGGATGGAGTATTAAGGCTTACAGCAGCCGTAGATACTCAAAATAACAGGCTGGAATATGAGATCGCCGGCTGGGGCGTGGACGAAGAACGCTGGGGAATTGAAAAAGGCACAGTCTTAGGCGTACCTGACCAGCAAAGAACATGGAATGCTTTAGATGCTGTATTGGATAGAGTTTTTTACTTTGCAAATGGAAAGGGATTAGGTGTATGTAGAACCTTTATTGATTCCGGTGGTGGTTATACTGATGACGTTTATGCTTATTGTAATAGGAACAGGTACAAAGAAAGGTATGCAATCAAAGGGTCGAGTATTGCAGGTGCTCCTCTTGCGAATGGGCTAGGTACGGCTAAAGGATTTCCTGGGCTTGCATTGGTATTATTAGTTGGAGTAAGCGTTGGCAAACAATATATATTTCAACGACTGGCGGAGATTAATGAATGCGGGCCCGGTTATTCTCATTTTCCCGATGATGAACTCTTGGGGTATGACAAAAAATACTTTAAAGGTTTATTGTCAGAGGCTTTACAAGATAAGTTAGTCAGGGGCCGCTTGGTAAAACAGTGGGTTAATATCGCAGAAGATAAGCGAAATGAGCCATTGGATTTACAGGTGTACAACCTTGCCTGTATTCGTAGCACAGTACCCAACTGGGCACGGTTACAAGAATGCATGAAAGAATTGTCGGGCTTATCACCTAAAAAGAAAGCATCAGACTCTATTAAATATGGGTGCATAAAGAAAGGAGTGGTTATTTAATGGACGATGACATTAATAAAACCAGGTTAAAAGCATACATTGATGCAGAAACAAAAGCTTTAACAAGCCCAGAATATGAAGAAAATGGAAAACGTAACCGGCGAGCAAATTTAAATGATATCAGCACCGGCATAAACAAGCTGCAAGCTAACGGCCTATGTAAAGGAACGTCAAAAAGAGTCGTTTTTAGGGACTATTGAGGTGTAACTGGTGAGAAAAAATAAAAAGCTATTCAAAGCAAAAGAAACAATGCCGAATTTAACGACTAAAAGGAGATTTAGTAATACCGGGTATTCAGAAACAGGCGCAAGCTTTAAAAAAGGTAGTTTAGCTACTTATTTCCCTACACGCAGTTCTCCAACATCAGATATTGATGTTAACCTAGCTACACTTAGGGGACGTTCTGCCGATTTAGCTATGGGAACGCCTGTGGCCACAAGTGCTATTAATACTAGCCGGACTAATATAATTGGAGCAGGATTAAAACTTAGTCCAAGACCTAGACATGGGTTATTGCATATGACTGCTGATGAAGGAGCGGTATGGGCAAGCAAGACCAAAGCGGAATTTGACCTATGGGCTTCATCTAAATTTTGTGATGTATTCCAAAAGAATAATTTTTATGATATGCAGGACATAGCTCAAGTATGTTGTTTGCTTGATGGTGATAGTTTTGCCCTCATTAAGTATCGTAAGCAATTGCCAGGAATGCCATATCAGCTTCGCGTACAGCTTGTGGAGGGTACAAGGGTATGTAATCCTACGCCACAAAACACATATGGACCCATTAATCCATGGAGCGTTATCATGCCGTCGCCTGATAATCCACTAAACCGCATAGTAAATGGGGTGGAGATAAATACGGACGGGATGGTATTAGCCTATTGGGTAGCAAACAGATATCCTTATGATCCTACCAGAATGGGCCAAATACCAAAATGGCAAAGAGTAGAAGCCTTTGGAAAATGCACAGGTTATCCTAATATTTTGCAGATAAGTCATGATGACAGGCCTGAGCAGTATCGCGGTGTTTCTTATCTTGCGCCTGTTATTGAAACAGTAAAGCAGATAAGCAGATATACTGAAGCAGAATTAACTTCAGCAATTATTAAGTCGTTTTTCTCGCTATTTGTAAAAGCTGAAGCTGGTGCAGTTCCTTTCGGTACGCTGCCATTAAGCGAGCCCTATAGTGATAAAGAGAAATTCACGATGGACCCGAATGCTTTCGAAATGGGACCGGGAAATATTAATGCTCTTCCACCAGGTTATGATGTTAAATCTATGGACCCAGGGAGAAGCCTATCCACCTTTGAGCCGTTCATGAAAGAACTAATCAAACAGGTGGGCGCAGCTTTAGAGATTCCTTACGAAGTACTGACGAAATCGTTTAATTCTTCCTATACAGCTGCACGAGCTGCTCTGTTACAAGCATGGGCGGCTTTTAAAATGCGTAGGACATGGTTTTCTCGTGACTTTTGCCAGCCTATTTATGAAACGTGGCTAACCGAGGCAGTTACAAAAGGGCGCATAGAAGCGCCTGGATTTTTCAGTGATCCATTGATTAGAAAAGCGTGGTGCTCAGCGGAGTGGTACGGTCCTGTAATGGGCGTGTTAGACCCTGTAAAAGAAGCACAAGGCGCAGCACTTAAAGTTCAGTATGGCTTTAGTACGCACGAAAAAGAAACAGCAGAAATGACAGGTACCGACTGGAGAGAGAACATTGAACGCCTGGCCGTAGAAATTAAAACTATGAAGGAATTAGGCATTCCGATTGAATCGGCCGTGGCACCAAAGACTGAAGGCACAAAAGATGAAGAAACAGGAAAAGCAGAAGAATAGGGGGGAAAGCATGAAAAGGTTTTGGAACTTTACGGCACCGCCTGACAGCGAGGAAGTAGAACTACGTATAGATGGCGATATTGTAGATGACGAAAATGCATGGGTATATGATTGGTTTGGTGAAGCTTGTGCATCACCCATTGCTTTTAGAGATGAACTAGCAAAATATAACGGCAAAAACATTTCAGTATGGATTAATTCTTTTGGTGGTGATGTAGCTGCCGCCGCAGGTATTTATAATGCGTTAAAAAATCATAACGGAATAGTAACAACCAAAGTAGACGGAGTGGCCGCAAGTGCCGCATCCGTTATTTTTATGGCCGGAAGTAAAAGATTAATGAGTCCGGTCGGGACATTAATGATTCATAATCCGTTAACGCAGATGTTTGGTGAAGCTCACGATATGCGAAAGGTTGCTGATGTGTTAGACGTCATTAAAGACACTATTATAAACGCCTATCAAGCATCAGGACTTAAGCGTACAGAAATTGCCCAAATGATGGATGACGAAACTTATATGAGTGCGCAGAAAGCGAAATCATTGGGGTTCGCTACAGATATTCTCTTTGATCAAGTAGAAGGGAAAGCACAGCAAACGACTCTTAATATGAACCGTCAAGTGTACTTAAATAAGGCATCATCGTCCATACATAATTATATTATTGGTCATAAAGCACAACTTACAGACCAAAAGAAGGAGGAAGAAATGGAAATTAAGAATGTAGCAGATTTGCAAAAAGCATTCCCGGAAATAGCGGCACAGTTAGAGGGAAATGCTGTAACAGCAGAAAGAGAGCGTATTAATGCGCTTGACGCATTGGATGATGTAAAAAATGAGGCGATCCATAAAATCGTGGCCAAGGCAAAGGAGACAGGTAAAACTGCCAAGGACATACAAGAATACGTAGATATCGTAAAAGCTGTTCCTGTGCCAGTAGCGCCTCAGCCACAAAACGCATTGCTTGGTGCCATGATTGACGATAATAAGGCATCAGGAGTTAATGGTGTGGCAGCTGACGGAGTAACGGGAAACAAAGCGGCGGCAATAGCAGTTGACCAGGCAAAAATTAAAACTTTTGCTGATCTATTAAAAAAGAGATAAGGAGAAAAAACAATGGAATTAAATGACACTTTAGGTACTAAAGCTTTTGATGTTTTAATCGGAGGACCGGACCCTGTAGCACTTACTAAAAATGTAACGATTGCATCCGGCGCTGGCGTTCTCACACGTGGAACAGTACTTGGAAAAGTAACAACATCCGGAAAGTATGTAGAGGTAAAGTCTACTAATACAGATGGTTCGCAGACAGCCAGTTGCGTGCTTCATGCTCCCGTAGATGCGACTTCGGACGATGTGGTTGCTACGGTATATGTAGCAGGACGTTTTAATGTAGAAGGATTGACCTTTGGCGGTACGGATACATATGCAAAACACGAAGAAGCACTACGCAATGGCGGAATCTATTTGACTTCTATTAAGTCTTAATCAGCGGAGGAGATAATATAATGACATTTAACATTAATGATACTTACACCATGCTAATGGCGTTAGAGCAAAACTATGCACCTAATACACTTTTTTTAGACACTTTTTTCCCGAACACGCAAACATTTCCCACAGAGCACGTACTCATTGACTACCGCAAAGGTAAACGCCGCATATCTCCGTTTATTACACGTGGCGGCAGCAGTGTGAACGTTGAACGTGTTGGCTTCGCGACTAAGGAGTACACTGCGCCGATGATGGCGCCTAGTCGCCCACTTACAAGTGAAGATTTAAACGACCGCTCGTTTGGAGAAAATGTATTTACTACCAGAACGCCTGAACAACGTGCAATGGAGATTAGGGCGAAGGACTTAACTGATCTTCGCGATATGAATATTCGCCGCCGTGAATGGATGGCATCTCAGCTCATGCTTTATGGTTCCTACACTATTAACGGGTACGCAGATGATGGTAAGAACGTGGTTGTAGATACTTTTACCATTCCTGAATGGACGCAAAAATTGACTAATTCCGGTACTGATGTCTGGTCGGATGCAAGTGCTGATATTTACGGACAGCTTGAAACTATGCAAAAGACAATTAGTCGTAATAGCGGCCGTAATCCGAATGTAGCCCTTGGTTCCTATGCGACCATGAAATATTTTATCGCGAATACTGGCATTAAATCTGCTTTGATGGTACCTAACCGCGATAATTTAACCTTAATGAGCATTGCGCCGACTATTACAAGCCCTGGAGTAAAACGTTTTGGTTATATTCAAGCTTTGAATTTAGAAATATATGCTTACGATGGTATATATGAAGATGATAACGGTGTAATTCAACAGTATTTACCGGATGGGTATTTTATCATGGGCGTATCTGGCAGAGGTACTCAGTTGTTTGGCGCTGTAACTCAATTAGAACAAGACGGTAATTTTAGAACTTATGAAGGTAAAGATGTTCCTAAACTTTGGTCTGTACCTGGTGATGATGCCCAAACATTGAGACTTGCTTCCAGGAGTGTTATAAAGCCTGAATTCGTAGATGATTGGTATACGCTGAAGGCTTATTAAGAGAAAAGAGGCATTAATTATGCATATAAAAGTAAAAAGATTTAATTTAAGACATAATGGCAAGACATACGGACCAGGGGCCGTTATAGAGCTTGCTGATGTGGATGGTAAGCGGCTTATAGAGGAAAGTAGGGGGAGCTTTGAGGATGTTACGTCAATTGCTTAAACTACTGACACAAAATCTGTCCAGGCTACAACGGCTAAAGAAAATAAAACAAATACAGATACTTTGCCGCCAATAAAATGATTCTTAAAGACCTTTTAAAGGATGATGTGAACACCGGATTCTTTGATGACACTGAGTTTGCGGAAAATGCTACTTATAACGGTATTACTATCTTAGTAATAGCCGCTATAGGTGGCCAAATGCCTAAAAATCCCAATACTACTGAGCACAGTTACGAGGAGGCTGTTTTTACAGTGAAAAAAGCAGATGTGCCGAAGCCGCAATCGGGAGATACGCTTATTTATAATGGCAAAACATACTTGTATGCGGCCATTGAGGCAGAGCCGGAAGGCATGTTTCGCTTGCGCTTTATAGCTAACAACAGTGGCGTATCCGGAAAAGGGGTTCACCTATTATGATGAATTTTGAAATACGATTTGATGATGCGGTATCGCCAATGTTGCAAGAAATTATTGCAGAAAAACCGCAGTGGCTTGGCAGTGCTATGAAGTCTGCCGGGTGGTGGGCGCAGCGGAAAATCAAAGAAGGCATTAGTTCCGGAGCACCTGGTGTCAGTAAATATGCAGAGCTTATACCAAATTGGCTGCGAAGTGCTTTGGATAAGTCCTTGGGAAACCCCAGCAAAGCCTATTATGAGCATATGGGAAAGCTTGTAAACGCAGTTGGTTATGATGCTTCACAAGCCGCCAAAGGGATTATTGTTGTTGGTTGGTTATCAGCTTCAGCGGTTTACGTAGGATCTAAACAAAAACTTGGCTTTATTACACCTCTTACAGATAAAATGCGGTTGGCTTTTGCCGCGGCAGGCGTTACGCAATCACCTTCCAAAACAAATATTGAAGTGCCTGCTCGTCCAACTTACGGTCCTATGCGAAATGTTATAAGCATAGGCGCTCCCAAAAAGGTGGAAGAGAGGCTTATTCAGTATATGAATGGAGTAACGGAACGGTCAGCCAAAGGCTCAAAAAGAAGGTATAGGGTATATACATGATGGATAGAACTTTAAAGCTTAAAACAATGGCTATGGTGTGGAGAGACATATTAGTTGACTCTGCAGACATAGCCTATTTTTGTAAAAAGAAATACGGGAAAAAACCTACAGTATTTATGGGCGTCAATGGCTGCAAGCTTCCTAACGAAGTCTATTGCCCGCTTATATGTATAATTCCCGGAATAAAAACCGAAGGAGCGGATGAAGAGATTCAGCGCTATGGCCTTGGTATTTCCTGGGTAATTAAGCAGCCTAATGTACTGGTAGATGGCGTAGAAAAGGCTTGGAGTGATGACTTGGATGGTTCTTTGATTGAATTCTTGGGCATGTATGAATCTGATGAATTTGGTCAATTAATTTACGAAGTATTGCAAAGCTGGCTTATTGAAAATGGCAGTTTTCCCATCAGTAAAATAGAATACAGCATTAATACGCAGGCATATTTCCCGCAGTTTCCGGGTAATATGATTTTAGTGACAGAAATTGAGCCCGCTATGGGCGAAATACTTGAATATGAAAGAGTGAAAATATGACTAGACAAGCAAGAGGCATGAAAGGGACCTTGAATTTGATGTTTGAATCAACTTTTGGGACAACGCCTACCACCGGTACTGTTCATAGGCTGCCTTTCAATAAAAACGCATTGACTTCTAAACAAAATTTGATTGAATCAAATACCATTACCGGTACCAGAAACCCAGTTCCACCTGCTTTAGGACAAATTGATGTAGCTGGGAGTATTGAAGTTCCTTTAGACGTAAGAAACATAGGCGTTTGGTTGGCGTTGTTATATGGAGCACCGGTTACCACTGACGTTGCGAAAGGAACTTCGTATAAACATGTTTTTACTATTCCTGATACTATGCCGTCAGCCTCTATCGAAAAAGGGTTTTCGGATTTAAATACTTACGCCATGAGTACCGGCTGCAAAATATCCAAGTTTTCAGTAGATGCGCAGGTTGGCAATAACGAAATTACGGCAAAATTGGATATTATGGGTGCTTCCGAAGTAATTAATAATACTTCTATTGGTGCATCTATAACGCCGTTTTCCATACTGCGTTTTAATAACTTTAACGCGGCAGTTATGGAAGGTGGGACTGCTTTAGGTATTGCCAGAAAAGTAAGCTTGGATTTGGACAATGGCCTTGATGGAGACACTTACTGCTTGAATGGTTCCGGGGCACGTGGTGATATCTTAGAAGGCATTGTTAAACCAACAGGGTCTATTGAAGTGTTGTTTGAAAATACCGACTTATTAAATAAGGCTATTAAAGGCACGGAAACAAGTTTGCAGCTAACATTTACTACAGGAGCATTTAGCCTGGCATTTTTATTGCCACAGGTACTCTTGGAACGCACTACGCCTGCTATTGACGGACCCAAAGGCGTAGCTCTTACAATGAATTACAGGGCATATGAAACAACAAATACAGAAAACACATCAATGCAGGCTACGCTTATTAATGATGTAGCTGAGTATTTGTTAGTCTAAAGGGAGTTGTAAATAGTGAATAAGAAAAATGAAGTTACAGAAGCAGTGAAGGAAGAAAAAGAGGCAGAAGTTATTGCGGAAGAAAATAAGGCGGTTATTAATAAGTTAGTCAGAGAAGGAAAACTACCACAACCTAGAGCACTTACTCGCAAGGAACGCAAAGCACTTGATAAGGCTGGCTTAAACATTTTAAAAACTACCGGTGATAACAAACTAAATTTCCTTGAAAAAAGAGAAGCATGCGCAGATTTTATTCTTGACATACTTTATCCTGATTTTGACTTTGACTTGCCAAACGGCATCTGCCTTTGGTTTGGTTCTTATGTTTTTGGTTTGTCCTATAAAAATGAGTTAGCTGAAAAAAACTAGTATCTGTCTGGTCTTGGATGGTTGAAAATTCCGAATACTGCAGTATGTGCAGGGATCTAAAACACACGACACAGACAGATTGTGATGAGTGCGAAATGCAATGCCCCAAAATATGGGGAGAAAACAGAGAAGCATTTGACGTGTGGCTGTTAGTTAGAAGCCAAATGCGTTTCATGGTGCAAGGAATAGGGGGGATGGGCGGTACGATGATACGTTCTTACCCCACAGGGATTGATTATTCAGCAATAGAGCTGGTGACAAAAACACTAAATGTGGATTTGTCACCAGCTCTATTGTATAAATTGCAAAAATTAGAAGAGTTTGAAATAAAAAGGTGGCGGGATAATGGCAGCGAGTGACGTACAAATACAGATTATTGGTCTTGATATGGCTTCTCAGGCTTTTAAGCAAGTAAATCAAGAGGCACAGACAACGGCCGCACGCTTAGATGCGTTCAGTAATACTGTGTCCGGCGTAAATAGCACCTTGTCTAACATGACGGGCTTCGCCTTGGCCACTGCTGGCATTATGGGTGTTTCCGCCGCGCTAAGCGAAGCAGTATCTGACGCAAAAGAATTTTATACTACTATGGAAACCGGCAGCATATCGCTAGCCGGTTCTTTAATTTCTATGACCAATTTACATGGTGAGACGGAATCATGGGGTGAAGCACTGCAGTTATCTAAAGGCCTTATGCAGGAACTAAATGACCAGGCACTGGTAACAGGGGCGTCAACAAAAGAGATATCCAATGTTTTTCGTTCTATGATTGCACCTGCTATGAACGCAGGTATGACCATTAAACAAACTATGAACTTAGCGTCCACATTGACTAGCACCGGTAAGGCTATGGGATTGCAGGACAACGTTTTGCGCCGTGATGTAGCTGATTTAATTACAGGCAAAAACGTACAGCGATCAAAATTAGGATCACTGCTAGGCATATCCGATGCAGATATTGCTGAAGCTAAAAAATCCGTTGGTGGTTTGTATGATTTTTTAGACAAACGCTTACAAGGCGAAAAAAGAAGCAAATGAAAACTACTTACAATCTTTTGAAGGCCGTTTTAACCACATGAAAGAAGCTATCGGCAGAGTATTGGGAACTGCCTTTGCACCTACTATGCAGGGTGCTACAAACGTGATGAGCGATATTGCCAATCAATTTGCTAAAGTAGAAACTAATGATGACGGTTCAACAAAAAAAGATGACAAAGGCAATCCCATTATTACACTAAATCCTGATATGCTAAAAGACTTAATGCATGCGGAAGCAGTGGCTTCTTCCTTTGCCGAACAGATGAAGGAGATAGGGCAAGAAGCAAGGGTTGTGGTAGTACCGGCCATAAGGCTTATTGGTACAGGATTAGAATTCGCAGCCATGAACGCTAAGAAACTGGTGAATGGTGCAGTTGTCTTAGGCGGCGTTTATTATACCGTTGCCAAGGGTTCAGCTATTTTTAAAGAATTCAATGCAGCTTTTAATAATACAGGCGTAGCTAGTACAAAGCTGGGAAAACTAATCCAAGCAGAATATGCTAAAGAGGCCATGGCGGCGCAGGAATCGGCGGCTAAACAGGCAGCAGCGGAAAATGAACTTACGGTAGCAAAAGCGACAGCCTTGCAACAGCAGGCAGCGGTTGCAACTGTAACTAAAAAAGTCGAAAGTACAGAAGCTTTGGCACAAGCAAAAGTTACTGAAGCTCTGGCCAAAGAACAAATTGCACAGCAAAATCTCTTGCTTGCGCAGCAGTCTGAGAATACTGAAAAAATAAGCATTATGCAGGCTAAATTAGAAGCGGCTACGATAAAACGAGGCGTTGCCGAAGAAAAGCTAAGCACCTTGCAGCAGGAGAATGCAGCCAAGGTAGAAGCGGCTAATATAGCGGTTACTGAATCACAGGTATGGCTTAATGCCGCGGTTGCACAAACAGCAATTTTGCGTGGCGAGGAAGGCATAGCGGCAAAGAGCACTGCGGCTACAGAAACGGCAGGAGCTTCCGGTGCGGTGGTTGCAGAAACAACATTAACAGGCACAATCGCAAGAAATGAGATTGTGCTTACGGAAGAAGGCGGGATCGGTGCTATAGCCGGAACTAAGATTGCTGCAGGAGCAACGGCTGGCTCAGCTGCCGAAGTAACTCTTACGGCGTCTGCTTTAAAAGCATCTGGAGCCATGACTGCTGAAGGTACAGCGGCAACGGTGGCTGGAGCAACTACTGTTACTAAAATGGGCGAAGCCACAGGGGCCATTAGTAAAGTAACTAAGGCCTTGTTCCTCATGTCCGGTGGCTGGGTCGGAGTTGCGGCTGCCATTGGACTTGCTACATATGAGCTATATAAATATGCAACCGGATATAACAGGGTTAAAAGCTATAACAAAAAAGCAGAAATAAAATATGCTTCTGCTGATGGTGGTAAGTATTTTAAGAAAGTGGAAAAAACTCCGGAAGACTATGCGGAAGAAATAAAAGATGGTGATACAGGGACTTCGCTTTCCCTTCCTTGGAAATGGGTGGAACTTTCTCCTGATGAATACCAAGCACAATATTCTTATGACGAAAAGCATAAATATGATGATGATCCGGAAGCACAAGCCGAACAGCAGCAAAAAGATTTAGATGCGAAAATTAAAAAACAGCAAGAAGATATGGACTCCATGCTTGCAGGTATTACAGGTAAATATTCCGGTGATGAGTCTGCAGGGGAAAAAGGCAAGCACAAAAAAGATAACTCGAATAAAGCTAAAGCTTTTGACTTTTTCACCGAGCATGGTTTTACGCCTGAACAGGCTGCCGGCATTGTTGGTCATTTAATGGTAGAGTCCGGTGGCTCAGGAGACTTAGACCCTACTGTTACCGCAGATGATGGAGCTTTTGGCATTGCGCAGTGGACAGACGCACCAAGAGTAGCAAGAATGAACGATTACATGGATGAGCGTGGACTGGATAAAAATGATTTGTATTCACAACTTAATTTCATGATGGAAGAATTTAAAACTACGGAATCAGATGCGTATGACAAAATCCAAAGAGCAAAAACCGTTGATGATGCTGTAGACGCTACGTATTACTATGAACGTCCGGCAGACTGGCATAATGAAGCACGTAATGATGAAGCAAGTGAGATATACAGTGAATATGGTTCAGGTAAAGATACTAAGCAATCAATAAATAAGAGGGTAAAACAGTTTGATGATGCTAAAAAAGCTCTTGAAAAACTGCTGAACGATATTACTACTAAGACAGTAGAAACTGCGGGAACAAACTATGAAGCAAAGATGGTCAGGATAACCGCAGATATTAAGAAAAAAGAAGAGGCCCTTAAGAAAATTGAGCAAAAAGCACCACTCCTGGATACAACCAAGGTGCCGGATATGATTGAGGCCTATAAAAAGGCTGAAATAGATAAATATATTAAAAAATGGACGGAAGCCTTGATAGGATTTAAAAACGAAGAGGCGTCCATTCGGGCAAGATTAACCGGGGATAAAAGCCAAATGATAGTGGCTGAATACCAGGCGCAACTTGCTAAGAATGACAAAGAGGCAGAAGCCAAGAAAAAAGAGCTTATGCGCAGTAAGTCTGATACCGAAACAGGTGGCTTGATTGATACTGAGCATAACGAAGCGGATGCACTAGCCAAAAAGAAATTGCAGGATAAGTTTTTCGTACAAGAAGTTGAAAGATATGGCCAAGAAGTCGAATATAATCAATTAGCTGTGCAGTTAGGCCAGGAGAAGGCTAGAAAAATTAATGAAGCCAATATCCTAGTCTATGACAATGAGCTTAATTACATTAAGACAGTATTAGAGGATGCAACATTAAGTTATGAGCAACGACTAGACTATGAAGAAAAATTAGCTGATGCTGTGAAGGCAAGAAATGATGCGGAATCCAATTCTTCTATTTCTGGAGGTGCAACAGCGGCTAAGGCTGAGATAGAACAGCAGTTACAGGACTATAAATCAGTTTACACGGCAATGTGGAACAGCATTAACGGTACTGCGGAAAACGGTATAGAAAAAATCATGACCGGCCAAGAGAAAATAGGCAGGGGCATGAAAAAGGTTTTTGCATCAATTGCGGAAGATTTTGAAAAGATGATTGCGCAATTATTATACAAAGCATCTATTCAAGACCCAATGCAAAAATTGTTTAGCAGTTTTCTTGGCGAGGTAGGCGGTAAAACGGCTGATACGGGGATTAGCTTAGGCGCAAGCGGAGGCGCTAGCAGTAGTGATAATAGCTATAGCGGCACTCTTATTTCACTACTTGGCAATTTATTTGGTGGCGGAAGTGGTGGAGGTATTGACGTTAGCGGAGGTGCTGAAGATTTTTCGCTCGGTGGATTTGACCTTTCTTCTATAGGCATGTTTGCCGCAGGCGGTAGTGCAAATGGCTGGTCACTTGTGGGCGAAGGCGGCCCGGAGTTGGTAAATTTGGAACAACCGGGGCGCGTTTATAATGCGAAAGAAACGTCTGAAGCTTTGAAGGGTATTAGTAATAACAATAATAACGGTAATACGATAATCATGAATGTTAAAACGAATGACGCACAAAGCTTTAACCAATCCCGCGGACAGATATTGGGCGGCTTAGCGGCTGCCGTTACTAGCGGGACAAGGAGGCATTCATAATGAGCGTAAGTGATTTTCACGAAGTACGGTTTCCGGAGCGTATTAGTTATGGAGCTAAAGGCGGTCCTAATTATGAAGTAAATATCGTAGTAACAAAAGCAGGCTATGAACACCGCAGTTTAATACGGCCGGAAGCATTGTGTAAGTATAATATCACCTGCGGTATAAAACGCCCTGAAGAATTTCAACAGGTTATTGCTTTTTACAGAGCACGCAAGGGCAAGGCGATTGGCTTTCGGTTTAAAGACTGGACAGACTTTCAAGCAGTCAATACTCAAATAGGAATAGGCGATGGAAGCAAGGTAACCTTTCAACTGTCTAAGATGTATGAAGATGATGGCGGCTATGAGGTGCGGACAATATCAAAGCCTGTCGAAGGTACTGTTATGGTTTATGTAAACGGTGTTTATACGCCTACAGTATCAGTGGATACCACGACAGGCGTTGTCGCATTTCCTACGGCACCGGCTGAAAAGGAAATTATAACAGCAGATTTTGAATTTGATGTTCCGGTGCGTTTTGACACGGATATGCAGGACATGGAATATGCTGATTTTAACAGCGTACAGTGGGCTAATATCTCACTGGTAGAATTGCTATTGTGAGGTTAGAAATATGGGAAAATTAGCAACACTTGCCACTTGACGGATTTCTCGCAGAATATAATAATTGACAATGTTTGTTATTGCGCTAAGACGGGTTTTAAAGCAACCGGTGTGGAAACAAAAAATACGCTGCAGCCTGCTGACTTAGATATTGACGGTGCCCTTACCAGTGACGCTATTACGGAAGCAGATATTAGAGCGGGTAAATATGATTTTGCGGAGATACTTATTTTTGAAGTGGATTATACTGACCAAGCAGGCAGTAAGAACATTTTACGGCGTGGTTTTCTTGGGAACCTAACTCGTGGAGATGCATCATTTAAAGCAGAAATCAGAGGGCTTGGAAAGCTCACAGAACGCAAGATAGGTTCGTTATATAGTGACACTTGCCGTGCTAAGTTCTGCGACTCAAAGTGTGGCCTTGCTGCCGCTAAGTATACATTTCGAGGAACGGTTGTATCGGCAAGCTCAGGCAAGACTTGTACGGTAAATATCGGAAGTAATCAGGCTGCTACTTTGTTTAGAAAGGGCCAAATAACATTTACATCGGGACTTAACGCAGGAACTACAATGGATATTTCTACTCACACTAAAAGCGGTACTTATGATGTCCTTACGTTGTTGTTCGCTCTTCCGGGAAGCATTGAAGTGGGAGATACGGTAACGCTCATGGCCGGGTGTGACGGAGCTTTCGCTACTTGCCGCGCAAGAGGCAATTATCTTAACTTTCGGGGCGAACCTGATATTCCGGGAACGGATGCTATTTATTGTTATCCTAGTGAATAGAGAGGTAGTAAACATGAAAAGAAAAGAAAAGAAATAATTGAAGAAGCACGTACATGGATTGGTACACCGTGGGTGCATCAAGCTTGCTTAAAGGGAGTAGGGTGTGTCTGTGTAGGACTAGTACGTGGCGTATTTAGTAAATGGGGGCTTGTTATAAATCAAGATGATTTGCGGTATGCTCCGAGGCCGTTCCATAGAACAGAAAGACTTTATGAAACATGTAAAAAATATGCAACAGAAATTCCCCTGGCAGAGGCTAAGCCGGGGGATATTTTATTGCTTGGCACAACAAGGTTTCCGGCTCACCATGTCGGCATATTAAGCTTTGACGGCTTTTTAATTCATACATGGATAGATATAGGAAAAGTTGTTGAAAGCCGCTTGGATATGGCATTTAAGGAGTCTCTGAGGTATGCATTCATAATGGGCGAGGTGGAAGATTAAATGGCAACCATAGCATTACATTTCGCAGCCGCGGCTTTGAAGGCTAATCCGTATATAGCTTTAGGAATGCAATTCGTTGGCTCGGTGATTGACAGAAAACTGTTTGGCAATAATGACACACAACGAATGGATAATACCAGTCTTCAAGACTCCTCATATGGTGGAATGATTCCACTTGTGTGGGGAATGGCCCGTCTTCCGGGGAATTTTATTTATGCGTCTAATTTCAAATCACATTCTCATAGTTCCGGAGGCAAAGGCGGTATGGGTGGCAGTTCTGATACAGTTACCTATACGATTTCAGCTGCCGTAGGCATCTGCAATGGACCCATTGCCGGCATACGCAGACTTTGGGTAGATGGTTCAGAATATACACCAAACGCTAAGACTTCTACTTGGCTAACGAGTCTTAGTAACTGCGTTGCTAAGTGTCAAGCTGCAGGTACAAGTCTGCAAACGGCACTGCAAGCTTACAACGGAACAACGGTTACTTATTTGCGGTCGTCTGATACCACCAAATCCTTTAAATGCAGAGTATATTTAGGTACTGATTGCCAAACGCCCGATAGCTACATGGAGAGTCAGAAAGGCGGTGCCGGTTATTGCCCAGGGTACCGGGATTTAGCATATATAGTAATGCAGGATAAAAACTTGGCAGACTATGGCAACCGTATACCACAAATACAATTCGAGGTGGTTACAACTGATTTTCACGTGTCTACAAGTTTTGCGGGAGCTGAAACTCATAGAGGTTTAGTATATGACGGTGCTGATTTTGGCAATGGGCTGTTTACGAATGGAACTTTTAAAAATTGTACGTTTACTAACTGTCGCTTTGATAATTCAGATTGGTCTAATGCCACGCTTAGTTATTGTACTTTCACCGGTTCAGTATTTCGGGACAGTATTTGGAACCTGGCAGTTATAGAGCATTGTCACTTTGATTCTACGGACACAAGGGGAGCTAATTTTAAAACGGCCAACATTACTAACACTACTTTTGAATCAGCGGATCTAAGGGGGGCTGAATTTTGAGCCTGGTAGATTGCAATTTCAATAATACGCTTTTAAATAATACGACCTTTGGCAGTACAAAGTCAGGATGCACTTATACAGGTGTGGATTATACAACGCTCTCAACAGGGTATGTTCCCTATCAGTCGGCTGCCGTACTCTCCAGCATAGTTACAGACTTGTTGGAGTTAGAGGGAGTAAGCAGTAATTTATATTCTATAACTGGTTTGTCCGACTCTATTTTTGGCTATGCTATAAGTTCGCAATCAAGCGCACGAACACATATAGAGGCTTTGCAAAAGGCTTATTTTTTTGATGCCTATGAAGCCCAGGGAAAGCTTTGCTTTGTATCGCAATCAACTTTAACATCTATTGCTATTCCTGAAGATGATTTAGGTGCAGATTCAGGAAACGGCGAGAGTATTGACAAGCTCACTATTACCGATAATGACATATTCGAAGTCCCGGCTAAAATAAATTTTTCGTATAACAACTATGCCAATAATTACGCTACAGATGTTGTGAGGTCAAGGCGTGATAGTTGCTATATGCAGTCAGTAGGCGAAAATACTATATCAGCATCTATCGTTATGACGAAAGATTTGGCACAGGCTGTATGTGACCATATTCTATTGCGTACCTGGCTGGAAAAAACGACCATAACATTTCAGCTACCCAATACATGGCGTAACTTAAATGTTGGTCAATTGCTTGATATTACTTGTAACGGAATAGATCGGACTGTTCAAATTACAAAATTAACCTATGACGGTAGTATTGTTAAAATCGAAAGTAAACAATTTGCTTCACCTAAGAATTTAGCGGAGATGATAACGGAGCCGGATATAGATCTTGTGCAAGCTGGAGCAATATCTCTTTACTTACTTAATCTGCCGCTCTTAACTGAAACGGATGGGCCAGGATTTTATGCCGTGGCAGATACTGCAGGCGTATTCAAGCCGGTATATCTATTTAGGCAGAATCCGTCAGATTCTACAAGCTATTCAAAATTAACAGAAATTATACTTCCGGCTATAACGGGAACAGCCACTACGGTGCTTCCGGGTGGGTCCACTAATTACATTGATAATGCTAACAGTGTAACTGTTAAGCTTTTAGACGGAGCTTTATCAAGCGTTACGAAGGCTAATATGTTGAACGGTGCCAACGCGGCATTGTTGGGTGAAGAAATCATACAGTTTTAAACGGCAAAACTAATAGGAACACTTACATATCAGTTAAGCGGCTTGTTACGAGGAAGGCGTGGCACTGAATATACTATTAATTCCCATACAAATACTGATACATTCATCATGTTGACTTCTACAACAGTATTTCCAGCATCTTTAGTTTCAGGGGAGTTGTATGTGAAAAGAACATATGGCTTTGGACATACAGGAGCAAACAGTACAACGAAATTCACACCAAATGGACGAGGACGGAAATCTTATAGCCCTTGTCATGCGAAGGCGAAGGTGGATTCAAATAACAATACTACAATTACATGGATAAGACGTACACGTTTTGGTGGTGGATGGTTAAATAGAATAGATTCGCCACTTAATGAGACCTCTGAAGCTTATGAAGTTGTAGTTATGAACGGAACAGTAGAAGTACGTTCTATATTCACTAGTTCTCCTATTGTGTCATATACAGCAGATATGCAGAAAGCTGATTTTGGCTCTATCCAAGAAACATTAACAATTATTATCTATCAACTATCTTCCGTTGTTGGGCGCGGTTACTCAGCTACTGTTACTATCAATAATACACATTCAAAATATGTTGTTACCATAGGTGACGCATCTGGAGATGGCGGTGTAGATAGTGTACGAGATAATTGGGGTGGCAGTAGCGACAGCGGCGAAGGTGATGGTAATGGAGATGGTGGAGGAGCTGCCGGCGGTGACGGTGATAGCGATAGTGGTGGCGAGGGTGACGGTGATAGCGGAGATAGTGGTGATGCCGGTAGTGATGACGGAGACGGAGACTGTGAAGGCGGTGAGCTTTAGAATTTCACAAAAATTTTAATGTGGGGAGCTGTAAATAATGGCAAGTAATACGCCTAGGCTTGGTTTGCCCTATCTTGTGGCAAGCCAGGCACAAAAAGAAGTAACACATAATGAAAGCCTTAATATTTTAGACGCCTTTTTGATGCCGTGTGTACAATATTTAGGCCCTACCCCGCCTACTACGCTTACAGAAGGCTTATGCTATATTGTTGGGATAAATGCAGGAACTACAACGGCTATTAGTGGTGCATGGGTGGGCCATAATAACTGTATTGCGCAGTATCTCGGTGGGACATGGGTATTTTATACACCAGTTGTTGGGTTTACTGTCTGGAATATAGCAGGAAATTACATGCTATGGGATGGTGGTAAATGGCTTAATATCGGCGGCTTGAGTTTTACTAAGGCCACCGCATAGGAGGGGGAGTTTTAATGGCAAATTTTATGCCTATAAAAAAAGATTTAGAGGTGTATCAAGCATCTGATTTTTATTTTGCTTTTTCGGTAACAGAAAATGGATCTCCTATAGATTTGTCAACGGCTACAATCGTAGCTAAGGCAAAAACCGTACAGAACAGCACATCAACCATATTAAATTTTACGGTTGATAAGGCTAACGCTTCTAAGGGCAGTATTATATTAGAGGCCAAAGGCGCGGATACATCCATTGTTAAATTTGATGCTACGTCCATGCAGTTATATTGGGACGTGAGTATTGTTACAAGTGCTTTTAACGTTGTGCCGTATTATGGCGTTTTAACGCTATATCATGCGGTTTCTAATACGTAGCAAGGAGGAGAAAAATGAGTGGTAATTCTTTATCTTTTAATGTAGTAGAACTTCTTACGGCTGTAACTGCTGAAGAAGATGATAATGTTGCTGTACTGCTGAAAGGGCCACAGGGAGCAAAAGGTGCTACGGGAACTATAGCGGTTGGAACGATAACGACTTTAGCCGCAGGTAGTAAGGCAACTGTAAGTAATGTTGGAACAAACGAAGCAGCTATATTCGATTTTGGTCTGCCACAAGGGGCACTAGGAGCAACTGGCCCGAAAGGAGCAACTGGAGCTACAGCAACGATAGCGATTGGAACAATAACAACTCTAGCGGCAGGCAGTAAGGCTACAGTTGCTAATGCAGGAACAAATGAAGCTGCCATATTTAATTTCGGTATCCCAAAAGGTGATACAGGGTCAGCATTAAACGCTACAGCCACAGATATTTCCAATATTCCGGCAGGGAATATTACTGGAGTGACGGTGCAAGCGGCCGTAAATGAATTAGATACAAGTATCACAAATGTCAAAAAATCACTTGCTAATTATTTACCTCTAGCAGGCGGTACTCTTACAGGAGCTCTAGGAACTACAACCATTACTACTACTGCACCGGCAGCACGAGATAATACTACAAAAGTTCCAAATACTGCTTGGCTATGGGGTAATATTCAGTCCCTTGTACAGAATTGCATTGCTGCAGTTGCAACGGCTGCAGGATTTGGAATACTTTTAAATGCTAACGGTTACTTCCAATTTCTATCTTGGTTAGGCGGGTGTGTAATACAGTGGGGCTATGATGGTTCGTCCGGCACATATACATTCCCACTGGTTTTCAAAACGACTTGTTTTCAGGTAGTTGGGTGTTTATATGGCGGTGATGGTGGTAAATGTTCTAAAAATAGAATGACACCGACTAGTATTTCTACTAAAGGGTTCACAATTCCATACGCTGGTTGCGGGTATAGATATATTGCCATTGGATATTAAAAAACAAGACGGAGGCAGGAGTAATGGTAAAAGTTAATTATGATAGCACGACAGGAGAAATAAAGAGGTTCTATCCGGAGTTTGTGAAATATGAGAATATCCCAGAACCTATGATAGAAGTTACTGAAGATACTTGGCATGACTGTATTGCAAATATTGGCTTGAGGAAGGTTGATTTAACAAGTCTTGCTATAGTTACTTATATACCTACAAAGACTTTG
The DNA here is from genome assembly GCA_963678395.1 of Acidaminococcaceae bacterium. Taxonomy (GTDB): domain Bacteria; phylum Bacillota; class Negativicutes; order Acidaminococcales; family Acidaminococcaceae; genus JAAYAE01. Next base: position 1,103,799 of record OY782827.1, on the reverse strand, counting down.
ACTGAACTTCAGGAAACTAAGATTGCTGAATTAAAATCGTTATTGGCGCAAACGGATTATGAAGCGATAAAGTATTCCGAGGGTATTATTACAGCTGATAAGTTTGCTAACCTTAAAACGGCTCGTGAGGCTTGGCGTTCAGCAATAAATAGCATACAAGCGGCGATAACGGTAGACGAAGTTAACGCAGTGACATATTTAACGACTATACCAACCGTTGACTAGTTTGCGTAAAAACATTTCATTATAGGAGGCGCAATATGGAGCAAATATTGATATGGATTATTGGTATTTTGGTAACGCTGTTAGCCTATCTGATTAAAATATCTATTATCAATCCGATATCAAAATGGCCGGAGCAAGTGCAGGCGATTGCAAATGAGCAGGTATCCACAAAAGAGGTAGCGCATAGTGCGCACAAGCGCATTGATAACCTAGAGGGCCGCGTGGAAGTTTTAGAGCGAGGAAAATAGAAAGCAGGGTGGATAATTTGCAACTATTAGTCAAGATAAAAAATGACATAGCGATTATATGTATTTCTTTTGGACTATTGGCCGCGGCTATAGTCCTTTTTTCATGGCTGTTTGGCTATTGGTCTAATGGGTTGTATGGTACTCATTTTCAGATTGATAGTTGCTGGCAAGGAATATCAGCTTGCGGAATGGGACTAGTCGGTTTGTTTAAATGGCTTGTTGATAGCAGCAAAAATAGTAAACAGGGAATGCCACCGGTATAGGCGATAAAAGAGAAAGGAGATAACGAGAATGAAAAAGGGAGTTGACGTAAGCGAGAATAACGGTACCGTTGATTGGCAGGCCGTGAAAGATGTAGGCTATGAGTTTGCCATCGTAAGGTGTTCATATGGCCAAAGCGGCAGAGACGAAAAGTTTTTAGAAAATGTAAACGGCGCTCATGCGGTAGGATTGCTTGTTGGTGCATATCATTATGGATATGGGTTAACGCCTGGCCAAGTGGTGAATGAAGCTTCAAATTGCAGGGAGGCAATAGATAGCGCAGATGTATTGTTGGAGTTACCTGTTTTTTATGATATGGAAGATGCGGACGATTATAAGGCTAACCATGACTTTGATTTTTCAAGAGAGAATTGTACTGCTATTTGTCAAAGCTTCATAGCCAATATAGGGCTTAATTGTGGGATTTACGCTTCTTATGATTGGCTAACCAGCTCTATAGACTGGCAAAGCCTTGGCTGTTCGGTTTGAAATGCGGAGTGGGGCAGTCAGGATGACTTCCAGGGGTACATGTGGCAGGACACAGATTCTGCAGTAATTGGTGAGAATGAATTTGACCAAGATTGGTTATATTAATTAAAAGGAGACGATTGTAATGGAAGATAAAGCAACGGAAACAAATCAAGCTACAGCAATGCCAGTAGCAGATGCAAGTGTTACAGCTGGCACAGATGATGCAACAGTTCAAACCGGTACAGATGCAGACGTTGCTAAAATAGAAGCGGCAATTGAAGGTCTGAAAACAGCTGGTGAGGATTTGTTCGCTGAGGAGATAACTGCTCTGGAAACAAAAAAAGCCGTCTTAACAGGGTCGGCTGAGGTAAGTGTATTAGACATGGACTTATCCGGGTTAACGCTTGAAAAATTGCAAGCAATGGATGAGAAGGAAGTGGCAGAATGGAAGGCCGCTCTCGAAAAGGCTGTTACAGAAGGCAAAGAAGCGTTAAAGACATTTTGTGCGTATGAAGAAGCAAACACTGTTTATAAGTGGGACAAGCTAAAGACTTACATCGCAAATGTAGAAAAATATTTACGGATTGGTGTATATGCGTATTTCGCGTATTTAATCTATGCTTTCGTAAAATCTTTACTATAAGGAAGTGAGTAGATTGTGGAAAATAAAACTAAAATGTATATTGCTATTGGTGCTGTCCTGCTTTGTATTATTGTTTTCGGTGCAGGGTTCTTGTTCGGCAGAAGAAGCTTATCTAATGACACAGTCTCAGCTCGACAAATCCAAGAGCAACTTAATACTATTATCACAAATCAATCAGCAATCACAAGCCAAGTCAGCGGAATTAAATCAACAGTTGACAGAATCCAAGCAAGCAATAGCGGAATCCAACAATCAATTACAGACAGCGAAACAGCAGTTGACGCAAGCATTGAATCAAACACAGCAGCAAGCAACGCAAATAACGCAGCCGCAAACACAAATACAGAAATTGCAAGCGACCTCGGAAAAGCAGGAACGCTTATTAGCGAGCTACAAGCAATCCTTGACGACGTATCTAAACACCCACAAACGCCCTGATTGGGAGTTGGGTGCCGGCGGTGGCTATGCTGCCTGGGGAGAATATTCTATAGAAGTACAGCGTAATTATTCAAGCAAAAACGCTATTGCATTTGAATATCTAGGCGGCAATGTAAAAGGATTTTTAGCAAAAATAAAAATTTTGTTCTAAGTGTTTTAAGGCCCTCGAAAGAGGGCCTATTTTTTATGTTTAGATTGGTTTATTGTATTAAATATGATATTGTTTTAAACATAAATACTGAAAGTGTGGCGATATATAATGTCAACCATGGCAACGTGGGCAGCGGCGATTTCATCAGTAGGGTCTCTATTAACAGCACTTATTGTTTTTTGTTACAATAAGAATAAAGACAAAAGAAGTAATGCGGAAAAAGTTGCAGGATGGGTTAATTTTACTAGCGTTAGTGAAAAGAAAGGGCCTATCGCAAATATAACAGTTAGAAATATGGCTGATTTACCAGTATATGATGTTTTTATCATGGGTTGCTTAAACAATCAAACTTTGGATAATTTTGCTGTTTGGAATAAATGTTACCTGTACAATAATATATTACCACCTGGTGAAAAAACAGCTGAACTGCCCACTTTAGGATCTGCTGTGGGAAGCCATATTGTGATAAATATGTTTTTCCGAGATGCATCGGGACGAGAATGGCTTAGAGATGGTAAGGGGATATTAAAAGAAGCAAAAAATTATAAAGACAGGCTGAGGAATAAAAAGATTTTTGAACCATATTTTTGAATTTATTTTAAAATAGGTACAACATAGTCATATAAATAGGTGTGCGAAATAGGCCGATTAACATTCACTATATTTTTATAACGTTGCAGCCTGAGCACTTATTGGCGTTATGGTAAATTCATAGGTATAAGCATAAGAGCAACTTCTAAAGATCGCTTAAAAGCGAAATTTAGGGGCGACTTATTGCGTGTAACCTAGTAATTCCTGTCATATATGCTATAAAAATTTTAAGGACAGAGATTTGACTTTTCTGCCAAATGGTGGTAGCATTTATCTAGTTTAATAGTAGAAGTTATCAGGTGCTATAAATGCTTAATAGAGAAGTCGGTAAAATGCCGATGCGGTCCCGCCGCTGTAAGGATGAGGGAGCTTAGATTATGCCACTGGATTTAGTCCGGGAAGGCGAAGCAAACGATGAATCCGAGCCAGAAGAACTGCCTGAAAACTAGCCAAGAAACCACGCGAAAGACGTCGGGGCTGAAAAGCAGGCTAGGTCTGTCTATTTCAACCCTTTGCGTTCATGCGCAGAGGGGTTTTTCTTTTTTGACAACTAGAAATAATGGGGAACAGGTGCTTCACAGGGGCAGTTATATGTCCCGTAACGAGGCATAAAAGGGAAGCCGGTGAGAATCCGGCGCAGTCCCGCTGCTGTAATGAGAAGCTTCTCTAGCTTTTCTAAGTCAGGAGACCTGCCTGTTCCCAACATCCAAAAAAGCTTGCGGAGTACGAGCGGATACATAAAAAATGCTAAGGCATTGGTCGTTAGCATTAGCAAGGCCGTTAGAGGCTTGTTAATTTTGTGTATCTGTAAGGAAAGAAAGTTTGCTTGGTGGACGCCGAAACTAGGAAAGACGGACGCTTGTTTTAAAGGACATGGCACGCATTTCACCTATAACAGATAGCTGTTATTAACAGGTGGATATACGTGCATTTTTTGCGGGGAAGTGGGGAGAGAGAAAAAATATTTGCTTAAAAAATGATTTTTGTAAAAAAATTAAGGGGGTTTAAGCATGTATGAAAAAAGGGAGCTGGAGAAGAAGATAGTTGTAGCTCTTCTTCTAGGCTTAAGTTGCGTAGGAACGGCCTATGCAGAGAAAATTGACAATGGGAGCGATACACCCCGCTTTGATTTAGAAGCCATTACGGTGGAAGCCAAGCGCCCGGATTGGGAGAGCAAGCTTTCTCCAGGCACAGTAACTATTATCAGACCTGATGATTATCAAGGTGAACAAAAAACATTGCCGGAACTCTTGAAACAAGTGCCGGGCGTGCATGTGCGCGAGCTCAATGGCAAAGGGCAGTATACTACAGTCAGCGTGCGTGGCTCTACAGCGGCACAGGTGGGAGTCTTTGTTGATGGTGTCTTGTTCAACTTGGGCGGCGACGCGGCATCGGATATATCGACAATCCCTGTACAAAATGTCGAGCGCATTGAAGTCTACCGTGGCTACATACCGGCGAGATTTGGCGGTACTTTCATGGGCGGCGTCATCAATGTAGTGACGAAGCGTCCGACTAAATCAAATGTACAGGCCAGCATCGGTCAGAGTTCCTTCGGCGGTTATAAAGGCAGTCTGCAGTTGGATTCACCGTTGGGCAGCGGCAGCTTGATGGTCGGGGTAAATCACGAAGAGAGCGACGGGGACTTTAAATACAAGAATTTTGCAAATGATGCAGCGCTTGCTTCGGCACAAAAGCAATTAGATGCATATATAGGTACCGATGCAGGCTCTTCTGGCATGTTATCGGCGCTTAATAACTGGATCAATAAGCTAACTGACTTGGGAACAACGTATTTAAGCTATGCACAGATGATGGAGATGGTTAATGATCCGACGTTGAAAAGTAATATGCGTGACGCAGTACAAAGCCATATTAAGGCAAAATATTCTTCAAATTTTGAACGCTATTATAACAACTATATTGAGGCAAGGTTTTCTAATCTACAGGAATATCAAGCTAAGGTTGATGATTATAGCAGTGAGAATCGTTGGCGCAAGTCAAACGACTACAAGAACACGGATGCCATTATCAAATGGCAGGACGACCACTGGCTGGCCAAGGCTACTTGGAAACAAATAGAAAGACACCTGCCTTTTCCGTATAGTAGCAACTATAGCGCTTTGTATGGGGTAGACCTGGATTCTTCTTTCAATACTCCTTTGGATATTTATTATCATCGCAATCAAAAACTGACAGCCAAAGAAGCGTTACTAGGGCGCCGCGATACTGTGGGCAATCTGGAATGGGGCTGGAGCGTCAATTATTTAGATCAGAAGAAGGACTACTATGTGGACAACTGGCAGTGGATAGAAGCAAATGCTGGTTCTGTACTTAATACTTATGCAGCCAACAGCCTATGGAGTGATTTTGACAGCCGTCGCCTAGGAGGGAAAATAGACGGTAGCTATAAGGCGGGCGACAAGCACCTGATAGAGTTCTTGGTAGACGGTTCCAAAGAGAAACTGGATATCAATGGCTGGCGTATGCTGGACTATAAGGATTCCAGCAAGGATACCAGAAGCAGATGGCGTAACTATTATGAGCAGGAAATCCTCAATGCCCAAGTGCAGGATACTATTACCTTGAATAAAAAAGCCGACTTATGGCTGACGCCGAGTATTCGTTACAACAGGTCGACCATCTTGGGGCGCAGCGACAGATATGATGAGAATAATGATCCGGCGAAAATAAAGTGGTACCATCAAGAAGATGAGCAGACCAATGATAAAGTGACATGGCAGATGGCGTTGAAGAAAGCAGTTAATGACCATCTGACCTTGCGGGCAACGGGAGGTACTTATTACAGGCTTCTGAATATGTATGAAATAGCCGGTGATGGTGCAGGCATATTGCCGATGCCTAATGTCGGTGGCACAGACAGCGTTTTTCCCTTACCGGAAGAGGGCAGCCAATGGGATTTGAGTGCTATCTGGGATGTTAAGGTCTTAGGAGCCGACAGCGCTAAATTTCAGCTGACTTATTTCGGCAGAGACTCTGACCATCTGCTGCAGTTGATGAGCCGTCATTTCTTTTACTTTTACACTAATGCTGCCAAGGCAAAGGTCAACGGACTGGAAATGCAGGCTGATATGTCTTGGCAGAAGTGGGATTTGAACCTGCAGGCAACGTATACGAAACCAAGTGACGTAACCTATGATATGACCTGCCTGCCAGGCTATAGTAAAGATACAATATCTGGCTTTATGACTTATATGCCAAAATGGGAGGGAACGGCACGTGTAACCTACCGTCCCAATAAGAGCTGGAGCCTGTTTACACAGCTGCGCTATGTAGCAGACATGTACACCGATCCAATACCGCTGACAACGGGAGTGCCAATGGGAAACCAGTCCTCCCTGACAGTATGGGATTTAGGCGTCAAGTATCAAATTAATAAAACCTTCCAACTGGTAGTGGGTGTCAACGATATGTTTAATAAGGCAAATGATTTGTATAAAATGACAGATTGTGGTGTTGCAACCAACATCGAGTATCCGATTCAGGGGCGTACCTACTATGCTACCCTGCAGTATAATTTCTAAGGGCTATATTTTTAGTTAAGCCAATGTTTCATATGAAGTAAACCCCTTTTATTAGACAAACAAGTCTAAAGAAAGGGGGTTATTTTTACCATACAGTAAGCGAACGTATGTTTGCATAAGCTTTTAAAAAGTGATATTATAATAATAGACTAGTCAATACAAATACAAAAGAGGTAGATAGGAACGAACAGTAAGTTTTTGAATACAATTACAATGGGAGATTCAATAGAATTACTAACGCAGTTAGAGGATAATTCTGTAGATGCGGTGATTACAGCCCCGCCGTATTCTACCTGCTATAAAAAATTGGGAAATATGCTGTAAAGATTTTTTCTCATGGGTTAAATATATTTGGGGAGGGAACTAATATGCTTTTTACAGAAAATATAAATAGAAAAATTTATAATTATTACGTTGTTTTATGGTTTGAAATTATGGTACAATTCAGAAAAGGTAGATGACAAATTTTACTGGGGGGGGGGGTATTTTGACATATCCTTTTGAAAATATAAGAATATGTGCTGACATGAAAACAGGTGCCCTTTTTCAAATATACGGAACGCAAGATTATTATCTTTATGTTGTGTTTCGTTATCATGCGAAAACTTGGAACGGCTGTATTCCTATTAAATCAAAATATCAAGGAATAGACATACCTTTAACTTTTGATGATGTTAAAAGTTGGGTTGAGAATTGTTATGTGAAGCTTGACCCTGGGAAAAAAGGGCTGTGGGAAAATATGCAGCGACAATTTTGGGAAAATAAACAGGCTTTCGCAACACAGGCAGTATTTGATGCACTGAATGGAACAGATTCATTGACAAAATGGCAATGCCGAAAGTGTGGGGCTGTTCCACAAAGTAACCCTCAACCAGCAGCACGGATAAAGGCATTGAAACAGATGGGATATTATATCGCTACAATTAAAAGGGAATGTGCTACCTGTGGTGGAAAACAGTTTTTTGATTTGTTAATAAGATTACCGCGACATTCAGCAGATAATGAAAAAAGATTTTCTATCTCTATTAGTCTTCAAAACAAAATTAAGAGAATTTTACCGCTGAGGGATGCATTTTTTGATTCCCCTCAAAAAGCTTCTGAGTTGGTTATTGATCATAAATTTCCATCATCGAGATGGGTGAATGGTGAAACGGTTAATGCAACGACAATGTCAGACATCGAAATAAAGAAAAAGTTTCAACTTTTAACAAATCAAACTAATTTGCAAAAAGAAAGGTATTGCAAACGGTGCGTATCAAGTGAAAAACGAGGGGATTTTTTTGGGATAAAATGGTATTATGCTGGAGGTAATGAATGGGCGGGAGCCTCAAAGGCAGATGAGAATGGCTGTATAGGTTGTTGTTGGTATGATCTTGCTTTATGGAAAGAAAAATTTAATGAATATATTATAGATAAAGTGAAATAGATGTTTATGAAAGGAGGACTCAGAATGATAAAAACAGTAGGAAGTATTTGCTCTGGAATTGAAGCCGCTTCTGTTGCTTGGAAACCTTTGGGCCTTTCTTTTGAGTGGTTTTCTGAAATAGCTGCATTTCCATCAAAGATTTTGGCTGAAAAGTTTCCAAATGTAATTAATTTAGGCGATATGAGTGGTATACCAGCTGCACTAATAAATAATTCTGTTAGTGCGCCTGATTTAATTTGTGGTGGCACACCGTGTCAGGCATTTTCATTGGCTGGAAGAAAACATGGATTAAATGATAATCGCGGTAACTTGACCCTTAAATTTGTAGATATCATTGAGGCGAATGATTTCGCAAGAAAGAAACAAGGGTTACCACCTTCGATTGTGTTTTGGGAAAATGTTGAGGGAGTATTAAAAGATAAGACTAACGCTTTTGGGTGCCTTATTTCATTACTAGCGGGGCTTGAGAATGTTCTTGAAGTTAAAAATTGGCCTAATGCTGGCGTAATAAAAGGTACTAAAAGAAATATTGCTTGGCGTGTTCTCGATTCAAAACATTTTGGATTGCCGCAACAGCGACGCCGTTTGTATGTTGTGGCAGGTGGAAAAGATTTTCAGCCAGAAAACATTTTATATGAATTGCATAATAAGGAGCTTCCAAAATACAAATCTGGTGAGCTCATTTTCCAAAAAGAGGGACATAGGTTTGAGGTTTTTCGGGAGTATTCAGATTGTCTATATTCGGCGTATGGAACAAAATGGAATGGCAATGCAGCAGCATACAACGGATCTTTATTTATAGTTCAAGATGAAAGGTTGAGGAGGCTTTCGCCTTTGGAATGTGAAAGACTAATGGGTTTTCCAGATAATTACACAAATTTGCATGGTGCTTCAAGAACAAATAGGTATCAAGCAATAGGAAATTCATGGGCGGTCCCTGTTGTAAAATGGATTGGTTCAAGACTTATTAATGGCGTAAACGATGGTATTGACCTCTCTCATTACGAAAATGAATTGAAAACTCGCATAACTGTACTTTCAGCAAATGAACGGTTTTATAATTTGGGAAAAGACTTGATTTTACTAAGGGATGATTTCACTATAAACTGTACAGAGATTCCAGAACAATATTCTGTTACGACTATACGTGATATTGTTTCTGCTGATGCACCTGAAGCTATTTATCTTTCCCCTGTTGGCTGTCACGGCATAATTCGCCGCAAACGTGAGAGAAAAATTTCTATAAACCGTCGGTTGGAAGAAGTGCTGTTGAATATTTCGTCCCAAATGCCAGTAGAAGAAATTGAAAAAAAGTCGCTGGTACAAAAGCGTGGTAGGCATAGTACAAATAAAGATATTATTGCTGTGAACTAGTAGCTATGTCATAATGAGACAATGTTATGCGTTTGTAATAATAGATATAAATATTATAAACTTGGATTTAATTATTTTGATATAAACCAAGAATTATATGATATAAAATTCAATTAATTAGACTTGGCAACAAATACGTGTAGTGCCCCTTCCGGTGTTTTCGGCAGGGGCTGTTTTTATACTATTTTTGCAAATGTTGAGCAAGTTTTCACATTATAAGAGGGGCTAAGATAAATATAAAAACTAATGAAATAATTAATGAACTTCTCTTAAATATCGCTTTATAATGAAAAGCCAACCAAAATAACTGAACATCACATTTTTCCTTCATCATTGGTATGTATGAAAATAATTGTTGACAACTCAATTTTTTTGCAGTATATTAAACGTAAGGAATTCGTAATGCATAAGGAGGAATAATATAATATGAATATTTTTCAAATGAAAACAAAACCACATGATATTGAGCGCTTTAAGCAATTCCTTGAGGAAAATTTTATTTGTATTGGCTGGCCAGGGATAGGAAATTTACAAGGAGTTAGTAAAGAGGAAATACGTAAAAGATTAGCGGCAGAAAAAAAGGTTTCTGGGCATAAGCTTGGTAATATGCTAGGTCAAGTAAATTGTTTTGTAAACGCAATGCAGAAAGACGATTTGGTGCTTATAACTGAAAAAAATTGGGTTCACATCGGTATAGTTGGGGATTATGAATACTGCCAGAAATTTGATAATGCGTTAGATGGTATGTGTCACAGGCGAAGCGTACGGTGGATCGCTAGAGAAATTATTAATAATTGTGAAAGTAGTATTCAAAGGCTACTCAGCAATCGCAATACCATATGTCAATACGCTAATCCTGTAGAACAGTCAGGCTTGGGAAAATATATTGATAAGCAATTCCCAGATACTAAAGAACGTGAATCTAAGCTTGAAGAACTCTTTGATATTGCGATAGAAATATTGGGTGAAGAGCTAAAATCTTCAGATTCAGAACATAGAGTTAAAGCAGCTATTGAACTTTTGCGTTTGAAGAAGAATTTAATATAAAAAGAGGCGTTAATATGAAAACAAAAGAGCAGGAATTGATGGATTATCTGCACGCAAATGTATTTGATCCTATTCTTAATTCTAAGACATGCAATTTAGATATAAAAAGAGGAGTTAATATTACGATTGTTCGCATGAATAAACTGAGTGCAGAAAAAATGGTCCACTATTTTTGGTCTGCATTAGCCACAGATAATGCAATTAAATTTTCCAAAAGAATGAAAGACGAAGGGGTAACGCGGTTTGAAGACGTTATGGAGGAGTTTCGAGATAGATTTAATGATAGTTGGCTTAGAAAATAATAAAAGGGGATACTAACGTGGGTAATATAGTTGAAAAGACGGCTACAATCAAAGTAAAAACGTATTTTACCGAAGATAGAAACTATCGTTTTTTTTCTCACAAAAACATGGAATGATGGGGCACCAAAAGCAGTTGTAATTGGAATAAATCCAAGCAAAGCAACCCATATCAAAGGCGATAATACAACAAATAACGCTATGAATTTTTTAATAGACAAAGGTTATGGAGAAATGACAATTCTTAACTTATTTCCATATGTGTCAGTACACACAGCTAAACTTGTTAAACGTGATAAGCAATATGATAATACTAATAATTTTTACCTAAAGGAATATTGCAAGGAAGCTGATATGATAGTAGTTGCATGGGGGTATGATAAGAATAAATATGTTGAAAGAAAGACGGAAGTCGAAAGATTATTGTTAGATTATAAAGATAAAGTCAAGTGTATTTGCGATCCTAAAGGGCATAAGCCATGTCATTTCAGAATAATAGTTGATGGTAGTAAGCTTATCGGATATTTTTAAATTTTGTCTATGTATTTCGTAATCCAATTTTCATAGCTAGGGATGTTGCGTTTCTATTTAGTAGAATAAAAGTAGTAATAATTTTATGAAATTAAATGGTTAAAATGCTAAAAATTCGAACGATTTTTTAGAATTTTAGTGGTAGCAACGTGAAATTTAAAATGGCTGGAAACTAGGCTGTGTGGTAGCAACGTTTTTGAGTATAAAATGCAAAAAGTGGCTTAACCATGCTGTTTATAGGCTCTTTCAGATAAGACGCCAAAACCGTAGATCTGGGTTCAAGTCCTAGTACCCCTGCCATAATAAAGTCGGCTCTTAGCGTTTACGCTAAGAGCTTTTTTTTGTTTGAAAATCGCCGATATTCACTCATCTACTTTGTCAGACTTTGCGGTTTGTTAATGGTATGTACCGGTGTGTACTATACCATTAACAAATCCTCGGTCTTTCGCGTATCTGAGTAAATCTCGGCGATTTTTGTGTATGGATGGGTTATAAATAGAAAACATTTATTTTTAGTGTATATGACAGGAAGGGACAGGCCCTTCCTGTCATACACTGCTGTTTTATATCGCAGGTCTTGTACAAGACGGCGTACTGTGGATTCACCACCAGTAAAGTTGCATTCATAAACTAACCGGTCGTAAATACGTTTTGCAGTATGATGTTGTTTACGAAGCCTAATAGTTTCGTCTGTTTCCAAGCAATTGCACACAAAGCTAATGATATCTTAAGTTAATATAGCCGCATCACGACTGTAGCCTTTGCGTTCCCATGGGACGGAATCACCGTCCCAATACTTCTTAACAGTATTGCGAGAAATATGTAAGCTCTTGGCGATTTGTCTTTGACTTAAATTTTCTAAACGCATTTTTCGTATTTCCTTGTACATTTCCATTGTAACAACCACCTTGTACACCTCCAATCATAGCTTAATGCTATTATAGGAGATTTAATTTGGTGGCTCAAATATTCATAAGCGTTTTGTATCAAAATGGTTCACTTTTATATTAGCGTTTATAACCAAACTGATGCTGAGACTATAGACTATTTGTGCTTACAGCTAGCTTTTTATTTGGCAAGTTGGGGAATGTATCGGGGATCATCGTTTATTTTGCAAAAAAATTATAAAGTGCATACAAAAGTAGTGAATGAAATTCTAAGCAAAAAATATGAACGCCTATGGGCAGTTAGCGCCAGAGAATTGCTCCAAGATGACGTGCTTGACTTGTTGTTTAAAGTTAGCCAAAATATAAGAACAATATATGCTACACCTAATTGCAGTAAAGAGGGAGAAACAAATCACGCTACAGACACCTTAATAACAAAAATTCTTTTAGGTACTTTTGGGTGCGTTCCAGCATATGATCAGTATTTTTCAAAAGGTATAGTTTAACAGAAGGTTGCGTCTAAAACGTATAATGAGGCTTCAATAAGGGCTTTGGCATAATATTATCAAGCTAACTATGATGAATTTGAAAATGTACGTAAAAAAATAAGTAGCTACGGAACTATATATATACCTATGAAAATTATTGATATGTGTTTTTGGCAAAGTGCAGTTGATAATGAAGAAAAGTAGGCGATACTTTTAAATACTAATAAACCGAAAGGCTAAAGTCACAGGTATAAAAACATAAGTAGTCGCCTCTAAAAATCGCTTAAAAGCGATATTTAGAGGCGTTTTTTTGCTTTAAAATTAATGAGGATTATTAGGTCTAGTTTACACAAAATTATTTATAGACTCGTATTGGCTGAACTATATCAGCAATATGGCTATAGCAATTTTACAAATCTTTTATACTATCATAACGATAAACAAGATATCCGCTTTCGGCATCAACGATTTTTCTGCACAGATATTGTCTTCCTTTTTCCTCATAAGTTGTCATAATTATATATGCAGGCTTATAAACCAAACTAAGTTCTCTGCTTTTTAGAACAGGGATAAATCGTTTTCTGCATACCGTATACCTTACCATGTAATCAATAATGCGATTTTCAGCCTGTAACTCTGTAAAATTTGGAAATGATATATTTCTTTCTTTTGCATAAACTTTTTGAGCTTTAGGTATGCCAACAACAACGCCAACTTCACCAGTTAAGCCATCCATAGCCATAACTTGTCTACCATAATTTTTTCCCCGGATCACGCTTTCAGCACAGAATACTATATCCAAAATATAGTAAGGAAAATGGGTTTTTCTCAAATTATTAATATCAATGGATATGACCTTACGCAAAGGCTCTAGGCAAGCAAGCCCCTTTTTTTCAATGGAAGTTTTGGCAATTTCAATCGCCTTATCTATAGATATTGTTGGTGTTGATGCATTAAGAATCATATATCCTCCTTTTTACTCACGATAAAAGATCTCTTTAGTTTCTTCGTCAATAGGATCTGTAAATTGACTAACTGCAATTATCACAACCAAAGAAACTAAAGCACCAAAAATACCAGGCCAAATACCTAAAGGCCAGTTAGCAAAACTGTTGAATTGAAGATAACCTGCCATATACCAACTAAGGGCACCAATAGTACCAGCAAGCATGGCCCAAAATCCAGCTGCTTTTGATGTATTAGGAGACCATAAAGCAAACAAAACAGGAACAGTAAAAGCAGCAGCCCAAGTATTGAATGAAAAAGCTACTAACCACTGAATGGCTGTAAAAGGTTTAAAGGACATGAGCAGAGCTACTACGGCTACCCCCAAAGTAATTATTCGGCCTATTTTTAATTGTTGCTTAGGAGTTGCACCCTTATTAATATAGTTTGTATACATACCTTCTGCAGCAGCGGAACACAGTAATAGGATAGAGTCGACACTGGACATGATAGCGGCAAGAACAGCGGAAATTAAAATACCTCCTAAAACTGGATGCATATAATTGCCAATTAGAGTTGGGACTAAACTATCCGAAGATTTCAAATTTGGGAGTAGTGATATACCACATAGGCCGACTATAGAACAAGTTATTAGAATGAAGATATTAAAGAAGACGGAATAGCCTAATGAGTTTCTTAGAGCGTTAAGATCTTTAGGAATTAAGAAACGTACTACGCTAGAGCTGCTGCCACCTACCATCATGATAGACCATGTAAGGATACAACAAATAACCCAAGTTGCATTTGCCTTACCAGTCAATAACAGTTTAGCTGGATCTATAGCTGCAATAGCCGTATGCATTGCAGTGAAGCCACCAACGTCACTAAGTAATATACCAGACAAAGCACCGAATCCAATGATCATAATGAGACCTTGAATTAAGTCTGTAAGGGCTACTGAGTTCATACCACCAGACATAGTATAAATGGTTATTATCGCAGCAATCATCGGTAAAGCAGTAATATATGGTATGCCGATTAGGCTGTTTAAAGATGCTCCTGCTGCTACGAACTGAGAAATAATCATAGGAATAGCAAAAACTATGATCAGAAACTGATAAAGCACTTTTGCCCTGTCGCCAAAACGCACACGAAAAAGGTCAGTGTAGTCAATGGCATCAACGCGTTCACTGATTTTTCTTATTCTTTCACCTGTAAGCAAGAAAGTAAACCATGGAGCGGCGGCAGCAGACATAGGGGTCCCCATGTATGAATAACCTTGTTTATAAATAATTGACGGCATACCAATAGTCGAGCCAGAACTTAACTGAGTTGCCGAATAGCTGAAGCCAGTTACTATTGCACTAGCCGCTCTGTCGCCTGTATAATAGCTTTTTGCATTTGTAACTTTCTTTGAAGACCAAAAGCCTATTGCTAATGTTGTCGCTAAATATATAAACAAAATGCTAATATAAATTGCCGCATTATCCATAATAATCAATCCTTTCTATCTTTATTTTGATAAATGTAGACCGCTGTAGCAATTGCTACGAACACATATGGACACCAAATCACTAGAAAAGATTCAAGAGGCATACCAAAAATAGTAGAGTCAAAGTGGGTCATAACTAAAACTGCACAATAAATAAGTAATCCTGCTTGTAGACATATTGTTCCCACAGGTGGTTTTACGCAACCGGTTTTTTTATAATTAGCCATAACAATTCCTCCCTCACTTGTTAGTATAATTATTTCTATTACATCATCAGGCTGCCCCCGTTTATATCAATGCAATGCCCAGTCATATAACTTGCTTCTTCGGATGCTGCAAAAATAATACCCACAGCAATTTCTTCAGAAGCACCTCTTCTACCGGCAGGGATCTTTTTAAGGGTTGCCTGTTTTTTTTCTTCTGTATTGCTTTCCCAATTTTTTTCAATATAATCACTTGTTTTTATTAAGCCTGGAGCAACACCGTTTACTTGAATATTATATGGTGCATTCTCTAAGGCTAATTGACGCATTAAGCCTAATTGAGCTGCTTTACTAGCAGCATATGGAATGCGTCCCACTTCAGAGCGACTTGTCATCCTTCCAGCCCCGGAAAAAACAATGACGATTTTACCTCCTCCTTTTGATTTCATTATAGGAATTACCTTACGGCACAAATAAAAAGCCCCATAAAGATTGCGCTTAACAACTTCATCAAATTCTTCATCAGAGTATTCTTCAATAACACCTGAATGGATGGAACCATGAGTGCCGCCGGCATTATCTACCATGATATCAACCGTTTTGTATATTTTTAGTAGCTCATCAATCATAGAGTCTACTGACTCTCTGGAGCTTACATTACAATGAAGTCCAACTGCTTCTCCACCTGTTACGTTGATTTCATTCACAATCTTGTTAACCTGTGACATGTTGATATCTGAAACAACTACTTTAGCTCCCAGAGAAGCAAACATTTTTGCCGTAGCAGCGCCGATTCCTACAGCTGCTCCAGTAATTATTGCAACTTTACCATCAAATCTAAACATGTTATTTGCCACCCTTCTCTTAATTCGTTATCCAAGTAACGTTTGAATTTCTTTGCAGTATCCCATTACTCTGTTATAACCTTTTTGCAATTGGGTTTTATAGAGATAATATCTGCTGGAACCTTCTATAGAGGTAGCTAGTTTTTCACCACATTCTAGATTGGGGAGTGGATAGAGCGGACCGCATTGATCAAAGCTATAATAATCGCTCTCGTGATAAGCGATGCGAACAATAGCACGGCAAATCTTCAACTGTTTTTCAACTAATTGTTCGCATTCAAGGTTGTCATCATTAGACATTAGACATTTTTCGTCAAATTTTTCTGCTTCATCATAAATAGCTACAAGTCGGTTCAATAAAGGTGTAAAGTCAAAATGCCCTTGCAGTTTTGCCTGCAGAGCATTGACTGTACTCTGCATTTCGGCAATCGCTTTGGCTATCCTAAATGGCAGAACAGGCGTGGTCAAAAGTCTCCATAAAATTATCAAATAAATATTACAGTCTCTTATCAAAAGTTCTGGATCGATTTTGTCAATGGTGTCATGCTCTGTATGCCACCACCAACCGAGTCCACCAGCTCTGTTGTTGGCGCCATATCGAAAGGATAAGGAGTCACCAATGTTATTGATATCCTGCTCCGAAAAAGTTCCAAAGATAGAAGTAACACCAATACCAAATAAAGACTGATCAGAATTTCTTGCCATACGTTTACCCTTGAATTTCGTACCGGTCTGTTCTTCAATAACATCCTTGGCTAAATCCCAAGCCTGAGCCATTACTGGCGGTTCTTCGATAACAACAGAATTCAAACCGCCGACAGAATCAATATTAACATGTGCCACACAATTTTCTTCTAGTTCTTCAAAATGATTATCCGCGTACCAAGCCGAGCCTGCATATTTGCCTTGAGAATGGCCTGTCCAAAAGGCAATGCGAATTCCTCTTTTCAATTCATTTTTTTTAGCAGCAATAATTTTTGCACATTCGATCATAGTTGCATTAGCAGAGCCATTGTCCATAGCTCCATAATCCCAAGAGTCAATATGTCCCGAATATAAAATAAACTTGTTGCTTTTATCAATTTTTAGATCAGCAATCAAAAGTGGACAGCTTCTCCACTCGTTTACAACTGTAGATTCTAAACGAATATTTACATGGCCGTTTTTAAGAAGTTCTCGTATTTCTGTCCCTGCTGGTTTCGTAATTGATAAAGCTGGAATAGCAGCAAGTGTATCCAAACATTTAACTGTGGGATTGCCCCAGATATCAGATGCAGGCCCATTGTGAATATTAGCGTCGTGTACAAAAATAACACCTATGGCACCTGCTCTTTCTGCTTTTTTGATCTTAGAAACATCAGCTAGTCCATCAATTAGAACAATTTTTTCTTGGTAGTTAGTTTCTGAAACGTCTGCAGCTTCTGCTACAATTCCACCTATAAAAGTTGAAGGTGTAAAGCAGCAACTAATTGCCGAGAACGCACGCTCAATTGGACTTTCAATAGTAACATAACTTTTTACAGGATAACTTATATATCCCATATATTCAGGCATAGCAGTTTCAAAACCAAATGAGTCCAAAATGTCTCGAATATAATTAAGGCTATCTCTTTCTTCCTCCAAACTGGTAATACGAGTCCATTCCGCAATTTGACTGTTGTATTTCATAAGTTCAGCACAGTTTATTTGCTCTAATAACATTTTTTCTGTTTCATTTACGTATTTCATTTTATTTTATCCTCCCAATCCATAAATTAAAAAGCCTCGCAGTCAAAGCTACTATGCCGTATAGTACTCAACGCTGAGGCTTATTGACAAATAAAAGTTGTTTTATCTGTTTGATTGGATTATACTTTAAGAAATTACATAAGTAAAATTATGATTATTCAGTGTAATATAGATTTTTTCTATGCCATGAAGGCATAACGGAGGTTGCACATGAATGCTAATTTTGAGTACTATAAGGTATTTTATTATGTAGCTAAATATAACAGTATTTCTCAAGCAGCAAATGCATTGCACTTAACTCAGCCAACTGTTACTCATCACATTAAAGCTCTTGAAATAGTTTTGGGCGTTTCTTTATTTAACCGTTCAAGTAAAGGGGTTACGATGACACATAATGCTGAGATTATCTGGAAAAATATTGAACATGCAATTGAGCACATCTACAAAGCGGAAAGTGCACTCGAAAGTTATAAATCGCTTGATTCAGGGACGCTTTACATAATTACAACAGAAACAAGTTTTTACTCAGCTCTAATGCCAGTTGTTAGTAAATTTCATCAAGAATATCCGCTAATTTCCATTAACTTCTCACAAGACTTTTCAATTCCAGCTATAGAGCGTCTAAAAGATGGGCTTGCTGACTTAATTGTAATTACAGATCCGCTAGATTCTCTAGACAACAATATTTCTGTTACACCTTTATTCCCGATTAACGATATTGTGGTCTGTGGAGTTAGAGTAAAATATTAGTTGGCAAAAGAAACAAAATAAGGAAGTGGATGTAAAATCCACTTCCCATAGTAGGAAAAATTCTTTAATATGTTAGTTGCTAGACAAAACATGTAAAGGAGTTCCTACTATGGATATTGTAAATGAAAGCTTGCCGACATTCAAGGATATTGAGAAAATAATTTTCAGCTATGTGTGCAGTGCTGCCGTCGAAATGGTGAAGGACTTGTTGGAAGGCTACGATAGGAAGCTCATGGTCGAAAGAGATCGCAAGGCGTATAGGCACAAAGGTTTTAAGGCCAACCACATACGCTGCGTGTTCGGAGATGTCGCCTATAAGCGCACGGTCTATGAGCACATTAACGAAGAAGGCAAGAAGGAATTCATGTACCTTCTAGATGATGCCATGGGCATGGAGGTCATCGGCAAGATGTCATATAACTCTGTAGAAGCAATGGTTAAAGCAGCCACAGAGGTAAGCTTCAGGAAAGCAGAATCTGCCGTTAATCTTACCAGCCAAATAAATATAAGCAGCCAAGGAATTTGGAATACGGTGCAGGAATTTGGTAAAAAAACTGGAAGCAGAAGAAA
Source organism: Acidaminococcaceae bacterium (assembly GCA_963678395.1). Classification (GTDB taxonomy): domain Bacteria; phylum Bacillota; class Negativicutes; order Acidaminococcales; family Acidaminococcaceae; genus JAAYAE01. The sequence goes on along the minus strand of OY782827.1, from coordinate 1,084,641 downwards.
CAGACATGGCCAAAAGATTAGAAGAAGATAAGCCGCAGACGGGTAAAGAAGCACCGGTATTGTTCGAAGAAGCTGATGGTATATTCCTGCACCTGCAAAAGCCCTACCGCCCAAAAGAGGCCTCGGGCAAAGAGATAAAGGTCAGCACGGCCTATGAGGGTATACGTAAGGGAAAAGACGGCAGAAATGAAGTCGTGGGAAAAGTTATGACCGCAGGTTTTGAAGAGGCAAAAGAGTTCCACCGCATAAGGGAAGCCATGATTCAAACAAAGTACAATACGGATGAAGTAAAGTACAGGTTCATTAATGGGGATGGAGCAGCCTGGGTTAAGCATCCTTATGATCCGTATACTATTTACCAATTAGACAGGTTTCATGTGTTCAAGAAGATAATTTACGCAATAGCCGATACGGCTATGCGTAAAGAGCTAAAAGCATTGTATATGGACGGTAAAACGGAAGAGTTGCTGGCGAAAATAGACGCCTATGCAAACAGTGTTGCCAGTAATGAGAAGGAAGACAAAAGAGAAGAAAAAGCAAGAGCGTTGTACAGCTATTTGAGCAACAACGAGGCAGGAATAAAAGCTTATTTTGATATGAAGGAAAAGCTGCCTAAGCCGCCGGAAGGACTTTTATACGGCTCTATGGGTACGCAGGAAAGCCAGAACTGCTCGGTAATTACTTTAAGGATGAAGCACCATAAAGGCAGCTGGGGCATCCCAGGTGCAGGCTACATGGCAAAAATACTTACGAGATTAGAAAACAAGACCTTTTATACGGCTCTTGAACGCTATACGAGCCTTATAGACAGAGAAATAGTTGTATTTGCCAAAGATATTTTAAGTGCTGCTGCAATACCTAGGGTCGTAGGCAAAGGCAAGAAAGATGGAAACATCCGCAAGGGGCATTGGGCAATTGCAGACGCAAAGATGACCGGCAGTAGGAAATCTTTGCTAAGGGCATTTGGATATAGAGAATTTAGTGAGATAGCACATATCTAATTTAGCTTATAACAACTTGGGAGGATGAGTTTGCCCAAAATTTTATGGAAAATTCCATTCAACAATTAAAAATGCAAGGTTTTTCCTACGAAGAAAGATTTGCCAACTTTTACTTGACTGATACCTCTTAGTGAATGTAATTGACAAATAGAAATAGATATTATACAATACGTATGTCATAAAGTTTATGTAACGAAATAGGTGTCCGTAAGGACTTAATAGGGAAGATTGGTGTAATGCCAACACGGTCCCGCCACTGTAACAGGGAGCAAATTCAATTATTAGCTAAAGCGAAGGCTTGGGGTAATAACTGGGGGAGTAATGATCTGAAGTCAGAAGAACTGCCTATTTTAAGATCACCGTTTGACCCGCGAGCGAAGGGGAGGAGATTTAGTTCCTCTTATATTTTGGATGAGTCTTTCCTGCGTACGGGAAAGACTCATTTTTCTATTTTAAAGGAGAAAGAAAGTATGAAACAAAGTTGGAAAAAGGCAATAGTTGCATCTATGGCCTGTGCAGCACTTTTGGGTATAGGGGTGCAAACAAGTTATGCAAGCTATCAACTAAATACTGAGGTTAAGAATGCAACACCGGCATTAAAACGAGCAGCAGAAATTGGGGTGCGCGTATCTGAAAATGCAGCTATGCAGAATTTGCCTAACAAAGATGCAATTCTTGTTATGAGTTTTGGCACTACATTTAAAAATTCACGCCAAGCAACTATTGAAAAAACGGTAGCGGATATCCAAGCAGCTCATCCTAATACAAAAGTGGTAATGGCATTTACTTCGCATATCATTGTAGATCGTATTAAGGAAAAAGAAGGAATTACAATTCCAACTCCAGAGCAAGCTTTGGCAGAGTTGAAAAAAGAAGGCTATACACGTGTTGCCCTTACTACTCTAGATATTATTCCAGGTATGGAATATTCTTATGATAGTGCTGTTTTTGAATTATATAAGGATCAGTTTAAAAAAATGACGTTAGGTACTTCTTTGGTATATTGGATGGGACAAGAAAATCAAAGAGACGAGGTTACTGAAACTTTAAAAGCCATGAGTACTGAGTTCCCTAAACTGCACAAACATGAAGCTATTTTATTAATGAAGCATGGTACACCACATCCGGCTAATGCTTATTATGCAGTGATGCAGGCAAGATTGCAGGAAATGGGCATGGATAATGTGGTGATTTATACTGTAGAAGGTTGGCCTAGTTTAGAAAACATTATTCCTAAGCTAAAAGAAAAAGGGATAAAATCAGTTACCTTGATTCCTATGATGATGGTTGCCGGTGATCATGCAAATAATGATATGGCAGGCGCAGAGCCTGATTCACATAAATCTATATTGGAAAAAGCAGGATTCCATGTAGATACATACATTCATGGTTTGGGTGAAAACCAAGCAGTACGCAAACTTTTTGTTGAACGGGCCAATGAAGCTTGGACTGCTTTGGAAAACACAACAGTTAAAACTAAAGCTCACCATATGATGAAGTAAAATAGTAAGTGTTGATGGTCTAAAATGACTCAGTGGGGATTTCCCAACTGGGTCATTTTCTTGTTAAAAAAGCGAATTTCGAGTATAATTATTGAATACGTTAAGAGAATATGTTATTTAAATTTAAAGGGTTTTAAGGAGAATTTATGAGTAAAACTTATCACATAATTAATTATGGTTGTCAAATGAATGAAAGTGATTCTGAACATTTTGCTGGGCAATTAGCAGATTTGGGGTATGAATATGCTCAGGATTTTCACCAAGCAGATGTTGTTCTTATTAATACTTGTTGTGTTCGTGAGAGCGCAGAGAAGAAAATATTAGGCAAGATAGGAGAAATGAAGGCATTAAAAGCAGAAAATCCTAATAAGGTTATTTGCGTAGCTGGATGCATGGCTCAAAAAGGTGGAGAAAAATTAACAAAAACATATCCACAAATAGATTTAATTATTGGCACTGCCCATGTAAATAATTTTAGCGCTATATTGCAAAGCTATCTGAGCAGCAAGAAAAAGGATAAAAAGATTTTTGCTGACTTACAAAATGATCCTCAGGAATTTGATGGTAGTTTTGTTCGTAAAAGCAGTTTTTCTGCTTGGGTCCCTATTATGTATGGGTGCAATAACTTTTGTACATATTGCATTGTGCCCTATGTGCGAGGTAGAGAACGCAGCAGGAGCAAGGAAAGTATACTTACGGAAATAACAAAAGCCGCATTACAGGGGTTCAAAGAAGTAACTCTTTTAGGTCAAAACGTTAATTCTTATGGCAAAGATCAGGGAGAAATAGATGCTTTTAGCGAGCTTTTGCGTGCAGTTGATAGTATTCCAGGAATTGAAAGAGTGCGTTACATGACTAGTCATCCACGTGATATGAGTGAGGATTTAGTGCGCACCATTGCAGCAAGCAAGCATGTTTGCAAGCATTTTCATATTCCGGTTCAGTCCGGCAGTAGTAAGATTATAAAAGCCATGAACAGGGGTTATACCAGAGAACAGTATCTGGAGTTAGTGGCAAATATTCGTAAGTATGTGCCTGACGCCGTATTAACTACTGATATTATAGTTGGCTTTCCCGGCGAAACTGAAGAAGATTTTGCTGACACCTTACAACTAGTGGACGAGGTATGTTACGACGTAGCCTATACTTTTATTTACTCTAAACGGTCAGGGACCCCAGCGGCAAAGTTGACAGAACAAGTGCCTTTAGCAGTTAAAAAAGAACGGTTAAATCGCTTAATGGAGCTGCAGAATAAAAACAGTCTTGTCCGCAATCAAGCTTTGGTGGGTAAAGTAGTAGAAGTTTTGGTAGAGGGACCAAGTTATAATAACCCTAATATTTGGAGTGGACGGACTGACGGTAATAAGTTAGTTTTGTGGCCCTTAGCTGATCAGGAATATAAGATTGGTGCAAAATTAAACGTGAAGATTGAAGCGGCTCAAACTTGGCTGTTGAAAGGAAGCGCGCAAGTATGACAACCACCTATACACCAATGGTGCAGCAATATCTAGATGTTAAAAATCAGCATCAAGAGGAATTGTTGTTCTTTCGTTTGGGAGATTTCTATGAGTTGTTTTTTCAAGATGCTTTAACAGCATCTAAGGAATTGAATATTACCCTTACGGGCCGGGCAGGTGGCTTGGAAGACAAAATACCCATGTGCGGCGTACCTTATCACGCTGTAGATGGTTATATTGCCAAGCTTATTCGTAAAGGCTATCGTATTGCAATTTGTGAACAAGTAGAGGATCACAAGGATGCAGTAGGAATTGTGAAACGGGAAGTAATTAAGATTATTACTCCGGGTACGGTACTTAGTAGTGCTATCTTGGAAGACGGACACAATCAGTATTTGACTTGTTTACGTGAAGACGGAGAAGCTCTTTGTGTAAGTTTTGCTGATATTTCTACCGGGGAGTGCCAATGGTATATGGCTAGGGGAAGCAGCCGCAGGGAATTTGTTTTAGACCAGATTTTCAGACTGCAGCCAGCAGAACTAATTGCCGTAGGTGCCATAGATGAATGGGAAAAAATAACGGAAACAATTAAGCAAAAATTGCCACAATGTATTTTCAGCAAATTTGTGTGCGATGATCATGTAGATTTTTTTGCTAAGCATTTTGCTACTGATTGTGATGCCTACAAGAACGAGCTGGTAAGGGGCACAGTAGAGGCTATGCTGCAGTATATTCATGACAATGTAAAAGCTGATTTAGCACAAATTAATAACTTGACGGTTATTGCCAGAGATAGTTTCATGGTTTTAGATGCTACAGCCATTCGTAATTTGGAGTTAGTTCGTAACATGCGCGATGGTGGCAAAAAAGGTACGCTTTTAGATGTGCTTGATTACACTAATACTGCTATGGGGGCACGCAGATTACGGCAATGGCTAGAGGCACCTTTGTTAGATTTAGCACAAATTAAAAGCAGGCAAGAAGCTATTAAGGTTTTGTTAGAAAATATCAAGCTTAGAGATGGGTTAACGGAAAATCTTAAGAGTGTTACTGATTTAGAACGCATACTTGCTCGCATTGAAGTTGGTTCCGCTAATGCACGTGATATGGTCTCTTTACGGGCTTCTTTACAGGTTTTGCCGAATATAAAAATATTATTGCAAGATTATTCCCAAGGACTGCTACAAAAGTTATCTATGCATATTTGCTTGCACGAGGGCATTTTAGCTACGCTGGAAACAGGTATAGTGGATGAACCTCCCTTTACTATTCGTGAGGGTGGCATGATTCGTACCGGTTATGATTTAGAACTAGATGAATTACATGATATTGCGCAAAACAATAAAGAGTGGATGCAAAGATTTGAGCAGCGCATTAAAGACCAATCCGGTATTAAGACTTTAAAGGTTGGTTTTAATAAAGTTTTTGGCTATTACATCGAGGTATCCAAGGGCAGTGTAGCCTTAGTTCCTGATTATTTTATTCGCAAACAGACCTTAGTAAATGCTGAGCGTTATATAGTACCGGAGCTAAAAGAGTTTGAAAATAAGATACTTAGCGCTAAAGAAAAAATACAACAATTAGAATATTATCTTTTTAATAAAATCCGCGAAGAAATTCGTGGGAAAATTGTGGAAATTCAAGAGACAGCTAGGGCACTAGGAAGTTTAGATGTATTGTTGTCTCTTAGCATTGCGGCGTTTAAAAATAATTATGTATGCCCGGAATTAAATAACCAACAAGAAATTTCTATTAGAGATGGCCGTCATCCTGTGGTGGAAAAGCTTTTGCAAAGGGAAATATTTGTGCCTAATGACACCTTGCTCAACAGTAATGAACAACGCATGATTATTTTAACAGGACCAAATATGGCAGGTAAATCTACATATATGCGTCAATTTGCTTTATTGGTGCTTATGGCCCAAATGGGTAGTTATATTCCTGCTCGTCAAGCATCTATTTGTCCGGTAGATCGCATTTTTACCAGAGTTGGAGCTAGTGATGATTTAGCAACCGGACAGAGTACCTTTATGGTAGAGATGAACGAAGTGGCGCAAATTTTAAAATATGCTACTAAGCACAGTCTCATTATTTTGGATGAGGTTGGCCGTGGCACTAGTACATATGACGGCATGAGTATTGCTCGCTCAGTGGTAGAGTTTATTAATGAAAAGCTTAAGGCCAAAACTCTTTTTGCTACTCATTATCACGAATTAATAGAATTGGAAGAGCTTTTAGAAGGAGTCAAAAATTATTCAATAGCTGTTAAAGAACGTGGCAATGATATAGTTTTCTTGCGCCGTATTGTGCCAGGTGGAACTGATCGCAGCTATGGTATTCATGTAGCTCAGTTAGCAGGACTCCCCAAGAAAGTTGTGGCTAGAGCCGAAGATTTATTATTAGAATATGATGGCGAAAAGAGTAAAGAGACAAAATGCCTAGTAACTAGAAGCACGGAGGAAGCAGTGGAAACTTCTTTGTTTGCCGGAGGGTTAGCCCAAAAGCTAACGGATATGGATATTATGACTATGACGCCTTTGGAGGCGTTAAATGAGCTATACAAGTTGCAAGAAGAAGCTCGCAGGGAGGGAGGTAGTAAATAATGGAAGCAGAGGTAAGACTGCTTGACCAAAATACTGCCAATAAAATAGCTGCCGGCGAAGTTGTGGAAAAACCAGCATCTGTAGCTAAAGAATTAGTGGAAAATTCTTTGGATGCCGGAGCCAACAACATTGAAGTAACTATTTATGAAGGTGGAACTGAATATATTCGTGTTGTAGATAATGGTAGTGGTATGTCTGAAGCTAATGCTAAGCTTTCTGTTTTGCGCCATGCTACCAGTAAATTGCGTAGTGCAGAAGACTTACTTAGTATTCATTCACTGGGGTTTAGAGGAGAAGCTTTACCAAGTATTGCTTCTGTGGCCAAGTTTACTTTGCTTACTAGATTAAGCGACGAAGAATTTGCTACCTCTATTACTATTAATGGTGGTGAAAATATAGAGTGTATTTCCACAGGCGGTAATATTGGCACAGTAATTACAGTCAAAGATTTATTTTACAATGTACCTGCTCGCCGTAAGTTTTTGCGTACGGTGAATACCGAAGGACGCTATATAAATGAAATTATATCTAAAATTGCGCTGTCACGTCCTGATGTGCATTTTAGATTACTAAATAATGATAAAGAAGTTATTAATACACCGGGCAATGGAGATTTAGTAGACACTATTACGGCACTTTATGGCAAGAACGTAGCTACTGGGTTAATTGCTGTAAAGTACGAAGATAACGGCATTGGTATTAGCGGCTATATTGGTAAGCCGACTATGTTAAAAGGTACACGTCAATGGCAGACAATTTTTGTCAATGGACGTACTATTAATAATCGCATGATTGGTAAAGCTTTAGATCATGCCTACAGGTCACAAATACCTAAGGGTGGTTTTCCTTTCGCAGTACTAGATATAACAGTAGATACAACAAATATTGACATTAACGTGCATCCTCAAAAAAGTGAAATAAAGTTTGGTGATGAGGGTGCAGTTTATAGGGTTGTTTATCACGCGTTGTCTGAGGCATTAACTAAGCCGTTGCTAGGAACTGGCGAAGCGTCCCTAGCAAGCACGGAGAGTTTTGGCACGGCTAAGCGGAGCTTTAGTGGCACAGTAACAAATTATCCCTCGCCTGAGCAGCAAATTTGGAAAACGCCTGAGCGTGTTAATGAAACTCCCAGTCTAGAGTTTAGTGTGGCACAACGCACCAGCGAAAACATAGATACAATGGTATCAGGTAATAATATTGCCTTTCAAGATGTAAATAGCGGTGTAGATACTATTTGGCCCCTAGGACAGATTGATAGAGTATTTATTGTTGCCCAATCGGAAACAGCACTGTATTTAATTGATCAGCATGCTGCTCACGAAAGGGTTATGTATGACAAACTAGTGGCGGCTCATCAAGAGATACCTACACAACAATTTTTAATTCCACTCTATTTAGATGCCCTATCACAAGAAGTAAGTATGATTGAAGAATATAGAAAAGAGTTTTTGCAACTAGGGGTAGATATAGAGCCTGGTGGTGAGACGGTTCTAAGAGTATCATCTTTGCCTGCAGATATAAAAAATGCTGAGGCAGAAGAATTTATTAGAGAGATATTAAAACTTTTGTCAGAAAACAAAAATATAAAACCAGAAGATTTGCGTGAAGAGGTTTTGCATTATGCTGCTTGTCACAGTGCTATTAGGGCCGGGGAAGTATTGAATATTCGGCAAATGCGGGCACTTATTTTAGAGCTTTTAAATACAGAGCATCCTTTTACTTGTCCGCATGGACGTCCTTGTATGATAGAAATAACCTCAGAAGAATTATATAAAATGTTTAAGAGAACTTAGGTGTGTCAGTATGAAGATTGCTATAACAAGAGGGCTAAATGGCGGTAGCGCGTTGCCTACACAAGCAAAACAATGGGCGCAATTACTGGAGGTGCCTTATATAGAACGTCAGGGAAATGGTTCTTTGCAAGCTATTAAAGAAACAAATAACCTAGACGGACTTTTAGTTGCTACGAAAAAGGGGCCACAGCTTTTTTCTGATGATGGGATTCTTTTTTATCATCCAGGCATGGCTGTATTGCGCTTGCAGAAAATTTTACAAGGCAAGCAAGATAATTTTATAGTGGCTTGTGAATTAAAAAAAGGAAGCAGATTGTTAGATGCCACTTTGGGTTTTGCCAGTGATGCTGCTATAGCTTCTTATGTTGTGGGTGAAGAAGGTTATGTACAAGGTCTAGAGGCTTCTTTGCCTTTATGGTTTGTGGTTACAGAAGGCTTGAAGCACTATGTAAGTGATGAGCCCTTGCTTGACCAAGCTTTAAGAAGAATTCAAACACAGTGGATAAAAGCTGGAGAATATTTAAAAAAAGCGGCAAATGATAGCTTTGACGTAGTATATTTTGACCCTATGTTTAAATACCCGGTGCATTTATCTTCTAATATGAAGCCTTTACGTCCTTTGGCTTATACCAAGCTTTTAGTGCGGGAAACGTTGTTGGAGGCATTAAGGGTTGCTCCTTTGGTGGTAGTGAAGGAACGCACACTAAGAGTGCTTAAAGCCTTAGGCATAGAAGAAGTATTGGGTAGTAAATATAGTAAAGTTAAATATGGGATTTTAAGGAGACAAGCTAATGAGACGACTTAAAGTAATTGTTATTTTGGGACCTACGGCTACAGGAAAAAGTGATTGTGGCATTATGTTGGCTCAAAAGCTTGGTGGTGAGATTATTTCAGGGGATTCCATGCTGGTTTATAAGCATATGGATATTGCCACTGCAAAACCCAACGCACGAGAATTGTCAGAGATAAAGCATCATTTGATTAATATTTTAGAGCCTAGTGAAAAGTTTAACGTGGTTGATTTTAAAGAACGTGCAGCACTGTTAATCCAAGATATTAATGCAAGAGGGCATGTGCCTATTATCGTAGGCGGTACAGGGCTGTATATTAAAGCACTTTTAGAAAATTATGATTTTGCCCAGGCCCAGGCTGTAGGTAATTTAAGAGTAGCTTTAGAGAACTATGCCATTAGAGAAGGAAATCAGGCACTACATAAGCGCTTAGCAAAATTGGATGCAAATGCGGCAAAGAACCTGCATAGCAATGATCGTAGAAGGGTGATTAGGGCTATCGAGGTAGCTATGCAAGGAGAGGAAGTTTCACAAACACATGCCAAGGAAAGTCCCTATGATGCAATTGTATTTGGACTGCACATGCCACGAGAGATTTTGTATCCTCGCATTAATAAGCGGGTGGATAAAATGGTGGAAGCAGGGATTTTCGAGGAAACTAAGAAACTTTTAGCAATGGGTGTACCGGAAGATGCTCAAGCTATGAAAAGCATAGGGTATAGACAAGTACTAGAATATTTACATGACGAATATGATAAAAACACCTGTATTAGCAAAATCAAGCAGGCTACGCGCAATTTTGCCAAAAGGCAGTTTACTTGGTATAAAAAAATGTCTTATATACACTGGATAGAGGTAGCAGAACCATCGGTTCCCGAAATATATGTGGCTGAAATGCTAAGGGTACTTGAACAAAAACGTAAACTGCGGTAAGATTATGTAAAATAGTTAGTTATATAGGAGGAAATTATAGTGGCTACAGTAACAACCAATAAAGCAATTAATTTGCAGGATAATTTTTTAAATCATGTGCGTAAAGAAAATTTAGCAGTGGTAATTTATTTGGTAAACGGGTTTCAATTACGTGGGTTGGTAAAAGGTTTTGATAATTTCACTGTTATTATGGAAAATGAGGGTAAACAACAGATGGTTTATAAACACGCTATTTCTACTATTTCTCCTGTAAATAACATGCAGATTATGGTTTCAGATAAAACGGAGAAAAAAGAATAGTATTTTAAAGAAGACGGCGCCTTCTTTGGCGCCGTCTTCTTTTCAAGGCGGTGTTGCCATGGAAAAAGATATTAAGTTATTTATAGAATACTTAACAGTAGAGCTGGGTCTGGCCCTAAATTCAAAAGAGGCCTATGAAAGTGATTTGAGACTTTTTGCTCAGCAAGTTAAAAAAAACATTAAAAATATTACTAGGCAAGATATTATTGCTTACATGTCCTTTTTAAAGAAAGAGCGCTATGCACCTGCCAGTATGGCTCGTAAATTAGCAGCGTTAAAGGCTTTCTTTCGTTTTATGACTGCTGAGGGATACCTAGAAATAGATCCTGCGGAGGTTATTGAAGCCGGTACTAAGGGTACGATTTTGCCCAGTGTATTAAATTGCCAGGAAGTGGATTTACTTTTAGAAGCACCTGATTTGTCTACTAATGAAGGTTATCGTGACCGTACTATGCTAGAAGTGCTTTATGCTACAGGTATGCGGGTATCTGAATTGGTTAAAATGCCTGTTTCCGGCGTTAATTTACCAATGAAATACCTTATAACTTTTGGCAAGGGGTCGAAAGAACGCATTATCCCCTTAGGGCATTATGCTATAGAGTATTTAGCGAGATATTTACAAATAGTTCGACCACAGTTATTGCATAATGATAGTAGGGAAAAATGTTTGTTTCTTACTATGCATGGCAGCGGTATGACTCGCCAAAGATTTTGGCAAATAATTAAAAAGTATGGTCATGAGGCAGGTATTAGAAAAGAGTTGAAGCCACATATTTTGCGGCATTCTTTTGCTACTCATTTATTGGATAACGGAGCTGATTTGCGAACTGTGCAAGAATTATTGGGACATGCGGATATTTCGACAACTCAGATTTATACACATTTAACCAATAAGAGACTAAAAGCTATATATGAGAAAGCCCATCCACGGGCATAATGGGGAGAGATGTATGGTTAGACAAAAGAAAACGACGGGCCGGCCAGGAAACTCTCATAAGAAAAAGAGCGGAGGTGGGCTAATATTAGTTGTTGCCGTGCTTGTTTTAGTTATGTTTATTGGGTTTCTTTTCGCATCACATAAAACGCCTAATGCCGAACCCAGAAGCTTTTCTGATATAGTAAGTGAAATAATGCCTAAAAGTATTAATTCAGATAAATCACCGCAAGTTGATATAAAAGCAAAAGAGTCAACAGCTACAGATAATTCCAGTGCAAGTTTAGAAAAAAAGCTTCAAAAAGAAGAGGCAGAGAAAGATACTGCAGCAGATGAAAAAAAAGTTGTTCCTAGTTCACATAAGGGGCTTAGCGGTAGGATAGCTGTAGTAGTGGACGATTGTGGCTATGATTTAGACCCATTGGAAAGCTTAACAAGCTTACCCATAGACATGTCATTTTCAATAATACCTTTTAAGACTAATAGCAGTGCCACTTTAAAGCTTATTATTAGAAATGGGCAATTACCTATGCTGCATCTTCCCATGGAACCAATGGATGCTAGCGCTGCATCGGAGAATAAGATGGTAACGGTGACAATGACAAAAGAAGAGGTACAAAAGTTTACTGAGGAAGCTATTGCGAGTCTGCCAGGTGTAAAAGGTGTTAACAACCATCAAGGTTCTAGGGCAACCTCTAATACAGCAACTATGGGGGCAGTTTTGGAAGTGCTGCATAGCAGGGGGCTATTTTTTCTTGATAGCAGAACTATAGCATCTTCTGTTGCGTACAAAGTTGCACGTCAGTTAGATGTTAGCACTGGCCGCAATAGTTTATTTCTAGATAATAGCAGTAATGTTGCAAGTATAAAAAAACAGATTTGGGCTGCGGCAAATATTGCCAATAAATATGGTTCAGTAATTGTTATTTGCCATGCTAGACCAGCGACAGCACAGGCCTGGGTGGAAATATATAAAGACGTACAGCAGGCCGGAATAACCTTTGTACCGGTAACTGACTTATTAACGTAGGGAAGGGATAAGAATGGATTTTATAGAAGAAACAATTGAAAAATACGAGAAGTTTATAAACCCATCTATGGCACGCTTATTTCGTTTCATAGGGTTGGGCAGTGTAGAAACAAAAGCTCAAGGTTGGATTATTACCGACAGTGAGGGCCATGATTATATTGATTGCCTAGGCGGATACGGTATGTTTTGTGTTGGGCACAGACATCCTAAGGTAGTTGAAGCTGTAAAAAACTCGTTGGATACCATGCCTATGCATGGAGAAGTTTTGTTTAATAGGCCCATGGCAGATTTGGCAGAACGTTTAGCGGAAATAACTCCCGGTAAATTACAATACAGCTTTTTTGTAAATAGTGGTACTGAAGCTGTGGAAGGCACCTTGAAAGTTGCACGTCTAGCTACGGGCAGAAAAAAATTCATTGCGGCTAAGAATGCTTTTCACGGTAAAACTTTTGGCTCTTTGACAGCGACAGGACGTGATATGTTTCGGACACCATTTCAACCTTTGCTGCCTAACTTCGAGCATGTTGTTTATGATGATATTTCTGCTTTAGAAGCCGCAATGGATAATGATACCGCAGCAGTAATTTTGGAACCCATACAGGGGGAAGGCGGGATTATTGTTCCTCATGATGGTTATTTTAAAGCAGTGCGCGAGCTATGTGATAAATATGGTGCTTTGTTAATTGCAGATGAGGTGCAAACGGGCATTGGCCGCACAGGACAATGGTTTGGTATCAATCATGATGATGTTGCACCTGACCTTATGGCTACGGCTAAGGCCTTGGGTGGTGGCGTTGTGCCTATTGGCGCGATTACAGCTACACCGGAGGCGTGGAAGGGATTAATAGAAGCACCTTTCTTGCACACATCAACCTTTGGTGGAAATCAGATGGCTTGTGTGGCTGGTTTAGCCACTTTAAAAATCATTGAAGAAGAAGATTTATTGCAACGTGGTACCCAAACAGGTGCGTATCTAAAGGCTGGGTTGGAGGCTATTGCGAAAGACTATCCCGCAGTAATAAAAGCAGTGCGTGGACGCGGCATGATGGTTGGTATCGAACTTACTAAGGAAGGTGCAGGCGGGATGGTTATGTCTATAATGATAAATAATAATATAATCATTGCCTACACTTTGAATAATCCCAAGGTAATGCGCATGGAGCCGCCGCTTATTATGCCTATTGAAGTAGTTGATCATGTTTTGACTGTATTTAGAGAAGCAATTAAACAAACTAATGCTGCTATTGATGATTTATAAGGAGGTATAATATGCCATTCGTGGAAAGCAAAGCGTTAATGCAGGGACGAAAAGAAGATATTTATAATATTATAGCTAAAATGGAAGATTATCCTTTGTTTATGGAAAGTTTAAAGAGTGTAAAAGTGTTAGAACGTGGAGAAAATTATACCATTAGTACCTGGGATTCAGATGTTGATGGCAGGCGTATCGCCTGGACGGAAAGAGATGAATTTGATCCAAATAATTTCAGTATTACCTATAAGCAGACTCAGGGGGATTTGAAAAAAATGGAGGGGGCTTGGAATATTAAAGACACAGAGCAAGGGGTAGAGGTTTCTCTATCTGTTGATTTTGAGTTTGGAATTCCTATGATTTCCGGCCTTTTGAACCCGATTTTAAAGAAAAAAGTTAGAGAGAATAGTGAAAATATGCTGGAAGCTATAAAATTAAGGGTGGAAAAATAAACTATTTTACACACAGATGTCATTTATAATATACATAATAATTGCTCTGTAAGGGAGGATAAGTATGCTTCGTACTACATTTTTAATGACAGCCTTAACTCTTATATTGGTAGGCTTAGGTGATTATTTTGGCGGCGTAAATGGTATGACATTTATGTTGGTCATTTCTTTGGCTATGAATTTTTATAGCTATTGGAATAGTGATAAGCTTGTTTTGTCACAGTATAATGCTACACAAGTGGGAGAGAAAGAGGCTCCGGAAATTTATGGTATAGTCAAAGATCTAGCTACGCGTGGCGGTCTTCCTATGCCGAAAGTTTACGTTATTAATAGCGCAGTGCCTAATGCTTTTGCTACAGGACGCAATCCTGAGCATGCAGCCATCGCTATTACTTCTGGGCTAGCGAATATTCTAACACCCAAAGAAATTGCCGGGGTTTTAGGCCATGAACTTAGTCATGTTAAACATGGAGATATATTAATTGGTTCTGTAGCCGCGGCTATGGCCGGTGTTATTACGACTGTTGCTCGTTGGGGTATGTTTTTTGGTGGTGGACGGCGTGATGACGAAAATCGCAATCCTATAGTGGGCATAGCCATTATGCTTTTGGCTCCAGTGGCGACCCTGCTTATTCAAATGGCTGTTTCCAGGTCAAGGGAATATTTGGTTGATCGTGTTCCGGTGGTGCCCTGTGTGGTAATCCTGATGCATTGGCCGACGCTTTGCTAAAAATAGATAATATTGCAGCGCAAAGAACATTAACTAATGCTACACCTGCTACTGCTCATATGTTTATTATTTGTCCTTTCAGCACTAAAGACATGAAGGGCATGTTTAGTACACAGCCTTCTACGGAAGAAAGAGTCAAGCTGCTGCGAGCAGAAGCAGAAGAAATGCGCACCAAAGGTAGTATCGCTTTTGAGTAAATATTAAAGCACCCAATTTTGGGTGCTTTTTTTGTCGACAATAGTTGCTCAAAATGCTATAATATTTTGTAGCATTTTATACAAAAATAGGCAAAGAAGGGCTGACAATATGAATGAAAAAATGAATTGGTTAAAGAGATATTCTGAAACCTGTGGTGTTTCGGGTTTTGAAGGCCCGATGAAAGATCTTTTACTTGAACGTATGGGTGCACAAGTAAAAGTATCCTATGATAAATTGGGTAGTGTTATTTTCACCGCTGAGGGACAAGAAGGACCCAAGGTTATGTTAGCAAGTCATATGGATGAAATCGGGTTTATGATTAAGCATGTTACTAAAGAAGGCTTTTTGCGTTTTGTTTGCTTGGGCGGTTGGTGGGAACAGGTCATGCTCAGCCAGCGTGTAACAGTTCATGGTAAAAAAGGCGATTTAGTAGGTGTTATTGGCAGTAAACCACCACATATTTTGACTCCGGAAGAACGTACAAAAGTTGTTAAAAAAAGTGATATGTATATTGATATTGGCGCTAAAGATGAAGATGAGGCCAGAGCTTTGGGGGTTGAGGAAGGCTGCGCTGTGACGCCGTTTGCAGAATTTGCGCAAATGGGCGATGGTAAAACTTTGCTGGGAAAAGCCTGGGACAATCGTATCGGTTGTGCGGTAATGGCGGATGTCATGGAAAATTTGGCAAAAGAAAAACATAACAATACTGTTTATGGTGTGGCAACGGTACAAGAGGAAGTTGGCTTACGTGGAGCACAAACTTCTGTTAATATGCTGAAACCAGATGTGGCATTTGTTTTAGACACTTGCGTTGCAGGCGGTACTCCAGGTGTTGCTGATGAAATTGCTCCTGCTAAAATTGGTAAGGGTGTTGCTATTACACTGTATGATGCTGGTATGATTCCCAATACAGCTTTACGGGATTTTGCCTTGCAGGTGGCCAAAAAGATTAATATACCGACTCAATTTAGCATTTCTGAGGGTGGAGCTACTGATGGCGGGCGTATTCATTTACATGATGCAGGTGTTTTGACCTTGTCCTTTAGTATTCCTACACGATATATTCATAGTCATCAAAGTGTTATCCATTTGGATGATTATTTAGGAGCCGTGAAGCTTATTACAGCTATGGTATTACAGTTAGATAATAAAAAATATGCAGAGTTATTAAAGGACTAATATCGTATAGCGATTTAGTATATATTAATTAAAAAATGATGAGGAGAGATTTCAAATGGAACAAACATTAGTGCTTGTAAAACCAGATGGTGTAAAAAAGAATTTAATTGGCGAGGTTATTTCTCGCTTTGAAGGCCGAGGCTTAAAAGTTGCTGCCTTGAAACTTGTAAAATTGACTGAGGCTCAAGCAAAATATCACTATGCAGAACATGAAACAAAACCTTTCTTTGGGGAATTGATTACGTTTATTACTTCCGGTTCTGTTGCGGCTATGGTAATTGAAGGTGAAAACGCTATTAAGGCTGTACGTGGTATGATGGGAGCAACAAATCCTTTGGATGCTGTCCCAGGATCTATCCGTGGTGATTTTGCACTTACTATCGGCGAAAATATTGTTCATGGTAGCGATAGCCCAGAAAGTGCAGCTAGAGAAATTAAAAACTATTTTACTGCTGAAGAAATCTATTAATATTATTTAATCTACTTGTCATGTTCATCTTATGCGAAAATGAAATAAGAAATTTCCTATTCGACAGGAGTGGAGTTTTTATAAGGTAGTCAGGAGGACTCGATATGAAGAAGGCAGATGTTTATACAAGAACAGGCGATAAAGGCGCTACAAGTTTACTTACCGGTGAGCGAGTACCTAAGCAGAGTTTGCGTGTAGAAGCTTACGGAAATATTGATGAGGTGAGAGCTGAATTAGGTTTAGCTAGGGCAACTGTAAAACGCGAAGATGTAAAAGAAACGATTTTTAAAATTCAAGAACTGCTCATGACGCTAATGGCAGATGTAGCAAGCCTTAATTTGCAGGAATCTTATATTAAACCTGAGCATGTAACTTTGTTTGAAGAAACTATTGATAGATACGATGCTATGCTTGCACCTTTGACGCATTTCATAACCCCGGGCGAAAACATAGGAGCTGCTGCTCTAGATATGGCTCGTACAACTACTAGACGTGCTGAAAGAGCTTTACTGCGGGTAGCTGAAAAAGAAGATGTAAATAAAAATGTATTAATGTGTTTAAACAGACTTTCTGACCTTTGCTTTATTTTATTGCGGGTCGAAACAGAAGTTAAATAAAATTTAAAGATAGTCCTTAGGGGCTGCCTTTTTGTTTAAGGTGGCGAGAAAGATGAATGTTATTGTAAGAGAATACGACGAAGCAGATATTATTGCCATGACAGGGATATGGAATGAAGTGGTAGAAAAGGGTATTGCTTTTCCCCAAAAAGACATACTGACAGAAGAGTCAGCTAAGTTTTTTTTTGCCCAGCAAAGTTTTGTGGGCGTTGCCCAAGAGATGGGGAAAATCGTAGGTCTATATATTTTACACCCTAATAATGTAGGACGCTGCGCTCACATTGCCAACGCTAGCTACGCTGTAAAAGCCTCAGAGCGGGGCAAGCAAATTGGAGAAAAACTTGTGCAACATTCATTGCTACAAGGCAGAAAATCCGGCTTTAAACTTTTACAATTTAATGCCGTAGTTGCTACTAATGAATTTGCTCTAAAACTTTATAATAAATTAGGATTTGTAAGAGTGGGGACTATTCCAGGTGGTTTTACGATGCAAGCGGGGAACGATGAAGATATAGTAATTTTTTATAAAAAACTTTAAATATGGGTCTAATGATAGGTAAAGACAGTCAGGGGAATAAGTATAAATCAGCCTGTTAGATTTGCTTGCAGTAATTATTAAAATAGGTTACAATATTAAATGGAAAGTTTGAACAGGTGCCATAGCTACGGCTATAGCTTAATAGGGAAGACCGGTTAGAATCCGGCGCAGTCCCGCTACTGTAATGGGGAGCCAACCGTACAATGCCACTGGGAAACTGGGAAGGCGCGGAAGGTGACGAACCTAAGCCAGGAGACCTACCTGTTGTGTACCAACATACCTTCGGGCGAGAGGAATGTGGCAATAGTTTCTTAATGTCAAAATCCTCTCTTAATAGAGAGGATTTTTTTATTTCATATTGTCTGAAGAGTAAGAAATGAGGAGAAAATATGCAGGAAAAATTAACTTTAGTTCTGGGTGGCGCTCGTAGTGGCAAGAGCAAGTTTGCGGAGAAGTATGCTTTACACGCAGGGGCTAAGGCAGCTTATATTGCTACGGCTGAAATTTTAGACAAGGAAATGTCTAATAGAGTAGAATATCATAAAAAACGCAGAACAAATGGTCGCTGGCTTAATTTTGAGGCCCCTTATGCTGCTGATAAGGCCATGACGGAAGCAGGTGAATTGGCAGATGTGGTGCTTTTTGACTGTCTTACGATTTATATTAGTAATTTGATGTATGGAAAAAATGCCCCGGCAGATTTTAATGCTAAATATGAGTATGTTTATGGGGAAATCACTAAGTTATTAAAGGCTGCACGTGCTATAAGTAAGCCTGTTATTTTTGTAGCAAATGATGTAGGAGCAGGCATTGTACCTGATTCTGTGATGGGCAGAGAATATCGCGATATAGCTGGTTGGGTTAACCAACAAGTAGGCAGGGAGGCAGATGAAGTTTATTATGTCATTGCCGGTAATGCTGTGGATATAAAAAAAATGGCTTTTAAATTTAAAGACGAAAATGGAGAAAATAACAGTGAACGACCTTAATAACATTACTATACCGCTACCAAACAAAAAAATAAGTGAACTAGTAGCCAAAAGATGGCAGGAGTTTGATGCTAGTCATGGACTAGGTGATTTAGAAAAAATGGTAGTGAAATATGCAGCTTTAACAGGCAAAGCACCTGTTAAAGAACTTAAAACAGCCATGCTCTTAATGTGCGGAGATCATGGTATTGCAAAATATGGAGTTAGTGCTTTTCCACCTGAAGTAACTATTCAAATGATTCACGGCTATATTCGTGGAAGTGCCGGTGCTAACGTTATGGCTCGTCATGCTAAAGCGGATATTTTTATAACTGATGTAGGTGTTAACGCTGATTTAACAGCTTTGCCGCAGGTAATAAATTGTAAAGTCGCTATGGGAACGGAAGATTTCACCAAGGGCGCGGCTATGACTAAACAACAGGCAATTGCCGCTATAAAAGCAGGTATGAAGGTAGCAAACGAATGTGTTGATCAAGGTTATAATCTTTTGGCAACGGCTGAGATGGGTATAGGAAATACAACTTCTACGGCCGCTATAGCCTCCGCTATTTTAGGTTTGCCACCTGAACTTACGGTGGGCCGAGGTAGTGGCATTAACGATGCACGGATGATTATTAAGCGCAATGTTGTGACTGATGGTCTTAAAATAAATGTTCCTAATCCAGATGACGCTTTAGATGTTTTGAGCAAAGTTGGAGGATATGATCATGCTGGTCTGGCAGGGATGATTTTAGCAGGTGCTCAAAGAGGCATACCTATCATGGTAGACGGTGTTAATGCTACGGCGGCAGCTTTAATTGCATATGGTATTAATCCCGCCTGTACTGCATATATGTTCTGCTCGCACTTATCTGAAGAAATTTCCCATGGTAAAATGTTGGAAATGTTAAAATTACATCCAATTGTAGATGCGGGGATGCGGTTAGGAGAAGGCACAGGGGCATCTTTAGCTATAGTAATTTTGCAAATGGCCTTAGATGTTTATAATCAAGCTGAAGGCACAGGAGTAGAAAATGCATAATTTTATAACTGCCCTAGAATTTTTAACGCGCATAAGGTTTTCACATAGTGAGGAATGGTCATCACAGGATTTTTCTCGCAGCGTTCCCTTTTTTCCGCTAGTGGGACTTATTATTGGTGCTATTTTGGCACTAGTGAATTATGGACTTTTATTAGTTGCTCTTCCTGATTTTTTGCGAGGAACACTTTTGATTTTTGCAGAAATAATTATTACAGGTGGGCTCATGTATGATGGCTACATGGATACAGCAGACGGAGTTTTTTCTGCGCGTACGCGTGAGCGCATGTTGGAAATAATGAAGGATAGTCATGTGGGTTCAAATGCAGTGCTGGCAGTTGTTGTTTTAATTTTATTAAAGTTGGGTGCGTATTTAGCAATTTCTGGAATGGTTTTAACAAAAGCCCTTATTGCAATGTCAGTAGCAACGAGAACTTTTATGGTTTTTTATATCGTAAATTTCCCCTATGCCCGCAAGGAAGGTATAGGCAAATTGTTTAAGCAATATGCTAAACCCATATATTCGTATATTGCTATCGCTTTGGGTATTATTTTTATTGCTGTTTGTGGTACTAAGTATTTATTTATAGGGCTTTTATGCTTGTTTGAGGCGTTGTTAATTGCTCATTATCTTAGTAAAATGTTAGGTGGTTTAACTGGCGATACTTACGGAGCACTTACTGAAGTAGGGAATGTGTTTTATTTGTTGATTGCATATTTTATTTTACGGTAGAGGAGAAATTATTTTGGAATTTAATGAATATTGTAGGGAAATACGACCTCTAAATAGGGAGGTAGCAGAGCGAGCCCAAAAGCATTTTGATAACCTTATAAAACCTCTTGGTTCCTTGGGAAAATTAGAAAAAATGGTTTGCCTTTATGCCGGTGCTAAAGAAAGTGTAGAACCTGAAAAATTGAGCTTTCCTAAAAGAACGATTATGTTGTGGAATAAAGAAAACGAACTTGCGCCACAGCTTGATGCACCTATACATATATTAACAAGAGCCGCTAACGGCAATGTTGTAGTAGAAATAGTGAAGACAAATAGGAATGATTTAAGCAAGGCTATAGAACAAGGAATAACAGCTACAGAGCAAGTAATTGTTTCGGGTTGCCAGTTGTTAGCACCTGTAACTTGTGGACGTTATACACTGCCTTCCGGTTGGGAGAGACTAAAAGAGCGTGCTTGGGAGGAGATATTATATACATTAGACAGCGAGGTTTGTGCCGCAATGGTTGGCAGCATTTTGTGTGCGGCGAAACATCGAATACCTATTATGTTAGATGGTCTAGCTTCACTTTTAGCGGCTTATATTGCCGGCAAAATCTGTCCGAAAGCTTTAGAATATTGCCTTTGTTCTCAGATAACGACGGAAAGAGGGCAGGAAGAACTAGCTTTTTCCCTTGGTTTTACGCCTGTTTTGCGTTTGCACATTAGACAAGGTAATGGTTATGGAGCCGCATTAGCTTTTACTCTTTTTGATGCTGGACTTAAGGCCTATAAAGAAATGAAAACTTTTGCGGAAACAGGTGTGCACGATGAAGTAAGTGAATTTGCACATTCTAAACAAGTTAGGAGCAAACAGAAATGAAAATAATTTATATCGCCAGACATGGGGAAACAGATGCAAATAAAGCTATGCGATTTCAAGGTCATACTGATAATCCCTTGAATGCGAAGGGACAAGCGCAAGCAGAAGAGTTAGCGACTAGAGTGGAAGGCTTGCCTTTGGCAAAAATTTACGCCAGTGATTTAACCAGAGCAGTGCAAACTGCAACTCCTATGGCTAAAAACCATAATTTATCCATAGTTTCGCTTCCTGATTTTAGAGAAATCTGTTTTGGTAAATGGGAAGGGTTGACTTTTAATGAAATAAAGGCACAATGGCCTAGCAGCATTGATTTGTTTTTGGAAAAGCCGAAAGAAGCACATATTGAAAATGGTGAAAGTTTTCCGGAAGTGCAAAAGCGAGCTTGGGATGCTTTGCAAGAAATTGTAGAAGAGCAAGAAGAAGATACTTCAATTATGTTGGTAGCTCACGGCGGAATAGTGCGAGTTTTATTATGTGCGGCGTTGGGTTTAGATTTAAATAAAATGTGGACATTTTATGTGGACAACGCCAGTTTGTCATGCATTATTAAGTGGGAAGACAAGTACTTACTAAAGTTCCATAATTATGTAGGGAAAATTTAAATTGTTTGACTTTTCGCACTTTATACTATACACTGAGCATAGAATATCTCAACGAGTTTAAGTATTCCATCTTCTTACCATATCTTGGGGAAGCACCGGAAAACATCGGAGATATGGAAAAAGGAGTGATTTATAATGAAGGAAGACAAGACTTTAAAGTGTAGTGAATGTGGACAAGATTTTGTATTTTCTGCTTCAGAGCAAGAATTTTATGAAGAAAAAGGTTTTGAAAATGAACCTGGCCGTTGCCCGACTTGTCGTGCAGCTCGTAAACAACGTATGAACGGTGGTCCTCGTCAAATGTACCCAGCTACTTGTGCTGGTTGCGGTTGCGAGACTGAAGTTCCTTTCCGCCCATCCATGGATCGTCCAGTATATTGCCGTGAGTGCTATACTAAGATGAAAAATGAAGGCAGACAATAATTTGTTAGCCAAACCGACTACATGCAAATGTGGTCGGTTTTTTCTTTTTCTGTTCAACTGTCTACTTTTTTGGTATAATAACAAGGTACCTAGGTACTAATATAATGCTGTAAAAAAACAAAGGAGAGAAATCTTATTTTAGAATTTAAACATATTACTTTGGACGATAAACCTATTTTCGATGATTATTTTTCGGAAAAGAAATATTTTGGCTCAGAATGTAATTTTACGACTTTATTTATTTGGCGCAAGTGCTACGATGTATTCTGGGCTATTAGCCACGGGTGTCTAATTATTAAGGTTACGGTTAAGGACGTAACCTTTGTTTTGCCTGCTTTTGGAGGTATTAATGAAGATCTCCCTTTGGTTATTGAGGCTTTGAAAGAATATTTCCAGAACCAGCCTTTTGAAATTCATGGTATATATGAAGAGACGATAGAGCGTTTTAAAACTTTTCTACCTAAAATAACGGAATATCAAGAAGACCGTGATAATTGGGACTATGTATATTTAGGAGAAAATTTAGCCACATTGTCAGGTCGTAAATATCATGGCAAAAAAAACCATGTGAATGCTTTTAAAAAAGAAAACCCGGATTATATTTATGAGCCTATTACTAGAGAAAATAAAGATGAATGTATTGCTTTTAGTGACGAATGGTGCGAGCGCCGCTTGGCTGATGATAAAACTTTAAAATGTGAATTCTGTGCCATAAAAGAAGCTCTCAATAACTTAGAAACGTTAAGTATTAAAGGCGGTCTTATTCGTATTAATGGTAAAGTTGAAGCATTTACCTTTGGTGAACAACAAAATGATGAACTAGTCATTGTACATGTAGAAAAAGCCAATCCGGAAATACGTGGTTTATATGCTGTTATTAACCAAGATTTCATCGCAAAAACCTGGAGTAATGTTAAATACATTAACAGGGAAGAAGATATGGGAAAAGAAGGCTTGCGCAAAGCCAAAGAATCTTACAAACCTGAATTTATGGTAAAAAAATACAATACAATCATTAAGTAAAAGAGGTGGACCATGGACTTTCGTTTTATTAAAAAAGATATGTTACCACAGATTGCGAATCTTTGGGATTACTGCTTCGAAAAAAAAGATAGTCCTTTTTTTGCCTGGTATTTTTCGCACTATTGCTTACAACAAAACAAAATAATTGGTGGGTTTGACATAGAAGGCAATTTGGCTACTATGTTACATTTAAATCCCTATAAAATTTCTTTGCATGGCAGGACCTTTGAGGTACCTTATATAGTAGGTGTCGCTACGGATCCCATGGCTCGTGGTCAGCATGCAATGGGCGAATTACTTTCTACTGCCTTTACTTTGTTAAGAGCCAGTGGCACGCTTTTTGTTATTTTGATGCCGATTAATGCGGGCATTTATTTACCTTATGGCTTTTCTTATACCTATTACCGGCATGGTTATAAAATGCCCTTGAAGGCTCTTGCCGTTAAAAGCACAGATGTAACGCTGCACTTAAAACGGCAACTACTTTTGCAAGTGAAAAATGAGTTGCAAAGCGTTTATAAAGCCGCTATGTGTAAATATAATGGCTATGTAGAGCGTGATGAAAGAGTATGGGAAAATTACTTAACTGTTTCTGCTGCCGAAAATTTAGAGGTTGCCGTGGTTTATCGTGGCAAGGAACCAGTTGGTTATATGATATATAGTAAAATAAATAGTACGTTTAAAATTTGGGAACTGTTGACGTTAGAGGGACAGGCTAAAAATCGTTTGTTAGAATATGCAAGAGGGTTTGCGGGCGAATACACTCAAATGGAATGGCTGGCTGCACCGGAGGATTTATCTTATTTAGATTTCCAAGAACAGTCTTATACGGGCGAGGTTACTCCTTTTATGATGGCCAGGATTATTAATGTTGGCAAGACCTTAAGCTCGTTGACAATACCTAAAAATTGCCCATGTAAAACTTTTGTATTGTATGTGCGAGATGAATTTATGCCTTTAAACAATGTTTTGGTTAAAATAACAGTTACTGCTGATGGGTTGTTGCTTGATAATAGTGTGGATATACCTGATGTAACTATGGATATTGCAACTTTGACCCAGTTGTACTTTGGAACTTTTAGCGTACGACAGTTGTTAAACAATGGTAAGATTTTAGCAGAGCAAGAAGATAGTATTTGCTTATTGGAAATTTTGTTTCCCGTAAAGAATAATTTTATTAATGAGTACTTTTAACTGGAGGATGCTATGAGCGGAGAAATTAAAAGGATTTTTGTGGAAAAGAAACAAGAATATGCTGTAGAGG
This sequence comes from Acidaminococcaceae bacterium, assembly GCA_963678395.1. GTDB lineage: Bacteria > Bacillota > Negativicutes > Acidaminococcales > Acidaminococcaceae > JAAYAE01. The sequence goes on along the minus strand of OY782827.1, from coordinate 1,059,951 downwards.
CAAAGGGCTTGTTGCAAGATTTAAAGAATAGCTTGGGCATAAAAAATTTAAATAATTTACGCATTGTTAATCGTTATGATTTGACAGGTTTAAGTGCAGAGGAGTTTGCTGCTGCACGGGATTTAGTGCTTTCGGAACCACCGGTAGATTTTGTTTATGAAAAAGCTTTACCATTGGCAGGCGAAAGCGCTGCCTTTGCCGTTGAATTGTTGCCTGGACAATACGATCAAAGAGAAGATTTTGCCGAACAATGTATTCAGCTTATTACACAAAAAGAACGCCCGGTAGTAGCGGCAGCAAAAGTTTATATTTTAGAAGGAAAACTAACGGCTGCTGAAATTCTTAAGGTTAAAGAGTATTGTATTAACCCGGTAGAAGCTAGAGAGGCTATGGCAGCTATACCGGAAACTCTCGATAATGAGTGGGAAGTGCCAAAATCCGTAGAAATTCTTACAAAATTTGTGACAATGACAGAAACTGAAATCGCAACCTTTCGTCTGGAGCAAGGATTAGCAATGAGTTTAGAGGATTTACTTTTCTGTCAGAAGTATTTTGCTAGAGAAAACAGCGCTCCCTCTATTACAGAAATTAAGGTTTTAGATACATATTGGTCTGATCACTGTCGTCATACTACCTTTATGACAGAAATTCATAAAGTAGATATTGCCGATAGTCTTTTTACTGCTCCGGTGCAAAAAGCTTATAATGCTTACCAAAAAGACCGTGAATTTGTTTATGGACAAAATAGTAAGCGCCCCATAACTTTAATGGATATTGCTATTTTAGGCACTAAAATATTAAATAAACAGGGAAAACTACCTGATTTGGATGTTTCTGAAGAAATAAATGCTTGCAGCATCGTTGCGCCTATTCAAGTTAACGGCAAAGATGAAGACTGGTTAGTAATGTTTAAAAATGAAACACATAATCACCCAACTGAAATTGAACCTTTTGGAGGAGCAGCCACTTGTCTGGGAGGAGCTATTAGAGATCCTTTGTCAGGGCGTTCCTATGTATATCAGGCCATGCGCGTAACAGGTTGTGCTGATCCGCGTACTCCTTTTGAAGAAACTTTGCCTGGAAAGCTGCCCCAAAGAAAATTGACCATAGCAGCGGCAGCGGGGTTTCGTTCTTATGGAAATCAAATTGGGTTGGCAACCGGTTCTGTACAGGAATTCTACCATGAAAAATTTGTGGCGAAACGTATGGAAATTGGGGCTGTTATTGGTGCAGCACCTAAAGATGCCGTTGTGCGTGAAATACCTGAAGAGGGTGATTTAATAGTGCTTTTAGGCGGACGCACAGGTCGTGTGGTTGTGGTGGCGCAACAGGTTCCTCCAAGGAACATACTGTTGAATCCTTGGCTTGCTGCGGAGCAGAAGTGCAAAAAGGAAACGCTCCTACAGAACGCAAAATTCAACGACTATTCCGCAATAATGAAGTAACTAAGATGATTAAACGTTGTAACGACTTTGGTGCAGGTGGCGTGTCTGTTGCTATTGGTGAATTAACAGCTGGATTAGTTATTAATTTAGATAAAGTGCCTAAAAAATATCAAGGATTAGCTGGCACTGAGCTAGCTATTTCTGAATCGCAAGAGCGTATGGCGGTAGTTATTGCGGCCAAAGATTTAAAAACTTTTATTGCTGCTGCTGATGTGGAAAATTTAGAAGCAACAGTAGTAGCAGAAGTAGCTAAAAATCCTCGTTTGGTTATGTACTGGCGTGGCGAAAAAATTGTTGATTTGTCCAGAGAATTTTTGGATACAAATGGAGTTGCACAAAAGACTAATATTGAAGTTGATAAGATTACAGAAAATAGCATTTTCTCCAAAATACCTAATGCTGTGACAGCTGAAAACTCTTTAGCTAAAACCTGGCTTGCTAATTTAGATCGCTTGAATGTATGCAGCGAAAAGGGGTTAAGTGAGCGCTTTGATAGTACTGTAGGTAAAGGAACAGTTATGATGCCTTTTGGTGGTAAATCACAGTTAACACCTTCTGAAGGTATGGTGGCAAAGATTCCTGTACCTAGTGGTAAAACTACGGCTGCAACCGTTATGTCTTGTGGTTATGATCCACAAGTTGCTTGCTGGAGCCCATATCATGGGGGCATGTATGCAGTAGTAGAAGCTGTCTGCCGTGCCACTGCGTTAGGTGCGAATGCTAGCAAGCTGCGTTTAACTTTGCAGGAATATTTTCCTAAACTTCGTAATGCTCAAACGTGGGGTCAGCCCTTTAGTGCATTATTAGGCGCTTATGCTGCTTTGGATGCTTTGGATGCTTTAGAGGTGCCGGCTATTGGCGGTAAAGACAGCATGTCAGGAACCTTTATGGATAAAGAAGTTCCACCTTCCTTGGTGGCTTTTGCCGTGGATGTTATTGATAGTAGCTTAGCTATTTCTTCTGAATTTAAAAATAGTGGCAATAAAGTTGTTTTTATAGATTGTCCATGCAATGAGGAAGAAGTTATAGATTTTACTGTTTTGCGTAAAAACTTAGAGTTGGTACATAGAGCCATTTTAGCTCAAAAAATAGTATCTGCCGGTACGATTAAAGAAGGCGGTATTGCTGCTGCACTTTCGGTAAGATGTTTGGGTAATAAACTAGGCTTTACATTTGTGAAACCCTTTGCGCACATTGAAGGTTTGTTTACTTTGCAGCCGGGAGCATTTTTACTGGAGCTAGCTCCAGGTGTGGAACCGGAAGAAATTTTCCAGGGGATAGATTACTTGAATTTGGGTACTTTAAACAATAGTGCTTACATTGATATTAATGGCATTGAAATTGCTCTTACAGATGTTGAAGATGCTTATACAAAAACTTTGGCGGACATTTTTCCGGCTAAGACCCCAGATATTGCTAATATGGAAAAATTAGACCAAGGTGTTTACAAGGCGGCACTGCCATTAACTGCTTCTTATAATATAGCTAAACCCCGTGTTTTTATCCCCGTGTTTCCAGGTATAAATTGCTAATATGATTCTGCGTTAGCTTTTAATAATGTGGGGGCGCAAGCAGAAACTTTTGTTATACGTAACTTAACTGCTAAAGCCATTAGCGAATCTGTAGATACTATGGTTAAAATGATAAACAATGCACAAATCATAATGCTACCGGGAGGTTTTAGCGCAGGAGATGAACCTGATGGTTCAGGGAAATTTATCGCTACCATGTTCAGAAATCCCAAAATAAAAGAAGCTGTTACAAATCTTTTGGAAAATCGTGATGGTTTGATTTTAGGTATTTGCAATGGATTCCAAGCTTTGATTAAATTAGGGCTTGTGCCTTATGGTGAGATTTTACCTATGAAGGATACTTCACCAACACTTACCTTCAATAATATTGGCCGGCATGTTTCCCAGATGGTTGATACAAAAATAATTTCAAATAAATCACCTTGGCTTGCTTTAACAGAACCTGGCGATATACATACTATTGCAGTATCACATGGTGAAGGTCGTTTTGTAGCAACTGAGGAAGAAATAAAAGCACTTTTCGCAAGCGGACAAGTTGCTACCCAGTATGTTGATTTAGAGGGCAACCCCACTATGGAGAGCCCCTATAATCCCAATGGATCAATGTATGCTATTGAGGGTATTACCAGCCTAGATGGAAGAGTATTAGGAAAAATGGCGCATACTGAACGTTATAGCGAAGGTTTAATGAAAAATATAACCGGTAATAAAGAACAGCCTATTTTCAAAGCAGGCGTGCAATATTTCAAATAATTTGCAAGGAGCTTGTGTTTATGCACAAGCTCCTTTTCATAATGGGAGGAGATAAATAATGTTAGAATTAAATAAAATTTATACAGGATTTACCGTTAAAAAAATCACTGCTGTTCCTGATGTTAAAGCTACAGCATATTTACTGGAGCATAATTTTAGTGGGGCTCAGCTTTTATATTTGCAAACAGAAGACGACAATAAGGTCTTTACCATTGCCTTTCGCACACCGTCTCAAGATGATACGGGAGTTGCCCATATTATGGAACATTCCGTATTGTGTGGGTCACGCAAATATCGTTTAAAGGAACCCTTTGTAGAACTTGTAAAAGGTTCTATGAATACATTTCTTAATGCGATGACATATGCAGACAAAACTGTTTATCCCGTTGCTAGCAGGAATGCTAAAGATTTTCAAAATTTAATGGATGTATATTTAGATGCAGTATTTTACCCTTTAATAAATGAGAACCCATATACTTTATTGCAAGAAGGCTGGCACTATGAAATAGATGGTCAAGAAAGTGCGCTTAGCTATAACGGAGTGGTTTATAACGAAATGAAGGGTGTCTATTCTTCTGCAGATGCCGTAGAAGAACATGAATGTTATAAAGCTTTATTTCCTAATTCGCCTTACCGTTTTGAATCAGGTGGATTACCGTCTGCAATTCCAGAACTTACATTAGAGGCTTTCAGAAAGTTTCATAAGACCTATTACAGTCCGGAAAATGCTTATATTTATCTCTATGGTGATATGAATATAGAAAAAACACTTGCTTATATAGACCAAGAATATTTGCAGGCCTTTCCTAAAACCGGAAAATTAAAAATAGAGATACCCTTACAAGAAGCTTTTGCTCGTACTGCTGAAGTTGATGCTACTTATCCTCTAGGTCCAGAAGAAAATGTGGAAAATAAGAGCTATTTGTCTTTAAATATTGTCACAGGAAAAGCCACAGAGCAAATGACAATAATAGCCTTGCGTTTGTTATGTACAATTCTTTTAGATGGCAATTCTGCGCCCTTGCGTTTAGCACTTTTAGAAGCTGGCTTAGGCAGTGATATTTCCGGAGATTTTGCGGCTTCACAATTGCAACCGGTTTTTTCTATAAAAGCAGGTGGTGCAGACCCTAAAAACAAAGATAAGTTTATTTCTGTAATCTATAAAACCTTACAGAATATCACCATTAAAGGTCTAGATAAAGATCTGGTGGAGTCACAATTAAATAGCATGGAATTTAAGCTGCGAGAAGCAGATTTTGGCATATATCCCAAAGGCTTGATTTATGGCCTTGGTTGCTTGGAAACGAGGCTTTATGGTGGTGATCCCATCGCTTCTTTGCAGGTAAACGACCTATTAAAGTTCCTGCGTGAAAAAGCAAGAACTCGTTATTTTGAGAGCCTCATAGAAAATTATCTATTAGATAATACGCATAAAGTTCTTTTGACCTTACAGCCGGAACAGGGCAAAGAAGAAAAACAACAGGAAAAAGATTTAGCTGACTTAGCTGAAATAAAAGCTGCGATGATGGCAGAAGAAATTACTATTCATATACAACAGGCCCAAAAATTACATGAATTGCAAGCTGCGGATAATGCTCCGGAAGCCTTAGCTTCCATACCTATTTTGGAACGTGAGGATATTCGTAAGGAAATAGAAAAAGAAGTGGTAAGAAAAGAGCAACACGGTCAACGAACAATAATGTATTTGCCGGCTTTTACCAATAAAATAGTTTATGCAAATTGGTATTTCGATATGACAGGCATGGAACCGGCATTATTGCCTTATGTATATTTGCTTTGTGATGTTTTAGGAAAAATGAATACTAGAGATTTTACCTATCAAGAATTAACGACTTATACCAATAAATATACAGGCGGTATCGGTTTCAACGCATTACCAAGCTCTAATTGTGATGATATGTCAAATTACACTTTTAATTTTTCCTTAACGACTAAAGTGTTGGAACAAAATCTAGATAAATTATTTGCAATTTTAGAAAATATTACTATGACTACAGATTTTAGCGATAAAATGCGTTTGCGTGAAATTATTGATGAAGTAAGAACAGAATGGGATAGTAATTTCTTTAATAGGGGAATGAATGTTGCTATTACTAGATTGGGTTCATATTTTGGTGCTGCTGCGCGTGTAAGCGAATCTGATCAATTAAGCTATTATTTGTTTTTAAAAGATTTAGTTTTAAATTATGATAAAGATTTTTCTGTTATTCAGGAAAATCTTAGCAAGCTGCTTAAGATTTTCTTCCATAAGGATAAACAATTATTTGCTTATTCTTGTGATGAAGATATGCAAGAAAGAGTTGTACAAGCAGCCGAGGTATTCGCAGATAAGCTGCCCAATTCACACTATGCAGGTAAAAGTCCACATACATTGCCAGCGCCAGGCAACAATGAGGGAATTATAACAACCGGTAAGGTGCAGTATGTGGTGGCAGGTGGTAATTATCGAGCCCATGGCTATGAATATACCGGGGCTATGAAGGTTGCCGAAACGATTTTGCGTTATGAGTATCTTTGGACTAAAATCAGAGTTCAAGGTGGTGCCTATGGTGCCAATGTATTGTTCGATCGTAATGGTGGTATGTATTTATCATCTTATCGTGATCCGAAATTGGTGGAAACATTAGCAGTTTACCATGTTTTGCCGGTTTTTCTAGAAAAATTTACTGCGTCGGAGCGAGAGATGACTAAGTATATTATTGGTACAATTAGTTCTTTAGATACGCCCCTTACGAACTCTATGCACTTAAGTAGGGCTGTACAACAAGAACTGAAAGGAATTTCGGACGTTTCTAGACAAAAAAGCAGAGATCAGATTATAAATACGAAGGTAGAAGATATAAGGGCTTTGTCAGTTTTGGTAGCAGATGTCTTGCAGGATAATAATATTTGTGTAGTAGGAAGCCAGGGGCAAATAGAAAGCAATAAAGATATTTTCTCTAGTACAATAAAAGTTTAAACACAAAAAAATGCTGCCTAAGGAAAATTAGGCAGCATTTTGCTATTTAGCGTAGTGGTTAATATTATTTTATAAGTTTAGCTATTTCCGGAAATACTTGCAAGCTGCGAGCAAGTATGCCATGCATATAGGCGATGGCTATGCCGTAATTAGTTATGGGAATGTTTGCTTGCAAGGCATGGGCAATTCTATGTTTCATTTCTTTTTCGTTTACCATACAGGCACCACAATGAACAATAAGCTTATAGGAACTTAAATCACGGGGGAATTCTGTACCGCTGGAAAATTCAAAAACAGGTTTTTTGCCCGTATAGTTTTTAATCCAGTTAGGTAATTTAACGGTGCCAATATCATCACATTGTCTATGATGAGTACAACCTTCTGAAATAAGGATTTTGTCCCCATCTTCTATTGTATCTAGTAGCTTTGCGCCTGCCACTGCTGTAGCCAAATCTCCTTTGTATCTAGCAAAAAGGATAGAAAAAGAGGTAAGAAGTATGTCTTCAGGCGTGTCTTGGGAAACTTGCGCAAAGGCTTGGCTATCGGTAATGACCATCTTAGGCTTTTTGCCTAGGACTGCCAAAGTATTTTTTAACTGGGGAGTTTGGACAACAATAGAGGTAGCATGTGCTTCTAAAATATCGCGAACAACTTGCTGCTGTGGTAAAATCAAACGTCCTTTAGGTGCGGCAGAATCCACAGGAACAACTAAAACAACAAAGTCTTCAGGCTGCAAAAGATCGCCGACTATTTTAAGTGTCATGTTATCAGAAGGAACTAAATGAGCAATCTTTTCTTTTAGTTCAGTAATATTTTTTTTCGTTGTAGAGCTTATTTCTATGCTATTAGCGGCATATTCAGCAGGGTAATTAATAGCGTTTTTTACCAAGTCAGATTTATTAAAAATGATTAAAAAATTCAATTTTTTTGCCTGAAATTGTTTTATTATGGCTAAATCTTCAGGCCCAATTCCCAGAGAAGCATCTACAATTAAAAGTGCTATATCAGTTTTGTTAAGTACTTGATAGGCTTTTTCCATGCGTTTAAAACCTAATTCACCTTCATCGTCTAGCCCTGGGGAATCAATAATCATAACCGGTCCTAAGGGAAGAAGCTCCATTGCTTTGTAGACAGGATCAGTAGTGGTTCCCTTTACGTCGGAAACTATAGCTAAATCTTGCCCGGTTAAGGCGTTAATGACACTTGATTTTCCAGCATTACGCTTGCCAAAAATGCCAATGTGTACGCGTTCGCCGGAGGGCGTAGTATTAAGAGACATAGTATCAAAACCCTTCATTTTAGTATTTGATTTTATAAAATTTATTGCAAAAAGGCGCTACCGCATTTGGGATAGCGCCTTTGCTAATTATTTAACTAATTCCAATTTTGGGTTAGGCAGGTATTGTCTGCCGGCTTTAGCGCAGGGTTTACCATTTAAGAGTACTACATCAGCAGTGAAATTAACATTGCCATCAAAGAAACTACTGCCTACGGCATATGTATCTACAGGAATGCCTGCTTTTTCGAAAGCAGCAATTTTTTTTGCATCGAACCCACCGGAAACAATAATTTTAACGTGTTGAAAGCCTTCAGCATCCAAGGCTTTGCGTACATTTTGTACTAATTCTTTGCAAACACCGGTGGGAGAAAAAGTGCCCATAATAGGCTGAATGCTTTTATCTACCATGCTGCCGGAAGTGTCTAAACGTACGCCCAGAAGATTTTTGCCTAATTTGCGAGCAACAGCAAGAGAGGTTGCCACACAATCGTTATCAAAATCAACCAAGGCAATTCTGGCAATGGAAGGGTCGATGTATTTATCAAAAGCGACAGTGGCAGCAACAGTATCACCGTTATAAGTAGCAATAAGGGCATGGGGGATAGTGCCTAAACCAATTCCACCGGCAGCAAGAGCATTGGCATCAGTTGAGAAGCCTTTGATACCGCCAATCATAGCAGCATAGCCATCGCCTTCCTGGGTTACATAGGAATCATAACGAGCAGGGAAGAAAAGCACGGGTTTACCATTAGCGGCATCCACAACTTTACGCACATTAGTGGCAATACGACTTTGGCGAGCTAAAATGCCAAGATATATTGTTTCTAAATGAGCAAAATCTGCCAAGTCACCTTCAATGGTTAAAAGTGTTTCCCACGGAGCTATAGGGTCACCATCATGTAAGGCGTGTATAGTGATGTTTTCAGGATTGTGAGCACAGGTTTTAATAAGCGCGATAGCTTCATCAATACCACAAAGAATTTGATTTTCGCGTTGAAAAACTTGCATCAACACTCTTGGATGATAATTATCACCGTTTAAAATTTCTTGTGTGCGCAAAAAATAGGCATCACTGTAGTAGCCAGTTTTAATTTTTTCTACAGGAAAATTGAAATGCGAAATGGGTAATCTGTTTGTCATGGTCATGCCTCCAGTGATTTACGTAGTGATTAAGAGGAAATAAAACTTGTAATGATTAACAATTATGATACAATAAATACGTCTTAATATGCAAGCTATTTGTAAAAATGAATGGGAGATGTTTTAAATGTTGCAGGGTAAACATAAAATTTTAATTTTATCTGCTCCTATTGGTTCGGGTCATAAATTAGCTGCTAAAGCACTTGACGAAGCATTTTCTAAATACAATGAATGCGAAGTAGTACAAGCAAGTGTTTTTGACTTTTTTCCTAAACTTATTGGAAATGTATTTTTAAAATCATATTTGTTTATATTAAAATTTTCTCCGTCTGCTTATGCCGTAGCTTATAAATGGGGAAATAGCCCTTCAGGTTCATTGTGGCTGCGCAATATGATTAATTGTCTATTAGCAAAACTTGCTAATAGTTTCTTGAAAAAAGCAGACCCAGATGTAGTTATCGCAACTCATGCTACACCGGCAGGAGTAATAGATATTTATAAGAAAACGCATCCTGATATTTTTTTGGCTTCTGTTATTACTGATTTTACTGTACATAAATGGTGGTTATGTGATAGAACTAATGCTTATTTTTTAGCGGCAGAAGATATTGAGCCACCGTTGGAAATGAAAAAAGGGCAAAAAGCATTTTATTATGGCATTCCTGTGCGTAAAGAGTTTCGTCAAGAGTATAGCAAGGATTATTTACGCATGAAATTTGGTTGGGGGAAAAACGAAAGAGTGTGTTTGCTTATGGGTGGTGGAGATGGAATTTTGCCCATGGAAGATCTTATTACAGCAGTGGTCAATAATTATGATGCTACTATGAAATTTGTGGCAGTTACAGGTAAAAACGTAAGTCTGGCCAGGCAATTGCGTAAATTACCGTTTGCTGTTAAAGTATTTGGTTTTATTGATCCTGTAGCAGACTTAATGAATAGTGCTGATTACCTTATTACCAAAGCCGGGGGACTGACTACAGCTGAGGCCTTGACTACTAGAGTTAAATATATCATTTATAACCCTTTGCCTGGACAGGAAGCGGCAAATGCAAAATATTTAGAACATATGGGCGCGGCGAAAATAGGCTATACTCCTTTTGAGGTGGCAAGAGCCGTTCGAGAGTACGACAGAGCCGATAATATCTTTTTGGGAGCTATGGGTAAACCCTTAGCTGCTGATTATATTGTTGAGGCTATTTTAAGAGAAATAGATTAAATACTTGACCAATAAGTAACTTCTTTCTATAATATAGTTATTTACGCAGAAAAATTCGCAGTTTATATTAAGCAATGTAAGAGGTGCAACAATGGAGAAATATTATTTGGCCGCATTGGCTTCTGTTTTAGGTTATGCTGCTCCCCGCAAGGTTTTTATGTTAGCAAAGCATTTTGGCTCAGCAAGGGAAGCCTATGAGGCACCTATAGCCGAAGTTTTTGCCAGCGGTATTATTCAAGGCAGGCTACAGGGTTATTATCGTGCTAACTGGCAAAAGTCCTTACCGAATTTATTGGCAGAATATTGTGCTAATAATGAGGTGCAGATTATTTCTCTTAAAGAAACGATTTATCCGCGCGCTTTAAAAACAATTAGTATGCCACCCGTTGTTCTTTATGTTAAGGGCCAATTGCCACAAGGCAGTAATTATTTAGCTATTGTTGGGTCAAGAATGGCAAGTAGTTATGGGTTGAGGGCCGCAGAGGAATTTGCTGGAAAACTAGCTTTAGAAAACATGACGGTAGTTAGCGGTGGTGCAAAAGGTATTGATGCTAGTGCTCATAAAGGAGCTTTGAAAGTTAAAGGTTCTACCATAGCAGTTTTAGGTTCTGGTATTGATTTGCTATATCCCGCTATTAATAGTAAGATATTTGCAGCAATATTAGAAAACGGTGCCATAGTTTCTGAGTTCGCACCGGGAGTAAAACCCTTGCCTCAAAATTTCCCCATGCGCAATCGTATTATTGTGGGCATGTGTAGAGGTATTTTAGTTGTAGAAGCAGCACAAAAAAGTGGTGCTATGATTACAGCAGATATCGCGTTAGAGGAAAACCGCGAGGTATATTGCCTTCCAGGTAATATCTATTCTGCCACTAGTAAAGGAACCAACGGGCTTATTAAAGAAGGGGCTATGTTGGTAAATAATCCAGAAGAAATTTTAGAGGATTATGGTCTTTTGCTAAAAGAGCGTAAACCTGTTAAGATAGAAAATGCTAATCTGTTTTCGAACCTTTCAAGTAAACAGACTGCTCAAGCTGATTTGGTGTTAGCTATGTTAACGCCGGACGAAGCGGTTACTTTAGAAGAGATTGTAACAAAAACGGAACTAGCGTTGTCAATTGTTAGTGGTATTTTGCTAGATTTGCAAATTAGCGGAGTAGTGCGACAACAGCCTGGTCAAAGATATATGCGTATTTAAGGAGGATATTTCATGACAAAAAATTTGGTGATAGTGGAATCCCCAACTAAATCCAAGACCATTGAGAAGTTTTTAGGTAAAAATTATACCGTGCGGGCTTCTATGGGACATTTACGTGATTTACCAAAAAGTCAGTTTGGTGTAAATATTGAAGAAAATTTTGAACCCAAATATATTAATATTAGAGGTAAGGGTGATTTAATAAAAGAGTTACGCTCACTTGCCAAAAAAGCTGATAAAATATATCTGGCAACAGATCCGGATCGCGAAGGCGAAGCTATTGCTTGGCATTTGGGCCATATCTTAGGTGTAGATCCTAAAGATAAATGTAGGATTGAATTTCATGAAATAACAGTTAACGCTATTAAAGATGCGTTGAAACATCCTCAAGCTATAGATATGGATAAGGTTGATGCTCAACAAGCTAGACGTATTTTGGATCGCATTGTTGGCTATAAACTTAGTCCTTTATTATGGCGTAAGGTACGCAAGGGTTTAAGTGCCGGTAGAGTTCAGTCTGTTGCCGTTAAAATAATTTGCGATCGTCAAAAAGAAATCGATAGTTTTGTTTCTGATGGATATTGGACGACTTCTGTAACTTTACATGAAAAGGGCAAGGCAACAAAGTTTGAAGCAGAGGTAGCGAAGTTTGACGGTAAAAAATTAGTAATTAATAATAAAGCAGAAGCTGATAAAGTAGTTAAAGATTTACAAGCAGCGACTTATCAAGTGCAAGATAGCACGATAAAAGATAGAGAACGTAAAGCCGCAGCTCCTTTTACTACTAGCAGCTTGCAGCAAGAAGCTGTACGCAAATTGAATTTTACTACCAAAAAGACAATGATGGTTGCACAACAACTTTATGAAGGTGTTAACGTAGGCAAAGAGGGTTCGGTTGGACTTATTACTTATATGAGAACTGATTCTGTACGTTTAGCAGATTCTGCGATAGCGGCAATTAGAGATTTTGTAAGTGCGGAGTATGGTGAAGAATATGTGCCTAATAGGATTAATGTTTATAGCAGCAAGAAAAATGCTCAAGAAGCTCATGAGGCTATTAGGCCAACGTCCATATTGCGAACTCCTGCTTCTATAGCAGCTTTTTTGTCTAAAGATCAATTAAGGCTTTATGCTTTGATTTTGAATCGTGCTGTAGCTAGTCAAATGGCCAATTCGATTTCTGAAGTAACCTCCTTAGTTATTTCCGGTGGTAAGTATGAATTGCGTGCCAGTGGTTCTACAATTAAATTTGATGGATTTTTAAAGCTTAGCGATAAAAAAGAAATGGCTGAAGAAAAAACTAAAAAAGTACCACATCTAAAAAAGGATGTGTTTTTAGCTGTTGCCCAAGTTAATGACGCTGTGCAACATTTTACAGAACCTCCCGCTTATTTTACGGAAGCAACACTGGTTAAAGAACTGGAAGATAAAGGGATTGGACGACCCAGTACTTATTCTCCCATAATTCAAACTATTTTAGCTCGCGGTTATATTGCTAAAGAAGGCAAAAAATTAATGCCTACAGATTTAGGAATTGTTACCCATGAATTGCTAATACAATATTTTAATGATTTTATCGATGTGCCTTTTAGTGCACATTTAGAAAATGAATTAGATGCTGTAGGTGAGCATAAAGCAGATAAAAATGAAGTTTTGGCTGAGTTTTATGGACCATTTGCTAAAGCTTTGGAAATAGCGGATAAAGAAATTCCTATTGTAGAGCTACCTGTTATTGTTACCGATATACCTTGTGAAAAATGTGGGCGCATGATGGTGGTTAAAGATGGGCGACATGGAAAATTTTTGGCTTGCCCGGGTTTTCCTGATTGTCGTAATACTAAGCCTATTTTAAATAAAATTGGGGTTACTTGTCCTTTATGCGGTGGTGATATAATTGAACGCAAGAGCAAAACTCGAAGAGTTTTTTATGGCTGTTCCAACTATCCTAAATGTCATTTCACTTCTTGGGATAAACCATTAAACAGCGTTTGTCCGAAATGCGGTAGTATTCAGTTAGAGAGAACAGACCGTTCAGGTAAAAAACTGGTGCATTGCAGTAATGAAGAATGTTAATTAAGTTCTACTAAGAAGAAAAAAGAAAAATAAAGGGGCATAAAATGAATATTCATGTAATAGGCGCAGGACTAGCTGGTTGTGAAGCTGCTTGGCAACTAATCAGCCGTCAAGTACCGGTGATCTTGCACGAAATGCGTCCCTTAAAACATAGTTCTGCACACAAAACCGATTTGTTCGGAGAACTTGTGTGCAGTAACTCGTTAAGGGCGAATAATATAGAAAATGCGGTTGGTTTGCTAAAAGAAGAAATGCGTCTTTTAGATTCTCTTATCATAGCTATGGCAGATAAATATCAAGTGCCGGCGGGCGGGGCTTTGGCTGTTGACAGAGAAGGATTTGCACAAGCTATTACTTGTGCTATTAAAAATCATCCGTTAGTGACTTTGGTGGAAGAAGAAGTAAGTACATTAAATTTTCCATCTGAGGATTATGTTATTATTGCCACGGGTCCTTTAACTTCAGAAGCATTATCGGTAGCAATTAAAGATTTGGTTCATACGGATTATTTTTATTTTTTTGATGCTGCAGCACCTATTTTAGCAGCAGATACTCTAAATTATGAAAAGGTTTATAAAGCTTCACGCTATGATAAGGGGGAAGCTGCCTATTTAAATTGTCCCTTTACAGAAAGTGAGTACAAGCATTTTTGGCAGGAACTATGCAATGCAGAGGTTGCTCATGTAGAGGATTTTGAAAAGGGTATGGTATTTGAAGGATGTATGCCCATTGAAGAAATGGCAAAGCGTGGAGAAGATACAATGCGCTTTGGTCCACTAAAGCCGGTTGGTTTAGTAGATCCAAGAACAGGTTCTGAGGCTTACGCAGTTGCTCAACTGCGACAAGATGATGGTGCAGGAACTTTATATAATATAGTTGGTTTTCAAACCCATTTAAAATGGCCGGAACAAAAAAGAGTTTTTGGGTTTATTCCCGGTTTGGAAAAAGCTGAATTTGTGCGCTATGGTGTTATGCATAAAAATTCTTATATAAATTCTCCTATGCTTTTGAATAAATATTTTGCATTAAAAAACAAGCCACATATATTTTTTGCCGGTCAAGTTACAGGAGTAGAGGGCTATGTAGAATCTGCTGCTTCCGGACTTATGGTTGGTATAAATGTAGCAAGGGCAGTGCAAGAAAAAGAACAAATAGCCTTTCCAGAGGTTACAGCTCACGGTGCATTAGCGAAATATATTAGCAACCCGCAAGTAAAGAATTTCCAACCCATGAATGTTAATTTCGGAATAATACCACCTTCTTTAGAACAAAATAAACGCATGAAGAAAAAAGAGAAAAATGCTATTTTAGCACAAAGGGGATTGGATGCTTTAAAGGAACTACTTAATACCTTGTAAAAATTTTTTTCTTGTGTTAGGATAAATTGTCGGAAAGTATTACAAGGAGAAGGTCATGACGGAAAATAAATTAATGGATAGATGGGCAGCCGGATTTCTTAATTATCTCAATGTGGAGAAGAACTGTTCCGGTCTGACAATTAAAAGCTATGCTGCTGACATGACAATTTTTCAAGATTTTTTGCTAATGCGAAAAAAAGAGTTGCAGTGGAAAGAAGTAAGTGTATTAGATATTAGAGCATACTTGTCGCAACTTAACGAGCAAAAGTTTGCTCGTCGAACTATTGCTAGGCGCATATCAAGTTTGCGCTCTTTTTACAAGTTTTTAGTACGTGAAAATGTAGTTAAATCTAATCCCTTCGTGAAGATACGAACACCTAAGCTTGATAAAAAATTACCTGTTTTTTTGGAAGAAGTTGAAATTAACGAATTGTTGGAACAGCCTGACGATAGTATGCTGGGAATGCGAGATAAAGCAATTTTAGAATTGCTTTATGCAACAGGTTGTCGTGTTTCAGAATTAGTGGGATTAACTTCTAAACATATTGATTTGTCTAATCAGTATGTTTTGCTTTTGGGCAAAGGCAACAAAGAACGCCTAGTACCTATAGGACATACGGCAGTTCGTGCTATAGAACAGTATTATACCAACAGTCGTAAAATAATTATGAGTAAATTCGCGGTGAAGGAACATGGTATGGTCTTTGTAAATCACCGGGGTACTGTCTTAACTGACCGTAGTGTAAGAAGAATTTTAGATAAACATATTTTAGGCTTGTCCTTACAAAAGCATATTAGCCCGCACACAATACGTCATACTTTTGCTACTCATTTATTGGGGCATGGGGCTGATTTACGGGCAGTACAAGAACTTTTGGGACATGCTAGTTTATCAACAACTCAGATTTACACACATTTGACAACAGAAAGAATTGCTACTGTGTATGAAAAAAATCATCCCAGGGCATAAAACAAGGGGAGTGAAAGCATGCTTGAGTTATTAGAGAAAACGCGTATTATTAATAAATTACTGCAAAATTCAAAAGTGCTAAGCTACGAAAAGATGGCAGATGTACTGAGAACGGTTATTAAGTCCAATATTTATATTGTATCTAATGATGGAGAAGTTTTAGGTTATGCGTTGCTAGATGGGTTTGAATGCGAAATAATGCTGAAAAATGTATTGGAGAAAAGAATTTTTCCAGCATCATATATGCATTGGCTTAGCAATATTAAAGAAACTTCACCTAATCATACCTTACATAGAAAATTATGTGCTTTTAGTGAAAATACTGCTTGCCTTTTTGATAATAAATATACAACCATTGTCCCAATTTTTGGCAATGGCGTACGCTTAGGTACCTTGATTTTGGCAAAATTTAAAAATGAATTTGAAGATGGAGACTTATTGCTATCTGAGTATGCTTCTACCGTAATTGGCGTACAACTTTTGCATTATAAGGCCCTAAATATTGAAGATGCAGCACGCAAAAAAGCTATGGTGCAAATAGCTTTTTCCAATTTATCATATTCGGAATTAGAAGCTATTACTGAAATACTCAATGCACTTAAGGGTGATGAGGGTCTATTGGTCGCCAGCAAAATAGCTGATAGAGCGGGGATTACTCGTTCTGTCATCGTAAATGCCTTGCGTAAATTTGAAAGCGCCGGTGTCTTAGAAACAGAATCTCTTGGTATGAAGGGGACACATGTACATATTCTTAATGAATATTTGCGCGAGGGTTTAAATACTAAAAAGAGATAGAGATCAAGGGTCAATTTGCTGTAGCATTTTGACCCTTTTTATAGGTGGATATAATGAAAACATATATTGCTTGTTTTGGAGATTCCTTAATCTATGGATTCTCTTTTGGCAAAGAGCATTCTTGGTTGGCAAAAGTAAATTTAATTGCAAAGGATGTAATATTACTTAATTATGGCGAATGTGGAACTACTTGCGACGATATATTGGAGACAATGAAATATACGGTGCTGCCGGAAAAAGTACATAGGATTATATTTTTAGGGGGAATAAATGACCTGCTGCAAAACAGGCCTCTAAAGGTTATCCTTAACGATGTAGAGAAAGCGATAACGTGGGCTACAGATTTGCACTACGATTTTGGAATTGTTTTACCTTGGTTAATAGTAGAAAATAATATTAATGAAAAAGTAAGGGAACTGCGAAAACAGCTAGTTAGGCGATTTGGCAATAATTGTCATATTTTTGATTTCCAACCGGCAATTGGTCTAAAACAGCAAGACTTAAGTTCTAATTATTGGGACGGTCTGCATCCAACAGCTAATACTTATGCGAAAATAGGGGAATACGCTAAACCACTTATAGAAAAGTGGCTGGATGATAGGAGAAATTCATGACACTATTTTTATTAATTGCTTTGGTTGTGATTTCTTGCGGTATTCTGCCATATTTTTTTTATCGTAAACTGTTTCCTGTTTTGCGTGGATTTCCTTTTTTACTGTTATGGCTAGCGCTTTCTAGTTTATTTTTAGTCACAAGATCATTCCCAGCCAGTTGGCCACTTACTTTTGTTAAAGGATGGACAATGATAGCAGGCTATTGGCTAATTTTTTCCTTTTACTCTTTTATTATTATTGTTTTATGGCTTATCCTTGTACAAGTAGTACGAGTATTGGCGAGAAAAAATATTCGTCATTATAGTAAACCCGTTGTTGTTAGTATGCTTGTTGTAGTTTTATTTTCTTGTGTTTACGGAACTTATAATGCTCGCAATCCACGAATAGTACATGAGACAATTGTATCCAACAAAATTTCTTCACCGCTAAAAATATTGCTTGTCAGCGATTTGCATTTGGGTAAATTATTAGGCAGAGAGTACTGTGATGATTTGGTAAGGCGTATTAATGCCCAAAATGCTGATGTGGTTATTATCGCGGGAGATATAATTGACGACCAATGGAGTTATGTGGCTGATACAAAAAGTTACATACCCTTAAAAAACTTGCATAGCAAATACGGAACTTATGCAGTTTTGGGAAATCATGATTATTTTACTAAAAATACTAAATTAGAAATAGCTGCTTTAGGCAAAGTGCATGTAGAGGTTTTGCTTAATCAGGCAGTACATCTTGATAAGATAAAATTAGCAGGACTCGATGATTATTCTCATGATAAAAGCGATACAAGTTTAAAACTTTTAAGCCACGGTAATGCTCATGAATTTTCTATTTTAGTTGATCACCAACCACGTAGAATGAAAAAGGCAGCAGTATTAGGCTATGATTTGTATTTAGCTGGGCATACCCATGAAGGACAGATATTTCCCAATAATATGATTGTTAAGGCTATGTATGATTTAAGTTATGGAGAAGGAAAATTTGGTCATATGATAGCCTATGTAACCAGTGGCTATGGCCTTTGGGGTGTACCTATGCGCTTGGGTACGAATCCTGAACTAGTAATCCTTGAATTAAAACCGCAAAAAGCAGGATAAAAAGGTTCTTTGTAGAAATATTTTAAGTACATAACTATTTAGGGAGGCGCGTGCGGATATGGATGTAATTTATGAAAAAATAGGTAAAATAGCTTGGATTAGGTTAAATAGACCTAAACGTTTAAATTCTTTTAATAATACTTTGGTTGATGAATTTCATCAAGCATTAGATAAGGTTGCTAATGATATTGAAGTTAGGGTAGCTATTATTACAGGTGAAGGTAAGGCTTTTTGTGCCGAAGGCATAGCTGCTTTCAAGGAAAAACGTCAACCTGAATTTAAAGGTGAATAAAATGTGAGAAAAGGCGGATATTCTACGGAATGTCCGCCTTTTCTTTTACTTTTATTACTAAATCCTGTATAATGATGTGTATACATTTTTAAAATTAAAAAAATTGTTCTTGTATGACAAGCTATATGTAGACAAATTATAGTCTTTTTCTATAGCTTAAACAGGCAATTTATTACATGGAGGTAAGTATGTTAAGTTTAGATTCAGGGATTATTTTTCGTATACCGGCATTACTTATTGCCATAACAGTACATGAATACGCGCATGGTCAGGTATCTTATTCTTTAGGTGATCCTACGCCCAAATTAGAAGGACGTTTGACGATGAATCCACTAGCACATT
The DNA here is from genome assembly GCA_963678395.1 of Acidaminococcaceae bacterium. Taxonomy (GTDB): domain Bacteria; phylum Bacillota; class Negativicutes; order Acidaminococcales; family Acidaminococcaceae; genus JAAYAE01. The sequence goes on along the minus strand of OY782827.1, from coordinate 1,040,867 downwards.
TGGATATTATGGGTGCTATAATGCTAGTTTTAGTGGGCTTTGGCTGGGCAAAACCAGTAGGAATTAATCCTGCATATTATAAGGATTATAAAAATGATATTATGAAAGTAGCCTTTGCAGGACCGGGAGCAAATTTGGTTTTATGTTTTCTGGCCACATTTTTGATGTTACTTTTGGGCAAGTTTGGTTTTTTAACTCAAGGTGTTTATACATTTTTACGCTGGCTACAGCTTTACAATGTGTGGTTTGCTTTTTTCAATTTAATACCGATTCCACCTTTGGATGGGTCCAAGATTTTAATGGCCTTGCTCCCCAGCCAAAGAGCTTATGCCTATGAGCAAACAATCGCTCCCTATAGCATGTACATTTTAATCGCTATATGTTTTACTGGTATTGTGAGCACAATTATTTCTCCATTTGTCTCCATGTATATGGGGCTAGTAAATGGGGTTTTAGGATTACTATTTTAATAAAAAAGAGGTAAGTAATATGAAAAAAGAGCGTATTTTTAGTGGTATGCAGCCATCAGGACGTTTTCATTTAGGAAACTATATGGGGGCTTTGGAAAATTGGGTCAAATTGCAAGATGATTATGAATGCATTTTTTCTATCGTGGATTTACATGCTTTAACTTCTTCTTATGATGATACATCAAAATTACAGGAAAATATTCATGAAATGGCTCTGGACTGGTTGAGTGCTGGTCTTGACCCAGAAAAAAACATTATATTTATTCAGTCACATGTTAAAGAACATGCTGAACTTAGCTTACTTTTGGGGATGTCAACTCCTTTGTCATGGTTAGAGCGGGTGCCAACATATAAAGATAAATTACAACAATTAGGAAGCCAAGGCAAAGATATTAATACTTATGGTTTCTTAGGCTATCCTGTGCTTATGGCAGCTGATATCATGCTTTATAAAGCGACGGCGGTGCCTGTTGGTGAAGATCAGTCAGCACATTTGGAGTTAACTCGTGAAATGGTGCGCAGATTTAATAATATGTATAAAACAAATTTATTTCCGGAACCACAAGCGGTATTTTCCAAATCCAAAGTTTTACCTGGCATAGATGGACGCAAAATGAGTAAGTCCTATGGTAATACCATTCCTTTTGGAGCTGGACCTAAAGAAATGCAAGAACGTATTAATATGATGATAACAGATCCTAAGCGTATTAAAAAAACGGATAAGGGAAATCCTGATGTTTGTATAGTTTTTACTTTTCATAAGGTATTCAATGAAGGTGAAGTCGCTAATATTGAGAAATTATGCCGTGCCGGTGAAATTGGTTGCGTACAATGTAAAAAATGTTTAGGCGAAAAAATGAATGCTTTGCTAGCTGATATTCATATTCGCAGAGAAGTTTTGAAAAATAAACCTGCATACATTAAAGAAGTTCTTGAGGATGGAGCAAAGCGTGCTCAATTGATTGCCTCGGCAAATATGCTTGAAATAAAAAAAGCAATGAATATTTATTAAGAGTAGGGGAAGTTATGAGCATTTATAATATTCATGTACAGGATTTTGAAGGTCCGTTGGATTTGCTAATCCATCTTATTGAAAAAGATAAAATAGATGTTTATGACATTCCCATTGTTTCTATTACAGAACAATATATTACTTATATTAATAATATGAAAGAGTATAGCATCGAAGTAGCTAGTGATTTTTTACTTATGGCGGCGGCTTTGTTACAGATAAAGTCTAAGATGCTTTTGCCAAAGTCTATAGTTGAGGATGAGGAAGAAGCTGACCCTCGACAGATGTTGGTAGAAATGTTGGTCGAGTATCGTAGAGTTAAGAAGCATGCGGACATGTTAAGGGAAAAATTGGGCAAAGCGTCTTTGTGTGTTACAAGAGAGCCTATGCCCAGGCCTCATTTTCGCCGTAAGTTAAAGCCTATGACGCTTAATGACTTGTTACTGGCTTTGGCAGGATTAGTAGCCGAAGACGATATTACTCCTCAAATTATTGCCCGCCAAGAGTTTCATGTTCAAGATAAAATGAGTGACATTATATCTTTATTGCATTGCAACAATAAGGCAGTAGCTTTTAGCAAAGCGCTTGATAAGGTAGGTAACCGCAGTGAAAAAATAGCTACTTTTCTAGCTGTTTTGGAATTATTGCGTTTAAAGAAAATAAATATTAGACAAAAAGAAGCTTTTGCCCCAATATATTTGTTTTTACGGGAGGAATAATATATGTTTCAACCCTCTTTACTAGGACAGTTAGAGGCACTGCTTTTTGCTGCCGGAGAACCGCTGCCAAGTCCTAAAATAGCTGTTGTACTGGAAATACGACAAGAAGAAGTACCTGAACTTATAAATCAATTGTGCCAAAAATATGAAACTTCTTCCAGTGGGCTACATATACGTTCTGTGGCCGGTGGTTATCAGCTTACGACTAAACCGGAACTAATTACTGTTGTGCATAAGCTGCTTGACCAACAAGAGGTAAAGCTATCTAATGCCGCTATGGAAACTTTGGCTATTATTGCTTTTAAACAGCCGGTAACTCGTTCGGAGATGGAAGCTATACGTGGTGTAAAAGTAGATGGTGTAGTTAATACACTTTTGGAAACAAAGCTTATTGCGGAAGCAGGGCGTAAGGACACTTTAGGTCACCCTATTTTATATATAACGACCGACTTGTTTTTAACGACTTTTGGCTTAGATACCTTGCATGATTTGCCGGATATCCCAGACGAAATTCTAGCAGCAAAAAAAGAAGAAATACAAGAGGGTGCGCTTTTTTCTGCCGAAGGAAAAGTTTTGCAAAGAGAAGATGAAATACAGCAAGATGATAAGCCGGAGTCATAAGATTCCGGTTTTTCCTTTGTTTATAGTTATTTAAAGTAAACAGCAGGATAGAAGTACTAGCGTTTTTTTGTTAAAAAGTATACTTAATTTGTTTAGGTATGGTAAAATAAGGACAATATGAGATAGACATAGTGATTAGTAGCATAATAGTCACTTACTTATAAAAGTTTGATGTGATATCTTACGAGGATTTAATATTAGGAGGAAATAATGGAGCTTAAAGAAGAAAGATTGCAAAAGGTTATGGCTGCGGCAGGAATAGCATCTCGACGAGAGTGCGAGAAAATTATTTTGGCAGGCAGAGTACAAGTTAATGGTAAGGTTGTTAAAGAACTAGGCACTAAAGTTGGCGGAAAAGCTTTTATTACCGTAGACGGTAAAGGTTTAAAAAAACAGACTAAAATGTATGTTTTAATGTATAAACCGCGAGGAGTAGTAACAACTATGGATGATCCTCAAGGAAGGCAAACTGTTGCAGATTTAATGACGGATATTTCAGAACGCTTATTTCCTGTAGGACGTTTGGACTATAACACTGAAGGCTTGCTGTTGTTAACTAATGATGGCGAATTAACACAAAGATTGACTCACCCGCATCATGAAATTAATAAAACATATAATGTTACGGTTCCAGGTATAGTGCCGCAGGAAAAACTAGATATTTTACGTTTAGGCGTACGCTTAGACGATGGGCTAACAGCACCGGCAGTAGTTACCTTATTGGATTACGAAACTGAAAAGAACTTAACAAACTTTACTGTTAAAATTCATGAAGGTCGTAACCGTCAGATTCGTCGTATGTGCGATTTAATAGGTTACCCAGTTCGTCAGCTTAAAAGAACGCATATGGCTAATTTAAATTTAGAGGGCATGAGACGTGGAGAATACAGAGAGCTTACAGCAGATGAATTAAAAGAATTATTAAAGGCAGTGGGAATGAATGAGTAAAGTAATAATAATAGGCGGTGGTGCAGCAGGTTTATTGGCCGGGATAGCTGCCGTTCAACAAGGTGCAAATACCTTAATTTTAGAAAAAATGCCTAATGTTGGGCGCAAATTACTTATAACAGGTAAAGGACGTTGCAACATTACTAATAACTGTACTATACAAGAGCTCATTAAACAGTTGCCAGGTAATGGCCGCTTCTTGTATGGTGCCTTTAGCAAATTTGCTAATACGGATATGATTGATTTATTGGAAGCACATGGTTTAAAAACAAAAGTTGAGCGGGGCGGACGCGTTTTTCCGGTTTCTGATCGCGCTATGGATGTAGTGGATAAGCTACGGGAAATATTTGCTGCTGCCGGCGGAAAAATATTAACCAAAAAAACAGTACAAGAAATTCTAGTAATCGAGGGTAAAGCCGTAGGCGTTAGATGCACAGATAAAAGTTCTGAATTAGCAGATGCTGTGATATTAGCTACAGGCGGAGCTTCTTATCCTGGCACGGGTTCAACAGGAGACGGTTATCATATGGCGGAAGCGTTAGGGCATACAATTGTACCGCTTAAACCTTCCTTGGTACCTTTGGAATGTGATATGGAATATATAAAGTCTTTACAAGGACTAGCGTTGCGCAATGTTACTGCTTCTATAGTTTGTAAAGATGAGGTTTTAGGACATGAATTTGGCGAAATGCTTTTTACTCATTTTGGAGTTTCCGGACCTATTATACTTTCTTTAAGCAAAGTAGTAGCACAGGCAAAAAAAGAGGGTAAAGAAAATTTAGATTTGTTTATAGACTTGAAACCAGCTTTATCTTTAGAAAAATTGGATGCCAGGGTGCAAAGAGACTTTGCTTTGTACAGTCGTAAACAGTTAATTAATGGTTTAAAAGATTTATTACCTTCTAGTTTAGTGCCGGTAATGATTGATGCAGCTTGCCTTATACCTGAGCAGGAAATCAATCAAATAACTAAAGAACAAAGAAGAAAATTTGTAGAGACCTTGAAAAATTTTTCGGTGCCAATCACAGGTACAAGACCTTTATCTGAGGCTATCGTTACAGCAGGAGGGATTTCTACAAAAGAAATTAATCCTAAAACTTTAGAATCAAAAATGATAAAAGCATTGTTTTTTGCCGGAGAAGTCATTGATGTTGATGGATTTACCGGTGGCTATAATTTACAAGCAGCATTTTCGTCGGGATTTGTAGCTGGTACTGCTGCTGCTGAAAAACGTGAAAAAGAGGTGTAAATTTATGACAAGGCCTGTTATTGCCATTGATGGCCCTGCTGGTGCTGGCAAAAGCACTATAGCGAAGATTGTGGCAGAAAGATTAAATTTTATCTATATTGATACAGGAGCTATGTATAGAGCAGTTACCTTGGAATTTTTAGCTACTCACCAGCCTTTTAACGAGGAGCTTGTTACAAAAATAGCCGAAAAAATAAATATTACTTTTAAATCAGAACCTGGTTGCAACCATGTTTATGTTGATGGTGAAGAGGTAACAGCTGATATTCGCAGTATAGTTGTAACCAATAATGTTTCAAAAGTTTCTGCTGTTGTTGGTGTGCGTGAGGCAATGGTTAGTGCACAACGGGAAATTGGTTCTGTTGGCGGGGTTGTTATGGATGGCAGAGATATTGGTACTGTTGTTTTCCCGCAGGCAGAAGTGAAAGTGTTTTTGACTGCCAACGTTGCAGAAAGAGCAAAAAGACGCTATGAGGAATTGAAAAATAAAGGGCAAGAGGTCAACCTAGAGGTTTTGACACAAGAAATTGTGCAAAGAGATAAGTTTGATAGTGAGCGTAAGGCTTCACCGTTATGTTGTGCAAAAAATGCTCATTACTTAGATACTTCGCATTTGGATATCAATGCCGTGGTTGATACTATTTTGCACTTATGTAAGGTGATATAAAATGTGGTATAGATTTGTACAAAGTTTTTTCCATATTATTTTTAAAATACTTTTTCGTTTCGAAATAATTGGCAAGGAAAATATTCCTAAGAAAGGCCCCTTAATTGTTGCTAGCAATCATGCGAGCCTATTAGACCCACCACTTGTTGGGACTGCTTCCACACGCAAAGTTTGTTTTATGGCGAAGGAAGAACTGTTTGTACCTGTATTGGGTGAACTATATAGATCGTTGGGGGCTTTTCCTGTAAAAAGAGGAGCTTCTGACCGAACAGCTATAAAATGGGCTTTGCAGTTATTAAAAACAGATAATGTTTTAGGAATTTTTCCTGAAGGCACGCGTAGTAAAACCGGTAAGTTAGGCCATGCTGGTTCAGGAACTTTGGGCATAGCAGGCAAGTTTAGAGTACCTATAATACCAACTGCTATTATAGGAAGCAATTTGAAACTGCAAAAGTCTTTGTGGCCTAAAATAAAAGTTGTTTTTGGCAAACCAATATATTTTCCGGAAGACAGAGTAGTTGATAAGGAACTCTTACAGGAAATGACAGATAAAATGATGCAAGAAATAGGCCAAATGTTAGAAAATTATAGGTGAAATATATGAAAATTATTATTGCAGAACCTTGTGGCTTTTGTTATGGTGTAAAACGTGCAGTTAAGCTTGCACGAGACGCTGCAAAAGAGTATAATAATACTGTTGCAACCCTAGGTGAACTAATACATAACCCCAGGGTTATCGCTGACCTAAAAAAAATCGGCGTGGATTGTAAGGCTGATGTGCAAGAGTTCGAAGATGGTAGTACCATTCTTATTCGTTCCCATGGTGTTGGACCGGATATTTATGCACAAGCTAAGGCAAAAAACTTACAAATAATTGATGCAACTTGTCCCCACGTACTGATGGCGCAAAAGAAAGCTAAAGAGCTAGCTGCTGCAGGCTGTTTCGTAATTATTATTGGTGAAAAAAAACATCCTGAAGTGCAAAGCATAAAGGCATGGGCAGGGGAAAATTCTCTAGTTATAGAAACTACGGAGGATATTGCCAATATTCCTTGTAAGGATTATTATGGAGTTGTATGTCAGACTACGTTTGAAGCAGCAAAGTTTGAAACCATTTTGGCAGCATTACGCAACGCTCGCTCGGGTTTTTACCGAGTAGAAAAAACTATTTGTACTGCTACAGCTGATCGGCAAGACGCGGCAAAACAATTAGCTTTAAAAGCTGATGCCGTTATTGTTCTTGGTGGCTATAAGAGTGCTAATACCAGGCATCTTCTAGAAGTAGTAAAGGGAATTAATCCTAGAGCATATCACGTTGAAAGCATAGAAGAAGTAAGTCCTGCAATGCTTGAGAATGTAAATATATTAGGTATTACTGCCGGCGCATCAACGCCGCAGGAAATAATCAAGGAGGCTATGGTTAATATGGAAACAATGGAGAGTTTATTGGAAGAAAAAGAAAGTGTGCAACTACACATCGGCATGGTGGTAGAGGCAACCGTGGTAGCAATTACGGGAGAAGAAGTAGTTGTAGACTTCGGTTATCAAAGTGAAGGAGCTGTCGCTTTCGACCAATGGGCTTTAGGTGGAACCAGAGAGACAGTAGCTCCCGATGTTAATGTAGGCGATAAAGCAATTCTTAAAGTTACTAGTAGTGAAAATCAAGATGGTTTGGTGGTTATGTCCAAAATTAAAGCTGTTGCAGACCAAGCTTGGACTAAGATTCCTGAATTGTTAGAAACTACCAAAGTATTGGATGTTAAAGGTTTGAAAGCGGTCAAGGGTGGTTTGACAGTTTCTGTTGCCAACGTTACCGGTTTTATTCCAGCTTCGCATTTGGACCTAAAACGAGTTGAGAATATTCGTGATTATGAGGGAAAAGATATGCAAGCAGAAGTATTAGAATTCAATCCCGAGAAAAAAAGACTCGTTCTTTCTCGCAGAGAAGTTTTGAAAAGAGAAAGAATTGCTGCTAATCAGGCATATCGTGAAGACAAGGCTGCTAAAATTGCTGAGCGCAAGGCAGAAGAAGAAAAATCTTTAGCTTCTTTGGTGGAAGGCTCTACTATTAAAGGCGTTGTGAAAAGCGTTGTAGATTTTGGACTATTTGTAGAAGTTGCTCCCTACCTTCAAGGCTTAGTACATATTTCAGAATTGTCTTGGGAAAAAGGGGTAAAACCTTCTGAATTATATAAAGTTGGACAAGACGTCGATGTTTATGTAAAGGGTATTGATGCAGAAAATGCTCGAGTAAGTCTTTCGATAAAACATTTGCAAGAAGATCCTTGGCAAGCTGCGGTTTCCACTATTAAAGAAGGCGATATCATTACAGGCAAAGTAGTTCGTTTCTTGCCTTTTGGTGCAATTATTCATGTCAATGACAAGGTAGCGGGTATGGTTCATATTTCAGAAATTGCTGCTGAACGTATTGAAAAACCTGAAGACGTTTTGAAATTGGAAGAAGAAGTTCAGGTTAAAGTACTTAACATAGATACTAAGCATAAAAAAGTGGGGCTTAGCATCGTTAAAGCAAAAGAAGACGCTGAAAGCAAAGAAGTTGCAAAATATATTACCACTACACCTGAATTGTCTCAGGAGCTTGGCGAAAAGCTAAATTCAAAAGAAGAATAATTTCAGGAGGAAGCAATGGACAGTAGGGAAACGCGAAAAAATGATCATATTAAATATGCGTTGACGTTGCCTGATGGCCCTTTAACTACGGGATTCGCAGATGTTCATATTATGCACAATTGCTTGCCTGAGATAAATCGCGAAACAGTTAGTTTAAGAACTAAGCTTGCTGGTATTGAATTAGAACAACCTATTATTATCAACGCTATGACTGGTGGCAATGCTACACTTGGTGATGTGAATCGTAAAATAGCTATTATTGCTAGAGAAACGCATTGTGCTATGGCTGTGGGCTCTCAATATGGGGCGGTAGTAAACAAAAGCAATTGGGATAGTTTTAAAATAGTACGCCAGGAAAATCCTCAAGGGGTTATTTTTGCTAATGTAAGTGCTTTGGCTAAAGTGACTGAAGCACAAGCTGCAGTTGATATGCTTGAAGCCCAAGCATTGCAGATACATTTGAATGTAGCACAAGAATTAGTTATGGCTGAAGGCGATCGTAATTTTAAAGGATTTTTAAAGGCTATTGAAGCTATCTGTTCCCAGTTAACTGTTCCTGTTATAGCGAAGGAAACCGGTTGTGGTATGGCTAGAGCACAAATAAAGGCGCTAACTGAGGTTGGTGTCAGTATAGTTGATATAGGTGGAGCAGGAGGAACTAATTTTCCAGCTATTGAAGCTTCCAGATATATGGCAACTGATCAAGAACTTGTTGACTGGGGTATTCCTACAGTAATTTCCTTACTAGAAGCTGTCAGTGTTTTAGGGAAAAACACTGGGATCATTGCTAGTGGTGGCTTGCGCTCGGCAACAGATTTTTTAAAGTCTTTCGCTTTAGGGGCTAATGCAGGCGCTATGGCAGGAAATTTGCTTAGAGTTTTATACGCTGGCAGTATAGAAGCCGGTTGTGCCAAAATAACAAGATTAAAGGCTGATTTGCTTGATTTAATGGTTCTTACCGGCAGCAGGCGGGTGCAAGATATAAATAAGGCACCGGTATATTTTACCGGTGAGATTTTTCAAGCACTGGAAAGTTTAAAAAATAAATCTATTTTTTAGAGTGCAAGTCCTTGCACTCTATTTTTTTGTCAAAATAGAGTGTTTCGTGCTATAATACAAGTTGCAACTTGTAGATAGGGGAGATATATGAGCGGTTTTATTTCTGCAGTGCGACAAGAAAGCTTAGGAGCCATAGCAGGTATTCAAAAAGGTGAGAAGCTTTGCACTGTAAATGGCACTATGCCAAAAGATATAATTGAATTAAGTTTTATGTTAGCAGAAAACAAGATAAAGTTGTGTATAGAAGATGTTCAAGGCAAAACTCGAGAAGTGACTATTAATAAAAAACTTGATGAAGATTTAGGCCTGGAATTTGCTTCAGCAGTTTTTGATGACGTTTGGTGCTGTCACAACAAATGCACATTTTGTTTTGTTGATCAAATGCTGCCGAACTTACGTAAGAGTCTTTATGTACGAGATGATGATTATCGTCTGTCTTTTTTGTATGGAGGCTTTATTACTTTAACTAATATGAAAGATTGTGACTATGAGCGTATTATAAAAACACATATGTCACCATTGTATGTGTCTGTGCATGCAACTGCGCCTTCTGTTCGTGTAGATATGATGAAAAACAAATACGCCGGTAATATACTTGAAAATATAAAAAGGCTTACTGATGCCTGTATTGAAATACATACGCAGGTAGTTCTTTGCCCCGGCTTTAACGATGGGATGGTTTTAGAACAGACTTTTAAAGACTTGCTAGCTTTCTATCCTATGGTTAAAACATTAGCAGTTGTGCCTGTGGGGCTAACAAAGAATAGGGAACATTTACCACTTTTAAGATTATTTACTAGTGAGGAAGCAGCAAAAGTTATTGTTACGGTAAAAAAATGGCAGCAAGAATGCCGAGCTAGATTTAATAAATCATTTATTTATTTGGGTGATGAGTTTTATGTTAATGCTAAGATGGATTTGCCGCCAGCTGAGTATTACGATGGCTTTCCACAAATAGAAAATGGTATTGGTCTAAGTCGCAGCTTTATTGATGAATGGAAAGCAATTAAAAACGGTTTGAATGTTGATATTAGTGGTAAAAAAGCGATTATTCCTGTAGGCGAGTCGGCAGCAAGGTTATTAGAACCTTTGTTAGCTGAATTTAATGAAAAACATCGAACAAAGCATCGTTTATTACCTGTAATAAACAAGTTTTTTGGTGATACTATTAATGTTACAGGGCTCTTAACCAGTGGTGATATTTTGCAAGTTTTAAAAGATAAGGACCTTTTGCAAGAACATGTTATTTTGCCGGAAAAAGTTTTAAATGGTGACCAAGTGTTTTTAGATGGTATGTCGCTGGCAGAGTTTAAAAAACAATGTTATGGACAAGTTAGTGTGGCTAAAAATGCTATGGAGCTAAACAAACTATTAAGTAAGTAGGTGTTGTTTTTGAAAGGATACGGATTGTTACAGATTTATACAGGCACCGGTAAAAGTAAAACTACAGCTGCTTTGGGCGTGGCATTTAGAGCTTCAGGCCGCGGAGCCAAAACTCTTGTTATCCAATACATGAAAGACGACCCTAGCTATGGAGAATTCATGGCGGCAAAATTTTTGCCCGGTTTTGAATTAAAACAAGTAGGACGAGATTCTTTTGTGAATTTTCAAGACCCGGATCCTATTGACGTGCAAATGGTAAAGTCCGGTTGGCTCTTAGCTAAAGAGGTTATAGTTTCTCAAAGGTATGATTTAGTTATTTTGGATGAAATTAATATTGCTTTAGCCTACAAATTGTTAAATCAGCAAGAAGTTATAGAATTCCTTAAGTTAAATAGAGGCCATACTGAAATTATTTGTACAGGGCGCGGAGCTCCGGAAGAACTCATAGAAATAGCTGATTTAGTTACTGATATGGAAAATATAAAACATTATTTCTTTGCGGGAGTTGAATCTCGTGATGGAATTGATCATTGAGAGCGGGGGATTTTTAAATGAGTAAACCAATAGTTGCTATTGTCGGCAGACCTAATGTCGGCAAATCGACACTGTTCAATATATTTGTTAATAGTAGGATATCTATTGTTGAGGATACACCTGGTGTTACCAGAGATCGCTTATATGCTGATGCAGAGTGGCTAGATAATGAATTCATGATGGTTGATACCGGTGGTATTGAACTTATGAATAATGACAAAATAGCTGTTTCTATTAGGGAACAAGCTCAAATTGCTATAGCAGAGGCAGATGTTATTGTTTTTGTATGTGATGCTCGTAGTGGTGTTACTGCTGAAGATGCAGAAGTTGCCAAATTATTACGTCAATCTAAAAAACAAGTAGTATTGGCTATTAATAAAGCTGATACACCTAAACAAGAAGCCGAAATTTATGATTTCTATAATTTGGGAATTGGGGAACCAATACCTATTTCTACGGCCAATCATATAAATTTGGGAGATTTATTAGATGCCATAGTTGCAAAATTTCCTATTGACCAAGATGGTGGAGATATTGATGACGACGTTATCAAAGTGGCAATTATTGGACGACCTAACGTAGGCAAATCATCCATTTTTAATAATTTAGTAGGAGAGACAAGATCAATTGTTAGTGATGTGGCTGGTACAACCCGTGATGCAATCGATACGCCGGTTAAAACTAATGGGCAAACTTTCCTCTTTATTGATACGGCGGGTATGCGTCGCAAAGGTAAAATAGATGAACCGATTGAAAAATATAGCATTATTCGTGCACTTCGTGCTGTTGATCGTTCAGATGTAGTTCTAATTGTTGTTAATGCTATTGAGGGAATTACTGAGCAGGACAAAAAAATTGCCGGCTATGCCCATGAAGCAGGCAAGGGTATAGTGCTTGTTGTTAATAAATGGGATTTGTATGAGAAAGATAATACTTCTACATTGCGTTTTACAGAAATGTTACGCAAAGAGCTTATATTTATGCAATATGTGCCGGTTATATATGCTTCTGCTTTAACGCAGCAACGTATTCATCGTTTACCAGAACTTATTAAGTTTGTTGCAGAACAAAATGCGATGCGTATTTCTACTTCTGTTTTAAATCAAGTTATGACTGATGCTATTGCGACTAGTCCGCCACCTTCTGAAAAAGGTAAGCGCTTGAAAATATTGTATTCTACGCAAGTAAAAATCAAACCACCTACATTTGTTATTTTTGTTAATGAACCTGAAATCATGCATTTTTCTTATCAAAGGTATTTGGAAAACAAATTACGTGAATCTTTCGGTTTCGAAGGAACACCTATTCATTTAATAATACGTGGCAAAAACGAAAACGAGTAGGAGTAGATTATGAGTTATGTTATAGGGGTTATAATAGGATATGTATTAGGGTCTATACCCTGCGGATTCGTCTTTGTGAAATTGATTTGTGGCATTGATATTCGCCAATATGGCAGTAAAAATATTGGGACTACCAATGTTTTTAGAACTGTAGGTGCCCGCATGGCTTCGTTCGTGCTTTTAGGGGACATGTTTAAGGGCATTTTAGCTGTAATTCTGGTTAAATATTTTTTGGCGGACAACCTTCATTTGGAATTGGTTACGGCTATTGCTGTTTTGTTGGGGCATAACTATTCCGTATTTTTGGGCTTTAAGGGTGGAAGAGGAGTAGCAACAGGGTTAGGATTAATTTTATATTTTATGCCAGATGTATCTATTTTTGCTTTTTCAGTATGGCTTGCCATTGTTTTCGTAACAAAATATGTATCATTAGCATCTGTGCTGGCTGCGTTTTTAACGCCCATAGCTTCTTACTATAGAGGTTACCCGTTAGAATTGGTAGCTTTTGCTACAGCAGCTTGTGTATTTGTTATAATTAGACATTATGAAAATATTAAACGCTTAATAGGTGGTACTGAAACAAAAATTAAGCAAGGAAGTATGAACAATATTAAAAAAAATACTTAGTAAACAAAGGGTGGTGTTGTCGTGAAAGTTTCCGTTATTGGTGCCGGTAGCTGGGGAACAGTTCTAGCACAGATACTCAATGATAATGGTCATGATGTAATTTTATGGGTACGCAATAAGGAAAAGTCTGAAAAAATTGCTTCTAGCCGTTGTAACGTGGCCTATTTGCCTAAATTAATCTTAGATTCTGCTATAAAAATCACAAATAATTTAGAGCCTGCCGTAAAGCGAGCCGAAGTGCTCGTTTTTGTCGTTCCATCAGAATCTTTGAAAGATATTAGTACGAAGGTTGCTGAAATTGATAATTGCAGTGATAAAATATTACTTTCTTGTACTAAAGGGTTTGATACGCAATTAGGACTGCGTATGAGTCAGATAATTAGTGTGTATATACCAGAAGCTAAAGCTATCGCTGTTTTATCAGGCCCTAATTTAGCAGGGGAGTTAGCAAAAAGGCAACCGGGAGCCACTGTTATCGCTTGCAGAGATTTAACCATAGCTGCTAGACTACAGGAACTATTTATTAATAATTATTTTAGACCGTATATTTCACAAGACGTTGAGGGTGTTGAAATTTGTGGCTGCCTAAAAAATTCAATGGCTTTAGTAAGCGGTATGATGTTTGGCATACAATTTGGCGAGAACTGCCAAGCGGCACTTATTACGCGAGGTTTAGCTGAAATAACTCGGTTAGGGACTAAATTAGGTGCGCAGCAAGATACTTTCTATGGCTTGGCTGGTATTGGTGATTTGGTTGCTACTTGTACAAGTACGCAAAGTCGAAACAGAAGGGCAGGAGAAGCTTTAGCTCAAGGTAAAACCCTTAAAGAAATTTATAGTGCGACTAATATGGTTATTGAGGGAATAAATACAACAAAAGTGGTTTATTCCTTAGCAAAGCAAGAAAAGATAGAAATGCCTATAGTTAATCAGTTATATTTAGTGCTATTTGAAGAAAAATCAGTCCTAGCTGCCTTGACTGCTTTAATGAGCAGAAAAGGAAAGCGGGAATAGTAGCTTTTTTTGTAATGATATGCTATAATATCTACTACACAAAGATAAATATGTTTTTCGAATGGATAAGGAGCTGTTTATATGAATGAAGAAAAGCAATCAAATTTTTATTTGGTAAGAGAAGAAATTTTACCGGAAGCTATTAAGAAAACCATTGTTGTTAAAGAGATTTTAAAACGTGGTGAACTTAAAACGGTTAATGAAGCCGTAGAAAAAGTAGGTCTTAGTCGTAGCGCCTATTACAAATACAAGGACTACGTATTTCCGTTTTATGAAGCAAGCAAAGAAAAAATCATTACATTATCCTTGCTTTTGGAGCATAAGCCAGGTGTTTTATCCCGTGTACTTAATACAATCGCAGGTGATTCCGGCAGTATTATGACGATTAATCAAGGCATTCCACTACAGGGCGGAGCTAATACTACTATATCCATTGAAACTAAATCTTTAACTATTGATTTAGAAGCGTTATTGGATAAATTACGCCTTATTGAGGGTGTAAAAAGATTAGAAGTATTAGGACAAGTAGATTAAAACAAGGAGCAGAATATGAATAAAGAAATAAAAATCGGTCTGCTAGGCACCGGTAATGTTGGTGGCGGAGTTAAATTAGTATTAAAAAATAATGCTATTGAAATTGAAAAACGTGTAGGTGTGCCTGTAAGGATTGTCAAGGTTTTGGCACGGCATCCGGAAAAAGCAAAAGAATTAGACCCAAGTCTTGCGGTTACTGACAATGTGGACGACATCATAAATGATCCGGACATTGATATTGTTATTGAACTTATTGGACGCGAAGATCCTGCCAAAGATTATATTGCTAGGGCCTTGGCTGCCAAGAAAAATGTAATAACTGCCAATAAGGATATTTTAGCTAAATATGGTAAAGAATTATTCGCTTTGGCGGAAGAAAATAACGTTGATTTTATGTTTGAAGCTGCTGTAGCAGGTGGCATCCCCATTATACGACCTTTAAAATCTTGTTTAGCGGCCAATAGGATTAATTCCATCATGGGAATTATTAATGGTACGACAAATTACATGTTGTCTAAAATGGCTTCTGATCATGTTGATTTTAAGGAAGTATTGCAAGAAGCTCAAGCTTTAGGCTATGCTTAATCTGATCCAACTGCTGATATTGGTGGATTAGATGCTGCTCGTAAATTAGTAATTTTGGCTTCTATAGCTTTTAATACCCGCGTAACTTTGGATGATGTTTATATAGAAGGTATAGAAAAACTGACTTTGCGTGACATTGAATACGCCGAAGAATTGGGTTATGTAGTAAAGTTATTAGCCATTGCTAAAAATAGTGCAGCAAATGGAATTAGTGTACGAGTTCATCCAACCATGTTGCCTAAAGTTCATCCTTTATCTACGGTTAACGATGTGTATAACGCAATTTATGTTAATGGAGATATTGTAGGAGATGCCATGTTTTTAGGGCGTGGTGCTGGCCGTTTACCTACAGCTAGCGCAGTTTGCGGTGATGTTGTAGATGTAGCCAGAAATATTGTGCACAATTGCACTGGACGTATAAACTGTACTTGTTATGAAGACAAACATTTATGTTCTATTGAAAATATCACTTCTCCTTGTTTTGTCAGATTATTGGTACTAGATAAACCAGGCGTTTTGGCTGCCATTGCATCTGCTTTTGGCGCGCAAAATGTAAGCTTGAAAAGTGTAGTACAAAAAAGCACCGTTGAAGGGTTTTCTGAACTAGTAGTAGTTACTTATGATGTTTCTGAGTATAATTTGCGCATGGCTTTGGCAACTCTTTCAGGACTTCCTGTGGTGGAAAAAATTTGCAGCGTGATTCGTGTTGAAGACGCTTCTTTGGAGTAGACATTATGCTAAAAATAGATGAACCAATTATAGTAAAGGTTCCTGCTACTTCTGCCAACTGTGGACCTGGATTTGATTGCTTAGGAGTGGCTTGCAGCCTATATAATACCTTTACTTATGAAGTTATTGCAAGCGGTTTGGAACTGGTAATAGAGGGCGAAGGTAAGGAGGTTTTATCTGCAAACTCTAGTAACTTAGCTTTTATTTCTTTTTTTAAAGTTTGGAATAAAATAACAGAAAAAAAATTGGTCTTAAAGTACATATGCGCAACAAGATTCCTCTCTCAAGAGGGTTAGGAAGCAGTTCTACTGCAATTGTGGCTGGACTAGTTGCTGCTAATGCCATGACAGGAAATACTTTAACAAAAGATGAGTTGGTAAGTATGGCCACGGAGATTGAAGGACATCCTGATAATGTTGCCCCGGCAATTTTAGGGGGGTTTACTATTAGTTACATGGAAGATAAGCTGGCTCATGCTTTTTCTTTCATACCAGTAAAAAAATTTAAGCTGGTAGCAGTAGTACCTGCTATGCCACTAGCCACATCAAAGGCAAGAGCCGCAATACCAATACAAGTACCGCATTGTGATGCTGTATTTAATGCTAGTAGAACAGCTTTGTTAATAGGGGCACTTATGAGCGGAGAATATGATTATTTGCCGGCAGCTTTAGAAGATAAACTACACCAACCTTATAGAACGGCACTAATTCCAGGCATGCAGGAAGCTTTTGTCATAGCTAAGGCTAAGGGCGCTTATAACGCTATTATTTCCGGTGCTGGCTCAACGCTTATGGCTTATGCTCCCATGACTAGTAATACGGAAGAAATTGGTAGGGCCATGGTAGAGGCCTTGGCCTCTACCATGGCCTAGATGCAATATTCCATGTTTTAAACATTGATGTTGAAGGTGCAAGGATATTATAGTTACAAAGGCTATCATTTTTGCTGGTCTTTTTTATTAAAATCATTGACAGTTCTCACAAAAAAAGTTACAATGATATTCGTGTTCGGGGCGTGGCTCAGCTTGGTAGAGCGCTTCCTTGGGGTGGAAGAGGTCGCTAGTTCAAATCTAGTCGCTCCGACCAAAATTAACTTGAAACACCGTTAAGCTTAGCCGCTTAATGGTGCTTTTTTGTTTTAGTGGGCATAAAGAGTTATAATATTTTATTGCCCAATATTGACATATAAGGTTCAAATAAGCAGGCTTATTTTTCTTGTAATAAATGTTAAAATCCTATATACTAAACAGTGGTGTATACAGTAAAATTAAAAATTGGTGATTTTTAGTGATTAGAAGTCTTGACCTTATTTGCAGTCAGTGTAAAAAAGCTTTTGCGCCGTCGCATAAACTATACTATTTGGAAGATTTTTCTTATAATAATAGTTTGCAAAACACCAAGCTTTTGTGTCAGGATTGCATAGATGCTTGGCAAAAAAAATGGCAGATTAAAGACGCTGTTTTTACGGAAAAGGATTATTCGTATTATGTAACCATTACTTTAGAAAATGGCGAAATTCTTAGAGACTTAGACTGCACCGCATTGGAAGATATTGTGCTTGTGACAGGAGAGAACTTACCTAAAGAAGCGCAGAAAAAGCTTTTTTCTATTTATAATGAATGGGAGCTTATACGCAAAAAAAAATGTCTTAAAGGATTGTCAGTTTACGGATGAGTTTATGCGGACTACGTTTACTTGTGAAACTTACGGAGGAGAGCGTTACGAAAATATTGCTTTCCGCTTCAATATGCAAGGAAAGTTAGAGAGCGAAAAAGAACTGCCGGAATATATACAAGAACAAATTATTGTTGCTTGGAAAATGTACGAAGCACAAAAAGATTGAATATAGGGGGCTTTTATTTAATGCAAGATTTTTTAAACAAAATTAATAAGCGTAGAACTTTTGCTATTATTTCGCATCCTGATGCGGGTAAAACAACTTTAACGGAAAAATTGTTGCTCTATGGAGGGGCTATCCACTTAGCTGGTTCTGTAAAATCCAGAAAAAGTAATAAGCATGCTGTTTCCGATTGGATGGAAATTGAAAAGCAGCGCGGTATTTCTGTTACTTCCAGTGTTTTACAATTTGATTATGATGGCTATAGAGTCAATATTTTAGATACTCCTGGACATCAAGATTTCAGTGAAGATACTTATAGAACTTTGATGGCAGCAGATAGTGCAGTAATGCTTATTGATGCTGCAAAGGGCGTTGAACCGCAAACGAAGAAGTTGTTTTGGGTTTGTCATAAACGTAAGCTCCCAATTTTTACTTTTGTCAATAAACTTGATCGCTACGGCAGGACACCTATTGAACTTATGGATGATCTGGAACAAGTATTAGGAATTCACGCTTATCCTATTAATTGGCCTATTGGTATAGATGGTCATTATTTGGGTGTGTATGATAGATTGAAAAAACAAATTGAACTCTTTGAAAACGACAGCACTCATGGTTCTAAAGTTTTAAAATCTACAACCGGCAGCTTAGAAGATCCTGTAATAATAGCTTCCATTGGTGAAGAAAATTACAAAAATCTATGTAATGACATTGAGTTATTAGATATGGCGGGCGATAAGTTCGATATGGATAAGGTTAATCGTGGCGAATTGACACCGATGTTTTTCGGTAGCGCAATGACTAATTTTGGCGTTCGTGGTTTCCTAGAAAAATTTTTGGAAATATCCCCTAAACCTCAACCGCGTATTTTAAAAAACGGAGATTTGCTAAATCCTGAAAACGAGGATTTTTCGGCGTTTATATTTAAAATTCAAGCTAATATGAACCCTGCACATAGAGATAGAATTTCTTTTATGCGCATATGTTCAGGTATTTTTGATAAAGGGATGAGCGTATATCATGTACAGGGTAAGAAAACGGTGAAGCTTTCTCAGCCTCAACAGTTTTTGGCTCAGGAGCGAACTATTGTTGAAAAAGCATACCCAGGTGATATTATAGGCGTTTTTGACCCAGGAATTTTTGGTATTGGCGATACCATTTGTTCTGAAAACATGAAAATACAGTTCGAAGATTTTCCTGTTTTCCCACCGGAAATTTTTGCTCGCGTGCAGCCAAAAGACTCAATGAAACGTAAACAATTTGAAAAGGGCATTAGCCAACTAGCACAAGAAGGCGCTATACAAGTATTTAAACAAAAAGATATTGGCATGGAGAGCTTTGTTGTAGGTGTCGTAGGCGTTTTGCAATTAGAGGTTTTGGAATATCGTTTGCTGAATGAATATGGTGCTAAGCTATTAATGAACCAACTTGGCTACACGGTGGCACGCTGGATTTATACTGAAGATAAAAAATTGATTGCTAATATTAAAGGTTTAGATAATGGCATGTTAGTTTATGATGCGGATAATCGTCCTGTTGTTTTAGTAAATAACGAGTGGAGTTTAAGTTGGATATTGGAAAGAAATCCCGGCATAAAATTCGTTTTGGTTCCAGCTGAGGCTACGGTTATCTAAAGAGGAAGTGTTAAGATATGTCGTATAAATCGGTACGCAAACATACATTTAAAGGAATTAAACTTTATCAGGCCATCGTGTTGCTAGTCGTAATAGTTATGGGCGTAGCGCTTATAGCTAACGCCGCTTTAATTCGCAAACAAATGGGTAGTATTGTTAATTTACGTCTAGGTATGAATGCTACAAGAATATCGGATACTATAACTAATGCACCAGAAATAGTCACTGCATTAAGTAAAAAAAATGTTGATGAAACCGCGATTATCAAGTTAATTAGTAAAATAAGCAATGCGACCAATGCTAGCATTGTTGTTTTTGATGCTAAGGGGAAATTAGTAGCTGTTTACAATCCTACAAATGATTCATTACTTGAAGCACTCGGAACTGTTCAAGGACAGATTGGTATGATGAAGGACTTACCTGCTAATATTTTCAAAAAAGAAGATATCCAAAAAATTTTTAATGAAAAGCATAAACTAGTGGGCTATGTTATTGTTGGGTTTCCTGAAAACGTAGTTGGTAAGGTAAGTAAAGATGCTGTTGACCTTATAACTATCTCTTCCATTATAGCATTAGCAATAGGCATATTGGGTGCATTGTTTTTAGCTCGAAAGGTTAAAAATACCTTATTTGGCTATGAACCGGCCGAAATCGCTAATTTGCTCCAAGAAAGGAATACGTTGCTAGATACAGTAAAAGAAGGTGTTTTTGCCGTCGACATAAATTGTAATTTGTATTTAATTAACATAGGTGGCATGAATATCTTAACAAAGGCTGGCATGGACGATTTAACACATTGGTATGAACGGCCTTTTGCAATAATAGCAGATGATTCTGAAGTTAGAAAAGTTTTGAAATCAGGCAAACCTTTAAATAATATTGATTTTGATATTCATGGCGTTAAAACGGTTGGGGATATAATTCCAATTAATATTGAGGGGCAATTAACCGGCGTAATCGTGAGTGTTAATGAAAAGACTGCTATTAAAGAAATGGCTGAGCAGTTAACCGGCGTTACCAACTATGCAGATGCTCTTAGAGCGCAAACGCATGAATTTATGAATAAAATGCATGTTATCAGCGGATTGTTGGCTACAGATAATTTAATTGAATTAAAAAAATATGTAAAACAAATTTCAGTTAATGATAAAATAAATTTAGAACATATTACGAATAAGGTTAAAGACCCGCTTTTATCAGGTTTTTTAATTGGAAAGAAGAGTCGCGCTAATGAGTTGCAGATAGAATTTTCTTTATCAGATGAAAGTTCTTTTCCGGCAAGTATTGGTAAAATCATATCAATTAATGATATAATTCTTATATTAGGTAATTTGTTAGAAAATTCTTTTGAAGCTCTGCGATTTTATGAAGGAGAACGTATCGTTAATCTTGCGTTATTAACTTATACAAATGAATTAATTATTACCGTGGAAAACAATGGACCGGCCATTCCCGCGGACGCGCTTGCAAAGATATTCGAAAAAGGGTACACTACTAAGGGTAGTGGACATGGAGTTGGACTGTCTTTGGTGAAAGAAAGATTAACTAATATTAACGGTAAAATAGATGTGGAGTCAGATAAAATTAATGGAACAGTGTTTACTGTAGAAATACCAATTAAGGAAGGTGTAGAATTATGATTAAGATACTCGTAGTTGAAGAGGATCCAATGGTAGGAAAATTGCATGACGTCTATATAAACCAGCTAGAAGGTTTTAAATTGGCCAATATAGTACGGACTAGTGATGAAGCAATTAAATATCTAGAGGAAAAACAGGTTGATTTGGTTATATTAGATATTTATATGCCGGGCAAAGACGGTCTAGAACTTTTGAAGGAAATCAGAACAAAACGCTTTGATGTAGATGTTATTATGATTTCAGCAGCAAATGATAGGGATCGTATTCTTTCTGCTTTACGCCTAGGAGCTTTCGATTACATTATTAAACCTTTTGAGTTTGAAAGATTTAGTACGGCACTAAATAATTATAAACAACGATTTACACTAATTAACAAAGATGCTATTATTAAGCAGGACGAACTAGATAGTTCTTTGTTAAATCGCAATAAAAATGTTACCGGTAAAATCCCTAAAGGTTTAGAAAAAACTACATTGTATAATGTTTGGCAGGAAATAATTAAGATTGATGGCACTTTTACTACGGAAGAGATTTCTTCCTTGGTTGGTATTTCTAGGGTGTCAATTCGCAAGTATTTAGAATTTTTAAAATCCGTGAATGTATTGCATTTAGAGCTAAACCGTGGTTGTGTAGGTAGGCCGGTTTATAAATACAAGTGTATAAATAGGAATGCCAATATAATTAATGCTTATGTAGAATAAAAAAGATACCGGCAGATAGTAGCTATTTGCCGGTATCTTTTTTGGAGCGAGAGGATTCTATGAATGACTTGAAAACTATTAATGTATTAAATGTGCCTGTAAATCCTTTTTCCATGCTGGAGACTTTAGAGTGTCTGCTTATGCGTTTAGAAACTAGGCAAAAAACATGGGTAGTAACAGCTAATGCAGAAATAATAATGTTGGGACAAAAAGATCCTGAATATATGCACTTATTGCAAAAAGCTACACTTGTATTACCCGATGGAGCCGGTACCGTTTGGGCAGGACGCGCACTTGGATATAATGTGCCTGAGCGAGTAGCGGGTTTTGATTTGTTTTTAGAACTAATAAAGCTCTCAGCAGCTAGGAACTATAAAATATTCTTTTTTGGCTCAGCACCTGGAGTTGCAGAAATTGCAAAAAAAAGATGTGAAGCTATGGCACCTGGTGTGGAAATTGTGGGAACGCATGATGGTTATTTTATAGAAGCAGAATCCATGGAGATTGTGGCTGAAATCAATAAAAGTGGTGCTAACATTCTTTTTGCAGCTTTAGGAGCACCAAAACAAGAATTTTGGCTAAATAAGTTTCTAGATGCCATTAACGTTGACTTATGTATGGGTATAGGCGGAAGCTTTGATGTTTTAGCAGGAAAAATGGAAAGAGCGCCTAAGTGGATGCAAGAAGCTTCTTTGGAATGGCTTTTTCGTTTTTATAAACAACCTAGTCGCTTTAGGCGGATGCTAGTTTTGCCTTGTTTTGTAGCAGAGGTATTACAGCGTAAATATTCTTCTAAATAGTTAGACAAATAGACTTGCTTAGATTATAATAAATGTAAGTTTTAATACAGAAATGGGGGGGGGGGATTTGAAAAGCATGAAGATAGTTAAAGATGGCTACCGTATTATTATTGGCTTCTTTATTTTAACATTAGCTATTTTTTATTTTGGAGGAGCAAACGCAGCAATAGTTCCTGCTCTTTTAACAGTTTTTTTTATTTATTTTTTCCGCAATCCTAACAGACCGCTGCCTCAAGATGATAGTATTTTATATTCCCCGGCAGATGGTACAGTTATGAATATAGAAGAATTTTATGATGATGAATATTTGAACGAAGAGGCTAAAAAAGTTACTATTTTTTTATCTGTGTTCAACGTGCATGTTAATCGTGCCCCTATGAGTGGAGAAATTAAATATCAACGTTATACTTGCGGAGGATATTTGCCTGCATACAAAGATTCAGCTTCCTTTATTAACGAACGTCATGCTATTGGCTTAGACAATGGTAAAAATCGAATATTAGTTATTCAAATAGCAGGAATTTTGGCTAGACGTATTGTTTCTTGGGTAACCTTGGGCAAAAACGTTAAGCAAGGCGAATGTTATGGCATGATTAAATTTGGTTCTAGCACCGAGCTTGTAATGCTTAAAACTGTTGCTGTGCTTGTAAAAAAAGGTGACAAGGTCAAAGGTGGGATAACAATCATTGGGAGGCAGTTAAGCTGATGAATTATAAACGTATTATACCTAATAGTATTAGCGGCTTAAGTTTAGTCTTAGGAGTTATGTCAATATTTTTGACTATTGAGCATAATTTTACTTGGGCAGCGATTTTCATAATATTAGCAGTAATAGCTGATTCTTGTGATGGGCGAGCAGCCAGATTGTTAGGTGTTAGCGGCGAATTTGGCAGAGAGTTGGATTCTTTATGTGATGTTTGTTCTTTTGGTGTAGCTCCAGCAATTTTGATTTACGTTTATAGTTTACAAAGTATGGGCGTTACGGGACAGGTTATTGCGGCACTTTATGCTTTTGGCGGAGCTATGCGACTAGCGAGGTTTAATATCAATGCTTCTACAGTGCATGGATATTTTCAAGGAATGCCTATACCGGCTGGTGCTTGCATACTTGCAACTTATGTGATTTCGGGGTATAATTACTCTTCGATGTGGGTTGCAATTGGTACCCTTGTTGTTGCTTACATTTTGTATAGTGAAATTCGCTATCCTGATTTTAAAGGTAAGGAAAATCCATTTTTTCTGCCCCCTGTAGTTGGAGCCTTGATTATAGGTTTTTATATGCTTTTTACTAACCTAAATGCTTGGCCTTTTATTTGTATGTTTACATATACTATTGGCGGTATTTTGAATGCTATATATATAAAACTTTTTGATAAAATAGTTGAGGCATAAGCAAAGGAGCTTAATTTAATGAGTAGTTATTTTGACTTGATTATGATACCCCTACAGCTAATGATTGTATTTTTTACTATTTATTATTTTACAATTTCTTTTTTTGGAATTTTTGGCCGCAAAAAAGAAAAGAAAATATTAACTCCTAAAACATCATTTGCTGTTATTGTAGCTGCGCATAATGAAGAAAAAGTTATCGGACAGTTAATTGAAAATCTTCATCTTTTAAATTATCCGGACGATATGTATGATATTTTTGTTGTTGCAGATAACTGTACCGACAACACGGCTAAAATTGCCACTGATGCTGGTGCTAAAGCTTTTGAACGTTTTAATGCCCGTGAGGTAGGTAAAGGTTTTGCTATGGAATGGATGTTTAATAAATTATTCCAAATGAAAGCAAACTATGATGCCGTTATCATTTTTGATGCAGATAATTTGGTGCATCCGGATTTTCTTATGGAAATGAATAGCCGCTATTGTAAAGGGGAACGTTTAATTCAAGGGTATTTAGATTCTAAAAATCCTACTGATACGTGGATATCCGGGGTATTTTCAATTTCCTTCTGGATTGTTAATCATATTTGGCATTTGGCAAAATATAATATTGGCTTATCTAGTGTACTGGGAGGAACAGGTATGTGTATTTCTACAGACATATTGCGTAAGTATGGCTGGGGAGCAACCTGCTTAACTGAAGACATGGAATTTACTATGAAAGCCCTTTTGGAAGGCATTCCTACTACTTGGGCTCATGATGCTATTGTTTATGATGAAAAACCACTTACTTTTATGCAATCATGGAATCAACGCAAGAGATGGTCTCAAGGACATTTTGATGTATGTGGACGTTATATGGGGAACCTTTTAAAAGAAGGTATTAAGCAACGTAATATCGTGCTTTTAGATGGTATTATTCACTTATTCCAGCCTTACTTTTTGTTGCTTTCAACTTTCTATGTAATTTGTAGTTATATTTATACTATAGTACCTTTTTATACTAATGTTCTATATGCGATTTTGCCGATAGAAGTATGGACACTTATCGGTATTGGTCAGTATTTTTTCCCTGTTGTTGTTTTGGCAAAAATTCATGCTTCACCTAAATCTTGGCTATATTTGTTGTTATACCCGCTATTTGTTTATAGCTGGGTACCAATAACTGTTTTAGGATTTATACACCGTCATGAACATGTTTGGAGTCATACGGAGCATACACGTAGTATTAGTTTTAATGATGTGTTACTGCCCGAATCAACTAAGATTGGTCCCAAACAAATAGTGTCCTCAAAACATATGAAATAATACCATTGCGCCTGAATAATTTCAGGCGTATTTTTTTATGGTAAAATGATTTTTTCGTATAACGCGTTTGGCTTTAATTTACCTTGAAACTATGCTAAAATATGTAGTGATAGTGATTTATTATAAAGGAGCTTATATTTTGACTATACAAGGAGTTTTATTTGATTTAGATGGCACATTAGTTAATAGTACTGTGCTTATTCTAAAAACTTTTAAAGTTACATTAAAGCATTTTATAAAGAGAGATGTTTCTGATGAAGAAATAATACGCTTTTTTGGCCTACCGCTAAGGGAATGTTTAGCTAACTTTGATGCTGCGCAGGTTGATGAAATGATTACTTATTACAGAAACTACAATAATGAAATGCATGATGTGTTACTGCAGCCTTTTCCGCATATAGAAGACGGATTAAGACTCTTAGAGAATATGCAGATAAAAAAAGCTGTGGTAACCTCTAAAACACATAATATGGCTAAAAGAGGCTTAGAAATACTAAAGCTTGATAAATACATTTTAGATATCATTGGTTGCGAAGAGTGTACAAAACATAAGCCGGACCCGGAGCCTATGTTAAAGGGTGCGGCCTCAATTATTTTGCCACCGGAAAACTGTTTGTGCGTGGGGGATAGCCCTTATGATTTGCTTAGTGGCAGTGCAGCAGGATGTAAAACCGTGGCTGTTGGTTGGTCACTATTTGCTAAAAAAGATTTTTTTTCTTTAATAAAACCTGATTACGTTATTGAAGATTTACAAGAACTAGGGGATATAGTTCGATCTATAAATGAAAAGGGGCAATAAAATGAGAAATATTGCGATTATTGGAGGCACCGGTATTTATAGTCCTCATACTTTTACCGGATTTACAGAGAAAATTATTGAAACACCTTATGGTAAGGCGAAAGCATTATGTGGTGAAATGGCAGGTAATGCTGTTACTTTTATAACTCGTCACGGGGTAGGTCATACAGCAGCACCTCATAAAGTTAATTACAGAGCTAATATTTGGGCATTAAAATCTTTAGGTGTAGAAGAAATTTTTGCAACTACTGCGGTTGGGTCATTAAACCCGGAAATGACGGCTGGGCATTTTGTAGTCTGTGATCAGATACTGGATTTCACTAAGAGCCGTATAAACACATTTTATGATTCTCCAGAGAGGGGAGTAGCTCATGTTGATTTCACTTTCCCCTATTGTCCGAGATTACGTGAAAAAGTTATTACTTGTTTAACCAAGACAGATATTCCTTTTCACAAAGCTGGAACCTACGTTACAGCAGAGGGGCCGCGCTTTGAAACTGCAGCTGAAATAAAAATGTTTCGCATGCTAGGTGGCGACGTAGTAGGTATGACTAATATGCCGGAAGCTATTTTGGCACGAGAAGCAGAAATGTGCTATACAAATTGTTCTATAGTTACTAATATGGGGGCGGGAATTTCGCCGACACCCTTAAGTCACAGCGAAGTTGTAGAAGAAATGGGTAAAAGCATAAAGAATATGGAGAAATTGATTTTTGCTTTTATTAATGCTAACAATACCGATATAGTTATTTGCAATTGTGCCGAGGCCTTAAAAGAATTTGGTGGATTTAAACTATAATCTGTGAGGTTATAAAATGATAAAGACAATGGAGTGGCGTGGAAATATTCTAGTGCTTTTAGATCAAAAAAAATTACCTAATGTAATAGATTTTGTTGCCTGCTATGATTATAGACGTGTAGCAGAGGCTATTCGCACGATGGAAGTTCGTGGCGCTCCCGCCATTGGTGCAGCAGCAGCTTTTGCCATGGTGCTTGGTTACAAAGAAATTCGTATGCACGGATTGTCAGGTACAGATGTTTTAAAAAAGTTAGAAGAGATTAAACGCGAACTTATGGCTACGAGGCCTACAGCCGTTAATTTAGCGTGGGCTGTAAACAAGATATGGAATGCAGCTGTAAATGCAAATGTAAATAAAACCATTGATGCCGTAGATTTTTTAGAAAATATTGCTATAAAAATTTATGAAGATGATATTAGTAACAATATCAAAATTGGACATTTTGGCGCTGAACTATTACCAAATAATGCTACGATATTAACCCACTGCAATGCAGGTGCATTGGCTACTTGCGGTTGGGGAACAGCTCTTGGTGTGGTGCGACAAGGTTATGCAGATGGCAAGATTAAAATGGTTTATGCAGATGAAACAAGGCCCTTGTTACAAGGGGCACGGTTAACTGCTTGGGAATTAGAACAAGACGATATTCCTGTTACCTTGATTACTGATAATATGGCTGCCTGGACTATGAAAACAAAGAAAATAAAAGCTGTCATTGTCGGTGCTGACCGTATTGCGCTTAATGGTGATGTAGCCAACAAAATTGGTACTTACGGTGTTGCGTTAGCTGCTAAAGCCCTTAATATACCGTTCTATGTTGCTGCTGCGACGGGGACTATTGATTTCAAAATGACTTCTGGAATATCTATTCCTATTGAAGAACGTGATGGAGATGAAGTACGTACTTTTCATGGGCAACCCACATCCGCTGAAAACATACCCGTATTCAATCCTGGGTTTGATGTAACGCCACATGAATTAATAACAGGTATAATTACTGAATATGGCGTGCTAACAGAGCCTTATGAAGATATGATTAGACAATTAGCAAGAAAAATGAGGAGGAGTATTGATGACTGATAGTATAATAAGAGATATTAATTTAGGGACTTTAGGTGAAGAAAAAATTGCTTGGGTAAAAGAATATATGCCTTTGCTCAATTATTTTGACGCTAAATATACTACTACTAAACCATTTGCAGGTATAAACATGGTGGTAACCATTCATTTGGAGGCTAAAACTGCATATTTGGCTTTGGTACTAAAAAATGCGGGAGCCAACGTAACTGTTACGGGAAGCAATCCTTTATCTACTCAAGATGATATTGCGGCAGCTTTAGTAAAAAATGGTATTACTGTTTTTGCTACACATGATTGTACTAATGAAGAATATGATTTTTACTTAGGAAAAGCCTTAGATACTCATCCCTCCTTGATTGTAGATGATGGTGGAGACTTGGTAAATATGCTGCATGGCACACGAGCAGCACAAGCTCATGAAATTATCGGCGGATCTGAAGAAACGACTACCGGTGTGCATAGATTAAAGGCCTTAGATGCTGGCAATAAGTTGCTGTTTCCGATGATCGCTGTGAATGATTCTTATTGTAAATATCTTTTTGATAACCGTTATGGCACAGGACAATCATCCTTTGATGGTATCATTCGCACAACTAATTTGACCATTGCAGGTAAAAAGGTTGTAGTTGCCGGCTATGGCTGGTGTGGAAAAGGTGTAGCAATGCGAGCCAAAGGACTTGGCGCTAAGGTTGTTATTGCAGAAATAAATCCTGTCAAGGCAATTGAAGCCGTGTGTGATGGTTTTGAAGTAATGCCCATGCAAGAAGCAGCTAAAATTGGAGATATATTTATTACAGTAACGGGCTGTAAAGATGTTATCAGGGGTACTCATATTGCTGTCATGAAAAATGGGGCAGTAATTTGTAATGCTGGACACTTTGATGTAGAAATTAATATTCCTGAATTAAGTGCCTTGTCTGTTAAACCTCCTTACGATGTACGTAAAAACATCACCACTTACACTATGAAAGACGGACGTAAAATTAATCTCCTAGGAGCTGGACGACTAGTTAACCTAGCTTGTGGTGATGGTCATCCCATAGAAATTATGGATATGTCTTTTGCTATGCAGTTTTTAGCTATGAAGTATTTATTAGAAAATAAAAGCAAATTAGAAAACAAGTTGTATGTTTTGCCTGAAGCCTTGGATAATGAAGTTGCAGGCATAAAACTACAATCTTTAGGCATAAAAATTGATACTTTAAGCGAAGAACAATTTGAATATTTACATCACGAATAATTAAGGAGATGAAGGTCATGTTACATTTACAGATTAATGAGGCGCGTAAATTAATCATTGAAACAGGTCTAGCCCTTGCAGAAAGAAAATTGATCCTAGGTTCTTGGGGAAATATAAGTATGAAAATCGAAAAGGACTGCTTTGCCATAACCCCTTCAGGGCGCAGTTATGATCAATTAAATCCTGATGATATAGTAATTGTAAATTCCGAGGGTATTAAACTAGCCGGAGCACGAACACCTTCTACCGAAATAAAAATGCATTTAGCTTTATATGCCACTAATCCTGAATTCCGTGCTATTGTTCATACACATAGTACTTACGCTTGCGCAGTGGCTGCTATGCGAGAAAATATACCACCTTTTATTGAGGATATGGTACAAGTTATAGGTGGTCCTATTAAATGCGCAAAGTATGCTGTTGCTGGTTCAGAGGCTTTGGCCAAAAATACTGTAGCTGATATGAATGGTTCCAATGCCGCACTTTTAGCAAACCACGGAGCAATTTGTTGTGGTAAAACATTACGTGAAGCATTGAATATAGCGGATATTGTAGAAAAATCAGCTAAAATTTTTTGTGTTACCTCTTCTATGGGTGGAGGCGTATGTATTGATCCCAAAAATGTAAAAATAATTCGTGCTTTTTACAAAGAACATTATAGTAAAAGACAAGCAGGTGAAGAATATTGAGTTATGATATTGCTATTAAAGGCGTAGAAATAATTGCAGAAAAAGATATGGGGCTTTGTAATATTGGTATTTCAGGAAATAAAATTGCGTATATAGGTAGTGAAGAAATTGTCAGCAATAAAACCATAGATGGCTCCGGTCATATTGCTGTACCAGGTATGGTTAATGCACACACACATGCCGCTATGACTTTGCTACGAAGTTATGCTGACGATATGATACTTATGGATTGGCTGGAAAATAAAATATGGCCGGTTGAAGCTCTCATGACCAAAGCGGATATTTATTGGGGGACTATGCTGGCTGTAGTTGAAATGATAAAAAGCGGCACTACAACTTTCGCCGATATGTATGCGGATATGGAAAAAGTAGCAGAAGTTGTCGAAGAAACAGGAATAAGGGCCTCTTTAAGCCGCGGACTTATTGGCGTGGTTCCTGAGGCTGCTACAAAACTACAAGAGAATATTCAGCTATTTAAAGATTGGCATGGTAAAGCTGATGGACGCATTCAAGTTATGATGGGCCCTCATGCTCCTTATACTTGTCCACCTGAGTATTTAAAAAAAGTAATTGCTGCGGCAGGTGAACTTGGCTCAGAGATTCATATGCATTTGTCAGAAACTAAGAACGAAGTAAGCAACTGCCTTAAGGAATATGGACTGACACCCATAGCGTTAATGGACAAATTAGGTATGTTTGAAGTGGGCACTTTAGCTGCTCATTGTGTTCATGTTACCCCTGAAGATATTAAAATCATGGCTAAAAAATATGTGCGTGTAGTACATAATCCTCAAAGCAATTTAAAACTCGCTAGTGGTATAGCGCCTATACCTGCTATGCTAGAAAACGGAATTACGGTTGCCTTAGGTACTGACGGCGTGTCTAGTAACAATAATTTAGATATGTTAGAAGAAGCAAGACTTGCTGCTTTTATACATAAAAATGCAACAGGCGATCCTACCGTCATCCCAGCGACTACTGCTTTAAAAATGGCAACTGTAAATGGTGCTCATGCTGTTGGCTTTAAAGATTTAGGCGAATTGAAAATTGGGCAAAAAGCTGATATTGTTCTTTATGATATGAACAAACCTTATTGGTATCCACGCTATGACCGTACTTCATCCTTTATCTATGCCGCAAATTCCAGTGATGCTGATACGGTATTGGTGGATGGCAAAGTTGTGTTAGAAAATGGTCAATTTTTAACTATTGATGTGGACAAAGTATACGCAGAGGCTAATAAATGCGCTGTGAGTTTAACAAAATAAAAGTTAGGAGTGAAGAAAAGTGGCGAAAATTCTTGATAAGCAATGTTTAGCTCCACAAGTTTACGAGTTCTTGATAGATGCACCTTTAATTGCACATAAATGCCAACCTGGACAATTTATTATTACCCGTGTGGATGAGAATAGCGAAAGAATACCTTTAACTATCGGTGATTTTGATAGGGAAAAAGGAACAATTACCCTAGTAGTACAGGCCGTAGGGAATACGACAAAACATCTTTGTGAAGATTTTGCTATTGGTGAGGAGCTTTTAGATATAGTTGGTCCTCTTGGTCACCCTTCAGAAATGAAAAAATTTGGTACAGTAGTTTGTATTGGTGGGGGGATAGGAGTCGCGCCTATTTATCCTATTGCACGTGCTTATAAAGCTTTAGGCAATAAAATAATTTCTATTATAGGTGGTCGTAATAAAGAGTTAGTTATGTGGAAAGAAAAAATGGCAGCAATTAGTGATGAATTAATCATTACTACCGACGATGGTTCTGCCGGTCATAAAGGTTTTGTTACCGATCCCTTAAAGGCTATGTTAGAAAAAGGTGAATTGCCGGATTTGGTTTTGGCCATTGGACCGGTAATTATGATGAAAAATGTAGCCGCTACTACTAAACCTTATAATGTACATACCACTGTCAGCCTCAATTCAATAATGGTTGATGGAACAGGCATGTGCGGTGGATGTCGAGTGCAAATAGGCACAAAGAGCAAGTTCGCTTGTGTTGATGGCCCTGAATTTGACGGACATTTAGTAGATTTTGCCAATTTGGTGCAACGTCAACAAATGTATAAAACACAAGAAGCAGTGGAATATAGTTGTGGGGGGCATTGCAAATGCGTGGAGGACTAAGAAATCCTATGCCGGAACAAGCGGCAAACATTAGAAATAAGAACTTTGAAGAAGTTACCTTGGGTTACACGGTAGCCATGGCGGTGGATGAGGCTGAACGTTGCCTTAATTGCAAAGCTCCTCGTTGTGTTGCCGGTTGCCCTGTAAATGTTGATATTCCTCAATTCATTCATGCCGTTGCGGAAAATGATTTTGATGATGCTATTAAGATTTTAAAAAATAAAAACAGCTTGCCGGCTATTTGTGGACGTGTTTGTCCACAAGAAACCCAATGCGAGGAAAAATGTATTCTAGGTATTAAAGGTGAGCCAGTCGCTATTGGACGTTTAGAACGCTTTGTAGCTGATTATGCAAGAGAAAAAGGTACTGATTTAGTAACTACAAGCAATGCTATTTCTAAGACGCAAAAGGTCGCCGTTGTAGGAAGTGGGCCTTCAGGTTTAACTGCTGCCGGAGATTTAGCTAAAATGGGCTATGATGTTACTTTGTTCGAGGCCTTACATGCTCCAGGTGGCGTACTTATGTACGGCATACCACAGTTTAGATTGCCCAAAGAGATAGTTAAGCATGAAATAAATCAACTTAAAGAGTTAGGTGTAAAAATAAGAACCAATGTTGTTATTGGACGCACTTTTACTATTCATGAATTGCTAAACGAAGAAGGGTTCAGCGCTATTTATATTGGTACAGGAGCCGGTCTTCCTCATTTTATGGATATTTCTGGTGAAAATTTAAATGGCGTATATTCTGCTAATGAATTTTTAACTAGGGTAAATCTTTTGGGCGCTTATAAATTTCCCCATGTTGCAACCCCTGTATATGTGGGTAAAAATGTTGCAGTAGTTGGAGCTGGCAATGTGGCAATGGACTCTGCTCGTACAGCTAAACGTTTGGGAGCTGAAAACGTTTATATAGTATATCGCCGTAGCGAAGAAGAATGTCCCGCTCGTAAAGAAGAAATTCAATATGCCCGTGAAGAAGGCATAGAAATGTATTTATTGAATAATCCCACAGAAATATTGGGCAGCGATACCGGTTGGGTCAAAGGGATTGAATGCATTAAGATGGAATTAGGAGAACCGGATGCTTCCGGTCGCAGAGCACCAATTCCTATTAAAGGCTCAGAATATGTTTTAAAAATAGATATGGTAGTTATGGCTATTGGTCAAGCTCCAAATCCTTTAATAAAGTCCACAACACCTGATCTGGTAACTAATAAACGTGGAAATATTACCGTAGAAGAAAATGAAGAAACATCTATCCCGGGAGTTTTTGCCGGTGGTGATATTGTTACAGGCGCAGCTACCGTTATTTCGGCCATGGGTGCTGGTAAAAAGGCAGCCTTAGCCATTGATGAATACCTTAAGAATATAAATAGCAGGAGCAAAAAACAAGTTGTTTTAAAGACGGATGAGGCCAATGCCTCAAGTATTGATAACCTTATGATATTTTAAATCATTACAAAATAAAGGACGGTAATCAATGATAAAAAACAAATAAATTATTTACGTTTACGGTCGCTGTATTAATGAGTTTCACTCTTTATGCACATGCTGCAGAACAGAGTAACTTTCAGCCTGAAAGTGGGGGATATCACTTAGAACTCCCAGCCAACAGCGTAGAAATTTATCGTACAACTAAGGGCATTCGTTATATAGAAGGCACACAGCTAATTAATACTGATATTTATCCTTTACCTAATTTCCTTGCTGTTCCCATGAAAAATTATTCCGAACAACAAATTTCTGATTTCGAAAAATTTATTTCCGAAATTGAAGATTATGCTGGATTTACTTTAAAAAAATCTAGTTTAACTCAAAGTGCTAAAAATGTTAGCAATAAATTTACGCCTAAACTAGTTTTAGATGAAAAAGGGTATGCTTTTACCTTGGAACCACCGGCTAATTCCAGCATTGTTCGTGATTTTATTATCGGTAAAGCTTACCAATTGAGCAATGATAGACTGCTTGTGGTGCGCGTTAGTGCTCCTGAAAAGGATAGGGACCTTGCTCAGAATACTCTTAATGTTTTGACTCATAATTTTAAAATCTCCAAGCCCAAATACATCGATAACAATATCATTAAAGCCAAAAATTTAAACTATGAAATAACCTTGCCCAGTGGTTGGCACGCTTTTACCATGCTGGCAGACAATATTATTATGGCTAAATCACTAAGTAGCGTCCACAATGACAAGGCTCTGATTCGTTCTTTTAAAACAAAATCATTTACTGCTTTAGCAAATGCTGATGCAAAGAATATGGCAACAGAAGAAAACGAGTTCGTGGCGAAAATAACAAAGTTCACGCCGAACGTAAAAGTTATTAAACATGAATCGATAGTTGCAAATGGTATTAACGGTATTATTATAGAATCCACAGAGTTAGTTAACTTAAAAAAACTATTCGTAGTAAATGCATATTTTTTTGCTAAAGATGATTCTGCATACCAAATTAAATTTACAACTGATGATACGATTAACTCCGATATAAAAATCAAAGCTTTTAAAAATGCTATTAAGAGTTTTCAAAAAACCAATTAAATAAACTTCTAAATGAACAAACTTCTAAAGGATAATAAAACGTTTGTTTTGTTATCCTTTAGAAGTTTCATGCTCCATTTTACATAATATATATTATCGGACGTTAAATGCGAACGAGTGTTTGACAATTTCCAACGAGACTGCTATACTATCTTTAGATAAAAGAAAATTTTCGGAGGGTTATGTGTTATGAAAAAAAATACTTCTGCTACAACTGAAGATGCCGAAATGTTACTTACTGCTCGACAAAAACAGATTCTAGCTTTCGTTCGCGAATATATCTATTATTCCAAGGGGTATCCACCTGCTGTGCGTGAAATCGGCAAAGCTGTTGGCTTGTCTTCTAGCGCTAGTGTTCATGCCCATTTACACAAATTAGAAACAGCCGGCTTTTTATCCCGTGATCCTTCAAAACCAAGGGCCCTAGAGTTAACGCAGGAAGCTTCTTGGCGACAAAAGACCCTAGTCCCCGTCCCTCTCGTAGGCAATGTTCATGCTGGGCAGCCTATTTTAGCTGTGGAAAACATTGAAGAAACCTACCCTATTCCTTTTGATTTATTGGGCTGTAAAGAAGATGTATTCATGTTGGCAGTAATTGGTGATAGTATGGTTGGTGCTGGAATTTTGGATCATGATTATGTTGTTGCTCGCAAACAAAGCTATGCTAACAATGGTGATATTGTAGTTGCCCTTATTGACGACGAAGAGACCACTATAAAGCGTTATTTCCGAGAACTTAAACAAATACGCTTGCAACCGGAAAACGACGCTTATCCGGCAATTTTGGGCACGGACAATATTCAGGTTATGGGAAAAGTTATAGCAGTGTTTAGGATGTTATAGTTAAAATAAAAACAGCCATGCTATGGGTGGTTTTTCACCCATAGCATGGCTGTTTTTATGTGGTGATTTCTCACCCATAGATAATATGATAGTTTTAAACAGATATAAAGGGTCAAGAAGTTGACCTTAGGTACAAACGTTAGGACCCACTAAATAAAAACGCTCAGAACGCGAATTTGGAAGCCGATTTCTGAGAGCCCTGTAAAAATGCGCCTCTCAGGGTTTTATTTTTAAAATATAGCAAATTTCTAACAAAAGCTCTAAACAGGTTAAGAAACTTACCTGTTTAGAGCTTTTGTTAGAAATTATTTTTTTATACCATTAGAAATTATTTTTTTATACCAAATGAGACATTAAATTATTTCTTTTCAGCAACAATTTTCGCGGCTTCCATAATAGCTAAACGGCCATGTTCAAATGTTAGTCCACCCTGAAAATAAACGTTATAAGGTTCTCGTAAATGGCCATCACAACTAAGCTCAATAGAAGCACCTTGAACAAAAGTTCCTGCTGCCATAATGATTTCATCTTGATATCCAGGAATCATTGCCGGCACAGGGGAGACATGAGCGTCTATGGGAGAATTAGCCTGAATAGCTACACAAAAATCACAGAGTTTTTCTCTGCTGCCTAAGGTAATAGCTTGAATAATATCGCTACGTGCTTCATTGGGCTCTGGAGACACTTTATAGTTCATAGCTTGAAAAATAGCAGCAGCAAAAATAGCAGTTTTCACTGCTTGTAAAACAATATGCGGAGCCAAGAATAACCCTTGATAAAATTCACGAGCCGTGTTACCTAAAGTTGCGCCCATTTCTGCGCCTAGTCCAGGAGCCGTTAGTCGATAAGAAGCGGCTTCTACTAAATCTGCCCTTCCTGCAATATAACCACCGGTAGGCGCCAGCCCCCCACCAAGGTTTTTAATTAAGGAGCCTGCCACTAAATCGGCGCCCACTTCTGTAGGTTCTTGTTTTTCCATAAATTCACCATAACAATTGTCTACAAAGCAAATACAGTTAGGATTAACAGCTTTAACTGCAACGCAAATTTCACCTATTTCAGCTATGCTTAAAGTTTTGCGAACACTGCTATAACCACAGGAGCGTTGGATATGCACTAATTTGGTCTTAGGATTAATAGCGGCTTTCAAGGCTTTAAGGTCAACTATTCGGCCGATCATCGGTATTTCTTTATAGGTAACACCCATATCTATCAAGGAACCTTGAGTTTTTACAGGTGAACCAATAATAGTTTGCATAGTATCATAGGGTGCACCGGTTGCTGCAATTAGCTCATCTCCCGGTTTTAAATTTCCTAAAAGTGCCACAGCCAAGGCGTGAGTGCCTGAAACAAACTGTGATCTTACTAACGCTGCTTCTGTTTTGAAAATATCAGCATAAATTAAGTCTAAATTATCTCTCCCCACATCAGAGTAGGCATAACCTGTGGTTGGTTTCAGATAGTAATCGGCTACTTTATATTTACTAAATGCGGACATAACTTTTTTTGTATTAAAGAGGGCTGCTTCTTCATATTGTTTTACGCAATTATTAACTGTTTCTAAAGCCTTAAGTTCTAATTGTTCATAATTAAGCATTAATTAATATCTCCTATTTTTCTATATATTCATCATATTTTTTAGCTATTTCTATGGGTAAGCGCACTTTTAAAGCAACACCTGCTTCGGCATAGGTTTCTTCTAATACTGTTGCAATTTCATGTAAATGAGCTGCTTTACCTGTTTCGCTATAAGGAAAGAGTAAATTAAGTTCAATGGTGTGCATTTGCAAATTCTCTACAATAAGCTCTAGCAGGGCGTTTAATCCTAAGCCTTTCTTGGCAGAAATACAAACGCTATTTTCTTTTTGCGCTAACCTTACAAGTAATTCACTATTTTCCGGTAATTTATCCCCTTTATTAAAAACAGTAATAATATTTTTATCATCTGCGCCAATCTTTTTGAGCACTTCATAGACCGCATCACTTTGCTCTTTGTACAGCTCATGGCTCACATCTATGACATGTAATAAAAGATCTGATTCATTAACTTCTTCCAGTGTTGAGCGAAAAGCAGCGACCAATTGGTGAGGTAGCCTTTGTATAAAGCCTACAGTATCGGTTAAAACAGCTTCTTGTTTATCAGGAAGTGCTAGCTTTCTAGTGGTAGGGTCCAAGGTTGCAAACAATTGATCTTGTGCGTAAATATCAGAAGCTGTTAACGTGTTTAATAAGGTCGATTTTCCTGCATTTGTATAGCCCACTAAACTAATAGTTGCAATTCTATTTTTATTGCGCTGATTTCGATGTAAGGTACGAATTGCTTTTATTTTATCAATATTGTCATTAATAAATGTAATTTTATCACGTATACGACGGCGATCAACTTCTAATTTAGTTTCCCCAGGACCTCTGGTTCCAATACCACCACCTAGACGGGAAAGGCTTAATCCTTTTCCGGAAATACGTGGTAAAGTGTATTTTAGTTGGGCGAGCTCTACTTGCATTTTGCCTTCGCTAGTATAGGCTCTTTGGGCGAAAATATCAAGAATAAGACCTGTTCTGTCCAAAACACGAACTCCTGTAGCACGTTCTAAGTTGCGTTGTTGTGCAGGCGATAGTTCATCATCAAAAATACATAAATCAATATTTTCCTGCTGGGCATAGAGGGCTAACTCCCCTACCTTTCCTTTACCAACAAAGTAGGCTGGATCAGGTTTTGGTCGTTTTTGAAAAAATTCTCCAACTACCAAAGCACCTGCCGTATCAGCTAATTGTTTTAATTCTTCTAAAGAATCCTCAGGAGTCCAAGCACATTTGCTGTTTCCCCACTCTAGAGAAACTAACATAGCTCTTTCTTGGACTGGTTCTAAGGCAGTACTTGACGTTTCTTTATCCAAAATACGCTCTAAAGTACTAATTACGTTAGGAAAATAAAATTCTTCAGCATCTTTTAAACTTAGAGGGCCATCTTCATCACAAGTTAATTGTTTGTTTTCATCAAGACCGGTAATCATACCAAAAGAAACTACTGATTTAGAAAAATCAGGACCGATAACACCAATTGTAACCATGGCATCAAAACGACTATTTTTAAGTGCAGAATAATCTACTCCGCTTAAAGCACTATTTCCGCCTAGATGAGTATGAATACAACGAATACCGCTTAGACGAGATTGACTGCGTTTACCATCGAAATCAGGAAGCTCAACGCTATCTGTGTTTCCTATGGTTATGCTTGTTACAGTTCCATCTCTGGCAATATAAAGAGAAATTTCTTTATTTATAAACTCGGAAATATCTGCGAGTTTCATGGCCATTTCAGCAGAAATTAGCTGTCCTGGATAAATAGGCATTTCATATATTTTTTTTATTTCATCTAAAACAGTTTCTTTAATGCCTTTTATATTACCAAAAATTTCAGACATAATATACTCCTTTGATTTTGTATTATTAAGTTAAGGAAATCACTGCTCCTACTTATTGTGTAATTATAACACAATAAAAGAAGGTATTGCTATACGCAATACCTTCTCCTAGGATGTTTACTTATTATTTGGCTTTAGCAGGTTCAATGTTAACTTTATAGCCTTTAATAGTGTTTCTGTGCATTACAGCTAAAACTTTTTCCGCTGCATCTGCAGGAACTTCTACGAAACTAAATTTATCGTAAATATTAATAAGACCGATGTCTTTGCCTTGAATATCAGCTTCTATTGCTATTGTTTGCACAATATCTTTAACTGTTATCTTTTGGCTGCGGCCAATATTAATAAACATACGAACCATACCTGGACGCCCACCCGTATTATCAAGGTCAGCTGTAGAAGAACCTCTAATTTCAGCAGGAGCCTCTAGAGCCTTTACGCCTTCTTGCATCAATTTTAAAGCAGCAGCAGCGATTTCTTCTGCATTATAGTCCTTCTTCAAAGTATCAACAATGCTCATATAATCGGTGTAATTAGCTTGATCTAAAACACTTTGCATTTTGGAAACAATCTGCTCTCTTTGGCGTTCTAAAACATTGGCATCAGTAGGCAACTGGCTACGGACGATTTTTGTTTTTACAGTACGTTCAATTAATTTTAATTGACGGAACTCTCTTGGTGTAATAAAAGTCATCGCAATACCAGTATTACCGGCACGGCCGGTTCTGCCAATACGATGTACATAGCTTTCAGGATCTTGAGGAATATCAAAATTTACCACATGCGTAATATTATCTATATCCAATCCACGAGCAGCTACATCAGTAGCGATTAAAATATCTGCATTACCGGAACGGAATTTTTTCATTACGCGGTCACGTTGATTTTGACTCAAATCGCCATGTAAGCCTTCTGCCAAATAGCCACGTGTTCCCAAAGATATTACTAATTCATCTACGCCTTTTTTAGTACGGCAGAAAATAATCATTTTGCAATTAGTTGCTACATCAAGAATACGGCTTAAGCCATCAACTTTATCTTTAGTTTCATAATAAAATTGATCAATCAAAGGAGCAGTAACAATTTCTTTATGAATGGCTACTAACTTAGGAGCCTTCATATATTTTTTGGTTAAACTTAAAATTGGGCGTGGCATAGTGGCAGAAAATAACATTGTTTGACGCTCAGGAGGAAGATTTTTCATTATCTCTTCCATATCATCCACAAAACCCATATCTAACATTTCATCAGCTTCATCTACAACTAAAAATTTAATATGGTCTAATTTTATTGTTCCTCTGCGCAAATGATCAAGCAATCTGCCCGGAGTACCAATAACGATGTTTACACCAGAGCGTAAGGCTCTGATTTGACGATCAATGGGTTGACCACCATAAACCGGCAACGCTTTAATGTGATTAGTGCGGCCAATTTTACCAACTTCTTCGGACACCTGAATTGCGAGTTCACGCGTTGGGGTCATAATTAAAGCTTGAATGTGTTTGTGGTCTGTAATATTTTGGATAATGGGAATACCAAAAGCTGCCGTCTTACCTGTACCTGTTTGTGCTTGTCCAATTACATCTTCTCCGGCCAAGCAAAGCGGAATAGTCTCTCTTTGAATGGGAGAAGGTTCTTCAAATCCCATATCGGTTAATGCTGTTACGATTTTTTTGTCTAAAAGTAAATCGCCGAAAAGCTCTTTTGTACTGTTTGTCATAGTACCTCCTATTTTAATTCATTTAATTTGTCCATTACCAACGAAAAAGCGGCCATAACGCTACGCAATTTATTATCACTACGGGAGCCTGTAAAAATATTTTTCTCCCATACGGTTCCTTTTTCATTAGTTACAGATATATATACTAAGCCTAAGGGTTTTAAATCACTACCTCCTCCAGGTCCGGCTATGCCGGTTATACCCACGCCAATGTTAGTGCCAAAAAGACTGCGAACACCTTCAGCCATTTGGCAGGCTACTTGTTGACTTACGGCTCCATATGCGTCTAAAGTTTCTTGCGCTACATTAATTACTTTATTCTTTGCCATATCATTATATGATACCACAGATCCCAGTAAATAGTTAGAACTTCCCGGAATATCTGTTAACATACTGCTGGCAAGACCACCTGTGCATGATTCGGCAAAGGAAATTGTGTAATTGCCTTTGATTAATTCTTTGCTCAGAGCAGTAGCTAATGTTTCATCATCAACACCAAAAATAAATTTATTTAAACGCTCACGCACTTGTTTTTCCATTTCTAAAATCAAAGTTTCAGCTTTGCTTATAGTTGTGCTTTTAGCGGTTATTCTTATAACTATTTCACCTTTGCGTGCATATATAGCTATCGTAGGAT
This sequence comes from Acidaminococcaceae bacterium, assembly GCA_963678395.1. Taxonomy (GTDB): domain Bacteria; phylum Bacillota; class Negativicutes; order Acidaminococcales; family Acidaminococcaceae; genus JAAYAE01. The sequence goes on along the minus strand of OY782827.1, from coordinate 999,526 downwards.
TTGTCTGTCCCATTATAATATCATCTAATTGGTAAGCAACAGTAGATTCGCCTATGCCACGCAAATGTAAAACCTTAGAATGAATAATTCCTTGTTGCTTAAAATGTTTTTCCAAATATGGTATCATCTGCGTAACAGTAACATTTTTCATTTCATTGGGGGGGCCTGGCAGTAAGATAATAAGCTTACCGGCATTAGTTTCAACTACCATGCCAGGTGCCGTTCCCCTATCATTTTTTAGAATATGTGCGCCTTTAGGAATCATAGCTTGTTTAACATTGTTTTCAGGCATGGGAATCTCTTTTTTGGCAAAAAAAGCTTTGATCTTAGTAAGGCTTGGTTGATCTATTTCTAAAGGAAGATGCAAGTATTTGGCCACCATAGCTGCCGTAATATCTCCTCTGGTTGGTCCTAGGCCTCCTGTTGTAATTACAATATCAGCACGTTTTACGGCAATATCTAGAACTTCTAAAAGGCGTTCTTCATTATCGCCAACTGTGGTTTGATAAAGGACATTAAATCCTTTTTCATTTAACTCTTTGGAGATATATTGAAAATTAGTATTTAAAATATCGCCTAACAATAGCTCAGTACCTGTATTTACAACTTCTACAATCACCTAGAATTCCTCCTTTTTAACCGGTTCACCTACAACTTCATATGTAAAGCCTTGTAAAATTTTAACTTTTATAAAATCACCAATATGAAGCTCACCTGCATTTTCAACAAAAACCTTTCCATCAATATCTGGCGCTTCCCAGGAGGAACGACCTATTGCTGGTTCAGGGTTTTCTGTGTCAAAATCTTCTATTACAACTTCAAAAATTTCGCCTTCGCGATTTTGTTGTATTTCTTCGGATATTTCAGCTTGTAGAGCCATTAACTCATGATAACGTTCACTTTTTATTGCTTCAGGGATTTGGTTTTCCATTATTCCAGCCAATGTTCCCTCTTCTTGTGAATACGTGAAGACGCCAGCACAATTAAATTTTTCTTTGACTACAAAATCTTTCAACTCGTTAAACTGCTCACGTGTTTCACCAGGAAAGCCTACGATAAAAGTTGTTCTCAAACATATGTTGGGAATTCTATTGCGTAAATGCGCTAAAAGTTGTTCTACCTTTGCCCGAGTATCATAGCGATTCATAGAATAAAGTAACGAATCACTGGCATGTTGCAGAGGTATATCAATATATTTACATACTTTTTCGCATTCAGCTATGGCATCTATAAGTTCTTCGGTAAAATATTGTGGATAGCAGTAAAGTACACGTATCCATTTTAACTGCTTTATTTTATTTAAATCGCTTAGTAGCTCCGGTAAACGCAAACTACCGTATTTTTCTTCACCATAACGGGTAGTATCTTGGGCTACTAAAATAATCTCCCTTACTCCTTGTGCTACCAAACTTTGTGCCTCTTGTAATATTTCTTCATAAGGCCTACTTCTATAAGGTCCGCGTATTTTGGGTATAGCACAATATGAACAGCAGTTATCGCAGCCTTCAGCAATTTTCAAATAGGCAAAATGTTTGGGAGTAGTCAAAACACGGGTAGTTTTTTGTGTATACTCTTTAGGCGGAGCAACTAAAATAAAGCGCTCACCCTTAATTACTCTCATAATGACAGTAGCAATAGAATCATAACACTCTGTTCCTATAATAGCATCTACTTCAGGTAAATCATTAAATAGCTCATCTGCATAACGCTGCCCTAAACAACCTGTTACTAGTAAGTATTTACATGAACCTGACTTTTTATATTCAGCCATTTGCAAGATTGTATTAATAGATTCTTCTTTAGCACTAGCTATAAAGCCACAAGTATTAATAATTATTATATCAGCTTCTGCAGTATTATTAGTAATACTCCATGCATTTATTTTAATTAGGCCTAACATAATTTCGGAGTCCACTAAATTTTTAGGACAACCAAGACTAATAACACCAATTTTCAACAAGGCACACCCTTTCTTCTACACTTTTTTCTTAGGATGTCGACCTTTATAAACATCAAACTTTGTCCTTTGTTTTACATTAGGTCGGCCAATATCAGAACGCAAAAGGCATTTATCACTCATGCCAATTAAATCTGTGCGTCCAACTTCTTCCAAGGCCTCTTTAACCAAAGCACGGTTTTTGGGATTTTTATACTGCATTAAAGCTCGCTGCATTGCTTTGGTGTGAGGATTTTGAGTAATATAAACTTTTTTGTTACTTGCAGGATCAATACCTGAATAATACATAGCCGTTGATGCACTGCCTGGGGTAGGAATAAAGTCTTGTACTTGTTCCGGATGTCTATCTGTGTCCCTTAAAAATTCTGCTAATTCTACAGCCTCTTTTAGTGAGCAACCTGGATGGCTGGAAATAAAGTATGGTACTACAAATTGCTTAAGCCCTATTTCCTTATTTTTGGAATTAAATACTTTCATGAACTTCAGATAAGTGTCTTTACCAGGTTTTCCCATGCATTTTAAAACTTTGGGAGAAATATGTTCCGGTGCTATTTTAAGTTGTCCACTTACATGGTAACGACAAAGTTCATCCAAAAATACTTGGCTTTTATCAGCCAATAAGTAATCGTAGCGAATACCGGAGCGAATAAAGACTTTTTTTACTCCCGGTAAAGCACGTAGTTTTCTTAATAAATTAATATAGTCTGTATGATCAGCATCTAAATTGGGGCATATATTGGGAAATAAGCATTGCCTATCCTTACAAACACCTTCAGTAAGTTGTTTTGCACAGGAAGGATGTCTGAAATTAGCCGTAGGTCCTCCAACATCGTGTATGTAGCCCTTGAAACTAGGCAAAGCTATAATTGCCTGAGCTTCTTTTATAATTGATTCATGGCTGCGAGCCTGAATAATGCGGCCCTGATGAGAATGAATGGCACAAAAAGCACAACTACCAAAACAACCACGTTGACTTATAATACTGAACTGTACTTCTTCTATAGCTGGCACTCCGCCTAAAGAAAGGTAAGAAGGGTGCACTTCGCGGCAGTAAGGTAAATCATAAATAGCATCCATTTCTTCTGTTGTCAAGGGATATTGTGCAGGATTTTGCACAATAAAATTATTAGCATTTTTTTGTACAACGATTTTACCGTTAAAAGGGTCTTGTTCTTGGCTTTGTTGTTGAAATGCTTGAGCAAAAAGTTCTTTATTAGATTGAATATCACCATAAGAAGGCAATAATACAGCATCATCAGCGTCTAAATTATCTATATTGGCAGCCAAATATGACGTACCTCTAATATAATGCATATCTTCTAGACTTGCTCCGCCAGCAAGATACGATGCAATTTCTACAATTTGCCGTTCACCCATACCATATATCAAAAGATCAGCCTTGCTATCAACCAATATAGAAGGCATTAATTTATTTTCCCAATAATCATAGTGGGCAAAACGTCGTAAACTAGCTTCTATACCGCCAATAATAACTGGTATATCCGGCCAGAGTTTCTTAATTAGTTTACTGTAAACTGCGGTAGCGTGATCAGGACGTTTGCCCATAATACCACCTGGAGTATAGTTATCAATTGTACGTGGTTTCCTGGCAGCCGTATAATGGCAAAGCATCGAATCCAAGTTTCCTCCTGAAATAAGAACACCAAGACGAGGCTTTCCTAATTCGGTAAGGCTATTAATATTACACCAATCCGGTTGTGGTAAAATAGCCACTTTATAACCGTTGGCTTCTAAAACACGGCAAATAACAGCCGTACTAAAAGATGGATGATCTACATAGGCATCTCCACTTATAAACAAGAAGTCTATTTGTTCCCAACCATTTTTTTTTATATCTTCTTTCGAAATCGGCAAAAAATCGTTCATGCGCACTCCCTTATATTATTACTTTTTAAATATTTTTTCGACTGTGCCCCACTCTTTTTCGCCATAGGGAACAACATTACCATTAACTTTAATTTCAACATTACGAATACTGCCCAAATTTACTTTCACTTCTTTATTTGCCTTGTAGGTTTTAGTGACACCTTTAGCAACTGTATTAGCTTCTACACCTTTACCATCTAAACTTACCTGAGTCCACACAGGTTCCTTATAAGTAATTTCCACAACTACGCCATTTACGCCATTCCCCTTATAATTATCACTAGCAACCACTTCATCTTTTTTATCTTCTATAGGTGCCGGAGTTTTAGTAGTAGCTATTTTAACCGGTTCCTTAGTTGTAATATTTTTAATGGGTACGTCTATTTTTTTTGCTTTATCAGGCGATAATTCAGCACTAATTGCGTTTTTTAAGGCCGTCATAATATTTGTAGATTCAGGAAATGCCTTTATACTAGATAAAAGAAAATAACTCATGAAAATTACGAATATTAGTAAACAAGTAACAAATACCTTCACAAAAACTTTGCCATTAAAAAACGAGTTTTTATTAGAAGCTGCTGCGTTGGTCGGATTAATTAAACGTTTACGTTCAGTATTTTTTTGAACTCTAGTAGTAAAACTGTTATTAGCCTCGCTATCATCTTCGTCTTCATCAACTTCTACTGTTTCGTAGATATTGTCATATATAAAATCTTTGATGTTTAGCCAAGCACGCTTGATTCGGCCATCGGAAGCATTTTTTTCTGTTTTTTTATCTTCAGCAAGTAGCTCACATGCTTTTTCTATATTCATGCTTTGATTTGTTGATACTTTTTTATTACTAGCATTTGACATTTGATTTTTATATTCTTCAACTAAAGCATTGCCATCTACCTTTAGAAAATTGCCATAATTACGAATAAAACCCTTAATAAAAACATCACCGGGTATTTTAGAATAGTCCCCATTTTCTAGGGCCTCCAAATATTGGGTGCGGATACCAGTGCCTTCGGCTACTTCATTAATAGATAAACCTTTGCGTATACGCACATCTTTTAAAAAATCGCCAACTTGACTCATATGAATACCCCCAACTTTACTTCTTAGTAAAAAATCGCTCTTCTATCTCTACAGGACTCATTTTCAATGTTCTTGGTTTACTACCATCTGCAGCGCTAACTATACCCAGTTCTTCCATAGAATCTACTAATCTAGCAGCACGAGTATAACCAATACGGAATTTGCGTTGTAGCATAGAAGAAGAAGCTTGTTGTGTTGCCATAACTAACCGTACAACATCTTCAAATAGTTCGTCCTCTTGCTCCGAAGAATTATCCGTGAAAGCTTGTTTTTTATTACCTGTTAGCTCTTGCGTGGTAACCTCTTCTTCAAAATCAGGAGGTATAGCCTGTGCTTTTATAAAATTCACTACTTTAGATAGTTCTTCGTCAGAAATATAGGCGCCTTGTACTCGTTGTGGTTTATTGGCACCTATTGGATAAAATAGCATATCACCTTTTCCTAAAAGTTTTTCTGCGCCATTCATATCTAATATGGTGCGAGAATCAATTTGAGAGGAAACAGCAAAAGCAATCCTAGATGGAATATTTGCTTTAATAATTCCTGTAATAACGTCGACAGAAGGTCTTTGAGTGGCTAAAATCAAGTGAATACCGGCGGCACGCGCTTTCTGTGCCAGCCTTAAAATAGCATCTTCTACATCAACAGCGGCTACCATCATTAAATCTGATAACTCGTCAATTATAATAACGATAAAGGGTAATTTTTCCTCTACTGTTTCATTATATCTATTAATTTCTCTTACCTGTGCTTCAGCAAATAAGGTATAACGCTTTTCCATTTCCACAACAGCCCAATGCAAAGCAGAGGCAGCCTGTTTAGCGTTAGTTACCACCGGAGTTAATAAATGCGGAATACCGTTGTAGTTAATAAGTTCTACAACTTTGGGATCTACTAGTATTAATTTTACTTCATCCGGAGTAGCTTTGTACAATAAACTTGCAATAATAGTGTTAATGCATACACTTTTGCCTGAACCAGTTGAACCAGCTACTAATAAATGTGGCATCTTGCCTAAATCCGCAATAATAACATTGCCTGAAATATCTTTTCCTAAGCCTACGCATAGCTTGCCCGTAGCTTTTTTCAGGGCAGGACAATCTACTATAGCACGAAAATTTACTGATTCGCTGCTAAGACTAGGAACTTCTAAGCCTATAGCGGCTTTCCCTGGTATTGGTTCAATGCGAATACTTGGTACTGCCAATTTTAAAGCCAAATCGTCAGACAAATTTTGAATTTTACTAACCTTAACGCCAGGCGCTGGGGCTAATTCAAATCTAGTTACTGATGGCCCGCGTGTCACATTAGATAAAGTGGCTCGTACGCCAAAATCTGCCAATGTTTGTTCTATAATTTTGCTTTGGTTACGAATTGCATCACTTATACCTTGAGTCTTACTTTTATATATAGGATTCAAAAGATTTAGAGGCGGAAATTTATACGAATCATCTTTTTGTTTTATATGTGGCGGTAAAACCGGAACATAGACAACATCTTCTATTTCTTTTTTATTTTCTAACGTTGGAGGGGGGCACTCAATCTTAGTTCTATCAAATTTAAGTAGTGGTTGTACAACATCTGTAGGATCTTCTTCCAAGTAATCTGTATAATTATCGCTATCTTTTTCTTGATTGTAAAAAATCTTTCTTTCTTCCCGTTGTTGACGTACAGCTTCAATTTTTAAAGCAGCTGTTTTAACGCCATCCCCTGCTTTTTTCAAAGAGTCTCTTAAGGAAAATTTTCCTGTAAGTATTACGCCAGCCAAAAGACCTGCAAATAAAATAATCAAAGCTCCGGCCTTACCTACAACTTTCTTTAAGAGAAAGAGTGTGGCGCCTCCTAAGAGGCCACCACCGACAGGTAATAGGTCAGGTTGCAATTCCTGACCATCCGGAACTATAAAATAATGCGTTAGCCCTATACAGGAAACCAATATCAACAAAATAGAAAAAAACTTTTTGCTAAATGTTAGTTTTTCATGTTTAATAACATAGCCTAGACCAATGACCATAAGGTAGACAGGCAAAACAAAAGCCAGACGTCCTAAAGCATATGTGAGTATTTTTGCCACAAAAAGGCCAAAAGCACCTACATTCAGGCCCAAAAGGGCGCAAAACATAAACACTGACACTGCTATTAAGACAATTCCCACTATTTCCAAATTTTGTAAAAAAGATCCTTTATCAGCAACTTTTTTTACACCTCTGCCATTTTTTCTATCCAAATTTGACCACCTCTGGCTACTTACAAATTATACTTCCATAATAAGTGGTAGAATCATGGGGCGACGTCTTGTTTTTTCATACAAGTAGCGACCCAAGGCATCTCTTACGGCTGATTTCAATGCTGCCCACTCTGTTATGTTATTATCGCGACATTTGTTTAAAGCTACAATAACACGCTCTTTAGCATTATCAATTAGGTCTTCTGATTCTCTAACATAGACAAAACCACGTGATACAATATCAGGTCCAGCGACAAAAGAGCGAGTAGCTTTATCTACGCTAACAACTACGATTAATATACCATCTTGAGACAACTGTCTACGGTCGCGTAAAACGACATTACCGACATCGCCTACACCCAAACCATCCACTAGAACTTTACCGGCTGTAACCTTGCCATTTAGACAAATACTATTAGGCGTAAGTTCAACTACCGAACCATTTTCAGCAATTATAATATTTTCTTTGGGCATACCTAGGGACATAGCTAACTGTTTATGTTTCATTAAATGGCGATATTCGCCATGAACTGGCATAAAGAATTTAGGGCGTACTAGATTATGCATCATTTTTATTTCTTCCTGACTAGCATGTCCTGAAACATGTACTCCTAAGGATTTTTCATAAATTACTTCGGCACCCTGTTTGAATAAATTATCAATTGTGCGTGCAACGCCTTTTTCATTGCCTGGAATCGGTGTTGCGGAAATAATAACCGTATCACCAGGAATAATACCGACTTTTCTATGATCGCCCATTGAAATACGAGTCAAAGCAGACATCGGCTCGCCTTGGCTACCTGTAGTAATAATGACTACTTGTTTAGGGGTGAAGTTTTTAATATCATCAATGTCAATTAACGCGCCTTCAGGAATCTTCAAATATCCCATTTCACAAGAGATATTTACAACATTAACCATACTGCGACCGATTACAGCAACTTTTCTTTTATTCTTTACCGCACTATCAACTACTTGTTGAATACGATGCACATTAGAAGAAAATGTAGCTACAATAATTCTATTTTTTGCATAGCGAAACTGTTCATCTAAAGTCTTGCCTACAATTCTTTCACTAGGAGTATAACCAGGGCGCTCAACATTAGTACTGTCGGCTAACAGTAAAAGAACACCGCGATCACCTAATTCAGCAAAGCGGCTAAATTCTGTAACTTGACCATCAACCGGAGTTTGATCAAACTTGTAATCTCCTGTATGAACTATAATACCCACCGGAGTGTGTATTGCTATGGACACAGCATCTGGTATGCTATGGTTTACACGAATGAATTCTACTTTGAACGGCCCAATTCTAACAATACTGCTAGGTTTTACCGTCTTTAAATTACTACTGGAAACACCGTTTTCTTTTAAACGGCCTGTTAAAATACCTAAAGTCAATGGTGTTCCATAAACAGGTACATTGAAATCTTTCAATAAAAAAGGTAAAGCTCCAATGTGATCCTCATGACCATGAGTCAAAAAGATTGCCTTAAGCTTATCCTTATTTTCCATCAAGTACGTGGTATCTGGAATGACCAAATCTATACCTAACATATCATCATCAGGGAATGCTAATCCAGCATCCACTAAAATGATATCGTCGCCATAGCGAAAAACGGTCATATTTTTGCCAATTTCTCCTAGACCGCCAAGTGGAATAATATTCAATTTTTCTTGCGTTTTATTCAAAAAACACACCTCCTATATTTTTTTTCCGCACATTTCTAACTTGGGAGTTATTATAGCCGAACACTCACCTAACAATCATTATACCTTTAATAAAGATAATTTGCAAATATTACTAGTATTTATATCTCTAAAAGCCTTATTTGTACTCATTTCAAAGAAAAAGCTAGGTTATTACGCAATAATACGTAATAACCTAGCTCTAGGTAAATGAATTAAGTTGTTTATGCTTTTTTTACATCTGCCTTTTTTGCGTCTGCTTTATTTTGGATAACTTGCCATATGTAGGTTAGTGCCAAAATGGTAATTCCTGCTGCATCAGTAGTTAGACCAGGTTTAATAAGCATTAAACCTCCAAAGAAAAATAATATTCTCTGAATAAATAAGGTTTTTCTAATGCAATAACCTATCATTGAAATACTTATCCCCCACATACCAATTAAGGCTGTAATGGTTGCGACTGTAATAGTCAATGCTGTACCATTTATCATTAGTATTTCAGGTGACAAGACAAATATATAAGGAACTATGAAGGCAGCAATTGCCAACTTAGCAGCAACAACGCCTGTTTTCATGGGATTTGCACCTGAAATACCAGCACCGGCATAAGCAGCTAAAGCCACCGGTGGAGTAACATCAGCAACAATACCAAAGTAGAAAGCAAACATATGAGCCGCTAGTACCGGTACATGCATTTGTACCAAGGCCGGAGCTGCAATAGTTGATGTAATAACATAGTTAGCCGTAGTTGGAACACCCATGCCCAACACTAGTGAAGTTAGCATGGTGAAAAACATGGCTGGGAGCAACTGTCCGCCTGCCAGATCTAATAAGGCCGTAGCCATTTTTAAACCTACGCCTGTTTTGGTTACAACACCAATAATGATGCCAGCTGTAGCACAAGCAATTAGCACACCTAAAACGCCTTTAGAACCGGCAATCATACCATTAACAGCATCTTTAAATCCAATACGCGTAGATTTACGCAAACAAGCGCAAACAAGCGTTAAGCCGATAGCCGCTAAAGCAGCTCTTGTAGGTGTATAACCTGTTACTAACAAATATACTATAACTACCAAAGGAATGGCCAAATGGCCTTTTTCTAAGAATAACTCTTTGAATTTAGGTAATAACTCACGGGGAGTTCCTTTTAAGCCGCATTTTTTGGCTTCATAATGAACGCCAAGCCATACGCCTGTGTAATATAATAGTGCAGGGATAACGGCAGCTTTGACTACCGTAATATAAGGAACACCAACAAATTCTGCCATAAGAAAAGCTGCTGCACCCATTACAGGAGGCATTAACTGCCCACCAGTAGAAGCTGCAGCTTCTACTGCACCGGCAAACTCAGGGCTATAGCCTAACTTCTTCATCATGGGTATAGTAAAAGAACCTGTACCTGCAACATTGGCAACCGAACTGCCTGAAACTGTACCCATAAGACCACTAGATAACACAGCTACCTTAGCCGGGCCACCTGCAGCCCAGCCAGCAACCCCGCATTAGCTAAGTCAATGAAGAATTTGCCCAAGCCTGTTGCTTCCAAATAGGCACCAAACAGAATAAATAAGTAGATAAAAGTAGATGATACACCAAGTGGAGTACCAAAAATACCTTCTGTTGTAAAATAAAGATGATCAAACATCTCTTGAAAACATACACCTCTATGGGCTAAAATTCCAGGAATATAAGGACCAACAAAAGCATAGGCCAAAAAGGCAAAAGCAACTGTAATCATGGGCCAGCCAACTGTTCGACGCGCAGCTTCAAAAACCAAGGCTGTGCCAATAAGACTAACAATAAAATCTGTTTCACTGTTCATGCCTGCACGTAAAACTAAATCTTGATAAAAAACGACAATATACATAGCACTACACGCACCTAAGGCAGCCAGGAATACATCGAACCAATTCATAGAAGTTTTAGACCAACTTTTGCGTGTTGGATATAACAAGAATATTAATGCTAAACCAAAAGCCAAATGAATGGCTTTTTGTAAGGCAGCGTCCATTACACCAAAAGTTGCCGTATACAGTTGAAATAGTGCAAAACAGATGCAAATTGCTGATACAAATTTTTTCCCACATACCGGTTAATTTACGTTTGCTGACTTCGGGGTCAAATTTTTGCAGCATTTCCTCCGCAGTCATTTCCTTTACATCGTTCTCGCTCACTTGTCTTTCCCCCTTTCAAAATTGAACCAATAATTATATCTTTTAGCTACGGATATTTCTACAAGGGAGCCCGATTTGTAGAGTTTATACATAGGAATTTCTTTGCCTGCATAGTAAAGGCTGGCTTTTGCCTGTTTTGCCGTTCTAAACGCCACAGAGTGAAAGGGTCTGTTCATTTCCATTATAAAATGGCCGTCAGTTGTAGTTGTAAATTTACCTTCACTAGCCCAAAAAGGCAACCCCACGCCAAAGTCTTCATATTTAGTATAGGTCATAACCATATCATTAGCACCGCGAATAACAAAATATTCCTCACAAGGAGTTTTCTCCACTGAATGAATGTATTTGTAATGCCAGGTATCACCTATATAGGTTGTAAAGCTAAATGCTTTTTGATTATTATCTGGGGTGATTTTAAAAACCAATTGATTGCCATACCACAAAATAAAGCCTGCAAAAACTATGCTTAAAACCAAAATAATCTTATTTCTCCTTAAAGAATTTATCTGCACCAGGGGCTAAGGTAATAGACATACCATCTTTAGCAGTTGCTTTGCTGATAACAGCTGCAACAGCATGGGCTGCCTTCATACGATCCAAATGAGTGAAAATAGCTTTGGTTACGTCATAAGAAGTTTTGTCGTCCATTTTATCACTTACTACTAACATGCAACGTACTGCTACAGCTGCGCAAGCAGTGGTTTGAGAAGAGTAAGTCTTTGCTGGAATACTAACTTTCGTGTAGAAAGGATATTTTTTAATTAAAGCATCTGCTTTATCAGCAGAGACGGGAAGTAAAACAACTTCATGTTGAGAAGCAATATCTTGCACAGCAGCTGTTGGAAATCCAGCAGTTACAAATGCGACATCAACATTACCATCTTTTAACGCGTTAGAAGCTTCACCAAAAGATAGATATTGTACGTCAATATCCTTATAAGTAATACCATATGCAGCCAATATCTGACGAGCATTAGCTTCTGTACCACTTCCGGCAGCACCAACGGCTACGCGTTTGCCTTTAACATCGGCTAAAGATTTAATACCAGTTTTGCCTAAGGTTATGATTTGTACAGTTTCAGGATACAAAGTGGCTAATCCTTTTAGATTAGAAACTTTTTTATCTTTAAACATCTCAACGCCATTTAAAGCATAATAAGCGATATCATTTTGTACAAATGCGATATCTACCTTACCTTGTTTTAATAAATTAATATTAGCGACAGATGCACCTGTACTTTGTGCGCTAGCGTTTACACCTTTAATATTTTTATTCAAAATATCAGCAACTGCTCCACCTAGTGGAAAATACGTTCCAGATGTTCCTCCGGTAGCTATATTGATAAATTTAGTAGCCGCAGGTTTAGCAGCTTCTTTTTGGCTGCCACCACAACCGGCAAATAATGTCCCCAAAACCATAAAAGCCATCAAAAACGTCAAAATTTTTTTCATAAATTTCCCTCCAATTTGTTTTTTTTGATAAAAACCTATCCTACCAATAGCTATTTTTATCCCCTCCTGTCGCTTTGCCAATATTACTTGTGCTGTTTACATCATGCACATATTGCATTCGCCAAAATATCTAATAATCCTTTTTTTTATGATAATTGTGTTAAATATTTTTTATTCCCAATTACTCCTAATATAATTATGTTATATTCGTTATATTGCTTTGCAATTTTACTATACATTGTGTTAGTATTGTAGTTAAACAAATTTAAGGAGTGAATTTACATGAAACAAGACAATTCCTATAAGGTGAAACTAACTAAAACGCTTTATACTAACACCTATCGTTGTCAATTGCTCACCGCTAATGAAGAAATTATAGGACACTTGCGCGTGCTTCCAGGTATTCCCCTAGAACGCTCTCAAGTACCTGAAAATGCACCAACTGTACCATTTTTTCTTCTAGTAATTGTAGATGATGCTGATATTAATAAGGATAATCTTATTGATTTTGAAGAACGAGCTTCATATGCACTTCTAAAAAGATTCAGTACTGAAGGTAGTTCTCCTCAACATTGTCAATTTTACTATCCGTCACCCGCCTTTGTTTTTGAACAAAAAGATGCAGTAGCTAAACCTTTTAATTAAAATACTGTAAAACCTATAAAAACACTCTCAAAATTATTTGAGAGTGTTTTTTGCTAATTTTAGCAGATACATATCGCCTTCAGTATAAATTTCTTGTACATAATTTTTTCTGGAATCATCCCACCGTCTATATTCTAATCCTCGCACGATAATATAGTTATTTTCAGAGCCTGCAAATGCTGTATCAACATCATTTGTTCCCGCTTTAATCTCTTTTCCAGGAATATGTGTATAGTACATAAAGCCAGGCCTTAAAAATTTATCAACATAAACGGTAGCTTGCAAGTCACAATTCTCAGTATAGTATTGTGCAACTTCTTTAACACTCAAACGGTTAGATATTGGCGGTAATATAAAACTGAAAACTACTAACATGGTTATAAATCCTGCTATAGCGTGACAAGAAACGGCTAATTTTATATCCCTGTATTTTAGGAATGCCATGCCAATAGCTATAGCCAATAGTAACGTAATACCAGCTAAAACCATACCAACGTTAGCAAGTTGAGGGAAAAAGCTCCCACCATAAAACCAGCCACCTGCCATAATTAAAAACATAGCTATAGACGAAAAGGACATAAAACTTTCTGTTTTACGAAAGCGTTCATTCAATAAACGTGCTATATTCCAGCCAATTATCACTGCAATAGGCGGGAACAACGGGAAAATATAAGAAACTAGTTTTGTTTTGGAAATAGTAAAAAATATGAAAACAAAAAGCCACCAAATATTCATAAAAATCATCAAATCAAAGTCAGAACCTGAACTTTCCTGGTAAGACGCTTTTAATGAGGATAAGAATAATCCCGTCCAGGGGAACAGGCCTATGATAAGCACAGGAATATAGTAATACCATACTACTCTCGTTGGGTGTTCCGGTGTTGTGAATCTTGTTATATTATTAAAGCCTAAAAAAGTATCAATAAAGACTTGTCCATGAACATGGTACATAAGATAATACCACGGACCTGCAACTAAAATGTAAATTAGTAAGCCCCACCCTAAATGCATACGCTTAAGTTCGCCCAGCTGCCTCATAGCCAATAAGTAAAAGAAAATAATTGCACCTGGGAAAACAATTCCGATAGGACCTTTGGTTAAGGTAGCAAGGCCCATAAAAACATACATGAACCAGTACTTTTGCTTTATAAAAGCCAAAAGTGCTCCTGTCAAAAAAAACAGCAGGGTCATATCGGTAACAGCAGCTTTGCCTAGATAAAAAAATTCAATGCAGGTACCAAGGACCATAGAAGACCAAAAGGCAGCATCTTCATTTGTAATGCGCTTTAAAAATAAATATAACATTAAAATAGTTGCTATACCCATTATTCCAGAAGGGAGGCGCGCACTAAAATCGCTGGAGCCTGTAATTTTAAAAGCTCCTGCCACCAACCAGTAGTACATCGGTGGTTTGTCATACCAATATTCATTAAAAATACGCGGAGATAGATAGTCTTTAAACTCTATCATCTCGCGAGCTGTTTCAGCATAAACAGGTTCATCAGGATCTAGTAGTGGTATGGAACCAATGCCCCAAAGAAGATTAATAGAAATTACAATAAGTAAAAAAAATAAGGCAAATCGCTTATTCATGATTATTTCCTTCCCGCATGTGCAAAGTAGTTATAAGTATTTTTCAACCCTTCTTCCAAAGACGTTAAGGGACCAACAGGAAATTCCATTTTTAAAGCTTTATTATCTAGGACAGAACGATAAATATCCCCTGCTCTTTCTGGCACATAGTTTGCTTTTATTTTTATTCCTGATACTTTTTCAAAAGTTTTAATTAACTCATTAACAGAAACTTCCGTATTAGTAGAAACATTAAAGACACCAAACCCTTTATGCTCTAATGCACTATAAAGAGCTTTTGCTATGTCTTTTACATAGACAAAATCCCTCGTTTGTTCACCATCACCAAAAACATCAATGCTTTCATTAGCTGCTATTTTGCGAGAAAAAATGCAAACAACCCCACCTTCACCACCAATGCCCTGTCTTTCTCCATATACATTAGCAAATCTTAATACCGTAGTATTAAGTCCATAAAGCTCATGGTAAACTCGCAAATAATGTTCTGTTGTCATTTTGGTTATACCATAAAAAGAAGTTGGTAGTAATGGTTCATTTTCATTTAAGGGTAATCTGGTGCTATTACCATAAACAGCCGCACTAGAAGAAAATACTATGGATTTAACGCCAGTTAAGCGTGCAGCCTCTAAAATATTAATAAGTCCTTGTAGATTAATATCGGCGTCCTCTGCAGGATGCTCAATAGAATATGGAACCATAGTTTGGGCAGCTAAATGAATTACTGCATCAAAATTGCTTTTCTGAAAAACTTTGAGAACTTTTGAGCTGCGGATGTCTTCCTTAATAAAGTTTACATTAACGGGAATATTCTCCTCATTACCACTAGCTAAATTATCCATGACGGTAATAACATTATCTTTATCTCTTACTAACATTTTTAGTACATGGGAACCTATGAATCCTGCCCCACCAGTTACAAGTATTTTCATTATTCAGCAGGCCTCCGTAATTTGATTTTTGTTAAAACATTTACGCCGAAAGCACGTATAGTAATTATAGCTCCTAAAATAAAAGGTATATATTCACAAAATAAACGCCACAACACTGCCATAATACCAACAGTTCCACTTGGTAAAAGCTTACTAAAGAGAAAAACAAAACCACCTTCTGCTACTCCGGTTCCTCCTGGTGTAGGCGTGAAATATAAAACTAGATTTAGTAAACACATGCGACCCATTGTTAAAAAAACAGGAATATCTAAACCGAAACCGCAAAAAAGTACCGGTACTACGGAATATATACAAAGTAAACTTAAGCCTGATTCTATAAAAGCTTTAATTATTCTCACAGGATTATGTCCTATTAAAAATGAAGCTTCACGAAAATCACGGTAGCCTAAAAAAATAGCTCGTTGCGTATTGTCCGAAAAGTTTTTGGTAAGTTTTGCCAACCAATATTCAGGATAACGCGTAGTCATAAGAAAAATGCATAAAAGCGGTATAGAAATAAAGACCACAGCAAATAAAATTATAACGCTCGTAGGTAACCAACCCATTAAAGTATGATCATAATAGAAAATTACCGGAACTAAAAAAAATAGAAATAAAATTGACATAATAGTTCTTACAAATATGATTACTGTTGCCTTAGGTACAGAAACATCGGCTTTTTTCATAAACATTACTTGGGCAATAGCGCCACCACTGGCACCTGGGGTTAATAAAGCAAGAAAATAATTACTAAGAACCACATTACCAACATTATGATAGGAAAGTTTTTCATCGGCAATATCCGCTAAGGTCATTAATCTGCAACCATCAAAAAACAGTCCACAAAAAAGCATGCCTAAAGCAAAAAGGATAGACCAGGGCTTAAACATAGCCAAAAAGTTAAGTGCTCTTATATCAAAGGTGAAATAGATTACTATGGCTGATATGAGCAAAACCAGAAACATTAGTACGCATAAAGTGCGAAATAGTTGTTTATTCATAGGCTAGCTCACCAAAATTTATTAAAGATATATTTCGTTTTTTTATTTCATTTTTTATATCTTTATTCATAAAAACATCTCTTTCTTGCTCCCAGTTATATCCCCATGAATATACTTGACTTAGAATGGCTTTTGAATTACCCGGATGCGTCATGATTTCCCCCGTCCCCTCTCCTAGAACTGATAAGAATGCATAAACAACCGGAACAGAAATATTTCCTCCTGCCAGCATACCAAAAAATTGATCTGGATACGTTAAACCAGCTTTTTTAAATTGTTTAGCTGCTAATTGTGCACAAAAAGTTAATCCTGCCCTGCCAATTTTTCTTCCAAATGTTGTGTCATAACCATAGTCAGAAAAATATGCTTCTTGCGGTAATCTAACCGCAGTGACCTTAAATTTTTGGCATAAAGCAACGATAATTGGTACTATTCTAGGTAGAACATGCATATGCTGATGACTATCAATATGGGTAAAATGCACTCCTGCTGCCACTGCTTTTAGCATTTGTGCATCTAATTCACGCCTTATTTCCTCTTTTTTTACCTGTCCAAGATAAAATTTTTTAATAAACACTGTATAATCCGAAAAAAACAAGCCATTATTATCGACTAAAGAAGGTACTTCTTCTGCGGGTAATACAGGCGGCACACCACCAACAAGAGTAAGATGAATGCCAACTCCTAAGAGAGGGTTCGCTTTTAACAAGGCGACAGCATGATCAAAAGCAAGCGCTCCACACATCAAAGAAGTGCTGGTCAAACATCCTTTTTGAAAACAACGAATAATGCCATTATTAATTTCTTCATGTAAGCCAAAATCATCGGCGTTAATTATTAATTTTTTCACAATTACCTCGTTATTTACTATCTCAAAAACTACTATTACCAGATAGCATTTTATAATTAGCAAAATGTATTTTTACAAATTTTTTAAGTGTAGCTTCGCCCTGTTCTACTAAAATTTTTTGGGCGCAGTCAGTAGCCTTTTTACCGCCACCTTTAGGCAATTCAATTCCAGCACTAAGTGATAAATCATCCATTATTTTTACAAATTTAGCTCTTGCTAAAATGGAAGCAGCAGCAACAGCTATGTCTGCTTCTGCTTTTGGTTGCTGCACTACCTTAACCAAGGGGTACTGCTCTTTTATCTTCAACGCAATATCATTCTTCACAGTAAAACGATCAACTAAGGCAAATTTGCACTTACTATTTTGCCCCAATGCCTTAGTTAGTACGACAGTGTGACCGTTGGCCAACAAATGATTAAGGTTTTGTTTTTGGGACTTCAGCTGCTGATAACGCAAATTATACATTTCCGGCTTCAAGGCTAATACCACATGAATAGGTGCTAGACGCTCTATTATAGCAGCCAATTCGCAGATTTTAGTATCATTTAACATCTTACTGTCTCTAACACCTATTTCCATTAATTGTAAGGCTATGGGTTTATCTACCATGACGGAGGCTACGACTAAGGGTCCAAAAAAGTCGCCTTTTCCTGATTCATCAGAACCTACCCATAAATAATCAAAACCAGGAATATCTTCCAAAAGACTTATTTTATGTTTATTAGAGGCATAGCTTGTCTGGATATTAGCGAATATATTCTTATTACTACATCCATTGACCAGAGCCATCGCTTCGTCTTGCAAAACTGAAGGAGTACCGCCCCATACCATTTTTCTGCCTTTTTTTCCATTATAAACCGAAAGTACAACTTTTTCCTTCTGGCGAAGCAATAAAAGTTGTTTGCCATAATTTATATCTTTAAGTTTGAATTCATCTAAATTCAAGTTTCCAAATTTTTCTTGCAACCATTTAATATATTGGTCAAAGTCGCTCATGAAGTACTAACCTGCCTTGTTCAGCTGCTTTACTAATTACTGTTTTTAAAGGTAACCCAAGCTCTTCTGCAAATTTTTTGCAATCTTCAAATTCAGGCATAACATTTACTACCTCTCCAGCCAATCTACCAACCTTAACATTTATACTGTCATTTAAAAAGGGTACTTTAATGAAAATACGTTCTAAAGTCTCCCGTTCTACTTTATAATATCGTAATCCTAAAGTTGATGTTTCTTTAAATAATAATGCTGTTATTTCCGGTAAAAGTTCTTCTGTGCACAATACAGACAGTTTATGAGCCGATCTGCCTTTTTTCATAATAATATTGCTTAGCCAGACATCTAGTGCTCCTGTCTGCATAACTCGTTCCATAATATAAGGAAAAATTTGACTGGACATATCATCAATATTGCATTCCACAACCTGCACTTTATTGTTTGACTCCATGTTTTGCAAATCGCCTAAATATACACGAACTACATTAGGTATTGATAAATCCCACGTTCCTGCACCATAACCAATGTTTTCATAAACAAATCCCTGAGGCATTTCTGCCGCTACTTGGGCCAACGTACACATTAATGCTGCTCCTGTAGGCGTTACTAGTTCTTTTTCAATATCTCCCTTATAATATGGCATCCGCTTTAACAATTCTGCTGTAGCAGGTGCTGGAATAGGCATTAAACCATGGGCGCAATGCACAAACCCTCTACCGGTTTGCATTTCCCCCACAAAAATTTTTTCAATATTTAAATATTCCAACGCTAGTACGGAACCTACTATATCTATTATAGTGTCAATAGCGCCCACTTCATGGAAATGTATTTCTTGAATATCTTTGCCATGGACCTTAGCTTCAGCTTCTGCCAACTTCATGAATACTTCTGAAGCCTGTTCTTTTACTTTGTTAGACAAACCTGAAGCAGTAATTATTTGCAGTATATCTCGTAAATTTCTATGTTCATGATGGTGATGATTGTTATGAATATGCTCAGTTGAATATTCATGTATAGCCAAATTAACATTAAAATAAACAGAGTTTATACCACATTTATCGACACGTTCAAAAACCAGCTCATATTCACCTAGCGAAAGTTTTTCCAACTCATTTTTTAAGTGTGCAAAAGGTACTCCCAGATCTAAAAGCGCGCCTAAAAACATATTACCACTAATACCCATAAACGGTTCCACAAATAGTGCTTTCATTTTTTTCACCTCGTAAATTTTACATATACAATTACAGTATAGCACATAAAAAGGTAAAATAAAAAGGGCTTTGCACTAAAACGCAAAGCCCAGAGCTCTTATCTATGCTTGTTCTTTCTCAAGTTTGTAGCTACGATATTTATCATAAATAATACGAATCGCGGTAGCAACAGCTTTTTTTGCACTACCTTGGTATTTATGATCCATATCACGCTGTAATTCCTCTACGCCATTAGAAATATTATGACCAATTAACACCCCTGAAACTTGTTTGCAAGCCAATGCTGTAGCCAAAGTACAATCAGCTTCCTTTATTATGCCAGTTTCTACATCAATAACAACTACTAAGCCAATAACCTTGTATAATGCTGTGGCTGTTATACCTTCAGGTAGCTTTGCATACCCCGAAAATAATACTAATTCGTGTTTATTGGTTGATGTCATGACTTTTCCCCTCTCGTTTTTACTGATAAACTCCTGATAGAAACATTTACCTCTCTGACTGGCATGGCCGTCATCATTTCCACCTTGTCTTTAATTTTATTTTGAATTATTTTCACTACGTTAAAAATATTAACGCCATAAAACAACACCAATTCTAAATAAATAGTCATACCTTTGTTTGCATCTGACGGTCTTCGCACACGTATATCCGTAATTTTATCTACGTCAAACTGTTTTTGCATAATGATTTTAACAATATCGATGACCACATAATCAGAAACTGTCAGTTTACCATAATAACTAAAAGTAGGTCTTACAATAGATTTTTCATCTTGTTTTCTTTTCTTTTGCTTGTGGCTAAAAAGTCTATGAGGTAAATCTATAAGCACGCCTGATAAATGCGGCTTCAATTCTATTGTGGGTACTGGGACAATATGTTTTCCTTCTTTCAAGCGCGTTTCTCTGGCTTTATTCATCTCATGCTTAGTAGCAATATCTTGTATTCTAACATATTCAGCTGGTGCTGGCAAAGCTAAATTTTCGCAAATCTTATCTGCCATTTTATCAGAAGTTCCAATAATCAGCAAGTTTGCTACCTTACTTTTTGTTAAAGCACTTTTTACAGAATCACGATGTGCTTTATCCATAAAAATTGCACGCTTGACGGCTTGTACTTTATTCTGTTCACTTTTAGCAGAACTTCCTGCCAAAATTTTAGTGCCTTTTATTAAAAGGCCGTCATCTATAATTGCTTCGCTGTGATGATCATGAGCTACAGTTAAAGCACGATGACTTTTGCCTGTGCCGCTAGGTCCTACAAATGCAACTACCCGCATAGTGTGTTCTCCTCCGGATACATTATTATAATTCATAGTTGGGACATATGTAAACCTACCCTTTGCTTTTATAGATTACCTAAGCAACAGCCGATATAAATACTACCTCTACTCTTTCCATTCTACCACATTTTTTACATTATCATAAGAAACTTTAAATATACCAAGTTGTGTTGGATAGCGGTCTTTGTTTCCATGAAAGTCTGAACCGCCACTAGTCAATAAATTAAGTTTTTTTGCTAAATTCAACCATGTATTTACTTCATGGCAACAGTAAGCTGACGGATGCCATACTTCAACCCCATTAAAACTGCAAGACTTTACTACTTTTTTAACAAAATCAAGACTGGGTAATTCAGAAGGATGAGCTAAAAAAGCAATTCCTCCTGCTGCTTGTATAAGTTTTACAACTTCTTGGGGGTTTATTTTTTTTTGCTGACAAAAAGCTGGTTTACCACGAGCGATAAGTGTATCAAATACTGCTTGTTCTGTTTGGAAATAACCTTTTTCCACCATAACTCTAGCAATATGTGGTCTTCCAATACTTTTACTTAACTTAGCTTCGGCAGTAACTTCCGCTTGAGTAATACTATACCCTAATGAATTAAGTTTTAAAAGCATTTGCTCTATACGTATCAGTCAAGTAAAAGTTGGCAAATCTTTCTTCGTAGGAAAAACCTTGCATTTTTAATTGTTGAATGGAATTTTCCATAAAATTTTGGGCAAACTCATCCTCCCAAGTTGTTATAAGCTAAATTAGATATGTGCTATCTCACTAAATTCTCTATATCCAAATGCCCTTAGCAAAGATTTCCTACTGCCGGTCATCTTTGCGTCTGCAATTGCCCAATGCCCCTTGCGGATGTTTCCATCTTTCTTGCCTTTGCCTACGACCCTAGGTATTGCAGCAGCACTTAAAATATCTTTGGCAAATACAACTATTTCTCTGTCTATAAGGCTCGTATAGCGTTCAAGAGCCGTATAAAAGGTCTTGTTTTCTAATCTCGTAAGTATTTTTGCCATGTAGCCTGCACCTGGGATGCCCCAGCTGCCTTTATGGTGCTTCATCCTTAAAGTAATTACCGAGCAGTTCTGGCTTTCCTGCGTACCCATAGATCCGTATAAAAGTCCTTCCGGCGGCTTAGGCAGCTTTTCCTTCATATCAAAATAAGCTTTTATTCCTGCCTCGTTGTTGCTCAAATAGCTGTACAACGCTCTTGCTTTTTCTTCTCTTTTGTCTTCCTTCTCATTACTGGCAACACTGTTTGCATAGGCGTCTATTTTCGCCAGCAACTCTTCCGTTTTACCGTCCATATACAATGCTTTTAGCTCTTTACGCATAGCCGTATCGGCTATTGCGTAAATTATCTTCTTGAACACATGAAACCTGTCTAATTGGTAAATAGTATACGGATCATAAGGATGCTTAACCCAGGCTGCTCCATCCCCATTAATGAACCTGTACTTTACTTCATCCGTATTGTACTTTGTTTGAATCATGGCTTCCCTTATGCGGTGGAACTCTTTTGCCTCTTCAAAACCTGCGGTCATAACTTTTCCCACGACTTCATTTCTGCCGTCTTTTCCCTTACGTATACCCTCATAGGCCGTGCTGACCTTTATCTCTTTGCCCGAGGCCTCTTTTGGGCGGTAGGGCTTTTGCAGGTGCAGGAATATACCATCAGCTTCTTCGAACAATACCGGTGCTTCTTTACCCGTCTGCGGCTTATCTTCTTCTAATCTTTTGGCCATGTCTGTTTCTTCTGCTTCCAGTTTTTTACCAAATTCCTGCACCGTATTCCAAATTCCTTGGCTGCTTATATTTATTTGGCTGGTAAGATTAACGGCAGATTCTGCTTTCCTGAAGCTTACCTCTGTGGCTGCTTTAACCATTGCTTCTACAGAGTTATATGACATCTTGCCGATGACCTCCATGCCCATGGCATCATCTAGAAGGTACATGAATTCCTTCTTGCCTTCTTCGTTAATGTGCTCATAGACCGTGCGCTTATAGGCGACATCTCCGAACACGCAGCGTATGTGGTTGGCCTTAAAACCTTTGTGCCTATACGCCTTGCGATCTCTTTCGACCATGAGCTTCCTATCGTAGCCTTCCAACAAGTCCTTCACCATTTCGACGGCAGCACTGCACACATAGCTGAAAATTATTTTCTCAATATCCTTGAATGTCGGCAAGCTTTCATTTACAATATATATAGCAAATATAGTTATTTGACCCGTTTTATTTAATAAAGCAGTTCTTGTTTAGCCTAGCATGTGAATTTCCTAAAAAAAACTATCTCAAACATTTTTAGTCCTCCCCATAATAAAAAATCCTACTCTACAAAGTAGAATAGGATTTTTTATTATGGAGCGGAAAACGAGATTCGGACTCGCGACCCCCTCCTTGGCAAGGAGGGGGTCTACCACTGAGCTATTTCCGCACTTAAAGCGTCACTTATGCTATTATAAATTAAGCAAACAGGGTTTGTCAAGGATAAAAATATTCAAAAACGATTTTTATACTTTAGAATTAAAATTCTCCTAAAACCAACTGACTTATATTTTTACTGTGATCCGACACCCTTTTCATATTAATTAAAAGCTCTAGCATAACGAAACCACTTAAAGGATCACATATTTTTTCGTTTAATCTTGTAACATGATTTTTACGGATTTCTTTTTGTTTAAGCTTAACTTGATGTGTTATATTAACCGCCTCTTGCGCCATAGTTCTGTCATCATTTTCTAATGCTGCCAGAGACTTCGTACATGCTTCAAGCACCAGCACTCTAAGTTGCTGCAATTCTTGCTGGGCAGCCGGAGAAAAAGTAACGCTATCCTCATGCATGTTACGGACTTTTTTAGCTATAGTCTCAGCATGATCACCAATACGTTCAATATCATTACACGTATGTAATAGCCCTGTATGGCGAGCAGACATTTCCGCTCCCATTTGTTTTTCCGACATTTTAGTCAAATACCTGGTAATATCTTCCTCTAGAACATCTATAGCAGGTTCATGTTCTAAAACATAGGCTATTTTGCGACTGTCAAAATCATCAATGGCAGCAAAAGCTTTTTCTATATTTATCTTCGCCATATTTCCCATGTGCACTACTTCTTTGGTAGCAAGCCTCATGGCAATTGCAGGTGTCCCAAGCATATCCTCATTGATAAATTGTGGTTTACAAGAAATTTCTTCACTATTTCCAGGCATCAAAACTTGAATGAAATCAGTAAATTTCCCTGCAAAAGGCAAGAAGATTAATGTGTTAATAACATTAAAAACCGTATGTGCATTAGCAATTTGTCTAGCAATGTTATTTTCCGGTGAAATAGCTAAAACAAATTTCATAAAATAATCCATGAAAACTAAAAATATTAAACTTCCTATTAGATTGAAAAGCACATGAGATAATGCTACACGTTTAGCATTAATATTAGCCCTCAAAGTAGCCATGATAGCCGTAATACAAGTGCCAATATTATCACCCAGCAGTACCGGTATAGCCCCTTCCAAAGGAATAAGCCCTTGGCTTGCCATCGCAATTAAAATACCTATTGTTGCGCTACTAGACTGTATAACCAATGTCATAACAATACCTACGCCTAATCCTAATATTGGATGCACAGCAAAGGTTTGGATAAAAGAAATAAAGCCTGCATAGTTGCGTAACGGAGTAACTGCTCCGCTCATCATGCTCATGCCCAACATTAAAATACCAAAGCCCAAAAGCACTTGGCCAAAATATTTTATTTTTCTACGCACGCAAAAAGCCTGCAAAACAAAACCAATAGCTAAAATCAAGGTAATATAATCTGTTAGTTTAAAAGCAATTAGTTGGGCTGTAATAGTTGTACCAATATTCGCTCCCATAACTATGCCAAAAGCTTGTTTCAAGGTAAGAAGTCCTGCATTAACAAGACCAACGGTCATAACCGTAGTCGCACTACTAGACTGAAGAATAGCAGTAACACCGGCTCCTAAGGCAACTCCAAAAATAGTGAAACCGGTTAAAGCTTCCAGTATCTTTTGCAAACGTGCACCGGCCGCTTGTTGCAGACCTTCCCCCATAAGTTGCATACCATAAAGAAAAAGAGCTAAGCCTCCAAGAAAGGCAAAAAAATATATTAACATTGCATTCTCCTTAAATTCAATTCTCTTACTTCTACCTTAAAATTTACCTATATATTATAACATATGCTTATTCAGCATACCATAAAAAAGACACATCGCATACTAATTATGCGATGTGTCTTCATTATATTAATTGTTACAGAGTTTCCTCAGCCAATTTTTTGTACCCGGCAATACGTTCCACAGCGTCTTTATGTGTTTTTTCAAAAAGCGCTTCTGCAGTATCAGGGAATTGTTTAAGCAAAGATGAATAACGAACTTCGCCTAATAAAAACTCTCTGAAATCTGCCGTAGGTTCTTTAGAATCTAAGAAGAACGATTTTTTACCCTCGTCTTTTAATGCTGGATTGTAGCGGAAGTTAGCCCAATAGCCAGCTTCTACAGCACGTTTTTCTTCCAATTGCGTGCAACCCATGCCCAATTTTAAACCATGGTTAATACATGGAGCATAAGCAATAATAATTGACGGACCCGGATATGCTTCTGCCTCGGCAATAGCCTTTAAGGTTTGATTCTTATCCGCACCCATAGCTACTTGCGCCACATAAACATATCCATAGGTCATGGCTATCATGCCCAAATCTTTCTTCTTTGTCTTTTTCCCGCCGGCAGCAAACTTAGCAATAGCCGCAGTTGGTGTTGCTTTAGAAGACTGACCTCCGGTGTTAGAATATACTTCAGTATCAAAGACCATAATATTTACATCTTCAACTGAAGCCAATACATGGTCAACACCACCAAAGCCAATATCATAAGCCCAGCCATCGCCACCAAAAATCCAATGGGACCGTTTAACGAAGAAATTCTTGTTATCATAAATTTCCTCTAAAAGTGCATTGCCGGCTTTTTCCTTTAACAACATAGCTTCTAAAGCGTCAGCACGCTCACGGCTGCCATCGCCCACATTTTCGTTAGCCAGCCAATCTTCCATAACTGCTTTTAATTCAACACTTATTCCTTGCTCCAAAGCTGTGCGCAACAAATCAGCCACTCGTTCGCGTGATTGTTTAACACCCAGGAACATGCCTAAACCATACTCAGCATTATCCTCAAACAAAGAATTTGCCCAACTTGGCCCATGGCCTTTGCAGTTCTTTGTATAAGGCATCGAAGGAGCACTAGCGCCCCAAATAGAGGTGCAGCCTGTTGCATTAGCAATCATCATACGATCACCTACCAACTGTGTTATCAGCTTGGCATAGGGAGTTTCGCCGCAACCAGCGCAGGCTCCGGAAAATTCCAACAGCGGTTCTTCAAATTGCACGCCTTTAACAGTTTTCTTATTCATAGGATTAGCTTTATGTGCAACTTTGTTTACAGCATAATCCCACAAATCAACTTGTTCCATTTGCGTTGCCAATGGTTTCATAATCAAAGCCTTTTCTTTAGCCGGACAAACTTGAGCACAGTTTCCACAGCCTACGCAGTCCATTACAGAAACGGCAATGCGGAATTTGAGCCCTTTTGCTCCAACAGCATCCTTAGCCGTAAACCCTGTAGGTGCAGCTTTCATTTCTTCCTCATCTAACAACACCGGACGAATTACAGCATGAGGACAAACAAACGCACATTGATTACATTGAATACACTTATCCATTTGCCACTCAGGCACACTAATTGCTATTCCCCGCTTTTCAAAAGCAGAAGTGCCGGAAGGAAAAGAGCCATCAGCATGATCTAAGAATGTACTAACAGGTAATTTATCTCCCTCAAGTCGGTTCATTGGCTTCAAAATATTTTCAGCAAATACATTGTCACCAGCTGCTGCTGCAATAGAATCCTTGGCCTCAGCCCAAGCCGCTGGTACTATTACTTCCACTACGGCATCGGTTCCCTGATCAACAGCCTTATAGTTCATATTCAAGACATTTTGACCTTTTAAACCATAAGAATGGTCTATAGCCTCTTTAAGGTACTTGCTGGCTTCATCCACAGGAATAATATTGGCAAGCTTAAAAAATGCGGACTGCATGATCATATTAATGCGCCCACCAAGCCCAATGCTTTCAGCAATTTTTACAGCGTCTATGGTATAAAACTTTATTTTATTTTTAGCTATATAACGCTTCATTTCTCCAGGAATATTAGCCTCTAATTCCTCCATATCCCCTTGACAATTCAACAAGAACGTTCCGCCCGGTTTAAGGCCGTCTAAGACATCATACTTGTCAACATAGGATTGATTATGAACTGCTACAAAATCGGCAGCATTTATTAAGTAGGGAGCTCTAATAGGAGTATCACCAAAGCGCAAATGCGA
This sequence comes from Acidaminococcaceae bacterium, assembly GCA_963678395.1. Taxonomy (GTDB): domain Bacteria; phylum Bacillota; class Negativicutes; order Acidaminococcales; family Acidaminococcaceae; genus JAAYAE01. The sequence goes on along the minus strand of OY782827.1, from coordinate 972,154 downwards.
CACGGTAATACCTCCTGACTTTTTAGAATCATAAGAGAAATATCCTTGCGCATACATATTAGTATGGTCTCCTATAATTTTAATAGCACTCTTATTAGCACCTACTGTTCCATCAGAACCTAAACCCCAGAATTTGCAGCTCTTCGTTCCTACCGGAGTAATATCTAAAACATCGCCCACGGACAAAGAAGTTGCCGTAACATCATCAACAATTCCTACAGTAAAACCGGTTTTGGGCTCTGCGGCTTTTAAATTTTCAAAAACAGCAAGAACATCAGCAGGATAGAATTCTTTAGAACCTAGACCGTAACGACCACCTACAATTATGGGACGCTTATCACTATTATAATAAACTTCGCGCACATCTAGATATAACGGTTCTCCCAAAGCACCTGGTTCTTTAGTCCTATCCAAAACAGCAATCTTTTTAACACTAGCAGGCATAGCTGAAAGAAAATGTTTGGCAGAAAAAGGCCTGTACAAATGTACTACCAAAACGCCTACTTTTTCATCCTTGGCAGTTAAAGCCTCAACTACTGTTTGAACTGTTTCTGCGCCTGAGCCCATAAGAATAATTACGCGCTCAGCATCTGCAGCCCCATAGTAATTAAACAAGCCATATTTGCGCCCCATTAAGGCACTAATCTGCTCCATGTAGTCTTCTACGATAGCTGGCAACGCTTTATAATACTCATTAACAGCTTCACGTGTCTGGAAGTAAATGTCAGGATTTTGAGCAGTACCACGAATCACCGGTTTGTCCGGATTTAATCCTCGTTGTCGAAAAGCAGCTACAGCGTCCTTATCAAGCATTTTATCTAAATCAGCATAGTCAAGGACTTCTATTTTCTGAACTTCATGGGAAGTACGAAACCCATCAAAGAAATTCACAAATGGCACACGGCCACGAATAGCGGATAAATGGGCTACGGCAGAAAGATCCATAACCTCTTGTACGCTACTTTCAGCCAAAAGTGCAAACCCTGTCTGCCTCGCTGCCATAACGTCTTGTTGATCGCCAAAAATTGACAACGAACTAGTCGCCAACGCACGAGCAGATACTTGAAATACTGCCGGAAGCAATTCGCCGGCAATTTTATACATGTTAGGAATCATAAGCAAAAGACCCTGCGACGCAGTATATGTAGTGGTAAGTGCTCCTGCCGCTAACGAACCGTGCACTGCACCGGAAGCTCCCGCTTCTGATTGCATTTCCATTACCTTTAAAGTCTGCCCAAATAAATTCTTTTTACCTTGAGCTGCCCATTCGTCACTAACTTCCGCCATAGGCGAAGATGGTGTGATAGGATAAATTGCTGCTACGTCCGTAAATGCATAAGAAACATATGCGGCGGCCGTATTACCATCCATTGTTTTCATTTTTACCATTATGCAGACACCCGCTTTCCCAAAAAAATTTCACGTCAATAACGTACGTTCTTACACAAGTAGTGTACCCTAAAAATGTGTCCTTGTAAATTGCTTTAACAATTTACTACCTAGCACTATTATATATTAAATTAGTGAATAAATCATTGTATTTCCGTGATATATTTGTTAAACTTACCGTGTAATTAAATATTTTGTATATCACTGGGGGCGCTAAATGCTGAGAGACCTATGGTCGACCCTTAGAACCTGATTGCGGATAATGCCGCCGTAGGGAAGTGGTACCTTTAAGTCTTAGGCGCCACTTTCTTGTTAAAGAAAGTGGTCATTTTATTTTAGGAGGAACATTATGCAAACACAAATGCAAAAAGCCCGCAACAACATTATTACCAAAGAAATGGAAACCGTAGCACAGCAAGAAAATATTCCCACCGAGATTATCAGGCAAAGGGTAGCAGAAGGCACCATTGCCATATGCGCAAATATTAACCATAAAAACCTTGTCCCTAGAGGCGTAGGAAAAGGATTGACCACCAAAGTTAATGCTAACATTGGCACTTCTTCCTCCTACCCTGATCCTGAACCTGAATTAGCTAAGCTCAAAGCTGCCATTGATGCCGGAGCAGATGCTGTCATGGACTTAAGCACAGGCGATAACATAACTCTGTCTCGTCGTTCTATAATTGCCGCTTCTACTGTTATGGTAGGAACTGTACCTATTTATCAAGTTACCGTAAATGCTATAAAAATGCATGGCGCCGTGGTTGATATGACAAAAGAGGATATCTTTCAGGTAATTGAAGAACAGGCCAGAGATGGTGCTGATTTTATGACTATGCACTGCGGTATCAATAAGAATGTAATACATGCCTTAACTACTGAAGGACGTATCATGGACGTAGTTAGCCGTGGTGGTTCGTTTATTACCGGCTGGATGCTCCATAATGAAAAAGAAAACCCCTTTTATGAATACTACGATGAAATTTTAGACATCTGTGAAAAATATGACGTAACCATTAGTCTAGGAGACGGTCTACGTCCTGGTTGCTTAGCTGACGCTACTGATAGAGCCCAAATACAAGAGCTTATTAACTTAGGTGAATTAACTCAAAGAGCCTGGGAACGAGGAGTTCAAGTTATGGTAGAAGGCCCAGGGCATGTACCTTATAATCAAATAGCAACTAATATGCAATTACAAAAAAGCCTCTGCAAAGGTGCCCCTTTCCATGTGTTGGGGCCGTTAGTTACAGACATCGCTCCAGGTTATGACCACATTACTTCCGCTATCGGCGGTACACTTGCCGCCTCTGCCGGTGCCGACTTCTTATGCTATGTTACTCCTGCTGAGCATCTGGGGTTACCTGATATTGACGATGTGCGTGAAGGTGTAATAGCAACCCGCATTGCAGGCCATGCTGCTGATATTGTAAAAGGTATTCCTGCAGCAATTGAATGGGATTTGAAAATGGCCAAAGCACGCAAAGAATTAAACTGGCCTGAACAAATACGTTTAGCAACAGATCCTGTAAAAGCTCAACGTTTTCGTGATGCCAAAAATAAAACTGATGATGAAGCATGCTCTATGTGCGGTGATTATTGCGCAGTAAAAATAGTTGGAGAATATTTGGCCGCCGCCAAAAAGAAAAACACTGCTAAAAAATAGCAGTGTCAATTCTTATTATCTCATATTATCAATGAATTCTTCAAAAGATTCTACTAAGATGTGGTGGCCTGTCGCGGTTATTTCACGTGTCATGGAGCCATAAATTTCAGAAGGATTTTCGCTGACAGTAATTGTAAGCCCCTCTTTACGATATTCTTCCATCATCTTTATTACAAACTTGTTAATAGCATAACTAGTACTTCCATCTTGCCCTTTAACAGCTCTTACATTAACAGGAATGACGCGCGTTTCCGGCTCATACCTTTCTACTGTAACAGTCCAGCCTCCAGGCACAGGCGGTTTTCGTCTCGCCACAATCATATATTTAGGGGCAAAACCTACGTATGCATCCAATTTAGTTATTAACTTAGCTTTTTGCACCGGGTAATTATTAGCATTACCCCATTTTACTATTTCTCCGCAAATCTCTGCATTATGAATCAGACTAGCAAAGTCTGTTTGCGCTACAATTTCATTATCCGCCATTTGAACGACCTCCAATTTCAGAATATGTTTCTATTCTACCTTATTTAGAATATTTTATCAATTATAAAGGAGCAACCATTATGGTTGCTCCTTTATAATTGATAAAATATTTCTTAGTATAAAATTATTAATATATTATTTGCAAGCTTACTAAATCTGTCCCAAATATTTAAGTATAATCTGTGCAATCACCGCCGAACCTAAATAGGCCCCAACGAAAATTACACAAGATAAAACAACAATGCGCCACCCTGAATGAGCAAAAGCATCCAAATCCTTGCCAATCGATACACCGGCATAGGCAAGTATAGGCGTGCAAAGTGGTAAAATTCCGACTTTTTTCATGCAGGCATTAATAAAATCTGCACCGGGAACTCCTGGATAAGTTAAAATACAGCCCAGCGTTACTACATAAGCAACCCCCGGTATACCACCAGGTAAATATTTACCCATAGCAATACCGACCAAAGCAATGGCGATTAAAATCAAAAGTCCGGGAATAGCTTCTACGAAACCATTTTTACTACCAATAGTATTCCCAATCAAAGACATAATTCCAACAATGACTAAAATAATAAAAGTGGTACTAGTATATAAGAATGGACACGAAAAGTTTAACAAGCTAAAATCAATTTAGAAAGGGCGTGTTAAACCTTGTCCAAAAATGGAATAAGATTTACCGATGAATTTAAAAAACAAATAGTAGCTTTGTATCAATCCGGTAGTAGCGTAAGCTACCTTAGCAGTGAATATGGCGTAACTGCAGTAACAATTTATAAATGGATAAAAGAACTCTCCCCAGTTAAGGGACTACACGATGAAGAAATTACTTCCAAGGAATATGAGAAGATGAAGAAACGTATTGCAGAGCTGGAAATGGAGAACGAAATATTAAAAAAAGCTACAGCCATATTCGCACGAAAACACTAGGAGAAACAGTTGGCTTCATCAATAGATACAAAGCCCAGTATACAGTAAAGCGCACCTGCAAAGTATTGAACCTTCCTCGAGGCACCTATTATAAGTCCTTATGTCTCGTAACATCTGCCAGAAAAATAAACAAACAGAAGTTCCTAGAAACAATAAAAGATGTTTTCGAAGAAAACAAGAAGAGATATGGAGCACCAAAGATACAGAAAGTATTAGAAGCTCTTGGCATAAAGGCCAGTCTAAAGCGTGTCCAAAGGCATATGGCAGAATTAGGGCTCAGGGCAATAGTAGTAAAGAAATACAGGTATTATTCTTCTAAATGTTTGGTTGAAGAACATGACAATTTGTTAAACAGAGATTTCAAAAGTGCAGCAATCAACAAAAAATGGTGTACAGACATAACCTATATCCATACAGTTATTGATGGTTGGACATATCTGGCGTCAGTAATGGACTTGGCCAGCAAGAAGATTATCGGCTATGCCTATGCAAAAAGGATGACAGCAGAACTAGCGGTACAAGCTATTGAAAATGCCTGCCTTAATGTCAGTGATACAACAGGAATAATTTTGCATAGTGATCTTGGAACTCAATACACTAGTCAAATGTTTGAAGATGAGCTTGTAAGAAAAAATATGGTTCATTCTTACAGCCGTAAGGGAAACCCCTACGATAATGCCTGCATTGAATCTTTCCATTCCGGATTGAAGAAGGAAGAAGTGAACCATAACAGGTATTATGATTTCAAGATGGCCGGTAAAGCCATCTTTGAATATATTGAATCATGGTATAACCGAAAGAGGATTCATGGCAGTATAAAGTATATGACTCCGCAGGAGTTTGAAGACGCAGCAAAATCTACAGCATAAAAGTTAAACTATTTGTGTCTACAGTATTGACCTAGGTCCAACTATTAACCTTGGTCTTATAACTAATTCCTAAATCAAAAGTTAAGTAAGCTGGTACGCTCAAGGCTTCATTATTTATTGTGGATGTACCATTATAAATTCCTCTAGCAATAACTGATCGCTTAGAATCCGCATTATATTCTAACGATAAAACTCCATTCCATTTAGACGCACCATTAACTCTATAACCATCATATTGCCTATTTGATGGTTTATTACGTTTAGCATTCAAATACATAATACCGCCCATCCAATTCCATTTTTTAGCAAGTCTACCATTTATAGCAGTTTGTACACCTTTATACTCATCTTCTCCATCTTGAACACAATAAGTTTTGCTAGCAATTATCTCATCAGTTAATCCAGCTTTTTTTATATCAAAACCGGCAAAAGTATATAGTATTCCTTTGTTTTCGTATTTCACACCCAGTTCATTTTGCTTTGTCTTGGATGGAGAAAATATATCTCCAATATTTTCGTATTTAGTATTTGTTACCACACTTCCTTTTCCAAAACTCTCACTGTGGTTTACATATAAAGATATGTTTTCTTCAGGTTTATATAATAAACCAAATATCGGAGATTTCCCACTAGTCGAAACATTGTTGCTATATATACCCTGGGAATATCCATCAACACTTGCATATTGTCCATGAACCCCTAGCATTAATTAAGCTTTCCCTAGTGACATTGTATCCGCCAGTGCCCATCCCCAGTAAATATTTTTAGCACTCATTAAAAAATTTGCCTCTGAAAGACTGGGGATTGTTCCATCAATTCTTCCAGTATAGATATTCCCTGCATAAGCAGTTACCGCATTTGACGCTCCACTCCACTGAGAACTCCAACTTTTATCAAGTGAAAAAATCATATCATGTTTTATACTGCCAGTATTAAGCGTTCCTTTAATTCCCGTTTCAACATAGTAATTGGTAATTTTCATTGGTCCATCTCGATCAATGGCATTAAAATCGCCTTCATTATTGACAATAGTATATGGCGCACTTGACCTACCTGTCATATTCCTATATAAATCATACCTGCTAAATCCTCCATTGAAATAAGCTACCCAGTCTTTAGATATTTTTTGTTCATGATTTAAAGTGACAATCCATCTATCCAAAGATGCACCCTGCCCGTCATAAGCATAATTCATGGAATTTTCAGGAGCTTTAGGCAAAACAGTAACTGCCGGGCCAAACTGAAACCATCTACAGGCCTTATCCAAATTCGAATAACTATATCCAGCCAACAAGTTTGTCTTGCTATTTGAATCTTCATGGTCAAGATTAATAAACAAGTCTCTATTAGTAAGTTTTTCATCGACTCCATTTAATTCATGGCCCGCGACATTTTCTGCATTAATTCTCAATCCCCACTCTTTATTTTGTCCAAAACGTCTACCTACATCAATTTTTTCACCAAAAGAATTCTTGCCTGAAAAAGTTTGAGTATAACTGGTAACGTTTTCATCAGCGGCACGTTTACTTACCATATTAACCAATCCGCCCGCTGATTCTCTAACGGTTGTCCCATTCATGCCCATTGACGGACCCGCAGTTACTTCAACACGTTCTATAAAATTTGTTGGAATGGTTGACTGTGTAAACATGCCGGGTACACCATTAACATATAAATTGTATCCTGTCATCCCTATTCCTCTAATTGAAAAGTCATTATACAATGTATAACTACTGCTTTTCACTGATGGATCATTAATTAGTACATCAGTCAACTGAGCACTAGGATTATTAAACGTTTCAATAGTTTTTTGTGTGAAATTTGTCTGAGAAAAAGGTGCGTCCATAATATTCTTATTACCAAGCCTACCAAGATTACCTTCTTTAGATATAAAATCTCCCGGTAATTTTTCGCGATTAGCTTCAACAACTAATGTATCCAAAACAAACTCCGATGCTTTTTCTCCTTCTGCTGCATAGACCGGAGCACTTAATACAAACCCAACACCAACTAGTGATGCTAGTATTGCGCTTACAATTCTTTTCTTACCCAAAAAAACCACTCCCTATAATTTTTTATATTCAAATTTCTTTGCCGAGCTGACCGAGTTTCGCGTGCAAAAAAAAAGAATCCCCAATAAAAAAAGCCTCCTTGCTCGAAAGCAAGAAGGCAAAATTAGCATACTACACCAATTTCCGTCCCATCACTCGCAGGCCAGTAAAATAAAAAACAAGGTAGTTCTTCTGGCTCTGCTTCATCGTTTCCCTCGCCTTCCCAGTTTCCCAGTGGCATTGTGAGGTTCCCTCAGCATTACAGCGGCGTGACCGCGTCGGTATTGCACCGACTTCTCTATTAAGTACAATACACCTAGTTCATACAACTTATTAAGTTTAAATACTGTTAAGAATTATATATCATTTTATTTTATATTGCAATAAAAAAGACCGTCCTCTAAAACAAAATTAGAAGACGGCCTGTTTTTTTATTTAACTAGAGTATATCCTGCATCTGCAATAACTTTTGCGAATTCCTCAGTAGATATATTTTTTGTCGCTGTAACTTTGGCTTTTCCACCTTCTAAATCAACTTCCACCTCTGTTACACCCTCCATTGCACTAAGTGCATCATGTACATGTTTGTGGCAATGTGCACACATCATTCCTTCAATTTTCAATTCTGTTTCCATTTTTATCTCCTCCTTGCTTTCTTCTTTTTTCTTGTTTTCATTTATAGTAACATTGTGTTCAATATGGAAATACCGCAATCGCAACGCATTTAATACTACACAAACACTACTCATACTCATTGCCGCCGCGCCAAACATCGGGCTTAATTTTAAGCCAAATTCAGGATACAATAACCCTGCAGCTAAAGGTATGCCAATTATATTGTAGAAAAACGCCCAAAAAAGATTTTGTTTAATGTTACGCATAACCGCTTTGCTAAGTCTAACTGCACTAACAGCATCTAACAAGTCATTACGTACTAAAACTGCATCAGCACTTTCTATGGCCACGTCAGTACCTGCACCAATGGCTATGCCTAACTCTGCTCTAGCCAATGCAGGTGCATCATTAATACCATCACCAATCATAGCGACCTTATGTCCGGCCGACTGTAGTTTTTCAATATGCTTAGCTTTATCTTCCGGCATTACACCAGCAATAACTTCTTGAATATTTAAACGCTTACGTAAAGCTTCTGCTGTCCTTTTATTATCACCAGTAAGCATTACCACATTTATATTCATGTCTTTAAATAGTTTTATAGCCTCTTTGCTGGTAGCCTTTTCTACATCAGCAACAGCTATTATTCCCAAAAGCTCCTGTCCTTTAGCAAAAATTAAAGGAGTCTTCCCATCATCTGCTAAATTATTAATTGTTTGCTTTACACTAGCAAGATTTACGCCCTTTTCTGTCAGCATAACCTCATTGCCGGCAAAATAAGTTGTAGTACCTTTAAGTGCTTGAATACCACGACCAAAAATGGTTTGGAAATTCTGCAACAGCTGGGGAACTATATTTTTTTCTCCAGCATATTCTATTATAGCTTCTGCCAAGGGATGTTCGCTACCTTTTTCTATTCCCGCCGCAATACTAACCAGTACTGCTTCACTGATGCCAATAGGTATTATATCTGTTACTCTCGGTTTCCCCTCAGTTATAGTTCCAGTTTTGTTCATAACGACAGTGTCAATACTATGCGCTATTTCTAAGGCTTCTCCTGATTTTATAAGTATGCCATTTTCTGCGCCTTTACCCGTTCCCACCATAATAGCCACAGGAGTAGCAAGCCCCAACGCACAGGGGCAGGAAATAACGAGAACGGAAATACCTATGAACAGGGCAAATTCAAAACTGGCCCCTGCTACTAACCACCCAATAGTGGCTATTAATGCTATTAGCATAACAACCGGAACAAATATTCCTGCTATCTTGTCCGCTAACTTAGCAATAGGCGCTTTGCTTCCACTTGCTTCATCCACTAGTTTTATTATTTGGCTAATGGTAGTATCTTCTCCTACCTTTTCAGCCCTAAATTTAATAAACCCATTTTTATTGATAGTCGCTGCTACTACTTTATCCCCTGCATGTTTTTCTACCGGTATGCTTTCTCCTGTAATAGCGGCCTCATCTATACTGGTTGTCCCTTCGAAAATAATACCATCAGCAGCTATGCTTTCACCGGGTTTGGCTAATACAATATTTCCTACCACCAACTCTTCAATAGGCACAATAACTTCTTGTCCCTCTCTTTCAACTGTAGCCTCTTTAGGTGCTAAGTTCATGAGCTTTTCTATTGCCTCACTAGTTTTTCCCTTAGACTTGCTCTCCAAAAACTTTCCAAGAGTTATTAGTGTTAAAATCATTCCGGCAGATTCAAAATATAAATCAGCACTGTATTGATTAACTAAAGCAAGATCACCATGGCCCAACCCATAACCTATGCGAAATATGGCAAATACACCATAAACCGCTGCTGCACCTGATCCTACAGCAATAAGAGAATCCATATTAGGTGCACCCTGTAATAGATTTTTAAATCCTATTGTGTAATATGTTCTGTTCAAATACATAATAGGTAGGACTAATAATAACTGCGTAAATGCAAATATAAGTGCATTTTCGCTGCCATCAAAGGTACTTAACATAAAAGTGGGTACTGTTACCCCTAAAATATTACTTAGCATCTTGTGCATGGAAATATACATCATAGGAACAAGAAATATAAAGGACCATAGCAAGCGATTCTTCATATTCCGTATTTCCTCAGCCGCAATATTTTGCGCTCCGGGTTTTTCCTTAGCTCCTAATGAATTACCGTTAGCCAAACTCGCCCCATAACCTTCTTTTTCGGCCGCTTTAATAATATCAGCGCTACTTATAATATTTTCATCATAAGTAATTTGCATGCTATTCGTAAGCAAATTGACGCTAACCTTATCCACGCCTTGCAGTTTGCTCTCTCATTTTTCTACACGTGAAGAACAAGCTGAACAACTCATACCCGTTATATTATATTTTTCTTTTTTCATACTAACACCTTATTTCATCAACTTTTGCAGCGTTGCACAAAGCTCATCTACTACTCCGTCGTTACCTTCTCTAATATCGGTAACCACACAAGACTTAATATGCTGCGCCAAAAGTTTCTTATTAAAAGAATTAAGAGCACATGATATGGCACTAACCTGCGTCAAAATATCCACACAATAGCGATCTCCCTCCAGCATATTCTTGATGCCACGAACTTGACCTTCAATACGGTTCAAACGAGAAAGCAAGTCTTTATATTCTTTGCCATTCTTATCGCGTACTTTTAGTTTACAGGCACAGCGATTACAACTCTTTTCTTTTAGTTCGTCCTTATTTATTGACATATTAACCTCCCACATATACCCCAGTAGGGTATATGTTTATGATATAACTAACTACATATTTTGTCAAATAAAAACTAGTCATAAACCATATATTGTAATGGCTCATGGCTAGTTCCTTCTTCTTTTTTTCGTTTAATTTCTACCTGAATAGCTACTTATTATGATAATCTGATTTTATTAAGATAATGATAATAATATAAAGTCATAATATCTAGCAAAAAATAAAATGATAATTCGCCTAACTCTTCTAAAGTTTCACCTCTATAGCCAGAAAATATCCAACCATGATCACCTATTAGCGAAAATATGACCCCAATTAAAATTAAGATAAAATAAGTCCAGGGCACAGGCACCTTAAAAAGTATGGCCTTCCAAGGTATAGTAAAAATCACTCCGATAACAAGCAAAGTTATAAAAACGCCCAGAAAAACATTAATTAGAGTATTATGCGGAATCTGGCTCTCTGTCATTTTTGTCTGAAAAAAAACTCTTCCCCAGCTAAGTTCTCTGCCTATTAGCAGTAAAAATAAACCCCTTGTAGTTAACCACATATAGTGATTTTCAGAAGATTTTTTATAAAAACTAAAAGACAATAACCCGCCTAGCAGTAAAATAATTACTTGTAAATTTTCCAAAATCCATTTTCCCAGCTTATGGTTTTGGGTAAGAAATAAGACATTGGGACTATCATTATAGTAAAAATAATACCAGCATATCCAATAAAATCAAAATAAGTTTTATTCCATTTAAAAAACTTTAGCATCTAATTGGCCTCTCTAATTGTAAATATAATTACAGTTACATATTATATGCTATTCCATTTGTTAGAATTTTGCAAGAAATAATCTTACTTGCTTTTTATTTCTTTATATTTATTTCATCAATAAGAGAACCATCTTCTTTAACAGCACGAACATCTAAACCCATATCAGTAACTCCCATAGTCAAATAGTTTGGTTGCTCCACGGGATTATAAAATACTTCATCAAAGTTTTTCCTTGGCGACCCTGCCCAAACCTTATCACCGCTACGACCTGTAGTAATATAAATCGTCCCTTTTTCTGCCTGGACAAAGTTTTTAACAGGAACCGTACGGCTATAAGAATGAATATGTGCCAAAAACACTAAATCTATGTTATGTTTATCAAATATCGGCAAAAAAGACTTGCCAATTTCGTTAGGACTATCTGAACTATGCCAATTAAAAGGACTACGATGCAATAAAGCAACCTTCCATTTTTTAGTCGTCTTTTTTAAATCTTCGTCTAACCACTTTGCTTGGCGCTCATAAATGTCAGGGTCAAAATCCGCTAATTCTTCGGCTTGGGTGTCAATAACTACGTAATGCACATCGCCGTAATCACAAGAATATGATTGATTACGCAAACCTTGTGCTCCGTTATTAGGTAAGGAAAATAAGTTTTCATACAACCTGGCAGGGGTGAACTTCCAATCCAATGTATAGTATTCATGATTACCCGGTATAGGTGCTACAGGAATGGTGCTAAGCATATTGCTAACACTTCCCATCCACGCCCGCTACTGGGAATACTGCGCCCCATTATCAACTAAGTCCCCCATGTTAATGAAAAAGGCGGCATCCTTATTTCTTTGCCAAGCAACCTGTGCTAAATTCTGCCAAACTTTATAATCTGCGCACTGTGAATCAGGAAAAATTAGGACTTTATAGTTCTCATTCTTTTCAGGCTCCGTAGTAAAAGAGACCCAATTAGTGCGATTTTTATTATCACCTACGCGGTACTCATACCTAGTTCCTGGTTGTAGACGAGTTAGGGTAGCCGTATGTTTATGCACTAGGCCTTCATCAGTTTTAAAATCAGCGTCCACGCACTCTATTTCATTAGAACTAGTCTCACCTGTCTTACGATATTCAGCATAACTTTTTGGTAAGACTCCTTTTGATTGCCACACAATAGTCCGAGAAGTACGACTGTCTGCCGTAATATTTTGCATAACATATTGGGCATCAGAGCCACCTCCATAAACTGGCGACTTAGGATTTATAAAATACAGAGCAGTACCAGCCAGCAAAACTACTATAGCCAATACTCCAATTAATGTCTTTTTCACGGATTGTTTCCTTCCTCTAGCGCATTTCATTAAAGTTAGCCTTACCCTTTGCTGTGTTTTAGTTCTCAAACTATAACTCTTATCGCTTTTTCATTAGCCTATCTTCAAATTTAATAAGGCACTCTTCATAGCCATCAATAGTACGTGCAATATTAGACCTATACGCTTATAACAGCGAAGAGTATCAGCGGAAAATCCATACTTTTTACTTACCTTAGAAATATTCCGAATAATTCACATCTTCATCGTGATATAAAGATACTTTGTGTAAACTCCATATAGCTTTTTGTACAATTATTCTTCAAAAGTTGACGCGACCTTTTTAAGCCATTTTATTATTTTAATATGCTGCGGGCAGTGCTGTTCACACTGTTTACAACCAATACAGTCTGAAGCTTTACCATGATCTTGTGTATAATTAATATAATACAATGTATGAATAGAGAAAGGTCGTAGTGGTTCTCTTTTTTCCGCATTATACAATGCGAAGTAATTAGGAATTAAGATTTTTTTAGGACAACCTTCTACACAATATTGACAAGCCGTGCAGGGAATAGCAATAGTTTCATTAATAATATCCACAGCTTCTTTAATAGCAGAAAATTCTTCTTGTCTCAAAGGTTTGAAATCTTGCATATAGTTTGTATTATCTTCAAGCTGTTCCAGAGACGACATACCGCTTAGTACCAGCATAACATTATCATGACTAGCAGCAAAACGAATAGCCCATTAAGAAACTGACATTTCAGGCTAAACAGCTCTAAACAGCTCTTCTGCTTTTGGTGGTACGTTAGCAAGTGTTCCACCTTTAACAGGTTCCATAACAATAATTTTCTTATTATGTTTTACTGCCACATCATAGCATTTATGAGACTGAATAGTATCCGTATCCCAATCCAAGTAATTAATCTGCAGTTGCACAAAATCGAATTCCGGATGTGCTGTTAGTATTTCATCCAACAATTCTGCTTTATCATGAAAAGAAAAACCCATTTTCTTTATTTTTCCTTCAGCTTTTTTCTTTTGCACAAAGTCAAAGGCCTCAAGTTTTTCTGCAATAGCATAATTAATAACGCCCAAATTATGAATCAAATAATAATCAAAATATTCAACGCCACATTTCTCTAACTGTTCAGAAAATATTCGTGGTAAATCTTCTCTAGTTGTTAAAAACATTGTAGGCATTTTAGTAGCTACAGTAAATTCACTTCGCTTATGCCTTTTCACAAGAGATTCCCTTAATGCACGCTCACTCTCGTAATCATGATACATATACGCAGTATCAAAATAGTTAAATCCTTTTGCCAAAAAGGTATCTACCATTTTGTTCAACTCTGCAAAATCAATGCTTTTAGCATCTTTTTTCTTTAATAAAGGTAACCGCATAAATCCAAAGCCCAAATTTTTCGCCATAATTTTCTCCCTATCATTTTCCTCTAAAGAAGCAACTTTTCTAATTTCCCTACACTAAGGTCACATTTACTATAACCCATGGAGTTGACTCCATGTCAAGTGGGATTTAAGTAAATTCAACAACTACAGCTATAATTTTCTATTTTATAGCAAAAAATAAGAGACAGCTATACTGCCTCTTATAATGCTTTTTGTGCCAAACAACGCCATAGCACTTTAGTCAGCTCATACCTATGCATATTTTCTTCTTTGTAAAAAATTAGGTGCCAAGCCTGCCAAAATGTCTCTATGTCGTTTTTATCAAAAAATCTTTTTTGTCGTCCATCCTCTGTTTCATAAAAATGTTTTGCTATTTCTTTGCCTTGTCCAGCACCATGATTTTGGTCATGGATAGAATTAACTCTAAAAAACAAAAATCCCTGGGGTTTTAATACTCGCCAAATTTCCGTCAATATGTTGCCCGTTACTTCTTCGCTAAAATAATGCAAAGATAAATCAGCAATAACAATATCCGTAAAATTATCTACAAATGGCAGTCCTTTTGTCATATCAAAACATTCCACTTGTTTAACTTGTGAGAACTTCTTTTTAATGTTCATGATTGCTGTTTCAGAAAAATCACAAGGGATTACTTCTTTGCCTTTTTCCAATAAATACTTAGTATTATTCCCATAACCACAGCCTAAATCAATAATGGGGGACTTGCATACTTGAATATCTTTTTCATAACTATCTAACCAAGCATCATAAACTATCTCATCATTTGCACGTTCAGCAAATTCCCTATTCCAATGTTCTTTGGCAATTTCTTTAGCTTCCTTATTAAACACAATAAACTCCTTAATAATATTCCTTCATCAGTATACACATAAATATTTATATTTTATTAAATAATAGCTAAATTCACACAATATCACTTTAAATTATACCACTAATATTACTTTTCAGATACAAAAAAGTGCTAGCTTAACAAACCGTTAAGCTAGCACTTTTACTACATTTGTTTTTATTTACCACCAATTAAAGGCTCCAAATAGTATACTACCTATTATCAATACTATACCGCCGCCAAGACGAGACGAAAGTTGTGCATAAGCAATAAGCCCCATTCTCTTAGAAGCACCAAGTACAGCTAGGTCTCCTGAACCACCACGATTGGCCATGCAAAGGCCAGCAGTAATGGCAGTGTCAATAGGATAGAAACCCACCCATTTACCAACAATGGCCGACCCAAAAATTGCCCCAAGTACAATAAGTAAAGCAATAACTACATTTTCAAGATTAATCGCAGCAATAAGTTCATTGATATTGGTATCAACGCCAACGCCTACCATGATAATAAGGATCATGTTTGTCGTCATAAATGATTGCAGTCTCTTAGCTGCCGCTTTAGTGCTCGCAGGAACGACCCCTGAAGCTGCAACTATTGCTACGAAAATAATCATATAAGCAAAAGGATGGATAGCAACGCCAAATATCTTTGGCAAAATAGCTTTAGCAAATAATCTGCCTAAAGCATACATGCCCACTGTTAAGAAAAATGCTCCGCCCAAATCTTTTAGGCTAGGTACGACTTCTTTACCGGAATTTTTGTCTTCAACTTCTTGTTTCATAAGAGTTGACCCATCTCCGGTCCAAGCAGGTTTCATTTTACCAACCTTGTTGAGCAAAGCTGCTGTAAGAATAGCGAAAATATTAGCAATAGTCAAAATAGTAATAGCAAAAGTATAGTAATGAGCAGCTTTATCGCCTGTCACGGATTCATAAATCTGGCTAAGAGGAACAGCTCCTGCGACGTTGCCAACACCCATTATTGGAAGCACATAGTTCAAAAGAATAAGTTGTGGTGAAATGCCGAACATAAAGCCCCCAATAATGCCAAGGCCAGCAGCACCAATTAACCCTCCAAAAATTGCCGGAATATAGCCTGCAAATGACTTTACAAGCAATTTGCGATCTAATGCAAGAATCGAACCTGTAATCAAGAAAATAATGAATAAGGTAAGGAAATTAACTTTACTCCCCATAACCACAGCTGCAATAGAAACAGCGTATTTCTGAGGAACAAGATGGTAGGTAAATAATACTGCAGAAGCTAAAAAGGTTAATACAAGACCACCACCAACATAATCATTCCAAATAGGAATTCTCTCACCAATCTCGTTACATATAATACCAATAATAGCCAACATTAATGCAAAAGAACCTGCTAAATCAGTCGTTAAGGCACCAGTAGCAGCAGCAGCAATTATAACAAGTATTATAGCTCCGCATAGCCACCATTTTAAACCAAAGGGTGTGAATTTTTTTCCCTCTTCCATAATAAGCCTCCTCGCTGAATATATATTTAATCAGGTCCTAACATCGTACAGAAAATCAGCACCTGCTTATTTAATATAAACCTTCTTTTATTTTAAAACATATTTTGCCGGTTTACGTACAACATCAATAATTGTACCATCGCGATATTCAACTAAAGCAACTACCTTGTCTTCAAATTTTGTCTCCTCCGGTTTACCGGCCAAAGCATATGCTTCATCCCGCAATTCTTCAATGGTATAGCTCTTTAGAGGACAGTTTTTTAAGGCCTCTATTAAATCCTGTCTCCTAGGATTTACAGCATATCCTACTTCTGTTACAAAAATATCTACGGTTTCTCCCGGAGTTGTTACCGTCAAGCCTCTATCTCTTACTGAAGATAACCGTCCTTTACGAACAAGCGGAGCCATAACTACTGTACATTTGCTACCGGCAGCAGCATCTACATGCCCACCTGGTGCACCACGCACCACTCCATCGACACCCGTAATTACATTAACGTTAAAATCAACATCAATATCCAAAGCACCCAACATAACATAATCTAAACGATTTACATAAGCACCTTTATTAAAAGGATCCGCATATTCGGAAGTACTAATTTCAAAATGTCCGGGAGTCTTGTGTACAGACTCCACAGAGGCAAAGTCAAAATCTTGGGAGTCCATAATGGCACCTATGAAGCCTTCCTTTAACAAATCAATCATAGGTTTCGTACAACCGCCAACCGTAAAGCCAATTTTAATTCCAGCTTCTTCCAGCATAGGGCGCAAAAACCTGGTTACAGCAAGAGAAGGTCCACTCCCGCCTGTTTGGAAAGAAAACCCATCTTTAAAATAAGGCGTATATTTCATAAGTAGTGCAGCATTTTCAGCTAAAATCAACTCTCTGGGATTTTCTGTCATGCGCATTGTGTGGTTAGCTATTTTTTCAGAATCACCAATTTTATCCACTACTACAACATAATCAACATCACTGCAACTTATACTAGCAGGTACATTAGGAAATGGAACTAATGTATCCGTAACTATAACAACCTTATCAGCATAGCGAGCATCTACTTCACCATAGGAGAGAACGCCACAATCAGAAATTCCGCCTTGTCCGCAGGCATTACCATAATCATCACTTGTCGGTGCTCCAAGGAATGCTGCATCTATATGAACCGCACCAGACGCAATGGCAGCTGCCCTACCACCATGTGAGCGGATATAGGCTACATTTTTTAATTTTCCATCGGAGATTGCCTTACCAATCTTACCACGCAATCCACTAGAGGAAATGCCTGTAATAACGCCACTTTCCATCAGTGGAACCAAAGCATCATGTGCCGTTCCCAAAGATGTTGCACAGATCATTATGTCCTTAATACCTAATTCAGCAATTGCCTGCATAACCATGCAAACTACGTACTCTCCATCACGAAAATGATGATGAAAAGAAACCGTCATACCGTCTTTTAAGCCACAAGCTATAATAGCAGCCTTTAAATCAGGTAATACTTTACTATGATTAGGATCACTTACAGCAACTGTTTTACTAGCTACTTTATGATAAACCTTCTTGTCAAAAGCAAAAGGTCCTTGAAAAACTTGTTTGCCGTCTTTAAGAAATTCATCGGGGATCTCCCGTCCCGCTTTGTTCTTCATAAATATCATTCCCCCTTGTCCGCGCCTGCAGCTTTTGCAAGAGCCATAATACGTTTTGCGCCTTCGAGCGTAGCAACATCAATCATATCGTCTCCTACCATAAATACGCCAACGCCTTCTTTTGCTTCCTTGCTCAATTTATTTATAATTTTTTGAGCCTTTTCAATTTCTTGAGCTGTAGGTGTAAATACTTTATGTATGATAGGAATTTGCGATGGATGAATAACTGATTTACCATCAAAACCCATGTCATAAATTAGTTGAGTATCTCTTTCTAAGCCTTCATAATCTTTGACTTTAGTATGCACGGTATCATAACACTGAAGGCCGGCCGCTCTAGCCGCTAACACCAATTGTGCTCTAGCAGCATAAAGTTCTGCTCCATCGTCGCGACGACGTGCATGCATAGACCGCATGAAGTCTCCAGCTCCAATAGAAATACCGAAATTTCTCTCAGAAGCCATGCTCAATTCATAGGCATTACGCACCCCAAGAGGAGTCTCAATGGCAACCTGCAAGAGAGTGCTGCCAATAGGTCTCTCAAATTCTTTTTCAGCTTTAATAACTTGTTCCTCAACAATTTCCACATCGTGTGGTGTTTCGCACTTTGGTATACGTATGCCATCACAACCCGCGGCAACTGAGGCTCTTATGTCCTCTTTCCAAAAAGGAGTATCAGCTCCATTAATGCGTACCAAACGCTCAATTCCTTTATAATCAACATATTTTAAAACATGATACAAGGCAACTCTGGCACTATCCTTTTCGCCTACGGCCACCGCATCTTCAAGATCAAAGATTATAGAATCTGGGGCATATATATATGAATCCCTTATAGAACCGGCACGTTGAGTACTTAAAAACATCATGGTTCTTCTTAAACGATTTTTACTACTCATTATAAATCCCCCCATGGCAAGTTCTCTTTCATATCTGCGGCACGAAATATTGCTGTAACCAATCTCGCACGTATAGTTTGATTAACGGCTCCCTTATCTTTTACAGTAACCTTCGCATCATTCACTTTTAGTTTGGAAAGAGTTTCCAAAACTGATTTCTTGATAGATTCACCATACAGGACTAAAACCTTGCTAGTTATTTCTAATTCAAGCTCACCGTTTCCAGGTGATACTTCTACCAAAACATCCCCAGAATCTTCTGTACCGCCAATAGCGGTATGATTTAGCTGCATATTAACACCCTCTCTTTTCTCTTGTTTTTGCTAAAGCGGCAAAGAAACTTTTTATATCCCAATCGGCTTTAAGTCAGATTGTAAAGAATATTGAAAAAGAATTCGGTGCTATATTATTTAAACGTACAACGTCAATTATCCTAACTAGTGCCGGAAACATCTATATTAAAACAGTACAGAAAATGCTTATGTTGGAAGAAGGCATGGAACGTGAAATGGAAGAAATCACTGCTGAATGCAGCGGTACTTTACGTATAGGATTTCCCACAACATATGCAAAGATATTTTTACCCACACTTTTCCCCCTATATAGAAAAAATTTTCCCAATGTAAGCTTGGAGATTATAAGAGCTGGTTCTGCCTCCATGCCCAAGCATATTAACGCCGGTGAAGTAGATATGGCATTCATGGCTTCTAATAAAGCGGCCCCTGAAGATCTGCACAATATTGTTCTTAAAACTGAAAAAATCTTTCTATTTGCCGCTCCAACCACAAAACTAGCTAAACGTATAAAACCCTATACCCCTATAAAAATTATGGAAGCAAAAGACGAAGAATTTGTTACTTTGAACCCAGGCCACGGTCTACGAGCTTTGCAAGATAACATCTTTGCCGATAAAGGAATTTCTCCTAAAATACTAATAAATGTAGATGATTGGCTTTTAGCAATACAATTAGCAGCTAAAAGCAATGCGGTTGTCCTTTTCCCCGACACATTTCTTACTAGCGAATTGGCAAGCTCTCAAATTTTCCCCTACTATCCATTAGAGGATGAACACTATCTACGCAAAGACTATCTGTGCTGGAGCAAAGACCTGTATGTTCCTAATTACATGTACAGCTTTATTGAGCTAGTAAAAAGCCTCTTTCCTGAAAACAATGAGTATGCTTCACAGAATAAAAAGACTAATAGCCCTATATAAGATATTCATGTAACCATAAAACCCCTGCAACTCTTTTGTTTTAAGAGTTGCAGGGGTTTTATGGTTACATGACATTAGAACAAATAAATGCTTTACATTATTTTCTTATAATTACCGAGTCACCACTACTAATACCACTGGCATTTGCTTCATCCGTATCAATATGGCACTCATCTGCATGTTTCTCTCCAGCTCGTACTAATACATTATGAAAAATAGTTTCTCGTTCGCCCTTGGTTCTGATTGAAACGATGTCTCCATTATTCAGTCCATATTTAGCCGCCGTATCAGGGCATAGATGTAAATGTCTAGCAGCTACAATAATTCCTCTTTCAAGCTTAACTTCCCCAGCTGGCCCAATTAGCACGCCTCCCGTTGACTCTGCTATATCTCCTGAGTTCCTTATAGGAGCCCTTAAACCAACAGTTCTGGCATCAGTAAGAGATAGTTCAATCTGTGTATCCTTACGCAATGGTCCTATAACGCGTAATTTCATTTGTTTCCCTTTTTCTGTGAGCAGGATAACCTGCTCTTCCGCCGCGAACTGTCCCGGCTGCGTTATGCTTTTTTTTATATGTAGTATTGTGTCAGCACCAAATAATTTTGCCATATCTTTTTGGCAAAGATGCAGATGTCTGGCGGATACACCTACTCCTATTGAAAACTCCACCTAAATCGCTCCTTTTCTTAACGCCTTATTTTACTTGTCAACTTCATCATAAAAATACTATGTTTTGACAGATACGTTCTGTTTCATTTGCTATGACTAATTCTTCATTCGTAGGTATGACTAATAATTTTAAGGCACAGCCATCCGTACTGATTTCCCTTATACCATCACGAATAGAATTTTTCTCTTTATCCAAAAAAGCACCCATAAATCCTAATTTATCGCAAATTTTCTCTCTGATAGTTGAAGAATTTTCTCCTAGCCCGGCGGTGAAAATAACAGCATCCACTCTGCCCATAGCCACCGCATAGGCGCCAATATATTTCCCCACCCGATAGGCAAAGATATCCATTGCCAGCGTCGCTCGTTCGTCTCCATTTTCAGCTGCTTTTTCCAGATCGCGAAAATCACTTGATAGCCCTGATATCCCAAGTACCCCTGATTTGTTATTAAGGTACTGATAAACCTGCTTTCCTGTCATATCCTCTTTGTCCATTAAAAAGGGAATTATAGCAGGATCAACCTCTCCGCACCTGGTCCCCATAACAAGGCCCTCCAAAGGAGTAAAGCCCATACTGGTATCTATTGATTTACCTTGCTTTACTGCTGCTACGCTTGCACCGTTTCCCAGGTGACAAGTTACAAGGCGCAACTCTGCTAAGTCTTTTCCCAAATATTTTGCCGCCATTTCCGACACATATTGGTGAGAAATACCGTGAAATCCATATTTCCTTAGACCATATTTTATATACAGTTCATAGGGTAAACCATAAAGGTAAGCTTTTGCCGGAATAGTTTGATGAAAAGCCGTATCAAAAACAGCAACATGGGGAGCATTGGGCATAAGTGTCATACAGGCTTTAATCCCTGCAAGGTTAGCCGGATTATGCAGCGGTGCCATAGGTATGCACTTTTTTATGTCTTCTATTACCTGCTCATTAATAAACACTGACTCGTGAAATTTCTCTCCGCCGTGTACCACCCTGTGTCCAAAAGCAGTAATCTCATTTAAGCTCTTTATTACACCGTAGTCCTTATGAACCAGTGCGTCAAGCACCATTTGTATGCCCTCAGTGTGATTCGCCACCGGTCTTTTGATTTCTATAGCATAATCATAAACAGAATAATGCTTCATAAAACTTCCATCAGTGCCTATTCTTTCCAAAAGTCCCTTTGATAAAACACTTTTAGACTCGCTGTCTATGAGTTGATATTTTATTGAGGTACTTCCACAATTCAAAACAAATATCTTCAATTTGCCACCGCCTTAGAAACCATTAACAGCTTAGCTCTTAAGCTTCACAAGTCTAAACTGTCTTTGCCAAAACCAAAACATAAGTTATGTATATAAAATTTCCTAACTGCATGTTATTAAGCTTTTCGCTCTTATAGCTCAGCGGTTTATTTTCCGCTGAGCTAAGCGTAATGCTTTATATTATCTATCTTTACTACAATTGAACCTATAAAGATTCTTTTTTGCTTTTCTCCGCCCAAACGGCTTTGGTCAGCTCCGGCAGTATCTTGGTCATATCCCCTACTATACCTACGTCTGCCACGGAAAATATCGGTGCCCCGGCATCCTTGTTAATTGCTATTATGTAGTCGGATTCTTCCATGCCGGCTACATGCTGAATAGCTCCCGATATGCCTACGGCGAAATATACTCCCGGTCTTACCGTTTTGCCCGTCTGCCCTACCTGCTCGTCTTTTTCCAGCCAGCCGCTGTCCACCGCCGCACGTGAGCCCGAAACTGTCCCTCCCACTGCCGCTGCCAGCTCATAGAGATACTTGAAGTTTTCTTTTCCCCCTACTCCGCGTCCGCCTGATACCAATATCTTAGCGTCTTGGATGTCTATTTTATGGGCTATGTGTTTTACCACCTTTTGCACTTCCACGTAACAGTTGTTCTTTTGGATTCCCGCATCGAAAACCACTATCTCTCCTGACGCTTCTTTGTCCCGCAGGCGTTTTACCATTACCCCCGGCCTCACCGTGGCCATCTGCGGCCTATAGTTCGGGCACTCGATTGTCGCCATGAGGTTTCCTCCGAAGGCAGGGCGCGTCATTAACAGTTCTTGCTTTTCTTTATCTACTTCTAAAACCTGCAATCAGCCGTAAGGCCCGTATGTAAGCGTGCCGCCACCCTTGGTGCCAGATCACGTCCTATGGCTGTCGCTCCCATAAGCAGTATTTCCGGGTTGTAGGCCGTAACAGCCGCTGTCAGCGCCTGGGTATATGGTTCTACCGTGTAGGTTTCCAAAGCTTCGTCATCTATGACTATTACGCGGTCAGCCCCGTACTCCACCAAATTCTGCGCCAGTTCCTTTATGCCGCTTCCCACAAGCACTGCGCTTACCTTCGTCCCAAGCTCCACCGCTATTTCTTTACCCTTGCCTATAAGCTCGTATGATACGTTCGTAATCGTCTTATCCACCTGCTGGGCAAAGACAAACACGCCGTGAGATTCTTTATTCATGTTCATTCACCACTTTCTCGCCATCACAGGATGTATTTTTCTTTCAATTTGTCCATTATGAACTGTACCGATTCATCAACGCCTCTTTCAATCTTCATCCCCGCTGCCTTGACGGTTTTAGGGAAGGACTTTACTACTTTTGTGGGTGAACCTTTGAGCCCTATGTTTTCGTCTTCTACCGGCAGGTCCGCTCTGGTCCAGGTGGTTATTTCCTTTTCCCTGTAGGCGGTGAATATCCCTCCCGGCGTCATGTAGCGCGGCGCGTTCAATTCCGCCAGCGCGGTGATGAGGCAGGGCATCTGCACTTTTACTTCATGGTAGCGGTCTTCGAATTCCCTTTTTACCAGGAGGTGGTCTCCCTCGGTTTCAATGGCTGCCGCATAGCTCACGTTCGGTATATTCAGGTGCTCAGCCATTTCCGGACCTACCTGCGCGGTATCTCCGTCTATGGCCTGACGGCCTGTAAATATAATGTCGTACCCGAGTCTGCCGCAGGCTGCGGCAAGCGTGCAGGAAGTCGCCCAGGTGTCTGCTCCTCCAAACGCCCTGTCCGTTACCAGCACCGCTTCGTCGGCTCCCATGGCCAGTGACTCCCTAAGCACGTCAGCAGCCTGGGGCGGTCCCATGGTTATTACCGTGACTTCTGCCCCTTTACTATCCTTTATACGTAATGCGGCCTCCAGCCCGGCCTTATCATCCGGGTTCATTATGCTCGGCACCCCTTCACGGATAAGCGTGCCTTTCACAGGGTCCAGGCGCACTTCCGTGGTATCCGGTACCTGTTTTACACATACTATGTTTTTCATGCTTTCATCCCTCCGGTCTCTCTAAGTCTTTATTTCAGCAGGCTGCCGGAGATAACCATTTTCATTACCTCGGAGGTGCCTTCGTAGATTTCAGTAATCTTGGCGTCACGCATCATGCGCTCTACTTCATATTCCCTTATGTAGCCGTAGCCTCCATGCAGCTGCACTGCCCTGTCCGTCACGTATTCCGCTACCCGGTAGGCTTTCAGCTTAGCCATTGCTGCTTCCAGGGAGTATTTTTTCTGGGTGTCCTTGGTTACCGCCGCCTTATATACCAGGCAGCGTGCCGCTTCTACCTCGGTCGCCATATCCGCCAGCGTGAACTGTGTGTTTTGAAACCCTGCTATGGAACGCCCGAACTGCTTGCGCTCCTTCACGTAAGCCAAGGAACGATCCAATGCTCCTGCCGCAATGCCAAGGGCCTGCGCCGCAATTCCTATGCGTCCGCCGTCCAATGTGCTCATGGCTATGCCGAAGCCTTTGCCTTCCTTGCTCACAAGGTTCTCTTTGGGCACGCGGCAGTCTGAGAAGATAAGTTCGTTGGTCGCCGACCCGCATATGCCCATCTTTTTTTCCGGCGTGCCGAAGGTGAAGCCCGGCGTGCCTTTTTCTACGATGAAGCAGGAAATACCCTTCGTTCCTATGGAGGAGTCCGTCATGGCGAATACTATGTAGACTTCCGACTCCCCAGCATTGGTAATGAATATCTTGCTGCCATTTAGAACATACTCCTCCCCGTCCTGCACGGCCTTGGTCTGCTGCCCGGAAGCATCTGTTCCCGCTCCCGGCTCCGTGAGCCCGAAGGCTCCCAGCTTCTGCCCTGAGGCTAAGGGGACAAGGTCTTTTTGTTTTTGTTCTTCTGTTCCATATTTATAGAGCAGGTCCGCGCACAAAGACGTGTGGGCAGACACTATGACTCCGGTCGTAGCGCACACCTTGCTCAGTTCTTCAACGCACAGCGCATAGGTCAAGGTATCGCAGCCCTGTCCCCCGTATTCTTTGGGGAAGGGAATGCCCATGAAGCCGAACTTTTGCAGCTTCTCCACTGTTTCTCTGGGGAAACGATGTTGTTCGTCTATTTCCTGTGCCAGCGGCTTCACTTCTTTTTCTGCGAAATCTTTAAAAAGCTGCTGGGCCACTTTATATTCTTTCTGCAATGTAAAATCCATAATCTGCCTCCCGGTTATTTTTAGTATTGCATCGCCTGTAAAGTTCTTAATTTTTTTTATATAGTTTTTCTCTTGCTTTGTTCGTACTAGCTTATTTATTTATTCATGAAGTTTCTATCGGCACGCTTAGTCAAAAAGGCATCCATACCTTCTACCTGGTCAGCTGTTTCAAAACATTAAGCGAATTCTATGGCTTCAATATCTAGTGCATCCTTCATAAACATTTCTCTTCCATAGTTAATAGCATACTTAGCATGTTTCACTGCTATAGGAGCATTATCTGCAATGTTCCTAGCCATTTCAAGTGCTCGTTCCAGTAAGTCTTCCTGTTTGTATACAGCACTTACCAGCCCTATGCTCAGAGCCTCTTGCGCCCCTATTGTTTTCCCAGTATAAATAAGTTCTTTGGCCTTGCTCAAAGAACCTATAACTCTAGCCAATCTCTGTGTTCCCCCAAACCCTGGTATAATGCCAAGACATGTTTCCGGTTGACCAAAGAGAGCATTTTCGCTACAGATCCTGATATCACAGCTCATTGCTAATTCATTACCACCACCAAGAGCGAAACCGTTTACAGCCGCTATCACCGGTACCTCTAATAGCTCTATGCGCCTAAATATTCCATTGCCATACTTAGAAAACTCCTTACCTTCCATGAAATTCATTTTATGCATCTCAGCTATATCTGCTCCTGCCACAAAGGCTTTCTTTCCCGCCCCCGTTAAAACAACTACACGCACCTGATTCACGTCTATGCTTTTAAGAACATTTCCCAGGTCATTTAGGACTTCTTTATTAAGTGCATTCAAAGCTTTTTGCCTGTCAATGGTTATAACTGCGATTTCATCGCATATTTCAAGCTTAACAAAGCTCATAAAATATTTCACCTCCATCAGGGACTCACTTTCCTCACTACCGTAACCAAACACAGTGTCCCGACTATAAATATATAGGGTTTAAACTCAGTTTGGACTCCGGACTTTTCTTTGTCTCATATAGTAATTTTACTAATATACGACAGCCTAAAAATCCCTTATTGGGTGTTCCAAAGCGATGCTCTTATTGTTTTTGTATTAAGCGCTTCTTCCATATTTTCATTTCGCTTCCCTTACCTAACTTTTTGGCAGAAATATTTTATTATCTGCTCGTTTCGTATATTCTTTCTCCAGCATGGCTTTGTGAGAAAGAAAGGCCGGATCATCAATATATTTAGCCTTATTAGGACAAACCATTATGCAGGCCTGGCACTTAATACAGATACCGGTAATTTCAAGCGGATTATTCTCATTAATCGAATCCATGGGGCAAACAGAAACACATAGCCCACACCTTGTACATTTTGCCTCATCAGTTTTAGGCTTGGCTTTTAGAAATACTGCTGGCTTGCCATCTATGCCTAGAGGTGTGTAGTATTCACCTACAATATCAGTGTTGCTGACTTCAATTGGTTTAGGAATAGTTGTCATACTCCCAATTTTTTCAGCAAGTGCTGTGGCAAAACCTTGCATTTCCACTCTGTCCGCTACGTCAGGACGACCTTGTGCAAGCTTATCCGAAAATACATGCTCAGAAACAAAAGCCGCTCCAGCTATGGTATGAAAGTTATTTTTTTCTAGTTCATTACGCATCTCCAAGAGACAATCATCGTAATTTCTATTACCAAATACGGCAATAGGTACCACTAACGCACCATTTCCCTTTGCACAACGTAGATAATATAATAATTTATTTGGGATTCTTCCCGCATAAACAGGCGTGCCCCATATCACTAAATCATTCTTAGAAAAATTTAAGCCTGCTTCTCTATTGCGCGGCAATGTATAGTCTATTACGTCAATAGTTGTTCCCAGTTTGGCACATAGAATGTTTGCTACATACGTGACAATTCTGGCAGTGCTGCCGGTAGGGCTAAAATATACTGCAAAAATGTGCTTAATTTTTTTCCCCAGGGTATCGTCTTGCATTTCGCTAAATAGTTCTTTTTTACTTCCTTGTTCCTTTTGCTCAATTAAGCTCTTATCTTCATTCATGAATGCCACTCCTAACTTGGCAATTAAAAACCGCCTCAACCTCTTATTTCTTCGGGTAATCGTAAAACCCTTTTCCTGTTTTACGACCCAAATAACCTGCTTCAACCATTTTTCTCAACAATTGGGCAGGACGGTATTTAGGGTCTCCATAGCCTGTGTACAACACTTCCATAATAGCAAGAACTGTATCATTGCCAATGAGATCTGACAGTGCCAAAGGTCCCATAGGGTGTGCAAATCCTAGTTTTGCTACATTATCAATATCCTCTACACTGGCAACACCTTCCATTAGTGTGAAAATGGCCTCATTAATCATAGGTATCATAATCCTATTACCCACAAAGCCAGGAGCATCATTCACTTTGACAGGAGTCTTCCCTACGTTTTCCGCCAAGTCCTTAATGGCAGAAAAAGTCTCATCAGATGTAGCTAATCCTTTGGTGACTTCAACAAGTTTCATAATTGGTGCAGGATTAAAGAAATGCATACCGATAAATTTATCCGGCCGCTTAGTCAAAGCCCCTAGCATTGTTATAGAAACTGATGAAGTATTGCTGGCTAAAATAGTATTAGCGGGACAAAGTTCATCCAAGGTTTTGAAAATATCTTTCTTAATGGCAATGTTTTCAGTAGCAGCTTCAATAGCAAGGTCAACGTCACAATTAGTTTCGTCTAAATCAACAATTCCGCTAATGCGCTCTAGTATAGTATTTTTTTCTTCTTCAGAAAGCTTTCCTTTAGCAACACTACGGCTTAGACTTACACCTATATTAGCGATACCCTTGTCCACAAAACTTTGCTTTATATCACGCAAAACCACCTTAATACCGCTTTGAGCCATGACCTGAGCTATACCACCGCCCATTTGTCCTGCACCTATAACCATTACCTTTGCAAACCCCATGTTGTTTCCTCCTAACGTGCTTTTCATTTCTAAAATTTTCCTGTCATAGTAGACAATACTTACATAATATCTTCTGCAGTATCATAATATGCCACAAAAGGCCGCATTTTCTCGTCTTCTCCATGACGGGAACTGATTTTTGCTCTGCAAACACTTGCTATTATCAAATACTCTCTACAATCGTAGCTGTTCCTTGACCACCGCCAATATATAAAGTAGCAAGTCCCAGTTTCTTATTATGTGCCTTTAGTGCATAAAGCAAAGTTACAAGTATGCGAGCACCGCTTGCTCCGATTGGATGTCCTATTGCAATAGCTCCACCATTGACATTGACTATATTGTTATTAAGTTCAAGTTCTCTGCCCACTTCTACAAACTGAGCTGCAAAAGCCTCATTTGCTTCAATTAGATCCAAATCTTGTATTTTCAGGTTTGCTTTATCCAAAGCTTTACGGGAAGCAGAAATAGGCCCTATTCCCATATATTTGGGATCTACGCCTGTAGATGCATAAGATACGATACGTGCCATGACGTTAAGTCCTAACTCTTTGGCTTTGTCTGCTGACATCACCACTAACGCTGCTCCGCCATCATTGACACCGGATGCATTACCAGCCGTAACCGTACCGTCTTTTTTAAATGCAGGTTTTAATTTTGCTAACCCCTCAATAGTAGTGTCTTCTCGTGGAAACTCATCAGTATCAAAAATAACTTCGCCTTTTTTTGTCTTAATTATTACCGGCACGATTTCAGCCTTAAAGAAGCCATTTTTTATTGCTGCACAAGCCTTTGTCTGTGATTCAAACGCAACTTGATCTTGCTCTTCACGTGTAACACCATATTTTTCTGCTACATTCTCAGAAGTGATGCCCATATGGTAATCATTAAAAGCGTCCCACAAACCGTCTTTTATCATCACATCCGTTAGCGTAGAATCTCCCATACGAAGACCCCATCTTGCTTTCGAGATTGTAACAAAAGGAGCATTGGTCATGCTTTCCATCCCACCGGCGATGATAATATCTGCATCTCCAGCGCGAATAGCTTGGGCGGCCAGTTCAACGCATTTTAGGCCTGAACCGCAAACCTTGTTAACTGTAAAAGACGGAACCTCTTCAGGAACACCTGCCAAAATGCTTGCCTGTCTAGCAGGATTCTGTCCTAGTCCTGCCTGCAAAACATTACCAAAAATAACTTCATCCACTTGTGCTGGACTAATCTTAGCTCTGCTAATAGCCTCTTTAATAACAACTGCTCCGATTTGTTGTGCCGACAACCCGGCAAGTCCTCCATTAAACTTACCTACTGCTGTCCTTACTGCACTCACAATTACAACTTCACGCATGATTTTATCCCCCTGTTCTCTCTAAACGCATATAACAAAATTTTAGTATCAGCATTTTCATACTGCTATAAATTACAATATAAATAAGGCGAATATTATCCTAAGTTTCTTGTCTAACCTACGACAATTCCCCTCGGATAAGGTCATATGCGCTCTCTAAACAAACATTATCTATCTGTATTTTACTAATTTTTGAGAAGGCACCCACCATTTAAACTTGTAGGCAACAAGCCACATAATAGCAACTATGCCAAAAATTCCCCAAGTCAAAACTGTGCCACCCATAATTGGCATAACACTCATAACAATAGGTGGAATAACCTGTAGTCCTATAATCAGAGGTCTATTGAATAAATCTGAAATACCGCTGTCTTATATTCCGCGAGATTTCAAATCATGATCAACCACCCGTTGTAACAATACACCAGTAGCCGCAACGCCTGTAGCATACCCCCAGCACATCATGTTTCTCTCAAACCAGTCAGTCCTAGAGGATTTACCCCCAACATAAATAAACCACCAATAGGTTACTATGAAGCCTAAACTGCAGACTACCAACAAGGGAACTGCATAATCAAATACAACCTTCAAGTTCAAAGAACCAATACCTGATACCATTAACAAATCTGTTGATGCACCTTGAATACGGCTAACCGTACTACGATCAATATAATCTGAAGCCCCTGTTTTATTCAAAAACCAGTTCAAAACAAACGCTGCTAGTAAAGCAGTACAAAATTCCGGAATGGATACTGCATAGCCTAGCATACCGGAAAATACCTTAAACAATCTAGTAGCATAGTACCCACCAAGCGCTGCTATTAAAACAATGCCTAAATGAAAAGCCAATGGGTCTATAGAAATAGAAGATACTGTAACTTTACCAACTGATTTTTGTTTTTCCGGTGGAATTAACCCAGTACGCAACTCTATCGGTAAATCAGCCGGGTCTTCAACATAGTGAGTATAACCTTTACGGGAACCCCAGTTAATTATACCCATACCAAATAGAATCCCACCTACGATACCTATAGTTGCGCAAGTATAAGCCAAATCCGTCATATGGGCAACGCCCATGTTTTCCAAAGCATTACCTACGGCAGCAGCTGTACCATGCCCACCATAAAACCCAGTAGCCATCATCAACCCAAACTGTTCCGGTAGTTCCGGATAAAAATGCCTTAAACCATACACTGTAACTAACATACCAACTGCATACTGCAATACAGCAATACCCGTGATATTAAAAAACATACCACCAATGACTGATCCTGATAAAGCTTCCTTACTTGGCTTGTCGCCAATAGGCGTAGCGGCAAATACCACAACAATAAAAACAGTCGCATAGGTACCAAAAGCTTTAGACAAAGGAAGAAGGTCATAGCCTCTAGGTCCCAAAGCTAAAGCTAAAAACCCAGCAATCAGAGCTGAGGGTATTAATAAACGCTGAAATATCTTCACTTTTGCTCTTAATAACTGCCCAATAGCCAATAATGCTGTCATAATGCTTAACTCAAGAAAAACTTGCCAAATACTTGCCCCTGTAAATGCCATATCAACGCCTCCTAAATTTTTAACAACCGTTGGTGTTTATCCTATTCCTACAAATAAGATAAACACATAATTATAATTTATTAACAAAAATCTTAAAATCCTTAATTTTTCTAGTTAATAACATTTGGTGGAATGGACATAAAAACTCAGGATTAAGATAACAAGTTGATTCATTTTAATGAGCCCTTGGCTATGTTCTTAAGCTTATATTTCAACTATTTTAGGCCTGACCCTCAACTCTTGTTAACCCTTAAAAATGGATTATCTTGGAAAACACCGGTTAAAAAAATTGTTCTATCCGGATTCTACCCTAATCCTGCCTGCAAAACTTTAATGAAAATATCTCCTCTTTTTTTAGGCAACATAATCTTAGTTATACTAAAGCTTAGTTAATAAAAGCCAAGCTTATTTGCCCTATTTGCACTGCAATCATAACTGCTGCTTCACACGTCTTTAATGAAATTCTAGTGTTAAATTTCCCTGTGCATCAAAAGGAATATGAAATGCTTTATCGCATACATTAGCTTTTTCTTTAGCTTCAGATAGCATGTTTTCCGAGACATAAAGAGTCTGCAAATTTTTTGAACTTTCTATTATTCCTAAACGTACTTCTTCAAAACGCTCTACACAAGAAGTTTTAATGGCTGCCGAAAAAACATCTCTCTCAGTTGGTAACATCATAGGAATTTTGACAGTAACAGCAGCAGTAGAAGTCAGCGCATTAGGATATAATTGGTCTAAATCAATATTTTCGTATAAATTTTTAGTAATGAAATCTCCCAACCCTACTCCATTAGCATTGCCACTGGAAATCTTAGATATTTGCAAAAATCCTAATCTAGTAACATGCATATCATTGTGAAAATTTTCGTTATTAAAACGTCCAGATACATTAGAATCGCAACCTGTACCACTAATATTCTTTCCAAATTTTTTAACAATCATTACATCCACATTTTTGAAGAATGGCAAGGCTAAATACTTTTTTGACTCTTTAAGCAATAATGCCTCTTGATCCGGAATAACTTCTGGGCTTAAACATACAATTTTGTTGACCTTGCCAAAACTATTTTCAAGCAAGGCTACTCCAAACAGAATTTTTTCTAGACGAAGAACCTCTTTACCAACATTATCAATAATAATTGGCATTTCCTTGAAACCAGTTTGATGATAATTCTCCGTCCCATGCTGCTTGCCAAGACCAATAGCCATCATTTTCATTAAACCACTTTCATATTTACCCATAAAAGAGGTATGGGCCTTAATCCGGTTTAACAAAATTATCCCGTCTGCTTAATGGGCATATTTATCCATATAGATAGGTCGTCCATTACCAAAAGTTCCTATTTTTACTACCTCAATCGTAGCCTTAATTGGAACTCCCATTGTTTCTTCTGTAATTCCTAAAACTTCTAACATATGCTTTTGACCTTCTGCTGTAGCACCACCGTGACTGCCCATGGCAGGAACAATAAAGGGATATGCACCTTTGGCTTCAACCATATCACAAATGCATTTTGTGACAACATTAATTTGATTAATTCCCCTGCTCCCCCCAGTAATAGCAATACTCTGCCTTGGTTTAATATCTCTATATTCTTTAAGCTCAGCTAATTGAGTTCTTATAACGGCTTCTACATCTTCCAAATGCGTATTATCAAAAGTTTGTTCCACTTTGACAATTTTGGGTAGAGGAATTCCTCTCAATGTATTCTCGATAAAGCCCATTCTCTCAACTCCTTATTTCCTACTGATGATTGGATAATACCTGTTAGCTTTGTAACGAGCACTTTTTTATCAATAATTTTCTATAAGCTTTCAGCAAAGGCTTGAATAGCTGTTTTAGCTTGCCCAAAATCGCGCATTTGTTGGTCAATACCAATTTTTATATGTGAAATTTTGGCGGCATCTAAAGCTTTCTTTAGATACGGATATTCCATTTCTTCCGGATCGCAAAATTGTTGCATAAAGAGGATAAGACCTTGTGCCCCACTATCTTTAACTAGCTTAGCCACAAATTCACCCCTATTGTTTTTAGCAGCTTCTTGATCGTACAAAAGAATATCGCAATCAATATTAGCAAATTGTTTGGCAAGTGCCATCATAGGCTCTATATCTTCAGGAGCATCAATACGGAAAGCACGGCTTTCGTAAGCCACATCATCAGCAACAATAGCAATATTATTCTCTTCCAAAGCTGCTAAAAGTGTGGTATTATCACAAATAATACCGGAAGTAACAATCTTCTTGCCCTGCCATTTACCAATTTGCAAGGCAGAAAGTTTACTGTTCAGCTCTTCCAATTTAACAGTATATTCGTCTTTTAGCATAAAGAAAGCCGCTTTTAATACAGCGGAACGAATGGTAGGTGTAATTACATCGCAATGCTCTGCAGCTAGTTTTACAAACTCGCGGCGAACTTTACGGCTAGCATTGTAAATTTTAATACTATTTGCAATATCCGCATCAGTTATTTCCTTGCCTGTAATTTTCTCCAATTCTTTCTTTACATTAGTATATTGGTCAACACAGAATTTCAATCCATAAGCGGTAGTACGGTTTTGGGGATGTGCCAAGAATATTACCAGCATTTTTTCTCCCATAGCTACACGGATATTTTGGCTCATTGGACGAAGAGTATCACAAATAGTTGGAGTAATAATACCACTAAGATCGTCTAAACTACCATCTAATAGCATTTCCAGGGACAACTGGGCAATTGTACAATAGAAACTTGCACAATATTCTTTAGCACGACTGATATTTTTATCACTAGTTCCCCACACACCAAAGGGAACCATTCCTGCAGCGTAGACAAGTTCTTCAGGTGCATAGTAAGGAAGAACTCCTATAGCTTTTTCCCCCTGCTCCTTATACATAGCAAGTTGTTTTTTAGGATTTGCTACTATTTCTCTAAACTCGTTAATAATCGTTTCCATAATTAGTTGTCTCCTTCCTTTGCTTTTTTGTTGGCTTCCATCGCCTCAACAAGACCTTGAACACGAGTCTCATACTGAGCTGCATTGAAATTTCTAGGGTCTGCTTGGTCGCCGTCAAATCCTGCACAAGGCACGCCCAAATCTTTGGTAAAGCGACGTTGCAGTTCTGCCATATAACCACTCCAAGGCTTACAGCTTCTATTGTAATGAACCAGCACGCCATCAACTTTATTATCACGGCAAATACCCTCACGCCATTCCACGCCTTGCTCTATACATACGGAGTTTGGAGCTTTACAATAAGCGCGCACCATTTCATCAAGACCGTTGTATACAAAACCAAAAGCAGGCGCATATACAACAGCTGTAACATTAACACTATTTTCTTTTAGCGGTTTAAAAAGTGCCGGTAATTTAGGCCAACAAGGAATACCTTCAAACATAATGCGATATTTTTCTGGGAACGGAAGGGTGCTATGCCCTACCTTAACATTTTCCTCTAGTTCTGTAGCAAGCAGTTCAAACGCTTCCGCGGCCTGAACCTTACCACGAGCAGTAACAACATCAGCCATATGATTAAAAAGATCAAATCCACTCATAGGAGCTGGTTTATATTGTAAGAAATCACAAACCTTCAACCAAGCCTTAGCTGTACGATTAGCATTAGCACAGGCTTTTTCAAATTTTTCTTCATCAAAGTTACGACCAGATATTTTTTCCAGTTGTTTAATAGCATCTTCAAATTGCCCACGTATATATTCAACATTAGCATTTTCAACTTCCACCGTGTTATTGTAAGGCACATCAATCATTATAAGGGGTATATTATGCATACGAGCAACATTTTCATACCATTTAGTCATACAGTTACAAATATTATTGCAGCAAACAACAAAATCAGGTTGTGGCATAATCATTTGACGATAGCTCTTAAGAGCAGCAATACGGCGCTCTTTTTCTTCACCTTCAGGAAGCTTTTCAATCTCGTTTAAATCATCAAGAACGGTGAATGGTTTCATAGTCTTGGGATCTTTTTTAGGTTTACCGGTAACTGGATCAATAACTACTTTTCCGTTCTCATCTTTTAAGGGTTTGCCACTGTTAGGATCAATTACATACTCACCGGTAGTAGAATCTAACTTTTTAGCAGCTCTTTTACCTGCTGCAGAAGCAAGACTAATGCGTGCATAACCACAAATATCATTATCATAGCCAAGGTCTTCTGCTGCTTGACACAGTAGTTCTCCATCACGGTTAGCAGCAACGCCAGCAGCTTGGTTTTCAGGATATACAACATTCATTCCAAAAGCTTCGGCCAATTCACAAGGAAATTTTGAAGATGACCAGCCAACGGGCTCGCCTCTTTTTTTAGCTTCACGGGCTTTAGCATAAACATCTTCTACAACATCACGTAATGCTTGAACGCCTGGACTTACTTTATTTTTAGCCGGTTTTTCCGGTGCTTTTACTTCTCCACTCATAATAATCCTCCTCACATTTTCTTTTATTTTTTGCTAGTTGCTTCATAAGCAAACAAAGCGGCTCCAAGAGCACCGATATATTGAGTCAAGGGCGTTGTGTGAATTTCGTGCCCCAACTCCCCTTCCAAAGCTTTAACAACACAACTATTTTGTGCTACACCGCCTGTCATTACTACATCCGGCACGTCGCCTACACGGCGTATTAGCCCCGTTACACGATTAGCAATTGAATGGTGAATGCCTTCGATAATATCGCATTTATCAGTACCCATAGCTAACTGGCTAATTACTTCGCTTTCGGCAAAAACAGTACATGTTGAACTTATTGCTACGCGCTTTTTACTCATAGCACCCAGTTTAGCAAGATCAGAAACCTTTACCTCTAGGACTCTAGCCATAACATCAAGAAAACGACCGGTACCTGCTGCGCATTTATCATTCATTTGAAAATTAACCATAACCCCGTTCTCAATGTGAAGAACTTTAACATCTTGACCGCCAATATCAATAACAGTATGTACATTAGGGAATAAAAAAGCTGCGCCCTTAGCATGACAAGACAGTTCGCTCATTTGCTTACCAGCAAGATTCATTAAAGAGTTTCTTCCATACCCAGTTGCAAGTATGTACGTCATATCTTTCAGCGTCTTATTTGCATCTAGCAAAACCTCATCAATGGCTCTTTGCGGGCCACTTGTCCCTGCACCCACATCAATCAGCGATTTACCTATAATATCTTTTCCATCTTGTATAATAATACACTTAGATGCTGTAGAACCAATATCAATGCCCAAGGTATACTTAGTACTCATACTTGCCTCCTAGAAAATAGTTAGTTATTTTATCATGCCTGCGCAATAATTAATAAAACCGGAAATAATAATGGCATTAGAAATATTACTTATAAACCCACCAATTACAGGTACTACAAAAAATGCTAGTTTAGAATATCTATATTTTGAACATACAGTTTGCATTGTAGTCATAGATACTGGAACAGCTCCTAAACCAAAACCAGTATGTCCTACGGACATAACAGCCGCATCGTAATCTTTTCCCAATAATCTGAAAGTAATGAAATAAACGAAAATGATAATGAAAACAACTTGTGCCAACATTAATATTACCAACGATCCGGCCATCCCTGCTAATTGCCATAATTTCATGGAAAGAATAGACATAGAAACGAAAAGTCCCAAGGAGAATTCGCTTACAATGTTAATGGCTTCATAAGCAGCTTCGCTAGTTTTCTTTCTGTAATCTAGCAGTAATCTAATTAAAATACCACCTAGCATACAGCAAACATGAATAAGGAAATTAACGCCAGCTGATTTCAACATTAAAAAGGTTACTTGTCCAATACCTAAAGCAATCATCATCAAGAAAACACCATTAAACACATTTGCTTTGGATACTAAAGTACCAACAACTTTGCCAGTTTCCTCAGCTTGCTCTTCCAAACCATCTAGAGCCGGATCTTCTAAGTGAAAACGTTTAACAAGAAAATTTCCAAAGGGACCACCAACTAAACAACCGGCAATTAAGCCAAAAGTTGCAGCTGCTAAAGCAACTTCTAAGGCAGCAGGTGCACCAGCCGCTACTGCTAACGGTGCAAAAGCAGCAGCATTACCATGACCGCCAGTCATAGGAGTACTCCCTGTCATAAGCGCGATAAGTGGGTTAATCCCCATTACAACACCAAGTCCTACTGCCAACACATTTTGTAAAAATGCTAATAATGCGGCTAAAACTGCGAAAATAGCGACTAATTTCCCGCCTTTTTTCAATAAACTCATACTAGCAGCAGCCCCACTAGCTGCAAAAAACATACAATAAAATAGCGTGTTTACGGTTTTGTAATCGAAACTTAGTTCAACAGTGCCAGTATAATATAAAACTAAAGAAATAATGGAAAAAATTGTGCCACCTATAACAGCACTTGGTAAACAGTATTTCTTGAGAACAGGTATCTTGCTTCTCATGAAATCACCAAAATAAATTGCTAGAACTGCAAGGGCTAATGTTTCAAACATTCCTAATTTAAGTATACCCATAATAAAAGCCTCTTCTTTTTTACAATAGCTGACGTTTTTTTAAGCGCCGGTCTTGCGTGGAGCGGCACTTTTTGGTTCTATTTATACAAGAACCGACAGTTGTCTTCTCTCCCAAATAGGCTAACTTTTATTATTTCTTAACAAAAGTTTCAAAATCCCTAATTGTTCTTTGCAATAACATTTGATGAACTGGACAAACAGACTTAGGATTTTGGTATGATGCCTCAGTAAAAGCTGTCACATATGGCCGAAGCATTCCCATATCCACAATTTCGTCTACCATACCATCTTGAGCGCAGAACTTTGGACGTGATTTCGTTACAAATTCCTCTATAAGCTTATTCATCTTATCTATAGTCGGCTGTAAATCCTTGCCAGCCTTCTTATCTTTAGCCAGACGACGGGAATACATTGCCGTTG
This sequence comes from Acidaminococcaceae bacterium, assembly GCA_963678395.1. GTDB lineage: Bacteria > Bacillota > Negativicutes > Acidaminococcales > Acidaminococcaceae > JAAYAE01. Next base: position 934,002 of record OY782827.1, on the reverse strand, counting down.
CTGCTGTTTCCCCATTCATAACATATATTTCACTGGCTGCTGTTCCAACAGAAAAAGCATTAGTGTCATTGCCTTGAGGCCCGCCTAAAACATAATGAGCTGCCGCAGTTCCTTTACGCAAAGTAATCTCCAAAGAGGGTAAACCAGAATTTTGAATAGAATAAATCAATGACTGACCTAACCCCAGTAATTCAGCTCGCTCAGCATCATCACCTACATCAATACCGGAAGTGTCCTGTATCCATATTAAAGGTACACTGTCACGAGTACATAAGGTTACAAACTCGTTCATCTTAATAAGTCCTTGGCGATATAACTTGCCTCCAATGGCTGCCGCACTTTCCTTATATTCCGGATAGTTTAACAATAAACCTTGTACATTGGCTAAAACTCCGACTAATAATCCGTTAACTTTGGCCAATCCTGTAACCATTTCCGGTCCGTAACCTTTTTTATATTCCATGAATTCACTATTGTCAAAAATGCGAGCTAAAACTTCATAAATATCATAACTGCGTTTCTGGTTCATTGGCACGATGGAATACAAGTCATTAGCATCAAACTTGGGTAGGTAAGGTTCATCTACTCTAAAAAATTCCAAATCATAAGACGGCAACATACCCACATATTTCTTAATACCTTCAATTACGCCTTCTTCACTAGCATAGACTTCGCGCATAAATCCAGTCTCATTATAATGCACATCTATGGAACCAGGAGGATTTTGCTTACCGGAACTTGCCACCATATCAGCAATTTGTTCAGCGCCTTCCATATCGATGTAGCCCTTAGGATGCATACCGCCCAAAATGCCGTTGCCGCCCACAGCCATGTTAGCTTTCTCATGAGCAATAAGCACCGTAGGGCTGATGCTATGATAACCGCCACCTGCAGGGTTGGTACCGTAAATACCTACAATAACGGGAATGCCCATTTGATTTAGCTCTGCATTTCTAAAAAAGGGAGTCCCGCCGCCCCTACGATTAGGATAAACCTTTTCCTGCTCATCAAATTTTACACCGCTGCAGTTAAGTAAATATACTAAGGGAATACGCAAAATCTTAGCAGTATCAGAAGCACGCAATAGATTGTCAGCTTGGCCTGGAACCCAGGCACCTGCTAATTTCTTGTTGTCGGAAGCCACGATCATAACCCATTTTCCGTTAACGCGGCCTAGTCCTTTAATAATACCTGTAGAACCGTTGTCGTTACCTTCTGGATTATACAAGCTATTCAAAGGTCTCCAAGTATCAACGTCTACCAATGCTAGTATACGCTGCATGGCTGTCATCTGCCCTGCTTCGTTTAATGATTCCGTAGACCGACCGGCTTCTTCTACCTTTTTAATTAAGTCTTTTATTTCCTGCTCAACGGCTTTTAGCTCAGTTGTATTTTCAGCGTTTTCGCCTTTTAGCTCTTTGCCTAACGCCGGCATATTTTGGAAATATCTTGGCATTGAGTAGTTACCCATTATTACTCCTCCTTCATATTACTTTTTTTCACCAACAGGCACTTTAATAAAAACTTGACCCGGGTCAATTTCTTCTCTAATCATCTTAATTACCTGTGGATCCGGAGCCTCCAAAAGAACAGCTTTGCTAACATCTATATCAAACCCGGTATTTTCGATAACATCTTCCGGAGAAGAACTAGGATAATAACCGGCTAGATACATACGTTTTGTTTTTTCATCAAACTTCATTGTGCCTCTATCCGTAACAACCATAAGCGGTCCACGGTTACCAGGCAATCCCGCTCTCTCACGTCCACCAGGTCCGTCCATCCATCCTGCACTAGTAACATAATCTATCTTTTCCATGAAACGACGTTTCTCATGCTGCATCATTATAACAGTATTAGAATAAGTAGCGATACCATTAGCTCCACCACTACCTGTAAATCTTGTCTTAGGATGATTATAGTCACCAATGGAATACGAATTTCCTTACTAATTCCCCACTTAGCAGTCAAATCAGTACCCAACATTAATTTTACCGGCAGAAAAGGCAACCCCAAAGATGCAGCATGCAACATAAGCATAATGGCATCTTGGGAATAATCTTCCATATTTAGCATACCCTTTTCAAAAAAATCTCTAAATCTTCTAGATACATTAGTAACACCTGAATTGGCAGTGTAGCAATTATTATAGGCCTTAACACGACTTTCTCCAATTAACAAATCCCAATCACCACCGGCAGGTCCACCTTCACCAACGAAATCTTTTAATCCTTGGCGCAAAATTTCATAAACCGCCGCGTAAGGTTTCCGATTAGTGGTAAAACCACCAATAACAATATGGTCCCCATCTTTTACGTATTTAGATACTGCCTCTGACAATGTACACACTTTACTCATACAAAAACCTCCTGTTTTTATGTAATAACCAAAACAATTAAAACTCTTACCACACTAGGTATAGAGAGTAAAAGCAAAACTCTATATTTCGCAATGCGGAATGCATTCCGTTAATATTAGCGTAGAAAATCCCCTACCGTTTTTTATTGCTTTGCACTGAGCTTTTATAGATAGCAGGCACAAAACAATACCATCCTTCTAAATGAACGATAATATCTAGGGAACATTCAAACTAATTCTTACTTTCCTGAATCAAAAAAAGAATTTAACTTGAATTTTAATTTCAAGTAGTCATATTATGTTTTATTTTTTTCATCAATCCGTAACCTATTTGAATATGCAAGAACCTGTTGCGAAATTACAATATAAATCTCCCGTTCAGTTTCGTTTGGATATATGCAATTAATAGCTAGACCGAATTTGGGCTTGAACAGACCATCTAACGGGCGACTTACTCTAATACAATAAGACACTAAAGTCGACTATCTTTATTCCACCTACACGTGCTGATTTTTATAACTCCAAAGTTAATATTAAATCGGCGTATGTTCAAATCCTTTTGTTTGTCATTCCGTATTATGGAACTGCTTCCATTTCTTTCAAGTAACAATTCGGCATCTTTATTTTAATTCCTTCTTTTTTTTTATTTTCTAACTTTTGCAAATATTGAATTAGCTAAAAAAAATGCTTTGAATTGCCGAAAGCCTTTTATTAACTTACTTTTGAGGATATTGTTGTTGTAAAAACTTTCTGTTTTTTGTATAATTAACCTAGACTTAAATCAGGAGGCCAACATGGTTCAAAGTGTTACCCGTTCACTTTTATTGCTAGACGCTTTAAGTAAATCTCATAAAAAATGCTCATTAGCTGAGCTTTGTGAAATAACCTCTTTAGCACCAAGTACAGTTCATAGGTTATTATTAGCACTAAAAGAATCGCGTTTTGTTGCACAAGACAGCTCATCTTCAAAATATTATTTAGGTCCAGCTCTAATAATTTTAGGCATACGAGCATCAAACTACTTGAATCTAAGAGAATTAGCACGTCCTATCTTAGATAGTCTCGCCGCTACTACCAAAGAAGACGCCTATCTTAGCTTGATTGATGGGGATAATGCTATTATGGCAGAAAGTGCCTATGGTCCACAACCACTTAAGGTTATCTATCCCCTGACCGTTCCAATTCCCTTGCACAGTGGTGCTGCTAGAAAAGTTTTACTAGCCTACCAAAGTCCAGCTTTTATTGAAAACTATTTACATAAAAAACTTTCTAAATATACTAATAATACAACTACTGATGCCCAGAAACTAAAACTACAGTTAGAAGAAATTCGACAAAAAGGTTATTCTATTACTCTTGGCGAGTCTCTAAATGGTGCTTTAGGTATTTGTTCTCCTGTATTTGATAGTTTTGGCAATATAGTTGCCGGTCTTGGCATAAGTTGTCCTATATTGCGCATAAAAAAAGAGGATTATCAGACTTTAATAGAACTAGTTAAAAAACACGCCCAACAATTATCTGTTGCCCTTGGCTATGCGGTTGAACAGTAAAACTGAGAATGAATTGAAATCAGAAAAAATAAAAACCTGCAACTCTTGAAATAAAAGAGTTGCAGGTTTTTATTTAAAGTATATATTTCGCTATATTTCTTTTTTATTGCTCTCTAAATTTTGCTTTTCCTAGAAAATCATTTTTCCGTAAAGACCGGCTTACGCTTCTCTACATAGGCCTTCATGCCTTCCTTTTGATCATCTGTGGCAAAGCAGATACCAAAGTTATCTGCTTCATAAGCTAACCCTGCTTGTAAACTCATATCTGAACTATGATTAATAGCATCTTTAGCTAATTGAACAGCAATTGGTGCTTTAGACATAATTTTGTTGGCCATAACTTTCACCGCATTCATTAGCTCGTTAGGTTCCACCATAGCATTGACTAGGCCAATCCTATAAGCTTCCTCTGCCTTAAGCATATTTGCGGTACAGATTATTTCCTTGGCCCTTCCTTTACCTACAAGTTGTGCTAAACGCTGTGTACCACCAAAACCGGGAATAATGCCCAAAGAAACTTCCGGTTGGCCAAATACTGCTTTACTAGACGCAATACGAATATCGCAAGCCATGGCTAGTTCGCAACCACCGCCTAAAGCATAACCATTAACAGCCGCTATTACAATCTGAGGCAAATTCTCTATCGCGCTAAATACAGCCTGTCCCAAAATAGAAAAATTTCTGCTTTCTAGGGCATTAAGCTTTTGCATTTCTACTATGTCGGCTCCAGCTACAAAAACACTTTCGCCACCACCAGTAATTATAACTATTTTAGTCAATTCATCTTTGGCTAATATAGCAAACAATTGTTTCATTTCGTCTAAAGTAGCACTATTTAATGCGTTCAAGGACTTTGGCCTATTAATTGTGACAACTGTAATACCTTGTTCCGTTTGCACAAGCAAATTTTTATATTCATTCATGATTACCACTCCTAAATTAACGCTTTAAAAACAGCTCTTTTTTATTGTTTGTTATAATCATAAAACCCTTTGCCAGTTTTACGCCCTAGATAACCTGCTTCTACCATTTTGCGAAGCAATTGCGCAGGACGGTATTTTGGGTCTCCATATCCTGCATACAATACTTCCATAATAGCTAGAACTGTATCATTGCCAATAAGATCAGATAATGCCAATGGTCCCATAGGGTGGGCAAAACCTAGCTTTGCTACGTTATCAATATCTTCAGCGCTAGCAACGCCTTCCATTAAGGTGAAAATAGCCTCATTAATCATAGGAATCATAATCCTATTACCCACAAAACCTGGGGCATCATTAACACTGACAGGACTCTTCCCTACTTTTTCTGCCAAAGCTTTAATGGCAGAAAAAGTAGCCTCAGAAGTGCCTAACCCTTTTGTTACTTCCACCAACTTCATAACTGGTGCAGGATTAAAGAAATGCATACCGACAAATTTATCCGGACGTTTAGTCGTGGCAGCTAGCATGGTAATTGAAACTGAAGACGTATTGCTTGCCAAAATAGTTTTTTCCGGGCAAAGCTCATCAAGAGTTTTAAAAATTTCTTTCTTTATAGCAATATTTTCGGTTGCTGCTTCAATAACAAGGTCAACATCACAATTAGTTTTATCTAAATCGACAATACAGCTAATGCGCCCCAAAATGGTCTTTTTCTCATCATCAGTAAGCTTACCCTTGGCAACGCTGCAGCTTAAATTTTTATCGATAGTAGTAACGCCCTTGTTCAAAAAGCATTGTTTAATATCACGTAAAACTACCGTAATACCGCTTTGAGCCATAACCTGGGCGACGCCTGCACCCATTTGCCCGGCACCAATAATCATTACCTTAGAAAATTCCATTTTTCTACCTCCTAACATGCTTTCCGTTTCTTAAACTCTTCTGTCATGATTGGTAATACCTCCAAAACATCGCCCACAATGCCATAATTTGCAACTTGGAATATAGGTGCATCTTTATCCCGATTAATGGCAATGATAATATCCGATGAAGACATGCCTACCAAATGCTGAACAGCTCCTGAAATACCACAAGCAATATAAATCTTAGGTCCTACCGTCTTGCCTGTCTGCCCGACTTGACACATATGAGGCTTCCAACCAGCATCCACAGCAGCTCTAGATGCACCTACAGTAGCACCTAATACTTCGGCCAAATCTTCGACTAACTTAAAATTCTCAGGTTTGCCCAATCCACGCCCACCGGAAACAATAATATCAGCTTCTTCTAAGTTACAACAGGTTGTGCAAACCTTCACTACATCAGTAAGTTTAGTACGAATATCTTCCGCTTTTACAGTACTCTTCACCCTGATTATTTTTCCACATTTATCATAATCAAGCAGAGGTTTCTTAAACACAGATGGACGTACTGTACCCATTTGTGGCCTATGCTCCGGACAAAGAATTGTAGCCATAATATTTCCGCCAAAAGCAGGCCTCGTCCACGCAACTAGCCCTGTTTCTTCATCAATAGCTAAGCCTGTACAATCTGCCGTTAACCCTGTAGCTATACGGCTGGCAATCCTAGGTCCTAAATCACGACCGTCATTGGTAGCTCCCACTAACACTACAGATGGCTTATGCTCTTGTATTAAATCAGCAACTACTGTTGTGTATCCGTCCGTATTATAATGTGCCAATTCATCAGCTTCCACCAAATAAACCTCATCAGCACCTGCAGCAAATATATCTTTAGATAGATGTTCTACATCTTTTCCAAGTAAAACACCAGCTAAATGCTGTCCCATCTTGTCCGCTAATTTACGCCCCTCGCCCAATAATTCAAGGCTAACATTTTTGATTTTTTCCTTCAACCGTTTCAATATATACCCACACATTCTTATACTGTGTCTTGTCCATAGTTACTTCCTGCGCCACTTCCACACGACTAATAGCACCAACAGGACAAACATCAACACACGCCCCACATTGAGTACAAGCTAAGCCAATTACTGCCTTGCTATTTTTCAAAGTAATAGCACCAAAGGGACATGTGGTTTCACAAATTCCACAACCTATACACTTTTCTTCATCTATTATAACTGCCATTTTAGTTTCCCTCCGTATTAGACAATTTTAGCTTCAGCGAGTTTATCTAACAAAACAGTAACGCTTTCCTTAGCCGTAGGCTCATCAATAAGGATTCCTTGAACACGCCTTGGAGGGCTAAAAATCTTGCTAACCTTGGTGGGAGAACCGGTAAGGCCTATTCTTTTTTCATCTGCCTGAACATCTGCAGCACTCCAAACAGCAATCTCTACTCTATTAGCCCTCATTTTTCCTTTTATAGTAGGGAAACGAGGTTCAAAGGCCGCTGATTTAATAACAGAAATAAGCACAGGCATTTTTACTTCAAGTACTTCATAACCATCTTCGCATTCTCTATCAACTATAGCCGTATCGCCTTTAATTTCCAGTTTGGCAGCATAAGTCACTTGTGCTATATCTAAATGCTCCGCTGTTTCCGACCCTACTTGCGCCGTATCGCCATCAATAGCCTGCTTGCCACAGAAAATCACATCTACCTTGCCAATCTTCTTGATGCAAGCTGCTAAAGTATAGCTAGTGGCCAAAGTATCCGCACCACCAAAAGCACGATCACTTACCAATATGGCGGTATCAGCCCCCATAGATAAACATTCTTTTAGGGCATATTTAGCCTGAGGCGGCCCCATTGAAATTACTGTAACATGAGCACCATACTTATCTTTAAGTTGCAGTGCTGCTTCTAAAGCATTCTTGTCAAAGGGGTTAACAATACTAGGTACGCCTTGCCTAATCAATGTATTAGTTACCGGATCTATTTTTACCTCTGTTGTATCCGGTACTTGTTTGATACACACTACGATTTCCATTCGTTTTGCCTCCCAAGTAATAAATTAAACTAAAATAATCATTTCGTCTCTCTCAAAAGTGCTCCCGATATTACCATACGTTGCACTTCATTAGTTCCCTCATATATTTGGGTGATCTTAGCATTACGCATAAGTCGCTCAACGGGATAATCTGTAGTATAACCGTAACCGCCATAAACTTGTACCGCATCAGTTGTAACTTCCATTGCTACATCTGAAGCATAGGCTTTTGCCATAGCCGCTTCTTTGGAAAAAGGCTTACCTGCATTTTTTAGACACGCTGCTCTATATACTAGGAAGCGTGCCGCATCAATTTTTATTGCCATATCGGCGATTTTAAAAGCAATTGCTTGGAAAGAGGAAATTGGCTTACCAAACTGCACCCTCTCCTTGGAATATTTAATAGCATAATTCATAGCTGCATCAGCAATGCCCAAAGCTTGGGCAGCAACACCAATACGCCCAGCATCCAATGTTGTCATAGCAATCTTAAAACCTTCGCCTTCTTTGCCCAAAAGATTTTCCTTAGGTACCTTAACATCCTTAAATACCAATTCTGTGGTGATAGATGTGTGTCCGCCCATTTTGCTTTCCCTCTTGCCAAAAGTAAAACCAGGCATACCTTTTTCCAATATAAATGCGGAGATACCTTTCAATCCCTTTCCTTTATCTGTCATGGCAAAAACCACATAGGTATCAGCTTCGCTACCATTAGTAATAAAAATCTTGTTGCCGTTTAAAATATAGTGGTCGCCTTCCAATTTCGCTACCGTTTGCTGCGAAGCTGCATCAGTACCTGCATTAGGTTCTGTAAGTCCAAAGGCTCCAATATGTGCACCTTCAGCAATAGGCCGTAGGTATTTTTGCTTTTGTTCCTCTGTGCCATAAGACATAATGGGGCCAGCACACAAAGACACATTTACAGATAAAGTAATACCCATGCCATCGTCTACTTTAGAAAGCTCTTCTACTGCCAAAATATAGCTAAGATAATCTCCATCGGCACCACCATAGGCCTCTGGAAAGCAAATACCATTAAAACCAGCTTCACACATCTCGTTAACGAGACTTCTGTCAAAAATATGTTGCTCTTCTCTTTCTTCCACAGTAGGAGCTAATTTCTGTTCTGCAAATTCCTTGGCCATTTGTTGAATCGTCTGTTGATCTTCTGTTAATTCAAATTCCATTTGCAAATACCTTCTTTCCTTAAATGAGTTCTACAATGGTAGACGTTCCCTGTCCGCCACCGATACATAGTGTAGCAAGTCCTATTTTTTTATTACGTGCCTTGAGAGCATAAAGCAAAGTTACAAGAATGCGAGCACCACTTGCACCAATAGGATGCCCTATTGCAATAGCACCACCATTGACGTTAACTTTTGTTTTATCAAACTTAAGCTCCTTGCCCACCTCTACAAACTGAGCTGCAAAAGCCTCATTTGCCTCAATCAAATCAATATCTTGCATCGTTAACTGCGCTTTATCTAAAGCCTTGCGAGACGCAGAAATAGGGCCTAGACCCATATATTTTGGATCTACGCCTGTAGATGCATAAGATATAACACGTGCCATAGCTGTAATACCTAACTCCTTAGCCTTATCTGCTGACATCACCACTAAAGCTGCTCCGCCATCATTAATGCCAGATGCATTACCAGCTGTTACTGTACCGTCTTTTTTAAAGGCAGGTTTTAATTTTGCTAATCCTTCCAGCGTGGTTCCTTCGCGAGGGAACTCATCAGTATCAAAAATTACTTCGCCTTTTTTGGTCTTAATTGTTACTGGCACAATTTCTGCTTTAAAAGACCCGTTTTTTATAGCTGCACAAGCTTTTGTCTGTGATTCATAAGCCGCGTGGTCTTGCTCTTCACGTGTAACGCCATATTTTTCTGCCACATTCTCAGAAGTGATGCCCATATGATAATCATTAAAAGCATCCCACAAGCCGTCTTTTATCATAACATCTGTAAGAGTAGAATCTCCCATACGAAGACCCCATCTTGCTTTTGCGCTAGTAACAAAAGGCGCATTTGTCATACTCTCCATGCCACCAGCAACTATAATATCTGCATCTCCTGCACGAATAGCCTGTACTGCCAACTCAACACTTTTCAGCCCTGAACCACAAACCTTGTTAACTGTAAAAGCGGGGACCTCTACAGGAACTCCGCCTAAAATACTTGCCTGCCTAGCCGAATTTTGCCCTAGTCCTGCCTGCAAAACATTGCCAAAAATAACCTCGTCTACTTGTGCCGGGCTAATCTTAGCTCTGCTAAGAGCCTCCTTAATAACAATCGCACCTATTTCTTGTGCTGATAACCCAGCAAGTCCTCCATTAAACTTACCTACTGCTGTCCTTACGGCACTTGCAATTACTACTTCACGCATGATTTCATCTCCCTGTTCTCTCTCTACGCATATAACTAAATATTCATATTGGCATTTTAATATTGCTATTAATTACAATATAAATAGGGCGCCCGTTACCAAAAGGTTCTATTTGTGTTACTTCCATCATAAATATTTTTACTAACCTTAACTTTATTAATTTCTCTGCCCTCTACCGTAATGGCAATGCATAACCCATTTTTAACAGCTCTAGACTCTTTAAGTTCTACCAATTTTATTCCTATACCGGGCTCTGCATTTTTCAAATGTGTGCTATAAAAAAAATATTCTGCTTAGACAATTTTGTTCAAAAGAATACATCTTTTCCCACACCCATTTCCATCATCTCCTTATTGTTTTTAATAACTATTCGATAAAACTTGATAATATTAAAAAATTTAGCAAGTTTTATTGTCAAATACTTATAGAAACTTTCTGGAAAAGCTTTTACCAATTCAGAAGAACATTTTGCAGATTTTCAGCCTATTTACTCGCCTTTTTAGCTATGTGAGACTTGCACAAAAGTTCTCCAAAACATCACTTATTACTTGATTGCCTAGGTTTGTTTTTTTAGTAATTTTTCCGCGCCTCTTACCTCTTCTTACATAATAATCCTACTCGCTTTTGCACCACTTTTCAAGGGCTCTTGATACTCAAAAACGCCACTCAAAGAGTGCCCAATTTCTGTGTTGCACTGCCTAGCTTGACTACATCTAGTTTATAGCCTACATGCCTTACCAGAGGCTTTACAATGCTAGCAAAATAAATATAAAATATTTACAATAATAAAACCTGAAGCTCCTTTTCAGCAAAAGTTTCAGGTTTTTATTTGCGTGTTTAAATTTTCATCAACCATCTATGACTTCATACATAGAATCTGCTTTCTTATAGAAATCATAGGTGTAAATATTTTCAAAACCCATTTTTTTATAAATATTTATGGCATTATAATTTTTACTGTGGACTATTAAATACAAATAATCCGCTTTATTGATCTTTGCCCACTTAACTATTTCATTAAAGATGGCCGTTCCTAAACCTTCGTTGCGATATTGCTCGTCAACATGCAGATCATATATTCCTATATATCCTCGTTCCAAAGTTCCATAGGCACAGCCAATTACCTTGTTATCCTTTTTAGCTTTCACAAAAATACTTTTGTCCGCAATATTTCTTATACCCAAGCAATGAGCATTTTGCAATTCTTCTCCTGTTACACCTGATAACCTCGTTGATGCTTCCAGCCACTCAGCAGCCGCCTTGGCTAACGTCTCTAATTCCTCGTCAGAATTTATTTTTATATCCGCTAAAGGCACGCACATAGTGTTTACCGTTTTTATTTTCACATAACCACTATTAACCAATATAGCACGCAACTCATTAGGCATTAACTCCGTAACCTTAACAATAGGAGGAATACCATTAGCCTCAAAAATGCCTTCACATTCCTTAAGCTTTTCGCTAAACTCATCCTCTGAATCATACTGTAACGGACAAATACAATTAGCCCTATAAGTATAGCCGGCATTCAACCGCAAAACCCACCCAGCAAAAATAAGTGTCTTTATACTTGGTATAGAATTTAAAAGTAGCTCTTCAATAGTTTCAATTTGATTGTTCATGTGCGGTCATCTCTATTCTGAATATTTTATCGCAATATTTCTATTAAATAAGTAAGGGTATTTTTGCTTTTCGAGTATTTTCTTTAGGTAATTAATATCAAATAAACTTACTGCTTAGCCTCAACACCTGGATACGGGTTTTTACTGCGTATAACACAACATAAATGCTCATTAACAATATTTTCCGTTGTTAAATTTATAAAATCAGTACACATATTTTAATCTTCCTCATTTATAAATTCAAATTTATTTAAATAATATATTATAAAGTTTAGCACATCTAGCTTTGTTGCTCAATATAAAGAAGGCGTTCTATCACTTTGTTATGACTTATTTGGGTTCTATATAATATATGAGTGCGAAAAATCATTCCGCTCATAAGCATTTTGCATATTCCAGTTGAGAGATTCTAAAAAAAGCCCTTTTACAAGTAGATATTAATTGAAATTGTTATTTAATTTTTTTAATAAATTTAGAAAAATTTCCTTTTCTTCCGCCGAAAATCCTCTGTAAGCCGTAATGGATACTTCTCGTGAAATAGCATTGAACTTTGCTTCTATTTCTTTCCCTCTTTCGGTAAGTATGATATAAGTGACTCTTTTATCTAATTCCTTCTTTTCTTTTTTTATATAGCCCAAATCTACTAACTTATTGACTAATGGTATTACTGTTGATTTATCTTTGCCAATTATTTGTGCAATTTGTTTCGTTGTTATTTTCCCATGATTTTCATAAAGTGCTGTAAGAATATTGCCATGTGAAGGGATCAAATCATCCAAACTATTTTCTTTTAATTGCGCTTCAATAAAATGTAACATTTTACTCTTTATTCTACTCATAAAGTAAACTATATATTTATCCTTCATGTTATCCACCTCATTCATTTGAAATAATTATAGTATTATGCAAAAGTTTTTACCAATATAATAATTTTTTTAAAAGCACAATAGTTTGACACAAAACCTTTTTATGTTATAATGGTTTTATACCAAACTATTATAACATAAAGGAACGTGAATATATGTCTAAAATTCAATTTAAAGCAATGGTAGTAACAGAAACTAACGATAAGCAGTTCTCAAGAGAAATTGTCAGCCGGGATGTTAGCACTCTTCCTGAAGGGGATATTTTAATCAATGTAGGGTATTCTTCTTTAAACTATAAAGACGCTCTTTCTTCTTCCGGCAATAAGGGCGTTACCAAAAAATATCCTCATACTCCAGGCATAGATGCAGCAGGTATTGTGGTAAAAAGTGAAAATGAAAATTTCTGTCCTGGAGATAAAGTCCTCGTTACAGGATACGATTTAGGTATGAATACCTCCGGAGGATATGGTCAGTATATCCAAGTCCCCGCTTCCTGGGTTGTTAAATTACCAAACAATCTTTCACTAAAAGAAACCATGATATATGGTACTGCTGGTTTTACTGCCGCTCTCTCCATTTATAAATTAATACATGGCGGTGTTAAACAAGAGGATGGTAACATCTTAGTAACAGGTGCAACAGGTGGTGTAGGTAGTATTGCTGTTGGCATTCTTCATAAACTTGGTTATGCAGTTATTGCAGCTACTGGTAAGCCTGATGCAAAAGAAAAGTTATTGAAAATAGGCGCAAAAGATATTGTTCTTAGAAATGAATTAGATGACAAATCAGGTAGAATGCTTTTAAAAGAAAATTATGCTGGTGTAATTGATACAGTAGGTGGAAATATGCTAGCAACTGCAATAAAATCCACTAAATATGGTGGAAGTGTAACATGTTGTGGGAACGTAGCCTCTCCTGAACTATTGACTTCTGTCTATCCCTTTATTATAAGGGGTGTTACTCTATATGGCGTCGATTCCGTAATGTGTCCAATGGATTTAAGAATAAATATTTGGTCGTTGTTAGCTAATGAATGGAAACTTCATAATTTAGAAGAAAATGTCGAAGAAGTATCCTTAGAAGGTTTAAATACAAAAATCGACCTCATCTTGCAGGGCAAACTCATGGGAAGAACTATAGTTAATCTCGATTTATAAATAATTTATATTCAAATATACACTATCAAGATCATCCTAAGGGGGCTTATCTATCTAAGCCTTATAGCTACCACTCTTCGCTGCCAAATCATTCGTAGTTTTATAAACTTAATCAACTTAGATAAGGCCCGTGCCATTATTTTGTTTCTTTGATAGAAAAACTTAATAAAATTTTAAGTAATAACAATTAAAAAGAGAAAAAAATTACGGCTAGAATCATTAAGATTCTAGCCGTTTTTTGTATATTGGTTATCCTAACATTTGAAAGCGAATAATATTCCCCCCTTCTTGTATAAATAAGATTCGTCATTTTTCAAACTTTTTTAATTTTTGTTTTATCTTTGCCATATGACGTTTAGTACCACGGGAAATTGGCTCTTCATCGCCAAATATTTTTTGGGCTCTCTCCAAATAAGAAAAAAAGTTTCCACAATGCTTTTTTGGTGCGTGCTTTTCCTGTTTCAATGAATTTTTACCATGCACCGAATAAACTCTATATAAATCTCTAGCCGACAATCTATTTGTTTCCAGATACCATTTTTTTACGCATTTTATTTTTCGATACATTCGGTAATAATACTTTGTTAACGTTTTATCGCGTATTGTCACATGTTTACCATCAAATGTAAACCCCAAATAATTTAACTTATTTTTACCGTTTTCCCCACAATCGACAAAATCTATACTACGATTACATAAATTAGTCAAATTATATTCGAATATCTGTGTCTTACTAGGTTCTAAAATTAAGTTGTCAACATCTTTAATGTATTTTTTTATCATTTCATATTGACTTTTAAAACCATCATCACTATGCTTTGGAAAAACAATAATAAAATCGTCACTGTAGCGCATATATAGGCCATCATTCTTTTTTACATACTCGTTTACTTTTTTATCAAAGTCAAGCATATAAATATTCGCTAATATTGCACTAATTGCTGATCCTTGTGAGATTCCTCGACCAGTGCTATTTTTACTTACTGCTTTGTGTGTATTGCCCTCTATTTGCTCACCTTTATCGCGGCCTCTCTTATTATCAAAATGCTTAGTCTTGAAATTTTTAAACTCATCAAGTTCAAAAATTCGCTCTTTTCCATTAAGTATTTTGTGATTTTGGATAGTATCTTGCATGTTCAATGTCTCTAATATGTCTTCTATTCTACAAACAGAATACTTTGTAATATTTTTAAATATAGCATAATATTCATTTGGCAACTTACTATCAACGGCCAACAAGTCACATAATCTAGCCTTTAAATATTTATGATCCAATGAATCAAAAAAACTTTTAAAATCACCAACTATAATGAAACAAGCTTCTTTTATGCGAATAAAATCTATTGCCTCTTTGGCAAAGTGAACATTGCTCTTATTCAAATCCGTTCTATAAGCAACAGCTACATTCTGTATTCCATCTTGCACAACTCTTGTATTATATTTTTCATTTAATAAATATCCATAATACGTATAAATACATCTATCAACATATGCTGAATAAGCGAGTTCCCTATATTTATTTTTGATTTTTCGATCATAACTATTGTATTTGATATATTCTTTTTCATATGAAATAAATGGATAAAATGCATGGTGAATTATATTGTCTGGATTTTTAACATATTCCCATACTTTTCTCATAGAACTTCGATTATCAAAGTGGGCGTAACCTTTGCTTTTAGTTTCCAGCAACTCTTCCATAGTTTTTGCCATAAAATTTCACTCCTGACGCAAAACCCACCGGCACAGAGGACAACGTTCCTAAGCCGATGGGTATACACTTATTGATATTCAATTTTACTCGAACAGTTGTCCAAATCACAATCGTTGATTATATTATAATAATCATGGAGGTATATCAAATGAGCTATATTGAACCAATTGCATCAACATTGATAGCGCTATCTACCCTTGTTATACTAATAACTCGTAAGACTTTGGTAAAGTTTGAATTCAATGTTTACCTAAGTCTGAACATTAAGGCCTTGACAACAATTCCATTCTCCTACGCCAAATGCTTAGGACTTTCTTATTTTACCATTTTGTCACAAATTTAACAACGATGTTTTTTTAGTATTATACACTGTTTTATAGCATTATATATGTTTTTTTATTATTTCTTTCATGTTGTAAGCAGTCAAGTAAAGTGCAAACTTTTTCGTCACAAACTGCACATTTTTCTGTAAGTAGTGGTTACGTAATAGATTTACGGTGTTCTAACCTGTAACTGCTACCAATCATATTAAGTATTTCACAATGTTGAATCAGGCGCTCTAGAATAACCGTAGTTATAGTGGAATCTCCTAAGAATTCTGCCCATTCATCAAATTCCCTTGTTTGAAGTAATAATAAGTGAAGTACATTCCGCCATGCCGGAAATGAAACTAACTTCATCAATTAGGGTACGCGAAGCCTTGCACAGATATCCCAATCTGTGTTTACTGCTATTAGATATTTCTTCCGTTTTTAGCAGCTTCATAAGATTGTCCAGCGTTTCAAAAGCTACTGTATAACCAAGATCTAACGTTTTGGTGCTCAGTGTTAAGGCAAGGTGTGCTTTGCCAACACCTAGCGTGCCAAAAAGCAAACATTGTACGCCTGCTCAATCCAGGTCATATCAGATAGTCTTAGCATCTGTGCTTTGGATACACTTCGTGAAAACCGAAGTCAAAGTCTTCAATAGATTTTTCGGTCAGCAATCTTGCCCTGCGGCGTCGCAGCACATTTTGCCGTACGGTTTTTAATCCTAGCTCTTCTCTAAGAAAAAGCTCCAAGATTTCTAAAGTGGTTAATTTGTTCTTTCTGGTATATAGCTGTGCAAATTTATAACACATCTCATCTAAAGCGAACATTTTTGTAACGATAGTTAAGTTGTACAGATAAATTTGCTTCATCATTCATAATTGTATTACAAATGGTACTGATTACGTAAGTAAATTTTTTTCGTAATTCTTGATAGTGATGTACATCATAATTAAGCGAGCCATTAACCTTACGATTTGTAGAAATAATCGCACATTGCCCTTGATTGGGTAAATTCTTTAATTTGCACAAATTCATATTGGAACAATGATACGGTACATGCATAAAGTTAATTGTCCTTTTCATCACCAAATCCGGCATACAGGCATATGGCACGTCGCCAGATAATAATACATGCGAATATACATCCTTTTCGTCAATAATTTCAACCATTAATCCTTCTATATTTCTTATAGTAATTTTTCTATCTTTTCCATTTCCCATCCATAATTTTATTTTTATTCCATTTCCGCCAGTAATTGTTGCAATCAATTGCCTTGTTATTTGTCTATTTCTATTAACCAAACAAAGATTACCCAACTTTTGTAAATAAGCCGCGAGACGTATGGAGTTTTTCGATGCATTTTTATCTAAATCAGATGTTAAATTTGGTGCTATCCATTTTTTAGTAAATATATCTTTTTCTGCATATGCACATCCAATTATATGATCCAAATCCCAATGAGACAAAATCACACAACTAGGTTTTAGATGTCGTATAGCAGTAACTGCTCTCAAATACTTAGCACTATGATAACTCGGCATCGAACGATAGTTATACCCAATATCATATAAAATTCTATGTTTTTCGCCTCGTATATAATCTGCATTTCCATGCCTTATATTATAAATATCAATCGTTACAGGAAAATCATCCTTCCACGCTTCATTTAATATCCTATTTATTTCCGTATCACTCATACATTGAAAATTTGGTAGATTATATGTCTTGTTAATTTTGTCTAACGTAGATGCATCTATTGATTTGTCCTTAAATACCAATAATCTGCCATTTAAATAGCTTATTGGACTTGCACTCATCTCCAAGTAACCTTTTATTGTAACACCGTCATCTATAATCTGCTCGTCACTCTTTATAAACTTAGCACTACACCACGAATCACCAATAACCATCAAATCATTTAGTTTATTCTCGTTAAGAGATACAACAAAACTTATAAAATATGGCCTATAATTTTCTAAAAAATCTGTTCCCCGTTCACTTTTAAACATCAAACAATCATAATCAATTATTGCATTAGTTAATATTGATACACGCACATACTTTTTATTATCAAGTTCATCACTATATAATTTTTGGGGTTCTAAAAAAGTATTTTCAATTCTCACATACAAAGGCTTTCCATCTTTGATATCATTAAAAATGGCATGGCACTTTTTTTCATGCATAATTTGATTATTTTTCATCATACAACACCTGCTTCCTACTTAATTTTCATAATTTAACAATTTTTATTTCTATTTTTTTCCATTCAAAATCTTTTTATCCTTTGCCAAACAAATCAGTTACAATAATATTATAATATCTATCACCCTATTAATACCACTCGTTATTTCTTCGACGATTTAATTGTACTGGATATTTCGCTCTTATGTTCATTTTTTAAATCGCTTCCACCCGTGAAACGGGTGGTTCGCACCAGCCCTATAAGGGCTTATAACTGCCAGCGCCTTAATGACGCTGGCTTTTCACATTCGTTCAAGCCGCTGTGGACTGACTACTTAGCCTGACCCTTGAAAGGGTCTTCGTATTCCTTTGTACTCATTTTCGTCATTATTTGGTCTTCTTTTTCTTGTTCTCTTATATATTTTGCTATTGTTGCTTCGTTCAGACCCACAGTGCTAACATAGTATCCTGTGGCCCAAAAGTGCCTGTTACCAAATTTGTATTTTAGGTTAGAGTGTTTTTCAAAAGTCATCATTGCACTTTTACCCTTTTTTGTATAATAGCGACTTGAACAATTGCCATTATATCAGAAGCGTGATGTCCTTTGCTTAAGCAATGCCTCACACCCGCTTAGTGAAGTGGTAACATCTAAGTGGACACTTAAACCACTGGTGACTTAGTGTTATAATTTTGTAAAAAAGCGGTGAAAATAATGGGCCTCAAAGGTGGAAATAAGAGATATTTTAGCAAGGAATTTAAATTATCAGTTGTGCAGAGAAATTTAGCTGGCGAAAGCAGTGGGAAACTATCCAAACAACTTAATTTAGATAAATCGCTAATTTGTTACTGGGCAAGAATATATAGAGATAAAGGGGAATCTGGACTAGAATCCAAGAGACGTCCTGGAAATCCTCTTGCTACATATCAAAACAGAAAAACGCTATCCATCGAAGAACACCTTAGATATGAGCTGGCTAAAAAAGATATCGAGCTTGCAAAACTAAAAAAAATATTAGAATATCAGAGGGGGCATGTCAAGGCAGGAAATTAATACGATTGTATTTCGAGGCGATATTCGAATTAAGTGACCGTTATTCTGTAGTATGGTTATGTAAACAGTTTTCGGTATCTAGAGCTGGATATTATAACTGGATAAAACATAAAAATCGTCCCAATACATATGAGTTACAGCGGCAAGAAATTATATTATTTATACGTAAAATTCATGAAGAAAAACCCAGCTATGGCTATCGCAGAATTCGTAATCGAATTTTGAAAGATACCGGATGGCATATTTGTCTCCCGAGGGTGCTCTCTTGCATGCAAAGTATTGGCATCCAGTCTAAGGCACGAAAAAAGAAACACTGGGGCGGTGTTGGAAAAGAGCATAATATCTTTAAAAATATTCTAAACCGCAATTTCACGGCTAAGAGACCATTACAAAAGGTTGTAACAGATATTACCGAATTCTACTGGCATGGCAGAAAATGCTTCTTTACATGTTACTTAGATTTATTTAATAATGAAATGGTGTCTTGGAATTTTGGTTTTCGTGAAGACCTGCCTTTTGTTCTTAAACCACTAACAGATCTCTTAGTTTTAATTGGAAAGGCTGCTGGTTCAGAGCCAACAATACTGCATTCCGATCAAGGTTCACAGTATAGCTCGCCTGCTTTCACAACGCTTTTGAAGAGATATGGCATTATCCAGAGTATGTCTCGTGCGGGAACGCCACATGATAATGCTGTTATTGAGAGTTTTTTCGGTTGGTTCAAAGAAGAATTGAACTTGGATTTCCATTTCAAGAAAGCAAACGATATTTTTATTGTTGTTCATCAAGCTGTAGACTATTTTAATATGCAAAGGCCTGTTGCTAAACTGCAATATAAATCTCCCATACAGTTTCGTCTAGATAGGTGCAACTAATTATTAGTGGTTATAGTGTCCTTTTTATATTGACCACTTCACATAGTCGGCGGTTTATTGTTTCTTCGCTCCTTTGTCGCTCGAAACCATCGCTAAAGCAAAATATACAAATAAAGAATGCCACTTCTTTGGAAGTGGCATTCTTTTCTTATGTATGCTATTCTTTGCAATACTTAGCTAAACCGTCTTTGTATGTATCATTACCATAACAATCAACACAAACTATAGCCGGGAAATCAACCACATCATAACGTCTAATGGCTTCAGGACCCAAATCACCATATGCCAGAATTTCTTGTTTTTTTATGGATTGTGAAATAACAACGGCAGCTCCGCCAATAGCTACAAAATATACAGCACAATTTTTTACGCAAGAATCAATAACTTCTTTGGAACGAGAACCTTTCCCAATCATGCCCTTCATGCCTTGTTCAATCATTGTAGGAGTATATTTGTCCATCCGGCCACTAGTAGTAGGACCTGCAGAACCAACAGCTTGCCCCGGTTTTTCAGGTGAAGGTCCTACATAATAAACAACATTACCTTTAACATCAATGGGTAGTTCTTCCCCACGAGCCAAAGCCTCTGTCATTCTCTTATGGGCCGCATCACGAGCTGTGTAAATAGGACCGGTAATAAGTACACTATCTCCGGCATGTAAAGTCTTGATAACATCGTCAGTTAAGGGTGTCGTAATTTTTTTAGTCTCAGCCATATTCCTTTTATCCCCCTTACAAGGTCACTACAGCACGACGTGCTGCGTGACAATTCAGATTAACGGCTACAGGCAGGCCACCAATATGCGTTGGTGCATATTCTATATTTACAGCCAAAGCTGTATTAGTGCCTCCTAAACCAGAAGGTCCTATACCGGTTAAATTAACCCGCCTTAAGATTTCGGCTTCTAGTTCAGCGTATTTAGGATTAGGATTGTGCTCTCCCATAGGTCTTGTCAAAGAATGCTTTGCCAGTTCTGCAGCACGCTCCATATTGCCACCAACACCTATACCCACAGTAATAGGTGGGCACGGGTTAGGTCCTGCAACACGCACTGTTTCTAAAACAAAGTTAACAACACCCTCTACGCCGTCAGCAGGTTTAAGCATTTTCAAAGCGCCCATATTTTCACTGCCACAACCTTTAGGTAAAACAGTTAACTTAACTTTATCTCCAGGAACAATTGTAGTATGAATAATAGCAGGAGTATTATCCCCTGTATTTTTTCTAACGAAAAGCGGATCATCAACAGAAGATTTGCGCAAATATCCCCTAGTGTAGCCATCAGCTACACCAGCATGAATAGCAGCTTCGATGTCGCCGCCTGTAAAATGCACCTCTTGTCCTATCTCAGCATATACAACTGTAAGACCTGTATCCTGACAAATAGGGCAATCTGTATCCTTAGCCAATTGGGCATTCTTCACAATTATTTCCAAAATTTCTTTTCCTAGGGGAAATTCCTCAGTACCTGTAGCATTTTTTATGGTATCTACAACTTCTTCCGGAAGATGACAGCAAGACTGTATACATAAATTACTTATAGCAGTTTCTACTTCTTTTACATCCATGTTCCTCATAGAATGAAGTGCCTCCTTTATATTCAGGTGCTAATTAACGACCTACGCGTTTTGCAGTATTGGCTCTGATTTCTTCAGGATCCTTGGTTACCCTAGCAATACCAAGTTCCATAGCCGTTTTAGCAACTGCAGCTGCAACAGCAGGAGCTACGCGATTGTCAAAAGGAGCTGGAACTACATAATCTTGACGTAAATCTTTGTCGTCAATCAAACCAGCTATAGCATGCACAGCTGCCACTTTCATTTCTTCAGTAATTGCTCTGGCACGAACGTCCAAAGCCCCACGGAATACTCCTGGGAATACACAAACATTATTTACTTGGTTAGGAGCGTCACTACGACCTGTTGCAGCAACAGCTGCCCCAGCAGCCATGGCTGCGTCATAAGAAGTTTCAGGGACAGGGTTGGCAAGGCCAAAAACGATGCCCTTGTTCATGCTACTAATAATTTCAGGAGTAAATACATTAGGTTGAGAAACCCCAATAAGGACATCTGCACCTTTAGTTACAGAAGCCAAATCGCCTTTAATTTTGGTCGTATTAGTAACAGTGGCCAAATAACTCTTGGCCATGTCCATAGACCCTTCACGACCTTCATAAATAGTCCCTTTGCTATCTAACATAATAATATTTTTAGCTCCTAAGTTATGAAGCAATTTACCAATAGCACTACCGGCAGCACCACAACCGTTAACAACAATTTTAACCTCAGCAAGTTCTTTCTTTACAAAACGCAAAGCGCCAAGCAAAGCTGCACAACAAATAATAGCTGTACCATGTTGATCATCGTGAAAAATAGGTATATCACAAATTTTTTTCAAGGCATCTTCAATCTCATAACATTTTGGTGAGGAAATATCTTCTAGATTAATACCACCAAAAGAAGGTTGTAAGCGTTGAACCATGTCAATAAAAACTTTTGGATCCTTAGCATCAATACAAATAGGAACTGCATCAACGTCGCCAAAGGATTTAAACAAAACAGCCTTACCTTCCATTACTGGCATAGATGCCTCTGGACCGATATCGCCCAAACCTAATACACGCGTGCCATCACTAACTATCGCCACCATGTTTCCACGACAAGTGTATTCGAAGGATAAATCCTTATGATCTTTAATTTTTCTGCAAGGTTCTGCAACGCCTGGAGTATAAGCAATAGCTAAATCATGACCATCTTTTAAAGGTACCTTACTGCAAACTGCCAATTTACCATTATTTTTCATGTGTAATTCCAAAGACTCTTTGTTTAAATCTACCATTTTAATGCCTCCATTCAATTTTTTAAATAGTATACTCTATTATTATATAGCAAACACTATATAATTACAACGAGAAAATTCTAGCCACCGGTCTTTGTCCTTCCTGCAAAGATAAAACAGCATAAGTAGGGCCTTCATCGCCTCTTGGCAAAGCTAGACTCCCAGGATTAACTAGTAGTGTATCGCCAAACCATTTAATGAGTGGCACATGAGTATGACCAAAAACCACTATGTCTGCTTCTAATTTTCGCGCCCACCAAGCAAGCTCTTCAACTTGATAGCCTTTTATATAACGATGGCCGTGAGTAAGCCAAATTCTTTGACCTTCGAGAACAACAAATTCATCTATATTGCCTCTGCCTATTGGTTTATCACAGTTCCCTGCCACCATAAGCATCGGTAATTTGGTCTCCGCGATCAAGAATCTGGCATCTTGACTATAATCTCCCGTATGTAGCCAATAATCAACAGGCTCAACCACCGCCAACAACTGACGCATGGCTTGTAGCTGGCCATGGGTATCACCTGTAATTCCTATTTTCATTTATTTTTTCTCCATATTGCGCATAATTTCTTAATAGCCTTAGACCGATGGCTAACGCTATTTTTTTCTTCCATAGTCGCCTCACCCAGCCCCATATGCAGCTCAGTCGACCAAAACAAAGGATCATAACCAAAACCTTCTGTACCCAACGGTTCATGCAAAAGCATTCCCTCACAAGTACCATTTGCCTCTTCTAAAATTTTACCTTCAGAATTTGCAACTGCTAAAGCACAAAAAAATCTGCAAGTCCTTCTAGTATAAAACTTCATATTCATTAGCAATAAATTATTATTTTCTTCGGACGTAGCCTTTTCCCCTGCATATCGAGCAGAACGTACACCTGGGGCTCCTTTCAAGCTTAATACTTCTAAGCCTGAATCATCGGCAATACAAGTTTCTCCTAAAATTTTGGCGTAATAAGCTGCCTTTAGTTTAGCATTAGCAGCAAAAGTTTTGCCAGTTTCTTCCGGCTCTTGAACCTCAGCAAAATCATTTAGACATTTAAACTCTATGCCCAAATCTTGCATTAACACTTTGAATTCATCCACTTTTCCAGCATTTTTAGTAGCAATAACAATTTTTTGCATATTACGCACCCACTCTATCCGCAATTTTTCCCAAAACTTTCTTTTGGTTTGCTATTAAAGTCTTACATCCTTTTTCAGCTAGCTCTAAAAATATGTTTAATTGCTCTCTTGTAAAGGTATGCTCTTCTCCCGTACCTTGTATTTCCACAAAATTACCTGCACCTGTCATGACGATGTTCATATCCACATCGGCATTAGAATCTTCACTATAGAATAAATCTAACATTTCTTTTCCTGCCACTGAACCGATGCTAATAGCCGCGCAAAAATCCTTTATAGGGAAAGGCTTATCTTTAGGACAAACTTTGTCCTAAGCAATTACTAAAGCCACGAACCCACCGGTTATGGCTGCCGTTCGAGTACCACCATCAGCTTGTAAGACATCGCAGTCAATAGTAATAGATTTTTCTCCCAAGGCCTCTAAATCAACGATAGAACGCAAAGACCGTCCAATAAGTCGTTGAATTTCTTGTGTTCGCCCATTTTGCTTGCCTCTGGCCGCTTCACGAGAATTTCGTTCTTGATCAATTCTTTTCATATAAAATTATATCTCCCTCATATATTAACTACAGTACTTTTGGCTTTATCCTGAATTAAAATATTATTCCACTTACCTGTTTTTTTAGCCTTAAGTGCTAACGCCACCGCATTTTCTCGGCAGAATGGTCAAATAACCACTACAATTTTCACAATAATGAGCAGTTTCTCTTTGGTTTTCGCTAATACCTTCCTCATCATAATAAACACTTTTATTTCTTTGCTACTGTTTTCCACATTTAATCATTGCTTCTTTTCTAAGTATTCTTCTATCAGCCCATAGTTGCCCTACTTGATCAATAAGCTGGTCAACACGCTTATTACACTCAGCACTTTGAAGATGTAGTGCCGCTTGGTCTGGTTCAATAACCTGGCTATAATCCATTCCCGCCATAGCCAAAACAATGCCGGTATTTACATAAGGCAGTGCTGCTTCCACCGAATAACCACCTTCTAAAACAGCTATATCTGCCTTTAACTTAGCCGCCAAAGATGCATAACCTTGAGCAGTAACATTCATAGAAGCTAGGGGATCACTAAAATGGTTATCTTGACCTGCAGAATTTATAATTATTTCAGGATTAAATTCGTCCAAAACAGGTCGAATAAGGCCATCAAATAATCTATGTATTCCCTCATCTCCAGTTCCAGGTAAAAGCGGTAGATTAAGGTTCATCCCTAAAGCTGCCGGACTTCCAGCCTCATTAGGAAAGCCAGTGCCAGTATAGAGCGTTCTTCCATCTTGATGAAAAGAAATATACAATACATCAGGATCATGATAAAAAATATCCTGTAAGCCATCTCCATGATGCACATCAGTATCTACTATGGCATTTTTTTTCACGCCATACTTACTTCGTAAATATTCTACCATAACAGCCTCAATGTTAATCGCGCAAAATCCTCTAATACCATAAACTACTCGCATAGCGTGATGTCCTGGTGGTCTTACCAATGCGAAGGCGCATTTCACTTCACCTCGCATCACAGCATCAGCAACCGTAAGACAACCACCGGCTGAAACCAAATGGGCTGGTGTAATAAGTTTAGCAATAGAAGGAATGCCTATATGCACTCGTTCTAAATCCTTAATACTAGCCATGCGTGGTCGATATTCGCGAATCTGTGGTAAATCAAAAATGCCCTCTTCTAATAATTGATCACGTGTATAAAGCAAGCGTTCCTGTCTTTCAGGGTGAGTAGGACTAATCATCCAATCAAATGCAGGGAAAAAAACCAAGCCTAAATTTGGCATCAAAAAGCCACCTCCCTGCCAACAACATGAGCCAACACCCCGGATTGCAGCTGCATTTTTAAATATATTATCTTACCGGAAGCAATATAATCGCGAATAGTGGCAAATTCCTCATAGGCCACTATTTCTGCTACCGGTGCAATAATTTGCCACTTATTAGCGGCTGCTTGTAACCGCGTAGTGAGCAATTCTTGTGCTACCTGTTTATTAAAATAATGAGGTAGTTTGGCTTTAATGCCAGCTTCGGGAATAATATAATAATTTTCAGTAGTATCTGCTCTAAGTGTAGCTGTTAAAGTTGGTTTTGCTAATGCCGCACCTATGGCATTTGCTACCATAGCTCCCGCCGGAATTTCTACTGGCAAATGCATATATTCTCCCAAAGCTTTTACAAGACCGGGAGCAGCTCCACCTACACCTATTAAAAGTTCCGGTTCAAACAAATTACCAACAATAATATCATTTACAGTATAAACCGGTTGTATACTCCATTGGTGCAGCATTTCGTCAATAGTTTTTTTATTTTTTTTCACAGCAGCTTCTACAACTGCATGAGCGACATGTTTTTCTGTCTCTCCGCCCCTAGCATATAATTTCATAGCATTCCTAGCTAGGCGTTCTTCGCCAAAGCTAACTAGACCAAGCGTAATAAAAGCATCGGACAAGGTCGGGGCACTACCGCCCAAAGCCATTGCCCTGCCAGCCCTTTCAGATCCTACAACAAACCCTTCCTGAGTACGGGTAATAGCACTATCACCGCCCAAGCCTAAGGAACGCATATGGAATGCGCGTACAGTTGTATTAAAACCAACAATTACGGCTCCCTTTTTGGACATAAGAGGTTGACCGTTTTCCCAAAAAGCAATATCAGTGGTTGTTCCACCAACGTCCAAAGAAATAGTCTTAACGCTTGGCGGTTTTAAAGCCTCTATTCCTAAAACACTAGCAGCTGGTCCGGTAAAGATAGCTTCCACCGGTTGTTCCAAAGAAGCTTCTAAAGGCAACGTCCCACCATCTGCCTTTAAAATATGCACAGGAGCATTAATTTCACGTTCTTTCAAGCCTTTTTTTATCTGCCTAATAAAGTCCGCATATTTAGTGTAAACAGCCGCAGAAAAATAGGCAGAATTAGTCCTACGTATGAAATTCAATTCTCCTGAGAGCTCTGATCCTGAAAATATTTTCGAGAAATTACATTTTTTTAAATCTCTACACAAAGCTTTTTCATTAATTTGATTACGCACAGAAAATTTACCACTGACAGCCGCAACTTTTTTCCCAACTGCCAGTTTTTCTACCAAATCATAATCAATAGCTTCCGCAGTTATTACTTTTCCTCTGTGGTCAATATATCCTGCCGCTAAATATGGTTCGACAGGAAACTGTCCTTTGGTTGACATACCAGGTCCAGCCATAACAGCTAAAAATACCTGATCAATTTTATTCTCAACTAGTGCGTTAGTTACTATAGTACTAGAAATTACAACACGAGTAATCCGTATTTTTTCTGCATCCATAATTTCTTTATCCAACTTTTCAGCAGAAAACAACCTGTCTAAGGAGAGCAAAATTCCTCCTAAAACATCCGCTGTCGTTTCACTTTTTGCCATAGAATAAATAACGTCACCATCAACAAGAACAGCATCAGTAAATGTTCCACCTACATCAATTCCTAAAAGCATAAGTAACATCACCTTCTTTAAGGAACATACTTTACTATATTCCCTATTATGGGTAAAAAAACCTGCCTTTATATCTTTGTTTTCGCAATCTTTTTATTATTTTTCTACTTTCTTCTATTATAGCAGATTATTAAAGTATTAAGCATAGTTACATTAAAATATAATAGCTTGAAAAACAAAAAGTGTACTATGAGTAAATCTCAATAGCACACTTTTATTTTCATCACTTATTATTTTTTGTAATTTTTAATTATGCAAATCGGAGTACTTTGGCTAGCATTACCAAAAGGATTGTCGATTAAAATTTGTTCTACTAGTTTAGAATCAACTCCGGCTGATACGCCCAAAACACAAGAACGTTTCAAATCATTAACATCAGCAATGGCCGCACCATAACAACCTGTAGCTAGCTTAATAGCTTCTGCTACTGTCACAGGTTTATCAGGTCCATAAACAATATGTTTATCATATGGCGGCATAGTACCTGTTACATCATCAATAAGACGAGCCTGCTCACCTGCCATCTGATAAAAAACACCGGCCTTGCCAAAACACTTAGCAAAAAAGCCACATATTACTGCCCATAAAACCCTATACTTACCTTCCACATCCATCAAAGACTGCATACTATTCCAGCCGGCAATACTTCCTTCTGAAGGAAAAAGTTGAGATAATACCTTAGCTAAAAAGCAAGGTTTGAAATCTTCAGGGCGCTTAGCTCTGCCCTGAGTAATTGCTACTACACTCTCTGCTGCGCAAACAACATCATTGGGTCCAATTTTATCTGAGCCATATTCTATAATAGCATCTACAATATTATCATGAATAGTCAAAATCCTTGTTCTAATGGAAATTATTTCATATTTATCTGTCATTTTCAGCACCCCCTATCAAAGTGCTTATTTCTGCACCATTGACAGTAAAAAAGTCTTTACGAATATAAATTTCTTTTCTCGCCATGCCATTATAGTAAATTGCTACATCCATATCAACCATATTTTTCATGGCTTCCTTGATATCATAACCAGCATTAGCAATAAAACGGAAGGTTACAATTAGGGATATTTGTGATTTTTTTTGTAAAATAAGCGCTTCAAAATAATTATCGTTACGACGACAATTGCCTGTCTCTACGTTGCTATAAACAGTAGCTTGCTTATATTGCTCCTGAGGCAAATACGGTCTGGCAAAAACATCCGTAATAGCCGCATCCTCAACACCGGTATTACTAAGGGGCATTTCTGTACTAAATACCGCTTCTTTATCTGTTAAACTTGTTAATTGCAAAGCTGTTCTCTTATTAGTTAATACCCTTGTATTATCTGTTGGTTTCATCCAAGCATAAATAATAATTACAATGGCGCCAATAATTGCCAAAAATATAAGAACCATAATTAAATTTACCAAAATACTCATTTAGTCGTTACCGACCTTTCTTGATCATATAGTGAAGCTATTTTATTATAATATTCATCAGTAAGTCTCGTGATTTTTACTGCCATATTTGTAAAAACATTCTGTGTCTTTCCCTCTGCCAATACCAACCCATCGCCCTTTCGTACAACTGCATAGGAAAAATTCATTTTTGCTTTACTAAAAGCAAGCATTGTTGTTTAAATTTCAAATTCATCATCAAACTTAGCTGAGTTTTTATACTTACACTGCACTTCAGTAATGGGAAATATATAACCTGCAGCCATAAGCTCGTTGAGCTCAACGCCAGCAGCACGCAAATAGTCAACTCTCCCCATTTCAAACCAACGCAAACAATTGGCATGATGCACAACACCCATTAAATCAGTTTCTACAAAACGAACTCTGTCAGAAATCACTATCATATTCTATCTCTCTTTCCTAAAATCAACCTACTATTATACCACTTTTTTGTTGATTAGCGTAGTTATAAAAACGTTTTTTAATAACCTAAACTCTCACCTACAATAATAATATGAAAATCAGACCCCCTTGGAGCTATATGCATAATAGAAGTAATCATACAGATTCTTTCTGGGCTATTGCATTCCATGCATATTCCTGTAGTAACGCAAGGTGTTTTGCAGCTAAGACGTGTGGCATTCATAGGTGCTGCTCGCAGTTTAATGCGTTTTCTTCCAGCCTCTTCGTCTTGAACAATTTTATTTGCTCCTACTACTAAAATTACCCTTTTGGGTCCAAAAGACATGGCCGCTACCCTGTTGCCAGAACCATCTACATTAATAATTTCACCGTCTAAAGTAACAGCATTAGTGCTAGCCAAAAACACATCTGCTGTTAACTCCTTACACCTTACAATACGGGACTCTTCCTGCGCTAGTCCTTGATGATAACAGATAATATTTCCTCGTTTTTTCCAGCTCATATTTTAGGCATAATTCCTCCATAGTTTCTGAACCGCCCATGCCAACAGCATCCGTATCTTTTATAAGGTCTAATACTGCTTGCACGGCCTCTTCTTTAGTAGCTACAAATTGTGCTTGAAATCTTTTATTATTTAAAGCTTTTACTGCTTGTTGCCCTAATGCCGAAAAATGCTTGCTTGTTATCTTGTCCATTATACTATCCCCTTTTCTACCTATATGTCTTAGTATATTATAACAAAAATACCTGCAATTGATAATAGCTTGCTTATATGCTATAATTAACTCCGTCACACAAGCATACGCCTGTAGCTCAGTGGATAGAGCGTCAGCCTCCGGAGCTGAAAGCGGTGGTTCGATTCCACTCAGGCGTACCATAATCAAAAAATTACAAGAGTGAATTTCCTTTTTTACTAGGAAATTCGCTCTTGTTTTTATTCACTATGTTTTTTCCTGTACTTCTTCATGTCAAAGCACAATTTAAGCCACGACCAATCAACTATTAGTCCAATTTTTGTTTTTCTGCAAAATACGTACAAAAGTTCCGCCTGGCATGGGCATCGCAAAGTAGAACCCCTGACCGGCATCGATTCCCATATCGCGCAATTTATCTGTGTCTTCCCTGGTTTCAATACCCTCTGCAATAACAGGTATTTCTAATCTACGGCCCAAATCAGCTACTGCCAAAAGAATCTTATATGCTCTAGAAGCATACATACAATAGCCCAAAAATCTCATATCAATTTTTAGCATATCTACTTTAATATCCTTAAGCATATTTAAAGAAGAATACCCACTGCCAAAATCATCCATGAGCACTTGGAAGCCATATTCTTGCAATTCTTTTATAGTAGTAAACATAATGTCTTTACCTTGGGCATAAACGCTTTCCGTTATTTCCAGCCGTAACATTTCCGGTGGCACAGCATATTCTTCCGTTAAAGATATAATGTTTTGACAAAGATTAGGATTATAAAAATTTACCCGTGAAATATTAACAGAAATGGGCACTATAGTATTATTTTGCTGCATTTGATTAAAAAGGAACTTGCAAGCTTCACGCCACATGTAGTGATCCAATTGCTCAATCATACCATTACGTTCAAATATTGGAATAAAAAGCGTGGGAGCCACCAATCCTAGCTTGGGATGAATCCAGCGTGCCAATGCTTCAGCGCCTAAAATTTTTCTTGTTTTTAAATCAAAATATGGTTGATAATAAGGTACAATTTCACCTGTTTGCAAAGCCCCTTCTAAATCAGCCATTAATTGGTGTTCCATAATAAGTTTTTCTCGCCAAGAATTGTCATAGTAAGCAAAAGAATTTTTATAGGATCCGCGCACAGTTTGTAAAGCAATCTTGGCTCTATCAACCATTTGTCTTACCGACACATTAATATCATCAATAATATATATGCCAATATCAACAATAATTTTAAAATTATAGGAAAAACTATTAAACTCTTTTGCCGCTACATACATAAACTCTACCGCATCAAAACTTTCCTTGGCAATGCAGACGGCAAAACGGTCTGCATACAATCTAGCGATGGTAGCTTTGTCACCGTACATGGTTTTAAGCTTATCTGCAACAATCTTCAGTGTACTATCCCCTGCTTCAACACCAAACAAGTCATTTATCATCTTAAAATGTTCTATATTAAGTACAAATAAAACATAATCTGTCCCTTTATTGGTTTTGAGCATTTGCTCGGTTTCCGAAAAAAAGAATGCTCTAGTAAATAAACCGGTCAACTCATCTTCTTGTAATTCTTATTGTAATTCTTTTTTTAATTTTATCTGCAACTTATTTCGCTCGGTGGTCTCATACAGAAAAATTGTAGCAGTCTTGATATTATTATACAAAGCACTGTCTTCCACTACAAATTCTAAACACTGCTTACCTTCTGCATTTTCAAAAAACATAGGTTTATTGTATTTTCCGCCATATTGGTTTTTCAAAGGACAATTTTCGCAAGGAGCGTCTTTTTTACGTAATTCCTTATAACATTTTAGCCTAGAGGTATTGCTGGGGAAAATTTTCTTTTTATAATCATTACAATACAGCAACTCCCCATTGTTCTTGTTAATAACATAAACTAATATACCTGTGCTGTTTAGAATCGTTTTATTAATTTTATAGTACTCGGACAATAAGGTCATCCGAGCCTCTTTCATAAAGAAAATACCCACTAACATAGCTAAGTTAACAATAAATTTATTTTTTTTACCACTGTCATGTCGTATTCTATCACATTGTTCAAAGCTTACAACAGCGTATATTCTGCCTTTTTCGTCAAAAACCTTGTACATCATAAGTGATAATGCTCCTCGCTTGGAACACCATTCACGCAGTTCAGCACTTTTTAATTTGGTAGCATCAGTCGAAGTTAAGCTGCCATCTTGCTCAAAATCCTCCTTGATTTTCTCCATGAAAGCATTGGTCATATTATGAGTTGCTTTGTTTGAAACACTAACACCCCTATTATTCCACTCATAATAGGTACGCAAGTATTTCCCCTCACTTCTAATAATAAATAAAGAAATGCGACTAATTGCCTGTGAGCGTCCTACCAAATCAAAAACCATGGGAATTGATTTCTCTAACTCATGTACATCCGCTAAAATCCTAAAAACATACTCAAACATGTTTTCTCTGAAATTAGCTCCCACCTCGTTATTTTCATTTGTTTTTTCTTTAACCGGTACATTTTCACTAGAGCGCCATTGCATTTTATCATTATAAAAGCTACATTGATTCTTTCCTTGATATTTACTGTAGTACAAGGCAGCATCCGCCTTAGAAAGTAAGTCCAAATAATTATCGCCGTCATCAGGAAACATAGCAACTCCCATGCTACAAGAAAAATTAAAAAACTCAGTTACTTGTGAAAATACAACATTTAGTGAACTATGTAATCTGTCTACTTTTGGCTTAGCCTGGTTCTTGTCTATTCCTGCCATATATATTATAAACTCATCGCCGCCATAGCGTCCTGCTACATCCCCCGGACTCATAAACTGTTTGCAACGTCTGCCAATTTCACTTAACAGCGCATCTCCATAAATATGTCCCATAGTATCATTTACCAACTTGAAGTTATCAATATCTAAAATTATAAAAGCTCCTGGCATTCTTGTATTGCTCAAACTTAAATTAATCATGCTTTCCGCATAAGCCCGATTATATAAAGTGGTAACCGGATCAAGCTCTACTTTTTGTTTGAGAGCTAATACCGCTTTTTTCTCTTCAGTTATATCATTAATATAAAAATTGCAGTAAACGTTACCATCCGCATCATCTATTAAATACGCAAAAGTTCTTCCCCACAACTCCTCGTCATCTGCAAAAGAAAATATTAAATCTATTTGTACTTCATTATTGCCATTTTTATAATTTTCCAAAAGATTCTCACGAGAAAAAGTGCGAAATGCAAGAGGAATATATTCAGTATTAACAAATTCCTTAATAAAATGTTGCAAGAATTCCGTCCATGTTGTTTCCCATTGCTGAGCTATATCTGGAACAAAATTCATGCTTATGCTAGACACCTCATCCTTAGTAACGCAAAATTCCACATTACATATAGCCTTAGCAGTAATAACTTCACTATAGCGAGATGCGCGCCATTTAGCGAATTCAGCCACATCCGTTATGCTTTTTTCCCTATTTGCCATTCCCAGTACATTTCTTATACGCTGATGCATAATAGTCATATTAAAAGGCTTGGTAAAAATCTCTGTTGCTCCCAAATCTAAAGCCTTTCCTGCTTGTTCCAAATTATCAATTTCTGTCATAGCTATTACTGGAATGGACTTCAAATTTTCATCTTTTTGCATATGTTTTAGCACGTCTTGTCCTGATAATTTAGGCAAAATAAGATCCAAAAGCACTAAATCTATACCTCTAAATTTCTGTGACAAAATTTGCAAGGCTTCTACTCCATCTTGCGCAAGTAAAATATTATATTCTCCAGAAAAGTTCTTGTGTAGAATATTCCGATTAATAACGGTATCATCTACTAGTAAAATAGTTTTTTTATTATTATTCATTTTGTACCTTTTCTTTTTGAATTATTTTATGTCTAAAGCTATCACGTATCTAAAATTATATCATATTTAGTAAAATTGGACAGTATGATATAATATGCTGTATAGTTATTTATTTAAAATTTTGGGGGGTAACACTAATAATGAAAAAGCTTTTATGTTTAATTGTATTTTTTCTCTGTTTTTCTTCTGCTGGTTATGCTGAAACATTAATTCCCTATCATAACACTCAATACAAATTCTCCTTGGATATACCGCAAGAATTTAAAAGCACAGCTTTTGACACGCCACTTATTCTTAATGCATACACTAACGAAAAAATTTTTCTGCTTTTAAAACATATAAACACACAAAAAAAGTATAGTGGCACAACCTTTGGCGAGTTATCTAAAAATGAAATTGAAAGCTTTATTAAACAACAACGTTTAATATCCGCACTTAATACGGCTAAATTTATTTTTTTTGGCTACGACCGTCATATAACAAGTACCGGCTTCCCTTATATATGGGCTATGTTCATTTCCGACACTAAAATTAATGACTATCACTTTAGGACATACATGTTGCGCAACTATTTTTTGCGTAACAATATTATCATTGAACTTGACTTCATAATCCCCGAAGAAGATCTACCTAGTTCCGTAGATATTATTAACAAAACTATAGCTAGTTATAAATTTGATGCCTAAGGCCAAATAACCCAATTTGCATGTATTAACATTATATAAAGCCAAAAAATCCCCATCACATTACTGTGATGGGGATTTTTTGTTTTATTCTTTTATTACTTTTGCTAAAATATTATATAAATTTTTCTTATCAATTGGCTTTCCTACATGTCCATTCATACCACAAGAAAGTGCTTTAGCCACATCTTCGGAAAAAACATTCGCTGTCATGGCAATAATAGGAATAGTCTTTGCTTCTACATGATCGGACATACGAATCAATTTTGCAGCTTCATAACCATCAATTTCAGGCATCTGAATATCCATCAAAATAACTCCATAATAGCCAGCATCTGCCTTACCAAACATTTCGCAGACCTCATGTCCATTAATAGCTCTATCAACTTTAAGGTTAGCTTTCTGTAAAAGACGTGTAACTATATCCGCATTAATATTATTATCTTCTGCCAGTAAGACATGTCTACCTTTAAAATCACAGGAAAATTCTTCTGTTTCTGATTCTTCTGCCATATCGCCAAAATTACTAACCAATAAATCTAAAATATTAGAATTAAACACTGGTTTATTAATAAAACCAGTAATACCAAGCTCTCTAGCCTTATCAATAATTTTGGAATAATCATAACCTGTTACTAGAACTTTTTTTATAGCAGGGACGTTTAGTTCTGCAATCCTTTTTGCCGTTTCTAAGCCGTCCATGTCAGGCATTTGCCAGTCAATAAGGCAAAGATGAACAGGATGCCCTTCTGCATTACTCTCTTCTATATATTCTAAGGCTTTTGCTCCACTAATTGCAATGGTTGTGGCAACACCAAATTTGTTCAACAACTTCTCAATATATTTGGCACTATTTTCTTGATCGTCTACAATAAGTGTCTTAACAAAAGAAAAATCGCGATTTTGTCCAAAATTTTTATGGTGTTCTGTATCAAACTCAAAAGGCAGATCAACCTTAAAAACCGTACCTTTGCCCTCTTCACTTTCTACTGCAATCGCACCATTAAGCATACGCACTAAATTATTAGTAATAGAAAGACCTAAGCCACTACCACCATATACACTAGCAATTTCGCTGCTCTCTTGTTCAAAGGGAGTAAAGCTTTTTTTCATAAAGTCTTGACTCATGCCTTTACCAGTATCAATTACTTCAAAATGCATAAATACTTTCTTATTTTGAATAGCCATTTGCCTAACAATACAAGTTACTTTTCCAGCAGCTGGGGTAAACTTAATCGCATTTGCCAAAAGATTAACCAGAATCTGGTTTAATCTTAGCTTATCACCAAGAACGAATTCTTCTTCAACATCATTTAAAATAATTTCAAATGTAATATTTTTAGCCTTGGCTTGTTCATAGAAAATATTACCTATGACAGCAATCGTCTGTTTAAAATCAAACAGCGCATTATTTATTTGCATTTTTCCACTTTCAATAGCTGACATATCCAAGACGTCATTAATAATCCCTAGCAAATGTTTAGCTGCAACCTCACTTTTGCTTAAAAAATTATGCAATATTTCTTTGGATTCCTCTTCTTTTGCCAACGTTAAATAGCCTATAATGGCATTTAGAGGAGTACGTATTTCGTGTGACATTCTGGACATAAAATCGCCCTTAGCCTCAGCAGAATGTTGTGCTACAGCTAAAGCATTTTGCAATTGTTCACGTTGTTCTAACTCTTTACTTTTTAACGCGTTTATATTGCGTTTCAGCAACAAACAATTGCGATGATATTGCTTATCACTGCGGACACCTTGAAATAAATAGGCCATCCATTGGTAATTTCCCTCGTCGTTTTTTTCGCGTACAATAAGTTCTTCCTGCCCACAAGTTTTCATTACTCTGTCCATAATATTTTTAATAGTCATTTCACCCAGTCTATTGATATCATCAGGATGGAATTTGTTTTTTAAAATTTCAATATTTTCCAACGCACAATTTTTTACTATTAAATCACCACCCACTAAATTATAGGATGTGACAATATTATTATCTAGATTGATTTTCTCTACTTGATCATAGGTCATACACAAATAAGAAATCAATTCTTCTAAGGTAGCTTTTTTCTCATGCTCTAATTTCATACGTTTTAAATTTAAAACATATAGAAGTAATAATATAAAAAAAGTTAAGACTACCGCAATTATTCCTATAATAATATTAGGATTTTTATGCACATAATTTTCTATAGAAAATATTATATCTTTATAATTCCAATTATTGTAACTGCTTAAACTGTGTAAATAGTTATATACATAGGCACTACGAGACGTAATAGTATCCATAATGTTATTGTAGCTTGGCAAATTAAATGCCTCTCTAACTGTTCTTGTGGCCTTGTCAGCAGCTAAAACAACAGGAGCAAATAGGTCGAAATATAACATGAAAATCATATAAATACCTGAAATTTTCTTTATGCGATTTTTCATACTTTCATCTCCACTATTTCATTTTTTCGCACAAATTTATCTGCTTTTTTTGAATTTCCTGAGCCACATAACTTAATGCCGCCTCCAATTGGTTACTGCCTTTTT
The DNA here is from genome assembly GCA_963678395.1 of Acidaminococcaceae bacterium. Lineage (GTDB taxonomy): Bacteria > Bacillota > Negativicutes > Acidaminococcales > Acidaminococcaceae > JAAYAE01. Next base: position 897,011 of record OY782827.1, on the reverse strand, counting down.
CATCTGTTGCTTCAATTAATTCATCAGGTTCAATCCCCACACCATTAATAGAACGACCGCTAGGAGTGTAATATTTAGCCATAGTTAATTTCAGTGCCGTATCGCCACCAAGTTTAAATACTGTTTGCACTGAACCTTTTCCATAAGTTTTCGTTCCAAACAATTTCGCGGCTTTAGTGTCTTGCAATGCTCCTGCTACTATCTCTGCTGCACTAGCAGTCCCATTATCGACTAAAACAGACATTGGATATTTAACTGCCGTAAGTGTAGAATATTCTGTTAATGTCCTTCCATTCTTTTCTATAACAGAAACAATAGGCCCTTTTGGTACTATAAGCTTAGCAACTCCCACACCACTCCACAAAAGTCCACCGGGATTGCCACGCAAGTCAAGTACTGTACCCTTCATCCCTGAGTTTTCCAATTCATGATATTTTGCAGCAAAATCTGCTGCCGTACTTTCGTTGAAAGAACTTATACGAATGTAGCCAATATTGTTTTCTTCCATATGTCCTATTACACTTTGAATCTTAATTTCCGAGCGTACTATACGCACTATTCTTGGCGTATTTGCGCCTGTTTGTACAAGTATTTCTACAACACTGCCGTCTTTACCCCGAATTTTATTTACAATACTCATCATATCCTGACCATGAATTTCTTCACCGTCAATTGCTAAAATATAATCTCCAGACTTTATTCCACCTCGAAAAGCCGGGGTATTCTCAATGGGAGCAACAACAATAAACTTGTTATCTTTCATGCCTAAAACAATGCCTACTCCGCCAAAATGCTCCTCTGTTATTGTAGACAAAGATTCATAATCTTTTTTATCTAAATACATAGAATGAGGATCATCCAACGACCTAACTATTCCACGCAAAGCTCCTGTATACAGCTGGTCTCTGTCAACATTGCCAACAAATTTTTCTTGCACCAATTGCATAGTACGTACCAATTTGAAAATTTCAGAAGCACTGCCCACATTGTTGTTAAGCCAACAGACACTTAACCCAAAAAACACAGCTACACCAACTGCACAAACAATAATTAGGCTTAAAAAACTAAATCTTTTTTTTAACATATTTCGCTCCTTTAAACCTTTTATGCAGTCATAACTTTCCCTCTTACGCTTACCACTGTTATGGTAAGTAATTCATCGGGTTAACAGGTTCGCCATGTAAACGAACTTCAAAGTGACAGTGCGGCCCCGTAGAATTACCTGTACTTCCTGCAGGGGCAATAATTTGCTCTTGTGCAACTTGTTGCCCTACGCTAACAAGAACTTCTGTATTATGACCATAAAGCGTTACTAGACCGCTACCATGATCAATCATAACAGCATTACCATATCCACTTATCCAACCTGCATAAATAATTGTGCCGGCATCTGCGGCTAAAATAGGATCGCCATAATCAGCCCCAATATCTACACCGGAATGAAAAGTTTGCGTACCAAAAATCGGATGTGTCCTCCACCCGAAAGGAGAGGTTATCTCACCATGAATAGGCCAAATAAACCTACCACTGCCATGCACAGAGCCCATAGTACCTTCTTGTTCCATATTTTGAATCATAGCAGAAATATTCTTGCTAGATTCCATTAGCTCATTATACTCTTGTTCCAAACGATTCTGTTCTTCCAGAGCCGTGGCATATACAGCCTTGCGTTCAGCTGTTTTAGCTTCTACCAGTTGTTTTTTTGCCTCTACCTCGGCATAAACTTTGTCTAGCTCTTTTTTATTTTCTTCTAATGCTTGCTGCTTATCTGCTAAATCTTGTTTTTGCTTTTCCAATTTATTTAGGAGACTAATATCACTAGATATAATGCGTTGCAGTAAGTACATACGAGAAGAAAAATCGGAAAAATCTTTGGCTCCTAAAAGCACATCCAAATAATTTATTTGGCCATTAATATAAATCTCTCGAAGTCGTTTGCTATATATTTTCTTGGTTTTGAGAAATTCTTTTTTATTCTTTTCAATAGTTATCTGGGTAGTTTTTATTTTAAATTCCAAGTCAGCTTGTTGCTCTTCTACTAACTGCAAATCCTGCTTTGCTTCTGCCAATTCTTTTTGTGCAAGCATTAATTTATCAATAGCGTTGCTTACTTCTTTTTTATGATCATCGCGCTCTGCTTCTTTATTTTGCAATTGTTGCTGGACACCTTCAAGCTTGGCTTTTTCGTCTTCCAAACTATCAGCATAAGTTGGCATGGCAACAGTAAAAATCATTGCCACTAAAACTATAGCGGATATGAACTTTCTTATTACCATAATTGTCTCCTATACATCTAAGAATTTACGTAGCGGTATACAACTGCCTGCTGCCCCAATAGCCGTGCCCGTTATGACTAAAAACAAGCTTAAATAAGCCAGAAAAGGCCATGCCGGAATTAAGGGAAAAAATGCTAAAGTAGCGTAAACCTTTTCTTGTAATGCCAAATAAATTTGAATTAAAACTAGAGATGCAACCATTGCTCCCGCAAAGCCCAAAAACATACCCTCTAAGAGAAATGGCCAACGAATAAACCAATTAGTCGCACCTACATACTTCATAATACTAACCTCACGTCTGCGAGCAAAAACTGTAATACGAATAGTATTTGATATAATAAACAAAGTGGCCATAGCTAACAAAAACACTAGCAAAAGCCCACCCATGCGTAAAAGCTTAGTTAATTTAAACATGTGCTCCACAACTTCTTGACCAAACTTAGCTGTTTCTACACCCTTCATTTCATCAATCTTAGGAACAATTTGAGCAATACGCTCTGGTTTATCTACTTGCACATCAAAAGAATAAGGAAATGGATTTTCTTCACCCAATGCATCTAATAAACGGTTTTGATCTCCCAAACGCTGCTTGAATTTAGCCATTGCTTGGGTCTTAGTTATGCTTGTAACTTTTGTAACACCTGGCATAGTTTTCAGGTTTTTTTCAGCTGCAGACAATGTGTTTTGACTAGCGCTGTCTTCCATATATACAGATATCTGCACTTGGCTTTCTAAATATTTAGCTAAATTATTCGCATTCATGACCATAAGTAAAAACATACCTAATACCAATAAAGATACTGCCACTGTTGACACAGAAGCGAAACTCATGAGTTGATTACGCTTTATAGATTTAAAAGTTTCCTTGACAAAATATTCTTTAGTGCTCAGGCTCATAACCGTACACTCCCTTTGCATCATCCCTCACGATGTAACCGTCTTCAATAGCAATTACTCTTTTTTCCATACTATCTACAATGTTTTTATCATGTGTAGCCATAACAATTGTTGTTCCATTATCATTTATTTGCGTAAAAATCCTCATAATATCTCTGCTGGTTTCCGGATCAAGGTTTCCAGTTGGTTCGTCGGCGATTACTAAAAGGGGATCATTTACAATAGCTCTCGCAATAGCAACCCTTTGTTGCTCTCCTCCTGATAGTTCTCCTGGATAATCTCCTGCACGACTACGCAAGCCTACTAAATCAAGTACAGCCGCTACTCTGCGTTTAATTTGCCTGTAGGGAGTTTCAATAACCTGCATAGCAAAAGCAATATTGTCGTAAACTGTTCGTTCATTTAATAATCTGTAATCTTGAAAGATAATACCTAGTTGACGGCGCAAAAAAGGTATCTCTTCTGGTTTTAAGCTAATAACATCCACACCATCGACAAATAATTTTCCTGTAGTTGGAATTACTTCTCGAAAAAGCATTTTAACAAAAGTTGATTTCCCTGCACCACTAGGACCGACGACAAAAACGAATTCTCCCGGCTTAATATGAATATCAACACTGCGCAAAGCAACAGCTCCACTAGGATATGTTTTGCTAATACCCTTCATAAGCAGCAATGTCAACACCTCCTTGATTATTTATCATTAGGCAACAAACTAACTGCCCTCTTTATATTACGGCCAGCTTCTTTACGAAGCAAGTTTATCTTTTCGTTCTTTTTGTGCTGATTTTGTTGCAGCAGCTGCTTGGCCTCTGTAACAATATCTTGGGATATAACCTTATCAATAGTCGCTATAACCTTGCCATCCATACCAGCTACAAAACGATCAATTTTGGGATCGTAGGAAATGGCTAGGAAAGGAATATTCTCTAACGCTGCAAAAACCAAAGCATGTAAACGCATACCTATTACTAAACTTAGATTGCTTACTATGGCTAAAGATTCTTCCGTAGTAAAACCCTGTTCTAAAATAAATACATTTTCACTGCTTCCCATTGCAGCTATAACCTTTTCTGCAACTTGTGTGTCTGCTGGAAATTGCAAGGGCATAAAAACTATTTGGGCATTATAAGTAGTACGTAAATATTCTGCAGCCACAGCAAATTCCTTAACATAGCGTTCTTCGCCTTGCCAATGTCTTAGAGCAACACCAATGAGCGGTCTTTTATCTATGCCCTTAGCTTGTAAAATAACCTCTCCTTTTTCCTTATTGGCTTCAGGTAAAGAAAAAACTGCATCGGCCGTCACTATTATTTTGTCTTTATGTACTCCCATATTTTTCAACTCTTCAAAAGAACCATCGTCTCGAACAGTCATAAGATTAGCACTATTACAAACCCACTTGGTTAAAATTCTTGCCAATGAAGATTTAATAGGTCCAATTCCCTGAGCAAAAAGCATAACTTTTTTACTAAAAATCTTTCCCATTAAAATAACACTCAGATAATAAAATAAACTTCTACTGCTAGTAACATCCTGTAAAAGGCTGCCACCACCAGAAATGAGCAAGTCAGTATGCCTCAAGGCTTTTAAAAACCCTAAAGCATCAAAACGATGAAGAGACTTTACATTGTGCTTTGCTGCCGTCATTTTGGGATTCCCAGATAATACAGTAATTTCTACACTTGGGACTTCCGAGCGTAGCCCCGTAATAATTGCCGTTAGCATAGCTTCATCTCCAGCATTAGCAAAGCCATAATAGCCGGATAGTAAAATCCTACTCATCACTTTCCATCCCCCTTTGCAATTTCTGCCAATAAGGATAGAGCAAAGAAAAAAATACAACAGCAATAATGCCTAAAACAATACCTAAAGCTAAACCATCAAAAGCACGAACATATGACATTATTACAGGCGTTCTCATATGCGCAAAAGTTTGTACTAAAGAAGCCTGCCCAATAGTTGCTAGTAAAACAAAGGCTAAATAAAATAGATTAGGCAATTTTTTATAAACAGTATATGCTGCTAAATAAAAAGCAGGATGACCAATCATAAACTCTTTTTCTCGTGGGCGCGCATACATGGCTCTTTCTAAAAATAAACGCATCTTCATTTCAATAGCAGGTACAGGTACACCCTCAGTATGACCACTGCGTCCAATAAATACCCAAACAATGAAGCCTAAAATACCTAAACTCAAGAGTAATTTTAGCGTAAGTGGTTTAGTTAAAATCTTTCTGATACGTTTAAAAATATCTCGCTCTACTAAATCGCCTTGCCACAATGAATGTGATTTGAAAAATAAAATACCCATTAATACTACCGGCAATAAAAATGTTAATTTAACCCCACGGTAAATATCTATTTCTAGTAAAAAACGAATATCACTTAAAATAGCTGCTAAAATGGCTCCTCCAATTAATGAACAAAAAACGGCTGCAATTAGTTGTACTGTCGCTATTCTTATTATACCAAATAAAGATTTTGCTCTATCTCTATGTTTTTCCCAGCTCTGCATAACTAGGTTCATAGAAAGTACAGGAAGCATAGTAGCTGCTCCCAAAGCTATGATCAGCCTCATTATAGTATAGTAACCGTGAACAAATAGCACGGAACTACATAAAATCCCACCACCAAGCAATAAAAAATACTGTTTTTGGGCAGATAAATTAAACAAAATACCGGCATATATTACCCAAGCCGCTACTACAGCAAAGACTAATGGGATTATTAGCCAAACATTAGATAAATAAGGCTTGAAAATACCCGCCTCACCACTTGTATATCCTTCCCCCCCCACACTACGGCAAACTTGGCCTACATAATCAACATTAGTGTCCAAGAGCGTCTTACCATCTCTGGGAGTCAAAAACGTCTTAATATAATTAATGCGAATATTGCGTTCTTCATCTGCCAGTGCCCAGCGGCGAAAAGCATCGTAAACTGTCATCCTTTTTTGCTCAATTTTGTCAAGAACATAGGTTCTTGCCACTTGATAATTAGTTAATTTAGCCAAATCAGTCAAACCTTCTGCCGGCGCAAATTGTAGCTGAGTGACACCCTCTACCATGCCAAGTGTTATTTTACGCTCTCGCAATTTTTGAGCCACATAGGGTAATTCTTTATTGAAACCCAACACGCTTTTTCCACTAGCTACAAAAGAAGAAATTTTTGCGCCACTATCATCTAAACGTGTAAATAAAGCATCAATTTGTCTTTTAGAACTAGCTGCTTCATTAGTATAGTGGGAACAATAATTTACAGGACGAACCATAACCATAAAACCAGCCTTCTTTGCTAACGCTAGCTCATCTGAAGATATGCCCAAATCCATTTCCCTAATACCTTTTTGTTCACCTTGAGAAAAATTGTCTTTAATCATTTCCAAATCTCCGGTGACTTGCAAAATCTTAGGATTCTGACTCAAAACATGAATACGTTTTGGTCCAAAGCGTAGGGAAATATCCTCCTCTACATCTTGCAAAGCTCTTTTACTTTTGCCCTGTGCAATATAGACCGCTGTGCTCTTAAATTTATCGCTTAGAACAATAGCTTGCCATTGTGGTGATAATTGGCCTAAATTTTGTGCATGCAAAAGTTCCTCTCCTGTTACCATGGATATATCACCAGCATGAGTTAACTTGTCGAGAGTTGTATCAAAAAGAGCCAGAGTAGTAACGCCTTGGTCTTTAAATAACTGTAAGGCGTTTTCTTCACTAATTCCTTCGGAATGTGCCAACCTAGCAATGGCACCATATTCCATTACAGTTTCTACCCTAGTATTAGCTCGCTCTATTTCATAACGTTGCCAATTTAAATATAGAGCAAAACATAAACCTAATAATATAACTAATACCAAAATTTTATTATAAAATTTTTTCAAAATGCGACCCCTGCTCTTTCTAAAAAAATCACACTGTTTTTCTTAAACTACGCAAATACGCTTCAACAAACTTCTCTAAAGCTCCGTCCATAACAGCCTGTACATTACCTGTTTCAGCATTTGTGCGATGATCTTTTACCATCGTATAGGGTTGAAAAACATATGAACGAATTTGACTGCCCCATTCAATAGCCTGATAATCTCCGGCAATATCACTTTTTATCTGATCTTGTTTCTTTTTTTCATATTCGAATAATTTTGCGCGTAGTAGCTGTATACAACGTGCCCGATTTTGTATTTGTGAGCGTTCATTTTGACACTGTACAACTATCCCCGTAGGTAAATGCGTCATACGTACAGCCGAAGATGTTTTGTTTACATGCTGTCCACCGGCACCACTTGCTCTGTATGTATCAACCCGCAAATCTGCGGTATTAATGGCAATTTCTACATTATCATCAATTTCCGGCATAACATCAACCGCCGCAAACGAAGTATGGCGCCTAGCATTCGCATCAAAAGGCGAAATACGTACTAAACGATGTACACCCTTTTCTGACTTTAGATAACCGTAAGCATTATGCCCACTAATAGCCAGTGTGCAACTTTTTACACCAGCTTCATCACCGGGAAGCATATCTAGCATCTCAACCTTATAGCCTTCCCTTTCAGCAAACCTTGTAAACATACGTAAAAGCATAGAAGTCCAATCCTGAGCCTCCGTGCCGCCAGCCCCTGCATGCAAAGTTAAAATTGCATCATTAGCATCATATTCTTCGCATAAAAGCATTCCCATTTCTAAATGCTCTACATCCGCTTTAGCTTTAACTAGAGACTCTTCTATCTCAGTTTGTATGCTGGGATCATGTTCTTCCATAGCCATTTCCCACATAATGTCCAAATCTTCCACCCTTTGTTCTAAAGAGCGAAAAATACCCGTTTCATCTTTTAAACCATTAAGATCTTGAGAGACTTTCTGAGCAGCATCCGTGTCATCCCAAAAACCAGGTTCAGCCATTTTATGTTCTAGTTCAGCAATACGGTCCTCTTTGCGAACGACGTCAAAGAGATCCCCTCCTTTCGTCAAGCTTAAGTTTTAAATTAGCTATTTCAGGCCTTAATTCTTCTATAAGCAAGTTTTTCACGTCCTTTCAAAGCAAATTAAATAAAACTTAAACGAAGTCAGAGCCGCATGCCCCTGACTTCGTTTATGCTTATTTATCTTTTCCACAGCAATTTTTGAATTTCTTCCCGCTGCCACAAGGGCAAGGATCATTCCTGCCAATTTCTTCCTTATTGTGCACGGGTTGTTTTTTCTCAGTTTCGCTATCACCATTAGGATTATTTACAGATGCATTAGCTAGATGGTCTTCAACTTTTGGTTGCGATACCAAATTAACTCGGTAAATATACCTTACTATATCGTCTTGAATAGCACTTTTCATGGCTTCAAACATATCATAAGCCTCAAATTTGTATTCTACCAAAGGATCTCTTTGTCCATAGGCCCTAAGTCCTACACCTTCACGCAGCATATCCATGGCATCTAGATGTTCCATCCACTGGCTATCTACAACTTTTAACATAACTAGGCTTTCCAATTCGCGCATTATTTCAGGCCCCATCATATTTTCGCGCTCTTCGTAATGCGTAATAGCCAATTTATGCAGGTATTCGTCCATTTCTTCTCTGCTCATAGCCTGCAATTTTTCTACCGTAAGAGTACCTTCAGGAGCATAAAATTCCTCAGCATAGGTTATCATAGCCGGCAAATCCCAGTCCTCGCAGTAAACATCAGGTGGAGCATACATTGTCATAGTACGGTCAACCACCCTGTTAATCATGTCTATAATATTTTCCCGTAAATCACCCTTCATAAGAATCTGACGGCGTTGTTCATAAATAACTTCACGTTGTTGATTCATAACATCATCATATTCCAAAACATGCTTACGCATATCAAAGTTACGTGATTCGACTTTTTTCTGTGCAGATTCAATAGAACGCGTTACCAATTTATGCTCAATCGGTTCATCATCTTCCATACCAAGTTTGTCCATAATACCGGCAATATTATCAGAACCAAACAAACGCATTAAATCATCTTCAAGAGAAAGATAAAAACGGGTAGAACCAGGATCACCTTGGCGAGCACAACGACCACGCAATTGGTTATCAATACGTCTAGACTCATGGCGTTCAGTACCAACTATGTGCAATCCACCTAGCTCTGAAACTCCTTCGCCCAATACAATATCAGTACCACGCCCTGCCATATTCGTAGCAATCGTTACGGCGCCATATTGCCCTGCATCAGCAATAATTTCAGCTTCTTTTTCATGAAACTTAGCATTCAATACACTATGCTTTATTCCACGTCTCTTCAAAACATCTGATAATTCTTCCGATTGCTGAATGGAAGTGGTACCAACCAATACCGGTCTTCCAGTTTTGTGACATTCAGCAATATCATCGGCTGCAGCGGCATATTTAGACTTCTTTGTTTTATAAATAACATCCGGATAATCTATACGAATCATAGGTCTGTTAGTTGGTATTACTACAACATCCAAGCCATAAATCTTTTGAAATTCTTGCTCCTCTGTTTTAGCCGTACCAGTCATACCGGATAATTTGTTGTACATACGGAAATAATTCTGGAAAGTAATAGTAGCCAAAGTCTGACTTTCGCGTTCAACTTTGACACCCTCTTTAGCCTCAATTGCTTGATGCAACCCTTCAGAAAAACGACGTCCAAACATTAACCGACCTGTAAATTCATCCACAATTATTACTTCGCCATCTTTAACAACGTAATCACGATCGCGAAACATAAGTGATTTGGCCTTTAATGCCTGCATAAGTTGATGAGAAAAATCTACGCTAGATTCATTATCATACATATTTTTGACGCCTAAAAGTTTTTCCGCCTTAGCCACACCAGCTTCTGTAGGGGCAACCGTTTTTAATTTTTCATCAACGGTGTAATCATTTTCTTCACCTTCGGTCATTTGGGCAACTACATGAGACAAAGTCTTATATAAATCAGTAGATTTCTCGCCAGGTCCGGAAATAATAAGAGGAGTTCTGGCTTCATCAATCAAAATACTATCCACTTCATCTACTACAGCAAAATCAAGTGGTCTCTGCACCATTTGATCCACAGAAACAACCATGTTGTCACGCAAATAATCAAACCCAAATTCATTGTTAGTACCATAAGTAATATCAGCGGCATAGGCAGCTTTTCTTTCTGGGAAATCCATATCATGCTTTACTAACCCTACCGATAATCCCAAAAATCTATACACGCGTCCCATATCTTCGCTATCACGACGAGCCAAATACTCGTTAACTGTAACAACATGCACACCTTTTCCAGTTAGTGCATTCAAATAAACCGGTAACGTGGCAACCAAAGTTTTACCTTCACCGGTACGCATCTCTGCTATCTTTCCTCTATGCAACACACAACCACCTATAAGCTGCACATCAAAAGGACGTAATCCTAACACACGACGAGCGGCCTCTCTTACAACAGAAAAGGCTTCTACCAAAATATCATCTAATGTTTCGCCCTTAGCTAAACGCAATTTGAAATCTGCAGTCTTTGCATACAAGCTTGCATCACTGAGCTTTGCCATCTCCGGTTCCAACGCATTAATCTGCTCAACGTAAGCTTCACAGACTTTCAATTCTTTTGCATTCGGATCACCGAATATCTTTTTCATAAGTGTTTCGAGCAACACAATCACTCCTCATTAATTTGGGGACAAATGCCCACTATGCCTATCCAATAATTTTAGCAGACTAGAGATTAAAAGTCAAAAAAACCTAAGGCAGTAGCCTTAGGTTTTTTGTAAAATTTCTATGAACTTATTTTAAATCAGGAGCAATGAGACCATAGTCTCCATCTTTGCGGCGATAAACAACACTTACGTTTTCAGTAATGTCATCAAAGTATACGAAGAAATCATGATTTAAAAGGTTCATTTGCATAATAGCTTCCTGCAAATTCATTGGACGCAAAACGTATTTTTTGTTGCGAACGACCTTAAATTCACTATCATCTGCTTCATCTTTGGGACTTACCGCCACAAATTCTTCACGGAAGTTATTGTATTTACGACGCATCAAACGCGTTTTATATTTATGAATTTGTCTTTGGATTTTATCTACACAGGAATCAATTGATAAATACATATCTTTTGTGCTTTCCTGAGCCCTCAAAACAATGCCACTAGCCGGTACCGTTATTTCAACAATATGTTGTTCTTTTTCCACGCGCATAACTGCGGAAATGTCTCCAACAACCTTAAACTGTTTGGTAATAGTTTGTACCTTTTTTTCTATATAGTCTTTTAATGCAGGTGTTACAACGATATTCTTGCCGCGAACATTTACTGTCATAATTAAGACCTCCTCTATAAGTGAACTCCTGTCCACTTGATTCTTAACTACTATATTCGCCAAAACTATACATATTCCTGCTAAATATGTGAAAATAGAGCATAAAATTGTTATATTTTTTTTTGAACTTTAAAGTATTTTAGACAAAAACCGTCTAGTACGTTCATTATTGGGATTAGCAAAAAACTCTTTAGGTGGGGCTTCTTCTAAAATCATGCCACCATCTACGAAAACCACTCTGTTCCCGACTTCACGAGCAAATCCCATCTCGTGAGTTACAACAACCATAGTCATCCCTTCGTGAGCCAACTCTTTCATAACGTCCAATACTTCGTTAATCATTTCAGGATCTAAAGCTGAAGTTGGTTCATCAAAAAGCAAGGCTTTTGGTTTCATGGCCAAAGCTCTAGCAATAGCCACACGTTGCTGCTGACCGCCTGACAATTGCTCGGGATAAGAGTTTGCTTTGGAAGCCAGTCCCACTTTCTCAAGTAATTCTAGTGCCATAGCTTCTGCCTCATCGTTAGCTATACTGCGCACCTTCATAGGCGCTAATTTTAAATTTTCTAAAACCGTCATATGTGGAAAAAGATTGAAGCGTTGAAAGACCATGCCGACTTCCCGCCGGACTGCGTTTATATTAGCTTCACTTGTAAGCTCTATGCCATCAATCTCTACCGTTCCAGCAGTTGGTTCCTCTAAATAATTAATGCAGCGTAAAAGGGTACTCTTCCCTGACCCCGATGGGCCAATAATTACGACAACTTCTTTTTCGGCTACATCTAAATCTATGCCCTTTAAAACTTCTAGATTACCAAAGCTTTTCGTTAATCCTCTTATTTTAATCATTACGATACCTCCGCTCTAAATAGGCAACAAAGCGTGAAATAGTGAAGGTCATGACTAAATAAATAAAAGCTACTGCCGTCCAAATTTCTAAAGATGCATAAGTTCTAGCAATAATGAGCTGGCCACGACGCGTTAACTCTTCAAATCCTATGACAGAAACTAAGGATGAGTCTTTTAACATGGCTATGAATTCGTTGCCCAAAGGAGGAATACTCCTTTTAAAAGCCTGCGGTAAAATAATAAAGCGCATAGTTTGTGACCAAGTAAGTCCCAACGACCTGCCAGCTTCCATTTGCCCCATATCAATAGATTGGATACCACCTCGAAATATTTCTGCTACATAGGCTCCACTATTAATAGAACAAGCGGCAATAGCTGCTATAAACGGATCTACCCTAGACCCTGTTAACATAGGCAAAGCAAAATACACAACAAAAATTTGTACTAAAAGCGGTGTCCCCCGAATAATTTCTACATAAAATGCCGCAAAACACCTTAAAGGTTTATTCAAACATACTCTGCATACTCCAACTACGATACCGATCAGAAGACCTAACCCAACACTCAATGCTGAAATTTCTATAGTTATTCCCGCACCAGCAAGCAACAATGGTATAGATTGTACTATCATTTCAAAGTTCACTTGACACACTCCTTCTGCAACCTCTCCGGCAAAATCATTTTCTTGCCATTATGGCATTACTTAGGAGAGAAGCAAATTTGAAAACGGAGAACACCTTAGGCGCTAAGCTCTACATGTTCTCCGCTTATAATTACGATATGTTACTTTTAGCTATATGTCACTTAGCTATATCTATATCACCAAACCACTTCTTATAAATTTTCGCGTACTCTCCATCCTTTTTCAAACCAGCAATGGCTTTATTAATTTCTTCTGCTAATTTTTTGTTACCTTTTTTAACCGCTATGCCATAATCTTCCGCGCTTACAGTTTTACCAACGATTTTAGCATAAGCACTACCTCCACCTTGGTGTAAAAAATAGGCCACAACCGGTAAATCATTAATTACAGCATCAACACCGCCATTTTTAAGTTCTAGTGCAGCCTCAGTATTAGTATTAAATTCAACAATCTCTGCTTGAGAAATCTTATGCGCTTCCATAGCACCTGTCGTGCCAATCTGCACGGCAATCTTTTTACCTTTTAAATTTTCAATGCCTTTAATTGTTTTATTATCTTTTTGGACCATAACAGCCAAACCAGACTGATAATAAGGTACAGAAAACTCTACATTCTTAGCTCTTTCAGGTGTTATAGACATGCCAGCAGCAATTGCATCAATATTTCCAGCATTAAGAGCCGGAATCAAACCGTCAAATCCCATACTTACAATTTCTACTTTAGCACCAATTTTCTTGCCAATGGCTTGTGCCAAATCCATATCAAATCCTGTATATTCTTTACCACCTTCCTTTTGAAATTCAAAAGGTGCAAAGGTTGGTTCTGTACCAAAACGCAAAACTCTTTCCGTAGGTTTCTTGCTTCCGCAACCTGCTAAAAGTCCAATCGCAATAAATGTCGTCATTATCATAACAAAAATTTTTTTCATGGTAGCTCCCCCTAATAATTTTATCTTTTTATTATACAACAATGCCATAATGAAGTGCAACATTTTGTACAATTTTATGTAGCTATATAAAAGCCCTTGCAAATTTTAATATAAACAACCCAGCTGACCTGGTTTTCGCCCCCACACTCGCCTGCTGGAAGGTTTGCTCATAAGCCTTAGCTCCCCACCACTACTACCTCTCTCGCTTTTCGCGGCAGGTCTTACACCTAAGCTGCACCGTGCTCACAATACTTTGATTGCTTACGTGGATCGTTTTGCCTGCAACTGGCATCGACTTTCAACCACAGACCTGGGTTGTTTACCTCACAATTATATGTGCAATGCAAAATTTTAGCAACTTAAATTTTATTACCACAAATCTTTTTTTTATAGTATACTATTATTAGTTTCCTAGAAACCTATAAAGGTGGATTTACATGCTTACCATACCGCAATTTTTAGAATTTCCGTCGGATGAAGATTCTTTAGAAACAATAGAATTCTTTTTGAAGATGCTTGAAAAAAAGAATAAAACACTCTATTTACATAGCCAGCAGGTAGCTAATTACTCTGTTAGCACTGCGGCAAAAATGGGTCTGCCTTTAGCGGAAGTTGCTTGTATAAAAACAGCAGCTTTGCTGCATGATATTGGGCATTTAGCAATACCCAATACTATTTTAGTTAAATATCCCTATCTAAGTACTCGAGAATTTTCCACATACAAAAATCACGCTTTAGCAGGATCTAGTATGTTAGAAAATATTCCTGAATTTAGCCATATCATGAAAATAATACTACATCACCATGAAAATTGGGACGGCACTGGTTATCCCAAACGCCTTAAAGGAGTCAATATCCCTTTAGGTTCTCGTATTATTGCCGTTGCCAATTACTATGACCGCACTATTAACCCCTGCACACAAAATTGGCAAAAATCTCATGTTAGTGCAGTAAAAGAATTACAAAACTTAGCCGGTATCCATTTCGACCCAGACGTCGTTGCCGCTTTTTTAAAAGCTCTTACTTCTACTATAAAAAAATAAGCTTACTGCCATAATATTAAAAGACGACCCTTGGTCGTCTTTTTTGTTTTATATATACTTTCGCAATGTCAAACCTTTGCTCCGCCTGCAAAAGTTATACCCCAAATTTTCTTAGCTCCTGCTTTTTTTAAAGTTTTTGCTGCTGCTTCCATTGTGGCTCCACTGGTAAAAATGTCATCAACCAAAAGGATGTCTTTACCTTGTACCGGCTTTTGCACAGCAAAGCTGTTTTTTACATTTCTCCATCTTTGTGTTCTAGTAAGCCCATATTGAGGAACTGTGCTTGCCACCCTTGTCAAGGCTTCATACCAAATAAGCTGCTCACGCTCACCCCAACTTTTAAAAATGCCTGTGGGTATTTCATAACCTCGTTCCTGCTTCCTATATTTATCTGTGGGCACAGGTACTAAAAACAACGACTGTGGTAAATTCCAACTTTCTTTTAAATCAAAAAAACAACAAACGCTTTGCAACTCTTCTGCTACCCACGGCAATAGACTCCTGTTCTTTTCAAACTTAATTTTATGCAAAGCTTGTTTAACGCCACGTTCGTAACTATAAAAAATACAAATTCCCTCTAAATTTTTACATTCGTAGCCTTGCGGAAAGAGAAAACGTATATCGGTTAACTGCCTGCGGCAATTGACACAAAAAAGTTCTTGCCGCTCTACCTTGCCCTGACAGTTCAAACATCTTGCAGGAAAAAATACATCCTCCAGTAAATTTAAAAATTTTATAAGCATCTTTAAGTACTCCTATTATAAATGGGATATTGGTTGCTCCCCTAGTACGTGTATTAGTAGGTATCATTTAATTAAAATCTTGTACTTCTTGCAATCTTTCAGCCAATAGAGAATAACGTTTTCTAGTTTTATTATTGTTAACAGCAATGTTAAGCGCACTATAACTTCCCACTAAAATCACCTTGCCTTTGGCTCTCGTAACCCCGGTATACAATAAATTTCTTTGCAGAAGCATATAGTGGCTGCGTACAAAAGGCATAATAACTGTTCCATATTCACTGCCCTGTGATTTATGCACACTCATGGCATAGGCCAGTTGTAAGTCATCTAGCTCTCCAGTTGTATAAGCTACGTCTTCGCCTTCTGCCCTATCCGGAAAGGAAGCGATAACGTTTCTTCCGACGATAGACTTTATAATGCCTATATCCCCGTTAAAAACATCCTTTTCGTAATTATTACGAATTTGCATTATTTTATCCCCTACCCGCAAAATAATCCCTCCCACATTAACTTCACCTTTACTAGGCCTAGGTGGATTTATACGACTTTGCAGCATTACATTAAGATTTTGTACGCCACAGGGATTTTTATGCATTGGAGATAACACTTGTACATCTTGCCATTTTCCATTGTCAGTAAGTTTAGCGTAAGTATTTACTACAAATTTAGCTGCATCTTCTTCCTGCTCAAATTCTTGAAAACTAAAATCACTACCAGCCTCAAATTCCGGTTGCAAACCACGGTTAATCCTATGTGCATTACGAACAATAGGACTTAATTGTGCTTGTCGAAAAACATTTTCTAACCGTACCACCGGCATAGACTTACTGCGAATAATGTCCTTCAAAACAGAACCCGGTCCCACAGAAGGCAGCTGATCAACATCACCTACTAGTATTAAACGACAACCAATAGGAATAGCCCTTAGCAAATAATACATTAGAGAAATATCCAACATAGACGCTTCATCAATTATAATAGCATCTGCTTCTAAAGGATTCTCTGCATTCTTACCCCAAAACTGTCCGTCGCCGGAAGGCGTATATTCCAAAAGTCGGTGTACAGTGGCGGCACTTTGGCCTGCTGATTCTGACAAACGCCTAGCAGCCCTACCTGTAGGAGCCGCCAGCAAAATTTTACACCCAGCTTTTTCTAATACTGATAAGATGCCCTTAACTACGGTCGTTTTACCTGTACCTGGGCCTCCCGTTAAGACGAAAACTCCATGCTCTACAGAAGCTTTAACAGCTTCTTTTTGTTCTTGTGCTAACTCAATATGTTCTTGGTCTTCCCATTTTTTTACGATAGCTTGGTAATCTACCTTCCACAATTTATTAACATTATCTCTTAAGGCCAATAAACGATGAGCAACACCGGTTTCTGCTTTGTATAAATGTTCCGGATAAACAAGCCGTACACCGCCAACAGATTCTGTACGTAATAAATCGTCTTTTATTAATTGGCTAAAAACCACTGCAACTTCTACCGCATCTATTTGCAAAAGATTAGCAGTACCATCAACTAACATATTATCCGGTACACAAGTATGTCCCTGCGAAGATGCCTGCAGCAATGCATACTTTACCCCCGCTTTAATACGCTCATCAGCATTAAAATTATACCCTAAAGCCAAAGCAATTTTGTCTGCAGTTTTAAAGCCTATACCCTCAACGTCAGTAGCTAAACAATAAGGATTATTTTCTATTCTAGTAATTGCTGTAGAGCCATATACTGCTTGCAACTTAGGAGCATAGTTGGAGCTGATTCCATGTGCTTCTAAATATACCATTAATTCTCGCATATCACTAAGTTCAGCATAGGAATTTATTATATCCTCTGCCTTTTTTTTGCCAATTCCTGAAATTTCAGTCAAACGATAAGGATCTCCGTTAATAATATCTAAGGTTTCTTCACCAAAACGCTCTACAATACGTGCAGCCATAGCTTTACCAATACCCCTAATAGCACCACTGCCCAAAAAACGTTCTATACCGATTTTAGTCGAAGGTTTTACTGCTTGCCATATTGTCGCCTGAAACTGCAGGCCAAATTTCGGATGTTGTCCCCACTTGCCTTTTAGTTTTACCAATTCGCCTACAAAGGGAGCTACTCCACGATAAACTACAGAAACACTTCCTGTTTCTTTACTTTTAGCACGAAAAACGCAAAATGCTCCATCATTAGATTGAAAAACTATATTTTCTATTAAAACTTCTACTTCATCCATCCCGCACCTCATAATCATGCCATAATAAAAACATTATAGCATAATAGTTTAGTGTAGCCAAAACCAAATACCAATTTCTTTGTTTTTAGGTAAATGTATAAATTATAGCTATGATCCTTCCTCCTCCTGCGATTCTTTTTGACACAGCTTCTCAAATACGCTATAATTACAACACAAAATAGTTTGATAAGGATGTGTACGTTCGGTGAAATTTAAAGGAACACAGATTGCTATTGATATGTATAGTTGTAACGGCCTAGTTATATTTAATAAAGACATTGTAAAAGAAGTTTTAGAAAGAGCTACAACAAAGTATGGCATGGAAACGCAATCCATATATTATAACGATGATCAAGGGGACGGTGAATTTTCTTACATTATTCCCTGCAATCGCGGGCACATTAACGTCCATGTCTATCCTGTTTTAGGTTTTGTAGCTGCAGATATCTTTACAGTAAACGATACCGCCAGCCCCGAAAAGCTTGCTATTTTTCTCCGCAAAGAATTCTCCCCTGATAAATCTAAAATTACATTTTTGCAACGCGGTGACTTTGGTTCCCTAAATGATATGAAACCACACCTTCGTTCGCAAATTAAAACTATCCGCCGAGCAAAAAATGCTGGTGAAGCATTGAAAAAATTAGTCTTAAAACCAAAATCATTATAAAAATTAAGGGGGTTCTGTAAAAGGAAGCCCTTTTTTATTGCCAATTTTGTGTTACAATGTGTTGTGAATAGGAGGAAATATGAAATATTTATTTTGGGATATTGACGGCACTTTACTTTTGACCCAACGAGCTGGTATTGATGCCTTAAAAGAAAGTATACGCATTCGTTTTGGCAAAGACAACTATGAATTCTCTCAGAGTTTAGCTGGTCGTACAGACTCCTTTATTATAAAAAATGTACTTACTGATATTAAGGGCAAGTACACTTCAGCAGATGCCGCTGGCCTTCTCATCACCTATAATAAGCTATTACCAAACTTTCTGACATCACACCCAGGAAGTTTGATGCCGAATGTTAACAAAACATTAGAATTTCTTAGCAATAAAAAGGGCTACCTTTCTGCACTCTTAACGGGCAATTGCGGTAGAGCAGCTTACGAAAAAGTATGTCACTATGGCGTGGAAAAATATTTTGACTACCAACTAAGCACCTTTGGAGATATAAGTGAGGATCGTTCTGTTCTAGCTCAAGCTGCTTTGCAGAAAATTTATGTGCAAAACCCTGAAATTGATTCTAATGATATAATAATAATTGGTGACACACCACACGACGTTAGTTGTGCTAATGCTATTGGTGCACGCTGCCTTATTATTCAGGCAGGTTCTTCCTATACCAAAACACAATTAAATGCCTGTAACCCTTGGAAAATTATTTCTAGTCTTCCAGGGAACCCACAAGACTTTGTGAATATCTTAAAAGAATAGGAGCATATATGAAGAAACTTTTGATTTTCACTTATATTTTACTGTGTTTATCTGCTCCTGTATCTGCCTATAGCCAAAATGATATTAATACTCTTTTGTCCAGTAAAAGCTGCCCTAATGGCAACTTAACAGGGGCTCAATTAAAAAATATCGATCTGACGGGCGCAAATTTATCCGGTGCAAATTTATCCTTCGCCAATTTAGAATGTGCTATTCTAGAAAATGCTAACTTAAGTAGTGCAAATTTAGTAAAAGCTAATCTTAAAACCGCTTATCTAGCAGGTGCTGATTTAGACGGTGCAGACTTATCCTCTGCCAATTTTTATAATGCTTATCTCAATAAAGCCTCCTTGGTTGGTGCCAAAGCTTTTCGCACTAATTTTTCCCATGCTCTATTAACCTTTGCTAATTTCTATGTTGCCGATATGCAAGAAGCTAACTTTGATTATAGCAATGGCTCTTTAGCCAATTTTGTCTCTACAAATCTAGCTCAATCCTGGCTCTATAACGCAAATTTACGCACGGCCAATCTGACTAACAGCAATCTTTATAATGCCAAATTGCAGAATGCAAATTTGACGGCTGCCAATATGACAAACGCAAACTTGACCAATGCAGTTTTGCGTGAGGCCAATTTGAGTTTGGCTGATTTAACTAATGCCAATCTTGATCAGGCAGACTTATTAGATGCTAATATGCAAGGGACAAAATTCACTGCAAATGAATTGAAAACTTCAAGAACATAATATAAAATGTAAGTTAAAAACCACACTTCGTTTATAAACGAAGTGCGGTTTTTAACTTACACAAAAGCACCCATTATTATTTTAATGATGGAACAATCTAAGTCCGGTCATAGCCATTGCTATCTTATACTTATCACAAGTTTCAATAACATTATCGTCCCTAATAGAACCGCCTGCCTGAGCAATATAATCTACACCAATGCGATGTGCCCTTTCTATATTATCACCAAAGGGGAAAAAAGCATCAGATCCCAGTGCTACACCATGCAAAGTACTAATCCAAACTTTTCTTTCTTCTTTTGTTAATATTTGTGGTTTTTCGGTAAAAAACTGTTCCCAAATGTCATCAGCTAAAACATACATATAGTCATCTGAAATATATACATCAATAGTATTATCACGATCCGGTCTACGAACCGCTGCTTTAAATGGCAATGCTAAAACTTTGGGATTCTGTCTTAACCACCAGTTGTCTGCTTTTGCTCCTGCCAAACGAGTGCAATGTACACGAGACTGTTGTCCTGCTCCCACACCAATGGTTTGGCCATCTTTCACATAGCAAACAGAATTTGATTGCGTGTATTTCAAAACAATTAGAGCTATAAGTAAATCTCTTTGCGCTAATTCAGGAATACTTTTATTTTTAGTTGGTCTTTCTAATAGCAATTTTTTATTAATTTTAACTTCATTTCTTCCCTGTTCAAAAGTAATGCCAAATACCTCTTTTGTCTCTATGGGATTTGGTTTATAGGTGGGATCAATCTTAATGACATTATATGAACCTTTGCGTTTTGTTTGCAATATTTCCAAAGCCTTATTCGTATATCCGGGAGCTATTACGCCGTCAGATACTTCCCTAGCAAGCATTGTCGCCGTCTCTTCATCACAAACATCAGATAGAGCTACAAAATCACCATAAGAAGACATGCGGTCAGCTCCACGAGCACGAGCATATGCAGTGGCTAAAGGCGATAATTTCAAATCATCCACGTAGTAAATCTTCTTAAGCGTGTTGCTCATTGGCTGTCCAACTGCGGCCCCTGCCGGACTAACATGCTTAAAAGAAGCAGCTGAAGGCAAACCGGTTGCTTCTTTTAGTTCCTTAACCAATTGCCAGCTGTTAAAGGCATCAAGAAAATTAATATACCCAGGGCGCCCATTTAGTACTTCGATAGGCAAATCCCCCCCAGTACGCATAAAAATACGTGCCGGATCTTGATTAGGATTGCAGCCATACTTTAATTTTAAATCTTTCATAGATTAATCTCCCTTCTCATACATCAAAAAAGCCGCCACTCTAGGCAACTTTCTGCCCAGACGGTCGGCTAATCATGATTATGCTCCACGTGGTTATCCACTTCCGTCAGTTACATAATCCCATGACTAAATTATACAATTGTGAGCAGCTCTTGTCAACAAACATCATAATAGCTCTTTTGGTTTGTTTTTATTTTATTGGTTCTGCATTTAGTAAGGCACAAATTTGTTCTTTAAAAGCTTTAACTTCTTTCCCAAAAAAATAATCTATAACACCATAAAGAAGCAGCGTAACAAAGATCGGCACGATAATTGCTTTGCCACCCCAGTTAGCAGCATTAGTAAAATCAGAGAATATAAGTCTACCATAAAACTCAAACCAAACAAATATAAACCCTATAATAACAATGTTTAAGCGAGCTTTAATAACAATTACCGTCTTACCATTTTCAGTTTTTAATATTCCTTTAAAAATCGGTTTGAAAGTATTGCTACCACAGCGAATAGTTGTTATTTTTAAATTAGTCCTGCGCACAGAACCATTTAAATAACCGGCGCAGCTCTCATCACACCTAGTAAAGAGCGTCTGCAATATCGCCTTTTTCCTTAAATTATCTCTTAAAATTTGCACAACCTGCATTTTTTTTTCTGTTACTAAAACAACTTTGCCATAGGGAAATAATATCATTAAATTACACACTTCCTATTTTTTATGTGGGTATTATATAAGCAGATAACCTTATATAATAGTATTTATGTTAAAATGTAATATGTTGGTTATAGTATAAGCTTCATGAAGATACTACAAAAAATGTTTGTACAAGGAGATTTTATTATGTCTTTATGTTATGTTTGTCCGCACCGGTGCGGAGTAGACAGACCGGAAAATATGCAGGCACAAGGAACTTTTGGTTCCTGTCATTGTGATATGGCTCCAATTGTGGCGTGCCGGCCTGCATATGTGGGAAGAACCTTGTATCAGCGGCAGTCGTGGCAGTGGTACCGTATTTTTCAGTGGATGCACTTTGCACTGTGTCTTCTGTCAAAATTATGCTATCAGCTGTCAGGGACAAGGAAAAGAAATTACTGTTGAACGCTTACAACAAATATATCAAGAACTCATTGCCAAGGGTGCACACAACATTAACCTAGTAACCCCTACCCATTTTACAGAAGCAGTTTTAAAAAGCTTAGCTAGAAGCCTTTCTGTGCCCGTAGTATACAATACCAGCGGGTTTGAAACTCTAGACACTCTACACCGATTAAAAACCAAAGTGCAAACATATCTACCTGATTTAAAATATAGCGATAATAAATTAGCTATAAAACATAGCAATGCCCCCGAATATTTCCGTATCGCTAAGGCCGCTATCAGCGAAATGTATAAGCAGGTCGGAGACTATAAACTAGATGACAACGGCATTATGACTAGTGGCGTAATTATACGCCATCTAATTCTTCCCGGCCAATTGAGTAACAGCAAGGCTGTTATTGACTGGGTTGCTAAAACATTTAAGCCAGGTCAGGTTATGTTTAGTCTTATGCACCAGTACATTCCCTGTGGGCAAGCTGCTGCTTATCCTGAAATAAATCGCAAATTAACCAGTGCTGAATATCAGGAGATAGAAAGTTATTTGTTTGCCAGCAGCATAGAAGATGGTTTTGTCCAAGAAGAAGCTGCTGCCGATACTACCTTCATTCCCATCTTTAATGGCGAAGGTGTGTAAAGAATAAAAAACCGACACTTCTACTTAAAATGAAGTGCCGGCTTTTCTTTACGTACTTAACAGCAAATATTGCTATTATTCAACAGTTACCGATTTTGCCAAGTTACGAGGTTTGTCAACATCACAACCTCTTGTTAGGGCAGCATAATAAGCTAATAACTGCAACGGCAATACTGCCTCCAAGGGTGCTAGATATTTATCCGTTTTTGGTATGTAGATAACATGATCAGCATGCTGAGCGAGCTTCTCATCTCCCTCCATGCCAATGCCAATAACAACAGCATCACGAGCTTTAACTTCCTGCAAATTACTAATAGTTTTTTCATATACATCAGGTTGCGTTGCCAAAACTATAACAGGAACTCCTTCAACTATCAAAGCCAAAGTACCGTGTTTTAATTCACCAGCAGCATAAGCTTCCGCATGAATATAGGAAATCTCTTTTAGTTTCAAGGCACCTTCTAGAGCCACAGCATAATCTAAAGAACGGCCTAAGAAAAAGGCATCCTCACTACTCCCATATTGTGTAGCAAAGATTTTAATTTGTTCAATATTTTCCAACATTTTATGAATTTGTTCAGGAAGTTCACGTATACCCAAAATTAATTCTTGCATACGGTCTGCTGAAATATTATTGCGTAATTTAGCAATATACATAGACAAAAGCAGCATTAACAAAAGTTGCGTTGTATAAGCCTTGGTAGAAGCAACAGCTATCTCCGGTCCCGCGTAAGTATAAACTACTTGGTCTGCCTCTCTAGCCATGGAGGAGCCGACAACATTAGTTACAGCCAAGGTACGCGCGCCCAGCCTTTTAGCTTCTTTCAAAGCTTCCAAAGTATCAATAGTTTCTCCTGATTGACTAACTACAATACATAAGCAGCTACCATCAATAATAGGTGAACGATAACGGAATTCACTAGCTATATCAACTTCAACAGGTATTCTAGCCATTTGTTCAATATAATATTTTCCTACAACTCCTGCATGATAGGCAGTCCCGCAGGCTACGATAAAAATCTTGTTAATTCCCTTTAACTCTTCCGGTGTCCAATTCAATTCAGTAAATATTACCTCATCATTGGTTTTAGACAAACGCCCCAACATAGAATCGTGCATAGCTTTAGGTTGTTCATAAATTTCTTTCAACATAAAATGCTCGAATCCGCCTTTTTCGGCAGCTTCTGCATTCCAATTAACCTCAAATATTTTTTTGCTGATAGGTGTACCCTTAATATCTTGTACCCACACATTATTTTTAGTAACAGTAGCAATTTCGCCGTCACTCATAATAAAAGTACGGCGGGTTTTAGCAATAATAGCCGGTATATCAGAAGCAATGAAGTTTTCTCCATTCCCTAGACCGATAACCAAAGGATTAGACTTTTTAGTACAAATCAATTTATCAGGTTCTTTAGCACACATGAATACCAAAGAATACGACCCTTCAATCATACCTAAAACTTTTTTAACAGTATCTTCGAAATCACCAGTGTAATACTCTGCCATTAAATGTGCTACAACCTCAGTGTCTGTTTCTGATAAAAAATTATGCCCTTTAGCCTGTAAATCTTGCTTTAGGCCTAAGTAATTCTCAATAATACCGTTATGCACAACCACAAACTCTCCACTAGCATCAGCATGTGGATGAGAGTTTACATCACTAGGCCGCCCATGAGTAGCCCAACGAGTATGGCCAATGCCTACTGTACCTTCAGGCATATTACCTTTTAATTTTTGTTGCAAAGCCGCCAACCGGCCTACGCATTTTTCAATACGAATTTTTCCCTTTTCGTAAACGGCAACTCCTGCAGAATCATAACCACGATATTCCAATTTACTCATACCATCTAATAAAAAAGGTGTTGCTTGATGATCGCCTATATATCCAACGATACCGCACATAGTAGTATCCTCCTAAAATTTACTTGCCAAACTACCACAGAAACTTTGTTCTAGCCGTTACCGGCAAGGTTTGTATTCTGCTAACGGTTGTAGTATCCCGAGAGGCACCCGCTGACTAATCGATTAACCTCTTCCTCGTCTACCGTTAAAACGGTACTTGCGCTATTTATCCAAAGCATCTTCCTTTATGTGCTCCTTTCATGCACACAACAAGCCGCACAGGTGGCATTCCCATGCGGCACGTCTTTGTGATTACCCACATCATACTATTTAAAAGCAATTTGGTCAACTAGTGGCTCTACACAAGTTCCTTGCGCACTACTGCCGCAATAGCTTCAGCAACACACTCTAATTGGGTCTGATCAGGCCCCTCCGCCATAATACGAATCAAGGGTTCTGTTCCTGAAGCACGTACTAATATTTGTCCATTTTCTCCCAATTCTTGCTTATAGTACTCAGTTATCTGCTTTATGTTTTCATTTTCTTCCCAACCGTGTTTATCTTTAACACGGACATTAAGCAAAATTTGTGGAAAAATCTGCATTAAGGCACCCATTTGCGACAATGTCTGATTATTGTTGGCCATTGCCCCCAATAATTTTACCGCAGTCAAAATTCCATCACCGGTCTTAGCATAATCAGCAAAAATAATATGGCCTGATTGTTCGCCACCTAGCTTATAACCATTTTTTATCATCTCTTCCAAAACATAACGATCACCGACACTAGTTGTAACGCATTTACCACCATGTTTTTTCATAGCCTGATGCAAACCTATATTACTCATAACGGTAGTTACCAAAACATTGTCCTTAAGTTTATGCTCCTTCATTAATTCAAGTGCACAAATAAGCATAATTTGGTCTCCATCTAAAACATTACCAATCTCATCAATCACTAAGCAGCGATCAGCATCTCCATCATTTGCTACTCCGGCGTCGGCACCACATTCTACTACCTTCTTTTGCAATGCTTCTAAATGAGTTGACCCACAACCATTATTAATATTAATGCCATTAGGTTCATTAAAAATAGGAATAACTTCGGCACCTAAAGCACTCAAAATTGCCGGTGCTATTTCACTATTTGCGCCATTGGAACAATCCATGACTATTTTCAAGCCATTAAGTCTGTAATCGGCACATTCTACAATATGTTTAATATATATTGCACTTTTATCTTTTTCCCAAATAACCCTGCCTAACGAAGAACCAGTAGGAGTTTTTTCATAGTCAATAGGTCTAGCCACAATGTTTTCAATTTCATCCTCAACTGTATCAGGCAATTTATGTCCCGTTTGAGAAAAAAATTTAATACCATTATCTTCAAAAGGATTATGCGATGCGGAAATAACTACACCTGCATTGGCCTTAAGTTTTTCTGTTAAAAAAGATACAGCCGGTGTAGGCATAACACCAAGCAAATGTGCATTGCCTCCCGCACTACAAATACCTGCTGACAACGCTGCTTCTAACATTGTACCTGATAGTCTTGTATCCCTGCCAATGATAATTTTGGGAGTACTAGTTTGCCTGCCAAAATAAATTGCTGCCGCTCTTCCTAGTCTAAAAGCAAGTTCAGGCGTTAATTCTGCATTCGCTAAACCCCTAACTCCATCTGTTCCAAATAATCTTGCCATAATATCCTCCAAATTATTTGATTCTCCACGGCAATTCCAACAGTTAGTACTTGCTATTGTTTTCCTTACTGCGCCTACCGTCAAGCTCACTTAACATTTCGCCGGGAGTAATATCATGATATGCCAAAAGTACTAGACAATGATACCACAAGTCACTCATCTCGTAAATAACCTCTTGGTTGCTGTTATTTTTTGAAGCAATGATTGTTTCAGTAGCTTCTTCCCCAACTTTTTTCAATATTTTATCTTGACCAGACATGAAAAGATACTTTGTATAAGATTTTTCACCGCCATGCACTTTTTTATCTTGGATTACAGCATAAAGCTCAGATAAAACACTTGGTAATTGAATGTCCATTTTTACAGGAAGATTTTTGCCTATTGCGCTATTCCACAAGGGATAGCTAAAACAAGAATAATTACCTTCATGGCAGGCTACACCTTTTTGTTCAACTTTAACCAAAAGCGTATCCCCATCACAATCATAATGAATGCTCATTACTTTTTGTTTATTCCCGCTACTAGCTCCCTTATTCCATAGTTCTTGCCTGCTGCGACTCCAAAACCAAGTATACCCTGTTTCCACTGTTTTAGCCAAAGATTCCTCGTTCATATACGCTAACATCAATACTGCGTCAGTTTTAACATCTTGTATAATTGCTGGAATTAACCCTTTAGCGTCAAATTTTAATTTGCTTAAATCTATGTTCATAACCTTACCTCCACTCCGCGCTTAGCTAAATATTCTTTCACTTGTCGTATAGTAAACTCTTTATAATGAAAAACTGAAGCCGCAAGTACTGCATCGGCCTTGCCCAACGTCAAAACATCATAAAAATGTTCTAATGTTCCTGCGCCTCCTGAAGCAATAACCGGTACCGATACCGCTTCTGATACGGCCTTTGTTAGTGCTATGT
Source organism: Acidaminococcaceae bacterium (assembly GCA_963678395.1). Taxonomy (GTDB): domain Bacteria; phylum Bacillota; class Negativicutes; order Acidaminococcales; family Acidaminococcaceae; genus JAAYAE01. Next base: position 869,488 of record OY782827.1, on the reverse strand, counting down.
CATATCCGGCTTTTGTACCATCTGCATCCATGCTGGTAAGCAGTATTTCCCCTGCTCCTAAAGAAACGGCCTTGCGCACCCACTCTAAGGCATCAATACCCGTAGGCGTACGTCCACCATTTACGTAAACCTCCCACTTTTCTACTCCTGAACTTTTAGCATCCACAGCTAATACTATGCATTGATTACCAAAAAGTTTGGCCCCTTGAACAATAAGATCAGGATTTTTTACTGCTGCCGAATTTACAGAAATCTTATCTGCGCCGGCACAGAAATCTTATCTGCGCCGGCATTGAGTGTATTTCTTATGTCGGCTACTGTGGAAATACCACCTCCTACAGTCAAGGGCATAAACTCCTCTCCTGCCGTACGATTAATTACATCTAACATAGATTTGCGCTTTTCTACGGAAGCCGTTATATCTAAAAAGACCAGCTCATCTGCCCGTTCCTCATCGTAGATTCTAGCCAATTCTACAGGGTCTCCGGCATCTCGTAATTCCACAAAATTAGTCCCTTTTACAACTCTGCCAGCTTTAACATCTAAACATGGTATGATCCTTTTAGTGTGCATATTACTTCTCCCTTGCTATATTTAAAGCATCTACTAAGTCAATGGTGCCAGTATAAATAGCTTTACCTATAATACAACCCTCTATGCCCAGATCTTCATATTTTTTTAGAGCAGTAATATCGTCTAGAGACGACACGCCACCAGAAGCAATTATTTTTATTCCTGAAGACATGGCAATGTGCGCAGTTTCTTCAACATTAACACCTGAAAGCTTACCATCACGTGCAATGTCGGTGAAAATAATATGCTCTACTCCTGCTTGAGCCATTCTCTTTGCTAATTCAAGAGCCTGCATACCGCCACTTACTCCCCAACCTTCTACCGCTACTTCTCCGTCCCTAGCATCAACACCTGCTACTACTTGGCCGGGGAATTTGGCACAAGCTTCTTGCACAAGAGTCGGGTTTTTAACTGCTACTGACCCTAAAATAACCCGAGTTACGCCCAAGAATAATAATTGTTCAACATTATCTAACGTTCGAATACCGCCACCTACCTGTACGGGCATTTTAGCAACAGTCAGAATATTTTTTATGGCCTCTAGATTGCGACTAGCACCGGCCAACGCTCCATCTAAATCAACTACATGCAGATATTCTGCTCCCGCTTTTGTCCACTTTTCCGCCATCTCTGCCGGGTTATCAGCAAAGACAGTTTCCTTGTCAAACCTCCCCTCCGTTAACCTTACACAACGCCCTCCACGTATATCTATGGCTGGGAAAATTATCATGGTTTCCACTCCTTAAATGCTTGTAAAATTTCTATGCCTACACTGCTGGATTTTTCAGGATGAAATTGTACTGATTGTACATTACCAAGGCCTACAGAAGCGGTTATTTCCGTGCCATAATTGCACACAGAAGTGATAATGCTTTTATTCTGCGGCACTGCATGGTAGCTATGTACAAAATAAACATATTCACCGTTTGCTTTAGTAAGCAATTTTGCATTATTTTTAAGTTCTAGTCGGTTCCATCCCATATGAGGAATTTTAAAATTAGTCTTAATCTTTTCTACCTGTCCCTTAAAAAACCAAGGCCCTTTGTTCCAGGAGCTTCTTCACTTCCTTCAAATAAAAGTTGCAACCCCAAACATATACCTAAGAATGGTTTATCACTATTTAGTACTTTAAGCAATACTTTTGTTAATCCATATTTATTGAGATTGTCCATACAATCACCAAAGGCTCCTACTTCCGGTAAAATCACCTTATCTGCCGAGCCTATTACAATAGGGTCAGAAGAAATACGTACATCCGCGCCGACTTTTAAAAGTGCCTTATTCACGCTATGCAAATTACCCATACCATAATCCACAATAACTATTTTTTCGCTCATAAGCTCCCCTTACTACTCATTACGCCTTTAACTCGGTTATCGCTTGCTATAGCTTGGGCAAACGCCCTGGCAAATGCTTTAAAAATTGCTTCCACTATATGATGAGTATTCTTTCCCTCTAAAACACGTATGTGCAAAGTTAGTCCACTTTCCATCGCTAAGGCACGAAAAAATTCCTCTACCATTTCAGCTTCCATATTACCAAGCATTACACGAGGAATATCCGCTTTCCAGACCAAGAATGGTCTGCCACTAAAATCAAGAGCTACCTGTGCTAAAGCTTCATCCATAGGTAGTAGACAGCTGCCATAACGATGGATTCCCTCTTTATTACCCAAAGCCTTTTTAATAGCTTGGCCTAACACAATACCGCAGTCTTCCACTGTATGATGAGAGTCTACTTGTAAATCTCCAAAAGCTTTAAGCTGCAAATCCACAAAACCATGTTTAGCTAAAAGTGTCAACATATGGTCCAAGAACCCCACACCTGTAGCTATGTCGGAAATTCCCGTTCCATCCAAGTTAAGTTCCAGCTCTATTTGAGTTTCAAAAGTTTTCCTTACTATTTTTACACTTCGCATAATCTATTCCTCCGTGCTTTTGCATATTTCCTTTATAGCTGCAACTACCCTAACATTTTCCTTCTCAGTGCCCATGGTCAGGCGTATTCCACCTGGCAAATAGACATTTCCTGAAAAGTTTCTTACTAATATTTTTCGTTTTAAAAGCTCCTGGAAAATTAATGTGCCTGCCTTACTTGCATTATTGCCTGTAAATTGATAGCCCTTTGTTTCAGCATAAACAGCAAGTTTACAAGCTAACTTTTCTGTTGGCAAAAATAACAGAAAATTAGTCTCTGAAGGAAAAACCTTAAACCCTAGGCCTGCCAATTCGCCTCGCATTTTATTTCTTTCACTGCGTATTAACTGCACTCGTTCCCTAAAAAAAGTTTTATTTTCATACGCCACTTGAGCCACCATAAGCGAATAGCTATTCACATGATAAGGCATTAATACTTTTTGGATGATGCCAATTAGCTTATCACTGCCTATACCATAACCTATCCGTAATCCCGCTAAACCATAGGCTTTAGAAAAAGTACGAAAGCATAAAAAGTTATTATACTTGTCTAAAAGGCTTAATGTGGAAATTTCTTTACTACTTTCTGGCTCTTGAGCAAATTCCATATAGGCCTCGTCCATAATTACCGGGCACGAAACACCAGCTAATATTTTCTCCATATTTTCTAAAGAATTAAAGTTACCGGTGGGATTATTAGGATTACAAATTATAAGAAGACTTGGCTTTTCTTTTGCGCAAAAAGCAATAACTGCATCTGCATTAACATAGCCTTCAGCTGTTAATGCATAAGGAGCACTTATACTATCAGCCATTTGCACGTAAACTCCATACATAGAAAAAGAAGGAGAGGGGAAAGCAATTTTACGCCCAAAACCCCCAAAAGCAAAGCAAGCTTTTTCCAAAAGCTCACTGGAGCCATTACCAATAATTATTTTATCCGTGGCAACATGTAAATCCGCTGCCAATACTTCACCTAAATTGCCTGTACCCATAGGAGGATAACGATTAAAAACAAATTCTTGTGTTTTATACTGAACTTGTAGCAAAATATCTTTGGGTAAATTCCAATTAGATTCATTAGCATTTACTACTATATCAGCATTAGGAACCGTTTCCACCTTATACTCTTCAACTTTCTCTAATCCCTGTCGTGCTTTTATCTCCAGCATGTTTTATTTTCCTCCTTGACGAATTCTAATAGCATTAGCATGAGCCTTGAGCCCTTCCGCTTCTGCCATCTCAATTATATCACCAGCTGCTTTGTCTAAAGCTTTTTTAGTGTAAGCAATTATACTTGTTTTTTTCATAAATGTTTCTACGTTCAACACAGAATAAAACCTAGCCGTACCACCTGTAGGTAAAATGTGATTAGGGCCAGCATAGTAAGCCCCTAAAGGTTCAGGGGAATAAGCTCCAAGAAAAATCGCTCCAGCATTACGAATATAGGGCAATAAAGCAAAGGGCTCTTTTGTATTGATTTCCAAATGCTCAGGGGCCGATAAATTGGCCATCTCTATGACTACTTCCATATCTTTAGCCACAATAATTTTACCTTATCTTTAGCCACAATAATTTTACCTTGTTTAGCTAAGGCCTGAGACGCTATTTCTTTGCGTGGCAACCTAGAAAGTTGCACTTCTACTTCCTTGGCAGTTGCCTTAGCAATTTCCATACTATCAGTCACTAAAATAGCCAAAGCTAAGGGATCATGCTCTGCTTGGCTTAACAAATCTGCCGCTAAATATTCCGGGTTAGCAGCAGCATCGGCAATAATAAGTATCTCACTTGGTCCTGCCAGCATGTCAATATCACAATGTCCATAAACTGCTTTTTTAGCTAAAGTAACAAAGATATTTCCCGACCCCGTAATTTTACACACCCTAGGCACTGATTCTGTGCCAAAAGCTAAAGCTGCTATGGCCTGCGCTCCGCCCATTTTATAAATTTCGCTGATGCCAATAAGTTCCGCAGTAGCTAAAACATAAGGATTAACCTTACCATCTTTGCCGGGTGGAACAGCCATAACTATTTTAGGCACGCCTGCTACCATGGCTGGCACTGCATTCATAATAACAGAGGAAGGATAGGCGGCAGTTCCCCCCGGCACATATATACCCACAGAATCCAACGCCGTTACCTTTTGCCCCAGCATAGCACCGTAAGCACGATTGGTAAGCCAGGACTTTGGCATTTGTTCTTCATGGAAACGTTTTACATTAGCAATCGCTCGGCTAATGGCCTCCATTACCTGAGATTTAACAAGCCCTTGTGCCTCCAAAAATTCACTTCTTGTAACTTTCAAACTAGTTTTTGTGAGCCCTGCCTTATCGATAAGATTAGTATAATACAATAATTTTTCGTCACCACCTATACGTACGTCAGCAACTATTTTTTCTACAACTTGAGCAGCCGTAAGTGGAACACCAAACATTGAGGTAACCCCTGCCTGTACACCAGGGGATAAAGTACACTCATCAAAAGCTTGCTTCTGCATTAATTCTGTAATTTCCCGTGCGGATAATGTTCTAGCATCCTTTACTTTCATTTTTACCCTCCTCTTCTAAGACCTTTTTTAGGTCTTGTACTAATTTATTTAAGCGTTCAAATTTTAATTTGAACGCTTACTTTATTGGCAATCAGACGTGCACTGGCATGATAAACCACGTCAATTTCTGCCAACTTATTTTCCCTTAGAGTTGTTCCTGTTTCAACTATATCAACTATTAATTCACTTAAACCTACAATTGGGGCTAATTCAATAGAGCCGTTTAATTTAATAATTTCTGTCTGAATGCCAAGTTTCTCAAAGTATTGCCGTGCACTGTTTTGGTATTTTGTAGCTACGCGTAAATGCGCATAATCCGTTAAATTCGGTCGACGTTTTTCTTCTGGTACAGCTAGCATAAGTCTGCATTTTCCATATTTTAAATCCAAGAGTTCATAGACGTCTTTATCTTCTTCCAAAAGGACGTCTTTTCCTATAATACCAATATCTGCAGCTCCATACTCAACATAAGTAGGTAAATCTACCGTCTTGGTGATAATAAACCTAACCTTGGTATTTTCGTTGCTAATAACTAATTTGCGTGAATCTTCCACAATATTTTCCGCTTTGTACCCTACCTTAGCTAAAAGCTCTACCGACTTAGTAAAAAGCTTGCCTTTGGGTAAGGCTATAGTTAAATAATCCATCTGTACACTTCCCTTTATCTAATAAATTTATTTTATATAAACCAAAGAATTACACCGATTTAACTCTTGTAGTTCCATTGCTTGTTTTTCTGTAGTTGCTGTCATAGACATCTTAACCGTTTTTCCTTGAGCCCTTAATTCGGTAGCACGTTTTATAGCAGCTTCCAACTTAGCTTTATTCCAGGCGACGAACACATCCCACTCAGAACTAATACTTAAATTATGTTGTCGTTCAAGCACCAACATAATACGGTTAATGCCCATAGCAAAACCCATCTTTTCCGTATAAACCTCAAATACCATACCTGTATAATAATCGAGGTTTCTGTTAAGGCTTAAATCAAAAGAAATAAATTTGGCCACACCGTATTCCTTGGTTAATTTATAAATTGCCTCTAAATTATATAAAGCCGCACGGCTCTTGGCGTTTTTTACTGTTTTTAATAACTCTGCAATCAACTCTTCACCACCATGCAAAAACAGTAATTTATTAAAAATATCCTGCAATTCCGGTGCTAAGTTTAATTGTTTTATTACCTGTTCCAGACCCACTGCATTATGTTCTAAAACAGCCTTTTTAATACTTTCCGCCTCTTCTTCATTTAATTGTGCTTCTTCCATTAAACCTGCTAAAAAGTCTATATGTCCCAAACTCAAAGTGAACTCAACCAAGCCTGCCGCTTGCAGTGAGGCTATAGCTAGCGCTAAAACTTCAGCATCAGCAGTAGGTTCTGCAGCTCCCATAAGTTCAACCCCTGCTTGGCAAAACTCACATTGACGTCCCGCCTGTGTTTCCTCATAACGAAAAATATTCGCTATATAAAATAAACGTTTCAAACTTTTTTCAGAATTAAGTCTTGTGGCTACCAAGCGTGCCAAAGGCGTCGTCATATCACTACGTAAAACCAAAGTGCGATTATTGCGGTCTAAAAACTTCATACTCTCCTCGGATACTCCACTATTACCAATAGAAAAAGTGTCTAAGTATTCAAAAGTCGGTGTTGCTACTTCGTCATAGCCCCAAGACAAAAAATTAGCCGCTATCTTATCTTCCATTCTCCGTTTAGCTCTTGCCTCTCCAGGTAAGATATCCTTTGTTCCATAAGGTATTTGTAACACTTTGCTCTTAGTCATTTTTTCTTAACTCCTTTGTCAATTACTTGCATTACCCTAACATACCCACCTGCGCCGTAGTGCAAACAACGATTAACACGTGAAACCGTTGTGCTGCTTGCTCCTGTGACCTTAGCAATGTTATTATAATTTTCACCTTTATTAAGCATTTTTGCCACTTCCAAACGTTGACTCATTGCCTTTACTTCACTAAGAGTACAAATATCTTCAAAAAAAGCATCACACTCCTCTTGATTTTTTAGGCTTAAAATAGCTGTAAATAGTTGCTCTAAATCTACATTGCTTAAACGTTCTTTTAAAGACATAAAAGTTCCTCCCATTTAATACGGCTCTGCTTATAACAGTTATTGTCAGTTGCACATAAATTCACGTTTTGCTTTATCGCTCTATTACTTTACCACAACGCAGTGGTAAAGTGCAATACTTTTAGTGATTTTTAAAAAAAACTTGTTGACAAACGTTAAGTTCATGGTGTAATATTCTCAGTAACAACTTTATAAAGTTCATCTAGAGTAGTCGAGGGAATGGCCCAATGACGCTACGGCAACCATCACAATCGTGAACGGTGCCAAGTCCACCAGGTATAAACCTGAAAGATGAAGAAGACTTAACCGATTATTTAGTCCTCTTCAAATGAAGAGGACTTTTTATATAAGAAAGAAGGTTTATCATGATCGAGTTACAAAACGTTGAAAAAACTTATCATAGCAAACATGGTAATGTACAAGCCTTAAAAAAGACTAACTTAAAAATTGCCGCTGGAGAAATTTTCGGCGTAATTGGTTTATCAGGTGCAGGTAAAAGCACCCTCATTCGTTGCATTAATATGTTAGAACTTCCTACCGGTGGCAAAGTTATTGTTGACGGCAAAGAACTAACCAACATGAAAGACTCCCAGCTTCGTAAAGCCCGTCAAAATATTGGTATGATTTTCCAACATTTTAATCTTTTAGCCTGTAGAACTGTTTACGACAATATCGCCTTTCCTTTAGAAATTCAGGGCATGGATAAGAATATGATAAAACAAAGGGTTGAACCGCTATTGGATTTAGTTGGTCTACAAGACAGAAAAAATCACTACCCTGCCCAATTATCAGGTGGGCAAAAACAAAGGGTTGGGATTGCTAGAGCTTTAGCAAGTAATCCTAAAATACTCTTATGTGATGAAGCTACATCCGCGTTAGATCCCCAAACTACAAAATCTATCCTGGAACTTTTAAAGGACCTAAATAAACGCTTAAATTTAACTATAGTCTTGATTACACACCAGATGCAGGTAGTAAAAGAAATTTGTGATCGCGTGGCCGTTATTGAAGATGGGGTTATTATTGAAGAAGGAACCATGTTTGATCTTTTTACTAATCCCCAAACACCAACTACCAAGGAATTTATTAGTAGTATTAATAATGTAGAACTACCTGAAATAATAAAAAATGCCCCCATGAGTAAAGACTATTTAGATGGTAGTAGACCTTTAGTGAGGCTTTCCTTCATTGGTGATTCAGCCGGAGATCCTTTGATTTCTACGTTAATAAAAAAATATGATGTAGATGTCAATATAATTTACGGCAACATAGATAGTATTAAAGAAATTCCTTACGGAACTCTACTTATAGAAATTAATGGTGATCGTGAGCATATCAAAACTGCTATTAATTATTTACATGAAAGAAAACTTAAAATCGAGGTGATTGGCTATGTCTCCTGAAATACTTGATTTATTATTGAAATCCTTTTGGGAAACCTGCTATATGGTTGCTGCTTCAGCTATATTGGCCACTTTAGTAGGTATGCCCCTAGGCATTATCTTAACCGTAACAAGCAAAGGACATATTTTGGAAAACAAATCCATTAATGCTATTTTAGGGGCTATCGTTAATGCCACACGCTCCACTCCTTTTATCATATTGATGGTCGCAATTATTCCTTTAACACGTATTATTGTAGGTTCTTCCATTGGTACTACGGCTGCTATCGTTCCTTTAACAATTTCTGCAGCACCTTTTATTGCAAGAATAATTGAGTCTTCTTTATTGGAGATAGATCCTGGGGTAATAGAGGCGTCCCAATCCATGGGCGCCAGCCCGATGCAAATTATACTTAAAGTGCTTTTGCCTGAAGCCATGCATTCTATTGTTCTTGGTGTTACTTTAGCTATTATAAGTCTTATAGGCTACTCTGCTATGGCCGGAGCTTTAGGTGGCGGCGGTCTTGGCGATTTAGCAATTCGCTATGGCTATCAAAGATTTCGCATGGATATTATGATTGCTACTGTCGTTATCTTGATTGCTCAAGTCCAAATTGTTCAGTCACTAGGTAATTATATTTCTAGTAAATTAAATAAAACCAAAATGTAAAAATAAAAAATTGTGAGGTAATGTATATGAAAAAAACAACTATATTCTTAACATTATTGCTAAGCCTACTAGCGCTAGCAGGTTGTGGCGGTAATGCAAAAAAAATATCTGAAACTACTAACAACTCTGTCCCTGCCGTCTTTAAAATTGGCGTTACTGCCGGACCCCATGCAGAAATTATGGATAATGTAAAAAAACTTGCTGCCAAACAAGGCTTAAAAATTGAAGTTGTAGAATTTTCTGACTATGTTTCTCCTAATGTAGCCTTATTTCAAGGTGAGCTTTTTGCTAACAGCATGCAACATGCACCATATTTGCAAGCTACTCTAAAAAAAGAACCGAAATTTGATTTAAAAGAATGTTTTAAAACTGTTAACTTTCCTATGGCCGTTTATTCAAAAAAAGTGAAAAAAGGTACCACGATTCCAGATGGGGCAATAATTGCAATTCCTAATGACCCATCTAATGGTGGACGCGCGCTTTTGCTTTTAGCCAATGCCGGTTTAATTACAGTAAAAGATATTAATAATGTAACAACCTCGGTAGCTGATATTACGGAAAATAAACATAATTTCAAATTCAAAGAACTAGATGCTGCCACAATTCCGCGCAGTATGGACGATGTAACCGTGGCTGTAATTAATGCCAATTATGCCTTATCAGCAGGCTTAAATCCTACAAAAGATTCCATTCTCTTAGAATCCGCCAAAAATCCTTTCGTCAATATTTTTGTAACTAAAGTTAAAAACGTTGATAGCAAAGAAATCGCTAAACTAAAAGCTATTTATCAATCTCCTGAAAATGAAAAGTTTATTCTTGATCACTTTAAAGGAACTATTTTACCTGCTTGGAAATAATGAGAAATTAAATGTGATTATGTTAAATATAGTAGACATTTTTGTCTGCTATATTTTTTTGTCCATTTCACTAAGTAAATTGTAGGCAAATCTTCATTTGCGCTGGCATATTTTTATATGCTATACTTCTAGATGTTAAATTTACCAAAAGGAGTGATTACTTTGCATAAAAAATATTTACTATTTAGTATCCTTGTTATAATAGTTTTTGGCAGCATTATTATTGGCTGTAACAATATTGAAATAAAAAATCCCTTGAAAAAAAATGAAACGGTACCAATAAAACAGTTTGAATTGGGAACCGTAACAGGTACCTTGCAAAAACTCACAATTCCCTCTATTACCACTACTGATACCAATAGAATCCTTAATTTTTTTATACAAAACGATACCTATTTTCTAGCCCTGCGCAGTAAAGATAATAGCACCACGGATTTAAGTGCTTTTACTAACAAAAACAGTATGCTCTCTCCCATTACAAGCTTTGGTGAAAAAGGTGTGCGTACTTTAAAAGCTAAAATGATTTTAGGTGTTGCTCGTTGTACAAATGGTGACCTTTATTTCATACGTAAAGGTGTGCATGCCTATAAAAACGGCAATGACATTATCAGTTTAGCAGGAAAAACAACAGCAACTCAAATTGCTATACTGCCAGGAGAAACTCACGCGTATCTTTATGGCAACGATAATTTTGATTTGGTCACTATTAATGATGGTGCTTGTGAAGATATAAAAGCAGCCTTTTTGAAAAATAGGGCTGCCCCGTTTAAAGGAGGGCTAACTTATGTGCAAATCGGCAACGACGGAACTATTTACGGCGGTGGCCGCATTGTTCCTAATGGCTTAAATATAGTCGCTTCCTTTACTCCTGCAGGTAAATTGCTAAAACAATATGGCAATCCATCCAAAATGGCCAAAGATTCAATATATAACCTAGTAAGTATGGCTGTACTAAACGATTATATTTGCGTTATTGACGGATTCGATTTTAAAATATGGAAAAAAGACGGTACCTATTTAGGGGAAATAAATAACTCTACCCTTTTAGGTGAAAATATAAATGCTTACAAACTCACTACCTTGGATGATAATACCTTGGGCATTTTAGGTTATGTACGCAATCATGACACTAAGCTAATTGATATTTCCCTATTTACCATGACCTTTACTACGACAAAATAATCTCTATTCATGTATTAAACATATAAAAAAGACGGCATATATGCCGTCTTTTTTATATGTTTAATATTTTTCTCTGCTCTATTTATGAACCGCCGAAGCTCCGTACAAAAATCTATCAGTAATAACAGCTGCCCTTTCTTCCGCAGTTTCCGAATCATACAGAGTAGAATTATGGAACACGCTCATAATAACCCCAAAGAAAATACTGCCTGTCCAGGTATGTAAATCCGGAAGCGGTTTTAAAATACCTACGGCTACAGCATCTTCCAAAATACTTTGTAAAACGGCCATTTCAGAATGAACAACTTCATAATAACGTTTTACCGTCTCTACTTCAGCCTTAGTAGGCGGCTCCCCCCAAGTAACTTCCACCTCTAATTGGTGGATATCACCTTGCCTACGCACCAACTTCCAACAACTGGCACTGCCACTCATTTCAAATAATAAAACCTGCCAAATAACAGCATTAACATGCATAAAAGCGACCAATTCCATAAAATAATTCCGCAATTTATCTTCAAAGCTACTATCTTTTTTTGCAAGTGCTTGCAACCTTTCCAAGAAAGGTTTGTTTTTGCGTAGTACTAAAGAATAAAATAAATTTTCTTTGTTTTGATAATACTTATATACAGTACCTTTACCGGTATCTGCTATTTTTATAATTTCATCTAAAGTAGCTTGGGTATAACCCTTATGAGAAAAAACGCTTTCGGCCGCCGCCATAATCCGTTCGTCTTTTGGTATTGTTCTATCAGTCCCCAACATACCCACCTCCGTTTATATTATATCATTTTTCTTGAACAATTTCGCTCTTTTGTGTAAAAATAAGTTTTTTCCCCTATCGTATACATTTCCTTTGTTGTATAATATATACATAACCTTTTTTATCTATTTATACATGAAAATCATATAAATTATCAGAAAAGGAGGTTCGCCCTATGAGTCTGAAAATTCATCTTAACCGTTGTAAAGGTTGCGGTATTTGCGTTGCGTTTTGCCCCAAACAAGTACTTGCAGTCAGTGAAATTGAAAAAGTTGAGATAGTTGACGAATCAAAATGCATAAAATGCGGCCAATGTGAACTACGTTGCCCGGACTACGCAATTTTTCTAGAAAAATAGTAAAGGAGTGACACACTCATGTCAAGAATTTTGCTCTTACAAGGAAATTAGGCTGTTGTTGAAGGTGCTATTGCTGCCGGTTGTAAATTTTTTGGTGGCTATCCTATAACCCCTTCCACTGAAATAGCTGAAGACCTTGCTAAAAAACTACCTAAAGTTGGTGGCAAATTTATTCAAATGGAAGATGAAATTGCCAGTATAGGAGCCGTTATTGGTGCTTCTTTGGCTGGTAAAAAAGTTATGACAGCAACCAGCGGTCCGGGTTTCTCACTAAAACAAGAACTGCTAGGTTATGCCTGCATAGCTGAAATACCTATCGTAATTACCAACGTACAACGTGTTGGTCCTTCTACTGGGCAACCAACATCATCTTCACAAGGAGATATTATGCAAGCACGTTGGGGTACCCATGGAGATCGTTGGCTAATCGCCTTAACTCCTGGAAGCGTTCCTGAATGTTTTGACTTAACCATGAGAGCGTATGCTCTTAGTGAAAAATATCGTGTACCAGTAATTCTTTTATTGGATGAAGTTATTGGACATATGAGGGAAAAAATTGAATTACCTGATAATTATGATGAAATACCTCAACCTGAACGCAAACAACCTACTTGCAAACCTGAAGACTTCAAGGCTTATGCTACAGATGATTCTTTAGTTCCTGCAATGCCTCCTTTTGGCAGCTGCTATCGTTGGCATGTAACCGGTTTGATTCATGATGAAACCGGTTTTCCCAAAGGAACTCCTGAAGCTACTGTAGAATCTACGAATCGTTTACATGATAAACTTTATAATAACCTAGATGATATTGTTGAAGTAGAGAACTTCCAAATGGATGATGCGGAATATGCTATTGTTGCTTTCGGCGGTACGGCTCGTGCCGTATATGAAGCCGTTAACATGGCTCGTGCCGAAGGTATTAAAGTTGGCTTAGTTCGTCCTATTACTATTTGGCCTTTTGCAGAAAAGCAAATGAAGGCCTTAGCTGCAAAAGTTAAACATATAATGGTACATGAATTAAACTATGGTCAATATGTTGAGGAAGTTCAACGCGTTGTTGCAGGAAAAGTACCTGTAACTTCTTATGGCGTTTATAATAATGAACCGGCAACTCCTGATGAATTGCTAGCTAAAATTAAAGAAACATTTAAATAGGAGGTAAATAACATGAGCATGGAAAAAATAATTGATACATATTTCCGTCCGGGTCGCTTGCCTCATATTTGGTGTCCTGGTTGCGGTCACGGCGTTGTTACTGGTTGCATGGTTAAGGCTGTTGATAAACTTGGCTTGACAAAAGATGAAGTTGCCGTTGTTTCCGGCATCGGGTGTTCTTCTCGTGCCAGTGGTTACTTAGATTTCAATACAGTGCATTCTGCACACGGCAGAGCTCTTCCTGTAGCAACCGGCCTCAAATTAGCTGATCCTAAGCTAACTGTCTTAGTAGTTACCGGCGATGGTGATGCTGCTGCTATTGGTGGAAACCACTTGATTCACGCGGCTCGCAGGAACATTGATCTTACAGTTGTTCTTTATAACAACAGTATTTACGGTATGACCGGCGGTCAGTACTCTCCTATGCCCCCCCAGTTCACGCGAAAGCAACTACTGCTCCTTACGGCACAATCGAACGTGATTTCAATATTGCTGAATTAGTGAAAGCTGCCGGTGCTACTTTTGTAGCCCGTTCTACTACCTTCCACGCACAAATGACCACTGATTTAATTGCCAAAGGTATTGCCCATAAAGGCTTTAGCCTTATTGAAGTAGTTTCAGCTTGCCCGACTTCTTATGGGCGCCAAAATAAAATGGGCGGTCCTGCCGATATGATGAAGTGGCAACGTGATCATGGAGTTCCAATGGTTGCTTATGACAAGTTAAGCGATGAAGATAAATTAGTTAAATTCCCTATCGGCTTGCTCTATGAAGTAGTAGGTGCACAAGAATACACCGACGCCTATGAGGAACTGATTATTGCCGCTAAGGGGGGAAAATAATATGAAACAAGAATTACGTTTATCCGGTAGTGGCGGACAAGGTTTGATTTTAGCAGGTATAATTTTAGCAGAGGCCGCTCTTTTAGATGGAAAATTAGCTATCCAATCTCAATCCTATGGTCCTGAAGCCCGCGGTGGTTCTAGTAAGGCAGAAGTCATGATTTCTGATAAAGCTATTTATTTCCCTAAAGTAACTAAACCTAATTTGGTTTTAGCTATGAGCCAGGAAGCTGCAAAGAAATATGTTGATGATTTAAGCGATGACGGTATTTTAGTAACAGATAGCTTATTTGTTAAAGCACTCCCCGCTTCTTTTAAGGGCAAGGTTTTAGAGTTGCCTATTACGCATACTGCTAAGACAGAGTTAGGAAAAGCTTTATTTGCTAACATTATTGCCTTAGGTGCAATTGTTAAACTGACCGATATTGTATCGGAGGCTTCTATCATCAAAGCCGTTCTTAGCCGTGTTCCTAAAGGAACTGAAGAGGTAAATGAAAAAGCTGTTCGCTTAGGAATGGCTCTAATTAAATAATATTATAACAATATGAATAACATCTGAAGTACATAGAAGTAAGGCACAATAAAATTATTTATTGTGCCTTACTTTTTCCATTACTTTAAAACCCTGACAAAATATATTACAAGCAAAGAAAACAATTACTATTTTATGCTTTTACTTTCCCCTCTTATTAAAACAACTATAAGAACAATAGTAACAAATCTTGTGTTCACTATAAGCTTTATACGTATGATATCTCTTGTTGCAAACAAATTCCTTGCCACAAACATGACAATGAATTGTTAAAGAATTTAAGGACTTCCCTATACCTTGATTTTCTCGTTCATTTTCTTCACAGGCCATTTTCCCCATAGCAAAACCCACCCATCTAAAATAATTTCTTCCCCCTTTATTACTATAAATAAAATATAACATAATGTAAAAAAAAAAGCAAATGATTTTATTAAAAGATTATTTGTAAAGTTGTGAAAATTAATATAACGCGGAAGACAATTTAGCTGTCTTTCGCGTTATATTACTAAATAAATTTATAATTTTTATTAACTATTAGCAATAACGGCACCAAGTACACCACCAATAATCAGCCCCGTAACTAAATTTCCTGTATCACTATGACTTTCGTTGTCATTACGTTTATCTTTTTGATAACGCCTTCTCTGCTCGTCTCTCTGGCGCTGCATTCTTTGCGTTTCTTTTTCATGTTGCCTTCTTTGTTCTTCTCTTTGGCGTTGTATTCGTTTTTCTTCTTTTTCGTGTTGTCTTTTCTGCTCAGCTTTCTGATGTTGTATTCTTTGTTCTTCTCTTTGATTTTGCCATCTTTGTTCTTGTACACTTGCATGTTGTCGAGAAGAGGCCTCAGCTGTAATTGCCAACCCAGTAGAACTTACAAACCCTGCTAATATAAACATGGCTGCTAATCTTTGTATTTTTTTCCCTAACATTATAACCACTCCTTTTATTTCCTGACCAGCTGGTCAGGAAATAAAAGGAGTGGTTATAATACTAATAATATATGTCTAAATCATGTCAAAAGCATAATTTATTTATGTTCTAAAGGGTAAATTTAAAACATAGGTTATATTAATTTATTTATGCCTTAAGATTTTCTGGATTTAATACTGTTAATTCTTCAAGAATAAATAAGCCATCTTTTCTAATCAAAACATCATCAAAATAAATTTCACCGCCACCATATTCAGGGCGTTGTATACAGACAAGATCCCAGTGAATTGCAGATTTATTACCATTAGGGGCCTCGTCATAACAATTTCCCGGCGTAAAATGAAAACTACCGGAAATCTTTTCATCGAACAAAGTATCCTTCATGGGCTTTAAAATATAGGGATTTACGCCAAGAGCAAATTCGCCAATATAACGAGCTCCTTCATCAGTATCAAGGACTTGATTAATTTCTTCCGTATTATTAGCAGTTGCTTGCACAATTTTTCCATTAGCAAAAGTGAATTTTATGTTTTCATAAGTAACGCCTTGATAAACAGCAGGACAATTATAAGAAAGCGTACCGTTAATACTATTTCTCACAGGTGCTGTATATACCTCACCATCAGGAATATTGCATTCACCCGCGCATTTTATGGCAGCTATGCCTTTGATAGAAAAGGATAAATCTGTTCCTGTCCCCTTAATATGCACTTTATCAGTGCGTTGCATAAGGTCAACAAGGGGCGTCATAGCCGCCTCCATTTTAGCATAGTCCAAAGTGCAAACATCAAAATAAAAATCTTCAAAAGCTTCCGTACTCATGTTGGCAAGTTGGCTCATAGCTGCATTAGGATAACGCATTACACACCATTTTGTTTCAGGAACGCGTATCTTGCTATGTACGATATCATTCCAAAATGTCTGCAATATCCTCATTTTTTCAGCAGGTACATCAGACATTTCGCTAATGTTCTCACTAGCTCGAACAGAAATATAAGCATTCATATCACGCATGCGGGCAGCTTCATATCCAGCGATTTGTTCTATTTGCGCTTGCTTGCACCCAGAAATCAAGGCCCTTTGCAAACTACTGTTTTTCACCGTAAGAAAGGGTACCCCACCTGCAGCATAAGCTTCTTCTATCAAAGCCTGTGCTAGTGGAATTCCCGAGTCCATTACCTCAATAAGGATATTTTCTCCCGCTTGCAATCTTACCGAATAATTAATTAAACTTTTAGCAAATTTTTTAAATCTTACATCCATTTCTTGCACTCCCTTTATTATTATCAAAGCTTAGCCGCTTTGACAAAGATTGATTTTATAACTGCAAAATATGAAGGAGGCTATCTCAAAATTGAGATAGCCTCCTAGCTTTAAGATAGGAAAACATCCCTCTAAGCTTTTATATTGTGCAGAACTACTCTTTTAATTTTTTCAAAAGCATTTCATTAATCATCGCTGGATTGGCCTTACCACGCGATTTTTTCATTATTTGACCCACCAAAAACCCAACTGCTCTATCTTTACCTGCTTTAAAATCTACAACGGATTGAGGATTTTCTGCTAAAGTTTCGTCCACCATTTTTTGTAAGGCATCAGTATCACTAACCTGTTCTAGGCCAAGATCCTTAACTAAGTCCTTAGGAGATTTATCTTCTTTAACCATTTCCACAAAAACTTTTTTAGCAAGTTTACTAGACAATACGCCCTTTTTAATCAACGTTACTAATTCTCCTAAATTTGCCGGAGTGACAGGAAATTTATCAATTTCAATATTATTATTATTTAGATAAGCAGATACATCTCCTAACAACCAATTAGCCAGTCCCTTGACATCGTCGGTATGTTTGGCTGCATCATCGAAATACTGCGCCATAGCTTTGGTAGCAACAATATTTTCAGCATCATATTCTTGCAAGCCCTTTTCATCCATTAGCCTGGTTTTTCTCGCTGCAGGCAGTTCAGGCAACTCAGCCTTAACCCGCTCTATCCACGCATCATCAATTTCTACAGGCACTAAATCCGGTTCAGGAAAATAACGATAGTCATGAGCCTCTTCCTTGGAACGCATAGATAAAGTAATTCCCTGCGCATCATCCCAAGTACGAGTTTCTTGCACAACATGTCCGCCATCTTCGATAAGCTCAATTTGTCTTTCTACTTCGTAGTCAATAGCTCGTTCCAATGCACGAAAAGAATTCAAGTTCTTTATTTCAGCACGAGTGCCAAATTCTTTAGCATCATCGGTCATCACAGAAATATTTGCATCACAGCGAATACTTCCCTCTTGCATCTTACAATCAGAAACATCAATATATTCTAAAATTGCTTTCAACTTCTCTAGATAGGCCCTAGCTTCAGTAGCACTACGCATATCCGGTTCCGATACTATTTCAATTAATGGTACTCCTGCTCTATTATAGTCAACCGCAGAGGAATCTGAAGTCTTAATAGTAGCCCCGGAATGCACTAATTTACCAGCATCTTCTTCCATGTGAATGCGAGTAATTCCAATACGCTTGGGTTGATCAGCCACATGGATATCAATATGCCCACCTAAACAAATAGGTTTATCAAATTGAGAAATCTGATAGTTTTTTGATAAATCCGGGTAAAAATAATTTTTTCTATCAAATTTGTTGAATTTTTGAATCTCGCAGTTAACGGCTAAACCAGTACGAATAGCAAATTCTACAACTTGTTTATTAAGCACAGGCAGCGCTCCAGGCATTCCAAGACAAACAGGGCAAACATGTGTATTCGGCTCACTGCCAAAAGCCGTAGAGCATGAGCAAAAAGCCTTAGATTTAGTTTTTAACTCTGCATGAACTTCCAATCCTACAACAGTAATATAGTTTTTCATGATTATTTACCTCCCAACGGTGCCATGACTTTGTGATAGTCATGAGACTGTTCAAAAGCATACGCAGCGCGCAATACTGTTTCTTCATCCAAAACTTTACCTATAAGATGCATGCCAACAGGCATACCATCTACAAAACCTGCAGGAATAGAGATGCCCGGTAAACCTGCTAAGTTGACAGGAATAGTACATACATCCAGTAAATAAATAGCTAAAGGATCCATTTTACCATCAATGGGGTAGGCAACAACAGGTGAAGTAGGTGTTAATAAAACATCACATTGCTCAAAAGCTTTTTCAAAGTCTTGACGAATCAAAGTACGCACTTGCATTGCCTTCAAATAATATGCGTCATAGTAGCCTGAGCTTAATACATATGTTCCCAGCATAATACGACGTTTTACCTCATCACCAAAACCTTCAGTTCTGCTGGCAGTATTCATTTCAGGAGCAGAAGTAGCTTTAATATTCCGATAGCCATAACGTACGCCATCAAAACGTGCTAAGTTAGCGGAAGCTTCCGCAGGAGCAATAATATAATATGTTATTACGGCATATTCCGTGTGTGGTAGGGATATATCTACAATTTCAGCGCCCATTGCTTCATAATCTGCCAACGCCTTCTTAAGTACCCCATCAACTTTAGGATCTAACCCTGCCGCATAATATTCTTTAGGCACACCTATACGTAATCCCTTGACATCTGTTTTCAGGGCCTTAGTAAAATCAGGAACCTCCTCATTAAGTGATGTTGAGTCCATAGTACAAACGCCACAAATAGTATTTAACACCGTAGCTGCGTCAGTAACATCGCGGGTAATAGGTCCAATTTGATCTAGTGAAGATGCAAAGGCCACACAGCCATAGCGAGAAACGCGACCATAAGTAGGTTTAATACCTACACAGCCGGTAAAAGAAGCCGGTTGACGAATAGAACCGCCCGTGTCAGACCCCAAAGCCCAAATAGCTTCGCCTGCCACAATTGCAGCGGCACTACCGCCGGAAGAACCTCCCGGTACTCTCTCTAAATTCCACGGATTATGTGTAGTGGGAAAATAGGAGGTTTCTGTGGTTGAACCCATGGCAAATTCATCCATGTTAGTCTTACCAAGAAAAACAGTTTCATCTGCACGTAATTTCTGAATTACGTGAGCATCATAAATAGGCACAAAATTCTCCAACATTTTTGAAGAACAAGTTGTTCTTAATCCTTTCGTTGAAATATTGTCCTTAATAGCGCCTGGAATTCCTGCTAAAGGAGCAATCATTTCGCCTTCTGCAATCATTTTATCTACTTTTGCCGCTTGTGCCAAAGCATTTTCTTTATCCAAGGTAACATAAGCTTTAACATCACCGTCTACTTGATCAATACGTTTATAAACATTTTCAGTTAATTCTACAGAGCTTATTTCTTTTTTTATTAATTTTTCATGAAGCTCATGAGCTGTACTTTTATATAAATCCACTTTAATCCCCCTCTTATTCGATTACTCTAGGCACCTTAAACCCACCATTTTGTACATCAGGTGCGTTGGATAACGCCTCTTCATGACTTACGCCTTCTACTGCTATATCTTCACGCAAAACATTACTAATAGGCAATACATATGGCGTAGGCTCAATGCCCTTAGTATCCAACTTTTGTAAAATATCCGCATAATTGAGTATTTGATTGAATTGCTCAGTAAATTTTTCCATTTCACTGTCTGGAACTGTTAAGCGCGATAAATTTGCAATATGCTTAACTTCCTTTGCTGTAACTTTCATAATCTCACCATCCTATTTAATAACTTATTTAAAAACAATCATACTGCTACCTAATAACTTATGAATTATACCACAAAAAATGTCGGTTGAACAAATCCTAAGCGTCTTTTGCTCTTATAAAACAATAACTTATTTAACATATAAAAAATGGCTACAAACTGTACTTCTAAATATTGTCTAAACTGTATCTTTAAAATGGTCAGTTTTCTTATATAATAATTTGTATAACACAAATGTTAGACAAAATTAGGAGGAATAAATATGACGGATAAAGCAAAATTAAACAAAGAACTAGCCCAAATGTTAAAAGGTGGCGTCATAATGGACGTAACTAACGTGGAAGAAGCAAAAATAGCAGAAGAAGCCGGTGCCGTTGCGGTTATGGCCTTAGAAAGAGTCCCCTCTGACATTAGGAAAGAAGGCGGCGTAGCCCGCATGAGCGACCCACAAATGATTCTAGCAATTAAAGAGGCGGTTAGTATTCCTGTTATGGCCAAAGTTAGAATCGGTCATTTTGTAGAAGCACAAATACTTGAAGCCTTGAAAATTGACTACATTGACGAAAGTGAAGTATTAACTCCTGCTGATAATTTATATCATATTGACAAACACTCCTTCAAAATTCCTTTTGTATGTGGTGCTCGCAATTTAGGAGAAGCCCTAAGAAGAATTGGTGAAGGAGCAGCTATGATTCGTACCAAAGGTGAGGCTGGCACAGGTAATGTAGTAGAAGCCGTACGCCATATGCGTGCCATAACCAATGAAATACACCAGTTAACAAATCTACCTGCAGCTGAATGGATGACTTTTGCCAAAGAGCACGGAGCTCCTTATGAATTAGTTGCCAAAGTAGCTAAACTAGGCAAGCTGCCTGTTGTCAACTTTGCCGCCGGCGGAATTGCTACCCCTGCTGATGCTGCCCTAATGATGCAACTTGGCAGTGAAGGTGTTTTTGTAGGCTCAGGTATATTCCGTAGCGATAATCCCTCTAAACGTGCCAAAGCTATTGTGATGGCCGTCAGTTATTATCAGGATGCTAATGTTTTAGCCAAGGTCTCATCAGATTTAGGCGAAGCCATGAAAGGCATTAATATTGCTGATATTCCTGAAGAACAAACTTTTGCCAAAAGAGGTTGGTAATGGAAACAATCGGCGTTCTATCTTTACAAGGTTCTTTTGCTGAACATCTGCAAGCTTTACAAAAACTGAAAAATATTAAAAGCGTGCCAGTTAAAACAACCTCTGAATTAAATGCAGTGGATCGTTTAATTCTTCCTGGTGGTGAAAGCACTACTATGTCTAAACTTCTAAACATAACCGGTTTAGCTGCGGAAATACGTAAGCGGATTATTGCTGGTATGCCCGTTTGGGGAACTTGTGCCGGATTAATACTATTAGCCAAAGACTTAGATGCGGGTCTTCCCCATTTAGCAGTGATGGATATACTGGTTCGTCGCAATACATATGGTAGCCAACTAGATAGTTTTACCGTTCAAAAGCTAATACCACAAATTAGCAGTAACCCTCTTAACATGGTTTTCATTAGAGCTCCGCAAATTGTATCTATAAGTGGCACTACAGAAGTTTTAGCAGAATATGATGGTAAAATTGTAGCAGCGCAACAAAATCGTATTTTAGCCACTACTTTTCATCCCGAATTAACAGACGATTTAGACGTTTATAACTATTTTCTTAAATTGTAGTTTTCCAGAAAAATAAAAACATAGTTTTAAATCAGCACCACCCGTCTAATGAAGTGGTCAATATAAAAAGGACACTATAACCACTAATAATTAGTTGCACCTATCTAGACGAAACTGTATGGGAGATTTATATTGCGGTTTAGCAACAGGCCTTTGCATATTAAAATAGTCTACAGCTTGATGAACAACAATAAAAATATCGTTTGCTTTCTTGAAATGGAAATCCAAGTTCAATTCTTCTTTGAACCAACCGAAAAAACTCTCAATAACAGCATTATCATGTGGCGTTCCCGCACGAGACATACTCTGGATAATGCCATATCTCTTCAAAAGCGTTGTGAAAGCAGGCGAGCTATACTGTGAACCTTGATCGGAATGCAGTATTGTTGGCTCTGAACCAGCAGCCTTTCCAATTAAAACTAAGAGATCTGTTAGTGGTTTAAGAACAAAAGGCAGGTCTTCACGAAAACCAAAATTCCAAGACACCATTTCATTATTAAATAAATCTAAGTAACATGTAAAGAAGCATTTTCTGCCATGCCAGTAGAATTCGGTAATATCTGTTACAACCTTTTGTAGTGGTCTCTTAGCCGTGAAATTGCGGTTTAGAATATTTTTAAAGATATTATGCTCTTTTCCAACACCGCCCCAGTGTTTCTTTTTTCGTGCCTTAGACTGGATGCCAATACTTTGCATGCAAGAGAGCACCCTCGGGAGACAAATATGCCATCCGGTATCTTTCAAAATTCGATTACGAATTCTGCGATAGCCATAGCTGGGTTTTTCTTCATGAATTTTACGTATAAATAATATAATTTCTTGCCGCTGTAACTCATATGTATTGGGACGATTTTTATGTTTTATCCAGTTATAATATCCAGCTCTAGATACCGAAAACTGTTTACATAACCATACTACAGAATAACGGTCACTTAATTCGAATATCGCCTCGAAATACAATCGTATTAATTTCCTGCCTTGACATGCCCCCTCTGATATTCTAATATTTTTTTTAGTTTTGCAAGCTCGATATCTTTTTTAGCCAGCTCATATCTAAGGTGTTCTTCGATGGATAGCGTTTTTCTGTTTTGATATGTAGCAAGAGGATTTCCAGGACGTCTCTTGGATTCTAGTCCAGATTCCCCTTTATCTCTATATATTCTTGCCCAGTAACAAATTAGCGATTTATCTAAATTAAGTTGTTTGGATAGTTTCCCACTGCTTTCGCCAGCTAAATTTCTCTGCACAACTGATAATTTAAATTCCTTGCTAAAATATCTCTTATTTCCACCTTTGAGGCCCATTATTTTCACCGCTTTTTTACAAAATTATAACACTAAGTCACCAGTGGTTTAAGTGTCCACTTAGATGTTACCACTTCACTATGCGGGTGGTTTTTTGTTTCTCACGCTTTGCGAGCGAAACAGACTAAAGTCTTATAATAAGCAAAAGCAGGTATTATGGTTAATCCCATAATACCTGCTTTTCTTACGACCCACTTCACTCTTCACTTGCAAAAAGATAGCTTGTCATGGACATGCTGCCCATAACACGAACATCATTAATAATCTGTAAATTATATTGCGTATCTTGCACGGCACCAAGGCAGTAAAGTAAAGGTGCGAAATGTTCTGTAGTCGGTACTGCTTTTCCGGCATATTGATTCTCGGCATAACTAAGTAAGTGTTTGCTATCTTTTGCGCAAACTAGCTTCTTTACCCATTTATCAAATTCATCGGCCCAAGTAAAACCGCTAGGATTATTCCAATCCAGCATACTTAAATTATGAACCACATTCCCGCTCCCCAATATAAGGATTCCTGCTTCACGCAAAGGTTGCAAGGCTTCCCCAATAGCAAACTGTTCCCAAGGTTTAAGATTGCCGTTTATACTTAATTGCACTACCGGAATATCTCCCTGTGGATATAAATGTACCAATACAGACCATGTGCCATGATCTATGCCCCAAGCATTATTAACGCTCACTGCTGTTCCTAACAAATCTTGCACCCTCTGAGTTAACAGACTACTTCCAGCAACAGGATATTGCAGTTCATATAACTGAGGTGGAAATCCATACATGTCATAAATTTGCCGTGGTTGCTTAGTATCTTGCACATAACTTTCCCCAGTATACCAATGTGCTGAAATAGACAAAATAGCATCCGGTTTAGTTATTATATTACCTAAGCTTACCCATTGACTAGTTATAGCATTAACTTCAACAGCGTTCATAGGTGAACCATGTCCTATAAATAATACCGGCATTTTTTTCATGTTTAAGCTCTCCTTACATTGTAAAAATCACCTTAATCATTTTTCAGCAATTTTAAAAATTCTTCCTGATCTAGCACTGTAACACCAAATTGTTCTGCTTTAGTAAGTTTACTGCCAGCTTCAGCACCTGCTACCACATAGTCAGTCTTTTTGCTAACAGAACCAGTAACTTTAGCACCGACATCTTGAGCCATAGTTTGCGCTGTAGCCCTATCTAGTGTAGGCATCGTTCCAGTAAAAACCATGGTTTTATCATAAAAAGGATGATTTTCATCTAATGCTCCTCCGGCAGTCATGGTCATATTGACTCCCACTTCTTTTAACCGCTCTATTAAATCTTGGTTTGTCGGTTCTGCAAAATACGTTACTATGCTTGCTGCAATAACTGGGCCTAAATCTGCTATATTGCTAATTTCTTCTTCATCAGCCTGCATCAGAGCATCCATAGTCTTATATTTCAGAGCTAAAATTCTGGCTCCTTTGGCCCCTACATGACGAATACCTAGAGCAAAAAGCAATTTATCCAAACTCTGGTTTTTACTAGCTGCAATAGCCGCAAGTAAATTATCTACAGATTTATCACCTTTGCGCGCAAGTTTCATTAACTGTTCTTTTACTAATAAATACAAATCTCCAGGGTCTTTAATTAAATCAGCAGCAATAAGCTGATTAATTACTGCTGGACCGCAACCATCTATGTCCATAGCATCGCGAGAAGTAAAATGTATCAAACCCTCTCTTCCCAACGCAGGACAATGAGGATTTGTACAGCGAATAGCCGCCTCTCCCTCTTTGCGAATAACAGGCCATGAACATTCCGGACAGGTAGTAGGCATAGCAAAAGGTTTTTCTTTCCCTGTACGCTTTTCAATAACTACGTTTAAGACTTCCGGTATAATTTCTCCTGCTTTATTAATAATTACCCTGTCGCCTATACGAATATCTTTTTCCATAATGAAGTATTCATTATGGAAAGTTGCTCTACTAATAGTACTGCCTGACAATTTAACCGGTGTTAGTATAGCCGTTGGCGTTAACACTCCAGTTCTTCCTACCTGTAGAATTATATCTTCTAGTTTAGTTTCGACCTGCTCGGGAGGGAATTTGTACGCAATTGCCCAGCGTGGGTCCTTACCAGTAGCTCCTAATATATTTTGCTGCCATACAGCATTAACTTTTACAACTACGCCGTCTGTATCATAAGCCAACTCATTTCTTTTTTTACCATGAGCAACTATTAACTTGTTTACTTCTTCAATTGTCTTGACCTTGATGCGTCCTTCGGTTGTTTTAAAGCCACATTTTTGTAATAAATCCATAGATTCATTATGTGATGCCAAAGCTCCTGTACCTATTCCATAGGCAAAAAAGCCTAGAGCGCGGTCTGCTGTAACTTTAGAATTTAGCTGTCGTAACGATCCTGCCGCCGCATTACGAGGATTAGCAAATTCCTGTTCTCCTTTTTCCTGTCTTTCTTGGTTAAGACGCATAAAAGAATGCCTAGGCATATAAACTTCGCCTCTTACGTCTAATAATTCCGGTATTTCTTGGCCCGCTAGCTTCGGCAAAACTAATGGAATCGTTTTAATAGTGCGCACATTTTGTGTAACATTTTCCCCCACAGTACCATCACCGCGAGTTGCCGCCCTTACCAATTTTCCTCGTTCATAGATGAGGCTGCATGCCAAACCATCTATCTTAGGCTCCACAACGTATTCTATTTCTGCATTTTCAGGCAAGCCCTCGTGAACTTTACGATCAAATTCTTCCATCTCTATTTGAGAAAAAGCATTTCCCAAACTTAACAACGGGGTAATATGTTTAACTTCAGTAAAATCACTTTTAATATTACCACCGACACGCTGGGTCGGTGAATCAGCCGTAATAAGTTCCGGATAACTTTCTTCCAAAGCTCTCAGTTCTTTTATAAGTTCGTCATATTCTGCATCCGACACAGAGGGCATATCTTGCACATAATATAGGTATTCATGATGCCTTATGGCAACACGCAACTTTTCTATTTTTTCTTCTGCATCCATATATGATAGTTGCTCCATAGTAAGCGCCCCTTTCAAACCTATTATCAAAGTTTTTCTAATACTGCAAATTTAGTTAAAATCAACCGTACGCCTTCTTGTGGAAAAGCGACTTTAACTTCTTGCCCCTCCTCCACATTTTTAGCTGCGACTACAGTCCCTATTCCCCATTTTTTATGAGTAACCTTATCTCCAGGCACTAGCACTTGGATACTAACATCTTGAGGTTTAAAGTTGCCCCTTTTTTCTCTTTTGCCCAGCATTGTTGTTCCTTGCTTTTTAAAAGGTTCTGATACTATTTTTCCCACCTGCGTTCTTGGCGCATTGTCCAAAATGCTCTTTTGCCGCATTATCTCATTACCAAAGCCTACCAATTTAGGCTTATGCACTTCAATAAGCGTCCTCGGTATTTCCTGTAAAAAGCGTGAAGGTGGATACATTACTATATGCCCAAAAAGCATTCTTTGTTTTGCAGCAGTAAGATAAAGCTTGCTCTTAGCTCTAGTAATTCCCACATAACACAAACGCCGTTCTTCTTCAATAGCATCCTCATCAGCTAAACTGCGCTGACTAGGGAATATTCCTTCTTCCATACCTGCTAAAAATACTATAGGGAATTCCAGTCCCTTGGAAGCATGCAAGGTCATTAAAGTTACTGAGTCTGTAGCAAATTTTGCATCATCAATATCCGCTACTAATGCTACATGATTCAAAAATGCCTCTAAATCATCCTCTTCATCTTCACCAGCGAACTCTAAAGCAATACGCATTAATTCATAAATATTATCTTTACGTCCTTCTGATTGGATGGAGCGATCCATTTCTAATTCTTCTAAATAACCTGTTTTTTGTACCACCGCTTCTATTAAATCTTTTACGGTTACTTTGTCTACCATATTTCTTAATGCAGTCATTGTTTGAGCAAAGCTTTCAAGTTTTCCAGCAATACGACCTGCGTTCGCAAGTTTAAATGGATCTGTTATTAATTCAAAAAGCGAACAATTACAGGTCTCTGCTAAAACTTGTAGTTTTTCAATCGTCGCTGCTCCAATACCACGCCTAGGCACATTAATAATGCGTAACAATCCTTGGTTATCTTGAAAATTAAACAGCACACGTAAATAAGATAAAACATCTTTTATTTCTTTACGATCATAAAATTTGAGACCACCCACCATAATATAAGGTAAACCACTTTTTACCAAAAGTTCCTCAAAAATACGCGATTGTGCATTAGTACGATAAAGCACCGCCATATTGCCCAGTTTTTCGCCAACATCTTGCATCTGTCGTATTTCGCGTATAGCAAAATCTGCTTCATCTCTATCGTCACGGGCTCTATAATACATAATTGGCACACCATTTTTGTTATCTGTCCATAAATTTTTGGGTTTACGAGCTGTATTATTGTTAATAACTGCATTAGCAGCATCTAAAATAACTTGAGTGGAGCGGTAATTTTGTTCTAACTTAACAACCTTTGCTTCTGGATAATCTTGCTCGAAATCCAATATATTTGTAATGTCAGCGCCACGCCAACCATAAATACTTTGATCAATATCGCCTACTACGCACAAATTATGGTGTTTTTCGCACAAAAGTTTTGCCAATAAATACTGTACATGATTAGTATCTTGATACTCATCAATGAGTACATAGGAAAATTTTTGTTGATACTTAGCTAGTACCTCCGGATTTGCACTAAAAAGCTTAATAGTTAGTAACAAAAGATCATCGAAATCCAACGCATTGCTATCCACAAGTTTTTTTTCATACTCAGCATAAATTTCCGCTACCTTCTTGCTGTGGAAATCTGCTGCCTGAGCTGCAAAAAGGCGAGCATCAAGCATAGCATTCTTGGCATTAGAGATAGTAGAAATCAACATATTATAAGGGTAATACTTATCATCTAAATTTAATTTTTTAAGTACTTCTTTTAATATATTTTTGCAATCAGTAGGATCATATATAGAAAAAGAGCGACTATAACCCGGCAAATTATCAATCTCTCTACGTAAAATACGGCTGCAAAATCCATGAAAAGTAAAAAGCCAAACATCTTTGGCATTCGGTCCTACTAATCTGTCTACCCGCTGCCGCATCTCTTTAGCAGCCTTATTAGTAAAAGTAATAGCTAAGATACTGTAAGGTGCCACATGCTTCTCTAGTAAATAGGCAATACGGCAAGTCAAGACTTTAGTTTTGCCTGATCCCGCACCTGCCAAAATCAGGGTTGGACCAGCAATTTGTCTCACTGCTTCAGCTTGTTCTTTATTTAACGAATCAAAAATATTAGTCATTATTTCCTCATTTCTCATATCTTTTATATCATATAATTTTAGCAGATTAGCGCTTTTTTTGCTATAATGTATTGGTATATAGAAAGGATAATATTATGTCAAAAACACCATTTTTGCCAGCGGAATATCTAACAAAAATCTGGCGGTCTTTAATTGAATTTAATATGCTTGCCGAAGGTGATAAAGTTCTCATCGGTCTTTCCGGTGGCAAGGACAGTATGTTTCTTACTGCCGCCTTAGCAGAGGTGCAAAAACACTCCCCCTGTCCACTTTGAACTAGCCTGTTATACTGTTGACAGCATGTTCGACAACAACTTTCCTGCCCAAGAATTAAAAGACTTTTGCCACCAATTTGGTCTTGTGCATTACCACGAGCAAGTAAATGTTATGGAAGTTTGGAAAGGCAGAGGAAATACACCATGTTTTTCATGTGCTTATTTTCGTAGAGCGGCTACCAACCGTAAAGCTTGCGAATTAGGCTTTAACAAGATTGCTTTGGCACACCATAATGATGATGCAGTAGAAACTTTTTTACTAAATCTTTTGAATTCCGGTCAGCAAAAAACATTCCTAACGGTAACCTTCTTAACCAGAACTCAGCTTACAGTTCTACGACCGCTTATTTATTATAGAGAAAATGAAATCATTGAATGTGGTCAGAAAATAAACCTTAAACCTTTAAAAAACCCCTGTCCTTACGATGGCCATACCCAAAGACAAGAAATGAAGGAATTAATTATAACTTTGAGTAAAAATAACCCCGAACTCTACTGTCATTTAGCTGCTGCCATGCGCGAAACTTCAGGTCGTGAACTCTGGCCGGAAGCTTTACCCCAAAAAACTATGATAAATAAATTCCGTAACTTTTGGAAAAAATAAATAGACTGCCACTAACCGCTATTTTTGCGTGCATTGGCAGCCTTATTTTCTTAATAGGTTAGAATTTCCTGACCATTTTCTGTGATTAATATTGTATGTTCCCATTGAGCAGAAGGTTTTCCATCTTCAGTTAATGCCGTCCAATCATTGACAGAATCCACATATAAGTCCGGACGTCCCATATTTATCATAGGCTCTATGGTAAAAACCATCCCTGGCACTAAAAGCATGCCCGTATTCTTTTTACCTATGTGACTAATAAAAGGTTCTTCATGCATTTCCATCCCTACTCCATGGCCGCCAAACTCTCTGACTACCGAGTAACCATGTTTATGTGCCAAAGCAGAAACTGCTGCACCAATATCACCTATAAAATGCCAAGGTTTAGCCGCCTCAACTCCACGTCGTAAACATTCTTTAGTAATGAGCACCAAATTTTTCTTTTGAGGATTAACCTTGCCAAGCATAAACATCCTAGAAGCATCACCATAAAATCCATTATAGAAAGTTGTCACATCTACATTGACAATATCACCGTTTTTTAAAATCACATTAGGATCAGGGATACCATGGCAAATCTCTTCATTTATAGATGTGCACACACTCTTTGGAAATCCTTCATAATTTAGCGGGGCCGGTATTGCACCATGCGACAAAGTGCATTCATACACTATGGTATTAATATCATCAGTACTCATGCCCACTTTTATTTTATCAGCAACAGCATCTAATACCGCTGTGTTAATTTTAGAAGCTGCCCGAATGCCTGCAATCTGCGCTGGCGTCTTAATCATATCCTTAGATGGTACTTCATAACCTTTGGCCGCATATTCGGCTATTTTTTCTTCAATTTCCGTTAAATCTGTCATTTTCTTCTCCTCTTTGTTAAGCTTTTTTATATTTTTCTTATTATAACACAGAAAGTATGGTAAAATAAGGCGTTATAGTAATTACAGAAAGGATTTATATGGAAACATTAGTTTATTTTTTTTTTGAATATATTATGCATTTTGATAAGTACACTCCTATCATTATGCAAAATTATGGCTACTGGGTTTACTTTTTTTTATTCGCTATTATTTTTTGTGAAACAGGACTAGTCATAACACCTTTCCTACCGGGTGACTCTTTGCTCTTTGCCTGTGGAGCATTAGCAGCTTCTAGTGAAGGCCTGCATCTTTGGACTTTATTTTTCATTTGTTTAATTGCTGCCATTTTAGGTGACAATTGTAATTATTGGATTGGTGAAGAATTTGGACATAAGTTGCTCAGTAAAACAACTCTTATTAAACCAGAACATATAAAAAAAACGGAACAATTTTACGAAAAACACGGTCATAAAGCAATTTTCCTGTGTCGCTTTGCTCCTATAGTTCGTACTTTTGCTCCTTTTGTTGCTGGCATAGGCAGTATGCATTACCGCACTTTTGCTATGTGGAATATCATAGGTGCCATTTCTTGGGTAAGCCTTTTTATAGGAACAGGGTACTTCTTTGGCAATGTTCCTTTCGTAAAAAACAATTTTCATTTTGTAGCTCTAGGCATTATTTTAGTCTCTATTCTCCCTATTATTACAGAAGTTATTAAAGCAAGCCGTAATAACACAACAAAAAAATAAAAACAAGACAACGGATCATATTTTAATCCCTTGTCTTGTTTTTTTGTTTTTGCTATTTGGCAACTTTCTCTGCAACACTATTTTATTGCTTGCCACCAGTTATATGATTTATCATAGAAGCCTGATATGCAGCACCAAAACCATTATCTATATTAACGACACTAACACCACTGGCACAAGAATTAAGCATAGCTATCAAGGCAGAAATACCATGAAAAGAATCTCCATAGCCAATACTGGTAGGAACCGCCAATACAGGGCAAGAAGCTAAACCGCCAATAACACTGGCCAATGCTCCTTCCATCCCCGCAATAGCAATAATAACGCTAGCACTCATAATATCCTCTTTATGAGCCAGCAACCGATGCAATCCTGCCACCCCGACATCATATAATCGAGTCACTTCATTGCCTAATGCTTCCGCTGTAAGAGCTGCCTCTTCTGCTATTGGCATATCACTAGTGCCACCCGTAGCCACCAAAATTTTTCCCCTGCCATCTGGCACAGGCATTTCTCCAACAATGCCAACATGTCCCATAGCAAAATACTTGAGTTTTATGCTAGAACCAACATCCTTAGCTACATCGGCATTAATGCGCGTAATCAAAACTGTTTTTTGCCCGTGCTGTTGCAGGTTTTCTGCTATTTGCACAATCTGTTCAGAAGTTTTTCCTGCACCATAAATGACTTCTCCTATACCCTGACGCAAACCGCGATGATAATCTAGCTTTGCAAAACCCAAATCCTCACATGGGGCCTCTTTGAGCTGCAAGATCGCTGCTTCTACTGATAATTTACCTTTTGCTACTTGCTCTAGAAGTAGCTTTATTTCTTTTTGCTCCATTATTTTAATTTCCTCTCATATACGCCTATAGCTTCAACACCACATTTGTCCATTAGCTGAGCATCGTATAATATATCTTGTGATAAACCATCGGCAAAAATCTTACCATTTTTAATTAAAATACTGCGCTGACATGTCTCGGCAGCAAAAGACAAATCATGTGTAGCAATAAGCTTTGTATGCGACAAAGCATTGAGCACTTGCAGTAAGTTACGCCGAGCCTTAGGGTCTAAAAAGGCAGTGGGTTCATCAAATAACATAATAGCCGGCTCCATTACTAACACTATAGCCAAGGCTACTAGCCGTTTTTCACCACCTGATATTTTAAGTGTTGTTTTGCTCGCCAGTTGTTCAATTTTTAAAAGAGCTAGACAGGCAGCAATACGTTCTTTAATTTGCTTTTCCTGCATTTCTATATTGCGCAACCCAAAAGCGATATTTTCATAAATAGTTGGCATAAATAATTGATCATCCGGGTTTTGAAATACTACCCCAATTTTAGTGCGTATTTCGCTTAAAGTATCTTCGCTAATCTTAATTCCTTCTGCAAATACATTTCCAATAGAAGGCAGCACTCCCATCAAGGACATAAAGTGAAGTCTTACCGGCGCTATTTGCGCCTATAAGAGCTACACTTTCTCCATCCATAATAGTTAAACTTACATCATCTATACCCTTTGTTTGGTCAGGATATATAACCGTTAGATTTTCTATCTTCAGCACTAAAACAACCTCCCTGAGTTATAAGGGCTGGCATACCAACGCAAAAAGATGAAAATACCACTTAAAGGATTTCTGATATGATTGAAATCATGTAATGCATACCCCCGACATTTCATGGCCTGATAAACTCGTTCAGCCCTATCAAAGCTGCGCAATAAAAGTTGTCCCACAAAACTACCCATGTGTTTCATCTCTACACCTTTGCCCCTCCTGCTTCTTAGACGGTAAGCGGTAAACATTGTAGATGCTTCTTCCAATAGTATACCAATATAACGATAGGTCATTTCCAAAAGAGTAATAAATATATTGGGCAAATGCATTCTACGTAATTCATCCGTTAGTTCACGTAAAGGTGTGACCGCCACTAAAATCAAGACTGCTGCTACGCAAAGCAGTGTTCTTAACATAATTACGAAAAGAGACAACATGCCAAAACTAACTGCTAACCAGCCAATTTGCACAGCTGTTGCCCTGTCTAAAAAAACATTAGAAATTGCAGCGAATAAACAAAAGGGCAAGGCTATCAATGTTCTTTTGCAAATCATATTCACTGGTATCTTTGCTAATATAATTAATATTAAAGGATAAAGGACATAAGGCAACATTCCTAAAAAAGTATAGCGATCAAAAGATAATACACAAAGAATATATACTAACGTACTACATATCTTAACTAAAGGATGTAAATCGTGGACATAGCTTCTTTGAGAAGAAAGTTGCTCTAGGGAATATATCTCCGCTATTTTACTATGAAAATCATTCATGCAGTGCTACCTTTCTTGTCCATTTAGTGTTCATTATTAGCAATCTTTTTCCCTTTCTTAATCCTGATAATGGCTATCCCGGCCATGCCAACAAGAAGAAAGGTCATAATTGAACCAAATATGCCGGAAACAGTTGTCCCATTAAAAATATTTTTTGTCCTTAGAATTTGTAAAATCATAATCCGGCAAGACTGCCGTGAATTTTTGCAAAGCTGCCGCCGCAGAAAAAGCGGTTCCCTGAGCTTCCAATTCAGTAGAACCCGTTGTTCTTTCTATTGCCCATTCTAACCCAGCAGGTTTTTCAGAAGCAAATAAAGATAACCCACCACTAATTACCGTGGTCATTAAAACTAGAGCGACAATAATACTTTTTAAAGAAATACTGCTGCCAATTGCCGATCTTTTTTGCGCACTTGTCAAAATTTCCGGGCGCATTTGATAAACAAATCGCAAAATAGCTACTGTAACAATTCCCTCTACTATACCTATAGCCAAATGAATCGGTTGCATAAGCAACGCAAATGTTGTAAAAGGCAGTTCTGATATACCTGATACCATGGTTTCCAAAACCACGCTAAAAGCTCCAATCTGCAAACCAATAACAGTTGATAAAATTGTAATAACTCCCAAATGTTTGTTCTTTTGCATAAATGGTTTGAAAAATAAAGGATAAACAAACAAGCAGGGAATAACGCCCATATTAAAAACATTACAACCTAGTGCCAAAAGTCCTCCATCAACAAAAAACAGGCATTGAATTATAAGTACTGATGCAATAGTAAGCAAAGCCGGATAACCTCCAAGCAGAGCCGCTAGTAAAATGCCTCCTACAATATGTCCACTAGAACCCGTACCCGGAATAGTAAAATTAATCATTTGGGCCGCAAATACCAAAGCCCCCGTAACAGCCATAACGGGTAATTTCTTTTCTGTCAACTCATCTTGTTTTATTTTATGAATAGCATAGCCAACAGCACTTATGCTCATTGCATACATAAATACTGCTACCGTGGGTGATAAAAGCGCATCTGCCATATGCATACTAAATTCCTCCTTATATAAAAAACCATGAAAATATATCGCCTCCTGCCGAAGACACTATTACCTTCATGGTAACTAATTCAGATTAAAATTTTACATATAAACTATCAGCTTCTGCTAATTCATCACCCTTTCGTAGAATGATGCCAATCAAAGTTCCTTAATCTGCATAACCGCGTTTTCTATGATTTTGCTCATAGCTTGATCAGCAACACCGGCAATAATATTATCACAGTGCTTAACCGGTATTAAAACTCGTACTGCCTTACTTTGTCCTACCGCAATAGCCATGGACGGGGTTATTTCGCCAAACATAGCATCCGCAATAACAATGCCAATAGGTCCCACAATAACGTCAGCATGGCGGCAACCAACTATAACAGAGTTTTCCCCTGTTGCCGCATTATCCGCACCAGCTTTTAACATAACAGAAGTAGCCAAACTATTTGTTCCTACCACGGTAATTACAACTTTAGAACAAGATTTTTTAATGGCTGACACAAGTTGTTTGCCAATGCCCCCACCTTGTCCGTCTATAATAAGTATCTTCATAGGCCAACCTTCTTTTGTTTATAATTTGCTTAAATATTATAACATAAATTCTACTGCTTTACACATTGTTGCAAACACTTAACAATTTGCCACAATTAAATACTCCGGTATAAAAACTAAAAACCTACTTCTGAGCTTAAAAGGCGATTTTTTTCTCTTCTTTTGTGGTAAAATATAGACATTAAACAAACATAAGGAGTGATACACTTGAAAAAAATATTAAACAGGTTAGTCATGGTTTTTGCTTTGCTTACTCTATGTGCAACAGCAATGGCCTCGCCAGCATCGCCTACCGATGAAGAAGTTATTGCCGCCTATAATAATGCTAATAAAGTTTACAATTGGTTTAGCCTTGCTCCCCTGCCAACAAATGGACGCTTAAAAAAAGAAGCGGGATATATGATTTATTATAATGTTGATTATCCTAACATCAGAACCATGTCAGATTTGCGTAGAGAAATGAATGCAGTATTTACTTCTGGTTTAACTAGTAAAATTTTAGGCTCTTCCAGAACTTATAAAGAATTTGGCGGTGGCCTCTATGTTGCCCCTTGTGATTTTAGACCTAATGTTTTTGCTGGGCAAAGCTCCTTTAAAGTCCAACAATTAAATGATGATAATATTAATTTGCAAATAACTACGGAAATTTTAGAAGACCCGCAAAAAAATAAAATGGATGTAGTTAAATACGAAACAAAAAACTTCTCTTATGTAAAAACTCTCATTGGCTGGCGTTTTGCTACATTTGAACGCATAAAATAACAACAGATGAAAAGTTCCCCTGTTTATATAAACAGGGGAACTTTTTTATATATTAGTCTTTTTTTTGTAAATAAAATGATATAAAGTCTGGTACATAAGCTGCGGGTCTATAGGTTTAGCTAAATGCGCATCCATACCTACGCGCTTAGTATTTTCTACATCTTCTTCAAAAGCATTTGCCGTCATCGCAATAATAGGTACCTCTTTGGCATCCTCTTTATCCAATCTTCTAATGGCCTGTGTCGCCTGCATTCCATCCATTAGCGGCATCCTAATATCCATAAGAATTGCGTCATAATATCTTGGTTCTTTAGTCGTAAAAAGCTCTAAAGCTCTCAGTCCGTTATTTGCACAATCCACAGTAAAGCCTTTACAAGTAAGAAGCTTTTTAGCGACTTCTGCATTAATAAGATGGTCTTCTACCAAGAGCAAACGCTTATGGGAAAAATCGAAATCATCTAACCCAACTAAACAATCTTCACTAATCTTGCGTTCAAATGCCTTCGCAAACGCCGCAACTAAAGACGATTTGAAAATAGGCTTATCCATTAAAACATTGGCACCGGCATTTCTTGCAGCCTGTTCAATATTTGCCCATTCATAGGCCGTAATAATAATAATAGTAACATCTGGACCAACAATTTTTCTTATTTCTCTCGTAGTTTCAATGCCATCCATAACCGGCATTTTCCAATCTACTAATATTATATCGTAGTAGCTAGTATGGGAAAATTTTTCTTTTACTTTGGCTATAGCCTTTTGCCCGCTATCCACCCATTCAGCCTTTACCCCCATATCTGCTAAAGTAGCAATCGCCTGTTCACAAACATTTACATCGTCATCAACTACTAAAGTATGTAAATTAGCAATACTACGTAACATATCTTTATTTTCTCTTGGGGCACTTTTTCCACTTACATTCAGTGGCACATTTACAATAAATTCTGAACCAATATTTTTAATAGAACGTATTCCAATTTTTCCACCCATCATATCAATAATATTCTTAGAAATAGCTAAGCCTAGACCTGTCCCACCATATTTACTGGTAGTCCCTGTTTCTTCCTGCGCAAAAGGTTCGAAAATATGAGCTAAAAATTTTTCTGAGATACCGCAACCAGTATCATTAATAACAAATTTAATATTAGCTTTTTTAGCCGTACGCTGCACTTGTTGAACGCTAAAACTCACCTTTCCACCTTCAGGTGTGAATTTAATTGCGTTCGAAATAATATTAATAATAACCTGTTGTAACTTACCTGCATCGCCTTCGTAGTAGTCATCCATACTATGATCAACGATACATTCATACTCTACATTACTTTGAGCTGCTTGAGAATAACAAATGTCATTTATTCCTTTAAGAAATCCCTCGAAGTCTATCTCTTCATTACGCAAAAAGACTTTGCCGCTTTCTATCTTACTCATATCAAGAATATCATTAATTAGCCTTAGTAAATAATGCGCAGAAATGCCTATTTTAGAAATACATTCTGCAACTTCTTCCTCTTTCCCTCTCGATTTTGCCGCAATTGTACTCATACCAATAATAACATTCATTGGTGTTCGTATTTCATGACTCATCCGTGATAGAAAATCAGTTTTAGCCTGATTAGCCTGCTGAGCAGCCAACAGTGCATTAGCCAGTTCTCTATTTTTTTCTTGATCCGCCTCAATAATATCGGTTATATCTCGAC
Organism: Acidaminococcaceae bacterium; assembly: GCA_963678395.1. Taxonomy (GTDB): domain Bacteria; phylum Bacillota; class Negativicutes; order Acidaminococcales; family Acidaminococcaceae; genus JAAYAE01. Next base: position 831,868 of record OY782827.1, on the reverse strand, counting down.
GACAATAAACAATTGTGTTTTCCCTGTCTGTAAGATAGCTAAATGCCCATTTTTTCCAAACTACCTTACCACTTTTACTAAGCGCAGGATAAAAACATCTGTAAACTTCATGGGTTTCCAAAGCTTTTTTAATAGTAACTAGACTCATTTGTTCTAACGCATTTTTTCTAGCTTTTTCCAAGACGGTTTTTTGTAAAATAGCCTTAGTCGCAACCGGATAATCATCTTGCATAATAGCAGCATCGCTATCCAAAATTCCTTTTGAATAATAAGAGCTTACCTTTTCACTTGCCACATCAATCAAGCCTAAAACTTCATAATCTATTTGCGTAATTTTACTTATGAGTTCCCGCGTTGATTTTTCGCTGCTAACATCAGTGCCATATAAAAATGCCGTAAGTGCATGTGTCTCCGGATTTTTTCTTAAGCGAATCTCTACATGCACAGAATGCTCGCTACCGTCATCAAATTTACGAACATATTCAACACTAAACGCAGACAGCCCTTTCTCATACCTATATAAAAAATAATGCAAATTTAATATTTTAGCAGCTTGCGTCCTATCACTCCCTGTAGTAATACTATCTAAGTATTTCCGCAAAAAAAGTTTGAAAATTATGCGCTTTTGCCAGCGACTTATTATTACTGCAAAGTCCCCTTAGTTCTTCAATTTCGCCAGTAAATAAATTTATGCGAATATTATACAAGGTATTTTTATTAGTCATTTCTAGCAAACCCATTTCCTCATTATAACGAGCTGCTAAATACCTTTCTTCCCCCACATCTGTAGCTGTTCCCATGGCTTTTATTGGATTACCTTGCTTATCGAAGACCGTCGTATAAACAATTTTACACCAAAAATAATTCCCCGTGTTCTTGTTTAGCCAGCGAGCTATACTCTTAGCTGTCGTTTTGCCGGCAAAAAGCTCTGCAAACATCGCCTTCACTAAAGGTTCATCGTCCTTATAAATTAAACCATTGCCATAAAAAGAATCTGGAACCGTAAGTGAATTTAAATCATAGCCAAACAAATCCTCCCCCAAATAATCGCCACTGACTTTTCGTTCCTTGATATTATAGGTCCAAATAAACATTTCTGACTGTTCAACAGCACTTCTAATAATTTTCTCGCGCTCTTCTAATTCACTTTGTGCCTGTTTAAGCTCCGTAACATCTATGTATACTAGCTGCACTAACATCCTTCCATCTGTGTATTTAGCATGCTTTGCATTCCCAACTATATGAAAAATACCTCCAGTCCTACTTACTACCTTCAATGCAATTTTCGACTCTCCATCGTTAAGGCCAAAATTGCGATGTTTCTCTTTTATATATTCAATGTCGTCTTGATGAATAAAATCCAGCAAGCTAGACTTCCCTGCTGCTTCAAATTCAATTTGGGAGCTGTAACCCAATAGTTCTAAGCTTTTTCTATTGGCAAAAATTATTTGTGGATCAAGTTCCACTGTATACCACAAGACACCACAAGGCATATCCATATAGAGGTGCCTTTGTGCAGCTTCATCCATATTATTTTTTAGTTGTATTTTGTCATCTTTCATATGCATTCCCCCTGCCTTTTAAACAATATCCAAATCATATTTCTATACTATAACTTTATGTATATATATAAAAGCTTTTTAGTGAAAAATAATTATTATACCTTGATGCGTTAAACTTGTTTTAATATATTACTAGCTAAAATACAAAAAACTTATGGTGTTTGTTTATATTACTGTACCTAACCTATAACCAATTATACAATTTTCGTTGTTTTAACATAGACTTAATACTTTCGTTATATTTTTAAAATTAACAAAGCGTCCTGCCTGCATATTTTATGCACCACAGAACGCTCCCTTTTATTTTGCCGGTAAAATTTCCAGCCAATAATTATCAGGATCGGCAATAAAGTAAATTCCCATACTAGGATTTTCATAACAAATACAACCCATTTTTTTATGTAACTCATGTGCGGCGTCAAAATTATCCACGCGAAAAGCTAGATGAAATTCGTTTTCGCCTAAATTATAGGCAGTCTTTCTTTCTTTAAGCCACGTAAGCTCCAGCTCATGTGTAGTTAAGCCGTCTCCTAAGTACACAAGTACAAAACTACCATCTGCGGCCTCTTTACGTCGCACTTCCCTGAGTTCTAAAGCTTTAAAGTAAAAATCAATACTTTTTTCTAAATTCAAAACATTAAAATTATTGTGCGCAAATCTAAATTGCATAGCATCATCTCCTTTACCTCTATCGCCGCTTTGATAACAATTCGGCGAGTATATGCTAAAATTAATTATAACAGATATTTGTGCTATAATTAAGTATAATTTTGGGGAGGGACAATATGAAAAAAAACGCTAATTGATATACTAGCTACCAGCGAAATACATAAAAAGTTTTTAGCCCTTTTACCTGACAAGCCAAATCTATTAGATTTGGATAGTGACGGGACTCTTAGCACCTTGCAAAAATCATTGCCACTAGAAGATGTAGATCTTTATGATGGTATATGGGTCTCAGTTGCTCTTATCCAATTATCAAAAGCAGATATTCATGCTTTGTTGAAAATTATTAGTTCAGCACTTATCCCCGGCGGCTATTTATTTTGCGCCTTTAAATATGGTCAAGGACAAGCAATACAAACTAAAAAGTCCTATAGTTTATATAATGAAATCAGTTTTCGTAACTTGCTAGCGCAAAACCAAGATTTCGCTATTACAAAACTATGGCGTCGTGGTAACAGTGAAGTAGGGCATGATGGTGATACACTCTACTGCCTAATAGAAAAAGTGGTTACAAAAAAAGTACAAGATAGACAGGAGTGATAAATTTGCAACCAATAATTTTTGATTTTAACGGTACCATGTTTTTAGATACAACAGAAAATGAAATAGCTTGGCGTAAAGAAATAAAAAATATTTCCGGTAAAAATATTTCTGACGAAGAATTTACAAATTTCATTCACGGCAGCATGAATGAAGATATTATACGGTATTTTATGGGTTCCAATATTGCTGATATGAAAGTCAAACTCTATTCCGAAGAAAAGGAAATGCTCTACCGCAGTTTATGTTTGCAAAATCCTAAAATGCTTCATCTCACGCCTGGGCTTGTACCTCTCTTAAATGAATTACGGGCAGAAAATATTCCAATTAACATTGCCACCGCCTCCCTACCTAGTAATGTAGAATTCTATTTCAAACAACTTGACCTAGCTAGATGGTTTAGCCGCACTAAAATAGTATGTAATGACGGCAGTTTCCCTGGCAAGCCAAGTCCTGCTATTTATTTAAAAGCCACTAGAGCACTTGGTTTGCAGCCTGAAGATTGTATCGTGGTAGAAGATTCGATTAGCGGTATTAAAGCAGCTAGCAATGCAGGCGTAAAAAAAATTATTGCTATTGCATCAACAAATTCAGTAGAATATTTTACTTCTATTCCGGAAGTTACAGCTGTAATTAAAGATTTCCATGATTTTAAATCCTGCATCTAACAACTTCAAACATACCATGGTATAATAGTTCTATTAAGCTTGAGGAGGTACAAAAATGAAAGTATTATTAGTAAATGGAAGTCCCCATGTTAAAGGTTCTACCTACATAGCGCTAACTGAAGTTGCTAAAAGTTTAGAAGCTCAAGGTATTGACACTGAAATTTTTCAGTTAGGTACAAAGGCTATTTCCGGTTGTCTAGGCTGTGGCTATTGCCGTACTCATGATAAACAATGTGTAGTGGGAGATATCGTTAACGATTTTAACACAAAAACTGCTACCACTGATGGTTTTATCTTCGGCACGACTGTACATTATGCCGCGGCTTCCGGAGCTCTCACTTCTTTTATGGATAGAGCTTTTTATAGTGCAGGCAGTCTTATGGCAAATAAACCTGCCGCCACTATAGTAGTTTGTCAAAGAGGCGGTGCAAGTGCGACCTTTGATCAAATTAACAAATACTATACTATTAACAATATGCTTATTGTCGGTTCCAACTATTGGAACTCTGTACATGCCTTAAATGCAGAAGCTATTGCCAGGGATGAAGAAGGTTTACAAACCATGCGCACCCTAGGTGTAAATATGGCTTGGATTCTAAAATGTATTAAAGCCGGCAAAACCTCTGGTATTCCTATGCCTCAACGCGAAAATAAAATTGCAACAGTCTTTGCACGCTAAATAAATTTATTTTTTCTCTATTAAAAAAGTTCTTGTATTTAAAATTATCTTCAAAAAGACGAATTAGCAAAAAATGCTAATTCGTCTTTTTGAATTAAACTATACTTGTCTTTTTATTTTAACAGCTTACTGTCCGGTCTCGTAGCTAAAAATTGACAAATTTTGGCCCAAATTTCCTGTGTATTAAGAAACTGTTGATAATGCTTCTGCACATTTTTATCATAGCGATCCAATTCCTTGGCAATATTCATGAAATCTTCTCGGCCAAAATATGCACAAACACTTGGGAGTGTAGTGGCAATCTGCTCACGCATCTCACTTATTTTTTCTTTATAGCTATCATTTTGTGTAATATACAAAAGCAATGGCTTATAACGTATCCAGCCTATACAAGCCTTATAAAATCTAGTAACAATGGCCTCAGAATCCGCCTTAATGTATTTTAATTTTGTGGGAAGTACCCCGTCCATCAAGTGGTGATAAGTGGAAAAACTATCATGAAAAGTATAGCAAGGCACTCGAAGTACTCTTCTCTTGGAAAGACAGGTACTTAGAAAAGTATCTTCGCCTCTCGCTCCCGGTGGATTATAAAAAGGACTTACCCTCTCTGGTTTAGTTAAGTTGATACATAAATTTGCCCCCGAGATAAATTTAGCCCCATTTATTTCTTCTACCTCTCTAGCCTCATCACTCATTAAAATTTTCGTATCAGCATAAGTTACACCACCATTTTTCATTACTGAACTAATGGTATCCCAATTAATAATATCATTACTTATAGCCTCAACAAATAGCCTGAATATGCTTTCAGGCATTATTTCATTAAAGTCCAGATAAGGAATAGGTGAAATATAACCGCAATGCAAACCGTTCGTTATATCCGCCTCTTTTATATTTTTTAAATGTGTTGACAAAACATGCTGCCCACCCCAAATAGCTGTGGAACGAGTATTAGTAACAGCCATGGGGTACTCATCATCATCAAGAAATACTAGATAATCCAAATCGTTTTTTAGTGCCATATAAAGAACAGCATTACGTTTAGCAGCATATCCGCTGCCAAAAAACAACTTTGCTTCCTGTTCATTTATTACACCAGCGTTAATTAAGTAATCTATCTCGCTTTTTATAACATCTTTGTTAATGAAGGATGTACTGTCAAGAAGGTTTAATATATCTTGGCTAACATTCGTATAATCCGTAGCTTTAGTATTAGAATATTTCAAGTCATAGGCAACAATTAGATTCAAACGAACATTATCTATATCTGTTACCCCACTCTCCTTCCAATTATAAACGCTCGTTTTTAAAACATTTCTAAAAGTCTTTCTACCGGTTGCAAAACCTATTCCCACATTAATATTCCTAATATCTTCGTTTTTTACCATCAAAAGCCTCCTAAATCACTAATCGCTAATAACTCTTGCAACAAAAAAACTGCTGTTTTTACAATGCGTTGATTTTATCATAGCAAAGTAAACAAGCAGTTAATGTTCATTACCAAAAGAAGTAATGTTTTTAATTTGCACTTTGCCATTACTCGATATTCGTTTCCTTCCTTTTTTGCCGATTTTTAACCAAAAACTGTAACATCTATATTATTATATCATAAATGTATTATTTTTGCAAAACGAGTTGTATTCGTCCAATTGCTATGGCAATATCCCTTCTGTGCGTTTGCTTCACAATCAAGGTATTTTCGACGTATCTAACCATTCTTTTAACGGTATAATTTACACCCATAAATTAAAAGTACGGCAGTCACGCCTAAGCATGAATACCGTACCTTCTATTATCTCATTTCATATTTCTATAAACAATTCCACCTGTAGCTTGATGAGTAGGCGTAACAGTCACTTCACAAATTTGCACATGAGGGGGAACACTAAGAACATAAGCTATTATTTCCGCTATATCTTCCGGCATCAAAGGAGTAATGCCGGTATAAACACCTTTGGCCTTTTCTTTATCTCCATGGAAACGGACATTGCTAAAATTAGTCTCAGTCATTCCCGGTTGAATGTTAGTAACGCGTATGGGCGTATCTACTAAATCCATACGCAAACCATCACTGATAAAATGCACTGCTGATTTTGTTGCACAATAAACTGCTCCATTGGGGTAAGCAGCAATACCCGCTGTTGATCCTACATTAACTACATGACCGTTAAGTTTGTATTTAAGCATCAAGGGTACTATTTTACGGGTAAGATACAACAAACCCTTAACATTAGTATCAATCATTATATCCCAATCTGTTGGATTACCTTCCTGTAATTTTTCAAGGCCCAAAGCTCCTCCTGCATTGTTAACAAGAACATCGATTTTTTTCCAAGCTGCTGGTAAGTTGTCTATAGCCGCATCTACATCATGTCGATTACTAACATCTAGCTTAAGTATTAAACTTTCCGTACGGTAAAGACCCTTTAAATTATTGGCAAGATCTTCTAGTTTTTCCAAACTGCGGGCACATAAGATTAATCTAGCCCCAACAGCTGCCAATGCCTCAGCACAAGAACGGCCTATTCCGCTGCTTGCTCCACTCACAAACACAATTTTATTATTTAATTGTTGCATTATTCTTACCTCCTTAATTACTGTCATTAGCTATTTATTAACAATCAATTCTTCTTTGTTAATAATCTTATCACAATAAATTCTAAATGTTAATAGGACCAGTAAGTACATAAAATGGGTCCTATTTTTTTTAGGACCCACTTTCATAAAAAATTCCAAGATATTTGCTAATAAGAATTACAACAATGGCTATCTAAATTTCAACGCGTTTTTAGGGCAACTTGCCACGCAGCGCCCACATTTTAAACAATCACTGTGGTTAAAACCTTCTGCTTTACCCTTTGCTTTATAAGGAGACAGCTGCATAGGACATACTTTTTTACAAATTTTGCACTTAACACAAGCATCAGAAACCATTAATGTCATATTTTTTTTGCTTGAACTTATCCAGCTAGCAATTGTACCCATAGGACAAAAGACACACCAAGTTCTTTGATGATAGATAACGCCCAAGGCAATGCCTACCAAAGTAGTAATAAGAATAAGGCGTATAAACACTGCCCCCATAGCATACAAATCACCCCAGGCCGCATAAATTTGTACGGTAAAAACAGTTATAATAAACAAAACCATAAATGCACGCAATCCTGTGCTTCTAAATATAGGAGGGATTGGCTTTTTAGGCGATATTTTTGCTAATACATGATCATAAAAACTTCCCCGTGGGCAAAAATTACCACACCAGAAACGCCCTTTATAAAACGATACTAAAACCGGTGCAAGCATGCATATAATAGCAATCAGGCCTATAGCCGGATAAAAAAAGCCAACAACCAAAAATATTAATAAAAGCCAATACATATACTTCTGAGCCTTATTTTTCATACTCTATATTTTCCTCCTATTAGTCACAAGCTATAATTTTATTTTAAAGATTTTTTTGCTCAAACCATTTAAATAGCTCCAGTATACCTAGAAGTACGATAACAATAACTATCCAATGATTTACCCCTAGAACCTGCGGAATTGTAATTTTACCGTAATCACCCCACGTAAGTACTGTTTTTTGCAAATATGGATAAGCTTCAGCATAAACACCTGCGCCAACTAGCATACCGCCTATTCCCCATAAAGCATCAATGCGTCCTTCTCCTAAGGCCCCTAATGAGGTACCTGGGCAATATCCCAACAAACCCCAGCCAATACCAAAAAGGATGGCACCAATAACTACGCCTCCTAAAATAGTTGATTTAAGTGACAACTTTACTATGCCTAAATCATAAAGGAAATAAATGCCTATCATGGCTACAGCAATATGTGAAAGCATGAATTTTACAATTGTCATATCTTGCAAACGCAAAGCACCGATTTGTTTATCATAACGTAAAACTTCACCTTTTTGTAACAGAAAGCCAAATAGAATTCCTGTAATTAATCCATAAAATAGCGTTGTCATCTCTGCTCACCGCCTTTGTATAATAAATTTGCTGAAATCATCCCACCAATAAAGAAACAGACTAATGCTAAATAGCCACTTACAGCCAACTGAGAGGCTCCTGCGAGTCCGTGCCCACTGGGGCAACCATTAGCTAAACGCACACCAAACATAGTTATAATTCCGCCTATAAATGCAACTATCGCTCTTGGCCTAGTTGCACTTCCAAATCTTTCCGCCCACATATCTGGTATCATTTGAATTTTAAACGTCCCCGCTAACATAGATGCAACAAAAGCCCCTAACGCTATGCCAAAAACAAACATCCACTGCCAATCAATTGCTGGCACTTCTTTAATAAAATATGGCATTTGAGCTACACGTTCCGGAGAAAAAATTTGCTCCAGCATCCCAGCACTTTTCACAAAAGACGTGGAAGCTCCAAAATATTTACCCACAAACCACACAGACCCAATCGCTACCACACCACTTAAAGCGCCCGCAAAATATGGACTCCAACTACCTTTCTTGCTCATAAGCTCGCCTCCTTATTTTTTCTAAAATTTTTACTAATAACGCTTTTAACTGTTCTTCAATCACTAAATAATACTGCTAGTAAGCTCCTTACTCTTGGATTACAGATCTTATAATTAACCATCAAACCATCTCTAGTACCCTCTATTATTCCTGCAGTCTTTAATTTCTGCAGATGTTGTGAAACTGTAGACTGTGGTGCATTCAGGCAATTTTGCATGTGCGAAACATTACACCCGCCATTTTCCAACAATCCCTTTACTATACAAAGGCGCACAGGATGTGCTAAAACTTTAAGGAGTTCCGCTGTTTCACTCAACTTTTTTATATCATAATCCATAAAATCACTCACTTTCTCCTAATAACTCTATACACTTTGTATTGCTATATCCATATATTACAATATATGGATATAGTTGTCAAGGGAATTTTTATTTTATTAATTTACAAAACACCAAAACATATCTCTTAAAACTTAGCAATATAAAAACAGCCCGCCAATAAAATATTGACAGACTGCCTAGTTTATGGAAAATATACGCAAAGAACAACTATAAGCTTCAACTTCTAAAAATAGCCTTTTTTTCAATTGGTTTAAGGTTCTTATATAAGCTAAACTACAAATCGTATTTCCGACTTAGCTTAGGTACAACACCTGCTACTACACTACGAGCATCTGCTACTGAATAAAACGCGTTAGAATGACATTCATTTATAATCTTTATTACTCTTGCAAGCTTTTTACGCCTAACGACTGTGAAAATTAAGGTAACATGGCCGCGATTGCCTTTACCATCCACAGTTGTTACTCCAAATCCGTCATCGCACAACCTTGTTTTTAACAACGCAGCATTTCCTGTAAGGATAATACGAACTTCCAGCATACCTAGCGCCATTTTTTCCTCAATAATTATACCAGCATAGTTTCCTACGGCAAAACCCGCAGCATACGCAATATATGCGGCTATATTACTTACATTACTCATAATTTGGCTAATAGCAAGCAACCATATGGCTACTTCCAAAAAACCAAGAAGCGTTGATAACAAGCGCTTTCCCCTAGCGACAAAAATTATTCGCAGCGTACCAATACTAACATAAGCTAATCCACCAAGAAAGATAAGTGTTGGCAAAACTACCCAGACTAGAATATTGTGGTCAAAAAATGTACGTAAGTTCATTTAGTTTACCTTTCTAAAAAGTGTCATTCTCATTAGAATACAATATATATACTGTGTTTTTTAATATAAATGCAATTACTTACCTAAAAATATTCCCTACCCTTTAGGCAATTTTTCACGAAATATTAAAACAGCAAATCTTTTTTCTTTCCCGCTACCTCTTGTAATGATTGTATCACACAATTGTGTTATTATTTGCTTATATAATAAATATCAAAAAACTGGACGCCAAATTTAAGTTGGTGTCCAGTTTTTATACTCCGGCTATTTTTCTCCCGGTTATCACTAAGATATTTATTTAAAAAATAGCCAAACTTATTTTCACAACCTTTTAATCTCTAGAAAAGTAGGCATTCACTCTCTCCTTAACATTTTTTTCAATGTTTTTATAAAAAATGTTGTAATCATAAGAATGATAAAACCCCTTAAAAGGAGTATGAATGTAAGGAAAATTAGGCGGAACATTTATAAATAATGCCCCCATTATAGTTTGTGCCCCAGTAAAATGTGGTATTTCCAACTTTTTATTGTTTGTAAAAAAACTGCTCCTAAATGTCTTTTATTAGGAACAAACGACATAGTCTTGTCCATGGTTAGTGGGTTCACGCCTATAGCGTCCTCTTGTACAATAGACTTAGTTGGATTTTCCCCTTCAGTATTATAAGTTATTATTGCTCCTATTTCTTCTGGTGCAGTGCTTATTTTTAAATATGGATATTTTCTTAAATCTTCAGCGGTAACAGACCACCCTATTATGTAACTGGCAATAAGTTTTTTTTGCAGTTCAGTATTTTTATTGAATTTTTTTTGCAATAGCCATAATATGAGCTCCGACCCTTGACTATGTCCAGCAAGAATAAATGGACGTTTGTTATTATAGTGACTAAGATAATAATCAAAAGCGCGTTCTACATCTCCATAAGCAATTGTTAAGGCTGCATTCTTGCTTTCTTCGCTAGCATTAAGTGCCTTAATATGCGCATCACGATAATGTGGTGCATATATATTACACACTTTGCCAAAAACACTTGCCTGACCAGCTATGCTGTCTGCTACCTTTGATTTTTTTTGTCCAAACTCAATGCTTTCATTCCAACTATTAGGGAAAAAATAAGTTGTTGGATGCACAAAAAAGACATCGGCAACTTTCATGTTTATTTTTGAAGGTAATTTTGCCCACGCTTCTTTATCACCATAATTAGGGGCCCTAGGAACCGTCGCTAAAGAGAACCTTTCCTCTGTTGTAAACATATTACTAATATCTCCCGTTAAGTCCGTCCGCAAAAGATCTATGTCACTTGCTACCTTTGCCCGCGATGCCAGCTGTTTAAGATTAATTGATGCTATATTAGGATTAGTAAATGTTCTAAAATAGACACAGCGATTTTTGATATCCGTTACGATAGTCCATTTGGTATTTACGTTTGTAAAACCAAGTGGGACCGCAGGTATCTGTGCAATAGAAAAACCGGAATTTATTGCAGTTGTCGTATCTTTTAGGTTAGGCAATTTTTTTAGATAATAAGCAGCTCTAACGAATCTAGCAATCGCATCATTGCCACATGGCATTTCATTAGTACCTCTAAGTTCACAATCCCCTCTTAATGCAGAAAGAGAAGCTTTATATGGCAAATTGGTAAGCGCTGAAATTTTTGGATTCCGAATAATATTAACCTTGCCATGCAAAAATTCAACAATAGCAGAAGCACCTGAAACATCATGCAAATAAAAATGCAATTTTATAATAATTAAGTTCGTAGGTAGTTCTGTGACTACATATTTATTGCTCTCAATATCTTTAACAGCCTCTTCAACGGACTTGAAATTGTCTAAAAGATATTCTAGCAAATCTCCTGCATCCAGAACTTTTTCTCCCTTTGGTACTGGAAATATGCTATCTTCTAAGAAATAGCTTCCTACTTTTAATCCCTCAGTATTAATACCGTCCACTCCTGCTGTGTAAAAAGCGTTGCCTTTTTCTGGTCCGGATTTATCAAAATATGCATTAAATATCACACTGGAATATTTGCTTGTCCATGAGTATGCTTGGTCTTTCTTATCAGGAGTATATTGTGCTTGTTTGGCAATACCTGCTGGAGAAAATCTAATAAACCCCCTATCCATCATAAAATCAAAGTTACGTGCTGATAAATTTGCGTTTTCCCCTGAAACAGTATGGATTTCGCTATAAGCTCCACCAGACCGAAAAGGCAATATTATTATCATCACTAAAAATAATATACGCACCCCTAAAAGATTTACCTTTCCCATTTGCTACCCCCTTCATTTCCTCCCTAAACTTTTAACAATATCCCTTTACTGTATCCACACCTTTATTTTCAGCGAATTTGTAAGTACTAAATAAAGCCCTAATTCTATCATTGTTCCCGATTATATTGTTTGATAAAATCAAAAAATTGCAAAACTAAATTAGGATCAAATTGTGTACCGCCATTTGCTAATATTTCATCTAGAGCAGAAGGTATATTATCTTTTTTGCTATAACATCTCTCAACTGTCATGGCATCAAAGGCATCACAAATAGCAATTATGCGACTAAAAAACGGTATTTCCTTCCCTTTTAAGCTATCTGGATAACCTGTCCCATCATAACTTTCATGATGGTGCCTAACAATATCAGCAACATCTTGAAAGCTCTCAATATCTTCTAATATATCTGCACCTATGCTGGAATGTTTTTTTACAATACAATATTCCTCTGTAGTAAGCACACTTGATTTTTCTAAGATTGATTCTGGCACACCCATTTTGCCAATATCATGCACAAGTCCAATTAAGTATAGCTTATTAATATTCATTTTTGCCAAACCAAGGTACCAAGCAAAACCTGCCGCAATTTCTGCTACACTTATACTATGTCTCCCCTTTGGATTATCTCTAGCATCTAAGGCAGTTACCATGGCATGAATAAACTGACTGTTCATATACATAAGCTTATTTTCTAAATATTTTTCATTGTTATAAATGCTATAGCAAGCAATAGCATACTTAGGATTTGCCGCATCATCTCTCCTAAGCATTATATAGCCTTCATAACAATGGAAATTAGGCAAAAAAAAACAATTGCTTATTATCCATTTTTAAATATTTTTTTTCAGTATTTGTATCTATTGCTTCAATTATCTGACTTGTGTAGTCACCGTTTTCATTGTATTTTATTCCACCATAAAATTCTTCTAAAAACGATTTGTTTAGTATATTTTTGCACTCCTTATTAATTGCTTGGCAAATTATATTATTAACATAAACTATTTTATAGTCAGTATCAATAGCAATAATAGCTTCTTTTTTTGTTGTTTTCAATTAGGAAAGTTAATAAATCCGTAATTTTTTCATTCATTTTCCGTATTCTCCTCGTCATAAAAATAAAATATGAAACCAGATATCTTAAGAAAAAAGGTTTTTATAAATATATTAACTATATATGTAATTATACACTAATTTTAATAAGCAATAAATGTGCTATTTTAATTTTATTATTTGTGTTTTCACACAAATAAAGCAGGCCTCCAACTCTACATTGGAGGCCTGGTTTTTTACCCTATTACTACTCTTTTATATAGGAACAACAATAGTCCACTATTTCTTTAACCGTTACTTTGAATTTGCTATGCGCTGGTATTGAAAAGCTTTGTCCTGCTTTAACCAATTTCAATATCGTACTATCTGGAAGTAACACTTCCAGATGTCCAGTAAGTATTTCCATAATTTCACTATCATCTGTTGAGAACTCGTATTCTCCTGGCAATATAATACCCAAAGTCTTTTTTACATCATCCGAAAATAAAATCGTACGACTAGTTACCTTGCCATTGAAATAAATATTAGCTTTTTTTATTACTGCTACATTTTCAAACTTTTCCATTTTTCCCACCCCCTATCTTTTTAGGATTTTCCTAATTAGCGCAAAATTCTCTGTAGAAAAACTTACGTTTTTATGCTGTGGATTTTCCAAAATGGCTTTGGTCTTACCTTCTTCAACAATAATACCATTATCCATGATTGGCAGCTATATTTTCTACCAAGCAGCAACTGTACCATCAGCACGAGGTTCTGTAGCCCCAACTAAAACCCCTTTATTTTTACGCCAGATAATCTGCCCACGGCCAAATCCAGAATAATCTTCTATAACGACTACTTCATGCCCCATCTTACGCAATCCTTCAACCACAGACGTTGGAACTGATTTTTCCACTTCAATTCTTTTATCATTAGTCCATTGCCATCTTGGCGCATCCAAAGCAGCCTGTGGATTCATCATAAAGTCGATTGTATTAGTTATAACCTGCATATGCCCCTGTGGCTGCATAAACCCACCCATAACGCCAAATGATCCCACAGCTTCTCCATTCTTAGTTAAAAAACCCGGAATAATTGTATGATAGGGCTTTTTCCCTGGCAGCAAATAATCATCTGATTGGGGGTCAAGGCTAAACCCAGAAGCTCGATCATTAAGCGAAATAGCATATTTCGGTACCACAATACCTGAACCAAAGCCTTGGAAATTACTCTGTATAAAAGAAACCATATTTCCTTCGTTGTCAGCCGTGCACAAATATACAGTGCCACCACTAAAAGGCTTGCCAGGCAAAGGTTGCAAGGCTTCTTGGCCTATAAACTTACGCCTTTTGTCAGCGTATTCTTCCGAAAGCATATCTTTAACTGCCGTCTGCATATAATTAGGATCAGCAATATACTTTTTGCCATCAGTAAAAGCTAATTTTATTGCCTCGATTTGCCTGTGATAGGTAGCAATATCCTCTCGCTCTGTAAACGAGAAACCTTTTAGAATTTTGAAAGCCATCAAAGCAACAATTCCATGACCATTGGGTGGTATTTCCCAAACATCATAGCCGCGATAATTAACGTGAATGGGTTCTACCCATTCTGCTTGATAGTTAGCTAAATCTGCCTTAGAAAAATATCCTCCCATAGTATCAGAAAATCTTATAATTTCCTCCGCTATCTCTCCACGGTAATAAGCTTCACAATAACTTTCAGCGAGAAGTTTAAAAGTTTTAGCAAAGGTTGGCATTTTAATAAGTTCTCCCGCCAATGGTGCTTTGCTATTAGGCGCAAAAAGCTCAAACCAGCCTTTAAAAGCTAGTTCCTGTTCATATTTTTTAAACACCCTCAACCCTTTGGCTCAACCTTCCGCAATTACAGGCGATACAGGAAAGCCATTTTCTGCATACTCAATGGCTGGAGAAAAAAGTTTTGCAAAAGGCAGTCGTCCAAATCTTTTGTGTAATGTTGCCCAAGCCGAAGGTGCTCCCGGAACAGTAATAGATTCCCACCCTCTGTCAGGCACCGCGTCTGTTATGCCTTTTGCCCTTAATTTTTCAACAGTTAAATTTTCAGGAGCATAGCCGCTACCATTAAGACCGTATAATTTATTTTTAACCCAAACCAAAGCAAAAGCATCACTGCCCAGACCATTTCCCGTAGGTTCTAGCAATGTGGGACATATTGCCGTAGCAATTGCCGCATCAATTGCATTGCCACCTTGTTGAAGGATTTTAAGACCTGCTTGAGATGCTAAAGACTGGGAAGTACAAACCATACCATGATTAGCATAAACTACGCTTTTACGTGAAGAATAAGGATACAACGAAGAATTAAATTCCATTTTCATTTCCTTTCCACTGCAACTATTTATTATTTATTATTTATTATTTTTTTTTATGGTTTTAAGCTGCTATCTTATTTATATTAATAAAATCTGCACAATGCCTACTCTATGCGCGTGCATTACTTAACTAATTCGTTAGAACAATTACCTGTCATGGCATAAGAATATGCATTCTCAACTGTAGTCGCAGAAATATTTCTTATAGCCTCATCTGTGTAATAGGCGGTATGACTTGTAAAAATCGTATTTTCATATTTTAAAATTTCTTCTAAAATAGGCAGTGGACATTTACCATCGTGCTTTTTATTTCTAATGGCTCCTTCACCCTCAATAACATCGATACCAAGAGCCCCAACCTTTCCTGTTTTAATTCCTTCTAAAACTGCCTTCATATCAAACAACGGACCTCTGGCCACATTAATCAAGATTACTTTATCTTTCATTGCTGCAATGGTTTTTTCATTTACCATGTGGTAGTTTTCTTCATTGTAACTACAATGATATATGATAATATCTGACTTTTTATATAATATGTCCAAAGGAACATATTCAGCATATTGCTTGACCTTTACCTTTTCATGATGGTCATAGACATACATTTTTTTCGGACTAAATCCAGACAAACATTGTAGGGTTGTATAACCTATGCGACCTGCTCCCACAATACCAATTGTCATATTTCTTACTTCTTTTCCTTGCAATCCATTTCTCGCAAAATTGTTTGCCTCTATTCGTAAAATTTGTGTTCGTAATTTTCGAAGTAATGCCAAAAAAAGCATTACGGTATGTTCCGATATTGCATTGGGTGAATATTCCGGAACATTAGCACCCTTTATTCCATACTTTTTCATTGCCGTTAGATTTAAAAATTCATAACCAGCCGAACAGCAACAAATATATTTTATGCCTTGCTCTGCTAGGGTTCGAAAAAAAATATCATCTTCTTGATGGTCAGAAATATAAATCATTGCAGTACAGTTATTTTCTTTTAATTGTCTTAGCTTTTCTATTGTTGGTTGCCCCTCCAATTCAATTAGAGTAAGCTTTTCTTTATGTTTTTTAATATACGCTTGGAATATTCCTCCGCCACCACCTGCTGTAGTAAAAATACCTATATTCATGCCATAACCTTCTTTCTCTTAAATTCGCATGAAAAACTATTTAAAAGCCATACCAAACTATAATACATTTATTTTAGCATTGTATGTTGTTTATATTCAAGCATCTCTCCAGCAAAATAGCTAGCAGGCTTCTAAAACAGCTAAATTACCCTATACCTTAATAAGATTTTTTCCGCTTCAATAACATTAGTCCAGCCTACTAACACCTAAATATTAATCACACCTTTTTAATTAAAAAAGGTGCCAGCTCAATCTTTCATTATTGAGTCAGCACCTTTTTTACTTTTAAACACCTACCGGCAATACATAATAAACTACCGCTATAAACTGCGAAATACTACCTGCTAGCACAAACAAGTGCCAAATAGCATGATTATAAGGCAATTTTTTCTTTAGGTAGAAAATGGCTCCTACACTGTAAAAAACGCCTCCCAAAGCAAGCCACTCCATCCCCCTTATATCAAGCTTTACTAGCATGGGTTTAATGCAAATAACAATTAACCAACCCATAAGAACATAACATAAGGTGGATAATTTGCGAAAACGCTGCACAAAGAAAATGGTTAAAACAATCCCCACTAAGGCTAGCCCCCAAATAACCCCAAGCATTGTCCACCCCAGCCAACCATGCAAAATAATTAGAGCAAAAGGTGTATATGTCCCTGCAATCAATAAATAAATAGCAGAATGGTCAAATATTTTAAATAGGCTTCTTAATCGCTCATTTTTAAAACTATGATAGAGAGTAGACGTGAGGTACATAAGTACTAAACTTACGCCATATATACTAAAACTTACTACATGCCAGAGCGTACCATACCTCCAAGCCAGTGAAACAAGTAGATAAAGGCCGATAACCGCGATGAAGGCGCCAATTCCATGTGTAATAGCATTAATTCTTTCTTCCATAACTTAACACCTCCTAGTATTAACCCTAGATACAGCTATGCTAATATGACACTTTAAAGCTTTAGCTTTTATGCCAGCATTTTTTTATTAAAAGCGCATAATTATCTCAATTTATTCACAATTTTATTTTTGCAAATCCCACATTAAATATAAATTTAATACAGTCACGATAATACCTATGGTTCCTAACGAAATTTTTGTTATAGTTTTATTAACATATTTTCCCATGACTCGTGGTGATGATGTTAGATATAACTGCAAAAATATGGTAAAGGGCAATTGCACACTTAATAATACTTGTGACAATATTAAACCATAGAAAGGATTACTGATAAACAATAAAATAGCAAGTGCCGGTACATAAGTAATAATTAAGCCCAGTTTAGAATGTATATCTCTCATTTCATAAGATTCACGAAACATACCTGCAAATATGCTCGCTCCAGCCATACCAGCAGTCGTAGTGGAAGCAAATCCAGCAAATAACAATGCTACAGCAAAAACCACTGCCGCATTTGAGCCTAGCAACGGCACCAACATTTCCTTTGCTTGTTGTAATTCATCAACCTTTATTCCTTTTACAAAAAACGTAGTAGCCGCTAATACAATCATGGCACTATTAATTGCCCACCCAATACTCATAGAAAATAATGTATCAACAAATTCATATCTAAGTTGCCTTACAATAAGCTTGGGGTCTTCTAAATTCCATTGACGACTTTGAATTACCTCAGAATGCAAAAATAAATTATGTGGCATAATAACTGCTCCTAT
This sequence comes from Acidaminococcaceae bacterium, assembly GCA_963678395.1. Taxonomy (GTDB): domain Bacteria; phylum Bacillota; class Negativicutes; order Acidaminococcales; family Acidaminococcaceae; genus JAAYAE01. The sequence continues at coordinate 813,569 of OY782827.1, read as the reverse complement.
GATTCCCATAACTACAAACATAGAGCCTGCCGGTGTTGTAGGCACTACCCAACTAACCGCGGCATTAGCCCAATCTACATTTACCATGGAAAGTTCAAATAAGTAAGAAGCCGCAATAAGTGAAACAAACCCCGCAATCCACATTTCCAGCTTTCTATAAGAATTTGTAATAAGCATAATTGTACAAATCACAGCAGTAATAACTGCTCCGATAAAGATAGGTATTTTAAATAACAGATTTAGCGCAATAGCCGCCCCCAAAAGTTCCGCTAATGCGGTAGCAATAGCCGCCAACATTGCGGTGGTAAGTTGCACTATAGCAATCCAAGGCTTTAAAAACTTTCTAGTAGCTTCTGCCAAACACTCTCCTGTAACAATGCCCAGATGTGCAACATTATGCTGTAACAAAATTAACATTATTGTCGATAATGTGACGGTCCACAAAAGTGTATAGCCATAGCTTGCACCTGCCGCTAAATTAACTGCCCAATTTCCAGGGTCAATAAAACCCACGGTTACTAGTATACCCGGCCCGATGTAACGAAATACAGCCAGTGTATCTTTACTTGGTTTATGTATAGTTGTTAGTTGCTGCATTATTTTTTTGAACATTATGCCATCCTTTTCTTCATAGGAAATAGTACTACTTTTATTATACTGCTAAAACAAACACTTAGAACCGAAAAACTAAAATGAAACTACTCTACATCAGCAAATAAATTGCCCATCTCGCTCCCAATTTTTTTCTTTATGTTTGCCTGGCCTCTTAAAGACGACTTCTCTTGTGCATTCAGATGCTTTAGCTTCATACTATGATCCACTGAATATCCAAGCATGTATTCATAACATTTTTGTGTTTGCAATACATCACCCAATGCTCTATGCTCTACTACACGACCAATACCAAATCGATTTATTAAATCAGTAAGTTTATGTTGTTTCTCTTGGGCAAATAGCATTCTGCTAAGTCTCAGAGTATCAAGAAAATTGTTGGAAAGATTATAACCAATTTTATCTTGGCAATTATCATAAAGAAAGTTAATATCAAATTTAACATTATGACCTATAAGCAACCCGTCACCAACAAAATCAACGAAGGACTGCAAAGCAGTTTCCGCCGGTGGTGCATTTTCTACCATTTCGTTAGTAATGCCAGTAAGTTCTGTTATAAAAGCATTTATTCTATTTTCCGGCTTAATTAGTGTAGTAAACTTATCAATAATTATACCGCCCTCAACTTTTGCAGCAGCAACTTCAATGATCTCGTCACATCTAACATCCAGTCCTGTTGTTTCTATATCTATAACTACGTAATCGTCAGCAATTCCCATAAGGTTTTTTCCCTTTGCTTTGCGTACTTGTCTTGCATTACTACCTGCAAATTGCAGGTTGTTCATAATACTATTTACATTTTTACTCTCAAAATTATTCATCATATATCCTCCTCTTTTCCCTGATTTGATTACAATTCTTTATTTTTTGAGGCTTGACATATTACCGGATTGCTTTACCAAAGTATAGCAGATATCAGCGATATCGTCATTCTTTAAAAACTGATTAAATATTTCCTTTGGGTTAGCCTAGGCTAACCCAAAGGAATCATAGCACTTATTATTCGAAAAAGCAATAATTATTCGTTTACCATTAAAACAATCGCCCTCCAATAAACAGTTCAACACAAAAATACGAATCAGACAATTGTCTGATTCGTATTTTAACTATAAGCAAACAATTATATTATTCAAACTGTAACAATGTGACGCTTGCCATCATCTAGCAATTCTATTTTATTACCCTCTAAAACAACTCCATCAATTCTGACATTTCTAACAATATAATCGTTGCTTTTTCTTTGACTTACTTGTATCTCATAGGAAGAATGCCCATATTTATACCATACCTTGTATTCGCCAAATATAGCAGGCGCACCAGGTAAAACAGTTAGATACTTACCTTCTTTTTTAATCCCCAAAAAGGTATTAACAAGTCCTTGATACATCCAGCTAGCCGAACCAGTATACCAACTCCACCCCCCTATACCGGCATTGCCTACTGCAGAGGAAATATCCGCTGTCATTATATAGGGTTCTCTTTTGTAGCGAAGAGCATCATTGTATTTCAACGTAATATGAATTGGGTTAAGCATAGTGAAAAGTTTGTATCCACGGCTATAATCTCCAACCTTGGTGCAAGCCATGGCCAACCATACAGCTGCATGAGAATATTGTCCCCCGTTTTCTCTGATTCCAGGATAATAGTTTTTAATATAACCAGGATTTTTCAATGTCTTATTAAACGGTGGGAACAAGAGCAAAGAAAGTCCCTCTTTCTCTTGTACAAGATATTTCTCTGATGAATTAATTGCCTCCACAGCTCTTTTTTTCTCCGCTCCTTCCGATAGTACACTCCAAGATTGGCTTATAGAATCAATCTTACATTCATCGCCTACACTTGAGCCTAGTTTTTCTCCTTCATCATCAAAAGCTCTTATATACCAATTACCATCCCAAGCAAACTCTTCTATATTTTTTAAAACTTCTTTTCTTAACTTTTCCTGGGCATTAGCAAATTCACTGTCATTTTCGTGATAACAAATAGGTATAATATTTTTTAACACGGCAACAAAAAACCAACCTAGCCAAACGCTTTCTCCTTTTCCTCCTACACCAACTTTATCCATGCCATCATTCCAATCGCCTGTTCCTATAAGAGGCAGCCCATGTTCACCAAAACGAGTATGAAGTATGGCTTTTTTGCAATGCTCGTAAACGCTACCGCTGACCTCTGAAATTTTTGGCGTAAACATAGATTCATTTTGGCCATTTTCCAATAAATCCCCCTTGATATAATTTACTTTTTCTTTTAATAGTGCATAGTCACCAGTACTTTTTATATAAGCACTTGTAACATAGGGAAGCCATAATAAATCATCAGTTATCCTAGTCCGAACACCCAAGCCAAATGGTGGATGCCACCAATGTTGTACATCTCCTTCTTCAAACTGCCTGCTGCACGCCAACAAAATTTGACGGCGTGTAACTGTCGGTGCAACCTCCAAAAGAGCTAATACATCCTGCAACTGATCTCTAAATCCATAGGCCCCACCGCATTGATAAAAAGCCGTTCGAGCATTTAATCTACAGCTTATAGTTTGATATAACAACCAACCATTAATAAGTATGTCCATAGCTCTATCAGTAGTTTTAACTTGCACTACTCCCAATAATTCATGCCAGTAATCCTGAACTTTATGCAGTTCACTGTTTATATTGATTAAACTTTGATATTTTTTCTGCAACTGGCTAATATCAGTACTAGAACTGCTTTGCCCCAGACCAAAAACAATAGTTTTTGTTTCTCGAGGCAATAGTTTTACAGCGACCTGGATAACGCCACAAGAATCATAGCCTACACCAGTCGTACAAGACAACTTGCCTTTCAACCCTTCCGGTTTATCTATGGAACCTTTTTTACCCAAAAATTCTTTTCTGTCACCAGTGTAGGAAACTATGCGCTCACTAGAGAAAATAAAACAACTTTGCTTGCTTAAAGCATCACTATAGATATTTCTTGCTGCTAAATATTCATGTTCATTATTATAAGAAGATACAATATAAGGACTCGTATCTTCCCTGTTAACTCCAAGGACCCACTCCACATAATAAGCACTACTTAGATTTTTTTCAATATTAGAGTTATTTTTAAGTTTCAATATCCAAATTTTCATAGGCTCTGCTAGTGGTGTGAAAACCTTAAGCTCTTGTTCTATTAATGCTTCTTCATGGCAAAAAATTGAATAGCCAAATCCATGTCTTACTAAATAGTCCCCATGCCCTTTTCTCCCTATGGGCGTAGGCGTTAATAACTTTTCCTTTCCTTCTTCTTTAATGTATATGGCTTCGGAAGCAATATCACTTACAGGATCATTAGACCAAGGCGTTATTTTATTTTCGTGGCTATTACCAGCCCAAGTTGGTCCTGCTCCTCTTTCAGAAATAAAGAAGCCAAAATTTTCATTAGCTATAACATTAACCCACGGTGCCGGTGGCCTATTATCATCTTGCAAAAATATTTCATACTCGCGTCCATTTGCTACAAAGCCACCAAAACCATTGAAAAATTCATATTTTCTACCATTGGTTTCCTTTTCAGACAAATTTATCTTCCTTTTTTTCAAATACGGCACCTTCTTTCTAGAAAAGCCACGTTATAATTACCGTTCTTCCTTTATCTTACGGAAATAAATCCCTGTATCTTCCGTAAAGACTACCTTGGCTACTGTAAGAAGTAAATCAACTTCTGCTGGGGTTAATTGGTAGGCATCTAGTATAAATATATTATGCTTATCACTATTTTCATCAAATATCTTAAGGGAAGTAGTCATTTCCTGCAATAAATTATTGAGTTCGGTCATATAACCATGCTTACCCTCACTAAGCACTACTAAATCCACCTTTACTTCATTTATACGCAAATATTCATAAACTTTAAATACATCTTGCATTATTCCCAAGGCTTCACTAGACGTAACCCTAAATAGCAGTATAGGATTGTCTCCTGAAATACCAAATCTCCATAAGTCTCTTTGATTTTTACAATTACGTCGCATATTTTCTAAGGGTCCACGATAAGCCCTTGCAGGATAAAATATCGGTGCGACTAAGTCCTGGCAGGCATTAAGCTGTGACGTTGTCATAGCTAGATACTTAAGTTCAAGAATACTTTGCAATCTGAACTTTTCATTCATCTCCTCAATCCAAGCCACCTCATTTAATTCTTTACCTAAGCTTTTTGCTGCAACAATATTTGCACAAACCCCTGTAATAAAGTAAACACTAACTTTGCCGAATGCTGGTAATACAACTCTCGCACGCATGCTTATAATAGGATCATCAGAGAAAATAGTATTATTAGAAAATGGCATACTATCTATAACTGCTATAGGGTTTTGCACCGTATTATTACGTCCAATAAATCTTAAACGATCGTTTTCATATTCTATTTTCTGCAAAAAATCCGTATTTGCCTTAACCATATGTAGTAAATACGGTTTTGGCGTACTAAGGCTGCCTCGCCTTTTAGCCAGAACCATATTGCTTTCTTCTAAGAAACTGTTTTCTATGAAAAGTTTGTTAAAAGCCGGATGAGCAAGTTCGGCTGCAAAGCTATTGGCAACTATCTCCAAGTAGCTTGTTAATTCTATGATTTTAGGCTTATCACTATGATTTGTCAAAGTAACTTTTCTTATTTCCAAATCATAATCCGGCGAAAGACTTACTACCGTGTGAGAAGTTATATCGCCATCTCGACGTTTGAATTCTGCCTGATGAAGAGAAAATATAACATGGTATTCGTCCGGTTCTTTTTTGTAGGATTATAGGTGTTACTCCAAACGCTGCCTGTCTTAACATCCTTAATGAAAATGTAATTCCCTGTGCAGTCATAAATATTTGGTCTCCATCTGTAGAGCATCATATCCTTATATTTACTAAAGCCATCACCATCAGACGTTACCAAAATAGAATAATTGTCGTTGGAAAGAAAATGCGCTACCGGCATCTCTGGAGCCACTTTATTAATGTATCTGCTCTCTGGTATTTCGTGTTTTAATTCTATTTCCTTGAAGTTGATATTGTAACCTTCCTTAGGAATATTAACAAAATATGACCCTCGCTTTTCCTCAAGCAAGGATGCAACAGCTTGTATCATAGGCTCACTATGGAATCTTTTTTGCATAATCCCATTATTTAGATAATTATTGATTGCTACTAAAATCATGCCTTGATGATGTGCCATAAATGATTTTACAATGGAAAAAGGTTTTGTCGTAACAGGGTTTGGCCCATTAAAATCTATGGCTTCATAATAACCATAAGTACCAACACAACCAAGTTGGGCTAAATTTTTCAGATTGGCAATACACTCTTTGTCTGCATAACTAAGTGCTAACATAGTTGCATAAGGTGCAAACACAAGATTTTGATTACCTAATGAGGTTTGTAGCCGCAAACTATGTACTCCAAATGCTCTGTACTGATAGTTGCCATCTTGATCGAATTGATAATACTGCGATTCTGATATGCCCCAACAAGGCAGCATTCTTTTTTTTGCAAAAGCAATATTTTCTGCCACAACAGCTCTAGCTGTTTCTGAAAATACCGACCCTTCATATTCTTGTAACACTAAACTTGGCATACGGTACTCAAACATTGTGCCACTCCAGGAAACAAAACAAGGTGATCCCTTTATCAACGTCAATGGTCTACCCAGTTTTGACCAATGCTTCAGCGGCACCGTATTTTGGGCAATATTCAAAACGCTGGTTAAAAGACATTCAGAGGCAATCAAATCGTAACAGCCTTCATCAAGACTTTTGGAAGAAACGTGATAACCAATATGAAATAAAGCGCGTTTCTTGTTGTACAAAAATCTAAAATCAGCCTCTGCCACAATTTTATCTATGGTTTTAGTAATTTCAGCTATTTTTTTCGCTAAATTCTGTGCATACTTATTCCCGGTTTCTGCCCGTTCTTTAAGAGTAGGGCAATTTGTACAAGAATAACCCTTAAGGTTCAATATATCTAACTCTTCCTGTAACGCATCCATACTTTTTAGCAATTCACCAGCGAAAATATCTTGAGAAGTAGAATTTACTTGCTTTTTCTCTAAAATTTTTTGTGCGTTTTTTATAGTAGCGGCAAACTCTTCCACTGTTGCATAGCTATCCTGCAGCTCTAGCTTTTCTTGACAAAGCTCGCCAAGCTCTCGTAAGCCGTCTATTTGCGTTTTAGAAAACAACGGCTTTACCACACTAGCTTTTAGTCCATTTTTTACGGTTAATAAATGCCCTAAAAAGTTCCCACTATCTACCGTAGATATATATTGTGGTCCTAATACCTCGAACGTCTTTATATTATACCAGTTAAAAAGATGTCCCCTCCATTTTGGCAGTCTAGCAATAGAATCCAACATTTTCTCTATAGTACAAACAGTGGCAGATAATGTTTCAAACCCCAAATCTCTAGCTGACACTACTGCTAACATTTGCAAGCCAATATTAGTAGGAGATGTTTTATCTGTAACCTTTTCTTTGGGTTCTTTTTGATAATTATCCGGGCACAACCAATTATTATCACTTGTTGCATAATCTTTAAAAAATTGCCATGTCTTACGAGCTATTTTGCGCAGCTCTTTTTCATCACTACCTAAGACTTCTTGTGTAGAGCGCTCTTTTTCCTGTCCAATATTATAAGCCCAAAGATAAGAACTTCCCCAAAGAATGGCTAATGTTATGAAAATAAATGTTTTTGCAATACTTTGTTTAACAAAAAGTAGTAATACTACGATAATACCTACAGCCATAATAACAGAAATATGCATACTACGATAATATGCCTCTTTTGTCTTATTAGTTTGTTTTTCTGTTATTGCTGACGTATTCCAATTAAGCAAATGTTGCTTACTTATACATAGGCGGTATACTGTACGTAATATAGCATCTGAGATAACAAAGACCATATAGGGCATAAAAAGCAACTCAAAAAAACTACGTTGACAACGAATTTTTATTTCTCTGAAAAAATCTTTATAGACCAGCGTTGTCTTGGGGCTACGCAACTTATATATTATGGTTTCAAAAATTAAAAATAACAAGTTAAATACATCAGGAAAAAGTGCAATTATAAGACCAACATAATAAAACTTCGGCAATAAAGCCAGACTAAGTATTATTACAAATAATTTAAACAAGGGCGTTAGACTGCTAAGAATATTTCCCAGTATTTTCCACCTTGATAATTTCGACAACTGGCTATGTTTGAAAAGCCAAGGTAATAACTGCCAATCGCCTCTAATCCAACGATGTTCTCGCTTAGCATAAGAAAGAAGATTTTTAGGATAATCTTCCATTATCCTAGCTTGACAAGAAAAAGCGGTTTTTACAAAACAACTCTCCAATAAATCATGACTCAACACTCTGTTTTCAGGAAATTTTTGGTGTAGAATATTATGAAAAGCACTTATTACATAAATACCCTTTCCCACAAATATACCCTCTCCAAATACATCTTGATATATATCGAATATGGAACGAGCATAAGGGTCAAGGCCTTGCTTGCCACTAAACACTTGTGAAAATAAGCTGCCTTTATAAATATGATTGCTTACGGCAGGTTGAATTATACCATACCCTGCTGAAACCTTGCTTCTATCCGAATCAATTTCCGGACTATTAAGCGGATGATGGATTATACCAACTAATTTTGCCGCCATATTTTTTAATAAATCAGAATCAGAATCTAGTGTAATAACATATTTAAATGTATTTATAATTCTTTCATCGCACAATTTTATTACATAACTAGTACCCTTATCACCACTAAGCAGACTATTAAACTCTTCAAGTTTTCCTCTTTTACGCTCCCATCCCATATAGCAGTTTTCCGCAGCATTCCATTTTCGCTCACGGATAAAAAGAGAAAACCTTCTATAATCGGAAGGATAAAGCGCGTTAATTTTATTTATGCCACTAGTCAATTCTTCTTCTATCGTTTTATCAGAGGGCAAATGCATAGCCTCAGCATCAGCAAAATCAACTAATAGCGCAAAGTAAAGATTCTCTTGTTGGTTACCCAAATATTGTTTAAGAAGTCTAGCAATACTTTCCGCTGCTTGTTCTTTCGTAAAAACAATTATTGGCATCACTACAAATGTCCTAGCACTATTAGGAATAGTGCTTTGGAAATCCATAGCTGGTAAAGCACCAACAGTAACAAGCTTAGCAAATATTCTATTGGACAAATCAATAGCTCCGCCAAAAAGTAAAAATGCGACTGAAAAGAAAAAAAGCGCGTAGCTATAGCTACCACCGAGTATTTGCACCCTGTGTGTAATATACGATAAAAAACAAATTAACAATGTGAAGATTGCTGCCACTAAACAGAAATAGGCTGTTCCCTTAACATTTTGTTTGTATTTTTTGTTTTTCGGTATGTTTCTATTTAATACTTTAGCTTTGAAAATATTATATCCAGGACCTACCAAGTATGTTCCTACATGATTAGCACACCGTAGATTGGAACTATTTATCCGTGCAAGTTCCAAACAAGTTCTTGCTGCCATGCCTTCGTCTAAATTTCTTTTTACTATGAGTTTTTCTATAACAGCTCGATAATTCCCTCTGCTTTCCACATCCATTTTCGCATATACACCAGCCGGATCTTGTCGTAATATAGCCTCTAATATAGATAGCTGCTCAAAAAGTTCTTCTCCATCTATTTCATGGATTCCCCGCAAACTTATAAGCAATTCACGTATTTTTGCTTCAAGACAGGACTCAAACTTGCCTTCTTGTTGAAATAAATTTGATGGTCGTAATAATTTACAATTATGCGTACAATGGTATTCTAAATATTTTTGTATTGATACTTCATCAAAAGACATGTTTTTCAACAAAAAAACAACCTGTGAATGAAAATAAACCTTTGCCGCTTCTTTAATTTCTAGTTTTTTTAAGAGCATATCTATGCTAGGGTTATCTGGATTTTGCAAAAAACTTTCTTTAACAAAAACATCCGCTTGAGTTTTTATACTTGTTACCCAAAGTATATCTTCTGCTACAACAATAATATTCTCTAAAAGGCTATGGCTAAGCATTTCCGGAAGAGCCCATAACTCTGCTGCCGCAAGCATGGTTCCTTTTTGGTAGCTCTTTAGTAACGTTAATATGTTTTCTTCACTTAACCGGCCTCCCGTAAGCTCTAACATTTCTCTGGCTACCACATAAATTCTAGGGTAGCCGCGAAATTCGCCCTCTTGCAATAGTGGTAATGGTCTATCCCCTATTCTAGTATCGCTTACTTTTTCCAGCTCTCTATATATCATCTGAAAATTGTCAACAAGCCAACGTGATGCTGGTATCAAACTTATGACTTCTTTTTTAACTTCAGAAAGTTTAGCTCGAATTTCATTAAAACTATCATATAAAACTCTATTACGATAGCGTATAAGAAAGTTATAATTTCCCCATTTAACATTTTTTTGCAACTCAGAGAGATGCAGCATCTTCTGCTGCATCTCTTCTATTCCGAGCATCTCGCTATTTTTCAACGTTCGCACGGAAAGCAATTTTTTTTTGACACCCAAAACCCGGTAATGAAAAAACAAAAAAGTTAAAAAACAAACCGTAATTAGTGCTCCTATGCAAAAATAAGCACTTGTTATAAATTGTTTAAGCTCTTCCAACCCACTCCCAAACATTTTTCGCCTCCATTCATCCACAGTTCCGCATACCCAACATCATTTCAGTTTCGGTTCCACCCTTTGACAAGGCTGTGAGAATAAATTTTACGATTAAAAATATGAGACAACTCAATTGGTAATTTAATCTACTTTATAATTCATGTACAAAAAACACTCATTACTTATGTTGTTCTTATTAACGAACTAATTCTTATAAATTTATTTTATCACAAATTGGAACAAAAAAAACTTCTCTCACAATGGTACAAGAGTTCCTTGGAAAATATTCACCCCATATTAGCCAATAACAGTGACAGCTAGTCTGGTTTTTGGCGTAAACAAAAACCTCCAATAGTAAACAATGAATTTACTTTTCACTGTCCAATTCGGAGGTTGTATTTCAAGCTTTTCTATATTTTATTTTCTAGCCTACATCACTCAAAAACAACTATTGCCCGTTCCCTCTTAATACGTGGGAACGCTGTCTCAAGAATTATAAAGCTATGGTTAAGTTCTGCCTGTTCAAGATAGGCAACTGCCATATCTTGTCCAATAACTAAATCCATATTAGTTGCTTCCTATTTCAGCTATTGTCTTAATTTTAGCTGACTTTTCCAACTCTGCAAGCATTTCTTGCACTTCTTTTTCCCCCGCCATGAAAAGTTCTGCTTCATGCGGATCAAGAATTCTAAGTAAAGTCATCAATTCACCTACATGAGACTTTTCCTCATCGCGAATATCAGAAATAACCTTTTTAGCTCTTTCATCATCAGTCGCTTGAACATGAGCATCATATAGATATATAGCCTCAAGTTCTCCTGCAATATCAAGTCTAACGGCTTGAATTAGCTCTTCCTTTGTTAACTTTCTTTGGACGTTTCCCTGAAATGGGTTTGCAAAAGCTGGCATATTATCACCCTCCATTCAAAAATTTACCTGCCTTGATTATAACACTTCAATTTTCTGAACTCAATTACATATAATATAGTTACAAGCCAAATTATTATATTATGTAATCTTATATTATGCTATATATATATACATATGCGCATAGGAAAATGTATAATAGAGTAAATATTTCATATTAAACGTTTGCTTTTTTTATTATAACTAGACTTATAAGTGCAACACTTCACTATATCAGGAAATAATACGCCCAACTATTTTTTCAAAGGCGGTTATAGTAGGAGGCGAGTTGAATGACAAACAGTGCAGTTGTGGCAATGATTATTTTTACATTTTCCTATGTTCTTATTATTTCGGAAAAAATTCATCGTACAGTTGTTGCTCTTGCCGGTGCTTCTTTGTTGATAGTACTGGGAATTTTGAACCAAACACAAGCTATAGCTTGTATTGATTTTAATACCGTAGGTCTTCTAATTGGGATGATTATTATCGTCAATATTACAAGTGAAACAGGTCTCTTCAATTTTATGGCCCTTTGGGCAGCAAAAAAGGCTAACGCAAGACCTGCGGCACTACTTTTTGCCTTGGCAACTTTGACGGCTGTATTCTCCGCCTTTCTTGATAATGTAACAACGGTTTTATTAATGGTTCCTGTAACCTTTAGCATTACTTCGCAACTGAAAATTGATGCAAAACCTTTCTTAATAGCTCAAATTATTGCCGCCAATATAGGTGGTGCTGCAACCTTAATCGGTGATCCGCCTAATGTAATGATAAGCAGCGCGGCAGGATTTGACTTTATTGATTTTATAACTAATTTGACACCTATATGCATAATAGTCTTCGTCATAAATATGCTTATTATATATCTTATTTACCACAAAAAACTGCACACACTTCCAGAGTTGCAAGAAAATGTTATGCGTTTAAATGAAAAAAGTGAAATAAAAGACATGGCTCTATTAAAAAAATGCCTTTTTGTCTTAACCTTTACCATCTTGCTTTTCATGTTCCATTCCGTATTAAATATGCAGACAGCAACTGCTGCTTTAACAGGCGCCAGTTTGCTAATGCTTATTACCATTCCCACCAATGAAGCAGTCCTTACAACTGTTTTTAGTCGCATTGAATGGCTTTCCATTTTCTTTTTTATAGGTCTTTTCATTTTAGTTGGGGCCTTAATACAAACAGGAACAATCAAAATATTAGCACATGCCACAACCAGTTTGACCCATGGTAATCTTGAGTTCACCTCAATACTTATTCTTTGGTTAAGCGCATTAGCATCATCTTTTATCGACAATATTCCCTTTGTAGCTACTTTACTTCCCCTAATCAAAGAAATGGGAACTATGGGAATTAGTAATTTAGCGCCAATTTACTGGTCATTATCACTAGGCGCCTGCCTTGGTGGTTTCGGAACCCTTATTGGAGCAAGCGCCAATGTAGTTATTGCATCTATGGCCGCGCAAAGAGGCAATCCAATTTCTTTTGTAAAATTTTTCTTAATAGCTTTTCCTTTGATGCTATTATCTATGATTATCTGCAATATTTATATTTTTTTAAGATATTTTTGACTGAAATCAATATTTAAGCTCTATGAGTAAACTGCGTAAGCTTAAATTGTTTTTTTTAACATTCCTACCAAACTTTGCTATAAATTTTATAATTTAGTGGAGGCGCATGAAAATGATTATTAGACAACAATATTTAGATAATCTAATTGCATACCGCGAGCAACCCCGTATAAAAATAATAACCGGTATGCGTCGATGCGGTAAGTCTACTATTCTTGACATTTTTAAAAATTACTTATTAGGTGAGGGCGTGCCTTCAACCAATATTATCACTATGAACCTAGAACTAAGCGAATTTGATAATATTAATAATTATCAGGAGTTATGCACGCAAATTAAAAATAAATTACCTGTTAAGCAAAAAAGTTATCTTTTTCTTGATGAAATACAGTTGGTTAAAGATTGGGAAAAAGCTATTGAATGTTGGTATTCGGAAGGCGTTGCTGACATTTATCTTACTAGTTCAAACGTTTTCCCCGCCGTATCTAGTATTGCACCATTATTTGAAGATAATTGTGTGACTATTAATGTCTTGCCTTTATCATTTCATGAGTATTTACAATTCATACTATGGAAACGTCAAACAGATACAAGGCAATATAACTTTTTGCGTAGAATGCCTCGTAGCTTTATGGATCAGAAAGAAAACCTCAAGCTTGATTACAAAAACTATCTTAAATTCGGTGGCTTGCCTACGATCCCCTTTTTGCCACAGGAAAATGCTATAATCCAAGGTTTTTTAGAAGGTGTGTACAATAGCATTATAATTAAAAATGTTTTGCTAGCAACAGATAAAAACATTAGCGATATTCAAGCCTTAAAAAAAATTGTACGCTATGTAGCACGAAACACGGGAAAGGCTATTTCCCGTGCCGACGTTAGTTGCTGCCTTTCCTCCCATTATCAAAATGATAGCTATAATAAAGATATTATTTCTGAATATATATTATTGCTAGAAAAAGCCTATATTTTATATAAAATCTCCTATTTTGATATTAAAAACAATGTTCAATTACCTCTTTTGACCAAATACTATTTATCAGATTCTGGCATTCGTAATATGTTGCTCTCCTTTGCAGATCCTGATAATACAAAAATTGTGGAAACAGCAATTTATTTTGAATTATTACACCGCGGCTATAAAGTCTTCTGCGGTAAATATGATACACAAGAAATTGACTTTTATGCCGTCGGTCAAGGAGTAAGAAAGTGTTTGCAATTTATTCCAACTTTAAAATGCAACGAAACTATAGACAAAAAATTTGCCACATTAAAAGCAATACCTTCTGACTACGAAAAAATCATAGTTTCTATGGATGAATATTATGATACTTGTGATGAAAAAATTAAATTTTTAAACATTATTGACTTTCTTTTAGCACAGGATACCCATAAACCGGAAATATAAAACTGATTCCTTTGTAGAAACAGAATTGCTAATTATATAAATTATATGATTTAATATATGTTGTGATTACTATAGTCACAGCATTGAATTTTAATATATTCTAGCTATATAAGATGGAGGCATAAGCATGAACAATAACAGTATTAGACGAGGGCAGTCGTGTTCACAGGATGAGCGCATAGCAGTAGCAGAATTTTATGCGGCAGTTGCGCAAAAAAACATGGAATTGGTAATATTTTTTTCCTCCAGTAAATATGACCTTACAATTATTGCTGAAGAAATAAATCGTCTATTTGCAGGTATTCAAGTTGTTGGTTGTACCACTGCAGGTGAAATCGGGCCTAGTGGTTATTGTTCTCACAGCTTAACCGGTGTCAGCTTTGCCTCCGATAGCTTTGTAGCCGTTTCTGAAAGAATAGCCCCTTTAAGTGACTTTGATGTGGCCACCGGTAATAACTTTACTCAAGCTCTTTTACAAGATTTGGAAAGCCGAGTTCCCAATATAGAAACAAATAATTGTTTTGCCTTCATGTTAATAGATGCTCTGGCAATGCGGGAAGAACCCGTTGCATTCACATTACAATACGCCTTAGGAAAGATCCCTCTCTTTGGCGGCTCCGCAGGTGATGATCAAAATTTTATCCAAACCCAAGTTTATAGCAACGGTCAGTTTCATTCTGATAGTGCTGTGCTAATTATATTAAACACTTCCTTGCCTTTTAAATTATTTAAAACACAGCACTTTATTCCCACCGATGAGCGCTTAGTTGTAACTGAAGCACAACCTGAAAAACGTATTGTTAATGAGCTTAACGGCTTATCAGCAACCAAAGAATATGCAAGATTAGTTGGTGTTAAAATTAGTGAGCTTAATCCACTACACTTTGCCGATTCACCTGTTGTCGTTATGATTGATGGTACCGATTATGTTCGTTCCATCCAGAAAACAAACACTGACGGGAGTTTAACTTTCTACTGTGCTGTTGAAGATGGCATAGTTCTTAGAGTAGCACATGGCGTAAATCTTGTTGACAACCTTAAACAGGCTTTCACTAAAATTCAAGAGAACATTGGCTCTCCACAACTTATTTTAGGTTGTGATTGTATCCTGCGCAATCTAGAGATTTCACGAAATGGTATAAAAGATCAGGTTGAAGAAATTTTCTTAAATAATAACGTCGTTGGTTTTTGTAGCTATGGCGAACAATTTCTTGGTGTACATGTAAATCAAACCCTCACCGGCTGTGCTATAGGTTATGACCCTAAAGCAGAAAATGAAGGTCAAAATGTCTAACGACACTAAAGTAGATATAATAAATGCCCTGCAAGAAGAAATTAAGCGTTTAAACAAAATTATTCAATCGTTAATGAATCGGGCCGAACGCAATACCTGTGTACAAGGATCAAATTTCAACCTGTTTCAAACCGCCATTACTCTGGAAGACCAAGTTCGTCAGCGCACAAAAGAACTTGAAGATGCCAAGCTAGAAACAGAAAAGATAGCACGTGCTTTGAGAGAGAGAGAATATCAAACCCGCTTATTATTAGAAAATTCTCCTGTCAGCATCCACGAAATAGACCTTGATGGTAAAGTTACCTTCATGAACCCGGCCGGTCTTCGCATGCTAGGTTTTGAAAACGGCAAAGATGTAACAGGCAGTTTGTATTTAGATGCAGTTAGCACTAATGATAGACCCCACATTAACTATTTGCTTGATTGCGCATATAAAGGGGAAACAAGTCACTTCGAATTCACAGGCAGCGGTTCTCCGCCAAAAATATTTGCATCAAGTTTTATTCCTATTTTGGGCAAAAATGGACGTCTAGAAAAACTTATGGGTATAAGCGAAGATATAACTGAACGTAAAAATGCCGAAGAAAAACTGCGTATTTTTGCCTTTTATGATCCTTTAACACATCTTCCTAATCGCCGTCTTTTAAATGATCGTTTGGATCAAGCAATGGCTACCAGCAAGCGTAGTGGATGCTATAACGCATTGTTCTTTTTAGACTTAGACAACTTCAAAACACTAAATGACAAACAAGGTCACAACATTGGCGATTTGCTCCTCATAGAAGCAGCACAAAGAATACGAGGTTGTGTGCGTGCAACAGACACCGTAGCACGTTTTGGTGGCGATGAATTCGTTGTCCTTATCAATAATTTAGGTAACAATAAAGAAACGGCCTCTGAGAAAGCCTCTATAGTCGCTGAGAAAATTCGTTTTGCTCTAGCAAAACCTTATTTATTAGTCTGTAAGAAACCTGAGATTGTTAACCATAATTCCACAGCAAGTATCGGCATCGTACTTTTCAGTAGTCAAGATGCCAGCAAAGAAAATATCCTTAAGTGGGCCGATAGTGCAATGTATAAGGCTAAAGCCAATGGCAGAAATCAAATTCATTTTTTTACTAATTCATAAAAAAATATATACCCTCTAATTTAACGGTTCTATACTAAATGTTGGGGTGAGAAATCACTCCAACATTTAGTATAGAACCGTTTTCACTTGTTATTTTTTAACCGCCAACATATAATTATCAAAGAAACTAATATCTAAGGAGGTGTCGTTAAGTGGCAATTAGTAATGAAATCATTAGACAAATGGTTATTGATTTTTTAGCTACAACTCCCCTTAATTACATGGGTGAAAACTTTGGTGAAGAAAAAATGTGGAGTAAGCCTTTAGTCGGTTTTGCTACGGCTAATGACCCTATTTTCAAGCGTTTCAAAGCATCTAACGCCTGTGGTCCTGGACACTGGCTACCTGAAGAAATTTTTGGCAAAGCTTTTTCCAACACTTCCGCTAAGCTAGATGAACTCACCGTTGTAAGTTGGGTACTTCCACAAACCGAGGAAACGAAATACTCTTTGCGTCAAGAAAAAGAAATGCCTTCAGAAAGATGGTCACACTCACGAATTCTTGGTGAAAAGGTTAATGAAAAATTGCGTGAATACATGGCTGACACATTAACCAGCATGGGTTATGAGACCGTAGCACCGGTTAGTTTCCCAGAGTGGATCCGTCTTGACAGCAAAGAACGTGTTTATACATCAACATGGTCAGAACGCCATATAGCTTACGCTTGCAGCCTAGGTACCTTTGGTCTGGATGATGCACTTATCACACCTTTAGGCAAAGCAATGCGCCTGGGCTCTATTGTAGTAAAAGCCCAATTAAAACCAGACGAACGTCCTTATACTGATATGCATGCATATTGCCTGCACTTTGCTAAAGGTAAGTGCAACGCTTGTATTTCTCGTTGTCCTGCCAATGCCAGCGGCACTCAAGGGCACGACAAGATTAAATGCAGAGCATATGTACATAATGCCACACCAGAATATATTAAAGAACATTATAACCTTGTTGGTTACAGCTGTGGTTTTTGTCAGACGAAAGGCCCCTGTGAAAATGGGATTCCACCGTCTTTACGCCCAATGCCAAATAAATAACAACCTATAAATTAGCAAATTAGCATGAATTTTTATTGTTTTTAGCTAAAAAAGCATGATTTATTTAGTGTGTAACTAGGTATAAAAAATCCCATTGTTTCATTAAACAATGGGATTTTTTTATGCTATTTTTTATGAAAAATTATGTAAATAAACGGTTTCAGCAATACTAATAGATATTTAAAAATTTAAGTCACCTATAGATTATTTATATTTTGCGAAAGAGCTCATCTTCACTTTCTCTAACAACACCTTTTTCTCTAAGATTATCGATGCACTCTGCTAAATATTTTTTATCATGTTCCGGATATTTTTCAAATAATTTACCAACCGTATTATAGTCTGCATACCCCAATAATTTTCCACGATAGTTAGAGTCTAGCCAGATTTTATCAGCATGATAACCACGTTGCTCCATTTCCTGCATTACCAACAGATGAAATTGGTAGAGCATAAGTGGACTGTATTGAAACACATAGTTAACAGTCGCATGGGGCTTTCCCCAACCTTTTCCACGCAAAGCACAACATTCTCTGTGCTGCCCCAACAATTGCTGACGCGGTAAATATTTGATTAACGAACTATGCCATAAACGCACTTTGTATCCCTCCAATCTATTTAGAATAATTTGGATTATTGCAATGCAGGAGCCTATTTTTTTTGCTTACTACTCAACCCGTTCTGCCAAAAAACCTTCCCCGTAAACTTCTTTTGTTTCAGAAACAATAACAAAAGCCTTTTCATCAATACTGTCAATAATTTCTTTCACCAAATAAAACTGCTTGTTTTCTATAACACAGAACAAGGTTTCACAGTTTTTCTTAGAATAAGCTCCGCGACTTTGTAAAAAAGTAGCGCCTCTATCCAACTGCCGCATTATTTCCTCTGCAATTTCTTCATTACGAGGCGAAACAATTGTGACCATTGCCCCTCTATTTATACCATATAAAAAGGCGTCAATAGTCTTCGTCATACAAATAAGAGAAAGTAACCCATAAAGCACAGACTCAACATTATGGAAAACTACGGCTGACGCTGCAATAATAACTAAATCTATAAGCATTAGCGCAAACCCGATTTGCATATGGGGATATTTTCTTTGTAACAATTTAGCAACTATATCCGTACCACCTGTAGTTGACCCCCTCATGAAAACCATGGCCATGCCTATGCCACAAAGAATACCGCCAAAAGCCGACGACATTAGTCTATCACCCACATATTGAGGAAATATAGGCGCAATAACTAGGTCTAAGATCACACTGCCTATAAAAACAGTTTTTAAAGTTTTAAATGTTCTTACTTTACCCAAATACATGTAAGACATAATGAAAAGCGGAACATTTACGAGAAAAGTTAGTAGACCAATTGGCATGCCTGTAATATAGTTCCCCAAAATTGCCACACCTGTAGCTCCGCCGGGAGCGATATTACAATTGGCAATAAAACAATATATGCCAATACCCTGCAAAACAGAGCTAACTACATCATAAACTACATCTTTTAAGTATTCGTTTTTTTTTCATAAAATTTCCTCCTTTACCTTACAACTTTGGTGTAAAACGAAGACTGCCACATATGTATATTTGACATGTATGACAGTCTATAATCAGCAAGTATTAGTTTCGCTTCTTTTACTCTTATTTATATTTCGCCTTATTAACGGCAAATTCTCTTTTTACTGCCTCCATTTTTTCTGGATTTTCTATTAAATCCAAGGCAGCCCCAGCAATGATTTTGGCACCATAGATAACACATTTGTGAGCAGCTTCACTCTTACCTGCAGCTACAAACTCCTGGGTATGATAAGATGTACCCTCAGGCACAAAAGCTACCCTAATGCAAGAACCGGGGACTTCATACATTACATTACCAAAATCGGTAGAACCAGTCTTCTCTCTGGGTGGTGCTAATTGTGGTGCTCCAACTATTTCAGCATTTGCCATAAGTAGCTCATTTAAAGCTAGTACCGGTATCTTGTTATAGAAATCGTTCTTTTGAGTTATTTCATAATCCACTCCGGCTATTAATGCTGTTTCTTTTATTATATCACGAAAGCGCAAGACAACCGTATTTAATGTTTCTTTAGAAAATGAACGTAGAGCAACTTCTCCTACTGCTTTCTTGGGAACCACGTTCATAGGGCCAGGCAACTCAGTAATAGTATAATGCATTCGTACATCCTCAGGCACATGCTCCCGTAAAAATTCTATACCATTAAAAGCAATCATCAAAGCATCTAAGCCGCTTCTACCTTTTTCCGGTGCCAGTGCCGCATGGGCTCCCTTACCTTTAAATACAACTTCAAAAGTAGACAAGGCCAAACATTTAATATCAGTACAAGTGTTAGGTCCCCCATGCATCATAAAGGCCACATCCAATTCCTTAAAACAGCCTTTTTGCAGCATAGCACATTTAGCGCTAAGAGTTTCCTCTGCCGGTGTACCATAAACAATAATTGTATACGATGCGTCCGTACATACATTCTTCAACGCAATTGCCGCTCCTATACATCCAGGACCTTGCATATGATGCCCACAACCATGACCCAATCCACGCAAAGCATCATATTCACACAAAATGCCAATAGTGGGGCCTCCAATACCTTTTGCGTAAACAGCTTTAAAAGCAGTGGGAAAATCAGCAATTCCCATTTCTACTTGAAACCCATTCTCTTTTAAATATTTAGTTATTAACCCGGCCGCAAAAACTTCCTGCCCTTCATATTCCGGATTATCAAAAATAGCGTCTGCCATATTGATCAAAGTATTTCTTTGACTATCAATATTCGCGAATAGCTCTTTTTTCATAGTGTTCTCCTCCCCTTACATTGGTCCCAAATGTATAGCCTGAGCTACCATTAGTAAAATCGCACCTACAACAAACCAAATTAAAAACAGGCGCCACATAAACCGCATCCAACGATCATATGGAATATTGGCAGCGCTAATAATTCCCATAAGGGCTGTAGAAGTAGGCAAAATATAATTACAAAAACCATCGCCAA
The DNA here is from genome assembly GCA_963678395.1 of Acidaminococcaceae bacterium. Lineage (GTDB taxonomy): Bacteria > Bacillota > Negativicutes > Acidaminococcales > Acidaminococcaceae > JAAYAE01. The sequence goes on along the minus strand of OY782827.1, from coordinate 792,978 downwards.
AATTAAAAGCTAGTACTGCCGTTTGTCTTGTCATGCCCACTAAATCCGCCAAAGGAGTCATGATGGGCATAACTGCTGTTGCTTGGCCGCTACCGGAAGTTAAGAACACATTAATAACAGTGTTAGCTAAGAGCATTGCCGGTCCTTGTAAAAAGCTTGGCACCACACTAAGCCCGCCTGCGAAAAAGTGTACAACAGTATCAATAATATTTCCGGCAGCCATAATTTGGCTAATAGCACGAGCCAAGGCGATGATAATAGCTGCAGCCAACATTTTTTTACAGCCTTCTAAGAACAGTGTAGAAATTTTAGAAGGTGAATACCCGGCAATAACACCAACAACCAATGCTAAAGCCAAAAACATAGCAGCTGTTTCCGGCATATTCCACTTAAGCATAATGCAACCATAAACAATAGCACCCATAGACACAATCAAACTTAAGAATATAAGAGATTTGCGCAAATTCATTTCACCAAAAGAATTGAGATCAGCCTTGCCTTTTAAATCACTTTGTTGGTCTAATTCATACATAGGACTTAATTCCGGATTTTTTTGAATTTTCATGGCGTAACGGATTAAATATACGTTGGTTATGATGTAGTAAACTACAAAACAAAAAGAACGATAACCAAGTCCTGAATAAAGGGGAAGCTCCGCAATCTGTTGTGCCACCACCGTAGTACTAATATTCAGCGTCCCGGTAGAAAAACCTACAGCCCCACCTAGAAGAATAATAGCGGCACCTGTTATAGAGTCTAAGCCCATGGCCATAGCGAGCATAACCATAACCGGAGCAAAAGCAATAAAGGTATTTACTGCTTGAGTAGTACAAATAAGGGCAAATACTAAGGTTAAAATAGGAATAAATAAATACAGTTTTTCTGAAAAACGTTTACCCATTTTAGCGATAATAGCCTGCAATGCTCCTGTCTCCGTTAAAATATGAAAAGCACCACCGGAAAACAAAATTACAAGCAAGATATCTATCGTTTTAACAAAAGCTTTCTCAATGTACATAGGAATCATAAAGGGATTAACCGGCGAACCTGCCATATATTTAAACTGTGTAGGGTCAACTACTTTTATACCATGGGTATTAGGTATGCGCACATAGTGACCAGCAGGAATAATCCAGGTAAAGAGTACCGCTAACAAGATGATGCTAAAAACAATAACAAACGTATGTGGCATTTTAAAAGGCTTTTTAGCCTTAGCTTCCTTTTCCATTTTACTTCCCCCTATTTTTTTTATTAAAGCTAGCACTGTTTCACATTCCGATGGGGCAAATCTTTAGTCATCCATAAATGTAACTTATAGTTCAATAGTGTTTATTTAGGCTAATTTTACTGCATAAAAACACCCCTACCCTTTCCTACTATTATGCAGGAAAAAAGAAGAGGTGTACAATATATAAAAATTATAAGTTTTATAAGTTAGACTTACATTATCACTGCCCATATACCTTTATGAGTTCTATCATACGATTCATGTAAGGACTCAATTTTAATGTTTTCTTGTATAACAAAGAAAAATCCGATTGATAAGGTGGTTCGCCAATAATATAATACATCACCTTTTTGTCATAATACATATGTTTAGCATAAGTCTCTCGATTAAAACAAACGCCCATATTTTCTCCTACTAATTGTACGGCCGTTTCAATGTTACTTACAGTAATAACTTTTCCCGGTTGCACGCCTTCCTGACGCATAGCTTTTTTCGCAACTGCGCCTTAACCCCTGCTGAGGAGTTTGCAAAATAAAAGTTTCTCCCTCAAGAGAATTTAATGGCAACTTTTTGTATTTATCTCCAGGAACTTTTTGGGCTAATTTATTAGCAGAATTTTTAGGCGATAAAGCTACCAATAACCTTTCTTGACAAATTAAATCAGTTACTGAATCTCCTCGTTTATCTGCGTTATTACACAAAAGCAAGTCAATATCGTCATTATTATAAGCATTTTCTAGTTCCACATGTATGCCGTCCAACAATTCAACTTCCACCGCTGGATACTCTCTTTTGAAAGCAGCTAAAAGTGGTGCATAAAAGCAAGCAGTTCGCCTTCTTTGCATACCTATCCGGATTAATCCTGCCTGTTCCCCCTTGATTTTTGCCAATTGTGCGGTAAATTCACGCTGCAAACGCAGCATTTTTTTGCCTTTTCTATATAGCATTCACCTGTATAAGTTAGTACCAATTTTTTGTCTTTTCTGGTGAAAAGAGTCGTCCCTAAGTTTTTCTCAAGTTTACTTATATATATACTAAGTGCCGGTTGTGATATAAAGAGCTCCTCAGAAGCTTTAGAGAAACTTTTACAACGAGCTAAGGTACATACGTAATTCTGTTCTTTTAAATTCATTGGTTCTCAACCTTCCCCACTGTGATACAAGATATAAGTACAAACTTTCAATTCCTCAAAGTATCATCCACTGTCTCTTTTATCTCCCTACCGTCTCTGTGCAGATATTAAGCCCCTTGCTCAAGCCCTTTTTATTTTAGCGTTTTAGTTTTGGCATCATGGGTTCTTGTACTCCATCCATACCTGCCATGGCCATTACCATAAGAAGGTTTTTTTGCGGTCCATGATAAGCATCCGCAGGATCAAACCATTCTTGCTCAGTGTGGGAGCCTCCGCTTCTACCTCCACAACCTACAGTAATAGCCGGTATGCCCAAAGAAATAGGAACATTCGCGTCCGTGCTAGAAGATGGCCGTACTTCTGCTTTTAAGCCCATTGCCGTAATAGCAGCTCCTGCAATATTTACTATTAGACAATCATCTGGTTGCGTTCCCGATGGACGATTGCCAATTTGTTCTACTGTTACTTGCGCCTTATCTTCGTGCTGACGAAGTCTATTTTCTTCTTCTACCGCTTCTTGTGCTGCTTTAAAAGCCAAAGAGCCAAACTTTTTTAATTCTTCTTGGCTATCTGAACGGATGTCTAAAAGAAAACTTGCCTTAGCAGCTATGGTATTTACAGAAGTCCCGCCCTCTATAACCCCTACGTTGTATGTTGTTTTAGGAAGTTCCGGTACTTTAAATTGCGCAATTTTGGCAATGGCAATACCCAAAGCATGAATAGCGCTAGGCTGACCAAAATCGGAAAAGCTGTGTCCTCCCCTAGCCGTAAAAGTAAAGCGATAACGATAGCTTCCTATTCCCTTATTCACAATAGCTCCAATTTTAGGATTGTCAATGGAAATAAAAGCATCAATATTATTTTTTCTACCAAAAATATGTTTTACACCGCGTAAATCCCCCAAGCCCTCTTCACCAACATTGGCGCAAAATACCAAATCACCTATGGGTTTGATACCAGTTGCTTTAATAGCTCGAACAATAGTCAAAAGCTCCGCTAATGCTCTTGTATCATCAGTAATTCCCGGAGCAGGAACAATTCCATCTATAATTTTAGGCGTGAGATCCACTGAAGCCGGAAATACTGTATCAAGATGACCTGCCAACATAACGACTGGTGACCCCACCGTTCCCTTAATAGTACCCAAAACATTCCAAACCTCATCCATATGCACATCTTCTAAGCCCAATTCCGTAAATCTACGAAGCATATCTTTGGCCCTAAGCTCCTCGTGATTAGATGGTGCAGGAATAGCTACCAACTCCAAATGCTCCTTTAAAGTTCTGGCGTCATCTTCTTTAAGATATTCTAAAGCAGCTTGCATTATTTTATTTCCCAACAATGTTTTCATCATAGTATTTACGCTCCCTTTTGCTCATTTTTTATTTAGATTTTACTTATGGAGGAATAGGCAAAATATATTTTTTATTTGCCACTTTTACCTTTAATTATGTTTGAATTCCATATAAAATTGCCGACACTTTTCCTCTAATTTCTATTATATTTAAGTATCTAATAAATATCCTATTAATTTAACTCAGTATTAACAATTCCCGAAACTCTTCTCACCCCTCTCCTCTTACCTATGCTATATTTTGCTAAACCACAAGAACATTTCCTTTTATTTTAACATATATAAACAAAAACAGCGCATCCAAAATAAATTGAATGCACTTCATAATATTTAAAAATAGGCTGGTAATATTCTCGTATTTACCTATAAACCTTGTTTAAGTATACATGTTTACCCCCTGCAACCCGTCCCCATTTTATATCTCCTATTTTTTATAGTCCGCTTAAATATGGCCTTCATATTTTTATAATGTACATTAATATTTGCAAAGCTCTTCAGTTTTTATTTATTGGCGGCCTTTAAACAAGGAAAGATCATTACAATTCAATAAGAGAGTATTTCACGTTATTATCTAACTGGAATTGTTTGCTTCACCTATAATTAATTTTCTTTATTGAACTTGATAATTTCTACAAAAAGCATACAGCTTTAATTGCAACGACCTAATTACAATAATTTGAACAGGTAACATTAAAATATTCTGAATTAATCGTGTCGAAATAAGGATATTAAAAGAAACATTAGTCAGTAAAGTTAGCCAAAATGTTGTTAAGCATAAACTAATCAGAATACGGTTAATAAAAACAGCTATAATAAGGCTTGCTGAATTATTATAGCTATTTTTCAAAAACAATCCATAAATAACTCCACTTAAAATAGCCGAAAGTGTAAAGCCAGGAAAATAAATTCCGTTAGGAAACAAAGCAACTCCAATTATATCTGATAAGCCTCCTACAGCCCCTGCACACAATGGACCATAAAGCATTCCACATATTGCTACTGGAATAAACGCAAAACTTATTTTAGCAACAGGGGTCGAGAATGATAAAAACCTAGATAATATGATTTCTAACGCTATTAGTAATGCCATATGAATTATTATGCGAGTTCTATTTTTATTATTCACTTTAATGCCTCTCAAACTTTTACTAACTGTGGATTAGTTGAAATATTATGCTATGATTTTATCAGTCAGACCCTTAATGTTGCTATCGTTACAATCCGCAAATCACAAAGCATGCCAGTTTAAGATACCCTCTATTATTTTTCTACAACACCTTTAGCACTTCAACTTGGTAAAACGCTTATGCTAACCAAACCTTTGCAGAGTAAGTTTAATCCAACAATACTAAACTAAGTAAAACTGAATTTATTAAATAGGTTATTCACGTGGCAATTAGCTTTACAATAACTGTAATATTAATTTCTGCCATTAAAGCCTTCAGAAAAGACCGCTAATTTTACCATTTTCATCAACATCAATATTTTCAGCAGCAGGACTCTTTGGTAAACCTGGCATTGTCATGATATCTCCAGTCAACGCTATAATAAATCCTGCCCCGGCCGATACTTTTAGATTGCGCACTGTAATTTTAAAGCCTTTAGGCGCTCCCAACAAGGCCGCATCATCTGAAAAACTGTATTGAGTCTTGGCCATGCAAATTGGAAGATTACCAAACCCCAACGCTGTTAAACTTTGCATTTGCTTTCTAGCATTAGCCGTCAATTGAACTCCTTCAGCATGATATATGCGCTTGCATATGGTTTCAAGTTTCTTTTCAATACCACTATCTAACTCATAGCTATAATTGAAATGGTTTGGTAGATTACAAAGTCTTACTACTTCGTTAGCGAGAGCAATGCCGCCTTCTCCACCCTTAGCCCATACTTTACTTAAAACAACATTTACGCCTAGCTCTTTACATTTCTCTTCTACCATTTTCAGTTCTGCTGCTGTATCAAGCTGTATCAAGCGGAAAAGCGTTAATAGCTACTACGCAAGGCAAACCAAATACTTTAGGCACATTTTCAACATGCTGTAATAAATTAGGCAAACCCTTATTCAAAGCAAATAAATTTTCCTTATTCAAATCAGCCTTTAAAACACCTCCATGATGTTTTAGGGCACGAACAGTAGCAACTACTACAACTGCCGACGGCTTAAGATCAGCAACACGGCACTTGATATCCAAAAACTTCTCCGCTCCTAAATCAGCACCGACTCCTGCTTCCGTAACAGCATAGTCACCCATTTTCAAAGCCATACGAGTAGCTATTATTGAGTTACAACCATGAGCTATGTTGGCAAAAGGTCCCCCATGAATAAAGGCAGGGGTGTGTTCAAGTGTCTGTACTAAGTTTGGCTTTAGTGCATCTTTAAGTAAAGCAGCCATAGCACCGGTCGCCTTGAGATCGCCTGCTGTTACTGGTTTATCGTCATAAGTGTAGCCAACTATGATACGACTTAAACGATTTTTCAAATAAGGAATATTAGAGGCCAAACACAAAATAGCCATAACCTCAGATGCCACCGTAATTTCAAAACCATCCTCCCGTGGCATGCCATTGGGTTTGCCACCAAGGCCATCAACAATATTGCGCAGTTGCCGATCATTCATATCAACTGCACGGTGCCAAGTAATTTTTCTTGGATCTATACACAGAATATTTCCATGCTGAATATGGTTATCCAACATCGCAGCTAATAGATTATTTGCCGCACCAATGGCATGAAAATCTCCAGTAAAATGTAGATTGATATCTTCCATAGGTACTACTTGAGCATATCCACCTCCAGCAGCGCCTCCTTTTATACCAAAAACAGGGCCTAACGAAGGTTCACGTAATGCAACAATAGCTTTCTTGCCGATTTTACGTAGGCCATCTGCCAAGCCTACAGAAGTAGTCGTCTTTCCTTCACCCGCTGGGGTAGGTGTAATTGCTTTAACCAGCACAAGCTTACCATTTGATTTTAGAGCTTTATCAGTCAAAAGTTTATAATCTATTTTGGCCTTATAGTTACCATAAAAGCTCAATATATTTATCTTCTATTCCTAAATCTGCTGCAATTTTCTTTATTTCAACCATTTGCGCATTTTGAGCAATTTCGATATCTGATTTAAAACCCATTTTTCTCTCCCTTTCTGTTACTATATCTTATTGTAGTACAAACAACTATCGTCTTTTTTTCATTATCTTCTGTTGTAATATTTATAATTAACAAATTATCCGCAATACTACCGGTAAATGTAACAAAATCACCATCTACCAGCTTTAAATTATCATCTTGTGAAGGAATGACAACATTGACCGTATCCCCCAAAATATACAAAGATGTAGTTACAACTTCACCTGATCCCGACAAAGAGTTCGCAGCAACATTAATCGTCAGATTCTGCTTTATTCTATAGCCATGAATACAACCACCGCAGGCATCTGTAAACATTAGATTGAAATCTTGAACCTTACCCTCGCTTACAGTGGTCCAGCTACCACGAAAAATGTCGGTTTCTAAAGTCTGCAACTCCTTATCATAATGATTCTTATGATGAAGTTTTAATATCTCTCCGCTTAAAGGCATTATAATACGATTATAAGCCGGCAATTTTGTAAAGGTAGTCTTAGCATCTTCTACTATCGCTGTACTAATACGCCAAAGAAAATCTCTACATTTATAACTACAATTTGGAGGATATAAAGCCAGTTCAGTTGTAGTACCACCAGACCACTTACTAACGCTTTGTTCTTCTCTATGTTTTATTTTAACTTTCCAAACCATATTATTACCTCTTTTGCCTTTACCAAAACAACCTACCGCCAAATAGGTGTATTAGCACACTGCTTAGGCTGTAGGGTGTCAACAATTACTATTTTAAAATTCACTAAAATTTCAGCTTTAGGGCAGTTAACTCATCCTTCAGGTTTTTTATCTTAACCTCGATATCTTCTACAAAACCCGCATCATTAATGGAGCCCAAATTGATTTCAACGTTATATAAAGCGCTAAAAAATGCTGCATGTGCACAAACAATAGCCACTTTCCCATCACTATTAGCATTAGGATTACCGATTACTAGAGCCCTTTGGGCAAGTTTTATTACAGGTAGGCAATGCTCTACTACGCTTAGTGGTATTAAGGTAGCTTTTTTCGTGGTTTCTTGAATAGCGGCACTGCGTACCTTTTTAAGCTCGTCCGTATCCTTAGCCATTTTAAAGCAAGCCATTAAATCATTAAATGCCATAGTATCTGCATCTACTGGACCTAGGTCAATACTGTAGACACAAATAGTTTAACTTTTATGCTGTAGATTTTGCTGCGTCTTCAAACTCCTGCGGAGTCATATACTTTATACTGCCATGAATCCTCTTTCGGTTATACCATGATTCAATATATTCAAAGATGGCTTTACCGGCCATCTTGAAATCATAATACCTGTTATGGTTCACTTCTTCCTTCTTCAATCCGGAATGGAAAGATTCAATGCAGGCATTATCGTAGGGGTTTCCCTTACGGCTGTAAGAATGAACCATATTTTTTCTTACAAGCTCATCTTCAAACATTTGACTAGTGTATTGAGTTCCAAGATCACTATGCAAAATTATTCCTGTTGTATCACTGACATTAAGGCAGGCATTTTCAATAGCTTGTACCGCTAGTTCTGCTGTCATCCTTTTTGCATAGGCATAGCCGATAATCTTCTTGCTGGCCAAGTCCATTACTGACGCCAGATATGTCCAACCATCAATAACTGTATGGATATAGGTTATGTCTGTACACCATTTTTTGTTGATTGCTGCACTTTTGAAATCTCTGTTTAACAAATTGTCATGTTCTTCAACCAAACATTTAGAAGAATAATACCTGTATTTCTTTACTACTATTGCCCTGAGCCCTAATTCTGCCATATGCCTTTGGACACGCTTTAGACTGGCCTTTATGCCAAGAGCTTCTAATACTTTCTGTATCTTTGGTGCTCCATATCTCTTCTTGTTTTCTTCGAAAACATCTTTTATTGTTTCTAGGAACTTCTGTTTGTTTATTTTTCTGGCAGATGTTACGAGACATAAGGACTTATAATAGGTGCCTCGAGGAAGGTTCAATACTTTGCAGGTGCGCTTTACTGTATACTGGGCTTTGTATCTATTGATGAAGCCAACTGTTTCTCCTATTCCAGCTCTGCAATACGTTTCTTCATCTTCTCATATTCCTTGGAAGTAATTTCTTCATCGTGTAGTCCCTTAACTGGGGAGAGTTCTTTTATCCATTTATAAATTGTTACTGCAGTTACGCCATATTCACTGCTAAGGTAGCTTACGCTACTACCGGATTGATACAAAGCTACTATTTGTTTTTTAAATTCATCGGTAAATCTTATTCCATTTTTGGACAAGGTTTAACACGCCCTTTCTAAATTGATTTTAGCTTGTTAAACTTTTCGTGTCCATTCTTATATACTAGTACCATACGCTAGTAATAAAAAAACCTTGTAACTTTAAGGCTTCCTTAATAATCTGAGCTACTTCCTCACTAACACCAGCATATTTTTCTCCATTAGACAAACACATAACCATACTACACAAGGAAGCGCTCAATGCACCTAAAAGGGCAGCTACGCTTCCGCCCCCCGGTGCTGGAGAAGTAGACGCCAACTCAGCCAAAAAATCTTTAACTGTCTTGTCTATCAGCATTACATACCCTCCATATTCTCTTCAAATACCTGCTTACGTTCAAAACCTTCCAAACGCAAATAAAATTCTGCTACATCCAGTAGTGCTTGCAGCGGGGTCAGACCAATAATTTCACTGCCAACAACATTAACACCGTAACGAGCCGCTTCCGACTTCACTGTTTCAAAAACTCTGAACAATGGTGTTCCTGTATAATCAACCATGTTAATGCTGACCTGTGTCTGATGACGCTCTTCAAGCATAACGCCCATAGCTCTAACATATCTATACCCACCACGGGCTTCACGAATAATGTTGGCAATCTTCTTGGCAATCTTGATATCGGAAGTATCCAGGTTAATATTAAACGCTATCAAAAACTGACGCGCACCAACCACCGTCGCACCAGACTTTAAATTCATTTCTGGTTTACCATAATCAGGACAACGTTCCGGTTGCTTAATATCTTCAATCAAACCTTCGTACTGACCTTTACGCACGTCAGGTAATTTCACTCTATCAGGACGTTTAGCCGCTGCTTCATACAGATAAACCGGAATATCCAACTTATCTGCAATATCCTTGCCCAGTTCATTAGCCAAAGCTATACATTCCTCCATAGAGACTTCCTTAACATGATGATTACGCATATCGATGAGTTCAGCTGCTTTAGCACAAGAATTAAAGGCAGCCTGTTTGCAAGCTTCCGGAGCACCTATAAAGGTTACAACTACCAGGAATAAAAGGAATAACGTCAGTGGCGCCTACTCTGGGATGAGCACGCGGTTGTGATCGGCATCAGGCTTAACGTCAAGTAATGTAACTCCTGGTACCTTTTTAACCTCATCGGTAATAGCGTTAATAACTTCAGGCCGGCGACCTTCACTAAAATTCGGTACACATTCAACTAATTTACTCATGCTATCAAACTCCTTTTCGAAAATTAATTTAAATAAAAACCATAATAAACATCTTAACCAGCAAAGTAATTAATAAACCAGACTATACAAGGCAACCCTACCATATCAATTAAAACAGCCCCACAAAGAGGCACTATTAAGAAAGCCTTATAGCTCATAACATTATAATGTTCGCATACAGAGCCCATATTCGCTACTGCGTTAGGCGTAGCACCAAGACCATGTCCCATCATGCCTGCACAGATAACGGCTGCATCGTAGTCCTTACCCAGCAAACGAAATAGCACGAATACAGCTAACAAAGTCAGCGCGATAGTTTGTAATACCAAAATACTAATCAAAGGCAATGCCAGATCATACAAATCCCAAATACGCAAGGTCATCATAGCCATGGTCAAAAATATACCAATGCTCACATCAGCCATTAGGTCTATATCTTTCATATTAAGCTTAATCATATGAATTTGGTCATTAACATTGCGGAAGATAAGCGCAATAATCATAGCGCCTACATAACCTGGCACCCCAAAACCCGTAGCGGCTTTAAGTTTCCCTGATACTAATGCACCAATGGCCATAACTACCAAAACCAAAACCATCATGCGAATCAAGCCCTTACTTTCAATAGTCTCTTCTGTAACTCCTTCCGTAGCTTCTTCAAAGCTATCAAAGTGTTCTTAGCTAGATTTAACTACCACATGATTTTTCTCAATAAGGAACTTGGCAACCGGGCCACCTAATAGTCCACCTGCAATTAGTCCGAAGGTAGCCGAAGCAATTGCCACGGCAGTAGCCCCCTTAACACCCAGTGCCTCTGCCGTAGGGCCAAATGCTGCTGCTGCACCATGACCACCTTCCAAAGAAGCTGCGCCAGCCATAACCCCCAACACAGGATGAAGGCCAAAAATAGAAGCTAACGCAGCTCCAAAAGCATTTTGGAAAATAGATATAAACCAACAGAAAAACAAGTAAATTAAAAGTGCCTTACCACCTTTTTTCATTAGTGCCAAACTACCTCCTAAGTGAAGTGGTAACATCTAAGTGGACACTTAAACCACTGGTGACTTAGTGTTATAATTTTGTAAAAAAGCGGTGAAAATAATGGGCCTCAAAGGTGGAAATAAGAGATATTTTAGCAAGGAATTTAAATTATCAGTTGTGCAGAGAAATTTAGCTGGCGAAAGCAGTGGGAAACTATCCAAACAACTTAATTTAGATAAATCGCTAATTTGTTACTGGGCAAGAATATATAGAGATAAAGGGGAATCTGGACTAGAATCCAAGAGACGTCCTGGAAATCCTCTTGCTACATATCAAAACAGAAAAACGCTATCCATCGAAGAACACCTTAGATATGAGCTGGCTAAAAAAGATATCGAGCTTGCAAAACTAAAAAAAATATTAGAATATCAGAGGGGGCATGTCAAGGCAGGAAATTAATACGATTGTATTTCGAGGCGATATTCGAATTAAGTGACCGTTATTCTGTAGTATGGTTATGTAAACAGTTTTCGGTATCTAGAGCTGGATATTATAACTGGATAAAACATAAAAATCGTCCCAATACATATGAGTTACAGCGGCAAGAAATTATATTATTTATACGTAAAGTTCATGAAGAAAAACCCAGCTATGGCTATCGCAGAATTCGTAATCGAATTTTGAAAGATACCGGATGGCATATTTGTCTCCCGAGGGTGCTCTCTTGCATGCAAAGTATTGGCATCCAGTCTAAGGCACGAAAAAAGAAACACTGGGGCGGTGTTGGAAAAGAGCATAATATCTTTAAAAATATTCTAAACCGCAATTTCACGGCTAAGAGACCATTACAAAAGGTTGTAACAGATATTACCGAATTCTACTGGCATGGCAGAAAATGCTTCTTTACATGTTACTTAGATTTATTTAATAATGAAATGGTGTCTTGGAATTTTGGTTTTCGTGAAGACCTGCCTTTTGTTCTTAAACCACTAACAGATCTCTTAGTTTTAATTGGAAAGGCTGCTGGTTCAGAGCCAACAATACTGCATTCCGATCAAGGTTCACAGTATAGCTCGCCTGCTTTCACAACGCTTTTGAAGAGATATGGCATTATCCAGAGTATGTCTCGTGCGGGAACGCCACATGATAATGCTGTTATTGAGAGTTTTTTCGGTTGGTTCAAAGAAGAATTGAACTTGGATTTCCATTTCAAGAAAGCAAACGATATTTTTATTGTTGTTCATCAAGCTGTAGACTATTTTAATATGCAAAGGCCTGTTGCTAAACTGCAATATAAATCTCCCATACAGTTTCGTCTAGATAGGTGCAACTAATTATTAGTGGTTATAGTGTCCTTTTTATATTGACCACTTCACTAAGCCGACGGTAGTGAAGAAAGCAATCATAAACGGAGATTGCAAACTAGTGGTAAATCTAAAATTAACAATACCTGTTTCCTTTAAAATCAATGCTAAAAGAGCAAAAGCAAATCCCCCGATTACCGGTGCAGGAATACAAAATCTATTAAAGAAATATACCTTATTACGCAACCAATATCCAATAACCAACAATAAAACAGCCAAAGCAGTCGTAGCTATCATATCCATTTTCAGAACTAGAATACCCTTTACAACTTCAAATTCCATTGACTATTCCTCCTTAATAATTCCTAATAATATTGCGATAGTAAGGACCCATGACCTATTTTGACTTCTATACACCCCCTGCATTTGTTATTTTTTAATAATAAATTTTTAAAACTTAGTACCAAAATATTTTATTTTATGTTTGAATCCCCTTTGCGTTCGCATTCTTTAGTTACAAAACCAAGTAAGTCAGAGGTAAGCCTTGCAGCAAGATATGACGTAGTAGACCCAGCATCATCGTAAGGAGGCGCTACTTCAACCATATCAAAACCAATAACTGTACTATGTTTAGCTATAGCTTCCAATATTTCAACAGTTTCATCATACAAAAAACCACCAAACATTGGTGATCCTGTAGCAGGAGCACATGCAGCATCCATTCCATCAATATCAAATGTAACAAAAACTTTGCCCTTAGGAGTTAAATCCTTAAGAATATTCTTTATGCCAAAAGAACGAGTCTCTTTGACAGAATAAATTTTATCTCCGTGAGCTTCCGCATCAAAAAAATCCGCTGGACCACTACTGCCAATCCCTCTTATACCAAGATGAATGATTTTTCCAATGTAAGGCAAGCTAGCAACATTACGCATAGGAGAGCCATTTGAACGCGTTTGCCCGCCTACTGAACGTGTCCAATCTAAATGCGCATCAATATGAATAATATCGAATGGTCCAATTAGTTCCATACCCATAATAATAGGATAAGTAATAGAATGATCACCACCCAAAACAACTGGCATAATACCTTTAGCCATTAGAATATGAACAGCTTCCGTTAGATTTTCAAAGCTAGTATCAATATCACCAGGAATATAATCAACATCTCCACAATCAACAATCTTCCACCGACTGCTATCCAAATACATTTCTTTACGTTCAGTATCATAAGTCCCTCCTGCTTTGTACGAGAACCTAGTTGAAGCAATCCTTATACCACGAGGGCCTAAACGTGTTCCAGTCCTACCTTGAATAGCCAAATCAAATGGTGCACCAAGAATCGCAATATCTGCATTTAGATTATGGATATCTGTGCAAATATCACTCTTGGCAAAACTAGCAATACCGGTAGGTGCCATATTAACAGGATTTTTAGTGCTGAAATTATCCAAAGACATACCCCTTTCGGACACTATAGTGAAACCATTTTCATTCCAGTGTTTTTTTTATTGTAATGCAGTTGAAAAAAAAAGTCAACATGAAATAAAATAAAAACGCAGAAAATTCGGAAAATTATTTTTGGTTAAGAATACTACAAACAACAAACCACCATAACCTGATTACTTAAATAACTATCTTTATCAAACATCTTCCATAAAAAAACATATCTTACATTATGTACTATCACAGCCAAGATATCTTTTAGGCATAAAAATCCCGATGGCAATCATAACGCCATCGGGGAAAAACAACTTATATTGAGTTGAAAATTAAAATGTATTATCATATATAACAGTATCTTTACGAATAATATTGGTGGCAGAGTTAAGTAAAGCAAAACGTATGGTATCATACCCTAATTTTTTTAATCTCTCAGTTGGACCAGAAATGCTTAAAACAAATATTTCCTGTTTAAGGTGAATAGGAACTGCAACTGCCGTAACACCCAAATCCACCTCTCCTTCAGAGTAACAAAACCCTTGTGCACGAATAGCTTTAATTTGTTCTCTTAACTTAGGAATATCATTTTGTGGCATAAGTAGAAGTATGCGTTCCATAATTTCATCTGGTTGCGCTGATAACAATGTTTTACCTGTTGCTCCTGCATTTAAAGGCACAACATAACATGTTACTGTTTGTAATGAAAGATTATGTTTAGATTTAATTAAATCAACACATACACCTAAATCTCCATGCAACGTAGCTAAAATCACTAACTCATTAAACTGAGTTGCCAAGTTACGCATTTCTTCTTCAAATAAGGCCTGCCTTGTATAATGACTTATCGCATTTGCTGTAACTAATAATGCTCCAGATCCCAGACAATAGTGTCCACCATTTTCATTTTGTTTAAGCCATCCCACTTTTTGCAAAGTTCGGAGAATTCGATAGACAGTAGTTTTATGAATTTCCAATGATAGACTAATTTCGCTAAGAGTTAGATATTGTTTTTGTTTGATTGCAAATAATTCCAAAATTTTTATTGCGTGGATTACTGAATTTACTTGAGGTGTACTTAATTCAGATGACGTATCCGGTTTCAAATTGTTTTCCCCTCCTTTACTTAAAGTTGTAACATTGTGCCAATTTTCTTTTATTACTTTTTCAAAAAACTCAGTATATCTGTTCATTACTTATTTATTGTTTTTATCTTTTGTTATTAATTGTAACATAGATTAATCTCAACAATAAAGAAATTGCTGAAAAGCATTAGTACCTGCTTGCAATTTTTCCCCAATGCAAATTTTTACCCGAAACTTCCATAAAACACAAAAAGACGCTCCGATTAGGGAACGCCTTACTCATTATAAACCACAAACTCCGCTCACACCTATAAAACGTTATTAAGCTTGTTATTAAAATTTGGTAGCCGCGAGGGGAATTGAACCCCTGACTTCGCCTTGAGAGGGCAACGTCTTAACCACTTGACCACGCGGCCATGATATAAATAAAATTGGCTCCGGGACTAGGGCTCGAACCCAGACTCAATGATCCAGAATCATTCGTGCTACCATTACACCATCTCGGAAGGCACTCAAACAGTATAACCAATACCAAGAAAAAACACAAGTACTTAATGTGATTTTATAAAACTAATTGCCATTTCCATTCTAGAAATTGTTTTATCTTTACCTAAAAGCACCATGACATCAAATAAACCTGGGCTCACAGTACGCCCGGTCAAGGCTAAACGCGTGGGATGTATCACTTTTCCCAAACTAATACCACTATCTTCCGCAATCTTATTATAAATAGCTTCTGTAGTTTCTATGTTGAAATCAGTTAACCCTCTAAGCGCTCTACACAATTTTCTAAAAGCTCAATAGCAAGAGGTGTAAAGTGCTTAGTAACTCCCTTTTCATCATATTCAATAACATCTTTAAAGAAATATTCAGATGCATCAACAACCTCTTGCAAGGTCTTCACTCTTACACGCACGACATCTACCAACTTTGCAAAATAATCTTTATTGGCATCTAGCCACGCTTGATCTATCAACCCTGCTTTAATAAAGAAATTAGCGGTTTCCGGCAATATTTCATCAAGGGGCAGCGAAGATAAATATTGTCCATTCATCCAAGTAAGTTTCTTGGTATCATAAATAGCCGCTTTTTTAGACATTTTACTGAAATCAAACTGTTTTACAGTCTCTTCTAAAGTAAATATTTCTTCCTCGTTACCTGGTCCCCAGCTCAGCCGCGTTAAATAGTTAACAATGGATTGATGCAAATAACCTTGCTCTCTAAATTCCTCTACAGACGTTGCACCATGACGCTTACTTAGCTTGCTGCGGTCCGGAGCTAAAATCATAGACATATGGCCAAATTTAGGCACCTGAAAGCCGAAAGCATTATAAACGAGTATTTGCTTAGGCGTATTGGAAAGATGCTCTTCAGCGCGCAATACATGGCTAATTCGCATCATATAATCATCTACTACTACGGCGAAATTATAAGTAGGCATTCCATTACTTTTCATAATAACGAAATCGTCAAATTGTCCCATATCAAAAGTCACATCTCCATGAATAAGGTCATGGACTACAATGTCACCGTCTTTAGGTATTTTTAAACGGACAGAGGCTTTTTCACCTGCCGCTATCCGCTCTTTCGCGACTTCCACAGAAATATCGCGACAAGTTCTTTCATAGCGAAATGGGTTTTTAGCGGTTCTTTGTTTTTCCCTTGCTATATCTAAATCTTCAGAAGTGCAAAAACAATAATAAGCTTTTCCCTCATCTAAGAGTTGCTGACACATTTTGCTATATATATCTTTACGTTCAGATTGGTAATAAGGCCCAAAGCTTCCACCAACTTCCGGTCCTTCATCCCAGTTTAGCCCTAACCATTTTAAGCTAGTCAAAATCTGACTAACTGAATCTTCCTTTAAGCGTTCAGTATCAGTATCTTCAATTCTGAGTACCAATTTGCCGCCATATTTCTTGGCATACAACCAATTAAAAAGAGCTGTTCTAGCTCCACCAATATGCAAGTAGCCAGTTGGGCTAGGTGCAAATCTTACACGAACTTCATCCATGTTATTCCCTCACTTCACAAAAAAGAATAGTAATATTATAACACTTTTGCCCTAAAAAGTTTATTGAGCTATTTTTTTAACCATCTTTGCCAAAACCTCAACACCTACGCAAATATCTTCAAGTTTCGCATATTCGGCAGGGTTATGACTAATTCCCTCTTTGCAGGGAATAAAAAGCATAGAAGTCGGTGCTAATTTTACCATATGCATGGCATCATGACCTGCACCACTATTCATATGACGATACTTTACTCCCATTTCTTCGCAAATTTGGGCGAATTCATATGCCAAATCATCAGAAAGAGCTACAGGCTTATCTGCTGTCAACATTTCTTGAGAAACTATTACTTTATCGCTGTCAGCCACATTGGCCATAGCGTGCTGTATCTTATCCAAAGCTTTGGCGATGCTTGCATTATCCACGCCACGCAAATCTACCCACAAAGTGACCTTGCCAGGTACTACGTTAATAGAAGAAGGTTCTACATCAACTACACCAACTGTAGCAACTGTTCCATTGGAAGCTTCTTCCTCTGCCGCTTTCTGCACTGCTAAAATCAGCTTAGCCCCTGCAACCAAAGCGTCTTTACGAAAACCCATTGGCGTAGCACCAGAGTGATCAGCCATTCCATCCACAATAATTTTAAAACGAGTAGGAGCCGCAATATTATGCACAATACCTATTTGCTCACCCGTCTCATCCAAAACCTTACCCTGTTCAATGTGTATCTCTAAAAAACATTTGTAATAACCTTGTTTTTTTATAGCATCTGCATAGTTGTCAGGATTATACCCATTTTCACGCAATGCTTCTACAAAACTTTTATCATTTTTCTTGGTACCTTGAGATAATTGTTCAGGGGTAGCACTGCCTGTCATAAGTTTGCTGCCCATAGTAGCATAACCAAAATGGCTGGATTCTTCGGCCTTAAAAATAATTATTTCCACCGGAGCCGTAAGTTTTTCATCCTGTAGCATATATAATGCTTCATGAGCACCAACAACGCCCACAATACCATCATAGGCCCCAGCCTGAATAACTGTATCCAAATGAGAACCCATTGCTATAGGCGGCAAGCTGTTATCTGTACCTGGGCGACGCAAAAAAGTATTACCAACCGCATCTTCTGCAACTGTAAGATTTAAATCCTTTACTTGCTCTAAAAGCCATGCTTGTGCAGCAAAATCCAAATCAGTATAAGCTAGGCGTGTAACCCCCTTATCACTGAGTCCGAAGTCTTTTACCCCTGCCAAGAGATTTTTTACCCTCTTTTGGTTGACCTGTTGCATCTGTATTCCTCCCTTTTTGCTTACGAGAAGCCACTACATGTTTTGTCCCTCTTTTATTAGTTCCCACTGCACTTTTGCCTCTTTTTGAGCTAACTGCAGGTTCAAGTTTTTTCTTGTATTTCATTGCCACCGGGCGTCTCGTTCTGGTAACAGCTTCACCGACCAGATTTTCCCTCTTCATAGAAATATTTAGTTTCTCTTCAATATTTTTCAACCAGCGCCCATCATCAGCTGTATAGAATGTAACTGCTATACCATCATTACCTGCTCTGCCGGTACGTCCTATACGATGTACATACCAATCAGCATCATGAGTAATATCATAGTTAATAACATGAGTTACGCCTTCTATATCTAATCCACGAGCTGCGATATCACTAGCTACAAGGATTTGTAGCTTTGCATCTCTAAAAGCTTTCATAACCGTTTTTCGCTTAGCCTGAGACATATCACCATGTAATACATCCACATTAAATTGCTTGTCTTGCAACCAATCGCAAACAGCTATAGCTCTTTCCTTGCTGTAGCAAAAAACAATCATCAAATACGGGTTATAACGTGTAATTAGGCCTTCTAGAGCAGCATTTTTATCATCTTCATTAACTTTTATGCAAATCTGCTCAATCTTTTCTACTGTCGCTTTTGTTGGATCTATATCTATAACGACACAATTCTTCGTAATAGTTTTACCAAGCTTGCGCACCTCTTCCGGCAAAGTGGCTGAACACAACATTGTCTGTCTCTCTTTAGGCATCATATCAATAAGTTGCGTTACTTCATCGCCAAAGCCCTGTTTTAACATTTCATCAACTTCATCCAAAACTAAATAAGTAATACCACCCAAATTAGTAGTACCTTTGCGCAAATGGTCTAGAAGACGTCCTGGAGTTCCCACCATTATTTGCGTTTTGCCGGCCAATTTATGTTTTTGATCCTCAAAATCTCTGCCACCACAAACAGTCAAGGTTTTTATACCAGTGTCCCCTGTGATTTTTTTTATTTCATTAGTAATTTGCAGTGCTAATTCTCTGGTAGGCGTTACAATTAATGCCTGCACAAAAGATTTATTTACATCTATTTTTTCCATCATTGGGATAACAAACGCTAATGTTTTTCCCGTCCCTGTCTGTGCCCTAGCAATAACATCTTTTCTGGCAAACAACGCGGGAATGGCTCTTTCCTGCACAGGCATAGGAGTTTTAATACCAGCCTTCTGTAATAAATCCACAGTACGTTCACATACTTTTAATTGTGTGAAACCATTAGTCATAGTAATCCCTCTTTTCTTTAAATTATTGTATCGATAATAAAAGAGCGCCCCAAGCCGGGCGCTCTTTGTCCAATTAAATTAATGTTGAGGCCTATCCTCTTCAATATCGACAACTTGAGCTTGCTATTACCGAAATTCGCCCAAGGAAACGATAATAGTGCTATTATTATAACACATTAAAATGAGAAAAAGCCATGTTTTGCTATATTAAACAACGAAAAGCTGTAATATACCTAGGTACATAATGTTTTGCATTCATTTTTTATTGTATGTTATATATGATTTTTTTTAACTTAACGAAAATCAGTTCAGTCATTACGCTTAGACAAAAGTATCTTAATTAATACTGCACAATATAGCTCAACACTAACAAATTGTTAAGCTATATTGTGCATGATTTGTTGCATAAAAAAGGCACGCATAATCGCGTGCCTTTTTTAGCAACATTTATTCCAAATGTTGTCGATTTTTTGGTGCCGAGGACCGGAATCGAACCGGTACGGAGATCACTCTCCGAGGGATTTTAAGTCCCTTGCGTCTGCCAGTTCCGCCACCCCGGCATGAAGTGGAGGCGACACCCAGAATCGAACTGGGGATAAAGGTTTTGCAGACCTCTGCCTTACCGCTTGGCTATGTCGCCCTATAAAAATATAATACAGCGGCGCTAGGTTAAACCTTTTCGCCTTTGAAAAAAGCATTGGAGCGGAAAACGAGATTCGGACTCGCGACCCCCTCCTTGGCAAGGAGGTGCTCTACCACTGAGCTATTTCCGCAAAAATGGTGCCTCAGCGCAGAATCGAACTGCGGACACAGGGATTTTCAGTCCCTTGCTCTACCGACTGAGCTACCGAGGCGTTGGCGACCCAGGACGGACTTGAACCGACGACCTCCGCCGTGACAGGGCGGCATTCTAACCAACTAAACTACTGAGCCATTTCTCTTAGTGTTGACTTATGTATTATATGGTAAATTACTATTTATGTCAAGTTCTTAGCAATATTTATCTTAATAAATTTTATCAGTAATATTTAGTCTAAATTTCGTGGTTGGTTTTCATGACATAATTCAAAGTATCTTGCAAATTTTTCTCCAGTTTTCCCTGCAAAATCTTCAAATTCTTACTATCAAAAACTTTTGAATCTCTGAAAACACCCGCAATCTTTAATTCTGCAAAAAATTGATTTCTCAGCCTATTATAATACACGACAAACTGATCTTTGCGCGTAAAATCTGTGTAATCAATAAGTATGATAGAACCATTGATATGCTCTATGGCTTTTTCGGGTTTAATGTAGAGTTCAAAATCGCCAATACTAGTCGGCAGCTTATTCCCATATTCCCAGGTCAAGATACTCTGTTTTGCCACCATTTCTCCCAAATCTACTGAATCAGGATGTTCCATACTCTTGATAATCCTTGGCAAGGCCTCCAATACTTTTTCCGCAAAAATATCTCGTTCTTTATAAACATATCGAACATCACGGTAAGTATTAATTCCCATTGTACGCACCACTATGTAATCAAAAGTTTCTGAGGTATAAATAATTTCCAATTTTGCTCTTATTTCACTATTAAAATACTGACAAATATGCAAGATTTGCCCATCGATATTATTAGGCATTGATTTAACAAAACCACATATTTCTTGTGGTAAATTCAGAATAAAATCCCAAGATTTCACATTTTCTGCTACTTCTTTTATAGATGGGTACGACATGCAAGTCCTCCTACAGCAACAATTAGAGCCCCTCTTATAACAACTTATGAGCCCAAGATGACAATATCACTATTATAGCTGATTATCTTGTATTAAGAAAGGAAAAAACAATTATTTCTGACATAACTTTGCTATTTACTGCTAAAACATTCAAAGAAAAGAATATATATATATTAGAAGTTTTTAGCAGGAATAAGTAAATATTTGTGGTATATATACAATATATTTAGGTGAGCCTAGTATGAGGGAACTCCGCCCGCCCCAAAAAAATAGGAGGTGTTTATTTTATGGGAAGTAATACTAAGAAGGGACTTTTAACAATCTTAATCGGTCTAGTTATTTGGTTTATTCCTATTCCTGCAGGGGTAAAACCAGCCGCCTGGCATCTACTAGCTATTTTTGTGGCAACAATCGTTTGGTTCATTCTTCATCCGCTGCCTATAGGTGCTATCGCTTTAACCAGCGTTGGCCTTACAGGATTTTTAGGTGTTGTTAAGCCTGCTGATATTTTATCAGGTTATGGCAATACTACTATTTGGTTAATCGTATCAGCCTTCATTTTTGCTCAAGGCTTTATTAAAACAGGACTAGGCAAACGCATTGCCTATATTATCATGAAATCAATAGGTGATCGTTCTCTAAAGCTTGCCTATGCTATGGCTATAAGCGATTTAATTGTCGCTCCTGCCACACCATCTAATACAGCACGTGCCGGTGGAATTATGTTTCCAATAGTGCGCAGCCTAAGTTCTGCTTTTGGCAGTGAACCAGGTCCAACTTCCAGAAAACTTGGTGCATATTTGCTGAAATCAGAATTTCAATGTAACTGTATAACTTCATCTATGTTCATCACTTCTGTTGCACCCAATTCTTTGGCCGTTGCACTAGCTGCACAAGCTGGTGTTGATATTAGTTGGGGTGCTTGGGCTTTGGCCTGTATTTTACCCGGTATTATTTGTCTGGCAATTTGCCCTTACGCAATTTACAAAATGTACCCACCAGAATTAAAAGATACTCCTGAGGCTCCTGATATTGCTAGAAAAGAGCTTGCTAATATGGGGCCTATGTCCAAAAATGAAAAAATAGTTTTTGGCGTGTTCATTTTAGCTCTTGCGCTTTGGGCTACTCCTTCTTTAACTAAGCTAAATTCTACCATGATTGCACTCGTTTGCGTTGGCATAATGCTTATTGGCCACGCTGTGGAATGGGATGATATCATTAAAGAAAAAGATGCTTGGGATACTTTAGTATGGATGGGCTCCCTTATGGCTTTAGCAACCGCACTAAATAAACTTGGCCTAATTAAATGGGGTGCTAACCTTGTTGCCGGCGGTTTAACAGGCGTTTATTGGATGACTTCTCTAGGTGTTCTGCTAGCCGTTTTCATGTGGTCGCATTACGCTTTTGCTAGTCTCACAGCACATGTTTCCGCCATGTACGCCGCTTTTCTTGCTGTCGCCATTGGGGCAGGTGCTCCTCCGTTTCTATCTGCCATGAGCCTTGGGTGCTTAGTTGGTTTAATGGGTGGTATAACCCATTATGCTACAGGGCCTGCCCCTATTTACTTTGGTGCAGGCTTTGTCCCACAGGGAACTTGGTGGAAACTTGGTTTTATAATGTCTATTGTTAACTTCCTTATCTTCATATTTATAGGCAGTACTTGGTGGAAAGTCCTCGGGCTTTGGTAATAACCTTATAAAATAAAGGGTTTGCGCAAATGCGCAAACCCTTTATTTTATATATAACTTTTAACCATCATTATCAATGTTTCTTTTTAAAGTAGTTATTATAATAGCTAGCCCCGTGTGATTTTTTAGCCCACAATTTATTTGCTATAGGTTCCCAGTTCTCCGCATATTCTTTACATTTTTCACAAAGAGCATTAGCGTCCTCTGGCGCTTGTAAGTCAGTTGAAACAGCATGTGTCATCTTGACCATTTGCATAAGTTTTTGTGGATTTTCTAGCAGAGGACAAGGTTGCAGATGATTAATATTGAACGGTTGATTATCCCGATAAGCTAAGAATAATGGTTGTTGTAGAGCCGCAAGCAAATTATCTTTTTTTATGTTAGCTTGAGAATAATGAATAAAAACACAAGGTTCAACATCACCATTGGCATTAATATGCAAATAATTTCGGCCTCCAGCTATGCACCCACCCATAAATTCACCGTCATTTTTGGAAATCAATTGTAAAGATTGGTTTTCCTCCTTTAGTACCACGAACTTCTCTCAGCCTGCGATAAATATATGCCCTTTGTTGCGGCGTAGGCAAAAGCGTTTTTACAGCATCGCGTCCAACTGGCATATAGTGAAAATACCAACTATAGCAGCAGCCTTTCGAAATTAGCAAATCCAAAAAAGCATCCGAAGTAACCATCTCTAATTTTTCTTTCGTGTAGCAAACGGATGCACCAAAAAGAAGTTTGAATTTTTTCAACAAATCCATAGCTGCTAAAGTTTTCCTAAAGGCACTTTTACCACGTCTGGAATCATTAATATCCTTAAATCCCTCTAAGCTTAACGATAGAGAAAAATTACCTACTTGGAGCATCTGTCGACAAAGCTCTTCCGTTACCAAAGTACCATTAGTAAAAGCCAGAAAATAGCAATCGTCATACTTTTTACATAAACGTATTAAGTCGTCTTTACGCAGCAAAGGTTCCCCACCTGTATAAATAAAAAAGCGAATGCCTAGCTCTTTAGCCTGCGTTATAACTTTATCCATTTCTTCATAAGAAAGATTAAGGCCATGCCCATATTTTGCCGCCCAACAGCCCTTGCAAGCCATATTGCAGGCACTAGTTGGATCAAGTAAAATAACCCATGGTATATTAAATCCATATTTTTTGCGATTAGCTCTAACTGTTTGGGTACCTAAGTAAGCAGCCTCAAAGCCTAAATTTAGCTCAGTCGTTCTTAACACATTATGGTCAATTTCCTTTATTAGTGTTTCAACATACTCTTTCCATTTACCGTGAGGCTCCACAATCAGGTCTTTTGCCGCTTTGTAAGTTTCCCCTGCAAATAGCGGTCCTGCAATTTTTTCGGCAGCATTTAATATCCCAATTAGACTTTTTTCTCGTGCACTTTTTGAACAATTTAATGTCCTATTTATAACCTTGCTAAACATTGCTTTTTCAAGGTTATTGATTAATGACGCCATCATTATTGCCTCCTTAATTTTTTGCAAAAAAATAAAATTCTCAAAAATCAAGTGTATAGTCAATGTTATTTCACCTAATAGTTTAATGCCCAAATAACAACACCATATAATATAAGTGTATACAAAAGAAGATGAATCTGGAAAGATTCATCTTCTTGATAATGTATAATATTTTTAGACAATTTAGAGTAAATGTCTAGCATAAATATATATTTTCTTAATTGTCGTCTATGCCAGGCTTTACCAATTCATTTATAGAAATATTACTAATAGTTTGGTAAATTTCTGAAATTGTAACAGCCGAAAGTGAGCTTGCATTTTCTAGCCAATTAATAATTATAAATGTAAGTCCATTAGCATAATATTTAGCCAATATTTCTGGCATAATCGGAGACAGTTGTTTCATTTTGAAATTAGTGTTTTCTTTAAAAAGAACCAAAAACAATTTTCCAAAAAGCTCATAAATAATATTTTCAAAAGAATTTTGTCCATCAATTTTAGCAGCTTTGGAGTAAAATTTCATGTCGCGCTCAATTTGTTTCAGCATCAAATCTATCGCTTCTTTTAACATATCATCTTCAATCAACAACATAGCCGGCACTATAACATCATTATAAAAAATTCATTCTAAAAGTGCGTATTTATCAGAAAAATGGTTATAAAATGTAGGCCTAATAAGTCCTGCATTATTTGTTATCTCCTTAATAGTAATTTTTTCAAAATTGGTTGTTTTTAATAGTTCCTTTAAACTTTTTGCTAGTAAAACATTTGTTGTCTCTTCATTTCCAGCCATTTGATCCACCTTAATACTACCTTTCTTAAATTAAAAACATAATGTATTCGCGTATTTCAATTATCTTACATTATTTTATCTTTATCTTACCCCACAGCAACTAAAATATAATACGCAAACTTTTAAAATCCATCTTCTATGGCTATTTAGGGTTTAAAACCAATTGTTTTTTTCTAGCAGCTCCGTCTTTGCATAAATTGCCCTAAAATTCCATGATTTTATGGGTTTAAATTTTTTCAAAATATAGCTTTTTTCCCTAAATACTCGCTTAAACCTTGCTCCAACGTGGCAAGAAATGCCATTAACTTGTCAGTATTATTATTGCCTACATTATAAATATTACTATAAGCACCTGTCAATATAGTTAATAGATTGCTTAACCCAAGTAAAATACGCAACTTTGCTATTCTAATTTATGCAAGTGGTACTAGTATATAAGAATGGACACGAAAAGTTTAACAAGCTAAAATCAATTTAGAAAGGGCGTGTTAAACCTTGTCCAAAAATGGAATAAGATTTACCGATGAATTTAAAAAACAAATAGTAGATTTGTATCAATCCGGTAGTAGCGTAAGCTACCTTAGCAGTGAATATGGCGTAACTGCAGTAACAATTTATAAATGGATAAAAGAACTCTCCCCAGTTAAGGGACTACACGATGAAGAAATTACTTCCAAGGAATATGAGAAGATGAAGAAACGTATTGCAGAGCTGGAAATGGAGAACGAAATATTAAAAAAAGCTACAGCCATATTCGCACGAAAACACTAGGAGAAACAGTTGGCTTCATCAATAGATACAAAGCCCAGTATACAGTAAAGCGCACCTGCAAAGTATTGAACCTTCCTCGAGGCACCTATTATAAGTCCTTATGTCTCGTAACATCTGCCAGAAAAATAAACAAACAGAAGTTCCTAGAAACAATAAAAGATGTTTTCGAAGAAAACAAGAAGAGATATGGAGCACCAAAGATACAGAAAGTATTAGAAGCTCTTGGCATAAAGGCCAGTCTAAAGCGTGTCCAAAGGCATATGGCAGAATTAGGGCTCAGGGCAATAGTAGTAAAGAAATACAGGTATTATTCTTCTAAATGTTTGGTTGAAGAACATGACAATTTGTTAAACAGAGATTTCAAAAGTGCAGCAATCAACAAAAAATGGTGTACAGACATAACCTATATCCATACAGTTATTGATGGTTGGACATATCTGGCGTCAGTAATGGACTTGGCCAGCAAGAAGATTATCGGCTATGCCTATGCAAAAAGGATGACAGCAGAACTAGCGGTACAAGCTATTGAAAATGCCTGCCTTAATGTCAGTGATACAACAGGAATAATTTTGCATAGTGATCTTGGAACTCAATACACTAGTCAAATGTTTGAAGATGAGCTTGTAAGAAAAAATATGGTTCATTCTTACAGCCGTAAGGGAAACCCCTACGATAATGCCTGCATTGAATCTTTCCATTCCGGATTGAAGAAGGAAGAAGTGAACCATAACAGGTATTATGATTTCAAGATGGCCGGTAAAGCCATCTTTGAATATATTGAATCATGGTATAACCGAAAGAGGATTCATGGCAGTATAAAGTATATGACTCCGCAGGAGTTTGAAGACGCAGCAAAATCTACAGCATAAAAGTTAAACTATTTGTGTCTACAGTATTGACCTAGGTCCAAAGTATATCAAGACGTTAATACAATAATTTAATTATGCAAACAAGCAACACTATATCCTATTATATGCAATTATTCTTCAAGTATTTTCGAAGCAATTTTTCACATAAATATTTCTCACTAAGTTTGCTATTCATTTACCAAAATACAAAAGAAAACTGAACAGTTCTCTCCTAAAGCAATAAAATTATATATGTTAATATGTTAATATGTTAATATGTTAATATGTTAATATGTTAATATGTTAATATGTTAATATGTTAATATGTTAATATGTTAATATGTTAATATGTTAATATGTTAATATTTTATTATTTTAATAATAAAATATTAACATATTATATAAGAAAAAGCAGGCGATATTTTGAACAAAATAAGACAATTCGATATGGAAAGTTATCGCATTCTTGCAGAACTAAGCAATGCTATTATGTTTGAATGGGACATCACTACAGATTTTTTTTATGTTTCAACAAATTGGGCAGCTACATTTTGTGCTAAACCACAGAAAGAAAATTTCAGCAAAAATTTTTCTAAAATATTTTCAGTATCACCATATCTCCCTGATGAACTTACGCCTTACTTTGAAGACATTAAAAAAAATCAAGGTCAAAACATTCCTAAAAACTATTATCACAAAATAGAAAGTCAACTGCTAAGCAAAAAACAAACTTACATATGGTTTCAACTGCGTCTCCTCTTACGTTGTAATGCAAACGGTGTGCCTGACAGATTATTTGGTATGATAACCGACATTAATTTGCAAAAAAAAGAAACTGAAAAATTGCTTTACCAAGCACAAACTGATGTTTTAACCGGTCTTTACAACAAAGCTACTGTGCAGCTAATGATTACTGATTACCTAAAACAATCCAGCCTGCAAGATAAACACCAAGCATTATTTATCATTGACATTGACGGCTTCAAAGAAGTTAATGATCATTTTGGTCATCATTTTGGTGATGCCGTAATAGCTGACTTAGCGCATTGCATAAAAAATTTGTTTAGGCAATCGGATATTGTAGGAAGAATTGGCGGTGATGAATTCATTGTCCTTTTTAAAAATATAGCTAACGAAGACATTATTAGCAAAAAAGCCCAGGAGCTCGTAAAACTTTTACAACGCAAATACACTAGTGACAATCTGTCATATGAAGTATCAGCAAGCATCGGCATTGTCTTATCTCCATTATACGGTACTGATTTTGAAGATTTATTTAAGAAAGCAGACCATGCACTTTACAATGTAAAAGAATGCGGTAAAAACAATTTTTATTTTTACCGGTCAGATTTACAAAACCCACGCTATATTAGTAATCGCAGGTCAGACACTTTCATGACCAAAAATAAGGAAAATCAAAAAGCTTTTCATGAAAACGTTATTGAATATATATTTAAACTTTTATATCGCAGCAAAGATTCTGATACGGCAATCAATCTCATATTGGAAATAATTGGTCTCAAGTATAATCTGGACAGAATTTTTATTCTCGAAAAAAATAGTAATAGGGAATACTGCAATACCTTTGAATGGTGCGAAAAAAAAATTGTCTCCCTGCAAAGCTCCCAAGAAAATATTCCTGATTCTATTGCCTTGAAATTACTCGGTCAATTTGATGAAAATGGTTTGTTCAATTGTTGCGATATTAGCTCATTACCGACAGAAATAAAAGAATGTTTTACCCATGTTCCTGTCATGGCTTTATTGGGATGCACTATGTTAAACGCAGGCATTATTGCCGGTATAATTGGCTTTGAATCTCATTTGAAACCACGTGTTTGGAATGAAGATGAAATTGAAACTCTGTCTTTTACAGCTGAAATTTTGAGTACCTTTCTATTAGGCAAAAGAGCTCTTGATAAAATAAAGCTCTCACATATGCAAGCCTTAGAAATTTTAGATCATATTGACTCCTTTATTTACATCGTTGATAAAAATACACATGAAATACTTTTTTTAAATAAAAAATCCATTGATTTTTTTGGTACAAATCAATTAGGTAACTCTTGTTATGACTTCATAAGTTGTGAAAATTCTCCCTGTAGTTATTGTCCTATGCTTTTACTGACCGAGTCCATAGAACAAACCCAGGAAGATGTTTATTTCCCTAAACGTGATTTGTGGGTACATTCCGCTGTCTCTAAAATTCATTGGGATGGAACACGTGAAGTGTGCCTGCTACACTGCCATGACATTACTAAATTTAAAAAGGCAAAATAATTCACCGCCTAATTTCGTATAAGCCTAAAAGAGAAATTTGCTTTGCGTTTTTGCCAGTTTAATATCTCTTAACGCATTAAATAGTAAAACAGTAAGCCCAACCAATAGTAACCATAATGGGGCTTACTGTTTTCATTTTTATACGTTAATATTTTTACTCATTATATTAACTACTTATCCACTCTGCAATTCTTTTTTTATTGGCAGCGCAAGTAAATGTAAGTAAAAATAAGGCCATAATTCCACACCCCGGAAAGCCCAATAAGCCACCTGTGTATTCCATTAATATTCCTGCATAGAAATTACCAATAGGCGTAGATCCCTGGTTTAAAAAGGCATATACGCTCATAACACGTCCTCTATATTGTTCTTCAGCCGTTAGTTGAAAAATAGAATTACCCATATTCATAAATACTAAATTGGCAAAACCTATAATGCCAATAGCAACAAGCGCTACATAATAATTTGCGATAAAAATCATGCTAATCTGAATCCCTATAGTTAGCACTAAGCTCCCGATGAATAAATATTTTTTTATGCCATTTTTTGCCCGCGCAGACATAAATATTGCCCCCAGAAAAGCACCAATTCCTGCCGAACTCATTAATGCAGTATAGGCGGTACTGCCCATATGCAATACCTCTTTAGTAAACACCGGTATTATAACATCATTGTTCATAGCAAAAGTACAAACAATTGCCATAAATATTACATTCATTTGCAACGTATTTTCATTCCTGATATATTGGATGCCCTCCTTCATTTCCTTTAAAATATTCTTTTCCTTACCCAGTATTTTTTTCTTTTCCGTGTGAATATAGAAGAGACTAAGCAAAACTGTCAAATAACTAAAGGTATTAATTAAAAAACAAACTACCACGCCAAATTTAATTATGGCTAAACCCGATAAAGCCGGTCCAATAATTTTTGCCAAATTAACAATAGTTGAATTTAATGATACGGCATTCATAATGTTTTGTTTACCAACCAAATCAGAAAAAAAGCCTGCCGAGCAGGCATATCAAAAGTTTGAACAATACCAAATGCTGCACTAAGTAAAAAAGTGTGTTGATAAGTAACTGCATTAAAAAATGTTAATAAGGTTAAAGCAAGTGCTTGTACCATAAACAAAAATTGTGTTAACAATAAAAGGTTACGCTTAGACTCCACACGATCAACTATTACGCCTGCAAACAAGGTAAATAATAACATGGGCGTAAATTGGCATACTCCTACCATACCCACTAAAAAAGGTGAATCTGTTATCGAGTATACTAGCCAGATTTGAGCCGTTCTCTGCATCCATGTGCCAATAAGAGATATGCCCTGTCCGCACAAAAAATAACGAAAATTCTTATAATGTAACGAAGCAAATATCTCACATAATTTAGCTATTCGCAAGCAAGAACACCTCACTTGTATTTAATTTATATACACTATAAATTTTCTTATAATTTTTACTTCCCATATTCTATTCAACTGCTAAAACAATCACCTAACGAGAATTCTACATCTTAGTGCGTTATTTAGCAAATAATATTTTGGCATAATAAAGCACGACTCTCAGCCTTTGTTCTGAGAGCCGTGCTTTACACTTCAATCTACGTTGTTTACTACAATCATTTCTATTTAACTTCTAAAATTTAAAATACCATTTTGCCTCTATACTTGTAAAATTAAAAATACCATTTTGCCTCTATACTTGGAATAATACCAGCCGTCTTTCCTACCCAACCAGTAACTGCTATGTTTAACGATACCGGTTTGTTTTTAATTGACCCTACTAAATATCCTACTTCAAACATCCCACTACTACCTTTCAGGCCACTGTTTGCCATTGCATATTGCTTGTAAGCGGCATTAACACTACCTGTTAACTCATATTCATATGCTACTCCCGCATAAATTTTATGCTGGTTGTCTAAATTATGCGTATAACGCGTTCCCACGCGTAGGCGATTGGACGTTACTCTGCTAAAATCATAGGTTTCACCGCTGCTTAACTTAGTCGTCTCCCCATCCTGCCAACTGAAATAATATTTTCCATAAACATCAATGTTACTACGTTTATCAGCTAATTCGTTAGTTTTGCCTACTCCTAAATATGCTGCATAATATGGCGTTTTTACCTCATAATATTCACTTACAATTCCACCCAAATCATTGCTGCTATATGTAGTCTTTATTCTTCCATAGTGCAAACTACCTTCAAAATATGCGCCGTTTTCATATTGCCTACGAGCTAAGAAACCAATGCCATAATAATTAATATTACCATCACCACGTATATCACCTAAATGGCTATCATATCGAGCCCACCCAGCCTCAAAAAAAGGTGCCAAGTATGTTGCCCCATCTGGTTTATTAATTTTTTCTAGAAACACCCATCATAGCATGGTATCCATGCGTGTCCTCGTACGACCCAGAATTATAGCGCATAGAATCACCGCTCATCACAACAAATGGAACATATGTGCCTTCTTCAACTAACATAATATTTTCTTTCCCTATACTGCTAGCTAAGTTCATTCCACTATTTAGAAATCCTGTGCCAACTTTTCTCGCTGCTAGTAATGACTCTGTTTGAGGCTTTATTTTGCCATTAGTAATCTCGGCTACGACGCTATTTTCATCTTCTTTATAAATGTTTAATTCATAATCTAAGGACACGCCTTCTGTTAACAAACCATAATTAGTACCTTCCGTCGTTACTCCGTTAGCATTAGTCAATAATGTAACCTTATCTCCTACATATAAATTTGCATCTCCTACAACGCCAGCTGCAACTGTACTATAAGAAATATTAGTTCCTGTCGAATTTGTCAGGGTTAGCATCGTATCACCATTTACAGTACTCAATGGCAAATAAAAGTCAATATTAGAAAAATTTGCCACGTTCTTAGCCGTTATGTCTTTTCCACATACTTTTAATTTATTACCCATTTGATTCCCATTAGCATCTTGATCATAAATTTTGCTACTACCATACAAAGACGCTTTACTAATATCCAAAGCATTTATGGGATTTATAATAATAGTATTATCCGTTGCTTTACCGTAGCTAGAATAACCAGCATATACGTCATGCGTAATCGTACCACCTTGAATTTCAACCATGTTGTTACTTGCAATCCCCATTAGGCTAAAACCACCCTCTATGCCAATTGCCGTTCCACCGTTCATTATAACCACATTATCCGTAGCATTATCACTATCAAAAACATAGCCACTCATCCCGTAACAAGTAGCATCACCACCCCAAATATATTGGTGACTACCTCCGTTAATAATTACTGTATTGTTGTTAGCATTTCCGCCAGCTAGTGTAGTTCCGCCATAAATATATTGACCATATCCACCATTAACAATTACTTTGTTATTCGTAACATTACCATGAGTTCTAACAGTACCAATGCCCGACCTCCCTCCTGCTAAACTATTTATATTACTACCACTATTTAAAGTAACCGTGTTACCCGTTACATCCCTTCCCCGTTGCAGACAAATCCAATCCACCAAACAACGAACGCCCTGTGTCAGCAACACCCACAAATGAATTAGGAGTTGTATTAAAATCAGGTACGTCAGTAGAACCGGTAGTACTGCCAACTATAATAATATTATTAGATAAACTATTGGGGTAGATAGCTGCCCCCCTTTTTGTATTTTCATAATCCACTTGCGTAATAACAGTAATATCTTCAGCAAATACAGTTTTAGCGTGTATTCCCCATGCACACGAAATAGCTACACTTAATACAATCATCGTTTCTATTCTTTTTTTCCTCATTACAAACTCCCCCTAATACTTAAAATTTAGCCTCATTCCTAAGCTCTTCACTTTATTTAGTTACATATGTCTAAGCTATCTGCCGCGTAGCTGTAAAATCCTGATGAGATTTTACAAGATACTCAAAATCAAAAATTTAGCATAATATATAATCTGATGTGCTCCCCGTCAAGTAGACAGTAAAAAACATAAAGCATTTTTCTAATATATTTTCGTTATATATAAATTAAATAAACATGTCAATAGTTACTTAATTATTCGTATCAGTCAAGTAAAAGTTGGCAAATCTTTCTTCGTAGGAAAAATCTTGCATTTTTAATTGTTGAATGGAATTTTCCATAAAATTTTGGGCAAACTCATCCTCCCAAGTTGTTATAAGCTAAATTAGATATGTGCTATCTCACTAAATTCTCTATATCCAAATGCCCTTAGCAAAGATTTCCTACTGCCGGTCATCTTTGCGTCTGCAATTGCCCAATGCCCCTTGCGGATGTTTCCATCTTTCTTGCCTTTGCCTACGACCCTAGGTATTGCAGCAGCACTTAAAATATCTTTGGCAAATACAACTATTTCTCTGTCTATAAGGCTCGTATAGCGTTCAAGAGCCGTATAAAAGGTCTTGTTTTCTAATCTCGTAAGTATTTTTGCCATGTAGCCTGCACCTGGGATGCCCCAGCTGCCTTTATGGTGCTTCATCCTTAAAGTAATTACCGAGCAGTTCTGGCTTTCCTGCGTACCCATAGAGCCGTATAAAAGTCCTTCCGGCGGCTTAGGCAGCTTTTCCTTCATATCAAAATAAGCTTTTATTCCTGCCTCGTTGTTGCTCAAATAGCTGTACAACGCTCTTGCTTTTTCTTCTCTTTTGTCTTCCTTCTCATTACTGGCAACACTGTTTGCATAGGCGTCTATTTTCGCCAGCAACTCTTCCGTTTTACCGTCCATATACAATGCTTTTAGCTCTTTACGCATAGCCGTATCGGCTATTGCGTAAATTATCTTCTTGAACACATGAAACCTGTCTAATTGGTAAATAGTATACGGATCATAAGGATGCTTAACCCAGGCTGCTCCATCCCCATTAATGAACCTGTACTTTACTTCATCCGTATTGTACTTTGTTTGAATCATGGCTTCCCTTATGCGGTGGAACTCTTTTGCCTCTTCAAAACCTGCGGTCATAACTTTTCCCACGACTTCATTTCTGCCGTCTTTTCCCTTACGTATACCCTCATAGGCCGTGCTGACCTTTATCTCTTTGCCCGAGGCCTCTTTTGGGCGGTAGGGCTTTTGCAGGTGCAGGAATATACCATCAGCTTCTTCGAACAATACCGGTGCTTCTTTACCCGTCTGCGGCTTATCTTCTTCTAATCTTTTGGCCATGTCTGTTTCTTCTGCTTCCAGTTTTTTACCAAATTCCTGCACCGTATTCCAAATTCCTTGGCTGCTTATATTTATTTGGCTGGTAAGATTAACGGCAGATTCTGCTTTCCTGAAGCTTACCTCTGTGGCTGCTTTAACCATTGCTTCTACAGAGTTATATGACATCTTGCCGATGACCTCCATGCCCATGGCATCATCTAGAAGGTACATGAATTCCTTCTTGCCTTCTTCGTTAATGTGCTCATAGACCGTGCGCTTATAGGCGACATCTCCGAACACGCAGCGTATGTGGTTGGCCTTAAAACCTTTGTGCCTATACGCCTTGCGATCTCTTTCGACCATGAGCTTCCTATCGTAGCCTTCCAACAAGTCCTTCACCATTTCGACGGCAGCACTGCACACATAGCTGAAAATTATTTTCTCAATATCCTTGAATGTCGGCAAGCTTTCATTTACAATATCCATAGTAGGAACTCCTTTACATGTTTTGTCTAGCAACTAACATATTAAAGAATTTTTCCTACTATGGGAAGTGGATTTTACATCCACTTCCTTATTTTGTTTCTTTTGCCAACTAATATTTTACTCTAACAAAAGAATTTTATTTACATAATTTCAAATAACTGTTTTCTCTAAAAATTTGTTACCCATGGTGGCTAATAGGGATTCTTTGTCTTCTTTTTTCAATTGCTTTAAAGCATATTCACGCTTTAAAGCCACAGACTTATCGGCAACTTCCTCAAAATAAACCATTTCTACTGCGGAAAATGCTCGGGTATACTTAGCACCCTTACCACTAGAATGTTTTTGCATTCTAGCTACTAAATCATTAGTCCAGCCGGTATACAACGATCCATCTTGACAACGAATCATATAAACGTAGGCCGTCACTTATTTCACTACTTCCACTTTTTCCATTACAATTTCCTCTACAGGACGATCGCGAAAATCTGTCTTAGCTACGCCAATTTTACGTACAATATCGATGCCCTCTACCACCTTGCCAAAAATCGCATGATGCCCATCTAACCACGGTGTAGGTGCTAATGTAACAAAAAATTGACTGCCACCCGTATTAGGCCCTGCATTGGCCATGGAAAAATATCCTTCGTCATCATGAGTCAAACCTGGTCCAAATTCATCAGGAATCTGATAGCCAGGACCGCCCATACCTGTTCCTGTTGGATCCCCGCCTTGAATCATAAAACCATCAATAACACGATGGAAAACTACTCCATCATAAAAACCTTTTTCAACTAAAGTAATAAAATTATCTGTAGTTTTTGGTGCCTTATCTTCAAACATCTCTGCAACAAAAGTCCCCATATTAGTCTTGATGCTTATTTTTCTATTTTCGCTCATAAAGGTTACTCCTTTTCTTTTTTATCAAATATAGCTTTTTGCACTGCCAGTGATAACAAATAAATTCCTACACCCATAGCCGCTGCCCATGCCGGTGCCATATCCAAAGCAACTTCATCTCCATGAAACCAAGCTAAAAGGAAGTTGAACACCAAAAATAGCCCTTGTGCCACCTGCAAACGTCTAGGATTAATAGGAATACCATTCTTTTCGCCCTTAAATTTAGTAATAGCAGCCATAGAAATAGCCGGTAAAAATAGAATAAAGGTAATGGCCATCAAATATAAATAAATGCTACTAATTACAACAGGAGTGTGCCTAATATTAGCCATTGCCGTAACCGCAAAGGCTAACCCTCCAATATATAAGCTACGATAATATCCACCCTTAAGCTGACTTTCCAAAACATAAGCTACACCTGTCAAAGTAGGATATAGCCAAAGACCATCTTTCCCTAAAAAATAAGAGATTATAATTAAAATGGCATTATCGCCTGCTTTATGCCGACAACCTGAAGTCTGGCTAATTAAACGCATAATAAAGACCAACCACAAAAGCGTTAAAACATTGCCAACAGACCCTTGCGTTGCTGGCAAATTAACCGAGCCCTGCATTGCTGGCAAAGCAAATGCCATTACTATGGAAATTCCCCCGCCAATAATACCGCCTAGCTTTCTATCAGGGTCCAATTCTTGTGCTAACAAAAAAACAAAGAAGAACTGGACAGCTACATTTAAGCCAAAATAAGCTGACGCATCGGACGTTTCTCCTTGCATGGTCTTAAAAACAGTCGCTACTATAGCACTAATAGCCGTAAGGAATAAGGCTATTCTAGTAACAGCGTCAGAAAAATCTATCATACGCCCCAAGCCAAAATAGCCGCTCTCATCGTCACGACTAAATTTTAAAAATTTATTTTTTCTCTTTTCCGCCATCTGTTCTCCCTCGTAGCACGATGTTAATATCTTACGTTACTATTTGATTTTAAACTATCTTATGTCCATCATACCGTTCACCGGTATTATTAGGCAAAAATCCATAACGCTCAGCCCACAAAGTTTTGTATTTTAGCGCATTTGCATAAATATCATCCAAATGCTCCGGTGGTAAAGTTTTTATGATTTTCCCCGGAACACCTACAACCAAAGAATTTGGTGGTATAACAGTGTTTCGCGTTACTAAGCAGCCGGCTCCTATGATACTACCTGTACCAATCACAGCCCCATCTAAAACGGTAGCTCCAATACCAATAAGGCATTTATCCTCAACAGTGCAAGCATGCAAAGTAGCAGAATGTCCCACCGTTACATAATCGCCTATAATACAGGCAAACTCATCTGCTACATGGATGCAGCTGTTATCTTGAACATTGCTATACGCGCCAATTTCAATATTATTTACATCACCGCGAGCAGTAACATTATACCAAACACTACTATATTCTTTCATTTTCACTGCACCAATAACAGCGGCACCATCAGCAACCCAAGCCTGTTTATCAATTTCCGGATATTTCTTGTCAAAAAATACAATCATACCTAATCCCTCCCTTAATAATTACATACCATTATAATACACTTGCAGGTGTCTAAACAAGCTTATATATGTGATATTTTCACCTTACGCACATAAATATGTATGCCTGCCAGTATTAGTACCACCCCTGTTAGCGCCAACAGTTCATCAATAGCTAAATACGCCCCCAAAAATCCTCCGGCCAACGGGCCAATAGCTCCGCCTAATTGATCTGCAGATGTTGTTAATCCAAAGGCTTTACCACGCTCATTAGGTTCTGTGGATTGCACTACATAGGACAATAAATTAGGTGAAGCCCCTGCCAAAAACAAACCATAAATAAAATATACTATTGCAAACATCCAAATAGTATGCACGGCAAGCTGAAATATATTAGCAATACCAGCAAGAATCATAGCCAAAGAAAGCATTTTGGCATATCCATATGCTTGTCCTTGGTTACCCCAAAAAGGAGCCGCAATAATGCCCGCAATACCTGCTAAAGACAAAATTACACCGGAAATGCTTATAGACTCAGGAGCACCATGCAAAAGTTCGCTAACATAAATAGTAAGTAAGGGCTGAATAACCATAGTACAAGCCTTTACAATAGCAAAAATGCCCATAATATATAGTAATGTCTTATTAGCAAATTCCTTGCGTAAATCCGCTAATAAATCTTTGGGCTTTACACTAGTAGGCATATTTTGGGCTTTTGCATCTTTCTTTTCAAAAACCATAAAATAAATTGCTGCTGTAGCCACAAGTAAAGCAATAGCAGCCACATAAAATGACATTCTCATGCCAAACCAGGCACCAAGCAATCCGCCCAAAAGCGGTCCCATAATGCTGCCACTAAAATTTGCTGTTTGCATAAGTCCCATACCCCAACCGGTCTTCTCCTCCGGCAACGAAGACGAAGCTATTGTCATACATGCTGGCACAAACCCGCTAATAATACCCGTTAACAAACGTACCCCTAAAAGTTGTAAAGGTGTGGAAACAGAACCGGAAAGAAAATAGCAAATACCAAGTCCAATTCCTGCTCGCAAGGCATTTTTCTTTTGACCTATAACATCACCTCGTGCCCCCCCCAAACGGCGCCATAATCCCCGCTACCACAAAAGTAATAGCTATAATCGCACCGGACCACATTTTAGCGTTACTGACGGGTAATTGCAATTCCTTTAAGAGGAATAGCGGTAAAAATGGAATCACCATCGTATAACTTGCACACACTAAAAAAACGCAGCACCACAAAACTATCAGGTTGCGTTTCCAATTAAACTCTCCCTCAACAGTATCAGCTTTTTTATTATCCATTTTTCACCCATTAAAAATCTTTCCTGCCTAATTGTGTTAAATCCAAAGTAACTCTGCCTGGATTTTCACCATTACGAGACACAAAGACTTTTATTTCCTTATCTTCTGTAATATAAAAATTATCATTTTGAATAAAAGCACCCTGACCAAATTTTTTCACCATATCAGCAATAATTTTCTCTTGCTTTGGCAATAAGAAATCCTCACAGCTTAATCGCTTACCGGTTTTTAAGTCAAAAACCAGTCCATATTGCAAATCGGAGCGCTCCGCATATAATGCATTTGGCTGAGCATTAGAGCGCAGTAACGATATAAAGCAATACTTATTTACATTTTTCCAAAATTTGCTATTATTGACATCTTTCGTTAAATAAATACGATAACTAACAAAAGGACTCTCAAAAAGAATACTTAAAATATTGTTCTTATTGTAAGTCACTAGGCAATGCAAATTGTTGCCAACAGGCCCCACTACATAGCTATAAACATCCAGGTAGTTTTTAATTTCTTTGTTAATATTGGCTGCTGCTTCCTCTTTTATTCCACTAATTTGCGGATAAGTCGTGATATAGGTTTTTTCCATAATATCAAGAGGCAGCTCTTGATATT
The DNA here is from genome assembly GCA_963678395.1 of Acidaminococcaceae bacterium. Classification (GTDB taxonomy): domain Bacteria; phylum Bacillota; class Negativicutes; order Acidaminococcales; family Acidaminococcaceae; genus JAAYAE01. The sequence continues at coordinate 753,739 of OY782827.1, read as the reverse complement.
TGCCATCTATAAGTTTTGGTTCTACACTATACCAACCAGTTGTCGCCTCGCGAGTTGTAACCTTTGCCCATTCCACCTTATCAATTTTTCGGTCGCCATAAATAATAGCTTTACTGCCATTATATGCTGTAGCAATAATATTATCAGCCACTATTTCCGGCGAAGAACGCAAATAACCACCGGAAATAGTTACCCTTTTCATCCGCTGGCGATCCGTCACATAATTTATAGTGCATTTCCCGTCATGGCTAACTGTTTTAATAGGTTGCTGCTGACCGCAGCCAAGGCAAGAAAACAATACCAAAGAAAACAACGCCAAAAACATTTTCTTAATTTTGCCCATAAATATCTATCTCCATACTTTTATTCTATATATTATAGTACGTTACGATATATTTAACCATATTTTTAGCCATATGGCTATAGTTTAAATAGAAAGCAGTAACATCACTAACTGAGGCAATTTTTTTTAGCATCTATTTTTCCTGTTTCGTTCTTTATTTTAAGCTGTTCTTTTGGTAATGCACTGCGTCGTAAACAAAATAAAATATAAAAATACTCTTAAGAAATGAAGTGCGCCCCAAATATTTATTTACATTTGGGGCGCACTTCATCGGGTATTAATTTTTTTAGTATAATATTTTTCTGCCTATGCTAGGCAGTTATTAATTTAAGAAACAAAGACGGCAAATAGTATAAGTATAATACAGTGAGCAGTAGACACTAACCAACCATTACGCAAAACTGCTTTAATATCATTTGATTGTGCAAACCCAGTAGCGCCAAACATATTAGGACCTGGATAAATCAAGCTAGTAACACGTGACCCAACAATTAAGGCAGCTGCCCATGCGTACATGGAAATTCCCTGGTTCTTTACTAATTCGCCAAATATGCTGTCCATAACTTTCAATTGGGCTACAGCAGCTCCGGAAATGCCGAAAGCACCGATCAAACCACCAGTAAGAACAAGCCCTGCTTTGCCGCCCATATCAACTATGGGTTGCATTAAAGTGGCTAAAGTTCTAAAACCACCACCAGATTCAACAAACCCTAAAAATGGATCTAATAAAACAAATAGAAAAAATAAATTTACATTACCAGCCATATCTTTAACAATCAATGAGCAGATATTTTTCATATTTAAACCACCGGCAAAATGAAGTGGTCAATATAAAAAGGACACTATAACCACTAATAATTAGTTGCACCTATCTAGACGAAACTGTATGGGAGATTTATATTGCAGTTTAGCAACCGGCCTTTGCATATTAAAATAGTCTACAGCTTGATGAACAACAATAAAAATATCGTTTGCTTTCTTGAAATGGAAATCCAAGTTCAATTCTTCTTTGAACCAACCGAAAAAACTCTCAATAACAGCATTATCATGTGGCGTTCCCGCACGAGACATACTCTGGATAATGCCATATCTCTTCAAAAGCGTTGTGAAAGCAGGCGAGCTATACTGTGAACCTTGATCGGAATGCAGTATTGTTGGCTCTGAACCAGCAGCCTTTCCAATTAAAACTAAGAGATCTGTTAGTGGTTTAAGAACAAAAGGCAGGTCTTCACGAAAACCAAAATTCCAAGACACCATTTCATTATTAAATAAATCTAAGTAACATATAAAGAAGCATTTTCTGCCATGCCAGTAGAATTCGGTAATATCTGTTACAACCTTTTGTAATGGTCTCTTAGCCGTGAAATTGCGGTTTAGAATATTTTTAAAGATATTATGCTCTTTTCCAACACCGCCCCAGTGTTTCTTTTTTCGTGCCTTAGACTGGATGCCAATACTTTGCATGCAAGAGAGCACCCTCGGGAGACAAATATGCCATCCGGTATCTTTCAAAATTCGATTACGAATTCTGCGATAGCCATAGCTGGGTTTTTCTTCATGAACTTTACGTATAAATAATATAATTTCTTGCCGCTGTAACTCATATGTATTGGGACGATTTTTATGTTTTATCCAGTTATAATATCCAGCTCTAGATACCGAAAACTGTTTACATAACCATACTACAGAATAACGGTCACTTAATTCGAATATCGCCTCGAAATACAATCGTATTAATTTCCTGCCTTGACATACCCCCTCTGATATTCTAATATTTTTTTTAGTTTTGCAAGCTCGATATCTTTTTTAGCCAGCTCATATCTAAGGTGTTCTTCGATGGATAGCGTTTTTCTGTTTTGATATGTAGCAAGAGGATTTCCAGGACGTCTCTTGGATTCTAGTCCAGATTCCCCTTTATCTCTATATATTCTTGCCCAGTAACAAATTAGCGATTTATCTAAATTAAGTTGTTTGGATAGTTTCCCACTGCTTTCGCCAGCTAGATTTCTCTGCACAACTGATAATTTAAATTCCTTGCTAAAATATCTCTTATTTCCACCTTTGAGGCCCATTATTTTCACCGCTTTTTTACAAAATTATAACACTAAGTCACCAGTGGTTTAAGTGTCCACTTAGATGTTACCACTTCACAAAACCAGTAGCAAAAGATAATGTTAACATAATAATTACAATAAAAGAAGTACCTGCACTTTTAAAAAAACCATAAACAATAGCTAAAATAAATAGGCTGATAAAAATACTCGTTGCTCTTTTACTTTCTTTAGTTGGTTTGAATTCTTCGACCTTATCTTGGTTATCATAAGGACTAATTGTTTCAGTCTTTTTTTGTACCTTTTGAATATGAAGCCAAGTGATAATAAAAGTTGCAACCACAAAAGGCAACGCAACACCGAATACCACCGACACATAGGTAAGACCGGTCAAGCTCATTAACGTAACTACAGGAGGCGTAAAAGGCCCCACAATAAGTGCTTCTTCACCCATAGCGTCAAAGATAGTACCAACTGTGCTACGAGAAAGACCTACTGAAGCCGCAATAGGGATAACAATTGGAGCCAATATGGCTGTGCCACCGGCCATAGTTCCCAAAAGAGCAATTAAAACGAAGCAGGAAAGTCCTATACCAACCATAGCTTTCTTTTGTGAATTAATGCCTATACCGTAAATTATTTTGTAAACTAGAGTATGACTTACTTTAGTCGCTGTCATAACTTCACCTAGTCCACGCCCCAACATTATAATAAGACCAATAACTGCCAAAAACGATCCCATTGCTTTAACAATAGCCTTACTTAGTCCTATAGGCCCCGCCCCAGTTACTATCATTCCCACAACCAAACAAATAATAGTGACAGGAATGGGATCAGCATCCCTAAAGACCAAAACAATGTACACTACCAAAGGTAAAAGGGCTAATAAACCCATCCAAATATTAACATCGCCAGCAATCCCCATAGTACTAATACCTCCTCTTTTTTATATTATTTTATTGCTCATGTAATAATACTCGTCCAAAATTTTTCCCGATTTGCTCCCCCTCTGCAAGTGCGGTTTTACCATCAATAATGACATAATTAATGCCTGAAGGTTTGCGTAATGAATCTGTATAAATTGACTTATCAGCTATCTGAGAAGCATCAAATATCGTCAAATCCACTTTCTTGCCTATAGTTAGTATTCCTCTGTCTTTGAGACCAAGAATTTCAGCCGGCAGTGCAGTTATTTTGGCAATTGCTGCTTCAAGGCTCATCAGTTGTTGTTCTCTTATTATCTGCAAAAATCTTGGAAAAGTACCAAAGCTACGTGGATGCGGATTCACGCTTATCAACCCCTTATCAAAAGGAAGCGCATAACCATCAGAACCTACACAAATAAATGGTTCACGCATAATAGCCAGCATATCTTCTTCCGCAAGGCAGAAATAGCAACAAGGAATACCGCCCTTAGCAGCACATAATAATACCGTTACAGCCATTTCCGGTTCTAAATTAAGTGCTATAGATGCTTTATCTAGAGTTACTCCCTCAAATTCAGGATATTTATCATGGGTTGAAACTATTAAGACTTTATCTGCACCACCTCGTCGTTCCATTTCCGCTTTAATTTCTGCTAAAAGGTCCTTGCTGGGCTTTGCTAAACGCTGACACATAGCTTCCGGTGTCCCCCCCCGCTTTGAGCCCATCCCGGCACCATAGCCGCCATATTAGTTGAGGTAGCAGTATAAGGATATTGATCACAAGTCACATCCAACCCTTTGTTGCGAGCGTCCTTAATCATTGCCAATAATTCGTTGGCCTTACCCCATTGTGGTTTGCCAATTAATTTCAGATGAGAAATTTCCAAATGAACATGAGAGCTTTCAGCCACTTTCAACATTTCCCTGACCGCCTCAAAAATATGCGTGCTTTCGCTACGCATATGTACGGTAAGAATTGCTTCGTGTTTTTTCAATACCCTAGCTAATACAATAAACTCCTCAAGATCACCATATGAGCTAGGCGGATAGATAAGACCAAGAGACATACCAAAAGCTCCATGAGTTAATTCATGATCCAGTAAATCTGCCATTGCCTGTAATTCTTCTTTTGTCGGCGGTCTCATATCAAATCCCATAACACAGCCTCGTAAAGTTCCATGCCCTATTAGTAAACCCACATTAGTTGTTGCGGGACAACGCTTAATATGTTCTGCATAGTCTATAATTGAATTGTCTTCTACTAACATACCATTTAAAGGTAATTCTAAGCCTGCTTCTAATAATGCGGTAATAGTTTTGCGCGACTCATTATTTGTTGGTAGGCAAGAAATACCACAGTTACCCACTATTTCTAAACTAATGCCCTGATAGAGTTTGCTTTGCATTTTGTAATTGGTAAAAAAGGGACTTAAATCAGAGTGAGAATGGATATCAATAAATCCTGGGGAAACAATCTGGCCTTGTGCATCTATGACGTACTTGGCAGGAACATTTAAATCTTTTTGGATATCAGTAATCAGATCATTAGTAATACCAACATTAGCCTGATATCTGTTACTGCCTGTTCCATCAACAATAGTACCGTTTCTTATTAAAATATCTAACATGTTCATTCCTCCTGACCTTTACTAAATGGATCTTCTTCCGTAACATAAACTCCCAAGCGTCTCGTAATTTCATTTTCTTCATCAAACATATCAATATGAGCCTGAGGATTATAGCGGCCGATTAAAATAATCAAAGCATTAATAACAGTAAACGTAGTAACAAAATAAATTTTCAGCATATTTTTTACAATCAATAAATAATTTGTATATTGTGTTATTGGAGAGGCATAACGATCGGTAATACCGACGATTTTACAACGTAACAAAATAAATTTTCAGCATATTTTTTACAATCAATAAACAATTTGTATATTGTGTTATTGGAGAGGCATAACGATCGGTAATACCGACGATTTTACAACGTAACAAAATAAATTTTCAGCATATTTTTTACAATCAATAAACAATTTGTATATTGTGTTATTGGAGAGGCATAACGATCGGTAATACCGACGATTTTACAACTTTGATCTTTAAAAAACTTAACAATTTTTAAAGTAAAACCAGTATATTTTGGATAAGTAATAACCAGTAGAACATCATCTTTTGTGACATATTGCAAGGAAATAGAGATATCATCATTGCGATTTTCTATCAAATAGACATTTTCCATAATGCGATTCAGGGAAAAATAACAATAATAGGCAACTGCGAATGTTGAGCGGGAGCCTAAAATATAAATCCGTTTTGCCTTGCTAAGAACTTGGCTGGCAGCTTCCAAGGCTTCATTTAATTCTTTGCTATATAATTCATCTAAAACACTTTTAGCATCTTGTATTTGATCATAAAGGACAGTATTACTAGATACATAGCGCATATTAAATTTGAATTCTGTAGTCGGTTCCATTTCTTGTTTGACCATTTGATTCATATTTGCCTGAAATTCAATATAATTTTTGTACCCCAGTGCCCTAACGAATCTGGTAATAGTAGCAGGGCTCACATTTGTTTTAGCACCAAACTCTGTAATAGACATAAAAGAAACATCCACGAAGTTTTTCAAGACAAAATCAGCCAATACCTTGTGCATTTTGGATAAAGATGGTTGCTTTTGCCTTATTGTGTCGAGAATATGCATAAAAATACCTCCCAGTAAATGTGCAGGCTAGTTATATATAAATGTATCATTACATATTATATTTTCAGACTAGCATCAAAAAATATTTACGTCAAATTTATTACAACATTCTTTTAATTTTAAAAAATATATTTCATTTGCAAAAATTAATAAGTGTTTTAACAAAATGAAAAAACGAACACCGCTGTAAAGTGTTCGTTAAAAAGTTCTGTCTCCTTGTTTTTAATATATTGGAATAGTCTACCATTTTATATGACTTGTTCTACCTGCCTCCTGTTCTGCAGCTTGTTCATCCATATCCAAAACAGCCATTAAATAGCTCTTTATCAGCAAATATTTTTTTTTGAAGCTCAGATGCCTGTTTTTTACCATAAGTAGTCAAATAAATATTTTTCCTCGCATCCATTGTTATAAGTTCTTCACGCCCCAAATTTTTTATGGCATTACAAACGCTTGCTCTAGCATATCCTAGTGTTTTTGCAATATCAACAGACCGAACTTTTCCCTTAAACTCTTGTATTTGATAGATGGTCATAAGATAATTTTCACATGATTGAGTTAGTTTTTTTCATAATCCTAATGACCATGGCATATTATAGATTATTGGTTTACCCCAAAAAGGCGTTACTACACTAACAGGGTTAGGTCGTTCATTTATTAGCGACATATGATATCCCGTTCCATCGCACTTAACAATTATTTCGGCATCTACAGGTTTACAACCAAATATTCTGTGTTTCAGAGATAGTTTATTTTCACCGGTGTGAAATATATCCTGAAGCTCATTCCCACCCAATTGATTTTTACAGAGTCTGAAAGTATGCCAACTACCTGATATTTCTAAATCTGTTTTCAAAAGCTGGTATAAGTAATCAATTAAAACTTTAGGGAAAAATTCTTTTACTTTTAACGATACCGAAATAAAAGGGTTTTTAATGTTTGTTTTCTGCATTTCCATTTTCATATGACGGCTTCCTTTCTTCTTACCGTCTATATACTACCTCACTAATTTAAATTCTATTTATTGTGAATGTAAATGCAGTTTAAACAAGCTCAATATTTTGAGGAATTATAACCTTAAACGTAGTCCCTACATCTTTCTTACTGTCTACATTGATGTAGCCGCTATGCATTTGAACAATCTTTTTAACAATGGAAAGTCCAAGCCCACTGCCTCCCATTTTCCTACTACGTGCTTTATCCGCCATATAAAACCGCTCAAAAATATGTGATAATTCCTCACGAGTCATACCTACACCCATGTCTGCTATTGTTGTCTCAATCCCGCCTTCATTTTTACTAACGGAAATAGAAATCTTACCGTTTACTTGCGTGAACTTAATACTGTTATTTAGAAGATTAATCCATACCTGACTAAGCAAATCCTGATCAGCAAAAATATCTACCTGTTCACCGCTAAGCTCTACCTCTATGTTCTTAGCAGACCACTGAGGTTCAAGCAATACTATTATCTCTTTTATTTGCCTACTTAAAGAATACTTCTTTGGTTTTAACTCAACAAAAGCTGATTCTAGCGTTGAAAGACGCAATAAATTTTCACTCAATCGCGATAACCTAAGACTCTCAGACTCAACAATACCAATATAGCGCAACTGTTCTTGCCTGCTTAGGCTATCATCTTTTAAGAGTTCAACGAAACCGCATATAGAAGTCAAGGGCGACTGTATCTCATGGGAAACGTTTGATACGAAATCTTGACGCATTGTTTCCCTTTCTCCCAATTCAACTGCCATACTATTAATTTTATCGGCAATGTCTGATATATGATGCCCCTCATCATGCAAGATATGGATACCTTTTTTCGTTGCAACTCTAACTTCAAAATCACCTTGGGCAATCCTATCCAACGCTTTTTCAAGCTCATTTATAAACTCATGATAGGAAGATCTGTGTAAGTTTTTATGGTTACTAAACAAGTGGTATATCATTCTACACAATAATAAAACAATTATAAAAATGAGCACGCTGAAAAAAGAAAGCATAACCTGCTTTCCAACTTCCTGTACGGAAATAGCACTACCATATGCAAAAGTCACAATACATGCCGCAATTATAAAACACACTGTAAGAAACATAACCCCTGAAAAATATCTCCAAAGTTTCTCTGTATAATGTGTCATTTAACCACCTCAAGCCTATAGCCTACTCCCCTTATGGTTGTTATTTTAAATCCATATAAATCTTGTGGAAATCTATCTCTAATCCGGCCAATATGCACATCTAACGTGCGTTCATTACCCTCAAAATCATATCCCCAAATATCTTCTATCAGCCTATCTCTTAGAAAAGTTTTCCCCGGAGTACTTGCAAGCATAAATAACAGTTCAAATTCTTTGCGCGGCAGCGTAACATTCTCGCTTGCTGTCTTTACCATATACTGATTCTGGTCAATTATAACTTTCCCTATTTCAACACTCTTTGAAATAGCTATATTACAGCGTTTCAAAAGAGCTTTCACGCGAGCGACTAATTCCTCAGGCTCAAACGGTTTCGTAAGATAGTCATCTGCCCCAAGATCAAACCCCTTAACCTTTTGGTTTATCTCACTTTTTGCCGTCAGCATTATTATTGGAAGATTACTAAACTTCCTAACTTCCTTGCAAAATTCCCAGCCATCCATATTTGGCATCATAATATCTAATATAATCAAATTTATTTTATCTACTTCTAGTTTTTCAAGTGCACTAATGCCATCGTTTGCTACTATTACCTTAAAATCTTCTTTTTGTAGAATAAGCCTAATTAGCTCACAGATATTGAAATCATCGTCAACGACCATGATACTGTTCACAAAACCTCACCTCTTTATGCTTATTTCTTTCCCATTTAAAAAGTATAGCATAAAAATTTAAACATAATTTAAACTTTGGAATTTAGTGATACATGAAGTACACATTTGAAAATATTAAACCCAGGCATGGCTATGGCAGCCTAAGCTACATTGTATACGGCATAGAAAATGAGGATTGTCTGCAAAGACAATCCTCACTGAATAAACATTTTAGGGAGTCACATCAACATTTGACAGAGAACCAATAAAATATGCGTGCTCCAAACACAAATCTAGTATAAATGGAAGCAAAGATTACTTTGCGGTTATTCACTAAAATTTAACAGCACTTAACTTCACTAATTTTTACGCTTTTAACTTACCACCACTACACCATCCCAAGTAAACCGGCATGGATGAACCTTTACCAATTATTGGTCCAATTATTTTATCTGGCACAGCCTTAATGCCATACAATGCGACGAACTGTGCAAAATCATCAAAATGGGCTCTGTTGAAGTCAAATGAATGTACCAACATTAGAGCTGCTTTTGCACCTACTCGCTCAGCTTCTAGAATCGCAGAAGCCGTACGATGCAAAAACTGATAGCGTATATTGTCGATGTTTTTCTTATCACTAATTGCTAATTTTTTTCTGAGAAATTCCAAACGCTTTATTGCTTGACCTTTGTCAACCTTTTTCTTTACCAAAGGTCCAAAATCTTCACGCACTTTTCCCTCTACCATTATAACAAGCGTTCCCTTGGCACCTTTTGCTAAAACATACAAATCATTTTGTGATGCTTTACTGCCCCCCTAGCAACGAAACTTTAAACTCTGGAAATGCATATAAAATCTCTATGTCCTGGAATAAATCATTTCCTGATTTAGAAAAAATTTGCTCAACTTTGTGTGGGAAACCACTGGCCTCCTCCCACGCCTTAGCAAGTTCAATGGCCGAATACCCCTCTTTCCAACTAGGAACTCCCTTACTGGGTACATAAATAACACCCATCTTCATTTTATTTATAACGTTAACAAATCAAGACAAAAAACAACTCCATTCTCTTTTGTTACTAGGCTCTGTATTAATATCTATGGCCGCTTCCCCCATCTTGTCACTATGAAATTTCATGCTTTTCATAATACACCTTTTTATTCTTTACCCTCCAAGTTTTATAATCAGATACTAATTATAGTCTTTTTTGGGGTATGTTGCTTAATAATCTCTTAGCTCACTATTTTCTCACTTAGGCACAATTATTTTACTGACTCTTCAAGCCATCTTCTACTTTTAATTAAAGGGAAATTTAATATATAAGTCTCTCTGTACATACTGGCATTTACCGACTGATAAGAAACCACGACTTTATTATGCATATTATATCCATTTTTTTCTGTAATGTTCGCAGATGGACCTATCGCTATTTTGTATTTCCAACCTGGCACTAATGTTTGTATTGGTTTCGAAAAAGCCAGTTATTTTATGTTTTCATTGTGAGTATTTTTCAACTCTTTTTCAAATTCAATTACTAAATTATTAGCTGTTGTTTGCCCTATGTTTTGCACTACTAAATAAACTGAACTTGTCCCTTCGACATCTAGGCTAACGACGACATATGGACGTAATGTTTCTTCCCGTGCCTTACTCATTTCTGCTACCATGTCTGTTGTTTTTAAAACATAAGCCCTCGTCAAATAAGCCATTATAAAACTGGCAATTGCACTAGCAGCCGTGGATAAAACTCCTAGTACTCTCCAATCACTATTAGTCATAAAATAAATCCCTCGCTTTTATAAAATCGTTTTTTACAAACAGATATAATTGTCTCATTAGAATTAAGATATCCTTAATTTTCATTCTTACACATAAGCTGTGTTTGCTCCATAATTATTTCGACAGCTCTTGGTGTTTTATCAGGTGGATAGCCGTATTTCTTTAGCAGCCTTTTTACTATCATCCTCATTTTGGCCTGCACACTTTCACGAATTGACCAGTCAACGCTAATATTTTTCTTTATGGACTTTGTAAGGTCCATGGCAATTTGCTTGAGAATATCATCGCCCATTACCTCCCTAGCTGATTCATTATCGGCTAAAGCATCATAAAAAGCCAGTTCATCTTCTGTAAGTCCAGTATTTTTGCCGCTTTTCTCTGCCTTGCTAATTTGTTTTGCCAGTTCAATAAGTTCTATTATTACCTTTGTTGTCTCAATTGTTCTATTCTGATACTTCCTGATTGAGGCATCCAAAAGCTCTGAAAACTTCTTAGACTTGACCAGATTGTGCCTTGCAAATGATTTTATTCCTCCCCTAAGTAGTCTATCCAAAAGTTCAACTGCCAAGTTCTTCTGTTTCATTCCCTTAACTTCTTCTAGAAATTCATCCGATAGAATAGCAATATTAGGTTTATTAAGGCCAACTGACGTTAAGATATCAACTACTTCGCCAGAAGATATGGACTTTGAAATTAACTGGTTCAGCTCTTCGTCAAGCTGCTTGGTAGTTTTCTTTTTACTACCATCAGTCATTATCTTAATCAAACACGCCTTAACCGCTTTGTGAAAACCAACTTCCAAATTAAGCCTCTCGGCAATATCTGTTGTAGCACACAGAGAATATGCACGGGTTATTTCAGACACTAATTTTATGTAATCGTTTTTTCTGTCCTCACGTAGCCCTATAATGTAATCCATTGTACCGGTAATAGCTTGCATCTTTTCACTCGGCTTGCCGGCAAAGAATTTGCTGTAATCATAGCCATGAAGAAGTTCTTTTATTAAATCATATTTTTCTAACAAAGCCTGCGCTGCCACGTCTGTATCAATACCTGTAGTCTTTTTATCATTTTCTGTATATTGAGCGAGCGCCTCTTTCAGCTTCTCGGCGATTCCTATATAGTCTACAATAAGCCCGCCCTGTTTCTCTTTAAACACTCTATTAACCCTAGCAATGGCCTGCATCAGGTTGTGTCCGTGCATAGGTTTATCAATATACATAGTGTGCAGACTAGGCACATCAAAGCCAGTCAGCCACATATCCCGCACTATAACAAGCTTAAGTTCATCATTTCTGTCCTTCATACGCTTGGCCAAAGTTTCCCTACTGGCTTTAGTACCTATGAAAGCCTGCCAATCAGCGGGGTCCGAGGAACTACCAGTCATTACAACTTTTATTTTGCCTTTCATTAATTCATCGCTGTGCCAATCAGGACGTAACGCAACTATCTCTTTGTATAATTCTATGGCAATTCGTCGGCTCATTGCTACTATCATGCCTTTGCCGCCTTCATTTTCTTGCGCCTCGTCACGCTTTTCAAAATGCTCTACAATATCCTTGGCGATCAGGCGAACTCTCTCCTTAGCACCTACAATAGCTTCGAGCCGTGCCCACTTGCTTTTCAGCTGTTCCTTCTGGCTTGGTTCCTGATTTTCCGTTATCTCGTCGTACTCAGTGTCAATACTAGGTTTAAGGCCTTCTGGCAACTCGAGCTTAGCCAGCCTACTTTCATAGAATATCTTGACAGTAGTACCGTCTTCCACTGCTCTAGTCATATCATAAATGTCTATGTAATCACCAAAGACTGCTCTGGTATTCTTATCAGCTAGTTCTACCGGAGTTCCCGTAAACCCAATATAAGAAGCATTAGGCAAACTCTCACGCATATATTTAGCATAACCGTATTTAACATCGGCTTCTGCAGTGTTTTCTTTTACCACTTCTGCGCCAAAACCATATTGGCTGCGATGTGCTTCGTCTGCCATGACAATAACATTCTTGCGATTGGTTAAAACTATGCTACTACGATATTCAGCTAAATCTTCAGCTACCATGCCTAATTGCACCTCTTCCTCGGTTTCTTTGGCAAAAGGTGCGAATTTCTGAATAGTAGTGAAAATGATGCCCCCACTAGTACGATTATTAAGTAAGTCTCTCAGATTCATTCTATCTATTGCTTGTACTGGAGTACTTCTTAGAATGTCTTTGCTCTTTAGGAAAGTCCCATAAAGTTGATCATCTAAATCATTCCTATCAGTAATGACAACAATAGTTGGATTTTCAAGTTTCTCATTAATTACAAGTTTTCCGGCATAGAAAACCATAGACAGACTTTTGCCGCTGCCTTGTGTATGCCATATTACACCTATCCGCCTGTCACCATCAATCATTGTCGCCCGTTCTGTGCTAGCCAAAGCCTTATTTACGGCATAATACTGATGGTAACCGGCTAATATTTTAACTATTTCACTGTCATCATTCTGAAATAGTACAAAGTGCTTTATTATATCCATAAACCGCTTAGGCTCAAACATGCCTTTAATAAGAACCTCAAGCTGAGGAATTGAAACTGGTGCAACACAATCACCCTCGATAGTGCGCCATGCCGCAAACCTATCTTCATTAGCTGTAAGTGAACCTACTCTAGCATTGATTCCATCGCTAATAATCATAAAGGAATTATATGTAAATAGAGAATGAAGCGTACTCTAAATGTGACTCACAGAAATTAATTACCATTCATTACCCCTCCTCTAGCGGTACTCGGATTTCTCCAGACAAAAGTTTCGGAAGTAAAGAGTTACGAATCAATGCAAGTCTTTGATTTTCCTTACAATTTTCAAATAACTTTATCATTAATTTTTCTATGATTTTCTGAAAGTCCTGAATAACATTTTGGGTTGGAACAAGAATTTTTAGTTGTTTAACAGCTGATTAGTTGATTCCCGGCTGTGCAGAGTTTGTATTAAGGTTGACGATATTCTGAGTCATGCTATCTTGATCCAGCCAAAAATACAAATATGGTTGCGTGATTAGATGATTACTTCTCAAAATAAATACATGCGAATTCACGCAACACTTTTTATGAGGAAAGTCCTGTGCAAACATTGTTTTTCGGCCCAATTGAGCCCCATCCTTGTAAAGTAAAACGTCCCAATTTTTAACGATTCCTTTGTTCATGCTTTTAAAATAATCTTCAGAAACATATTTCTCTTTCGAAAAATCATACTTACCTAGGCCTATAATATTTTCGGCTCCTATACTTGGAATACCATCATTAAGGGTTCCTACACCACCCTTAGGTCTATTTCCGGCCTCAATTTCCGATATCACATTCTCTATTTTATAAACCATCCATCCTTTAGGAATAATTCCCAACTCGCTGTCCTCAAACTCACCATCTTGGAAAAGCTCAAAGTCCACAAACCAATTTTTGAAAATAGCCTTTGCCATTTCTTCAATAGTTTTGTTTGTACGGTTGTTTATTTCTATTTTGTCATCTAAACAACATAAAATATCTGCTATCTTGTTTTGTGTCTCAACTCTTCGTGGTACTGGAACTGGCACCCGTTTGAAGTCTCTCAATATAACCCTTGGTATCGCTGACCCAGAAACGTAACCATCTTTCATTATTTGCTGAGCAACAGGTGAAAGCAAGTAATATCGAAAGAAGTAAGGATTATAACCTTTCTTTAATCGAACTATAGCTATTGATGAAAGAATAACAATTTTTTCTTTTTGCCCATAAACAAATATTAACTCTAAGCAACGCGCACCATCTTTTGAAATAATAATGTCTCCTCTCTTTGGAGAACAGCCGTTCCTTTCCAGTATTTCGAAATCATCATCTGATATCTTTTTACAACTATCGAAATTGAAAAAATTAACTTTCATGTCTTTAACTGTAGCAATTAATTTCTTACCATTTATAATTCATTCGTGGCGAGTAATGTGAACCATCAGTAATCAATTCGGAAATATCCTCTAACGTCTTCAATTCCCAATCTGGTGGTAGTTTACTTCCCTTAGTTTCATGAAAGCAGTCACTAAAAGTCATACCCAATAGCCCCCAAACATTGTCTAATTTTCTCTTCAAGTTCATGGGACTTAGCAAACATTTCTCCAAGGTCGCCTGTAAGTCTTGTCATTTTCTCATCAAAATGCTCTCCATCGTCTTCAACTTCTTCAATGCCCACATATCTGCCAGGGGTTAAGACATATTCATGACCTCTAACTTCTTCGATACTAGCAGCTTCACAGAATCCTTGAACATCTTCATATTCTGCCTTGCCATCACGCCAGTTGTGGTATGTGTCAAATATTTGTTTAATTTCTTCATCTTTAATCTCTCTGTGCTTACGCGTTTCCATGTAACCCATTTTGCGTGCATCAACAAACAATATTTTATCCTTGCGGTTTTTTCTTTTCTTTGATATAAACCACAGACATACAGGTATGGTTACGTTATAAAAAAGATTAGGTGGCATAGCAATAATGCAGTCTACTAGGCCTGCTTCAATAATATTCTTTCTTATTTCGGCTTCCGCCTTTGTTGAAGTACTCATAGATCCGTTGGCCAGTACAAAACCAGCAACACCGGTTGGTGACAGTTTACTGATGATATGTTCTATCCAAGCATAGTTTGCATTATTAGCTGGTGGTATGCCATACTTCCAACGTGCATCGTCCTGGAGCAAAGCATAATCGTTTACATTAAAAGGTGGATTAGCTAGAACAAAATCAGCTCTAAGATTTTTGTGCAAATCATTGCCGAACGTGTCTGCATCTCTTTCACCCAGGTCACCGTCAATTCCTCGTATAGCAAGGTTCATCTTACAAAGGCGCCACGTTGCTGCTGTGAATTCCTGCCCGAAAATGTGAATTTCATCCTTTCGTCCTTGATGTTCTTCAACAAAGCGTTGGGATTGTACAAACATTCCCCCTGATCCACAACAAGGGTCATAAACTCTACCTTTAAAGGGTTCAATCATTCCAACCAATACTTTAACAATAGAGGGCGGTGTATAGAATTCGCCCTCGCTGGATCCGAATTTTCCCAAAAAATATTCATAAACCCTACCGAGAAGATCCTGCGCCTTAGCTTTTTTGTTGCCTAAATTAAAGGAGAATAAATCTATAAGCTCACCAAGCTTTATCTTATCTAGTTCAGGTCTTGCAAAATTTTTAGGCAACACGCCCTTTAGACTTTTGTTCTCTTTTTCAATAGCAATCATTGCGTCATCAATTGTCTGTCCTATAGTGCTTTGTTTTGCGTTTTTCCTTATGAAATCCCATCTGGCTATTGTCGGAACAAAGAAAATGTTATCTTCTACATATGCGTCCTGCTCCTCTTCAAACCCTTCACCTTCGGCGACAAGAGCACTATGCTTTTCTTCAAAACTGTCTGATATATATTTCAAGAAGATAAGACCCAAAATAACCGTCTTATAATCAGACGACTGAATATTCCCCCTTAGCTTATCTGCCATTTCCCATAGCTTGCTTTCGAATTCCAAACTAACTGTCATAAGCTACAACCCCTTCGATATTAATTTGCTTATATTATTGCATAAATTTTAATTTGAAAATAATGATACTAGTTTAATTCGACCCTTATAGTCGCATTCCTGCATGCATTTTCGTATTTAATTTTAATTTTCCCTATTATTATATACTTAATATAATCTAGTTCGCACCCTAATCTAAATAGTTTTTTCGAATATAATCTGTTAATAAAACCTATATGCATACATTATTCCCTCGCCATCATAATTTTACCCCTCTTCTATATGACAACGTAAAATCCAATGGACTTTTATACTTCACTATCTCCCTCAATTTTACCCGACTCTTCCACTATTTCTTCTAGCATTTTAATTAACTTCTCCCGTTCACCACTTTCATTGGTAGCAACTCTGAAAACGGGCAAATTTATTTGCTGCAATATTTTATCTTTAAGGACATCTCGTTCTCGTTGTTTTTCATTATTTTGATGATAGGCATAGCCATCCACTTCAACAGCTAATACCGGTTCTTTGTCTAGCTTGTTAAATATTAGAAAATCTACATGTGTCCAAGGATTTTGAGCGAACTTTCTCTCTTCTTCACTTAATATGCTAAAATTCTTAACGATAGAATTTAGCGGTACATGAAGAACGCATTTGAAAAAATTAAACTCAAGCATGTTTAGGACATCCTCAATAACGCTGTACATAAGGTTTTCTGATTGAAATTCAGAAATATGCTCACTTGAACGCATCACTTTTAAGAGTTTTTCGGAGTACTCGCTATATAATAAATCAAAGACTGATGTTTTCCTGCTTTCAACTACAGCGTCTTCGGAAGAATTATATTCTATATATCTAAGCAAGTCTCCTATATTAGTTCCATGTCTTTTAAACAATTTATTTGAGGTTACCACTATAAGTTCTTTTACGCTACGAGAAACTGCCACATTTATTAAGTTAGCATCATCAACGAAGGAATTAATATCATTTACTACCGTTGAAAATATAATAGTATCTTTTTCTCTGCCTTGAAATTTATGCACCGTATCAACTTCTATTTTGGGGTATTTAATGCATTTCTTTGTTTCAGTAACCTGGTTTCTATAGGGGCAGATAATTCCTACCCCACTACAATCTTGATATTTGTCCTTATTATTATCAATAATTTCATCTTTAATTACTTCTACCTGTCTTAAATTATACCAACCGTTACTATTAGTAGAATTCAACCGCCGGGCATGATTACCTGGTGATGTTTTATAGATTTTAAGCGGTGTATCGTTAGGTTTTTCTTCGGTCATAATTATCAATTCATTATTATAAAATTTATCATTACAAAAGCCTATTATCTTAGGGTGACATCTATAATGTTCACTTAACAAAGTCTTGGGTAAATCATCTTTATATAAATTACTTAAGGATTGTATAATACTTTGTTTACTATAATTATAGGATTCCTCAATGTTATTACCGTAAAATATTTTATTACTGAGCTTTTCTATTTGCGGTGCCACAATTTGTGGCAGCAGTTTTGCATCACCCACAATAACAATGTTTTTGCAACAAGCTAATGCTAATGACGCAGTCACCAAATCAACTTGAGATGCTTCATCTATAATTAGGTAATCAAATAAATAATTAACAGATATGGAGTTAAGGATGGAATGAGTCGTGCTTAAAACAACAGGATAATCTCTGACAAACGCTTGAAAGTTATCAGGTTTTTTTTGAAACTTTTAACATTACAATTTCCCCTTAGGCTGTTAAAGTATTTTCTATATAAAGTTGTGGTACTAGTATATAAGAATGGACACGAAAAGTTTAACAAGCTAAAATCAATTTAGAAAGGGCGTGTTAAACCTTGTCCAAAAATGGAATAAGATTTACCGATGAATTTAAAAAACAAATAGTAGCTTTGTATCAATCCGGTAGTAGCGTAAGCTACCTTAGCAGTGAATATGGCGTAACTGCAGTAACAATTTATAAATGGATAAAAGAACTCTCCCCAGTTAAGGGACTACACGATGAAGAAATTACTTCCAAGGAATATGAGAAGATGAAGAAACGTATTGCAGAGCTGGAAATGGAGAACGAAATATTAAAAAAAGCTACAGCCATATTCGCACGAAAACACTAGGAGAAACAGTTGGCTTCATCAATAGATACAAAGCCCAGTATACAGTAAAGCGCACCTGCAAAGTATTGAACCTTCCTCGAGGCACCTATTATAAGTCCTTATGTCTCGTAACATCTGCCAGAAAAATAAACAAACAGAAGTTCCTAGAAACAATAAAAGATGTTTTCGAAGAAAACAAGAAGAGATATGGAGCACCAAAGATACAGAAAGTATTAGAAGCTCTTGGCATAAAGGCCAGTCTAAAGCGTGTCCAAAGGCATATGGCAGAATTAGGGCTCAGGGCAATAGTAGTAAAGAAATACAGGTATTATTCTTCTAAATGTTTGGTTGAAGAACATGACAATTTGTTAAACAGAGATTTCAAAAGTGCAGCAATCAACAAAAAATGGTGTACAGACATAACCTATATCCATACAGTTATTGATGGTTGGACATATCTGGCGTCAGTAATGGACTTGGCCAGCAAGAAGATTATCGGCTATGCCTATGCAAAAAGGATGACAGCAGAACTAGCGGTACAAGCTATTGAAAATGCCTGCCTTAATGTCAGTGATACAACAGGAATAATTTTGCATAGTGATCTTGGAACTCAATACACTAGTCAAATGTTTGAAGATGAGCTTGTAAGAAAAAATATGGTTCATTCTTACAGCCGTAAGGGAAACCCCTACGATAATGCCTGCATTGAATCTTTCCATTCCGGATTGAAGAAGGAAGAAGTGAACCATAACAGGTATTATGATTTCAAGATGGCCGGTAAAGCCATCTTTGAATATATTGAATCATGGTATAACCGAAAGAGGATTCATGGCAGTATAAAGTATATGACTCCGCAGGAGTTTGAAGACGCAGCAAAATCTACAGCATAAAAGTTAAACTATTTGTGTCTACAGTATTGACCTAGGTCCATTGCTTGAAATAACTTGGTAGATAAATCTATATATTGCTCTTTGAGCTTATTGTAGCTTTGGTTTTTTAGTTTTCTTTCCAAAGAAGCTATTTGCTTTTTTCTTTCCTCTTCGGCCCTTGCATAATAATCTCTTTTTAGAGAATTAATTATAGCTATCTTATTTTCCTGAAAGTCTTGCAATCTATAAATACCATATTTGAGAAACAAGAATGATTTTACTGTAAAATTATTATTGGTATTGGCAAGTTCCTTTTCCTCATAATAAGTCGTTAAATCTAAAATTGCAGTACTTGATATTTTTTTACGAAAAGATATTTTAGAGAATGGTACATAAGGCTCATGAAAATTCTTTTCAAAATGGCCTTGTTCTACTGCAAGTTTTAAAAGTTCTTCCTTTAGTTTTGCTATTTCTCTTTCGTATTCTAGTAATATATTTAAAGCATTAGAAACTCTACTTAGCCGTTTAAATATTTTTTTAGGTTTATCTTTCTCTAAGAGCCAGTTATTCATATCTGGAATTTGAGTTTGCTTACACGTAAAGAAATCCGCTTGATTATCTGAGTTACCTAATAAAGCGGTGAGAAAGCCATACCCATTTTTTTCAAGTTTCTCCTGAACATTTGAGGTTGCCGAATTATTACCTGCTACAATAGCAACAGTTTCGCCTTTAGCTACAACATTAGCGATAATATTTAAGATTGTTTGCGTCTTGCCTGTTCCAGGCGGTCCTTCAATAATACTAATATTATTTTCGAATGCAGTCTTTACTGCTTTTTGCTGACTTAAATTAAAACCAAAGGGAAATATTAAAATATCAGTATTATTCTTATTAGTAATTTTGCTCCCTGATAAGTATGCCGCTAATACACTATTCTCATTGATTTTTGTAATTTTTTCATATTGCTTTAGCAATACATTTTCAAAATCAGTACCTACGTTTACGTGCTCCGATATTTTTTAAAAATATTCAAAAATAGCCTTGGGTTGGCTGGCCTTAAGGCATGAATTCTGATAAATTATCTTTGACTTATGATAAGTTTTTGCTCTTTGGTTATCATATATCAGCTTAATATAGTCACCAAAATCAAGCACGGAAAGTGGATCATCTATGGGAAATCCGTCAACACATATAGCCTGATCAACATCAATTTTTTTAGGATTTTTTAGCCATATTACGTTAGCAGAATGATAATTATAAATTTTACTTGTGGCCACATATTTTACTACTAATTTATTTTTATCATATTTTAAATAAGTTATTTCAGCAGTCTTATCTTCAAATTCTTGTGTTTCACTATTTTTTATTAAAATCAATTCTGCACTAATATCCATGAAACGCTCCTTGAAAATCGTTGTTAATATATTGCCATTTTTATTTTCTCTGTTTTTTTGCTAAAATCTTATAATTGTTTAATTCTCGTTTTATTGGTGTATTCCTCCCCTTTTAATGGGCAATAAAGAAAAATTGCCCGCCCAAAATCGTCTATAAGCAATGTAGCTAAATCACTACTACAACATAGTGTACGGTGTACTTCTGGGCGGTCTTGTTCTTTTTTATCAGTCCTCTTAGACGCTACTCATTTCCATATCCTTTTAAACATATAACAAAACCCTAGTAAATATAGCAAGCATATTCACTAGGGTTTCCAAAATTATAATATTATATAGTTATAGCGGAAGATGTACCGATATTGCCTCACCCGTCCTAAAAAGCGCCGACTCCAACGCCTTTTTAGCCACCGAGCCATTGCCTATAAACCAATAATCTGTAGTATCCGTTGACTCTATAGAATACTTGTTATGATATAGTTCTTTGCCATTCTTAACATCCATTATCCTAAGTACAACAGATGCAGTCATCGATTTATCATAATATATTAAATTATAATTTTCTTTTTTTACGAATGGCTGAAGCTCTGTATAAATAAAGTAGTCTACGCTAGAATCCCTAACTATGTCCAGCATGTCCTTTGTACTAGCATTCTCATTACTATGCCCTGAAAATTTCGTCAAATAATCAGCACCATCTGCTTCATTATAAATTCCATCAATCTTTTTATGCAGACTCTCATCCATTATTTTCGTCAATTTCTGGTCATAATTTGTATGAGCAATATTATTTATAATGAGGATAACGCTACTGCGCTGACGCATTTTTCCATTAGCAGTAGCCACATTCTGAGAAACTTGCAAGTTGAATAACATTAAAATAAGTATAATGCTGAAAACAACTTTTATTTTCATTTTTTAATCTGAGCCATAATGGGTTTTTCTGCAAGAAGCCTTACTGAGAGAACAGAAGCAACTTGTTCATTGATTTTCATAAGCGCTTTATTGGAAACAGACTTATTGCCTATTCCTCCCATCATAGAACTATCAGTAGCTTTTTCTACAAACTTGCCATTATAAAGGTATCTATTATTGAGCAAATCTATTACTTTTAGTGGTAAAGTTGCTGTCATCTCTTTACCCACGGTGAAAAAAGTAAGCTTGTCTTTTCTGATAAAAGGTTCTATTTCCATGAAAACCACATAGTCAACATCATCATCCGAAAAAGCTTCAACTATGTCCGCCCTCTCCGCTGTTGTAAGATCAACAATTCCAATCTTATTTAACCGCTCAAGGTAAGGGGTACCATCAATATATTGATATTTGCTGATTGGAATACATTTTGCAAGATTTCCTAAAAGTAACTGATCAATCTCATCATCATAAGATGTCTTGGCATTGTTTACATATAACACGGCAACCTTAGGCCTGTTAGCAAGCTTCTGAGCACTTAATCCAGGATTTTTACTTTCTTCCCTCAATTTTTTAAGCCTCTCGCTAAAACTTGTGGCAGCCGGCTTATCGCTGGGAGCTACCTCAGCCACCATTGCTACTGCGCTTGTTAACATAAAGCAAACCAGCATTACTAAAATCAAAATCTTTTTCATTTTACCCCTTCTCTTCCTCATTAAATTTTTCCGTAATACAGCACTGGCAACCTAATATGAATAGTTTTCTTTGAGTTTTTCCTTCGTCACCAATAAGTCAACATTTTCAGCAACCATTATCTGAAATTTAAATCCTGCAGGAAACTTTTGGTTGGCTCCATGAAGAAAACATGAAAAAAGACCAATTCCTACAACACCTGCTGCCATATTAGCATCATTTTCGGCACTACTAGTTTTTTTGGTTTCAAAAGTTAGTGGTACATGCACTCCATTTTTAAGAATAATATCTCTAGGAGCGAATGCAAGCTGGCCTCCCGTTCCAAAATAACCAGCCTTCTGAGCTTCTGTTACAACAGCATTACCGTTAGTACCTTTGGAAATTACCGTAATCCCAGCAATATTAAAGTTTGAGACAGTTTTAAATATAATATTATCTCCAACTTTACTGTATTTAGAATTGATGGGCGTGACGAGTTTTCCCACGATTATTGTTCCCTTTGCAATAATCACGTTACTTTCTGGTGCTGCAGCAAATACATACTGCCCAACGTTTAATACTAGCACTAAAAACAATGCAGTCCCAAATAGTTCAAAACTCCTCATCTTCACACTTCCAATTCCCCTTTGCATTACAGAGAAAATGCCTAATTAGTGATGCTGCCCAATAACAATCACGCCGTACAGTATAATATCAGTAAAGCATGCTTATATTAGTTCAATTCGACCTTTATCGCCGTGTTCCTGCCTTCATTTCTATGTCGTTTTAAAGTTGCCTGTAAATGTTAAAATAGACCACACATATTTACGACAAGAATTGCCAATATATCTTACGAGAACAACACTGTTTTCGCCAAAAGCCCAAACTTGCCACTCAAACTAGTAAATTTAAACTATATTTTCATTTTTTCGCAAAAAAAATGCTGGAGTGATTTCTCACCCCAACATTTAGTATAGAACCCAAAAACTTAACTTTAAAATTTACTTACATAACGCCCATCATAATACCAACCAAAATCATGATAATAGAAACAGGAATCATATATTTAATTGAATACATTATATGGTCTTTTAATTCTACGCCTGCCAAACCAATTGCCAAGAAAGTAGTAGGAACGCAAGGAGAAATAGGTATACCAATGTTTTCGCCGACTAACATAGCCAAACCAACGTGTTGCGGATTACCACCTACAGACTTAACAACTTAGCCAACTACAGGCAATAAAGAGTAATAATAAATATCAGGGCTGAATACTAAGCCAATCAATGGTCCCGCGAAGCCAATAATACGGCCAGTGTGAATCAACAGAAATTCAGGTAATGCGCTAATAAGCAGGTTAGCCATAGCCAAGGTCATACCGCTGGATTGGAAAACACCTAGGAATACACCTGCAGTCAAGAAGGTTGCAGCAGTACCGATAGCATTAGCAGCATGATCTTGTACACGAATGTCCTGTGCTTTAAAGCCTTTGTAGTTAATGGCCAAAGCTAAAGCAGTACCTAACATGAAGGCCAAGTAAGCAGGAATCTTGGTCACGATCATGGAAATAATGATAGCAACCGTTAAAAGCAGGTTAACCCCAATTAATTTAGGACGCTTTAAATTATTAACTTCTTAGCTAATATTGATTTCAGCAGCAACGGATTTTTCAAAATAGTCGGCGCCATATTCCTTGAGCAAACGTCTCTTGTCTTTTAAGACAAAAAATACAGCTAAAGCTAGAGCCAATACCATACCCAGAATCTCAATAGGAAGGACCTTAAGCCATAAGCCTTGAGGAGTAGCAGGCACTCCTAGGTTGCTAACGGTAGTAGCGGTACGAATAATGGTTCCACCCCAAGGGACCATGTTCCAGTTACCACAAACAATACCTAATATACATAGTAAGCTAAGCACATTTAGCTTTAGTTTTTTGAACAAAGGCAACATAGCTGGAATAGTAACCAAATAGGTAGTAGCAGTAGCGCCATCTGCTTGGGATACCAACGCAATTAAAGCAGTAGTAATATAAATCATAACAGGACTCTTACCTGCAATTTTAGTTAAGCCTCTTACAATAGGATCGAACATGCCTGCATCACTCATAAGACCAAAGTAAACGATAGAGAAAATGAACAAAGTGGCATTACTCATTGTGGACTTAACACCATTAGCTGTCCACGTGTAAAACAATTGAGCGAACTGTTGAGAAATAGTAAGTACCTGACCTTTTGGGCCATGGAAACCAACTAAAAATATTAAAATACTGGCTGCCGCTAAAGGCAATATAACAAAGGCTACTACAGGAGACAATTTGCTCTTAATTAAAACATACATCATGATTCCGATCATAATTATAGCTACTAATGCTACTATATAATTCACCTCTTATATTTTTTGGAAAGCTTTTCTAGCCTGCATTATCCTAAAATAACTTTTTTTCTTACTTTAAACAAAGAGTTTCTTTTTCAATGTTAACGTGATGCCCGCTATACACACCGCTAATTTCTTTTACCTGCTTTTTAGCCACAGCTAGAATCTTAGAGAATTCAATACCCGTCTCGTATCCCATCTCATTGAGCATCCATACCATATCTTCGGTGGATAAATTACCAGAAGCACCGGGAGCAAAGGGGCAACCACCCAAGCCACCCAAAGTAGATTGAATGTCGCTGACGCCAGCTTCAATGGCAGCCAAACTATTAGCTACCCCAAGTCCTCTGGTATCATGAATATGTACACCTAAGTTTAAATCAGGATAAGCTTCCTTCAACGCAGCAATAAAATCTTTTACCTGCTTGGGATCAGCAATACCAATGGTATCACATAATATGCAGGTAGTCATACCGCCTTTTTTATAAAGCTTTAAGAAATCAATTAGGGGCTGTACATCTCTGTACTTGCCTTCGAAAGGACAACCAAAAGCGGTAGCAATATCTACAATAATATCCATATCAGGATAGGCTTCTCTTATTTCCCTGTAAGCTTCCAAGGACTGCTCATGAGTACGATTGATATTAGCCTGGTTATGAGACTTGCTCAAAGATACTACATAGGCAATCCTCCGTAGTCCCAAATTATAAGCAGTTTGTGCTCCCCTCAAATTAGGTACCAATGGGAATAGGTCTATGTCAGGATACTTAGCTAGTAAAGTCTTAGTTACATCCTCAGCATCAGACAATTGAGGAATAGCCTTAGGACTAACAAAAGAAGTGAATTCAATGTGTTTAGCGCCGGCTGCAATAATCTCTTCAATAACTTCAATTTTCTTTGCTGTAGGAATCATTGCGCCTTTTACACTTTGAAAACCATCACGAGGTCCTACCTCTACAATATTAATTTTCTTCATTTCAGTGTCTCCTTAGATTATCCCTTTATTTTTTAACTCTTTCAGCTTAACAGCGTCAAAATTTAACATCTTACCATAAATTGCTGCATTATCTTCGCCTAACAAAGGAGCTGCTTTTCTAGGTACAGCCTTTGTTCTAGTGAATTTTTGAGGAGCAGCCGTAACACGTAACTTGCCAATACCAGGTTGATCAATTTCTGGGAACATTTCACGAGCAACAGAAATTTGAGGATCCTTTACCAAGCGTTCAATGGTATTTACTGGACTGGCTGGGCATCCCTTACTATTTAACATAGTATCAATTTTTTTAGCTTCCGTTTCGTTTAGATTTAACGTGCAACCAAATTTTCTACGATTAACGTTAGCATAGTAAACACTATTTTCATTAATAAATGATCCAATTTTACGAGCATCATCGCCATCCTAGTTTTCCACCTTTATAACTGTTGCACCCATATATGCTAAAGACATTCCATTATAAGAACCTGCTAAAACTCTTGTTAAGTTCAACACAACCACGCCGCCTAAAAGACCTTTTTACATTTTCAACTCTCTCTTTCTTTTAATATAAGTTTATTAAATCCTCCTTCTACTTAAAGCCGCATATTATTAAATTTTATAGCTCGAACCGCTCGCCACTCAATGTAGATAAACTTTTTCGAGGTTTATTACTTGACATGTAGACATTCACAAAATTTCTTATTTACTTGAATTAATTGTATTTTTTAGATAATCAACCAAACCACCATCATTAATTAGTTTTTGGATATGGGGCGGTATTTTGCTGCAAATATACTCTTCACCCTTTGAAATGTTTTTTATCACACCTTGTTCTACGTCAATTTCAATAAAATTACTTTCACTAATTTTATTGGCATCCTTGCACTCTATAACAGGTATTCCTAAATTAATTGCATTTCTGTAGAAAATACGCGCAAAAAAGCATGCAACAATTGCTCCTACGCCTAAATATTTTAATGCTAGCGGTGCAGTCTCTCTACTTGAACCTGAACCAAAATTAACTCCTGCCACTAAAATATCTCCCACTTTTACCTTTCTAGGAAAGTCGGGGTCGATAGTCGTCATAGTATATTTTGCTGAATCAGCAACACTTAATTCCATATATTGCGAATGTAAACCAACACATACCCCACAAGTAGGGGCTAAAATAACCGCTCCCGCATCTGCCAAAATAGATAATATACCATCTGATGCTGCCCGCTTCCAAATCTCCTGAGATGCTGGAGATACCAATAATCTTAACCCTTTTGCGATTTTTTGACCTTTTAATATGCGAGCGGCAGCAACTAAATCATTATATCTGCCACCTGTGCACGAACCAATATAAGCTTGATTAATAACCGTTTTTTGAGTTTTATTACCTCTAATACATTGTCTACTTCGTGAGGACAGGATACGATTGGTACTAATTCATCAGCTCTAAAAGAATATGTCGCACAATAGGTTGCGTCTTGATCGCTATTTACCAATTCGTATCCATTATTAAATCCACGTTTTGATAAAAACTCAACGACCTTATCATCTGGTGCCATAAGACCAACCTTAGCCCCCATCTCAACAGCCATATTGGTTATAGCCATTCGCTCATCCAGACTTAGCCCCTCAACCGTCGTGCCACAATACTCTATAGCCTTATACGTTGCTCCGGCATGTCCGATTACTCCAATTGTCTTTAAAGAAATATCTTTTGCCATTACACCATCACTAAGATTACCATTCCAGTCTACTTTAATTGTTTCCGGAACTTTTAACCAAGTTTTACCTGTTAGTATCACACCTAGCATCTCTGTAGATCCTACACCACTAGCAAAAGCCCCAAGTGCACCGCCCATACAAGTATGTGAGTCCGTTCCCAATACAATTTTCCCCGGAAGCACATGGCCATACTCGGCCATAATTTGGTGACAAGGGCCAACAAATTCATAGTAGTTATCGATACCATATTTACTCGCCCAGTCACGTGTAAATTTGACAATTTCAGCCTGTTTAATATTGGCTGGTGGGGTGTAGTGATCTGAAACAACTACTATTTTATCTTTATCCCAGACTTCGTCTTTGATTTCCTTCATTTTTGCTGCAATTTCAACCCGAGGTCCAAGAATATCATCAAGCATTGCTTTGTCAACATTAACCCATAAAATATCTCCAGCTGTTGCTTCTGATACACCAGCCGCTTTTGCTAATATTTTTTCTGACATTGTTTTTTGCATAAAAGCATCCCCTTAACATTTGTATTATTTTATACTCCCCATATTCTATAAAGCCCTAATCCTGCCAAAATACTCATAAACACAACGCCGCAAACAGCAACCGTGAACATTTGTATGAACAGCTTGTTTTGATCTGCTGCAGAAATATTAGCATTAGCAGCATAAGAGGCTAATGCTAATGCACCACCAGTCGACGCTGGGCTTATACCAGCTGTATGTGACGTCATTGTAATCGCTGAAACAAGATCCAGACCAGACACATTGCCACCCAATGTGTCAATCAATGCAGATACAGTGGGAATTAACGTTGGCATAACAACACCTGATGTACTTGAAAACCATGACATAATACCAGCGGTTAGCGCAATAATTGGTGATGCTGTGGTCTCATTCATAAAAGTTCCCAAAAATTGGGCCAACATTGCTATACCTTTTAATTTTATTGTTATATTCATTTTGGCGCAATTAAAGCCATTACTGGAATCGTACCTGGTCCAATAGCCGATA
The DNA here is from genome assembly GCA_963678395.1 of Acidaminococcaceae bacterium. GTDB lineage: Bacteria > Bacillota > Negativicutes > Acidaminococcales > Acidaminococcaceae > JAAYAE01. The sequence goes on along the minus strand of OY782827.1, from coordinate 725,589 downwards.
AAAACATGCATAAAAAATAAATAGCAATAGGTATAAACGCTGTTCGTTTTCCGGCTAATGCAACGACCTTTCGAGCAAATAACTCTAGCGTACCATTTGTTTGAGCTATACTGAATAAAAAAGTTACTCCTAACAGCATAATGAATAGTTTTGTACTCCATCCATTAATAATGGCTCCATCGTTAAACCCTGCAATCTTACCTAAAATAACGGCGAATGCTATTGCTACAAGTCTCGTATTAAGTTTACGAAAGAAGCCAATTCCAATGGCAACAACTAAAGCAATTAATGACAATGCTCCTAAATTCATAAAAATTCCTCCTCTACTTATTAATACATTTACATTTTAAAAATTATTACAGACCATTATAAAATATTTATGAATTTTAATTTTCTTCATTTCAGTGTCTCCTTAGATTATCCCTTTATCTTTTAACTCTTTCAGCTTAACAGCGTCAAAATTTAACATCTTACCATAAATTGCTGCATTATCTTCGCCTAACAAAGGAGCTGCTTTTCTAGGTACAGCCTTTGTTCTAGTGAATTTTTGAGGAGCAGCCGTAACACGTAACTTGCCAATACTAGGTTGATCAATTTCTGGGACCATTTCACGAGCAACAGAAATTTGAGGATCCTTTACCAAGCGTTCAATGGTATTTACTGGACTGGCTGGGCATCCCTTACTATTTAACATAGTATCAATTTCTTCAATGGTATATTTTTGTGTCCAAGCACTAACAACCTTACGCATAGCAACATGATTAGCAACACGGTCTTTAATTTCCTTAAATCTTTCATCCTTAACTAATTCCGGCTGTCCCATAACACCGCATAAAATAGCAAACAACTTGTTGTTGCCGGCTGCAACGATGACATTACCGTCTTTAGCAGGAAAAGAATCATAAGGATAAGTTGACTCATAACGATTACCAATACGTTGAGGAATATGTCCGTTAGCTTGGTAAATCATGGTGATATTTTCCATAGAAGAGGCTACAGAGTCAACCAAAGCAACATCTACCTTTTCACCTAATCCTGTTTTTTGTTGATTAACTAACGCAGCCAACACACCTACCGTTAGATTCAAACCACCTAAAACATCTCCCATAGGAGTGCCTGATCTAGTAGGTTCACCGCCTGGCCAGCCAGTAGTACTCATTACCCCCCCCCATAGCTTGACCGATAATATCATAACCAGCACGTTTACTACAAGGACCAGTATGACCAAACCCAGACACAGCACCATAAATAATCGCAGGGTTAACTTCCTTCAAAACATCATAGCCAAGACCAAGTTTCTCCATAGTATCGGGGCGATAGTTTTCGATAACAATATCAGCCTTTTTAATCATTTCCTTAAAAATTTCTTTAGCTTCGGGTTCTTTAAGATTTAAAGTACAACCAATTTTACTACGATTAAAGTTAGCATAATAAACGCTATGATCATTAATAAAAGGACCCATTTTACGAGTATCATCGCCACCATTAGGGTTTTCCACCTTAATAACTGTTGCGCCCATATCTGCTAAGAACATTCCACTATAAGGACCTGCTAAAACTCTTGTTAAATCCAATACAACGACACCATCTAAAAGACCTTTTTCCATTTTTAGCACTCTCTTTCTTTTAATATAAGTTTATTAAGCCCTTCTTCTACTTAAACACCTCCTACTATTTTTATTGTTCACTTTATATATAGCAAAAAGCGTGCCAAATTTTAAAATATTATTTTTTTACTCATTTCCAGCCATTTTATCCATTATTTTTATAAAAATTTTGATATAGCCCTATCTTCTCTGAATATTTTCAATGTTTTGACAAGAATAATATATAGTCCAATGTTTTTTATATATTTTATTTTTTTCCATCGCAACTTTTTGATACACTTTGTTACAGTAAAAAATCCCAACTGCTGAACGCAGTTGGGTTGCAAAATTATTAACTTTATTCTTTGAGTTTACGATACAAAGTCGCCCTGCTAACATGCAATTGCTTTGCAGTCAAGGTAACATTTCCTCCATTAGCGTGCAAAGTCTCTTTAATGCGTTTGAGCTCCAAATTCTTTAAGCTTAAATCCGTTACTTCCCCAGCCGAAATATTAGCACTGCCCTTCGTACTAAGAGGCATCATTGTCTGCAAGGTAGCTATAATTATTTTTTCATCCATATTTCGCTCTACCAGAAGAGAAATACGATTAACAAAGTTAATTAGTTCTCTAATGTTGCCGGGCCAATCATAATTTTTATAGTGCCGCAGGATACGCATAACCTTGCTTTCGTCCTTATAGCCCACAGTACGTTTATAAACAGCCTTAGCGATCTGCAAATAATCTTCTTCTCTGTCTCGCAAAAGTGGTAATACCACATTTAAAACATTTAAGCGCTAGAATAAGTCCCTACGGAATTTTCCGGAATCCACACATTCTTGCAATTTCCTATTGGTGGCACCAATAACCCGAATATCCACCGGAATCATTTTGTCACCGCCTACTCTTCTTACTTCTTTCTCCTGCAAAACTCTCAAAAATTGAGCTTGTATTTCAATAGGCAAATCTCCTATTTCATCCAAGAAAATGGTCCCGCCGTGGGCAAGTTCAAAAAGGCCTATTTTGCCACCTTTTTTTGCCCCAGTGAAAGAACTATCCGCATAACCAAACAGTTCTGCTTCTAACAAACTCTTAGATAAAGACATACAATTAATAGCCACAAAAGGGCCATTCTTACGGGGACTGGCATTATGAATACTCTGAGCAAAGAGCTCCTTACCCGTGCCTGTTTCCCCATAGATCATAACTGTAAATTCCGAATTAGCAAAACTTTCCGCTAAATCTTTTACAGTTTGCATGGCGTCAGAACTGCCAATAATATCAGAAAATGAATACTTTGCCGTCAAGCCCTTTTCATGAAGTTTAATACGAATATTCTGCTCTGCTGTCTGTAATAATTTGATATCTTGAAAAGTGGCCACTACGCCCTTAATTAGTAGAAACCAAAGTGCCATTAATATCCATCAACTGATCCAGCTCCACCTTGCCACTTCGCAAAATATTAGTCAAACGCGTATTTGGCAATACCTGATCAATATGCTTGCCTGTATAATCCTGTTCCCGAGAGGAAAGCATTTTTCTGGCTACTTTGTTTGTAACCTCCACCCTCCCATTGTCGTCTACAGCAATAATAGCATCATGGCTATAATTCAAAATATTATTAAAACGCTCTAGTTTGATTTGCAGAGCTTCTCTAGTTTTCTCATCCTCTTTATGAATGGCTAGAATTTGCATAGCCGTCCTGATAGCACTGTCAATAGAGCCTACGGAACTTTCCACAATAATATGCTTAAGATTATACTTCTTGGCATACAAATCGGTAATACTACCACCAATACCCATTTTAGCCCCATCATCCACTGCCTGCTTCACTGCCAAGGCACTCGTTTCATAATTGATGAAATTATAGCATTTGATTTTAATATCCAACAAATAACAAATAGTTTCTAGTCCGTTGCTAATATCTTCGTAAGAAAAAATAGCAATTAAGCCCTTCTCTTGGCGCACCTGAGTCATAATAGGGATATAGTCTGCAGCCTCCAATGGCACACCTACTACTTTAATACCCAGCTCTCTTTCCAGAGCCATCTTAGTACCCTTTCTGCTAATAAAGAGCCAAGTCCCTTCCTTCTCTAGACGACGCGCCAACTCTACAGCTTCATCCAGGGCAGCAACATACACTTGAATAGGCAATTTGTCTTCTGCAATAATTTTTTTCGCTTTTTCTGCTAAAATCTCAGTTGGAGCAAAGAAACATATTTCTGTTTTAATTGTATTTTCTTCCATTTTACTTCACTTCCTACTCATCATATTTGTCATAATCAGCCTTTATTGTATTACAGGCAAGTACGATTTGAAAAATGAGAGCAAGAATATTTTCCTGCCATCTTTTTTACTTATTATTCTTTTGTCGTTTTCTTACTCCTGAAGTCGCTATCCCCAAAGCTTCTCTGTCCTTGGCCACAGTCCTTCTAGAAACCGTTAATTGGTTTGCACTTAAAGTTGTGCTTAAAGCTTCATCAGACAAAGGATGTTTAGAGTCCTCTGTCATTATTAATTGTTTAAGTTTTTGTTTAATGCCATTGGTAGAAACTATACCTTCTCTTTGCACAATCCCCACAACAAATAACTCTTTTAAAACAATAATATGACCTTTAAAAACAATAGTTTTGCCTTGTACTGCTCTACTAATAGTAGAATTGCTAACACCAAGCTCCTTAGCCATTTGGCTCATGGTAAAAGGAACTAGAACTTCATTCCTTAAAAAGAAACCTGCTTGTTTTTTAGCTATGGCTATTAAAAGTGCATGAATAGTATTTTCACGATTTTGTAAAGAGCTAAGTAAGTTTTTAGCTTTCTCAACCTTATCTTTTAAATATTCCTGGTTAGTTTTTTCTCCACTTTGCAGCAATAATTTTTCTGCATTCTTATTAAGCTGTGGTCTAGGCAAGAAATCATCATTAACTTCAATACATATAGCGTCATTTTCTATTTTAATTTCTGCTTCCGGTACCTGATAATTAATTAAGTTTTCAGTTTTGTAACCTTGACTAGGAATAGGATTTAAACCGCGCACTATTTCCGCTATATATTCTACACGCTTACGCGTACAATCTAAAACCATTTCTATTCTCTTATAATCTTTCTTCGCCAGAAACTCCAATCCTTGTTTTATCAAAAATTCTACGTCAGTTCCCAGTTTTTTTCGCTGTGCCTGTAACAGCAAACACTCCTCTAAAGTACAAGCACCCACTCCTGCAGGCTGTAAACTTTGCACTATAGCCAAAGCTTCTTTCATTTGTTTTAAAGTTACATGTTGTTCTATAGCTAATTCTTCCAGTTTAAACCGCAAATAACCTTTTTCATCCAAACAATAAATAAGATAATAACAAAGGGGGAGAAGTCGCGATGCTTTTCCTCTAATTTCCATAAGTTGCTCTACAAGCATCTCCGTGAAGGACTCTTCCGATAAAAGACTGGGAACATCTCTAATAACGCCTTGAGAACATGAACGCCAATCTAATAAACAGCCTTCACTTTCGCTACTATCTCTGAGTAGAACATCACTACCGTCTTTATTAGAATACATTTCCCGCTCCCCTACGTCTAATAATGGGTTATCTAAAAGAGCACTTTCTACATATTCCTGCAGCTCTGTAAGTGGCATACGTAAAACAGCCAGAGACTGGCGCATAGCATGAGTCAAAATCAACTTAGCTTCCTGTCGTTGTCGTTGTTGTAGCTCCATCTTAAGCACCTAACTCATAAGTTCTATGTATGATATCCGTTCTCCAAATCAACCTTTTTAATTATACTCTAAAACCTCTATTTTAGACAACAAAGAGGATTCTATAATAAATATTGGGAAGGGCAAAAAAACTTTGGCTATGCGTACATACTTAAAGAATATTTCAGGAAAGTATTGAAACATGATGCATTAAGCATTCATATCTTCTTGGCGAAATGGTTGAAACTATTAGCTATCTCCGGTTGAAAAAAAAATAAAGCATCTTAACCAACTTAAACGAATTATATATGGCAATAGAAAGTGCGGATTTCCTATAAAGATAATCCGCATTTACTGAGTATTTTAGAATATAACCACAACATTTAGCATATCATCCATTTGCCTATAAGAAAGAATATGTAACGTCGATACTTTACGGCAAATAAAGAAAACAGGCTTCCAGCTTCAATAGCCAAAAACCTGTTGCACTATTATTCATTATTTTATGAACAAGTTTATCTTCACATAACGAAAAAAAATGAGCAATATGCTCCAACCCTTCTCGCGAATCCACCACTGCACTAATGTAATTAATTAACCGACATATTAATAAGAGTTTGTCATGGCGCCATCACATAGGAACGCTTGTCCACTAACACCACTGTTAGATGGACTAATCAAGAAAGCTACGATCCGTCCATATTCTTCAACTGTCTGATACCGTTTTTGCGGGAAAGATGTGCTATCTAGTTTTGTGTATTCTTCTTCACTAATACCTTGTTTCTCACCGCGAATATTGTTCAAATATTTAATGCGATCAGTATAAATACGACCCGGGCCCATAACATTAATCAGGATGCCATATTGCCCAAATTCACGAGCCATTGTTTTGCTCATACCAACAACTCCCATGCGAAAAGTGTTGGAAAGAATCAAGTTATCCAATGCGCTTTTAATAGAGGAAGATGTGCTGTTCAAAATACGTCCGCCACCACCTGCTTTCATATAAGGTAAGACTGCACGAATGGAGTTTACATAGCTGTGCAAGCATTTTTCATACCCATCTGCCCAATCTTCTTCCGTAAGTTGCTCAAAAGTACCCGCTTTGGGCCCAGGGCAATGATTTACTAGGGCATAAATATTTCCTAATTGTGCAGCTACGTCATCAATCATTTTTTTTATACTAACAGCATCTTTGACATCATAAATGAATATTTGAGGCCGATTGCCTGTTTCCTTTTCAATATCTATCTGAGCTTTTTCAAGATCGGCCTTGAAAGGTTCCGCTGTGCAAATAACTACTTTAGCTCCTTCGCGAGCAACTTCTGTGGCAATACCTTTACCAATCCCGGCAGCAGAAGACATGCAAATTACTACTTTGTCTTTTAAACCTAACTCCATAATCCTGACCTCCTTTATTCTTTATCCGGATGAATCTTTAAATCCTCAACAGGATTAACCAAGGGCTCCATAACAAAACCTCCAGGCCCTTGAATTCTGCACTCAGCCATATCCCCATCCTGAATTTGAAACGCTCTAGGAGTACCTGTGGAGAGTACATCTCCGGCAAACCAACCCTGAATCCGACTATGAAGAGAAATAAGACTATCCGGAAGATGATTCATATGACCAACAATATTCTCTGCATGAACTGTGCCATTATGTACAGACTGAACATTTAGTTTAAGTACATCGTCAACTTCATCCGGTGTAATAAGTTGAGGTCCAAAAGAAAAAAAGGTGGGAAAGTTTTTAACAATAGTTAAATATCTCGGATTACCTTGCAGATAATCATTGCCCTTTAAAATAGACTCTTCTGTCATATCCAAAATAGTAGTATAACCGGCAATTACACTTTTCCAATCTTCTACATCCACATCTCGGCAATCCTTTGCCAAGATTATTCCCAATTCGGCTTCTGCAGTCGTCCTTTGTGCTTCTTTGAGAGTAGGAAGCTTAATCGCATCCCCGGGTCCAATTAAAGTATCCGCCTGTTTAAAAAAGCTGCCCGGGAATCCTGTTATCTGAGCAGATCCAATATCACCGGCATGTTCCTTGTAGTTTAAACCAATGCCAAAAATGCGTTTTGGATTGCGATACAAAGGACCATAAGTTACTTTTTCTTTAGGAATTAATCCAGGAATTTTGTCTAATTCCTCTTTTCCACCATTGTTATACCAATAAGTTAACCCTGCAACTTCACCAGCACAAATCAAAGAAAACAGTTCTGTTTTCCATGCTGTGCCCTTGTAAGCATTTATTGCAGATATTGGCATAACTCCGCTAGAAATATCAATTCCCGCAATTTCTTGACTCTTAAGCTTAATTGTCGCTAATCTCATATATTTCCCTCCTTATAGTTAACTATTTCCTATTTAAGGTTCTATATTGTCTTGTTACCAATACATTATCCTTCCACGGAAACTAAAGCTTTTTTAATTTTTGCCGACAAACCCGTTATTTGTTGCAAAGGAATAGCACCAACAGCTATCCGAATGCCAGCGGCCAACGGAACTATAAACACATGGTCAGCGTGTAATTTTTCACATACTGCATCAGGCTGCTTGGAGGGTATTGAAATGAAAAAGCCTGCTTTATACGGAATAATTTCTAGGTCATATTCCTTAGCTTCTTTCATGAAAACATCTGCCCGTGCCTTGGTCATCTTATAATAGAAGTTTCTTTCTTCTTCTACTTGCGCCAAAGTTTCAGGATTGTTGTAAACATTTACCAGTAAATGCATGCAAGCCCTATTGATATTTGACCATGTTGCACGGCTGGTATAAGTATTGATATTTTTAAACTCAGTAATTACTTCCTCGTTGCCAGAAATACCAATCATTGCCCCTACCCGCTGGCCATACATGGTAAAGCTCTTAGACATGCTATATTCAACTATTGCCAAAACCCCATCCGGGAGATCAGAAAACGCAGTAAATACCTTTCTTACTTCATCCTTATCACCAGCATAGTCCAAATAAGCCACATCTATGAAAAGTATTACTTTCTTGCCCATATCTTTGGCACATTTTTCTGCCACATTCACAACATCCTGCATTTCTCGCAATCCCAAGGAATAGCCTGTGGGATTATGGGCAGGCGTATTAATAATCACCAAAACACTGTCTTGTTTAACCAATAAACTGCGAATTTTCTTGTCTAAGGCAACAATGTTGAAGCTTTCTTTATCATTGAGCATTGTGTATGTGTCTAATTCCCTATTATTATCAAGACATAAATTTTTATAAGCAGCCCAGTACCATTCCGATGTCAAGACCGTATCACCAACGGAAGTATAATTATGAATAGCATGGTGAATACCACCAGTACCTCCTGTGGTTGCTATGGCTGCAGTATAACTTTCAGGGCAAGGTGCACCAAAGCAGGCTATCTGAACCATGTCTAAGTATTCAGGCAACCCGGCAATGGGGGCATATGATATAATTTCAGTCATGGTTAGTTTTCGAAATTCTTTTTCAATAGTCGGAAGACATACTAATTTGTCGTCTTCATCTAAAATACAACCCTGAGTACCGTTGACTACCAGCTCTTTTCCATACTTAGCAATATCTGCCTTGGCAGCAGCGGCGGCCCCAAATATCTTGTCTTTGGCAACTTTTCCTTTGGTATGTGGTGCAGCAAAACTAGTAATCATTTTCAGACCTCCTATATTTCCAATTTTTTTATTATAATTCAATCTTATCTAATTGGCCTATCAAAGATAAATCTAAATTGCCTCCTGACAATAGAAATACAACTTTATCTTCCGGGTTAAAGTTGCACGAGCCTTGTATTACCGCACCCATGCTTATGCTAGAAGATGGTTCCGCTAAGACTTTACCATTGTTTAACAATAATTTCATTCCTTTGTAAATATACTCTTCGTCTACAGCAAAAACCCTATCCACAAGTGCTTGAACTACAGGAAACGTTTTATCTCCAGGGGCCAACGATTGTATACCATCCGCTATAGAATCACCCATAGGGATTTTTATGACTTTACCTGCTGATAGACTAACTGTATATCTTGGAAATTGCGACGGCTCACATCCATAAATCTTTATGTTTGGTTTCACGCCTTTAGCACCTGTGGCAATACCGCTGATTAATCCACCACCCCCGATAGGAGTAAGAATTGCATCTGCTTCTGGCAGTTCCTCTAAGATTTCCAAAGCAGCTGTTCCTTGCCCCGCCATAACATCGAAGTCATTAAATGGATGAATGTAACAACATTGTCGCTCTTTGCTAATACTTTCTGCAATGTCAAAACGTTTTGCTTTATCACAAAGAATTACTTCTGCACCTAAAGCTTTAATAGCCTCCCGTTTTACTTTTGGTGCATGATCAGGCATTACGATAGTTGCTTTTACTCCCAACATCTTAGCTGCGTAAGCAACTCCTACCATGATTGCCACTAGAAGCTGTTACGATGCCATTTTTTAGTTCTTCAGGCGTTAATTGCAATGCCTTGTTAAGAGCGCCCCTAATTTTAAACGAATTTGTTAGTTGCATACATTCAGCTTTAACATAAACTTGGCAATTGAGGTAACTATCCAAGTTGCGCAAACGAATTAATGGCGTTTTATAAACATAAGGGGCCAGCCTTTTTTGTGCTGCTTTGACTTCGTTAATGGTTAGCATAGTTTTCAACTCCTTATTCAAAAAGACACTCTTTTCCCTCTTTAAAAACGAGGCGGAACAAAATAAAAACTAATTTATGTAAATTTACCATATCATGCTATTTATCATGCAATTTATCATGCAATTTTACAATCAATTCTATTTCACAAGGTGCATTATTAGGCAAAGCCGCGCAACCTACAGCGCTACGTGCATGCCCACCAGCTTCACCGAAAATATCATATAATAGGGAAGAAGCTCCATCAATAACTTGGGATTGTTGGTAAAAATCTGAGCTAGCATTAACGAAACCTGTCATTTTCAAAATACGCTCTACCCGGTCTAGACTACCGGCTATTTCCTTGATAATAGCCAAACAATTTAAACAGCACAAACGTGCCGCTTTTTTACCGTCTTCCAAGGATACTTCTTGTCCGACTTTTCCCTTGTACTGCAGTACACCATTTACTTTAGGTGTCTGGCCGGCGGTGAAAATAAACCCGCCTACCATAACACCGGGATGGTAAATTGCAGCCGGCGAATTAGCCGGTGGCAGAGTAATACCTAATTCTTTCAGTCGGTCGTCTATGCTCATAATGATCCTCCATTTTGCTGATTTCCGCTTTTATTTGACTTCTTTGTCTAACGCTAAAACTGTATTATACAAAACTTTAACGCCATTCTCTAAATCTTGCTCTTCTGTCCACTCCCCGCCACAGTGACTTAAGCCGTTTTTGCTAGGCACAAAAATCATTCTTACAGGAATTTTATGTCCCATTGGGTTAGCATCATGGCCAGCACCGCTTGGCATAACGACATAACTAACTCCACTTTCCTTTGAAGCGGTTTCAATTACATCCATTAGATGCTTGTCGCATGGCACCGAGCCTTTATTAACTTTCTTTTCAAAGGTAAATTCAGCATTATCAATTTTAGCAGCATAGTTCTTTATTTGCACTATAAGTTCATCTGTTTTAGAAGAATCCATATGCCGCATTTCAAAAGTACATTCTACTTTTCCAGGTATTACATTTTCCGAACCCGGCCAACATTGAATAGTTCCAACTGTCAGCACCAAATTGTCGTCTATTTTTCTGCAAATTTCATCTGATGCAGCAATCAGCTTAGACATACCAACCATAGCGTCCTTAAGTTTTTTCATCATAGTTGTTCCTGCGTGATTACTAGCACCAATAGCAGTTACTTTATAACGAATAATTCCAACAATACCGCTGACAACTCCTATACTTATATTATCATTGTATAAGCGATCGCCTTGTTCTATGTGAAGTTCGAGATAACATTTCGCTTTAGAAAGATTTTTTTACACCTCACTATTTCTTCAGGTATATGATTATATTTAGCTAAAGCTTCCTTAAATCCAGGTTGTTTTACATCAACCCATCCCGTGATAGCACGGCTGCCAAAAGTCCCTCCTATTGGATTTGATTCCTCAGCATTAAAGCCATAAATTTCTAATGTATGTCTTAATTGTACCCCATTTTCCTTTAATCTACGCAAAACTTTCAAAGCGGAGGCAACGCCATACGCTCCATCAAACAAGCCTCCCTGTGGCACAGTATCAAGGTGTGAGCCGACAATTATACTTTGGGGATCTATAGCTGTTCCTTTTATTGTACCATGAATATTACCTGCGGCATCTTCTTCAACAGTCATTTCCAAATCTTCCATCACCTTTTTTGTCGCTGCTACCGCTTGGAAATACTCTTTGCTATAACAAGACCTAGTATAAGAACCATCTTGATTTTTACCTATATTTCCTATCGTTAATAGCATCTCTTTTATTTTATTCATTTTATCACTATCCTTAGACTATGCCTAGTATTAATAGCATGATAACAGCAAAACTGCCACCATGCTATTATATTATTACTTATTAACCGGTCTTACAAACTCACCCCAACCTGAAGCAGTTTCATCTACAACACCTTCTGCCATAACTACGCGGCCTCTAACAACAGTGTAATCAACTGTACATGCCAATTCCCAGCCATCGTAAACTTTAGCTATTTCCTTCGCATGACTATAATTCTTATGCCAATCTACTGTCATCGTTTTATTAAGATTAATGATAGCCAAATCAGCATCAGTTCCAGCGGAAATTGTGCCTTTTTGTGGAAAGATATTAAAGCATTTCGCAGGATTTACAGACAAAAGTTCCGCGCCTTTTTCCAGACTAATTCTTCCCTTTTGTGCCTCGTTAACCATCAACGGCAATCTCAAATCTACACCTGGGAAACCAGAAGCTGCCGTGAATATATCCTTCTTACCTTTTTCTTTTTCCTCAACCAAAAACGGGCTGTGATCAGATCCTATAAAATCAACGGTTCCATCCAAAACATACTTCCAAAGACCATCGACTTCATCCTTCTTTCTCAATGCAGGATTACATTTAGCGTATGAGCCAAATTTTTCAACATAAGTCTCATCAAGGAGTAAATAGTGAGGACAAGTTTCTACATAAACTTTTTGTCCTGCCAGTTTAGCCTGTTTTGCCAATTCCATAGCACCACAAGTGGAAACATGGACCAACTCGATGGGACAGCCCTTTTCCTTACCAAATCTCAGCATTTTATCAATTGCTTCAATCTCAGTAATGGGAGGACGAGACTCGCAGTGAGCTAAATAATCAACTCTGCCTTGAGCGCGAAGTTTTGTAATATTACCGGTAATCAGCTCGTTATCCTCAGCATGTGCTGCAAGACAGATTCCTGTTTTTGCAACTTCTGTCATAACATCCATGAGTTGTGAATTGGTAGCAGAAGTTAAACCGTCAAACTCTTTTTCTCTACCCTCAGGTGCTTGATGCAAGAACGTTTTATAGGCTACAATTCCTTCTTTAGACAGGGGAACAATATCTTGAGTATATTCACCTCCTGCTGCTCCAAAGAAGCAGTAGTCTACTGTGCTACCTTTTTTAGCCAAATCCATTCTGTTGTGTAGAATGGTTGCGTTGTGTTGAGGCGGAATAGAAATAGGGTGCTCAAAATATGTTGTACATCCTCCGGCAGCCGCAGCTTTACTTTCCGTAACGAAAGTACCTCTTTCAGCATGACCTGGATCTCTGATATGCATGTGAATATCAATATTTCCCGGAAGAACATATTTGCCCTTAGCGTCAAATTTTTTTTCTGCTTGAGGAAGCTGACCCGGTTCAGCAATCATTGCAAATTTACCATCTTTCACACCAATATCGACTTTGCGAAATGTACCTTCAATAAACACCATGCCATTAATTACTGCTAAATCTAGCATATTATTATCTCCTCGCTTAATTTATTTGAAACGGTCAATCACAATGCATTATTCCTCAGGGAAAAAACTTTTTATCATCTTTGGATCTGGTTTTGCCGTCATTTTACTTACAATAACTAAAGCAAGAAAGCCAACAATTACTGCAGGAAGAAGAGGCATCATTCCAAATGGTTGTCCTAAAATGTACCAAATGCAAGCAGTAACGAAACCGCAAATCATGCAAGCTGCACCGCCAGCAGCATTGGCTCCCTTCCAAGCAAGGCCTGCCAATACAAGAACACAAGTCGCACTTGATACCATAGTAACCGTTTTAGCCTGTATCCACATCATCGCATCCTTGATTATAAAAGACCCACCTACTGCAAGCAATCCAATAATTAGCGTAACAATTCTTGACACTTTTAAAATTTGTTTATCATCAGCAGTTTTATTAATAAATTTCAAATACAAATCATTGGTAAATGTCGTTCCACAAAGTAAAAGTAGTGAGTCAGCTGTTGAAATACATGCTGCCATTATTGCTGCCAGCAAAATTCCACCAGGCACAGGATTAAGGAACGTGGATATTAACCGAGGATTTACAAGGTCCTGTCTAGAAATATTTGGCAATAGGACTATACCGCACAAACCAGCAATCATCAGCGGAAGATAGAAAAACAATAATGCTATTCCGGTATATGCCTGGCTTTTTTGCGCCTGTTCAGGACTCTTAGCAGCAAAGAATCTTGTAATAAATTGTGGCGCGCCAAAATTTCCTAACCCCCAAGTAACAACCCAAGATAATGCCATTAAAGGCGGAATTGACGAACTAAAAGGTTGTAAAAATTCCGGATTAATTGTGTGCAAGGATGCATTTAGGTTTGAGAAACCACCAACCTTGCCTAAAAGAGTTCCTGCTTCAACCCATACGCCAATAATAATAACGATAGCGCAGATAGTATCGGACCAAGCAACAGCTTTCATTCCACCAACTGATGTGAACACTATAAAGATACCTGTAATAATTCCAACACAAACTATATTGCTAAAGCCTGTGGCTACCTGTAATATTATTGAACCGCCAATTACCTGTGCCGCTGTTAAACAAGTTGTACCTACAAGTATAAGAATTGCTGCAGCGGCTGCATGTTTAGATCCATAGCGCTCTTCAATAAAATCAGGCAAAGTGTTTCGAGCGACTCTTTTTAAACGTTTTGCATAATACAACGCACCCAAAAATGATGTAACAAAAGTGCCTGCACAATTCCACCAGCCACTCCAACCATGGAAATAATAATATCCTACATAACTAATAATAGAAGCGGCACTAATAATCGTTGCAAAATACGTCCCTACCAAAGGCACTATGCCTAAGCTTCCGCCTGCTATCATCCAATCTTTACTATTTTTTTACCCCACGCGAAAAATACAAACCAATAAACATAAGACCCACCATGAACAACAACATTATAACTGTATATGTAACATTCATTTATCTTTTCCCCCTTTGGTCATAATATAAATTGTCGGGGATATAGCTAAAATGCCAAACACAATCCACATTGCTATCAAGCTACCTGTAATCATTACAATTCCTCCCCCTTATTTACTCCTATATCTCTCCATAACTGTCATCACGCGTTTAATTGCATTAATCGCATCATCATGATTCTGAGAGAAGTTTACCCTGAAGCTATGAGTGAACTGTGGCCCAAACTCAGTGCCTGGCGTAATCGCTATGCCTGTGAGTTTGCGAACAATCTTAGCAAAATCACTGATGCTAACATCCATTGACGGTAATGATGGGAAAATGTAGCTACCACCATCTGTCTTACGCACTTTACAGCCTTCATGACTTCTGACTACAGCCACTAAATCATCTCTGATTTTTTGATGTTGAACAATTCTATCAGCCAGCCAACCTGCAGGTTCATCAAACCAACATCTCAATACATGTTGTGAATAGCCGGGTGCTCTTAAAGTTACAATAGCTTGCAGTTTTTCCATTCTGTCAATAATCCATTTTGCACCAAAAGCAGTTCCTAACCGGAAACCACTTAATGATTCTGTCTTAGATGGACCCATGATTGTTAGCATGTTATCTGATTTATTTGCCAATGCTCTTAAATGTGTGTACGGATGGTTATCAAAAATCTGACGAGAATATAATTCATCTACCATTAAAATGACATTATATTTCTTAGCCAATGCTGCAATTGTTTCAATTTCATGCTGTGAATAGATAACACCAGTTGGATTATTGGGGTTGGAGAACAAAAATAATTTTACCCCCTGTTTAAACGATTCCTCTAAAGCAGTAAGATTAACACCTGCACAACTGTCCTGATCTAAATAGTCCAATTTTACGGGCACTAATTCCCCTTCAAAGAATTCAACTAATTTACGGTTGTCGAAATAATCCGGTTCTACAATAGCGACTTTATCACCACGTCCTACTAAGCACCCTAAAGCTAAGTATAAAGCTCCTTGGGTACCAGGAGTAATAATGAGTTCATTATCCGGATCAATAGGTGCACCGGTAAATTTGGCCAATTTTGCAGCCACATTTTCACGTACGGACTCACCTCCACGGTATTCAGTATAGGCAACACACCCACCTTTTTTGAAACCTTCAATAAAAAGATTCAAAGAACCGGGTGTAGGAATATGTGCATCAACATCTCCGTGGGAAAAATTAACTGCAGGCCCTACCAATTTTTCGCCTCTGATTTCCATGTTTTCAGTTTTCTGCCGTGTTTCTTGCCCAGGGGCATTATCAATGCCCAATCTTTTGAATTTTTCTGCTAAATAGTCCATACTTTTTCCTCCTTATTTAAATAATATTTTCACTATTTTTATTAACCTACTTTAATTCTACCCTTGCAAGCAAAGAAATACCAATTCATATATTTATAACTTAATATACAAATAAACTTATAATCAAAAATGAGCTATTCTCCCTGTCTATATGCTTTACACCTTGTTTTTTTACTATTTTTTTAAGTATACTAACATAAATACAGGAGATGATGTTAAATGGATAAAGTTATGAAATATATTATGGTCATCAGCGAAGAGCAAAGTTTTTCTAAGGCCGCACTAAAATTATTTATTACTCAACCTGCACTTAGCACTATTGTAAAAAAAGAAGAATTAAAGTATGGTGCACAATTTTTTTATCGTGGAGTAAACCCCATTATACTTACTGAAGCAGGCGCTAAATACATCCAAGCGGCAAAAAAAATCCAGACAATCGAGGAAACCCTATATAAAACTATAAAATCATCCGAAAGCAATAACATTGGCACTATAACTATCGGCAGTTCTGCGTTTTTTTGTTCAAATATGCTTCCATCTATAATATCTGCATTCAAAAAAGAGATGCCCTGCGATATCAAAACCATTGAACAAAACACCGAGGATTTAAACGTTTCCCTGCAAAATGGTAGTATTGATTTTCTTATTGGTGTAGATGATATTACCGAGAGAAAAAGCAAGAAAATTTTCCTTAAAGATGAGCATGTCATTGCTGCTGTTCCCAAGCTCTTAATAAATAACGATGAGATTACCAAATACGCTTTACCACCAAATGATATTGTATCTGGGCGCTACTTGTTTTCTAGTCAGCCTCCTATTGATTTTAAATATTTTAATAATCTACCCTTTGTCCTACTAACAAAGGGCAATGAAACATATTATATGGCCAAAAAAATATTCCAGAAGTATAAAATTTATCCTTCTGAAATAATTTATATGTCGCAAATGCAATCCTCCTATTTTGTCGCTATTAATGGTAAGAGAATTGTTTTTATAAGAGCTGCATTGTTAAAATATATAGAACCTAGTTCTAAAATGTTGTACTTTAAGATTGATGATTCCCTATCTACTCGTGGAATTTACCTTTTTCATAAAAAGAAAAAAAGGCTTACACCTGTGATGCAAGGCTTTATCAGTTATTGCCAAAATCATTTTTAATTCAAAATACTATATTAATATTTTTCCTATATCCAATCTTATTTTCTCATATATCACTCTTCTTCTATACTTCGGAGCAAACACTATATGATATTTGCAGTTCCAACTACTGTGTGATAAACTTTGACTGTCCAATATGGATACCTCCTCTGTTATTTATGTGTGGTTGGCGAACCAACACTATTTTAACATTGGAGGTTTTTTCTGCTAAAGCTATCGAATCTCGCCGGCATAGCCCGCGGTTTATTGTTTCTTCGCTCCCTTGTCGCTCGAAACCACCATTAAAGCAAAATAACCAATCATAACCGCCGGCTCAGCCGGCGGTATGTACAGCACCTATAAGGTGCTCTTACCTGCCACATCTTAAGATGTACTGAATTAGTCCGCCAATCGCACATCTTCCCCGAATTAAGCCCCTTGGGCCTTTTTCTTATTTATTCTCTTTTACCGGCTCACCCGTGAACGGGTCTACATACTCTTTCAGCGAGATTTTGTCTGTGGTAATAGCATCCTGTAGTTGATTCCTAACATATTCCTCTATTCTTTTGCTGTTTTTTCCTACTGTATCTACATAATACCCTCTACACCAGAAATGCCTGTTTCCATATTTATATTTTAAATTAGCATGTCGGTCAAATATCATAAGGGAACTTTTTCCTTTCAGATACCCTAATATTTGGGATACACTATATTTAGGTGGTATTTTCACTAGCATATGAACGTGATCAGGACAACACTCTGCTTCAATTATTTCTACTTCTTTTCTCTGGCATAACAGCCTTAATATTTTTCCTATATCCAATCTTATCTTCCCGTATATTACTCTTCTCCTGTACTTCGGAGCAAACACTATATGATATTTGCAGTTCCAACTACTGTGTGATAAACTTTGACTGTCCAATATGGATACCTCCTCTGTTATTTATGTGTGGTTGGCGAACCAACACTATTTTAACATTGGAGGTTTTTTCTGCTAAAGCTATCGAATCTCGCCGGCATAGTGAAGTGGTCAATATAAAAAGGACACTATAACCACTAATAATTAGTTGCACCTATCTAGACGAAACTGTATGGGAGATTTATATTGCAGTTTAGCAACCGGCCTTTGCATATTAAAATAGTCTACAGCTTGATGAACAACAATAAAAATATCGTTTGCTTTCTTGAAATGGAAATCCAAGTTCAATTCTTCTTTGAACCAACCGAAAAAACTCTCAATAACAGCATTATCATGTGGCGTTCCCGCACGAGACATACTCTGGATAATGCCATATCTCTTCAAAAGCGTTGTGAAAGCAGGCGAGCTATACTGTGAACCTTGATCGGAATGCAGTATTGTTGGCTCTGAACCAGCAGCCTTTCCAATTAAAACTAAGAGATCTGTTAGTGGTTTAAGAACAAAAGGCAGGTCTTCACGAAAACCAAAATTCCAAGACACCATTTCATTATTAAATAAATCTAAGTAACATATAAAGAAGCATTTTCTGCCATGCCAGTAGAATTCGGTAATATCTGTTACAACCTTTTGTAATGGTCTCTTAGCCGTGAAATTGCGGTTTAGAATATTTTTAAAGATATTATGCTCTTTTCCAACACCGCCCCAGTGTTTCTTTTTTCGTGCCTTAGACTGGATGCCAATACTTTGCATGCAAGAGAGCACCCTCGGGAGACAAATATGCCATCCGGTATCTTTCAAAATTCGATTACGAATTCTGCGATAGCCATAGCTGGGTTTTTCTTCATGAACTTTACGTATAAATAATATAATTTCTTGCCGCTGTAACTCATATGTATTGGGACGATTTTTATGTTTTATCCAGTTATAATATCCAGCTCTAGATACCGAAAACTGTTTACATAACCATACTACAGAATAACGGTCACTTAATTCGAATATCGCCTCGAAATACAATCGTATTAATTTCCTGCCTTGACATACCCCCTCTGATATTCTAATATTTTTTTTAGTTTTGCAAGCTCGATATCTTTTTTAGCCAGCTCATATCTAAGGTGTTCTTCGATGGATAGCGTTTTTCTGTTTTGATATGTAGCAAGAGGATTTCCAGGACGTCTCTTGGATTCTAGTCCAGATTCCCCTTTATCTCTATATATTCTTGCCCAGTAACAAATTAGCGATTTATCTAAATTAAGTTGTTTGGATAGTTTCCCACTGCTTTCGCCAGCTAGATTTCTCTGCACAACTGATAATTTAAATTCCTTGCTAAAATATCTCTTATTTCCACCTTTGAGGCCCATTATTTTCACCGCTTTTTTACAAAATTATAACACTAAGTCACCAGTGGTTTAAGTGTCCACTTAGATGTTACCACTTCACATAGCCGGCGGTTTATTGTTTCTTCGCTCCTTTGTCGCTCGAAACCATCGCTAAAGCAAAATATACAATAAAAATAGCGGTTATCGGAAACCCGATAACTGCATTATTTATTGGTGGAGACAAGCGGGATCGAACCGCTGACCTCTTGCATGCCATGCAAGCGCTCTCCCAGCTGAGCTATGCCCCCAAAAGACTTACCTTGCTATTATAATTTATAACGCAAATCTTTGTCAATAGCTTTAATCGTTCTTTGCTGGTTCTTCTTTAGTTTCAATAAGAGATGTCCAGCCATTCTCTTGTGTTATTTTACCATCCTTCATTAGTTTTCCTAGTGCACGCTTAAACGCGGCTTTGGAAATACCAAAAACATCTTTTATGATTTCTGCTGGTGTATCATCCCCATAAGGCATCCCACCCTGGCGCTTTTCTAATAAAGCCAAAATTACTTCGGCATCAGCTATACGGGCATCTTCTTTAATTGGACGCATGGACAAGTCTATTCTTCCATCCTCACGGATAAAAGTTACACGGCCTGTAATTTTTTGGCCAAAATCCAATCGGCCGGAGGGAACTTCAGAGCGATGAATAAACCCTATATAACGTTCTGTTGTGATAATAAAGAACCCTTCGGGCAAAATATTATAAACCGTTCCTGTAAGCATCTCACCTTTTTTTACGTCTTTAACCGATACAGAAGCCTTAATCATTTCTTCATATACCTTCATGCTTACTGCTTGTCTGCCACTTTTATCACGATATAATCTTACCCAAATAAGTTGATCAGGGGAAACATGTCCGCTCATCTCGCTGTAAGGCAAAAATACACCACGTTCTGCGCCAATATCAACAAATCCACCAGCTTTAGTAACAGATAGTACTTTAACATACCCCAATTGTCCCTCTTGCATCTTGGGCAATTTGCGGCTTGCTGTCATACGGCCATGCGGGTCCAAGTACAAATAAACTTTTACCTTATCGCCAACTTTTAGAGGAACATCTTGCTGCATTTTATGCAAAAGAATATCGTCAGATGTATCACCTGTACCGGCATCCAAAAATGCTCCCATTTCATTTTCTCTTAAAACAGTCATTTCGCAAACGTCGCCAACTCTATGGACGCCTACTGTTTTAACTTCAATTTTCTTTTTTTCTTCTATCATTTACTTTCTTTCTCCACATAAGTCTCGGACGGTGCATCCGCCCACAGTTGCTCTAGATTATAGAAACTACGTTCCTCTTCAAGGAAAACATGTACGACACAGTAACCATAATCCAATAAAACCCATTTACCCTCAGCATAGCCTTCTTTGTGCATAGGTAATACTTTTGCTTCAGCCATCTTATCCTCTATGTTATCGGCAATAGCCTTTACCAAAGTCGTATTTCCGGCGCTGCAGATAATAAAATAATCCGTTACCGGTGAAATACCTTCCATTTTTAATAATAAAATATCTTTTGCGTTTTTATCAGCAGCAAAAGCTGCTATTTGATTAGCCATTTTTTTTGCATTTTTCATGTAGCTTACCAGCTCCTTTTAAATTTTTGTTATCTTTCCATGAGGAATTTTTAGTTCGTCTAGAGATTTTGTTAATTGTTTTGGCGATGTAACCCAATAGCTCAAGCCATCAATGGTTTTAAAATCTCCATATATCATCTCTGATTGGACTCTCTCACCACCAAATATTTTAAAGCTATTAGCCGCCCTAATCATCGTGAAGGTATCCATATCAGTTTTTGTGTTTTTTCCCAATGCTTCAATAAGCATTGGGAGTTTCACCACGTTACCTACCTGGAAAAATTCACTAGACAAAGCTTTAAAAAATTTCTGTTGTCTTTGGACTCGACCAATATCACCTAGTTCATCATGTCTAAAACGCACATATTCGCCAGCTTCTTTACCGTTTAAATGCTGGTAACCTTGTTTTAGATGGATCTGCAAATTAGCATACGGATCTTCATAGTTCATATTATGTTCTACATAAATATCAATACCGCCCAAAATATCCATAATCTGAATAAAGCCTTGCCAATTGGCCAAAACATAGTAATGAATAGGAATTTGCAATAAATTAGCGACTGTCTGCTTAGCAAGTTTTATACCGCCATAGGCATAAGCGGCATTAATCTTATCCAATCCTCGTTGGCCAGGAATCGTTACTCGCGTATCTCTAGGTATAGATAATAAGGACACTTCATTATTATCAGGATCAAAACTCACAACAAGCATAGCGTCTGTTCTTTGTGGTATACCCTTGCCAAAATCAACGCTATCCCCATCATCAACCCCTAATAGTAAGACATTAATACGTCTATTTAACTTTTCATCGGTACCGATATTCTCAGTAGCTGCTACAACTGGAATCTTAGGCGCAAAAAATATTTTGAAGGCCATCTGACCCACAAAAAAGCAACCGGCAATTATCGCACATATAATAACAATAAATAAACATACCCTCCCCCAGCGAATTCGTCGCTTGAATTTTTTAGGGTTTCTCCCTAGTTCTTCATCGTTCATTTATTGACTCCTATCTAGCAAGTTTCTTTTTTTGTATTTTATCGCTATTTCATTATACCCAGCAATGCAACTTGGATGAATTAGCAAATCATATTCCAATAAATAGCGTATAGTTTGAGCATAGGCTTTAAACATAGCTTTTTCTAAATCAATTTTTGCTAAGTCATACATTTCTTCAATACCGGGAAAACTTCTAGTAGGCTCTAGCAAATCTGCTAAATAAACTACTTTGGCTAGTTTTCTCATATGCGGTGCCCCTGTAGTATGATATAGAATTCCTTCTAAAATAGTTTTGTCTGTTATACAATATTTTTTCTGAGCGTAATAAACCCCTAGTTTTGCATGCAATAAAATAGGCTGATTGCGTTCTATTTTATCTACTTCAATGCCCAGTTCTGTGGCTTTATCCAAGTTATCACGACTTGATACTTCTCTACCGCAATCATGTAAAAGCCCTGAAATCTCTGCCTTTACCACGTCTACGTCATGAGCCAAAGCGAACTCTCTCGCAGTTTCACAAACAGCTAGTGAGTGTTCATACCTTTTCACAGGTAACGAGGCCTTTAGTAACTCTTTCATTTGTGCAAGTTCCATATTCTTTGGCTCCCTTCGAAAAATAAATCATAACCGCCGGCTCAGCCGGCGGTATGTACAGCACCTATAAGGTGCTCTTACCTGCCACATCTTAAGATGTACTGAATTAGTCCGCCAATCGCACATCTTCCCCGAATTAGGCCCCTTGGGCCTTTTTCTTATTTATTCTCTTTTACCGGCTCACCCGTGAACGGGTCTACATACTCTTTCAGCGAGATTTTGTCTGTGGTAATAGCATCCTGTAGTTGATTCCTAACATATTCCTCTATTCTTTTGCTGTTTTTTCCTACTGTATCTACATAATACCCTCTACACCAGAAATGCCTGTTTCCATATTTATATTTTAAATTAGTATGTCGGTCAAATATCATAAGGGAACTTTTTCCTTTCAGATACCCTAATATTTGGGATACACTATATTTAGGTGGTATTTTCACTAGCATATGAACGTGATCAGGACAACACTCTGCTTCAATTATTTCTACTTCTTTTCTCTGGCATAACAGCCTTAATATTTTTCCTATATCCAATCTTATCTTCCCGTATATTACTCTTCTCCTGTACTTCGGAGCAAACACTATATGATATTTGCAGTTCCAACTACTGTGTGATAAACTTTGACTGTCCAACATGGATACCTCCTCTGTTATTTATGTGTGGTTGGCGAACCAACACTATTTTAACATTGGAGGTTTTTTCTGCTAAAGCTATCGAATCTCGCCGGCATAGTGAAGTGGTAACATCTAAGTGGACACTTAAACCACTGGTGACTTAGTGTTATAATTTTGTAAAAAAGCGGTGAAAATAATGGGCCTCAAAGGTGAAAATAAGAGATATTTTAGCAAGGAATTTAAATTATCAGTTGTGCAGAGAAATCTAGCTGGCGAAAGCAGTGGGAAACTATCCAAACAACTTAATTTAGATAAATCGCTAATTTGTTACTGGGCAAGAATATATAGAGATAAAGGGGAATCTGGACTAGAATCCAAGAGACGTCCTGGAAATCCTCTTGCTACATATCAAAACAGAAAAACGCTATCCATCGAAGAACACCTTAGATATGAGCTGGCTAAAAAAGATATCGAGCTTGCAAAACTAAAAAAATATTAGAATATCAGAGGGGGCATGTCAAGGCAGGAAATTAATACGATTGTATTTCGAGGCGATATTCGAATTAAGTGACCGTTATTCTGTAGTATGGTTATGTAAACAGTTTTCGGTATCTAGAGCTGGATATTATAACTGGATAAAACATAAAAATCGTCCCAATACATATGAGTTACAGCGGCAAGAAATTATATTATTTATACGTAAAATTCATGAAGAAAAACCCAGCTATGGCTATCGCAGAATTCGTAATCGAATTTTGAAAGATACCGGATGGCATATTTGTCTCCCGAGGGTGCTCTCTTGCATGCAAAGTATTGGCATCCAGTCTAAGGCACGAAAAAAGAAACACTGGGGCGGTGTTGGAAAAGAGCATAATATCTTTAAAAATATTCTAAACCGCAATTTCACGGCTAAGAGACCACTACAAAAGGTTGTAACAGATATTACCGAATTCTACTGGCATGGCAGAAAATGCTTCTTTACATGTTACTTAGATTTATTTAATAATGAAATGGTGTCTTGGAATTTTGGTTTTCGTGAAGACCTGCCTTTTGTTCTTAAACCACTAACAGATCTCTTAGTTTTAATTGGAAAGGCTGCTGGTTCAGAGCCAACAATACTGCATTCCGATCAAGGTTCACAGTATAGCTCGCCTGCGTTCACAACGCTTTTGAAGAGATATGGCATTATCCAGAGTATGTCTCGTGCGGGAACGCCACATGATAATGCTGTTATTGAGAGTTTTTTCGGTTGGTTCAAAGAAGAATTGAACTTGGATTTCCATTTCAAGAAAGCAAACGATATTTTTATTGTTGTTCATCAAGCTGTAGACTATTTTAATATGCAAAGGCCTGTTGCTAAACTGCAATATAAATCTCCCATACAGTTTCGTCTAGATAGGTGCAACTAATTATTAGTGGTTATAGTGTCCTTTTTATATTGACCACTTCACATAGCCGGCGGTTTATTGTTTCTTCGCTCCTTTGTCGCTCGAAACCATCGCTAAAGCAAAATATACAAATAAAACAGAAAGACCCACTACCGGCGGTAGAGGTCTTTCTGTCGAATATACTCCGCTACTGCCTCCGGCACTAATTCTTTGATAGAATGTCCCTTTTTTACCCGTTCTCTTATTTCAGTTGAAGAAATATCTACCTCTGGGGTATCAACCCAAAGAATACTTTTGCTGCCTAAATCCCCAAAAGCTTCTATTACTTTGTCTACGGTTGGTGCAAATCCTGGCCTAGTTGCTGCAACAAAGGTACATATTTGCATTATTTCTCGCACCTTATGCCATGAATCTAAAGCCACAACTGAATCAGCTCCAATAATAAAAAACAAATCATATTCGCTGCCATATTGTTTCTTTAGAGTCACCAAAGTATCATACGTATAAGAAACACCTTCACGTCGCAATTCCATATCAGAAAGTTTTAAATAAGCATTACCTTCTATTGCAAGTGCCGTCATATTATAACGGTCTTGGGCCGGTGAGAATTCCCCACCAATTTTATGTAGTGCCACATACGCTGGAACAAATAATACTTTTTCCAGGCTTAATTTCTTGCGCACGAATTCAACCGTTGCCAAGTGACCATTATGTATAGGATCAAAGGTTCCCCCCATAATTCCCAATTTCTTACGGTTCATGTTAGAATTCCTCTCTATATGCCCAAGTTTATTTTTATATTATATCAAGTAAAAATAACTTGTACAAGCAAATAGATTAATAAAAGCAACTACGCCGAGCAAAAGCAAAACCTTTGCCCTGTCCTTTAAATCAAAAATTGTTTTGGGTTCGTGACAAAATTTAATCCATGCCCGCCACATATCACTATAATTATACTTTTTATTCATAACGCAATGCATCAATGGGGTCTAGCAAAGCTGCTTGTCTAGCGGGATAAATACCAAAGAAAAGTCCAATGCCCACAGAAAATACCACAGCAATAATAATAGCCCAAACGGAAATCACTGCACTCCAACCAGCAAAATGCGCAATGACCAGTGCCGTTACTACGCCAAAAATAGTTCCTATAATACCACCTACAACACCTATAACCACAGCTTCAATCAAAAATTGTAGCAATATGTTACGATAGGTAGCCCCCAAAGCCTTTCTAATTCCGATTTCACGTGTCCGCTCTGTTACAGACACCAACATGATGTTCATAATACCAATGCCACCAACCAACAAACTTATAGCGGCAATAATACCCAACAACAAAGTTATTGTTCCCGTAGTCTCAACCATCGTTTCCATCAATGCAGACAAGTTTCTGACAGTAAAATCATCATCGCCGCCTTCTTTAATCTTGTGACGTGTACGCAACAAGGTTTCAATACCAGCCTGCGCTGAATCCACTGTATTTTCATTATCAGCTTGAATTGTTATATCACGAATATAATTAATACCCATTACTCTTTGTTGAGCAGTAGTTAAGGGAATATACACCACGTCATCTTGATCTTGCCCATTAGCTGATTGGCCTTTGGCAGCCAATGTGCCAACAACCTGAAATGGTGCCTTATTAATACGCATAATTTTACCAACTGCGGCTCCTTCCGGGAATAAATTATTAACCACCGTTTGACCAATTACACAAACCCTACTCCTACTTGTTAAATCTCTTTCCGTAAACATACGGCCATCATCTATTTTAAAACTTCTAATTTCAATAATATTAGGGGTTGTTCCCTCAACAGTAGAAGTCCAGTTTTGATTACCAACAACTAACTGATAGCTAGATTTTACAGAAGGCGCAACATACTTGACACCATCAACGCTTTTTTCAATAGCTTTAGCATCATCGTAAGTAAGCTTTGATCCGCTACCAGCTGCAATTCTTGCACCCGAAGCAGTCCTGCCACCTGACATGACGATGAGCAAATTGCTTCCTAGACTGGAAATATTCTTTTTAACCTGCTCTTGCATGCCAAAGCCTAAAGAAACCATGGCAATAACGGCACCAACACCAATAACAATACCTAACATGGTCAAGAAGGTACGAAGTTTATTTGTAATCATGCCATCAATGGCCATTTTTATACATTCTTGAAACATTAAGGGTTACCTCCGTTCATCACTAACCATTTTGCCATCGCGCATAGTAACAATTCTTTCTGTCATTTCTCCTATTTCCGGTTCATGAGTTACCATAATAATAGTTTTGCCTTCAGCATTCAGTTTTTTAAAAATATCAATAATTTCAAAGGTAGATTTACTATCTAAATTTCCCGTAGGTTCATCAGCCATAACAATTGCCGGATTATTAATAAGTGCTCTGGCTATAGCTACGCGTTGCCTCTGCCCTCCTGACATTTCATTAGGTTTATGCTCTATTCTGTGACCTAAACCCACTGATTCCAAGGCCTTTTTTGCTCTTTCGCACCGTTCCTCGTAGTTAACACCGGCATAAATAAGTGGCAAGGCCACATTATCTAAAGCACTAATTCTTGATAATAAATTAAAATTCTGAAAAACAAATCCGATCTTTTGATTTCGTGTTAACGCATATTCATCGTCAGTATAGCCGGCTACATCTTTGCCGTCCAAAAAATAGTGTCCTGATGTAGGTCTATCTAGGCAGCCTAAAATATTCATCATAGTAGACTTACCTGACCCTGAGGGGCCCATAATCGCGGTAAAGACTCCCACTTCAAAATTAACAGTCACATGGTCCAAAGCATGCACAACAGAATCACCCATAATATAAGTTTTCATTATATCTTTCAGTTCAATTACTGACATATGCTTACTCCTTTATTTACATTCCAGGTCCATGACCAGGTCCACTTAATATATTGTTATTTTTTTTAGTTGTAGAGGTTACTTTAACAGCTTTAACCAGGACTTTCTGTCCTGCCTGCAAATCTCCTGTAACCGCTACCGTATCGTCACCTACCATATTGACTTTGACATTAACATTACTTATTTCTTTGTTTTTTTCATCGTATACTTGCACATATTTTTGTTTGCCCTCAGAACGCAGGCAAGAAGTGGGCACCATAAGCACATCATCTTTTTCTCCCACGATTACATTGGCTCTGGCCGTCATGGTAGGTAACAATTTACCATCTTCATTGTCTACATTTACATAAACAGTATAATATATAACGTTATTAGTAGTAGTTGCACTCCGAGATACTAAACGCACCACTCCCTCAAAAGTACGATCTGTGTAAGCATCAACTGTGAACTCAACCTTTTGTCCTACTACAACTTGACCGATATCTGATTCATCTACCATTAGCTCTATTTGCATTTTATTCAAATTAGCTACTGACATTAAAACTTGCGGTGTCGAGATACCAGAGGATACTGTTTGTCCAACAGGAGTTGGTTTGCCAATTATAGTCCCTGAAATCGGAGAATAAATAGTAGTATCTTTGGTACTAGATACAGAACTATCATAGGCGGCTTGCGCCACCAAATAGTCAGCCCTAGCAGTGTCGTAATCACTACGAGCAATAGCCCCATCATTTACCAAGGCTAGATACCTATCATATTTAGCTCTAGCATCAGTAAGTAACGCTTCTTTTTGCGTTTGTGTAGCTAATAAAGTAGTATCATCCAACTGCACTAGCTTTTGTCCGGCTTCAACATGTTGATTTTCTTCTACAAACACGCCAACAATTCTGCCTGTAATTTTAGAGTTGATAGAAACGTTATCAATTGCACTTAAAGCACCTGTAGCTGAAATTGTTTTTCTTACATTTCCTTTTTCTACTGTAGCAGTTTTAACTACTGGTTCAGCCGCTGTTTGCTTATCTTGGTAATACCTATAGCCCAAAATACCTGCTGCAACTAATACCAAAATGATGATTATCAAATATTTGTTGTTTTTTAAAAACTTCATCATTTTCATCTCTCTTTCCCATCAAATAAATGCAACCTCTTGCCCCTTATAACATTGTTTGCCATTAATATACATTAAAAAAGTGACAGAAAAGTGTTTTTTTTAACTAATCTATCACTTTTATTTATTCTCTTATCTGCCCGTTACCATTAACAAGATATTTGAAAGTGGTAAGTTCTGGCAAGCCCATGGGGCCTCTGGCATGAAGTTTTTGAGTACTAATACCAATTTCTGCTCCAAAACCAAATTCAAAACCATCTGTAAAACGCGTTGATGCATTTACATAAACTGCCGCCGCATCAATTGCTGCCTGAAAACTTCTAGCATTAGCATAATTTTCTGTTACAATAGCTTCTGAATGTCCCGTACTATATTTGCGAATATGTGCTATTGCTTCCTCCATGCTCGCAACAATTTTTACATTAAGATGCAGGTCTCCATATTCGGTAGCCCAAGCATTTTCGTCAGCAGCCTTTATGCTTCTTGCATAATGTTGTGCCGCCTCGTCACCAATAAGTATAACTCCGGCTTCTCGGTATTTTACGATCATGGCCGGCATAAATTCATCGGCAATATCCTTATGCACTAATAATGTCTCCATAGCATTGCAGGTAGAAGGCCTAGAAACTTTTGCATTAAAAGCAATGGCTACCGCCATATCCACTTGTGCAGAGACATCTATGTAAGTATGACAGACACCTGCACCTGTTTCAATCACAGGAACAGTGCTGTTTTTTACGACCATTTGAATTAATCCCGCACTACCACGAGGAATAATTACGTCCACTATTCCGTCTAAATGTATCAGTACATCTACTGTTGCCCGCTCTGCCGTATTAATAAACTGCACAGCTCCTTTTGGCATACCTGCATGTTCACCAGCACCAGCAAGCACATCACTAATGACTTTGTTGGAATTAATAGCCTCCGAGCCGCCCTTTAAAATAACAGCATTTCCTGATTTAATGCACAAACCCACAGCATCAGCCGTCACATTTGGCCTAGCCTCATAAATAATGCCTATAAGGCCCAAAGGCACTTTTACCTTTGTAATTGTTAAACCATTAGGTAAAGTCTTGCCGTCAATAATTTTCCCCACAGGGTCAGGCAGTTGTGCTACTTTTCTTAGTCCATCAGCAATTGCCTCCAAACGCACATCAGTTAGAAGTAAGCGGTCTAAAAAAGAATCTCGCATACCGTTTTCCCGTCCTGCCTGCATATCCAAAACATTTGCTGCTAAAATGCGTTCCTGCTCATTAACAAGAGCATCTGCCATAGCTAGCAAAATTTTATTTTTGATTTTATCCGACAACAAAGCTAAACTAATTGCTGCATTTTTAGCTCTCTGTGCTTGTTCCCTTACTAATTCTTGAGTAACCATATTTGCCTCCTATTGTGGGCATCTACTGTACCGGCGCTACATCCTACTTAACGGTATGCCCTTTTCATAGAATAACCAGATTATCCCGGTGAATTACCTCATCAAAATACTTGTGCCCAATAATATCTTCTATTTCTGAAGTATTGGTACCCTTTATTTGGGTTAATTCTTCATAAGAATAATTGGTTAGTCCGCGTGCTATCTCATGCCCAGCTTTATCAACTACACTAATAGTATTGCCTGCATCAAAGCAACCTTCCACTTGTATAATCCCAGCTGGCAAAATGCTACAACCGCCTGCTTTATGTATAGCCTGTGTGCACCCATCATCCACGACAATTTTCCCCATAATGCGTGCGCCAAAAGCCAACCAGCGTTTGCGAAATTGCAACCTGTTTTCTTTAGATACAAATAAGGTTCCTACATCTTCACCATTTAAAATTCTGGTAATAACGTTTTTTTCTTGCCCAGAGGCTATAACCAAATTAATACCAGAGCTCACAGCCGTTTTAGCTGCCTGCAGCTTGGTAAACATACCACCAACTGCATTTTTAGTGCCGGCACCACCGGCGCTAGCTTCTATTTCCGGAGTGATGTCAGTTACCTTTGAAAGCAACTTAGCATCCGGATTAGATTGAGGATTAGCCGTATATAGCCCTGCAACATCAGATAAAATAATATCAACGTCAGCATCTACGATGCCAGCAACTAAAGCTGACATATTATCATTATCGCCTATTTTTAATTCATCCAAAGCAACAACGTCATTTTCATTGACTATAGGAATAACTTTTTGTTCTAGCAAGGCTTGAAAAGTATTACGTGAGTTAGTGTAACGATGCCGATCGACTGCGTCTATCTTAGTCAAAAGCACCTGTGCTACAATTTGCCCATATTCTGCAAAAAGCTTTTCATACACATGCATCAAAATCCCTTGTCCTACAGCTGCTGCAGCCTGTTTACCAGGAATAGTTTTCGGTTTTTCTGCAAGGCCTAGACGATTAACTCCCACTGCTATAGCACCGGAAGTTACTAAAATAATTTCCTTACCCTGATTACTAAGATCCGATAATTCTCTAGCCAACCGATCTATTTGCGAAAAATTAGTTTTGCCATTTGGATAGGTAATTGTACTAGTACCTACTTTAATTACTATTCTTTTGGCTTTCACTAAAACTTCTCTATTCATGGTTAAGACCACCTTTTATTCTTGTTCTTTGTACTCAAATACCATATCACGTATACGAATGGATTGTCCTTCTTGTACGCCCTTAGCCTTTAGTGCCGCTTCAATACCCAGCTTGCGCCAAATTAATTGGAACCTATACAAAGCTTCTTCATTGTCGAAATTCGTCATGGCAACTAAACGCTCAATATTTTTACCTTTAATCTCGTAATTAGCATCCTCACAAGGAACAATTTCAAAGGCATCAGGATTTTCCGGAGGTAATGCTTCTATTTCTTCCTCTGCATCAGGTACAAAGTTTTGCAACATTTCATGCGCCTTATACATAAGTTCCTGTAATCCTTCACCTGTAGCAGCTGAAACCTGCATTATTTCGTAGCCCTTGCTAGTCACATATTCCGCCACTTTTTCATAATTTTCTTGCGCATCAGGTAAATCCATTTTATTGGCAACCACTAGTTGGTGGCGTTTAGCTAATCTTTCGCTATATAAAGCCAACTCCTTATTTATCTTATCAAAGTCTTCTACAGGATCACGGCCATCCATGCCGGATACATCTAATACATGAAGAATAACTTTAGTGCGTTCTATATGACGCAAGAAATCGTGTCCCAGCCCTACTCCAGAAGCAGCTCCTTCAATAAGTCCCGGTAAATCCGCTAATACGAAGCTACGGTCAGAATCAATGCGTACCACACCCAAAACAGGTGTTAAAGTAGTAAAATGATAGGCTGCAATTTCCGGGCGAGCGGCCGATACTCTTGCTACTATGCTAGACTTACCAACACTAGGATAGCCTACCATGCCTACATCAGCCAGCAATTTTAATTCCAACTTGACCCAAAAAGAATTTGCCGGTTCGCCTTTTTCAAAAAAGGTTACCCCTTGCTTAACTGAGGTTACATAACAAGCGTTACCTTTACCGCCACGACCACCTTTTGCTACTCTGAAGCTTTGACCGTCATCAACTAAATCCGCCAATATAGCACCAGTAACATCGTCGCGTACTAAAGTTCCCATTGGCACCCGCACAATAACATCTTCAGCCATAGAACCGGTACAGTTTTTAGCTCCGCCATTCGTACCTTTTTTAGCTACAAATTTACGTTTGTAACGAAAATCCACTAAGGTATTTAAATTTTTATCGGCAACCAAAACAACACTGCCGCCTCGACCGCCATTGCCACCGTCTGGTCCTCCGCAAGACACAAATTTCTCCCTGCGAAAGCTAGAAGCACCATCTCCGCCAGCACCGGCCTCTACATATATTCTTGCTCTATCAATAAATAACATGGTATATCTCCGTTTCTATGAAAATGAATATCCATTTCTATATTATATACTAAAAACTGTAATAAAAAAACCCCGTTACCTAAGTAACGGGGTTTTAATGATGATTAATTATGCTTCTACTTCAACAGGATATACGCTGATTTGGCGTTTATCTCTACCTAGTCTTTCAAAAGCAACCTTACCTTCAACTGTAGCATAGATAGTATAATCACTGCCAATGCCAACATTGTTACCAACATGGAACCTAGTACCACGTTGACGAACAATTATACTACCAGCGGTCACTAATTGACCGTTATGAGCCTTAGTGCCCAAACGTTGAGCATTAGAATCACGACCATTATGAGAACTACCGGTACCTTTTTTATGTGCAAATAATTGTAATTGAATTTTAATCATGGTATTTCACCTCCTGTGTTCCTGAATACGAACACGCTTCGGATATTGCTCAGCAAGATCTTTAAGCCCAATTTCCATGGTAGCCAAAATTGCCTGCGATAAATCATCCGGCGTTTTTTTTAATTCTACTCGCATATGCCCATCGCTAATTTCATAAGAAACTTCCCGGTGCAAATGTTCCTCTAAACCATTAATAGCAACCATCGTTAAAGTAGACACAGCTGAACATATTATGTCCTGACCTTCGGGTGCAAAACCCGCATGTCCATTAACAGTATAACCTACTATAAAATCATTTAGATTTTTTTCAATATCGATTTTAATCATCGTCTTATGCTTCGATAGAAGTAATTTCTACTTGAGTATATGGTTGACGATGGCCTTGACGCTTACGATAGTTTGCTTTTGCTTTATATTTGAAAACAAAAATCTTCTTGGCCTTGCCATGTTCCACAACTTTTGCAGTTACTTTAGCGCCTTCAACAACTGGTTTACCAATTGTTACTTCACCATCATTAACTACAGTCAAAACTTTATCAAAAACAATATTTTCGCCAGCTTCTACGGCTAACTTTTCTACATTAAGAACGTCGCCTTCGCTAACACGGTATTGTTTTCCACCTGTTTTAATTACTGCGTACATGTGTGCACCTCCCTCTTATTATACTCGCCAAATATGGTACTCCCTAGGGAGATTTGGAAACCTCTTCGTGCGGTCGGAGATAGACTACTAGAGTCTATACTTGAATAGATTAACATATTGTTTCAACCTTGTCAATATTATTACAAAAGCCGGCCTTTAAGACCAAGCTATATTACACTTGTCTTTGCTAGTCTATATAAGAATAATAGTATAAAAGACTTTCGCTAAAGCGAAAGTCTTTTATCTTAAAACCTTCCCATCAAATTTAACAAAAGAACTAATACCCTTCCCCGGCGCTACCATAGGTTGCACCATATCTTTGGGATTAATAATAACTTCAATAATATGTGGTTTGTTTTCTTGTAGTGCTGAAGCGACAGCTTTAGCTAAAGCTGTCGGTGTTGTCACTCTAGTGCCACCCACACCAAACGCTTCTCCATATTTAACAAAATCCACAAATCCCGGACATTCGCAAGCCATAAAACGTTTGCTTAAGAAAACCGTCTGCAATTGTCTAATCATACCCAAACCACTATTATTAAAAACTATAGCAATAACAGGGATGTTGTTGGAAGCAATTGTAAAAAGTTCGGACCCAGTCATTTTAAATCCACCATCACCTGATATGCTAATAACCCTACTGGCCGGTCGAGCCAACTGAGCACCCATAGCAGAAGGTAGTCCAAAGCCCATAGTTCCCAGCCCGCCGGAAGTAATCCATTGTCTGGCAAATTGAATTTTAATATGTTGTGCAGCCCACATTTGATGCTGTCCAACATCTGTAGTTATAATGTAATCTTTATCTTTTAAGACTGCATTTAAGGCCTGAAAAAACTTTGGAGCTTCTTCATCTCCAGTATCATTTTCCCAATTTGGCCAAGAATCAATAAGTTTCCACCACTGACTCAAATCTTTCGGTTCACAGGCATCTTTGAGCAAATTCAAGCTTTTTTTCATGTCACCTGTTATACCGATTTCCGAATAAATGTTTTTATCAATTTCAGCAGGATCTATATCCATATGTACAATTGTCTTATGTGCTACATAACTATCAGCATCATCTGTCAGTCTATCATTAAATCTGCTACCAAAGGCCAAAATCAAGTCTGCATTTTTCACTGTATTATTTGCTTTAGCGTGTCCATGCATACCCGTCATGCCCAAGGCAATACGACGATAATCGCTGCAAGCTCCACGTCCCATAAGTGTATTTACGACCGGTATTTGCAATTTCTCCGCCAAATCCATAGCGTCATATTCGGTGTTAGCATTAATAACGCCTCCGCCAATAAGCATTACTGGTCTTTCTGCCGCATTAATAGCATCAATTGCTTTTTGCACCTGTACTGTAGCCGGAGCCTCGGGTTCCAATATTTGTGGTTCTTCCGGTTCATAAGCAAGCATCGCCGTTTGCACATCACGAGGTATATCAACCAGTACCGGTGCAGGCCGTCCTGTTTTGGCCAGTTGAAAAGCTAACCTTAAAGTAGGTGCCAATTGTTCCGGACACTTAACCAAAAAGTTGTGTTTAGTAATAGGCATAGTAATGCCAGTAATATCTACTTCTTGAAAGGCATCGCGCCCAATCATAGAAATAGCAACCTGACCCGTAATAGCCACCACAGGAATAGAATCCATAAATGCCGTGGCTAGGCCTGTAACTAGATTAGTGGCCCCCGGTCCTGAGGTAGCTACACAAACGCCAACATTACCGCTGGCTCTGGCGTAACCGTCTGCAGCATGAACTGCACCTTGCTCGTGAGCGGTTAGGATATGTTTAATATCGCTATAATCTCGCAATGCATCATAAAACGGTAGTATTGCCCCTCCAGGATAGCCGAAAACAGTATTAACACCTTGTTCTTCTAGCCACTTAAGGATTACCTGTGCACCTGATATTTGCATAGCTTTCACCTCCCCCGCTCTTTTTATTAATAAAACCTCAACAAAGACAATAACATCTTGTCATCTGTCTTTATTTTAATATTTCTGCAGCCACCAAATGTCCCATCTCAGACGTTGATACTTTTTTCAAACCCTCCGCCACCAAATCAGGTGTGCGGTAACCATTTTCCATAACTTTATCTACTGCAGCTTCTATAACCCTAGCTGCTGCCTCATTATTCAAAGAATATCTGAACATCATAGCTGTAGAGAGAATCGTCCCTAAAGGGTTCGCAATCCCAAGCCCTGCAATATCCGGTGCACTGCCATGAATTGGCTCATACATGCCCGTACCATCGCCTAGGCTGGCAGAAGGCAAAAGGCCAATAGAACCGGCAATAACAGAAGCTTCATCAGATAAAATATCACCAAAAATATTGTTAGTCAAAATAACATCAAATTGTCCTGGATTAAGTACTAACTGCATGGCACAATTATCTACGTACAAATTATTTAATTCCACTTCAGGAAATTCTGCTTCTCGCATTTGCTCTACTATTTTACGCCACATCCGTGAAGAACCCAAAACATTGGCCTTATCCACAGAAGTTACCTTGCCCCTACGTTTCTTTGCAGCTTCAAAAGCTTTTCTAGCAATACGCTCTACTTCCGGTCTAGTATAAAGCTCTACGTCAGATGCAGTCTCGACACCATTAACCATAGCAGCTTCATTATGCTCACCAAAATAAATGCCGCCTGTCAACTCCCGTACAATTAGTAAATCTGCCCCTACTACGCGTTCCATTTTCAAGGGAGATAAATGCGCAACATATTTTGAAACTTTCATGGGGCGTAAATTACAGTATAAACCCAAAACTTTACGAATTCCAAGCAGAGCTTTTTCCGGTCTTTTAGTAGGTTCCACGTTATCCCATTTTGGGCCACCAACCGCACCCAAAAGCACAGCATCAGCGTTTTTGGCAGAAAACACAGTAGCTTCTGGCAAAGGTGTCCCTGTTGCATCATAGGCACATCCGCCAATTAACTGCTTATCATACTCTAATTTAAGATCAAAATTTTTAGCTACGGCATCCATAACTTCTACAGCCGCATCCACTATTTCTACACCGATACCATCGCCCGGCAATAGTGTTATTTTCATTTAATGTTCCCCTTTGATATAGTTAATAAGACCACCGGCATCAGCAATTTTCTGCACAAATTCCGGCAACGGATTAGTCTGTATAGTAATGCCTTTGTTAACAATCTTTATTTCGCCCTTGAGTAAATTTACCGTTAGTTCATCACCAGCTTCTATTTGTTCTACCGCTTGGCCTATTTCTAAAACCGGCAAACCAATATTAATGGCATTACGATAAAAAATACGCGCAAAACTATCAGCAATAATACATTTTACCCCTTTTTGTTGTAAAACAATCGGTGCATGCTCGCGTGAGGAACCACAACCAAAATTTCTTCCGGCGACAATAATATCCTGTGGCTGCACATTAGAAGCAAAGCTAGTATCAATAGCTTCCATAGCATGCTCAGATAACTCTTTGAAATACGCAATATTCAAATAGCGGGCCGGAATAATAACGTCCGTGTCTATATGATCACCATAGCGCCACACTTTGCTCATTTCAGCACCTCCCCAGGATCTGCAATATGACCCAAAACAGCACTAGCTGCTGCCGTATATGGGCTTGCCAAATATACTTCGCTGTCTACATGACCCATGCGGCCACGGAAATTGCGATTCGTCGTTGATATTGCGCGTTCTCCATGAGCTAATATGCCCATGTATCCACCCAAACAAGGTCCGCAAGTCGGAGTGCTAACAGCCGCTCCAGCATCAATAAAAATATCAATGTACCCTAAAGCCATAGCTTTTTTGTAAATTTCTTGTGTAGCAGGAATTATAATGCAACGCATATGCGGA
Source organism: Acidaminococcaceae bacterium (assembly GCA_963678395.1). Classification (GTDB taxonomy): domain Bacteria; phylum Bacillota; class Negativicutes; order Acidaminococcales; family Acidaminococcaceae; genus JAAYAE01. The sequence continues at coordinate 688,325 of OY782827.1, read as the reverse complement.
TGCACTTTTTGTCCTTTTAGTACCTCTGCGGCTTGTGCCAAATCTTCCAAGCGGCCATTAGTGCAAGAGCCTATAATAGACTGATCAATAATTATATGGTTAGATTCTGCTGCAGGATGCGTATTTTCCGGCAAATGCGGGTATGCTACTACCGGTACTAATTTATCTAATTCAATGGTTAATACTCTATCATATTCAGCATCACTATCAGGTTCTACACTAGTCCAAGGACGTGTCACACCTCGTTCTTGCAAAAACTCCTTTGTTTTTTCGTCCACAGGGAAAATGCCATTTTTTCCTCCGGCCTCAATAGCCATATTACAAATAGTAAAACGGTCTGCCATAGTAAGTTCTGCTATACCATCACCACAAAATTCCAATGACTGATAACGTGCTCCATCTACGCCAATTTTACCAATAATAGTCAAAATAATATCTTTACCTTGCACAAAGCGAGGTTTTTTACCTGTTATAACAACTTTAATTGCCTTGGGCACCTTAAACCAAGTAGTTCCGCTGGCCATTGCTGCACCAACATCCGTTTGTCCTACTCCGGTAGCCATGGCATTTAGTGCACCATAAGTGCAAGTATGAGAGTCAGCTCCAATGATTATTTCACCTGGAGCAATAAGTCCAGCATCAGGAAGCAGTGCATGTTCAATACCCATGCGCCCCACTTCAAAGTAATTCTTTATTTCATGTTGTCTGGCAAAATCGCGTAAATGTTTGCACATTTCTGCCGATTTAATATCTTTGCAGGGAGAAAAGTGGTCAGGAACAAGTGCAATCTTGTTCTTATCAAAAACAGGTTTGCCGATTTTATTAAACTCGTCAATGGCTGGAGGCCCGGTAATATCATTAGCTAAAATCAAATCTACTTGTGAAATAAGCAATTCTCCCACAGATACGAAATCACAACCGGAATGTTTTGCTAAAATTTTTTGAGTCATAGTCATGCCCATAATATATTCCTCCTATTTTGTTTTCCCCTAATCAGGGAAAATAGAAATAGCAAAAGTTAACCAGTGCAAAAACGGATTTGCTAAATCTAGATAAAGCTGTTTGTTTTTCTAAAAAAACTAGCCTAGTACGACTAGGGTTTTATCGCTTGCACAATGCTCTATAGCATCGACAACGATGAACACCCTGTCGTAACATAGCTAATAGAATTATATCTGAAAAGCTTCTTATTTTTTAGTAGCCGGTTTAAGGAAAGGCATCATAGCACGAAGTTGTCCGCCGACTTTTTCAATTGGATGCTCCGCACCACGTCTACGCATAGCATTGAAAGCAGGACGATTAGCTTGATTTTCCAACAACCAGTTTTTAGCAAAAGTACCATCTTGAATCTCAGTTAATACTTGTTTCATGGCTTTTTTGGTTTCAGCAGTAACAATACGACTACCTGTTACATAATCACCATATTCAGCAGTATCACTGATAGAATGACGCATTTTCGCCATGCCGCCTTCATACATTAAATCAACGATTAATTTCATTTCATGCATACATTCAAAGTAAGCATTCTCAGGAGCATAGCCTGCTTCGCAAAGAGTTTCAAACCCAGCTGTGATAAGAGCAGTTACGCCGCCACACAATACAGCTTGCTCACCGAATAAATCTGTTTCGGTTTCATCTCTAAAAGTAGTTTCCAATACGCCTGCACGAGTACCGCCAATGCCTTTAGCATAAGCAAGTGCAAGATCATGAGCTTTACCGGTAGCATCTTGATGTACAGCGATAAGCATGGGTACACCAGCACCTTCTGTGTATACACGGCGAACCAAATGGCCCGGTCCTTTAGGCGCAACCATAAATACATCTACGTCTGCAGGTGGAACAATTTGTCCAAAATGAATATTAAATCCATGAGCAAAAGCAAGGGCATTTCCTGCTTGCAAATATGGAGCGATATCGCTTTTGTATGTAGCAGCTTGCTTTTCGTCCGAAATAAGCATCATAATAACATCAGCAACCTTAGCCGCATCAGCTGCGTTCATTACTTTTAATCCTGCTGCTTCTGCTTTTGACTTGCTTCCTTCATATAAACCAACAACGACATTAGCACCACTTTCTTGCAAATTCAAAGCATGAGCATGTCCTTGAGAACCATAGCCAATAATAGCAACCGTTTTACCTTTCAATAAATCAAAATTAGCATCTTTGTCATAATACATTTTTACCATTTTCATTCTCTCCTTTTTTGCTGCCCTCAAATATTTTATATTTAAAACCTGTTTAGATTAAAAACCTTAAATAAGTTTGCAATGCTCAGAAGTATTTTTGCTTATAACCGTTTGCGGCCACTTATAGCGAGACTTTGTTACAGTCAAGGCCTCTTTGCCTCTTTCCAAGGCTACGGCCCCAGTCTGTACCATTTCCATTATTCCATAAGGTTTCATTACCTCAACGAAAGCATGGAGCTTAGCTATATCGCCTGTAATCAAAAAGGTCAAAGATTCTCCTGAAATATCAATTGCATATGCGCGAAAAACATCTGCAACCCGCAAAATCTCTAAACGTTTATCGGCTGTCTTGACTTTAACCAAAGCCATGCTTCTTTGAGAAGTATTATGTGGTGGCAAAATTTTTACTGCCTCAACTTCAACTAATTTTTCCAGTTGTTTGCAAACCTGGTCAACGGTTGTAGCATTTGCCTGCATAGTAACAGTCATACGTGAGAACTCCGGATTCTGAGTAATGCCTACAGCGAGGCTGTCTATGTTGTAACCACGACGAGAAAACATGCCGGCAACCCGCATTAATACACCGGGCTGGTTGCGAACGACTATAGATAAAACCTGCTCCATACTATACACCTCCCAAATAATCATAACCGCCGGCTCAGCCGGCGGTATGTACAGCACCTATAAGGTGCTCTTACCTGCCACATCTTAAGATGTACTGAATTAGTCCGCCAATCGCACATCTTCCCCGAATTAGGCCCCTTGGGCCTTTTTCTTATTTATTCTCTTTTACCGGCTCACCCGTGAACGGGTCTACATACTCTTTCAGCGAGATTTTGTCTGTGGTAATATCATCCTGTAGTTGATTCCTAACATATTCTTCTATTCTTTTGCTTTTTTTTCCTACTGTATCTACATAATACCCTCTACACCAGAAATGCCTGTTTCCATATTTATATTTTAAATTAGCATGTCGGTCAAATATCATAAGGGAACTTTTTCCTTTCAGATACCCTAATATTTGGGATACACTATATTTAGGTGGTATTTTCACTAGCATATGAACGTGATCAGGACAACACTCTGCTTCAATTATTTCTACTTCTTTTCTCTGGCATAACAGCCTTAATATTTTTCCTATATCCAATCTTATCTTCCCGTATATTACTCTTCTCCTGTACTTCGGAGCAAACACTATATTATATTTGCAGTTCCAACTACTGTGTGATAAACTTTGACTGTCCAATATGGATACCTCCTCTGTTATTTATGTGTGGTTGGCGAACCAACACTATTTTAACATTGGAGGTTTTTTCTGCTAAAGCTATCGAATCTCGCCGGCATAGTGAAGTGGTCAATATAAAAAGGACACTATAACCACTAATAATTAGTTGCACCTATCTAGACGAAACTGTATGGGAGATTTATATTGCAGTTTAGCAACAGGCCTTTGCATATTAAATTTGCATATTAAAATAGTCTACAGCTTGATGAACAACAATAAAAATATCGTTTGCTTTCTTGAAATGGAAATCCAAGTTCAATTCTTCTTTGAACCAACCGAAAAAACTCTCAATAACAGCATTATCATGTGGCGTTCCCGCACGAGACATACTCTGGATAATGCCATATCTCTTCAAAAGCGTTGTGAAAGCAGGCGAGCTATACTGTGAACCTTGATCGGAATGCAGTATTGTTGGCTCTGAACCAGCAGCCTTTCCAATTAAAACTAAGAGATCTGTTAGTGGTTTAAGAACAAAAGGCAGGTCTTCACGAAAACCAAAATTCCAAGACACCATTTCATTATTAAATAAATCTAAGTAACATGTAAAGAAGCATTTTCTGCCATGCCAGTAGAATTCGGTAATATCTGTTACAACCTTTTGTAGTGGTCTCTTAGCCGTGAAATTGCGGTTTAGAATATTTTTAAAGATATTATGCTCTTTTCCAACACCGCCCCAGTGTTTCTTTTTTCGTGCCTTAGACTGGATGCCAATACTTTGCATGCAAGAGAGCACCCTCGGGAGACAAATATGCCATCCGGTATCTTTCAAAATTCGATTACGAATTCTGCGATAGCCATAGCTGGGTTTTTCTTCATGAATTTTACGTATAAATAATATAATTTCTTGCCGCTGTAACTCATATGTATTGGGACGATTTTTATGTTTTATCCAGTTATAATATCCAGCTCTAGATACCGAAAACTGTTTACATAACCATACTACAGAATAACGGTCACTTAATTCGAATATCGCCTCGAAATACAATCGTATTAATTTCCTGCCTTGACATGCCCCCTCTGATATTCTAATATTTTTTTTAGTTTTGCAAGCTCGATATCTTTTTTAGCCAGCTCATATCTAAGGTGTTCTTCGATGGATAGCGTTTTTCTGTTTTGATATGTAGCAAGAGGATTTCCAGGACGTCTCTTGGATTCTAGTCCAGATTCCCCTTTATCTCTATATATTCTTGCCCAGTAACAAATTAGCGATTTATCTAAATTAAGTTGTTTGGATAGTTTCCCACTGCTTTCGCCAGCTAAATTTCTCTGCACAACTGATAATTTAAATTCCTTGCTAAAATATCTCTTATTTCCACCTTTGAGGCCCATTATTTTCACCGCTTTTTTACAAAATTATAACACTAAGTCACCAGTGGTTTAAGTGTCCACTTAGATGTTACCACTTCACATAGCCGGCGGTTTATTGTTTCTTCGCTCCTTTGTCGCTCGAAACCATCGCTAAAGCAAAATATACAATAAAAAAGCGCCCCTATCTGTTCTTCACAGATAGGGGCGACTAGTAACCGCGGTACCACCCTATTTTGACCTCATTGTCCCGAATAATATCTTCGGACACCGTAACATGGCGCTAAACGTCAGTTCCTACTATTATTTCGTAACTGAAGTTCCCGGGTGAGTTTTCTCAAGTTGTTTTATCGGTTCGCACCAACCACCGACTCTCTGAAAAACGCCACTTGATATTGTCCCGATCATTACTTTATTTCTAATATTTATACTCACCACTGACTTATGATGTAGTGTTTTTACATTATGACAGTTTTTTAGGCCATTGTCAATACTTTTTGTATATATTAGTTTCTTTTTTTCTCGCATTATGTCCCCTTAAATCGCTACATTCTTTACACTTTTTAACAATTCTCCTGAATTATTAACATTTTTTATGAAATATTGTGCTATAATAAGCAGAAAATAACAAAAGAGGTGCTCCATGATCTCATTAAAAGAGCGTATAAATAATGAAGGAATCGTACTAAATAATTCCATTCTCAAAGTAGATGCATTTTTGAACCAACAAATCGACCCGGATTTACTCATGGAAATAGGCAGAGAATTTTACAACCGTTTTCAGAATAAAAAAATCGACCGTATTCTTACTGTTGAAGCCTCCGGTATTTCCGTTGCCCTGACAACCGGACTTTTAATGCATGTTCCCGTTGTCTTCGCCCGCAAACAAAAGTCTGCCCTAACTAATGAAGAATCCTACCAAACCGAAGTCTTTTCCTTTACCAAAAAGAAAACTTCCAATATTATTGTCCTAAAGAAATTCTTACCTAAAGGTGAAAATGTGCTCATATTAGACGATTTTCTGGCAATGGGTGAAGCCGCTAAGGGTCTCGCCGATTTAGTAGACCAAGCTGGGAGCCAAGTGGCAGGCATCGGTATTGTGATTGAAAAATCTTTTCAGCCTGGCCGCGAACGTTTATGCCAAGCCGAATATCAAGTGGAGTCTTTAGCTCGCATTAAAAAATTTGAAAACAATAAAGTTGTATTTGAAGATTAAAAAAAGCCTGATATTTATTAAAATATCAGGCTTTTTTATTCAATTTTTCTTTACAGTTTAATCAAATTTGCCTTCTTTATGCCATCAATGCCCTGCAATAAGTTTAGTGTTTCTTTATTTACCTCATTATCTACGGTAATAAACATCATAGCGCAGCCATCTTTTTGATTACGACTAACCTGCATAGTTGCAATATTTACACGACTAGCCCCTAACAATGTCCCGATTTGACCAATCATGCCAGGTTTATCTTGATTTCGTGCCACTAACATAAACCGCTCAGGAGTTAAATCAAATTCAAAGCCATCAATTTCCGTTATACGAATATTGTTTTCTCCAAAAACTTTACCGCTAACAGTAAACACACTATCTTTTACATAAATGTTTACCGTAATTAAATTGCGTTTTGTCTCCCCCGTCATTTTGCTCTCTACAATATCTACTCCACGGCCTTCAGCTGCAAGTTCTGCATTAACATAATTAACACGCTCTTTCAAAATTGGCTCAAATACACCCTTCAAAACTGCTCGTGTTATCATTTGCGTTTCCATTTCCGCAACTTCCCCTTGATATAATATTTCTATTTTTTCAATAGGGTCCTTCTTTAGTTGATAATAAAGTTTGCCTAATGCTTCACCTAGATGTAGATAATCTAGCATATCTTCCAAATCATGTGGATGCAAGGAGGGCAAATTAACAGCGTTCGGAACCATTTCGCCCCTAAGTGCGCTAACAACTTCCTCTGCAATAGCAATGCCGACATTATCTTGAGCCTCTGTGGTATCAGCCCCTAAATGTGGTGTCAATACACACTCTTCCAAATCAATAAGGGGAGAAATAGGTTTAGGTTCATCTACAAGCACATCTATACCGGCACTAGCTACGATACCTTTTTTTATAGCTTCCGCCAAATCTTGCTCATTATATAAACCGCCACGAGCACAGTTAACTACGCGCACGCCTTTTTTACATTTAGCAAATTCAGCCGCACCCAAAATATTTACCGTCTCTTCCGTCTTAGGTGTATGGATAGAAATAACGTCAGCTTTTTTCAACAAATCATCCAAAGTTTCACATTTTTCTACTCCCAATTTTTTAAAGCGTGCATCCGCAATATAAGGATCATAAGCAATAACTTTCATTTCAAAAGCCTGCATGCGTTTTGTTACCAAGGCTCCAATACGCCCTAAACCGATAATACCCAAAGTTTTATGCAGCATTTCAGAACCCTTTAGCCCGCTGCGCTCCCACACTCTGCTCTCAATCATTTTGTGAGCCTTAACTACGTTGCGAGAGGAAGCCAGTAACAGACCAATAGTATGCTCAGCAGCAGAGACAATATTAGATTCAGGAGTATTAACTACAATAATGCCCCGCTTGGTAGCGCCTTCCATCTGGATATTATCTACACCATTACCGGCACGGCCAACAACTTTTAAATTAGTAGCATGTTCATAAAATTCTTCATTGATTTTTGTAACACTGCGGATCACGATAGCGTCATACTTAGGAATAACCTCTAATAGTTCTGCACGCGGAATGTCAAAACAAACATCTACTTCCAATCCTGCAGCATTTTTTAAAAGTTCTACGCCTTTGTCAGAAATTCTTTCTGTAACTATTACCTTCATTTTTTCTCCTCCTAATTTTGCATATAAAAAACTCTCGCGCTTGATATTATCAAATATGATAAATCAAGGACGAGAGTTATGCTCACGTGGTGCCACCTTATTTCGCTGCAATGCAGCCTTCGTTTACGATATAACGGTCTGACCCGGATAGGTTGCTACCCCTATCATCTCCGGAGTGGATTCAATTTCCTAAACTACCAATTTTCACTAAACATCGGCTCTCTAAAAGTTACTAGGAAATCTACTTGGTTCCTTCATCGAAACAATTTGTAATTATCAAGCTTAGGTTACATTTTACTTCAAGGTTGTAGCATTGTCAAGGATTTGTGTTAAACATTCTCTTCGCTATCCTCTATGTTAAGTTCTGAGGCTTTATTAAGACGTTTAGTAATAATACGGGTTCTATCGGCAGTGGTGTCTAGTTGGTTTTGGGCTTCCTGCAATTTTTTTTGTGTTTTTTCCAGATTATCAGCAAAGGTTGCAAAATCATTCTTTAAAGTCGCTACCATTTTCCATACCTCACCTGTTTGTCGCTCAATCGCCAAGGTTTTAAAACCCATTTGCAAACTATTAAGCAGTGCCGCCAAGGTAGTTGGTCCCGCTACTGTAACTCGATATTTTCGTTGTAATTCATCTAATAGGCCTGGAATACTGACCGCTTCCGCAAATAAACCCTCAACAGGAAGGTACATAACGGCAAAATCAGTAGAATGTGGCGGGCAGATATATTTGTCCCGAATGTCTTTAGCTTCACTTTTAAAACGAAGTTCTAGTTGCCTAAGAGCGGCTGACGCGGCTTCTACGTTTGCTTCCTCCCGAGCCTCTATGAGCCGTTGGAAATCCTCTTGAGGGAATTTGGCATCAACAGGCAGCCATACTGGTTTACCCTCTACTTTACCAGGAAGTTTCAGGGCAAACTCTACACGCTCACTACCACGTGGTTTAATGGCAACATTTTCGGCATACTGATTAGGTGCCAACATTTCCTTTAAAAGATTACCCAGCTGCATTTCACCCCAGATACCTCTATTTTTAACATTAGTAAGTATACGCTTCAAATCTCCCACACCACCGGCTAAACTTTGCATATTGCCCAACCCTTTATTTACTTCTTCCAAACGTGCACTTACATTATTAAAGGAAGCACTGAGCTTATGATCAATAGTCGTATTAAGCCTATCTAAACGTTCCTCTTGTGTCCTAGCATTTTCTCCAACTCTAGCCTGAATACTATCTGTAAGACGCAATAATAAATAGATTAAAATAAGTAATGCAATGAGAACAGCTCCTAAGATTATATTATTCATTTTTTTCCTCCTACTTATATGGCAAGGAAGAGCCTCCTTCCTCTGTCCGCTTATTATAACATCTCTAATCATTTTTATGATAGAAATAATTATTTTACTACTTGCAACAATTGGTTGATATGCTATAATGTAGATATTAATTAGTCGTTTAATTTAATTATTTGTTAAGAGGTGAATTCAACTATGAAAAAAAAGACCGCACAAGACCCGTCTACCGCCGAAAAAATCCTGGAGGCAGCTCTTGAATTATTTGCTACCAATGATTTTAATGGCGTTTCTATTAAAGATATCTCACGTCGGTCAGGTGTAAACAGTGCCTTAATTTATTACTATTTTGGCGGGAAAAAACAATTATATCAAGAAGTTCTTGATGTTTGTATTGATTTATTTATAAACCTCATTGATAACGTAAACAGCCAGCAACTAAATCCAGCGGAAAAATTGCGTTTGTATGTACAAAGCGTAGGTGCTATAGAAATAGCAAATAACGCTCGTGCACAACTTGTTTTCCGAGAAATAACCAATCCCTCCGGCGTTTGCAATGATTTTGTCAAATCTAAACTTATGGAAATTCACGAGTTTTTGCTGGCAGTAGTAGAAGAAGGCAAAACATCTGGTGAAATCTACCCTAAGCTTGAGGCTTCCCATGTTGCCTTCACATTGGAAAGCATTATTTCTTTCTTTTTTCTTACAACGCATTTAGTCGACGAAGAAAAAACTTTTTTATCAGATGTTATTAGTAGTTATTTAGCAAGTGTCATCAAAGTTTAGGGGGAGAACGAGATGTTGATTAAGGAAAAATTACAGTCTTTAGGTTTAACAAAAAAGCGGTTTTTTATTATTTTAGGAGTTATTCTAATATTCGTAATAGGCGGGAGAATTTTTAATGATATTTTTAACACTAAAACTGTAGCGAAAACAATTCCTATTGTCCGCACAATTACCGTAGGAAAAAGCTCCACAGATAATATCTTTCAATACCCTGGTGAAGTACGTGGACGTTATGAAAGCAACTTAGCCTTTCAAGTAGCTGGGAAAATAGTATCACGCAGTGTTAATTTAGGAGACAGAGTTACTGCCGGGCAAGTACTTATGCAAATAGACCCTAAAGACGTTATACAAACAGTGAATTCTAGTGCTGCCGCGCTTAACTCAGCCGAATCACAATATCAATTAGCTGCCAAAAATGCTGAGCGTTACCGTGAACTTTATAATAGCGGTGCTGTGAGCAAGGCAACCGCTGAGCAATATGAAAATTCCGCCAATGCGGCCCTGGCTTCATTGCAACAGGCCCAAGCGCAACTGAGCGGAAATAATCACCAATTAGAATATACGAAACTTATCGCAGACCACGATGGCGTTATCGCGGCTGTTAATGGTGAAATCGGCATGGTAGTTGCTGCTGGTACTTCCATGATAACCTTAGTACAAGATGGTCAACGTGAAGTTCAAATATTTATTCCGGAAAATCAACTAGGAAATATTTATCCTGGTCAACCTGTACAAGTTGATTTTTGGGCCTTAAACAACGTTAAAGTGAATGGCACTATAAGCGAAATAGCCCCCATGGCCGATTCCATTACTCATACCTACAAAGTGCGTGTTGCCTTAAGTACCATGCCGGAACAAGTTAAATTAGGTATGACTGCTAAAGTTATTTTGAATACTGGTAATTCCACCAATGTTGTTATTCCTACTTCCGCGATTTATCAAACCAGCGATAAACCAAATGTTTGGGTAGTAGTAGATAAACACGTGCAACTTGTTCCTATCGAGATTAGTAAATATAGCGGCAATGACGTAGTTGTAAAATCAGGATTGAAAAAGGGTGACGTAGTTGTGTCCGGAGGTATAACCAAACTAACAGCTAACGATGAAGTTCGCTTGGAAGATGGTGGCACATTATGAATTGGGCAGAATGGTCCATAAAACATCGCCAAATCGTTTATTTTTTCATGTTCCTCTGTTTGCTTATGGGTATCTATTCTTATAATGAACTAGGCCGCAGCGAAGATCCAAATTTTACGATTAAGCAAATGGTTGTATCCGCATCTTGGCCCGGAGCTACCGCCAAGCAAATGGAAATGCATGTTACAGACAAACTAGAGAAAATGATTCAAACAGTACCGGACTTAGATTATACTACAAGTTATTCGCGCTCCGGTGTTTGCGTTATTACTGTCAATCTAAAAGATAGCGTAAAAAGTTCCGTTGTTAAGGATCGCTGGAAGGATTTGCGTAATATTGTAGCGGATAATAGATCTGATTTGCCTTCAGATTTGTACGGTCCATATTTTAACGACCGTTTTGATGATGTTTACGGCAATGTTTATGCCATTACTTCCGATGATTTTTCTTACGAAGATATGCGTAAAGTAGCCTCTAAAATCAAAGATATATGTGTAGGCATCCCAGATGTTAAAAAGGTTGAACTAATTGGAGTGCAGCAAGAACAAATAAATATACAAATGAGTAATAATAAGCTCTCTCAGCTTGGTTTATCGGTCACAGATTTAGCCTCTCTTATTCAAGCAGAAACCGCCATTACGCCGGCAGGGATGGTAGATAGCAATATTTCCAATGTTAATTTGCGTCTCACCGGTTTGCCTGACAGCGTGGAAAACATTAAATCCATACCTATAAAAGCTAACGGGCGTGTTTTCCGTCTCGGGGATATTGCTGAAATAACTAGTGGCTATCCCAGCCCTGCTGATCCCAAAATGTATTTTAATGGCAAACCTGCCATCGGCATTGCCATTTCCATGACAGATGGTGGCAACAATATTAAATTAGGTAAAAATCTTGATAACTTAGCTAAAGAAATACGTCAAAAGCTACCTCTAGGCTTTGAGTTTAACCAAGTAGCCAACCAGCCCCAAGTAGTACAAAATTCCATTAATGAATTCGTGAAAAGTTTATTCGAAGCTGTTGTTATCATCCTTGTTGTTTCACTTATGAGTTTAGGACGACAATGCGGCTATGTTATTTCCCTGTGCATTCCTCTGGTTTTACTAGGTTCCTTTATCAGCATGTTCATTATGGGAATTGACCTCCACAAAGTTTCTTTGGGAGCTCTAATTATTTCTTTGGGCATGTTAGTTGATGACTCCATTGTAGTAGTAGAACTCATGGAGGTGAAAATGGCAGAAGGATGGGATCGTGTAAAAGCGGCCAGTTTTGCCTTTAAAACTTGTGCTCAACCACTGCTTGTAGGCACACTAGTCACCTGTGCCGGGTTTTTACCCATTGCTTTATCAAATAGCCTGGCTTCTGAATTTGCCAGTTCCCTCTTCCCTGTAATTTCAATTACCTTGTTATTATCGTGGTTCATCTCCGCTACAGTTGCACCTGTTTTGGGTTATAACTGGATTAAACCTAAGAAGGTAACAACAAGTACTGAGCAATTTAATACGCCCTTTTACGCAGGCTTTAGAAAAATTTTAGACTGGTCTTTATGTCATAGGAAAACGGTGATTTTATCCTCTGTTATTTTGCTCTTAAGTTCACTTCTCCTTTTAAAAGTTGTTAAAAATGAATTTTTCCCAGGCGCTACTAGACCTGAAATATTGGTTGAATTAAATTTACCGGAAGGTAGCAGTTTAAAAGCAACAGACGCCGCGGCCGCAAAATTGACCAATCTGTTAAAAGAAGACGAAGGTATAGTAAACATTGGCACCTATGTTGGTAAAAGCGCACCCCGCTTTGTACTTGTCATTGACCCTGTCCAGCCACGTGACAATTATGCTCAATTAGTTGTTGTGGCAAAAGACTTGCCAAACAGACTTCGTCTAGAAACTAAAATAAGAGATCTTGTGGCTGCAAATCTTCCCAACGTAACCAGTTACTCACAATCTATTCCACTTGGTCCTCCTACCCCTTATCCTGTTATGCTACGTGTTTCTGCCCCTACAGATGCCTTAGCCAAAGAATATGCAGCTAAGGTGCGTGATGTTATGAACAAGAATGAAAATATCACAATGACTATTTACGATTGGATGGATAGAGCTAAGGCGCTTAAAGTTGAAATTGACAATGATAAATTAAGGCAAATGGGTCTTACGCGCAAAACAGTTGCTAGTGCCCTGCAATCTGAAATCTCCGGTTATACAGTATCCCAATATCTAGAAGGAGACCAGTCTCTACCTATGGTATTCCGTTTAGACCGCAAAGATTTTAATAATGTGGACGACGTGGCCAATATTTCCATTCCTACGTCCGGCGGTGCTGTTCCTTTGTCACAAGTAGCAAATATCTCCTATACTGCAGAAGAAAATATGATTTGTCGACGCAATTTGCTTCCTACCATAACTGTAGAAGGTGGCATCAAAGATGGTGTAACCGGTAATGATGTAACTAAAGAAGTTTATGCACAATTGTCTGATGTTCGCAAAAATTTACCAGGCGGTGTTACTATTGATATTGACGGTCCTTTAGAAAAAAGTAATGATACTCTTGCCTACATTATGAAACCTGTGCCTATAATGCTTATTACCATGCTTGTGCTCTTAATGCTACAATTGCAAGATATTCGTAAGCTTATTATTATCTTTTGTACTGCGCCTTTTGGCATTATCGGCGTGCTTTTAGGTCTCGTAATATTTAATGCCCCCATGGGTTTCTTAGCAGAACTTGGCGTCCTTGCCCTTGTAGGTATAATAATACGTAACTCAATTGTACTTATGGATCAAATCGTCCAACACTTAGATTCAGGAATGGATCCATATGAATCAGTACTGGAGTCTGCCATTGTCAGATTCCGCCCCATTATGCTAGCAGCTATAACTACAGTACTAGGTTTGATTCCTATGTTCCCCAGTAAATTTTGGCAGTCTATGGCGGTTACCCTTTCCTGTGGTCTCACGGGAGCCACTGTTATTACTCTGATTTTTATGCCTGTTATGTATGTAACTTTGTTTAATATTCATAAAAAAGAGTAACACGCTTTAAAAACAAAACCCAAGATTTCTCAGAGGTAGAGAAATCTTGGGTTTTGTTTTTTATTATTATTTATTAATGTTAGCTACCAAATATTTAGCGCATTCTAGTGCTGCAGCATAACCCTCTTCAAAGGCCCACTCAACCATACCGCTACCTCTACGAGCATCTCCGGCTGCGAAAATACAAGGTTCTGCTGCTAGGAATAATCCTCCTGCAGTAGCGATTGTTCCCATGGGAGTTTTTTTAAGGCCAAACTTTTCGAAAACAACTGGTTCCGGACCGCTAAAACCCAGTGCCAATAACACCATCTGTATTGGTAAAACCTTTGTAGTGCCAGGAATTTCCTTGGCAACAGGAATCTCCCCATTATCTTGCTTACACTCAACTTGGCACAATTGTACGCCGATAACACGCCCTTTAGCATCCCCAAGCAGGTGTTCAACCTTGGTATTATATTGAATAGAAACATCGCCTTTTATTATTTCACAAAAACCTTCTTGGCTTATTCTTGCCATATCACAGTCTTGTCGTTCCACCTGCAAAATTGAACGAGCACCATGGGTTAATGCTAAGGCCGCACAATCTGTACCTGTATCACCACCGCCGATAATCAAAATATCCTTACCTTCAGCGCTAATAAAATTATTAGTCGTCAGCTTATTATCAAGCAAGCTTTTAGTCGTAGAAGTTAAAAAATCTTTAGCATAATATATACCTGCTAATTCATTTCCAGGTAGTTTTAAAGGTCGTGGCTGAGAGCTACCCGTACAAATCACTACAGCAGCATATTGCGTTTTGAGTTCTTCCCACCTGATATTAGTCCCAACATTGGCATTAAGGAGAAACTCAACCCCGGCTTCCTCCAACCCTTTTACTTTAGACAACAATATTTCTTTGGGCAGCTTAATGTTCGGCACCCCATACATAAGTAGGCCTCCAGGCCTGTTTTCCCGTTCAAATACAGTTACTTTAAACCCTAATTGATTTAAGACATTAGCACAGCCCAGTCCTGAAGGTCCTGAACCAATTATGGCGACCTTTATCTCACCCTTAGCCTGAAGAGCTTCTGTCGCATTCGCTTTATACGTAAAAGCTTTTGTAAGAATATATTCCTCTAGTTCGCGATCTTTTGCCCATAATTGCAACCGTTCAGGCAAGGTAAGCTGCAAAAAGGACTCCCGCGTAACAGGTATTTTTTGTTTAGCCATTTCAATGCCCCCTAAAAATTTTTAAATATCTTGGTTCGTATGTTTAAAGCTTTAAAATTATATTATTTAATTATAAATGACAATGCCAAATTTAATATACCTGCGGCTAGCAAGGTTTAAATAACGCCCAATATTTTTTTCTTAACTGCGATAAAAGCAATAGTCAATACCAATAATCCAGACAAGTCAGTAGCCGCAAAGCTAGTCGGTATTTTTTGCGTGTTCCAAATCGCCAAAGTAAAAAACATAACACCGGCCGAAGCGATCAAACCAATAACTGCAGGGCGTAACCCATTTAAAATACCACGAATAGCACCCAAATCGCCATATTTAGCTAAAAGCTTGGCTAGCGATATCATAATTATAAATGATGGTGTTACAAAGCCTAAGGTAGCCGCAATTGCACCACCTAGACCAGCAATTTTAGTTCCTACAAAAGTAGCAGCATTAATGCCAATAGGTCCCGGTGTCATTTGTGATATGGCAAACACGTCCAAAAATTCAGGCATCGTCAGCCAATGGTGCAGCTCAATAACTTGGTGCTGAATAAGTGGCACAGAAGCATATCCGCCACCTACGCAAAAGACTCCCACCCAGCAAAAACTACAAAATAATAGCCAATAAATCAAGATGATTACTCCCCTCAATCATATTTTTTATCCTGCAAGAGAAACAATCCTATAAGCGCATCTATTAAAACTATATACATCATGTTGAAATTGAAAAGATAATTAGCCAAAAAAGTCCCTATAGTAATAACAATAGGAAATGCTACCTTTTTCTTCCATTGTTTTTTTAGCAAATCATACATTACTTGCAAAATCAAGGCTGTAGCACCCCACTGCATGCCCTTAAGAACAATTTGCACATAATGATTAGTTGCAAAAAAGCTATAAAAGTAAGAAACTATTGTTAAGGTAATAAGTGGTGGCAAAACGGTCGCCAAGGTAGCACAAAAAGCACCTGACATACCCGCCATTTTGTACCCCATGATAATGGCAGAATTAACTGCGACTACCCCTGGTGCCGACTGAGCAACAGAAACCAAGGTTAATGTTTCTTTATCATCAAGCCAATGATACTCATCTACAAATTTTGCTTTTAGTAATGGTACTATAACAAACCCACCACCTACAGTAAAAGTACTGATTAAAAATGTGGATTTAAAAAGCTTCCAGTAAAAATCTTTATCACGAATATTTTCCTGTTCCAAGTCAATCCTCCCATCATCACGCCCTTATATTATAGCAGATTTCAAAATAAAAACGTTAGCAAAGTCAACTTTGCTAACGTTTTTCACATAATATTTACTTAATATATTTAACCTCTAACTTAGCAAAAGTTCCGTCAAAGGTTTTCTCTTCCATGAACATATTTATATAGTTCAGGAAAATTTGGTCGCCGCGTTGTAGCAAGATACCAAAATCATTTTTTGTAAAAGGTTTGTCAATTAAAGGAGCCGCTAACTTATTATTATCACGTACATAACGGCGTGCTTCCATTGTTTCGGTAATCATAACATCTGCTTTGCCTGCCGCTATGAGACCTGGTATTTCTGCATTTTGTGCATGTACTAATAATGTGCATTGTGGCAAATTAGCCTTAGCAAATTTTTCATTAGTCCCACCGGGATTAACCATAACTTTAACTGTTTTTTTATCTAAGTCAGCAAGGGAATTGAATTTTTTAGCATCATTTTTACGAGACAAAATTGTTTTACCAAATACTAAATAGCCTTTAGACATGGCCATAATTTTTTCTCTAGCAAAAGTTCTGGTAATGCCACACATAGCAATATCAAATTTGCCAGCCAAAGTATCAGCGGTTAATGTCTTCCATGTAGTTGGCACCCATTTGACTTTGACACCTAAAGATTGAGCTAACATTTCGGCTGCTTAAACATCGAACCCCTCATACTTTCCTGTGTTTTTGTTTAAATATGACATGGGTTTGTAATCACCCGTAGTCCCCACCATTATATAACCTCTCTCTACAATGGTATCAAGTTTGCTTTCTGCTGCTTCTGCCCTAACCCCTACAGTACAAATACCTACCACGAATACAGCCATAATTACCTGCAGCACAATCTTCCATAGCTTTACCATACTACCAACCTCCTCTACTTATTGTTGCTTTTCTATTATAAAGCAAGAAGTGAACTATGACAATAAAGCTTATTTTGTTTTTGTGTTAACCTAGCTATTTGACAGTCTCATTTTTTTGCTATAGACTTCAAGTAAACCATGTTTAATTTTAGGTTAACAAAGGGGTATGCACATGGAAAATCAAACTAATGTCAGAGAACTAACAACGATTGCGCTTTTAACTGCTTTTATTACGGTAAGTGGTGCTTTAAAATTGCCTGGCTTTTTCCCTGGAACTGAATTTCAATTATCAGCTCCTATTGCTGTAGCCATATGCGGAATTTTTGGCAAAAAAAAATACCTAATAGCTGGCATTTTATCCAGTATATTAGGCCTGATTTTGGGGACACAAATTATTTTTAGCGTAGCAATCGCTATGATTTTTAGGATTGTTGTCGCGGTTATTTTCTATTTTTCCGGGGATAGTAAATTCTTCTACATTATCTCAGAACCTTTGGGCACCTTGATAGCACGTCTTTGCCTGAGTGTTGTTGTGGGAAAAGCAGCTCTTGTTCTCGTTATGGCAGCTCTACCAGGAATGATTTATACGGCACTAAGTGCTGGGTTTGTAGCCGTAATTCTAAAACGAGTTGCATTAGCAACCAATCTGAAAACAACAACAAATTAAATAGCTGCTTAAAAACTGGTATATGTATACATATACCAGTTTTTTAATTTTGCACCTTATTTTGAATTTTTTTAAGTCTAAGAACCAACATTCCGGCCGAAAATAAAATTCCTATAATAAGACCTTGCCAATAACCATAAGGTCCCTGACCTGCATATACATCCAAAAATAAGCCTAGTGGCAAACAAATTACCCAATAAGCCACTAGAGAAATATAAAACGGTACCTTTACGTCTTTATAACCGCGCAAAATCCCCTGTATGGGAGCAGCCGTAGCATCTAGCAGCTGGAAAAAAGCCGCATAAAATAAAAAGTGCTCTGTCAATGTTAAAATATAGCCCGTAGCTCCGTATAGTCTACCAATGTACTCGCGAAAAAGAAGTAACAATACAACGAAGCACAGCGCTACACACCAATTAGAAACAATACCAGTCCTGCCATAAGCAACTGCTTCATCGTAGTGTTTCGCTCCTACTTCTGTACCTACTAAAATTGTAAGTGTCAGAGAGAAGCTTAAGAGCAGCATATATAATAAACTTGTAAAATTCAAAGCGGCTTGATGAGCTGCTATGGTTTCTGTACCAAACTTAGCCATAAAAAATGCTACTACACCAAAAATACTGGTTTCAAAAAAGATAGAGGTTCCCATAGGGATTCCAATACTCAAATGCTCTTTGATTCTTTTCCAACTAAGCACATACCAAGCAAAAATTTTGTAGTCCTTTAAAACGGAAAACTTCTTAATCAAAACTATAAAAGCTAACAAAACAAGCCAGCAAGTAATTGCGGTAGCATAGCCAGCGCCTACGCCCCCAAAGCGTGGTGCTCCAAATTTACCAAAGATCAAAATGTAGTTTAAACACACATTAACAGGCAGTGTCAAAAGAAAAAGTCGCATAGTCATATGTGTAAACCCCACAGTGTCTACAAAAGAGCGTAAAATAGTGGCAATAAATAAAGGAATTATACCAAACGATATGGCTTGCAGGTAATCTATGGCTATACTACGCACAATAGGCGTTAGTGACAATAAATCAAAAATACGCGGCAAAAACATATAACCACTACCAATGACTAATAGCCCAATTACAATCGCCAGAAATATACCATTAAAAACAGCTTTTGGTAAATCTTCTTTATTTTCCTCGCCCCGTAAATGAGCAATAATAGGAACCAAGGCCAGTAATATACCATTAATTCCTGTAAAAATTGGCATCCATAAATTCGCTCCCATGGCAACACCTGCTAAGTCGTTTGCTCCAGCATTGCCACTCATAACAGTATCAAAAAAATTCATACCTACAATCGCTAATTGAGTTATAAAAATAGGTATCATTACAGACAAAATATTGTGCAACTTGTTTTTAAAATCTTTAGGTAATACTAGCATTTAATCCCTCGTTCCTATATTCTCAAATCATTGTATCTCATATAAATTTTTACCGCAAGGAAAGAACCGTCTATTTTGCTTTTAAAAGCACTAGATATACTAAAACTGTTAACTGTCATTATCACATTATTGAAACTACAGCAAAATCTTCTTGCAAAAATTATCTATACAACATATGATTTTGTTATATAGTATAGATCTTAAATCACAGCAAATAGCAAAGGAGAGCTCGTTATGAAAAATTTATTTATTATTGGAATAGGTGGCCGTATTAGTAAGGCTAATATTGAAGTACATGATGTGCAATTTATTATCGCCGAGAACCTCAGCGATACATATGATATCTTGAAAATGGATTGGTATGGAAATAGCCTCCACATAGATGGCTATAAAATTCTTAAGGGTATCGACGGCTATAGGCTACAACTAGAAGCATATCCACAAAAAACGGAACTTAATTTATTTTTTGTTAATATGGGGGGATATGCAAAAGATTATTTTAACGAACTACATGAGTTTGGTCTATTTGCAGCTCTAACTGAAAAAGAAGCAAAAGAAACAGCAAAAAAACACTTGCTAAAACATATATCCGATATTCACGTAGATGACATTTGTAATATAAATGATTGTCTAAAATTTGCCGACGGCGAAAAAAACTATATACATATCATACCTGACAGCCAGTCCTATAATATGCATCCTGATTGGAGCGGCTATATTAAATTAAGGTAGATGGAGCGTGAGCCTAACTTTATAAATACCATCGAGGTGAAAAATGGAGAACAGTAGTAACACAAAGCCATATTTCGCAGCAATAGTATTTGCCTTTATTATTGGCTTGTCTTTTTTGTTTGTTAAAATGACATTATCTGTTGCAGATCCGCTAACAGTCTTAGCACATCGTTTTACAATTGCTTTCCTTGTCTTATTCCTTGCGTCGTTATTGGGCTTGGTGAAAGTGAATCTCTCTGCCAAAGATATCCTTTATATTTTACCTATTTCGCTTTTCTATCCAACATGCTTCTTTGCGTTTCAGGTCTTCGGTTTAGTCTATATCTCATCTTCGGAAGCTGGAATTATTCAAGCAATCATTCCTGTTTTCACTATGATTTTGGCCTCCCTTTTTCTCAAAGAAACTACTAGCCCGTTACAGAAAATAGCTTTATCCTTATCTGTTTTAGGCGTGATTTATATATTCTTTATGCAAGGTATTAGTTGGAAATCAGCAAATTTTATAGGTATTGTTTTAATTATATTTTCCGCATTTTCTTCTGCCTGTTATAATGTAATGGCAAGAAAAATAACTAAAAAATACAGATTAATTGATATAACCTATGTTATGACCACAATCGGCTTCATAAGTTTTAATATTTTATCCTTAGCAGATCATTTAATGAAAAATACCCTTGCTGCTTATTTTTCTCCCTTTATAAATACAACATTTGTAATTTCTATTTTATACTTAGGAATATTGTCTTCACTATTAACCTCGTTACTTTCAAACTACATTCTTTCTAAAATAACTGCATCCAAAATGAGTGTATTTAGTAATTTGGCTACTCTAATAACTGTAATTGCAGGAAGCATATTTTTACATGAACAGATTGAATACTATCATATAATTGGGGCCACTATGATTATTTTGGGCATAGTCGGCATTAATTTTTGGGGTCGCAAGCCCGTTATTAATAATAATTAGTCCTACGCATTAATTGGTAAAAGCAAAAAGCTTCTGGGGATAAAACCCCAGAAGCTTTTTATACTTTATCCGGATCATTAATCTTCAGTTTTTTTGCCAATAACGCGAATACACAGCGCCTAGTGGATTATGGGCTAGCACTCTATCTTTAACGGCTAAAACTGTCACAGGCCCCTTACAATTAGCATTAAAGATACTATCATGACCTACACACACACCAACGGAGACAAAAAACTCTACGCCCTGTTCATTCAAAAACTTAGCTTGATATTTGGGGTTACACATGGCCTCATGTTCCTTATCCGGGTCTACCTGTTTCAAATCAAATTCTGTTTTGGCAAAACTACAATTTTTACAACAAACTGAATAAACTTCAAAAAATCGAGCAAAATACCTGCTAATATATTTTGCTTCTTCTTGCAAGCCAATGCAAAAAGTCATACCAATCTTTTTGTAACCGATTTGTCTAGCAAACTCAGCCGTTTCTTCTAACCTAGTAAGCTTATTATAATAGGTTGCTTCAACATAAGCAGCCGCTTGCATTATTTTTTTCTCTTCCGCTGTATAAGAATTCCTAACTTCTGCTTCAGGCACACCCGTACAATTAACCCCCTTGGTATAGCAAGCATGCGTAGGGCATTCAGCACAATGAGATTTCACTTGGCAGCACTCCTTTCAATAATAGTTTATTATCTATATATTTCTAAAGGATCAGGACCATAGTCATTAGACCCCATAGTTTCCTTACCAAAAAGCACATATAAATTAAATCCAATACTTATTAACGCAACTAAAAAGATACTCAGCATACCGCTTAAAGCAAAGCTCATGCCCATACCCAACCCCATACTGAAAATCATCATAGGCAGAACCACAAAAGAAAAGGGCACAACGAAAATTAGTTGCCACCAGCCACTAAGATTTAAATCATGCAAGCGCCTCGTAATAAGACTAATAGCTGCAAATGTAGAAATCAAACCCCAAAAATAACTTATAGAACTATGTGAGTATCCGAACATACCACCACAACTATCCGCAATAGTATTAAACCCTAATCCCCTGCCAAATACAAGGTTAATAACTATAGAAATAAGCCATAATTGTAGAACTCTCTTAAAATATTCCCAGCGATTAAGTCTCCCGTCAAAACTAAAAAAACGTTGTGTTAAACTTTGCTTCCCCATAGTTTTATACCTCGTTTCTATATTAGTATTTATTACGGCTGCTGTTTTAAGAATTGGTAATATGTCGATGAATATATTTTTGCATAATATAATTAGCTATTGCCTCTTTTTCCGGCATGTCAGGCTTCTCTTCATCCAATGTAGAGACAAAGTCCAAAGTACTAGAAAAATAATAAGCTTTCCCACCAAAATAGCCTAGGGCATACGGTTTATCGCAGTTTTCCAATAAATTCCTACCCATGAATTCCGTCGGTGTAGCTAAACCCATAAGATTTAATAGTGTCGGCGCTAAATCCTCTTGGCTAGCATAAGCATCAGTCATTATATTATCTAAAGGGTCTAAATTTTTGCTAACAAAAATCATTGGTATAGGAGCAATACTTTGTTTATCATTTTCATTAGGCACTATTTCCTTATACTCGCCACCGGAATGAGGATTATGATCAGAGGTAATAATAAATAAGGTTTTAGCGTCCATAAGACCGCGGGCTTTCGCTTCTTGAAAAAAGTTTTTAATGGTATTATCAACCCAATACATACCACAAATAGTAATATAGCCATTGTCTCGCACTGTTGGTGGCATACTTTCATAACCAATACCATAATAAGGATATGGTTGATGCATATCCAAGGTTTTAACAACTAAAAATAGTTTTTCGTTCCTATCTGCTTCTAAAAGTCTCAGTGTTTCCTCATACATAACATTATTATGAAAACCCCAGCCACTAGCTCCCGTATAGCCTTCTGCTGCCAAATCCTCCTTGGCGTAATATTCGTTCATCCCAAATTGTTGAGGATATTCTCGATATTCATTATCGTAATACCTACTAGAGGCATTCAAAAAGATTCCTTTCCAACCATTTGCCTCGGCAACTCTATAAATGGAATTTTGTTTAACACCTGATAAATCTCCATCATAAATTAGCTGAGAGCGAAAAGTACTATTTAGTCCCTGAGTTGTTGGAATAGCTGAAGAATAATAATTATCTAGATGAGGATATTTACGTAATAAACTATCTAAAAATGGTGTCGTAGCAGCGGGTATCTTTTGATTATAAAAATGCATATAATCTCTATGTACAGACTCTAGAACTAACATTACTATCCGATCATACTTAGCAATATTGGGTAATTTACGTATTGGTGCTGGCAAAATGCCAAGTTTCGTCAAAACCTTTTTGTCTTCTTCTAGCAAAACACGTTCTTTATACTTACGAGGATCTTTTACCACTTTATCCGTATCAAATAAAGCTTTGTGCACGAAATTAACATTGATGGGCATAGCTACCATATTGCGAATTTCTTGTCTAGGTTTTTCTAACTCTGCTTCCAAATCTAGTCCTGCTACTTTGTCTATAGCAGTGTATACAGCGCTTGTCAAAAGTAAATACGATAAATTCAAGACCAAGCCAAAAACAATGAAACAAAGCAATGACCAAGTAAAATTCGGCTTACGTTTTTTTGGTGACCTAACTCTAAACAAAAATATTAATAATAACACTAACCCGGCTAAAATAGCCAATTTCCACCAGGCAACAGTAGCAACAATACCTTGAAACGCATAGATATTTAAATTCTTAAAAAATACACTCTCTACATGCATGGAGGTTGTCCAAAAATACAACCCATCAAACACTATTCCCACACAAGTAAAAATATACACTAAGAAATAAATAATTTTCATTCCTAGATTAGGCCAGTGATGATAACACATAGCCATAAACAATACTATAGCTATATTATTAAAAAATCCGGCAAAAATAGACAACGTGGTTAAAAACCCCACATCAAGTTCCAAATAACCTACAATGAAAAATCCCTCAACAAGGTAAAGGATGCCCACTATCACTACAGGGAAATAACGTTGTATTCTATCGGGTATGCGTTTACGATTAAAATAAAGCATTGCAATAGCACCCAAAATACAGGCATCTCGCAAAAATCCATTTATGGCATTTACCCAACATTCGTTTTCCGGGAACGGCACAACACCTTGCAGGAATTGCCAAGCTCGCGCATACTCCAGACCAAAACAAATTATGAGTGTAAGTCCAATTACTAAAGACTTTTTCACCCTATCCCCACCTTACGATATGAAATTTAAAGGCCGTTCTAGTAAATTAATATCCAAAGGCGATGAAACCAAGGAATCACCGTCTAATTCAGCAACAAAATTATCTACATTAGAGCGAATTTTAACACTCTTAGCCGGAATTATTTCTACGGTTTTGTCTAAACTCAAAAGGTCCGTAGCCACAAGAGCCGCATAACGTAAAAAATCTGCACGCTTACTTCCTGTGAACATACAGACATGTAATGTAGGTGCTGACAAAGAGCCCCCATTTACCAAAGAAAATCTTCCTGCATAATAACGGCTTTTAGCAACAATAACAGACGAGGCATCACGCCATTTTCCATCATTATCAATCATAACTTGAAATTTATATTGCCAATTACGCATCAAAAGTTCTTTACGTACAAGTTCTGATCCTTGACGTACATAGGCAAATTTAGATAAATATTTTTTTTCTTTCTCAGTCACACCATGTACTACCAACGAATCCACACCAATCCCTGCTACCGTCAAAAAAATACGGTCGTTAGCCTTACCCAACCATATCGGTGTAATAATCCCTTTTAAAGTTCGTCTCAACCAACGTTGTGGATCAGCGTTTTGTAACAGTTCCTTAGCTACTAAATTAACGGTACCAGCAGGAAAAATGCTTACATAAGGCCAATAGTTGTTTTCTACAAAAGTTTCAACTAAGGCTCTTAAAGTTCCGTCTCCGCCTGCTACAACTACCCAGTCTACCTTTTCCTCACAAATTTGCCTGCCAACCACCTGTATTTGTTCAAAAGTAGTCAAAGAAACCTCTTTTACTATTTTTACACCCAAAATACAACGTAAACTATTAGTAACCTCACCAATACGTTGTTGCATATCCCCAAAAAATTGGTGACAGCCGGCTTTAGAATTATATACAATAATTATTTTTTTAAATTCCTCTACATTTACTCTCTCGCGCAACACTTTAACTCGCTCCCGCTCTATAACTAATATACCCATTTTTTACGTGAAACATAATTCCATACAACAACAATACAACTTGCAAGTACCTTAGATAGCATAACAGGCCACTGCAAAAATCCCACGAAGACTAACATTAGCATGAGATTAAACAAAAGTCCTATACTAGAAACCAAAAGAACTAGAGTTAATTCTTTAGCTCTTTGATAGCGAGCTCCGCTATCAAAGACCCAAATATTAGTCATAATGTAATGACAAATTGTTGAACAAAAAAAAGCCAACGTTGTGGAAAACAAATAATTCCAGTGCCATTGTACGCCAAAAAGATAGAACAACCCCCATTCAATCAAAGCAGCTGTTCCACCAATAGATAAATATATTAATATTTTTATTTTTTCATTGTTTGAGTAATCAAACCCCATTATTTTCTTAGCCATGAGTACATTATAACACAGATATAGAGCTACACGCTATTGGCGATTTATCCTCTTATCGGCCTTTTATAAAGCCAGCTGAGATTAGAGCTGCCCTTACCTAATAAAATGTTTTTTAATGTATGGGGAATTAGTTGCTCAGACAACAGCATTTTATTTTAATAAATGATATATTACAATAACTACCACACCTGGAATACCAAAAAAACCGGCAATAAGAGCGGAAATTATATTAATTGGAATATGAAATGCAAATATCCCACCCACTAAGTTGAGGAGCCATAACATAATTCCACCAATAACGCCATTCCAAACAAAAGAAAGCGAAAGTGAAAAAAACTGAACTACTAGATACAAAACTACAAGAGCTATAGCCCAAGGAATTAATGCTTCCATTTTTACTACCACCTTTCACATATTTCTTCTGTTTTCTAAAGCTTTAGATAAAGTTACTTCGTCTGCATACTCTAAATCACTACCTACGGGCAAACCATGAGCAATACGACTAACAGTTACCCCAATAGGCTTTAACAAATTTGCCAAATACGTAGCCGTAGCTTCGCCTTCAACATCAGAATTAGTCGCAACTATAACTTCTTTGATTTCCCCTGACTGCAAACGAATTAAAAGTTCTTTTATTTTTAATTGTTCAGGTCCCACTCCATCTAAGGGCGACAAAACACCATGAAGAACGTGGTACAAGCCTCTATAACCGCGACTACGTTCCATTGCCATTAAATCCTGTGGCTGCTCGACCACACAGATCACACCCCTGTTACGTTCTTTATCCCTGCAAATATCGCATAAATCGCTATCACAAAGATTGAAACAACAAGAACAAACCCTTATTTGTTCTCTAGCGTTAATAAGGGCATCTGCTAACTCTCGTACATCTTCAGCAGGCATATCAAGAACATGGTACGCTAAACGTAAAGCTGTTTTAGAGCCAATTCCTGGCAAACGCCGCAATTGTTCATGCAACCTCGCCAAAGGTTTTATCATTCGCATAAAATTCCTCTTATTAGAGCATGCCGCCAGGTAATTTCATACCGCCGGTCACTTTGCTCATTTCTTTCTCTGTCATTTCGTCAATTTTACGCATGCCCTCATTAACAGCTGTCACTATCAAATCTTGCAACATTTCTACGTCTTCTGGATCTACTGCTGCAGGGTCTATTTTGATGCTAGCCAATTCTTTTTTACCATTTACCACCAATGTTACTGCACCACCGCCAGTAGTAATCTCCATAGTACGTGTTTTTAGCTCTTCTTGCAACTTTAACATATCAGCCTGCATTTTTTGTACTTTTTTCATCATGCCTTGCATATTATTCATTCCACCATTAAACATTGTATAGTCCTCCTAGAAGTTTTTTCACCTTCATTGTATCAAAAAAGGCTTAAATATAAAAGCAGTTTAATCTTTCTTCACAGTTCCACCAAAAACATCCAGTGCAGATTTTACCGCTTTTGGTTGAGTTTTTCTAACTGGTGGTTTATCTGCTTGAATTTGTTTAAGTTCATTGTCTTTCATAAGGACACACTTTAATGCTACAGCATGACCCACCAAACCGCTTAGAATTTCTTGAATAAATCCCTTGTAATCCGTTCTTTCCAAGCGTTCCTTAGACATCATTGTACTAAGCCCTAAGGTCAAAACATGCCCATCATAACTAATTACTTTCCCAAGCTCAGCATATACCAAAACTGTTCTTTTTTTCTTATTAGCTAAAGTGGCGCATAAATTTTTCCATAAAGCTACCCCGTTTTCGCTGGGCATACCCTTTATTTCAGCCGCTATTGGCTGAACTTGCGGCGCATGCGCAGGTTCAGCTTCAAATTCTTTTTCCTGTTCAGATTCGAAATCTTGTTCCTGCTGAGGTTCTGAAACAAAAGTAAGATTTTGTTCCTGTGGTCTTACTTCTGCCGAAAAAATCGAATGTCCGGGTGTTGTAGGTGCTGCTCCAACTGTGCTTAATTTAGGTGCCTGCTGCCCAGGCACTTTAGTTTGTGGCGCAACTTGAGCACCTGCCACTTGAGCTTCCAATTGGGCTACTCTAGCTGCTAATGCTTCTAGTGAATCCCCTTGAATTCTGCACAAATCAAATATGCACATTTCCGCCACTATTTTTTCTCTTGCAGAAAGTTTTATCTCTTCCATAGTTTGATGCAAACGGCTGGTTGCCGCCAAAATACGTTCAGTGGTATATAGCGGTGCTAGCGCAGCCAAAGCTTCCGCTGTATCTGTTAAATATATGTCCTCATAAGAAGCATCCGCTTTGTACAGCAAAAGTGCCCGTAAATACTCTGCCAGTTCCAAAATAATTTGCTTCACATCTTTACCTTGAGCACTAAGCTCACTCATGCTTTGCAAAGCTGCCGACAAGTCGCCTTTACCAATAACTGTTACTAGATTACGTAGTCCTTCACGGCCTACAATACCCAAAACCTGCCTTACAATATCAGCATTAATATGTTTGGACATAACCGCACACTGATCTAGCAAACTCACTGCATCACGCATACCACCGTCAGCTTGTATTGCCATCAGACGCAATGCATCTTCATCTGCCACAATATCACTACCGGCGGCTATCTTTTGTAATTGCCCCACGATATCGTCAATAGTAACTCTATGAAAATCATAGCGCTGACAACGGGAATGAATCGTTGCCGGTATCTTATGCGGTTCAGTCGTAGCCAAAATAAACACTACATGTGCCGGTGGTTCTTCCAAAGTCTTAAGCAAGGCATTAAAAGCATCCGTAGTAATCATATGTACTTCATCAATAATGTATACCTTATAACGACCATTAACAGGAGCAAAAGCAACTCTTTCCCTTAACTGACGAATTTCATCAATACCGCGATTAGAAGCAGCATCTATTTCAATAACGTCCATAGCTGACCCTTGGGTAATCTGCTGACAGTTAGCACATACATTACAAGGATGTGCGGTAGGCCCCTGTTCACAATTAAGCGCCTTGGCTAAAATCCTTGCAGTACTAGTTTTCCCTGTGCCTCGTGGCCCTGTGAATAAATAGGCATGGGCAATCTTACCAGACTCCAAGGCATTAGTTAAGGCGGTTTTTATATGTTCTTGTCCCACAAGTGACTCAAAATCCTGTGGCCGCCAAGTACGGTATAATGCAACATAACTCATATTTTTCTCCTTTACATCCAATGTCTCGTGCGAAATGTTCTGTATAATAATAAGGCAATTATAGCCATAATGGCAAGAACTAAAGGATAGCCCCACGGAGAATTAAGTTCCGGCATAAATTTAAAATTCATACCATAAACACCGGCAATAAAGGTTAATGGTAAAAATACAGTAGAAATTAATGCTAAAGTCTTCATAATCTCATTAGTTCGTATATTAAAATTATCCATATTAAGCTGAATGATACCATTAGCATTATCTGAAGCTATTTCACATGCTTCATCTAATTGATAAATATGATCCTTTAAATCTTCAAAATAAGGGTCAATTCCCTCGGGAAAGAAATCCACTTTATCATCGCTAAGCTTAGTCATAATAGTCTTCATTGGCCAGATAGCATGCCTTGCGGCTGTAATATCATGCTTAATTCCTGATAGTACCCCTCGCTCCAAAGCCGTATCATTCGCCAGAAGTCTTTTTTCTGTTTTTTCCAAGGAAGCTTGCAGTCTTTCAATAACCACAAAATAGTTATCAACTAAATTATCCAACAGTGCGTATATTACATAGCCTGGTAACGTTTTATTGGCTTTAAGGGTAGACAACCGTTTACGAAAACCTGCAAAGCTATCACTTGTGGTTGTTTGAAACGTGACTAGGCAATTGTCCTTCATCAAAAACACCACTTGTTCTTGATGAATACGTCCATTAGTAGCATAAAACAATCTTTTCGTCGTCACCAAAAGAGCACCATCCAATATTTCATATTTAGAACGTTGTCGCGTATTTAAAATATCCTCTTGAAACAAAGGATGTATTTCCAAAAACGCAAAAATTTTTTTAATAGACGTTAATCCGGCATAACCTTGGACATCAATCCACAATGTGCTTCCAAGTGGATGCTCTGGCAACTCATCAGGCACAGTGCCAAATCTTTCAGCTTTTACGCCCTCGCTACTAATAGTAGTTATGAGAAATTTGGAAGGTGCACTTTCATCTATGCCGACCGGTACTGGGGTACCTGGAGCAAGTCCGGCTGTTTCAGAAATCTTTGTTACTGTGTTTTCCATTTACCATAGACCCCTTTGCCACTATTTTCTTCCTTATTATACTCTTTTTTTTATGCGCAATTCAACTAATTGGGGTATAATATGCGTATAAGGTATAATTGTGATAGTTGTAAGAGTAAATTGTAAACAAAATTCTATAGTAAGAGAAGGAGTGTTAGTAACCAATGAATAGTTACACTAAAGTCCTGTTGTCCACAGATTTTTCTGAGGCAGCATCCACTTTACCGGATTGTTTGTTTGCCCTTTGCCCAGATATTGAAACTGAAGTGATATTGGTACATTTTTTGGTTGAAGATGAGCCAGACACCAATGCCCGCCTACAGTTAGAAAATTTAGTGGCAAAATTGCGTCAGGCTTGTTATGAAAATGTTACTGTAGCAACACCTCAACTTAAAGGAGATGTGTTTCAAGACATTCATGAAATGGCTCTGAATAATGGCTGTGACCTAGTATTGGTAGCATCTCACGACAAAGGTTTATTGCGTACCACTTTCATGGGGAGCGTTACCCTTGATTTAGCTCGCGTATCCAACTATCCGCTTTTTATTGGCAGCGTTTATAACGAAAATCATTATTGTCCACTGCTAAACCAAATACTCATTGCCACTGATTTTTCCAAAGAATCCTTAGTAGCACTTGATTTTATACGTGCCTTACATGAATATATTGAAGAGGTTGTTTTTATCCACGTTGTAGAACAAAATAGAAGCTCTGAAGAACTAGAGCATAAAATGACCTTAGGCCGACAAAAGCTTTCAGAACTGGTTGAAGAAGTGAAAATTTTTGGTGTAAAATCCTCTTACGTTATCGAAAAAGGCTCCGCCTCAAAAAAGATACGAAAAGCATCTGATGAATTAAACGTTTCCTTAGTAATAATGGCTAAAACGGGCTCGGGCTTGGTTAAAGGCCTGCCTTTTGGCAGTACTTTCCAGAACTTTGCACTTAATACTGATAGACCTTTGCTCCTATTACCTAGTATTAGAGACGATGATTAATTTTTAGTAATAATCTTGACAAATGCCCTCATTATTAGGTATACTGATACCCGCAGTTGTAAAACTACTGCGGGTATTTTTTCTTGGCACCAATTGAATATTTTTAACATAATTTTCAACCTGGAGAGCTGTCCGAGCGGTTGAAGGAGCACGCCTGGAAAGCGTGTGTACGGGAAACCGTACCGAGGGTTCGAATCCCTCGCTCTCCGCCATTAAAAAATCGGCCGCATTTGCGGCTTTTTGTTTTTCTATCGGGCTGCGGTAGTTGGTCCCGCGCAATAGAAGCCTGTGAACCTCGTCAGGTCCGGAAGGAAGCAGCGATAAGCGGTCACTTTTATGTGCCGTGGGAGTGCCTATTATCGCAGTCCGATAGGAAAACAACGAAGAAAAAAGGTCTTAGAAGTTTATACTTCTAAGACCTTTTTTTTATTTCATATTAAATACCTTACCAGGATTAAGTACATTATTAGGGTCTAACGCTTTCTTTATTTCTTTCATCATTTTCATCTCAATAGGATTCGTGTATTTTTCCATGGGAGCCACCTTCTTAGAACCAATACCATGTTCTCCGGAAATACGACCACCCAAACTATAAATGTACGGATATGTTTCTGCATGGAAACTAGCTAAGGAAGTTTCCCACTCTTCATCGGACATATCACCTTTTAGAATCTGAAAATGCAGATTACCATCACCGGCATGAGCTAATGTGAAGACACGGAAAGGATAATTTTTAGCTAAAGTTGTAAGATAATCAATTGTAGAAGCGATTTTGTTAACAGGAACCACTAAATCATCAGAAGTGCTAACTTTACTCAATACGCGCGTAGATTCCAAGCAATTGCGGCGAATAGTCCATACTCTTTCGTCTGCTTCTAATACGTCGGTAGCACCATTAGCATTACACAATTCATCTAATTGTTCCATTTTGCTTTCTAGCTCATCTTCATTAAAGGTTTCCATGGTAATAATGACATAGCTGCCGTCTTCATAATGAGGTAACTTTAACTCACTAAAATCACTGGCACTACGAACAAAGCTGTTATCCATAAATTCTACACTAGTAGGATTAAGTCCTGCTTTAACTAAAATAGGGACAATCCCCGTTGCTTTTTCCACATCAGTGAAAATAGCTAAAACGTCAAGCTTATAAGGTGCTAGCGGCAACAATTTTAACGTTGCCTTCGTTATAATACCCAAAGTGCCTTCGCTGCCCATAATTAGTTGTTCTAAACAGTAACCAGTGCTTTTCTTCTTCAGACGAGCGCCTAATTCTACTATATCACCTGTAGGCGTAACAACTTCTATAGAATAAACTTGATCACGTGTCGTTCCATAACGAACAGCCTTATTTCCACCGGCATTAGTTGCGATATTGCCTCCAATAAGACGGCTATCACTACTGCAAGGATCGCCTGCATACAGTAAACCTTTTTCATTGGCCTTTTGTTGAATTTCAACCGTGCGCACTCCACCTTCAACAACCATATACATAGCGTCTGTATTTATTTCAATAATTTTATTCATACGCTCCATTAGCAAAACAATGCCCCCACATACGGCAATAGCACCACAAGAAACACTTGTGCCGGCACTACGGGGTGTAACAGGAACAATATACTTATTCGCAACCTTCATTACAGCTGCAACTTCTCCTGCGTTTGCAGGTTCCACAGCTGCTTCTGGCGTGTGGAAAAAACGCGGGTCGGTTTCTTCATCAGTCTTATATTTCTCTAAACTTTCTGCATCAGCAAAAACATGTTCTGCCCCTACTACGGCTTTTAAAGCCTCAATTACCTCTTTTGTTACAGGATTATAATTTCTCATTGCTACCATTCTACCTTTCTACTTTAATATATCCGCTATTGTACACCTACCTGCAATTATTCGCAAGCGTGCAAACAAACATTACCCTATCCACCCTAATTATACTAACAAAACCTTGCCTGGATTCAATATATTATTGGGATCCATGGCCGTTTTAATAGTTTTCATGACGGCAAGTTCACCTGGTTCCGTATATTTTTCTAGCTCCTTAGCTTTCTTAGCTCCAATGCCATGCTCTCCGCTAAGGCGGCCGCCCACTTTGTAGGCAAAAGCATAAATTTCAGCATGAAATTGAGCTACTTCTTTGTCCCATTGCTCATCGGATAAATCGCCTTTGCACAAACAAATATGCAAGTTACCATCACCTGCATGAGCCAAAGTCATCACATGCAAATTATAGTTTTTGCCGGTGGCCATAACAAATTTAATGGTTTCTGCTTCTTTGTCCAAGGGTACAACCACATCGTCAGTTAAATTCACCTTGCTAATGATGCGCAAAGATTCTTGACAATTACGACGCAGCTTCCACACACGTTCATCTGCTTCTAGCACGTCAGAAGCTCCACCTTCAGTGCAAATACTCTCTAAAAGCTCCATTTTCATATCTAGTTCTTCCTCAGTCAAAGTTTCAATGGTAATAATAATATAACTGCCATCTTCATAGTGAGGCAAGCGAGTTTCACAATAATCATTTGTAGAACGAACAAAATTATTATCCATAAATTCTATGCTTGTGGGATTAAGACCGGCCTTTAAAACTTTTGGCACAAGGTCAATAGCCTTAGTAACATCTATAAAAATCGCTAAAATATCAAAACTGTAAGGTAAAAGTGGTTTTAATTTTAAGGTTACCTTGGTAATTATACCCAAGGTTCCCTCGCTACCCATAATTAATTGCTCTAAACAATATCCGGTAGTTTTCTTTTGCAAACGAGCTCCCATATTAACAATCTCACCTGTCGGTGTCACTACCTCCAAGGCATAAACCTGATCTCTTGTGGTTCCATAGCGAACCGCTTTATTGCCACCGGCATTAGTAGCAAGGTTACTGCCAATCATGCAACTATCTGAACTGCAAGGATCCCCAGCATAAAGCAAACCCTTGCTATGAGCAAGTTCTTGAATTGCCTTAGTAGAAACACCTGCTTCAACAACTGCATACATCCCGGTTTCATTAAACTCTATTATTTCATTCATACGTTCCATAAGCAAAACTATGCCGCCAAATACAGGAATTGCTCCGGCAGCTAGGCTAGTCCCTGCACCTCTTACAGTCAGTGGGAACAAAAATTTATTTGCTAGTTTTACAATGGCAGCTACTTCTTGTGTTGTTTTAGGAAGAACAACTACTTCCGGACTATGAAAATATTTTGGATTTGTTTCTTCATCAGTTTTGTATTTATCTAAAATTTCCGGAGCTGTTAAAACATACTTTTGACCTACTATCTTTTCTAACTCCGTCACAATTTCTTTGTTTATTTTATTATATTCACTCATCTTTATTCCTCTTTTGTTTATTTTTCCAACTTTTTTGCTACTCACTACGGCCAGCAATATCTTGCACCGTAACGTCTGGGTGTACATACTTAGTCTTGCCCATCGGATGTAAATGTCCTAAGGTAATTGCCTCACGAGGACACCACTGAGCACAGCCAAAACAAGTCAAACATCCCTCATCACTAAAACTTGGACGACCATTTTCCATCTTTATACATCCAGCCTGACAAATCTTTGCGCAAATACCACATCCGTTACATTTATCTTCATTGAGTTTTTTATGATTAACATCTAAAACTGCCCTAAGTACCCACATACCGATAGCTGCTACTATCTTCCAGAAGAAGAAATCCTTAATCACAGCTGAATTTTCTTTGCGATTTTCAATTAAGCTTCCAATGGCATTTACTGATTCTACCTCGGCTTCCAAAAGCTTATGCGTACG
The DNA here is from genome assembly GCA_963678395.1 of Acidaminococcaceae bacterium. Classification (GTDB taxonomy): domain Bacteria; phylum Bacillota; class Negativicutes; order Acidaminococcales; family Acidaminococcaceae; genus JAAYAE01. The sequence goes on along the minus strand of OY782827.1, from coordinate 653,748 downwards.
TATCATACCCGAAGGGAAAATTATACTGTTATCTGGCAGCGTCACCGTAAACCCAGCATTTAAAATTATCTTACGCTTTTGTAAAATTTCTTTAGCATGATACAAAGTTCTTCCTGACAGCGCCCCCATTGTAGCTACACAAAAAATATATTTAGCACCATTTACTTGTAATTTCTCTAGAAACTCTACCATTATAGGAGGCAAATCAGTACTATAAACAGGTGTTACAATTCCAATCACCTCGTCCTTAATTTCCGAGGGATTATCTAAATACTGCATAACGGCAACTAAGTCGGCATTTAACCTTTTGCCCAACCTGTTAGCTACGCTATAACAATTACCGGTTCCCGTAAAATAAAATATTTTAGCCATTAGCCTCGTACCGGTCCCCTAATATCGCCAACTACTTCCCATTGTAGATATTGTACTTTACTCATGTGTAAAAATTTCTGATACCTGTCTTCCATATCTTGCATTGCCTTCGCTTTATTTTCTTCACGCCTGGCTTCTACAGACATAGGATAATATTTAAAAGCTTCTTCTAATACTAGTGCTGCTTTATGTACATTTTTAGCAGCATATTCTCTTTCCGCCCTGAATTTATAGGCAAAATATCGGTAACTATTCACATTATACTCCGGCATTTCAAAACGTTCGTTGGCAACCATCTCTTTAAGCTGAGCATCTACTAAATCGTACTTACCTGCTGCCCAGAGCATATATAGTCGTCCATAACTTATTTCGCCTCTTGCTACGCTACTGAAATTGTAGGGCCAAATAGTACACAGATGCACTGCTTCATCCCAAAACTTCAACGCGGCCTCGCTATTTTCAGTAAGCTGCCAAACTATCTTGGCCAAATCACGCATACATAAAATCTTATGTTCTACTTCACCCATACCGGACTTTGGTTTTTCCATAGATGGTTCAACATCAACTACAGTACTAAGTACCGTCATAGCAGCTTCTGTTTTCTCCCGAAAATATAGCGCGCGGCCAACCACGGCGCGGCAAAGCCAATTATTATAATCACTGACAAACCCTCTGGGAACAGGCCATTCTCCTCCAGAAACAAAGTCAACATATTCCTGCCATTCTTGTTGCGCTATCTTCATATGTAAAACCTCCAAAACGTTTTTGTATTAATAGCTATTATAACACAAAAAAGGACTACTTGAGGGAAGGCATCTCTACCTCCAACCCAAGTAGCCAAAATAAGGGAAAGCTAAGTTAAAAAACTCAAGGTTTAACAGTTGCGCGGAAAGTTTGCTTACCATTTATAAATTGAATGATAACCGCACTCTTCACAGCATCATGAGTAGCATTTAGAGAAGTTTCACCTGTAACTGCCTTAAACCCTTTAGTTGCAGCAAGAGCAGCACTAACTTTAGCTCCATCAGTAGACCCAGCACGAGCAATAGCGTCAAACATCAATTTAGCGCCATCATAGCCAAGTACCGCAGGTGCATCCGGTTTTGCTTTATACTCTTTTTCATACGCCGCCACGAATGCTTTGGATTCAGGAGAAGTAGAATCAGGAGAATAATGATTAGTAAAGTAAGTATTCTTTAAATGATCAGCACCGGCAATTTCAGCCAATTTCGGGCTATCCCAGCCGTCACCGCCAACTATAGGCATAGTCATACCAAGTTCACGAGCTTGTTTAATGATCTTGCCAACTTCTTCATAATAACCGGGAACATATAAAACTTCTGCTCCCATAGTCTTAATTTTAGTTAAAATAGCTTTGAAATCTGTATCTTTTTGTAAATAGGCCTCCTGACCAACAACCTCTCCACCGTTAGCAGTATATGCCTTTTTGAAGAATTCAGCCAATCCCTTGGAATAATCAGAGCTATTATCCACGAAGATTACAGCTTTCTTTAATTTTAATTCATTTAGCACAAAATTTGCACCAACAGTACCTTGGAATGGATCAATAAAGCAAACACGGAAAGTATTAGGTTTAACTTTGCCGTTTTTATCCAAGGTTACTTTTGGATTGGTAGCACCAATAGCCAAGAAGGGAACTTTAGAAGCTTTACTAACATTACAAGCAGCTATAGCACTGGAGCTAGTAAAAATGCCCATTACCAAAGGTGTCTTATCCTGATTAATGACCTTACTCATTGCGTTTGCAGCCTCTGCAGGTTCGCTCTTACTATCAGCAACGACTATTTCCACTTTCTTACCTAAGATACCGCCTTTATCATTTACTTCTTTTAAAGCCAGTTTCATGCCATTTACTACAGACGTGCCATAGGTAGCATTGCTGCCTGTCATTTCAGAAACAACACCAATCTTGATTGTGTCAGATTTTTTGCTTCCCCCACTACCACCGCAGCCTGCTGCAAATATACTTGTTGCTAACATTGCAGACACAGCCACCGTCAAAAGTTTTCCCCTCAATTGACTCAACTCCTTTATATTCTTTTTTTATTTATTGCAGCCCTTAGGCGAACAATTAGTAAAAAATTCCCAGCTATTAGGCACACTTTTATGTTATTTTTTTAGAGCATAGCTGAAAATATATCTTCTAGGAACACGTGGACTTAATAAGCAGGCTACCTCATAATTTATAGTTTCCATCCACTGAGCAATTGTATCTAATGATATCTCATTGCCACCAAAAATTATGACCTCATCTTCTTCCTCTACGTCAGGAACATCAGTAACGTCAACCATCATTTGATCCATGCACACAGTACCAACTATAGGAGCCTTACAACCTCTGATAGAAACATAGCCCTTATTAGAAAGCTTCCTGCTAATGCCATCCGCGTATCCTAAAGGCAGTGTCGCTATTTTAGTTGTTCTTTGCGTTTCATATGTACAACCATACCCCACTTTTTCTCCCACCGGTGTTTCTTTAACAAAGGCAATTTTTGCTTTTAATGTCATTACCGGCTTATAGTGCAACTTATGCTTAACCTCACTTGAAGGCCATAACCCATAAAGGGTGATACCTTGCCTTACCATATTCATGTGCACAGAAGGTGCTTCTGTAATAGCAGCACTGTTAGCAATATGTTTAAGGGGAATATTAATACCCTTATCCTCAATATTTTTCATTGCATCTAAAAAAGCATCATATTGTTGCTGCGTATAGGCTTTATCTGTTGCATCTGCCTTCGCAAAATGCGAAAAAGCCCCCTCCAATTCAACATTGGGTAAATTTGCAATCGCTAAAGCCAACTCTCCGGCCTCACTAACTTTACAGCCAATGCGATTCATGCCTGTTTCAATCGCCAAGTGTATTTTAGCTGTTTTGTCCATTTTAACTGCGGCTACTGACAACAACTCCGCACTCTTTAAATCATACACAGCTTGACTTATACCATACTCCACTACTGCCTCTTCATGCCCTAGAGTCAAGGAGCCCAAAATAAGAATCGGTATTTGAATACCAGCTAAGCGTAATTCCAAAGCCTCCTGGGTCATAGCAACTGCTAAAAAATCTGCACCGGCCTCTACGGCAGCCTTTGCTACCGGAATAGCCCCATGCCCATAGGCATTTGCCTTCACTACAGCACAAAGCTTTGTATCAGGCTGCAGCATCTTCTTAGTTTCTTTAATATTATGAGCAATAGCTGATAAATCTACTTCCGCCCACACGTTCCTTCTAATCATTTAAACGCCACCATTCGTTATAAAAGCTCAGTGGAGTCCACTAGAAATGTAGGCTCCATTGCCAAGATATATTATAGCACAAAACCGAATTGCTCCCTAAGGAACAATCCGGCTTCATCGCCACATCTAGACTATGTGGTTAGTATAAATATGTTTTATTAAAATGTCAATACTTTTAGCGAAAAAACTGTAAGTATTATGTATTTTTTACCATTTAAGCGTGTTTTTTTTGTCGAAGCAGTCTTTTTAAGGCACTACCCGCAGGGAAAACGTCTCTCTCTCAAAGACTTACATTGCTTTTATGTTTGCAAAACAGTCTTTTAGCACTTTTTGCATTTTTCTCCACTATCGCAACCGGAACAACCACAGCAACCGCCATCTTTTTTGAAAAATGCAGCTCTAATTGCTAATATAACAAGTACCGTTACTACCGTACCAATAATATAATTGATCATAATACCTCACCCTTTCGGTTAGCTTTTGCTAACTCAAGTTTAATACTTACCGGCAGTTTTGTCAATAAGGGGTAGCTATAAATACTATCCCCCTAACTTTCTCTCTTAGACGGGTTTTAACCAACTAGAGGAAAATGATTATAGTCATCTAAGTAATGGCATATTACCTGTCAATTTGTTTACTTTTTTTCTTTGTGCCACAAATTGCAAGGCCAAAATATTGTAGTTCCTTTTCCTGAACCTTGGCAATTTTAGCAATAAATTCATCATAAACATTACACCCTTGTGCTACATCAGAAAAAGCTACTACCGTCATTTCCGCAAATTCAGGCTGGTATAATTTTTCTCTCAACTCTTTTAACAAAAGTGCTTTACCTTTTAGAATGGGAATAGGTAAGCCAATAATACCTAAATGCACGTTACCGGTTTTATCTATTACATTTGAGCCCACTGTATCAGGCATTTGTTTTCCTATAGTAATTCCTAAAATTGCCGCCGTATTAGCGATAACGCCCATAGGCAATTCTTCGTCTATTACCATTACGCATTTTAATTCCATCATTAGTCTCCCTTTCATTTTAACTAGTTATTATTTATCCTTATCAGCAAAAATATTCTGGTACTGTTTAGGCGTAGTTCCAATGAAATTTTTGAAAAATTTCGTAAAATGACTTTGATCCGTAAACCCTGCTTGCCAAGCTGCTTCAATTGGTTCTATGCCTTGTTCCAGTAATTTTTTGGCATAATTAACACGAATAGTTTCTAAATATTGATAAGGTGTAATACCTCTTTGTTTGGTAAAACTGCGCAGCAAAGTATACTTGTTTAGTCCTGCTACTTTGCTTAAATCTCCTAACGTAATAAGTGCTGTGAAATTAGCTTCTATATATATACAGACTCTTTGAATTTCTTCACTTACATTATTAATTTCGGTTTTTATCGACTTAGTATAAGCCGCAAGTAATTGGGCAATAAGAAAATAGAAAGTTTCTTGCTTGGCAAGATCGGTACGTTGCTCCATTAACATTTGGTGTAATTCCTTGAGCAGGGCCACTTGCTCACTTTGATATGCTACATTCTGTGAAAATTCCGGTAGATAATTCTCTCCTGTAATTTCATAGACGGCAGCACACATGATTTCCTGTTTTATATTTATGCATCTGTAATCCAATTTGTTACCGTCGATCTGCTCACAAGTGTGATTATCTCGGGGATTAAAAAGCAAAATATCACCGGGACCTATTGTGTATTCCTTATTTTTGCAGGACAAGTGCCTTCTGCCACTTTCAATAAACCCAATTACATAATATTCATGAAAATGATTGGGAAACTTCTGCATAATACCTTTAAACCTGTATGCTTCTACGCCTAGCTCATCGTCAAAACACACCGTGCGTTCTTCCTGTTGCATCATCATTACTCCCCTCTGCAAATATTTTATCACAAGCAGTATTTTATCGCTTGTATAATATTGCGGTATCGGAAATATTGAGGCTATGTAAAACCCTCCTGACACATTAATTTTTGTTGCAACGACAAAAAACATCCCGCATAAAATAATATTTACACGAGATGCTTTTAGGTGAATAGTATGCTCTTAAAACTATTGGTATATTTTTTATTACGCTTAAATTTTCTTTAAGTTTTCTACTGTTCTTTCATTTACCACATTACCGGTATTTAAAGTCGTCTTTGTTTCTATAAGCATCACATGAACTTCTTCTTCAGCCGCAGGCATATGCTCTACCCCTCTTGGAATTATAATACATTCGCCTTTTTTTATTCGCACTTCTTTATCTCTAAATTTAATAATCAAAATACCTGCAAGCACATAAAACATTTCATCCTCATTTTCATGAGTATGCCACATAAACTCACCCTTAAATTTAGCTAATTTAACATATGACTCATTAAGTTCTCCGATAATTTTCGGACTCCAATATTCATTAAAAAGTGCTAGTTTTTCCTCAATATTAATTTTATCCATTTTAAATACCTCCATTTTTATACAATAATTATAAATATTTTCCCAGTTATACTCTGTTTTGAGAAAATAAAAATAAAGAAAGTCCCGCCAAGGTTACTGTTATTCCTATACCTTGCTGCCAAGATATTGCTTCCTGCAAAATAAAATACGCAAGGATACAAGTGCCAATGGTTTCCCTTAAAATACTCATTGATATGACTGATGTGCTTAGCCACTTCAATAGCCAATTAAAAATCATTTGCCCTAAAATAGTTGAAATAACTCCTAACCCAATAAAAGCCCACCATGTAGGTAAAGTGTAATTAGTGAAAGATACATTCTTAACAAAGGTATATATCCCTAAAAAAAATATACTGCTTCCATATCCCAAAATAGAATAAGGCAGTAACAGAAGACGGTGCCGCTGCTAATTTAACGAAAATCGCTGATGTAGATAAGGCCAGTACACCTAAAAACAAAAAACTGTATTGCCCAATTTTTGCTTGCATTTATATGCCCCCTTTATTGTTTACTATAAAATACACAATATGCTATAATGTATAAAATTATTATAATATATACTTCTAATAAATTAAATCTTTATTTCATATATACATTATATTACTACAAAAGAGAAAAAATCATGAGCATTATGGACAGGAGTTTAAGATGAACTATACTTGCCTCGGACAAACAATTTTAAACTACAGAAAGAAAAAAGGGCTGACAATTCGTGAATTTGCAGATTCCTCTGGGATAAGCACCTCTCTCATCAGTCAAATAGAAAGAGGTCAGGCCAATCCTTCACTTAGTGTTTTAGAGCTCGTAGCTAAGGCCTTAAATGTTCCCCTTTATACCCTTTTTGTTAATGAAATCGATACAACCTCCTTGATTTCTCGCAAAAAAGACCGCACCAACGTTTACAGAAAAAATAATGATCACATCGTTTATGATGTACTAACTCCTGATTTTATGAAAGCACATATCGAACTTTTAATGATGGATTTGAACGCCCATGCCAGCACTACCGAAAGCTATTATACTCACACTGACAAAGAAGAAATAGCCGTTGTTATGAAAGGCGAAACATATATTGAATTATGTGGCCAAGAATATTTTTTAACCGAAGGCGACGTTGTTCGTATACCGCCCAATGTAAAGCATAGATTCATAAACAAGAGTGCTAGCCCTAACAATATCTTATTTGTACTTACGCCTTCTCTCTATTAAAAATATCATTCTAATCGTATAAAAATCCCCGCATAAAATAACTTTATGCGGGGATTTTTATACGATAAATAGACTAAACATTATTAAAAAACTGTTTTTTAGTATTAAGCAAAAAATATGCCTATTTCTTTTTTTTATTAGCATCAAAAAAAGCATTACATTCATCTATAACTTTATTAGCATTCTGCACAGCTAAATTTCTCTGAGCAACAATCTTATTCAAGTCATTAGTAGTACCGTCAATATATTTTTGCGCGACCTTAGAGTAGGCATCTACGGCTGCAATATAGGCAGTAACTGCTTTAACATCTTTTAATGATTCAGGTTTAACAGGCATTGTTGGTAAAGCTTCGCTAGCTGATTTATAAGTTACTGACAAATTAGTAGCAGTGGGATCAACGGCAACAACCGGCGCAGGCGTTGGTTCCTCTGCAAACGCCATGGTCATTCCACCTAATACCAACGCAATAGCCAAACACATTGTCATAATATTTTTTTCATTTAAGCAGCCCCCTTATTGGTTTCTATTAAACGACTTTGCAACTTGATACATGGTATCAGCAAAAGTTTTTACCGGCACAGGTTTAAAAATAATTCTCTGCTTAACTATATCCTCCAACAAAATACCATGTGCACTGAACAATTTCGTTTCAATAACAGCATATCTTGCTTGCTCCACCTTGAAAATCATCTGTGTTTCACTAAAACCGACTTTATCATCTACTGGCAACTTTGCCTTATAGCGCTCTTGCAGTTGCTCCACTACCTTAGGTCTATTAAATATAGTCCTTACAAGAACCTGTACCTGATCTTCTTTGTTTTCTACTAATGCCAATGATTTTTTATCAAACAAGTAAATGCCTATGTCATTAGCAAAAACACCAACCCACCGCTCTTTTTCCTTTTCTTCCGGAGTTAGTTTCTTTTCCCTAGACATTTCCATTTCCCAGATGCCACTAGTTTGTTCAGCAGCCGGTTTTTCTGCCGCCTTAGTTGTCCAATATGGCAAAACAATACAAATCATCAAAAAAAGCATTACTATTTTACGCATTATTTTCGCCTCTACTTTGTCCGGTTTGCAGTGTTTTTAGCTGCTTCTTTATTTTTTCTTCAAAATCCACAAAATTCCTGTAACTTAATTCGTGAATCAAATATTTGGGCTTAACCAAATTCACTACTTCCCATATTCTCGGTGTAGTAAAGGGAAGGTGCTGATCAATATTAGACACATGCTGCATAACTACCTCTTCGTTTATGATCTTTGGAACTAAACTTTTATAACTTTGTTGATACTCCCCTGACAAGGAACAATTTAGATGTATACCCTTAATCCAAGCAGCAGCATCTCCTAATTTTTTAATTTGCTCACAAAGATAAGTTACTCCTTGCTCCTCCGTACGCAAAGCACTATTCGTATTAAGAAGGTGGCCTGTGTCTAGCATAATCCCAACATTATCCCGCTCTATTAAAGAAAAAAACTTTTTAACTACTGCCGCATCCGTTAAACGAAATCCCGGCCACCATAAATTCTCAAACAAAACTGTGATATTCTGTGGTATTACCTCTGCTACCGCATTAAAGACCTCTGCTGTTCGAACTATAACATCTTCATCTGTATACTTGAAATCAAAAGTAAATATCTCTCGCTGATCCGCGTCTGCCACATGCCAAACCAAGTATTCAGGCTCTGCAATTAAAGCTGCCTTAATATTCGCTTTTATAACCTGCAGCCATTCTGCACCACAACACGCTCCGCCAAAATATGAACAGCAATCCTCTGCGCATTCAAAATGCTTCTTTATGATTTTTTCATTACCGCGCCAAAAATCCAGCCAATGAGGCCAATAATTTAAGTGTACCCCCACTGTTTCATTCTTATAAGACTGAGAGTAGGGCTCCGTTTTGTAAACCATAAGTTCAATACCATTTAACCCTAGTGCCGCAATAAATTCTGGAAGAGTTTTTCCTGTTTTTAATATTTCCTGCTCATAACCCGGTACCGGGCAATAATTAAATAATTGCTTTATGATACACTCACCCTATTCTGTCTTTTTTTTCTTCGTCTTGCTTATAGTGTAACGCAATTTTGCCAGCTCCCGCAATTTTTTTAAATAAATAGCGCGGTTAACCACTAAATCTTCTGTCTTTATTTCTTCAATTTTTTTGATATATTTGCTTAATTTCCCCATCCTAATTCCCCCGCTTTGCTTTTGCTATACCTATTTCCCCTAACCATGCATAGGCCAAGTAGGCCACGGAATCTCGTTTACCAAAAAAGCACATAAATTCTCCTCCCAGCGATAGTGATCTGTCCTGGTTAAAGCTTATGTGCAATACAATAAACGCAACACACTTACGACCAACAGATACATAGATGAATAAGCCACACAATACATGGCAACTTCTAAATATAGACCCCTAATTCTGGTCTACTTCATTATGTATCCACTTGTACATCGCAAGTTTGTTCGGATGTTAAAAACAGGCAGTTCTCCTGACTTCGTTTCCTAGCATGTTCGCTCCTTCTCAAGCATTTTAGCTCAATGGCAAAACTGCGAACCGCTCCCCCGTTACAGTAGCGAGACTGCGCCGGATTTTCACCGGCTTCCCTATTAGGCCTCTTGGCGAAGTTTAAATCACCCTTCGCGAGGCACCTGTTTTCCTCTATTTTCAGTTGTCAAAAACAAAAACCCCTTGGCGAATGAACGCAAAGGGGTGGAAATGGACAGAGTTATCCTGTTTTCCAGCCACCGACATCTTTCGCGTGGTTTTTGGGCTCGTTTTCAGGCAGTTCTTCTGACTCGGATTCATCGCTAGCTTCGCCTTCCCGAATTTTAACATCCAGTGGCTCAGTGAAGTTCGCTCATCCCTACAGCGGCGGGACCGCATCGGCATCTAACCGATTTCTCTATTAAGCATTTATAGCACCTGATAACTTATACTATTAGTACAAATAAAGATTATCACCATTTGACAGAAAAGTCAAACTTTTATCTAATAGTGTATCAGTCAAGTAAAAGTTGGCAAATCTTTCTTCGTAGGAAAAACCTTGCATTTTTAATTGTTGAATGGAATTTTCCATAAAATTTTGGGCAAACTCATCCTCCCAAGTTGTTATAAGCTAAATTAGATATGTGCTATCTCACTAAATTCTCTATATCCAAATGCCCTTAGCAAAGATTTCCTACTGCCGGTCATCTTTGCGTCTGCAATTGCCCAATGCCCCTTGCGGATGTTTCCATCTTTCTTGCCTTTGCCTACGACCCTAGGTATTGCAGCAGCACTTAAAATATCTTTGGCAAATACAACTATTTCTCTGTCTATAAGGCTCGTATAGCGTTCAAGAGCCGTATAAAAGGTCTTGTTTTCTAATCTCGTAAGTATTTTTGCCATGTAGCCTGCACCTGGGATGCCCCAGCTGCCTTTATGGTGCTTCATCCTTAAAGTAATTACCGAGCAGTTCTGGCTTTCCTGCGTACCCATAGATCCGTATAAAAGTCCTTCCGGCGGCTTAGGCAGCTTTTCCTTCATATCAAAATAAGCTTTTATTCCTGCCTCGTTGTTGCTCAAATAGCTGTACAACGCTCTTGCTTTTTCTTCTCTTTTGTCTTCCTTCTCATTACTGGCAACACTGTTTGCATAGGCGTCTATTTTCGCCAGCAACTCTTCCGTTTTACCGTCCATATACAATGCTTTTAGCTCTTTACGCATAGCCGTATCGGCTATTGCGTAAATTATCTTCTTGAACACATGAAACCTGTCTAATTGGTAAATAGTATACGGATCATAAGGATGCTTAACCCAGGCTGCTCCATCCCCATTAATGAACCTGTACTTTACTTCATCCGTATTGTACTTTGTTTGAATCATGGCTTCCCTTATGCGGTGGAACTCTTTTGCCTCTTCAAAACCTGCGGTCATAACTTTTCCCACGACTTCATTTCTGCCGTCTTTTCCCTTACGTATACCCTCATAGGCCGTGCTGACCTTTATCTCTTTGCCCGAGGCCTCTTTTGGGCGGTAGGGCTTTTGCAGGTGCAGGAATATACCATCAGCTTCTTCGAACAATACCGGTGCTTCTTTACCCGTCTGCGGCTTATCTTCTTCTAATCTTTTGGCCATGTCTGTTTCTTCTGCTTCCAGTTTTTTACCAAATTCCTGCACCGTATTCCAAATTCCTTGGCTGCTTATATTTATTTGGCTGGTAAGATTAACGGCAGATTCTGCTTTCCTGAAGCTTACCTCTGTGGCTGCTTTAACCATTGCTTCTACAGAGTTATATGACATCTTGCCGATGACCTCCATGCCCATGGCATCATCTAGAAGGTACATGAATTCCTTCTTGCCTTCTTCGTTAATGTGCTCATAGACCGTGCGCTTATAGGCGACATCTCCGAACACGCAGCGTATGTGGTTGGCCTTAAAACCTTTGTGCCTATACGCCTTGCGATCTCTTTCGACCATGAGCTTCCTATCGTAGCCTTCCAACAAGTCCTTCACCATTTCGACGGCAGCACTGCACACATAGCTGAAAATTATTTTCTCAATATCCTTGAATGTCGGCAAGCTTTCATTTACAATATCCATAGTAGGAACTCCTTTACATGTTTTGTCTAGCAACTAACATATTAAAGAATTTTTCCTACTATGGGAAGTGGATTTTACATCCACTTCCTTATTTTGTTTCTTTTGCCAACTAATATTTTACTCTAACATAAGTTAAAAATCATATTTCAAAAACTCTTAAAGAGCATAACTACACCCTGACCATTTAGTAACAATTTCGCAAAACATCTTGCTATTACCTAGGTTTTTCTTTAAAAAGGTATTTCCTTTTTTTTTAAGACGTGATATCTTTAGAATAATTCATGGTTATTATTATCCACATCTAGTAATTTTTACTAACTTATCCTATAAGTAAGAACAACACTTAGCGTTTATTTCTAATGTGTAGATGTGTAAATTTTTTTTGTGCTATGAGCTATATTGTTTTATTTCTAAAAACTAGGTGAAATGAGGGTTTTGCATGCTAAAAGAACAACTACTTACAAGGTTTTTACGTTACACCGGTATAACGAGTCAAAGCGATGCTACCGCTACAGTAGTCCCTAGTACCGAAGGTCAATGGGAACTGGCAAGGTTATTAAAAAAAGACCTACAGGAACTGGGGCTAGTAGATTTGAAATTATCTCCTACCTGCGTACTTATTGGCCGTCTACCTGCCAACTTGCCCTTAGATTTTACCGAACAGGTTCCCAAAATTGGGTTTGTAGCACACTTAGATACCGTAGATGTTAGTTTAAACCCAGCTCTGCATCCACAACTTATTAACTATACAGGTGGTGACGTTCTCCTTAATAAAGAACAGAATATTACTATGCAGGCCGCCGCAAATCCTGATTTAGCCAAATATGTAGGACAAGACATTCTCTTTAGTGACGGTTTAAGTGTTTTAGGTGCTGATAACAAAGCGGCCATTAGTGCTATTACCGTAGCCTTAGAAGAGATACAAAAAAATGCTGCGCTTTATCATGGGGAAATATATTTTGCCTTTGTTCCTGATGAAGAAATAGGGCTACGGGGCTCAAAAACTCTTAATTTAAAAGACTTTCCTGTAGAATTTGCTTATACCATTGACTGTTGTGAATTAGGCGAAATTGTCTACGAAACTTTCAATGGCGGTGTTGCCAAAATAGATATTCAAGGAGTAAGTGCCCATCCCATGTCAGCCAAAGGCGTATTAGTTAACCCTACCCTTGTTGCTATGGACTTAGCCAACTGTTTTGATCGTAAACAAACGCCTGAAAATACCGATGGCAAAGATGGCTATATTTGGGTCAAAAGCCTTACTTCTAATCAAAGTAAAGCTACTTTGATGTTAGATATTCGTGACCACAATAAAGACCTTTACGAAGCAAAAAAGGCCTATATACAAGAAGCAGTAGCCTTTACGCGTAAACGTTATCCCACCGCAGTAATTAAACTTGACTTATCTGATACCTACGGCAATATTAATGATGCTGTAACTAAGGAAAATCACAAGTGTATTGACTACATTTACGACGCTATGAAAAACTTGAATATTAAACCTAAAACTATTGCTATGCGTGGCAGTACTGATGGCTCTGTCCTTTCAGCCAAAGGATTACTTACACCCAACTTTTTTACCGGTGGACATAATTTTTATTCCAACTTTGAATTTTTGCCCATGGACTCCTTTGAAAAATCCTGCCAAATGGTGTTGGAAATTGTGAAATTGACAACTAAAGAGCAGTGAAGTGTTCGCAAGCGAACAGATTAAAAGAATTATGCAGCATCGATTTCATCGAAGTGCAGCTTTTGCTTCGCAAAGTGCAGCTGCTCCTATGGAGCGTGCAGTATTGGAAGCATTGCTTCCAATGTTGAGGAAAGTTTTTATTCTAAAAACTTGAACTTATAAAAAATAGACTATATTTTGTTTTATAAATTCTTGCTTTCGGTTAAGAAAGCATCATTAACTTTCGGACTTGTCCGAAAAGCTGCACTCCACGTAGTGGAAGCTGCGCTACGGCTTTGCCGTAACTGCACTTTGCGACAAAGTCGCAAAAGCTGCACATATTGAATAACTTAGCCGCAGGCTAACTTCACTGCTCGAATAGCACTTCACTTGTAACGCAGTTACAACTTCACTGGAAACCTTTGTTTCCACTTCACAGCTTTTCTTGCTTCACTGGAAACCCTGTTTCCACTTCACTGTTTTATGCTGCACTTTGCGACTTAGGAGCAAAAGCTGCATATAAACCTCACTTTGTAGAAGTTTAGTAAAAAAGGTATCTCAGATTTTCTGAGATACCTTTTTTTAGTTATTGTTATGTTTTTCTTTTCATTCTTCAAACACCATATACACCAAGGGTACTACTACTAGCGTAAGTATAGTAGAAGAAATCAAACCTCCTACCAAAACAACACCCATAGATTGACGCAATTCCGCGCCAGCACCTAACCCTAAAGCAATGGGCAGCATACCCAAAATAGTGGACAAGGTAGTCATCATAATTGGACGCAAACGAAGCGAACATGCTTCCATAAGTGCTTCTCTAATACTAAGTCCCCTAGACCTTGCCTGATTAGTATAATCAATTAACAAAATTGCCGTCTTGGTAACTAACCCCAACAGCATCGTGAAACCGATAAGTGACATCATATTAACTGTCAAACCTGTCATCAGTAAACCTATAATGGCTCCTATCAAGGCAAAAGGTAGTGAAACCATTATAACAATAGGTTGGCTAAAGCTTTCAAATTCTGCAGCTAAAACCATATATATAATAATAATAGCCAAAATCAAAGCTTTTGCTATTTCATTAAAAGAACTACTCATCATATCAGCCGAGCCTATAAACTTTGTATAATAACCTTCCGGCAAATTCAACGTTGGTAAAACATCGCTCTTAATCTTATTAATTAATTCCCCAGAAGAAATACCAACTACATTAGCATAGACTGCAACTTGGCGTTGCCGGTCTTCTCTGTCTATTCTTGTAGGATCTGAATCTAACATAACACTCGCAATATCACCAAGCCTGACAAATTTACCATCAGTTGTAGAAATAAGTAAACTTTTAACATCTTCTATCCCTTTTTGTTGATCTTTTTCGAGTTCAACACGTATATCAAAATCATTGTCAGCATAGGTAAACTTATTAGTTGTAGCTATGCCTTGGTAGGCCATTTTCACAACATAACCTACAGAAGTAGAATTTAATCCTACCCTGCTGGCCTTTTCTTGATTGACACGCACTATAACTTCCGGTTCAGCTTCAAAGGTTGATAAATCCACATCAGCAGCTCCGGGTATTTGTCGTATTTTATCTGCAATTTCATTGCCATATTCCTCTAAAAGCTTTAAATCAGAGCCACGCACACCAATTTGCACCGGTCTTTTATCGCCACGTCCACCACCTTGGCCTGACACTACAGCAATTTTAACATTAGTAACTTTTTTGAATTTAATGCGTAACTCATCCATAATCTCTTGCATGGAACGCTTACGTTCATCAGCAGGAACAAGTTTTACATCAGTTGTACTTTGATTAGCAGCTACTCTAGTACCGCCTATACGCATTCCTACAAGACGCACACCTTCCTCTTGCATTATTATATCTTCAATGGGTTCCATATATTCACGCATCTGCGTAATACTTACGCCCGTAGGAGCTGTGGTCGAAATACTAAATTCTCCTGAATCGTAGGTAGGTTGAAATTCCACGCCCAAAAACGAAGCTAGTGCAAAATTAATCGCTAATGTCAAAATGGAAGCCCCAATTATCTTCTTGGGGTTTTTCATAGCTGCTTGCATGACTTCGCTATAAAATTTACGAAAAGCCTGGAAACCACGTTCAAAACCATCTAAACATTTTTGCAAATATTTATTACGTGGGTTTGTTTTTCCTCCAACTTCCAACGGCTTTTTTAGCCAATATGCCGAAAGCATCGGAGTCAAAGAATATGCCGAAAAAGTCGAGAACGCTACTGCAAAAGCAACTGTTAAAACAAATTGCGCAAAAAACTGTCCAACAACCTCTCCCATGCTACCAATAGGCACAAAAACAGCTAGCAAGGATAAGGAGGTAGCCAAAATCGCCAAAGATAATTCTTCAGTAGCATCTTGAGCTGCTTGAATAGGGTTTTTGCCCATTTCCATATGACGGAAAATGTTTTCTATTAAAACTATAGCATCATCTATCAGCATGCCTACAGCCAAACTAATACCCATCAGTGACATGTTATTCAAAGTAAAATGCATTTGACGCATTAATACAAAGGTTGCAATAATAGAGGTCGGTATAGCCAAACCACCAATAATCGTCGCCCTAAAATTCTGCAAAAACATATAAGTAATAAGCAAAGCCAAAAAGCCACCAAACAAAATTGCAGACCATACATCGGCAACATTGTCACGAATATATTTTGACGTGTCTTTCAAAATCTCGATCTTAATATCAGAAGGCAGTTGATTGGCTTGTAATTCCTTCATGGCCACCATAACGCCATCTATAACATCAACAGTATTACTTCCTGATTGTTTTTTTACACTAATAAGCACATTTGGTATTTTATTAGCACGAGCATAGGATATTTCTTCTTCCAATCATCTTCTACACGTGCCAAATCACCTATTTTTACAATACGGCCATTAGTATTAGCAACAACAATATTTTTAATATCGTCTACACTTTTAAATTTGCCTAAAGTTCTAACTGTAAGCTTCATGCCTTTTTCTTCTACGCTGCCACCTGGAGTATTGGCGTTGGCACTATTTACAGCATTGTAAACGTTTTGAAAGGGTATATTATACGCATTTAATTTTTCTGCAGCTACCCAAACCTTCAATTCTCGATCACCGGCGCCATAATAACTTACCTCTGATACGCCTTCTACTTGTTGCAATCTATTTTTAATTACATTTTCAATTAAACGCACTATTTCGCCACGGCTGCGAGATTCAGATGCCACCGTAAAAGCAACTACAGACTGAGCTGACAAATCTACTCTTTGAATAATGGGCTCGTCAATATCGTCCGGCAAGTTACCCCTGACAGACGCTACCTTCTCTCTTACTTCGCTGGCCATCGCGTTGGCATCAGTGCCTAGGTTAAATTCCAATACAGTCTGAGCATAGCCTTCTCTAACTGTAGAAGACATGGTTTTAATCCCGGAAACTTGGCTTACCCTATTTTCGATAGGTTTAACAACTAATGTTTCCATTTCTTCAGGAGCTGCACCCGTGTAAGTAACACTTACGCTAACTAAAGGTAAATCAATTTCAGGATACAAATCAACCCCTAAATTAGGATAAGCACGAATACCGAAAACCACTAGTACCAATATAAGCATGGTAGTAAAAACTGGTCTGTGAATGAATTGCTTAATCATTATTTATTACCGTCCTTATTTCTGGTAACTAGGCTACCTTCACGTATGCGGTTTTGACCTGATGTAACAATTTCATCCTTTTCGCTAATACCACCTAATACTTCCACAATACCATCACCAATATAGCCTGTGCTAAGAACCTTACGGCTTATACGCCCTGCACTATCAACCACATAAACAGTTCTTTGATCCTCACGCATAACAATAGCGCTTTGCGGAATAATCATAGCCTTGGGTTTTTCTGCTAGTTCTAAAAGCACATTGGTAAATAATCCGCCACGCAATTTATTATCACTGTTATCTACAGTTACTTCGGCAGAAAAAGTACGTGCCGGCATATCTGCAACTTGAGCAATTTTTGTAACTGTTCCTTATACTTTTAGACCATTCATAGCCGGAATTTGCACTTGACATTTTGCCACCAAGGACACACCACCTATTTGTCCTTCAGGAATATTTATTTTGGCGACCAATACCGTAGTGTCTGCAACATTAAACAATGCGGTGCCCACCGTAGCGTAATAGCCTTCTTGAAAATAACGTTTAACAACTGTTCCTGTATGAGGAGTAATAACACTGGTACCATTCATTTTAGAAAAAGCATTATCATATGTTCCTTGGGCAGCAGATAGTTTGCCAGCCGCCATATCACGGGTAAATTGTGCATTATCTAAATCAGCTTTGGAAATAGCCCCTGTTTCATAGAGCTTTTCATAACGTGCTAAAGTTGTTTCTGCCAAAGACAAATTAGCTCTAGCATCAAAAACACTACCCTTAGCACTGTTTGCTGTAGCATCCGATTCAACACTATCTAAGGTGGCCAATACCTGCTGCGCATCTACCTGGTCACCAACTTTAGCATAAACGTGTTCTATACGTCCAGCAACTTTTGCCCCTATATCAGCCTGCCACAAAGGATCCAAATTGCCTGTAAGTTTTATCACCGGTTTAATAGTTTTATGAGTTGCAAATACCGTAGACACCTGAATAGTCTTTCCTACGGCTGCCTTCTGTGCTTTTTCTCTCGCCCCCATGACTTTATTAAATATTTGCCAAGAAATAATAGCTGTGATAATTACCAATGCTATGACAATATACTTTACCCTTTTATCATGCCAGTTCATGTCCTTGCCTCCCCAATCCATCTATATATCCATAAATAAACAGCTTAGCAAAACATTGAATTCATCATCAATAATCCCCAAGTGTAGCATGTATATAATAGCAAAAATTTACAACCTTGTATATGGCAACTATGGGAAATATAAAACAATATTTTGCCCCCCCCAAAAAAAATAAGCATATTCACGACTATTGTCGGAATATGCTTATTGCCTTAAATTTATTTACTGTTTAATGCAGCTTTGCGAGAAAGATTTAAACGACCTTTTTGATCAATTTCAGTTAGCTTTACAGCAATTTCATCGCCAACAGAAATAACATCTTCAACCTTCTCTACGCGTTCGTTAGCCAATTGAGAAATGTGTACTAAACCTTCGCGGCCAGGCATGAATTCTACAAAAGCACCAAAGTTCATCAAACGGGTTACTTTGCCGGTATAAATCTTGCCCACCTCAGGAGTAGCAGTCAAGCCCTTAATAATAGCAATTGCCTTATCAGCAATCTCGCTATTTACAGCTGCTACATGAACCGTACCACTATCATCTACATCAATCTTAGCACCGGTTTCTTCTACGATTTTTTTAATCATTTTGCCACCAGGCCCAATGATGTCGCGGATTTTATCCGGATTAATCTTAAGTGTTGTAATCTTAGGAGCATACTGTTTAAGTTCTTTTCTAGGTTCAGCAATACACTCAAGCATTTTGCCAAGAATAAACATACGACCGGTTTTAGCTTGTGCCAAAGCCTGTTGGAAAATTTCTTTATTAATGCCATCAATTTTAATATCCATTTGAATGGCAGTGATACCTTTAGCGGTACCGGTAACCTTAAAGTCCATATCTCCTAAAGCATCTTCTAAACCTTGAATATCTGTCAAAATAGTGAAATCTTCACCATCTTTAACAAGTCCCATTGCTACACCGGATACAGGAGCCTTAATAGGTACACCGGCATCCATTAGAGACAAGGTGCTGCCGCAAACGCTCCCCATAGAGGAAGAACCATTGGATTCCAAAACCTCTGATACCAAACGAATTGCATACGGAAACTCTTCTTCAGAAGGGATAACAGGCAATAACGCTCTTTCTGCCAAAACACCATGTCCAATTTCGCGACGACCAGAAGAACGCATAGGCTTAGTTTCGCCAACACTATACGGTGGGAAATTGTAATGATGGATATAACGTTTCTTTTCTTCGCTGCCAAGACCATCAAGGATTTGTGCTTCACGAAGAGGAGCCATAGCCAACACATTTAAAATCTGAGTCTGACCACGCGTAAACAAAGAACTACCATGAGGACGA
Source organism: Acidaminococcaceae bacterium (assembly GCA_963678395.1). Lineage (GTDB taxonomy): Bacteria > Bacillota > Negativicutes > Acidaminococcales > Acidaminococcaceae > JAAYAE01. The sequence goes on along the minus strand of OY782827.1, from coordinate 634,123 downwards.
GCCAAAAGTCCTACTTCGCAAGTTACCTTACGAACTTCATCTAGTTGACGACCATCAGGACGAATTTTATCTACAGAAATAGTTCTACGTACAACTGCTTTTATTAACTTCTGAGTAATATAAGCAACATCTTTAGCATTATCAGGATATTTTTCGCTGAAAACTTGTGCTATTTCAGCTTTAACCTGGCTAACCATTTCTTCACGGCGATGCTTATCTTCATCCATTAAAGCAGCCTTTAATTTAGCTTCGCCATAGATTTTAATCTCTTCTGCAATTTCAGCAGGTGGAATATAAACAGGCACTTCCATCTTAGGCTTACCAACTTCAGCCTGTATTTTTTCTTGGAATTCAACTATCTTTTGTATTTCACCATGTGCAAACCAAATAGCATCCAACATAACTTCTTCGGATACTTCCTTGGCACCGGCTTCAACCATCAAAATAGCATCTTTAGTACCGGCAACAGCTAAGTTCAATTCACTAATCTTAGCTTGTTCAACAGTAGGACAAACAATAAATTGACCGTCTATTAAACCAATACGAACACCGGCAATAGGACCATCAAAAGGAATATCTGAAATAGAAAGCGCACAAGAAGCTCCGATCATTGCCGGCATATCAGGTGCATTATCAGGATCTACGGAAACTGCCGTAGCAACTATTTGTACATCATTATGATAACCGTCCGGAAACATAGGACGAATTGGTCGATCAATTAATCTAGAAGTCAAAATAGCCGTTTCAGCCGGGCGTCCTTCTCTTTTAATAAAACCTCCTGGAATTTTACCAACGGAGTACATTTTTTCCTCATAATCAACTGTCAACGGGAAAAAATCAACACCCTCCCTTGGGGTTTTAGTTCCTGTAGTAGCTACTACCACTGCGGTATCACCATACCGAACTAGTACTGCGCCGTTTGCTTGCTTTGCAATCTTGCCTGTCTCAATGGTTAGGGTTCTTCCGCCTAACTCCATGCTGTATGTATGCATCTTCAGCATCCTCCTCTTTTCTTTTCGCTCTTTTTTGTTACCCAAATATTATACTACAAATTAAAAAAAATTGACAACTTTGTTAAAAAATAAAAAACCTCCTACAGTCTCCTGTAAGAGGTTTTGCTTGTAATATGCTTTTCGCCTATTTACGAATCTTTAATTTCTCAATAATTACACGATAGCGTTCGATGTCTTTGTCCATCAAATAATTCAATAGACCACGACGTTGACCTACCATCTTTAACAAACCACGACGAGAATGATGGTCCTTTTTGTGTTCTTTTAGATGCTCAGTCAAGTACGTAATACGCTCAGTCAAAATAGCGATTTGCACTTCTGGAGATCCGGTATCAGCCTCATTAATGCGGTAAGTTTCAATTAATTCTTGTTTTCTAGCTGGTGTCATCATAATAAGTTTACCTCCTATTTTTTTAATTGCCCTAGCTGTAGAATACGTTGGAGAATCGCTATACCACGCTAAGGTTCTTTGGTACTCAAGTATTATAGCATAAGTTGTGGAAGGAAGCAAGGGAAAGGCAGTTAAGTGGAAACTATGTTTCCAGTGAAGTTGTAACTGCGTTACAAGTTAAGTGCTCTTCGAGCAGTGAAGTTAGCCATAGGCTAAGTTATTCAATATGTGCAGCTTTTGCGACTTTGTCGCAAAGTGCAGTTACGGCTTCGCAGTAGTGCAGCTTCCACTTCGTGGAGTGCAGCTTTTCGGACAAGTCCGAAAGTTAATGATGCTTTCTTAAGCGAAAGCAAGAATTTATAAAACAAAAATACAATAAAACATATTATCTTTTTATAAGTTCAAGTTTTTGAAAAAAAACTTTCCTTAACTGTTCGCAAAACCACTATAGGGTTGCGAACACTTCACTGCGGCTTTGCCGCACTTCACTTATGCGATAGCATAACTTCACTGTTTTTCTTGTGCAGCTTTTGCGACTTTGTCGCAAAGTGCAGTTACGGCTTCGCCGTAGTGCAGCCTCCACTTCGTGGAGTGCAGCTTTTCGGACAAGTCCGAAAGTTAATGATGCTTTCTTAAGCGAAAGCAAGAATTTATAAAACAAAAATACAATAAAACATATTATCTTTTTATAAGTTCAAGTTTTTGAAAAAAACTTTCCTTAACTGTTCGCAAAACCACTATAAGGTTGCGAACACTTCACTGCGGCTTTGCCGCACTTCACTTATGCGATAGCATAACTTCACTTGCACTTAGTGCAACTTCACTGCTTTTAAAACAACCCTTCAATCTCTTCCTTGTCTTTCATAATCTGTGCTTTTAGGTCTTCTATATTATTGAATTTTATTTCGTCACGTACGTGATAGTGAAATTCAACAACAATTTCTTCCCCATATAAATCGCCCTTAAAATTCAGTAAATGTGCTTCCAGTTTAAGTTCGTCCTTGTCAAATGTAGGATTGTTTCCTACATTTAATAACGCATTATAAACCTTCTCGCCCACAACAACCTTACCAGCGTACACGCCACTAGCAGGTAAAACAAATTTACTCTTAGCTAAATTAATATTGGCTGTAGGAAAACCAATGATCCTGCCTCGTTCATCACCATGAACTACAATACCCGGTATGCTATACGCTCGACCCAGCATCATGGCAGCCATTTCAACATTGCCTTCTTTAATAATATTTCTAATATTAGTACTGCTAACTACGGCGCCATTAAGTTTGATAAGCTTGCGCACTAAAACCTCAAAACCGAACTTTGGTCCATCAGTCTGCAAAGAATATACATCGCCACGCTCCATATGTCCATAACTATAATTTGCACCAACAACAATAGCACGTACATTATTTATGCTAAGAAATTTTAAAAAATTCAGACCACTCAACTGTGACAATTCTTCCGTAAAGGGAATGTTCAATAAAATATCCACACCCAAATTCTCTAATACTTTCTCTTTGCTTTTATTATCCAAGAGCAACGGTGGAACTAAAGCTCCTTTAATTTCAGACAAAGGATGATTACTAAAAGTAAAAACCATCAGCTCTAAATTATGACTTTGCGCATAACTTTTAGCTGTATTTATAACATCACAATGACCTAAATGTACACCGTCAAAAGTTCCCAACGCAACCACACATGGCTCTAATTGTAAAATTTTTAATTGTTCAACATTGGTTATCGTCTTCATAAATACCTACTTCTTCTTTTTGGGGTATATTTATTATTTTATGAGCTCTAAGTCGTCCGTCCTTGGCTAAGGCTACGCCAATCATCAAGCCCTCATTAGTTACTAATTTATAATATTTACCCTCTTGAATATCATTTACCGTCGTAGCAACACCCTGAGCGATCCGTAAACCTTGCCAGGTACTAACTTCCATAATAGGTAGGTGTTCAATGGCTAATTCCATAGGAAGTACACACTTCTCATAGTTTTCTTCAATTTCTTCCAAAGTGAAGGCAGTAGACAAAGGAAAATCTCCAACCCTGTAACGCAAAAGAAAGCTCATGGTTCCAACCATACCAAAGTACTGAGAAATATCTTCTGATAGAGTTCGAATAAAGGTTCCTTTTGAACACTCAACATCTACTATCAGCTGTTGCCCTGTATAATCAACCATTTTTAAGCTATTAATAAAAATAGCACGCGGTTCACGCTCAATTTCTACACCTTGACGTGCTAACTTATAAAGTTTTTGACCTTGATAACTAATAGCAGAATACATTGGCGGAATTTGTGTGCCTTTGCCTTCGAAACTTTGTAATCCGGTCATAATATCTTCTTTGTTTAATGCAACAACATCAGAGGTTGCATTAATCTTGCCTTCCTCATCTCCAGTATCCGTTTGACTGCCAAAAGTTATAACAGCTCTATATGCCTTACTGCCTTCTAGCGCATATTCCAAAAGCCTAGTCGCCTTGCCCACAAAGACTGGCAAAACTCCTGCGGCCATAGGATCAAGGGTTCCCCCATGCCCGATTTTTTTGGTGTGTAATATCCGGCGCATAACACTAACCACGTCGTGACTAGTCATGCCCGGTGGCTTTAACACATTAAAAATACCGTCTATCGTTTATTCGCTCGCATTTCTTCCATTATTTTAGCAATTAATTGTTTTTTAGCTTCTGCTAAATTAGCCTCTATAGTACAACCCGAGGCTTTTATATGCCCACCACCGTTAAAAGACAAGGCTATTTTGCTCACATCAATCCAGCGTGAACGCATACTAACCCTTGTTTTTTCAGGTTCTACAGCTTTAAACATAACAGCAACCTCCACGCCTTCTACATACCTAGGATAGGAAATAAAACTGTCTGTATCAATGTCTTTGTTATAATCTTCTTGGCTTATTTCAATAATGCCAATATGACCTTCATCAAAAAAAGTTAAGGTATTTAAAACCTTGCGAAGTAACTCTATATTTTTTCTTGGCTTCATTTCAATGAAGTCCGAAATTAAATTGGGCTCCACGCCCAGTTCCAATAACTCCGCTGCTGCTCTCATGCTGGCGGCCGTAGTATTAGAATATTTAAAATTTCCACAATCGGTAATTATTGCTACGTATAAACAAATCGCCATAGCCAGAGTAATATCTACTTGCATTTCTTTGAGAAGCGTAAACATCATTTGCCCTGTAGCCGTGGCACTATCATCTAGCCATAAATAATCGGCAAACCCAGTATTAGAAACATGGTGATCAATATTTAGAATAGGAGCGGTAACACAATCTTCTACTATGCCAATTCTATCTAAAGAACTTGAATCAACAATGACCAACAAATCAGCGTCATAATGTTGTCCTTTTTGCGGACGAACATATTCTCCAATTCCCGGCATAAAACTATAGGTGGATGAAATAACATCATCCACCATAATAGTAACCTTTTTACCGGTCTGTTTTAAGCCTTCCGCCAATGCTAACGTAGATCCTAGTGTATCGCCATCAGGACTAACATGACTAACTAAAATCACGCTTTTTGCATTCTTTAAAATATTAAGAGCCTCGTGGAGGGTAACTTTCTTACTCATGGGCGGGTCCTTCTTTCTTTATTTGATTAAGCAACTCTTGAATATGTGAACTGTACTCCATTGAAGTATCTTTAGTAAGGGTAAGAATTGGTGCAACACGCAACCTAATTCTTTTTGCTATTTCTGAACGCATAAAGCCCAAAGCCTTATTTAGTCCTATCCATGCTTCCTTTTGTTCCTCTTCGCTGCCATACAAACTTACATAAACCTTAGCATAACTTAAATCACCGCTTACTTCCACTTCAGTTACCGTGACAAATTTAACACGGGGATCTTTAATATCCTTTAAAAGCATATTACTGAGTTCTTGTTTAATTAATTCTTGCATTTTTTCTACTCTTAATCTTGCCATTGGTTTCTCCTTAGTCTACTACCACTTTTTCCATGATAAAGACTTCTATCTGATCGCCCTCTTTAAGATCGCGATAGTTCTGCAACGTCAAACCGCATTCAAATCCAGTTTGTACTTCTTTAACATCGTCTTTAAATCTACGCAAGGACTCTATATCACCCTCATGAACAACAATCCCATCACGAATAACTCTAACTTTGGAAGAATTAGCAATCTTACCATCAGTTACATAACAACCTGCAATCAAAATCTTAGAAATAGTTATTACTTGACGTACTTCTACATGACCGGTTATAACCTCTTTAAATTTAGGTGCCAACATACCCTTAATGGCTGCTTCCACATCATTTAAAGCATCATAAATTACACGGTAAGTTCTAATATCAACTTTTTCATGATCTGCAGCTTTACGAGCATTAGTATCAGGACGTACATTAAAACCTATGACCAAAGCATTAGCCGCAGCAGCTAACATAACCTCTGTCTCATTAATAGTACCAACGCCGGAATGAACAACAACAACTTTTACTTCCTCATTTTTAATATTAACAAGCGACTGTTTCAAGGCTTCAATTGTTCCTTGTACATCGGCTTTTACCACGATATTCAATTCTTTCAATTCGCCCTCTTGAATCCTACTAAAAATATCTTCTAAGGAAACTTTAGCTGCCTTGTGAATCTCATCAGTCTTTTTCTTCGCAATACGTTTTTCTGCTACGCTACGAGCAATACGCTCTTCAGTAACATCTAAGATATCACCGGCCATAGGTACGTCATTTAGGCCTAACACTTCAACCGGAGTAGAAGGCAACGCCTTTTTAACTCTTTCTCCACGATCATTATTCATAGCACGAACCTTACCATAAGCAGTGCCGGCCAAAATAGTATCGCCAACTTTTAGCGTACCGCGAGAAATTAATACCGTAGCTACAGGACCTCTACCTTTATCAAGCTGCGCCTCAATGATTGTACCATGAGCTGGCAGATTAGGATTAGCTTTTAATTCTTGGACTTCAGCAACAAGAAGAATCATTTCCAACAAATCGGAAATACCCGTTTTCTTATGAGCAGAAACCGGAACCATAATGGTATCTCCGCCCCAATCTTCAGGGATTAATTCATGTTCAGAAAGTTGTTGCTTAACAAACTCAATATTCGCGCCTTCTTTATCGATTTTATTAATGGCAACAATGATAGGCACCTTGGCTGCTTTTGCATGATTAATAGCTTCTAGTGTTTGTGGCATAACGCCATCATCCGCTGCAACTACTAATATAGCTACATCTGTTACTTGTGCTCCACGAACTCGCATGGAAGTAAAGGCTTCATGTCCAGGCGTATCAAGAAAAACAATAGGCTTACCTTGGCAGGTAACTTTATACGCACCTATATGTTGAGTAATGCCGCCGGCTTCGCGCGCCGTGACATTTGCTTTGCGAATAGCATCAAGCAAAGAAGTCTTGCCATGATCAACATGTCCCATAACTGTAACCACAGGAGGACGAGAAATCCGTAATGCCGGATCATCTTCCACTTCAGGAACTTCAGTTGGATCCTCTTCTGGTGGTAATTCTCCTACTTCAACCTTGAATTCACTACCTACAAGTACTGCTGTATCATGATCAATTTCTTGATTAATAGTTACCATAACGCCCAATAGGAATAAAGACTTAATTACTTCACTTACTTCACGTTTCATTAACTGTGCAAAAGCCTTAACATTAATACTAGCACCAACTTGTACAGAAGTAGGTCTGGCAATTTCCACTACAGGTCTTGGCTGCGGCGTGCTATTTTGATTGCTCTTATGTTTATTATTACGTCCCATACGGTTGTTATTCCGATTTGGTCTGCTACCTCTTTGCGCGTAACTACCCTGAGGCTTTTTATCATTGGTAAAGTTTTTGGCACGATGACCCATTTCTTTGCCTGCATGGGGGCTATTAATATCCACTGGTGGTTTTTCAACTACAGCTGGTTTTTTATATCCTTGATTGCCTTGTCCACCTGGACGAGATTGATACCCCTGTCCACCACTTGGACGAGATTGGTATCCCTGTCCTTGTGGGCGTTGTCCTTGGCCTTGTGGTCTGGACTGGTAGCCTGTACTTGGGCGAGCACCTGTGCCTTGGCCTTGTGGCCTAGACTGGTAACCTGTACTTGGACGAGCACCTGTTCCTTGGCCTTGTGGTCTAGATTGGTAACCGGCACTTGGTCTTGTCCCCTGGGAATGTGTTTGTTGTGGTTGATATCCTTGTCCCTGTGGACGATGTTGTGTACTTGAACTTGTTGCTGCTGGTCTTTGCCCGCCAACAGGTGGTCTATGAATAATAATCTTAGGTTTAACAGCAGGCGTAGCCTGTGCACCTTTTTCTGTAGTAGGAGCTGCTGCAACCGCAGATTTCTCCGCCACTTTAACTTCCTGTTTAGGAGCCACATGTGCATCATGTTTAGTTACTGCTTTAATCTCTTGCTTCGGGGTAGTCATATGTTCCTGTTTAATTATCGTCGGCTTTTCCTCGCGCTTCGCGTCTGCTTTATGTACAGCAGGCGTAGTTTTATTTTTTTTACCAAACTCTTTTACAATCATATTACGTACGTTATCATCCACGGAACTCATGTGGCTTTTAACGTCAACCCTGTGTCCGGACAAAAATTCCATTACTTTTTTGCTATCTACGTCAAATTCTTTTGCTATCTCATAAACTCTGTGTTTACCCATCCACACACCTCCATGCCCTATTTCATAATCATCTTAACAAAATTATTATCTATAATTGCGACAGCCGTCCTTTGGGCTTTGCCAATAGCAGCACCCAATATCTGTCGATCCAAAACTTCAATTAGCGTAACGTGGTAATCTTGGCACATGTAAATCAAATCCTTTTTCGAATTTTCCGCTGCATCTGCTGCCAATAAAAGCAATTTAACTTTGCCTTTTTTAATAGCGCCGCGCACAGCAAAATCTCCTGAAGCAGTCTTACCTGCTTTTTGTGCCAAACCAAGGGCAAAAAGCAAATTTTGCTCTGTTATCATTCCGCCAACTCCTCCAAAATCTTCGTACATACTTCGTCGCTAATCTTTACCCCCAATGCTTTTTCCAATGCTCTAGCTGAAATAGCTTTAGCTGCGCATTCTCTGCTTTGACAAACATAGGCACCACGTCCTGGTTTCTTGCCACTTTTATCTACAGATATAATACCTTCAGGCGATCTAACAACGCGTATTAATGCTTTCTTTTCCTTCATTTCACCACAGCCCAAACATTTGCGCTCCGGAACTTTCCTTACCTTCATTGCTTATCACTACCTTCTTTGTCGGGAGGTATTGTTTCTGGAACAGCAATAACCTCTACGCTTTCTGCAGGTATGCTTTCATCAACATCATCGGCATATTCCAACTCACCTGCTTCTATAGCTTGTGTCTCGCTCTTAATATCTATCTTCCAACCGGTTAGTTTTGCAGCCAATCTAGCATTTTGTCCTTCTTTACCAATAGCCAATGATAATTGGTAATCAGGTACTATAACACGGCATATCTTTTCGTTTTCAGCAGCAACAGCCACAATAACCTTGGAAGGAGAAAGTGCATTGGCTACATATTCTTCAGGATCTGCACTGTATTTAACAATATCTATTTTTTCACCGCGCAGCTCATCTACGGTAGTACGAACCCTCATGCCTTTTTGTCCAACACAAGCCCCTACAGGATCAACATTGCTATTATTACTAAACACGGCGATTTTTGAACGCATACCAGGTTCTCTAGCTACGGATTTGATCTCCACCGTACCATCTTGTATTTCAGAAACTTCCAGTTCAAATAGCCGGCGTAAAAGTCCTGGATGAGTTCTGGACAAAATAATTTGTGGTCCCTTAGTTGTTTTTTTCACTTCTACGATGTAGGACTTTATCCTGTCATGATTTTGGTAAACTTCACCGGGGATTTGTTCATTGGGAAGCAAAATTGCCTCAGCACTTCCCAAATCTACATAGACATTATGTCCTTCAACTCTTTGCACAATACCATTGACGATATCGTTCTCGCGGCTGGAATACTTTTCATACACCATTCCACGCTCTGCTTCACGAATACGTTGCACTATAACTTGCTTGGCATTTTGAGCAGCAATGCGGCCAAAATCCTTAGGTGTAACTTCTTCCTCAATGATATCATCCAGCTGGTATTTCGCATTGATTTTTCTAGCAGCATCCAAACTCATTTCTTGCGTAGAAACCTCTACATTTTCAACTATTGTTTTGCGGGCAAAAACATGGATTTCTCCGTTTTCTTTATTTAAAGTTACCCTTACCTTTTGAGATGAACCAAAATTTTTCTTATAAGCCGTAATCAAAGCTTCTTCAACAGCATTATATAATACTTCCGGTAAAATCCCCTTTTCAGCGCCCAATTGAGCAATGGCTTTTACAAAGTCTGCGTTCACTTAATAATTCCTCCTTAAACATTCTTAAAATTCTATATGTGGTCTAATACTGGCAACTGCTTTGCGTTCCAGTTCAATTTCTTCTTCGTCAACTGTGAGAACAATAAGCAAATCAGTATGGCTCATTAAAATCCCCACAAATTCTTTTTTACCATTTATAGGCGCAAAAAGCTGAACATCAACTTTTTGCCATAATTGGCTTGAAAATCTTTATCTTTTTTTAGCGGACGATCTATCCCTGGTGAAGAGACCTCCAAATAGTACTTTTCCTTAATAGGATCCGTCTCATCCAAAAGTTTAGTTAATTTACTGCTAACAATGGAACAATCATCAATATCGATTCCTCCAAGTTTATTAATATAAATGCGCAAAAACCAATCTTTTTCACGTACATACTCCACATCAACAAGCTCTAGTCTTTGTTCTTTAACTATCGGTTCTGCCATTTCCGTAATTATTTCAACCAATTTTTTCTTGTCCAATTTACTCACCCCCGTAAAAATGTTCCTAGTAAACGAAAGAGCGGGTGCTATACCCACTCTCCTAAATACAAACATAAAATTTCTGTATATATTATAACACTATTATTTACATTGCGCAATATTTCCTTATATATTATGTTAAAATAACTCGATTTGGTCTGTAGCCGGTAAACCCTCTAAGGAACCAATCTCTGCTAAAGCCTCTACAGCCGCACTGCTTATTTTTGCTCGAGTACGCAAATCTTCACGGGAAATAAATGGCCCATTGCATCTAGCCGCCGCGATACCATCTGCAGCCACATCGCCAATACCAGCTAGTGCTCCTAACGGTGGCAGCAAGCCTTTTTCTGTGACGATGAACTTATGAGCATCAGAACGATATAAATCAATGTTCTCAAACTCAAAGCCCCGTGCCATCATCTCAATAACTAACTCCATATAGGTAGCTGTATCCTTTTCATTAACCTTGGCCTTTTTATTCTGCACATAAACGTCTTTAATATAACGTTTCATGAAATCTTTGCCTTTATACACAAGGCATAATCAAATTTCGGTGCTCTAATAGAAAAATAAGTCGCATAAAACTCCTTGGGATGATGAACTTTGCAATAAGCTATGCGATAAGCCGAGATAACATAGGCAACCGCATGTGCTTTAGGAAACAGATATTGCACGGTTTTACAAGACTTAACATACCAATCAGGAACATGTGCTTTTTCTAAGGCCTTCATCTGCTCATCACTTAGCCCATTTTTGTGTGCCTTACCTTTACGGCAAGTTTCCATAATACTAAAAGCTATGCTTGGTTCTACACCTTTATTAATTAGGCTGGTCATAATATCATCACGAGTAGAAATGGTATCTTCTGTGGGTTTACCCTCTTTTATTAATTCCTGCGCATTATTCAACCACACATCTGTTCCATGAGAATAACCGGAAATACGTAACAAATCACTAAAATTTTTAGGCTGTACATCATAAATCATCTGACGAACAAATTGCGTGCCACATTCAGGTATGCCGAAAGTTCCTACTTCACTGCCAATTTCTTCAGGTTTTACCCCCAAAGCTTTGGTATTTTGAAACAAAGACATAGTATCAGGGTCCCCAATGGGAATATCTTTAATATCTATATGTAATAAAGTTTCCAACATTTTGATTACGGTAGGATCATCATGACCTAGAATATCCAATTTAACCAAACGGTCATTAATAGAATGATAATCAAAATGGGTTGTAATAATACCACTTTTAGCATCATCTGCAGGATACTGCACCGGCGTAATATAGTGAATATCAAGATTGCGTGGCAAAACCATAATACCACCGGGGTGCTGACCTGTCGTTCTTTTTACATCCACTAGCCCAGGAATCATGCTTTCAACAAAAGCATTGCGCACATGCATTCCCTTGCTATCAAAATATTTTTTTACATAACCATAAGCAGTTTTGGCCGCAATAGTGCCCAAAGTTCCCGCCCGAAAAACATTATCCCGTCCAAATAATTCTTCGGTATATTTATGCGCTTGCGGTTGATATTCACCGGAAAAATTCAAATCAATATCCGGAACCTTCTCACCATGAAAACCCATGAAAACAGCAAAAGGAATATCATGCCCGTCACGCACCATTTCAGTTCCACAGTCAGGGCATAATTTAACCGGCAGATCAAAACCGGAACTTACGCTTCCATCCTCAAAAAACTCACTTCTTTTGCATTTAGGACAACAATAATGGGGCTTCAAGGGATTAACTTCCGTAATATTAAGCATTGTCGCTACCAACGAAGAACCAACTGATCCTCTCGAACCTACCATATAGCCATCATCATTAGACTTTTTCACCAATAAATGAGCGATATAATATAAAACTGCGAAACCGTTACCTATAATGGAATGCAGTTCTAGCTGCAAGCGATCTTCCACAATAGTCGGCAATTTTTCGCCATAAATTTCATGTGCCCGACAATATGTCATATCCTTAATTTTCTTTTCGGCTCCGGGAATAATCGGTGAATACAACTGATCTCTATCCGGTACCGGTTTAAACTTATCTATTCTGTCATTTATAAGACTAGGATTAGTAACCACTACTTCATAGGCTTTTTCCTGTCCTAAATAAGCAAATTCAGCCAACATTTCTTCTGTAGTATGCAAATACAAAGGTGGTTGCTCCTCCGCATCGCTATACCCTTGACCTGCTTGCAAAATTTTGCGAATATTGGCATCCTCAGGATTAAGAAAATGTACATCACAAGTAGCAACAGTCAGTTTACCAAGCTCTGAGCTAATAGCATAAATTTGTTTGTTAATACTTTCTAAATCCGCTTGTGTTTTAATATTTGGATACTTATCTTCCCTAATTAAATATTTATTATTACCTGTAGGCTGAATTTCCAAGTAATCATAGAACTTGGAAATTTTCAAAATTTCCTCGTGAGATTGCCCATTTAGGATAGACTGAAACACTTCGCCTGCTGCATAGGCAGAACCAATAATTAGTCCTTCGCGATACTGTTCAATCAATGCTCTAGTCATACGAGGCCTAGCAGGCTTACCACCAAAAAATTGTAAATGTGACATGGAAATTAACCGGTAAAGATTGCGAAGACCCTCAGCAGTCTTTGCCAAGATAATAATATGATAAGTCTTCTTTACATTTTCATCCGGCCATAAATACCCCTCAACGCCAAAGATTAATTTAAAATCCTTGCCCTCTACTTCGTCATAAGCAAAAGGAAAAGCCTGTACAACTCCATGGTCAGTAATCGCAAGAGCCTTATGACCCCAACGCATAGCTGTTTTTACCAGCTCTTTAATGGGCGTTACAGCATCTAATTTGCTCATTTTCGTATGGCAATGTAGTTCTATTCTTTTTTCTTCAGCATTATCCATACGCTCTTCTTTGAGCAAAAGGGTAATACTGCGGATATCAGTCATAACAGCTTCATCATTTTCGAACTTATCTATACGCACATTACCCATAAAACAAACATTAGAACCTACAGGCATTTTAGCTATAAAGGCCTTACACTCAGCTACATTATGTGCTAACTCATCTTTGTTTTTGCCTTCGCCAAAACGTTTTTTCGCTACTAACCCGTCGGTAGTATCTTTCACTAGAATGCTAAGCATAACAGCGCCTGTACGCAATTCTCTTTCTTTAAATCCGACTATGCTGCCAGCCACAACAACATTGTTTTCCTCTTCAATTACTTGGCACATAGGTCTAGGTTTTTTGGTTATTTTATTGCCCAAAATTTTTCTATCTCCCGTAGAAGCCTCTGCTTCACCATTAACAACCTTCAATGCTTCTAAATATTCATCGCTATAACGTTGTTCTTTTTTTTTCACACTCTTTGGTTGCTTGGCATGGCAAAAAGACCACGTCCCGCAAAGAACAAGCAGCGGTCAGTTTTTCTGCCACCGCTGCCAATAGTTCCGTTTGTAAGTCATGGTTTTTCTTTTGATAATTTATAGTACATGTTTCCCCAACGCAGTCAACCTCTACACATACCAACACAATATTTTGTATAGCAGCAAGCTCTCCAGGGTTCACATTTATTGTCTCTAAAAAAGACATAAACTCGTTCTTATTTGGTATTATTTTGTACTTTTCTGACATGTTGTCTTCCTATTCTCAACCTGTAATCAAACTACATTTTCTAACGAAATTACATCATCTAAGGTATTAATTCCTGCAATAATTTCGTTGATATTAAAATCTTTACTAATTTTTAAATAAAGCTCAATAATAATTGTTCCTTCTACCTTGTTGTTTTTTACATTTAGTGTCCGCACTTTAACATTATGAGAACCTAAGTACCCCAAAATCGTCATCATCGTATCAGTATTATTTTTAGCAATAACCCTTATATACCTGCGTGCATTATTACCTGCCCCCGGTAACCGTTTCTCCCAACCATGAAAAGTGACCAAAGTAATAAGCATAATAACCGTTGAAATAATGCCCACCAAAATCATGCCGCTACCAATGGCAAGACCAATAGCTGCTACCATCCACAAACTAGCCGCCGTAGTTAAACCTCGCACAGTAAGTCCTTCGTGCAAAATAGTTCCGGCACCTAAAAAACCAATACCGCTAACAACCTAAGCGGCAATACGTCCTGGATCTCTAGTATAAGTTTGTGGGTCAAAAGCATAAATAGAAACCAGCATAATCAAAGCAGAACCTGTGCAAACAAGCACGTGAGTTCTAAGACCTGCCGGTCTATCACCGCTTCCCCGTTCCATCCCTACAATGCCACCCAAAAGCGCCGCCAAACACAGACGCATAATCATCTGCCAATCCATCGCATTTAACATAATTTCACTTCCTTTTCCAGAAGTTAATTTCTATTATAAAGTGCCAACATAGCCTGTATTTCGCTAATATAGTCAGCGTCTAGATTTAACATCTTAACCTCGCCTGAGCGTCTGTTCTTTACTTCAATTTGCCCCACCGCCAAAGTCTTTGGACCTACTACGACGCGCAAAGGATAACCAATTAAATCCGCATCCTTAAACTTTACGCCGGCCCTTTCACTGCGGTCATCAATAATAACTTCTAGGCCTGCTTCCCCCAGTGCCTTATAAATCTCTTCTGCCTTAGCTGTACTAGCTTCATCTTTAGTATTAACCGGCACCACCAGCACACTATAGGGAGCTATGGCTGCAGGCCAAATAATACCATCTTTGTCATTACATTGCTCAATAGCTGCCGCCATAGTACGACTAACGCCAATACCATAACAGCCCATAACCATTGGTTGTTCTCGGCCATTTTCATCCAAAAAATTAGTTTTCAACGCCTTGCTGTATTTAGTAAACAATTTGAACACTTGTCCTACTTCAATACCTCTAGCTTTTTTCAGCTTGCCACCACAATGAGGGCATGGATCCCCTTGTTGTACCAGACGAATATCCGTTACAATTGTAGGTTCAAAATCTCTCTTTGGATTAACATTTACATAATGCACATCTTTTTTATTAGCTCCGCAGCAGAAATTATGCATAAGCATAACACTACTATCTACAACTATTATAGCTTTCTTGGGGTCCATACCTACCGGATCCATAAAACCGCCCACAGTATTAGCTGCCACCAATAGTTCTTCCGGAGCCATAGCAACCTCGCTAACTGCGCAAGCATTCATAACTTTTATTTCATTAACTTCATGATCCCCGCGCACAAAACAAAGAATAAGACCTTTGCTGGAAGTGTAAGCAACAGCCTTAACGCTTTTTTCAATTGGCAACTGTAAAAATTCGCATACTGAGGCAATTGTTTTACAATGAGGAGTAACTACTTCTTCTTTGGGCAAAGCAGCTTCTATAACTGCCTCCATAGGGAACAGTTCTGTTTTTTCTACATTAGCAGCATAAGCACACTCCGGACAAAATACTATCTCAGCTTCACCACTATCGGCAATAGCCATAAATTCATGAGAACCGCTGCCACCAATGGCACCGGAATCAGCTTTTACCGGACGGAAAGTCAAGCCGCAACGATTAAAAATATTCGTATAAGCATCATACATTAATTTGTAGGATGCATCAAGGCCAGCCTCATCACGATCAAAAGAATACGCATCCTTCATAATAAACTCGCGGCCGCGCATTAACCCAAAACGTGGACGTCTTTCATCTCTAAATTTATTTTGTATTTGATAAACATTCAAAGGCAACTGTTTGTAAGAACGCACATCAGAGCGTACCAAAGTAGTAACCAGCTCTTCGTGAGTAGGTCCTAGGCAAAATTCACGGCTGTGGCGGTCCTTAATACGAAACATTTCATCTCCATATACGGACCAACGACCACTCTCCTGCCATATTTCTGCCGGTTGCAAAATAGGCATCAAAAGCTCTTGAGCTCCTGAATTGTCCATTTCCTCGCGTATAATTGTCTCAATTTTCTTCAAAACACGCAAAGCTAAGGGCAAATAAGTATACATACCCCCGGCTGATTTTCTAATAAAACCTGCTCTCAACATTAATTGGTGACTTATTACTTCAGCTTCTGCAGGAACCTCTCGCAAAGTTGGTGCATATAATTTGGAAACGCGCATCAATTCATCTTCCTCTCACTCACTATTTTATCAATTTCTTTAAACAATTCCTTAAGAATATCTCTTTCAGGAACCTTTTTAATAATTTCACCTTTTTTAAAAATAAGACCTTCATCTTTGCCACCGGCAATGCCTATATCAGCTTCCCTTGCTTCTCCAGGTCCATTTACTATACAACCCATGACGGCTACTGTAATAGGTACTTTTATTTCTTCCAAATAGCTTTCCACTGCCAAAGCCAACTTTTCCAAATTAATGGAAGTGCGTCCACAGGTAGGGCAAGAAATTAAAGTAGGTCCATATTCTCTTAGTCCCAAAGACTTCAAGATTTGATAGGCAACCCTTACTTCATTAGCTGGGTCACCTGTTAAGGAAACACGAATAGTATCACCTATTCCTTCAGCCAAAAGAGTACCAATACCTACGGCAGATTTAATGATACCGGAATTGACAGTCCCTGCTTCTGTAATACCTACATGTAACGGATAATCACATTGACCTGCTAAAAGCCTATAGGCCGCAATCGTCATCGGCACATCATGACACTTAAGTGAAACCTTGATATTAGTATAATGTAAATCTTCTAAAATATGAATATGACGCCAAGCTGCTTCAACCATGGCCTCTGCAGTTGGGTGCTCGTATTTAGCCAATAAATCTTTAGGTAACGACCCAGCATTAACACCAATTCTAATAGGCACATTACGCTCTTGGGCTGCCTTTATTACTTCAATAACCTTATCCCTGCTCCCAATATTACCGGGGTTAAGTCGCAACCCATCTACGCCTGCTACAATAGAAGCTAGGGCTAGTTTATGGTCAAAATGAATATCCGCTATGAGCGGAATACTAATTTCTTTTTTTATCTTTACAAGTGCCGCAGCCGCTTCCATTGTGGGTACCGTACAACGAATAATTTCGCACCCCAGACTTTCCAAGGTTTTAATTTGCGCTATAGTAGCTGCTACATCTTCAGTTTTTGTATTGGTCATTGACTGTACAGCAATAGGATTATTTCCACCAATAGCAACTTTACCAATTTGCAATACTCGTGTTAGTCTACGTTTCATATTAAAAGTTCCTTTCCTACTTAGCGCGTTATATCCTTCACCGTGGAAAATACCGTAATAGCCAAAATAATAGCAATTCCAACCATCTGAATAGCTTCCATATAACGAGGTGCTAAGGGCTTACCCCGCACAGCCTCGACTACTAAAACTACAAAATGCCCACCGTCTAAAGCTGGTATTGGTAGTAAATTAATGATGGCCAAATTAAGGCTTAGAAAGGCAATAAAACTTAAAAGTGCTAATAATCCTTGGGAAGCAACATTCCCTGCCATTTGAGCTACCCCAATGGGGCCCGCCACATCTGCTGGTGCTTTTCCTGTAATAATTTTCTTTAATCCGTTCACCATAGAAATAACAATCCGCTTGGTATAGTCAACAGACATTTTTCCTGCTTCTAAAATGCTAACAGATTGTTTGGTAAATTTAGGTGAAACACCAATAAGAAGTCTTTGCAACTCCTCATTATAAACAGCCTTCATCTTATAATCACGTAAGGAACCGGCTCTATCAACCTTTACCGTAACTTCCTTAGTTCCTGCAGCACGCAATTTAGCGACTAAATCGTTCCAGTCTGTAACCGCAGTACCATTAACAGACAAAATTTTATCATCCGGCATTAACCCTGCATCAGCAACAGCCTGTTTAGGAGCTACCATTCCCAAAATCGGAGCATTAACCGGAGTATCTACTCCCGAAATAGCAAAAATACAAAAAAATAAAACTACCGGCAAAATAAAATTCATCAGAGAACCGGCCAAAATAACCAGCATCCTCGCAGGAATACTTTTAGTAGCAAAACCATTCTCAACAGTTTCTGAGCCAGGATCCATTCCAGCAATTTTATTATAACCGCCCAAAGGAATTAAACGCAGAGAATAAATCGTCTCTGCGGATTTTGTCTGATATAATAATGGTCCAAAACCAATAGCAAATTCATCTACACGCATACCCACAAGCTTTGCCGTAGCAAAATGTCCTAATTCATGCACTGTAACCAAAACACCAAAAACAAGTATTGCCGCTAATATAGTTATCAAATTCTACCTCCACTAAAATGTCGCTTTTAAAATTTCGTTAGCTCGTTTGCGTGCCTCACTGTCAGTATACTCTATATCTTCCAAAGTGGGCTTTGTAATATTTGTAAAACTATCTAATGTGGCCGCGATAAGGCCTGTAATATCTAAAAATCTAAGCTTCTTTGCCAAAAAAGCATATACAGCTACTTCATTAACCGCATTAAAAACGCAAGGCATAATTCCCCCTGCACGTCCACAATCCACAGCAAGTTTAAAAGCTCCAAAAACATTATTATCAACACTTTCAAAGGTAAGAGGACCTGCTTTTACCAAATCCAACTGTCCAAAAGCATGTTCCCAACGGTCAGGATAACTTAAAGCATATTGAATAGGCAGTCTCATATCCGCTAAGCCTAATTGTGCCATAACAGAACCATCTACATACTCTACCAAAGAATGTACTACACTTTGGGGATGTACCACTGCTTCTATTTTACTGTAATCAATGTCAAAAAGCCAATGGGCTTCCATTATTTCCAATCCTTTATTAGCTAAAGTCGCAGAATCTACTGTAACCTTCTGCCCCATAGACCAATTAGGATGCTTTAAGCATTGCTCCAAGGTAACATGGGCCAGCTCCTCTAAGGTTTTCCCTCTAAAAGGACCACCTGAGGCTGTAACTAATAATCTTTTAACCTCTTTATGTTTATTGCCTTGCAGTGCTTGAAAAATCGCACTATGCTCGCTATCTACCGGAGTTAAAGCTACACCATGCTTTTTAACAGCCTCCATAACGATACTGCCAGCAGCTACCATTGTTTCTTTATTAGCCAAAGCAATATTTTTGCCGCTGCTAATAGCCTCCAAAGTAGGGCGCAAACCAGCATAGCCTACCATAGAAGCCAATACCGTATCAGCTCCTGCATAGGTCGCAACTGCTTGTAACCCCTCTGTCCCTGCCAAGATCTGTGTTTTACCATTATAGCGCAAGCGCAATCTTTTGGCTGCCGCTTCATCGCTAAGAGTAACTATTGCAGGGTTAAACATATGTATTTGTTCTTCCATAAGTTTATCATTGCTATTAGCAGCCAAAGCTACTATTTTTAATTTATCCGGATTGGCCAAAGCCACTTCCAAAGTTTGTGTACCAATGGAGCCTGTTGACCCCAGAACAGAAATGTTCTTCATATTCTACTCCTTTATACTTTACCAAATATAATAACTACTAAAGCAAAAAGTATTTTATATAATAATACGACAATGGTACTACAAAAAGCAAGCTATCACAGCGATCCAGAACCCCGCCATGGCCTGGGAAAAAATTGCCTGAATCTTTAACGGCAAAAGAACGTTTCATCAACGACTCCACCAAATCTCCCAAAGGTGCAAATAAACCAATAATAAAACCTAAAGTAACAACTTTAATAACCGGTAGCCCCAGCCACATAGTACCGGCAATAGCAACCACTATTACACAGCCGATAAAACCGGCAACAGCCCCTTCTATGCTTTTTTTAGGGCTTACAGCAGAAAGCAACGCATGCTTACCAAAAGCACAGCCAAAAATATAGGCAAAGGTATCACTTGCCCAAGTACCAAAGAGCACCGTCCAAAAAAGAGCTTCTCCTAAATCCATTACGCCCAAAGCTCCTGCGTTAACGCTAGGTCCTGTAATATTACGTAAGCGAATAAAATGCGAAAATAAAAGTCCAATATAAAGCACCGCACAAGAAGATAACGCTACCTCCGGTGCCCAGTTACCGCGTCTATGGTAGTATAGAGCCTCTAACATAATACCCAATATAGAAAAAGTCATAATGGGTATCTCTAATAGTTCACTGCCAAAAGCCGCTGCTAAAATAAGGGATAACACCGCTAAACAGCTAGTTAAATAATAAACTTTATACCCCTTAGTAAGCATCATTTGCCAAAATTCATACCAGCCCACAAAAGCCAGCATTGCTACTGCCAACGTAAACAGCAAGCCTCCTGCCCTTATTAGAAAAAATGCTATGGGCATTGCTACTATAGCCGTTACTGTTCTTTTAAACATCACTGCACCTGCTTATTTAATATTTAACCCACCATAACGGCGGTCACGTTTTTGAAAATCTCTAATAGCCTCCAACAGCATCTCTTGCGTAAAAGCAGGCCAATAGCTTTCCGTTGTCCAAATTTCAGCATAAGCAATCTGCCACAGCATAAAATTACTAACGCGAAAATCTCCTCCCGGTCTTATTAATAAGTCCGGAGGCGGCAAATGGCTAGAATACAAATTGTTTTCAAACACAACATTATTTATTTCACTAGGTTCCAATTGGCAATTTTTAACTTGCTTTGCTATGCTACGCACAGCTTGCAAAATTTCTGCTTGTCCCCCATAATTAATTGCTAAATTAAGGATAATGCCTGTATTGTCCTTGGTCGCTTCCAGGGCATGATCCATTTTTTTACAAATGACCTCAGGTAAGCCTTCTCTTGATCCCATAAAACGAACCTGTACATTATTTTCATTAAACTCATCTATTTCATTAGTTAAATAACGGCTAAGTAATTCCATAATAAAGTTAACTTCTGTAATCGGTCGTTTCCAATTTTCCGTAGAAAAAACATACGCACTTAGCACCTTAACGCCTAAGTTATCCGCAAAACGCACAATATTTTTTAATGTCTTAGCACCTTGATTGTGTCCAAAAGGCCTAGGCTTCCCCTGCGCTTTTGCCCACCTACCATTACCATCCATAATAATAGCAATATGTTGGGGCATTCTTTCCCTGTCTACATCCTTTATTTCTGCTACGGGGATATTTTTAATTGATGTAGAATTAGTGAAAATATTTTTAAACATTCCGTATATCCCTTCCCTCGGATAAAAATGTACGCAACCCCAAAAAGAAACACGGGGTTGCGCAATCTTTTTACTCATCAAGGTTGTTTAATTGCACCTACTGGGCAAACAGAAGCACAAGCGCCACATTCAACACACTCAGCTTCAGTAATCGCGTACTTACCATCGTCCTCTTTTATTGCGCCTACTGGACAAGTACCTTCGCAAGTACCACAACCAACACACTCGTCTTTATTAATAGTATAAGCCATAATTTACTACACCTCCTTTCGACATTTACAAGCTACTGTTAAAATCACTCTATAGTCAGGCGTTACAATCTGCTTAACCACATAAGCATCTTGATCACGCCAGATAAGCTCCTCGCGTCGTTTTTGGGGTAAAGTCCTTATTATTTCATAGACAATGCCCAACCTCTCTAGACGCTCTATAGCGATAGTTAAAGGAAAGGCCAACACATTGGGAATAACATACTCCGCCATTAAACTGCCATGACTTCATTTTCTTTATTAGCTAAAATTCCGTCAATATCTTTAATAAACTTATCTGTCAATTTTTGAGAGTTATCTGTTGCTTCTTTAGTCTCATCTTCTGTAATAAGCTTAGCCTTTTCCATTTTCTTAATCGCATCATTAAACTCACGTCGCACATTACGTACAACTATGCGTGCTTCCTCGCCTTTTTTATATACAACCTTAACCAAGTCTTTACGACGCTCTTCAGTTAATTGTGGTAAATTCAATCTAATAACAGTACCATCATTGTTCGGATTTAATCCCAAATCGGATTTCATAATAGCTTTTTCAATTTCTTTAAGCATAGTCTTTTCCCAAGGTTGAATGATAATCATCCTAGGTTCCGGCACTGACACATTAGCTACCTGATTAACAGGAGTAGGTGTGCCATAATAATCTACCATAACCCTTTCCAAAAGAGACGGGGTTGCTCTGCCTGTGCGAACGCTAGTCAGTTCACTGCGCAAAGCCTCGATTGCTCTATTCATTTTTCCTTCAGTTTGAACCTGTAACTCAGCTATTGTAGCCATTATTCCATGCCTCCTACTATAGTTCCTATTTTCTTGCCTAAAGCTGCTTTTAAAATATTCCCCTTAGTATCAATATTGAATACCACAATAGGGATTTTGTTATCCATGCACAAACTAATTGCAGTAGAATCCATAACGCCCAAATTCTTCTGAATAACTTCAATATAGTCTAGTTTATCATATTTTTGTGCTTTTGGGTTCTTAGCCGGGTCACTATCGTAAACTCCGTCCACACCCTTTTTCCCCATCAAAATAGCATCTGCCTCAATTTCAGCCGCTCTTAAAGCAGCAGTCGTATCCGTAGAAAAAAAGGGATTACCTGTACCGGCAGCAAATATTACAACTCTGCCCTTTTCCAAATGACGAATTGCTCGTCTGCGTATATAAGGTTCTGCTATTTGTCGCATTTCGATAGCAGTTTGTACCCTTGTTGCTACTCCACGATTTTCCAAGGCATCTTGCAAGGCCAAAGAATTTATAATAGTTGCCAGCATACCCATATAATCTGCTGTAGCTCTATCCATGCCCTTGGCACTACCTGAAAGTCCACGCCAGATATTACCGCCACCATTAACCACAGCAACGTCCAAGCCGCTTTCTAAAACTTCTTGGATTTGTTCCGCAATATCTTCTACTACCAGCGGATCAATTCCATAACCCTTCTTGCCGGCCAAAGCCTCTCCACTAAGTTTTAAAACTACTCTGTTAAACTTTTTGTTTGCTGTCATTAACATGACCTCCCGAAGCCTTCTATCTATATTTAAATTCTACAAGCAACGCCTTTTTCCTCTATTATTGTTAAAATTTTTCTCTAAGGCACTTATAAAATAAGAGAACACCTAGGTGTTCTCTTATCAATATTAATCATTTAACAAAGGACATTACTTCTGCAGCAAAATCTTCATGTTTCTTCTCAATACCTTCACCCAACTGATAGCGAGTGAAACGTCTTATAGAAATATTTTCGCCAATCTTGGCAATACTTTCATTTACTAGTTGGGAAATAGTTTTATCTGTATCTTTAACAAATACTTGATCTAACAAACAAACTTCTTTGTAGTATTTTTCAATACGACCAGCAACCATTTTTTCAATAATTTTTTCTGGTTTTCCTTCGTTGCGAGCTTGTTCGGACAAAACTTCCTTCTCATGCTCTAATTTAGCAACAGGAACTTCTTCTCTATTTATGTAAGCAGGATTAGCAGCAGCAATATGCATAGCAATATCCTTAACCAAAGTTTGGAAGTTTTCTGTTTTAGCAACAAAGTCAGTTTCACAATTAACTTCAACTAAAACGCCAATACGTCCACCACCATGAATATAAGAATAAACTAACCCTTCAGCAGCTACACGGCCAGCTTTTTTAGCAGCGGCAGCTAAACCTTTTTCTCTAAGAAAATCAATTGCTTTGTCCATATCTCCTGCGGTCTCTGTCAAGGCCTTTTTGCAATCCATCATGCCAGCGCCAGTGCGTTCGCGCAGCTCTTTTACTAAAACAGCGGTAATTTGAGCCATTAAAAATCCCCCTTTAATGTGTAAATATATTATTCAGCAGTAACAGTAGCGGCAGCAGCTTTAGCTTCTTTTGCAGCCTTAGCAGCTTCTTCTTTGCTTTCTTTTTCATCTTGCGCGCCTTGGCGACCTTCCAAAACAGCATCAGCCATTTTGCCAGCCAATAACTTAACGGCACGTATAGCATCATCGTTTGCAGGAATCAAATAATCTATTTCATCAGGGTCACAGTTGGTATCTACAGTTGCTACGATAGGAATGTGCAACTTACGAGCTTCCAATACTGCAATATGTTCTTTGCGAGGATCAACGATAAACAATGCTCCCGGCAATTTTTTCATGTCTTTGATGCCGCCCAAGAATTTAGTCAATTTATCCATCTCATGACGTAAACCAAGAACTTCTTTTTTAGGCAATACTTCAAAAGTACCAGCCTCTTCCATTTTTTCTAATTCGCGTAAGCGAGAAATACGGTCTTGAATGGTTTTAAAGTTAGTAAGCATACCACCCAACCATCTCTCGTTAACAAAGTACATATTGCAACGAAGAGCTTCATCACGCATAGCTCCTTGAGCTTGTTTCTTTGTACCAACGAACAAAATGTTTTCGCCACGAGCAGCTACCTCACGGATGAAGTTGTAGCACTCATCTACCTTTTTTACAGTCTTTTGCAAATCGATAATGTAGATGCCGTTTCTTTCAGTAAAGATGTACGGAGCCATCTTAGGGTTCCAACGACGTGTTTGATGTCCGAAATGAACACCTGCTTCCAATAATTGTTTCATACTAATAACGCCCATTTTAATTCCTCCTGTTTTTTCCTCCGCAGATTTCTTTTCGTCTAAACCGCACAATGGCGGACAGCGACGTAATACTCTGCGTGTGTTTTCTAACCGTCGATGATTATAGCATAATTGTAAGATACTTTACAAGCGCTTTTTAAAAACTGGGATAGTTTTTAAAAGCTGTATAAAAGCAGTGAAGTGAGAACATATTTCTCAGTGAAGTTGCAACTGCGTTGCAAGTGAAGTGCACTTCGTGCAGTGAAGTTAGCCGTAGGCTAAGTTGTGGATGTTTTCGTAAACGAAAACCAAGAACTAATAAAAACATGTGCAGATTTGCCTGCGGCAAAGTGCAGCATAAAGGCCGTGAAGTGGCAACGTAGTCGCCAGTGAAGTTCTCCTTCGGAGAAGTTATCCTTCGGAGAAGTTATCGATGTTTTCGCATGCAAAAACTAGAATTTATTTTTTTTATAAGTTCCAGTTTTTGGGACAAAAACTCTCCATAACTGTTCGCGTGCGAACACTTCACTGCGGCTTTGCCGCACTTCACTTGTGCTGAAAGCACAACTTCACTTGCATTATATGCAACTTAACTGTCTTTCTGCTTCACTTGCATTATATGCAACTTCACTGCTTTTATTATTCTGCCGATAACAAATGTTTTTCAGTAGCATAGATAGCCTGTACTTCATGGTCTACCAATCCACCGATTTTCGCTCCCGCATTATATACAACATCAGCCGTTGCTTGCGGATTAATATTACTAATAGTGTAATTCTTACTTACCGCTGTGCCACTAGCATTTACACCATTGTCTACCTGCACTTGCAAAGTCACTTTCTCAATATCTTTCTTTGCCATTTTATCGCCTCCTTTTTAGACAAGCAAAATAGTTGCCTGCTGTTTTCCACTATCCTCGCAAACGATAGTAGATTGCTTTTCCTCTAAGCACTACGCCACCACTGCGCCAACCACCGTCGTAGTCAGGCAGCCGCCACAAGTCCCACTTTTCAAACTGAAGCGTACCCATCATCTGCGGACCGTAACCGTCCAGGTCTGCCGCTTCTGCATGGGTCATAACGTGCTGTTCATCCAGAGGAATATTCCAAATCTCCGTCAGTAGCGCCACTAACATCGACATAGCTTCAATTTGTTCCCTTGTAGGTGGTTCCTTGCCATAAGTAAACGTTCTATCCCCATATACCACTGCATCACTGCAACAGCAAAGTGCAATACCTACAGAAGCAGTATTGCGCTGCCATGTATGACTAAGAACCTTAGTGAAATCATCTGTACTTACATATACATCTCCGTTACCTGTAATATTAAAATGATAAGCATAATGCTTGTCATCATAATGGCCTGCTGTCCAATGCAAATAAAGCTTATGAATCTTTCCTTTAGCCAATTTCGCTAACTGAGTAATTTCATCCCAATAAACCTTGCGCATGCTCTACCTTCTTTCTTAATCATAAATTGATTTAACTAGCTCCGTTTTGCCTTACACTATATAAATGTCTGGAGGAAGAGGAAATACAACTAAAAAAGCAGTGAAGTGGAAACTTTGTTTCCAGTGAAGTGGAAACTTTGTTTCCAGTGAAGTTGTAACTTCGTTACAAGTGAAGTGACAACGTTGTTGTCAGTGAAGTTCTCCTTCGGAGAAGTTATTGATGTTTTCGCATGCGAAAACTAAGAACTAACAAAAACATATGCAGCGTTTGCGACTTTGTCGCAAAGTGCAGTTACGGCTACGCCATAGTGCAGCTTCCACTGCGTGGAGTGCAGCTTTTCGAGCATGCTCGAAAGTTGTTGTTGTTTTCATTCGAAAACTAGAATTAACAAAATAAAAAATGCCAAAAGAAAATCTAATTTTTTATAAATTTAAGTTTTTGAAAAAAACTTTCCTTAACTTTGGAAGCAACGCTTCCAATACTGCACGTTCCGCAGGAACAGCTGCACTTTGCGGAGCAAAAACTGCACGTCGATGAAATCGATGCTGCACAATTCTTTTTATACTGTTCGCGTGCGAACACTTCACTGCGGCTTTGCCGCACTTCACTTATGCGATAGCATAACTTCACTTGCGCCATTCACAAACCTCTCCGACATCAGAAACCCACTGATGCCACCTCTCCTACTAGGAGAGACTAATATGATTCAACTTAATGGCGCAACTTCACTGCCCTTTTCACTTAACTTGCATTTCATGCAACTTAGTTTTCTTTCTCTTTTCTACCAATTTCCACCAAAACTTATCCACAAATTTCCCTAACTGCGCATAAACACTAATTTCCAAGGTTTTTCCTCTTGCGAATCCAAGCCTCTTTTTCCTATACTGAATTTATCGCGAAATATCTAGAGAGCCGGCTACTCACAAAGGAAAGTATTATGTTAACAGATTTTGCTCATTTAGTTCCTGCTGCCCAAAAAGGCAATGAAAAAGCCATGGAAACCATTTGCCTTGCCTTTCGCCCCCTAGTCATAAACCTAGCACAAAGAAAAAGATACTCTGTTTTGGCCGAAGACACAGAAAGCCTCGCCTATTGCTTAATTATTCAACTGGTTAATACCTACAAAGGTACCACCTATCAATGTTTTCCCGGTTACATCAAAAAAATGTTTTCCCGGTTACATCAAAAAGATGCTTATTTTTGCCCTCAATAACGCTGCTAAAAAGCAGCAAAGAATTACCTATTACGAAATGCAAAATATGGAAGACATAGAACTTTCAACTCCTATCGCACATAATGAAAACGAAGAACACCGTATAATAATCCTAATGTTAAAACAAGCAATAGAAAAACTACCCATAAATTATCGGCAGTTATTAAAAAATTACTATTGGGAAAATAAAACGGACAAAGAAATAGGCAGCCAACTTCATATCTCACAACAAGCAGTGAGTAAGATGAGGAAAAAAGTCCTGAAAGAACTGAGAAGTAGCATGCGATAAAGGCAGTGAAGTAAGAAAAGCAGCTAAGTGGCAACTTTGTTGCCAGTGAAGTTGTAACTTCGTTACAAGTGAAGTGCTCTTCGAGCAGTGAAGTTCTCCTTCGGAGAAGTTAATGAGGTTTTCTACCGAAAACTAAGAAATTATTTCCTTTCATAAGTTCCAGTTTTTGGGACAAAAACTCTCCATAACTGTTCGCGTGCGAACACTTCACTGCGGCTTTGCCGCACTTCACTTGTGCCATTAAGTTGAGTCCTCTTTGTCTCACCTCGTAGGGGAGGTGGCGACGATATGAAATATCGTTGACGGAGAGGTTTGTCAATAGCACAACTTCACTTGCATTATATGCAACTTAACTGTCTTTCTGCTTCACTTGCATTATATGCAACTTCACCGCCTTTCCCCATTGGTGACTTCCCACCCGCATGAAAATTAATTACTAATTATAATATCCATAGGAGCATTTGGAGGTTTCTATGGACATCAACGAAGCTATTCGCCAAAGAATAGAAGAATTGAAAACAAAACATAATTTAGCGACATACTCACTTGCGTTAAAAGCTGAAATACCGCCTTCTACGCTAAAGCAGTTTATGAATGGTAGTATTGTGAGTGTTAAGGTCGGCCATTTACTAAATATATGCTTTGCTTTTGAGATATCTTTATCTGACTTCTTTGATTGTCCTTATATTAAAAACATACAACGAGATGACTAAAACCCTGCTCCAATTTACCTAAAGGAGAGTGTTGTACAATTGCAATAAGAAAAAAATAGGTTACACTACAGCAAGTTAAGTATCCTTCACATATTTAGTTTCATTAGTTGCCATCAGTGAAGTTGCTTTACACATCTACTCTAGTTTTCTTTTAGAAAACTAAACTTATCTTTAATCTTAGAGCTTTTTGTATGAAACATTTTAAAACTTAATACCGTAGGCAAATTTCACAATACCGAAGCCATACTTTACTTACCGTAGGTAACTTTAATATTACTCATTAATGCCAACTACTAAGGTAAGGAGTACTAACATGACAATAACATATGACCGTTTATGGAAATTCTTAAAATCAGTAGGACTCAAAAAGAAAGATTTAGCCCAAATGGCAAACATCCACCCTTCAACAATTAGTAGAATGGGTAATCGCCAAGGTGTCAGCAGTATGGTAATCATCAAAATATGCATGGCACTAAATTGTGACTTAAACGATATTGCGAAAATAAAACGTATTTCAATACACTAATCTATAACGACAAAACCCCTGATTACTACCTATTGGTAATAATCAGGGGTTTCTTTCGTTTGCCTTTTATTCAATTTCACTATTTTTTCGTTGCTTTTTTAGTAGCTTTTTTCGCTTTTTTATTTTCTGCTTTTGCGATCGGTGCTTTAACTTCTTTTGCTGGTTTTGCAGCTTTTGCCGCTTTCGCCGGTTTTGCTACTTTTGCAACTTTCACTGGTTGTGCCGGCAATTCTTCTATCATATCGCCCAAACCGCATAAATTAAAATATTCCTGTTTTAATTCCGGATCATTCTCAATCTTAGAAAAAACAGCTTCAACAATAGTTGTAGTAAAACGAGCTATTACCTTTTGCGCGAATTTTTCTATATCCTTTTTTGCAATCTTCTTATTCTTTGCCATTTTAATCACCCTTTTAAATATTATTTTTTAAAGTCGCAATTGCTGAAAAAGCAGCATAACCAACCATCACGTATTACTACGCGATAATTGGATACGCTGCTTCTTTTCTCATTTGTCTACGCATGGGAATTCACCCTCTCGCAAAAGCATCGCTTCCATTACTGTGGCTGAATTATTTATACTAGACACTATTCTTCTGTAGCTAAATCTCTAATACTCCTTGTACCTTTCGACAAAAACATGGAAAACCCTTCTTTAATGCTGTGAAGTGAGAACATAGTTCTCAGTGAAGTTGTAGCAGAGCTACAAGTGAAGTGCACTTCGATGAAATCGATGCTACACAATTCTTTTTACACTGTTCGCAAAACCACGATAAGGTTGCGAACACTTCACTGACAACAACGTTGTCACTTCACTGCGACATCAGTCGCACTTCACTTGCACTTCACTTGCACTTCGTGCAACTTCACTGCCTTACAACTTCCACTTGATTTCTCCCATTACAAACTTGCTAACATCATCTCGTCCGCTCGTATAATCAGCATTATCAATAAACTCTATTCCCAGCATAGTGTTCAAATACATATTACCCTGTAATTTGCGCTCATAGGTCGCCCACAATTCACTTACATTTTGAGTAACGGAGGAAGAGCGTTGCATATCAATTCTCATAGCATGAAATCCGATTTTTTTCCGCATTTGGTAAATGTCTTTCTACTCCGATATAGAACTTACGTGCATCAGGACCCATAGCATCACCCATAATATCATCGTGATAAGTCCAGCCATTTTGGTAAGCGCTGTGGTTATACCAACCAGCCTGTGTATGCACATATTCCAATCTCATATCCCAAGAACCATCTGAAACTAATTGAGGGAAATATACGCCTACCCGTTCTGCCATATCGGAAGGTAGAAAGCCTGATTGATCTTCACCATAAAACTCACCATACAGTTGCATACCAGGGAAACGATAGCGAAAATCCATCCCGGCAATATCGTCCCAGCGATCTGTTTCCGCGTTGTTAGCATTAGTTCCTGACAACCAGTTCCACCAGTCACTACCGCTAAGTCCGTGACCATTGCCTCCCAGTATAGAAACTCTGCTCATACCAAAAGTTAAATTTTTAAAAGGAGTATAATCTGTCCTTATGCCAAGCAGACCTACATTATTATAATCCTTCCGTCCATTATTGCTAGCTATATCACTACGATTTCCCTCTAGCTGACTATAGAAAACAGTGTAATTTTGTTCACCTAAAAACTTAAAAAAGCCATTGCTTTTATATGGTTCTATGAAATTCATTTTTACCATAGTCCTTGGTGTAGCATTTTCTCCTAGAATTAAAGAACCCGTTGCCCCTTGTCCCCACGATATTGCTTCCTTACCAACCTCAAGGCCCAAAACCCCCATACGTGTTTTAATATAGCCTTCTTCGAAGTTGCCCGAACCAGATTGATCAGCGTTGTAACTTACTCGTGGCCTTAAAGTTAACACCGTGTCATGACCAATGTGCCCTGATAATTCAACTCCGGCATAAACATTAAGGTTTTTACCAAAACGATATCCATTGCTATTTTCGTTCAAGGGTTGCCAAGTTCCGGCAATACCACTACCATAACCATAATCCATTTGGTCAGCGTTCATGTATGCTAGTCCCATTTTAGCCTCAGTTAACCTAAAGCTATCAGGCGATCCTGTTCCTTCGATTGTGGCAATCTCGGGAGCTAAGCCCAGTTCCAGTTCTTGCAAATCAGCAGCCAAATATTTTGGCATAGGCTTACTAGCAGCAGCTTTGCGTGCCTCCATAGTCCACCTAGCCATGGTAAGACGGCTGTAAGGCTTTGAACCAGTAGACATGGAAGAAATTATACCCCATACCCTCTAACTTGTCTATATACTCATAATAGGCGCTATCTAAAGGCACATTACCAGTTACCTGTGAAGAAGCAAACGCCGTCGAACTACCACAATTAAATAAACAAATAACTATTCCTAGACCCAATAACGACTTTTTCATAGTTCCCCACCCCTTAAAATTTCTTTCCCTCTGATTTACCTGCAGCATCAATGCAGTGAAGTGGAAACATAGTTTCCAGTGAAGTTGTAGCTCAGCTACAAGTGAAGCAAGAAAGGCAGTGAAGCAAGAAAAGCTTGTGCAGATTTGCCTACGGCAAAGTGCAGTTATAGCAAAGCCATAGTGCAGCTTCAACTTCGTTGAGTGCAGCTTTTCGAGTATGCTCGAAAGTTATGGAAGTTTTCGTAAACGAAAACTGAACTTAATGATTTAATTATATAAGTTTTAGTTTTTGGGACAAAAACTTTCCTTAACTTTGGAAGCAACGCTTCCAATACTGCACGTTCCGCAGGAACAGCTGCACTTTGCGGAGCAAAAGCTGCACTTCGATGAAATCGATGCTGAACGTGAAGTTTCACTTTGTGCAATTTCACTACCTTTTATATTCCCTAACGTACCAATCCGTGAACTTTTGCAAACCATCCTTAATTGATGTTTTAGGTTTAAATCCAACTGCTTTTTGCAATAAATCCGTAGAGGCATAAGTTGCTTGCACATCTCCAGATTTAAGAGGTTCAAATATTTTTTCAAATACAGCACTTCTCCCCAAGGACTTGCTCAGACATTTTTCCAAAGTTTCAATAAAAGTCATGAGCTTTTCCGGGTTATTATTTCCTATATTATAAATTTTGTTAGGAACGCCTTCCGCTTCGCTAGGCGGTTGCGCCAACAACCTTACAATACCTTCTACAATGTCATCAATGTAGGTAAAATCACGATAGAGGTCATGGATAAAATCCCCATTATTAAATATTTTTATAGGTTCATTATTAAAATACTTATTAGTAAAAGCAAAATAGGCCATATCCGGCCTTCCCATAGGTCCATAGACAGTAAAAAATCTTAGTCCTGTTGCCGGAATTTTATAAAGGTGACTATATGTATAGGCCATTAATTCATTGGATTTTTTGGTAGCTGCATATAGGGACACCGGATGATCCACGAAATCAGTCTCTGCAAATGGGACTTTTTTATTGGAGCCATATATGGAACTCGAGGAAGCATATACTAGGTGAGCCACTGGATTATGCCTGCATGCTTCAAGAATATTATAGAATCCAACTATATTGCTTTGAATATAAACATCAGGGTGCTCGATAGAATATAGTACTCCAGCTTGCGCAGCTAAATTTATAACCATATAAGGCTTATATTCCGCAAAAAGATTCATGACCACTTCTTTATCAGAAATATCCCCTTTAATAAATTTGAATTGCTTAAAAGGTTGCAATTTTTCCAACCGTTCATGTTTTAACTTTATATCATAATAATCATTAATATTATCAATTCCTATTACTTTACAGCCCTGTTCCAATAATCTTTTTGCCAAATAAAAACCAATAAACCCCGCGACACCGGTGACAAGGTATGTCTTAGAACTTTCTAAAGTATTCACTCATATACCTTCTTCCACATTTATCTGCCAATAGAGTAATACTCGACTCCAGCAGCTTTCATTGCCTTAACTTCATAAATATTTCTTCCATCATAGACAAGGGCCGTTTTCATGAGTGCCTTATATATTTCCGGTTTAATTGCCTTGATGTCACCCCACTCTGTAAATATAAAGCACACATTTGCATCCTTTAGAGCCTCTTCAATATTCTCAGCATACTTCATGCTCCCATGGCTGATTTTGCCCTCAGGATATTTCTTCTTGAAATTTTCTGTGCCAACCGGATCGAAAGCACAAATATCTGCTCCTTGTTCTAATAAAAGAGGGATATTATCTAGGGACGGTGCTTCACGCAAATCATCTGTACCAGGTTTGAAGGTAAGTCCAAGAATCGTCACTTTTAAGTTGTTGAACGTAATAAGCCTGTTAGAAGCTTTTTGGAACAATATTTTTTTCTGAGCCTTATTAACATCTATGGCCGCCTCAACTGTCTTCAACTTGTAACCATTTTTTTCAGCAAGATAGGCTAAGGCCTTTGTATCTTTTGGAAAGCAGGAACCTCCATAACCAATACCGGCATTTAAAAAGTTATTGCCTATACGCTCATCATAGCTCATGCCCCTAGCAACATCTTGAATATCTGCCCCCACTAACTCGCAAAGGTTAGCAATATCGTTCATATATGATATTTTAAGGGCCAAGAAGTCATTAGAAGCATATTTAATCATCTCTGCTGACCTTCTTTTTACAGAGACTATAGGTAGATTAAATGGCTCATATATCTTCATTAACACGTTTTCTGCCCACTTGCTTTCAGTCCCGATAATAATTCTTGCCGCGTGAAGCGTATCATGTACAGCTGAACCTTGAGCCAAAAATTCCGGATTAGAAGCCACTTCAACCTTTACACCCCTGACTAAAAAATCCTTAATGAACTGTTCAACTTTGTCGTTTGTACCAACAGGAACTGTTGACTTTACTACAACAAGGCAGTCATTTTCTATTGTTTCAGCAATCTGCCTAGCAACAGTCGCTATATAACTTAAATTTGCCGAACCATCAGGCTGCTCAGGGGTTCCTACCCCAATAAAAACAGCATCTGCAGATGCATAGGCTGCTGCATAGTCCGTTGTATAATTTAGGCTGCCTGTAGCATAATTTTTCTGCATCAGCTCTTCTAAATCTGCTTCATATATGGGAGATACACCTGAACGCATCAAAGCAATCTTCTCCTCATCAATATCCACGCAGGTAACGTTATGCCCCATCTCGGCAAAACAAACCCCTGCAACCAAACCTACGTAGCCTGTACCGGCAACTGCAATTTTCATTTAATTAATCTCTCCTCTATATTATAGTTGAAAAAATCTTTAAAGAAAGAATAAACCTGCCTTATAGCACCTGCTATTTCAAACTTCTCAATACCTTATCTTTGCTAAGCCCTGTAACCTCGGCAAGCTTTCGTGTAGATAAACCGGTTCTCTTTTCCATTTCCAATAATTTATCTGTTAGCATTATTTCCTTGTCGGCTAATTTCTTCCCATTAAACTTCAGTACTGATATTATAGCGGAATACTTAGTTCTAGTAATTACTTCCTTTTACTGAACAACTCATCCCCTTTTACGTTCTCGCAAAAATTGTTTTTACTAGGTATTTTCGCCCAAAATATTGGGAAATATTTTTTACCGAAAGGAACGGTATAGCGCGATAATTTTAAAAATACCCATGTTCTACCTATGTCAATAATTGTTGCCACAATATAAACAATCACAATAGAACCAATAGCATGTAGTGTGAAAAAAGGACTAAACCAAAATTGGTTACAATGTAAAATTTTATTATATATTAAATTTTTAATAGATGGATCTGTATGTACAAAATAAACCCCCAGCACAAAAGAAGAAACATAATTTATCTTTATTGATTGAATACTTAACTTTGAAAAAAACAACAACAAAAATACTGACCCAAATATATTAAAAATAAAGTTATACCCCCATATACGACTTAATCCGAACTTATATGGCAATACTACGCTAAACAAAAATGTGATTAATGCACAAACACAGTACCCAGCAAGATAATGCTTTTTTTGAATAACTCATTATATAAAACTTTTTTATATAAGCCCCTATTGAATATAATAAAACAAATGTTATAATTCCATATCCATTATCCTTCACAGGTGGGTTTGGCAAAAACGATGCCCCTATTGAGAAAAACAAAAGCATAAGAATTAACAAAATTTTAAACTCTCTTTTATTAAGTTGATTTAAACCACGATTCAGAAATGGAGAAAATAAATACAAGATAATATAAATTTCGATAAACCATCTTAGGCCTCTAAAAAATGGGAAAACAGCTTTTGCTAACTCTTTATAGGTTAAAGGTAACAATTCTAAACCTACTGCAATAGCATAAAAGAACAGGGAATAGCATAACATATTAAACAAAAATTCAATAACCTTACTGATTTGTATTGAATTTTTATTTATTTGAAAATATCCTGTAATCAAAACAAAACAGTTTACTCCTACAATAAATGTACTTTCAAAAAAATGGGCCACATAGTAATTATATGAAGATGGCATTAAATTAGATAATGCACCGCCCATACCAAAATAATGTAAGCCAATAATCATAGTCATTGATATAATTCTTAACATTTCAAAGTTTGATTAACGATTAGTTAGATTTTGCATTAGTACTTACTCCTTGTGTTAATAAAATATTATTACATAAAGGCAGAATACGCAAATTATCACTTTGCCAAGACTATCTCCTTTTGTATTATTAAATATATGAAAATCTACCTTCTACTTACACTTTAATTGGAAATCAAGGTCCCCTAAAACGTATAACTATGTTGCAAAGGCACTAATATCCTACAGCTCATTTTTGCGTAAGTATTTCAAGCAAAAGTTTCCACTTTTATTTTAGAGTTTAAACTTGAATGTAAACTAACTTTAGCCTAATAAAAAAATTCATATTTATTGATATTCTTTGAGAAAAACTTGCTGAAAACTATTCAACCTATGTTTGATTTTTTTACATTTCGCTTTTTAATTTTCTCAGCACTTGTCTCATGCGTATTTTTATAAATACTAACGTTTTTTTCAATAAAGTTACTCTTGTATACTTATTAAGTAAATCCTCAATATTATCATATTCATCAATTTCTTCAAAAAACAATCTTCTTTTTTTATTAACTGTAGCTGAAGTTATCATAGAAGAATTAAAATGGATGGCATCATCAAGGCAAACTGACTTATAAATCATTTTATTAATGATGGCATTAAATATAGTGGCACCTTTTTTTGATTGAACTACTACTAATGAAGTTCCTTTGTTATCATCCATTTCCGGTAGTAGCTTTTCTATTCCCCAAAAATCTGCTAATGTAAAATCGCTTGCTCGTTGCTCCGTCTTAAAAGAACAATTATAGCAAGATGGCCGCAAATATAAATTTTGCAAAAATCCTTGCATATATAAATCTTTATTGTATTTGCTCCTATATTCTATTTTATTTGCATATTCAAATAGAATGGAATATAGTTTCCATCCTGTATCTTTAAACCGAAATGTTATCCTCTTAAGTATTTCTCCATCTTTAAAAATTCTATATGCAACATATTTCTTCCATACCAAAGGAGAAGGTACTCCATGACAAATAATATCCATACAAATTAAACTTTCATACTCTTTTCCCAGAAACGTTTTTAACCCATTTACTTGGCAAGGTGTTCCCGTAAAAAGAACCAATCCACCATTCACTAAGCGCTCCTCAACCTTTTTATATGTATCGCTTATTCGACTCTGAACATATTTACTACCGCGCAACAATTTTAACTCATCAATGGTAGTTATTTCTTGATGAGTTACAGCAAAATCTTTGTTAAATATCGCCCCAAAAACACTTCCGCCCTTGTTAAGCGCATATTCAGCTAATAAAGTTAAAACTCCCCCAGACGAACTTTCATAACGTACTTTTTCATCTTTATTAATGGCAGCATATGCTATGGGAACAAATTCAGATGTTGCTGGATTTATAACTGGGCAAACTTTTTCGCAAAGCCCACAGTTAATACACTTCGCCTCGTCAACTACCGGATACCAAAATCCTTCGTTATCTTGTTCTACTTTAATACAAGCTTTAGGACAAGCATTATAGCAAGCATAACATCCACAACATTTATCCTTCGAAATAATCTTAATCATTTTTTCACCAACCTAAAGGCCTTATTTGCCGTATCCTTTTAAACCCCTTGCAAAAACAAAGAACTAAAAATATTATAACTTTCCATGAACCAATCCAATAATTAAACTTTTTTCATACTTATTCATTCCAAACTTCCATAAAATAATCCCATAAAGAATGCTATACAATGCAATTTTACCAACCAATATTGGAATACTAACATTAGTAACGAATTGTTCTAATATTAGAGCAATAAATACAACTATTAACACCGGTATGGTTAATTTCAAGATTTCCTTAAAAAATCTGAATATATCTAAGTGGATAACTTTGTAATAATATATATTAATAAGTAGTCCATTCCCTAAAAGCAAGGCCCCACTAGTAGCTATTGCACAGCCAATACCACCGTATTTATGAGCAAGAGGAATAGATATAGCGAAATTAAGTAAAGC
The DNA here is from genome assembly GCA_963678395.1 of Acidaminococcaceae bacterium. Classification (GTDB taxonomy): domain Bacteria; phylum Bacillota; class Negativicutes; order Acidaminococcales; family Acidaminococcaceae; genus JAAYAE01. Next base: position 596,789 of record OY782827.1, on the reverse strand, counting down.
AATAATTACATAAACTTTAGCCCGAAACGCATGTTTATTCATAGCCTGCATTATAGAAATCCCCAAATTTTGAATCAACGGTATAATCAAAGCCACCATAATAATCGCTGCTATATAATATGATTCTTCAAAACTTTCTCCAGCCCAAAGAACAATGAATTGTTTCCCATATACCAAAAAACCACTGCAAATTAGGGCTAAGATTAAATATTGAATTCTTCCTATTTTAATAAACAAGTCATCTATAGCCGTCATGTTTTTGGTAGTTGTAACAATTGCTGATAATTTAGGCAAAAAAACGCCACTAATCCCTGTTGAAAAGTTCATGAATGCCATATCTAATTGGATTGCTATTGCATAAATGGCAACAGCTGCCGTTCCAATGACTGCCCCTAAAACTAATTGACTCGTTTTCCAATAAATTTGGTCAACAATTGCATTTAAAAATATAAAAAACGAAAATGCTAAGACTTCTTTTACCAGCATTTTATCCCAATAATGAAACTTAATCTTAAGGTTAAGCTTCTTATAACAATAATATATATTACAGCTTATAACGAAAAGATTGAACACAGTATTAATAATAACTAAATTTATAGCGCTAGCTTCGTAAGCAAACACCGAAATTACCACCAAAGGTTTTAGGCAAGTTTGTAAAATAGCTACTAATCGCAAGAAAACAAATCTTTCATGTACCGTAATCACTGCTGTAAATATATTAGCTGGTAGAGTAATCGCTATATTACCAAGAAGAATCAAAAACATTATTTTTGCAGAATACATTGCTGCAATACTTAACGTATTTCCATAAACACTATCAATAGTAAAATATAAAGCAAGTCCAATTAGAACGCACCCTAAAGTAATAATAGCATATATAGTGGAAAATATAGCAAGGATATTTTCTTCTCCCTGCTTATCCTTTAACGCTTTACACTTATAGTAATATCTAACGATAGTTGTAGACAGTCCAAAATCCATAACCGCCATATAAGCTATCAAAGACCCTATTAGTTGATACAAACCATATTCATTGTTTGACAAAAAACGCAGTAATAAGGGAACATAGGCAAACTGAATTAAAATATTTATACCCATTGATACATATGATAATACTGCGCCCATACGTCGTTGATTCAAATTAATACCACCTAACTACTGCTATTTATTAATATTAAGTGCTTTTTTTATATATTCTTCAGACCGTTTTCTCTCAACAGATAAGATACCCTCAACATTAGAATAATCTACATCCATCAGATTAGGAACTTCATAATTATTCTCAATATTTCCACGTCGGGATTGCAAATCAAACAGCTCTAATAAATTTTCGATACGTGATGTCATATTTTTAAAGCCAGTCTGTCGTCTATCAAATACTATAAATGGTCGATTCATGATAATAGAAAAAACTGCTCCATGAAACGAGTCCGTGTAAATCAAACAGCTATGCTTTATTAGATACACAAATTCATCCGGACCTGCCGTATACCAATTAAGATTCCTAATATCCATCAAATTTATAATCTTTAAATCGTATTTTTTCGCTACCTCGTCTATTTTAGATTGTATAGCCAGCGATATTGTACCTAAAAAATAAATAAGCATATATCGTTCATCCTTATACCATAGAGGTTTTTTAGCAATCATTGACCATTCCTCTTTTGATAATAACAATGTTGGGTCTACTAAAACAGGTACCCTCTTTCCAGTTAATTCAAATATAATATCCGCGCCATTTTTTTCACGAACCGATATGTAATTCATCCCTTCAAGCCAATTTTTAAACTTTTTTCTTTTCTCTTTTGGAATAGACGATAGCCCTATGCTAGCTGCATAGGCAATACGTTTGTCTTTTGACGTGAATGTCAAAAATTCAGAAGCAGTAGCCCCTCCGTAAGGATTCCAAACTTGATCACTACCAACAATAAAATAATCATACTGGGAATCTAAACCTTCAGATAAATTATATGAATAATTGATTTTTTGATAACTATCACTGAATTTTTTGAAATTATATTGTCTAATCATATTGCACCCAAAATAATTGTTTTTAACTAATGTCCGGAAATTTTTATAATTTATTATATATTTTATTACTACTTTCCATGATAATTTCCATATTACTGGCAAATAATTATTTTCTGTATGCCATATGGTTTCAACTGATGAATCAACAAATTGTGTCAAAAAATATTTTAACGCATAATTTTGTAATCTATTACCATAATTCACAAAACCATTTAATGTTAAAATCCCTATTTTCATCAACATTCTCTTTTCTTTATTAGACTATTAAACGTCTTCACTTAATAACCGCTCTTTAAACCAATCTTTTTTGGTTCCTACCAAAGTTATTTTAGCACAGATAGCATTTAGACTCACTTCACATGAAATTCAATATGTTTTTTCAAAGTATACCTTGAATCTTTTTTAGCAATTCATTATACTCTCTTTTTTACTATGAATTTACGTATCTGGAAGTTAACATAATCTTACTCTATTCCTTATTTTTAAACTTAAAAATTAACCTTTTTCATTAAATGATATATTCTTAATTTCCATAATATAATGGTCAATTTTTTTTTAGTTGAAACATTTTTATTATTTAGCAAATTTTTTATTTTAAAATCCCAAGAATTAAGCCCATTTTCTCTCAACTCACTATATATATTTTTTTTACTTGTTCCAAGAACCAAATATAGTTCGTGTATCGTTTCCAGAAATGTAAGGATTTTAAAAGTCTCTAACGCATCTGTTTTAATAGATTTTTTTTGCATATAATCAATTGTTGTCTTAACCGCATAATTATAATCCTTAATCACTCTTATGTTTGATGTATGAATGGAAGAATCACTATGTTGTCTATAAAAGTATATGCCTTTATTAACAAAAGCAACTTTTTCAGCATTAATCATATACTTTACAATAGGGAACCAATCTTCACAATATCTGTTATTTTCAAATTTTAGATTAAGTTTATTCCAGTTCTCTCTCAAAAACAATTTATCACAAATATATCCCTTAACTTTAAATTTTAAAATTAAATCAAGAGCTTCCATATTCGTATAATACCTATTGTCATCTAAATCATATAGATATTCCTCGTTAGCATTAATATTGTCAAATTTTATATGCCCAACAATTTCCATGTCAGCATTGAATTCATTTAACTTGCCTACCATCAAGGTCATGGCATCTGGTGCTAAATAATCATCAGAATCAACGAACATAAGCTATTTACCCTCAGCGGCTCCAATAGCAAAATTGCGTGCCTGGGCTGCACCCCTATTCTCTTGGAAAAAACTTTTTATCTTATTACAATGTTTTGCGTAATTTTTAATAATTTGGCTAGAATTATCAGTTGAACCATCATCGACAATTATGACTTCATAATCTGTATAAGTTTGTGCTAGAATACTATTCATACATTCTTCTAGAAACTTATCACTATTGTATACAGGAATAATAACGCTGATCATTAGAGCACCACCCGTTGGATTTATGCTTTTAATTCATTTTGATAGTTAAACGTTTAAATCTTTTTTAATTATTGCCGGAATTCCCGCTAACAATTTATTTGCCTCAGTGCTTTTGACAACAACGCTACCTGCCGCAATCACACAGCCTTTACCAATAGAAGTATTATTAACTATCGTTGCATTTGTTCCAATCCAGCACCCATCACCTATGCTAATACTATTTATAATGCCTTTTCCTGCACGTCTTTTTCCATTACCAATAATATGTCCTCCGGTTGTAATTACAACATGTGGAGCTATATCAATATTATTACCCAAGACAATTTTGCCATTTCCATCTAAATTAATGTTTTTCCCTATCCAACAATTATTACCAATTGTAAGCTCTATTGCATTACTAAAATATATAGGTCCCACAACTCTCGTATCTTTGCCTATTTTAATCTCAGTCCAATTTAGTAAACATCTTTTTATCAGAAAAAAACGTGTATATGAGAAAAAATGATTAATTAGAAATTTAGATAATATTCTTTTTATTGTTCTTATGTTAATCTCTCCCTAATATACTATTTAATCAAAAAGTGTTTTATAGGGCAAATACGCAGTGTAATACTTGTGAAAATGCCTATTGATTAACTAGTTTAGTTTTAACCGAATTGTTTTTCGCTTCATTTTTTTTAGTATCATTCCCCAATAAAATACCAAACATCAACCATAACATATAACATTTAACTCCCGGTCCAAAAGGTGCTAATTGTTCGAATAATCCATTTATCCAACAACTAGAAGCTAAGATTACAAAAGCAAGATTAATCTGATTTTTTTTGATAAGCTTCTAATCCCCCATAAAACCGGCCATATTGATATAATGATAAAAATATTTCCAAATAGGTATCCATACTGAAGCCATGCAGCTAGCGGAAACGATTCAATATAATAATCTCCAATTCCCAATAACTCATTATTATTCATTAAGGATGGGAACTCGACTATTTGTGCAATCCTACCGGATGATAAACTATTGAAATTGGAGGAATCTCTGCCTGCAAATAAAATTTGATTTACAAAAGTATCATAAACATAAGAATTGGTACTAGTATATAAGAATGGACACGAAAAGTTTAACAAGCTAAAATCAATTTAGAAAGGGCGTGTTAAACCTTGTCCAAAAATGGAATAAGATTTACCGATGAATTTAAAAAACAAATAGTAGATTTGTATCAATCCGGTAGTAGCGTAAGCTACCTTAGCAGTGAATATGGCGTAACTGCAGTAACAATTTATAAATGGATAAAAGAACTCTCCCCAGTTAAGGGACTACACGATGAAGAAATTACTTCCAAGGAATATGAGAAGATGAAGAAACGTATTGCAGAGCTGGAAATGGAGAACGAAATATTAAAAAAAGCTACAGCCATATTCGCACGAAAACACTAGGAGAAACAGTTGGCTTCATCAATAGATACAAAGCCCAGTATACAGTAAAGCGCACCTGCAAAGTATTGAACCTTCCTCGAGGCACCTATTATAAGTCCTTATGTCTCGTAACATCTGCCAGAAAAATAAACAAACAGAAGTTCCTAGAAACAATAAAAGATGTTTTCGAAGAAAACAAGAAGAGATATGGAGCACCAAAGATACAGAAAGTATTAGAAGCTCTTGGCATAAAGGCCAGTCTAAAGCGTGTCCAAAGGCATATGGCAGAATTAGGGCTCAGGGCAATAGTAGTAAAGAAATACAGGTATTATTCTTCTAAATGTTTGGTTGAAGAACATGACAATTTGTTAAACAGAGATTTCAAAAGTGCAGCAATCAACAAAAAATGGTGTACAGACATAACCTATATCCATACAGTTATTGATGGTTGGACATATCTGGCGTCAGTAATGGACTTGGCCAGCAAGAAGATTATCGGCTATGCCTATGCAAAAAGGATGACAGCAGAACTAGCGGTACAAGCTATTGAAAATGCCTGCCTTAATGTCAGTGATACAACAGGAATAATTTTGCATAGTGATCTTGGAACTCAATACACTAGTCAAATGTTTGAAGATGAGCTTGTAAGAAAAAATATGGTTCATTCTTACAGCCGTAAGGGAAACCCCTACGATAATGCCTGCATTGAATCTTTCCATTCTGGATTGAAGAAGGAAGAAGTGAACCATAACAGGTATTATGATTTCAAGATGGCCGGTAAAGCCATCTTTGAATATATTGAATCATGGTATAACCGAAAGAGGATTCATGGCAGTATAAAATATATGACTCCGCAGGAGTTTGAAGACGCAGCAAAATCTACAGCATAAAAGTTAAACTATTTGTGTCTACAGTATTGACCTAGGTCCATTTCCACACTCGACTATACCCTAAATATACTATGTAAGTATACACCCTTTTCTCCTAACAATAAATATTATATATGCCGTTGATAAAGAAACTTGCGTAGTATACAATTAGCATATAGATAAGAATTTGCAGAGGTTAAATATGAATGAATATTCTAAGCAAAATGCCAAATTCAAAAAAATGACTGAAAGTCCGGTAGAAAAACTTGTTTGTTCCATGGCTATTCCAACCATAATCAGCATGTTGATTACTTCGCTCTACAATATGGCAGACACTTTTTTTATGGGAAAAATTAATGCCAGCGCCACCGGAGCCATAGGTGTAGTTTTTTCTCTCATGGCTCTTATTCAAGCTACAGGCTTCTTTTTTGGGCAAGGTTCTGGCAATTATATTTCCCGTATGCTAGGAAAAAAAGACTTGGAGTCCGCAGCTATTATGGCGTCTGTTGGTTTTTTCACTGCTTTTTTTGTAAGCATCATTTTTTCTTTATTAGGGTTATTATTCTTAACTCCTTTAGCCACGCTTTTAGGTTCTACACCTACTATATTGCCTTATGCTGAAAAATACATGCAAATCATTCTTCTAGGGTTACCTTTCATGGCTACTTCCCTAGTATTAAATAATCAGTTGCGCCTTCAAGGCGATGCTGCCTTTGGCATGATTGGCATTAGTGGCGGCGCTATCCTAAATGTAATTCTTGATCCTATTTTTATTTTTTATTTTCACATGGGAATTGCCGGTGCCGCTTTAGCAACACTACTTAGCCAATTTATTAGTTTCACAGCTCTTATAATTTGCTGCCAACGCAGTTCCTCCATGACCATTAAATTCTCTAATTTTAAACCTACTTGGCAATTATATAGAGAAATAGCCAATGGTGGGTTTCCTTCCCTGGCACGCCAGGGCTTGGCTAGTATCACTTTCGTAGTTTTCAACAATATACTAGGATTTTATGGTGATGCCGCTATAGCCGCTATGTCCATTGTTCAGCGTGTTACTTTTCTTGCCATTGCCTCCTTATTAGGCTTTGGTCAAGGCTTCCAGCCGGTCTGTGGTTTTAACTACGGTGCAAGGCGCTACAAAAGAGTAATAACAGCCTACCTGTTTTGCCTAAAAGTATCTACAGTAGTACTAGCCTGTTGGTCTGTACTAGGCTTTGTATTTGCGCCTGAAATTATATCGGCCTTTTGTAAAGGTAATGTTGATGTCTTAAATATTGGTATCAAAGCTTTAAGATTACAAATCCTTTCTCTTCCTTTTATGGGTATAGTAATTATTACCAATATGCTATTGCAAAATATTGGTGCCTTTATGGGCGCTAGTATTTTAGCCATCGCCAGACAGGGTCTGTTTTTCTTACCACTAATTATACTCTTACCTAATATCTTCGGGTTACTGGGGGCCCAAATTGCGCAACCCATATCTGACTTTTGCTCCTTCTTAGTTGCTGTACCTTTTGCCATAAATGTTTTAAAAACTTTAAAAGAAAATTATAGACTTACAAAAACATAAAATGTTTATCCTAATAAATAAGCGAGGTATAATAATGCCCATTAGCGAGAATATAACTATGCGTTGCAACTTTGCCACAGCATCTTCTGCTGACTTAAAAGAACTTTTGCTAACCACCGATTCCAAAATTCATGCAGATTTATTGCAAGCAGCACGTTTAGCAGCTTTAAAACAGTTCCAGAACAAAGTTTATATTCGTGGTTTGATTGAGTTTACTAATTACTGTAAAAATGATTGTTATTATTGCGGAATTAGATGCAGTAACAATAACGCCGCGCGTTATCGCCTAACTAAAGAGGAAATACTTTCTTGCTGCCTTAATGGCTATGAACTTGGTTTTCGTACATTTGTACTACAAGGTGGGGAAGACGCCTTTTTTTCTGATCAAGTAATGATTGCTATAATTAGTGCCATTAAAACTGCACACCCTGATTGTGCAATTACCTTATCTATCGGAGAGCGTTCTTTATCCTCCTATAAAGCCATGTTTGCCGCCGGTGCTGATCGTTATCTTTTACGACATGAAACAGTTACTCCGTCTCACTATGCACTTTTGCATCCGCCCACTCTTTCTCTTGCCAATCGTCTTAACTGTCTGGAAAACCTAAAAGAAATTGGTTATCAGGTCGGGACAGGGTTTATGGTAGGCTCTCCTTTTCAGACCGTAGATAACCTAATAGAAGATTTGCTCTTCATTAGACGTTTTAATCCGCAAATGATTGGTATAGGCCCTTTTATTCCCCATAAAGATACCGCTTTTTGCGACAAAAAAGCCGGCACTTTACAACAAACCCTGCGTCTCATTGCTATTTTACGGCTCATGTTACCCAAAGCACTAATACCTGCTACTACCGCCTTAGGCACTATTGACCCTAATGGACGGGAAAAAGGCATTTTAGCCGGAGCAAATGTGGTTATGCCCAATCTTTCTCCCGCTATAGTCCGCAGCAAATATTCCCTGTATGACAATAAAATCTGCACAGGTGAAGAAGCTGCCGAATGTATAAACTGTCTGAAAGAACGAATGCAAAAAATAGGTTATGAAATTGTTGTTGACCGTGGCGATTATCGTGGCTAAAACCACCAACATTAAAACTGCACCATCTCCTACATGATTTTTTAAGTACTACATAATTTTCTTCCTAGTTATTACCAATATATAGAAAAATAGGGTTTCGAGTGTTTTTTTCCCTGCCTGCCCTAGTGCAGCAGAAAACGAACCACTCGAAACCCTTTAGTTATACAGTCTTTTAATTATCATCAGAATTCAAAAACATTTTCATTCTACTATGTTTACATTCTTGAAATTTGCCTACGTCACAATTCTTAGTAGCACATTATCCATATAGACCAATAGGTCCTTTATTTAAATAAACCATATGTCTTATTTACATCTTGTATATAAAGAATTCCTTTACCAGGCTCATCTATTTTTAGTTGTTCTCTTATAGAAGCCACGATAGCTTCCGTCTTTTCCTTTTCTGAAAGAATCATAACAATCTCTTTCTCCGGCTCAATTTCCATGGAAAATACTTTACTAGTTTCATGAATTCCAGAACCTCTGGCATTGATTATAGTCCCACCCTTAGCCCCCATTTTGGTAGCCGCATCAATTACATATTCTGCATTTCCCTTATCCACAATTACGGTTATTGCATGATACATATTATTATCAACACCTCTTTCTTCTATTGGGTCAGCGCTTTTGCAACTCCTTGTTCCTATTAAAGAACAAACTGAAGTGGTAAATGCTATACCCTGATTAGGCTGCGCAAATTTAAATTCCTCATTTAATTTATCAAGCACTTGTCGCCCTATCTTTCTATCGGCAACCATTAACACAATTTCTTTTTTTACATCAGATAGGCATAAAAGCTCTAAAATACGATTGTGTACCGTGCCTTTTCCCAACAATAACGTACCACCGGAAATGCCGTAATTCTTAGCTTTTTTCAGTACTTTACTACCCAAACCACTATTTACAATAATGCATATTTGCTCTATATCCACAGCTTGAGAACTATTCATCACCGTTTTCTATACCTCCCTTTTTAGAGTTTATTTTGAAAATAAGGCCTAATACCTGCAAAGCAATTAAAGGCATCAACGCAACCATGGCTATCATTCCAAATCCATCTACCATTACGTTAGCTCCTTCTATAGCACCCGCTGCCCCTTGAGCAAATGCCAGTATGAAAGTAGCCGTCATCGGCCCTGATGCCACACCGCCTGAATCAAACGCTATTCCCACAAAAAGCTTGGGAACAAAGAAGGTCATTGTTAAAGCAAGTAAATACCCAGGCAAAAGATAATGCCACAACTGGATACTAGGAACAAGTATTCTTATCATAGATAATGCCACTGCGAACCCAATTCCAATAGCAAGTGTAAATAACACTACTTTTCGCTTTACATATCCACTTGTAACGTCTTCGATCTGATTTGTTAGTACATAAACGGCTGGTTCTGCCAATATTGTAACGAAACCTAAAACAAATCCTATAATAACCAAGTAGGTTTTATTGTCCAAAGATGCAATACTATAGCCTATGGCAACCCCCACATCCATAAACCCGGCATTTATACCGAACAAAAATAGAACTAGTCCTATAAAAGTAAACAACATGCCCATGATAATTTTCCTAAACGCTTTTTTAGACAATTTGAAGGAATATTTTTGAAATATAAGGAAAATTAACAGTATAGGAAGCAAGGCCAGAAAAGCTTCTAAAGCTATTGTTGTAATTAATTGAATAAAGTGACTACCAGTTGATGTTGCGATGGGTTCATTATATTCGAGGCCTCCTGCAATATTATCTGTTTGGGAAATAATACTCATAATCATAACCGATAATATTGCACCTGTAGAAGCAATCGCCACTAACCCAAAACTATCGTTTTCCGAAGCCTTGCTATCTTTTTTCATGGCAGATACACCAACGGCAAGAGCTAAGATGAACGGAACCGTCATTACACCGGTTGTTGCGCCTGAAGCATCAAAAGATATTGCTAAAAATTCTCTTGATGTAAATAGCGCAAGCATAAAAACACCTGAGTATAAAATTATTAATACTTTTTGCAAAAAAATATTATAAACAATCCTCGTAAGCCCTAATGAAAGCAACAAAGCAATTCCCATTGCTACCATTAACACGATACTATCCTTTGAAATTAGTCCTGAAGTAACAAAATCCACTTGACCTGCAAGAATATGTAGATCAGGTTCCGCAATTGAGCTGAAAAAACCAATTATTAGCCCAGCAACAGCTACTTTCCAAATTTTATTTGTCTTTGCTAGCTTTGCTCCAATTATATTACCGATAGGACTAATACCAATATCAACTCCAAATAAAAAAACCGACAAACCGATAATAATAAGACCTGCACCCACAAGAAATTCTACAATTAAAGGCACCGCAAGAGGTGCAATAGTGAAATTCAAAACCATTACTATTATTATGATTGGCAGCACAGAATACAGAACTTCTTTAAGTTTAGAAACAAGAACATTCAAATATATATCATTCCTTTCTAGCAATCACTTATTATGAATAGGTCGCAAACTTAACATAAACCTAACTACTTGTAATTATAATTCTTAGGTATCTACATAAAAGAGCTTGCAAACTAGTTGCTATAGGTGGATTTTTTTATATTGTTGTTGGTTAGAAGATGTTTTTTCAATGGCGCTTAAACCGCCATTAATTTTATGAACGTAATTTAGAAACAAAGTTCCCAATAAGAGCCTGTCTTTTAAAGGAATTCTATGCCATATATATCCTTTAAATAAATCTTTGACTAAAAAAACTTCCCCAGCGGCAACATTTTCTGTTTCTGCAATAGCTTCTTCTAATAGAAAATTCACATCTAACATATTATCTACGCCTTTCTTTAAACAACAACATTGTTAATAACATTGTATATAAATTTATATATAGAGTCAAATAAAAAGCCTGTTACACTCTAGCTAAAACCAGAGTATAACAGGCACAAAATATAATCCATAATATAACAATATTATTATCTTAATATGGCGGAGAAGGTGGGATTCGAACCCACGGTTCCTTGCGGAATCACTAGTTTTCAAGACTAGCGCCTTAAACCACTCGGCCACCTCTCCGTGTAGACACAGGTCAAAGTATAATATATGATACTATTCTTGTCAAGTCATTAAACCTTCGCGATACTATTTCAGCATAATATTTCTTGCCAAATAGACTTGCTAAATATTGTCAGTATAGTAGTATATAAGAGAACCAATAAACTAGCGGCTTGTTCTTTATAAACCGCTTTCCACAAAATATAACCAAAAGAGGTTTATAAATTTATGAAACTATCCCTAGCTATGCATAAGCGCATAATGAAATTTCAAAAAGATAAAATTACCGGCAAAATCCTTTGCTCAGAAATTGCCGGTATGATGAAAAATGCCAACAACAAAAAAGTCCTTATGGAAATTTCCCAAGCTGAAAATCTCCATTATGAACAATGGAAAACATTTACCGGTAAAGATACGGAACCTAACTGGTTAAAAATATATAGTTATAAGTTCCTCTATCTCGCATTAGGAGAAACCTTTGTCATAAAGCTCTTAGAACAGATTGAACAAGTCGGCATTAAAGACTTAAATGAAATCATTAAAGAAATACCTGAGGCCAAAAAAATAATCACGCAAGAAGAAGAACATGAAAACAAATTAATTGCCCTCATTGACGAAGAAAAGTTGAAATATGTTGGCTCCATGGTTCTCGGTCTCAACGACGCTCTAGTCGAACTAAGCGGGGAACTATTGCGGGGGGATGACCTTCGCCCTCGCTAGCACGAAATTGGTGGCTCTAGCGGCTATTATTACCGGCTTTGCGGCCACCTTATCTATGGCTGCCTCTAACTATTTGGCGGAACGTGCCAATGGCAGCGAAACCGCTGTAAGGTCAAGTGTTTATACCGGTATGGCTTATCTAATTACAGTTATATTGCTAGTACTGCCTTATTTAATTTTACCTAATGAATTCTACATGGCGGCATTTGGTATTATGATTGCCGTGGTAATCCTCATCATCTTGCGCTTTAATTTTTATGTCTCTGTTGTACAATCTACAACTTTTTGGCCACGTTTTACAGAAATGGCAATTATCAGCCTAGGAATTGCAGCCCTTTCCTTTGCCATAGGAATTATTGCCAAAAACATTTTGGGCGTAGATATAGGTTGATTTTAGGGCAAAATATGGCTAAGAATATTTCTAAATATCTAGCCCATAACAATGTCAGTTTCATATACTACTTTTTCTTCACACTCTAAGGCTTTATGATTTAACTTCAACATATAATTTTCAGTTTTAGTCACATATTCTTTATCTTTAATAAGTAATAAATTACTCTGCACATTATAACAAGCACTCCGAAGAGCTGCTCTTGCTAAAAAAGCAGCCACGGTTGCATCTGTTATAGCTGATTTATTACAAATTAAAACTATTTGTGCCGCTATTTCCAAAACTTCCATGCAGGACTCCGCTATTTTTAGAGGTACCTCGGCAGCATCATAAGCTGCAACTTCAATAGCCTTAGCTCGGCCAATTTCTTCTGCTTCTGTTGTATGCGGCATTTTGTAGGCTTTCATAAACCCGGCGAATACAGCAGCATCGGCCGCTACTAAAGCTTCCATACGTGTCCGTAATATTTCTGCTGAGATAAGAATAGGACGGATTTTTCCTTCCACCTCGACATACTTTTTCTTACCCAAGGTAAGATTTGCTACCATTGACGTTAAGGCCGCAGCAATAGCACCTGCTAAGGCCGCGGCACCACCACCACCCGGTGTTGGTTCCTTGGAGGCCAAATCTACCAAAAAATCTTTGCAAGTTCTGTCCATTAATTGTTTTGTCATAATATCTCTCCCCACTTATATATATGCTTTTAGCACTATAACCACCATAGGCAAAACCGAACTTTTTGCCATAATCTATACCGACACTATAAAATATAGTATAATAATAACATAAAGTTTGAAATTTTGCCCAAAGAAGGTTTAATCTTATGGATTTAGTTACAAAATTAGCTACCAACCGCATACTGAGTTCTGAAGAATTGCAAAATTTGCTGCTCACAGAAGATGCTGATCTTAGAGCAAAGCTTTTTCGTTGTGCACAAAAAATATCAGCGCTAAATTTTCATAATAAAATTTACATTCGCGGTCTGATTGAATTTACTAACCATTGTCAGCGTGATTGTTTTTATTGCGGCCTTCGTTGTAGTAATAAACGTGCCGACCGCTACCGCCTAAGCAAAGAACAAATTTTAGACTGTTGTAAAATAGGACATACGCTGGGTTTCCGCACTTTCGTCCTACAAGGCGGAGAGGATCATTTTTTCACTGATAGTATCATGTGCGACATTATCTCCACCATCAAAAGCACCTATAAAGACTGTGCCATTACCCTTTCTATGGGCGAACGCACACTAAGTTCTTACAAAATATTCTACGATGCTGGTGCCGACCGCTATTTAATGCGTCATGAAACAGCTGATTCCTTGCATTATTCTAGGTTGCATCCACCCTCCTATTCTTTAGAAGCCCGCAAAGATTCTTTATTTGGTCTAAAAGAAATGGGCTATCAAGTAGGAACAGGCTTCATGGTAGGTTCTCCCTATCAGTTAACGGAATATTTTGCCAGTGATTTGGAATTCATCAAAAAATTAGATCCTGCTATGGTAGATATTGGCCCCTTTATTCCCAACAAAGACACCCCCTTTAGACACCAAGAAGCTGGCTCTCTAGAAGATACTTTACGTTTGCTGGCTGTATTGCGCCTTATGCTTCCTCGCGCTCTCATTACTTCAGCTCCAAATCTTTCAACTTTACATCCTAATGGATTACAACATGGTATTTTATCAGGAGCCAACGAAATTATGTTCAATTTAAGCCCTGCACGTATCAGAACCAAAAGCTTTTTACAAGATAAAATAGCTGCCGCCCAAGAAGAATTGGAAGAAAATCTCCGTTTCCTCAACGCACAGATGAAAAGTGTAGGCTATAAATTATGTGTAGACCGTGGCGATTATGTAAACGATACCGTTTCCCCACAAAAATAATTCTCTTACGCGCTGGCAATTAGCAGTATCCGTTAATACATATAAATAATCTCCGGCAACAATTCTTGTATTACCTGAGGGTACGATATCTTCGTCGCCACGCTTTACATCAACCAGTAAGGTATGCTCCGGCCAAGGAACATTTTTAATCATCTTACCCTCAATAAAACTTCCGCTTTCCACTGATAACTCAATAACATTACGCGTGCAACCTTTTTCCATATTGCACATATCCGTCTTATCTTTTATTAAAGCTTTCTGCAACAAAGAATCATAAATAGGTTTGCTGTGGCATAACTCAGCTACCACATAAGAAAATACCGCAACTATAGCTAAAGGCACTAAATGCTTAAAAGATGCAGTCATTTCCATAATAAGAATAATACCGGTAATAGGTGCTCGTACAGAAGCAGAGAAAAAGCCTGCCATAGCGAAAATAATAACATGTGTACGATAATATGGTTCTATAAGCCCAAAATTAACAAGCACGGAACCCACTATATTACCGGATAGTGCTCCCACCACCAACATTGGTAAGAAAAATCCCCCCGGAACTCCACAACCATAGCTAAGCATCGTAAAAACAAATTTACAGACCAAAAAGACTAACAAAAGCTGTAAAGAAAAGTGCATGGTAACTAAACTATCTACCAACTTGTTACCACCACCTAAAACCTGTGGCAAATAAAAACCTAACGGTATCGCTAACATAAGTGGCAGTGCAATACGCATAAAATTATTTTAAAAAATTGGTAATTTATAAAAATCGGACGACTTTACTAAACAATAGTTGAAAAAAGCACCTAAAAGACCTAAGCACACCCCTAATAAAGCTAAATAGGGTAAATAGTGTACTGGAAGTCTAGATAAATCCGGAAATAAAAATATTGTATCATGACCAAAAAAAATACGAGAAATTATTGTTGAGGTAAGTGCTGCTGCCAAAGAAGGTAAAAGCACCACCACCGAAAAATTCTTATGCAATTCTTCTAAAGTGAATATAACACCCGCCAAAGGCGCATTAAAAGCTGCTGCGAGACCTGCACCCGCACCACTGCTAATTAGATAGCGTTCCTCCATACGTGTACGTCCTAAAAACCGACTAAAGCCTTGCCCAGCCATAGCACCTAATTGAATAGCCGGTCCTTCTCGTCCTAACGATAAACCAGCACCAATACCTAGTATACCCCCTAAAAGCTTGGACCAGATAATACGCCACCACACTGTCTTATAAAGCCCTAAAATATTTCCCTTAACCTGAGGAATACCACTACCTGCGGATAAAGGTTCGTAAGCCACTAATTTAGATAAAATAAAGGCCAATAAAAGAAATAATGCAACAACCCCAGATACATAAATAACACTAACAGTACCTAAAAAGTTGTAGAGCATTTCCCGCCAAACATCTGCATAATTAAGAACATAACGAAAAAAACCTACTATGCAACCGGAAAAAAGTCCTACTACGATACCTTCCCCTACCAAGCGCAAACGAAAATTCTGCCAATGGTTTAAATTATTATAAGTTTCTATTTTTTGTTTATCTATCATCCATTACCCCACCAATATTAATCGCTCTTATTAGTATAATACTCTTACGCAACCTGCACAAGGAAAAAGCATTTGTGTAACAAAATTATTTGTTACACAAATGCTACTGCTTACACATATTTATTTAAACAAACCAGTAAAATCAAATGTAGCAAAATAATCCGAAGGTGTTTCAGCACGTCTTATCATTTCCACGCTACCATCCTCTTTCAAAAGTAATTCTGAACTATGTAATTTACCATTGTAATTGTAACCCATAGCAAAACCATGGGCCCCTGCATCATGAATGAAAAGCAGATCTCCTATGGCAATCTTAGGCAACATTCTATCAATAGCAAATTTATCATTATTTTCGCATAAACCGCCTGTTATATCATATTTGTGGTCACAAGGCAAATCTTCTTTACCCATTACCGTAATATGATGATATGATCCATACATGGCCGGACGCATTAGATTAGCTGCACAGGCATCAACGCCAATATATTCCTTATATGTATGTTTTTCATGAATCGCCTTGGTTACTAAAGCGCCATAAGGCCCTGTCATAAAGCGACCCATTTCAGTATAAATAGCTACATTACCCATTCCAGCCGGAACCATTACTTCTTCATAAACTTTGCGTACACCTTCGCCTATGGCTACAATGTCATTACTCGTTTGCTCAGGTTTATAGGGAATACCTACTCCACCGGAAAGATTAATAAATTCAATAGAAGCCCCTGTTTCCTTTTTCAGCTCTACTGCTACTTGAAAAAGTTGTCTAGCTAATTCGGGATAGTATTCATTTGTAACGGTGTTACTAGCTAAAAATGCGTGCATCCCAAAATGCTTTACACCTTTTTGCATAAGTATTTTATAAGCCTCAGTCATTTGTTCACGAGTCATACCATATTTTGCATCGCCTGGATTGTCCATAATATTATTAGCAATCGCAAATTTACCGCCCGGATTAAACCTGCAACTGATAGTTGTAGGAATATCCGCAACTTTTTCTAAAAACTCAATATGTGTAATATCGTCTAAATTTATAGTAACGTTTAATTTGCGTGCTAATTGATAGTCTTCAGCAGGTGTCACATTAGAAGAAAACATAATTTCATTTTCCTTGAAACCGCAAGCATCTGACATTAACAATTCAGTATAAGATGAACAGTCCGCACCGCAGCCTTCTTCTTTCAATATTTGTAATAATTTGGGCGTTGGCGTGGCTTTTACAGCAAAAAATTCTTTGAACCCCTTATTCCAGGCAAAAGCCTGCATAACTTTACGTGCGGTCTCACGAATGCCCTTTTCATCATAAAGATAAAAGGGGGTAGTATATTGTGCAGCAATTTTTTCTAGTGCTTCGTTACTAATAAATGGTTTTTTCATGTTTTTTTACTCCCCTCAATAATATAGATAAATAAAAATGTAGTATAAATATAACTTGCGAAGCGAAATTTGTCAAGATAACGCAAATGTTAAAAACTTCACTCTATAATCTTCTTAAGTAAAAAATATAGTATAGGTTGGTGTAATAAATAAATCACAAGAGTATGCCTGCCTAAAAATGCTAAGCACTTATAACCCCAAGTATCTTTGCTTGCAAATTTTATAGCTTTAGAACAAATTTCCCCATGATAACTTACCCTTTGCCAGCCAAAAAATCCTAGCCAAAAAACAAAAATCCAGGGAAAAACAGGTACGTAATCAGCAGAATAATTACTAGTTCCCGGAATACCCAAAATAAAAAATCCAAGATTATCCAAAGTGCTAAATGTCAGTGGTGCAAAATTGATGCCATAAACACCCCAATATCCCTTTTGCCAACCTTCCGTAAGTAAAAATCCAACAACACAAAAAAAACTTATTATGGCAGTGTGCTTGGTCTTAGCTAATATGCTAGTAATAAGCATGGCAGCGCCCAAAAAACTTAAAATGCCAAAAACAATTAGTTCTTGTGGTACAAAAAAATACGTACAAAATGTTAAAACCCAGCCCCAAAAGCACAAAATAATTCCACGTTTGCGAGGATGCTGGGCATAATTAAAAACCAGACCGGAAATCAGCACAAAACTAAAAACAATAAATTGCTGCCAAATATACACTCCTATAGTCGAAAACCAGGTTAGAGGCATAAATAAGAGATTAACCCAGTCATAAAAGCCATGGTAGACTATCATATTCACCAGTGCAAATCCTCTAAAGACATCAACCATTGCTAAGCGTTTCATGACTTCTCCTTAGATGTAGTCTAGTATATCAACCACATTGTTCAATATAATATCAGGCCTAATATTAGTTCTTTCCACATCTTCTTCTGTCGCTTCTCCTGTCAAAACCAACACAGATAAAATATTGTTATTAAGTCCAAAGGCAATATCTGTAGAAAGCCTGTCCCCTACCATAGCTATCTCATCTTTTTCATAGTTAGCCTTTTCACGCACTAAATCAACAATATAATGATTTGGCTTACCCATAATATTAGTAGGTTCCTTACCGGTTGCACTTTTTATCAAAGCTAGCATAGCTCCGCAATCGGGAATAAATTCTCCGTTCTCAATAGGGCAACGCACATCACCATGGGTCGCAAGAAAAGGCACCCCTTTATCAATAAGGCGACAAGAATGAGCTAAAGTTTTATATTCTAGTGACATATCAAATCCTACAACCACAAAATCCGGTAAAACGTCTTCATTCTCAACTATAGTAAACCCTGCATTTCTTACCGTTTCCTTTAATTCTTCAGTACCCAAAATATATAATTTTGCTTCTGGGCGTATTTTTTGCAAATAATAATTCAACGCATCAGAGGATATAACTACATCTCTTGGTTCTGCATCTATCCCCATTTTAATTAGCTTTTTAGCATAGTGAATATGGCCCTTAGATGAATTGTTAGTAACAAAATAATAGTCCTTGCCGGCAGCTCTTAAACGCTTAAAAAAGTCTGCTACTCCTGGCAAAAGCGTATTGCCTAAATAAATAGTTCCATCCATGTCAAACAAAAAACATTTTATTGTTTTCAATCGTTCTTTTTCCATTAATTCCTCCGGTTAACCTAATAATAATCTATCATTATCCATTGCCATTCCTGCAGCCTTTTCAAACAAAGCTAAAAGATCCGGTATTGCCAGCCTATCTTTTTCTATACCCTCCACATCAACCACTATACGTCCTGCATTCATCATAATAAGTCGATTTCCAAACCTCAAAGCATCATGCATGTTATGAGTAATCATCAATGTAGTTAAATGGTGCCTAGCAATAATATTACGCGTAAGACCAAGAACCTTTTCGGCCGTCTTAGGGTCCAACGCTGCCGTATGTTCATCTAAAAGCAGTAATTTTGGTTGCTGCATCGTTGCCATAAGCAATGTCAAGGCTTGCCTCTGTCCCCCCGACAAAAGTCCCACCCGGCTTGTTAATCTATCTTCTAGTCCCAAATCTAATTCACGTAGCATCTCTTTAAAATGTTGCCGTTCCTCTTCTTTAATAGCCCAGGAAAACCCAGGTACTTTACCACGACGTGCTGCTATGGCTAAATTTTCCTCAATCATCATACCAGCTGCCGTTCCCAACATAGGATCTTGGAAAACACGTCCAATATACTTTGCCCTTTTATGTTCAGGCATTTTGCTACTGTCCGTGTCGTCAATGACAATGTTTCCCGCATCAATAGGGAATACTCCCGCAATAGAATTTAAAAGTGTAGACTTACCGGCACCATTACTGCCAATAACAGTAACAACATCTCCAGGTGTCATATGTAGATTTATATTATCTAAGGCTTTCTTTTCATTCACGCTGCCTGGGAAAAAAATCTTAGATACATTTTCAATTCTTAGCATTATTCTGCCGCCTTTCTCGCATTAATTTTGCTTTTGAACAACGGCAGCGCCAAAGCCAAAGCTACTAATACAGCCGTAAACAACTTCAAATCGTTAGGTGGCATACCCATTTGCAAAACTGCAGCAATGACAATGCGATAAGTTACTGACCCTAGCACCACAGAAATTAGACTATTTTTAAAACTACGAGTACCAAACAAAACTTCACCAATAATAACGGAAGCTAAGCCTATAACGATAGTCCCTACACCCATTCCTACATCGGCAAAGCCATTACTCTGGGCAATAAAAGCTCCTGAAATAGCAACCAAAGCATTGCTTAAAAGCAAGCCCAAAACAATTGTTAAATTAGTATTTACACCTTGAGCTCTGATCATTTGCGGGTTAAACCCGGTAGCACGAATAGCGGCTCCTATCTCTGTTCCAAAAAACCAATAAATAAACAGACCAAAAACAAGTGTACTTACAGCGCCCACCATAAGTACTGACATTGTATTGTTAAGACCGATGTTTTTCGCAAAGCTAAAGGCAGTATCCACTCTGAGCAGAGATAAATTTGCTTTGCCCATAACTCTTAAGTTAATTGAATATAATGCTATCATAGTCAAAATTCCTGCCAACAAAGCCGGTATTTTGAGTTTAGTATGCAATAGCCCCGTTACCACTCCCGCCAAAGCTCCTGCAACACCAGCGGTTAAAATAGCCGTAACCGGATTAAATCCTTTAACAAGCATTCCTGCAGCTACTGCTGCGCCTAAAGGAAAGGTCCCCTCCACAGTCAAATCCGCAATATCTAATACTCTATAAGTTAAATAAACCCCAAGAGCCATCAAAGACCATAATAACCCTTGTGAAACTGTTGGCAATAATAAATCTATCATTTAGATGCATCCTTTGCTTGTTTTGCAATGTCGACAGGAATAGTAAGCTTTAATTTCTTAACCTGCTCTTCATTAACTATAATTTTAAACCCCTTTTGTGCTTGAATAGCCATATCAGCTGGTTTGGACTTCCCACTCAAAATATCAGCAGCCATCACACCGGTTTGAAAGCCAAGTTGATAATAATCAATACCCAAAGTAGCAACTCCTCCAGCCTTAGTCATGCCCCCTTCACCGCAAAATACCGGTATTCCCGCTTCGTTAGTAACATTGGCAAGAGTCGGCATCGCTGATGCCAAAACATTGTCAGTGGGAACATAAATAGCGTCACATTTTCCCACCAAGCTCTGGGCTGCTTGCTGAATGTCATTAACATTAGAAACCGTCGCTTCTAACGTTTTTATGCCTTTAGCTTCCGCATATTTTTTAGCAATGGCTACTTGCAACTGAGAATTAACCTCACTGGAAGTGTAAATAAAACCTAGTGTATGCGTATTAGGCACGATTTTCAATAATAAATCAATTTGCTCTTTTACTGGATTCATGTCCGTAGTTCCGGTAACGTTTGTACCAGGTTGCGCATCAGACTTAACTAACTTTGCTTCCTTGTAATCCGTAATGGCGGTACCAACAATAGGAATAGAGTTCGTGGCATTAGCCATCGTTTGTGCCGCCGGTGTAGCTATAGCACAAATTAAATCCACCTTATTATTCACAAAACGCTGCGCTATAGTCTGCAGATTAGACTGATCAGCCTGCGCATTTTGGCGATCAACTATAATATTTATATTTTCCTTATATCCTTTAGATGCTAACCCGTCAACAAAACCCTTGTTTGCCGCATCCAAAGCAGGATGTTCTACCAACTGCACTATTCCTACATTTAACATTTTCTTAGCTTTGGTATTGCCCGCTGTTTTATCAGCACCACAGCCTGACAACACTGCTAAAAGTAACCCGCAAGCCACAAATTTACTTATTTTCCCCAAATTCATTAATTTATCCTCCCACTCAAAATATAAAATTTTTGTAATGCTAGCATATATTAATTACGTAAATTAACCGTGCATTACCTCATCTACTACCTATCTATTTAATTATATCTGCGCCCTTAAGAACCTCGGCAGGGATAATAATGTCTAATTTTTTAGCTACGCTTACGTTTACAGTAGTTTTCATCTCCTTGAGCGATTCAATAGGCATAGCAGCCGGTTTGCTCTCGCCTTTAAGAATTCGTGCAGCCATCGCACCTGTTTGCAGGCCCAATTTATAATAATCAATGCCCACTGTAGCCAAAGCACCATGTTTTACTAATTCTGCCTCACCGCAAATAACAGGTATTTTCGCTTCATTAGCAATAGTGGTCAAAACAGGCATTGCTGATGCCACTACATTATCAGTAGGGACATAAATAACATCTACCTTATCCGCTGCCAAACTGCTGCCTGCCTGCTGTATATCATTAACCGTAGTAACTGTGGCTTCTTTTACAACAATTCCCTTAGCCATTGCCAGTTGCTTTAAAATTTTTACCTGCAACTGCGAATTAACTTCACTAGAACTGTAAATAACTCCTATGGTTTTAGTATGCGGCACAATTTTTAATAGTAATGCCAATTGCTTCGCAATCGGATTCATATCCGTTGTCCCTGTCACATTGGTTCCCGGCATGTTATTACTTTTCACTAATTTAGCTTCTTGATAGTCAGTAATAGCCGTCCCCACTATAGGAATAGTTTGAGTGGCATTAGCTGCGCTCTGAGCGGACGGTGTCGCTATAGCGCAAATAAGGTCTACTTTATTATTCACAAAACGCTGCACAATATTCAACAAATTCGATTGGTCTGCTTGTGCATTTTGTTGATCGTATTCCACATTAACTCCAGCTTTAAATCCATTTTCTTCCATACCTTTAATAAATCCCTTATTGGCAGCATCTAGCGCGGCATGTTCAACCAATTGAACGACCCCAACCTTAAATTTCTTTGTGTCGCTGCTTTTTTTAATGCCTCCGCCATTACATCCCAATAATAAGCCTGTAGCCAAAACCAAAGCCATTCCTACCATAATCCTGTTATTCACTGTACTTTCCCATCCTTCCATTCTACATTTTAATCGACAAATTTCGATTATATACCTATATTCTACACTAAAGAATTTTTTCTTGCAAAAAAAAAAGCCCCTAGGCCTTAGCGAAGTGCACCCCAAATGTTATTTTTCTCTAACATTTGGGGTGCACTTCACGTAGCAAGGGCCTTTTCTTATGAATTAACGATTTTATCGTATTGATCTTTTTTTACTAATAACCTTTTATAATTTGCTCCTGCCGAAGTATAAAGTCCTTGCTTTAATGCTACAGAAATATCTGTAATTGCCTCTAACAAAGGTGTCAAGCTCAAATTAGCTGTTACTCCCTGTAATGCATGTGCACAATTACAGGCCTCACTATATTTTTCATTCTGCAACAACTGTCCCAAATCACTAAAATTCTTATCTTGATCAAATATTTCTAGACACTCCAAGTAAAGTTCTCTATCGCCATCGAACCTTTCCAAAGCTGTATCAACACTACAGCCCCACTGTGCAAGATCATTAATAATATCTTTCATTGCCTAACCCCCAAAGTATAAAAGCCTAAAATTTGGGCTCTTAATAAAGTTTACCTAAAAAGCCAATACCTGTTCAGCAATTTGCTCTGTAAGAATAATATGAGTCAACAAACCAGTCTTAAGTGCACCACATACAGCTTGTGGTGTTGCCTTCTCTACAAAACATATTACCTTTTTACTGTTGCGCAATTTATCCAATGGAATATGAATAGCACAATCATTTTTACCATAAATAATATTTCCTTTAACATCGTAGAAATAAGACAATAAATTTCCAACTGCTTTTTGCTCTTTTAAAACATCACCGAATCTTTCACCAGTACCTTCATCAGGAACTGTCGGATAGTCATAAACAGCAACCATGGCTGCATCGATTTGATCCCATAACACATTCAAGTCTTCAAAACTAGAACTGCTAATGTATAATTTACGTTCTCCGTCATTATCCGGAAAAGCCGGAGCGTATAACAATCTTGCTTTACGCCCTGTATAATTAGCCAGCATAGTTACTATTTCATTAGTATGATAACCTTTATTGGGTATATTTGCTTCCCCTATAAGTGGGAATATAGTGCCATTTACGCTAGGAACTGTTTCTCTGCTCAGTGTCCACATAAGTTCATTGATAGCCGTCCCCCAACCTACTCCCAAATTTTTCTGATTGGAAGTTTCTCCTACCAAATAATGCCCCGCTTGCTCATACAAATTATGTCGCTGCACAGCAGGAGTTTTGGCATTAGGCACTACTAGTCCTCCCACTAAGCCAAATTTTTCTACCAATGCCTGCAATAATTTTCTATTACCGGAAACAACATTGCGCACTTCAATATGTACAATGCCGCATTCCCTTGCTTCAGAAAGCATCTTGCTTACCAGTGGCCTGGAAACTCCTACACGTTCGGCAACTTCTGCCTGCGTTAAATTTTCCTCATAGTATAATTTAGCCACGGTAAATATCCTCGCCAAATCTGCTTGGTTAGTCATATATATCCATCCTTCCTTCTGCCTTTTATATTTTAAATATATTATTAAATTACTTATTAACTTTATATTAACAATTGCATTAACAATTGTCAATATAAATCACACAATTATTTTTAAACTCAATGGTTGTAAAAGTTTTTCACGAACTATATTTATAAGTAAAATATAAAAACAGAGCTCCTAAGGAATGGTAGGTTTCACCAAATCCTTAGGAACTCTGCAAAAGTTCCTTAGCCAATAAAAACTTTGTTCTGATTTTATTTGCTTGCTTCACTATCGTTAGCAAACACCATCACTTTATCAAATTGTAAATAAACCTCTGTACCATCAGGATATTGTGCTATATCGGCTCCTTTGACAATAACACGAAGCATATGACTCCCTACCTGCACACGAAAATCCACAGAATCTCCCATGTAAAAGCGATGGGTAACAATGCCCTTGACAATGCCCTTGACAATGCCCTTGACTATGCCATTACTAGTATTCATACTAATATTTTCAGGGCGGACGGCGATAGTAACAGCACCCTCTAAGCCCTCAGAATTTGGATACGGGAAGGAACCCTCTACATCATCAATCGTAACCGTAGAAGATTGGGCTTTCCCAGGCAAAAAGTTAACTAAACCGATAAAGTCCGCAACCACTTTATTAGCTGGTTGGGTATAAATTTCATGCGGTGCTCCAATTTGTTGTATTATACCACGATTCATTACGACGACTCTATCACTCATAGCCATGGGTATCAGTCAAGTAAAAGTTGGCAAATCTTTCTTCGTAGGAAAAATCTTGCATTTTTAATTGTTGAATGGAATTTTCCATAAAATTTTGGGCAAACTCATCCTCCCAAGTTGTTATAAGCTAAATTAGATATGTGCTATCTCACTAAATTCTCTATATCCAAATGCCCTTAGCAAAGATTTCCTACTGCCGGTCATCTTTGCGTCTGCAATTGCCCAATGCCCCTTGCGGATGTTTCCATCTTTCTTGCCTTTGCCTACGACCCTAGGTATTGCAGCAGCACTTAAAATATCTTTGGCAAATACAACTATTTCTCTGTCTATAAGGCTCGTATAGCGTTCAAGAGCCGTATAAAAGGTCTTGTTTTCTAATCTCGTAAGTATTTTTGCCATGTAGCCTGCACCTGGGATGCCCCAGCTGCCTTTATGGTGCTTCATCCTTAAAGTAATTACCGAGCAGTTCTGGCTTTCCTGCGTACCCATAGATCCGTATAAAAGTCCTTCCGGCGGCTTAGGCAGCTTTTCCTTCATATCAAAATAAGCTTTTATTCCTGCCTCGTTGTTGCTCAAATAGCTGTACAACGCTCTTGCTTTTTCTTCTCTTTTGTCTTCCTTCTCATTACTGGCAACACTGTTTGCATAGGCGTCTATTTTCGCCAGCAACTCTTCCGTTTTACCGTCCATATACAATGCTTTTAGCTCTTTACGCATAGCCGTATCGGCTATTGCGTAAATTATCTTCTTGAACACATGAAACCTGTCTAATTGGTAAATAGTATACGGATCATAAGGATGCTTAACCCAGGCTGCTCCATCCCCATTAATGAACCTGTACTTTACTTCATCCGTATTGTACTTTGTTTGAATCATGGCTTCCCTTATGCGGTGGAACTCTTTTGCCTCTTCAAAACCTGCGGTCATAACTTTTCCCACGACTTCATTTCTGCCGTCTTTTCCCTTACGTATACCCTCATAGGCCGTGCTGACCTTTATCTCTTTGCCCGAGGCCTCTTTTGGGCGGTAGGGCTTTTGCAGGTGCAGGAATATACCATCAGCTTCTTCGAACAATACCGGTGCTTCTTTACCCGTCTGCGGCTTATCTTCTTCTAATCTTTTGGCCATGTCTGTTTCTTCTGCTTCCAGTTTTTTACCAAATTCCTGCACCGTATTCCAAATTCCTTGGCTGCTTATATTTATTTGGCTGGTAAGATTAACGGCAGATTCTGCTTTCCTGAAGCTTACCTCTGTGGCTGCTTTAACCATTGCTTCTACAGAGTTATATGACATCTTGCCGATGACCTCCATGCCCATGGCATCATCTAGAAGGTACATGAATTCCTTCTTGCCTTCTTCGTTAATGTGCTCATAGACCGTGCGCTTATAGGCGACATCTCCGAACACGCAGCGTATGTGGTTGGCCTTAAAACCTTTGTGCCTATACGCCTTGCGATCTCTTTCGACCATGAGCTTCCTATCGTAGCCTTCCAACAAGTCCTTCACCATTTCGACGGCAGCACTGCACACATAGCTGAAAATTATTTTCTCAATATCCTTGAATGTCGGCAAGCTTTCATTTACAATATCCATAGTAGGAACTCCTTTACATGTTTTGTCTAGCAACTAACATATTAAAGAATTTTTCCTACTATGGGAAGTGGATTTTACATCCACTTCCTTATTTTGTTTCTTTTGCCAACTAATATTTTACTCTAACTATGCCTAATCTTACTCTATTTTAGTATTAGACTTATAATCTGGCAAATTAATAACCCCTTGTTGCAAATATTAGAATTTAATCGTATATTATAGTAAGTTGTTTGAAAGGAAGTGCTCAGTTTTGTGGAAATAAAACACATTAAAGGCAAGACATTTTGTATTGATACGGGAATGACTTATATTCCTTTTTATAAAATTGATAATGAAAATATTATTATGTTAGATACTGGATGGGCAGATGGAGAAAGGGAAGGCCTTTCTAATATTTTAGAAAATAACTCCTTTAAAATAGCTGGTATAATAAATAGTCATGTCCACATTGACCACAGCGGAAACAATACCTATTTTAAAGAAAAATATAATTGCCCAATTGCTATGCCCTCATCTGAAGCTATGCTTTGCAGCTCGGCCATAAATCTCAAACTTTATTATAATAATCTTTCCATATATGTATATCCTACGCCCAAAGCTTCACTATCTTTTTTTTTCATTGTCCTTTGTTAAGTAACCCGTCGCTCTGGTAATCGTAAACCCACGATAAACATCAGTATGGTGGATATTACCAATGGATTCAAGAATGTGTATAGAATATGTATCAATATGACGATCTGTAAAATTCATCGGATGCAGGTACTCTATTTCCACTTCATCAGGTGCTTTTAACTCTTTCGCTGACGCTTTATGTGCCAGTGGTAATTTAGATTGCTTTTTAGTGATAATTATCTATTGGAATCGAAGCAGCACTCTGACTTGCTAATTCGGCAGCACAAACAATATCTGTAGTAGTAACAGCACATAAAGCACTCATAAAAGTAAATACACAAACTGTCGCTATTTTTTTTTGCATCTTTATCTTCTCCATAGACGATTTGAGAGCTGTATTTTTATCACTCATCGCTTCTTTTATTCACAATTGCGATTACTCCGCGCGATATTCCCGTTGCGCGTTCTATCTCGCGTATAGACAAACCCATATTCCGCAATTGCTTTAGTATCCTATCCCGCTCCCCATTATTTAGTGTCTTTAATTGATGTGGTTCCCTTCCGCCAGTACAATCCATTATAGTTCTACGGACATCTGCCTCCGTTCTTTTCTTTCTATTATTTCCAAACCCATAGTCAACAAACTCTTCCTGCTCTTTTATGTGTGCCTGAAGATATTGTTCCTTATCTATCATTCCCAATAAGAACTCAGTGTCGACTATCCCAGCTCTTTTGCCAAGATATGCTTTATAACTGCTATATTTATAATCGCCTATTTCATATACCATTCCCGACTCTACAGGATTTCTATGTATGTAGGCTATTAACGGTAACAAGTATCTCTCATTTTCTACCGGTTTACTCTTATATCTACTACCAATTAAACTACCGCTTCTCTCATACTTTTTATTGTAATACATCACATACCGAGTCAATATTTTTTGCATAATTAAAGATATTTCTCCCATTTTATTTTCTTTAACTAGCAAATGCACATGATTACTCATATAGCAATAGGCATATAACTCAAATCCAAGCTCATCTTTAACAGCTTGAATAGTTTTATGTATATAATCGTAATCCCCAGCACTCTCAAATATGTTTTCGTGATTAATTCCCCTAAAAACTATATGATACAAGCCGCTATTGCTTAATGCTCTCGGTTGCCTAGGCATCTTACTCACCTCCAGTCTATTATAGCATTTTTATGACAACAAGGGACAGTCCCTTGCTGTCATAAATTATCAGCTAATATTTCTAACGTTTTCGTAGATTTTTTCAACATCTTGCTTTGATATCATATTTGATAAAATATAGGCTATGATAATAATTCCTGGTATATCCACCAACAACCTTGTAACAGCGAACTTTGCCCCAAGCGCCGTCATTTCAAATAGAAACATCGGTATTTTGACTGTAGACCATGCGCCTATAAAAATGAGAATATTGCTAAATTTTACTCCCTTTTTTACAAATACTGCGGCAACTGGAAAAGCACCATAAAGTGGCCCGGCTGCCGCCGATCCAATTAGTATTGAAAGAATGATTCCTTGTATAAAAGGATATGAATTATGAATAAAGTGAGAGATATAGCAGAAAAATAGAGCACTGTTACTGAAAATGATAACTCCTACGACGGAGGTTTTCATTATGCAATAAAATAAATCAACATTTTAATTTGTGCTTGGCACATAATCAAGAAAATAAACTTTCCTTAAACTACTTGACATCCTCATGGATTTGTACAATAATTATAGTTAATCAATAACGACTATTAATTGCACTATCATGTCACTAATTGGAACAGAAGTAAAACCGTTTACAGCTCAAGCTTATCATAATGGAAAATTCGTAGAAATTACCGAGGCTAATTTAATAGGAGGAATTAATCATGTCACTAATTGGAACAGAAGTAAAACCGTTTACAGCTCAAGCTTATCATAAGGGAAAATTCGTAGAAATTACCGAGGCTAATTTAAAAGGAAAATGGAGCGTTGTTTGTTTTTATCCTGCTGATTTTACCTTTGTATGCCCTACTGAACTAGAAGATTTACAAAATCAATATGCTGCCCTACAAGCTCTTGGTGTCGAAGTATATTCCGTATCTACCGATACTCATTTCACACATAAAGCATGGCATGACACATCCGACGCTATAAAAAAGATCACCTACTTTATGATTGGAGATCCCTCTCACACCTTGTCAAGAAATTTTGAGGTGTTGATTGAAGCCGATGGACTAGCAGATCGCGGAACTTTTATCATTGACCCTGACGGTATCATTCAAGCTCTTGAAATCAATGCCGGCGGAATAGGCCGTGATGCCAGTGCCCTATTCAACAAAATTAAAGCTGCCCAATATATCAGAAAAAATCCTAATGAGGTTTGCCCGGCAAAATGGCATGAAGGCTCAGCCACATTGACACCAAGCTTTGACCTTGTCGGCAAGATTTAAGAAGGTGACAAATCATGTTGTTGGAAAATGATGTCAAAGAAAAATTAAATCAATATTTGCAATTGATGGAAAACGATATTCTGATCAAGGTCAATGACGTTAATGATTCCACTTCAGCACAAATGTCAGACTTCATCAAAGAATTAGCTGGATTATCTACCAAAATTCATATAGAAAAAACTTCTTTACCAAGGGTTCCATGCTTTAGTATAAATAAAATAAATGAAGATGTCGGCATTTACTTTGCCGGCATACCCTTGGGTCATGAATTTGCTTCACTTGTCCTTGCCCTATTGCAAGTAAGCGGTCATCCCCCAAAGATAGATAATCGCATTATTGAACAAATCAAAAATATTAAGGGACCTTTGAATTTCGAGACTTATGTTAGTCTGACTTGCCACAATTGTCCGGAAGTAGTGCAGTCCTTAAACATTATGAGTCTGCTTAATCCAAATATTACGCATACCATGATTGATGGTTCGCTCTTTAAAGAGGAAATCGAAAGCAAAAACATTTTGGCTGTGCCCACCGTTTATCTAAATGGAAAACCCTTCAGCAGTGGCCGCATGGAAATAGAAGAAATTTTGCTCAAGTTGGACATTAAACCAAGTCTTCCTGATCTAGATGTTAAAGAACCATATGATGTATTTATTATTGGCGGTGGTCCTGCTGGAACTAGTGCCGCCATTTATGCAGCCCGTAAAGGTTTGCGGACAGCTCTTTTGGCCGAAGAATTAGGCGGACAAATTAATAATACTTTCGGCATCGAAAATTTCATCAGCATTAAATACACGGAAGGTCCGGCACTTGCCGCAAACATCGAAGAACACCTTCGTTCCTACGCTATTGACGTTATTAAAATGCAAAAAGTCAAGACTCTAAAAAAAGAAGCTATGATTGAAATTGTATTAGAAAACGGGACCATCTTGCACAGTAAAACTGTAATAATAGCAACCGGTGCCCGTTGGCGAAACATCAATGTTCCCGGAGAAATTGAATATAAAAACAAAGGTGTAGCCTATTGCCCCCACTGCGATGGTCCTTTGTTCAAAGGAAAAACCGTTGCCGTAATAGGCGGTGGAAATTCTGGCGTGGAAGCTGCACTTGATCTAGCAGGTCTTGCTAAACATGTAACACTTTTGCAAAAATCCGCTAAACTTATTGCCGATGAAGTACTACAGAAACGGGTTTATAGCAAAGAAAACATAAAAGTAATAACTAATGCAAAAACTACTGAAATCCTCGGCAATGAAAAAGTCCACGGACTAACATATCTTGATCCCCTAAAAGGCACTCATGCCACAATCGCCGTTGACGGAATCTTTATCCAAATAGGTCTTCTGCCCAATACAGAATGGCTGAAAAATACCCTTAGTTTGAATTCTTTTGGTGAAATTATAGTGGATAAGTATGGCAAAACCAATATACCGGGAGTTTTTGCTGCTGGTGATTGTACCGACTGTCCCTATAAACAGATAATCATTTCCATGGGAGCAGGAGCAAATGCAGCTTTAAGTGCATTTGACTATCTAATAAGAAACTGAAAAGCAAAAAAACAGAGGCTACCTCATTTTATCATGATGTAGTCTCTAACTTTTTTAACAAGGTTTTCTTATGGTCACGTATATTATTGTTTGAATTATAAAGTAATAAATCTGGATAAGCAATATAATTTCAGCAATCAAACTAAGGCATATTTTCAAAGTGGCAATGTTTTATGACAGTAAGGGTCTGACCCTTGTTGTCATAAAGTTATTATTTTACAACCTCTATAATTTGGCTCTTGTCTTTATCGATTTGCTTTAAAGCTTTTTCCAACCCATCTTTTACCGCATTACTAGAAGAACCAACTCCTGCATAAAAGGAACTAGAAGAGCCTGTTGTAACATAGCGTTTCACAAAAACATAATTTTGTTGAGCAGCATCCCATACTCTAAAATCTGTTGTAACATTTGTTTTTTGACCAGCACTAAAAAATCCTACAGATACCGTAGGAACGGTATTTGTCACTCGAAAATACAAGATATAATCAGCTTTAAGTTCTTTACTAAGCTTAGCCAAATCATACTTTGTAATTATCATGTTTCTTGTTTGTGTGCCCGTAACCATTTGGTCAGAGCTCATAGCTGCGCCCTTTTCCTCGCGATAAATTTGCACGATTGCATCTGAATCGGAAATTGGAACTAAAATATTAGACTTGCCATTATTTAAAGCATGCCTCTGAGTAAAAGTTAATTTTTTTCTTTTCTTCACTAGAAGGGAAAAACCACCCTTTTATTGTTTCGTCAATTTCAAAATATTTTTTTTCTGGTTCTGCAAACATGCCCGACCCAGTATCAACAATTGTATTGATTTGCGCTGCTTCAACGCTAACCGAGAATAAGCTAGCTACCAAACAAATCCCCAAACATTTCCCCAAAATGCTTTTTTTCATAAATACCTTCCTTTCGACAACAAAGTAAAGACCTTTTTATTATAACACATTTTAGATATTACTAGCACAAAAATGACCGCCCAGCGTTGGCGGGCTGAAAGGTCTGTGTAACGTCCTACCCCATAGCAAGTCCGATTCCGCTATTATAACATACGCGTATCGGCTCTGCTACTGCGTTCTTAAAAACATTAAGGAGCTGATTTTTATGGTAAAAATAAGAAACGACGGATGCAAAATAAGGTTCGTGTCATAAACCCCCTTACTGTCATAAAAAGTATGTTTTACGGCATTTTAGGCATTGGTGCATTATAAAACCCGAGTTTGTGGAAATTATACCATTCTACAATATTACTCGTTGGTGCAATATCTAACGCTAAAAGAACTTCGCGTGTAAATTCTAATGTTGCCGTGCCGTTAGCCGTTATAACATTCTCATCCCTAACAGCAGGTTCTTTTATATAGTTATCTGCTCCCTTATAATTCTCCCCAGCCCATTCCTGCATATAGGCAAGATCATTACTGGTATGACGTACTTCATTCAATATTCCACATACACCAAGAAAAGCCGATGCCAAACATATACCACCAACAAGTCTATGCTTTAGAACTGCATCCTGCACTAATGGTTTTACCGCCAATGCCGATTCTTCCAGCCACTTCATGCCGCCAATTAGAATAAGAGCCTCATATTCTGCAGGAACAGATTGCAAATCGTAATCCGGTAAAACGGTAAAGCCACCCGCTGAACTGATAGGCTCTTTTGCCAAGGAAACAGTCTTTACTTCATAATTCCCTTTCCCTAGAGCAAGAATACAGGTAGAAAGATATGCCGCTTCCCAGTCCGCATATTGATCTAATATAACAAATAATATCTGTTTTTTCATTTCACGATTGCTCCTTAAACATATTATTTTATGCATGCCAATTATACTATTTTCACTCATAGTTGTCCTGCTTTTTTCTGAACACTGGCTCGATTATCTTTACCAATCTCTTAGATATTTTTTTCTATTTCAGTCTATTTAAACGCAAAAAGCTCTAGCCACAGTAACACTGGACTAAAGCTTTATATTTAATCATATATAATATGGCGGAGAGGGTGGGATTCGAACCCACGGTACATTGCTGTACATTTGATTTCGAGTCAAACACCTTCGACCACTCGGACACCTCTCCACATAGGAGTATATTATAACATATTACCTTTTTTCTTGCATAAAATCTTTTACTATTTTTCCACATTCTTGTTCTAATATGCCCGCTGTTACTTTGACTTGGTGATTTAGAGCCGGATTATTAACCACATTAAATAAGGATTCACAGGCACCGGCTCTGCTATCAGGAGCGCCATATACCAACCTGTCTATTCTGCTCATAATAATAGCCCCTGCGCACATAGGGCAAGGTTCTATGGTTACATAAAGAGTAGCACCGGTAAGCCGCCAACGCTTTAGTTTCTTGCAGGCAGCTTGTATCACTAATACTTCTGCATGAGCTGTGCCATCTTGCCATGTTTCACGCATATTGTGTCCTTTAGCAATGACTTCATCATTTACAACTAAAACTGCACCAATAGGTATTTCTCCCATCACTGCAGCTTTTGCCGCTTCTTCTAATGCTATCTTCATAAATTCTTTATCGTCCATATATGCTCCTACTAAGCAATAACTTTAAGTAACTATTCGCAAAATCTGTATTAGTTAATTATAACATATTACCATTTGAGAATAGAGTAATAAACCTATAATCTAAATAAATAGTTAGCACAGGCCTTAAACGGTTTTATAGAAAAAATTGATTTTCACGAGGATTTGCCATTTTTTTCGAAAAATTTTCAGCAAAATTCTTATAAGCTGCTGTCTCCATGTTCTTGGCATTTACTGGGCAACTGCGAATACAGCGGAAACAAGAAATGCATTTGTTTGCATCTATTTTACTATAGTCTTCGCTATCTATAGCACCTTCTGGACATTGCTCAGCACACAACCCACAGCTGGTACAATTTTCGTTAGTGTTAGGAATAAAACCAACAGGTTTCATTCCCTCTGCTCCATAAATGTAAGGTCTATTTCCCGGTAATTGCAGATAGTTACTATCCCCTGTTTGCAATTTCTTTAGTATGTTTTTAGCAAAAGTAATATCTTCATCTATATCATTAACGTTAGGCCTTCCTACCTGAATTCTGCCAAATGTATGCTCTCCAATAAGTGCCGCCCCCGCAATTGGTATAAACCCTTGCGCGCTGGCAATATCCGCTAATTCAAGTAAAGCATCGTCATAATCGCGATTTCCGTATGTTACAGTAATTACGCATGGAGTTTTATTACCTTTAATTTGCTTAAGACGCTTCTCTAGTCCTTTAAAGACACGCCCTCCATAAACTGGTGCGCCAAATATTACAACCTCATCGTTTGTAAATTCTTGTTTATGGATCTCTTTTCCTATAGTAACATCAATTTGACCCGCCCCAGCTTTCAAAGCATTGGCTATAGCCACACACCCTCGCTTAGATGTTCCTGTTGGTGAAAAATATATTGCAGTTATTTTCATGTTTTATTTCCTCCTTCATGTTTTATATATATTAAGCTTATCACACATAGAATATATTAATTTAATTTTAAACCCAAGTCTTTTAAAGCCTCCTTAGGAAGATCACGCTTGGTTAAAATTATTTCTATTTTAGCATTAGAAAAAACATACATTGGTCCTTTATTATTAAAGGTATGTCTGCTTACTACTTTATCAACTTTCTTCTTTGCAAGAAATTCTGCCGTTAAAATCCCTTTGCTTTTTTCAGTGTTATCATAGGGATTTTTAAGTATATCTACCTTGAAAGCCACCTTAGCTTCCGGCTTAAATCTAGCAAACATAAAATAAGGCGCTTCTCCAAAGTGTTCGTGAATTTTTTCCTTGCTCCCAGTTAAAGGCAAGGCGTAAACTATTTCAGTTTTGCATATAGGTTCATAATGAATCAATACTTCATCGATATTTTTCACCTTATTTTTTATATCATTTTCTATTTTATCTGCAATACAATGTGCTTCAGCTAAAGTAGCAATCACAGACCAAAACATTGAACTTAACACTTTTAAGTTTGCAAAGTCATTATTTTTTTTAATACTAGCGTTGCTATAATCTTCTTAATATTTGCTCACGCGCTAATTGTATGCTATACTTGTGATAATAATTTATCACTATGATAAGAGGTGTGCTATGCTTACTATCGAACAGTATATACCCATCGTAGAATTCCTTGGTGCAGCCTTAGGCAGAAATTACGAAATAGTTCTTCACGATTTAACTAAGCCCGAAAAATCTATTGTAGCTATTGCGAACGGTAAATTAAGTGAACGTTCTATAGGCGGTCCTGTCACTGACTTTGTACTGAAAGTTCTTAAACAAGGCACCATTGAACATAAACCTTACCTTGCCAATTATCATGCCAAAAACAGTAAAGGTAACGTAAGCCTTTCCTCTAGTTTTTTCATTCACGATGGAAACAACAAAACCATAGGCGTTCTCTGTATCAATCATAATATTTCGCCTTACCTTGCTGCTAGAAATTTTTTGAGCAATGAAATTATTCACGATGAACATGAAACTAATGTCCTCTCTGAAAACTGCAATATTCCAAATCATACAACAGCGACCGGGTCCCTCAATATCTTTGAAAATTTTCAGGGAACTGTCGGCGACGTTATTGAAGCTCTTATAAAAAGTGCTTTGGATAAATACTCAGTAGCTCCTGAAAGGCTTTCTTTAGATGAACGTCTCGCAATAATCAAAGAACTTAATGATAATGGACTTTTTCTCTTAAAAGGTGGTATTCCGGCACTTGCGGCAAGTCTTGATTTATCAGAACCTACCGTCTACAGATATTTAAGTAAAGTTAAAAATGAAAACGAATAATTAATACAACCTTTAATTGATAGCAAATTAGCAAACATAAATAGCAGGTGTGGACCTAGGTCAATACTGTAGACACAAATAGTTTAACTTTTATGCTGTAGATTTTGCTGCGTCTTCAAACTCCTGCGGCGTCATATACTTTATACTGCCATGAATCCTCTTTCGGTTATACCATGATTCAATATATTCAAAGATGGCTTTACCGGCCATCTTGAAATCATAATACCTGTTATGGTTCACTTCTTCCTTCTTCAATCCGGAATGGAAAGATTCAATGCAGGCATTATCGTAGGGGTTTCCCTTACGGCTGTAAGAATGAACCATATTTTTTCTTACAAGCTCATCTTCAAACATTTGACTAGTGTATTGAGTTCCAAGATCACTATGCAAAATTATTCCTGTTGTATCACTGACATTAAGGCAGGCATTTTCAATAGCTTGTACCGCTAGTTCTGCTGTCATCCTTTTTGCATAGGCATAGCCGATAATCTTCTTGCTGGCCAAGTCCATTACTGACGCCAGATATGTCCAACCATCAATAACTGTATGGATATAGGTTATGTCTGTACACCATTTTTTGTTGATTGCTGCACTTTTGAAATCTCTGTTTAACAAATTGTCATGTTCTTCAACCAAACATTTAGAAGAATAATACCTGTATTTCTTTACTACTATTGCCCTGAGCCCTAATTCTGCCATATGCCTTTGGACACGCTTTAGACTGGCCTTTATGCCAAGAGCTTCTAATACTTTCTGTATCTTTGGTGCTCCATATCTCTTCTTGTTTTCTTCGAAAACATCTTTTATTGTTTCTAGGAACTTCTGTTTGTTTATTTTTCTGGCAGATGTTACGAGACATAAGGACTTATAATAGGTGCCTCGAGGAAGGTTCAATACTTTGCAGGTGCGCTTTACTGTATACTGGGCTTTGTATCTATTGATGAAGCCAACTGTTTCTCCTATTCCAGCTCTGCAATACGTTTCTTCATCTTCTCATATTCCTTGGAAGTAATTTCTTCATCGTGTAGTCCCTTAACTGGGGAGAGTTCTTTTATCCATTTATAAATTGTTACTGCAGTTACGCCATATTCACTGCTAAGGTAGCTTACGCTACTACCGGATTGATACAAATCTACTATTTGTTTTTTAAATTCATCGGTAAATCTTATTCCATTTTTGGACAAGGTTTAACACGCCCTTTCTAAATTGATTTTAGCTTGTTAAACTTTTCGTGTCCATTCTTATATACTAGTACCAGTGCAATAACTTAAAATTAAGTTATTGCACCTGTTATTATTTATTATATAGATTTTTAAACTTCACCATCATCCATGATACCAAGTTTACGCTTCCAATAGCGGGAATATATCGCACCTAGAGGATTATGCGCAAGTAAGCGGTCTTTGACAACCAGAGTCGTTACCGGACCGTCACAATTTTTATTAAAAATAGAGTCATGTCCTACACATAAACCACAAACTATAAAAAATTCTACTCCCTTTTCGTTCAAAAATTTTGCCTGAAACTTCGGATTGCACATAGCTTCATGCTCGAGTTCTGGGTTTACCTGTTTCAAGTCCAGTTCTTTTTTAGGAAAACTGCAAGCCTTACAGCAAACGCTGTATAATTCAAACCCTTGATTAGTGAAATATCTAGCAATATAGCGTGCTTCGTCGTTGAGACCAATACAAAAAGCTAGACCAAGTTTTTTATAACCCATAGCCTTAGCAAATTCGGCAGTCTCTTGCAAACGGGTCACATTACTATAGAAAGTCCCTTCAACATAGGCAGCAGCCTGCATAATTTGTAGTTCTTCTTCAGTATAGGTATTTTTTACCGTTTCAGCAGAAAGCCCAGTACAATTTACGCCTTTGGTGTAGCAGGCATGAGTAGAACAATTAGCACAATTACATTTCATTCCAGAATCCACCTTAATTATGCAAGCGCAATAACTTCAACTTCTACGTTAGCGTCCTTAGGCAACGCAGCTACTTGAAATGCTGAACGAGCAGGGCAGTCTTTTTTAAAGAATTCTGAATATACACCATTCATAGCTGCAAAATCAGCAATGTCCTTAAGAAAGACCGTTGTCTTAACGACTTTATCAAGATCTGACCCTGCGGCCTCTAAAATATTTTTAACATTTAATAAAGCCTGCCTTGTCTGGTTTTCAATCCCACCTTCAGCAAATGCACCTGTAGTAGGATCAAGAGGCATTTGTCCTGAAACAAATATAAACCCATTCGCGTTGATTCCTTGTGAGTATGGGCCAATAGCGCCCGGAGCCTTTTTAGTTGCAACAACATTTTTTTCCATTTACATTTTCTCCTTTTTTAGTGCAAATATTATGTAATAATTTCTTTATTTACTTAGTGTATTTACTGCTGCGGCCATACGTTTTAATGCCTCCGCTAGTTGAGCACGCGGGCAAGCAATATTTAAGCGCATAAATCCATCACCACCAGGGCCAAAGGTATAGCCATCATTTAGTGCAACTTTTGCCGTTTTTAGGAAGAAGTCCATCATTGTTGTATGATCCATGTCCAATGCTTTGCAGTCAAGCCAGAGTAAATAAGTTGCCTGAATTTGGCCTAGTTTAATTTGAGGAATATTTTCTTCTAAAAATTTGTGCGTATATTCAAGATTGCCCTGAAGATATTCCATTAATTGGTCCGCATAATAATCACATTCAGTATAGGCAGTCTTTACAGCCAATGTACCAAAAACGTTACGGCCGAAGGCCTTTAAGTTTTCCATTTCGCTATAAAATCTGTCATGATTATTACGGTTAGGAATAATAGCTGCCCCTGTACGGAAACCGGCAATATTAAAAGTTTTGCTGGGATTTACACAAACTACACAGTTGTTGGCTGCCCCCTCAGAAATACTACCAAAAGGAATGTGTTTAAATCCTTTGTAAATAATATCGGAATGAATTTCATCAGAAACTACAAAAACATGGTGTTTAATACATAGTTCGCTAATCTTCTCCAATTCTTCTCTCGTAAAGCATTTACCGGTAGGGTTATGGGGGCTGCACAAAAGGAACATGGTTGTTCTGGGCGGGGAAAGTTTTTGTTCCATATCTTCCCAATCAATTAGCCAAGCTCCCTTTCCATTATTAATAAGAAGGTTAGGAATTATATAGCGACCATTATGTGGAATAACCTGGTGGAACGGGTGATACGCCGGCATTTGCACCAAAATATTGTCTCCTGGATTGGTAAAAGCACGCATTGCATAAACAATAGCAGGTACTACAGCAGGTGTATACTCTACCCAATCTGGTTCTACTTCCCAGCCCAAACGCCTTTTCTGCCAACCACAAACCGCTTCTTCATATCCCCTATCGATGCAAGGATAGCCAAATATTTCATGGCTAGCTCTCTTTTGAATCGCCTTAACAATAGGTTCCGGACATTTAAAATCTGTATCGGCAATCCACATAGGAATTACGTCATCATCATAAGTATCCCATTTTTTACATTGAGTGTTTTTCCTGTTAAGAGTGGCATCAAAATCATGTTTCAAAGTCATAGCAAACATCCTTTCTTTATATAATTTATAGTATATCCTTAAAATTACTAAGCAAGCCGATAATAGCTATTATTATTTTAAGAATATCTTTGTAGCCACAAGGTTGACATACGTAAAGCCCATTTTTAATAATATTTTATCTCTCTAATAAACTATTGTTACCAATATAGTAGCACAACCACAATATTTCAGCAATATTTTTAGCATTATATAACATTTTACGTATTCAAAATAATTGAAAGGCATCGATGTAATGCCTACAGCTACATCGATGCCAAAATTATTACAAGTTATGACCTCAACTATAGAAACTGCTGCAATAGCCAATACGATGTAAAAAATGTGCTACTTAAATCAGTATAAAAGCATCCCCATCGTAATCAAAGTGACAAGAAGCATACCAGGCGCTGTTACCTTAACTATTTCTATAGGGTTAGTTTTAGCAAGCCCAGCAGCCACAATCGCAGCAGCGGCCAAAGGTGACATAGAACGACCAAACCCACCTGTCAAAAACGCCGTAGAGCCAACTTGTGAAATACCAAGACCAAAATCTAAAGCATGAGGGGTTATTGTAGTATTAAAGGCCATCGTTCCAGCAATACCAGAACCACTAAGTAAAGCTACAACGAATGGTCCAAATGTAGCTCCCAATCTTGCAATAGACTGTGTATGCTTCATGGCTTCAATCAAAGAACTCGTCAGCCCTACCGCATTCATTCCTGCCGCAAAAACTCCTGCGGCAATAAGAATACTGATAATACTTGTATACGCATTGCCCATGCCTTTAAAAAATTCTTTAGTAATTTCACCGGGGTTAGCACGACAAACTATTAAACATAAAACAACACCAGAAATCATAGCCTGGGGCACCGTAATATAGGGGATTATACCAACCTGTTTACTGCTTAGTAAGATTAATACAATAGGTAAAAGCGGCATCATTGCCTTAATAGGATTAGCCTGAATTTTTTCTGTAGCCATTTTCTCATTCAATTCTGATTTATACCCGCTATATCGTCCTGTAAAAACAGCAATAGCTATAATAGATAGGACAAAACAAACGAAACATACTAAACCTACCAATGCATGTCCATAAATAACGCTCGTAACATCTGTCTTTGCCAATTGCGCAATGAGAATATTATGAGAAGATCCTGGCGAAAAAATATCGCCCCAAGTAGAGCCAAATATAGCTGCAGCTGCAATAACCGGATTTATTCCCGAACTTGTTAATAAAGGTACCAGCAATGCACCACAGGCAGCTGTGGCCCCGGCTGCGCTGGGTAGTGCTAAACTAGCAATAAATGCAATAAGCATTGCCGAAGGAATAAGAAAATGTTTACCTTTAGAAGCAAACCCACTCATAAGTTTTATAAAATGCTCATCACACTTAGTATAAGCCGTTACATAAGCAAACCCAACAACAGTACATAAAATAGGCACCAATGATTTATGTGCTGCCCAATGAACGAAAGCATCAAAAGCCACTGATGGCTTCCCTGCTAATAAAGCTAACAAAACACCTGCAACAATAAGCACCATACGACTGTCATGTTTTTTTATAATAAAAT
This sequence comes from Acidaminococcaceae bacterium, assembly GCA_963678395.1. Lineage (GTDB taxonomy): Bacteria > Bacillota > Negativicutes > Acidaminococcales > Acidaminococcaceae > JAAYAE01. Next base: position 555,657 of record OY782827.1, on the reverse strand, counting down.
ACACTGCTGCAATAATTATGAGACCTGCAATATATAACATATATAATACCTCCTTATAATCTTTGTATTTTGTGAAACAATAATAACCTATATATTTTTATGGCTTTTGCACACACATTAAAAACTTCGTCAAGGCAAAAAGGGCATCTTGAAGTGAATCTAGGTAACCAACTTCATTTTTAGTATGAGCATTCATACCCACAAAACTCATACCATCAATAACAGGCGTGCCAACAAACGCAATGTAATTAGCATCAGAAACTCCAGGGCTAGTAACGGTAACCATAGGCACTCCAATAGAAGTATAGCTTTGTTCTAATTGTTTAGCTAAGGCAACTGACGCGGTGTTTTTAGGGAATGCTGGATGGGTCTTTAGATTAAAAGTAACCCGTGTTCCCGGTATAATAGTATTTTTTGCAAACACGGCCGCTTCGCGTTCAATCCGATTAAATTCTGTGGTATTATCAACTCTGATGTCCACTTTTGCCATAGCATAATCAGGAATTGTATTGGCAACCTCTCCTGCTGAAAAAACTGTTACATTTACAGCCGTGCCTTTTTCCACGTCACCAAGCTTACGAAACTCCATAACTTGATGTGCTAATTTTTCAAGAGCATTAGCTCCTTGAGAAGCTCTTGCAGCATGCACACTTTTCCCACGGACTTCTATAGTAGCACTGCCTAGGCCCTTACGTCCTATACAAAGGCCGTGATCAGGTTTTGCAGCTTCCAAAACTATGGCTATATCATGTACCTTTGCTTGCTCCATAATAAGGTCTTTAGAATTTTCTGATCCTGTTTCTTCATCAGCGTTCATGATAAAAGTTATTTTACTATAATCCTTAAAATGCAATCTCTGCAAAAAACGTAAGGCATATAAACCTAAAACTAACCCCCCTTTAAAATCAATGCAACCTGGGCCATAAACTTTACCGTTTTCTATGCGGAAAGGATTTTCTGCTAATGTTCCCTTCTTAAAAACGGTATCAGCATGCGCATTAAGCAATATTTTTCTCGTTCCTTCACCTTTTAGTACTGCTACTAAATTATAGCAACCAGTAGGTGTTGGTATAATTTCCACTTCTGCGCCAAGCTCCCTTAACCAAATCCCCATTCTTTCTGTCATCTTTCCCGAGCCTTCAACATCTCCAGTAGGTGATTCAAATTCCACCAAAGTGCGCAAATCATTTAGGAAATTTTCCTGTTCATCATGACACCATTGATACAGTTCCTTATCCTGCATTATTTACTCCCCCTTTTCTTTTATAAGCATTATTTCTTTGCACAACTAACGTTTGTATTTGTTATAATTTTTTATCACTGCAATAATATTTTATATTCTGCTATCAAGATAACACAAGTTTTTATTTTTTTCAAGAATTTTCAGATAATTTTTTCTTGTTTTAATAAATTTTTTTATTACCATAGCAAAGAAAAAATTTTCTTTAATAACTGTAACCTATTTATCAATATTTATGGTTTTTCATCTTGATGTCTGTAGAGGTATAAAGAGCAGTAATACCCTTTACTAATTCCTTAAAACAGAAAACCAGCTTCTATTTATGATAAACCAAAAATAATATACTATACTCAAGTAGCTCTGTTATTATTTTACAAAATAAAATAATCCCATCGCGTTAGCGACGGGATTATTTTATTTATATATGGTGTTCTGGGGGGGATTCGAACCCCCGGCCTACCGCTTAGGAGGCGGTCGCTCTATCCAGCTGAGCTACCAAAACGTGAAAGCTATTAAATACTACTAAATGATGTATTCATAACAATTTAGCTACCCATTCTCTCATTTTAGGAATAGTTATCCACAAAAGAAAAGTGTGTCTGTGTATAACTTATAAAAAGCACTGTTTTCCTAATAATAAAAGTCTTTTTTGTAACCTTTTTGCATGGGCTCCCTTTCTTTCTTGGAAGCATTACAATTGGTAGAATCAGCTCTGTTCCTTATTGTTAAGCGAATTGTTTGTAATTTATAAGCAATTTTTCTCCAGTGCACAAACACTTTTGGCAGAAAAAAAGTTATCCACAGATATGGGGCTTAAACTCGTGTAAAACAGTCGTTTTAACAAAGTTATCAACAGAGCACACGTTCCTGTAGATAAATCTGTTTATAAGTTGTCCGCCATACCTGGAGGCATACTCCATTCGACACGCACATCAGCATTTACCCATAAACGAGTCAATACAACGCCAAAATCTTCAAAATTATCGGCAGCGTTTAGTGTGACCGTCTCAAACTCCCTAATACTTTTCGTTCCTGGAACATCCATGGTTTGCGGTGCACTTAAATATTCTTCCACTCTTTTTTGCGCAACAAGATCACCTGGAATACTTACTATAATTTTTTTTGTTTCATCATCATATTCTACATAACCGTAATTACAATGTGAATTTAAAGTTACTTTATGTTTTGCCATAATAACCTCCAATAAAATCTGCAAAATAGAATTGCGTCCCTTGCTGCGCCCTTTTATAAACATGCAAACGCGCCTATTTTAACAAAGGAAGAATTATATTTCCTGTAGTATTATATCACAAAAGATCAATCCTTGCGATACATAGGTTTAAGTCTTTGTTCCATGGGCATTTCTTCCTCTTTTGCCGCTGCCTTAGCTTGGGCGTAAAGAGTTTCTTGCACACTAACAGGTATGCCACGTTTGGCTACTCTACGATACGTACCATTACTCTGCATTAAATGTGCTCCCACATTATCTTTAAGGCATAATTTTAAAATGCCTTTAATTCGTTCTATATGTTCATATCCTTCTACAGGGAAAAACAGTTCTACTCGATCATTTAAGTTACGCGGCATCCAATCAGCACTGGAAAGATAAATTTTTTCATTACCACCATTAGCAAAATAAAAAACTCTGCTATGTTCTAATAATCTTCCAACAATGCTGCGAACGCTAATATTCTCGCTAACACCAGGCAAGCCTGGGCGCAAACCACAAATGCCCCTGATAATTAATTCTATCTGTACGCCGGCAATAGAAGCTTGATATAATTTTTGCGTTACCGCTTTGTCTATCAGAGAATTCATCTTGACTATAATATGTCCCTTATTCCCCTTTTTAACTTGAGCTATTTCATTATCTACAAGCTCGTATATTTTCTTGCGTAATCCCAAAGGCGCCATTACTAGCTTATTCCACATTGGTGGTTCAGAATAACCTGATAGCAGATTAAAAAATGCCGAGGCATCACTACCATATTGATCATTAGCGGTCAAAAGGCCTAAATCTGTATACAGCTTAGCTGTTGTATCATTATAATTACCGGTTCCAAGGTGCACGTAACGTTTAATACCATCTGCTTCCTTGCGCACAATAAGAATAATTTTAGCATGTGTTTTCAGTCCCACTAGACCATAAATAACATGACATCCGGCCTGTTCCAGACGACGAGCCCATATAATATTATTTTCTTCATCAAAACGTGCTTTTAATTCCACTAGAACCGTAACCTGTTTACCATTTTCTGCTGCTCTAGCCAAGGCCGATACTATTGGAGAATTACCACTGACACGATATAGGGTTTGCTTAATAGCCAATACAGCAGGATCTATAGCAGCATCACTAATTAATTTCACAAGCGGGTCAAAGCTTTCATAGGGATGATGTAAAATTATATCTTTTTCTTTAATACTATCACATATATTATCCATGGATAACAATTCTTTTGGCCTTTGGGGAACAAAAGGCTTGTTCTGCCACTTGCTCATCCCGGAAAACCCAATAAACTTAAATAGACAGGTTAAATCTAATGGCCCGCTTATTTCATAAACACCCGCATCCGTTAAATCCAAACTTTTGGTCAAAAATCCCTTTATAAAGGTATTGCTTGTTCGCACTATTTCTAACCTTACTGCCGCTCCACGTTTGCGTTTACGCAGAGATTTTTCTATTTCCTTTAATAGGTCTTCGGTATCTTCCTCGTCCACATCCAAATCGGAATCACGTGTAATACGAAATGGAACTTTATCCAAAATCTCACAACCTTGAAATAGATCTTGTCCATGCTCCATAATTAAATCTTCTAAAAATATGAAAGTTCGGCTATCTTTTTCATCTTCTACTTCAATAATTCTTGGTAGGACAGAAGGAACTTGCACAAAACCCAGGCTATGTTCACCTTCAATATTATTAAGTTCTACGGCTAAATTAAGAGATCTATTAGCCAAAAAAGGGAAAGGCCGAGAGGCATCTACTGCCATAGGTGTAAGCACGGGATAAACAAAATCATTATAGTAATTTTCCAGCCATTCTCTTCCCTTGCCATCTACTTCGTGAACATATTTGATGTTTAAACCATAGTTACGCAATTCTTTCAACAAAGAAAAGAAATATCTATATTTTAATTTCACTTGCGTATGAGCTGACTGCGATATTTTTTCTAGTTGTTCTTCTACAGACAGACCTGCAGAATCTTTTTTGTTAATACCGTTTTCAAATTGGTCGTAAAGTCCTGCTACCCGCACCATAAAAAATTCATCCATATTCGAAGCCGCGATAGCTACGAATTTTAGACGCTCCATTAAAGGCGTTGTTTTTACACCGCCTTCTTTTAATACGCGCAGATTAAATTTTAACCAACTTAGCTCTCTATTAAAAAAATATTCTGGCTTAGATAAATCAATATTCATAGTTTTAACCTTCTACTTTTTCTAAGATGGGTAACAAGCCGTATACTTCCTCAAAAAAATTGCCTTTATTAGCAAAAGTCCATTCTTCTAAGGTTAAATCATGTTTACTTTTGGCGGTAATAATCATTTCATTTCCCTTAATAACGACCTTACAACTCTTAATCTTTTGCTTATAACTACGGTCCATAGCATCAGCCAACCGCAATATAGCCGCTAATTTGGCAACCAAAGGTACTATTGACCGTTCTACTTGAGGACTGCCTGCAGGCTGGGTCTCAAATAATAAGTGCGAGTGATAATAAGCTGTTAAAGCAATGATGCGTTTATCTTTATTGCTAAATCCTAATATGTCTGTGGACATAATAAGCTCATAGGAGTATAAAGAATGGCTACGCAAGCAGATATACTTACCAATATCATGAAGGATGCATGCTGCTCTCAGAAGCAGACGGCAATGATCATCCATACCATGGGTTTTGCGCAAGCTGTCAAAAATAGCTAAAGCAAATTTTTCTACTTGCACCGCGTGATTGCGATCATAATTATACCTTGTACCAATACTATCCACCAAGCTCAGCAAAATTCCCTGTATTCCTTTTACATATTCTTTATTAGTCTTACGCGCTATATGCAAAGTTTTCATACCGTCAATAAAGCGATCAGGCATAATAATTATTTCCTTAGCGGGAGCCAAACTTAACAATTGTTGGTATAAAATAATGGTTGGCAATACTAATTCAGCTGATGTTTGCTCAAGATTAAATACTTTAACCAATTGCGTCATGCTCAAGTTGCGAACACGATCATAAAATTTCATAAAATCCTCAGCTTGCATACGTTCAATTTCTTTTTTCTGGCAATTCTTACCAAACATTTTTAAAACCAACTCAGTTTCTGTACCGGAAAGAACTAAATACCTTACATCTTTTGTAGCCATTTCTTCCCGTACTGAGCCTACAGTGCTAGAAATATACTCTGTTAATGCCCTGCCAAAATTATTGCTTGAACGTTGATTGCGGTTAAAATCTTCCTTAATGCGAATAACACCAATATGTAACTTTTGCTGGTATTTAATTGCATTATCTTTCATATACGTAATTCCTAAACCACCGGAGGAGATATCCACAAAAAGCACTCCACTGCCGGATACAAACTCTTTAGCATTTGTCAATGTGCGCAAGATAGAAACATATTTAGTATAAATTTCTCGAGACATTTCTACTACTTCTACATACAACCCTGTCTTCACTAAAATCTGATCCAAAAAATAAGCTTGATTTTCCGCTTCCCTAACTGCAGTAGTTGCCTGTACGGAATATTCTTCTACACCATATTCATCCATAAGACGTTTATAACCCTTCAACAGCTCACAAATCTCAGTCACCATACCAAAAGATATACGTTTGTGCTTAAAGGTGTCTTCCCCCAGCTTAACTCGCTTGCTTGCTTCCTCAACAACTTTCATTTTATCTAAATCACTATATTCTATTATTTGCAGACTAATCATTTCTGACCCTATATGAATAATCGCAAATATTCCTTGTTTTTTCTTTTTCATAGAAACAACCCCCTCTAGTCTTATTGACTTCGACAGATATGCTCATAATCCTTGCAAAACTTATGCATATACTATAAGTTTAACATAAATTTAACATAACTTAGAGAATATACGCAGGATTTTTACAACAAATGGGTAATATATAATGTATAATCTGTATCTGGTAATATTGGAGAATAGGGGAAAATTATGCAACGAATAGCAATTATTGATATTGGTTCTAACTCTGCACGACTTGTTATTACACAAACATATAAATCCGGCGCCTATAATATGGTTTATAATCAAAAAGAAACTCTCCGTCTCAGCCAAAAAATAAATAAAAATGGAGAATTGACAGAAGCAGCTTTCACTGACACCCTCGAATGTATGCAAAGTTTTGCTTCTATGTGTAAATTATTTCACACCAGCGAAATTTTGGCAGTTGCAACTGCCGCAATTCGTAATGCTCCTAATGGCCAAAAATTGGTATTTGAAGTAAAAAAAGCTACCGGCATTAACCTAGAAATCATTTCCGGTAAAACCGAAGCTTATATGAGCTATTTAGGTGTCATAAATACTTTAGATATAAAAGATGCCATTATTTTTGATTTAGGCGGAGGTTCTACCGAACTTATTTTGGTACAAAACCGAAAAATGGTTAATTCCAGCAGCTTGCCGATTGGTTGCGTGAATTTGACCGAGGCTTTTAACAGCAAAAATAAAATCACTCCCGCCGTCTACGCTAAGATGCGCAAAACCATTGCCACACAATTAGATTCAGCTCCTTGGATCAATGCTACCGGTCTTCCTATTATAGGCGTAGGTGGTACGGCCCGTACCCTTGGCAAAATGGAACAAAAAAGAGCAAAGTATTTTACTTCTAAGATTCATAACTATCAGTTTGCTATTCAAAACTTTAAGAATACCTTTAAACAACTTTTAACCACATCTTTGGCAGAACGTAAAAATTTACCGGGACTCTCCAGCGAACGTGCTGATATTATTTTAGCTGGTTCTGCTATTATAAAAGCCTTGGCCGATCGTAGTAAAACAAAAAAAATGATTATATCTGGCTGCGGTTTAAGAGAAGGAATGTTTTTGGCACACTATGCACCTGCTAATAACTTAGCACTTATTACTGAAGATATTTTGGCAGATAGCTGTAATAATGCTCTGAAATTATATACTCCTGACAGCGAACACAGTAAGCATGTAACAAATTTGACGTTGACCATGTATGGTTCCTGGAAACCACTACATAAACTAGACGATCGCTGGCGCCGTCTTTTACAAACAGCAGCACTGCTCCATGACATAGGCATTACAATTAACTATTATAGTCATGCCCGCCACAGTGGCTATATGATTGAAAATGCAAAACTCTTTGGGTTAACTCATAAAGAACAGGTTTTAACCTCACTTATATCCGCTTGGCACAATGGGATTTCACGCAGTTACCTGCGCACTAAGCAATACAAAGGATTGCTTACCGCCTTGGATTTAAAAAGATTAGGTATGGCTGCTTTGCTTTTAGCACTGGCTGAAAGCTTAGACTATTCACAAACTAACCAAATAAGCAAAATAAGTCCTGACATATCCAAGAAAGCTGCCATTCTTAGTTTAACTGCAGCAACGATTCCAACTATTGAAATACATCAACTTAAACAACAATTAAATTGGTTCAAAAAAGCCTTTGGCTTGCCCCTTATTATCAAAACTGATAAACAATAAAAAATCCTTTTAGGCTAAAACCTAAAAGGATTTTTTATTTCCCTCGTTTAATAATGTGTTCGCCAAATTTATTTTTTAACGCATCCAGCGCCGCACTACGTTTTTGCCGCTTCTCATCGCGAGCAAAGTCCAATAACAACTCTCCCGCCGGCACTAATTTACTAACACTTATACCTAAAAGTCTCACCGGTTCCGCCCATTTTATTTGGGTAATTAGCTTTTCCACTAAAGCAAAAATATCTTCATCGACACTAACAGGCACTTCTGTAGTTATACTACGAGTCACACTTTTAAAACTGCGATATTTGACTTTAAGAGTCACAGTACGACCAGCTAAGCCACTGTTACGTATACGCCACCCTACCTGTTGGCTTAAATCCCACAGGGCATCATGGTATTTTTCCTGGGTTAAGAGGTCTTCCATATAAGTTGTTTCTTTACCAATAGATTTTGCTTCACGAGAGTTTTCAACTGGTCTATCATCTATGCCTCTAGCTAAGTTTTGCACAAGAGCCGTATTATTACCCAAAATATTTTTTAAATAAAGTTCATCACAAGCGGCTAATTGACCTATTGTAATAATGCCAATTTTCTTTAGGGCTTCATTAGCCTTTTTGCCAATACCGAATATTTTGTTTACAGGCAGCGGTGCAATAAATTCTTTGGCCTTATTTTCATAAATAATAACTAAACCATCAGGCTTTCGTAAATCCGAGCCTAATTTAGCCAAAAATTTATTGGGAGCCAAACCTACAGACGCTGTAAGTCCGGTAACTTCTTTAATACGCATTTTTATATTACGTCCCAACAACGTAATATCTCCTACCAAATGTTCCATACCTGACAAATCCAAAAATGCTTCATCTATGGATATGGATAACGGCTCAACACAAGGAGAAAATTCCGTAAATATTTTCATAATTTGCTGTGAGACTTCTACATAACGCCCCATACGTCCAGAGACGAAAATACCATTGGGACAAAGCCGCTTGGCTTGTATTATTGGCATAGCAGAATGCACTCCATATTCACGTGCTTCATAAGAACAAGTAGAAACTACTCCTCTGTGGGATTTGCATCCCACTATTAGCGGCTTTCCTCGGTATTGAGGATTATCTAATTGTTCCACCGAAGCAAAAAAAGCATCCATGTCAACATGCATTACCCAGCGCATATTTTTCTCCTTGTAAAAAAACAAAAGCACTTACCTTTTAGATCTACCTAAATTGCCTCACTCTTACTAAACCTTACAAAAAGCCCAAATGCTCTGCTAGAATTTTACATCCTAAACCAATAAGTACAATTCCACCCGTTATTTCCGCCTTTGACCTGCTAGTTGCACCTAGTTTGCTGCCAAAAACACAACCTAAAAATGAAATTATAAAAGTAGCTACCCCTATCGAGACAGCCGCGTTTACAATATCAACATGCAAAAACACAAAGCTTACTCCTACGGCAAGAGCATCTATACTTGTGGCCACAGCCAATGTCAACATTCTCTTATTATCTGTAATATTATACTTGTAAACACAACTGTCCCTAGCTTCCAACAACATACTAACACCTATATAACTCAAAAGGCCAAAAGCAATCCAATGATCATAACTAGCTATCAATTTTTCGAAATGGGCTCCAATGTAATAACCGATAATAGGCATCAAAGCCTGGAACCCACCAAACCACATGCCAAAAATAAGTCCGCCTTTAGTGCGTTGCTGGCTTGGTAGAGAAAGTCCTCCACAGACTGATACGGCAAATGCATCCATTGATAAAGAAATTGCCAGCATTAATAACGTTAGATCGCTCATAATTCACCTCAATAAATCGTCATATTCTGTTCCTTATATTTCTCAAAAGCGACAATCGCTTCTTCACGCAACATTTGTGTTAATTGTAAAACTTCTCCATCTTTGCATTTTCCCTCTATAAAACGATAGATAAAATCATCTCTAAACCCACTTTGAGCTGTGTCTTTAGCACTGTTACCATAATACACTACTTTAATATTGGCCCAAATAATAGCCCCTAAACACATAGGGCAAGGCATTGCTGATGTATAGAGTTCACAGCCTGTTAAATCATAAGTTCCTAATTTTTTGCAGGCAGAACGAATAGCTTGAACTTCTCCGTGACAAGTGGGATCATTGTTTTTTATAACTTCATTGTGTCCACGTCCAATAATTTTGCTATTTTTAACAACTACAGCTCCAAATGGCCCACCGTCGGCGGTTTTCAATTTTTTTTCTGACTCAATAATAGCCGCATGCATAAACTCCATGTTTGCATTCCTCCGAATTAACAGGTTAGTAACATTTTTAATTCAAGTTGCTGCTCCAATTTACTTAGCTTTTATACCTTCTAAAGTAATCATAACTAATGAACGCAAAACCGCCAATTTTTCAGGACTATATCTTTTATCTTCAGCCATTTTAGCAAAAACCGTAAGCGCTACTTTTAACATTTTTTTAGTAATCCCATGCTGTCTTGCTCCATGTACCTTAACTGATTTCATTATTCCATCCAAAATAGTTAGAGTAGCTCGTTTGCCTTCAGAAGTTAACTTATCGTTATTTCTTATTTGCTTATGAATTGATTCTGCATGTTTTAAAAAATCTTCTTCGCCTAAAACCTTAGTTTCTTTTTCGGACACAATCATACTCTCCTGTATTCTCCCTATTAAAGGAACTTTATTGTTGCTTTTTTTGCTAACAAAGAACTAATTTTCTTATATCTTGTATATTATACACCAAAGTTCATTATTTTTCGCCCAAATAATGTATAATGAATTTATCTAACATAAGCAAAGGATTTGATTTTATGAATATATTTCTTATTATAGCTATATCTATGGGTATTATTTTATTTATGTTGAGGAGACATTACCCAATAGGTCCATCTATTTTACTAGGCGGCCTCTTTATGTGGGCAGTTAAAGCCCCTGATCCTATACACTTTATTACTGCAGGCTATCAGACCTTTACTATGCAACGTACTTATGACTTGCTTTTCGCTTTATATTTTGTTATGTGTCTGGAAATCGAGTTACGAACTAGTGGAACTTTAGATGGCATGGTTCGCGCTTTACAAAGGCTCTTTCCTAGTGAAAAATTTACCTTAGCGATTATGCCGGCCTTTTTAGGCCTTTTACCTTCGCTTGGTGGCGCCCGCTTTTCCGCCCCTATTGTAGAAACAGCCAGTACAGGAACCAATATTTCTGCTGCCGCAAAAAGTTCTATTAACTTTTATTTTCGCCATATTTTTGAATACTCTAATCCTATTAATCCTGGTATGATTATGGCTTGCAGCATTGCCATGCTGCCCATAAGTAAATTTGTTATGCATCTTGGCTGGCTTTCTATTGTGGCCTTTGCCTTGGGCTGGATATTTTGTATTAGACCTTTAAAGTTACCACCCAAAGAAAAAAACTTTTGTTCAAAAAAAGAAAAATATAAAAATATTGCCGATGTGGCTTTATCCTTAGCTCCTGTAATTATTAATTTTCTTTTGGTAGTTTTCTTTCATATAGGAGCAGCTGTCTCTATGGGATTGGTTGTATTTGGTATGATTTTTTTGCTCCGAGCAACTAATCGCACTTTAAATGTTAAAAATGTCTTCCTTGAATCCTTGGATATCAAAATGCTGCTAAACGTAGTTTGCATTTTTTATTTTATCCAACTACTTACCGTTACCGAAATCTTAAGTGCTATTGTGGCAGCCTTTAATGCCGCCCCTTTGCCGCCTGCCGTTATTATTGCCTGCGTATCCTTTATCATCGGTATTTTAACAGGTCTTTCCCAAGGACATGTAGCAATCGTTCTTCCCATTGTAGCCGCTATGGCTCCTGACAATATCGTTCTGTTTGGTGTTGCTATGGTTTTTGGTATCGCAGGGCAAATGATTACACCCACACATGTATGCCTTATGGTAACATTGGATTATTTCAAAGCGGATTTTTTTAAAACCCTAAAACCTATTGCTTTAATTGAAGTTTTAATTTTAAGCATCTTTAGTATAGTTACCTACTTTTCTCTCTAAAAAATAAGTGCAGCAGCGAAAGTGTTTTCGCCTCTGCACTTATTTTTTGCTTGCATATTATAATATGAAAAATATTAATATTTACTCTAAATCCCTTATTATCTACGAGCCTTCATATAATGAAAAACCCTCTCTCTCATTTTTTTGCTTCGATGTTTACTCAATGGTATTTTTTCCTCATTCTCCATAATTATAGTGTCTTTGTAGATATTTTTTACATATTTCAAGTTAACAACATAACTTTTATGATTACGTACAAAATCTTGTTTTGCTAGTTCATTCTCTACATCACTAATTTTGCCTGTAAATATATACTCATTGCCTTTTTCACAAATTCTAATATTGCGCATATTGGATTCAAAATAATAAACATCAGATAATTTAACCTTATTTAAGCCTCGTATATTGTTAAATTTATAATAAATATTTTCTTCTATTGCCAATCTTGCGAGCAAAACGCTTATCTCTGTCAAAAACAACTGCTTTATAGCTCTCTACCACAGGTTCCTGTGTTGTTAAAATAATTATAGTAACATTAGTATCATATTTATAAATTTGTTGTAGTATATCTTGATTTATAAATTTCTCCGTAGCCGTATCTAAAACAATTACATCAAAATGTTCTACGTTTTTATAAGCACAAAGCAAATCTGCCCCTCTAGTAAAAGGAATAGTTTCTACTGCATATTCTTCCTGCCAAAGCTCCTGCAAATAACCACAAAGCATTTTGATATCCTCGCTCCCAGAGCAACAAACTGCGAAACGAAACACTTTCAGCCCTCCTTCACTTTAATATTAATTGCGATTTTATATCATTTAATAATTAGTATATCACAAAACAAAAAAAAGTGAGAGCCAGGAGTAATTTGCTTACTACTAAACTTACTAAAGCTATTAATTTGTTGCTCCACTTCTAACAACTCTTGCCTTCCTACACGTTCCAAACTTTAAGCTAGTTTGTTTTTTTACGACTACTATGTTAATATAGCGTGGTAATAGTTGTATTTATATACTATTCATTTGCCTTTAGGAGGTCATTCATTAGATGAATATTTTAGTTAGTGCCTGCTTGTTAAGCTTAAATTGTCGTTATAACGGACAAGGACAAACCATGCCCACCACTGCACAATTGCTAAAAAAACATAATTTAATTCCCATTTGCCCTGAGATATATGGGGGACTAAGTACTCCTAGAGAATCTAGTGAAATAAAAAACGGTCGAGTTATTTCTCAAAACGGAAAAGATCTCACTGAATATTTTGAGCGCGGTGCGCAAGAAATTCTCAAATTGGCCAAGCTATATAATTGTAAATATGCTATTTTGAAAGAGCACAGCCCATCTTGTGGGTATAAAAAAATATATGATGGAACCTTTACCGGAACCATTATTAACGGAAACGGGATTCTTGCCGCTCTCTTAGCTAAAAATGGCTTAAACATTCTAAATGAAAATGAAACTAATAGGTTACTATAAAAACAAAGGTGGCGAGCATAAAATGCTCGCCACCTTTGTTTTTATCCTATGTAAATCATATTATTATCCTACTCTGGGAACGGTCAAAGATCCTTCTGGCATAAGAATTACACTGTAATCTTGCCCCACTTCTTTTTCTGCTATAGTTAGAGCTTCTTCCACGCTGTCTACTACTCCCGCAAAAAGCATATCTTTAGCCAATTGATGGTCCAGAGCCGAAACTAAAATATATTTAACGTTTTTCATTAGACGCGTAACGGCGTACGCTTTATTAGCACCAATGACAAAATTAGCTTCCAGTTCTTTCTCAATAGCATCACAAGAACCTAGGCGTTTGCAAGTTTCTTCTAAAACTTTAGAACCACTACCTTCTTCACATTCTGCTAAAAGAATTACTACACCACCCTCACGTACAGCACAGCGCGCATTATCCATGTTTTTTTGCATTTGATAAACGTTAATATCTTTCGGATAGCCACCACAAGAAACAATAACTACATCAGCTAATTGCGGTATAACTACTCCATACACTTCATCAACAAATTTACACGCTTCTTTGTGAGCCATAATATAGTCTCCTGCAAACATCCGCAAAAATTGGTGTTTAGCATTCAAAATAGCATTAAATAAAATGAGAGAACGTCCTTTAGCAAATAAGGCCACTCCTTCCATTTGATCTTCATAAACAGGGTTTCCTATAGTTTTTCCTAGTCCAGCATTAGTATCTAACATCCAGCTATGATTACAGCGCACAGTTTCCATAGCGGCGCAGCCCGGCAACACCGCTTTACGCCCTCCACCATACCCACTAAAATAATGATGAACTATAGTTCCTGTTAAAAAAATATGGTCTACATGACATAGATGCTTATTAATCCACACCGGTGTTTTTCTGCTGGTATCACCAAAATATTCAAAATCGTCTTCTACGATAGCTGTACTATTATACATTTTTAAGCGCCCGGCAACATTAGCGCCAACGGCCTCAATCATTTCCTCTTGCGTCATATTACGATGAGTTCCTAACGCAAACACAATTTGCATATCCTCATCTTTAACCCCTAGTTTGTTCATTTCATTGACCATAATAGGCATAAAATCATAGCTGTTGGCTACGCGGGTAGGGTCGTTACAAATAAAAGCAATAGTTTGTCCCGGTTTTACCACTTCGTTTATTGGTGGTATGCCAATAGGATGGTAAAGCGCATCCAAAACAGATGCTTTAATATCTTCTAAAGGTGTAAATTCCTTGGTACGGACTTCTTTTAGCACTTTATCTGCAGCCAAATTAATTTTTTTTCGTCCTCGACCACAGGCAAAATCATACTCTTTTATTGTCATAATAATACCTCCTGATTAAATTTGTTTATAATATAACTATCATTATTCTAACATAAATTTTCTCTTTATAAACCAGGCAGTATTGCTATTACATTTTTACGACTATGATAAATAAGCATTAACAGTAGCTTTTAATGTAAAAAACGGATATTCCCTTAAAAGTGGAATATCCGTTCTAACTATAAAATTAAACTGCCTTTGCTAAGCATTTTTCTATACCCAAGGCTACGCTAACTTCTTCCCAAATAACAATCTGAGCTTTGTGAAAACCATTAAAAGTAGTAGCTGAAGCCGAAGTATAAGCACCACACAAAGGAACTAAAATAAGATCGCCTACTTCTAAATGTGCAGTCATCTTACCACGGAACATAATATCTAAGGAATCGCAACTTGGTCCTGCAAAAGTAGCTTTGTGCTTAGCACCTTCCTTAAAGCTGATAAGCTTGTAATCCCACTGATCAAAGATGACACCGGAAAAAGTTCCATAAATGCCGTCATCCAAGAAGTACCAACTTTGGCCATTTCTTTCGTTTACTCCAATAACACTAGTAATTAAATTCATTGCCGTGCCACACATGAAACGACCAGGTTCTGCCCATATTTCCGTATTAGGAAAATCTTCTTCCAAACGAGAATTTATTTGACCTAACATGGCAGCTAAATTAAAACGCACCTTTGGTTCCGGCACAGGCATTCCTCCACCAATATCCAAAACAGGTAACTCTATACCTTCTGCTTTAGCTTCAGCATAAATGGTACGAACAATTTCTAAGGCCTCCAAATATGGGTCTGCAGATATTGTCTGACTACCAACGTGGAAAGCTATCCCTGCTGCATTAAGGCCTGCTGCTAGAGCCGTTTTTATAAGCTCTAAGGCTTTTTCTTTGGGAGCGCCAAACTTCTTGTTTAAATCAACATGGGCCTTTGTATTATCTATCCTCAAACGCAATAGAATCGTAGCCCCTGGACAGTATTTAGCAATCTTTTCTATTTCACTTGCGCTGTCAAAAGTCATCCTACTGACTTCTGCATCTTTACAAGCTCTGAAACCGCCTAATGTTTTAATTGGATTCGCATATATCATACGTTGACCCTGAATGCCTAATTCAGCTAACGTTCTAATTTCACCATCAGATGCTACATCAAAAGAAGTGCCTAATTCCGACAATCTTTCCAGAATACGCAAATCCGGATTAGCCTTCATAGCGTAATGCAGCCTTACTTTCGGTAAATGCGTTTTTAAAAAACAATAATTCTTCTCAATCTGGTCTAATGAAAGGACCAGTAACGGCGTCTCGAAGTTTTCCGCCAGTTTCGTCACAGCGTCTTGTGACAGTTGAAAAAAACTATGTCTCTTCATATACACCCTCCCCTTGCTAATGCTTTAATTTACTGTAGCTCATTATACTACTATTTCAGGAAAGTGCAATAGGAAAATTGAGAAAAATTGAGTACTTTTGAGTTCTTTGTGGCAAAAGTATGAAAAACCTCATAATAGCCCTATTTAAAGCGTATTAACCCGATAATAAGGCAAAATTCCCTTGTTTTGAACCCATAAACAATAGGGCTAACCACTATATATAGTAGTTAGCCCTATGCAACAAAGGCAGATATTCTGTTAAACAAAAAACCGGATAAATCTCTCAAAACAAAGAGAAATCTATCCAGCCAAATTATTTTGCTTTAATTTCAGTGCAACCCATATATGGCACAAGCACATCCGGTATAGTAACAGAACCATCGGCGTTTTGATAGTTCTCTAATATAGCACAAACAGTACGTCCCACCGCCAATCCTGAACCATTTAACGTATGTACATATTCCGGTTTTTCCTTGGGCCCACGTCTAAACTTAATATCTGCACGTCTAGCTTGAAAATCTAAAAAATTTGAGCAGGAAGAAATTTCACGATAACAATCAGATGCGGGTATCCAGACTTCCAAATCATATGTGGTAGCCGAACTAAAACCAATATCACCTGTACACAAGCGTACCACATGATACGGCAACTTCAATAATTGTAAAATGTCCTCAGCATCATTTGTCAATTTATCTAACTCCGCCCAAGAATCTTCCGGCTTGGTAAATTTAACTAATTCAACTTTGTTAAATTGATGCTGACGTATAAGGCCTCTAGTATCTCGACCTGCACTGCCAGCCTCTGCTCTAAAGCAAGCACTATAAGCGCAATACTTTATAGGCAAATCTTCCTGGTTTAAAATCTCACCGCGATGATAATTAGTAACCGGTACTTCTGCTGTAGGAATTAAGTAATAGTCTAAACCTTCCAGCTTGAACATGTCTTCAGCAAATTTTGGCAACTGACCTGTACCTGTCATACTTTCTTTATTAACTATATATGGAGGAAAGATTTCAGTATAACCATGTTTAGAAGTATGTACATCTAACATGAAATTATAAACTGAACGTTCTAAACGAGATCCCAAGCCCTTATAAAAAACAAAACGAGCACCGGTAACTTTAGCTGCCCTTTCAAAATCTAAAATGCCTAATTTTTCGCCAATATCCCAATGCGCTTGCGGTTGAAAATCAAACTTTTTAGGCTCGCCTATAGTTCTAATAACAAGATTGTCATTTTCGTCTTTACCCACCGGCACATCATCAGCAGGCATATTAGGAATCGTCAACAAAATTTCCTTTAGCTGTAACTCTGTATCTTTTAAAATTTTATCATCTGCAGCTATTTTTTCCCCCAATGCACGCATAGCTTTTATTTGTGCATCAGCATTTTCGCCGGATTTTTTCATTTTACTAATTTCACCGGAAACAAGATTGCGTTGGCTCTTATCTGCCTCTACTTCTTGTAATATTTCCCTGCGTTTTTTCTCCAAAGCCAAAAAATCATCCAAGTTTTTATCCATGTTACGGTTTTTCATGGCTTGTTCAACTTTTTCCGGATTCTCTCTGACAAATTTCATATCTAACATTTTCATTACCCCCAACGATTTCTTACATTATTCTGATATTGTAGCACAAAAACTGCTGGAAAAAAAGTAGGGGAGTGGTTATCCCCCCCTACTTTTCTTATATAGCATCTTTTTGCAATTTAAAACTATCTCTTCATGTTTATTTGATGAATCATATCACCAAAAAGGCCCATTGCAGCCTCTCCTACGGCTTCTGACAGTGTTGGGTGTGGATGTATGCAAGCAACGACTTCTTCTGCTGTAAGCCCATTTTGCACTGCTACAATGCCTTCTGCAATTAAATCGCTGGCATGAGCGCCCATAATATGAACACCGATCAGCCTATGTGTTTGAGCATCTGCGATAAGTTTAACTAACCCTTCTGTTTCGCCCATAGAAACAGCCTTGCCGTTAGCCATAAAATTAAACTTACTCGTAACAATTTCCCTACCGTTTTCTTCACACTCTTGCTCAGTCATACCAACTTGAGCTATTTCCGGCTGCGTAAATATACAACTGGGGATAGCATTGTAGTGCATGACAGCTTTCCCATCACCCACAGCATTAACGGCTGCTACAAACCCTTGATGCGAAGCACTATGGGCTAGCATTAACAACCCTGTAGCATCTCCCACCGCATAAATTCCCTGCACCGAAGTTTCCATCTTCTCATTAACAACAATACCTTTTCTGGTATAAGAAATGCCTAGTTCATCTAATTCCTCACTGACAAGAACCGGCTTTCTGCCCACGGCTAAAAGAACTTTTTCCGCTTCGATAACCTCTTCTTTTCCTTTATACTCAATAGTAACAGCTAACCCGTTACTCTCCCTGGTAATAGCTTTTACAGCTGCTCCCGTTTTGGCGGTAATATGTTGTTTGCGCAAGGACAGCCCCATTCTTTTTTGCATATCTATGTCACAAAGAGGCAATATGGCTGAAGCCATTTCTACGATTGTAGTCATACAGCCAAATCCCGCATAAATACCAGCAAATTCTACGCCCACGGCTCCAGCGCCCACAATAATCATTGAGCCTGGAACTTCGTCTAATTTTAAAACATCATCACTAGTAATAACACCTGCAAGATCAGCGCCTGGTATAGGCGGCACAAAAGGCTCCGAGCCTGTAGCTATGATAATCTTTTCCGCTGTAATATCCCGTTCCTCATCAGGGTTGTCAGTACGCAAATGAATAGTATTTTTAGCAATAAATTCCGCTTTTCCTACTACAACCTCTATTTTGTTTAGCTTTATTAACTTTTCCAGTCCCTTACGCATTTGGTAAACAACGTTGTTTTTGCGTTCCATGACTTTTTCCCAGTCATAAGCGGTTCCTTCAACAAAAATACCGAATTCTTCTATATTTTGAACCTCTTGCCATTTTTCTGCACTTTTTAGCAGGGTCTTTGTGGGAATGCAACCTTTATTCATGCACACGCCACCTAAATTATCTTTCTCAATCAAAATAACTTTAGCACCAAGTTGTGCAGCTTTAATAGCGGCTACATAACCGCCCGTACCGGCACCTATAACACACAATTGATAGGTCATATTAATATTTCCTCCTAGCGTCTTTTAGTCCATGTTTCGCTGCTATATTTTATCTGAGCTAAAACCTCTGCTCGCTTTAATTCAGCAATAGTTAATTCCCCAGCAATTTCAGAAATCTCCAAAGATTTTTGCAAACCAGTCGTCATTGCTATGCGCACTTCATCCCAACTTACCTCTCGCCCCAAAGCGGTTTGCAAATCAGCGACTTTATTTTGCAGCATGTCTCTGGTTTTATTTTCTTCCCCTGCCGGCAACATTAAAACATTTGTTAATTCACTAGGGGAAAAATCCAAAAGAATGGAACCATGTTGTAATATAACCCCATGTTTCCGCACCTGCGCCGACCCAATAAGTTTACGCCTGTCTATGGTTAATTCGTAATGGGAAGGAGCATCAAAACAAGCCGCTGAAGCTGGTTTTCTAATATGCTGCCCATAAGCAGCAATAGGCTTGGTCATTTCCGCCGTAAGCCCCAATTCCTCTAGCCCCAGAAGCAATCCTTTGCTTAAATATCTGTAGGATGCTGTAATTGTCTTCGGCATTCCCAGATAATCTTCACCTACAATTATGCTGTAAGTTAGCTCACGATTGTGCAAAACCGCCCTACCACCTGTTAAACGGCGAACAATATCAATACCTTGCTCTTTACAAACAGCAAAATTAATTTCTTTTTCCCCATGCTGAAAATATCCCAGACTAACTGCCGCTGGTTTCCAACCGTAAAAACGAATAGTTGGTGGTGCCTGACCTGCAGCATAAGCTTCCATAATTGCTTCATCCATCCCCATATTTGTCGTCGCACTGTTGTAACCTGTGTTTAGTATACGCCAAGGATTTTTTTTGTCTGCATTAATTATTCCTGGGTTTACCATGTTACCACTTCACTTTCTACAAATGCTTGTCGCAACTCCTCTGGTGATAAAAGTCTAGGATAGTTATAAAGTATTTGGCCAGGTCTCTCATTATAAAAAGGTCGATTACATTTATGGCATCCGCTTGTCCTGAAAGCATCCCCATCAGCTAAAACTTCAACAATATTTTTCACTTGAAAGCTTACAATTTCCCCACCGCTACACACAACTACATCGGGACTAAAAGCTCTTTTTAAAAGTCCAAGCGCAATTTGCAGCCTGCGATAACTGCCAATTTTAGGCTGTGGCCTATCAGCCATAGCCGTACCAGGCAAAGGAGTAAAAGCAAAAAGACCTACTGTAATATCACGAACATAGCATTCCTTAATAACCTTCCACATTTCTTCTTCTGTTTCTCCCAAACCAACGATTAAATGTGTGGTCATTTTACCGGGAAAAACAGCGGCACAAGAACATAATAGTTCCCAGCGTTTTTGCCAAGAGCCACCTTTTATTTTCACAAACAGTTCAGGAGTAGCAACGTCCATGGCTAACCCTATGCGATCTACCCCTAAGTCAAAAAGTTCTTTGGCTTCTGCCACTGAGGTAATATAACCGGAAACGACTACAGGCAAACCTGCAGCAACAAGATCTTTTACCGCATTTTTTACTGTTGTTAAACTATCCGGACGGTTAACAACTTGTAAGCAAGCCCTCTTAATTTTTCCGAGGTTATATGCTTCTACCAAATGCGCTATGGAAACATCCTCCGAGGTATCTTGCCAAGCCACTCTAGAAAGAAATTTAGCAGCAGCTGTGCTTGCACTAGCTTGTGCACAAAAAGCACAATTGCGTGTACACTTCTCACCTAGCATAATATAAGCCGTGGTCGGCAATGCAGCTGTTTTTAGTTTACGAATGCCAATTGCTCCTGCGGTTCCTATAGACAATTTCCAGCTACTCATAACACACAGCACTCCTTGTTTTCTTGGATAGTTAAACCTAACTCTTCTGCTTTTTTAACGGCGGCTCGTACAGGCTGAACAATGCCATTAATTCCGCACTCTACCGCTGCTAAATCAAGCTGAAGCCGATATTTCCCTCCTGGTCGCATACAACCTAACGTTAGCAGCGTGGTCGGCAACTCTTGCCGCGCCCAAGTTAAAAATTTGATTACTTCTTCTAGTACCGGAGGTTCTACATTAGCATATTCTGTCCCGATTGTCGGAATCAAAACGATAAAAATCAATTGTTCCAAACCCAATTCTTTTAACAACTTTACTGCTTCATATTCGCCACTAATTTTGCCACCATGAAGACCTATACAAATATGAGGTGCCACATGCGCACAATACTTACGCAAAGTTTGATAACATTTAGCATAATCTTCCACTGTCTTATTAAGTTTCAAAGTATCATGAATAGTTGCTGTATCAGCTAAAAAATCAAAAGATACAACGTCAGCCAAAGGCGCTATGGCTTTTATTTCTGTTTCTGACAAAAGACCTGTATGAAAATTATAACGGTGATTTTCTTTTAAACTTTTTAATATTTCCAAATGAGGTGTAATCTGGACTCTACCGCCAAAATCACAGCCGCCGCTAATAAGACAACTAGTTCCCTTAATGTCCTTTGCTGTTTTTAGAGAAGACAACTTCGTCATTTTAGATAAATAATGCCCACCGCAGTGGGCACATTTAAGAGCACAAAAAGAGCCAGTAACACTTATACTTTCAGTATTCTGCGGCCTACTTACAAACAATATAGGTGCAAAGTTCTTCTGACGAATTTGCCATGGGGCTACTGAGCTTCCCATTTTACAACTGGATTACGTGCAGCTAAAGTTTCATCCAAACGACTAACTATAGTATTATGTGGCGCGCTATGAACCAGCTCCGGATTTGTTTCAGCTTCTTCGGCAATCTTTTTCATAGCATCAATAAACCCATCCAAAGTTTCTTTACTCTCTGATTCTGTAGGTTCAATCATTATTGCTTCTTCTACAATCAAAGGGAAATAAATCGTAGGCGGATGATAGCCATAATCTAACAAACGTTTAGCAATATCCAAAGTGTGTATACCATAGGGTTTTTGCTTAAGAGAAGTCAGAACGCATTCATGCATACAAAAACGATCAAAAGGAGAATCATAGGCTCCCTCTAACATTTTTTTGCAATAATTTGCATTTAACACCGCATCTTCGCTTGATCTACGGAGGCCCTCGCCACCCATAGAAAGGATGTATGCATACGCCCTTATGATAATGCCAAAATTACCGTGAAAAGCCTGCATTTTACCAATGCTCTTTTCAGAGGTAAGCCAAGAATAAACTCCGGCGTTACACTGAACCCTCGGATTCGGCAGGAATTTTACTAAATCTTCTTTCACACCCACTGGCCCGCTACCAGGTCCACCACCACCATGCGGAGTAGAAAAAGTTTTATGTAAATTTAAATGCACTACATCAAATCCCATGTCTCCGGGACGAACTATGCCCATAATAGCATTAGAATTAGCTCCATCATAATAGAGCAAACCACCAGCATCATGAACTATTTTAGCAATAGCTTCAATTTTGTTTTCAAACAAACCTAAAGTACTGGGGTTAGTCAGCATAAGGGCAGCTGTATCCGGTCCCACCGCTGCTTTTAAAGCAGCCCAATCTATTGAACCATCAGCTTCAGACTTAATCTCCACAGCTTCCATACCGCAAACTGCGGCCGAAGCAGGATTAGTGCCATGAGCAGAATCAGGAACAATAACTTTCGTTCTTGCCAAATCGTTACGATCACGGTGATAAGCGCGTATTAATTTTAGTCCCGTTAATTCGCCGTGAGCTCCGGCAGCCGGCTGCATAGTAACAGCTTTCATGCCGGAAATTTCTGCTAAAGCCTGCTCACATTTATAAAGTATTTCCAAAGCACCTTGTACTGTACCCTGTTCTTGCAAAGGATGCAACAAGGAAAGTCCTGGGTAGCGGCTTATATCTTCATTGATTTTAGGATTATATTTCATAGTACAGGAACCTAAGGGATAAAACCCAGTGTCTACACCAAAATTTCTATTAGAAAGCTGTGTGTAGTGCCGCATTAATTCCAATTGGCTTAATTCCGGTAAAGCAGCTTTCTGCGTACGAGCATATTTTAACGGCACTAGATTATCTGCTTCCGGCACGTCTAATTTAGGTAAATCTATAGCTTTGCGGCCAGGCTTACCTAATTCAAATATCAATGGTTGCTTTTCTAAAATCATGCCTGTGCCCCCAATCCAGCTACTAAAGTATCTATTTGCTCTTTAGTCCTATTTTCCGTTACACATAAAAGCATATTACCTTCTAATTCAGGATAATACTGACCAAGATCCAAACCTCCAATAATTCCTTGTGCTAAAAGTTTGTTATTAATTTCAGCAATATTTCCCGACACCTTTATCACAAATTCTTGAAAAAACGGAGGCGTAAACGTTCTTTGAATACCTTTAGCCGCTAAAGCTTGTTGCGCATAATGAGCTTTTTGCAAACATTGGGAAGCTATTTCTGCATAGCCTTCTTTGCCGACCGTAGCCAAATATACCGTCGCAGCTAGAGCACACAAAGCCTCGTTGGAGCAAATGTTAGATGTAGCTTTATCACGACGTATATGTTGCTCTCTTGCCTGCAAAGTTAAAACAAAACCTCGCTTACCATTTTTGTCTACAGTCTCGCCAATAATTCTCCCCGGTAACTTACGCATCAGTTTTTTTGTAGCAGCCATAAATCCTAAATAAGGACCGCCAAAATTAAGAGCCAAGCCCAAAGGTTGTCCTTCTCCTACAACGATATCTGCGCCATATTTACCTGGAGCTTCCAGTATTCCCAAAGCCGTTGGATCGCTGACAGCAGTAAAAAGGGCTCCTACCTCATGGGTTTTGGCAATTAGCTCCGACAAATCTTCTATGCTGCCAAAAAAATTAGGATTTTGGATAATGACCGCACCTGTATTTTTAGAAATAACTTGAGCCAAAGTATTAACTGCAGTTACACCATCCGTATAATCTACTTCTTTAATAACGAAGCCAAAATCTTTGGCATAAGTACCTAAAACTGTACGATAATTAGGATGCACGCTACGCGCAATTATAATTTCATTGCGACGAGTAACATGGCAAGACAAAAGAGCCGCTTCTGCCATAGCTGTTGCACCATCGTACAAGGAAGCGTTTGCTACCGACATACCTGTTATTTCGCAAATCATGGATTGATACTCCCAAAGAGCTTGCAAATAACCTTGAGAAATTTCCGGCTGATACTGAGTATAAGCTGTATAAAATTCGCTGCGGCCAAGCACATGGGCCACCGTACTGGAAATAAAGTGATCATAAGCTCCTGCACCTAAAAAGCAAGCATATTCCTGCAAATTCGCATTGGCAGCCGCTAGTTTTTGAAAATAACCAGCGACTTCTCTTTCACTTAAAGGTTCTCCTAGGTCTAGAGGACGCTGCAAACGAATGCTACTTGGAACATCAGCATAAAGATCCATAGAATCCTTAACACCAATGGCCGCAAGCATCTCTGCTCTATCTTCTGCCGTGTGTGGCAAATAACTCCAGGTCATAGGTTAGGCCTCCTCCAGCAACAGTTTTTCATAAGCTTCCGCATCAAGCAAATCATTTATTTCTGCAGGATTAGATAATTCAACTACACAAATCCAGCCTTTGCCATAAGCATCTTCATTAATCAATTGGGGTGCATCTTCCAATTCGTCATTGACTTCTACAACCTTGCCTGAAACCGGAGAATAAACATCCGAAACAGCTTTTACAGACTCAATCGTTCCTAATCCCTCAGTAGCGGTTAATTCAGCATCCACTTCCGGTACCTCTACAAACACTACATCACCTAATTGGTCTTGAGCAAAATCAGTAATGCCTATAGTTGCTTTATTACCTTCTACCTTTACCCATTCATGATCACTTGAATACTTTAACTCTGCTGGAATTTTCATAATAATCTCTCCTTTATAGTGTTCTTATATTTTAAAACAAAATTTGCTTTATAAAATTATTGTGGACGTTTATAAAATGGTTTTTTCACGATAACAGCCGGTACTGCTTTCCCTCGAACATCAATAAATATTTCTTTACCTATGGTCGCATAGGCTGTATCAATAAGGACTAGGGCCATATTTTTGCCCAAGGTTGGTGCCGGTGAGCCTGTAGTAACATGCCCAATTACCTTGCCTTCGCATTGCACAGGAAAGCCTGCTCTCGCAATACCTCGCCCCGTAATTTCAGCACCCATTACTCTTTGTGGTAAACCATTGGCCTTTTGCTCTTTTAATGCCTCTCGTCCATTGAAAGCTTCTTTATCTAATTTAACAAACATACCCAGCCCAGCCATAAGCGGCGTAATTGTTTGGGATAATTCATGTCCATACAATGGCATACAGCACTCAAAACGCAACGTATCTCGACACCCCAGACCGGTCGGTAAAATACCTTCTTCTTTACCTGCCGCCATAATAGCTTCCCACAAAATAGGAGCATCTTGTGCCTGGCAATAAATTTCAAACCCATCTTCACCCGTATATCCTGTGCGCGAAACTATTGTTGTTTTCCCGGCTACAAGAATATCCTCTGAAAAATGATAATATCCTATATTATCTACAGGTGCTGTTGTTAATTTTTGTAAAATCTCTAATGCTTTGGGCCCTTGTAGAGCTAACTGCCCTGTTACGTCTGATTTATTAGTAAGCGTAACTTTGAAGTCTCCTACATTTTCTTGCATCCAAGCCCAATCTTTTTCTATATTTGCTGCGTTGACTACGATTAGGTAGCGCTCCTCACCAAACTTATAAATCAAAAGATCATCAACAGTACCTCCATCCTTATAACATATTGGTGAATACCTAGTCTGTCCTACTTGTAGATCAGTCAAATCGTTTGTAACCAAGTTTTGCAAAAAAGCAAAAGCATCTTTTCCCTCAGCCCAAATCTCACCCATGTGCGAAACGTCAAAAAGACCTGCACTGGTCCGAACTGCTTTATGCTCAGTCAATACTCCTGCATACTGTACCGGCAATAACCAGCCCCCAAATTCAACAATTCTGCCACCATATTTCACATGTGTTTCGTACAACGGTGTCTTCTTTCCTTCCATTTCATAGCCCCCCTAATATTTTTAGATAAAAAGAAACAGAGACATGAAGTATCCACTTCTTTGTCTCTGTGTGCATATGAGAGAATTAATAACTACTTTGTTACGAATTATTTTACTCCCAGAGGTTAGTCCAGTCGAAATTCTTTTGCCTGAGAGTTTTTACAAAGTAACTTGCCCCTTCGGCGCCACATTTAAGCAGTCTCTCTTTCAACCATCATCCCACCATATTTAGTTGTCATTACAAAGTCATTATACCTAGTAAATTAAGATTTAGCAAGAAAAAAATATTAAAGAAACCCCTCTTAGTTTTTAAAACTATAGCTAGATTACATTCTAACTTAGCTTACTTAGCTTTCTTGGCTAAATAACTAACAGCACTCCACGCTGCCGTTAAGCCTTGTCCTGTTGCCCTGCTAATTTGATAAGGCTGCCCGGTACAATCACCGGCAGCAAATATCCCCTCAATATTTGTACTCATTTGCTCATCAACCAAAATTGATTTCCCTCTTAGCTGTAAATCAGGCAGCAAATTTTCAATGGGGTCTGTTTCGCGAAAAATGAATACGCCCTGTACCGGTAGATAATCTCCCGTTGTAGACAACCCCGTAACGCGCTCAGTACCTGTAATACCTGTAGGTTTGTCTGAAACCACAGTAATATTATGATGTTTTGGTACTTGTGTTAATTTATAAAGTGGCAAAAACTTTACTTCAGAACAAATCTCTGCCAAATACTCCACTTCCTCCAAAGCAGAGGGAACTGTAGATACTGCAGCGACAACTTTCCCTTTATAAAAATAGCCGTCGCAAGTAGCACAATAGCTAACCCCCTTACCCAAAAAGTCTCTTTCACCATTCATGGTATCTGAATGCGAAACCCCCATGGCTAAAATAATTGTCTTCGCTTCATAAATATCCCCAGCAGTCCCTATAGTAAAAGACTCTTCGCCTTGTGTAATTCCTATAACTTTATTTTTTATAACTTCCGGAGTAAAACTCATAGCATGTTCTACAAACTTATTCATCAGCTCTTCCCCTGAAATATCCGGCAAGCCCAAATAATTATAAACCTTTGAGGCCTTGCGCAAATGAAGGCTAAAATCACTAGAGTCAAATATTGCTACCTTCTTGTTCCTTACAGAAGCCGTTACCGCAGCCGATAGCCCGGCAGGGCCTCCACCTATAATTGCTACATCAAACATATCCTTCACCTCATCCTTTTTACTTATATTATAATTATACTACAGATAGTAATTATTTGCTTTGCTTAAAAACATGATAATTTATTATATATCTTTACATTTGCGACTAACGTTGATATACTATTAATTAATAGTTATTATTGTTATTGAAAATTGTCAAAATTTATTTTAAATAAAGGGTTTTTGACAACTCATATCGAAGTAAATCTGCAATAGGGTTATTGTTTTCATGAATATTAACAATATCCATAAGGTCTCTATGATTTTATGCTTATTAATAAAGCAACTCAAAATTTTTATTTAATGCGAAGGAGGATTAACATGGAAGCTGTAAAGTTTTTTATCTGTAAGCATTGTGGTAACTTGGTAGGACTAATTAACAATGGTGGTGGTACTTTAGTTTGCTGTGGCGAAGATATGACGGAACTAGTTCCTAATACTGTAGATGCCGCCAAAGAAAAACATTTACCTGTTGTTGAGCAAAGCGGAAATACTGTCGTAGTTAAAGTTGGCAGTGTAGCGCATCCTATGGAAGAAAAACATTATATCCAATGGATATATATTCAAACCGAAAATGGCGTACAACGTCATGCTTTGAAACCTGGTGACAAACCAGAAGCAACTTTTGCCTTAGTTGCCGGCGATAAATTAATCGCTGCTTACGCTTATTGCAATTTGCATGGTCTATGGAAAGCTTAATTAATTAAATAAAGAAAGACGTCGGCCATAAAGGCCGACGTCTTTCTTTATTTTTTGTAAAGTACTTGGGCACCAACACTTGCTAAATCCTGACACCCAGTCATAATCATGGCCGCTTCCAGTTCAGAACGCAAATGCTGCATAAGACAAGCAATACCTTCAGCCCCACCAGCTCCTGCTTGAGTTACAGGCCTGCCAACAAGTACTGCATCAGCTCCTAAAGCTAACATTTTTAAAACATCAAAACCAGTACGAATACCGCCATCTACAAAAATAGTCATTTCCCCCTTAACGGCGTCAGCAATGCCCGGCAAAACCTCTGCCGTTCCCGGTGTATGGTCTAAAACACGCCCCCCATGGTTAGATACGACGATAGCATCAATACCCGCTTGTGAACACATAATAGCATCTTGAACATCCATAATGCCCTTAATTATAATAGGCAATTTTATATTGGCTTTTAGTTCAACTAATTCTTCAAAATTTTTAGGACCAACTTTTTGTCCTGCCGCTGTCATATTTATTAAAGCCGCCGCGTCCACATCAATGGCAATAGCCAAAGCCCCAACTTTCTCTGCTTCCTTGGCCAAAGCAATAATTTGCTCATTAGGACGTGGTTTAATAGTAGGAATACCCCAGCCTTCTGCTTCTGCGATATGATTTAAACCACCTTGATAAATTTCTGGTAATTTACCATCGCCTACCATACCTAATGTTCCTGCTATTTTGCAACCTATGATAACAGCTTTGGCATACTCGTCTTCGGAAATATAGTTATTCCAATTAAAAGCAATTCCCCCTATGGGAGCTGCTAAAATAGGAATTGTCATGTTTTTACCCCACAACCTAAACTCCGTAGGCGGCGTATGCACATCATGAATAATACGTTGGCGTAATTGTACATTAGTCAAGGCACTAACATTATTGCGAAACGCCTGACCGGTACCAACGCCACCAGCACCTGGTATTTCACCTGCACAAGCACGCCCATTACAAATTGGGCACATCCTGCAAGCCTTGCCAAATTTCTCCTTGCCCAGTTGTCGCAATTCTTTCATGTCCATAATTTTCATCCTTTCAAAAATATTGATTTTTATTGTATTGTCAATAAATCTTCCTTAATCTAAGATCAATATCTTAAATTAAAGGAGTCTCATAAGAGACTCCTTTAATTATTTTTGCAAAAATTGCAAAGGATTGACTGTTTGACCAGCCTCTAAAATCTCGAAATGCACATGAGGGCCAGTGCTAACTCCGCTACTGCCAACAAAGCCAATAACCTCTCCACGCTTAACTTCTTGGCCCACGCTAACTGCAATAGCACTCATGTGTCCATACGCTGTTTCGTAGCCATTGCCATTATCAAGCTTAACATATCTACCATAACCACCATTCCATTGTGCCATTTCCACTTTTCCAGCCCTAGCGGCCAAAACAGGTGCTCCATATGCAGCAGCAATATCAATTCCCGGATGAAAATCCCCGCTCTTACCACCAAAAGGATCTACTCTATATCCATAAAAAGAAGATATCTCTCCACCGTCAGTGGGCCACTTAAAAAAGCCACCGTCTTTGTTAGACAATTGTTTTAGCATATTCGAAAGGTTCTCACGTTTGTAAGCAATACGTTTATCCATCATCTCATTCTGCACTGTCAAAATATCCAGCTTATCAACAGCACTTTCACCACCACCGGTACCCAGCAAATCTAATTCTTGAGATTTTCTATCAATATTCCACGTGAGACGGCCACCCCGTCTTTGTCCAATGTTTTTCATACTGCGGCTTCTAACAAAGCTACTTGCGCTAACTCTTTTTGCATACGCGCACTATCATCAGTTAATTTTTGTAATCTTTCAGTATATTGAGCATATTGTGCTCGATATACATTTAACTCGCTCTTCTCACCATTAACTCGCTCTTCTCACCATAGGCTTCATAAATAAGATCAGCTCCAACAACAACTGTTCCTAAAAACATTATAGCAACTACACCTAACACGGCTACAAAACTTTTACTCAAACTAAAAATCTTGCTTTCTTTACCAGGACGGTTCCAGGTAAAAGCAAGGTATGCATTTCTTGTTTTTGGTTCATTCTCTTGCATATTTTCTGACCCTCCAGTCACTGGTTACGGTAGTATAATTATCCCACATTTTTTGCCAACTTAAAACAAATACGTTATAATTTCTCAAATTTATCACATTATAGGGACGTTATGCGTCCCCTATTTAAATAGTCCCACACGGTTACCTAAGGCTAAAATCTTTGCACCTATAATAGGTACCTCTTCCAAATCTTCCCGTTGCAAACCACCAATTACGGTCAATAAAATTCCATATACAGGTACAGCAAGAATAATACCACCGAGAATATTCCAAGCACCCCAGCCGGAAGTAACACCCAAGAATAAGTGTACTGAACCACCCATGGCAGCAGCAGCCACCATAGTCTTAATAACCCCTATAATCGGCAATGAAAAACCTGTATGCTTATAGATAAAAACTAAGTTTAATAAGGCCGCAATTCCAATATCTGCTACCGTAGCCCAAGCTGCACCTTTGATGCCCATCCAGGGAAGCGCTGTCAAAGTCCAATTCAAGGCCACCTTAACAACTGCAGCAAGAATCATATTCAAAACCGGTATAGTAGTTTTACCCATACCCTGTAATATTCCAGTACTTACTTGATGAATTCCTAGCAAAAAGATGGCCGTGCTCATAGTTTGAATAGCTGGAGCCGCTCCCGGTGCGTTATAAATCATGCCAGCAACTTTATCCGCTAAAACAAAAAGTCCTACGCTGCAAGGTATCGTAATGATTGCCGTTACGCGAAAAGCCGTCTTAGTTTTTTCTTTAATACCAAAAAAGTCTCCCAAAGCTCTAGACTCTGAAATAGCTGGTACTAAACTGATGGCCAAAGCGGCCGTTAAAATAGTGGAAAGATTAACCAATGGTACCGCCATGCCAGTTAAATAGCCAAAGAAGGTTGTGGCTTGCGAAACACTAAAACCTGCTACCTCTAATCGTGCCGGCACAATAAGCAAATCTAAATTTGAAACAATGGGAAGCATAAGGCTAGACATTGATACCGGTAACGCTAAATATACTAAACGTTTTATAATAGCTTTAGCCGGTTCTACTACAGAGTCAGCTGCTTGCTTAACATTTTCCAAATGAAATTGTTTTTTTAACCGATGGTAAAACCACCATAAAACAATAAGTCCACAAAACGCTCCTACTCCTGCTCCCATACTGGCACCAGCAGCCGCATATGATAAACCATAAGGCATAAGCATATAGGCGAAGGCAATCATGGTAACAACCCTTGTTAATTGTTCTGTGATTTCTGAAGCCGCGGTAGGTGTCATAATCTGCCACCCTTGCAAATAACCTCTGAAGCTTGATAAAAAGGTAACAAAAAAAACAGCCGGAGCTAAAGCAATAATAGAGTAATACGCTCTAGCATCACGAATCCAGTGATGATCCACCAACCATTGTGCACCAAACAAAAGTGCGGCCGAAAAAACTAATCCGGTACAAAACAAAAGCCTCAGAGAGACATTGAAAACACGTTTTGCGCCTGCATAATCATGTTTAGCAATCTTCTCTGCTGTAATAATAGAAATAGCCACTGGGATTCCTGCGGAAGAAACAGTTATTGCCATTAAATAAATGGGGAATCCCATTTGATATAGTCCAATACCTTCTCCACCCATTACCCGCGACAATATAATCCAATTTAGAGCACCAATAACTTTAACCACGATGCTAGAAATAGTCAAAATCATAGTACCTTTAAGAAATTTATGATTATTTGCTATAGAAGTATTCGTTTTCTCGCCCATTACAACCCACCTTAGAAATAGTTTACCTTTAATTTTAACATACACAAGGATAAAAAAGAAGATATATAAGAATAAACTCTAGATAACGTTTGACAAAATATATTTTGAAAGCTACAATCTATAAGTGAGAACAATTTATAAGTCGTATTGGCGGCTCTCCTTCATATAATAAAGCAAGAAATCAGGCCGCGTACATTTGGTATGTGGCCTTTTTATATATAAAAAATATAACGCAAAAAGGAAAAGTGTTATGAATAGTTATAGGATAGGCCTAGATATAGGTTCTACTACAGCAAAAATAGTTGCCATCAATGACCGCAATGAGCTTATCTTTTCCAAATATGAACGCCATCAAGCTAATATATTACCGGTCATTACTAAATTTCTTGAGCATTTAAAAGCTCAGGTAGGTAACTGCGCTCTAAATGTCAACGTAACAGGTTCTGTTGGCATGGGTATTTCCGAAAGTTACCAGCTCCCCTTTGTACAAGAAGTAATCGCTGCTACTGAATTTGTCAAAACTCTATATCCATCTGTAGCCACAATAATTGATATCGGCGGAGAAGATGCCAAAATTGTTTACCTGCATAAAGATGGCACTACTGATTTGCGCATGAATGGCAACTGCGCCGGCGGTACTGGTGCTTTTATTGATCAAATGTCAATTCTCTTAGGTGTAGACATTAGTGATATGGATGCCCTAGCACAAAAAGCTGAGCATACTTATTCCATAGCTTCACGCTGCGGTGTATTTTCAAAGACAGACATTCAAAATTTGCTCAGCAAAAATGTAAGTAAGGCTGATATCGCCATTTCCATTTTTCACGCAGTAGCCGTCCAAACAACCTCCACCTTATCTCACGGTTGTAAAATAATTCCAAAAATTTTGCTATGCGGTGGCCCCCTAACATTTATACCCTCTTTACGCAAAGCTTTTGCCCACTATTTAAACCTTGATGAAAATGACTTTGTCATGCCTCCAAACGCTAATTTGATACCAGCTTGGGGTGCGGCTCTTTATCAGAACAATGAACAATCTACAATACAGTTAAATAATATACTAACAGCTTTTAATGACCCTTCTTTGAAAAATCTTCATAGCCAAAATAACCTGTTACCCATATTTTCTTCCCCTGAAGAATACAATTTATGGAAGCTTGAAAAAAATTGCGACTATATTAAACAAATTAGTTTAGAAAATTATATTGGGCACGCATACATAGGTATAGACTCAGGTTCCACAACCACAAAAATTATAGTAACAGACGATAATGAAAAAATCCTGTTTTCCTACTACACACCCAATGACGGCAATCCTATTGCCGCTGCGCAAAAAGGTTTGGAAGAATTCAACCTGACTTGCCAAAAATTTGGTGCTAAGCCAAAAATTGTTGGCAGTTGTTCAACCGGCTATGGCGAAGACCTTATTAAAGCCGCTTTTAAATTAGACAATGGTATTATCGAAACCATTGCCCATTATTTAGCTGCGCGTAAAATAAATCCAAAAGTCTCTTTCATATTAGACATCGGCGGTCAAGATATGAAAGCTATTTTTATTGAAAATAATGTATTATCGCGTATGGAAATTAATGAAGCCTGCTCTTCCGGCTGTGGATCATTTATAGAAACATTTGCTAAAAGCATGAATTTTTCTGTCGAGGATTTTGCTACTGCCGCCTGTTTATCCAAATATCCTAATGATTTGGGTACTCGTTGTACTGTCTTTATGAATTCTAAGGTGAAACAAGTCCTACGCGAAGGTGCTAGTATTAGCGATATTGCGGCCGGCCTTTCTTACTCTGTAATAAAAAACTGTCTTTATAAAGTTTTGAAATTAAAAAGCACTAAAGAATTGGGCAACGAGATTGTTTTGCAAGGCGGTACTATGAAAAACGATTCTGTAGTCCGCACTTTTGAAATACTCACAGGTGTAAAAGTACATCGTAGTAATATTCCTGAAATCATGGGAGCCTATGGCTGTGCTCTCTATGCCAAATCTGCTATCGGCGCAGAAGTTAACTTAGAAACAATTATCCATACAGCAAGCTATACTACTAAAATATTCCAATGCAGTGGCTGTGAGAATAATTGCTATGTTAACAAATATAGTTTTGCCAATGGCAACACCTATTTTTCGGGCAACAAATGTGAAAAAACATTTTCTAATAACGGAGACAACTGTACCAAAGGCGAAAACATTTATGATGATAAATATAATTATTTGTTTAACCGAAAAAATACCACGAGTACCGGAGCAATTATTGGCCTGCCTCGTTGCTTAAACATGTACGAAAATTATCCTTTCTGGCATAAACTCTTCGATGCGTGTGGCTTACAAGTGTGTCTATCTGATCCTTCTCTTTTTACAAATTATGAAAAGGGGATTCATAGTATAATGTCAGATAATATATGTTTCCCCGCAAAATTAGTGCACAGCCATATTTATAATCTTATTAACAAAAATGTTAGTCGTATTTTTATGCCTTATGTTATATATGAAAAAAAAGAAGATGAAAAACAAATCAATAGCTTTAATTGCCCTATTGTTTCTGGCTATTCTGATGTTATTAAAAGTGTAATGGACGAAGATACCCAAATTTCTATTGATGCTCCTGTAATAACGTTTAAAAATGAAAGTTTATTGAAAATCCAATGTCTCAATTATCTCTCTAGTCTAAGAATCAATAGTTCTACAGCTAATACCGCAATTAAATTGGCTTTAGCAGCACAGCGAGAATATGAAGATAATATGAAAATTCGCAACCAAAATATTTTTGCCAACAGCCAAAAAAATGGCCATGTTGCTGTGCTTTTAGCCGGTCGCCCTTATCATGCTGATCCTTTAGTCCAGCACAAATTATCTGATTTCATTGCTTCCATGGGTATTGATGTCTTAAGCGAAGATATCGTGCGCAATGATAATAATATCTCTATAAAAAATTCTTTTCTTGTAGAACAATGGGCTTATATTAATCGCATCTTAAAAGCAGCTCAATGGGTGGCAAATCAAGGCAATGATGTTCATTTTATGCAAATGACATCTTTTGGTTGTGGTCCAGATGCTTTTCTTTTAGATGAAGTTCGCGGCATATTAGCTTGCCACGGAAAAACCTTGACTATTTTAAAAATAGATGATGTAAACAATATTGGATCGCTAAAATTACGAGTTCGCTCCGTAGTGGAAAGCATAAAGTTTAATGGCAAGCAGCCTTTAATAACTCAACCGTTTATAAAAACAGCAAACTTTACTGAGGAGAAAAAAGGTTATAAAATTATAGCTCCATTTTTCACTGAATTTGTTTCACCTCTTATTCCTTCTTTCTTTAAACTTACCGGCTATGATATTGATATACTTCCCAAAAGCGACAAAATGTCAGTTGATTGCGGCCTCCAATATGCTAACAATGAAGTTTGTTATCCTGCAACCTTAGTTGTCGGGGATATTATCAAAGCACTAAAATCAGGTAAATACGACTGCTTAAAAACAGCTATTGCTGTTACACAAACCGGTGGACAGTGTCGTGCCTCTAACTACATCGGTCTTATTAAGAGAGCTTTAGTGGAAGCAGGTTTTAAACAGGTTCCTGTTATTTCCGTATCTTTAGACAAAACCTTGCGCAATCAACAAACTGGTTTTAAAATTAACTGGTTGAAAATTTGGCACATAGCAGTGACCATATTATTGTATAGTGACTGTATTGCCAAATTCTATTATGCCTCAGTCGTGCGGGAAAAAAGCAAAGGTATCGCTAATAAACTGAAAGATAAATACTTGGAATTAGCAAAAGAATATATTCAGAAAAATGATTCCAAAGGACTTCTCACCCTTCTTTCCGTAGCCGCAAAAGAATTTAATACCATCATCTCCACAGACAAACACCTGCCCAAAGTTGGCATTGTGGGCGAAATATATTTAAAATTTAATTCTTTTGCTCATAAGAATGTTTCTAAATGGATGTTAGATAATAACATTGAAATCGTCCCCCCTATTCTCACCAACTTTTTTATGCAAAGCTTTGTAAATAGACAAGTAAATAAACAAACTCATTTGCAAAAAGATCATATTCCCAATTTTATTGCCAAGGCAATTTATAAGAAAATTGACAAACAAATTCAAAAAGTTAATGAACTCGGCAAAGATTTCTTCTATTTCATGCCATTTACTAATATTTTTGCCGATGCTAAAAACGGTAGTGAAATCGTTAACTTAGCTGCTCAATTTGGTGAAGGCTGGCTTCTTCCGGGGGAAGTTATAACTTTTGCTAAACAGGGAATAAACAACGTTATTAGCCTGCAACCTTTTGGCTGTATTGCTAATCACATAGTGGCAAAAGGTATAGAAAAGAAAATTAAAACTCTCTATCCGCAAATGAATTTATTATCCCTAGATTTTGATAGCGGTGTTAGCGACGTTAATATAACAAACAGGTTATTGTTATTTGCCGCAAATATTAAAAAGGTTTAATACAATACCATTATCCACATACCCTTGGGAAAAAACTGTCTTATACCAAAGGCGTGGAGGACTACAAATGTAGTCCTCCACGTCTTTTATTTTTTTATTTTTTTAAATTACTCTTGACCAATAACCCCGTCAATGTAGGAACAAGAGCTATAAATTCGACAAAATTTAAAATATTTTTTTCCATAAAACTAATTTTCACTATTTTGCTGTTTTGAATAAGCTTGGTAAAGTGTACTTCAAGCAAACTATCATAGTAATTACAAGAAAAATCTTCTTTCTCTATTAATGTTTCATTAAATATAGCATTAACTATAGCCATAATTAATTTAGTCCCCATGGTTTCAATGATTAATTGTGCGAAATCGTTGTCCAATACTGCAAAATCATTGACCCTTAAGCGTATATAAGCTTTTTGCGTAGTAATCGTAAACTCTTCTATAGACAGAAATATTTTTATTTTTCCATGCTTACTATGTTCCACGCCAAGCTCTATTTGCTCTGGGTCATAATAATTAAAACTATTTAAAACAAAATCACTATGTTCTAGAGAAGCTGCCAGTCTAGCACGCACTTCGTCGTAAGGAATTGTAAAGCCACCATGGGAAATTGCTTCCCATTTTTGTGCGGAAAACCAAAGACTGCTTTTTTCCTGCAATGGTTGCAACCATTGTCTAGCATCATTCCAAGTGCTTTCCACCTTATTAGCAGCCATATCTGCTTTATATTTTATTTTATCGAAAATAGGCTCCGCCGCAAATTTAAACTTTTTGCTTTCATCACCTAGAGGGGTATCTTTACAATTCATATGAGAAAAATCTTTGAATTTACTCATACCTTCATCACGTGCTTCATCAAAAATTTCTTTAAACTGGGCAATATCTTCCGGGCAACCAGCTTTAAGCCAAGCATTAGCAGCTTTACCAACACCATAGGTAACAGCAACAGCTAAGGGAATTTGCACTGGAGCAAAAGGAATAAGAGTAAATAAAGTTTGCCCTACAAAACTTGCCCCTAAAGAACCTAACAATCCTGTAATAGCACCTTCTTCTAACTTTTCTCCTCGCATATCCGCCAAGCGCATAATCATGTACACTTCATTAGCCATAAGAGCAACAGTTCCAAGCAGTGGTGTAACTACTATAACGCTAGCTCTAGCAGCTCCCCAACGACAAATCTTCTCCGCTTCTTTATCAAAATTGATATCTTCCATAGGTAGTTCTTTCGTCATATATATTCCTCCTCTTTAAATTCACTATGGTTTTTATAGTACTGAAATTATTCCTTGCTTTGCTTTATTGCTTTTTCCGCCAGCTTAACGGCTTGTACACCATTAGCAGCATATATATCTGCGCTGATTTCTTTCGCGTATTCTTGAGTTAGTACTGCTCCTCCAACCATGATAATTGCTTTGTTTTTCCCTTGTAACAACTTGATGGTGTCTTCCATAGCTCCCAATGTTGTTGTCATCAAAGCACAAAGCCCTACAATATCAGGTTTTTCCTTTTCTACTGCTGCCAAGATTACTTCTGCTTCTACATCTTCACCCAAATCTATAACAGTAAACCCGCTATTAGATAAAAGTGCTCCCACTATGTTTTTCCCCAAATCATGCACATCACCCTTGACAGTAGCTAAAATAACTTTACCCATATAGGGCAATTCTTCTACATTTATTTTAGTTTTTAGTGCATCAAAGGCACTTTTCATCGCTTCTGCAGCCAACATTACTTGTGGTAAAAAAGTCCGCCCTGCTCCAAAATCTTCCCCAACAACATTCATACCTTTAATTAATGCATTTGTGGTAATTTCTCCGGGACCGTACCCTTCCTGCAATGCTTGCAACGCCTGCTGAGCAGCTCGCTCTCTCTCCCCATTCATAACAGATTGTGCAAGAGCGCTCAATGTATCTTGCTCTGCTACCCTTGCTGTAGTTTTATTAACATTTACCTCTACATAATTCTTGCTATAGTTAACCCCTTGGCTGTCAAAACCCAAAAGCACATCAGTTACCGATGTCATGTCTTGTATCTTAGCATTACAAGGATTAACTATAGGTGCATTCAAACCACTTGCCAAAGCCAACGCATAAAATGCCGCATTAATACATTCTCGGCCAGGTAGGCCAAAGGAAACATTGCTAAGTCCCATAGTTGTAGGATAGCCAAAAATTCTGTCATATTCGCGCAATGTTTTTAAAGTCTCTACTGGTGCTTGCCCATCAGAAGCAACTGTCAAAACTAGAGGATCCAGCATAAAATCCCCATCGTGCAAACCAGCTGCTTTTCCTTCTATAATTAATTTTTGGGCAATAGCTACACGTTCGGTAGCAGTTTTAGGCAAACCTTTTTCACCTAAAGGTAGAATTAGAACAGCTGCCCCATATTTTTTTGCTAAGGCAAATATCTTTTCCTTTACCCCTGCTTTATCGCTAACTGAATTAATTAAAGCCCTGCCGGCAAAACTTCTAAGCCCTGCTTCCACAACGTCAGGTTCTACACTATCAATGGCAAAAGGCACATCCACTAACATAGCTAAATCGCCAATAATTTGCCCCATAAGTTCTCGTTGCTCCATACCTGGGACTCCCATATTAATATCTAAAACGCCTGCCCCAGCTGCAACTTGTGCTAAGGCCTCTCTTTTTACAGAAGTAAAATCTCCTGCCTTAATTTCAGTCGCCATAGCTTTACGACCACTAGGATTAATACGCTCGCCAATTAACACTGTTTGGTGGTCTTTTCCTAACCAAATACTTTTGCTGCGTGATGCCAGCCGAACTCCGTTAGGTAATTTTTTTCTTGCTATAGGGTCCATATTCTTCACAGCTTCGCTAATTGCTTTTATATGGGCAGGCGTAGTGCCACAGCACCCCCCCACTATAGATGCCCCTGCTTCCACCAGTTTAGGTGCCCAATAACCCATCTCTTCTGGTGTTAAAGGAAAAACTGTTTTCCCTTCTTTCATAATTGGCAAACCAGCATTAGGCTGAACTATAATAGGAAGTTTTGTTGCTAACGCCAATTGTTTTACTAAAGGCAATAACTGCTCAGGTCCCAAAGAACAATTCATGCCTATGATACTAGCACCTAGAGGTTCCAATACAGCGGCAGCCGTCATAGGATCTGTACCTGTTACAGTACGTCCCAGCTCATCATAAGTCAATTGACAAATAATTGGAAGATTGCAAACAGCTTTGGCAGCCAATAAGCCTGCTCTCATTTCTTGCAAATCAATAATTGTTTCAAAAAGTATATAGTCGACACCTGCTCCGACCAAAGCTTTTATTTGCCTAGCGTAAGATTCACAAGCCTCCTCAAAACCCAAATTACCTAAAGGTACTATTAAGCGTCCGCTAGGCCCAATATTTCCAGCTATCTCAGTATATGAATTTGCTGCTCGCCGTGCCGCGTTAACGCCAGCTATGTTTATTTTTTCAGTTTCCTCTGCTAAACCAAATTGAGCCAATTTCAATGGGCTGGCCCCAAAGGTATTACATTCCAAAATATCTGCTCCCGCATCAACATACCCTTTGTGAATCAACGTTACTTCTTCGGGATATTGTACTGAGGCATACTCAGTACAAGGCCGGTCAGCAATACC
This sequence comes from Acidaminococcaceae bacterium, assembly GCA_963678395.1. Taxonomy (GTDB): domain Bacteria; phylum Bacillota; class Negativicutes; order Acidaminococcales; family Acidaminococcaceae; genus JAAYAE01. Next base: position 515,598 of record OY782827.1, on the reverse strand, counting down.
TAGTACTTGTAGAGAAGTTCCCATAGCACCTTCAAAGATTTTTATCATTAATTATCCCTCCGCATTATACAATCTGTTTTAGCACATTCACTACACTCGGAATTTTCATTCTGTCTATTTACCGTTCTTAGTCCTACCACTGCGGTAATACTCTTTCTGGGCAGTAACATTTTCGAATTTGTTAAGGAAACTCCTATTGCTTTTGTATTTGCTAAAACAACAACTTTATCCTGTTCTTCTAATGACCAATCACCATATCCAGGACTAAACCTGGTTGTTAAATTAATTCCTTGTTGTCTAAATTGCCCTGCCAACATCGTGCAAAGAGCATTCGCTGCTTGTTCTACTGCAGCTGTTGCAGCCGCATCTATTAAAAGGCCTACCGCATATTCTCCTTTTTCAAAACACTTTGTACTGGCATATTCAACTTCTTCACCAACTGTTGCCGCCAGCACAATAACCTGCTTGGAATCTTGTAAATGGTTGCGCAACATTTTGCTAACAATTTTATATTCGCCGCCAATACAACCTGCTACAAAATCATAGCTATATAAAGTCCAAGCCGTCTTTACATGTTTTTCTAACATAACTATGGCACAGGCTTCAGAGACGATACTTTCGGGAAAATGAATTTTCCCCTTCATTCCTGCATAACGCTTTGTCTCTGCCCGATCAATATTATTTAATATGGGATTAAACAAATTTACTTTACCAAACTCAGTCATAAAAATCGCCACCTTTACACTTAACTCTCTATCTCGTAGTATACCATATCTAATTGTCATGTTATATCAAAAAAACACTCCTAATAAATTTTAACTTTATCAGGAGTATTAACAGTATATTATATTTATCTTACGGCCAACATTTCATTACTTGCTTTTATTGGTACAATCAACCGTTGACCAGGTTGCAAAAAAACCTTACCACTAAGTTTGTTTTTCTGTTGAATACGGTACAAAACTTCCCGCACATCCTCATTGTCATCGGTCCACCTAGCGGCAATGTTCCAAAGTGTATCCCCACTATGCACAACAACCATTTGCTCCTGCATAGCTACTGTCGAAGCTTCCATATTTAGCATGCCCTGACCAAAATAAATAGTTAAGCACATCATAATCATCATAATTATTTTTTTCATTTCCCATCCGCCTTTCACAAACATTTGTTCGTTATTTGTATAATAACACGAACTATAACGTTTTGCAATAGGTTAAACGAAAATTTGTTCGCTTTTCAAGGTTTTTCTCAAGCTATGAAAAAACACCATACTCCTAGGAGTACGGCGTTGTTTTCATCTAAATATATGCAACTCTTCTTAATTATCAGCTGGTTTTGGCACTGGTGTTACCAATCTTTCACCCTTAGCTCTAGTTTCTTCCGCAAGTTTTAAGGTCTTTTTCATCCAATCAATCATTGCTAACTTGCCAAATTCATGCCAAGTCTTGCACTCAGTATTTTTGGTTATATATTCGTTCCATCTATCTTGGTTAACATTTTCCACTTCCAACAAATTCATAATACCAAAACCGCTGCGCCAAATCATATCGTCCATGGAAGAAAATTTGCTATTAGCCTTTAAAAACTCTATATTAAATATATTTTCAAAAGTAATCAAACTCATAATCTTGCCCAATTCTTCATCCGCTTTATAAATATTCATATATTTTTGAAATTCTGTCTCAATCTCCATTTTTAACATTCTCCTATCAACACCGGAAACATCAAACTGTTTACGGTCATTATTCCAAATAATATTAACCACTGATTGCATCTTGTCTCTAAACAAAATAAGCGATCTATTCGGCCTTACCTGCAACGGGCTATTAAAAAGCGTAACCTCTTTAAATCCTACTACCGGCAAAGATACTATATTACCCATATCATTGCTGCCAATAATATCTATGCCCTTTAAAGCAGTTCTTCCGGTACCACGCTTACCATAGCTAAGAATCAAAAGTTCCTGAGAACCTTTTTCGCGCAATTCCAGCTTATATAAAGCATACTCGTAACCTTTAGCAATATTAACAGCAAAAACACTGGTTCCTTCCGGGAAAGCAACAAGCAATAGATTATGCATTTCGTCTAAGGGTGACACTATCGCTTTTATTTGTATTGGCATATTTGCCTTGAAAAACATCGTCAAAGGTTGCTTTAATTCACCCCTTGACTCAAAGTTATACTGTTGAGCAAAAACTTGCTTTGCTGCCTCTGCAGGCACTATTGTGTTAATTAAGCTTAAAGTCAATGCTAACATTGCCAGTACTTTTAACCCAAATTTCATATTGCTAACCTCCGCCATACAAAATAGATATCAATTAATTATACAGATTTTATAAAATAAAAACAAGGGTAACGCTGCTTACTTGTTTAGTTATGTAAAGCAAACTCAAGACAAGACCTTGCTTAATACCATCTAATTGTTTCTAAAAACACTTACTAATTAGCTTGACTTACTATGGTAATGTGTTATAATTTTTTTGTACATAAAATAGTAGGGGTTCTTAGATTAAAAGATAAGCTCGGTATTTTCCGACGCGGTCCCGCCGCAGTATTGCTTGCTAATACGCTGCCCCCACTATCCAGACCACTGCGAGTGACAGTATACACCGATTCTAAAAGAGGTTCTTCCTCTTATTTCCATTGGTTAAGACCGTCTTCGTGAGAAGGCGTTTTTTTGTTTTATAAATACTATAATATGATTTGAGAGGTGGATTATGAAAAAAAATCTTGTATTAGCACTAGCTATGGCGCTTGGGGTGAGCGCTACTGCTTTCGCAGCAAACCCTTTTTCTGATGTTCCTGCCGGCCACTGGGCCTATGCTTCTGTGGCTAAATTAGCCTCCGCAGGTGTGGTTGATGGTTATCCGGATGGCACTTTCAAAGGCAACAATTTAATGACTCGTTATGAAATGGCTCAAATAGTGGCCAAAGCTCTAGCCAAAGGCGCTATTAATCCTAACGACCAATTAGTTAGTGAGTTTTCTGATGAATTGGACTCCCTAGGCGTGCGTGTTGCCAAACTAGAAAAAAAGTCGGATAATGTAAAGATTACCGGTGAAGCCCGCTACAGATATTTTCATTATAACAAAAAAAACTTAGGTGAAAATGGTACCAGCAGTTTTGAAACAGATCTACGTACACGCCTAACTCTTACCGGCGAAATCAATGACAACTGGCACTATACAAGCATGTTGGAAAATACTGAAAATTTTGGAGACGATAATGGTGCTACTGAAGACAATATCTTTAGACGTGCTTATTTAGAAGGTAATATTGGTGCCGTAGGTGTCAAAGCCGGCCGCTACGATGCCTACATGGCTGAAGGTTTAGTCTTGGATACCGATGGCGACAGCGTCAACGGAATACAGCTAGATTTAGGCAAGGGCAAGCTCAGCGGTACTGCTATGTACGGCAAGCTTATTGATGACACAGATGCAAAATACTATGGACTAAGCATGAAATATAGCGTTGACCCTATAGGTATTCATGGCGGCTACTACAGGTTGAAAAGTGATGACCTAGAAGCAGACTGGAATACAAATAAACCCAGTGTTTGGAATGCCGGTATAAACGGCACAATCGGCACTATAGGCTTTACAGCCGATTATTTAAAAGGCAACACTGATAACCTAGACGGAGATAGCACCGGGTATGCTTTAGGCTTGTCTTGGGGTGAGGCAGATCCTCAAGCCCCTGGTTCTATGACAGTGTTTGCTAATTACTACAATCAACCACGCACCACCTTCTTCGCCCATACTACCGATGCTGCTATTTTTGATGACGCGCTAACCGGATTTAAAGGCTATGGGGTAGGTGTCGGCTACACCATTATGAAAAATACCGTGGCTACCTTGCAGTATTTTGATACTAAAGAAAAAGGCGGCGAAAGCCGCAAGGATCAAAGAATTTGGTCTGACATAACTATTACTTTCTAACTTTTAATAGTTGGTTTTTACTTTTATAAATAATTTTTTACCAAAATTTAACCGAGGTATTAACATATGAGAAGATTTTTAAACCTAGTACTAAAAGCTTCCTTGAGTATTGTCGGTCTCGGAGCTATAGGTGCCGAAACAGCTAAAAAAAACACCAAAGCAATTGTTGTTGTCAGCTTTGGTACTACTGTTCAGGATGCCCGCATCAATGATCTCGGAGGGATTGAAAACGCTATAAAAAAAGCCTTTCCCATGCGTACTTTCTTCAATGCCAATACTTCTTATGTTGTTATAAAACGCAATGCTCAAAACGGTATCCACATTAAAGATTTACCCACTACTTTATCTGACCTAAAAAAATCCGGTTATAAAGATATTTTAGTACAGCCAACTCACCTATTACACGGAGAGGAATACGAAAAAAAGGTTTTGGAAACTTTTAATAAATTTCAAAAGGATTTTCCTCGTTTTGTTGTTGGTAAACCACTAATTTCTAAAAAAGAAGATTATGCTCTTACAACTTTTGCTGTTGCCACCCAATTTCCTTTATTGCAAAAAGATGAAGGTATTATTCTTATGGGTCACGGCTCTCCTCGTAACAACAATCAATCTTTTGGAAATACTTATAACAATTTGCAAGCAGCATTTGATGCTATGCAGCTTCCTGTTATCGTAGGTACCGTGGAAGAATTTGACTCTCCCAACATTAATACTGTTCTAACTGTTTTAGCAGAACGTGGCTATAAACAGGTGCATATGTATCCATTAATGCTAGTTGCCGGTGACCATGCCATTAACGATATGTATGGTAACAATGCTGATTCTTGGAAGAAAAAAATTGAAAAAATCGGTGTAAAGACCATTGGTCACATGGTTGGTCTAGGCCGCAATGCAGCTATACAAGGACTTTATATAACGCATGCCCTTACAGCTAGCACTGATGAGTAAAATGATTTGTCAGCTATATTTTGTTGCAGCGTTCAAAAACTTTATAGGCACATTATATATCCTCCAGATTACATTATCCCAAAAAAACAAACTCCGAGAAAATTCTCGGAGTTTGTTTTTTTTAATTATCTTACCGTGTTATAATGTAGTTACATTTGGAAAGCAATTGAATTTTGAAAGGTAAAAAGTACTCTCATGCTTACTTCTGCTATTAATTACAATAAAAAAAACAAAGGAATGCCTGTATATAAGCAACTAGCGGATTATTTCAAGAATGAAATACGGCTAGGCCATTTGCAAGCAAAAAACAAACTTCCTTCTATAAGGAAGTTATCTGCCGACCTAAACCTCAGCCGTACAACTGTTGAAACAGCTTACAACATCTTAGTTTCCGAGGGCTACCTCATAAGTCGTCCTCAAAGCGGTTATCAAGTATGTCCCTTGCTTCTCCCCTTTAGGTCGCCAAACGCCCCTTCTTCCGCAAAGAAAGCTGCACCGAGTAGGCCTATTCGCTATAATTTTTCCAATAATTACATTGATAGCTCTACCTTTGATTCTGCACTGTGGCGACGTTGTATAAACAAAACTTTACATGACCCAGCAGCCATTACCAGCTATGGTGAAGCACAAGGAGAATTTGCTTTACGCAAAACATTAGCCCAATATAGTTATACAGCCCGCGGCGTAGTGTGCACTCCTGAACAAATAATTGTAGGTGCCGGCATTCAAAGCCTTTTAGCTGTTTTATTAAATCTTTTACCCTTGCAAAAAAAAGTCGTTGCCTTAGAGGCTCCCGGTTTTCCTCAAGCTGAGAAAACTTTTACTGATCACGGCTGGTTGATAACCAAATTCGATGCTGAAAACATTAATTCCGCATTGCCATCGCTGCTTTTAGTTAGTCCTTCCAATCCTTATAAAGGCAATGCTCTCTCAGCTGACGAGCGTCGTAACCTTTTGGCTTGGTCATCTCTAACCGGCGGCTACATATTAGAAGATGATTATAATGGAGAATTTCGTTATTTTTCCCGCCCAGTGGCCTCTCTGCAGGGCATGGCTAACGGGGAAAGAATTGTTTATTTAGGTTCTTTTTCGCGGTCGCTTATTCCCTCTTTACGTATCAGCTATATGGTTCTACCACAAAACTTATTACCGGCTTATTATGCCTCAGCAAATCTCTATAATCAAACATCTTCCACCATTGAACAATTAGCTTTGGCAGAATTTATTGCACAAGGGCATTTACAACGACATGTAAAAAAATTGCGCAAACTATACAGCAAAAAAAACGACTTATTGCGTGCCGCTTTACTTAAAATTTTCACAGAAAAAATCACTATTTTAGATTATGCTTCTGGGTTGCACCTACGCGTGTCACTCCACTATTCCTGCACTTCTAAAACAATCGCTGGCAAAGCACTTAAAAAAGGCGTTAAAATTATACCCGTTAACACAAATACTACGCCTTATCCTGAAATTCTACTCTCCTTTGCCGGTATTGCCGCCTATGATATTGAAGCTGGAGTAAAAACACTAAAAGAAGCTTTAGACAATTAAAAATACGGACAAGACTTTAATCGTCTTGTCCGTATTTTTTGTGTTTTTATTGTAGTCTGGAACCAACTTGATAAATTATTGCAGCCAGTAAATAAGCCAATCCTGTTTGATAACCCACCGCAAATAAGGTCCACTTCCAGCTACCCATCTCACTTCTGATTGCTCCTACAGCCGCACAACACGGTGCGGCTAAAAGGGTGAAAATCATAAATGCGTATGCACTAGCAGGAGTAAATATTTTTTGTAACGTAAGAACAAGGTCTGCTTTACTACCAGCATCACCAACGCTACCGGCCAAAATAGCAAAGGTGGAAACTATTGCTTCCTTAGCTAAGAAACCTGTAATTGCAGCAAATGCAGCTTGCCAATTGCCGAAGCCCTGAGGTAAAAAAACAGGGGCTAAAAAATGTCCTATATCTGCCAACATACTCTTTGTAGGTTCTACCAAAACCAAAGACGTATTAAAGCTTTGCAAGAACCAAACTAGAACCGAGGCAGCAAACACGATAGTACCAGCTTTTAGAATAAAAGACTTGACCTGCTCCCAAGTATGTTTCAGAACCGTCCTCAAACCTGGCATATGATAAGCCGGCATTTCCATAACAAAAGGTGCTGGTTCACCAGCAAAAGGTGCTGTTCTTTTCAAAAGCATGCCAGAAATAACCACCATTATTATGCCCCAAAAATACATAGATGGTCCCACCCAGCTATGCTCTGGGAATAGTGAAGCCGCAAATAGGACAAATACAGGTATTTTAGCACTACAGGGAATAAAAGGCGTCAACATAATAGTCAGTCTGCGATCTTTTTCATTTTCAATAGTTCTAGTCGCCATAATGCCAGGCACAGAGCATCCCGTCCCCACCAACATAGGAATAAACGATTTTCCTGATAATCCGAATTGGCGAAAAGCTCTATCCATAATGAAAGCAGCCCTGGACATATAACCACAATCCTCTAAAAACGAAAGAAATAAAAATAAAATTGCAATCTGAGGCACAAACCCCAGCACTGCCCCTACGCCACCAATAACGCCATCTACGATAAGACTTTGTATGGTAAGAGATACCCCACCAATAACCATTAGGTTGGTTAGCTGTTCGCTAATAAAACCAAACACTGCTTGCATACTCTCAACAGACATGCTACCTAAAGTTTGAATAGCAATATAGTAAACTGCCCACATAATAATAAAGAAAATTGGCAACGCAAGCACCCTGTTCGTTACTATATTGTCGATTTTATCAGAAGCGCTAAGTTCCCATGTCTGCAATTTCTTATTTATACAATCTCGTAAAGTATTAGTAATATAGCGATATCTAGCATTTATAACAATACTTTCAGCATCATCTTCCTCTGCCTTTTCACACCCATTACGTAATGCATCCATGCGAGCTAATAAATTACTGCTTATCTTTATCTGCTCAAACACTTTGGGATCTCGTTCAAAAATTTTAATAGCAAGCCAGCGTTTCAACTGAGTGGACTCTCTATCAGGTAACAAGCGTTCAATACCACGCACAGCAATCTCTTCCATATCATTAAATATAGGTAGTGCTTGATTAGGCACTTTTTCGTTGGCAGCTTCTACTGCAAGCTTAATTAATTCATCTACACCTTCTCCATTAATAGCAGCTACAGGTACCACTTTGCAGTTAAGTTCTTTAGCTAACCGTGCTATATCAATTTCATCACCATTGGCATTTACAACGTCCATCATATTTAGCGCCAATATTACAGGTATTTCTAACTCCAATAATTGAGTCGTTAAATAAAGATTACGCTCTAAATTTGAGGCATCCACTATGTTAATAATCACGCTAGGATGCTCATTAACCAAAAAATCTCTAGTTACTACCTCCTCTAATGTATATGGTGACAAAGAATAAATACCAGGTAAATCAACTACCTCACAATCAGGATGGTTTAAAAGCATTCCACCCTTTTTAGCAACAGTTACCCCCGGCCAATTACCTACAGACTGGTCACTACCTGTTAAGTTATTAAACATGGTAGTTTTACCACAATTAGGATTTCCTACCAAGGCAAGTACTGTTATCATGATGTGTTATCTCCTCCGTCATATTAAAATAGGTATCGTAACAAAAAATAAAATCCTTGTCAGAGTTCTACTCAACAAGAATTTTTTCAGCATCTTCTTTGCGAAGAAACAATTCATAATCTCTAACTTTAAGTTCTATTGGATCACCTAAAGGGGCTATTTTGCGTACAAAAATAGCAGTGCCTTTTGTAATACCCATATCCATAATTCTGCGCTTTCTTGCACCGGTTACTTCTATTTTAACTACTGTAACGGTCTGTCCCACAGCAACTTCTTTTAAATTCATCACTTTACGACCTCCAGCTTACCCCTTGACCTTTTCTCTACTAAGGGTGTTAGCTTCAGCTAACCTAGCAGGAAAATTTTACCATTATATGGCTCTTCTTGTCAATGGTTTAAGAAAATAACTTGTGAGTAATTGCATTTCATTGTAGAATATAATAAAATTATGTTAATTATACTCTATTTATTTTCATAGGAGGTATAGCATTTATGATTTTACAAGAATCCGGCGAGAATTATCTGGAAATGATTCTTGTGCTGCAAAAGAAAAATGGCACTGTTCGTTCCATTGATATAGCAAATGCTTTTGAATTTACAAAAGCCAGTGTGAGCCGCGCTATGAGTATCCTAAAAAAAGAAAATCTTATTCGCATGGAACCAAATGGTAGTATTACTCTTACGGAATCAGGTTTAAATAAAGCTAGAGGGGTCTTGGAAAGACATCTAATTATAACGAAACATTTAGAAAAATTGGGTGTAAGTGCTGAAATTGCTGAAAAAGATGCTTGCCGCATAGAACATATTATTAGTCCTGAAACATTTGAGGCTATTAAAACAACGGTGGGCAAATAATGATAATTGAAACCTTAGCGGTTGCTTGTGGCGGAGCTTTAGGAGCAACGTTACGATACTACGTCTCTGTCAGCATACACTCTAAATTAGGCGTTGCCTTTCCTTATGGAACTTTAACTGTTAATATGGCCGGTTGCTTGCTTTTAGGCTTAACGGCAGCTTTTTGCTTACGCCATCCGGAAATGCCCTTACCTAATAAAGCTATTTTTAATTACCGGTCTTTTGGGCGGCCTTACTACCTTTTCAACTTTCAGCCTAGAAACTTTTGAGCTTTTGCTAAATAATACGGTATTTGGTTTTATAAATATTGCTCTTAGCCTTATTGGTGGTTTAGCCTTTATTGCAATTGGCATGCGCCTGGGGGCTTAAAGGATGGTGACAGTATGAAAAAAATATTTTCTATGCTAATGATGTTGCTTTTGCTTTTTGCTTTGCCAACTATAGCAGGCGATGAAAAAAATAAATGGAAATCTAATGACTTTGATTTTTCCGTTGTTCATAATATACTTATCAACGATATAAAAACCAATCCCCCTCATATTTATGGTTATATTACCGCTCCTTTTTCACAAAAAAAGGTTGAAATGGCTTTAAGGCAGGCTTTTGAGAAACGTCAAATTAAAATTTTTACCAACGCAGAAGAAAGCAACGAAAACATTGCGCTTCACAAGAACTTCCTTACTATTCAACCAATCATTCATGCCCTAGGCAAATGGAGTGAACAAAAAGAAGCTTATTATGAAACTCGTACTGTTTACCAAAAAATTGTCATTGAGAACAGACGCGGTAAAGATACCATAATAACCGTTCCCACCGAACAAACTATTTATCACCCAGCTAGAACCGCTTGGCACGCAGTGGCTAATTTAGAATTTATTGGTTCGTCTGACAAGGGAGAAAAAGTCTATATGCTTGTAGACGATCGAGAGCGTGCTGAAGAAACAGATCCCTCTGGCATGTTGGGACGAATTTGTAATGATTTAGCCGATGATCTCTCACACAATTAAAAATCATTAAGACTTCCTTAACTTCAGGGAAGTCTTTTTTTCCTTGAATTACTCTTTTATGAAGTCTGTATACTTACTAGCAATTGCTTGTAAAATATGTGCGCAATATATAGAATAGAAAAAGTGACTATTAGGAGGTCTAACTATGAAAAAAATTGAGTCTGTCTTAGTTGCCAATCGTGGTGAAATTGCTATTCGCGTATTTCGAGCTTGTAATGAACTTGGTATTCGCACTGTAGCCATTTATTCAAAAGAAGACACCCTGTCCTTGCATCGCAACAAGGCTGACGAAGCGTATATAGTAGGAACCGGCAAAAGTCCTATTGAGGCCTACTTAGATATTGAAGACATCATACGTATCGCCCATGAGCATCATGTTACCGCCATACATCCAGGCTATGGTTTTTTATCAGAAAACAGCACTCTAGCTAAGCGTTGTGAAGAAGAGGGTATTATTTTTATTGGTCCCAAACTGGAACATTTAATTATGTTTGGTGACAAGTTAAATGCTCGTAAGCAGGCTGAACTTGCCAACATTCCTATGATTCCCGGCAGTAATGGCAAAATAGAAACTATAGAGGAAATAAGGGATTTTGCCACAAAATACGGCTATCCTATTATAATAAAAGCCGTTAATGGCGGCGGTGGACGCGGCATGCGTATGGTGCACAAATCCGAAGAATTAGAAGATGCCTATTACCGTGCTAAGTCTGAAGCACTTAAAGCTTTTGGCAGTGACGAAATATATCTAGAAAAATATTTAGAAAACCCTAAACATATTGAAGTGCAAATAATCGGTGATACTAAGGGCAATATCGTACATTTGTACGAACGCGACTGTTCCGTGCAACGTCGTCACCAAAAATTGGTTGAAATTGCCCCTGCCTTTTCCTTGAAACCGGAATTTCGCCAAGAAATATGTGCTGCTGCTGTAAAATTAATGAAAAATGTTAATTATATAAGTGCAGGTACAGTAGAATTTTTAGCCACGCCTGATGGCCGGTTCTATTTTATTGAAGTAAATCCTCGTATTCAGGTGGAACATACCGTTACCGAAATGATAACAGGTATTGATATTGTACAAACACAAATTAGAATCGCTGAAGGTTATAGTCTGCATAGTGAAGAAGTGTCTATTCCTGAACAGGAAAAAATCTATTGTCATGGTCACGCTATTCAGTGTCGTATTACTACAGAAGATCCCTCTAATAATTTTATGCCTGATACCGGCAAATTAATTGCTTACCGCAGTGGTGGCGGTTTCGGCATCCGCTTAGATGGCGGCAACGCTTTTACAGGTTCAGTAATTACTCCCTACTATGACTCGCTCTTGGTTAAAGCCACGGCGTGGAGTCTAACACATGAAAACGCCATATCAAAAATGCTGCGTTGCCTCAAAGAATTCCGTATTCGCGGCGTTAAGACCAACATCCAATTTTTAGAAAATGTACTAAATAATCACTCTTTTATTAAGGGCTCTTATGATACCTGTTTTGTGGATGAAACCCCCAGCTTATTTAACTTCCCTAAAATTTCTGATCGTGGTACAAAACTTCTAAGTTACATTTCCGATGTAAGCATTAACGGTTATGCAAACGTAGGCGTACAACCTAAACCAGACTTTACTCCACTTAAAATGCCCGTCTATAAACACACAAAAATTGATAGTGGTACTAAACAAATGTTAGACAATCAAGGCCCTACCGCTGTAGCCAAATGGGTTTTAGCACAAAAAGAAGTGCTTTTTACTGACACTACTTTCCGTGATGCTCATCAATCTTTATTTGCTACCCGTTTGCGTACGGCAGACATGCTGAGAATAACAGAGCAGACTGCCGCTAAACTGCCAAAACTTTTTTCCTTTGAATGTTGGGGTGGAGCTACTTTTGATGTCGCTTATCGCTTCTTATATGAAAGTCCTTGGGATCGTCTACGCCAAATGCGCGAAAAAGCACCTAACATTTTATTTCAAATGCTTTTGCGTGGAGCTAACGCCGTAGGCTATACAAGTTATCCTGATAATGTTGTCAAAGAATTTATTAAAGCCGCAGCTAAAAATGGTATAGACGTTTTTCGCGTTTTTGACAGCTTAAATGGTCTTGATAATATGCGTCTATCCATTAATACTGTCTGCGAATGTAATAAACTTGCTGAAGCCGCCTTGTGTTATACCGGTGATATTTTAGACACCAGACGTGATAAATATGATTTGAAATATTATGTAAATATGGCTAAAGAATTAGAAAAAGCCGGTGCCAATATAATCGCTATTAAAGATATGGCTGGACTTTTAAGACCTGAAGCCGCTTATCAATTAGTTGCAGCCCTCAAAGATTCCGTGGCAATACCTATTCACCTGCATACTCATGAAGGCAGTGGCAACGCTATTTATACCTATGCTAAGGCTATTGATGCCGGTGTAGACATTGTTGATGTTGCTTTTTCCGCCATGAGCTGTGGCACATCGCAACCTAGCAGTTCTAGTCTTTATTATGCACTAAGCGGAAATCCACGTCAGCCCAAACTAAATCCTGATGCCTTAAATGAGATTTCTCGCTATTGGGAAACAGTTCGTCCTTATTACAAAGCCGCAGATAAAACAGAACTAACCCCTAATCCTGAAGTCTACATGCACGAAATGCCTGGCGGTCAATATACTAATTTGAAACAACAATCTTTAGCCTTAGGTCTTATTGATAAGTGGGAAGAAATTAAAATTATGTATCACAAAGTAAGCATGATGTTTGGTGATTTAATAAAAGTAACTCCTTCTTCAAAAATTGTAGGGGATATGGCCTTATTCATGGTACAAAATGAATTAACCGAGGAAGATATTTATAAATCCGGTGACACCTTAGATTTTCCTTCTTCCGTTATTGGCTTCTTCGAAGGCAATATAGGCGTACCTTATCAAGGCTTCCCAGAAAAGCTACAAAAAATTATATTAAAAGGAAAAAAGCCTATGATTGGCCGTCCCGGTGATACTTTACCACCAATGAACTTAACTATTGTTAAAGAACATCTTGCTAAAATAGGTGGACCTACTTCCCCTGAGGCAATTAGTTCCTACTGTTTGTATCCCAAAGTCTATGAGGATTGGGTTAAATTCACTGAGGAGTTTGGTGATGTTTCAGTTCTGGATACACCTACATTTTTCTTTGGTTTAAACCCAGGTGAAGAAACCCGTGTTATGATTGAAACCGGAAAAATGTTAATCATTAAATTAATTCACATTGGCGAAGCTAACGAAAGCGGTATGCGAACAGTAAGTTTTGAATTCAACGGGTTACCTCGTGAAATTGAAATCAAAGATAGAAACGTCAAAGCTACTAATATTGCCCGCAAAAAAGCTGATAAAAATAATCCTGGCGAAATTGGTGCTACTCTTTCCGGGTCAGTAGTGAAAATTCTAGTAAACAAAGGGCAGCAAGTAACCAAAGGTGATGCTCTAATTGTTACCGAAGCCATGAAAATGGAAACCACTATTTCTGCTCCTATAGACGGTATTATAGCGGCAATTCATGTTAATCCTACTAGTCGAATTGAAAGTGGCGACTGCTTGCTAGAAATTGATATGAATGCTCAAATTGCTGTTAAATAACAATTTTAAGAACTATCTTTTTGCACAAAAAACATTTAAACCGCCAGCGCATATTATTTTGCGCTGGCGGTTTAACATATTATTTTGGCATTTTTCTATTTCGTGCTAAATTATAGACCATGAAGATTAATGAGGTAATTATGAATAAAAAAATAACTCCCCGGTTGAAGGGACAAAGTATTTTTAACTACGTTGCACAACATATAGATACTAATGGGGTTTTCCCCGGCAAAATTTTACCTGACCGTATCATAGCTTCGTCCGACCCCAATTTTTCTTTAGAGTTGGGAACTACTGATGCGTATCTATCTATGTCTTCTGCCATAGACAACAAACAAATAAAAGATACTATTTATCAAGCAGTTATGACGTTTTGCACAAATCCCTCCACACAAAATGAAGCTCAACTATATAAAACCGTCTGTAGCTATCAATGCATTGCCTACTGTGAAACTTTGGTAGATAGTTTAGCTCAAGAGGAATTGCCACCAGCACTTGTGAACTTAGCCGAAGATTGGTTATATAATGCTCCCCAACGCGAAGCAGTAAAATTTGCTATTATTATATGTGGTCTCTTTAATTTGGAAACCATGGCGCGATCTTATAAAATCGTTGTAAAAAAAGATTTGATGTTACTTGCTCGTTGTGAAGAGTTTACCTTTTACGTCATTTTTGCCTTAGACATGAGTAATATAACTACTGATGATGACTTATGGGAAATAATTACACACACACATGGTTGGGGAAAAATTCACGCCATGGAATCCTTTGATTATGATTCCACTGCTAAACGTGATTGGCTTTTATCATATGGCAGTGATCTTTCGGTTACTTATCCAGGCATTGCACTTTTAGGCGTACAAGAAGGGCATATATCCGACTTTTTACTAAGGCCTAAATTGACACGAAAATTGTACCAAGGAATTCTTAAAACTATAAATAATTATGTTCTTTTCCTCATTGACTATGATAGCGAAAATGAAAATGATCCTGAATTGCCTTTTTATGACACTTATACTTTAATTAACAATTTATTACGACATGCAAAGGCCTACGTGGAAACCCTAGAAGATGTAGCACCACTGGTTAATTTATCTCAAGAGCTCAAGGCTCTGGCTGCCGACGAAAATTGGCAGGCAATCAGCGCAAACAATTGTCATCTGCTTATTAGCGCTACGGAAAAACTTATTTTTCACAAAAACTGGCTACCTGAAATTACTTCTAAACAAATTAACAAAGATAGTACAATTAATTATTTAGCTGTTAGCTTTGCTTTTGCAGTAAAAGTTAATATTCGTCCTCAACTCTTTCGCCTATTGAAAAAAGATCCTTTACGTACTGGACTTTATGAATTTTTATTGCTAACCGATAATAAAAAAAGCTTTCATACCATCTTGAATTTTGCCCGCAAAAATCTAAACATTTACATTAAAGGCAAACATACTCTCGACTCCTTATTACTAGCATTGTCTAAAAAAAATGGTGTTGGCGAAGATATTGTTATTGCCGGTCTTACATCTATTTATGATAGCCCTCGATCCTATGCGCTAAACGTTTTAGAAGGCTGGGACGATCACTACATCACCCCAGAAATTAAAGCTGCTCTAATGCGTGCTAAGGCCATGAGCCAGCATCCTTTTTTACCCTTGCGCATAGATGCCTTACTAAAAAAAGAACCCCTTGATTTAACAAGCTTTATTAGTGCTTTAGCCCATATGTAAACTTAAACAAGCAGAAACCCATAACGGGTTTCTGCTTGTTTGTCTAATTACTTGCTAAACAAAAAGTACTACATACAATTGACTTTACCTAAGCAACTTGCTACAATGAACTTGAATACAAAATACAAAATGTTTGCGAGGAGGCAAAAAAAAATGCGTAAAGAACATGATTTTTTAGGTGAAATGGAAATTCCTGATGACATTTATTATGGCGTACAAACTTTGCGTGCTTTGGAAAATTTTCAAATTACCGGGCGTATGGCTGATCCACTTTTTATACACGCCATGGGAATGGTAAAAAAGCTTGTGCCTTAGCCAACAAAAAAACCGGGCGTTTAGACCCGATTATTGCTGATGCTATCGTCAAAGCTTCTGAAGAGGTAATTTCCGGTAAATTAGATGATCAATTTCCGCTAGATGCTATACAAGGTGGTGCCGGTACTTCCTTTAATATGAATGCTAATGAGGTTATCACGAATCGGGCACTAGAAATTCTAGGTCATCCGCGTGGTGATTATGCTTATATATCACCTAACAACCATACTAACATGGCTCAATCCACCAATGATGTAGTTCCTACGTCTATTCGTATTTGTGCTTTAATGCGCACCCAACTCTTTACTGAAGCTTTAACAGCTTTAGCAAAATCTTTCGATGCTAAAGGCGATGAATTTAAAAATGTTTTAAAAATGGGTCGTACCCATTTACAAGATGCTGTTCCTATAACCTTAGGCGGAGAATTCAAGGCTTTTGCTTGTTCTATGCGTCGCAGCGTACATCGTATGGAAAACAATACTTATGGACTCCATATTATGAACATGGGAGCTACTGCAGTAGGAACTGGGCTAAATGCCGACCCTGAATATATAAAAGTCGTTGCTGATGAACTTAGCACTGTTACAGGCTTTAAGATGACTACAGCTGAAAATTTAATTGATGCTACCAGCAACACTGACATCTTCACTGATATTTCCGGAGCTCTACGCGTCACAGCCTTAGCCTTAATTAAAATTTGTAATGACCTGCGTCTAATGGCCTCTGGTCCACGTGCTGGTTTTAGCGAAATTTTCCTACCTCCACGCCAACCAGGCTCCTCTATTATGCCTGGTAAAGTAAATCCTGTTATTCCTGAAGTAGTAGGCCAAGTTTGCTATCAAGTAATTGGCAATGACTTAGCCGTTACTTTGGGAGTGGAAAACGGGCAATTTCAGTTAAATGTTATGGAACCCGTTATGGCTCATAACATCTTTGTCTCTTTCCGCTATATTACCAACGCCGTAACTACTTTAAAAAACCTTTGCATTGATGGTATTAAAGCTAATGAAAAAATGTGTACTTTCTGGTTTGATAGAAGTGTGGGCATCATTACCGCTTTGCTTCCTCACATAGGTTACGAAAAATGCTCTGCTTTAGCTAAAGAAGCACTTGCCAATGATCGTCAAATCAAAGACCTGTTATTGGAAAAAAATATTATGAGTAAAGAAGACTTGGATATCATCCTAGCTCCTGAACAAATGACCCATCCTGGCATTGCTGGCAAAGAACTACTAACAAAATTAGAATAGTACTAAATATGAAAACAGGGCTTCCCTAAATGGAAGCCCTGTTTTTCAATTTTATTGTGCAGCTAAATTGCCTTTTTCTGTGCTTCTGCCTTGGCTTTAGTCTCAGCTTTGGCCATCATTTCCTTTGCTTTCATCAAACGTACCGTACTTGCTCTGTCGTTTTCTTCAAGCTTCATAGTAATATACTTAATGCTTTCTTGCATTTCCGGAATCATAACATATTCCAAAGCATTTACACGACGTCTAGTTTTTTCTATCTCTGCTGCTAAAAGATTACAAATCTTTTCTACCTCTGCTAATTCCAATAATTTGGGTAAATATTGAGACAGTTCCATAACAGCATTATCTAAGGAACTAGATGTAAAGGTAAATGCGTACGGAATATCTGCAACATCCTCACCACCGGTATATTTAACAGTCGGAACATCCACTCTCATAACATTGTGGACTCCCACTTCAAAAACAGCCGCTCTGGCTGGATATAAAAGTGATTCGGAAATACGCAAAGCACCCATTTGTGCCTTTGCTAAACTAAACCGACTAGCAACTTCTTGCAAGGCCTTTTCCACTTCTAAACGCAAATCATAATTTCGACGAATATGCAGCATAAACTGCCTTACCATTTCATCGCGTTTATCCTTCAAGAGTTTATGGCCTCGCACTGCCGTATTTAAACGCTTTTTCAAGCGTGTCAGCTCCATACGCGTAGGGTTCACATTTGTAGCCATGTGCTATTCCCCCTCTGTGCCTTCCGTTTCAGACGGTACATAATATTTATCCAAGTAAGCATCACGAATACGTTTCAATTCCGCTCTTGGCAATACACCCAAAAGTTTCCAACCTAAATCCAGTGTTTCCTCAATTGTACGATTAGTTTCATAACCTTGAGAAACATATTCTTTTTCAAAACGATCAGCAAATTTGGCATAAAGTTTATCAACTTTAGATAATGCTGCATCTCCCAAAATTGTTGCTAATTCCTTCGCTTCCTTACCACGAGCATAAGCGGCAAACAATTGGTTCATGGTATCTGCATGATCTTCCCTAGTCTTACCTTCGCCAATACCTTTATCCTTTAAACGTGACAAGGAAGGCAATACATCAATAGGCGGAGTCAAATTCTTGCGATATAACTCACGAGATAATATAATCTGTCCTTCTGTGATATATCCTGTCAAATCCGGGATAGGATGTGTTTTATCATCTTCCGGCATAGATAAAATCGGAATCTGTGTAATAGAACCTTTTTTACCTTTAATACGTCCAGCACGTTCGTACATACTCGCAAGATCTGTATATAAGTATCCAGGATAACCACGACGTCCCGGCACTTCCTTACGAGCGGCAGAAATTTCACGTAACGCATCAGCATAATTAGTAATATCGGTTATAATGACCAAAACATGCATACCAAGGCCATAGGCCAAATATTCAGCGGCAGTAATTGCCATACGCGGAGTAGCGATACGTTCTACAGCCGGGTCATTAGCTAAATTAATAAACATAACAGCACGTTCCAATGCGCCTGTACGATTAAAGTCATTCATAAAAAAGTTCGCTTCTTCAAAGGTAATACCTACAGCAGCAAATACAACGGCAAAACCTTCGCCTGTCCCACGCACCTTTGCTTGTCGAGCAATTTGCGCTGCTAATTGCGCATGTGGTAACCCAGAGCCTGAAAACACCGGCAACTTTTGGCCACGGACCAAAGTATTTAAACCATCAATAGCACTAACACCTGTTTGAATAAACTCTGCCGGATAATCACGAGCAGCAGGGTTCAAAGGTTCACCGTTAATATCGCGGTATTCATCAGGAATAATTTCTGCTCCACCATCTTTAGGTCTACCCATTCCGTCAAATACTCGCCCCAACATAGCAGGAGAAACGCCTAAACGAATACCATGACCTAAGAAACGAGCTTTAGCATCAGATATTTTAAGTCCTTGAGAACTTTCAAATAACTGCACTAAGGCTTTATCGCCATCAATAACTAAAACTTTACCACTACGAATTTCTCCGTTAGCTTGTTGAATTTCTACCAATTCATCATACTTAACGCCTTCAACTTCTTCCACCATCATTAGCGGGCCAACTACCTCGCGTATTGTTTTATAATCTTTACGCATCTAAGTCACCCTCCTCTGTTAATGCAGTGAATGCATCATCTAAAGCCTTAAAAAGTGCGGCAAATTTATCTTTGCGTTCCGCCTCAGGAATATATTTTGCACGACCGATCTGTTCGCGAATCGGCATTTCAATAAGTTTATCAAGATGTATATGTTGCTCTAAAGCCACAAGAGCTTTTTCGTACCAGGTAATAATCAGTTTCAACATAGCATATTGTTTTTCCAGCGAAGTGTAAGTATCTACATCATCAAAAGAGTTTTGATGTAAGAAGTCTTCACGAATAGAACGTGCACCCTCCATGGTAATACGATCCTTAAAGCCCAAGGCATCTATGCCAACCAAACGTACAATTTCTTCTAATTCCGCTTCTTCCTGCAAAATCCCCATGGTGTTACTAACAAGTGAGGACCAATCAGGAGCAACAGAAGCATTATAGTAAGCTCTTAAGCGGTCAGAATATAAGGAGTAGCTTTGTAACCAATCAATGGCAGGAAAATGACGACGATAAGCAAGGGAAGCAGACAAGCACCAAAATACTTTAACAATACGTAAGGTAGCCTGAGATACCGGTTCAGAAATATCACCGCCTGGAGGAGAAACTGCTCCAATAGCTGATACAGCACCTATTCTTCCTTCACTGCCAATGCAAGTTACAATACCTGCCCGTTCATAAAATTCCGCTAAACGAGAAGCTAAATAAGCAGGATAACCTTCTTCACCGGGCATTTCTTCCAAACGAGAAGACATTTCTCTCAAAGCCTCTGCCCACCGTGAGGTAGAATCAGCCATAATAGCTACCTTATAACCCATATCACGGAAATATTCCGCAATAGTAATTCCTGTATAAATAGACGCTTCACGTGCTGCCACAGGCATATCAGAAGTATTAGCAATAAGTACTGTACGTTTCATTAGTGGTAAGCCGGTACGAGGATCTTTCAGTGCCGGAAACTCCATCAAAACATCGGTCATCTCATTACCACGTTCACCGCAACCTACATAAACTATTATATCCGCATCAGCCCACTTTGCTAGCTGATGTTGAATAACGGTTTTACCTGAGCCAAATGGACCAGGAACAGCAGCAACGCCACCCTTAGCAATCGGAAACAAGGTATCAACAACACGCTGCCCTGTAATCATGGGCTCTTCAGGAGCTAACTTTTCCAAATAAGGACGACTTCGACGCACTGGCCAGACTTGTAACATAGGATATTCTGCTACTTTGCCTTCATTATCTCTAATTTTGTAGATAATATCTGTAATTGTCGCCTCGCCGGCAAAAACCCATTCTACAGTACCCTTAACATCAGCTGGAAGCATAATTTTATGCAATACTGCCGGGGTTTCTTGCACGGTGCCAATAACATCGCCACCAATAACTTTATCACCAACACCAACACTAGGTTCGAATTTCCATTTCTTTTCTCTATTCAATTTAGGTACCGAAATACCACGTGTAATACGATCGCCAAATTGCTCATAAATAACATCCAAAGGGCGTTGAATACCATCAAAAATCCCTTCAATCAATCCAGGAGCTAATTCTACGGACAATGGAAACCCCGTAGACTCTACAGGTTCTCCCGGCCCAAGTCCAGCTGTTTCTTCATATACCTGAATGGAGGCCTTATCGCCTCTCAATTCAATTACTTCACCAATCAGATGCTTTTCGCTAACACGCACAACGTCGTACATTTGTACATCAGCCATGCCTTCAGCTACAATCAGCGGTCCTGATACTTTTACAATAGTTCCACTCATCGGCTATTTCCCTACCCTTCCTTGAATAGAATGTCTGCGCCAACTGCTTTTTCCACATTTACCTTTAACTGCTTCATTCCTAATCCTAAAGAACCCGTGTCCGAAGGAATCGGAATTATTGCCGGAAATGTCGCAGTTGCATACATAGCAATAGCTTCTTGTACTTGTATTGCAGCTTTTTCAGTAATATAAATTACTGCATAATTGTTATCTGCCAGATAATGAATTCTACGTTCTATCTTTGCTGGCTGTTCTTCATAAAAAACATCTAAGCCAATGGCCTTGAAAATCATTACCGAGCTCGGATCTCCAATTACTGCTATTTTTCTTTTTTTCATCCTTTTGCCCCCTATAATAACGAGTCAATGTCATCATCGGCTCCTACATAGTCTTATTTATGCATAAAGTTCAGGCAACTCAGCTTCAAACCCGCCACGCTTTGCGCCGAAAATAACGCGAAGGGCTTTGGCCTCTGCTTCACGAGCCATAAGATATCCTATAATCGGTCCTAACGTGAAAGTATCCCATTTTACACCGCGTAAAACATTCATAAGTGCTGTTTCCATTTTGCGTTTTAAAACTGATGGGTCCTTTGTAGAAACATATTCTTCAATAGTTTGAGAAATTACTTTACCATGCTTGCCATGATTTAATTTTGCACCCAACTGCTCAAACGGCGTTTCCATGGCTTCTAAAAACAAGCTATGTTCAATGTCTCCGCATTCTAAAAGTAACGGTTTTAATTTATCAGCTTCCCAATGCAACAAACGCGAGCGAACAACACTCCTTGCATTTTGAACATCTGCCATGAGCCCAAAATACTCCCGTACAAAGCTATTATCATGCTTTTCGCCTAGGACTGTTTTGATGTGCTTAAACATTGTCCCATCAAGCTCTGCACTAAAGCGCAGAGGGTCAACATTGTGTTGCAATTCTACTTCAATCTTATCCATTGCCACTCTAAAAGCACTAGGCATATCGCCATAATATTTATTCGTAATAGCATCATGCAAAAAATCTAAGGGAAAAATACCACCCTCTATTAAGACATCAGGAGCATCAACACCTAAAAGGCGTGCTTTTAATAAAGTCTTGATGTTATGCACATCAACTTGTAATAAAAATAGGCTAGTTAATTCCGGTGCTGGCGTTAATTCCCAAATTTTATTTCTAGATATTTGTAGTTGAGCTCGAATAACATAATCTATTTCCTGCGTGTTGATTTGCCCTGCCGATAAATTTCCACCATAGCCTGTTTCCAATAATAAAGCTAGGGCTTCTGCCTCACTAGCTGCTTCTGAAATTCTTCTTATTTGTGACGCATCTAACATTTTTGTGAACAACACACTTATTCGTCCTACTGCGTATTCATAGCTTGCTTGAGGCATATTACTTCACCTCCGAGCCAAATAACATTTCCGCTACTTCCCGCTCAGATTTCATGCGGACTTCGCGTAAAATTGTAGCAAAAGAACCATCGAAATCGCTGTGTTCACCAATAAGCATAACACCACCGGTAAATTTAGCCGGTTCGTCAGCCAAGGTTAGTTCGCCTTTTTTCCCCGACGCTATAAGAGCTGCGTTAAGTTTTGCGAGCATTGTTTCTTTATATTTTTCAACATCTGCTGCTGGCACGCATAATTTTTCTTTTCCGGTTTCACTAGCTGTCAAAACAGTTTTTGTTATAAGACTTTCCCACTTATCTTGTGGTAATTGCACAAGTTCTTTTTCTGCTTTTGCAAAAGCTTCTTCAATAACTTTCCGTTTACTATCCAAGGCATTCTTACGAGCTTCCAACTCAGCAATTAACACTTGGCGACGGGCTGCTTCATCGGCATCAGCCACAGCTTGGTTATTAATTTCTTCCACTTTTGCTTTTGCAGCGTTAGTAATTTTAGCACCGGAGGCGGCTGCCTTTTTCTTGGCGGCTGCAAGCATAGTTGCAACTTCTTGAGCAGCTTCCTCACGTATTTTTAAAATAATCTTATTTGCTGCCACCGAATTTACCTCCCTGTTTATAATTTAACGCCATTAACCATAATAAAAGAAATCAACAATGCAAGCACTGCGTAAGTTTCAACCATTGCAGTCAAGATAATGCCTTTACCTGTTTCTTCAGGACGTTTTGCTGAAAGATAAATAGCTGATGCTGCAACTTTACCTTGATAAATACCTGACATTAAACCACCAATAGCAATTGGCAAGGCTGCAAATAATAGCGACAACCCTTGATAAGTAGACAATTCTTTGATATTTCCATCAATTACTCCAATATTTAAAACAATAATAAACGCTATCAATAAACCGTAAATCCCCTGTGTACCAGGAAGTGCTTGCAAAACCAAAACATTACCAAACTTATCCGGGTCTTCAGAAATAACCCCTGAACCTGCTTGACCGGCAATACCTACGCCTATAGCAGAACCCACGCCTGCGAAAGCTGCTGCAATTGCTGCTCCTGCAAAAGCAAGAGCTGTACCTAAAGTTAACATAATATAATTCCTCCCTTGAAACTGTTTTTTATTATTTTATTTAGTAACATCAACATATTTAGTGCGAATAGCTAAGGGTACAAACGCCTTGCCTCCAGCCTCGTAAAACTTACTGAAAAATTCAATGTACTGCAATCTGCTAGTATGTACGAAAGAACCCAACACATTAATTAAAATGTTGAAAATATGTCCACCCACAAGTACGAATACTGCAATTACAACACCAGCAGGTCCTGTTTCCCACAACATTTTAGCAATGGTGTTAATTACCATGGCAATAACTCCTGTCGCTAAACCTAGAGCAAAAAGTCTGGAATAACTCAGAAGATCACTTACATAACCGCTTATGTTATAAAGGGACAGAAGTCCTCCAAAAAACTTTGCAATAACATTTTTTTCTCGCGGCCACCCGTAAGCACAATAGTACCGGCACCTACAATAGCCATATCTCTACCAATTTCTCCCGGCAGGAGAGCCATTAAAAATAGCCCTGCAAATAAAACTAACCAAGATGCCTCATCAAAAACCGCGGCCCAAACTTGTCCCCGCTTAACAAGTAAGTACATTTTCATGCACATACCTGTAACCAAATGCAATGCGCCCAGACCGAAACACAATGCCAACATTTTTAAAGGTTCTTTCATGGGCACGAACAACAATGGTCGCCATTCTAGGCCAAACCAGCCGCCAAACAAAATCCCCCACAAAACAGTAGAAATACCACCAAAAAAAATTACTGTAATTAGTTTTCCTGCAGAATCACGTGGTTTAAAGAGCTTGAGTACAGCATAAAGCAAAACAGTCAAAACAAGCCCATAGCCAGCATCTGAAAGCATCATACCAAAAAAAATGAAATGGAAAGGAGCCATCATAAAATCTGGATCCAAAGAACCTATTTTAGGCCGGGAATATAATTCTGTAACAAATTCATAGGGGCGGGAAAATTTGCCATTTTCCATTACCGAAGGCGGAATTTCTCCCTCTTCCGGCTCGACAAAATTCAAATCATACGCAGAAGTTACCTCCGCAACAGCCTTGGTAACAACTTCCATTTTATCCGCTCTTACCCAGCCTTGTACAAAAAATGTCTTTTGCGTTTCCACCCCACTTAAAGCCATGCGCTCTTGTTTAGCAATCAATTGATCATAGTAAAGGTGTAACTCCTCTTTTCTATGAGCTATTTTTTTTACTTCCTCTTCCAAATTATAAGCTAAAGATTCTTTCATTTTAGCCGCATCTGTTAAATCGGTTGCTATTTCTTTTGCTAAACCTACCCTTTTGGGAAAAACCACATCAGTAAAATCGTGAGCTTTAAGAAAATGCTTAACATCCGCACTAGCACTTTTATGGGCAAATACAACAATTGCTCTGCCCTCGGGTACCTCTTCTAAAACAATTGCCTCCGCAATCAAATCTTTGATTTCTTCTAGAAATTCATCTTTAGCCAATTCCGGTAGATAACCAGCAAAATAGACCGTAGATGTAGTAGCAGTTAATTTTTCTAAAGGAATGTCTAACCCCAACCAAGGCTTCAATGCCTCTGCTTGAGCACGCATAGTTAAAGCTTCATTGCGTAAAGACCCTATTTTATCCTCTAAAGTCTCTACTTGTTCTGCCAAATCCGCTGCTACCGGCGTATCTTGAAGAAATTTGTTATAAGCTACCGGTGTACGTGGTGTTAAAAAAGAGCTTTTCCCTGTATGCATAGTAATAAACTTAATAGCACCATTTGTTTTTTCTGCCTCATTGCTCACATTTTCTGCACCCGGAAGAGCCGCTTCGTCCACTGACGGTATTAACATTACGTTGCCATCTCGTTGTAAAGCCAAGAGAATCGAATCACGGTCTTCTTTAAGCGCATATAGTGTCGCTTTTTTCATTTGAACTAACATGCTAGACCACAACCTTTTCTACTATGTATGCTACTGCCGCTGCCAACTTTTCTCTAGCAGCTTGCGCTCGAGCACGATCAGAACGTGCCCTCTCGTCCACTAAGGCTCTGGCCTTTATTTTAGACTGAACTTCTGCTGCAGCTATCTTTTCTTTAGCTGCTTTGCGTGCTGCAGTTAACATAGCCTCAGCTGTTTTTGCAGCCTCGTCTTCAGTTTCTCGCAACATGTTTCTCGCTGTAAAATTTGCCTCATGCTTAGATGTTGTCGCTGCTTCTTCTGCAGCTTTTATTTCTTCCAACATAGACAATTTTCTCACCACCTTTTATCTTCATACATAATTAACAAGTATCATATAAGCGCACAAAATACCGTTTTCACGTCACAGTGAAACCGGTATTTCGATATTAATATTTGTGAAATTCCTTCGCTTAAAGCATATACAATCATTTCAGCGTCCCTCTCATACTGTCCTTGACGTATTTACGGCAATTCTCGGTGAGACCGCCCAGAATTTTTCTAGCTGCTCAATAAAATAACATATTGTTAATTACACAAAAACCTGAAAATTCCTGCTTTTTTTTCTGATTTTTTATTTTAAATTGATCAGCTTAAATGCACTCTTGATATTTGGAAGCATATAATTCGCTAGTCGACTTCCTCTTTCTAAGTCTGCGGTAAAACAAATTGTCGTTTTTCCTTTACCATTCTTCTTAGCCAAATTAGCTGTTTCTAATATTTTAATTGCATTTCTAGCAGTCTCTTCCGCAGGGTCAATAACAACTACATCTTTACCCAAAGCATTTTCTATTTCGTTTTTTATAAAAGGATAATGTGTACAAGACAAAATCAGCGTATCCACACCTTTAGCCTTCAATTTATCTGTATATTCAGTAACAGCCTCATTGAGCTCAGATGATCCAAACTTTTCCCCCTCAATAAGGGGCACAAACTTGGGGCAAGCTATGTGAAGAACTGATGTCTTGGCATCTATTGCTAAAATAGCCTTTTTATGAGCACCTGTTCCAATAGTAAACTCGGTAGCGAAAACCCCTATATTCTTCTTCTTACTGGCCGCTAAAACCAAACTAGCACCCTTGGACATTCCAACAAGATGAAACTTGTGCTCTTTTTTCAATGTATCAACGCCCAACACCGTAAGAGTATTACAAGCAACAACTACCAATTTAACTCTTTGCTCATCAAAAAAACATAACATCTGTTCTACAAAGGCACGCACTTCTTCTTCTTTTCTCGGGCCATAAGGAGTACGAGCTGTATCACCCAAGTAAATAAAGTCCTCTGACGGCAACATTGTACGCAAACATTTCAAAACACTTAGACCACCAACACCGGAATCTAAAACACCTATAGGCATATTCTCATTCAACATAATCTAACCCAGCTTTCTGCGTATTAGTTCATATGCTAAACACATTAATATTATACTATGAAATTAAAGAATCTTACATATTTAAACAAAAAATATGCTAAAATATTTACTGTAGATATTAATAGGGGGCGATAACCCGTGACGGGGAAAAGTTTATCAAAAATAGCCTGGTTACGATTTTGGGCTAGAATGTTTGATTATTTTCTATTTGGCTTCATTTTTTTTGTTTTAGCATCGCATATTCCTAACTTTGAACAATATCCTGTAATTTTTTTCTTTGTGCAAATCCTTTTCCTTATTAGCTCTGAAGCTATGTTCATAGCCAAAACCGGTACTACTCCGGGGAAAAAGTTTTTAGGGATACATGTTGTGGGCACAAATGTTCGTACTCTATCTTTTAAAACAGCTTGGTATAGAACTTTTTGGGCCTACGTTAAGGGTATTTGGTTAGGTCTCCCTATTGTTATGTTCGTGCCCGCTTGGTTTAGCAAAAAACGTTTCACACAAGATGGCACTACAATTTGGGATGAAGCAGCTCACACAGAAATCGTTTTATCCCCCAGCAATTTTTTTCGCAAGATCATGTTCGTACTGGTATTTTTACTAATAATGTTCTTAATTGGCAATTATAGTTTGTTACAACAAACCATGCAACAAGCTAAATAAAAACTAAAACCTCTGTAGATATATCTGCAGAGGTTTTAGTTTTTGCTATCTAAAAAACACAGAGCAAAAAATCCCTAATTATTATAAATATTTAGACCATAAAGGATAAAAGCTAAGCACTATAACAAGAAACAGCACTAAATAATCTGCAAAACACAATCTTTGTGGAGTCATATTTTGGTAAGTATTAGCGCCAAATCCCTTTAGTTCCATAGAAAGTGCTAATGTGTCTGATTTTGCTACTGCCCTCATTACTAAAGGCTTTACAACTGCCAAATAAGAATAGAGACGTTTGAATACATTGCCACGATTAGAATAACCACGACAAGATTGAGCATCTAAAGTAGTTGAACTATCAGTTAGGAAATCCGGAACAAAATGCAAAGCCGTGGTCAACATAAATGCATATTCGCAGGGTAAATGAAATTTTTCAACCAAAGCTTGTGCGATATCTTGAATCTTTGTAGCCGCCAAAAGACATAAAAATGCGGTAGTCATAACAAACATACGCAAACCACCCGCTAAGGATACACTTAAAGGAGAACCAAATACAAGCTGCAGTAAAATCATCATTCCCGTAAACACAGTCAAGGCCCCAATAGCAGCCATGGTTAGACGGTCATGTTTAATATACAGTAACAGCGCTAATTCTAAGACTAAAATTATAGCGACTGCAGGTACCGGCAAAAGAAATACCCACGCAGTTACTGCTAAAACTGTTATTAACTGAGTAAAAGCAGTTATTTTCATTGTCCGCCACCTTCTTTAAGACACAATTTTTCACAAAAATCTTCTACAGTGGAAGCCGAGATAACAAATGCTGCGGACAAGATAGCCATAATTGGTTGGGTTAAACCCCATTCTTTAAGGTCCCTTACCCCATCATAAAGGTCTTGCGTCGTCCCATCAAAAACCAAATTTCCATCATTTAAGACTATCGCTCTCTTAGCATACTGCCTAGCAATAGTCATATCATGTGTAATAAGGATAATAGTAATTCTTTTCTCTTTGTTAAGTTTCTTCAAATAATCCATCATATTATCTTTTTCTTGTTCATCTTGTCCATTAGTTATTTCATCCAAAATTAAGGTGCGTGGATTGAGTGCCAACGCTGCGGCAACACCTAGTCTGCGTTTTTGTCCAAACGACAGTGTGCGTGGATAAGCATCTGCCAAATTTTCTAAACCCATAGCCTGCAATGCAGCCTGTACTTGTTCTTTAATAGCAGTTTCAGAAAGTTTTTTACACCTAGGACCATAAGCCACTTCAGCAAAAACCGTATCTTCCAAAATTTGCAAATCAGGGTTTTGAAAAACATAACCTACTTGATGAGCCAAATCTGCCGGCTCCAATTTTTCAATATTATCTCCATCCACAAAAACATCCCCGCTGCGTGGATGTACTAGTGCCATAAATAGACGACTTAACGTGGTTTTACCGCTACCATTGTGCCCCAACAAGGCCACGAATTCACCATCTTCTATTTTACATGTTATATCGTTAATAACAGGTTCACCACGATGATAGGCGAAATTAACTGCTTTTGCTTCAATCACCCTAGAGCACCTCCCACAAATTTTCCCTTTAATTCTTCAAGTGCCTCTTCTTCCTTACGCCATGCTCCCAAAGAAATACCAAAACGTTGTTCTAAATTAAGTTTTACTTGCCATAACTCTGGCAGGTTACGCCTAAGTTCAGGTATTGCATAGGTCATTGCTGCTGCTTCTTCAAAAGGTCCTTGTGCCGCTACGCGGCCGTTATTCATAACAATCATATCTGTAGCATAGGGCAGCAAAAAGTTGATATTATGTTCTACAACTACCACCGTCATATTGTACTCTTTATAAATTTTATACAATAATTTATAAAGTGCATTAGCACCATCTGGATCCATAGCTGAAACCGGTTCATCTAAAACCAATACCTCTGGATGCACCGCTAACACAGACGCTAAAAGCAAACGTTGCCTTTGTCCGCCTGATAATTCATCTAATTGATAGTTCTCCCGTCCAGGCAAGCCAACGTCCATCAAAACTTGCTTTGTCCTCGTTTCTACCTCCTCAGGGGCAAACCCATGGTTAAGTAAGCTAAACGCTATCTCTTCTCCCGCCGTAAGAGAAACCAACTGGCTTTCGTAATCGTCTAGCATAAGGCCTATGCGCATAGCTAAATCGGATACGCGCTTGCCCTTTGTCGTTTCTCCCAAAACCTCAACATCTCCTACATAACGTCCCCCATAATAATACGGAATAATCCCAGCCATAGCTTTGCATAAAGTTGTTTTTCCGGCTCCGCTAGGGCCCGAAATGATAGTAAAAGAGCCTTTGTTAATATCTAAGTTAACATTATGTAAAATTATATCGCTATTAATATAACCATAATGAAAATTCGTAAACTTAATAACTGTTTCATTCATGTCTTTTGCCCTCCTGCATAAAAAATAACTTTTGTACCGGAGCAAAAAGTGCTTGTGTAATTACACCATTTAAAGCCCCTACAACCATAACTACAGGAAGCATGGCATTAGTCCATACATGTAAAGGCAAATTTAAAATTATTTTTAGAATAAAAGTAAAAACTCCGCCACTAACAACCGTAGCAAAAAAACCAGTAATAAAAGGTCTAAACTTAAAATCACGCAATCCCATATAAAGCATAGCCTTAACTAAAATCGCAGCAGTCAAAGCACCACAAATCTCACTAGCCACATTTCCCAAAGGAAACGCTGACTTTGACGAAGGCACTATGGTCAATCCTGCTATAAACCCAATCCCCAAAGCACGGGAAAGACTTGGATTGGTCAGTCCAATTGTAATAGAATACATAGCAATAGTCCAATTAGGTGTTACACCCCCAATATTAGGACTAATTGTATGCAAAATAACACCTATAGCTAGCAATAATGCCGTTACTGCTACCCAACGGTGACTATCCTTAGCTGCCGGCACCTCTATAAATTCAGGTTGTTCATTATCCATATCCATTTCTGCTCCTTGTCGTAAAAAATTAGACTTATAGTTAGAAGTTTAAAAGCTAAAAGGCAATGTGTCAATATTATTTTGCTTTTCCAATCTTTTATATTATAATAAGCATAGAAAAGCAGTATGATATAATTTAGTCGAATACACCATTTAGAAGGAAGGTATTATTGTGAAAATTTCTACCAAAGGTCGCTATGCATTGCGTCTCATGTTAGACTTAGCGGTTAATTGTACCGGTGATTATATTACCATTAAAAACATTGCCAAACGTCAAGAAATTTCCGAAAAATATTTAGAACAGATTATCACCCAACTCAACAAAGCCGGTTTTGTAAAAAGTGCACGAGGCGCTCAAGGTGGTTACATGCTTGCCAAGCGCCCGGAAGAATACACCGTAGGAGAAATTTTACGCACCATGGAGGGCAATCTAGCTCCTGCCCCTTGTGTAGGTGACATGCAGTGCCTTAGAGCAAACGAATGCGTAACTTTAGAAATCTGGCAGCAATTACAAGACGCCATTAATAACGTAATAGATAATATAACGCTGGCGGATTTAGTAACAAGGCAAAAAGAAAAAACTCCTTTAGATTATAGTATTTAAAAACGATGTTGACATTAATTACTAAGCAAGTATTCTAAAATATATTCGCCCTATAAAAAAATAAATGCGTAACTGAAAAGAGGAAATTATTATGAAAAAAATAGCAAATAGTTTAGTTGAATTAATTGGTAACACACCTTTGCTTTGCCTAAATAACTTTAACAAAGAATATGCTCCTAAGGCTAACATTATTGCAAAACTAGAATATTTTAATCCTGCCGGCAGTGTAAAAGATAGAATTGGCAAGGCCCTTATTGAGGATGCCGAAGCCAAAGGCCTTCTAAAACCAGGCTCAACGATTATTGAACCAACAAGTGGTAACACAGGCATAGGTCTTGCATCCGTAGCAGCCGCCAAAGGTTACCGTGCTATTTTAACTATGCCGGAAACTATGAGTGTAGAAAGACGTAATCTACTTAAAGCCTACGGGGCCGAAGTTGTTTTAACCGATGGCACTAAAGGTATGAAAGGTGCCATTGACAAGGCTGAAGAACTTGCAAAAGAAACTCCTAACTCCTTTATTCCCGGTCAATTTGTTAATGAGGCTAATCCTAAAGCCCATTTTACTACTACCGGCCCGGAAATTTGGGCTGACACTGAGGGCAACGTAGACATTTTTGTAGCAGGGGTAGGCACAGGTGGCACTTTAACAGGCGTAGGCAAATTCTTAAAAACTAAAAATCCTAATGTCAAAATTATTGCTGTTGAGCCAGCCTCATCTCCTGTCCTTTCCGGCGGTGCCAGCGGTCCTCATAAAATTCAAGGCATAGGTGCAGGTTTCATTCCTAAAGTTCTTGATACTAAAATTTATGATGAAATTTTGCCCATTGAAAACGAAGATGCTTTTGCCACTGTTAAGGCCTTAGCTAAGACAGAAGGTGTATTAGTTGGTATTTCCAGTGGAGCCGCGATATTTGCTGCTACCGAACTAGCTAAACGTCCTGAAAATTACGGAAAAAACATTGTAGTATTGTTACCTGATACCGGTGATCGCTACCTCTCTACACCGGACTTTGTAGATTAACTATAAGAATAAAAAAAACAAAGGCAGCGCTCATTATAGTAGCACTTCCTTTGTTTTTTAATTAAAACTAAAATAGAATAATAGAAAAAACATGATTTATTTTAAAACAGACATTGCAACAAAACTTTTGTTGTACTATAATCTAACCCATGGGGACGTAGCTCAGCTGGGAGAGCGTTCGGTTCGCATCCGAGAGGTCGAGAGTTCAATCCTCTT
Source organism: Acidaminococcaceae bacterium (assembly GCA_963678395.1). Lineage (GTDB taxonomy): Bacteria > Bacillota > Negativicutes > Acidaminococcales > Acidaminococcaceae > JAAYAE01. The sequence goes on along the minus strand of OY782827.1, from coordinate 483,191 downwards.
CGTCTCCACCATATTAACACAAAAAATGTGCGAAAAAATCTTTTTGCTTTAAAGTAACGAAGCATCCTGTCATCTGTTAGGATGCTTCGTTTTTTGCGATTTGAACAACCATAAACACAACCAACTACCTTGCATTAACTACTTTACTATAGGCTTTAACTTTATTCCTACCTGAAGTTTTCGCCTGATAAAGAGCGAAATCTGCTGTTTTTACAAGTTCCTCCGAGTTTACATAAATCGAAGGAATCATCGAATTCAAACCAATACTAATAGTAACATAAGGATAAAAATTTTCTTTACCTGATGGTATCTTTAAGTTTTCAACAGCTTTACCTATATCTTCCCCCACTTTTATTGCTTCATCTATGGAAGTGTTTGGCATCACTACCACAAACTCTTCGCCTCCGTATCTCGCCGCAAAATTACCTAGGCTACTTAATTGTCCAATAATAGCCGCCGCTATATGTCGTAAACATTCATCGCCTGCTTGATGTCCATAAGAGTCATTATAATCCTTAAAAAGATCAACATCGATTAAAACTAAAGAAAGTGGCATTTGTTCTCGCAGACAATGTTTCCATTCTTTATCTAGCAGTTCGTCAAAGGAACGTCTATTTGCGATGCCGGTAAGCCAATCCAAAGCAGAAAAAAGTGTTAGTTGTTTATTAGCTTTTTCCAACGCCTCTGTACGATTTTTCAAATGCCTTTTTAAAGTTCCTACGAGTAAAATCATGGAAAAAGTAGCAATACAAATAACGATTATCTTATAAAGGTTTTCCTGTGTATAAGTCATCAAATTTCCGCGTATAGAAAAAAAATATCCACAATACAAAATAGTCAAAACACCACTAACACTGCCACACACAAATCCCCCTACAAAAGTAGCCAACACAATGGCGACAAAACAAACAACAGCCGGATTCGGAACCTTTAAAAAAATGTTAATTATTATAGCTAATATGGTTATGAGTAAACTTATTACAAAACAATTTTCTTGTATGTAATGGACCTAGGTCAATACTGTAGACACAAATAGTTTAACTTTTATGCTGTAGATTTTGCTGCGTCTTCAAACTCCTGCGGCGTCATATACTTTATACTGCCATGAATCCTCTTTCGGTTATACCATGATTCAATATATTCAAAGATGGCTTTACCGGCCATCTTGAAATCATAATACCTGTTATGGTTCACTTCTTCCTTCTTCAATCCGGAATGGAAAGATTCAATGCAGGCATTATCGTAGGGGTTTCCCTTACGGCTGTAAGAATGAACCATATTTTTTCTTACAAGCTCATCTTCAAACATTTGACTAGTGTATTGAGTTCCAAGATCACTATGCAAAATTATTCCTGTTGTATCACTGACATTAAGGCAGGCATTTTCAATAGCTTGTACCGCTAGTTCTGCTGTCATCCTTTTTGCATAGGCATAGCCGATAATCTTCTTGCTGGCCAAGTCCATTACTGACGCCAGATATGTCCAACCATCAATAACTGTATGGATATAGGTTATGTCTGTACACCATTTTTTGTTGATTGCTGCACTTTTGAAATCTCTGTTTAACAAATTGTCATGTTCTTCAACCAAACATTTAGAAGAATAATACCTGTATTTCTTTACTACTATTGCCCTGAGCCCTAATTCTGCCATATGCCTTTGGACACGCTTTAGACTGGCCTTTATGCCAAGAGCTTCTAATACTTTCTGTATCTTTGGTGCTCCATATCTCTTCTTGTTTTCTTCGAAAACATCTTTTATTGTTTCTAGGAACTTCTGTTTGTTTATTTTTCTGGCAGATGTTACGAGACATAAGGACTTATAATAGGTGCCTCGAGGAAGGTTCAATACTTTGCAGGTGCGCTTTACTGTATACTGGGCTTTGTATCTATTGATGAAGCCAACTGTTTCTCCTAGTGTTTTCGTGCGAATATGGCTGTAGCTTTTTTTAATATTTCGTTCTCCATTTCCAGCTCTGCAATACGTTTCTTCATCTTCTCATATTCCTTGGAAGTAATTTCTTCATCGTGTAGTCCCTTAACTGGGGAGAGTTCTTTTATCCATTTATAAATTGTTACTGCAGTTACGCCATATTCACTGCTAAGGTAGCTTACGCTACTACCGGATTGATACAAATCTACTATTTGTTTTTTAAATTCATCGGTAAATCTTATTCCATTTTTGGACAAGGTTTAACACGCCCTTTCTAAATTGATTTTAGCTTGTTAAACTTTTCGTGTCCATTCTTATATACTAGTACCAGTAATCATATTTAACTCTAGCTGAACGCCTAAACATATTTTAGTTCCTCCTTCTATATAAATCATCTCGTTTAAAAGATGGGGGCTGCTTTTGTAATAAACGCCAACCTAATTTGAGTCTTTCTTTTAAATAATATGTACAAAAGCCTATTTTAATAATTATACTGCAATTGATATAATAATTAAACAATATAATTAATAAGTTTATAAATGTTTCATTTTTTCTTAACATTGTATCATTTCGTTTATTTTTTACATTGACACAAATACTTACTAATAATTTGTTTGACAATTAAAATGACCAGTCGTATAATAAATAGAAGAAGTGAGCTTTTTAACAAAAAAATCAAAGGAGTTGAAATTTATGAACAATTTTCAATTTGTAAACCCTACAAAAATTATCTTTGGTAAAGACGAAATTAAAAAATTAACGAAAGAAATACCTTCCGGTAGTAAAGTTTTATTAATTTATGGCGGCGTTAGTATTAAAAAATTTGGTTTATTAGATAAAGTTAAAAACATCTTAAAAGACTATGAACTGGGTGAGTTCGGCGGTATTGAACCCAATCCAACATACGAGACCCTGATGAAGGCAGTAGCGTTAATTCGCAAGGAAAAATATGATTTTCTACTAGCAGTTGGTGGTGGTTCTGTCATTGATGGGACTAAATTCATAGCTGCTGCTGTCCCTTTTACAAGTGATGATCCTTGGAAACTTATTGTTGAACAACTGCCAATTAAAAAGGCCTTGCCTTTTGGCACTGTGCTGACACTACCTGCAACCGGTTCAGAAATGAATAATGGTGCTGTTGTAACTAGAAAAGCTATAAACGCCAAATTACCTTTTAAAAATCCAGCGTTATTCCCTAAGTTTTCTATCCTTGACCCCGTTTATACATATACTTTACCTAAAAAACAAATTGCTAATGGTGTTGTTGATGCCTTTATTCACATCATGGAACAATATATGACCTATCCTGTTGCAGGCAAAGTACAAGATCGTTTTGCAGAAGGATTACTGTTAACATTAATTGAAGAAGGGCCTAAGGCTTTAGACAATCCCGAAGATTATGACGTTCGCGCCAATATTATGTGGACAGCGACCTTAGCCCTAAACGGTTTAATTGGCAGTGGAGTTCCTCAAGACTGGTCAACACATATGATAGGACACGAAATTACGGCTTTGTATGGCTTGGACCATGCACAAACCTTAGCCATTGTTTTCCCTTCTATGCTTAAAATTATGCAAAATGATAAAGCGGAAAAAATTCTTCAGTATAGTGATAGAATTTGGAATATACCTACAAATATATCCGATGCAGATAGAATTGCTCTAGCTATTACAAAAACTAGGGCCTTTTTTGAAACCATGGGCATCAAAACATGTTTTTCTGATTATGGCTTAGGTCAAGAAGTTATAGAAAAAATTGTGGCAGGTCTAAAAGCACATAATATGGTTAAACTGGGTGAACGCGGTGAAGTAACACCGGAAGTTGCCGGCAAAGTATTGGAATTGAGCTTGTAAAAGGAGCTTTTACTATGGAAAATAATTTGAATGAAAAAAAAATAAATTTAGATATTTTATTTAATCCTGTGACAATAGGAACCCTTAAATTGGCTAATAGGATTGTTATGGCGCCTATGACGAGGGGATTTTCGCCTAACGGTGTTCCCGGTGATAACGTAGCTGCTTACTACCAACGTCGTGCTGAAAACCAAGTTGGTCTAATTATTACCGAAGGTACTTTAATAAATCACCCAGCAGCTGCAGAAGGTTTGGGACGCCCCAATTTTCACGGAGAGGCTGCGCTAAAGGGTTGGGCACAGGTGGTAAAGTGTGTTCACCAAGCAGGTGGCAAAATAATGCCTCAATTATGTGGCATGTTGGCACTGCGCGCAAAGCCCATGGCGATAACCCTAATCCTGAAGCTTTACCCATTGGTCCTTCCGGCCTTGATGTGGTGACCGGAGAAAAAGTAAATAAACCTATGAGCATCGAAGAAATCATTCAAGCATTTGCTACTGCGGCGCTCACCGCAAAAAAACTTGGTTTTGATGGTATTGAAATTCACGGCGCACACGGATACTTAATTGACCAGTTCTTTTGGGAAAAAACCAATCAGCGTCAAGATAAATATAGTGGTAATATGAAGGCTCGTTCTCAATTTGCTGTTGAAATAATAAAAGCGTGCCGCAATGCCGTAGGTCCTGATTTTCCTATAATTTTCCGCTATTCACAGTGGAAAATGGGTAGCTATCAGGCCAAATTAACTACTACGCCTGAAGAATTAGCCACTTTTCTAGCACCACTAGTAGAAGCAGGCGTAGATATTTTCCATTGCTCAACTAGGCGCTACTGGGAACCTGAATTTTCTGGCTCCAAACTTAACCTAGCTGGCTGGATAAAAAAAATAACAGGAAAACCAACTATTACAGTCGGCTCCGTTGGTCTTGACAATAATTTCATTGATTTCTTTACTCAAGGAAAAGGTGCCAAAGCAGCCAGCATAGTTCCTCTCATTAGAACGATTAGAAAATAAAGAGTTTGATTTAGTAGCCGTTGGAAGAGCTTTACTTGCAGACCCTGCTTGGGTCGTTAAAATACGCGAAAATAGAAGTAAAGAACTTATTCCCTTTGAACCAGGTGCAGAAAAAACATTATCTTAGTATTATGGTATTAGGCTACCTTTACTAAGATATTTAGGAGATTATAAATGTCTAGGAAAAAAAGTGCAGAATTAGAAAAAACAAAACAAGATATATTAGAGGTTGGCCTAGCTTTATTTGAACAAAAAGGCTTTAATGCTACAGGAATCCAGGAAATTGCCACCTCTGCCGGTATTCCTAAGGGCTCCTTCTATAATTATTTTGCCAGCAAAGACGATTTTGGCGTAGCTGTGATTAATTACTACACTAAATTTAACACAAAAATTTGGCAAGACCTTCTAAGCGAGAAAACTAAAGAAGATCCTTATGAAGCCCTGAGCTCTGCCTTTTTATCAATTGCTGAAAAATACGGTTGCTCCGAGGCGAAAAAGGGCTGCTTGTTGGGCAACTTAGCAGCAGAAATCAGTGATGCCAGTGAAAAATGCCGCCTAGCATTACTATCTTCTGTAAATACCTACAAAACCATTTTAGCGGAAAGACTGTTGCTTGGCCAAAAAATCGGCAAGGTAAGAACAGATTTGCCGCCTCAATTATTAGCTGACCTCGTTTGGGACTGCTGGCAAGGAAGCTTACTACGTATGAAAATCGAAAAGTCAGTTGTGCCCATCAACAACAATTTGGAGTTGCTTTTCAAACATTTTTTATTGCCCTGAAAACAATTTTAACAAAGGGAGGTTATATCAGCGTTTTATTTGCTGATATAACCTCCCTTTTACTTTCTTTGCCATAATTATAGCTTTTAAAGTCATTTAGATTTTTCAACTACATTAAGCTCTTTGCTATAATCTTTATTTAAGGCCGCATTCTGAAAAGCCACACTACTTGGCAAAATCATTTTGAACTCGCGCACACGGGCAACTTGCACTTTCCCAGCTTTGATCGCTCCGCTCAAAATATGTCCTCCGCTTTTACGATCAGCAGAAATAAAGTGTAAATGATACCCTGTTACATTAATTCCTTGAATATAGTCTGGACACCAAAATCCTACAATCGTTCCTTTAGTATTTTGAATATCAAATACCGATTGTGTCTTGGCGGCCTCCATTAATGATGGATAGGGTTGCTCTTTTGCCGGAATGCTACGTGTTTTTCCGTTAAAGATACCATCAATACGAATAGCATAAATATAATTTTTATCTTGAATAATAGCATCTAGGTGCTTTTCTAATTCAGAAAAATTTCGTGCCCAGGCAATTTCTCCCACCTTATCCGCTTTAAAATTTATCACGTTAGCGAAAGGTGTTTTCACTTCAGCCTTTAAAAGCTCGATTTTTCCTGTAGCTTTTACTTGATAAAATTTTCCATCGATAACAACCATTTCACCATCTAAACCGTTTAGCGTTCCAATTCCGAAATCACCCTGTTGCTGCAAAGTTTTTATTGTAACATCTCCATCATAAACACCCTGCATTAAAGCATTTATAGTTGAAACCTGATACATAGAATTCAGTTTTTTTGCACTAGCTGAAACTGTAAATAAAATGAATACGATAATAAAAAGGACACTTCGCTTAAATATTTTCACCATACGTTCACCTCTAATTTTCTGATTTATTTAATTACACTAGCAAACTCTACATATAAGCTAATTCTATGCTTTTTTAAAAATACCTTTTATATTTTTAAGTGGTTAGTTTTTGACAAAAATTATAATAATTGTCCCTTTTAGTTAGGTATTTTTATTGTTATAATTAATGACAGTAGTTAAAAGAAATGAGGTTATATTATGAATAATACAATGTATAAAGCTCTAACTATAGCCGGATCTGATACTAGCGGTGGCGCTGGAATGGAAGCAGATTTAAAAACCATGGAAGAGTTAGGCGTATATGGGATGGTAGCACTGACCGTTATTGTAGCACAAAATCCGCAAAATAATTGGTCCCATGATATTTTCCCTATTTCCCTCAATGTTATTGAAAAGCAATTAGGTACTGTTTTAGATGGTATTGACGTAGACGCTATGAAAACCGGTATGTTAGGCAGTGCTGATTTAGTAGAATTAGTTGCTAACACTATTGATAAATATCACTTGAAAAACGTAGTAATAGACCCCGTTATGGTCTGCAAGGGCGTGGATGCCATTATGGTTCCTGAAGCCGCAGCAGCCACTAAGGAGCTTTTAGTAAGTCGTGCTGATGTTGTTACCCCCAATCTTTTGGAAGCTGCTTATTTGACTGATATGCCAACTGTAGCCACCTTGGAAGATATGAAAGAAGCCGCTGGTCGTATTATTGAAATGGGCGCAAAATTCGTTGTAATAAAAGCAGGTGAACGTTTGCCCGGTGATAGTGCCGTAGATGTTCTTTATGATGGCAAAGAGTTTAGCGTCAGCACTGCTCCCAAAATCCCAGGTGCTTTCAACAACGGTGCCGGTTGTACCTTTTCAGCTGCTATTACAGCCTGCCTAGCAAAAGGCATGAGTATGCCTGACACCATGGCTTTAACCAAAAAATTTATGACAGAAGCTCTAAAAAGCTCCTTTAGAATTAACAAATGGGCAGGAGCAACTAGACATATCGCCTATCGGGAAACATTAAACAAATAAAAAATATATTTACAATAAATTTGTTTTTATTGAATGCCAGTATTCCCGAATCTCGCAACCTGCAAAGCATCGCCGACATAGCACTACGATCTACGGCCAAATAATCAGCTAATTGTTGCCGATTAAAGGGAATAGTAAATTCTGAATTATGTTGCCTTTGAGACTCAGCAGACAAATATGACAAAAATTTCTTCTTTGTCGTGCGTTGAGATAGATATTCCATTTTTCGCGTAAGCATTAAGTTTTTTTGAGCCAAGATAGCTAAAAGATTTTTAATCAATATTAAATTACTACTTTGACTTATTGCGGCTTCAGACATTAGCTTACGCACATCTAAAAACAAAACTTCTGTGGGCTCAATAGTAAGAACACTGACTTCAAGTAAGACATTAGCCAAAAAGCTATAATTTTCGGCAAAAAGCCCACCTGCTCCTACTTCCGTTAGGATATCTCTATTCCCCCAAAAATCCTCTTTTATAATATATACAGCCCCCGTAAGTACCATACCCATATTGGTAGTTTGCTCACCTGCATGATAAATAAATTCTCCTTTTTTGTATGCTTTTTTGCCAGCACCTAAGTTAGTCAACAATGTTTCCATTGCCTCAATTTCTATGCCCTTAAAGAGGGTCGTATTTTGTAGGATTTCTATTTTTTTTGCATATTTCCGCCTTTTTTTGTTTTTTACAACATCTTTTTTATTTTGAGCATAGTACAATACAGGCAAGAAGTCAAGAATTTTACCCCGCTAATTGAGAGGAGAAAATATTATGCAAAGAAGAATTATAGAAATTGACCAAGAAAAATGCAATGGCTGTGGAGCTTGCGCTGCTGCCTGTCATGAGGGAGCTATTGGTATGATAGAAGGCAAAGCTACACTATTACGCGACGACTATTGCGATGGCCTAGGTGACTGTTTACCAACATGTCCTACGGGTGCAATTACTTTTGTCCAGCGCGAAGCTGCTGCCGATGATGAAGCGGCCGTGCAAAAAAAAGCAAAGAGAAAAACAAGTTGCACCTCTTCCTTGCGGCTGCCCCGGCACTCAGTCAAAAATCATTAAACATTCCCAAGTTAACCTTGACCCCACGCCGGCAAATGTGGGTATGCAAGAAAGTCAGCTACGACAATGGCCTGTGCAAATTAAATTAGTTCCGTTAAATACGCCTTATTTTGAAAATGCTAATTTGCTTATAGCTGCCGATTGTACTGCCTATGCTTATAACAATTTTCATGAACGGTTTATGAAAAATCACATAACTTTAATTGGTTGTCCCAAACTAGACAGTGGTAACTATAGTGAAAAATTAACAGAAATAATCAAAAAGAATAATATTAAAAGCGTAACTATTGTGAAAATGGAAGTTCCCTGTTGTGGTGGCATGGAACACGCAGCAAAAGCAGCCTTAAAAAATAGCGGCAAATTTATTCCTTGGCAAGTAATAACCATTTCCACTGAAGGCACACTCTTAGATTAAAATATTGTGTGATAAGTTAAATTTAGCCATTCGGGCAACGTTAAACAGTAACGTTGAACCAAATTTTATAAAAGGAGCAATTATTATGAACAAAATGTTTTGTTTTCAATGCGAACAAACTGCTATGAGCACTGGGTGTACCGGTAATGCCGGTGTCTGCGGCAAGAAATTTGATACCGCAAATTTGCAAGATAAATTAACCGGAGCTCTAATTGGCCTAGCACAGGAGGTTGATACCTCAACTACAACCCCTGCCACCGATAAACTTATGTTAGCAGGGTTATTTACAACTATCACAAATGTTAATTTTAATAATGAAACTATCAGCGAATTAATTGAGCAAATAACTAAAGAAAAATCAAAGTTAGCAAATAATTGCCCCGACTATGATATGCAAAATTTATGGGAAGCTCAAGAAGATATCCGCTCTTTAAAATCCCTTATTCTTTTTGGCCTCAGAGGTGTTGCCGCCTATGCCTATCATGCCATGGTTCTTGGCTATAAAGATGAGCAGGTTAATCAATTCTTCTACGAAGGCTTGCGCGCAGTCGGTAATTCTAATGCTACAGTAGATAGCTTGTTACCCTTAGTTCTAAAAACCGGCGGAATAAATCTTACATGCATGGCTTTATTGGATAAAGCCAATACTGATAGTTTTGGCACACCCACCCCCATAACAGTACCTTTGACTATTGAAAAAGGTCCATTTATCGTTATAACCGGACATGATCTTTATGATTTAAAGCTTTTGTTAGAACAAACAGCCGGTAAAGGCATTAATATCTATACACATGGAGAAATGCTACCTGCGCACGCTTATCCCTTATTAAAAAAATATCCCCATCTAAAAGGCAATTTTGGTACTGCCTGGCAGAACCAGCAAAAAGAATTCGACAACCTTCCAGCTCCTATTCTATTCACTACCAATTGTTTGATGCCTGTACGCCCTAGTTATGCGGACCGAGTATTTACAACAGAGGTAGTTTCTTACCCCGAATTAGTCCATATTGGTGAAAGCAAAGATTTCGCCCCTGTTATTGCTAAATCCTTAGAACTAGGTGGTTATGCAGAAGATAAAGTGTTAACCGGAATTAATGGTGGCAACAATGTAACCACTGGGTTTGGCCATGGCACAATTTTAAGCGTGGCAGATAAAGTAGTTGATGCGGTAAAAACCGGCGCTATTAAGCACTTTTTCCTAGTTGGTGGTTGTGATGGCGCTAAAACCGGACGCAACTATTATACCGACTTTGTTAAACAAACTCCCAAGGATTCTATAATTTTAACTCTTGCCTGTGGTAAATATCGTTTTAATGATTTAGAACTTGGAACTATTGCCGGTCTCCCTCGTATTATGGATATGGGACAATGTAATGATGCCTATGGTGTAATTAAAGTGGCTGTCGCTTTGTCAGAAGCTTTTAATTGCAGTGTCAACGAACTGCCCTTATCTATTGTGCTTTCTTGGTACGAGCAAAAAGCTGTTTGTATTTTGCTAACGCTTTTGCATCTAGACATAAAAAACATTTACCTAGGACCAACTCTACCTGCGTTTCTTTCCCCTAACATTCTTAATTTCTTAGTAGAAAATTATAATATTTCTCCTATTTCTACCCCCGAAAAAGATTTGAAAAAAATTCTAGGATAAAAAATGTTTCCCAAAATAACAAAAGACTCAGCATATACTAAAGTATCGGCTGAGTCTTTTTACTTGTTTATCTTATAAATTTCTAGTCAAAGTTTCCATAACCATAGCGTTGGAAATTATTCCAATACCACCAGGCACTGGGGTAAAAGCGCTAGCTTTAGCGGCAACAGCCGCGTCCACGTCGCCAGCAAGGCCATCAGCAGAAGCATTAATACCAACATCAACTATTACCACACCTTCTTTCACCATAGCGGGTTTAACAAAGTTTGCTACGCCAATTGCCGCCACAATAATATCTGCCTCACGCAAAACAGCGGGCAATTCAACGGTACGAGAATGGCAAATAGTAACGGTGGCATGCTGCTGCAAAAGCAATAGCGCAACCGGTTTTCCTACCACATTGCTACGCCCTAGGACCACAACTTTTTTGCCCTTTAGCGCAATGTCATAATATTGTAATGCCGCCATGCAGGCCCTAGGCGTACAAGGCGCCCAAGGGTTAGTACCCAAATAAAACTCTCCTGCATTCAAAGGACTAAGACAATCCATATCTTTGGGCGGTGCAATTAAAGCACATATTGCTTGAGCATCTAAATGTTTCGGCAACGGCATCATAGGCAATATGCCTTTTATAGTTATATCCGTGTTTAACTGAGTGACGACTTTTACAACCTCGTCCTGACTTACATTGACCGGCATTATAACTGTACGCACTTGGGTCCCCAAACTCTCAGCTAGTTTCCCTAGACGTTTGGTATATACGGCAGAAGCCTCATCACCTTCCACAAGTATAATAGCCAAACCCACAATTTCTCCACGTTTAGCCGCAAAGGCAATTTTTTGAGCAATTTTTTCTTTTACAGCATCTGCAACAGGTTTGCCCCGCATAATAATTGTTTCCATTAGAATAACCCTGAAATTACGCCATTGTCATCTACGTCTATTCTCTCTGCTGCCGGACGTTTAGGAAGACCAGGCATGGTCATAATATCTCCCGTCAAAACAACGATAAAACCGGCTCCGGCAGAAATACGAGCATTAGTTACTGTGATTTTAAATCCTTGAGGCCTGCCTAAAAGCAAAGGATTATCAGATAAGGAATATTGTGTCTTAGCCATACAAACAGGAAGATTACCATATCCCAATTTTTCAAAATCAGCAAGAGCCGTGTTAGCTGCTTTTTCGTATTCTACACCATCGGCGCCATAAATTTCCTTAGAAATAGTTTCTATTTTTTCTTTTAAACTCATGTTATCAGGATAAATAGGTGCAAAGTTAGCGGTTCCGCTTTCTACCAACCCTACAACTTCTCTAGCTAAAGCTTCGCCACCTTTGCCTCCCTTAGCAAACACATCTGACAACGCAACATTAACGCCATGTTTAGCACAATAAGCACGAACTGTTTCCAGCTCTTCTTGGGTGTCATTAGCAAAAATATTTATAGCTACAACTACAGGAACATGATATTTCTTCAAGTTTTCAATATGTTTCTCTAAATTTACAACGCCTCTTTTTACCGCGTCTACATTAGGTTGAGTTAGTTCTGTTTTGGGAACACCACCGTGCATTTTAAGAGCACGCACCGTTGCCACCAAAACCACTGCATCTGGTTTTAAGCCGGCATGCCGGCATTTTATATCAAAGAATTTCTCTGCCCCAAGGTCAGCACCAAAACCGGCTTCCGTAACTGTATATTTTGCCAGTTTCATAGCGACTTTAGTGGCCATTACGCTATTGCAACCATGAGCAATATTAGCAAAAGGTCCACCATGAATAATAGCAGGAACATTTTCCAAGGTTTGCACCAAATTTGGTTTAACAGCATCCTTTAACAAAGCTGCCATTGCTCCATGCGCGTGAATCTGGCCTGCTGTTATAGGATTACCTGCATAATCATAAGCAACAATAATCTTACTCAGTCTCTCTTTTAAATCATGCAAGCTATTTGCTAAGCATAAAATAGCCATAACCTCTGAAGCTACTGTAATATCAAAACCATCTTGACGAGGCACGCCATGAGCTTTGCCACCTAACCCAACGACAATTTGTCGTAATTCACGATCATTCATATCTACTACACGCTTCCAAACAATGCGGCGAGGATCAATATTTAGTTCATTACCCTGTTGAATATGATTATCCAACATAGCAGAAAGTAGCATATGTGCAGAAGTAATAGCATGAAAGTCCCCAGTAAAATGTAGATTTATATCTTCCATGGGTACAACTTGAGAATAACCACCACCGGCAGCCCCGCTCTTGATGCCCATGCATGGACCTAGAGATGGTTCTCGCAACGCTACTATAACATCTTCACCAATTTTCGCTAACCCTTGAGCAAGACCTACAGTAGTAGTAGACTTTCCCTCTCCAGCCGGCGTCGGTGTGATTGCCGTAACCAAAACAAGTTTTCCTGATTTTTTATTTTCCAAAGAGCGAATTAAATCGTAAGATAATTTCGCCTTATATCTGCCATACATTTCAATAGAATCCTCAGAAATCCCCAACTTTTCAGCTATTTCTGTTATTGGTAACATCTTTGCCTTTTGCGCAATCTCAATATCACTTAACATAATAAACCCCCTTAAATTTTTAGGAATTCTCCCTAGTTTAATATATTCATTATATATAGCTAATTTCCTGCTTGTTTTTAATCCATTTTAGCAATTATTTAAACCAAACATCCACTGTATCATCATTTTTTAAAATAGTGCCAGGTGCCGGGTTTTGTTTAAAAGCTTCACCACCGCCATGAGGTATCAAGGCTAGCCTACCTTGCTGAATAAGCTCCGCTACCTGACGCATATTTAAACCTGCAAAATTAGGTATCTTAACACTTTCACTATCTAAAATAATCATTTGCGGTAAATTGGTCGCTCCTTGAGGTTGTACCATGATAGATTCAACAGAGGGCAACCCGCTAGAATCACTTGGCTGTATGCCCTCAGCAACTAATATTTGTTGCAAAATATCTCTAAATATTGGTGCTGCTACCTGAGAACCATAAAAAGCTCCTTGAGGTGAATCCAATACCACCAGCATAGCATAATCAGGATTATCAGCTGGAACAAAACCTACGAAAGATGCAATATAAACTCCGGCGGCATAACCGCCTCCCACCGCTAATTTTTCAGCCGTTCCTGTTTTTCCTGCAATCTTATAACCCTTTATTTGTGCCGCTTTGCCGCCACCTTCTGACACCTCTTTTTCCATCATAGTACGCATTTGCGCAGCGACTTCCTCCGTAACTACTCTACGCACAACCTGCTTATGTCCCTCTATAATTAATTTCCCTGAGGGTGATACAACTTTTTTAACTATAAATGGTTTTAATAATTCGCCACCATTGGCAATAACACAAATTGCATTAAGCATTTGCAAGGGCGATACAGCAATACCTTGTCCAATAGCCATGGTTGCTACATCTGATGGTACCATATCCTCTGGATTGTAAAGAATGCCTGCTTCTTCACCCGGAACATCGCTCCCCGTAGTTGAACCAAAACCAAATTTTTCTGCATATTCCGTTTCTTTCTTGCCACCTAGCATTAAGCCCAAATGCGCCATACCTGTATTAACGGAAAACTTAATAACATCAGTATAAGTAATATCGCCTAATCCTTTATCATCCCAGTTTTTAATTAAGCGGCCCCCAACATCAAAAGTTCCTTCATCATGAAAATGTGTTGTAGGCGTAATAATGTGTTCCATAAGCCCAGCGCAACCAATAATTGGTTTAAAAACGGACCCAGGTTCATAAATAATAGCAACTCCTCTGTTAAGAAAAGCATTACTAGAAGCCTGGGAAAAATGATTAGGATCAAAAGTAGGTCTAGAAGCCATACCCAAAATTTCGCCGGTATGCGAATTCATAATAATTGCCGCCGCGCTAACAGAATGAGTTTTCACCATGGCCTCATCAAGACTTTTTTCTAAAATAAACTGCATATTACTATCTAGCGTGAGATATACGCTATTCATTTTTGGTCCTTGCACCGAGTTCATACACGATTCGCCAATAAGATTGCCTCTAGCATCGAAGAAATTCCCTTGCTTAGTTTCTTTACCTTTTATTAGCTTATCTAGTGATGCTTCTATTCCTTCTAACCCTTTATCGTCCGTACCGACAAAGCCTAATACCTGTGCTGCTAAGTCATTTTTAGTATAATAGCGCTTACTTTCATCTTGAAAATGAAACCCACTAAGCTTATTCTCTTTTAAAATTTTTGTAACTTCCGCGCTCACTTTGTGGTCTAATGTTCTTTTTACCCAAACAAAGCATCTATCCTTATAATTAAACTCTTGGAATAAATCTTCTGCATTTAGTCCAAGAATTGGAGCCAACAAATTGGCGGCCACCCTCCTAGGGTTTCTTTGTGGCTGTTTTCCTCTTTCCCATCTATCAGAATCATCATCCATGGCTTGAGGATTAACATAAAGGGATTTACTAATAATACTAACGGCTAAATCCTCCCCATTGCGGTCCAGGATACTACCACGCGGTGAAAGCTCAGTATTTTCTCCTGCAATCTGCTCTTTAGCATCCCTAGCTAATTCTTGTCCCTTAACTATCTGCAGCCAAAACAAGCGTAAAATTACACCAACCACAAACACTAAAATTAAAACACCTACAGCTCCTGTGCGTTTTTTGCTTTTCTTTAAATCAAACTTTTCTTTTGTACTCATTTTTTACCCCCACGAGGGCGTGCATAGGAATGTTTACCACTATTACTTCTCGGCACAAATGTTTTCACTTGGGTATTTTGTAAGTTGCTTTTTTTTACTTCATCATTATAAACCGCTATTACCAAAGCTACCGCACCTAAAGTCGCAATTAAAGAAGTCCCACCATAGCTGATGAAGGAAAGCGGTACACCGATAACCGGTAAAATACCGCAAACCATAGCCATATTGGCAATAGCTTGACCTACCACCAAAAAATTAACACCTGTAACTAAAAGAAAGCCCTTTTCATCCGTGGCATTCTTTCCAATTGTATAAATAGCCTTTGCTAAAACTAAAAACAAAAAAAGTAACCCCAACGCCCCAAAAAAACCCCACTCTTGGCAGAAAATAGCAAAAGCGAAATCTGTATGTGCTTCGGGCAAAAAGAAAAACTTCCCGGACCCCATGCCAAAATGAGTGCCAAACCATCCACCACTGCCAATAGAAACAAAAGACTGTACAGACTGATAACCACTGCCCTGAGCATCTCTCCAAGGATCTAACCAGATTAAAATACGTGAAAGGCGATAAGGGGCCATCGCAATCATAGCTACAACGGCTGCTGCACAAACACCACCCAAAGCTCCTACTTCTCTAAGTGATAAACCAGCCACAACATAAAGTAATATCATTAAAGCTAAAATTATCGCTGCCGTCCCCATATCCGGTTGTATGAGTACTAATCCAGCTAAAATTCCGGCCTGTATAAAAGCAGCGTTCACTGAAAATTTTAATAAATCCGGTGTCTTTCCTCGGCGCAATAAAGAACCCAAAGAAGCCGAACCCATAATAATAACGGCCAATTTAACGAATTCTGACGGCTGAAAAGAAATTCCTGCAATAACAAGCCATCTTTGTGCCCCCTTAGTCGTCGTACCAAATAAATCTACACATAAAAGTATCACTAAAAACAAATAAAAAAGCTTATTGCCATATTTAAGCCACACATGATAATTAACCTTCCAACCCACTACCACCAAACACACCAAACCCAAAACCGCAAACATAGCATAGCGATAAAGATAATGATAACCCGTACCAAACATAGCTTTAGCACTAACAAAACTTGCACTAAAAACATTAATACAACCAATAAACATTAAACATAACACTATTGTTAAAACAGCATCCCGGGGATTTTCCCAAATTAAAAACCGTTTCTGCATTATTCCACCTCATGGTTCCTAAAAAACGACCTCGCAAAAATTTATTTTATTACCCTTAGCACTAAATTTTTCTTCATATTCTGTTTGTATGGAATTTTCATATTCTGAGGTATGCAGATCATAGCTGATTGCAATTATTTGCAAACCAAAAGCTTTGAATTCTTCGACAGAAAAATCAAACAACTTTTTATTATCAGTTTTAAAACGCAAATGTCCTCCCGGCACCAAAATGGACTTGTATTGTGCCAAAAAATCTCTATAAGTAAGCCGTCTTCTGCTATGACGAGCCTTCGGCCAAGGGTCGCTAAAATTCAAATAAATCATTTGTACTTCCCCTGCTGCAAACCACTGAGTAAGATAGGCTGCATTACCACCAATTATTTTAACATTGGTTAGCTTATTTTCTCTTACCTTGCAGGCAGGATAGTAACAAATATCCAATTGCGTTTCAATGCCAATAAAACCCATTTCCGGATACAGCTGTGCCATCCCATTAATAAACTTACCTTTACCACAGCCTATTTCTAAAGCAAGAGGTTTACCATCGAATAGACTACTCCATTTTCCTTTATGTTCTTCTATGCCCTCGGTAATAATTTCTTTCCCTACATATTCTGCAATAGCCTTTGCCATCCAAGGCTTTTTTCTTAAACGCACTAATTTCTTCCCCCTATAAAAGTAATATAGAGAGGCGTAACCCTCTCTATATTATTTATTTACCGTTTTTTGGACCTAAATCATATTTTTTCAAATATCTATACAAAGTAACGCGACTCACGTCTAACATTCCTGCTAGTTTGCTAATATTGCCGCCGGCTGATTTCCATGCTGCAATAAAAGCATCTTTATCATGTTTCCAAGATTTTTCCATAGCCCTATCTCCCGGAAGCTTGATGTTATCCATTTCAATAACACTACCCGGAGTATGAAAGAATGCCTGTTCTATAACCCCTTGTAATTGCTTAATATTTCCCGGCCAACTACAATTATTTAGTAAGTTCAAAGCATCGGCAGATAAATGTTTGCCCGCCATACTATGCCTTGCCGCCATTTCCGTTAAAATATGGTTAGCAATAACTTCTACATCGGAAATACGCTCTCGCAAAGGCAAAACTCGCATAGAGGTGTCTAAAACTAAGTCATATAAACTTCTGGAAAACAGACCCTTATCTGCTAAGCGTTTTAAATTTGAATCGCAAGCAGCTATAATTCTCACATTAAGCTTCTTGTGTTTACCGGTTGTTTTATCTAGCAATCCATCTTTTAATACTCGTGCAACCTTATCTCCCATAGCCACAGGAAGTTTTTCAATTTCATCTAAGAATAATGTTCCTCCGGAAGATAGCTCTAATTTGCCCGCCGATGTTGGGCTAGCGGTGTCCCCGGAGCCAAAGAATTCCTCTTCCAGTTCAGCCATTGGACCTTCATAACAGCGTACCGATATAAGCGGTGCGGCTGCTCTTGGACTTGCTTGGTGAATACCATGAGCCAATCTTTGTTTGCCTGTCCCTGGTTCACCCTGCAGTAAAATATTATTGTCACTGCGAGCTATTCTAGCTGCTTTATGCTGTAAAGCCAAGAATTCAGTAGATGTGCCAACCATGCTGTATAAACTATACCGCGAGCTATAGCCGGTAGCATGTGCAATGGTTGTTTTCAAATCTTCAATGGACATGGTCAAAATCAAAACGCTACGTACCTGTCCAGCAACCTTCACTGGCAAAACCGTTGTAACATCTTCATAAGTCCTGTCCTGGGTAATCCACGTTATCTCACGACGAATAGTGGACCCACCTGCAAAAGCTCGTCTAATAGGAATATGCTCATAATTCAAAAATACTTCTTCTAGGCGTTTTTTACCCTCTAAGCGTTTCTTACCATTTTCATTACAATAACGAATTTCACCTTTTTCATCAAGCCAGTAAACCGTTACCGGAAGCTCTTCTGTCATCAATTGGTATACCTTCCAATATTCCAACATGCCCAGGAATTGTTCCAAAGAATATTTCATGGTCATAAGCAAAGATAACAAAATATCATATGGTAAATCGTTTTGATCCAACGAGAAAAAGGCTAGAACATAACGTGTTTTACCATTTACATTAATAGGTGCGCTACAAGCATCACCGGAATGACATTCTTTAATCCACATTTCAGGGCCAAACATTAAGAACGGTACATTATGGCTTCTAGCTACACTAATGCTGGAAGTACCAATATCTTCCTCCAATACGCGCATACCTTGGATATCTTCAATACTTCTTTGGAAAAATGGTACCGCATAATTTTTAATAACATAGCCATTCTCATCAATAAGAAGCATGCTTAAATTATGCATATTAAAATGCTGCTTGTTCTGTTCAAAAAGACCATCCGTATAATTAATAATATCCTCGTGCACTTTTTGATGTTCCACAACCGCAGCCTTACTCAACTTATGCACTTTTGGCATGGTTTCATGCGGTAATTTGCGTGCCGCACAACGTTGCCAGGACTCAGCTACCCATGGATGAACATTGGGATCCAAAATACCCTCTTCCATAAATTTCTTGTAGTACCCTGCTAACTTTTCTTTATTGCGTTTCTCCCTAATCATAAGTGCCCTCCTAAAAAAAAATTTACAACCTTAGCATCATTTTTTGCCTTGGACTAAAACCCTTCTTCCGCCATAATAACGCGTACGCCAATAATTATCTTTCAGCGAACTAAGCGTAACCCCATGTGACGATGTGGCGTTCCAAAATTTACCGTTGCCGGCATAAATCCCTACATGAGACGCCCCTGGCTCGTAAGTAGTAAAGAAAACCAAATCGCCAGGCCGTAATGAGCTTTGAGTAACAAATATCCCCTTAACGAACTGTACATCTGCTGTTCTTGGTAAAAGTGCTCGATTTTTTTTGAAGACATATTGTACATAACCGGAACAATCAAACCCCTTAGGAGTTGCCCCTCCGAAAGAATAAGGAACTCCTTTATAACTAGCAGCAGTGCGAATAATAGCGAAAGGGCTTACTCCTTTGATTCCTTCTTTTTCAAAAGCCGCATCAATAATACTTTTATATGTTCTATCATCTATTTGACCATTAACTTTCAAACCCTTACTTCTTTGAAAATCTTTTATTGCCTGAGCCAAATCATTAGAAAATTTTCCGGTTTTAGCTGTCTTCATATCAATAAGTATTTAATTTGATTTGAACAGTTTTCACTTTCCAGCCTTTATCTCCTATTTTTAATGGCGCTGCTGCCCATACTAGTTGAGGTATTAGACCCAACACCAAAAGTAGGAATGTAATAATAGCCAACCGTAATTTCATGTTCTTCCTCCGAAATCAATAGCGAGTATTGTTGTAAATATCCCAATCTTTTAGTTTAGCCAATTTCTCAATGGCAAACTCCATTTCAGCCAATAGCATGGTCTTATCTTTAGGCAAAGTCCCTGCTAATTGTACATAATTGGAAACATGATTGCTCCGAAACAAGCAATGGTGTCCGGCATTAATCTCAACTTGGGAAATAATGCTATGCATTTCACGCATAATACCTACCGGAGACAAAGGGTCAAATTCCCCCCTTTCATATTGATCCAACAATTCACTACCACGATAGAGCATCAAGCATAATACACTTAGCATATTAGGCTGAATTATATTAATAGCCTTAGCTGTTTCCCTAGCGTGTTGTTCACTGCCTTTAATACCGGCTAAGCCACATATAATCATAAGTGACAATTTTATACCTGAAGCCGTTACACTTCTGCCTGCTTCTATTGCTTCTTCTCCTGTAACGCCTTTTTTTACCGCCTTTAAAACGCTATCGTCGCCACTTTCCATGCCATAATACAAAAGTTTAAGTCCGGCTTCTTTTAGCTGCCGCAATTCCTCCTCTGATTTACGCAAAATATCTTGTGGAGCCGCATAAGAAGAAACTCTTTGTAAGTTAGGAAAGGTTTCATACAAAACGCTTAAAATTTTCAGTAATTTATCTGTAGAAACAACCAAAGCGTCACCATCTGCCAGAAATATGCGTTTAACACTTGCCTTGCCATAATTAGCCGCCAACGCTATTTGTTTAGAAATATCAGCATCAGAACACATCATAAATTGTACCCCGCGATACATATTGCAATATGTACACTTGTTATGGGCACAACCGCGTGTTACTCGCAATATAAAACTCCTTGCTTCGCTGGGAGGGCGAAAAACCGGTGTATCATAGGTATCAAAAAACATAATTACCTCCTCAAAAAACCATTACAGTTTTTTGCATTTTAATTTTAAATTGAAAATAATAATACATTTTCTCTTCATTATTATAATATATTTTACATAAATTTACAGTAAAATTTGTAAACTTTTTAAGAATTTTATAAAATACACTCGTACTTTGCAACATCGCTTGATTATCTCTTGTTTTTTAATTTTCTTCATTATATAATGAATTGTAGTAAAAGTTGACACAATTTCTAATAAAGATAGAGGTGAACTTAATGTCTTCCCCAAAAGCAACTTTTCTTGACGGTATTCATATTCCGCCCAACAAATCTTTAACTGAAGGTCAAGCAATAATTAAATGTCCCGCTCCTGATTTTGTTTATCTTCCGCTTTCTATGCACATCGGTGCTCCGGCACAGCCGATAGTAAAGCTTGGGGACAAGGTTAAAATGGGTCAAGTAATCGCAACGGCAGGCGGTTTCGTAAGTAGTAACATTCACGCCAGCATTAGTGGTATGGTTACCGGTTTCCAAAAGCGTTATTTGCCCAACGGCATGATGTCCAATTGTATTGTCATAAAAAATGACGGTCTCGACACCCTGTCCGAAGATATCAAACCCCGTGAAGAAAGTGAAATAACCCCCGATTTAATTCGCAAACAGTTACAAGAAAAAGGTGTTGTAGGAATGGGCGGAGCGACTTTTCCAACTCATGTTAAATACGCGCCTCCTAAAGATTGTCCTGCAATTGATACCATCATCTTAAATGGTATTGAATGCGAACCCTATGTGACCTCGGACCATCGTGTACTACTGGAATACCCTTTAGAAATTATTCAGGGTCTTAAGTACTTCATGTTGGCCTCTGGTGCCAAAAAAGGCGTTATTGCCATTGAAGACAATCAACCTGATGCTATTGCTTTATTAACCAACCTAGTAGAAAAAGAGCCTGGCATAGAAGTTCTCGTATGCGCAGAAAAATACCCACAAGGGTCAGAAAAACAACTGGTTTATGCTTCTACCGGTAGAACTATTCCCGACCGTGGTCTACCAGCAGCCGTAGACGTAGTCGTCGATAATGTAGCAACAGCTGTTGCCACGTCCCGTGCCATTAAGGAAAATATGCCGCTTATAGAACGAGTTGTTACAATTAGCGGTAATGCTGTAAATAAACCAGGTAACTATTTAGTTCGTCTAGGAACCCTTTATAGCCATGTAGTAGAAAAAGCTGCCGACGGGTATAATGGCGATCTTGCACGCATTATTTCCGGCGGTCCCATGATGGGATTTGCGGTAAATTCTCTAGATTTTCCTATAATTAAGGGATCCGGTGCCGTATTATTATTTAATCATGAATCTGGTTTTGCGCATGTACCTAGAGAAGAAACCTGCGTGCGTTGTGGCCATTGTGTTGATGTTTGTCCTATGTTTTTAGAGCCAACAGTAATCGTACAAGACGTAAAAAAACGCAATTGGGATGATGCCGCTAGTGCCTCCATTCACGCCTGCATAGAATGCGGTTCTTGTGCATTCCAGTGTCCAGCACACATACCATTAGTACAATATATACGTATGGGTAAACAGTTCATTGGGGGCAAAGGTGACGGTGGTCACAACCCCTTCTATGTAATAAAAAAATAATTCTTACGCGGAAGGACTAAATAATTATGGAGCCTATTAAAGAACCCTCTTGCTTGGTTCTCCTTTCCTCATCACCACATATTCATAGTGGTCACACCATTCCCGCTGCTATGCGGGACGTTATAATTTCTTTAATACCAGCCATTCTTGCGGCTTACTACTATTTCCGCTTGAGTGCCTTATCAGTAATTTTGGCCTGTGTTCTCTCGGCCATAGTTTTTGAAGCAATTTGCCAAAAACTTATGGGAAAACCCATTACAACTTATGATTGCAGCGCTGCTGTAACAGGTCTTCTATTGGTTTTGTGCCTACCACCTTCTTTTCCTATTAGTCTGTCTATTATGGGCAGTTTCTTTGCCATAGTTATAGGTAAGATGGTTTTTGGCGGTTTGGGTTGTAATGTTTTCAATCCAGCCCACTTGGGACGTGCTATTTTACTTGCATCCTATCCGCAACAAATGACTACTTGGGTTTTGCCAGTAACAGCTATGAATGTAATGAATGCTACTACTAGCGCAACAGCGACAGCTGATGCCGTTTCTAGTGCAACGCCCTTAGTCTCCATGCGTATAGCAGAACACCTGTGGCAATCCGGGCAACAAGTAACGACTCAAATACCTTCTTTATGGAATTTGTTCATTGGTAATGTTGGTGGATCTTTAGGTGAAACTTGTGTCCCTGCGCTTTTAATCGGCGGTTTTTTTTTAATCTGGCGCGGACATGTTGACTGGCGTGTACCATTTTTCTACCTAGCAACTGTTGCTCTTATTACCGGCATTTACGGTGGTGTAAGAGGTTATGATAGTATTTTCCCTTTATACCACTTGTTGGCAGGTGGCCTGATGATAGGCTCATTCTTCATGGCTTCTGATTGGGTTACTTCCCCTATTACCAAACGTGGTCGTATAATTTATGCTATTGGCTTAGGCGTTCTAACTGCTCTTATTCGTTTACGTGGCAGCTATGTAGAAGGGGTATGCTATTCGATTCTTATGATGAACATGGTCACGCCACTTATTGATAAATATGTTTGTAATACTTCCTTCGGTGGAGGTGCTAAGAAATGAACAACTTTATTTCTAAGCTTACTTTTACACTTTTTCTGCTTTGTGCAATTTGTACTGCTCTAGTAGCAGGTGCCCACACCCTAACTAAGGATGCCATTGCTGCTCGTGCTGCAGCGGATGTTAAAGCAGCCTACAAACAAGTCTTTCCGCAAATGGGTACTCTATCCCAAGAAAAATCTCCCGGAGGACTTATTAAAGACATTAAATGCTCAAAAAAAGCTGGAGAAGTTAACGGTTACATTTACACTGTTACGCCTAACGGCTATGGTGGAGAAGTTACTGTTATGTTAGGCCTTTCCAGTCCTGACGCCAAACTTACCGGCATTAAAGTTTTGAAGCAAAACGAAACTCCTGGTTTAGGTGCCAAAAGTACCGAACCTGAATTCATGAATCAATTTGCCGGCAAAAATTTAAAAGCCCCCTTAGTAGTTTCTAAACAAGCTAAGGGTAACGAAATCCAAGCAATAACGGCAGCAACAATTACGTCTAGAGCTGTAGTCACAGGCATTAACGCAGCATGTAGCCATTATATGCAGACTTATTCTAAAGGAAAGGGCTGATAAATATGCTAAAAAAATTCACTAAAGGCATTATCAAAGAAAATCCTCTTTTCGTACAGCTCCTAGGAGTTTGTCCCGCATTGGCAACAACCGGATCACTAACCAATGCTCTTGGTATGGGTGCAGCTTTTACAATGGTACTTGTCGGTTCCAACTTAGTAATATCTGCTATTAAATCTTTTGTTCCTGAGCAAGTACGTATTCCCAGCTATATAGTAGTCATTGCTTCTCTGGTAACAGTTATAGAAATGATTATGGAAGCTTTCGTTCCTGCCATCTACGCAGCTCTTGGTATCTTTATTCCTTTGATTGTAGTAAATTGTATTATCTTGGGAAGAGCGGAAGCCTTCGCCAGTAAACATGGTCTTTGGTCCTCACTGCAAGATGCTCTTGGCATGGGCGTTGGTTTCTCCATAGCTCTAGCAATTATTGCTACTTTCCGCGAACTTTTGGGCACTGGCAAACTTTTAGGGATTCCTGTTTTAGGAGCTAGCTTCCACCCGATTTTAATTTTAATTTTACCGGCAGGGGCCTTTATAACAATGGGTTTCGTCTTTGCCGCCTTAAATTACTTACGCCAACGAAATGAGGTGCGTCATGGATAGTACCTTCGGAATTGTATTTGGGGCCATTTTTGTAACAAATATCATTTTGTCTCAATTCTTAGGCCTATGTTCTTTCTTGGGCGTTTCCAAAAACTTGAAAAATGCTTTGGGCATGAGCGCCGCAGTAGCCTTTGTTATGATTCTAGCTACGATTTTATCTTGGGTCATCTATTATGTGTTCTTAGTACCCTATGATTTAGTTTATTTGAAAACTTTAGTCTTTATTTTGTCTATTGCAACCTTAGTACAATTAGTAGAAATGTTTATGAAAAAAAATATGCCGACTTTACACAAAGCCATGGGCGTTTTTCTTCCTTTGATTACTACCAACTGTGCAATTTTAGGTATTGCTTTAATTAATGTACAAAGAGACTATACCTTTATGCAGTCTATCACTAATGCTGTTGGTACAGCCGCCGGTTATACTATGGCAATTGTGCTCTTCTCTTGCTTGCGGGAACGCCTGGAATGTCCTGAAA
Organism: Acidaminococcaceae bacterium; assembly: GCA_963678395.1. Classification (GTDB taxonomy): domain Bacteria; phylum Bacillota; class Negativicutes; order Acidaminococcales; family Acidaminococcaceae; genus JAAYAE01. Next base: position 458,135 of record OY782827.1, on the reverse strand, counting down.
TGCCTAGATGTATGAGAGATTTGCCTATTGCTTTAATAACTGCCAGTTGTATGTCTATTGCCCTTATGGGTATGAGCGGAATACACTGATTGAGGAGCTGAAATAATTATGCAAAATGCTGTCATTCTGGTAGCTGTTTTAGGCGGAATCTTCGGCCTCGTCCTAGCAATTGCCGGTCGTAAGTTTGCTGTGGATACTGATCCACGTATTGATGAAATAGCGGCTCTTTTGCCCGGAGCTAACTGTGGTTCTTGTGGTTATGCAGGTTGTTGCAATATGGCTGAAGCCATTGTTGCAGGAGAAGCACCCGATGCTTCTAAGTGTATGGCTTGCCCGTCTGATAATCAAAAAGCCATTAATGCTGTCATGGGCAAATCTACTGATAATACAGGTACTATAGCTCGAAAAGTAGCCCGTCTAGCTTGTAACGGTTGTAAAACCAATGCTCCTCGTACTATTGAATATGCCGGAATACCTGATTGCCATGTTGTAGCTAAAAACTTCGGCGGTCCTGGGCAATGCAACTATGGTTGTCTTGGCTTTGGTTCTTGTGAAAAAGCATGTCCATTTCACGCTATCACCATGGGTGATAATGGTCTTCCCCAATTTGATTATACAAAATGCGTTGGTTGCGGTATTTGCGTAAAACAATGCCCACAAATGGTCTTGTATTTGGCAGATGCCGGAACAAAAATACATATAATGTGTAATAATAGGGATAAGGGCAAGGCAGCAATGGTAAACTGCAAGGTATCCTGCATTAGTTGCGGTATTTGCGTGAAATCCTGTCCACAGCAAGCCATTACTTTGGAAGACGGTCCCAATGGAAGCTTGCCAGTGATTGACTATGATAAATGCATAAGCTGTGGTATTTGCGTTAGTAAATGTCCACGCAAATGCATTCACATCTTGGATGCTGTAGATACCAACAAACCTTTGAATTTAGATAAACCGGAAAATAAAACCGGTTGCAGCAATTGTGCTTTAAGCGGTAGTTGTGGTTCCGCAAAATGAAAAAACTACTGAGTTCATTACTAATTATAAGCAGCCTGCTAACAACGGGCTGCTTTTTTAAGCAACAATCTTATCAAGATACCCGTTTTTTTATGGATACCATTATTACTATTTCTGCCACCGGCAAAGACCAAGCAGCTATTAAAAATGCCACAGATGAGGCCTTTACTGCTTTTAAAGACGTGGCAGATGAAACAGACCGTTATGAAAGTCATAAACCACATGACCTTTATGCCCTTAATAAACATAGTGGTCAAGGACCTTTTATAGTCGGAGATCACCTTTATAAACTCCTGTTTATGTATAAAGAACAACCTTATACTGCCCTGGATTTATCTTTGGGACCAATTATTGACGTATGGCGAAAACATGGTGAAACTAAAACTGTTCCTTCACCTGAAGAAATTAAAACCGCATTAGCCAAATGTGGCCGCGATAAATTTTCCTTAGATACCACCAACCATACTGTAACACTAACTGCCGATAGCAACCTCGATTTAGGCGCTATAGCAAAAGGTTATGCTGTTGACTATGCCGCAAGCATTATTACCAAAAACAAGGCTGTTACTTCTGCACTTATTAACGCCGGAGGTAACATAAAAGTTATCGGAACAAAAGCAGATGGCAAACCTTGGCGCATCGGTATCCAAGATCCTCGTAATTCTCAGGAAATTTTAGGAATTCTAGAAATGAAAAATGGTCAGGCCATTGCAACTTCCGGAGACTATCAACGTTACTATGAAGTAAACGGTGTCCGCTACTGCCATATTCTTGACCCTGCTACTGGGCAGCCTGCTCGTAATGCAATAAGTACTACAGCAGTATCTTCTTCTGCCTTAACTGCAGATTTTTTCTCGACACTACTATTTGTTTTACCTCACGAAGAGGCGATTTCCGTGGTAGAAAACACCCCTCAAATAGAAGCTATCATTGTAGATTCTAAAGGCGAAATCTATGTATCGCCTGGACTTAGAAATACATTTACTAAGGCGAAGTAAGGAGGCCCGCTAGTGCGAAAAAATGACTATTTACTCTTTGTATTCCTGCTTTTTTTAACAGGTATGGGCTATTTTTTACATAGCCATGCACCCACTACCGATGCCAAAATACTCATTGTTCAACATGGACAAAATATTCTGCAAAAAATAAATTTGCAAACAATAAAAGCCCCCACGAAAATTAATATTCCTACTGAACATGGTCATGTAATAGTAAACGTCGATAATAAAGGGGCCTATATTGTCTCCTCTCCTTGTCGCGATAAACTATGTATTCACCAAGGCAAAATTACAAACCCAGGACAGACTATTGTCTGCCTGCCGGAAAAAGTACTTTTTACCTTGACCGCTACAGGGAAGGAAGGTGCGCCAGATGCCATCATCCGCTAAATTAACCACACAAGAGTTAACACAATTAGGTGTACTATTGGCCGTTGCTATTGTCTTGCGTATTACCGAAAATTTTTTCCCCTATCTTTTACCGCTACCTGGGGCACGATTGGGTTTGGCCAATATATTAACTATCTTTGTATTAATTAATTATGGTACTAATAAAGCTGGTCTTTTCCTATGTACTCGTATTCTTTTAGTAGGTATACTATCTACCGGATTTTTTACACCTGGCTTTCTTATCGGCTTGGGTGGTGCTGCTCTTAGTTTTGTTTTCATGTCCATGGCCGTTGAACGAAATTGGTTTTCACCTATAGGGATAGGACTTTTAGGTGCCTTTATGCATAACTGTGGACAGATTATCATGGCAGTATATCTTCTAAACTCTATAGCTGTATTTAGCTATTTACCCCTATTAATAGCCATAGGTATTCCTACCGGATTATTTACAGGTACTTTAGCAAACATATTATTGAAAAGAATAAAAAATATCGGCAATTTATAAAGATAACCGCTAACTCCCAATTTTTGCTAGGAGTAGCGGCTATTTTTTATCTAGCTCTTTACTAAACAAAATCTACTGACCAATATAATAGAGAAATTATTCCTCCGGCAATTATACCAAGAACTTTTTTGTCCCCGTATACTCCTAAACATTTACTAATACGGCCGCTAACAATTTAGCACGCTCTAACACCGTATCAACAACAGCAAATTCTTCAACAGTATGATTATGTTCACCAATAACACCCATTGCGCAAACAGTAGGAATACCTATATTTGTTAAATAGGCGGAATCCGATGCTCCTCCAACTGCTTTGGCAATTACAGGTCTGAAACCCTCCTCCTGTGCCGTACGTTTTACTAAGGCAAAAAGTTCCATGGTTTTATCCAAGCGTTTCATGGCGCTAAATTCCACAATACTAGTTAAAATAGTCTTAGTACCTTCCACATATTTTTTCTCCACTATTTTTTGCAATGCTTCCTTTATATCAGGTAAATAAGAGGAATCTATAAATCGCACATCACAGATAATTTTTGCATAAGCAGCCACAGAATTGCATACAGTTCCATCTTCGATTACGCCTACATTAAAAGTATTGCCTTTATCCCAATCTGTTAGTGCTTCAATATCAAGCAGCTTACTGGCAATCTCTTTAATAGCGTTTCGCTCATTCTTAGGTGCATTACCTACATGAGCTCCACGGCCAAACACTTCCAGCATGAATTGATACATTCCTTTCCGTTCAACTATTAATCCATTATCAGGAAAACCTGTTTCCATATTAAAAGCGGCAAAAGCACCTGTTCCTTCTTTTATAAATTCTTGCGGTGCGGTGCTGCAACTATGACCTATTTCCTCATCCCCGGCAAGAATTATCTTTATTGGATGCTTCTGGTAATTCATTGCCAGCAGGGCCTTAACCACAAACAAGGCAATAGTTATTCCACCCTTCATATCCAAAACACCAGGACCATACGCTTTACCATCTTCAATTTTAAATGCCCTTGCACTTGCTGCCCCTTTATTAAAAACTGTATCCATCTGGCCTGTAATAACTACAAAGGGTTTCGTCATATCTCCATACTCTGCAATGAGCATATTTCCCGCGTTAGGAAACTTAATAGTACGAGTAAAAACTCCTATATTTCGTAAAAATTTGGCAACTATATCAGAAACCTTCTCTACTCCTTCATGGGAATCCGGTCCGCTGTCGACATTTACCAAATTTTTCCACAGCTCCAGCATTTCATCATTATAACTATCAATTAACTCATAAAGCCTACTTTTATCCAAATTTTAATCCCCCTAAAAAAAATAGTGCTACTATACTATAAGTATCCTCATAGTAAAGCAGCACCGCTTTTCAAATTACAAAAACACACTTTTAAGCCTCATACTCTCCACAAAAATGTAATTCTGTTAAGAGAAAGATTAAACTATTTCCGTAACATTGTCAAGTGTCTTTTCAGGTTAGTACACTCTTCTAATTGAAGTTTATTGGAACACCAATTTAATAAAAAAGTTGTATAATTATTATAGTGAGGTGATTTTTTAATATGAAAACAGAAGAATTACAAGCGTTAGCGGTGCAATTACTAAATTGCGCAGCCTGCCCATTACGAAAAGATGCCATTGCTCCTGTAGGTTGGTTCGGCAATGCAGATAGTCCCATAGTGTTTATTGGCGAAGGTCCAGGTGGAGTGGAGGATAATTATGGCTGTCCCTTAATCGGTCCTTCCGGCCAACTTTTGGACAAAGCTCTCTGGGCTGCTAAAATGACACGAGACCGAGTTTTAACAACAAATATTGTTAAATGTAGGCCAAAAGGTAATAGAACTCCGACTGTAGAAGAAGGCGCCAGCTGCGCTGCTCGCTGGCTGGAAAAAGAACTAACAATAATCCAGCCCAAAGTTATTGTCGCCTTGGGTAGTGTTGCCCTACATTATCTTGGCAACCCTGAACTTCGCATTACTCGCAGCAGAGGTCACTGGTTTAAGTCCAAACAAGGGTTTGATTGTATCGCAACCTATCATCCTTCATATTTGTTACGGCTTTCAGGTCATAGCCAAGTTACTGCCAAATGGGATGTGTTTCATGATTTAGAAGCAGCTCGCAACAAAGTAGTAGAAAGCATTCCTGATTATAACTTCATGTCCTCAGAACCAATAGACTTATTTGCCTTGTTTAGTAATAGGACTAATTGGCTTGGCAATATGGGCTACCATTCCAGCTTGTAAAGTAGCATCTCGATCTTCGTCAAAAGCATTGGCTGTCATAGCTATAATGGGTATTTTTTGAGCATCCGCTCTATCTAAAGACCGAATAATGTGGGTTGCTTCTAAGCCATCCATAACAGGCATACGAACATCCATCAAAATGGCATCAAAAAACCCTTCCTCGTACCCAATAAATCTATCCACAGCTATTTTTCCGTTTTCTGCACAAGTAACGATAACCCCTTTGCGCATCAAAAGTTTTTCTGCGATTTCCGCATTAATCGGGTGATCTTCTACCAGTAAGACTTTTTTGCCTTGTAAAGTCTCTTTCGTATCCTGTTCGTTTTGTTCCTTTAGTTTCGGTCCCTTATCCGGAGCAACCTATAACTCAAATTTAATATTAATCTTTGTTCCTTTGCCTAGTTCACTGGTAACTTTAATAGTACCACCCATAAGCTCTACTAAACTCTTAGCAATAGGCATGCCCAGCCCTGTACCTTGTATGGTCGACATCTTTTCAAAATATTCTTGTGCAAAAGGTTCAAACATGTGTTTCTGAAATTCTTTGCTCATACCAATCCCATTATCAATAATACTATACTCACAAAAAATAATATTGTTCTCTCGCTTCAAATCTTTAATATCAAACTCTACAGTGCCACCTTCAGGTGTAAACTTTACAGCATTGGACAAGAAATTAAGAAATATTTGGTTAAATCTCACCTTATCAACCCAAAGAGGTGCGCAATTAATACCTGTAGTAAAAATAAATTCTATATGCTTTTGTTGACACAAAGGACTAATAATAGTATTAATATTGCCCACAAATTCGCTATATTCATAACGCGAAGGATGTAATTCAATTGCTTTGTTTTCTATCTTACTCATATCCAAAATGTCATTAACTAGACCTAATAGAAGTTTGCTGGCAGCACTTGCCTTATTAAGATAATCCTCTACTTTTTGAGGATGGTTAATCTCCTCTAAAGCCAACGCAGTTACGCCTATGATCGCGTTCAGTGGTGTACGAATATCATGACTCATCCGTGATAAAAAAACGCTCTTAGCTAAATTTGCCTGCTTTTCTCCTAGCAATGCATTTCTAAGCTTAATGTTACGTTGCTTCTCCTCTTTCACAGTGCTTGTAACATCTGAGCGATTTGTCATAATCAACTTGTTTGCTCTATCCATATAGTGGTATTCATTTTTTTTGTAACGAATACTACCGCCTTCATGACAACTGTAGTAATAAACATATTTTCCGTTTTCTTCCAACTGGCGATATACTGCATCTAAAGATAATGCACTAATTGCTCCTACCCTTTCCTCTTCCGGTAAGTACATTTCTGCATATTTTTCTACAATGTAATCATAATTTTCCCCCTCGGTAGGAGGAACTGCCTTTTCATTTGGATTAGCCGCAAGCAATTTAAAATGACCATTATTACCATTAACAATTGCAATGTAGTCATATTCAGAACCCATAAGCAATTCTATTACACTAGAACGCATTATTTTATCGTTAATATCGCGAATGGCAACAAAAGCAATAATATCTTTATTTACAGGATGTTCAAGAAATTTAACATTTGCTTCCAACCAAGAAATTGTACCATCGGGCGCTATGGTACGAAAGTTAATGGTACAATCTTTATCACCAGCAGCAAAAGCTTTCTTCATAGCCTCTGTTTCAAAAAAATTCAGCGAATTTTTTTCGCTCAACATCATCCAATAAACCTTGCGCCACACTTTTTATAACCTGTTCCCTATTCATTCCTTCTTTAATAACTTCTCCCCGTGGAAAAGAAGCCTGTATTTTTTCTACTACATCTTGCGTAATATTAATACGCAGAGAAGCAACTAAGTCTTTGCTCATATTAGCGCGAATCTTCAATTCTTCCTGATAACATTCCTGTGCTACTTTCCTGTCTTGAATATCATCCACGCGTCCAACAATACGATATATATTCCCTCTAGTATCAGCAACGCTAGTATAATAAATTTTAACCCAGCGAAAACCTTGTCCAAAAAAATCAGCCTTACATTCATAACTATCTCGCGTTACATATTTACTGGCAGCTTGTAATCTTTGCCTAAGCTCCTCTATAAAAGTTCGTTCGATAACTTTACTATCATTAAGATTTTTTAAGTAATCCTCCACAACTAAATCTTCTACAGTGTTATTAGTAAGAGTAACGGAATAATTCATGATGTCCTTAAATTGATCGTAATCAAAAGTTACAGTACGCATGGCTTCCACCAGAATTTTAAAGCATTCATCCTGCCAATGTTCTCTAGCCGCAGTACGCACTCGCTCCGTATCATCCATATAAGTGTTTTGCAAAACACTGGTACCAGCCTCACCATTAATTGTAACCAAAACTCCACGAATCCACCTTAAATTTCCATTTGGTTGCAAAATACGTAGTTCATAATCTTGTTGTTGTCCGGTTTGCCTAACTAAGCTAATAGTTTCTTTCATCCTCATACGGTCCGGTGGGTAAATAGAGTTACCTATCCCGCCTATCCGCTGCATATCCGCCAAAAAACTATCCATCTCCAGATAGCCGTGTATAGTGCAAGCAGCTGCATTGGCATTTATTATTTTAACGGCATCATCATTAGTGCATTGAACAATAGCACAAGGTAATGTCTGGTATACTTGTTGCAGAAATTCTAATTGTTGCTGCGATTGTTCAGAACTTTTATATCTCGCTTTAGCCACTTTCACTGTTTGCATCTCCTTACAATTGTTATACAAATTACAATTGTAATTTTACCATTAATTATTAACAAATTCAAATAACTTCTTAAACTGTATTATAAATAAAACCACAACAACTCTAAAGTTGTTGTGGTTTTATTTATAGCGCAGCCAAATCAAAAGGTGTATCTTGATAAACATAATAATTAAGCCAATTAAAAAACAATAAATTTGCTGCACTGCGCCATCTCACTATGGGTGTTAAGGCAGGATTATTATCAGGATAATAATTACAAGGAATATTAACATTAAGACCTTGACCCATATCTCGATCATATTCTGCCTTTAGAGTAAACGAATCATATTCCGAATGACCACAGATAAAAAATTGTCGACCAGCCTGATCTGAAACAGAAAAAACGCCTGCTTCCGGTGACTCGGACAAAATATTCAAACCCCTCTTTTTTAAAATGTCTTCTCTTCGTACTTCTGTATGGCGTGAATGCGGAACATAAAAAACATCATCAAAACCTCTAAATAGTTTATCTAGATGTGCGTAATTTAATGTGTGCGGAAATACCCCAAATTTTTTTTTAGGTAACTTATATTTAGGAATGCCATGGTGGTAGTATAATCCAGCTTGAGCTGCCCAGCAAATATGAAGAGTTGAATACACATGAGTACGACTCCACTCCATTATTTTTATTAATTCTTGCCAATAACCGACTTCCTCATAGGGTAAATTTTCTATAGGAGCCCCAGTAATAATCATACCGTCATAACGCCTATCTTTTACTTCCTCAAAAGTTTCATAGAACTTTACTAAATACTCACTACTAGTATAGGTAGAAGTATAAGACTCCGTACAAATAAAATCCACATCTACTTGTAGGGGCGTATTACTAAGCAACCGCAAAAATTGTGTTTCCGTCACAACTTTATTAGGCATCAAATTCAAAAAAAGTATTTTCAGTGGCCTAATATCTTGCGTTTCAGCGCGACTCATAGGCATAATAAATATATTTTCCTGCTCTAAGATGCTTTTAGCAGGTAGTTCGTTAGAAATTCTAATTGGCATTTGTCGCTCCTTCTAACGCTTGTGCTAAATCAGCGATAAGATCTTCTGCATTTTCGATACCTATAGACAAACGAATCAAATCATCCGGAACTCCTGCCTGCTCTCTTTGTTCGCTTGATAATTGTGCATGGGTTGTACTAGCCGGATGAATAACTAAGGACTTGGCATCACCAACATTGGCCAATAAGGAAAATAACTTCAGAGAATCTATAAACTTTTTCCCAGCTTTAAGTCCACCTTTAATCCCGAAAGTGAATACAGCACCAGCACCTTTAGGTAAATATTTTTGGGCCTTAGCATAATCCCGGTGGCTGGGAAGACTCGGATAACTAACCCAAGTAACCTGTGCATGCCCTTCTAAATATTTCGCTATAATTAAAGCATTTTCCGCATGCCTAGCCAAACGTAAATGTAATGTTTCTAAACCCTGCATTAAAAGAAAGCTGTTAAACGGACTCAAACACGCCCCATAATCCCTTAGTACTTGCGCACGCAAACGGGTTCCAAAGGCTGCTTTCCCTAAATCTTTAGCATAATTTAATCCGTGATAAGAAGGATCCGGTTGACTTAACAAAAGGAATTTTTCACTGTTCCAAAGATGTGCCATGACCACCTATAAATTTAGTAGCAGAATGTACCACTATATCAGCACCAAATTCAATTGGTCTACATAAATAAGGAGACGCAAATGTGTTGTCTACAATAAGTGGCAAGCCATGTGCGTGGGCAACCTTAGACACGGCTTCAATGTCCAAAAGATCAATCTTGGGATTTCCTATGGTTTCAGCATAAATTGCTTTAGTTTTATTAGTAATAGCCTTTTCAAAATTTTCTGCATCCTGGGCATCTACAAATTTAGTAGTAATACCTATACGTGGTAAGGTATGTTGAAACATATTAAAAGTGCCACCATAAAGAGTCGTAGAACTAACGATTTCATCTCCTGCTTGCAAAAAATTCAAAATTGTAGCTACTATAGCTGCATGGCCGGAAGCAAAAGCCACCGCATTATTACCACCTTCCAACGCCGCTACTCTCTGTTCAAACGCATCAGTGGTCGGATTTGTTAAACGCGAATAAATATTCCCTGCCTCTTCTAAAGCAAAAAGCCGGGCCGCATGATCAGAATCATGAAAATTATACGCTGTTGTTTGGTAAATAGGCAAAGCTCTAGACCCTGTTGTGGGATCAGGTGTCTGCCCTGCATGAACTGCTAAAGTCTCAAATTTCATGTATAATCTCTCCCCTATTTCTCTAATTTTTGCCAAGCAACTATTTTTTAAGCCTTATCTTAAGTTAGTCCCTGAAAGAATGGCTCTAGCTAGAAGCGGCTTATTCATTGTATAAATATGAATACCATCAAACCCTGCATCCACTAAGTCATTAATCTGCCTGCAAGCATATTCTATGCACGCACTTTGCAAGGCATCTTGATTATGAGAATACTTGTTTAGCCTATCCACCAGCTGCGGCGGTAAAGTAGCCCCGCAAAGGCCACATATATGCGCAATCTGGCCTGCACTAAACACGGGCATTATGCCGGCGGTTATAGGAACCGTAATGCCAGCATGTGCCACCCCCTCTCGAAAACGCTTGAGGTAATCATTATCAAAAGCTATTTGGGTAATTAAAAGCTCTGTACCAGCCTCTACTTTTTCTTTTAAGTGTTGTAGATCTTCTTTGGGACTTGCCGCTTCCGGATGTCCTTCAGGATATGCCGCTCCGGCAATAAAAAACTTTTTACGCTTAGCTATACTCTTAACTAAGTCTATGGCATGAATATTATATACAGAACCTTGCCAATCTTTAGGCGGGTCACCGCGCAAAGCCAATATGTTTTCTAGACCACGAGCTTCAATTTCATTTAATATTTTTTCTGTAGCTTCCGGACTATTAGTAATACAAGTTAAGTGAGCCAAAGCCTCAATCCCATATGCATCTTTTATATGTTGGGCCAATTCTAAAGTCTTATTTTGGGTAGAACCACCTGCCCCATAAGTAATGCTGATAAAAGCAGGCTTTAAACTATGCAAAGCTTCAACAGCCTCTAATACTGTTTCAAAAGGAGAATCCGGTTTCGGAGGAAAAACCTCGAAAGATACCACTGGTCGTTTTTGTGCAAATAGTTCAGAAATTTTCATATGCTTGTGTGCTGTGCCGTTACAGCTACTCCTATTCTGTAAAAAATATAAATAAAAAACAGCCATTCCTAAAAGAATGGCTGCAAAAAAGCATGCATCGCATTCTCATCTTCCAGACGCGTAGGTCTGCTGGAATTAGCACCATACGGTAAACCGTGGTTGCCGGGCGTCATAGGGCCAGTCCCTCCGCCTCTCTAGATAAGAAGTTCAATATGAAGTTGTTAGTGATTATTTTAGACCGAAGCCAAGGAAATTGTCAAGAATCTTTTTTCCGCAAATATTTTTTCCTTATTTTTGTAAATATAATTACAACAATAGGTGCTTTAATTAACTTAGACTACTGTAACCTTCACTCTTTAAGCATAATATATAACCATACAAAGCTTGACTTTTTCTGCACTTTTATTAGCATAACCATGTTTCTTATCAGCTTGGTAACGAATGGACTGGTTAGCGGTAAGAGTATAGGTAGCATCGCCTACCAGCAGCGTCATTTGCCCGCTATAGACCATTACAAACTCTTCTGTTCCCAAATCATGAGGCAAAGATAAAGACTCGGCACCCGGCTCCATTTCAATAGTCAATATTTCAAAGTTTCTCCCCGGTTCAAAGGGAAATACCGGATAGAGTTTAAAGCTGTCATCTCCATTATTTAGCGGAATAATATCTTCGTTGTCAATAATTTGTGCTTCCTGTTTATTTTCCACCATAAGGGAAGTAAAAGATATTTTCATACCTGTAGATATTTTCCACAAAGTTGCTACAGAGGGAGCTGATTCCCCTCGTTCTATTTGTCCCAGCATGCTTTTACTAACGCCTGTCATATCCGCTAAAGTGTCTAATGTTAGTCCTTTTTCCCGTCGCAATCTCTTTAGATTAGCAGAAATTATTGCATTCAAATTTTCAATGTCATTATGCTCTTGCATAGACTACAGACCCCTTTGTCATGTTTATTCACTTATCGATAGGATACTACTTCTACGCCAAATGTACAAGCCAGCCTAACAGCTAAATCCTGCTCCTCTTCCGTGGGCGTGTGAAAGTTAACATCCGGCAACGCTTTGCCTAACTGCTTATATTTTTCACTACCATAAGTATGATAAGGCAAAAATTCAATTTTTGGTTTGCGTAAATTAATGCGCATAAAATTTAAAGTAGCTGCTAAGTTCTCTTCATCAGTGTTAACACCTACTATAAGGAGTACACGAATAATTAAATTGCCCGGCAAAGTATCGACGGCACAAATGTTTTCCAAAATAGGATTTAAAGCATATCCTGTCCACTGTTTATGCATAGTTGGGTTCATATGCTTAATATCAATAAATATAGTATCCATCTTGGTCAAAATGTCCTTAACCGCCGAAAAAGCAAAAGCTCCACAAGTTTCTATGGCCAAAGAAATACCCATATCATAAAAAGCATTAGCCAAGCTACGTAAAAACCCTATTTGTAAAGTAGCTTCACCTCCGGAAAAAGTTACTCCCCCTCCGGAATAACGATAAAAAAGCATCTGTTTTTTAACAAAAGTCAGCACTTCACTCACCGTTATCATTTTAGTCATGGGGTTAATTAGTGTTTGCCCTTCAGGGTTAGAACACCAAGGACAAGTCATAGGACATCCTGCTAGAAAAATGTTTGTCCTAATGCCTTCTCCATCATTTACGGACATATTTTGTAATTGCATAATATAACCGCTGTCTTCGATAATCATAATTCTCCATGTTCCGTTCTAGCAATAATGGCATCTTGCATAGACTTAGATAAATTAACAAATTGAGTGCTATAACCAGCCACTCTTACCAACAAATCTTTGTAAGCTTCTGGTTTAGCCTGTGCGGCCCGCAATACTTTTGAAGAAATAGTATTAAACTGCACATGGAAGGCTCCTAGTGCGAAAAAGGCCTGAATCATAGCACCTAGGTTAGCTTGTCCGCGTTTCGTCGCAACCAAATCATGGTTAAGACGTAAATTTAACAACGTCCCCCCGGAATGAATTTCTTGATTTACCTTAGCTGCACTGCGCATAGCAGCTAAAGGAGTACCTTGGTCTGTACCCACATAGGGTGAAACACCTTCACTGGAAGGTTCTCCTGCCAAGCGACCATCAGGCGTAGAACCAAGTACCCGTCCCATAGGAATATAATTAGAAATGCCCATAAAAGCCGTATTAAATGGTACACCAAAAATATCTTTATACTGATGAATTTCCTTATAATAATGATTGGCAATTTCTAGTGCGATTGTGTCTACATAGTCATCGTCATTACCATATTTGGGTACAGCTTGCGCTTTCGTGCGTAAAGCTTCATAACCTACCCAATTATTATTAACTGCAATAGCCAACTCTTCCATAGTGCAAACAGCATCAGTAAAAACCAGTTTTTTTATTACCGCTAGAGAATTTGCTACTACAGCCAGACCAATACCAGTAATAACAGGTCCAATATTGTACTTCGCCCCACCCATAGAAAGGTCCCTACCGTCTTCAATACAAGCCTCAATAGTGGAAGAAAGAAAGGGACGAGGCACCATTTCTTGATGAATACGTTGAGCCGTAAGCGTTAAAATAATAGAATGCTTGCACAAATTATCAAACTGCTTATAAAAAGCCTTTTCTACTTCATCATAAGTTTTAAAATCTTTGGCTGCTTTTTCACATAGACCCATGGTTTTCCCCGTCATGTTACTTTTACCTTGGTTTAAGGCATACTCTAAGGCTGAGCCAAAATTAACATTAACGGCAGCCGTCCATTCGCCTGTTTTTCTATAATGAGGCAATACGCAGCCACAATTATTCCAATCTCTAGCATCTTCTTGTTCATAACCGGCATTTAAAAGCATTTGGTAACCTACGCTATCATTATGAATGGCTGGAAATCCTATACCTTGGCTTACCAACTCTGTTACAGCTCCCAAAAATTCCTGAGGACAGTCCGCATGGACGCGTACGCTAAGTCCCGGTTGATGGGTTTTTGCTTCAGCCGTTGCCTGCATGCACATATAAGTTAAATCATTAGTGGCATCTAACCCTTTTCTGGTTTTGCCACCTACAGTAAGATTTTGAAATTGGTTGTACCCGGCAAAATAATCGGCAGTATTAGCGGAAATAGTCCAAACCCATTCAGAATACTTAAGCCACAAAGCGTCAATAAGTTCTTGAGCTTCACCTTGAGTGATTTTACCTTCAGCTACATCCTTTTGGTAATAAGGGTACATATATTGATCAAAACGTCCAGGATTTAAAGATAAAGGATTTTCGGAAATAATACCACCAATCTGAGTAAACCAAACAAACTGCATGGCTTCCTTAAACGTAGCAGGTGGATTTTCCGGCACTTTACGACAAATAGCCGCAATTTCCATTAATTCTGCTCTGCGTTCACTGTCTTCAGGTAGTACTTTGGCCAAATTTTCCGCAGCATCAGCGTACCTATGAGCATAGAGAATAATCCCTTGGGAAGTCAGAATTATAGAATCATAAAAATCTTTTTTAGCTAAATCTTCTGTGCTTGTTGCCGTTAATTTTTTTATTTTTTCTTGTGCATCTTTAATTATGCCCCCAAAGCCTTTGGGGAAAAGTACATCCTGATAATCAGGAGTTACCTCCCCTACTGCTTGTCTCCATTTAGAATCGCTGTCAATAATACCTGTATCTACACCAATTTTAGCCGTTTCTGTAGGGATACGGGCCAAAAATGCCTCTTCCAAAGATTTACCCTGCCAATACGGGAATATTTCTTTACGCACAAAATCGCACTGCTCGTGAGTCATTACATAGGGATCCTGGGGGCGATCAGCAAAATGTTCCATTTCCTTACCAACCCATTTCCAAGAAAACTCCGGAGTCAAAATGCCACACTTACGGAATTCTCCAATAGCACCAACTATAAGTTCACCTTCAAATATATGTACAGATAATTGAGCGCAGGCATCATAAAAAGCCTGAGCCCTGCGAATATATGTAGCTTTTCCCTCTGTCTTCATGTGAGATTGTGTCCAAATATATGCTCTTTCCGTAGAAATTGCCGGTTTTGCATTCACATAATTTTGCCTAATATTTTCTATTCTCTCTGTTAACATTTTAAAGCCCCCCAGTAAAAATTGCACTTTTGTGCGTTATATTGTCTTTCACTTATGCTACCACCGCTTTTTGTGCTTGTCAACGCATAAATATGTAATATAACGTACAGAGTTTAGCTTAAAACCGGCTCTATTCTTGTCCTCAAGTTCTTTATTTGTTATACTAAAAGAAGTATTCCCCAAAAGAAGTGAGGTAAACCATGTTTAAGTATTTATTTATTATATATATAGCGTTTTTAGTTACGGGACTTTTTAGACCTATCCTAGGTATTTTTTCTGTCCTGCTATTTATAGTGCCAATTTTTATCTTAGCGCCTTTTTCAGGCCGCTGGTGGTGCGCACATCTGTGCCCACATGGCAGCTTTCAAGATCTCTTTGGGCTCTTCATCCGTCACAGCCGTCCTGCTTGGCTTAAAAGCCCTTGGCTGCGTTACGGCATGTTCAGCATAATGTTTGGCCTATTGGGTTATATAGTGTTTTTCCATTGGGGGAATTGGCCTTCTATGGGCCTTGCCCTCACCAAGCTCCTCTGGGTCTCTACCGTCATTAGTGTTGGTCTTATGGCTATAGCTCCAGCTCGTTCTTGGTGCAATATTTGTCCAGCAGGTACCGCAGGAAAATTACTAGCGCCTAAAAAAGCTAAACTTATGATTACCACCGACTGTGTCTACTGCAGACTGTGTGCCAAAACTTGCCCTATGGGACTTTCCCCCTATAAAGATCGCGGTAAACTCTCAGGTTTTACCAACCCTGATTGTATGCGCTGTGGGCGTTGCGCTAGTTTTTGTTTTAAGCATGCCATCAAAATTCAATAATTATACCCCATAAAGCTAAAACGCTAACTAAGTGATAGTACACTTAGTTAGCGTTTAATTTTTCTCTTATTTTCGTTAATGAATCAAATTATAGATCGCTTGGGCATAAATCTTGGTTATCTTACGCAAATCCTCTAAAGCGATATACTCATTACACTGATGTGCTAATTCCGGCTGTCCGGGAAATACCGGACCGAAAGACACCGTATTTTTTACAGAGCGGCAATAAGTCCCGCCGCCAATAGCAAAAATTTCAGGCTCGGCACCCGTACAATCCCTATAGGTTTCTTGCAGAATTTTAATAAAAGGGCAATTCTTTTCTACATATAACGGCGCTGAGTGTTGAATTATAGCAAACTCTATTCCCAACTTTTCCGCTAAGGCTTCAAGCTTGGATAAAAGTTTTTCACCCACATAAGTCACCGGATAACGAATATCAAATTGCAGCATAATTTCCTTGTCATCAAGCTGCATAGTAGCAGTATTAAGAGTCAAAGCACCTGATATTTCATCTTGGCAGCCAATACCCAAAGATACTCCGTTAGTTTCCATTTTTAAATGCCTTGCCAAATACTTAATAAATTCGCTGCCACAATCCTCCCCGGGTAAAAGAACTGCCATTAGCTGCAGCATGTTTTGAATAGCATTGTAGCCGTCCTCAGGCATGCTAGCATGGCCTGTAACGCCCAGAGAAGTTATTTTTAAGTTTTCGCCACCTGATTACTACCGTGAAATGTTGCTCAAATCCTAGGGCCTTTATTTGCGCCGTCACCGTCTCTTGGGCAATTCCCGTAACTAATGCTTCCGCCAAATCAGGAACCACATTAATACGATTCCCCGCCTTTAGAAAAATAATATGAGGAACAGGCTTAGTAAGTTGCAAACGGTAGGAGAAGTGGAGTATGCCCTTTTCCGCATGAATTATGGGAAACTCGGCATCAGGTGAAAACCCACAAGCAGGCGGGGCTTCTTCTTGCAAATAATATTTAATACCACGAGAAAAACTCTCTTCATCCGTACCTAGTATAAGGCGAGCATGTCTATTAATAGGCAATCCGCTGTCTTTAATGACTTTCAGCGCATAAAGACAGGCAAGAGCCGGTCCCTTATCATCTATAGAACCACGACCATACAATTTACCGTCAGCTATCTGTGCAGCATAAGGTGGAAATAACCAACCATCTCCATCTGCCGGCACCACGTCCAAATGGGCTAAAACGGCCACCTGCTCACCTGTTTTTCCCAGTTGCGCATACCCGGCATATCCTTCTAGGTTTTTAGTTAGTAATCCCATGTCAGCAGCTTTAGCCAGCATAGTCTCTAGTGCCTTAGCAATACCGCTGCCGAAAGGAGCACCTGTATCGATTGTGCTCTCATCCAATACACTTTCAATACTCATTATCTCCTGTGCATCTTTTACCAAAGCGGCAAAAGATTTATCAACAAGTTCATTTAAAATTTTTTCCATACTGAAGCCCCCTGATTTTATTTGTAGGCGTCTAAATATTCTTGTAAACAAGTAAAATATTGGTCCATATGAATACCATCTACAAAAGAATGGTGAGCCTCTATAGAAAAAGGCAGCAATGTTTTACCATTTTCTTGGAAATATTTACCCCAAGCCAACCGCGGCACTGAATCTTCCTTATTAAACGAAATTGTGTGCGATAAATTAGTAAATGATACCCACGGTACACAAGTAATATAAATCAAATCATCTCTGCCCTCTACATCTTGCTTAACAAAATATTCTTTTTGTTCATCTGTTTGTTGTTTGGCTTTCTCCACAAATTCTTCCAACTCGGAAGTCATATCCACTGTGACCATCTTAAAAAGATCAGTACCTTCTTGCATTGCCGTAAAAGAAGGGTGTATCGTTTTGTGCAAGACAACCTCTTCGCACCTAATACGATACTTAAAAGCCTCCACCTTATTTAAAGCAACAGTTGCCGCATAAATCATGGCGTAGTAAAAAGATATATTTTTTTGGTGGCACTTGGCCAAAAAATTAGTAACATCAACATTAGAACAAATTAAATAGTGTGCATAATCCATACGCTTAAAAAAATGGTAGTGAATTGCTCGCGGCCAAGTATTTAGGTCTATGACTTGCATCCATATCGCCTCTTTCTAAATAGTAATAAAATTATAGCATAAATAAATATACTAGGAAGCAAGAGATTTAAAGCCTTTTTATGACCAAAGGCCTTATACTATAATTATATATATTATACCTATATGTTATAATATTAAATAAAATTAGTAAGGAGACGCTACTTATGAACTTTGCATTTTATAAAGACTTACCTATAGAAGCCCGCAATATTAGGCAAAAAGTATTTATTGACGAGCAAGGCTTTAAACATGAATTCGACCATATAGACCCTATTGCTACCCATTTAGTCATATTTGAAGATGATACAGCTGTGGCTACGGCCAGACTCTTTAAAGGAAAAACGGAAAAAGATTTTATCATAGGTAGAATAGCTGTACTCCCTGACTATAGAAACAAGCACCTAGGAGCCCAAATAATGGCACTTTTAGAAAATAAAATAAAAGAACTGGGCGGAAAAACCATATATCTCCTAGCTCAGTGCCGCGCACAAAGATTTTACGAAAAGCAAGGCTATGAAATACAAGGTGAGCCTATCATGGACGAATTTTGCAAACATATAAACATGGTGAAAACTCTATAAATGTCCCCCCTATAGTATTTTTTGCCGTAACTCTTTAGAAATATACTGCTTTTTACTAAAACTAAGTTTATTTTTACACTAAAAGCCAGAACTTTAAAAAGTTCTGGCTTTTAGTGTCTTTATTAAATTTCTAAAATTAATTTACATTAACTTTCTGCAACATTAATTTTCCCCAGCATAATATTAAGAATTTCAATATCAGTTGATTTCATACCTACACGCCCCATACGACCCACGCTTTCTATGGTTTGTTCAATATCATCTTTTACAAGGCCCTCACCTGAATGGAAAACATGCTTTTTTTTGCTCAAATGTAAAGCCAGAATAGCTGTCTCTACAGATATAGCAATTTTTGCCGCGCAAGAAGGTTTCGCTCCATCACAAACCATGCCGCCCACATTCGTAATACTGTTGGTAATAACATCACATATTGAGCTGTAATTCATTCCCATCATATACGCAATACCGGCACCACTACCACAACCAGCACTTACCGCACCGCAATAAGCAGAAAGACTACCGATAAATCTTTTTTGGTGTAGGGCGATAAGATTACTTACAACTAAAGAACGATACAACTTTTCCTCACCTACATTAAGTTCTTTAGCATATTCAATAACGGGAATTGATACCGTAATGCCCTGATTGCCACTACCAGAATTTATTACTACCGGAAGGGGACAACCGCTCATCCTAGCATCAGACCCTGCGGCCGCAAGAGCCTTCGCCCTTAATTTAACATTGGTTGTATCAAAGTCGCTCATAAGAGTCCGACCAACTTCGGCACCATAAGGATTGCGCATACCTTCAGCAGCGATAGCGCTATTAAACTCTATCTGTCTGTCCAACACTTTGCGTATATCTTCAATTTTTACAGTATCGGCAAATTCAAGTATATCTTTGACGTTTAAAAGATTTTTATCCGGAAAATCTTCACTATCAGATTTTTCGTAATCATGTTCCTTAGTAAACAAAACCTTACCATTTTTAATGATTTTGGCTATATTGCTATGGTAATCCTTAATTACTACTTCCGCAGATTCTTTGCCGGCTTGAGCCTGAATAACAATATACAAATTAGCAACATTCTCTATAAGTTCACAAGAACAAAAATCGCCAGCTAATAAACTGTTACACTGATCTATGTCAGCCTGAGTTATATCTTCTAAAACGGCAAGCTCCTTGGCAGCATCGCCGCCCAAAACACCCAGAACTGCTGCCACCGCAATACCTTTATTACCGCCCGAATGGGGAACGGTCACAGCCTTAACATTTTTCACAATATTACCACTGCAATACACGGTAATATGTTCCGGCATTTGCCCTAATACCTCACGAACCTTTGCCCCTGCATAAGCAATGGCAATTGGCTCTGTACACCCTAAAGCTACCACAAGCTCTTTTTCTAAAATAGCTACATAATTATCATAAATAACCTGATTCAACACTTTACCCCTTCCAAATACAAATTTTATTAAAAATACTATGATGAAATACTTTATGTCCCATAAACAGAATGTAGCGAAAAAACTCCGAAAAGTTCCTTCACTACATTGTGATTACTATACTATATAATGTGCTAGGTTTTGTAAAGTGCTAAAGCCTAAATTACCCAACAATATTGTATGCCATACATTTTGTTCAGTAAAAATACTGCTAATAATGCGTTACAACATTTATTATTTATTTTCTAAACATATGTTTGATTATTTCATATATTTTCGCATTATTACAGGTTTTCCATTGACTTAGTGGCCATTAACTGTTAATATATAATCATAACTTGTATAAGCGTGGTGAATGTATGTGTATACAATAAATAAAGCAAAAGTAAAAGAAGCAATGGATGCAGCTGGGATAAAAACACAAACACAATTAGCTCAAAAAATCGGTATTACAAAAAATCAATTGTCTTTAATCCTTTCAAAAAAATATACCCCATTAAAAACAAAATTTGAAGAAATGTGCAAAGTATTAGAAGCATCACCAGAATACATAATAGATTTTGACAATCACCTTGGTAAGAACAACGAGCCCAATTTATTTATTAAACCTAATGAAATAACTGTTATCGAACTTTTTGCTGGTGCAGGTGGTCTGGCGTTAGGCTTAGAAAAAGCTGGAATAAGAACCTTAGCACATGTAGAATTCAATAAATATTGTTGTGAAACATTGAAAACCAACAGGCCAGGATGGAATGTAATATGTGATGATATTGCTAATGTTAGTTTTAAATCATATAGAAATATGGTAGATATCGTAACTGGCGGGTTTCCTTGCCAAGCATTTAGCTATGCTGGTAAAAAACTCGGCTTTGAAGATACCAGAGGAACTTTGTTTTATCAATTTGCTCGATGTATAAACGAAACAAACCCTTTAATGTTTATGGCGGAAAATGTACGTGGACTTATGTCACATGATGATGGAAGAACACTGCAGACAATATTGAGCGTTTTCACCGAAATAGGATATGATGTTCAATATAAAGTGCTAAACTCCATGGAATACGGTATTCCACAAAAACGTGAACGCATAGTAATCGTTGGTGTTCGTGATGGTGTAGAATTTTGTTATCCCCAGAAAGCGAGAACAATTAAAACATTACGAGATGCCTTACTTAATGTTCCTCCTTCTGAAGGGCAATCATATAGTTCCGCTAAAAAAGCTGTACTAGACTTAGTTCCTCCTGGCGGTTGTTGGCGAAACTTGCCATTAGAAATTCAAAAATCATATATGGAAAAAAGTTTTAATAGCGGTGGTGGTAGAACAGGAATGGCCCGCAGAATATCTTGGGATGAACCTTGCCTAACCCTCACATGCTCTCCTAGTCAGAAACAAACCGAACGTTGCCACCCATCAGAAACACGGCCATTTACAGTACGTGAGTATGCTCGCATTCAAACTTTTCCAGATGATTGGTCTTTTTGCGGTGGGATTGGCGAAAAATATAAACAAATTGGCAATGCCGTACCAGTTAAGCTTGCGAAACAACTTGGCAAGAACTAATTAGAGCAATTAAACAATATCGTGAAACTAATATTACTAAAGCCTTGTGATTAATCACAAGGCTTTTAATCAGTTACTCTATTCCATTACGCTGTTTTATTTCAAACGCTAACTTTTGCACAGTATCTTCAATCAATTTTCTGCTATCCATTTCTACGGCAACCTCAGCAACTGCATTAGCCAAGTCAGAATAAAAATTTTCGTCCCCCGTTAAATGATGCCAAAACTGCTGACCAACGATAACAGTATAATCTTGAGAAATTTGTTTATAAAATGTAGAAAGTTTGTTTTGCTCACCATAAAATACTCCTACGATACAATCAATACTTGGGTTAATATCTGTCTGCCTATTTGTCCTTGCTAAATTTTTTATATTCCTAAAGTGATCCAATATTGTTTTAACATCATCTTTATTTATAGTAGTAGGACCAGTTTTTATTTGACAATATTTTTTCCTGCCATCAAATGAATCAATAAACTCGATGTCTATCCCAGGAATAACAGATGCATACCCCGTAAGTATCTCATTACAAAAAATCTGTAACTGAGACCCAAAAGACGTACTTATTGATGTTCCCAATATTCTTGGATATATTAATGCCCTTGCAATATTTTCGGAAGTAGCTTCACCAAAAACAAAGTTTGCTAAATACTTAACAAAAAAAGGATTAACATTAAACATTTTTAAAGAAGAAAGTTTTTCTGTATTTTTAATATGGTTTTCTGCAATTCGTTCCTTAAAAAAGCTGCGCGCACGTAGCAAGATCTCTTCTCGTTCTTCTTTTTCCATTACAAAGCACCCCTTTTTGACATTTTAATTATACTACATCCAGTTATGACCGACAACTATAAACGTCTTTATAATTACATAATATTTGCATATACTTACAAAAGAGGCGAAAATCATGGACTGCTTGACACCAAATCAACGCCATAAAGCCATGAAGGCAAACAAAGGTAAAGATACTACCATAGAATTATTATTGCGTAAAACATTATGGCAATATGGCATCCGTTATCGCAAAAATTATAAAAAAATTCCTGGAATACCAGATATTGCTATTACTAAATATAAAATTGCAATTTTCTGTGATGGTGAATTTTGGCATGGAAAGAACTTTTCCGAAAAAATCTTTGAAAATAATGCTAAGTATTGGAATAATAAAATAAAACGTAATAAAGAACATGATTTAGATGTAACCATTACTTTACGAGATATGGACTGGATTGTATTGAGATTTTGGGAAAACGATATCAAGAAAAGATTGGATATTTATGTTAAAAAAGTCTTAAATACAATTGAACTAAAGAAAAAACAAAAATATGTCCCATAAAAAGAGAGGACAACACCCCCAACGGAGCATTATCCTCTTATTTTATTTTCTATCTATTCAACCAATCTGGCTTCCTGCATGGTCTTAAGTAAAAAGGCCTTGCTAGCATCTAGTTTTTCTAGAGCTTCTGCTGTTTGTTCGTTCTTGAATTTTTCATTGAGAAAACGTGCTTCCAATAATGCTATATAGAATTTCAAATATTGCAAATTATCGGACATATTAATACTAGCTATTGTGTCCAACTTCTTATCAGCAATAAGTTTATTCAGCTCTTGATAATTATTTTTTACAAAATCATAGCGTTTGAAAATCTCATTATGAAGTTCTTCATTGCTCGCGGTAAGCTTAATGACAGGGATTGTGCCTTTCGCAGGAATATTTTCCGCGGAAGCTATACTCGTATACCCATATTTGCAAGCCAGTAATGCTGCTACTAAAACCATTGTACTTTTTTTCATGACCATAACCTCTTTTTAGTGTTTTTATCTTAATACTATTATACAACACAAGAAGGGTTCCCAAATGGAACCCTTCTTGTTATTTTTATATTTTTTTATATTTCTCTCTATCTCTTTATCCGACACTTTTCCCTTAAAATATTTTTCTCTTTATATTCTTCCAAAATGTGAGACGGCCGAGAAGGCATTAGTGACGCGAAAGACCGAAGCTGCTTAACATCTAATTTCTCTCAAAAAATACGAGAGGAACAAGATGTGGGTAGAGGCGAAGAACAGTGCGCATTTCAAGGAACACGTACAACCGCGTACGTGGACGCAGGAAGCGCAAACTGTGATGAAGCATATGCCCGCATATTGTTCCTCTCGCGATAGTTAGGACTTGCGAGGAGTCCGCCCATGCGTATAAGTCGGCAACAACAACGGACTAACCTTATCCGTTTCCACACCGGCATCCGCTAGAGATTTTTCGAATTTTTCTACATGAGCCAAAGTAAGTTTCCCTGTTTTAGTTTCTTTAGCCCGCGCTGCGGCACTCTTGCCGGCAATACGGCCAAAAACAATGATATCTAAAAGAGAGTTACCCATTAATCTATTCTTACCATGAATGCCACCAACTGCTTCCCCTGCTACAAACAGGTTCTTAACGTTAGTAGTTTCACCATCCGGATGAATTAATAAACCACCATTTTGATAGTGTAGTGTAGGATAAACAAGGATTGGTTGTTTACGCAAGTCAATGCCAAATTTAGCATACATACGAAGCATACCGGGAATACCTTTTTCAATAGTTCCTTCTCCACGAAGTTCATCAATCATAGGAGTATCCAGCCATACAGCACTGCCACCATCCAAAGCCGGTACTCCTTCTTTATTAGTGGAACATTCGCGGATAATAGAAGCGGCAGCAACATCCCTGGTTTCCAAAGGATTCATGAAAGCAATGCCATCCCTATTTATAAGCTGTGCGCCCAAAGAACGAACTTTTTCTGTTACCAAAGCGCCAAAAATCTGTGACGGATAGCAACACCCGTAGGATGATATTGTATAGCATCTTGATAAAGTAATTCAGCACCCACGCGATAACCCAAAACTAAACCATCAGCAGTAGCACCATAATGATTAGAAGCAGGAAAACCTTGGTAATGCAAACGACCTGCGCCACCTGTTGCGATAATTACTGTTTTAGCCTTAACAACAAAATATTCGCCGGTGTCAAAGTTCATAAGAACAGCACCAGAAGCTTTTCCTTCATCATCCAAAATAAGTTCTATTGCCGGAGCAAAATCGATCGTAGTAATACCGCGGTTTTGTACTTCGTCACGCACCACACGCATTATTTCTGCACCACTATAATCAGCTGCAGCGTGCATACGTTTGCGAGAAGTACCACCACCATGAGTAGTAATCATAGTGCCATCAGTTTTTTTGTCAAACATTACGCCTAAATCACTTAGCCATTTAATAGCTAAAGGACCGTCATTAACCAAGCGTTTTAAAAGCTCCGGTCTATTGGAAAAGTGACCACCACCCAAAGCATCCAAATAATGAACTGCCGGCGAATCATTTTCTTTATCTGCGCCTTGAATGCCGCCTTCAGCCATCATGGTGTTAGCATCACCCATACGTAATTTAGTTACTTGTAAGACCGTAGCACCGGCTTTATCTGCTTCAATTGCAGCTGAAGAACCTGCTCCGCCGCCGCCGATGATTAGCACGTCAACATCATAATCAACCACATCTAAATCTACCTGTTTGCCGGTCAAACGACTGTGGGCTTGTAACAAATCAGTCAATTCTGACGGTGCTTTTTGCCCTTTGTTGGGGCCTACCAGAATATCTTTAAATCCGGTAGTGCGATAATCAGGATGGTATTCTTGCAAAAGCTTATCCTTTTCATCAGCAGCCATGCGTCGAAGAGTCGTATGCAATCTTTCGCTTCTTGTTTTTTTCAACATTTTTGATTGAATCTAACATTTCTTGCGTATACATGTGCAACCCTCCTCTACTTTTCTATTTCCCGATGATTGTATAAGTCTTGAATATCAGCCATAGGTTTCGTCATTAATTTTTCTAATTCCGGCTCCCACTTACCATCTTCAATTTCTTTTACTCTTTTCTCTAAATGCTCACATTTAGGAGCAATATATTTACCGGTTAAGCGACGAGCCAAAAGACCTACCGCACTATGAGTAATCTGTGCCGGACATCTAGAAGCGCAAATATTACAACCTACGCAGTCAAAAGATTCGTGGGCGCAACGCTCGTATTCGCCACGTTGAGCATAAGCAATGTACTGCATAACGTTAAGACCCTGTGGACAGCCTTTAGTACAAGCATTACAGCCAATACAACTATAAATTTCCGGATAAAGCTGCCCCATGATATTTTCTGTCGGTTTGATTTC
This sequence comes from Acidaminococcaceae bacterium, assembly GCA_963678395.1. Lineage (GTDB taxonomy): Bacteria > Bacillota > Negativicutes > Acidaminococcales > Acidaminococcaceae > JAAYAE01. Next base: position 432,296 of record OY782827.1, on the reverse strand, counting down.
TTCAATATCAAAAGTCCGCTTGTTGGTAGGATAAGATACAATTTGTCCCACACACATACCAGTTTCAATTTTAGTTTGACAAGATAAACAAACTTTGATTTCCGTTGTACCTTTGATACGATAAACTACCGCACATGCTCCGCAAAACCCACTGCGACAACCACAGCCACGTACCAGTTTGTACCCGGCATATTCCATAGCGTCCATAATGGTAAGCTCCGCTGGCACAGTATACTTCTTACCTAGTAAAAAGACTTCTACCATTTCTTGCATTTGGCCAACCTCCTATTGTTTTGAAATTGTGGACCTTTAAGCTCCACACACTACACTTCAAGGTTAGAAAGATTATATCCGCAATCTTTCCTCAATATTCATCTGGTAATTCGTCAATCTCGTCACAACGAAATACCGGTCCGTCCTTGCAAACATATTTATTTCCTACATTACAACGTCCGCATTTGCCTACGCCACATTTCATCCTGAATTCAAGCGTAGTGTAAACTTGAGTTTTCTCAAATCCCATTTCAATAAGAGTTGCCAAACAAAGTTTAATCATAATTGGAGGTCCGCAAAGCAAAACGGTTTTGTCAGGAGTGAATTTTAAATCCTTCAAAAACTGGGGTACAAACCCCACATTTCCGGTCCAGCCTTCTTGAGCTCTATCAATAGTTAAATGCACTTTTGTATTTTTTTCTTGTGGCCAAACTTCGCTCAGCTCTTTGTAATCCACGAAATCTTCTTTACTGCGAGCACCATAAACTACGTCAATAGAACCGTAGTCTGCGCGATTGGCCAGCATGTAATCTATAACCGAATGTAGCGGTGCTAACCCAATACCACCGGCAATAAAAATAAGGTCTTTATGTTTCAAAGCATCCGTAGTCACCGGGAAACTTTTACCGTAAGGTCCGCGAATAGCAATTTGCTGACCTACTTCCATAGCATGTAAATAATCTGTAATCTCGCCGCAGCGTTTAATACTAAATTCCATATAATCTTTCGTGGTAGGAGAAGAGGTAATAGAAAAAATTGCTTCGCCCATACCGGGAGCACTTAGCATAGCACACTGACCTGGCATAAAATCGAAAACCTTCCCACCTTCAGGTTTTTCAATACGAAAAGTCTTAACATCTGAGGTCTCTGTCCGAATTTCAGTAACAACGCCAATTTGCGGTGTTAAAACATCTTTGCTTCCACAATTACACATCTTTAGCTACCTCCAATGCTTTGGCTACTTTTACAATATTTAGATTAACCGGACATTTCTGCAAGCAGCGGCCACAACCCACACAGGCAAAAGTTCCTTCGTTATTTTCTGGGAAGTAAACTAGTTTATGCATATAGCGCTGACGGAAACGTTCCAAACGGCTAACTCTTGGATTAACAGCCGCCATTTTAGTGAAATCCTTACACATACAAGAATCCCAACAACGGAAACGCTCTACTTTGTTATCCACTTCAAAGTCTCGCACATCATAGCAATGGCAGGTAGGACACACATAAGTACAGGCACAACAAGATAAGCAAGTTCCACTTAATTCCTGCCATACCGTAGAGTTAAATACTTTTTCTTGTTCTGCCGGAATTTTAGCAGCAATTTTGAAATCCGCTAAGGGCATTTTAGCCATAATTTCCTTGGTAGCTTTTTGTTGCGCAGCAACTTCTGCCGCGTCACCCTCCACCAATAGGGTTTTTATTGTTTCTGTTAGTTCGCTGCATTTGTCCGTATTAGCCTGCCAAAATAATTCATCGCCTACTAGCCAAGTAGTAACATCACCACCGGGGTTTGTAGCATCAATAGCAAAGGTACCGCAAAAACAGGTTTCATCAGGAGCGCTGCAAGCCAACGCAATAATTGTACAGTTTTCTCTTCTAGCTTTATAGAAAGTATCTACAGGATCTTTAAGAAATACTTTGTCTAATACCTCAAAGCTCCTTACATCACAACCGCGTACGCCAAAGGCGATGGTTGCTGCTTCCGGTAACATTCTTTGTTCTACGGAAAGCTTAAGACCATCGGTTTTAAAGTCCAATAAATTTTCTACTTGCGGAAAGAAAATGTTTTTAATAGATTTCGCTGTTTGAGTTGCTTGCAAATCAACTTCAGTACCATCTTGCCAAACAGTAAAATCCACCTTACCATCTGCTTCAGCCGGTAAATACAAAGTTCCCTGAGCAGACAGTGCCGCAAAAAGTTCCGGCCATTTGGCTTTATTAATTTTTAGCATACTATCTCACCCCTTTCGCCGAGATAGTCGGCTCAACGTCATCAAATTTGTAGTCAACAAGAGGTGCCTTGCTGTCTGTATCAGCACCAGGTTGGTATTTGCCATAAAACATGCTAATGTCTTTGCTGAATTTAGTGTTTAAAAGTCCCAATTGAATGCCCTGAGGGCAGACTCTAGCACACTCGCCACAGCCTACACACCGTCCTGCCACATGATAGGCACGAATAATATGGAACATTTGCTCTTCCGCACTATTAGCACTGGCTTTACCGGCAACTGCTGCCTCTTGATTATCAAAAATACACTGTTCACAACTACAAGCCGGGCAAATATCCCGACAAGCATTACAGCGAATACATTTAGAAAGTTCTTCTTGCCAAAAAGCAAAACGCTCTTTGCTGGTCATAGCTTCCAATTTTGCTACACCTGCTAGTGGATCCAGTTTTTGACATTTGACTTCCATTTTTTCGCCCAGTTCTTTATCAGCGATCATATAATCACTGCCTTTACAACTCATGCATTTAGCAAGAAGTATATCGGCCTTTTGGAACGTTTTATCTCCATAAGCAGTTTTTACTGTAACGTCTTCTCCTTCAACCGCCACGGAAATAATACCCTTAACGCCTTGAGCTTTGATTTTTTTAATATCAATCATACCTGAGCAGGGAATACCAATAACGGTGATGAGTTCACATTTTACTCTATGGTCTTTAATTAGTTGATTAATACCATAGGTATCACAAGGTTTGGCAAAAATTGCCATAGTTTCATTTTTCTTGCTGCCGGCCATTAAATATTTACCTAAATTTGCCGGGCAAAATTCATTGTAAACCAACTTATCTAGTTGTTCAGGCGAGGTGAAATAAGCAGGAGAATTATCATAGTAAAATTCACCCGGCTGCCAAGCCAATACAGCGGTTACTTTCTTTTCTTGTAATAAGCTCTCTGCTTCTTTTTTAATCAATTCAGCTATTTTTTGCATCGCAGATCCCTCAACTTTACATTTTCTCCTAGGGCCTTGATGGTCTCAGCAAAACTATTCATTGTTTCAGAAAACTTGTTGCCTTCGGCCGCACTAACCCATTCCACACGCATGCGGCCCTCTTCAATGCCCAAGAAACTCAACATATTCATCAGTAGTTTCATACGGCGACGAGTATAGTAGTTCCCAGAAGTATAGTGACAATCCCCTGGATGGCAACCGCAAAGAATAACACCGTCTGCGCCACGCAAAAACGCACGCAAAATGAAAAGCGGGTTAACTCTGCAAGAGCAAGGTACTTTGATAATTTTAATATTAGCAGGATAAGTTTTACGAGCAGTTCCTGCCCCATCAGCACCAGCATAACTACACCAATTGCAGCAAAATGCCACTATTAGTGGTTCATGACTGGTATTTTCTCAAGCGGCGGCTTCTAGCATATTGCATCCACCTCCGCCGTGATTTGTTTATTACTAAAACCATTTAAATCCATGGCTCCGCAAGGACAAGCAACAGTACAAGCTCCACAACCTTGGCAAAGGGCCACATTAACTACAGAAACAACACGTTGTTCGCGTTTGCCGTTAAGATTGATAACCGTTTTTTCTTCCCCGGCAATAGCACCATAAGGACAAACATTTTCGCAAGCTAGGCAGCCACTGCATATTCTCTCATTGCAATATGCCACACAAGGATTAGTTGCCAATTTATCCTTAGACAAGATGCCTAGAACTTTAACAACCGCAGCCCCTGCTTGAGCAACAGTTTCCGGAACGACCTTGGGCCCTTGGCACACGCCGGATAAAAACACTCCTGCGGTTGGACTCTCCACCGGACGCAGTTTAGCATGAGCTTCGGTAAAGAAGTTGTTAGTATCAATACTAGCAGTAAGCATGGTAGCTAGTTTCTTAGCATCAGCAGAAGGCTGAATAGCTGTAGCCAAAACTACCACATCAGCATCCAAAGCAATATGTGTATTAGAAAGAGCATCAGAAGCGTATACTTTCAAATGGTCTCCTTGTTCTAAAATCTTGCCAACTTGACCTTTGATATAGTGCACATTATATTCTTCCACAGCACGACGATAGAACTCATCAAAACCTTTTCCCGGAGTACGAACATCAATGTAAAATACGGTAACGTCAGTATCAGGATATTTTTCTCTGGTAAGCATGGCCTGTTTAGCCGTATACATACAGCAAATTTTAGAGCAATATTCTTTACCACGACCTGATACATCACGAGAACCCACGCAGGAAACAAACACCACATGCTTAGGCTGTTTGCCATCAGACATACGTTGCAAATGTCCTTCTGTGGGACCTGCCGCATTCGTTAAACGTTCGAATTCCAAAGAAGTAATAACATCTTTGCTCTTATCATATTGATATTCACCAAATTTGGTCAAATCAATAGTTTCAAATCCCGTAGCTAAAACAATAGCGCCGTATTTTTGGGTGATAATCTCGTCCTCTTGCGTATAATCAATAGCCTTGGATGGGCAAACTTTTTCACAAATACCGCATTTTCCGGTTTGGAACTTCAAGCAATGCTCCCGATCAATAACCGGTACTTTGGGGACGGCCTGCGCAAAAGTAATGTAAATAGCGCTCCTATTATCAAGCCCCTGATTAAATTCATTAGGAGTTTTATGTGAAGGACATTTATCCTGACACACGCCGCAGCCTGTGCAAAGATCAGCTTTAACACTGCGTGCACGCTTGCGAATATCAACCTCAAATTGTCCAACATAGCCGCTAACCTTTTCTATTTCACTGTAGGTATAAATATATTGGGATGCGCCGCTACATCTACCATTTTAGGTGTCAAAATACAAGCCGAACAATCTAAAGTTGGAAAAGTCTTATCAAGCTGAGACATTCTACCACCAATAGACGGCTTTTTTTCCACCAAATCAACTTTGTAACCAGCTTCGGCAATATCCAAGGCAGTTTGAATCCCTGCAATGCCACCACCAATAACTAAGGCTCTTTTCACTACTTCACTTTCACCGGCCTGCAAAGGAGAGTTAAACCTAACCTTGGCAATAGCGGCTTTAGCTAATGCAATAGCTTTTTCCGTTGCTACTGCTTTGTCCTTATGGACCCAAGAACATTGTTCACGAATATTGGCAATTTCCAATAAAAACGGATTAAGTCCGGCCGCTTCCGCAGCTTTTCTAAACGTAGCTTCGTGCATTCTGGGAGAACAGGCACATACCACAACTCGTGTTAACCCCTGCTCACGAATTGCATTTTGCATTAATTCTTGCCCACCCTCAGAACACATATAGCGATAATCTGCAGCAAACGCTACGTCGGGAATAGCTTTGACGCTCTCGATAACTTTAGCGACATCAACCGTGGCGGCGATGTTACTTCCGCACCAACATACAAAAACGCCTATCTTCTGCAATCTAATCCCTCCAAAAACTGAATTTTTTCTTGCTAGTTTAGCCACTACAGTCCATTAAAAACAGAATGTCAGCCCCTTCCTAAGATAGAGTCTGTGTGACTTGTGGTTTTATTTGTTGTATTTTCGAAATGCCGCTACAATAGCCTGTTGTGGCATTTTCTCATCAATATATTCAGGTATTTCTTCAGCAGTGATACCATTCTCACCTTGCTGGCGAATAACGCTTAGCCTAACAGATTCTATTAACGCTGCCGGGCTCACTCTTCTTGGGCAACGAGCTGCACAAGTGAAGCAGGAAACACATTTCCAGGGAGTAACAGATTTTAGCAAAACTTCCACATGTCCATTAATTAATTCCCAGACCACACGATGTGGCTGGATATCCATCTTATAACCAGCAGGACAGGCAGCCGTGCATTTACCACATTGCATACATTTATCAATGTCAGTACCACTTCTGCGTACAATTTCTTCCGCTTGTGCTTTTTCCGTTATTTGCATCAGTTCTCACCTACTTCCTTAACACCGAGAGCTTCTGCCAAAAGTTCCGTAAAATAATGTATCGGCAAATGTTCGTTAGCAGATGCATTAACATCCATATTGTAATTACACAATGGACATGCTGTAATAAGTTCTTCTACACCTTTGTTGTGAGCTGAAGCTAAAATCTCACTAACCATGCCTTGAGCTGTAGTTTTATCTTTAATAGCCATATAACCACCACAACACTCGTTGCGCATATCAAAAGGCACTGGTGTGGCCCCTAAAGCACGCAAAAAATCTTCTAAAATAGTGGGGTTTCCCGGGTCATCAAACTGCATAACACCAGCTGGTCGAAGTAACATGCAGCCATAATACGCTCCAATTTTTCGTCCTTTTAAAGGGTTAACTACTTTTTCCGCAATTTTGTCAAATCCCACTTGGTCTCGTAAAAGTTCTAAGTAATGAATAACCTGTGTCTCTCCCTTATAAGGAGTTTCTAGCTCTAAATATGCATTGGCCTTATCGCATATTGCACTGTCGTTTGCCATGTCATCGTTTACACGTTTCAAAACATGGTGACATGCTGAGCACAAAGTTACTAGCTTGCCATCAAGGGCGGCCGCTGCCGCTAGGCTGCGTACAGAAGATAATTTTGTTGCTATTTCATCTTCTGCCTGGGGATAAACAGCACCACAGCACTGCCAACCTGTATATAAATATAAATTGTTTGAAAAAAGTGCCATGTGGGACTGTATCAGACCCACATGGCACTTGCAATTTAAATTGTTGCTGCTTCTTCTTCTTTAGCACTATCATCCTCTTTAGCACTGGTATCCTCACCTAATAAAATAGCCATAAATTCCGTACCTGTAATAGTTTCTTTTTCTACGAGATATGACGCTAATTCATGTAGCTTCGGTATGTTTTCCGACAAAATATTGCTTGCTGCTTCATGAGCTTTTTTTATGATTTCCAATACTTCATAATCAATTCTTGTAGCCGTTTCTGCAGAACACATTAGGGAAGCATCGCCACCTAGATAGGCATTGTTAATAGTTTCTAAGGCCATCATATCAAATTCTTTGCTCATGCCCAAACGAGCCACCATGGCGCGAGCCAACCTTGTTGCTTGTTCAATATCATTAGCAGCTCCGCTAGTAATAGAATTGAAAATCAACTCTTCAGCAGCACGACCGCCTGTCAGTGTAACGATTTTATTGAAAGCATCTTCTCTACTCATAAGCACAGATTCTTCCTCCGCCACCTGCATGGTATAGCCTAAAGCACCGGAAGTGCGGGGAATAATTGTTATTTTATGTACAGGAGCTGAATGTTTTTGTTTAGCAGCAACCAACGCATGTCCGATTTCGTGATAAGCAATAATTTTCTTTTCTTTAGGCGATATTACTGCGCCTTTTCTCTGATACCCGGCAATAACAACTTCTACTGATTCTTCCAAGTCACTTTGAATAACTTCTGTACGATTCATTTTAACCGCTCTTAAAGCAGCTTCGTTAATCATATTAGCTAATTCTGCGCCGGAAGCTCCGCTAGTAGCACGAGCAATAGCATTAAAATCAATATCTTCGGCAATCTTAATTGCGGCCGAATGCACCTTCAAAATAGCTTCTCTCCCCTTAAGATCAGGAAGATCCACCGGTATGCGCCGATCAAAACGACCTGGGCGCAAAAGAGCTTTATCCAAGGTTTCCGGTCTATTGGTGGCAGCCAAAATAACAACGCCCTTGCTACCATCAAAACCATCCATTTCAGCCAAAAGTTGGTTCAAGGTTTGTTCTCGTTCATCATTACTGCCAAATTGTCCATTATCACGTTTTTTACCAATAGCATCTATCTCATCAATAAATACTATACATGGTGCTTTTTCTTGGGCTTGTTTAAATAAATCACGCACACGAGCCGCACCCATTCCTACAAACATTTCAATAAATTCAGAGCCTGAAATAGAAAAGAATGGCACTTTAGCTTCACCGGCTACAGCCTTGGCCAACAGGGTCTTTCCTGTCCCCGGCGGTCCCACCAAAAGCGCTCCTTTAGGTAGATTAGCACCTATGGCCTTGTACTTAGTTGGATCATGCAGGAAAGAAACCATTTCCATTAGCGCTTCTTTGGCCTCATCTTGGCCTGCTACATCAGCGAACACTTTCCCACTTTGTGCTTGCACATAAATCTTGGCCTTGCTTTTCCCGAAACTCATGGCATTGCCGCCACCCATACCCATTTTAGGGGCTAAATAACGCATAAATAGTTGTCCCAATATGAAGAAAATTAAAATAGGAATAACCCAATTATTGAAAAACTTAGACAAAGCTGTTTCTTCTTTGGGAATAACTTGAGAAAATTCCACCTTACTCTTCATCAAACGGTTAACCAGCTGTGGATCTTCAATACGACCGGTAACATAAATAACATCTTTACCATCTTCCTTGCACAAAAGTGCAATTTTGTTAGTTGTTATTTCTACCTTGCTACCTTTACCGGCGTCTACCATTTGTAGAAAATTGGTATAAGAAATCTCGTGAACCTGTGGTTTAAAGAACATGGGCGTTATAATCGTATTAATGACCATTATTATAATCATTGCTACCATATAGTAATAAACTATAGGTTTTTTGGGATTTTTTGCCTCCATAAACTTACCTCCTGAAATTAAAACCGCGTATTTGCTATCTAATACAATGATAATAGTTATCTACTATTAAAACAAGTCAAATATTAACTAAAATAATTTAGTACAAAAAACACTGGTTTAAAAATGGGCACCCTTTATAGGGTACCCATTAAAAACATATATTAGTTATTCTCAATATATTTTTTGATATTGGAGGCATTTACATATTGTTGAAAGCTGCTACCATTTACTGCCACAAGTGTTGGTGCGCTTTGTATGCCGTATTCTTCTACCAATTGCATATTTTCTTCTGCATTAATTGTTTTATATTTAATATTAGCCTTATCCAAAAAACCTTTAGCTAAACTACAGTTAGGACAAGTTTTAGTTGTAAAAAGAAGAATTTCATCCTTAGTCCTGCCTTCGTTTAACACAACTTTTTCTTCCACCGGTTTAAGTCTTTCACTTTTGAGTTTAGAATGAGAAAGATCGTACAACTTGCGTTCTTTAAACTCTTCAGCTTTTCCTTCATTCCAGTTCTGTACAGGACGGTAGTAACCGGTAATACGACTATATACCTCGGTTTTTTCACCACAATCAGGGCAAGTATACTCTTCGCCGGCAATATAACCGTGATTTTTACAAACTGAATATGTAGGAGACAAAGTGTAATAAGGCAGCTTATAATTAGCGGCAATTTTATGTACTAGAGCAGCTGCTGCTTGCCAAGAAGGCAATTTTTCGCCTAGAAAAGCGTGGAAAACGGTACCTGATGTGTACAATGATTGTAGTTCATCTTGAATATCCAAAGCTTCAAAAACATCTTCGGTATATCCTACAGGTAAATGCGAACTATTTGTATAATAGGGAGTCTTTCCATGTTCACTAGCAGTAATAATATCAGGGAACTGTGCAATATCATGCTTCGCAAGCCTATAGGAAGTAGATTCAGCAGGTGTCGCCTCCAAATTATAAAGATCACCATATTCCTCTTGGTAATCAGCCAAGCGCTCACGCATATGATTCAAAACATCTTTAGTAAAGCTTTGCGCATGAGCATCAGTTAAATCTTTATGAATCCAGTTGGCATTAAGACAAGCCTCGTTCATGCCAATAAGTCCAATTGTGGAAAAATGATTTTCAAATGAGTTCAAGTATCTGCGAGTATAAGGATATAAGCCTTCTTGTAACAAACGAGAAATTATAGTTCTTTTAGTTTTCAAAGAACGAGCAGAAATATCCATCATCTTATCTAGACGACGATAAAAGTCCCCTTCGTTTTGTGACTGGTAAGCAATGCGCGGCATATTAATAGTTACCACGCCCACAGAACCGGTGCTTTCACCACTACCAAAGAACCCGCCGGATTTCTTGCGCAGCTCACGCAAATCCAAACGTAAACGGCAACACATACTACGAACATCAGAAGGTTCCATATCACTGTTAATATAATTGGAAAAATAAGGAGTCCCATATTTAGAAGTCATTTCAAACAACAACTTGTTATTTTCTGTTTCTGACCAATCAAAATCTTTGGTAATAGAATATGTAGGAATAGGATACTGGAAGCCACGGCCATTAGCATCTCCGCCTATCATAACTTCAATAAAGGCCCTGTTGACCATATCCATTTCTTTTTTACAGTCTTTATATTTAAAATCCATGTCCTTGCCGCCTACTATACAATTTAGCTCTGCAAGATCATTAGGAACAGTCCAATCTAAAGTAACATTAGAAAAAGGAGCCTGCGTACCCCAGCGAGAAGGAGTATTAACACCATAAATAAAGGCCTCAATACATTTTTTAACTTCACGATAAGAAAGATTATCAGCCTTAACGAAAGGAGCTAAATATGTATCAAAAGAGGAAAAAGCCTGAGCCCCTGCCCATTCATTTTGCATAATACCTAGAAAGTTAACCATCTGGTTGCACAAAGAAACCAAATGCTTAGCAGGTGCTGAAGTTATTTTACCAGGAATACCGCCCAAGCCTTCTTGAATAAGTTGTTTTAATGACCACCCAGCACAATAACCCGTTAACATAGACAAATCATGCAAGTGTATATCTGCATTTCTATGTGCGTTGGCCACTTCCTGGTCATAAATTTCACTTAGCCAATAGTTGGCCGTAATAGCACCTGAATTACTTAAAATCATGCCACCTACAGAATAAGTAACGGTAGAATTTTCTTTTACACGCCAATCTGTTAGATGTACATAGCTATCCACAATTTCTTTGTAATCCAAAATAGTAGATTTCATATTACGGATTTTTTCACGTTGTTTTCTATACAAAATATAACTTTTTGCCACATCGGCATAGTCGGCAGCAATAAGTACCGCTTCAACGCTATCTTGAATATCCTCTACTGTTACTAGAGAATTTTTAATCTTTTTTTCGTAATCTGCAGTAACTTTCAAAGCCAGCATATCAATAATATCTTGATTATACTGTCTATCTACAGAATCAAACGCTTTTAGAATTGCTACGCCAATTTTCGCAAGGTCAAACTTAACTTCTTTACCGTCTCTCTTCATTACCTTATACATAGTAATCATTCTCCTTTATCTGCTGCCTGTACTACTTATTATATTACACAGAAAAAACTTGTCAAGGGTAAAAGCACTATATCTTGACAGTTTATCATTATATGCATACTATATGTAGCGGTGCTCTTGGCTAATTCAAATTCCTCGTAATTCCACGAAATCCATAGTTTTTCGTAGTATTTCTGCGAAAATTTCCATTTCCTTTTTTGTGTAACCACTGAAGTTTTCTTCAATTAAATCGCCTGAATCTACGAAATTTTGAAGAAAATAGGGAGAATCTTTGCTCAACCATTGTCCGATAGCAATAAAATCTTCCGCTGTATGTAGCTCTCTTACCACCGTAGTTCTAAATTCATAAGGAACAACCTTGCTCATTAACAAATCAGCACTTTCTTCCATATTCTCTAAAGGCACCTTATCAGTTCCGATGGTTTTAAAATAATTTTCTTTAGAATTTTTAATATCCATGGCCACATAGTCCACTAATTTACGTTCTATCAAACGTCTTAATAAGCCCGGAAAGCTTCCATTTGTATCTAGCTTAACACTTAGGCCCAACTTTTTAATACGTTCCATAAGGGCCTCTATATCGGCCTGTAATAGCGGTTCTCCACCGCTGATACACACTCCGTCTAAAACCTTAGCCCTTTTCTGCAAAAAATTCAAAAATTCGCCCTCTTCCATGGCACCAGCGGCATCCGAATTTACTACCAAAGAAGCATTATGGCAAAAGGGACAACGAAAATTACAACCACCGGTAAATGCCGTACAGGCAACCTTGCCCGGATAATCTAATAAAGTTAATTTTTGGAGACCAAAAATTTTCATATTCGTTCCTCCTCTCCCTGCTTTAAAAATAAACATTAACTTTATTATACACTAAAAATCAAATTGCCAAAATGCTGATATTATGGTATTATTTCAAGTGTACTATCATGCGGATGTAGCTCAGGGGTAGAGCACTTGCTTCCCAAGCAAGGTGTCGCGAGTCCGAATCTCGTCTTCCGCTCCAAAAAAATAAAAGGCTTGAACAAACCACGGTTAAGTGATTTGTTCAAGCCTTTTTTATTTTACCTAAATTTATTTTCTACCAGGATAAGCTTTTAAGCCTTCACCCAAAATAGTAATCGCTTTTTCAATGTCTTCACATTTTAAAACATAGGCCAAACGTGCTTCATCTATACCGCAGCCTGGTGTGCTATAAAATCCATTGCCAGGTGCAAACATTACCGTTTCACCATCAACATCAAAATCTTCCAATAGCCAAATAGCAAATTTTTCGGCATCGTCGACAGGTAATTTAACCATTAGATAAAATGCTCCTTTGGGATTAGAAGAGGTAACTCCCGGAAGCTTTTCCAAGGCGGCTTTTATGGTATCTCTGCGTTTTTTGTATTCTATATTTACGGCATCAAGATAAGATGTTGGCGTGGAATACAAAGCTGTAGCGCCAATTTGTTCCAAAATAGGACTGCATAGTCTAGCTTGGCAGCATTTTAAAATTTGCTGTTGAAAAAGTTCATTTTTAGAAATAATGCAGCCAATTCGAGCACCACAAGCGCTGTACCTCTTGGATACGGAATCTATAATAATCAAATTGTCTAATACTTCAGGCCTAGTGCCAAAGCTAATATATTTGCCATCATAAACAAACTCACGATAAACCTCATCAGAAATTAGACCTAAATCATATTTGCAAACTAAGCGAGCAATAATAGCCATCTCTTCTTTACTATATACAACTCCTGTGGGATTGCTGGGGTTAGTAAGTAAAATAGCCTTTGTTTTGGATGTAATAGCAGCTTCAATTACTTCTTCCGCCGGCAAATGGTAACCATTTCCTACGCTAGTATGTATCGCTTTAATTACTACGTTATTTTCTTTAGCAAAGCTATTATAGTTAGCATAAAAAGGTTCAAAAACTAAAATCTCGTCACCGGGATCACACAAAGCCAAAACTGCAAATCTCAGAGCCTCAGAACCACCATTAGTAACATAAATATCAGCTGGCTCAAAGGGCATATCCCATTCCTTGTAATATTTGCTTATAGAATTAACAAGGCATTCCTCACCCTTAGAGTTGCTATAGGCAATAACTTTTTCGTCAAAACGACGGATACTATCCATAAATAACTGTGGCGTTTCAATATCGGGCTGGCCAATATTGAGATGATAAACTTTTTTGCCTTTTGCCTTAGCTGCCGCCGCATAGGGAGACAGCCTCCTAATAGGAGACGTTGTTAAGGCTTGCACACGCTTTGAAATTTTCATAAAAGCACCCCTCAAAATTAATATGTTTTATTTGTAACCATTGCACTCCGTAAAGCTCTTTTTTTATAACGGCAAGCTATCTATATATGTTAAACCATACCTTTATATTTTTCAATATTTTTCTCATGTATACAGTATTTTTTAACACAAAAAAGGCGCAAAGGAGCTTCTCTAGTCGCTCCTTTGCGCCTTTGGTTTCAATAATTAAAAATGATAAGTCACACCTAGGTTAACAGCATGAGTTTTCACCTCAGCATCTTCGTCAAATCCTTTATATTTAGTGTTATTATAAAACAAATCTAAATCAAAATTATGTGTCAAATCATAACCAACACCTATCTCATATGCGGTTATCTTATTTCCTGCGCCGATGCTGACCCAAGCGGAAGTCCTTTTAGCAAGCTTCATGCTTCCCAATATGCCAACCTGGTAACCAGATTCCGAGGTAGTACCATAACTCTTTCCGGTGCCTACTTTGAAGCGATTGTGGACATAGCCGGCAAAAGCTGCTACGTTGGGATTAAATTGATACATTAAATTTAATTGATTAGATTGCAAAGATGTGTCGTAAAAATCTCCTGCATGCCCCACATATTTATAATCAATCCCAAGTTTATCTCCCAAGCCATAAGTAACGCCTAAACGACCGCGAGTTTTACCATCTAAATCAATCGCGTCCCCATGCTCATAGCCCTTAAAACTCGAGCCCAAACTCAAAGATGCATCAATTTTACCCGTTCCTTGCTTCATACTTGTCATTGGCGCCGCATAAACTACAGATGCAGCTAATAAGCTTAATACTGTCGTTCCTAAAATAATTTTTTTCATTTACCTATCCCCCTTGTTTTATAGTAAATATCCTTATTTGGCTGTCAAACCGCCATCCACATTAATTATAGCTCCCGTCATATAACTATTCAAGGGGGAAGTTAAAGAACAAATTACATGGGCTATTTCTTCCGGCCGGCCAATGCGTCCCAACGGATATGGCTCTGCCATGTCTTCCAAAGTATAACTACCTTTGGATATCTGCTCTTGCACCATGGGAGTTAGTACATCTCCCGGACATACACAATTAACCCGTACTTTCGGTGCTAAATCCAAAGCCAACGCTCTCGTTAAAGCTACAACCGCCCCTTTAGAAGCACAATATACCGGACAACCATAATTACCCTCTAGAGCTGCATCAGAAGCTATATTAATAATAGTTGCATCCATATCGTTAAGAAGCGGTATTATAGACTTGCAAAGAAAAAGAGTGCCCTTAAGGTTAGTATCCATTATATCTTCATATTCTGCTTCCGTTACTAATTCTAAACGTTGCTCATGGTATATCCCTGCAGAATTAATCAAAATATCTACCTTGTTTGCCTTCTGTTTTAGAACTGCTGCCACATTTTCACAACCCTTAAGCGTACTAATATCAGATTGTATATAAGTAACACTAGAAGCAAATTTCTTCAAAGCGGCTAAAGCTGCTTTTCCTCTTTTTTCACTACGCCCAACAACAAAGACTTCTGCCCCATCATATAACATTTTTTCAGCTACAGCCAAACCAATACCTGAAGTTCCTCCACTAATAACAGCCACTTTTCTTGCTAATTGATAATTCACCGCTCCCACCTCATTCTAAAGCTATTTTCCCCCGTTTTTACTCCCATATGAACCATCGTAGGACTAAAACCTTGTTTTTTATAAAAAGCCAATGCTTGCTTATTCTTGACATAAACATCCAATTCCAAACTTGTAAAATTTTTTTTAGCATTATTCATAAATAATGTTCCTATGCCTTTTCTTTGTTGCTCTTGTGCTACAAAAAGCCCACCTATAAATCCTTTTCTCATCAATGAAATGAAACCAATTATTTCTCCCTCTTCTTCATCCACATAAGTAACACTTTGAGGCAAATAATTGTCTTCAATAGCCCTAGCACGTCGACGCCAAAAATTCACGGAAATAAAAGGATGAGACAAAGTTGTAGTTTTAAGCCACAATCTTGTGAGTATCTGGTTTTCTTTTTTTTGTGCCAAGCGAATCATCTATCTACTCCTTATATAAAACAAGCTTATACAATACAATTATAAGCTTTGTCACTAAAGCATTTTTACCTGTCACCGCAATTTACTTTTTTAAAAAAATGATTATTTTAGTTGCTATTTGCGGGGCACTTTCCATCATTACCCGCATACCATGGCGCTCTGCTATCTCTTTAGAAATAGCTAAACCTAGACCTGTTCCGCTTTTATTTTTTCTCCTCTGGTTTTATAGAAACGTTCAAAAACATGAGGCAAAATTTCTTTAGCTACACCTATACCATGATCCACTATTTCCAGTTTATCTCTCTGAAGAGACAAGGTTACCTGACCATCTTTGGGAGAAAATTTAACAGCATTATCCATAAAAATCATTAACATCTGACGTAACCGTCCATAATCTCCTACCAGTGGATACGAAGTAGTATCTGCATCTAATATTATATCAATGTTTTTATCTTTGCCCAAGCGCTTACTGCTATGAACCACATCTAACAAAACCTCATAAAGATTTAACTGGGTCATTTCAATTTTAAAATTCACATTCTGCAGGCGTGATAAATCTAATAAGTCATTAATTAAACGCTGCAAAAAAATTGTTTCAGATAGCATTTGTCGATAGTACTCATCTATTTTTTCCGGCACTGTTACGACTTTATCACTTAACGCTTCTAACGAGCCGCGTATAACCGTAACCGGAGTCCGTAACTCATGCGAAATATTGGCAATGAAATCCTTACGCATCTGATCTAGTTGAGCACTTTCATTACGGGCAATCAAAAGGCGTTCACCCAAAGAATCTAAGGCCGTACCCAATTCACCAACTTCATCATCTTGACGCACATTGCAGCGTACTGTGTAATCACCTTCTGTCATTTTTTCAGCTGTTTCTTGCATGGTCTTCAGAGGTTTAGTAAACCGCCAAGAAAAATAAACGGCAATTAAAAATGCGGCCAATAAAGCAAATCCACCGCAGATAAGTAAAATTCTCACACCTTGCTTAGCTGCCATATTCATGCCTGATAAGGGTGCGTGAATAAGTACTGCACCTAAAATTTCTCCATCTTTATTTTTAATAGGAGCCCCCACTGTCAGGGTAGGAACTTTTAGCATATTACTAAAACCGCTACTTGTCGTTACCTTACCTTGCATAACGTTTTTTACTACATCTTCAGCATCAGGCGGCAAATCTTTATACATAAACTGGGGGTTTTTACCTCCGCCATGAGACGGCATTTCTAAATTATGGTCTTCGTCTATTATCCACACATCTTCGGCTGCCGCACTCCCCAAAAATCTTAGAACCGAATTAAAACCTAAGCCCATAGGTCCTTGTAGCCTAGGCCTAGCTTTATTCCTATCTCTCATCATACCTTGAGATGGTTCGTAAAATTCATTATTAAAACCCTTTTGTCCTATTTTGCCTTCTTTTTCTTGCCAAGCAACCATTTGGTCTCTGCTATCGCCTAAAGCCTGAGCTATTTTTACTGCGCGTTGCTCCAAATCTTGTTTCTTCATATTTATAGTGTGTTGGCTAAATAAATAAGTAAAACCACTTCCTACAACTAACGAGAAGATTAACAATGCAAGCGCAAAAGACAAGAAGAGCTTGATTGTTATTTTATTCTTCATCAGCCTTCTCCTCAAAACGATATCCTACTCCCCAAATAGTTTTGATCTCCCAATGTTCATGAGTATATTGGTCCAATTTTGCACGCAACCTTTTAATATGTGAATCTACTGTACGACTGTCGCCAAAATAATCATAACCCCAAATGCTATTTAGTAAATTTTCCCGCGAAAAAACTTTGTTTTTATTTCGCGCAAAGGTCCATAATAACTCAACTTCTTTTTTAGTTAAAAGCACCTCATGATTTGCTACCTTTACTTTGTACTCTTCCAAATTAATTTCCAAATTATCTATAACAAATTTCTTAGCATCTGTTTGTCCTGTGTTCATACGACGTAAAACAGCTCTGACTCTTGCCATAACTTCACTGGCAGAAAATGGCTTAACAATGTAGTCATCCGCACCAATATCCAAGCCCATTATTTTTTCAAAATCTTCGCCTCTAGCCGTAACCATGATGATAGGAACCATAGACGTTTTGCGAATTTCCCTGCACACTTCAAAACCATCCTTTTTGGGCATCATAACATCCAAAAGAATTATTTGTATTTCGCTTATGTTTTTATTGAACTTTAGTAATGCCTCATCACCGTCTAGTGCAATAATAGGGTCTAACCCTTCTTTTTGGGCATATGTAGCCAATATAGGGGTTATTTGCTCATTATCATCTGCAATTAATATTTTAGTCATACAAGCACCACCTTTCTACTATTAATTATACAACTTTTTATGTTTTTTCCGTGGCATAAAACATAAAAACATACTTTTCCTCGAAAAAAAACACATTTTCGTCAAATTGCTAGTCTATACTGGACTTAGAGTTAAAGAAGATGCCCCATAAAATTTTAAGGAGTGTGATTTATATTATGAAAAAGATTCAATCAACTTTATTAGCCAGTTCATTAATCGCGGCCCTGTTTTTTTCAACAGCCTATGCTGCAACCAGCACCCAGGATACTAATCCACACAAAATGCGTGATCTCGTAGAAACATATCAATCCGAAAAGTCTGACCTTATAGAAGATAATAAAATAACTAACCGTGGCAACAACAGTCCCATCAACATACGTAGAAATGGTGGTCTTTGGATGCTTTTGGCGGAGTTAACAGGTAAGGATGCCAACGCCATTAGACAAGATTGCCGCGCAAACAGAAAATCTCCTTACGCTTATGCCAAAGAAAATGGTGTAGAAGTACAATTTCAGGCCAAACAATTAGCCGCTGTAAAAAAAGGCCTGAGTATGGCCGTCAACGATGGTAGAATAACACAAGAAAAAGCAGATGCTGCTATGAAAAGATTCAATAAGTTTCAACAAGATGAAGCTGCCGGAAAAGTAGTGTTCCCTAAGGGACACGGTCCTGGCATGATGGGCAACAATCGTGGTATTGGTTATGGTAGAAACATGGCAAAAGGATTAATGCCTGTTGACACTCTAGCAGAATTAACAGGCAAAAATGCCAATGACTTAATGACTATCTGCCGCACTAGCGACAAAACTTGTTATGACATAGCCAAAGAAAACGGTGTTCTTGAGCAATATAAAGAAAAACGCCTTGCCGCTAACAAAATTTTTTTAGACAAATTAGTTGCTGAGAACAAAATTTCTCAAGAAAAAGCAGACAAAATTCTAGCAAAAGTAGGAAAAAATATTGCTGAGAATAAACCAGAAAGAAAACACATGGTCACTGGCTCTAGAGTTCCAGGTCCAAATAGAATTTCTCCAATAGAAGGATAACTTAAACTAATATCCTCTTTAATAAAGACAAGGTGGGTTCAACATAATGTTGGACCCACCTTGTTTTTTTGCTTATTCCTCCATAACAATTTAGTCTGTTATGTTAAAAAGACCTTCCAAAAACTTGGAAGGTCTTGAATAATTAATTGGTGATCCACCCGGGACTCGAACCCGGGACACCCTGATTAAAAGTCAGGTGCTCTACCAACTGAGCTAGTGAATCATTTGAAGCTACGATAAGCACACAACGTTAGTATTATACAAGCTAAGCACCTTATATGTCAAGCAAATGTATTAGAAAAGCGCTTTAAGAACAATTGTTTGCTTACGATTAGGACCAACAGAAATAATCCCAAGCTCTACGCCAGCTACTTCGCTAAGCCTTTTTAGATAAGCCTTAGCTTCAATGGGCAACTCATTAAAATCGCGTACTCCGGTAATATCAGTCATCCAGCCTTTAAATTCCTCAAATACAGGCTTTACTTTTGCCAGTACTTTTAAATTTGCCGGAATATTTGCAATATTTTTACCATCAATTTCATAACCTACACACATTTTAATGGTTTCCATATTATCTAAAATATCTAAACGAGTAATCGCTAAATAATCCAAGCTATTAACACGTGCAGAATACTTAATCATAAAAGCATCTAACCAACCACAGCGACGAGGACGTCCTGTAACAGTACCATATTCATGTCCTGTTTCACGAATTTTATGTCCCGGTCCATCTGTATCCAAAAGCTCAGTAACAAAAGGTCCTTCGCCTACACGGGTTGTATAAGCTTTCACTACACCAATTATGTGATTGATTTTCCTAGGACCTATACCACTGCCTGTACTAGCATTTCCGGCAGTAGGATTAGAACTAGTAACATAAGGATAAGTACCATGGTCAATATCTAAGAAAGTAGCTTGTGCGCCTTCAAAAAGAACATTCTTATCTGCCTCAAAAAAGCCTTCCAAAGCAACGCTGGTATCTGTAACATAAGGACGAAGCTGCTCTGCATAAACCAAATATGTTTTAAGCATTTCATCATAGTCTAGTGGTTCCACATCATAAATTTTAGTAAACAAAGCATTTTTAGCGGCTAACTGCACCTGCAATTTTTCTGCCAAAACATCTGCATCCAAAAGATCACACATACGAATGCCCGTGCGAGCATACTTATCCATATAACATGGCCCGATACCACCTTTAGTTGTACCTATCTTATGTGTGCCCAAAGCTGCTTCTTGTAGCTCATCCAAGCGTTCATGATAAGGAAAAACAACGTGAGCACGATCACTGATTAAAAGCTTACTAATATCCACACCTTTATCTTGCATAGTCTGGATTTCCTTTAAAACTACCCCTGGATTAATAACGACGCCACTACCCAAAAAACAAGTTTTGCCATTGTATAAAATACCGCTGGGTAATAAACGTAATTTATATGCTACATCATCAACAACGACAGTATGTCCTGCATTCGAGCCACCTGAATAACGCACCACAGCATCTGCTTTTTGTGCTAAATAATCTACGATCTTACCTTTTCCCTCGTCACCCCATTGGGCGCCAATTACTACAACTGATGACATAATTGCATCTCCTTATAGGCCAAAACGCGCCATAATTAAATCAACATTTTTCAACATGGGCTTCGGATCAAAGCAATGCTCAATTTCTGCGGTTGTAAGATGTTTCTTAATATCAGCATCTAACCCCACGTTAGTTTTAAAATCTGCCCCTTCTAACCAACGAGCCATAGCATTTCTTTGCACCCATTTATAAGCATCTTCACGTAAAACGCCCTTAGTAACCAACGCAATTAATAAATTCTGGCTAAAAATCAAACCACCTGTTTTATTCAGATTAGCTATCATTGCATCAGGATAAACCAATAATTTATCTACAACAGCAGTAAATTTGCGTAGCATATGATCAAGGATAATAGTGCTATCAGGCAGAATAACTCGTTCCACAGAAGAATGGGAAATATCCCGTTCATGCCATAAAGCAACATCTTCCATGGCGGCTACGGCATTACCACGCAACAATCTAGCCATCCCAGAAATTTTTTCGCAAGTTATAGGGTTACGTTTATGCGGCATAGCCGAAGACCCCTTTTGCCCAGGAGCAAAATATTCTTCAGCCTCTCGTATGTCAGTTCTTTGTAAATTACGGATTTCTGTAGCCATTTTTTCTAGAGAAGCGCCACATACAGCTATAGTTGTCAAATAAAAAGCATGGCGGTCACGTTGTATTACTTGAGTTGCTAATTTAACAGCTTCAATATCTAATTTCTCACAAACATATTGCTCTATAAAAGGATCGATATTGGAATAAGTACCAACCGCACCAGAAAGTTTGCCTACGGAAATATATTTTTTTGCTAATTTTAATCTTTCAATATTTCGTTCCGTCTCATCCATCCACAAAGCGAATTTCATACCAAAAGTCATTGGTTCAGCGTGAATACCATGTGTACGACCAATACAAACTGTGTTTTTATATTTTGCAGCTTGACGTTTTAGGACTACATGCAACTTCTCTTCCAAATCAAGTAAAATTTCTGCAGAGTGCTTCATCATAACACCCATGGCAGTATCTTTAACATCACTGGAAGTTAATCCTTTGTGAATATATTTAGATGCGTCACCAACATATTCAGCAACGTTAGTCAAAAAAGAAATAATATCATGGTTCGTTACTTTTTCTATTTCATGCATGCGATCCAAGCGGAAATCAGACTTAGTTTGAATATCTTTTAGAGCACCATCAGGTACAATACCTAACTTATTCATTGCTTCACAAGCCAATATTTCTACTTTAAGCATTGTTCGGAATTCATTTTCTTCCGTCCAAATAGCACCCATTTCCTTACTAGTATAACGTTCTATCACAATATTTCCTCCTGTCAATATTTAACAATTTCTTGAGTTCAGCAAATAGACAAACAAAAAAGAGGTCTTGACCCTCTTTTTTTATCTTATCAACACACAATCATTTTATCTCAACACACAATCATTTTATCATTTTCCCCTAAGCTGTGCAATAGTTTCGAATGGTTTTAATAATATTTTTTATAATGTTCGGGGTTTTAGCTAAATTATCTCAAATCCATATTTTCTTCCCGGTGTTATAAAAACTAATAAAAATTCCTCATTACGTAAAATTTGCCCTACTACATTAGTGCGTTTGTCTGCCGCCTGTGCTTTTTTTATAATTTGCAATTCTCCCATATAACACCCATATTCCTTGTTATCTACAGTAATACTTCCCACAAGTCTTTCCACTGTGTTATACGGTTCAATAGCACCGCCACCTAATAAAGTGCGTCCCTCTTGTGCACGAATAGCATCTCTAGCCTCGTCTATTCTGGCCGTAAATGTCTGCCGCAATTTTTCTCGCAACCAGATATTGTTCGTTAAAATCTTCATACGTAACGTCACCTGATCTGTTTTCAAACTTGCTAAGATCGCTAATTCCTTATCAAAGGGCAGACTATCTCCGATGAAAACTGAATCAACGCCCAAGGCTATAAGATATCTTGCGCCTAGGCTTACATCCAGGTAACGACAACTTTCCAGCGTTGGTAATCCGGCCTTTAGTGGCCCACGTTTCCTGTTTTGACTTGGAATAAAGGCTCCGATCCTAATACCATAACTATTTTAGTAAAATCTACCGCAAAACCTTGCAAAGTAAAAAACATTTTTTCCGTTAAGGTAGAAGCATTAAGCTGTATTTTTATTCCTTTGCTATTTCGGCTCATTGTCGCTATTTCCCTGGCATCATACCCACAATCTAAACGCAAGGTAGTAATACCTAATGCTTTAAAGGCATCTAAAGAAAATTTCTCTAACCCCAGTAAAGAAACCGTAACAGGCGAAATATCAGAAATGATTTCCATATTATATTGCCTTGCCGTTGCCAGCAAAGGACCTAATTCTTTTTTCAACCTATTAATGTTACTTTCAGGAATATGCAAAGAAGTGAAAATACGTTTTATACCCATTTGGGCCGCTGTTCGCAAAAGCACTAAATTTTCAACCTCGCTATTATCTAAACCCGGATACAAGGCTATACCATTGCGCATATCTATCTATTCCTCCTTAGGATCATCAAACCCAATTAACCATGTTGCTATAAAACCAGCTATATATGCAGCTAATGAGCCCAAAAGATAGGCAGGAATGTTGTTGGCCGTAGCCGCAAGGGGCAATCCGGAAATTCCTAAAGCTGAAACCCCCACAACATAAGATGCCTGCACCGCACCACCACAAGCTCCACCTATAGCCGCTCCCACAAATGGCTTCCCCAAAGGCAGTGTAACACCATAAATCAGAGGTTCACCTACGCCCATAATTCCTACAGGTAATGCAGAGACAATAGTTTTTTTCAGGCGCGAATTTTTTGTTTTGAAATATACTGCTATAGCTGCCCCAACTTGCCCAGCTCCTGCCATAGCCAAAATAGGCAACAAAATTGTTACGCCTGTACGCGAAATAAGTTCTGCATGAATTGGTGTTAATCCCTGGTGTAGCCCCATCAGAACAACCGGCAAATACAACCCGCCTAGAACAAAGCCTGTAATAGCGCCACCTTGTGCAATACCAAATATAGCTAGAGCTCCAATAGCTTCCGAAAGTAAACCACCTATAGGCTGCAAAACAATAATAGCAACCAAAGAGGAAATAGCTATTACCAAGAGGGGTGTAAGAAATAAATCCAAGATTTCAGGTACAATTTTATGTAATTTTTTTTCTAGCCAAGAAGAAAAAGCCACTACTAAAATGACCGCTACAACACCACCACGCCCAGGCACCAGTTGCTCGCCAAAAAGAGTAACAGAAGCTAAAAGCGGATGGCTAATTACTACGCCTAAAACGCCGCCTAAAATAGGTAACCCTCCAAATTCTTTTGCAGCATTGACCCCTACAAAAAAATTCAACCCCCAAAATACAGCGTTACCGGCAATAACCAATATTTTAACAATAGCCACATTAGCTAAAGATGGTTCTATTTTCAAAGCCACATTAAGCAAGCCGGTAATTAGCCCGCAACCAATAAAAGCTGGGATTAAGGGCATAAAAATATTTGCATTTTTTTTCAATAACAGCTTAAAAGGGGTTGAATTTTTGGCCTTTATTTCAGCATGAAGACTTTTTCCTGCTTTTTCGCCAAAGCTATCGGCATGTGTTTGCCCAAGCTCCGCGCCTTTTGTTGCACTTGCCAATAAGGCTTTGAATTCTGTACAAACCTTAGCCGCTTTTCCCGGTCCCAAAACTATTTGTAGTTCCGGTCCTGCTTCATTAACGCCCATAACACCCACAATTTTTTTCAACTCATCTTTGCTGAAATTACGGCTTTTTAATTGTAAGCGCAAACGAGTCATACAATTTTCTGCGTGCAAAATATTACCTGCAGGGCCAATTACTCTATAAATTTCTAAAGCAAGTTCTTTATTTGTCACTGAACTTCTCCCTTTTAATATTTGCTTCCACTGCCTCTGACAGCTGTTTTTGGGCCTCATCCGCTTGTAATCCGGATAAAAGCATAAAAATAGCCAATCTAACTTTACCACCTGCTTGCTTTAAGGCGATTTCTGCATGTTCTCTGTTACAATTAGCCGCAGTCATAACTATGCGCCTAGCTCTTTCCTCTAATTTCTTATTAGATGACTTTACATCAATCATGAGATTGCCATAAACTTTGCCTAATTTAATCATCGCTCCTGTTGACAGCATATTTAAAATCAATTTTTGTGCTGTTCCTGCTTTCATCCTGGTTGATCCCGTTACCACCTCAGGGCCTACTAAGGCCGTAAGCTGGATTTGGGCAAATGCTGCTGTTTCTGCCCTATCGGTACAAACAATAGCGATAGTAGCCGCTCCACATGACAAAGCATATTTTAATCCACCTAAAACATACGGAGTCCTACCCGATGCTGTCAAACCTACAACAACATCTTTATCTGTTATTTTTTTTGCGCTCAAATCTTCCTTTGCTAATTGCTCAGAATCTTCGGCTCCTTCTTGGGCCTGAAAAACAGCTTCATATCCACCGGCCATAATACCCTGGATCATTTCAGGGGCTGTGCTATAGGTAGGTGGACACTCTGCTGCATCCAAAATACCCAATCTTCCCGAAGTACCGGAACCTATATAAAAAAGTCTCCCCCCTTGTTTAAAATGCTGAGCTATACAATCAATAGCATTAGCAATTTGAGGTAGTATTTGTTCAATAGCTTCAGGCACCTTTTTATCTTCTTCATTTATAATTGTTACCATTTCCAAAGTTGAGACTTGATCTATATTTTTACTACGCTCATTACGTTGTTCCGTAGCAATTTTATCTAATTCTAGCACAGAGCTACCTCTTCCCTTCGTTAATATTACTCTCTAATTTCTTTCCACATTGATCATAGAAATCCTGCTTTTACTACTTTCTACCTTTTACTACTTTCTACGCCCCTTTATATGATATAATTTAGATAATAGAAGGATTTATCTTTGTTAATACGAGGTAGAGTAATGCAGGCAATTATGAATGGTAAGATAATTTTACCGCAAAAAATATTAGAAAACCATGTTATTTTATTTGATACTAAAATTAAAGACATCGTTCCCCACAAAGATTTTATTAAAGGAACTTGTACTAAAGTGTTTGATGCCCAGGGTAACTATGTATCTCCAGGGTTCATTAACATACATATTCACGGTTGTGGCGGAGTTGATGTTATGGACACCGGCAGTTCTACCTTGCAAACTATGGGTAAGCTTCTGGCGACCACAGGTGTAACCTCCTTTTTGCCGACTACTATGACTTATGACTGGCCTAAAATTTATCCGGTTCTGGAAAACATCCGAACCGCTATGAGTGAAGACAACGGGGCAAAAATCCTAGGTTGCAACTTAGAAGGACCCTTTATAAGCCAAGAATTTAAAGGTGCACAGGCTGCTAAGCATATTATTGCTGCCGATTTTACTAAAATAGCAAACTTTTCTGATGTTATAAAAATCATTACTGTAGCCCCTGAAAAAATAACGGAAGATTCCTTCTTACGTTTTTGCCTACAAAATAAAATCATTATTTCACTAGGTCATAGCGGTGCTACCTATGAAGAAGCTATGAACGCCATAACCAAGGGCGCTTCACACATTACTCATTTATTTAACGCTATGAGTCCCTTTCACCATAGGCGCCCTGGGTTAGTAGGCGCTGCGCTAGATTCTAACGTAAAATGTGAACTTATTGCTGATAACGTACACGTACACCCTGCCATGCAGCGTTTAGTTTATAAAGTGAAAAATCCCGAAACAATTATTCTTGTTACCGATTCTATGCGTGCCTGCCTGCAAGGAGATGGCTGCTCTGAATTAGGAGGACAAAAGGTGTTTGTCCGCGGGCAAATAGCAAAATTAACGGACGGCACTATTGCCGGCAGTGTGCTAACAATGGATAAAGCTATAGCTAATTTTCGCACTAACACTAACGCACCTCTTAGCACAGTAATCGCTATGTCTACAGTCAATCCCGCTAAAGAATTGGGACTTTATGGCCGTATTGGTTCTATTGCCATAGGCAAACAGGCTGATTTAGTCGTTTTTGATAACGACATTAATATAAAAAGCACCTTTGTCAAAGGTGTTAAAATTTTCCAACAATGAGGTGAACTTATGACAAATTACATTGGTATCGATATTGGTGGAACTAATATGAAAGGTCTTATTCTTAATGATAAGCATGCTGCCCTTTCCAATGTTTGTATCCCCTCGTGCAACCAAGAAGGCAGTGAAAAAGTTTGTAAGCAAATGTTTTCCCTAATAGAACAATTACTGGCACAATCCGGCCTTTCTCCCCAAGAAATAACGCGAATCGGTATTGGTATACCAGGTCACTGGGATAAAGAGAAAAGAGTGCTTTACCACTGTTCTCATTTACCCTTAGAAAATATTCCTTTTGTAGAACGCATAGAAAAACATTATGAGCTGCCAGTAATAACAACCAATGACGCTAATGCCGCTACTTGGGGCGAATATATTTTAGGCGCTGGACAAGGTTCGACCAATATGCTCTTCGTAACCATTTCCACTGGTATTGGTGCCGGCGCAATTATTGACCATAAGCTTTTTACAGGTAGCTCAGGCAATGCCCTGGAACTTGGTCATATTACAATCGAACAGCATGGCCGGCTTTGCTCCTGTGGCAACCACGGTTGTGCTGAACTTTATGCTTCCGGTGCTGCTATTGCCAAAGCAGCTGAATACATGAGATTTTCTTTAGATAACAATATTACTGCAGCAAATGTTTTTCAAGCCGCCGCTGAAGGTAATAGCAAAGCATGTCTTATCATTCGTGATGCCATGTACTCTCTAGGAGCATGTTTATCCGTGGCTGCCGAACTGTTCGACCCCGATATCATAGTAGTCGGAGGCGGTCTTACTAAAGCCGGCCCCCAAGTCCTTAATGCTATAAAAACCGGTATTTGCGCAAGATGTGCCAAGCCCATTGCAAATAATATCCAAATCAAACCCTCCAAGCTTGGAAATAATGCCGGTGTTTATGGTGCAGCTTTGTTAGCAGCAAACGACTAACAAGTTTTGTTTTCTTAACTAATTACTTAAATGCTTTTTTGACAATAAAGAACATCAACAATGTTATTAACTTTAACATTGTTGATGTTCTTTTCTGTCACTATTCTTCTTGGTGTTTGCTTAAATTTAAGAAACAAGTAATATCTTTTTGGAAAAAAAGTTCCACAGTTCCTACCGGACCATTACGATGTTTAGCAATAATAAATTCCGTAATGTTTTTCTTTTCTGTCTCAGGATTATAATAATCTTCACGGTAAATAAATGCTACTATATCTGCATCCTGCTCTAAAGCTCCTGATTCACGCAAATCGCTTAGCATAGGGCGCTTAATAGTACGACTTTCAACGCTACGACTAAGCTGTGATAAAGCAATAACAGGAACGTTTAACTCTCTAGCCAAACTTTTCAGAGAACGAGAAATATCAGACATTTCCTGCTGCCTATTATCACTACTGCGTTTACCACTACCTTGCATCAACTGCAAATAATCCACAATGATTAAATCCAATCCATGTTCATGTTGCAAGCGTCTGGCCTTGGTGCGCATTTCCATAGCGGTAATACCGGGAGTATCATCCATAAATATTTTTGCCTGACTAAGACGATCGGCAGCCTTCATAAGTTCCGGCCAATCTTTGTCACTTAACTGTCCTACTCGCAAGCGAGAGGAGTCAATATGTGCCTCAGCACAAAGCATTCTTTGTGTTAACTGTTCTTGACTCATTTCTAAGGAAAAAAAGGCTACTGACCCTTTGCCTCGAATAGCAATATTTTGCATCATATTTAATACCAAAGTAGATTTACCCATACTAGGACGAGCCGCTACAATAATCAAATCAGAATCTTGTAATCCTGATGTAAGATTATCAAAATCGGTAAAACCTGTAGGCAAACCTGTAAATGCTTCTTTAGAATCGTACAGCATTTCAATACGGCCAACAGCAGAGGTAACAGCATCTTTAATAGGGATAAAAGCAGCTGTGCTCTTGCGATTAGCTACAGCCAAGATTTTTTGTTCAGCGGTATCAATCGTATCAGAGATATCTTCTTCATCTTCATAACCAGTAGAAGCTATTTCTGTAGCCGCACTTATAAGTTGACGACGCAAAGCCTTTTCCTCAACGATTTTAGCGTGGTACACAACATTAGCGGCTGTAGGCACGGCATTACTAAGAGCAGTAATAGTAGCAGTGCCGCCAATTTCCTCTAATTTTCCACTACTTTTTAATTGTTCAGTAACCGTAACCAAATCTACAGCTTCATTTTTATTATACAGGGCCAAAATGGCTTCATAAATAACCCTATCATCTTGACGGTAAAAATCTTCCGGCCGCAAAATCTCACTGGTCTTCGCGATGGCTTCCTTATCAATAAGCATCGCACCAATAACGCTTTGTTCAGCCTCGATATTTTGAGGTGGTATACGATCAATCATTTTATGCTTCCTCTACTTCTACCACAAACGTTGCGGAAATCTCCGGATGTAATTTCGCAACTGCTGTATACTGTCCCACACTTTTAATAGGGGAAGTAAGTTCTATTTTCCTTCTATCCACGCCTTCTAGCTGTGTTTGAGCAATCAAAGCCTCCGCAACATCCTTAGAAGCAATTGAGCCAAACATTTTGCCATTAGCGCCGACTTTAACACTCATCTTTACCACAACTTTTTCCAGCTGTGCTGCTAGAACTATAGCTTCATCTCTTTTTTGAGCAGCTCTATGGGCTGCAACTTCCTGACTTTGTTTAGCCAAATTCAAATTAGCGGCACTTGCCTCTTTTGCTAAAGCTCGTGGTAACAAATAGTTGCGGCCATAGCCTTCTGCCGTTTCTACAATGTCACCTTTTTTACCTAATTTTTTAACGTCCTGTAGTAATATTACTTTCATCTGTATCGCGCTCCTCCAATTGTTCTTTAGCCATAGCTATAATTTTAAGTTCCATTTCGTCTGCAGTTATACCGCGAACTTTAACGCCTGCCACGGTTTGATGGCCACCGCCACCCAATTCTTCCATCATTATTTGCACGTTAACATGACCGTCACTACGAGCACTAATACCCAAGCCATCCGGTGCTTCGCTCATAACTACGCTAACACTAATATCATCCATAGTCAAAAGTTCATCAGCAGTTTGTGCAATAATAACAGAAGTATTTTGCCCTTCCGGTGCCTGCTTGTAAATCGAAATTGCCAGGCCTGGATAAGGAATACGGGCTTGTGAAATTAATTTTGCTCTTTGCATGACGGTAGCTTGATCGTCTTTAAACAATTGTGATACTACCCTAGGATCAGCTCCACTACGCCTTAAAAAAGCTGCTGCTTCAAAAGTACGTTCACCGGTTTGTACTGCAAAATTCTTTGTATCTACCAAAATACCTGCATATAACGCAGAGGCTTCTAATTTAGTAAATTCCATTGTATCATCAAAATAGTGTAGCATTTCCGTTACTAGCTCACTAGTGGAAGAAGATGATGGCTCCATGTAAAATAAAATAGCATTTTTTATGGCATCCTCACTACGACGATGATGATCAATAATAACACGTCGTTCAATTGCCTCTAAAACTTTTTGTGAGGCTGACAACATTGCCCTGTGATGATCCACTAAGATTAAAATACTGCCTGGTGTAATATGTTCTAAGGCCCTTTCTTCTGTAACCAAAACAGCTGCATAAGCCTGGTCAGCTTCTGTTGCAATATCTTCCATGCGCCCTAGAGAAGTTCCCTGTCCACTAGTAACAATGTAGGTTTCTTTATTAAGAGACATGGCCATTTTAGCCACTCCCAAGGCAGAACCAATAGCATCATAATCTTCGTTAACATGTCCCATAACAAAAACTTTATCAGCATTTAGCATAAGTTCATGGATAGCTTGGGAAACTACCCTTGCTCTGACCCTAGTACTTTTAGCCTGCACAGAACTTTTAGCTCCAAAAAACAGCATATCTCCACCCATAGAAACCACTGCTTGATCCCCGCCTCGTCCCAAAGCTAAATCTAACCCGGATTGAGCCTTTTGACTAAGTGCTAATAGGCCTCTTTCGTCACTGGCCATACCAACGCTAATAGTCGGAGGTATTTTATTGCCAACCTTTATCTCACGCACTCTATCTAAAACATCGAATTTACGTGCAACCGTCTCTTCTAGGGATTTTCTGCTAATACTAACCATATACAAATCATCGGCATACCGCAGGAAGACACCCTGCATTTCTTCTGCCCATTCTCCTATGGCTTTGTTAACTTCTACTGCTAGATTGGCTCTAATGCTTTCATTTAAGCCCTTCATAACATCACTGAAATTATCAAATTGTATATAAGCGAAACAAACTTTTTCCGCCTCATAACGTTTCTTTTGCCGTTCTCTATCTGTTATATCCATCAAATAAATTACTACGCCGGTATCTTGCTCCCCATCATCGGAAGTTTGAATGCGTCGCACCAACATATTGAAAGATCTGTCCGCAATTTTAATTTGTTTTTCAGCATCTTTTAAAGAAATAGTGTCAAAATTATTTTCCGGAGGCGGTAAAACCTTACTCATGGGATCGCCTTCATCAGCTTTTCCACCCACCCAAGTGGCAAAAAGTTCGTTTTTCCACTGTAGTCGTCCTTCCTTGTCGAACACTGCAATGCCAACAGGAATTCTTTGTACAGCATAGTTATTTGCGCGCTCAATATTGCGGACTACCGTATCTAAATAGTGGTTTAGCCAAGCATCTTTAATACGTGAATTCCTTTGACTAAAATAATATACTATCAGAAGAACCGCAAAACCACCAAACGCTAACACAAGTTCTCCCCTAAATACACCATAAAGTACAGAGATCGAGCCTAGAATACCAATTCCCACACGTAAGCCATCCCAAAACTTCTTGCTTATCTTCTCCATAAATAATCCTCATTTCACTGTATATCGTTCTTGGTTTTAGGCTTACGGTGACGAAAGTCAAAGACCAAATCATAAGCACCCAATAATACTGCTATTTGAGAGATGAATTGACTAATAAAAATAATCGCAAAACAGGCAGAAAACCACCAACGAGGCTTACCTTTAGTATCAATATACCAATAAATTAAAGCTAAAGCTTGCACTATCAATAAAACATTGCAAAATACAAAAAGATTAAAAGCAAACTGATACATAGGATGTTCTTGTCTAGTATTAAACTGCATCAATAAAATTAGGGATAAACCATAAGGAAACAAAGTATAACGCGGCATGCTCCATTTAGCAAAGGGAGGAAACCAAGGATAATAGTCTCCCATCTTACTCAAAATCTTACGCGCAGCCCAATAATTAACAAAAACAGTAAATGGCGCTACCATGATAAAAGCTACCGGTATAATCATACGAACCATTTTTTTCATGGTTTCCATTTCCGTGGTAATTTGTGCTAATTGATCTGGACCATAACCCATTTGCTTATAAAAATCTACGGACATATTAAAACCCTGATTCATACTGTCTAAGAAAACCTCTAAAACATTAATATGCATAATTAAATAACCAATAAGCATGCTAATAATAAAAGAAATAAAAGCTCCTATAGAACTTATAAGCATTAATTTCAGCGGAGACATCTGCCTACGCATACATTCTCCCATAGTAAGACCTATGATACCAAAAACAGCTACTACAGACAGTGCATGGATAGGGCTAACTAAAATAGTGGCAAGAATACCGGCTACCATCAAACATAAAAAACTCCACTTCAAACCATGTCGACGTCCACACAATATGATAGGCAAAGGCCAAACAAAATTGGCAATAAGACTAAGAACAGGAACATAGGCACCAATAATAGTAAAAACTGTGGCGATGGCAGCTAAAATACCCGACTCTACTAAAGCCGATGTTTTATGTATAATCAAAAATAAACCTCCTCAATACTAAATATGCTTCAACTTGCTTCATTATATGGATTTTAAATGCGTACTACTATTTTACTCTTAATTAGAGAAAAAGAAAAGTCTTTTACCCTGTTAAGCACTGTTTACCACAAGTACAAGCGTAAGTAAAGAAAAAGACTTCCCGACATTTCTGCAGGGAAGTCTTTAAATATTATCACTCAGTTGTAAATGGTAATAAAGCAACGTTTCTAGCGCGTTTAATAGCGATAGTAAGTTGTCTTTGGTGCTTAGCACAAGTACCGGAAATTCGACGAGGCAAAATTTTACCACGTTCAGTTAAGAACTTGTGTAATTTGCCTACTTCTTTATAATCGATATCTGTTGCTTTATCTACGCAGAAGCTACATACTTTTCTTCTTGGCTTTCTGCCTCTTTCACGTTTAATCATTCCAAAACCTCCCTAAATTAAAATGGGATTTCCTCGTCAAAGGCTACAGCCTTTCCAAACCCATCCATACCACTATTAGAAGCAGTATGTTCTTGTCCGCTACCAGAATTACTTGTGCTTTTGCGTTCAACGAATTCCACGCTGTTGGCAATTACTTCAGTAACATAGCGTTTATTGCCGTCTTTAGCTACGTAATTACGTATCTGCAAACGACCTTCAACAAGGAGTCTTTGTCCCTTGGCCAGACTATTCCCGCACAATTCAGCAGCCTTACCCCATACTACTATTTTGATAAAATCTGCTTCTCTTTCACCGCTTTGATTAGCAAACTGTCTATCTACCGCCAGAGTAAACGTACACACGTTTTTTTCACTTGGAGTTACGCGTACTTCAGGATCACGAGTTAGGCGGCCCATCAGAATAATTTTATTCATCTTAGGTTACCTCCCAGCTTATTCGCCTTTTCTAATAATCATATGGCGTAGAATTTCATCTGTAATCTTCATAACACGGTCAAGTTCTTTAACGGTTTTGCCGTCGCCTTGGAACGTTACGAGAACATAAATGCCGTCTACAAAATCTTTGATTTCATAGGCTAGGCGTTTTTTGCCCCACCGGTCAGTTTTTTCTACAGTAGCACCATTAGCAGCCAATAAATCATCGAACTTTTTAACAAGTACTTCAAAAGCCACTTCTTCGATTGGTTTAACAATGTACATGACTTCGTATGTATGCACGAAATCACCTCCTTCTTTGGACTTTGGCTCCCACTCTGGGAACAGAAGAAGTATATATTCTCATATATACAGCTTTGCTATTATAGCATTTCATTTGCTAAATTGCAAGTTTATCCACTCCTTAGCTAGCAAAAACAATATATATCCTCTGTAATAAACGTATTTAAACGTTCTATTACAGAAAGAATATTTATTAGATAACGTTAAATTATTCAATGATTTCCCTTTTGCCAAAAATTTGCTTAGTAAACTTAACATACCATGCAGCTGACTGTACTTGTATAATATACGCCAACGCAATTATCAAGGCTATTTCTGATCCTTGTTCACCAAATACTCCCATAGCAATTGCTAAGGCAATAGAAAGATTTCTCATTACGGTTCCATATATAAGGGCTATTCCATTCGCTCTATTAAAAAACATTTTTCCTATTACAGTACTAACAAAAAAATTAATACTATATAAAATAATTAATGGAATAAGATAATATAATAGAACCATTGGATCTGCCAAAATCGTTTTCGCTTTTAGAGCCATAGATACAAAAACCACTCCTAAAACTCCAACTGTAGATAATAATGGGAATTTAGGCTTGTATTCTTTTTCATATATTTCATTGCCGAACTTATTTTTCAAAAATAATTGGGTTAAATATCCCGCTATCAGCGGAAGAAATACAATAAAAATTATTTGCGAAAATATTTTAACTAACGAAATTGAAACAACAGTCCCCATAAGCAATTTTAAATATAATGGAGTCACTAAAGCTCCAATAATCAAACCTATTATTGTCATTTTAACTGCAGCAGATACATTCCCCTTGGCAAATCCAGTCCATGAAATAGTCATTCCTGATGTTGGTAACAGACATGCTAATAACAGACCCACAGCAGCCAATGGTGTGTCTGGAAAAGCTATTTTTCCAATAAAGTAACCTATAAAAGGAATTACTCCAAAGTTAATTATTATGATAACAACTTGAACCTTATTTTCACCTTTGTTTAATAATTCCTTCATATTCATCGAAACCATCATTGGGTAAACCATAAAAAAAGTCAAAGGAATTATCCATGACTTTAGAAATTGAGGTGAAAAAAACTGCCAAATACCAACCCAAAAATCATAAACCCCGGAATACTCCATATCAAGTTCTTCTGAAAATTTTTAAGTATGTTCCACATCTATCGTACCTCACTTTTCATTTTTAAAATTGGGATAAACCCTCTTACATAGCCCACACCATGGAGCCTAAAACGCTAGCTATACTGTTTTATTTTATAAATTATGCATCGAAATTATATTTTGTTATTTTTAATATTCTCATACTCTCTGCTCCTTTTCTCTATCAACATTTTTTTCTTTATATAGGCTTATTATATCTAAATTTGCATAAATGTATGTAACTACATCACATTTCATTATTTCGTCGTCGCTTTCCTTGCATTGGATATTTCACTCTTATGTTCATTTTTTACGCAAAAAAATGTTGGAGTGATTTCTCACCCCAACATTTAGTATAGAACTCAATTAAAGCATGACAAAATAAAGATAATTTTTTCTTTTTTATCTCATTTAATTTTCCTACAAAACTTTACGCTAGCCAATCCTTACCTATAATCTTTTTGTAAATTTACTTTCTTACCATAAATAATATAAACAAACTCAAGGCTGTAGGACAATTTTGCCAAACAAAAACCCTGAATGTTTTACTTTATTTTTCTGGATCGACAAACTCATTGATTACGGCTCCGGGAGCAACCATAGGCAAAACCAAATCTGCTTGATCAATTACCGTTTCAATGAGAAATGGCTTCCCTGTTTTTTGTACTTTAGCAGCCATAACCAAGGCCTCCTTGAATTCTTCGCAAGTTTTTACCTGTACGCCTTCGGCTCCGCAAGACTGGGCAAACGCAATGAAATCAAATTCACTTAATAAAGTAGAAGAGTAGCGTTTATTGTAAAAAACTTGTTGCCATTGGCGTACCATGCCTAAACAACTATTATTAATTACGATGCTAAGAAAAGGTGTTTTTTCTCGACAAGCCGTATGTAATTCCATCCCCGTCATTTTAAATCCACCATCACCGGCAATTTGTATTACTTGGGCATCAGGACTAGCAAGCTTAGCTCCTAAAGCACCGGGGACACCAAATCCCATGGTGCCACAGCCACCCGAAGTAACAAAACGACGTGGATTGTCTATCACCAAATGCTGAGCTGCCCACATTTGATTTTGGCCCACATCTGTTACAAAGATAGTATCTTTTCTGTTAAACTGTCTATTTAGTTCCTTCATTAGCCAAGGAGCTGTTAATTTGTCCCCCTTTTCTAGTTCGTGTCCTTCTGTCTCTTCCCAAGCCTTAATTGATTCCCACCAAGGTTTGATATCTAGTTTTTTAACGCGTGGATTTAAAAGTTTTAGTGTCTCTTTAATATCACCGACTAAAGGCAAAGATGATACTATATTTTTATCTACTTCCGAAGGATCTATATCCAATTGAATAATTGTTTTCTTACCCACATATCTATTACGATCACCCGTAATACGTTCACTAAATCTACTGCCTGCAACTACCAAGACGTCAGCATTAGTTACAGCAAGATTAGCACCAACATGACCATGCATACCTGTAAGTCCCAGTGCTTGTGCATCACTACCCGGGAATCCGCCTATAGCCATAAGGGTATTAACCACAGGCATACCTGTTTTATGGGCAAACTCTATAACTTCTGCTGTTGCATTCCCTAATACGGTTCCGCCTCCAACTAAAAGTACAGTCCTTTGCGCATTATTAATAGTAACAGAAGCTGCTTCCAAAAGTTTCTCCAGACGCTGTTTATTAGTATTTTTTTCGCTGTGATCCTCACTAGTATTTTCCGGTTCTGTCCATTCCACTTCTTCCGTTTGAATGCTACTGGGAATATCAACCAATACTGGTCCAGGCCGTCCACTGCCAGCAATTTTAAAAGCATTGCGCAGTGCCGGCAAAAGCTCTTTGGCCTCACGTACTAACACATTGTGCTTGGTAATAGGAATGGTAACACCAACAATATCAATCTCTTGAAAGGAATCTCTCCCCAGTTGAGTTACTGCTACTTGCCCTGTAATAGCAACTAAAGGTACTGAATCTAAGTATGCTGTAGCAAGGCCGGTAACTATATTAGTTGCCCCCGGTCCGGAGGTAGCAATACATACTCCGGTTCTACCACTAACTCTAGCATAAGCATCAGCAGCATGAACAGCTCCTTGCTCATGTACTGTTAAAACATTATGTAGCTTGCTATCATACAAAGCATCATACAAAGGAATAACCTGTCCTCCAGGATACCCAAAAATTGTATTTACTCCATGTTCTTCTAAAATTTTTATAATTGCTTGTGCTCCACTTAGCTTCATTACAATTTCCCCTCCTAATTACATCGCTCTCGCTTGCTTAACTTTTTCTCTTGCCACTGCCTCTACACCCACTAAGCGTTGTAGTAATTTAATTGTTAACTCTATGTCACCCTTATCTTGTAACGTAATTTCTATGTTAATCAGCTGACGATTTTTTTGTACTTCACAATTAAGTGTCTCTATTTGCTTTCCCTGCTGTGCCATTATGCGCAAAACTCTCGGCAATAAGGTATTTTCATTTTTCCCTTGCAATAATAATGTTTCTAACATTTTTCTCTCTCCTTTACTTTAAAAACAAAACAAAATTTAAAGCCTACCAACAAGAAATATTTTTTATCTAAAACGCTAATATAATATTTGAAATAATCAGCACCACCCGTCTAATGAAGTGGTCAATATAAAAAGGACACTATAACCACTAATAATTAGTTGCACCTATCTAGACGAAACTGTATGGGAGATTTATATTGCAGTTTAGCAACAGGCCTTTGCATATTAAATTTGCATATTAAAATAGTCTACAGCTTGATGAACAACAATAAAAATATCGTTTGCTTTCTTGAAATGGAAATCCAAGTTCAATTCTTCTTTGAACCAACCGAAAAAACTCTCAATAACAGCATTATCATGTGGCGTTCCCGCACGAGACATACTCTGGATAATGCCATATCTCTTCAAAAGCGTTGTGAAAGCAGGCGAGCTATACTGTGAACCTTGATCGGAATGCAGTATTGTTGGCTCTGAACCAGCAGCCTTTCCAATTAAAACTAAGAGATCTGTTAGTGGTTTAAGAACAAAAGGCAGGTCTTCACGAAAACCAAAATTCCAAGACACCATTTCATTATTAAATAAATCTAAGTAACATGTAAAGAAGCATTTTCTGCCATGCCAGTAGAATTCGGTAATATCTGTTACAACCTTTTGTAGTGGTCTCTTAGCCGTGAAATTGCGGTTTAGAATATTTTTAAAGATATTATGCTCTTTTCCAACACCGCCCCAGTGTTTCTTTTTTCGTGCCTTAGACTGGATGCCAATACTTTGCATGCAAGAGAGCACCCTCGGGAGACAAATATGCCATCCGGTATCTTTCAAAATTCGATTACGAATTCTGCGATAGCCATAGCTGGGTTTTTCTTCATGAACTTTACGTATAAATAATATAATTTCTTGCCGCTGTAACTCATATGTATTGGGACGATTTTTATGTTTTATCCAGTTATAATATCCAGCTCTAGATACCGAAAACTGTTTACATAACCATACTACAGAATAACGGTCACTTAATTCGAATATCGCCTCGAAATACAATCGTATTAATTTCCTGCCTTGACATACCCCCTCTGATATTCTAATATTTTTTTTAGTTTTGCAAGCTCGATATCTTTTTTAGCCAGCTCATATCTAAGGTGTTCTTCGATGGATAGCGTTTTTCTGTTTTGATATGTAGCAAGAGGATTTCCAGGACGTCTCTTGGATTCTAGTCCAGATTCCCCTTTATCTCTATATATTCTTGCCCAGTAACAAATTAGCGATTTATCTAAATTAAGTTGTTTGGATAGTTTCCCACTGCTTTCGCCAGCTAGATTTCTCTGCACAACTGATAATTTAAATTCCTTGCTAAAATATCTCTTATTTCCA
This sequence comes from Acidaminococcaceae bacterium, assembly GCA_963678395.1. Classification (GTDB taxonomy): domain Bacteria; phylum Bacillota; class Negativicutes; order Acidaminococcales; family Acidaminococcaceae; genus JAAYAE01. Next base: position 393,680 of record OY782827.1, on the reverse strand, counting down.
CCTTTGAGGCCCATTATTTTCACCGCTTTTTTACAAAATTATAACACTAAGTCACCAGTGGTTTAAGTGTCCACTTAGATGTTACCACTTCACATAGCAGGTGGTTTTTTGTTTCGCTCGCAAAGCGAGCGAAACAGACTAAAGTCTTATAATAGAAAGTTAGGATTGTCTGTAAAGACAATCCTAACTGAGTGAACATTTTAGGGGGGCACCCCAACATTTGACAGAGAACCTATTTCTTTTGGCTATTTCGTTACAGCCCCTTCCATGGCATATCCTCTTGGTGAAAAGCCATGGGACAAATGGTTCTGCTGTTTTATCTCGCAGGTCTTGTACAAAACGGCGTATTGTAGATTCACCACCAGTAAAGTTGCATTCATAAACGAACCGGGCATAAATACGCTTTGAAGTATGATGTTTCTTACGAAACCTAACAGTTTCGTCTGTTTCCAAGCAGCTGCGCACAAAGCTAATAATATCTTCAGTTAAGATAGCAGCATCACGACTGTAGCTTTTGCGTTCCCATGGGACGTAATCACCATCCCAGTATTTCTTAACAGTATTGCGAGAAATATGTAAGTCTTTGGCAATTTATCGTTTGTTTAAATTCTATAAACACATTTTCGTATTTCCTTGTACATCTCCAATCATGTCTTAATAGTATTATAGGAGATTTGATTTGTTGGCTCAAATATTCATAGCATTTTGTATCAAAATTGTTCACTTTTATATTAGCATTTGTAACTATATAATCATTTATTGTTTACAAGATAAAAAATCAATACAACCTTATTAGCGAAATAAACAGACAATGTTTAGTTCTAAATATTCAGTGTGCTTAATTTAAAGAGTTTAATTGTTACATTATTTTAACATCAATTATTAATCGGTCCGTCTATTGTAATATTATTATACTTATTCACGTATCATAAAACAGGTATTATTGGGAACTAACAGATTATTTTCGTGTTAAGTACAAATAAGTGTAAAATATACATCATTTTCTACTAAAATAATTATCGCAATGTTATTCACTTGTATTGTACATTATTTCAATAATAACTCTTGTAAATATCTTTTCAAAGCCTCCTGCCAATTTGGCAAGCTTTTAAATCCATTTTCAGTGAGCTTAGTTTTACTCATTCTGCTATTTAAAGGTCTTGTAGCTTTTGTAGAGTATTGACTTTCAGGTATAAAGTTCACTTTAACCTGCATTCCGGCTTGCCTAAATATTTCCTTGGCAAATTCTGCCCACGAACAAGTATCTTCATTTGTAGCATGATATATACCGTATTTATCTGTAGCGACCATATCGCAAAGAAGAACTGCTAAGTCTGCAGTATACGTTGGCGAACCTACTTGGTCTTCGACGATACTAAGCTCTGTATGTGTTGCGCCCAGCTTAAGCATTGTTTTAACAAAGTTAGTACCATTAAACCCAAATACCCATGAAATACGCACAATAAAATATTTGGTAAGAAGTGTTTGAACTGCCAATTCACCTTCTAATTTTGTAAGTCCATAAATATTTGTTGGGCCAGTTTGGTCTTCTACCTCATAAAATTGTTTACCTACACCTGGGAATACATAGTCAGTACTAATATAAACCATCTTGGCATCAATTTCTTGGCAGATTTTAGCTATATTTTCAGTCCCTAAGGCATTAACCCTACGACAGCATTCTGCATCGTCTTCCGCCTTTTCCACGGCAGTATAGGCAGCACAGTGAACAATAGTATCCGGTGCATAAGCAGTAATAAAGTCATGTGCAGCCTGATAATCAGTAATATCAAACTCTGCTCTATCAACCCCCAGGCAAGCTATATTACGATGCTTTAAAACTTTCATAACATCATAACCTAGCTGACCACCAATACCGGTTACAAGAATTTTCATCTTAATATCTCCTCAAAGCTTATTTTCACTAGCTATTATTTTCATTTAATGAGAAATATTATATAGTTCCTTACTTATTATAATACATTCTTTTGTAATAGTTTTGATATTCTCCATTTATTATACGTTGCCACCACGATTTATGAGTAATATACCAAACAATGGTTTTCTTGATACCTGCATCAAAACCAGTTGTTGGTTCCCAGCCAAGTTCATTTTTTATTTTAGTTGGGTCAATAGCATAGCGTCTGTCATGACCAAGCCTGTCAGCAACATAGCAAATAGATTCTTCTCCCTTTCCTAATTCTTTAAGTATCGCTTGCACAACCTGCAGATTAGTTTTTTCATTATGCCCTCCTATATTGTAAACTTCACCAGGTTTTCCATTGCGTATAATAAGGTCAATAGCAGAGCAATGGTCTTCTACGTACAGCCAATCACGCACATTTTCTCCTGTTCCATATATGGGAAGGGGTTTATTGTTCAAAGCATTGATGGTTATCAGAGGAATTAGTTTTTCCGGGAAATGGTAGGGACCATAGTTATTGGAACAGCGTGAAATCGTTACAGGAACGCCAAATGACCTAAAATACGCTAATACTAACAAATCAGCCGAGGCCTTGGAAGCAGCATATGGACTAGAAGTATGTAACGGCGCTTCTTCCGTGAAAAACAAATCAGGCCTATCTAAGGGTAAATCGCCATAGACTTCATCCGTAGATACCTGGTGGTAACGTTTAATTCCATATTTGCGGCAAGCATCCAACAGAATATTTGTGCCCATTATATTGGTTTGTAAAAAAAGACCAGGATTTAAAATTGAGCGGTCAACATGACTTTCTGCTGCAAAATTGATTACCACCTCTGGTTTTTCTCTGGCGAAAGTATTATACACAGCATTGCGGTCTGCTATATCTTCTTTCACAAATTTGAAATTAGGTTTTTTCATTACCTGTGCTAAGATTTCTATATTTCCCGCATATGTTAAAGCATCCAGACAGATTATTTCATCCTCCGGATGTTTTTTTTGCATAATCTGAATGTAATTGCCTCCAATAAAGCCGGCACCACCTGTTACTAGTATCTTCATTACAACTTGCCTCCCATAGTGTTTTTAAAAATCAATGTTGCCCTCTATATATCTAAGAAAAGGGTTTTCAGTATCTTTCAGAGACAGTATCGGCTCATCAACACCCCACTCTATACCCAGTTCTGGATCATTCCAACGAATACCACCTTCAGACTCGGGAGCATAATAATTATCGGTTTTATACATAACTTCCACTTGGTCTGTTAAAGTAACAAAGCCATGTCCAAAGCCTCTTGGAATCATTAATTGTTTTTTGTTTTCCGCAGAGAGTTCTACAGCTATCCATTTTTTGTAGGTAGGACTGGCTTTGCGCAAATCTACAGCAACGTCTAAAACAGCCCCCTTTGTGCAGCGCACTAGTTTCGCCTGACACATAGCTCCTTTTTGAAAATGAATCCCACGCAGAGTACCTTTAACCGTTGACGAAGAATGGTTATCTTGCACGAAATCATAAAAGAGACCAGCCTCTTCCATTTTTTTCTTATTCCAACTTTCCATAAAAAATCCCCTGTTGTCACCAAAAACGTCCGGTGCTAAGATAACGACACCGGGGATTGAGGTTGTTGTTAGATTCATAATAAAGCATCTCCTTTTTAAGGCGTGTGCAGCTTTTGCTCCTTTGTCGCAAAGTGCAGTTACGGCAAAGCCGTAGTGCAACTTCCACTTCGTGGAGTGCAGCTTTTCGAGCTAGCTCGAAAGTTATTGACGTTTTTGTGCCAAAAACTAGAATTTATTTTTTAGTTGCTGTTTTTATTGAAAATACTAATTTAACAATAATGTTTGTACATCTTTTTGACAAATTTTCAAAGACTTCATGTGCTATATTTTCAGTTCTAAACAAAACTCTTAGCCAATATCTTGTTTCATTTGCTTCTTTGAGAGCAATTCTCAATATCTTGTTTCATTTGCTTCTTTGAGAGCAATTCTCAATTTTGTTATGAAATCCGCTCTACTTTGTGCAAATTGCGCTTCACTAATATTAGCACCGACTGAAGTTGCGCTTCTTATAACTTGATTAGATATTATGAATTCTTTGTTCGTTTGCAATTGTTTAGCAATTTTATAGACATCAACAGCTAAATCCTCAGATAATTCTTCTAGTAGTTTTTGTGTCATGTGTTTTCCTCGTCCTTTTCTGCAATTATTAGTTCGTTAGTTTTTGGCACAAAAACTTTCAATAACATTGAAAGCTTAGCTTTCAATACTGCACGCTCCATAGGAGCAACTGCACTTTGCGAAGCAAAAACTGCACTTCGATGAAATCGATGCTGCACATGAAGTTTCACTTCACTTATTAATTGCACTCTGTGCAATTAATATTTGTACTTTCCTGCCGCTACTTTTTTGAGATGCAGGCCATATGGTGATTTTACATAAAGTTTAGTACTTGCTAAAAGTTGCTCTTTTGTAATCCAGCCATTAAGGTATGATATTTCTTCTAAAGCGGCTACTTCAATCCCTGCTCTATCTTGAACTACGCGAACGAACTCAGAGGCTGCACTTAGGGAGTCAATAGTTCCTGTATCCAACCAAGCATAGCCCCGACCTAGAGTAACTACATTCAAATTTCCCTTTGCGAGATATATTTTATTTAAATCCGTTATTTCCAATTCGCCTCTTGTTGATGGTTTAAGTGTTTTTGCATATTCACAGACTTTGTTATCATAAAAATACAAACCTGTAACAGCATAGTTGCTTTTTGGTTGAATAGGCTTTTCTTCAAGGGTGACCGCTTTACCATCATTATTGAATTCAACTACGCCAAAACGCTGAGGATCTTCTACATAGTAGCCAAACACTGTAGCACCTGTAGTATTTGCTGCTGCCGTCTTCAAATGTTCCGTCAGCCCGGCACCGTAAAAAATGTTATCACCTAATATCATGGCGCAGCAGTCTCCAGCAATAAACTCTTCCCCCAAAATAAACGCTTGTGCTAACCCATCAGGTGATAATTGCACTTTATAGCTAATGTGAATTCCATACCGGGAGCCGTCTTCCAATAGCTTTTTGAAATTCGGCAAATCTTGAGGCGTGGATATAATTAAAATATCTACGATTCCTGCTATCATTAGTATTGATAAGGGGTAATATATCATTGGTTTATCATAAATAGGCAATAATTGCTTAGAAGTCACAATAGTTAAAGGATACAACCGCGTGCCCGATCCCCCTGCTAAAATAATTCCTTTCACAATAACACACTCCTTTTATGGTATTTTAACACAAAAAAGACCCCCAAATTTGGAAGTCTTTAAATTTAGCCGAAATTTCTTTCATTAAGCGTCTTTTTATAAACCGAATCCCAGACATATATACCCCACAATAGCCAGTAAATCATCTGATAACTTCTTTGAAAAAATATATAATCTACTTGTCCATGAACTAAAACCACAGTGTAAGTGAGCAATATGGCAAAAGGCCATTGCAATTTAGGCGTTCCTGAATTTATATCTGCACGAGCGGTTTTTAATAAGAAATAATATTGGAACCCTAGCAAAGCCAAAAATCCACTTAGACCAATAATCCCCGCCTCATTGAGCTCCTGCAAAAAAATATTGTGTGGAGAATCTATATGCTTTTCAATATTGTTTACGCCATAGACGTTATCATATTCCTCTCTCCAATTGCCTACACCAATACCTAATAGTGGATGATCAATAAACATGTGCCAACTTGATTCAAATATTGCTACTCTACCATCTTTAGCAATGTTTCGGTTTAAATTTAAACCCATAAAAGTAGTTAAAAAAACGAATAAACCCAATAATATAAACGTAATAATGCTATAGCTACATATTTTTTTGATCTCCCATTTGCATTTCAGGGCAATTCCCCCTAAAAATACACCCAAGGAAGCCAAACACGCCAATAACGCGCCACGTGACTCCGTTAAAACCATAAGAATAAAAGCTGTTGTCGCCAACGTTAACCCAAAAATTACTATTTTGCGATTCTTCATCCAAATGTTCCACCAAGAGTATTATGCCAACTAAAAGTACCCTGCAACGGCAACTGTCCTGGAAAAGCATATGGCAGGGCACTTATGCTTATAGCAAGTAATGAACAGCTGATACCAGCCCAAACCATACCCCCAATATCTGTTTCCTCATCTGCTACAAAAAATAGTAAAAAGAAAGGCAACATGCGTTCAGCATAGTGTCCTATTTCTCCCACGTCACCATGCATAATAATAGTCGGTACCAGTAAAAGCAACAAATATATAAACATAAAAATTATGGATTTTTTTAATAATTTGCTTTTAAAAATAAGCTTGCTGTAGCTTAGCTTATATTTCCAACAAAGAAAAATACGTAACAATACTGCCAGCACAAGTAAAATGCTCATGCTCAGTACACAACCTAATATTAATAAAAAACAGGCATTAAGAGTAACATATGTATTTTTGTTTTTAATATTGGTTCTTTATCTGCAATGCTCACTATATTTACGTACCCCATTATTTTAAATTTTTCTAGCATGTATTAATCTTGCTACAATATAAGATTTAATGTACGTTTTATATTCCCATTTTTTTCCCATAGAAATTTTCCCTTCAACTAAAAATTTCTCTAACAATTTAGCATATTTTTGTTGCAATTGTTCATATTGTTTTTTATCACCATCACGCACTGCACAACGAAATAAAGCAAATATGCTAGTACAATAATCTCGGTAAACCGAAGCACGAACATTCGCATTATTGGTCGCAGCGTATATTTTTTCTGTTATAAGAAATTTAGCCAAAACAAAACCTTGAAAAAAACTATATGGCTGCACCCTATGTGTTGCGCTTTCTCCATGAATATGATAAAAAGTCTTAACTAATGGGCAATACGCTATTTTTTTTGCCTTAATAAATGCTTCTGTTAAAAAAAGGTCATCTTCTGAATATGCAATCTGCTCAGAAAAGCGAATTTTACCAATTGTCTTTTGGGAAAACAATTTGCACATAAGTGCCCCCATAAAAATATCTCTATATTCCCATTTATCACTTGTAGCAATTATCATCTTTACATTATTACATGACTTAAATGTATAAGGAATGGCCTGTTTATTAACCTCGAGGCAAGAACAGGAAACAATATCTGCCGCTGTATCTTGCTGCAAATTAACAAGAAACTCCAAAGCATCAGGGGCAATTACATCATCACAGTCAAAAAAATAAATAAACTGGCCTTTAGCATTTTCAAGGCCTAAATTTTTTGCAGAACTAACTCCGCCATTCTTCTTATAAAAGTAGTGGGCATGAGTATTTTTTTCCACAAAACTTTGGCAATTTTTTTTGCTAACATCAGTAGACCCATCATCAATAAGCAATATTTCAAAATTTTTAAAGGTCTGAGCAACTAAACTTTTTAAAGAAGTTAATAGCCATTTTTCGCCATTATAGATTGGCATAATCACACTAACTAGTGGCTCATTATTAATCATACTTATTTTATCTCCCTAACAACTGCCTAATAAATTCTGCATGACCAAAATCTTTGTTTGCTCTTTTTAGCTCGCGTTCATAAGCAGGCAATTTTTTCTGATAATTATAAACAAACTCTTTGAGTTGTTGCCCGAAAATCTTCATATCCCGTAAATCCACTTCCATACCTATGTCATAATTAGCCAGTACCTCTGGGTTTAATATAGGTGTCACCAACACTGGTTTGTGAAATCCTATAGCAGTAAAATATACTGCACTCCAGTTATAAAGATAACGCTGGGCAGTATATGGCAAAAAAATAACGTCTACGCTTTGCAAGGTTGTATACCAATTATCTCCCGTTAATTTGCCTTTTATAAAGGAAATATTGGGCTCCTTAGCATATTTATGCAATATTTTATTTAAATCGACTGCGTCCTCTTCCCTTGTAGGCGCTGCTTGGACTATTAGATGGGCTTTTTCACCTAGTTTAGCTTTAACAAAGGCGCACAAAATTCCCTCTATGTCTTTTTCACCCTTGCGGTAATGACCAAAAAAACCTATTTTTATAGGTCCGTTACCTTTTTGGTCAGCTTTAACAGGAAGAACAGCTGGAGCTACAACAGGTGGTGCAATAATTGTTAAATTACCGGTAGGCACATCAAGAAAATCATTCCTTAATGAAGTTATTTTTAATTTTATATTTTCGAATTTAGCACATTCCTGTACCTCGTGTAAAAAACGAGATTTTTCCCTAGGAGTTACACCCAAAAAAACGAAAATTACAGGTACAGGAGAATTTGTAAGCTTGCTTTTACGCAAAGAGCGCAGATAACGATAGGTAGCCGTAGTCAGAAGAATAGCATCAACTTCACCGTTTTTTGCTCTAGCGTAAGCTGCATTAAACCATTTTATTCTGCGAAATTCTCGTTGTATCAGGCGCCAATATTTTGTCAGTCTTCCTATCTTTTCATAATTAACAAGTGAACCTCCGATCATATATTCAATTGGAATATCAAAATCTGCTTCTAAAGTACTATTTTCAGGTAAAAAAAGTACTGGGTCATGTCCTTGTTTCTTTAGTTCGTCAATAATTATTTTATCAAATTCCAACTCAAATCCAGCTTGTGTCTTTACTGTTTCCAAAATTGCAATGCGCATATTTTGCTACTCCATTTCCCGAAATTTGTAAGTTTTAAAAGCTTGAATTGGAAAGTATGCATGAAAATCTCTACAATACTTTTGAATTATAACACATTCTTTCCTACTTAAAAAGTTCTTTCATTAGCTTATACCTTTTCTTATTATATCGAGAACTGTTTTTGTTGAATTAGGATAATTGTTATATATGGCAAGGATTCTCTGCATTTGTTTATCATTATTGCCTGATTTGTTTTTCATAAACAGTGTGTTTTCTTGAGTACCTTTAAGTGTCACTAACTTAAATTTATGTGTTACCAATACTACAGGTGTTCTCTGCATAACTTCCATTACTTTGAGCCACAAATCATCGGCCTCCAAACAATTTTCTTGCAAATTTGCTTTATTAAAAGTTTCCCTATGCAAACAATGTGGTGGGAAAAGAGTTCCTGCCCCTGTAGTAGCTAAAAGCAACATAGATTCTTTTCCTACCCAGTTCTTATCATTTATCAATGGCCAATCAGTATATGGTTTTAAATTATTATTGTCGTCAAAAGTAATAGTACGTGCCCGCATAGCTGAAACTGCATGATTGTGAGCTAAATATGATGTATATAGTTTTTCCACTAAATCAACGGTATATTTAAGATCATCATCCACCGTTATCACTATATCCTCAGGGTAAGACTGCATAGCATAGAAGTATTTTTTATGTGATTTTAAATTATCACAATAAACTATCTCTAAACCAAGTTCTTGTTGCAGGATAAGTTCATGAGGAAATTGCTTTCCAGCAAATTCTTCCCTTTTTAAATAAAGAATAATTTTGTCCGGTGGCATAGTTTGATTAAGTAATACATCTATAACAAATTGTACCGCATGTATGCGACTGGGAATAGAGGTTAAGGAAACAATACTTAGCCTTTCTCTTGGCTCTATATTCAAACCGCGCACATTGCCATTGATTTTTTTGAAAGATCTCCTTATGCCGTACCTGCAACGCCAGAAAAAGCTATAACTACCCGCAATGATTTTTGCGAAAAACATCAGTACCCCCTAAAACGTTACTGTGCCTTATTGTGTTGAAGTTCATATAATTTTAAATACTTTAATAATGTATAAGAAAAATGGTTACAACAAAGAGCTAAGCCCAACCAACCGTCTAAGACCCCTAATTTTAATATAGCCATTTGCATAAAGCCCATAATAGCGTGAACATATGCTATCGGCAGGTACGTTCTTTTCCCCTGTATATAGGCATTATTAGCCCAGATAGTGGTATATTGATTAAATTTCTCTGTCCACTGTGCCCAGCTTTCATAGGTGTAATGTTCAATATGCCCTGGTAGTGTTACTAGTGGTAAATTGCATACTGGCCTTTCATGAACTTTATTTACCCAGTTTACTGTATCGCGTGGGAACAGTCGTGCTACCTTGTCAGGTTTTAAAACACCATACGCAAATTTTTGTCCAAAAGCGATTGATTTACGTACAAGAGCATACTGTTGCTTTACCTTAGATAGGACAACCTGCTTGATGGCAAGAATCAATTCTGCATTAAGCCTTTCATCTGCATCTAAGTATAAAACCCATTGCGCATTAGTTTGCGTCAAACCAAAATTGCGTTGCGCAGCAAAATCATGATCCCACTCCCTATAGACAGCTTTTGCACCGTTATCTGTTGCCAATTGAACGGTAGCATCAGTGCTTCCTGAATCAATAACCAGCACTTCATCAGCACACTTTCGGGCATTATTAACAACTTCCACTATATTTTTTTCTTCGTTTTTCGTTAAAATTAAAACAGCTAGTGTGGTCATATTCTCTCCTTATAAACATTTGTTTTATTATAGCACTATAAATGCCTCTGCGAAAGTTACTAGCTATTTATACTAAACTAGATATGCATTATAGCACAAACTGCTGCATATGGGCTGCTGCCATATATAATTTAATGCCAAAACTTTAGTTGCAATTAATACCGCACTATCAAATCCTGTATTTTTCCTCCACCTTGCTTAAATCTAGCATTGTATTATGCTTAGTTTCATATTTTTCTCCATATGCTCTAAATTTAACTTATGATTTTAATTTTTCTGGCTTTTATGGTCTTCCAAAAGCGAACTGTTCTCGTAAAATGCACATACAACCAGAGAGATAAACATTCTTTTTTGCCAACTTTTTTGCAAACTATGTAATCTTTAAAAAAAGACTTAATGAAATAATCCGCATTTAAATATATTTTTCTTGCCTCTTTCTCTTGCGGGCAGGCATAGTTCTTACATAATACCCAAGCATGAGGAAAAAGCCCTAGTTTACTTGCCAATAACATTTTGGGATAATTACTCTGATAAAAATCATGCCTAGACTGTGCTATTATATAGCCTTGTAGTCTTTGCAAAATATTGGCAGACTCCATAATGCTATCAGGTCTATACCGATAATAATATAAGCTTTTTGCTATATAGTGAAAGTTATTTGCTTTGGCAAAAATATAATGCATACAAGCATAGTCTTCCATCATTCTAGTTTTTAATAAAGATAGAGAATTTCCCAAAATACTACGTTTGAAAATTTTGTTCCACACATAGCTTTTTATATGATCTGCTGCCAAATCTTGCAATGCTAAATCTTTTGGAAGCCTAGTGTCAACTTCATATTGTCTTTTTTCTTCTGTAAAATTTTCTCCAATACGCACCCAATCACAAATTACCACATCGGCATCATTTTACCACATCGGCATCATTATTTATTGCGGTTTTCATAAGAAAATAGCACATATCTCTAGCTATATAGTCATCTGCATCTACAAAGCCTGTATATTCTCCTTTAGCCTGTTGCAAAGCAAGCTCTCGTGCAAAACTAAGTCCTTTATTAGGTTGCAATAAAAGCATAAAACGCTTGTCTCTATGTACATAAGTCTCACATATTTTTCTGCTGCCGTCTGTAGCTCCATCATCTACTAGTATGCACTCAAAATCCTTATATCTTTGGGAGGCAATAGACTCCAAACATTGTGCAAGATAAGGTTCAACATTATAAACAGGCACGATTATACTAAGTTTCATTTACTCTCTCCTTCATATTTTTCCTGCTCGTGCAACCGGTTAAATAATTTCTCCCATTTATTCCATACTTTCTCGTCTGAATATTCTTGCACCGCTAAAGACGCGTTAGCCCCCAATTCACCGCGCAATTTATCATTACACATAAGTTTTTCTAATCCTGCAGCGTAATCCTTAATGGTATCTTTGCACAAAATACCACTTACATTATTCACTATTAATTCGTTTACCGAAGGAGCATTCGCAAATCCCACAGCTGGCAGCCCTACACTCATAGCCTCTCCTAAAACCATGGAAAAGCCTTCATAAGCAGAAGGCATAGCTAAAATATCGGCTTGGCACATTTTTTCCAATACTTTATCCGTTACACCCTTAATATGGACTTGCTTTTCCAGCTTGTAATTACTTATCATACGCAATAATTCTTCCTTGTAAGCAAGGTTTTGCTCAAACCCATAAATATCCACCTCCCATTGTGGATATTTCTCAACAAGTAAAGCAAATGCCTGCAATAAAATATGTTGGCGTTTTTGTTTCGATTCCAGCCTTCCTACACAAATAATCGTATATTTATCTCCATGTAATATCTGCTTTTCCGGTCTAACCACAGTAACCTTTTCAATCGCATTGGGAATATAAACTATTTCCGTAGAAAAGTATTTTTGAGCCTCTTTCACAAAACTTGGCATTAGCACCTGATAAACCGTCATTTTATTTGCCTGTTCCAATTCTTTTTTCGTTAATGGTTTAATTAATTCATCTATGCAATTATGTACCATGGCTATACGTGGCGTTATTCCTAACTTATTTGCTACGACGACGCTATTGTATTCAAAACAAACCACACTGTAAATTTCACTGTCTTTTATTATATTTTCTATTTTTGTAGCAAACACATCTGCCTTATAAATATCTGCAGGATTGGTAATCTTCAATTTGAATAGTCTATATACTTCACGCAATATTTTTGTACTAATAGGTAGTAATATTTTCCCCATTTCAAGATTTATAAGCTCTACTTTTTCATCAACTTCGTAGAAAGGTTTTTTACCCTGATTATCATTATATATAGCAATAACCCTATAGCCTTTTTGCGCAAAGGCATTAGCCATGTTAACAAATACTTTCTCTGTGCCTGCCGCATTATCAATATGCCCAACGCCAAAAAACAAAAGTAGAAGCGTTTTCATTTTTTCATCTCCATCAAGTAATTTTCTAAATTATACCAGCGTAATTACATGCAAGGTTAAATACTTATTATCATTTTTCAAATTTAGACGGCAATGGAAATATTTCCTGCATAAAATTTTTAATTTTCAGTTTGGTTTCCTTAGTGCTATTATTGCTTGCATTTAGGCAAAATAAAAAAGGGCTAAATCTTCTTAAATATTTTACAGTTTTTTTATTTTCAGAACCGGAATAGGAGTAACAGTGATCTGTTTTTTTCCAATACAAATGCTTTTGCCGGAAATTCATTTTTTTTACTACTTTCAGAATCGCTGTTCCCCTATATACTGAAGTTAACCCTATTATAGAACGGGCAACTCTATTTTCATTGCGAAATCTACTATGCAGTGTGTGCTCAAGTTCAGTAGCATAATTATTTAATATATATGTAAAATCAGCCTTAGTATAAGCATCTACGTTATGATGTAACACATAAAAATCTTTTTGCTGATAGTAAGCATTCAGAAGTCTCCAAGCATGCAAATTGGTTTGCATCCAACTAGGTTCCCTAATTAAAAACTCTTCAAACTGCTCTAAAGATTCTATCTTTTTTATATTTGCATATGATATTACTCTAACAATAGGCATGTCTGCACAAAAGAAAAATTCCGGTTCTACTTTTTGCCCAAAGAAAATATCATCGTTTGCATAAAGAAATTTCTCGGATAAGCCTGGTATTAGATGTATGCTATATTCTATTGCCAGTGAATTGAAAGTGGGAATATCCTTTGTTGGCAGGATTTGTGAGTGATCTATAATAGTAACTTTATTGTACGCACAATTTAGCCATTTTGGGCACTGCCTATCTGTTACTATAAAAACATGATTAATCCATGATGCATTTTTTCCAAAGAACGCAGAGAATATTTCAGTTCATCATTGTCAGAAAAGCGCATTTCTCCCACTGACTCTTCATCAAAAGCTACGTTTTCTTGCGTGCTATATTTTTCTTTGTCTGCCTTAAACCTATTTTCGCTCCCATCAAACCATAAATACACAATATCAATTGGTTCCAAAATATCACCTCATTAGTATGTTTCTCACTAGTGCTTCTTGACTATATTCTTTATTAGCAAGAATTAGGTTTTCTTTGTATTCCAATATATTATCAGCAAAATTATTTATAACCTTTTCTATTTGTTGGGAAAAGCTTTCCTCATTGTCCATCTGTACTGCCATGCCAATATTATATTTTGTCAAAACTTCAGGATTTATCTCAGAAGAAAGCAAAACAGGTTTATTAAACCCTATAGCTGTAAAAAGCATAGCGCTCCAATGATAACGATAGCGCTCAGCGGCATATGGCATAATGATAATATCTACATCTAACAAAGCTTTTTGCCAATCATAGCCGATTAAAATTTTATGCCAAAATATTATATTTTTATATTTCGCATAATCTTTAGCATATTTTTCAAATGCCGCACCATCTTCTGGTTTAGCGGTTGCTCCCTGCACTATAAGTTCTATTAGCTGCAAATTAGATAAATCACTATTGGCAAAGTCATTGCGCAAGGTTATGATACGCAAATGGATATTTTTATAGGGCAAACATTTAGTGGCTTGCTTAACAAAATTATTTTTTTCCTGAGGATTAATACCATGAAAAACAAAATATATAGGTATGGGTGAATTCTTTAATTTACTTTTACATAATGTTCTTAAATAGCGATAGGTAGCCGTGGGTATAATTATAGCATCACACTTTCCCGCTTTAGCCTTAGCATAAGCAGCATCAAACCATGCAACACGGCGTTTTTCTCGCAAAATTGATAGCCATCTTTTTTTTAATCTACCAGCACCAGCGTAGGTAACAACTTCTCCACCGTCTAAATAATTTATTTCAACACCATAATTTATTTTAAAAGGAAATCTTTTCGGCACAAAGAAACAAGGAGTATGCCCTTGTTTCTTTAATTCCTCTACCAATATTCTATCAAACTCTACCTCATGGCCAGCAGGCATAATGATACTTTCAAGAATTGCTATGCGCATATTTTTTACCGCCTCTAGAAATTTAATTTCGCGTTATGCCAATATCCCTGTTATTATCATATTGTGGTAATTGGTTTTATTGCCTAATTCTCAATAGCCTCCAAGACTTCACAACTGTTTATATTATAACATTTTGTGGCATATCCGTGAACTAAAATAAGCTAGATTGTGCTATAATAATTTGGTTAATAAAACGTTATTCCACTATAAATGGTGCAATAATGCCTTCCTCCATTTTAGTAAACGAATATATCAAAATTAAGGGGCCTCCACATGTCACAATTTGATTGCCAGTCTTATTTATACACATCTTTAATACTTTATCTTTTTACCTATATTTCTTACTATCTCTTATCTCCAGGAATTGGTAATAAGGAAAAATTTTTGCAAATGCGACGTTTTATTCCCTGTGCCTTATTGGCGAGTTTACCTGCGGTTTTTGCTGGTTTTAATATTTTCTCAAGTATTTTCTTTTTACCACTGCTAACGGGGTTATTTTGGTGTCTAACCTTTCCTGCTTTATATTATATAAGCAAACACAAAACCACAACTTTTTTCACTTGGCATTTTGATTTTGTCTTTGGCTTGTATGTTATGGCTTGGTTAAGCAGTTTAGAAATTCTATTTTCCGGACACGGCTTCATATCCTATTTCTTGGCAATATTGGTCGCAATAGTTGAATTTCTCTTGTTTCTTATAGTTTTATTCCAGCTATTCTACTATATTACTTACCAAACAGTTATTTCTGAAAATGGACTTATGGTACTTATTGAAACACATATGCTTGAGGCCAAAGAATACTTAACCAGTCTGCCTAAGTCTTTGGTTTTAGCCGCTACGGTTACATTAATCGGAATGCTAGTATATATTTTTTATTTTAACTTAACTATAATGTCACTGCCTTTAATGTCTCAGCTTTCTAACACTGATTTAGCACTAATAATTATTCTTTTTTGTTACCTAACTTTTTATTTGTGGCGCCCAGTACCTGAAAAAGGTCTTTTTGCCCGTACGGGTCTTATCGAACTTTACATAGACGTTAAAAACTATATAAGTTCTGCCAGCCTCTATAAAGAACATCACTTACACCACTTAAAAGATTTATCTGTTTCTACAAATATGAACAAACTCTCTAGCCCCCACACCATTATATTGGTTATTGGCGAATCTGCTTCTCGCACGCTTATGAGTGCTTTTACGCCTTCGGAAGTAAATACTACGCCTTGGCTTAAAGAACACGCCACTGATAAAGATTTTTTCTTGTTTTCTCATGAGTATACCTGCTGGGGGCAAACTGTCCCTTCCTTGGAGCGAGCTTTAACCGAATTTAATCAATACAATGACAAAACTTTTAATAAATCTTTTTCTATTATTGATATTGCCAAAAAGGCAGGTTACACTACTTGGTGGTATAGTAATCAGGGCTATCTAGGTTCTTCCGCTACTCCAGTTACGTTAGTAGCCCAGTCTGCTGATATATCTCACTGGACACTCCAAGATGTAAATGTAAAGCAATACGATAGCGCTTTATTAACATATCTAAAAAAAAATCCCAACTGACCAAAACAACTTCGTTGTTCTTCACTTAAAGGGCAGCCATTATAATTATAAAAGTCGTTATCCCGAAAGCTTTACCAAATTCGGAAACCCTTCCAAGTATAATGTGATTGATAATTACAATAATTCTATTTGTTATACAGACTATATATTGCAAGAAATTCAACAGTATGCCTCTGCTAATATGAATTTACAAAGCATGGTTTATTTTTCCGATCATGGTGAGATACCTAATCGTCGGCGACAACCTGACTTTTCCGGTTTTGGAGGTTTGCGTATTCCCCTCTTTGTTTATTTATCTGCAGAATATAAAAAGACGTTTCCTGACACAGCTAGAGCATTACGTAATAACACAGACAAATATTTTACCAATGATTTGATTTATGAATTAATGTGCGGCCTACTCCAAGTTAAATCGGGAAACTATGATTCCCAAAACAGCATTGCCACAGAAGATTACAAATGGTCTAGGGAAACTTTGCGAACTAATTTAGGAAAGACACCTTTAAAAGAAGATAATAAAGTATAGTTTTTAACGAGAAAATCAAGATATCATTACTTTTTTAAAAACCGACGGGCCAATATTCCCTTTGTACTATTTTGACATATTTTTTTCACAATTTCACTTTTTTTTGTCATAAATATATTTTATACTTTAGACATGATAAGGACTACCCCTCCTTATCATGATTTTCCCCAATATCATAACACAACTTCCTTTTTTTGAAAAAGAGCATTGCTGGGAGCAATGCTCTTTTTCGTTGTACAAAAAAAGACACTACCGAAATGATAGTGCCCTACAGTTTTTCCACCTTTATTACCTAGGTAATATTAATAGCTTTATTGCCGTTCTTTCGGCTCCATCAATAACGATATCAATAAATGCTGGGATACAAACTAAATCCATCCCATGAGGAGCTACAAATCCACGAGCTATTGCAATGGCTTTTACAGCTTGATTTAGAGCGCCTGCCCCAATTGCTTGCATTTCTGCCTTACCCTCTTCACGCAGAACTCCTGCTAAAGCGCCTGCAACAGAATTCGGGTTCGACTTTGCTGAAACTTTTAGTACATCCATATTAGTTCCCCTCCGATCATATTCCTTACATATATATATACACTCATTTCAAATTCAACATCTTTTCCATTTTTCCTGTTTTAAATTGACGAAAAGTCAGTTATTTCACAATTTTGTCCCTTAATATAATAGAATAACAGTGCCGCCAAAGTTTTAGCATCAAAAATATCTTCTTCCAAAACCATTTTTTTCACTTGTTCCGATGAAAAAGTAACTATGTCGATAAATTCGTCTTCATCTGTGTGTTGTGCTTCTTGCGTTAATCCCGTAGCCATATACAAGTGAATAATTTCATCCGTAAACCCAGGTGTTGTAACTATAGAAGTTATATGCCGCAATTTCGTTGCCCGATAACCCGTTTCTTCTGATAATTCTCTGGCTGCACATACAACAGGTTCTTCTCCTTGGTCTAATTTACCTGCCGGTATTTCATAAAGCACCGTTCCTACCGGATAACGATATTGTTTCACAAAAACCATACTACCATCGTCCAAAATTGGCAAAATTCCCACAGCACCAGGATGGTTAATAATTTCCCGCTCAGACATTTTTCCATTGGGTAACTCAACCGTATCTATTTTTACCTTGAGAAGTTTACCTGTAAAGCCAACTCGTGAAGCAATACTTATCTCCTCCAAGTTTACTTGTTTTATTTTTTTCATGCCTATCGCCTCTTATCTTAAGAAAAAAGTGAATTAACTCTACAAAGCACTTTTTATCTTTGCAGCCATGTCCAATATCTCAACAGCATTTTCTTTTGCTGTACTAGTGGTACTTTTGCCTCCGGTCATACGCATGATTTCTTCTATGCGTTCTTCTGATCCTAAGGTATTAACCATAGTTATTGTAGAACCGTCTTTAATGGCTTTAGTAATATACAAGTGATTATCAGCAAAGCAGGCAATTTGTGCCAAATGAGTTATACAAAGAACTTGCCGTTTTGTTGAAATAATGGCAATTTTTTCTGCCATCTTTTGTGCTGTCACGCCACCTACACCAGTATCTATTTCATCAAATACCATAGTAGAGACCCCTGATTTTTCCAGCAACACAGTTTTAATAGCTAATGCCAGACGAGACAATTCGCCTCCTGAAGCAATCTTTTGCAAAGGCTTTAATTCCATCCCTAAATTTGCTGAAAATAAAAATTCCACAGCATCTTGCCCTTTTATATCACATTTATCTTTACGAACAAAACCTGCTTCAAATATGCCTTGTTCCATGGCTAAATCTTTTATATGCAGAGTAACTAACTGGGTAAATGCTTTTGCCGCATTATGGCGATAAGTAGTAAGTGCTTCTGCTTTAGCCAGCATATCTTGTTCTAACTCTTGTTTCTTTTTGCGGGCAAGAGCTAAGTTTTTATCTAAAAAGGCCATACCGTCATATTCTTCTTGCTTTTCACTAAGTTGTTTAGTTAAATCCTCTAGCGTACCACCATATTTTTTTTTCAGACGAAATAACAAATCTAAACGTTCTTGTATCGCAGTTAACTGGCTAGGTTCAAAATCTCCGGAAGCAATATAATTGCCCAAGGTTTGCCTTAAATCTTCCAGTGTAAGCCAAGCGTTGTCCATGCCATCATACACTGCCTGTAGCGAAGGATCGAAGCTCTTAACTCTATCTACATTTGTTGACGCCGCCGTTAAAAGGTCTAAAATTCCCTCTTTATTTTCATCCCCGTCTAATAATTTATGTGCAAAGTTAACTGCTTCTAATATTTTCCCGCTATTGCTTAGTTTTTGCACCTGTTCCCGCAGCTTTTCATCCTCTTTGGGAAGAATATGAGCATTTTCTATTTCTGTAATTTCTGCCTGCAAGCGCTCCATAATTTCCTGTCTATTCTGATTTTGCTCCAATAATATGGCAAATTCACGAGTAGCTGCTCCATGTGCCTTATACACTTCTTGATAAGCACTTAAAAGCTCTTGTAATTTCGTGCCACCGTAAACATCTATCATATCCAAAGGAGCACCTGTACGCAAAAGTTGTTGATATTCATGTTGTCCATGAATATCAACCAAATGTGCTGCTATTTTACTTAGCAAATTCACAGGAATTTGCATGCCATTAACAGTAGCTTGACTTTTACCATTTTTTAAAACACGACGACGCAAAAATAAAGTATCTTCTTGGTTTTCAATACCCAATTCTTCTAAAAGTTGCAGTGCAGGTTTTTGACCACTAAGGTCAAAAACCGCCTGTACCCAATAGGAATCAGCACCACTACGAATATAGTCCGTAGAAGCTCTATTACCCAAAACGATACTAAACGCATCTATCAATATGGATTTACCGGCGCCTGTTTCACCGGTGAAAACATTAAATCCCGGCGTGAATTCAATTAAAGCATCTTCAATTAGTGCAAAATTATGTACATGAAGGGAACTTAGCATTCCTTGCACCCCTTTATTATTCTGCTAAACCAAAACGACTTTTTAATTTATCAATATTTTCTCTTTTATCAATGCAAATAAAAATTGTATCATCGCCACCAACCGTGCCCAAAACTTCCGGCCATTTTAAATAATCAACAGCATATGCTACCGCTTGAGCCGTACCAGGTAAGGTGCGCACAACTACCATATTTTCAGAGGACATCACCGACAAAATAGAATCTCTGAAAGTTCGCTCCATGCGATCAGGGGTCAATAGTTTTTCATGTTCTTTAGGGAATGCATATCTGTATTTGCCGGAGGCATCGGGAACTTTCACCAGCATCATCTCTTTGATATCACGCGATACCGTAGCCTGTGTTACATCAAACCCAGTAGCTTGTAAAGCTTCGGCTAAAGCTGCCTGTGTCTCTACCACACATTTGTCGATGATTTTTTTAATGGCGTCTTGACGTGAAATTTTCATGTTGTCCCCCCTAAAACTTAGTTGTGTCTTCACCACGTAGTAACCTTTTTTGCCATGTTGCATAATATGAAATAGGATTTGTTCTGATGAATTGCGCGAAACAAGGGCTGGCTTCTACCAGCACTATATCATTTTCTTTAATAGATTTAATAATTACACCATCTGCTGATAAAGAAATTTCCTCAAAAGGCGGCATGACAGATATCTCTATCTTATCTTGTAAGGGAATGACTAAAGGTCTTGTATGTAAGGCATGAGCACAAATCGGTGTCAAAATCGCCACTTCCAACCCAGGATATACAATAGGTCCTCCTGCCGACAAAGAATATGCCGTGGACCCTGTAGCGGTGGCAATTATTAGCCCATCAGAAGGATAGTTAGCTGAAATCTCTCCACCTATTTTAACTTGTAATCTAGTCATCTGTGAGACATAGCCTTTAGCCAAAACCAAGTCATTAAGAGCATGTGCTTTAGCTACTACTTTACCATCTTCAAAGACTTTTACTTGTAACATCCCACGGTTTTCTAATTTGTAGGCACCAGCTTTGATTTTTAGGAAAGCTTCCTGCATTTGTGGTAATTCTACTTCTGTCAAAAATCCTAAACGACCAAAATTAACTCCCATAACCGGAATGTTCAAAGGTGCGGCGTAGCGCGCCATACGTAATAGGGTACCATCTCCGCCCAGAGAAACAGCAATATCCATTTTTTTCATGCTTTCTACATCTTTTACACAATATTCGCCTAAGTTATACTGGGTTGCAATATCTCGTGGCAACAACAACTCTATGTCATTAGCGCGGCAAAAATTTACCAGTGGCAACATTTGTTCCTGCACACTCTTTTTTTCTAAATTAGGGAAAATACCAACAACTTTTTTATTCATAATTACCACCTATATTTTATAGCTCGCTATGAGAAGTGGCAACCACTTGGTTTACCTGCTGCTCATTAACTTGATCCTCGCCCTGCATTTTCAAGTACAATAAATATTCTCTGTTACCTTCCGAGCCCTTAATGGGAGAATAGTTTAAACCTGCCGGAATAAACCCTAGTTCTCTTGCCACTGCTAAAATATGGTTAATTACGTCTGTATGAACTTTAGCATCACGCACTACGCCTTTTTTCCCTACATTTTCTTTACCTGCCTCAAACTGGGGTTTAACCAAAGCTATTACTGCTCCATCGACAGCTAAAAGTTTTTTGGTAGCAGGCAAAATTTTATCTAAAGAAATAAATGCTACATCAATAGTCGCTATGTCTATTTTATCTTCTAAGGTATCTTCTTCCATGAAACGCACGTTAGTTCGTTCCATATTTACAACTCGTGAGTCATTGCGCAAGCTCCAAGCTAGTTGACCATAGCCAACGTCTACCGCATAAACTTTTATAGCCCCATTTTGCAATGCACAATCAGTAAAACCACCGGTAGAGGCACCAAGATCGGCTACAATTTTACCATTAAGGGAAATGTCAAATACCTGTAAAGCTTTTTCTAATTTTAAGCCTCCACGACTCACATAGGGCAGTTTGTTGCCCAAAATACGAATAGCTGAGTCAACACCGATTTGAGTCCCCGGTTTATCTATTTTTTGCTCATTAATAAGAATTTGTCCGGCCATAATGGCCGCCTGCGCCTTTGCTCTCGATTCATACAAGCCTTTATTGACTAAAAATATATCTAACCGTTCTTTTTCCATTTAGTCCACCTTGCTGCGTAGTTTCGCAATAATGCGGCTAGCCATGCTCTCCGCATCTAAGTGCAAATCTTTTAGAAGTAGCTTTGTGCTGCCTTGAGGCACAAATTCATCCGGAATGGCAAAATTTATAATTTGAGTATTTTTCAATTTATCTGACTTACTAAGGTACTCCAAAACAGCAGAACCAAACCCACCTTTTAAAATATTTTCTTCCATGGTAACAATAAATCCTATTTTTTCCACAAGAGTCTTTAACAACTCTTCATCAATGGGTTTAATAAAGCGAGCATTAACAACATTAGCAATAATACCTTCTTTAGCCAAAATTCCTGCCACTTCACAGGCCGTATGTACCATTGTACCCACAGCCCAAATGCTAATATCTTTTCCGTCTCTTAAAATTTCAGCCTTACCAATTGGTAGTTCATGCAGTTCTTCATTACAAGCGACGCCTAACCCACTTCCTCTAGGATAACGTAGTGCAATAGGCCCATTGAATTTTGCTGTCGTATAGAGCATATGGCGCAATTCATTTTCATCTTTAGGCGCCATTATGGTCATTTTAGGCATCATGCTTAAATAAGAATAATCAAAAACGCCGTGGTGAGTATATCCGTCATCACCCACTAATCCTGCTCTATCTAAGCAAAAAACTACCGGCAAGTCTTGCATACAAACGTCATGCAAAACTTGGTCAAACCCGCGTTGCAAGAATGTAGAATAGATAGCAACGTAGGGTTTTATGCCTTCGCATGCCATTCCTGCTGCCAAAGTTACACCATGTTGTTCAGCAATGCCCACATCAAAAAACCGTTTAGGATATTTTTTGGCAAAGGGAGTTAGTCCTGTACCATCAGGCATAGCCGCCGTAATGGCCACTATTTTTTCATCTGCATCGGCCAATTCCAAAATTGTATCACTAAAAACCTCCGTATAGGTTTTAGCGGCAGTAGATGACACGATTTTTTTACCGGTAGCAATATCGAAAGCCCCTGTACCATGAAATTTATTAGGGCTAGTCTCTGCTGGCAAATAACCTTTGCCTTTTTTAGTTATAATATGCACAAGAACAGGCCTATCAATTGTTTTTGCTGTTTCCAAAACATCTTCAACTGCTTTAATATCTTGTCCATCGATAGGTCCCATATAAGTGAAGCCTAAATCTTCAAACAACATGCCAGGCACCAAAAAATATTTTAAGCTATCCTTGAAGCGATTGACAGTTTTAGCGAGCTGATCGCCAATATTGGGAATGCTTTTCAATAAACTTTCAGCATCGAATTTAATTTTTGAATAAGTTGGATCCGTGCGAATCCTATACAAATATTCTGACATAGCGCCCACATTTTTGGAGATGGACATTTCATTGTCGTTCAAAATAACGATTATTTTTTTTTGCAAGTCGCCCGCATTATTAAGGCCTTCAATAGCCATGCCACCTGTTAGAGCTCCATCACCAATAACGGCGATTACGTTATAGTCTTCACCATTTAAATCTCGAGCAACCGCCATACCAAGTGCTGCTGAAATTGAAGTGCTAGCGTGACCTGTGCCAAAGGCATCATGGGGATTTTCCTGTCTTTTGGGAAACCCTGATAAGCCTTTATATTGACGCAACGTAGAAAACTCTTTTCTACGTCCGGTAAGAATTTTGTGTACATAGGCTTGATGCCCTACATCCCAAACGATTTTATCTTTGGGAGTATGAAATACTTTGTGTAAGGCTATAGTCAATTCCACGACACCTAAATTAGGAGCTAAATGTCCACCATTTTTAGAAGTAACTTCAATAAGCAAGGTACGGATCTCCGCACACAAATGTTCTAGCTCTTCTGCTGTTAGTCCCACTAAATCTTCCGGTGAATTTATTCTTTCAAGCAAGGTCATCTAGAATCCGCCCTTCATAATATATATCTAGTATTAGTTTTTGCGATTATAAAGCATCCTAGTAATTTCACGTAAAGGTTCTGCCTTTGTACCAAATACTTCTAGGCATTCTAACGCTTCTTCCAGTGTTTTTGCTGCCAAGGCTTTCGCCCCCTCCAGGGTATATAAAGTGACGTATGTGGCTTTTTCTAGTTTTGCATCGCTGCCTGCTGCTTTGCCCATTTCTTCTTGGGTGCTTTCCACGTCCATGATATCATCAGTAATTTGAAACGCTAACCCAAAGAGTTCAGCAAAATGAGTCATAGCCAAAAGCTCTTCCGGTTTTGCTCCCGCCATCCGGGCACCGCTACGTATTGCTGCAATAAAAAGTGCGCCTGTTTTTGCTTCATGCAATGTGCGCATTTCTTCTTGTGTGATTTGTTGTCCTTCGGAATCCAAATCCAAGACTTGTCCACCTACCATGCCATAGTTACCTGCACACATGGCCACTTCTTTGATTGTTTCTATTAATAGTTCAGGAGGCACATTTTTTTGTTCCAGCATAACTTCAAAAGCTAAGGTTAAGAGGCCATCTCCTGCCAAAAGTGCCAATGCCTCACCATAAACTTTATGGTTAGTTAAGCGGCCACGACGATAGTCATCATTATCCATTATGGGTAAGTCATCATGAATTAGAGAATAAGTATGAATCATTTCTAATCCACAAGCAACTGATAAATAGTTGTAACCGTTACCACCAACAGCATCTGCCGCTGCCATAAGCAGCATAGGTCGCAATCTTTTTCCACCTGCTAGCAAGCTATAGAGCATAGCGTCATCAACTCTGGAAATCCCTTTTTTTGCTGTTCTTTTTTCTAAGAAAGTATTAACAAGTAATTTTCTGTCATCCATATATTTTTTGAAATCCATTTATTCGTCTTCTCCCGCAAAAGTTTCTAGTTTAAATTCCCCGTTATTCTTTAATACAACTTTTTTTACTTCCTGCTGTACAGTTTCAAGTTTAGAGGAACAATATTTGCTTAATTCAACGCCTTCTTTAAAAAGTTTTAAAGAATCATCTAAGGTCAATTCTCCTCTTTCTAAAGTATCGACTATAGTTTCTAAACGTTCTAAATTTTTCTCAAAGCCTAGATCATCTTTTATTTTTTTTGTGGCCATTTAACTATCCGCCTTTCCTATAGTCTTCAGTACCTTTGCCAGGGCTGTACCATCAAAAAATCTAGTTGTTATTTGTTGGCCTGCCTGCAAATCCTGTATGGACTTGGCTAATTTTCCATTGTCCAATTCTGTTACGGTATAACCACGATTCAAAATTGCTAACGGACTTAACGTTTCTAATTTAGCTTGTAAAATACCCAAAATATGTTCTATCCCTTTAAAATGAGTGTTCATATTATCGGTGAGCTGCTCACTAGCTCTATCTAGGCGTAACCGCTTTTCTTCCAAAAATCTATAGGGCTGAGTGAAAACCCAAGATCTTTTTAAACTATTTAAGTGAGTAGTATGCTCCGCTAAAAGCTGTTCCATACAACGCACATTACGTTTAGTTAATTTAGATACCCTATCTGCTAAAGCACTGCTATCACTTACTACAATTTCAGCAGCAGCAGAGGGAGTTGCGGCACGCAAATCTGCGGCAAAATCCGCTAAAGTAAAATCTATTTCGTGGCCTACGGCTGAAACTATAGGTATATGCGAAGCCGCTATAGCACGAACTACTTTTTCTTCATTAAAGGCCCACAAATCTTCAAGAGAACCTCCACCACGACCAACTATAAGTACTTCAACCAAATTATGTGCATTCATAAACTCAATAGCTTGAACAATTTCTGCAATGGCTTCTTTGCCTTGCACTCTGACCGGATAAAGAACAAGCTTTATCCCACTATTGCGTCTTTTGGATACGGTAATAATATCTCGTACCGCTGCACCTGCCGAAGATGTGATAATTCCCACAGTGGTTGGATGTGTGGGTAATGCTTTTTTGCGTGCTTGATCAAACAAGCCCTCATTCATAAGTTTGTTTTTAAGTTGTTCATAGGCCAGCATCAAATTTCCTGCACCCATGGGCAACATAATATCTACGTATATTTGATAAACACCATCGCGTTCATATACGCCTACGCGGCCAACTACCACAACGCTATCACCATTTTTAGGTTCAAATTTCAACCTTGAAGCATTACCTGCAAACATTACTGCTTTCAAAACGCCCTGTTTATCTTTAAGATTAAAATAACAGTGGCCGGAAGGATATCTACGAAAATTTGAGAGTTCTCCTTGCACTTGGATATTGGCAAAATCTTTTTGACTTTCCAAAAGGTTTTTTACAATTCTATTAATTTCGGTTACGGTAAACACTTTACCCATTAACATTTTTATCCCTCATCTTATGCATGGCATAAAAAGCTGCTCCTACAGCTCCGTCACCACTATACTTTGCTTCCGGAATATAAACCTTAATATTGCGTTTAGCCAACTTAGTAATTAACAACTCTCTAATAAACTTATTAGCTGCCACACCGCCTACGAGCAGTACCTGTTGGATATTTTTTTGAGCACAAATATTACGCAATCTGCGATTAAAAGCTTCACCTATGGCGATCTCTGTGCCTCTAGCCAGAGACGCTTTATCCACGCCTGTTGCAAGAGCACGCAAAGCCGCTGTCGCCGGTCCTGAAAAGCTAACACGTTCTTTGCTTACTGCTACAGGCAATTCATAGGATTCTTTGGCCTCTTGTGCCAATTTTTCCAAGGAAGGGCCTGCAGGAAAAGGCAAACCCATAGCTACTCCGACCCTATCTATAAACTGTCCGGCATGTAAATCTATGCTTTCGCCTACAGTTTCTAATATAAGTTCTTTTTTTTGACGCACTACAGACATAATATCAGTAGTGCCTCCTGAAGTATGTAAAAGAAGAAAGTGACTGGCACTAGGTCCGCCCGCGGACCATAATCCAGCCTCTAAATGGTTTTCTTGGTGACTCAAAGTAAACAAAGGTACCTGTAAAACTTTAGCCAAACTTCTCGCTAAACCAAATCCTGCTAAAAAAGCAGGCATATACGAATTTTCTAAGGGTCTTGGGCGTGAGGAAACTCCAATAGCTACAACCTGTAATTCTGCCATATTTTCTATTTGCTCTATAAGTTCAGGTAGATTACGTGTATGCTGAAATACCATCTCTGATTGAGCAAGACCACAACCACCTGCCTTAACAGTTAGTATGCGGCGAAAGTCACCAAGCAGGTTCCCGGTTAGATCCATTATTGCCACTGAAGTTGTATAGCAGCTAGTATCAATGCCCAGAACCACTTGCTTATTTATCATGATTTTTAACCATTTTTCCTAATATACCGTTCACATAAGCAGCCGATTCATCACTGCCATAAAGCTTAGCAAGTTCTACTACTTCGTTAATAGCAATTGCTGAAGGAACCTTCTCCGTCCCCATAAACATCTCATAGGCCGCCAGCCTAATTAAGTTACGATCAATAGCAGCCATGCGCTTAACATGCCATTTCTTAGAGGTTTCTTCCAACTCTTTATCAATTTCTTCTATGTGTGACATAGTGCCTTCCACTACTTCTTTGGCATAAGCCACATCGCTTTTAGTCGCTCTTTGAATTTCTTCTTCCGCTACTTTTAGTGCGTTAGAAATTTCTGTGTCAGGAGTGAAATCCATAATGAATAAACTTTTCAAAACTATTTCTCGTGCATTTCTACGGCTCATTTTATTCCTCTTTCATTTAGTTTATCTGTGGTACCCTGGAGGGAGTACGCGGTCTAAAAGGTCTATAAGTTCTTCTTTATTGTCCACTCTATTACCAATAAAAAATCCTGCGCTAATACATATTAATAGGAAAATAGTTCGGAAGAATCCCATGAATAAAAATAGTAAGCCAATAATCAAACCGATTATAACCCCTATAAGACGTCCTCTATAATTTTCCCATACTTTATGCATAATTTCGGAAAACACAGTACATTCCTCCTATTCCTTGGGTTTAATATGTTTGAAAAATATTTCTACGTCTTTGACTTCTATGCCAATTGTAGCAAGAACATTTTTTTTGACTATTTGTTTTATTTCATCTGTAGTATCAGGAATATTAATCCCCGGTTCTATGGAAGCGTTCACACGCACATTAAGTAAGTTGTCAGTCATTTTTACAGCGGCTTTGGCATTGTGCACACCAAAAACGTCATTGCTGAATTCGGAAATATAATCTTCTACCGCACTTTTACCCACGTGGATTTTACCTTCTTTTTCGTTACCAATAGACAAGGTGCTAACACCTGTACCTCCTAAGCCTGCAATTAAAAGTCTTAAGCTAACCAGTAATAAAACAATACCGCCTACAGCGTATTCCCATCGTCCCGGCATGGTAGCAGCAAAAATTGACACACTAGATGTGGAAATAATCCCTAGGCTAAAGAAAACAAGAAAGATTGCTACAACAGCCATTAGGATTGTATACAGGGTTAAAATTATTCTATCTGGAATACTCATTATTCCATCCCCTCCGTCTTAGGATATTTTGAAGCACTATCAGCAGATGCCTCTTCAGCATTCTCGCCATTCTCGCCAATATTTACTTCTGCTTGCCTTCTAATTCCCTCTACATGGACATCGACAGATGTAACATCGAAACCTGTCATGTTTTCTACTGCAGTCTTTACTTTTTCTTGAATAGCGATAGCCACATCAGGAATATTAAAACCGTATTTAACTATGACATAAATTTCTACCACAACAGTTTTTCCTGTTGGTATGACTTTAATACCTTTAGAAAAATTTTGTTTACCGAGCATCTCTGTAATACCACCAACAATGCCACCACTCATGCCAGCTACACCTTGTACTTCTGCTACAGCCAAACCAGCCACAATACTTAATACTTCGTCAGCAATCTTAAGGGAACCAACTTCATCAGGAATATTTTCTTTTTCCACGTTCTTGGATTTTTTTCCAAAATCTTCATCATCCATCATAGTCATCACCTCATGCTGTAAATTATATTCAAGTTTTAATATATTACTTTAATATTATACCATAAAACAAAGGCGTACGCGGTAAAATCGCCTATAATTGCTAGAAAAAGAGCGTTCTGCACAACCTGCAAAACGCTCTTACTAAATTCTTGCTCAAAATTTGCTGTAATGTCATTGTTAAAGGTGTGGAAACATGGGTCCTGAATCTCTAGGTTTGTGCCTTACCCTTGTGCTACAATGCGAACGTTGTCCACATCAAAAGCTTCCATAATGGCACCAATACATTCTCTTTCCAAGTTTGTGCGATGCAATTCACTATTTGCTATAAGCAAAATAGCCTTGCCGCTTTTATTGATATTGTGAATAGTACTAATGTATTTTTTGAATTTTTCCGGGCCCAATTTTTCTCGCAGCTTTCCCAACCCTTCCATCAAATAGGGTTTCTCCTGCAGCATTCTTTCTTCTAAAGGAGTAAAGGGCACTGTGCAAACTCTTGTCTCTTTAGCTACAATGAATTTTTCTTCGTTTTCGCCTGGTACAACTAAATCCGGTCTCATTTTTTCCCCTCCTTATTATTTGTATGCTATTACATTATAAAATATACCTAATGTGCAGTCAAGACGGTAGCAAATTCTAAAAAATGTGGTAGAATATATCTATATAAATTTTGGGGGTGTATTCACATGTCTTTTGTCAAGGAATTTAAGGCTTTTGCTTTAAAAGGTAATGTAATGGATATGGCTGTTGGGGTCATTATTGGTGCCGCTTTTGGTAAAATTATTACGTCTTTAGTTAATAATATTATTATGCCACCAATTGGTAAAATTGTTGGGGATGTTGATTTCTCAAATCTTTTTATTAACCTTTCGAACAAACCTGTTGCAAATTTAGCTGAAGCTGCTAAATTAAAAGTGCCAGTTCTTGCGTACGGTCTTTTTCTTACAAATCTTATTGACTTTATTATTATTGCTTTTGTTGTTTTTTTGCTTGTGTCCCAAATTAATAAATTCAAGAAAAAGGAAGTACCTGTCGCACCTCTTTTATGCCCCTATTGCAAAAGTGAGATTGACAAAGAAGCAACTCGTTGTCCTCATTGCACTTCCCAACTAAACTCTTAAATAAAATTGATTGGAGGTAATGTCTTGTCTGTTTATGATGTCTTGCAAGAACGTGGTTACTTAAAACAAGTATCACATGAAGAAGAGATTAAGGAATTATTGGAAAAAGAGAAAATAACTTTCTATATCGGTTTTGATCCTACTGCCGATAGTCTGCATGTTGGGCATTTTATCGCCCTCATGGTTATGTCCCATATGCAAAAGGCAGGGCATCGACCAATTTGCCTTCTTGGCGGTGGCACAGGCATGATTGGAGATCCCAGTGGCAAAGACGATATGCGCAAAATGCTGACTCCTGAGTTTATTGACCACAATATTAGCTGTTTCAAAAAACAGATGTCTAAGTTCATTGACTTTTCTGATGGCAAGGCAATTATGGTTAATAATGCAGATTGGCTATTAAGCTTAAATTATATTGAAATGCTTAGAGAAGTAGGAGTACATTTTTCCGTTAACCATATGTTAGCAGCTGAATGTTTTAAAAAACGTTTAGAAAAAGGTCTCTCTTTCTTTGAATTCAATTATATGATTATGCAAGCCTATGATTTTTTAACCTTGAATCGCAAATATGATTGTGTTATGGAACTAGGTGGCGATGACCAATGGTCTAATATGTTGGCCGGTGTCGAACTTATTCGCCGTAAAGAACAAAAAAGTGCCTTCTGTATGACTTCCAAATTACTAACTACCAGCGAAGGCATAAAGATGGGTAAAACTGTAGGTGGTGCTCTTTGGCTTGATCCTGCTAAGACTTCACCTTATGACTTTTACCAGTACTGGCGCAATGTAAACGATGCTGACGTGGAAAATTGTCTTGCACTTCTTACCTTCTTGCCTATGGAAGAAGTTCATCGTTTGGGTGCATTAAAAGATTCTGCCATTAACGAGGCTAAGATTATCTTGGCCTACGAAGTAACTAAACTAATTCATGGCGAAGAAGAAGCGCAAAAAGCTAAGACAGCTGCAGAAGCACTCTTTAGTGGTGGCAACAACATGGAAGACGTGCCCACGGTGAAAATAGCAGCGGATCAATTAGGCAGTAAGCTTATAGATATTTTGGCTGACAATAAGATTTTTGCCAGCAAAAGCGAAGGACGCCGGTTGGTAGAGCAAAATGGTTTGACCTTGGGAGAAAACAAAGTCACCGATGTGGACAAAATGCTTATGGCAGAAGATTTTGCTGAAGACAACAGCATTTTGGTACGTAAAGGAAAAAAGAAGTTTTATCGACTCATAATGGCATAAAAAAGCAGTGAAGTGACAACGTAGTTGTCAGTGAAGTTGCAACGAGTTGCAAGTGAAGTGCTCTCCGAGCAGTGAAGTTCTCTTTCGGAGAAGTTATTGAAGTTTTCGTACACGAAAACGAAGAACTAATAAAAAATGTGCAGCTTTTGCGACTAAGTCGCAAAGTGCAGTTATGGCAAAGCCATAGTGCAGCTTCAACTTCGTTGAGTGCAGCTTTTCGAGCAAGCTCGAAAGTTATGGATGTTTTCATTCGAAAACTGAATTTATAAAACTACAATATAGAAAAATATATTATTTCTTTATAAGTTTAGTTTTGAAAAAACTTTCCTTAACTTTGAAAGCAACGCTTTCAATACTGCACGTTCCGCAGGAACAGCTGCACTTTGCGAAGCAAAAGCTGAGTTTCCGCGTAGCGGATGCTGCACATTTTTTTAATACTGTTCGCTTGCGAACACTTCACTGCGACACAGTCGCACTTCACTTATGCGTTCGCATAACTTCACTTGCACATAGTGCAACTTAACTATGCTTCTACGCCTTCATCGCTCCCACCATGATTAGTGAAATAATGCCCATGGTATATAATACTAGAGAGTTGCCATAGCCTTTGGGAGTTGTAAAGAAAAATAATACGCCCACTGCTAAGCATAGTAGCGTAACGATTGTCAAAAAGCGACTTTGTCCTATGCTAACCACATATTCATCACGTACATGCAGCCAGGTTTTGCGCAAAATACCTTCCACCATAAGTGGTGCTAAGAATTTATATATTATGGTGCCTAAAAGCAGTTGTGCAATTAGATCATTAGCTAAAATAATACCAAATAAAATTGTATAGGGTGCCATTTGAATAACATCAGTAAAAAGCGGGATAATTCCTGCTGCCGTAGTCGAAAAAAGTAAGCATAAAAAGAAAAATTTTATATAGTGTTTCCTCTTTTTAAGCAAAAGAGCTTCTTCATCGTCGGCTTTTATTCCCTGCCATATTTTGAAAGGAATATAAGCCATAGCATAGTTACCAATAAAACCACCCACACTAGCTGGAGTTAGTGTTCCCCCTACTAAATCTCCAATAAAATTTCCTAAGCCGCAGGCTAGTGCGCCAACATTGCCAAAAAGCAAACCAAAACATATTGGGAAGGCATTTACCGGTCTGATTTCTGTAATTCCTGGAATAATAACAAAACCTTTAAAAGCAAAAGCAGTTACGGCAAAAATTGCCGTTAATAGCGCACTTACCGTCAGTTTTTCCGTAGTATTATTTGCCCGCATAAGTTTCTCCCCCAACCATGTTTTGGCACTGTAAAAACTTCTTATGGTAATTAAAGCTTATTTTCCATGCAAATAATCTATTAGTTGCCTAGCCATGCGACCATTACGCCCGGTGTGACTCATTTCCCATTTTACGGCAGCGGCTTCTAATTCAGGTTGCGCAATATCCAAACGTTCAGAATTTGCTATGCCTCGTAGTAAGCTAAAATATTCCTTTTGGTTCATAGAATCATAATATAATTTAATGCCAAAACGGTCAGCCATAGAAACTTTTTCATTGGCACTATCAATATTATGTAGCTCACTTTGGTCTTGATCCTGCCAAACTTCTTTAATGATATTTCGTCTATTGGACGTAGCATAAAATAAAACATTATGGGGTTTGACTTCCAAGCCCCCATCCAAAATGGATTTCAGAACTTTATACTCTACTTCAAATTCTTCAAAAGATAAATCATCCAAAACAATGATAAATTTTTTGCCCCATTTACTTAATGCTTGCATTACTTTGGGTAATTGCACAAAATATTCTCTACTGACTTGCACCATACGCAAACCATCAGCATAATATTCATTGCCAACAGCCTTGATGGAAGAAGATTTACCTGTTCCTCTATCACCAAAAAGCAGAACATTATTTGCTGGTTTGTCATGCAAAAAGGCCTGTGTATTACGCATTAATTCCGTCTTTTGCGTGTCGTAGCCATAAATATCATTAAAGGTCATAGTGGAATAGTTTTTAATACCAGCTAGGCATTGTTGTTCTCCATCCCAGTTGAAAGCAACATTATCAGCCATAATACCATAACCATATTTACCCCAGTTGAAAGCAACATTATCAGCCATAATACCATAACCATATTTACCGTAGTATTCACACATAAGCTTAACTGCTTCTTTACCGGAAGGGTCATAGCGAAAATCCATAAAACACTTTTCCAAAATATTGCGTCCATTAAAAATTCTTATAGCAGTGGGTTTGTAGTTTCCTAATAAACTATGGTTTTTAAAGCGGGCAAAAACATCTTCTAAAAAAGCTCGTAAAATAACTATATCTTGTGCTGCTGTTTTTTTTAGGCCTTCTCCTACTTTACCACTATTTTTTTCCGCAACTAAGCTGAAAATGTTTTCTTGATGACTAATGGCATGTAAAACATATTCCACTGGAATAATACCCATAAGTCCATGTTCTTCTGCCTTAGCGACTAATTTTCCATAGAGTTCGGCATTAAAAATTTCTTTGGGTCTACGTAATTCTTGAATGATATGATCTTCTAACAAATTGCGATAAACAACTAAATTGTTTAAGTTGGCATAACAACTCATTTTTTCACATCTCTTTTCCGTAATTTAATTAAAAGTTCTTTTATCGTCCCATGACCGTTAAGAGGGATTATATCAGGAGCGATTTCCCCTAAAGGAGCCAAGACAAATTCTCTATTTTCTAAATCTGCGTGTGGCAAGGTGAGTTTTGTTGTTTTTCTAAGCTCTTGCCCAAATAGCAGCAAATCTAAGTCAATAACACGTTCACCCCAATGTTTAGTCCGCACTCGCCCCATTTCCTGTTCAATCGCTAAGAGTATTTCTAATAATTCTTCAGGAGATTTATCATACTCTATTTCAATTGCTCCATTTAAAAAATCCGGTTGGTCAGTAACACCATAAGGTTTTGTTAGTAGAAAAGAAGAAACTTGGAGAATTTTGACCCCTTTATTTTTTAAGAGGGCAATAGCTCGTAGCAAGTTTTCTTCTTTTTCTCCCAAATTACTTCCTAAAGCAACATAAGCTATTGGCATTGTAAAATCGCCTCCAGCATTCTAATTACTCTGGCGTTTTCTTTCACATCATGCACCCTCACCATATTAGCACCGGCATAAACAGCCTGACAGCTTGTTGCCAAAGTCCCTTCTAACCTTTCTTCCGTTGGTAAATCACCTAAAACCTTACCAATGCTTGCTTTGCGCGAAGCAGCTAACAGTACCGGATAGCCGTGACCGGTAAGGGCAACTAAACCATTCATAAGTTTTAAATTTGCAGCTTTATCTTCAGCAAAACCAATACCTGGGTCCAAAATTATTTGTTCTTGTTTTAGTCCGAAGCTCACAAGTTTTGCTGCTCTAGTTAATAAATATTGAGTTACCTCGTCCACTACATTGTCATAATGAGTGTTTTTTTGCATATTTTTAGGTGTACCACGCATATGCATGAGTATAATTGGTGCTTTATATTGAAGAGCTACTTTTGCCATTTCTTCATCAGCTTCACCGGCAGTAATATCATTTAAAATATCGGCACCGGCCAAAAGAGCCTCTCTAGCGGTGGCACTATGATAGGTATCGATGGATATAATGCTTTGAGGATAGGCTGCTTTGATTGCTTTAATGGCAGGCACAACTCTCGTAATTTCTTCCTGTGGAGATAGACTTTCTGCTCCCGGTCTGCTTGACTCGCCGCCAATGTCCAAAATTTCAGCCCCATCAGCTAGCATTTGCCCTGCTTTTTCTACAACATTTTCTAGGCTGGAAACTCTAGAAGCAGCAAAAAAGGAATCCGGTGTAACGTTAATAATACCCATAATTAGGGTCTTTTCATAATGCAATTCCCTGCCGTCTGCTAACTTGGTGATAGGTTTTGGGAAAGCTAAAATATTTTCTAATTCAGCGGCCAATTTATCTAAGCCAAAATAGCCGGTAAGCTTTAATTTTATGCAAAGTCTTTTATATTGCTGCAACGTGCCCAACAGCACTATATCGCAATAGTCTTGAGTACCTGTAACAGCTATGGCGGGTACTGCACAGTCACCGCCAGCTGACAGCATTTCTTGTTTTATAATATTAGCCGCAGGTGTCCTTACTTTTAAAGCCTTCAAGGGAAATATTTGAGCTTTTTTAGCCATAATTTCTATGCCCACTTGATGTGTTCCTACATTTTTTAATTCTTCGGCAACCTTGTTAGTTGGAAGTTGTAAAATCATAGGTATTCCCCTTTGTCAGCACTTAGCGAGTTGGTCTCAATACTTTTTTCCACACACGCAAATGCACTATGGTTATGTATACTTTCAATACTCTCAACGGTAACCTTATACCATTTAATTCTGTTATCATGTTCCAAGCTTAGGGCTATTTCTCTAACCGCATCTTCCACAAAACGCGGATTTTCATAGGCATGTTCAGTGACAAACTTCTCATCAGGACGCTTTAGCAAGGGATATATAGGAGAACTAGCTCCAGCTTCCGCCATCTCTGCCAGTTCTTCAATCCAAACCAGTTCTTTAGCTCGTATTTCTATTTTTGCTACAGCCCTTTGATTATGGGCACCATAGCAACTAATTTCTTTAGAACAGGGGCATAAAGTATGTATGGGAACCTCTACGCAGACATATAGTTCAAAATTTTCGGTTTTTTCTGCTCGATAGCGGCAACGTAAATCTAAAAATGCTTCTTGTTTAGAAACCGGAGCTGCCTTGGTAATAAAATACGGAAATTCCATTTCCAGCATAGCTTTCTCAGCTACTAGTTTGTCTTTTAAGGTATCTAAAATTTTTTCTAAAGCTGCAGGCGAGACAGTTCCTAAATCTTGTAGACACTCTACGAATCTACTCATATGAGTACCTCTTAAATCATGAGGCAAATCTACTGCCATTGTAATTTCCGCTACAGTATGTTGAATTCCTCTTATTTTATCTTTTACAATAATCGGCCAATGTAGATTTTTAATACCAACGTGCTTTAAATGCACTTTTCTTATATCCCGCGCGCCTTGTACATCCTTCAACATGATTTACCCCCTATAAATAATGCCGCTGGTTTTCGTTTCCCAGACTTGCACCTCATAAAGCTTGTAATTTTCACCTTGTAAAGGTTTCTCTATTTGCTGCCAAACCCACATAGCAATGTTTTCCGCCGAAGGCTGCGCCAATAAATCATTAAGGCAGGAATGGTCCAATTTACTAACAACTAACTCTTGCACGATTTTCTTTAATTCCAAAAAATCAATAACCATACCTTCAGCATCAGGCGTTCCTTCTACTTGCACTACTAGTTTATAAGTATGACCGTGTAAACGCTCACATTTACCATGATAATTGGGCAGGAAATGTGCAGCATCAAATTCGAATTCTTTGAGGCAAATCATATGGTCCCCTCCTCTTGATCAAAGCCATTTTGACGCAAAGCTTCATAGAGAACAATAGCCGCTGAATTAGATAAATTAAGCGATCTTGCTTCGTTAATCATGGGAATGCGAACACAATCCTCTTCATTTTCCAAGCGGAATTTTTCCGGTAACCCTGCCGTTTCTCTACCGAAGATCAAAAGTGATTCAGGTCCATATTTTACTTTTGTGTAAGATTTATGAGCATGGGTAGTCAAAAGAAATCTTGGATTATCGGGATATTTTTCTAAACCTTCATAAATAGAATCATATTAATGAATATCTACTAAATGCCAATAATCTAGTCCTGCTCTTTTTAAATGCTTTTCATCAACTGAAAAGCCCAAGGGGCGCACTAAGTGCAAATGACAAGCCGTCGCAGCACAAAGTCTGGCAATATTACCTGTATTTCCGGGTATTTCCGGTTCAACTAAAACTATATGCATGTATTTTCACCTCTCTTTTCATTTCACCATATTTCACTACCGGAAACTGCTATAACCTGCTTCATCTTTTCATGAATATCTATAATTTTTTCACTATAATTACTGCTGGTAGCCCATTTACCATTTAATTGCGACCAATAGTTGAACACACCTGTTTTCTTTTTTCCATTGTGCACCAAATGATAACGTGGATCAATTATT
Source organism: Acidaminococcaceae bacterium (assembly GCA_963678395.1). Classification (GTDB taxonomy): domain Bacteria; phylum Bacillota; class Negativicutes; order Acidaminococcales; family Acidaminococcaceae; genus JAAYAE01. Next base: position 356,345 of record OY782827.1, on the reverse strand, counting down.
TTTGTCTTTGGAGCCGCCAAAACAGAATAGGCCATAAGGTGTTGAATATGTGCTCTAACTCCTTCTAAGAGTGTAAGAAAATAAACACCCCTAGTTGTGGCATTAGTTGTACCTAAACCACAATAGTTGTTTTGCTCCGGTACTACAGTGCCACCAAAAGTAAAAAAGCCTGTTTCTAAAAGGGCTTGGCAAAGAGCTATATCCCATTTTATGCCTTCACGTCCGGCCTCGCGATAGTAATAATCTACAATTTGTCCCGGCGTAGCAGAAATAGGAAGATTATTATTGTACATTTTTATAAAAGCAGTAGCTTGAGCTTTAGTTACGTCACTCTTACCGGAAATAGTAATTTTTTTATAATTTGATGGCAAAGCATAAAACCCATTGGACGGAAAAAGTAGTTTTTCAATAATTGCAAAACTGGCATCTTGCTGTTTTTTTACTGCAGTTTTATTTTTTTTAGCATTTTCTTTCTTTGTAGCTGTCAAATCAACAAGAGGCAGATAATCACCCTTAATGATAATCGCCGTAGTTTTTTTAGGCATAGACATATATTTATTGTCTTGTGCCCTTATTCCGTTTTTGGCATCAGCTTTGTATAATGCTGCATGAGCATTGGTAGCAAAAAATCCTAGGCTACAGCACACAGCCAACGTCATTGCACAAATAGGTATTTTTTTCATATATAAATTACTCCTTAGCTTTTTGGGGGAACAAATACAGACTTAAAAACATAATAACACTGGCAGCAATAATACCTGTAGATGTAGCGTTTAAAATCCACAAACCTTTTCCACCTTGGGTAAATTGTAAAAACAAAGTCAATAAAACTCCTATGCCTGCAGAACAAAAAGCTCCTTTGGTAGAAGCCTTTGTACTAAATAAACCAAACAAAAACGGTGCTGCAAGAGATACCGTCATAAGAGAATAGAAAATAGATAGGGCCGTAATAATATTGGCCATAAAATGTGCTACCACAATCCCAACAATACCACAAACAACAGTCGCCTTACGGCTAAAAGCAAGTAATTGGATATCAGTTGCCTCAGGTTTAAAAAATGTTTTATATAAATCCTTAGAAATAGAGGTAGCCAGCATAAATAGCACCGTATCAGCGGTACTGACCTCTGCGGCGAAAATTGCCGCCAAGGCTAATGCCGCTATGCTAAAAGGCATCATTTCCTTCATGGCCGTTGGCAATGCGAGTTCAGGATTTTTAAGTTCCGGAAAAGCAGCATAAGCACACATACCGATAATAAGCGGTAAAAATGCAAAAAGTAATTGTACTATACCATTAAGTAAAGTCCCGATTTTTACTGCTTTAGTATTTTGGGCACTATATACCTTGCCAATAAGTCCCGGTGAAATACAAAAAGCCGGAGTCAGCATCAGGAAATAGCCAATAATAGCAGTATATCCTATACCGTCCCAAGCAAAATAGGCATTAGTTTGCATGGCATTATTCATGTTTTGCGCTATGGTGCTTTGCAATCCGCTAAACCCACCCACATAGCTTACGGCAAAAGGAGTTGCCACTATGAACCCTAATAATATAACTACTAACTCTAAAATATTAACTATTGCGGCAGAACGCAGACCGCCGGCAGAAAAATAGAGCGTAACGACTACTGCGCCAATTATAATACCGTAAATTTTATCTATTCCGGCTACTACGTCTAAAATCCAGGCAATACCTATTAATTGTCCCGAAAAAAGTGCTAAAGTGCCTACTGCCATCATAGTTGAAGTTACAGCTCTAAAAGCCCTTTCGTAGCGCATATCCAAATAATCGCCCATAGTATAAAGGTTATATTTCTTACCTGCTTCCCAAACTTTTGGGCCTACAACATAGGCCAAGAGTAGAGATCCTAGGCCAGAACAGCCAATCCACCACCAGCTAGAAACTCCGCAGCGATAAGCCAATCCTGTTACCCCTACTGTAGAGCCAGCACCTATATTTGTCGCTATTAATGTAGTAAATAAAAGTGGCCAACCAAAATTTCTGTTGCCGACAAAAAAATCTGCGGCTCCTTTAACGTGCTTACCAATAAAATACCCCATACAAATTAGCAATAATGCATAGACAATTATTGTCAGTAAATAAATATTCACTATTCCACTCCCCCAACTAGGATTTAAACATTAAACTAATTGCATTTTACTGTATTTACCTTGCCTTGTAAAGAAAAATGGCAAAGCTAACGACAATATATTATAATAGTAATACAAATATAAAAAAGGGGTTGATTGCATTGGTTAACTTTAAATTTATTCATCATGCCTGCTTTATCTTAGAAGATGATAAAGACGCTATTATTTTTGACCCGTTTTTAGATGGTAATCCAAATAATGTGCAAGCCGGAGATATTAAAGTTTCGCATGTGCTAGTTACTCATGCTCACGGCGACCATTTGGGCAGTGCTTATGAAATTGCCAAAAACAACAATGCGTTATTTATCTCTACGACTGAGATAGCAAATGCTGCTGCCGCAGCCGGTTGCAATGTTCATTCCATGCACCTTGGTGGCACCTACAATTACAACTTCGGCAAAGTACGCATAGCACCTGCTTTTCATGGTTCCGGCATTGCCGGCGGTCATGCCTGCGGTTTTATTGTCAACTTCCACGGCACTACCATCTATTATTCAGGTGATACTTGTATTTTTAGCGATATGAAACTCCTAGGAGAATTAGAGAAAATAGATTATGCTATTTTACCTATCGGCGATAATTTTACTATGGGTCCTAGTGATGCTGCTCGTGCCGTAGATTTTCTCGGAGTAAAAAAAGTAATTCCTATCCACTACAACACTTGGCCGGTAATTGCGCAAGATCCCGAAAGATTTAAACAAGATGTTGAAGCCAAGGGTAAAGCTAAAGTTTTTGTTGTAGCACCGGGAAGTTCTCTGGAATTGGACTAATCATTTTCGCTGGCAAAAGTAATTAAAAACACAATAGTTGCAATTTTGGGGCCGGACTGCAAAGTCCTGCTCCTCTTTTTTCCCCTTAATCGCTGTGCATAGTTCCTTTAATTTAGTAAGCTCCTCTTCCATAGGCAACTTTAATTCCCAGCTCGTATTGTTTTGCAAGAAATGCAGCTGTGCTATTTTTACCGGTTGCCTAAATACCTTTTCAGCAGCCAGCACATAAATCACTAATTGTCTGGTATATCCTATTTTTTCCTCCCCTAATTTAGGCGGAGCACCTGTTTTGTAATCTATAATGCCTAGGCTGTCATCAGGATAATGCACTAAGCAATCAATACTGCCTTGAAAATAAATATCCTGTCCTTCCAAAGCAAATAGTGGCAAGGAAAATTCTTTCTCCGCATCCTGTGGCAACTCTTTATTTGCTAAATATAGAGGTCCAGCACAATATGCCGCCAACATTTCTCCTGCAGCTTTTTCTATGCTTTTAAGTAAATACGAAGGTACTTCTTGTTTTTGTAATGCCAAGCTCAAGGCCTCGGTAATTTCCATACTTCGACTTAATTCTAAGGCACTATGAATAACCAGACCCAATAAATACGACGGAATTTTATTATCCGTTTCCCCTACTAACTTCGGCTCCACCATGGGCATATGTAAAACCTGTTCATAGTAATAACGGCGTGGACAAATATCATATTGTTGCAGCGCCGAAGCTGAAAGTAAATTTGTTGCCCCCTTACCTAAGGAGTCCAAAGGTTGAATTTGGTCATAAACTTTCTTATTAATGTTAAAGCTGCTGCTTTGCACTATTTTTTCTTTAACAGGGGCTACTTCATCTGAACAATACGTTTCTAAGGTTACTAAGTCGTCATTACCACTACCCACAGTAAATAAGCGTTCTACAGCTTCAAACCAATTTTCCCTTTTATCCCTACTTTTATTGGCTGCTACATTTTTTACCCCGGATAAAAACAAATTTGCTTCTGCACGAGTCATGGCAACATATAGCTGTCTGATTTTCTCACTGGCTTCTAGGCGTGAATTTTCTTCTTTAATCTTATTGTAGATGTAGGAAGGCATAAGTTCACCACTAGTGTCGGCCACTTGAATACCTAAGCCAATTTGTGGTGAAAATTTAACGCTGTCTCTATCACTATTGCCTCTGGTTTGCAATGCCGGTAAGTAGACAACCGGAAATTCCAAGCCCTTGGATTTATGAATAGTCATAATGTTTACCGCGTCATCATTGTTTTGAACTACAGCCGCACCCTCACGAGCACCTGCCTGCCGCAACATTTTTATGCGCTGCAAAAATTCATAAGTACTCCCTCCTTGCTGCATAGCAAAATCACCGGCCATTATTTTTAGTTTATTAACATTTGCTAATTTTTCTTGTCCGAATTCCTGTGCTATTAAAAGTGGGCTTACTTGCAAGGTTGCATATATTTCTTTAAATAGTTCCGGAAGACTAAGAATTTGGGCCACTTTACACAGATAGGAAAGTTTTTGATAGGCCTTGGGCATAAGCTTGCCGTTCTCCACGTTGTCACGTAGTTCTAGGATACTATACTTTTTCTCTATGTATTTCCACAAAGTATCTTCACCCTTTGTTTGAAACATATTAGTTAAAACCGAATCATCAATACCAAAATATGGTGAACGTAAAATACCTGCCAAAGCTATGTCCTTATGGCTATTTAGTAAAAAACTCAGTAAATTTACTATATCCAATATTTCTTGTCTCTCATAAAACCCTTTGCCATCCAAAATTTTATAAGAGATGCCTTCTGTTCGTAGAGCTTTTGCAAAACGTGTGGCAAGGTTAATTGCCGGTAAAAGAATTGCCACATCTCTGTAAGAAATACTAGAGTTTTTTTCTACTGTTTCTCTAATATGACGAGCTAAAATAATTGCCTCTGAAGCATCTGCCTCCTTGTCATAGTTCTGGTCGGTTTCTATAGTTATTAAAAATGGTTTTGCACCACTTTCTTTATGAGCATGCAGTTCTTGAAAGGTAACATCATCTTCGGGATTAATACCTAAAAGATCTTTAAACAAGCAGTTACAGGCAGCCATAATTTCAGGGGTAGAACGAAAGTTGTCAGCCAAGACAATATTAGTGCCATGCAATGCTGCGATATCGTCTCTAACCTTCTTAAAAACGCTGACATCAGCACCTCTAAACCTATAGACGGCCTGTTTGGCATCACCAACCACAAAAAGCCTATTATCTCCCAGTTCTTTTTTGTCCCCGCCTGCCAATAAATATACTAATTCTTTTTGACATTCATTGGTATCTTGAAATTCATCCACCATAATATATTTATATTTTGCTCTCGCCTTTTGCAAAATATGGGGATAGCCATCTAAGAGCTCCACTGCCTTTACTGCTATATCATCAAAGCTATAATATTCCTGGGCATCAACTGCTTGTGTCAAATATAAGGATAATTTGCGCAACACCTTATCCCAAGCAGAAATAACATCAACGGCAGTTAAATCAATAGCAAAATTGCTAAGCTCCAAAATTGCATTTTTAAAAGACTTTATTTCCTTTTTTACTTTGCCCACAGCCCGTAAACCACTAGTCCATTGTAACAAAGATGTATAGTCTTTTGCCGCAATAAGCTCCCGCAATTGCTCGCTACGTTCTTCCAAAACTGCTAGATTTTGAGCCGTTTTAGCCCCAGCGGTATCTTTTAGGGCTATTAGTTCCGCAAAACTTGCTAAAACCTCTACTTTTAGGTTTTCTTCCTCTTCCAGCCTCATCAAATAAGGTTCTGCTAAATTGTCTTGCCGTAATATCTGCGGCAATTTATCTACCAATGAAAAGAGCATTGCTGCTAATTTTGTCGGTTCATAATTATCCATAAGCTTAATAAAATCAGAATCTTCCTCTTGCAAAGATTGTGACATGAAATCCTTAATTACTTGCGCATGGAAATCTTCCAGTTCATATTCTTCTCTTACCTGAAAATTTGGATCCATACCTGCTTCTACAGGGTTATCTCGAATTAATTTGCTACAGAAACTGTCAATAGTACTAATCTGCGCTTTTTCCAATAACCGCAGCTGTTCTTGCCAAAATATTTTTTCATCACTATTTTTTTCTTCTAATAGGGCATACAAGGTCCGCCTGATGCGTTCTCGCATTTCCTTAGCGGCCTTTTTTGTGAAGGTGATAGCCAAAATTGCATCAGCAGAAGCTTTTTTTTCGGCAACAATTTTAATGAAACGCTCAACTAAAACTCTTGTTTTGCCTGAGCCCGCACCAGCTGATACAGAAACATTAGCAGCTAAAGTCTCTATGGCAATTTTTTGTTCCTGTGTAAAATCAGACATTGTCTTCACCTCCCTCTCCTATGCTTTGGGACCCGTCGTCTAATTTACAGCGGCAAATATCCTTGCAGGGGCAATAAGACGGGCATTTATCTGCCGGACTAGCTGGGAAGGTACTGCTTCTAATACCACGAATACCAAACTCAATGTTTTTTTGAGCATTTTCCATAACCGTCGAAAATTCATTGGGGTGTGTATTATCTAACCAAGGCAAAGCTTGTTTAACACTGTTTTCCCACATGCCTCCTATACGTTTGGAATTTTTTAAAGCATAGTAACCTGCACCAATAATTTGTTCAGGCTGAATTTTCTTAAGGTTTTCCAAAGCCAAAACATAAATTGGCAGCTGCAAAGATCGTCCTAAGACCACTGCTTTTGCTGAAGGTACCACACCACTTTTATAATCAGTTAAAATATATTTATTACCATCAGTGTCTACACGGTCTATTTGTCCCGAAAAAATGGTTTCCTCATTATCTACGCTAATGGACAGTCCTAGCAATTGACTTTCTTTGCGACCAAAAGCGAGTTCTAAAGCCTGCGGTAGTAAGTTTAGTTTTTGTTCAGCTTGATAGTTTTGTTCCGTCCTTAGCCATTTCTCTAAAACCATTTGATAACGTCTATATTCATATGTGCTAAAATCACTTGTGAAAATGCAGCCTTTGGCTAGTAATTCTTTATAGCTTTCTGCCAAATCGAGTAGTATTTCTACTTTTAGTTCACTATAATTCATGTGTCCTATATTTTCACCTAAATGCTTGTTCAAAAATTTTGCCAAGGTAAGGTGGTAGAGGTCGCCGGTCACTGCCGGCTGTGTTTCTTGTACTAAGGGCTCCCAGGGTTTAGAATGCCAGATATTGCTAACTAAATAATTAAAAGGACATTGTACGTAGTTATCCAGCGCAGAAGCACTTAAATATTTACATTCACGTTCTTGTCCTAAATAGCCGTTGAAAATATTTTGTCCCTGCCACCGAGATTTATCCAGCACTTTTCTAGTGACAAAATCAGCCCCTACTTTTTCCTCTAACCAAACCGCTTCTTGACTGCCCAAATTTTCCTGTTGAGCCAAAATATTTGCCAATTCGTCTTCGCTAAAACAATTTTGCGAGTTTAAACTGTAAAATGTAGGTGTTAAAGCTCCTTTAGCATAGTACTGTTGCAATTCTTCCAAATAGCTTGAAGCTCCTGCTGCGTCATCCGCATAATAACTAATAGTAAGCGTCTTTTGAGCCATGGCCAGCACAGAAGCAAAAAAGTATTGGTCTATTTTCATGGAAGTAACCGTCAAGGGCAGGGTAACTCCTAGCTCATTTAGAGCCTTGCGTTCTTGATCGTTATATATCCAGTTTTCGAATTTAACCTTGGGAAATTGCGCCTCACGCAAGCCCATTAAATATACATACGGATATAATACCCCTTGAATAGTCGATGCTTCTACTACCTTTACGCCTTGTTGATTGCCCTGTGCTAAACTAATAATTTTTTCTTGAGCTTTTTCCTGCCAAAATTCTAAAAAATCACTGACAGGTCTTTTTTTCAAACCCTGACCGCTTTGTTCAAAGGCTGCCACCATTTCCGCAAATATTTCACTAACAATATTTTTGGTGATTACTACTGCTTTTAATTGGGCAAGAGTTATTTTACCATTTTTATACTCTTGTCCATATAGTTGTTCTAATGACCAACTTTCTATGGCCTTTAATAAACTCGTAGAAAAATCTGCCGGTGTTTGTCTAATCTTGAGCGTATTAATAAGGGTAAATAATTCACTAACGTTGCTTTGCGGGAATTTTGTTAGTACAAATTCTTTCCATGTTTGCGGCACAGAAAAATATCTTTCATTGTAACTGGCTTCCAGTTCTTCCAAGTCAATCGCAAAAATTTTACCGGCACAAGTATTACTTAATAATTCCTGCCAAACTTCAACTTTATGTCCACACTCTACTACTTTCATAATAGTAGAGATGAATTTTGCTAAAGGCTGTGCGCTAAAACCCGTTACTTCCGGTAATATAGTAGGAACACCAAATTCCTTAAATAAGTTAGAAAACCCATTATATTCATCTAAACTGCGTACGATACAAATAATGTCTTCGCATACTATGCCTTCGCGCAATTGTTGTTTTATTTTTCCTAAAACCCCGCGCATCTCGTTTTCCAAGCTATAGGCTTCAAAAACACTAATGCCTTTATTCGAGCCAATAACGGCAGGGCTGCTTTGCCAATTTTGTACGAAATGCTCCATACCTTCTGCTCTGATACTATGCTCAGAAGCTAGCTTTCGAGTGAAACCCATCCCCATTAAATCCATATAAGCATTTTCTGTAGCTCTAGATAATTCCGGCCTTGAGGCATCGTAAAATAAACCTACGTCAATGGCACAATGCTGAGACAAGGCTTTAATTAATTCTATTTGCAAATTGTCAAATTGGTAAAATTCGCTAAAATATAATTTATCCCACGGCACAAGACAGTCTTCTTTTTGCAAGATTTTGATAGCCAACCGATAAAGTCCGTCCACATCATAATGCTTATGGTTTTTAAGTTCTTGACGATACTGTTGATATATACGATAAATTTCTACATCTTTAGTTTGTAAATATAAAGGTCGCTCCCAAGCTTGCAAGGCCGCTTGCAGTTCTTCGCAAGTAATACCTCCTCGTGATAACTCTCCTATAAAGCTAACAATATTTTTTATAAAGCCTTTTTTAGTGGCTAGGTTAGCAAAATAATCCAGTTCTCCCTTGGCTAACATAGTATTAATAATTTGCTTAATAAGCATTTCCTGAGCCGGACGAGAAATGCGAGTATAGTTTTCCAAATGATTTGCACGCAATAATTCATTGGGCAAATAATCCATGATAACCGCGCGTACATTGCCCTTTTTCCTAACTTCGTCCATTAAGATGCGTCCAGGCACTACAAATAAAGCCTGTCCATAGGCAAATTGCTCAGCATCTTGTATGAATTGGGCACGCATTGTTTCCCCTAAAGGCACACAATAAAGCTTATTCATCTTTTTCTCCTATCAAAATCTCCGCAAATTATTATCACCGAAGTTACTGTATATCTTAATTGCACTTATAATATTTTAACACAATAAAGAAAGAAAAACTGACAGAGAAGGTCAATTAATTTGACCTTATTTCCGTCAGCTCCTCTGGTTTGTGATTTAATGAAATTAAGTCACTGCCAATCGCCTCTCATAGTTTAAATAGCTACGTCAATTTTCGCTGAAACGCCTACGCCCTGGACTCTGTTAAATCCATTTAAAGGATTTTTAGTATCAATAGGAATCAAAGCTTGAATACGAACGGAACGATTAAACATATCTCCCTCTAAAGACAAGGCCGCCTTACATTGATCTATACTAGATTGAGGACCTGAAACTTGTGCCGCTCCTACATAACCTTTACTGCCTACTGTGATAATAGGAACAACCTTGGTTGCATAGTCAGAACTTACATTATATTTATCCGTAAGCTTATTGATGAAAGTATTAATGTCATTAGCATAGGTATCTACAACATAAGCAATTCCTCCTGTTTTTAAACTGGAACCAAGACCGCCTAAAATACTTGCACTTACGGTGGGAACAGTACTACCAACTAAAAATCCACATAAAGCTGCTGCCACAATGTTTTTTTTATTCACTAATTTCATTTTGCCACCCCCAACTTTTTATTAGAATAATTATAGCATAATTCATCAAATTTGCTTAGCTTAAAAACGAAGTGATTTATATTTTAGCCAACATACCCGCTAAACCAATTATTTTGCTTATTGCTGGTAGCAAACGTGTTCCTTCAGCACTAAAGCATAATAAAACAAGTGAGGACAAGTAGATAATTTTATCTACTTGTCCTCTGTTTGTAGGAATTATTGTAATTATGCTTCTGCTTTATCTACGTCTACGTCATCTGATTTAAGTAATTTTTCTACTAGAACATCTACTTTATCCACTTGATAACCTGTGATAGTTTCTACTTCATGAACAATCATTTCTCTTAACTTAACAATAGTTTCAGGAATGTTAGCCCCATAAATTACTGTTACTTTTACTTCAAAAGAAACATGTCCAACAGTACTTTGATCATTTTCGCTTGTAATAGCGTCAGTTTTCTTTACATTTACCTGAGGTACAACTCTTTCAGCAACCTTTTTAGCAATAGCTGCAAAAGAACTTCCATCTCCTGTGCTAACTGCTACGTTTTCAACCTTAGACATGGCCGTTTTTACTAGGTCAGCAAAAACTTCCTCACTAATTATCGTTTTTCCACCAATCATGATCATCAACTCCTATAACTAAATTTGCAAATCTTCACAATACTAATATTATATTCTCGCAAAATTAAAATATACCTGCTATTTTACAATAAAATCACAAAAGTGTTATTTTTTTATACAAGTTTTTTGTTCCCGCTGCTTTTTGGCAAATATAACTGCCGGAATTAGAAAAATAAAATTAGCCACTAAACTCTGAAATAAAGAGTGGTTTGCCGTAGGCACAAAAAATTTCCAAGTCAAAGCTATAAAAATACCTGCAGCCATAGCCATTACTCCCCAAGAATGTGCGATTTTTCCCTTAAAAATAATAGCAAAGGTCAAGGGCAAGAAAATACCTGATGCACGCAAAGCCATGGAAAAATAGGTCCATGTAAGTACATAGGAATTCAAATTGTACATAACAAAGAGCAAGGACAGAATTGTAATAGTCAAAACAGCAAGACGGTTAATTAATAGAAGCTTAACCGAATCTTTTATCCCAGCAAACTTGCCAAAAACATCATTAGAAATCATAGTACCGCACCCCAAGGCAAGCCCTGCGATAGAACCAATAGCTGAGATAATTATCCCTGTCAATGCCGCACCACCCAACCAAGGTGGTAAATAATTAATAAAATACAGCGGCAAGGCATCAATAGGCAGAATATCTGGATGTGTAGCTCGCATAAACATACCAATAAACATAGCTGGTATACCCACTGGAATAACTAACATCCCTGCTAATATACAACCGTGTGCAGCAGTTTTACTGTCCTTAGCAGAAAATACCGCCTGAATATAGCTTTGTGTACAAAGGATACCTACAAGCACAGAAAAGCAACTATAAATCCCCGTTTCTACTCCCCTGCCCCAAAAACTAAACCATGGGAAGGGAGGAAATTTGGCGTGCAACCCTGTGATACCACCAACTTCACTATAGGCAAAGATCCCTGCAACAAAAAGAGTGCTTAAAAGCAGGCCTGCTTTTAATAACCCGCCCACCCCGCTGCTGTTAATACCTCCCAAAAATACAGAAGCCAAAACAATAATTAAAATCACACCTGCTGTCAACAAATTGCTGGTGTTAAAAAGGCCAACCAACAAATGAAAAACTGTAAGGCAACTGGCCACAATACTAAAAAAAATCCCCATTGATGCCGTTATACTTGTTATAGGTCCGGCTTTTTTCCCGAAGTTATTAACCATGAATTCGCTAATAGTAGTTAAGCCACTTCTGCGCAAAGGTTTAGCATAAAACAATCCCATGAAAATTAGTGAAAGCCCTATGGCGATGGTAAACCATAAACTACACAAGCCATAATTAAAGGCCATTTGCGCGGTTCCAACAGTCGCTGCACCACCAATAGCAGTACTAAAAATACCACCAGCTACCAAAAATACGCCTGATTTGCGTCCACCCACGTTATAATCATCCGCAGATCTAACTTTGCGCCCGATATACAAACCAGGCACAAAGGAAAGTAACAATACCACTATTAAACTGAGATAATGCATGCTAGTTAGTTGCATTTTGCGGCCCTCATCTAAATTCCACTTTTAAATGTTGTCGTTCCACTAAGCGCTGATATTTATACTGAGGATATCCTACCATCATAGCTCCTACTATCTTTTGTTTAGTAGGTACTTTCAAAAGTTCACGCAAGGGTTCGTATCCCGTTTCTGCACAAGTCTGAATAAAACCGCAAATAGTTGTTCCTAAGCCAAGAGTAGGTGCGTAAAGTTCTACATAAGCCCAAGATTGCTCACAATTACTAATGCCAGTTTCATTAAGCCTTCTCGCCAAAGCAAAAATCATTTGCTTTGAATTTCTAGCAATAATATCTTTGCCCTGTTCACGATACACTTGTAATACGCTGTTAAAATATCTAGCACGCGGACTGCCCGCAGCCATTTCCAATTCCATCCAATCGGCTGTTGCATCTGCAATTTTTCTAATAAGTTTTTCATCAGACACAACAATATAGTACATACCCTGAGAATTCGCCGCCGTTGGCGCATAACGGGCAATATCTAATAGCTGCCTAATCTTATCTTCTTCAACTAATTGCGGTTTAAAATTACGTATTGAACGACGTGCTCGCATAAAATTATACGCTGTTTCACTGCTTATAAGCTCATTTTGAATTGGTGTTTGATCTTCAATAAGGCAACGAGTATTGCTCAGAGCTGCTGTTGGGCAAACCGCAACGCAATGGCCACAAGCCATACAACCTCTATCCCTTACACATTTGGGGCCATCGTCTTCCATAGCAATAATGCAACTGGGACAAACATTAGCACAAATCCCACATTTTACACATTTGTCTTGGTCAACTATAAGCAAATTATTCATTCTACCACCTCTGTTTTAATCTAGTTAACTTATTCTAGCACAAAAAAACCGGACAATGAAGTCCGGTATTAAATCTGGCTCCTCGAATAAGACTCGAACTTACAACAACTCGGTTAACAGCCGAGTGCTCTACCGATTGAGCTATCGAGGAATAAGTTTATCAACGAAATTTATTATATAACACCAGGCAGAACCTGTCAACTTTAAAATGGAAGTTTTCGCATGCGAAAACTGAACTTATAAAAACATGTGCAGCTTTTGCCTACGGCAAAGTGCAGTTACGGCAAAGCCGTAGTGCAGCTTCAACTGCGTTGAGTGCAGCGTACAGCCGTGAAGTGGGAACGTAGTTCCCAGTGAAGTTGCAACTAGTTGCAAGTGAAGTGCTCTGCGTGCAGTGAAGTTAGCCGTTGGCTAAGTTGTTGATGTTTTCGCATGCGAAAACTAGACTTGTAAAAACATGTGCAGCTTTTGCCTGCGGCAAAGTGCAGTTACGGCTATGCCGTAGTGCAGCTTCAACTTCGTTGAGTGCAGCTTTTCGGACAAGTCCGAAAGTTAATGATGCTTTCTTAAACGAAAGCAAAAATTTAGAAAAACAAATACAGAAAATCAAATACAGAAAATCAAGCACAAAAAACATATTGTTTCTTTTTATAAGTTTTAGTTTTTGAAAAAAAACTTTCCTTAACTTTGAAAGCTTAGCTTTCAATACTGCACGTTCCGCAGGAACAGCTGCACTTTGCGCAGCAAAAGCTGCACTTCCGCGAAAGCGGATGCTGCACATACAGTTACAAACCTCTACGCCAACGATATAAAGCAATCGTCGCCACCTCTCCTACTAGGAGAGACTAAAATGACTCAACTTCACTGCGATTTTTTTTACACAACATTCCTCAATAAAAGGACACTATTAAAAAAAAACTACAAAAAGTAAAATCTAAATGTTGTGTATCTTTAAATAAATGCTATAATGTCCATAGATAAGGGCAAATTAAACTCTTGTATCTAGAGCAAAAATTGCTTTTCTTAAAACAGGGGTTTAGCCCAATTTATAAAGGAGGCTATTTGTATATGGCTGAGACAAAAAAAGTTGTAAAAAAGGCTATTACGAAAAAAACTGTATCTAAGAAAGTAGCTGCGAAGGATGCTCCAGAGAAAAAAGTCGTTATTGCCAAACCAGCAGTAAAAAAAGAGGTTGCCAAGAATGCTCCTGTAAAAAAAGCTCCTTTAGCTAAAAAGGTAGTTGCCAAAAAAGCTGCCGCCAAGAAAGTTGCCGCTAAAACAGCTAGCGCAGCTAAAAAAACTGTTGCAAAAAAAACTCCTGTAACTAAAAAAACAGTCGCCAAAAAACAGTCACTAAAAAAACTCCTGTAAAAAAAGCTGCTGCTACTAAAAAAACGACTACGAAAAAATAATTTCAAAATAAAATAAACCGATGTTAGATATGGTAAACGACAGAGCATATCTAACATCGGTTTATTTTATTTTGTTTATTTGCCAGTTTTAGCTTTATCGTCTTTTCCTATTTTTGCCGGAATTGCCTTAGTATCTCCTTGCAATCCATATACAATGAATTGTGCGGTAAGGTCTAGATCTCCGCCAGGTTGCACACCAAATTTAACACTTTGCAAATTTACAAATCTATCAGCATTCTCTACTTGCTGCAAAAAAGTAATTAGGCGAAAATAATCTCCATTTAACCGCATCTCAAGAGGCAAGCCTACCGCCGTTCCTGCTTTTATATAATTTTTAGGTTCTAAACTTATGAGAGCAATACCATTGGCTTCAGAAAGCTTGCTATACTCACCGGCTAATGCAGGAACAGAAATTTTATCAGGTATTTTTCTATGTGCCTGCTCCACTTTTAACTTCTGTATTTTCAATAATGCATCATAATCAGGCGTTTGAGCGGAAAAAGTTTGTAATTGTGCTAATTTAGTATTAGCTAATAAAAGTCTTGCCCTAAGATTTTCAACATCATAATTCAACGGCCTAATAGCCCCAAGGTAGAGCAAAACACAAACAACAAAAACACCTGTTAAATAAAGGCCATATTTGGAATTTTCTGAAGGTGCGAATTCAAATTTACTTAGCATTCGGCTGACCTCCGTTCCTGTTAATATTAATTTTAAATTTAATAACATTAATGTTAGCATTAACTGCCGACTTAGAACTTTGAGTTTTTACTAAAGAAACAGAAGCAATACGTGGATCTTTTTGGAGGTTATTAACGAATGTTAAAATTTGTTCCATCCTTAGGGCATTGCCTTCAATCGAAATAATATTAGCCTTGTTTGTTTCTTGGTTTACAGACACTAGCCAGCAACCATAGGGAGTAATATTTCCCAGTTCTGCTAAATAGTTGCTCCAAAGCATTCTGGACTTGCTCAAATTCGAAATAATTAAACCACGTTTTTGTAAATCAGCATTTTGCAATTGATTCAATTCATAACGTTCCTGCCATAAATGCATGCTCACAATATTTTCCTGCACATCTTTTAGCTTAGATTCAGTGTATTTGAATACAACAAGATTATAGGCCCAGAGCAATAGAGTAATAGCCAAAATGACATATATACCCAAAATATAAATTTTATATACAGGGAAACCTTTTTTCCTTCTCTCTAAAGGTATAAGGTTAATATTAATCATCCTCAGCACCTCCAGCCATAGCCGCACCAATCGCCACATCTAAAGAAGCTGCATTTGCTCTTACTCGCTTTTTTTCAAAACGCGAATCAAAATTAACAACATCTAATACATCAAAGCATTCAACTTTAACGTCCAACTGTGCATCCATTATTTCTTGCATACCCAGCAAAGCCGTTCCACTACCTGCCAAAACCAAGTTGGTAAATAATGCATCTTTTTTATTAAGAATATAGTAATCACTGGTGCGCCTGCATTCTTTTATCAATTCATTGACAGCAACCATTAACACCTCACGCGCTGCAGTTTCTTCGATTTTTTCACTCTGTAATAAGTTTTTCGTTCGTAAAATTTCCATAGCATCCGCTATACTGACATTCATATTTTCTGCAACTATCGTACCAAAAGTTAGTCCACCTGTTTGAATACTTCTTTGTGCCACAGGTGCACCCTTCTGGAAAATTGTCATCAAAGAATATGTTCTTCCTAGATGTAATAAAATAAAATCGTTATACTTAGCATTCATTGCTCTATATATTGATAAAACATCAATGTCCAGTTTTATGATATTTAGTTCTAAAACATCTCCAACCTGCAACACTGCATCTACTACATCTTTGGGCGATGCCGCTAAAAGAACTGGCTGTTGCCCATCCTTGTTTAATTCGCCAAAAATAGCAAAGTCCACATAATAAGTATCAGTTTCGTAAGGAACATATTGAGCCGAATCCCAAGTAACTGCCTGCCGCATTTCTTCAACAGACATAGGTGGCATAGCAATTTCGCGCACAAAAGTACTTCTACCGCCAATACTAAAGACACATTCCTTGGTCCCAAAACCATGTTTATTAATAGTCTCTGCCAAAAAACTTGCAACCTCTTCAGTATTAGAAGTTAATCCTGTACCTCTTAATTGCGCCGGCAGTTCCGCTATCACATAGTCTGTAACTTCTGGTTTTCCCATACCCTTCATATTAAGTTGAACGATTTTTACTTGATCAAATCCAATATCAATACCTAAAACAACTGCTGGACGTGGGTAAAATATTTTGTTAATCAACGATTTTATATGCATCATTTTAGCCCTTTCGTTTCACATTACAATCTTCCCTCATTATATCATATCTTATAAACTTTATTCGAATTTCTGAAGAAAATGCCAATAATAAAATTTTATATAAGAATATCAGTCATTTTGTTAAATTCGGCTACATTTATGACGGTATTGCCGATTCATAGAAACTTTAATTTTTATTATAAAAACCAGCACCATTTCTCCAACAAACAAAGCAACTAACCCCTCTATGTCTTGCCAGCTATTAATTATTAATTAGCGAAAAATGCCAGGCTTGCCCGTGGTGATTATCACCTCAGCAACCTGGCAATCATAAGGTTCTATAATAAATGTTCTCCACTAAGAAATTTAATGTTTTTTTTGTTAAGTTGTAACCCTGTTGAATGTCTCTCTTGTAGTCACCGATGTGGATTTGGGCATTACTTCAACCTTCATATCATTTTCACGACGCACTTTATCAAGGCGCTTGCTGGCAACGGTTACTTCTTCATTCCTAAAGATATGTTTTCCGTCTTCAAGCATAGCAGGTCCCCTTTTGCCGAAGTTGTACATGATTTGCGCGTATCTCCTGCTGGAAACCTTATTGTCATGTAAATATCCCACTTCCAGACTCACTTTCGGGGTTATTTGCAAAGGAACAGCAATCTTAAAGCCGTTTACATCTTTAGAATTTTTATAGTTCCAATGATATCCGGTAACATATACCTTAGCCCAAGGCGCGCTCTTAAAAGAAGTCCCAAACGAATAGTCAAAACCGCCTAATGCTTTTTCAAATACAGCTGAAGTAGTGACTGTAGTGTCTGTCCAACTGTCATAATTGTCATAACCTCTTTCTATTGTAGTAGAACTGCTGCTACTCAATTGCTTATCGCCGGACAATGCACGGTAAACATTAACCCTGTATTCATTGCGACCTTCAAAGTATTCCAAGCCACCACTAATGCGTGAATGGCCATGTTTGAACCCATGGTCATAGAAGGCATTTACCCCAAACATAGAGCCTTTATTTTTAGATAATATACGACGGCCAACGCCCAAATTTAGCGTTGTTCCTCCACATATTGCATCGTAACCATCAACCGTAGCATTTCCTCCTGTCCCGATTCTGATTTGGGTAAAGTTTGTTCCCCGTTCAGTTTGTTTGCCGAGTGGCTGTACCGTTTCTAAAAAATAAAGCGGCTTTCTGTCACTTTCCATCTGGATACCAACATCAGTTTTACCCTTTTCTATCTCGTAATTGCTTTTTGTGCCTACTTCTGCCGCGTAAGCGCTAGAGTATAATGATAATGTTAATGCCGTTAATAATATTAACCTTTTTTTCATACATAAACCCCCTAAATATATTTTTATATAATAACCAACGTCAAAATCTCTCCTCCAAATACTTCCTAGTTGACCTATTGATAGATTTTTTTGCCGTTGCTATTTGCGCAAAAAAACTGTCAGGTTGCTATGGTGAGTATCACCTCAGTAACCTGGCAGTCATAAGCTAATTTCAGCCTTTAGATCCACGGTTTTGCGTCCTTGTCTTTCGGCAAGTTTGCCTAACTATATTTAGAAATTTGTTAAATTATATCATATAATAAAACCGTAGGCAATATTTATTTAATATATTATTTTGATGACTAAGACTTATTACACAACACATATACACCTTTTTGGCATTCACAATAATACAATGCTTAACGCATCAAATTAAACGCCTAATACCTTTTTAGGCAAAAAAATGCCAATAATAAAAAAGCATATAAGGTACATACAAAAGTGATAAATAGGCTCCAAAACACAAGTAAGGTCCAAAAGGAATAGGGTCTTTACGCGATTTAGCGCCTGAAGCTAAAAGTACTGTTCCTATTATTCCTCCCATTACAAAAGCTAAAAGCAGACAAACCAAAGCTGCTTTCCATCCCAACCAAAATCCTAAAACAAAACTTAACTTTACATCACCGGCACCCATGCCTCCACGACTGAGAAAATATATGATTAACATTATACTGCCAGCTACCAGCATGCCGTACAAGGCATCACTATAATCCTTTGTGTAAAAAGCTACATAACCTATGCCACAAATAAACATGAAAATCAGTATCTTATCCAATATAATTTGGTAATCAAAATCTATAAAAGTAATAACCACTAAAGATGCAACAAAAGCAAAAACTAAAAGTAACGCTATACTGGGTAAATACTGGAAACCACACAAGACAAATAATACACCAGTGAGTAGTTCTACTAAAGCATAACGTCCACTATATGTGGCACCACAATGGCGACATTTGCCGCCTGAAAAAATATATCTTAGCACCGGTATCATATCTAGTGGTCCCAATACATGTCCACAAGTGCCACAAGCTGAAGGTGGTGAAACGATAGAACGACCTAGTGGCAGACGATAAATACAAACATTAAGAAAGCTCCCTACAATTAGACCAATAATAAAATATGAAAAAAATAATAACACCATATAAACAACTCCTACCTAAAATATAGATTTAATTATAAACCAATAAAACGGATAATTAAACCCTTTTTAACCTTTAACCCCGATTACTTGTACGCAATTGAATGGCCTCGGAAATATGCATCCCGGTAATAATAGAGCTCGCATCTAAATCCGCTATAGTCTGGGCTACCTTCACAATACGATCATGGCTTCTGGCACTTAATCCCAGTCCTACAAAATACTTTTCCAAAAGCACTTCGGCCTGGGCATCAAGAGTACAGTGCTGCTTTATTTCTTTGTGCCCCATGTCCGCATTACAATGAAATTTGGTGCCTTTGAGTCTCTTCAATTGTATATCTCTAGCCGCTTTTACCCTTGTTCTAATTGTTTCCGAGCTTTCCACCGGTAAAGTGTTTTTTATTTCTTTGTAATTAAGTCTTGGTACCTGAATTTGTATATCGATGCGGTCCAATAAAGGACCGGATATTTTCTTTTGATAACGTTCTATTTCATTGGGACGGCAAGTACATTCGTGTACCCCGTCATCTTCTCCATAAAAGCCACAGGGACAAGGATTTTCCGCCGATACCAATATAAAGGTAGCTGGGAAAGATAAAGAAGCTTGTACTCTGCTAATGGTTACAAAACCATCTTCCAATGGCTGCCGCAATACCTCTAAGGCACTACGAGAAAACTCAGGCAGCTCATCCAAAAATAAAACCCCGTTGTGACTAAGCGTTACCTCACCTGGTTTGGGCACACTGCCATCGCCAATAAGAGCATTATGGGAAATTGTATGATGGGGACTGCGAAAGGGTCGTTCTAATACTAGTCCTCGCGTCCTGCTTAAAAGCCCTGAAATACTATAATTTTTGGTTACTTCTAATGCCTCTTCTTCTGTCATAGGTGGTAAAATTGTAGGTAACCGCCTTGCCAGCATAGTTTTACCTGCACCCGGTGACCCTACCATTAAAACATTGTGTCCTCCTGCCGCTGCTATTTCTAAAGCCCTTTTGGCAACTAGCTGTCCTTGAACATCGGCAAAATCAACTTTTGAGGAATAGTTTATAGCTAAATTAAGTGTATGCTTAGGCAGAGAAGCTAGCTTCGCTTGCCCATTTAGGTGTTTGACCAATTCTTCCAAACTAGCCGGAGTGTAAACTATAATTCCATCTACCAGTTCTCCCTCTGGGGTGTTGCCTTGAGGTATGAAAATTTCTTTTTTCCCCACTTCTTTTGCCTTTATAATCATAGGCAAAATACCTTTAATTGCTCTAATACTGCCATCTAATGCCAATTCTCCGGCAAAGATTATGTCTTCAATATTGGGACAAACCACTTGTCCTGTTCCCAACAAAATACCTGTTGCAATAGGTAAATCTAAGCCAGAGCCATCTTTTTTCAAATCTGCCGGTGCTAAATTCACCGTAATATGTACGCTGGGAAAACGAAATCCTGAATTCTTAATGGCCGCTTTTACTCTCTCTCGTGATTCTTTTACCGCCGTATCTGGTAACCCTACAATATCAAAACCAGGTAATCCATTTGCTATATCTACTTCAACAATTATTTCTTCTCCATCTATACCACATGTTGTTTCTCCATAAGTTTTTGCGTACATTTTCATCCCACCTATTACGAATATTTTAAAAACAGTGCTGAATGTGATTAATAGTGGTCTTACCTGCATCTACATAAATTTCCACTACATCGAACCAAAATTGTCTATAACGTTTAGTGCTAGTCTGTAAGTATTGAAATGCCGTGCTATGAATTTTTGTTTGTTTAGTTTTGGTTACTGCCGCTGCCGGAGTACCAAACATCAAGGTTTTCCTGGATTTTACTTCAACAAAAGTTATTTCTCCTTTTTTTTCTGCGATAATATCAATTTCACCAAAACTAGAGCGATAATTGCGTGTCACTATTTTATATCCTTTTTTTATTAAATAATTGCACGCTGTTTCCTCACCCCATTGACCAAATTGAGCACGAGAATGCAAGTCTACAACTCCTTTCTATTTGAGCGTTTTAAAAATATTTTCGTCTACTCCTTTCCCTATATCTTGTTTTAAACATAAACTTTTAATAGGCTCATAGCTTCTTCTATGCCAGATACTAGGTCCGAAATCAGTTATCGCGTTCATATGTTTTTGACTGCCATAACCTTTATGCCCGGCAAAACCATACTGGGGATACTGTTTATCTAATTCTACCATAATTCTATCTCTAGTTACCTTGGCAATGATAGAGGCTGCTGCAATACTGGCACTACGAGAATCACCATGAACAAGTGACTCTATCTGCATATCATCAATTTTCTCTGGCATAGCATCAATGAGGGCCACCTGAGGATAGGGTTTTAGATTAACTAAGCATTTTTCCATACTGATTTTAGTGGCCTGATAAATGTTAAGTTCATCTATGTCTTTAGGCCCAACGATGTTAACGGTAATGCTTAGTGCTTTAGCACACACTTCTGCATAGAGAGTATCACGTTTTTTGGCACTTATTTTTTTGGAATCATTAAGGCCATTGATGAAGATATCTTCCGGTAAAATTACTGCAGCCACAACCAAAGGTCCAGCCAAGGGTCCTCTACCTGCTTCATCACAACCTGCTACATATTCAATTCCTTGCTGCCAATATTTTTTTTCGAAGGTTAGCATTTTAGCAAAGCGTACTACTTCTTGGGCCTCATCCTCTAAATGTTTGAAGTAAACTGACAATAATTTTTGCACACCGGCACGTTCATCAATTTTTAGTCCGTTTACTTGCTCTGGTGTGGGATTATTTTGCAAAATTTCTTTGATTTCTTTAATATTCATTGTCTATACCTCATCTTAGGAACGTAAAATACGCACCCACTTTTTTTAAGAAGAAATGAAAAAAAACGGACCATTTCTGGTCCTATAAATTTCGGGGTGGGTCATTTAAAGTAAAGTTGCCCATGCGCCCGGTTTTAAAGTCCCGTAGTACCAACTGGATTACTTTATCAAGATCTAAGATACCGCCGGCTTTTAGACAACCTCGAGCTATCGCAATTTTTGCTTTAACATCGTTTGCAGTGTCAGTTTCCGATAATTCAACACCGTATTTATTACATATTTGTTCAGGATATTCTCTTTGCAATTTTTCTAGCAAAATATCTACAGCAATCCCTCTATCAAATACATCTTCTCTTATTGCCCCAGTTACAGCTAAATCAAATCCTATTTGAGGATCCTCAAACTTAGGCCATAACACGCCTGGAGTATCCAAAAGTTCTAAGCCTTTAGCAATTGTAATCCACTGTTGGCCACGAGTTACGCCAGGCCTATTTTCAGCCGCCACTTTAGTTCTTCCTACCAAACGGTTAATTAAGGTAGACTTTCCCACATTAGGCACCCCTACAATCATTATTCGAATAGAACGGTTTTTTACACCCTTTTTAGCCCATTTTTCGCTAATAGGACGAGCGGCATTTTGCACCGCTGCAATTAATTGCTTTACGCCTTTTCCTGTTGCACACTCAACTTGCACTACTGCAAAACTTTTATTCTTTAAGCCCTTAACCCAAAGTTCAGTCTTCTCTTTATCTGCCATATCAGACTTATTAAGTGCTACTACTTTGGGTTTATTACCCAGCATATCAATAAGCATAGGATTGGAGCTAGAGCGAGGTATACGTGCATCTAACATTTCAACAACAACATCTACTAATTTTAATTGGGTTTCCATCATGCGTTTGGCCTTCATCATATGACCAGGAAACCATTGAATTTTAAAATCCATGGAGTTACCCCCTTATATAACCTATTATGGCAAACTGCGCCAGTTGGCAAACGGCCAAAAAATAACGCTCGCTTTACCTTTAATTAGGTTATCAGGCACAAAGCCTACATCATTAAAGCGACTATCTTCAGAATTATTACGATTATCTCCCATGACAAAAATATGACCTTTGGGAACAACTACCTTGCGATAATTGGAATGAAAAGGTTCTTTAATGTATGGTTCTTTGAGCTGCGTACCATTAACGAATACTTTACCATCAATCATTTCAATCGTATCACCGCCGGTAGCAATAACACGTTTAATAAAATCTCTAGTTGTATCACTAGGATATTTAAAAACAACGATCTCACCTTTTTTAGGTTCGCCTACAAAATAAATAAATTTATTTACCAATAAACGTTCCCTATTTTGCAAAGTAGGGACCATTGATGTTCCTGAAACTAAATAAGGTTCTACAATAAAGTTTCTAATGCAAAAGGCCAATACAACGGCCACAATAATGGAAATCATCCAATCACTAACTGTATCTTGCCAACTGCTTGTTTCTTTTTGATTAGTCATATTCGCTCCTTATAAAAATAAAAGAGGACTGATTTCACAGTCCCCCCTAGATTCCGATTAGCGACGTTCTCTAATGCGAGCTGCTTTACCGGTTAATTTACGCAAATAATAAAGTTTGGCTCTGCGTACAACGCCACGTCTTGCCACTTCAATTTTTTCCAATCTTGGGGAATGTAGTGGGAAAGTTCTCTCTACATCAACACCGGATGAAATACGACGTACTGTGAACATTTCACGAAGGCCACCACCACTACGAGCAATGCAAACTCCCTCAAATAACTGAATACGTTCTCTAGTACCTTCGACTACTTTTACAAACACTTTTACGGTGTCCCCTGCTCGGAAGTCAGGGATGTCGGAACGAAGTTGTTCCTTTTCAATTGCTTCAATAATATTCATTATATCCTCCTCAAAATCCAAGACGTTCATGTCTAGCCTCGCTAACAGCGGACCGCCCGTTTTTACATACTTCTCATTATAACACAGACCCCTAGGCTCTGCAAGCATTTTTTACTATTTCTCATGTTCTACTGAGGCAAGCCTATCCAGCATTATAGCTGCTGCTGAACGCACACAAAGATGATTATAAGCTCCCGGTCCCCAAATAGGTTCCAAAATCAAATCAAATTTAGCCATAGTCTCCTTTTCCAAGCCAAAGCCTGTACCTAAAAGTAAGAAAATTGGTTCTTGGCCTTGTTTAAGCAGCTCTCTAACATATCCATAAGTTACTGTATTCGGATATGTTCTAGCATCTGTCGTCACTGTTAAAGGAGCTTTTCCTTCAATTGCAGTGATTTCAGCAATTGCTTCCTCAATTGAAGGGATATATTGTACTCGCTCTAAGGCCTCACTACGATCAGGATTGTATTCTTTTCCATAACCGTTTTGCCAATAGTCGATAATTTTCTTTATTATTTCCGCCTGAATTTCCAAAGGGTGAATTACAAAATATTTTTCCACATCATATGTTCTGGCTGTGCGAGAAATGTCATGTATATCAAAATTAGTCACAGCCGTAGCGATGACCTGCATATGTTTATTATAAACCGGATAATGCACCAATCCTAAATACAATTTACTCATTTTTCTTCCCCTTTAACTCCTCTATTATTTCCATTAAAAGGCTACCGTCTCCCTCTTCCAAATTAGCCTTTGCCAAAAGATCAGGACGGAAACAATAGGTAGCACGAATGGCTTCTTTGCGACGCCAACGTTTAATATCAGCATGATTTCCTGAAAGCAGTACATCAGGAACTTTTGCGCCCCCAAAGTCTATGGGCCTTGTATATTGCGGATATTCAAGCAACGAAGAGCTAAAGGATTCGTCCTCCGCACTTGCTGCTTTACCCAAAACACCTGGAATAAAACGTGCTATAGCATCCATAATAACCAAAGCCGGTAATTCACCACCGGTTAACACGTAATCACCTATAGAAATTTTTATATCTGCCTGTTCTAATATGCGTTCGTCAAACCCTTCATAGTGTCCGCAAAGAAAAATCAAATCCTGCCCTTGCCCAGCCAGTTTTTCTACTTGTTTTTGACAAAGCGTATTCCCCCCTGGCGTCAAAGCTACAATAAGCCCTTGTGGTGAGCGTTTTTTTGCTACAGCAATAGCTGCTGAAAAAGGTTCTGGTTTTAAAACCATGCCCACACCACCACCGCAAGGCGTATCATCAACAGTACGGTGCTTATCAGTAGTGAAATCCCTTGGGTTAACACAAGACACACTTAACAGACCTGCGTCCACAGCTCTTTTAATAATGCTGTGCCCACATGCCTGTTCAATTAATTCAGGAAATAAGGTTATAAAAATAAACTCCATATTAATCAATCCATTGCGGCAGTACTACCGTAATAGTCCTACCATTAGTGTCAATTTTTTTAATGTGAGTATCTATAGCCGGAATCATAATATCGTTACCTTCTACACTTTTTACGACGAATACATCACTGCTGCCAGTAGTTATTACGTCAGATAGTTTACCAACTTCTTCGCCGGTAAGCGTAATAACGTTAAAGCCAATAAGATCTGCAACATAGAATCGACTCTCTTGCAAGGGCGGTAAGTCTTTAGTATTAACAACGATTTTTTCCCCACGTAAAAGTTCAGCTTCATCCATAGAATTTATTTCTTCGGCTACAATTAGAACCATGTTTTTATGAAATCTGGCCTTTAGCACAGTCAATTCTCTACCATTTGCCAATAACAATTTTTTCATTGTTAAATAGCGTTCCGGAAAATCTGTTAAAGGCATCAGACGAAATTCGCCCCGCACACCATGCGGGGCGATAATTTTACCAATTACGATTTGCTTGTCCATGTGCTTATGCCCGAAAAGCAATAACTTTGCCATCTTCAGTTAGTATTTCAGCACCTAGCAACGCTTCTAAATTGGAACCAATTTCTATTTCAACAGTACGTTCAAGCTGCCCATGGCCAACTTCACTGCCCAATTCTAGTTTTTCTGCTCTCTCAAGCTTAGCTTCAACTTCAGCTTTAGCCTGAGTGCGCTTAGCACGCTCTACATCAATTTGTTCGTGCAAAGCACCTAGCATATTGCTATCTTGATTAGCTTGTTCATTAATAGCTCTCTTAGCGCTGAATTCAAATTGTTCCATGTCTAAATTTGCAGCCTTTACGGCATCTTTTAATTCCGCAATAATTTTAGCTTTTAAATCTTCTGTTACTTTTGCTTTAATAGTAACAGGAACTTTAACAACCATTTTATCCATTTATGCAACCATCCTTCTTAGCCAATGTCCAAAATGACTTTGACGTTTTCACGAGTTGCCGCAGCTTTCATAACTATACGAATAGCTTTAGCAATACGACCCTGTTTACCAATTACTTTACCCATATCTTCCGGTGCCACATGGAGTTTGAGGACAACGGTAGTACCGGTCCTCTCTTCCTCCACCTGGACCTCAGCGGGATTACTTACGAGAGATTTAGCGATAATTTCAACTATTTCTTTCATTGTAAAGAACCTCCCTTACTTTGCTTCTTTAGCTGCTGCCAACTTAGCCATCAAGCCATTTTTGCTAAACAAAGATCTAACTGTATCAGTAGGTTGTGCGCCTTTAGACATCCATGCCAAAGCTTTTTCTTCATCAATTTTTACAATTGCCGGTTGTAAAGTAGAATCATAAGAACCAATGTTTTCAATGAAACGACCATCACGAGGAGCGCGACTATCAGCTACTACGATACGATAAAAAGGTGTCTTTTTAGCACCCATACGTTTTAAACGAATTTTAACTGCCATTTTAATTTTCACCTCCTTAAAATAATATAAAGAACTTAATTTATTGCATAAAAGGAAGTTTGAAGCCACCTTTTTTTGCGTACTTATTCATGCCTTGAACTTTCTTCATCATTTTTTTGCTTTCCTCAAAGTTCTTGAGCAATTTGTTAACATCTTGAACTCGCATTCCAGCTCCCAATGCTATTCTGCGACGACGACTACCATTAATTATATTAGGATTACGTCGTTCCTTTAAGGTCATTGAATGAATAATAGCTTCTACATGACCAACCTCTTTGCCATCTAGTTCTGCACCTTCAAGCTGTTTGCTTATTTTACCCATGCCTGGCAGCATGCCCAAAATTGACTGCAAAGAACCCATTTTTTTAATCTGTTGCATTTGCTGTAAAAACATTTCCAAAGTGAATTCGTTCTTACGCATGGTTTCCGCCATTTGCGCCGCATCATCAGCACTAATAACAGATTGTGCCTTCTCAATAAGTGAAAGTACATCACCCATGCCCAAAATTCTCGAAGCCATTCTATCGGGATAAAAGGTTTCCAAAGCATCAAGCTTTTCGCCCATACCTACAAATTTCACGGGACAACCTGTGACTTCCTTTACAGAAAGCACGGCACCGCCACGAGCATCACCATCTAGTTTTGTAACGATAAGGCCTGTAATACCAAGAGCTTTATTAAAAGCATCTGCTACAGTAACAGCATCTTGTCCTGTCATAGCATCAACTACTAGCAATATTTCGTGGGGCGAAACTGTTCCTTTAATATTTTTTAATTCATCCATCAATGTCTCATCTATATGCAAGCGACCTGCGGTATCAATAATCACCGTATCACATAGTATTGCATTGGCTCTATCAATAGCTTTTTGGGCTATTTCCACCGGTGATACATCTTGTCCAAGACTAAAAACCGGAATATCTAGTTGTTTACCTAAAATTTCTAACTGGTCAATGGCCGCAGGGCGATAAATATCTCCTGCTACCAAAAGTGGTTTTTTACCATTTTTGCGTAAATGCCTTGCAAGTTTTCCTGCCGTTGTTGTTTTACCTGCACCTTGCAAACCCACTAACATGATAATAGTCGGAGTCATAGGCGCTACTGTAAGCTTGCTTTGTGTGCCGCCTAAAAGTTCAATAAGCTCTTCATGTACAACCTTTACTACTTGTTGCCCGGCAGTAAGTCCTGCTTGTACTTCAAGACCCTCAGCCCGCTCTTTAACTTTAGCAACAAAGTCCTTAACCACTTTAAAATTGACATCGGCTTCCAATAATCCCATACGCACTTCACGTAGTGTCGCTTTAAGATCTTCTTCGGTAACAACTTTATTGCCACGTATTTTTTTTATTGCCAATTGTAATTTATCTGATAAACCTTCAAAAATCATTAGTCTACCTACCTTCGTTACTTAAATCTAGTATAATTTTTTGTGCCTTTATAAGGCGCTTGTCTACATTGCCTTCAGCAATATAAGCAGCTAATATTTCTCTAGCCTCAAAAAGTTCTGCTTTTTCCCTATCGTTACGCGCCAGCAAACCTAAACGTGCTTCATAACGTTCCAGAGTCTGTTCTACCCGCTTTAACAAATCATGAATTGCTTGTCGGCTAACACCATTTTCTTCAGCAATTTCGCCTAATGATAGATCATTATAAAAATGTTGCTCCATGACTTTTTTCTGGCGCTCCGTTAAAAGACCTCCGTAGAAGTCATACAATCTGCCTGAACGTATGCGTTGTTCAAAATTATCATCTGCTAACATATTATCACCGTGGTAATTATACAATATGCCGAAAGCACTGTCAAGCAAAAAAGCTTGACAGTGCTTTCAAAGGTTTAACCACAAAAAAGCTATTATTTTATGGGAACAAATTCCAATTTTTGTTCCAACATCTTATGTACATGACAACCGGCAATAGCCATTTTAGCATACTTATCCTTATCGGCATCGCTGATATGGGCATCAATAATAATTGCATACTTAAAAATGGTTTTTTCGCCGGCAACGTCTTCTAGCTCAACTTGCGTTGTTATATCCCTATAGGCTATATTGCGTTTTTCTAAAATAAACCTTGCTGTAATATTTAAACACATACCTAGGGAACTTGCTAATATCTCCGTGGGGGTAAAATATTTTCCGCCGCCACCTCTGTCTTCCGGAATATCACCAACAATAGTTGTTTGGCCATTAGCCACCTCTACTTGGTATTTTTCTGCTTTACTTTTTACTGTAATCATTTTTGTCTCCTCCTTTATATTGTTTTTAGGACCTACAGGTTTAAGCTGTAGGATTAATATTGTAAACGTCCATCTGGTCCTTTATAATCTATACTCTTTACTGTTTTTAAAAAATCCCTACACATTTTAACCGTGTTGGTAGAAGTAAACATGATTTTGCAATTCTTGAAAGTTGTAAAACCATCTCCGCCCAAAGATAAAAACTCATTGGTACCCACCAAATAGGTAGCTGTATCTTCTAAAGGCTTGCCATCTAGCATAGTCACAGCTAAAATTCGTTGTCCCTCAGGCTTAGTAATGTCCGCTTTTACCCGCAACCCGGAAAACCTCAACATACGCAAAGCCGTGTTACTAATCCCATGTTCCAATACTTCTCTGACTTTTTTACCAGTCATCTCTAACTGTACCATACTATTAGAAAAAGGGAATACATCTTCAATTGTTCGATAAGTAACTTTACCCACCGGAACTGCTGCACGCACACCTCCGCCGTTAAAAAACACAATATCTGTATGCATAGTAATGCGCATAACATCGCAGAAATATTCTCCCACAGATGATTGTCCCAACATATCATTAGTAAGTTCATATTTATTAATAGTCAGTACTTCGTCATATTTAGCGTCAATTTTGCTAGTAGCAGCATTAGCTATCTTGCCCACTTTCTCATCATTATATATGGGAAGCTCTTTTACACGCATATATTTTACATGAACAGACTTAACTTTGCCGGTTTTTGGGGAATAAAATATCTGTGCCTCACCTACTGCCTGTCCATAGCAACCGGCTTGCAACACTGGTATATGCCTGTAGTTGCCTGCAACTAACAGATGCGTATGCCCTGTAATAGCTAAATCAACATCGTGTACTTTGGCTAAGACGCCGGTTATTTCTCCAATAATGTCGCCACTTTGGCTTTGCTCACTACCTATGTGCGACAATAAAATTACAATTTTAGCGCCTTTTTCTTTTACTTCATCAATATATTTTTGTGCTACTGCCTCCGGTGGTAATATTGTCAGTCCTACCAGATTTTTTTGCGTAGCCTTGGTCGCTGTCTCTATAGTCGTCAATCCTATGATGCCTATTTTTATACCTTTATGTTTGATAATTATATAAGGCTTGAAGGGCTCTGCAATCTTTTGGGTTTTATTGTCAATAATATTAGCGCTTAGTAGCGGGAAATTAGCCGTTTTTGCATTGGCCTTAGTATCTTGCCGCGAAACATCAAATTTATGGTTACCTACAGCATCAGCCTTAAAACCTATAGCATTCATTATTTTTTACAGAAGGAATGCCGTGCTCAGCATTAACATCCAGTGTCCCTGTAAATATGTCGCCAGCGCCTAAAATAATAGCTCCATCCGGGCTTTCACTGCGCAGCTTAGCAATAACACCGGCCCAGCGTGCCGCACCTGGATCATTTTCCTACGCCCTTAAATGTCCATGAAAATCATTGGCCGTTATAATATAAAATTTTTGGAGATTTTCTTGAGCTGCAAAGCCCACTGAGCCCAATGTAAATACAAAAAAAGCAAGAATAATACCAAATATTTTTTTCATAAGCACCTCCTGTATGTAGTGTATATTATAGCATTTTTCCCAGAAACCGAGCCAGCAATAATTATTTTTAACAATTTCCGGTATAGACATATAACAAGTTCTTCTTTGCTGCCTTTGCCAGTGCATATATTTGCGTGATGGGAGTAGCCTCTATATTTACCATATTATAGCTAGGAAAAAACCTGCTTACATGCAAGGGAATTTCATTATCTACCTTAGCTATCCAAGCAGACAAAGCCTGCATTTCTTCTTTAGTATCATTTTCTCCCGGTACTATTAAAGTTGTAAGTTCCACCTGGCATTGGGAGGCCGCCAATTTTATGAATTTTTTGACCGTAAGCAAATCTCCACCTAATTTTTTATAATATTTATCAGTAAAACCCTTTAGGTCAATATTAACTGCATCAATGTAGGGCAAAACTTTGCCTGCTATTTCTTCTGTTACATAACCATTAGTAACTACTACAGTTTTAAGACCTAACTCCTGTAGTATTTTTGCCGTATCTATAACATATTCATAGCCTATTAAAGGTGCATTATAAGTAAAAGCTACACCTATATTTCCCTGTTTAGTCAGCTCTAATGCCTGCTCTGCCAGTTGCTGAGGAGAAACGAATTTTGTGTTTACATCTTTTTCTGTGGCCATAGAAATACCAAAGTTTTGGCAAAATGGACAACGTAAATTACAGCCAAAACTACCTACTGATAAAATAAAGCTTTTTGGATAAAACCTTGCTAAGGTTTTTTTCTCAATAGGGTCTAAGGCTAGGGATGTAAGTTTTCCATAATTAATAGAGACAATCTTGTCCTGTTCATTGTTTCTGGCACGGCAGATGCCAATTTTACCACTTTCCAATTTACAATGATGCATGCAAACGTTACAAGTTACTAACATTTTAAACGCCTCACTTATGTCTTACAACTTCAAAACGTTGTAGAGAAATACCTGTTTCTTCCTGACGAATACCAGCTTTTTGCTTTGCGATATCTATTTGCTGTTCAATAGTGTCAATTCCCTCTAAATTTGGCAAAAGCAAGCCACTACGACTGCCTTTAGTCACAATAACGCCATAACGTTTAACATCTAGTTCCTTGGTAGAAGAAATTGTTTCCAAGGCTCCCAACACATCAACACTATATTCCAACTCTACTAACTCTTCTAACTCTTCGGGCTGCACTGCCAAAAAACGGGGATCTTGCGTGCCCGCACTAATCGCATTAGCCATAATTTCTTTAGCCAGATTAGCACGCATAGGCTCAATAGTTCCAATACAACCACGCAAGGTACCGTTTTTTTTCAAAGAAAAAAATGCTCCCGCCTGTTTTTCTAGCATTTCCTGTGGTATATCTCGTGGAACCGTGCCAATTTCTTTTTTTGTTATATAAAGTTCCAAGGCGGTGCGCGCTAAACGTACATAGGGATCTTCTCGACTTTTTTTATCAGCTAGTATTTTAGCACTATAGGCTGGATACTGCTCCAAAAAATTGCGTGCCGGGTCTATCTTTATAGGAATAAACTCAACTACCCCGTAGCCCACTCCAAAAGGACCTTCATAGGAAAGCCGGCGAGCTTGTACTGCCATTTTATCTAAGGCTCCAGCCATAATAGTAAAAGAACGATGTCCACATTCGCCTGCTTCTTCGCACAAAGACGCAGAAAATCCGAAAAGTTCTAAAAAATCCCCTGCACTCATAACTTGCATAATACGAGCATCGTATTTAGGTCCTGCAGAGTTAAAACCATAGGGACCATCTTTTTTTAGACGATGCGACAAATCACCACTGGCAATAATTACTGCAGAACGGTGTAATTTATTTATGGCTTTTTGTAGTAATTGCCCTAATTTATAGTGATCAGTCAACGGCAAACCTGCTAACTCTATGCGCACTAATTTATAATTCGTATATAACTTGTTAACAAAATATAAGGGCACCATGGTAGCATGGTCTAATTTAGCATCTCGCTCACCTTCCGTACCGACGCTTAAATGTATTTTCTGCCCTAAAGCACAAATCTCTCTCACAAGTTCCTGATCGTAGTTGACCTCAAACTGCACCTGAGGCGCCCCAAATTGAGCAAAGCTTCCTTTTGCGCCTTCTCCAGGCGATATATGTAAGTAATCAGAATACATGATGCTATGTGGCGTAGTAATAATAATGGTTTCAGGAGCAAGTTCCTGTATTTTTTGTGCCACCTGCCTGTAGGCAGCAGTAGTAGAAGCTATGCCCTTTTCCTCACCTTGGCCAACCTCAGGCACAATAAGTGGTGGATGAGGAACCATAAAAGCAGCTAAAACTGACATGTTATCATCTCCTTAATATAGGTGGATTTCGACATTCCTTCTATATTATCCTTTTTCCTTATTCCAAAACTCTCATACAAAAAAATCGCCCACCCCGAAGGGCAAGCGACCAAAAATTTTTATCAAATTGTTTATTAAGGTTTAGCAGATTTTTCACAAGTACGCATAGCTAAGATAGTCTCAGTAATAAGTTTATCCAAGTCCCAGCCTAAACGTTCCGCACCTGTTTTGATAACCTCACGATTACAACCGGCAGCAAAATGTTTGTCTTTAAATTTTTTTCTTGACAGATTTTAGTTCCATATCCTGCACACTTTTGGAAGGACGCATTAATGCCGTTGCCCCTATAAGCCCTGACAATTCATCAACGGCAAATAACACCTTTTCCATTTCATGAATCGGTTCTACATCGCAACAAAGTCCATAACCATGGCTGGCAACCGCATGAATAAGCTTAGGATCTAAGCCACGTTCATTCATGATTTCTTGTGCTTTTTTACAGTGTTCTTCAGGATACAACTCAAAATCCAAATCGTGCAATAAACCAACATTAGACCAAAAGTCTACTTCATCGCTATAACCTAGGGCTTTAGCAAAATAACGCATG
Source organism: Acidaminococcaceae bacterium (assembly GCA_963678395.1). Lineage (GTDB taxonomy): Bacteria > Bacillota > Negativicutes > Acidaminococcales > Acidaminococcaceae > JAAYAE01. Next base: position 322,977 of record OY782827.1, on the reverse strand, counting down.
CAACCCTCTACCGTTTCGGCGTGCTGAAAATGAAAAGGCTCTTTGTTAAATTCCGTAAGTAGTTTCCATGCTTCTTCTCTTGTTATTTCTGCCATTAATATCCATCCTTTTTATATTTATTTTTAATTATAGCACTTTTTAGTATGACCTGTTAGACTATAATTGTATCATATTTGTATGGTTCATATTCTAAAATACCGGGAGAATTTTATGCGAAAATTTAAACTAGTAATTTTAATGTTGCTTTTGTTTTGTCTAAGCAGTTCACTAGCTTTTGCGAGTGAACTAAAAACAATAGATAGAAAGACAAAGGTTAATCTAGTCTGGCAACCTACTTTTATAAAAACAGCTGATAATTTTGCGTTACTGCCTCCAATAAAGTGAAGTGGTCAATATAAAAAGGACACTATAACCACTAATAATTAGTTGCACCTATCTAGACGAAACTGTATGGGAGATTTATATTGCAGTTTAGCAACAGGCCTTTGCATATTAAAATAGTCTACAGCTTGATGAACAACAATAAAAATATCGTTTGCTTTCTTGAAATGGAAATCCAAGTTCAATTCTTCTTTGAACCAACCGAAAAAACTCTCAATAACAGCATTATCATGTGGCGTTCCCGCACGAGACATACTCTGGATAATGCCATATCTCTTCAAAAGCGTTGTGAAAGCAGGCGAGCTATACTGTGAACCTTGATCGGAATGCAGTATTGTTGGCTCTGAACCAGCAGCCTTTCCAATTAAAACTAAGAGATCTGTTAGTGGTTTAAGAACAAAAGGCAGGTCTTCACGAAAACCAAAATTCCAAGACACCATTTCATTATTAAATAAATCTAAGTAACATGTAAAGAAGCATTTTCTGCCATGCCAGTAGAATTCGGTAATATCTGTTACAACCTTTTGTAGTGGTCTCTTAGCCGTGAAATTGCGGTTTAGAATATTTTTAAAGATATTATGCTCTTTTCCAACACCGCCCCAGTGTTTCTTTTTTCGTGCCTTAGACTGGATGCCAATACTTTGCATGCAAGAGAGCACCCTCGGGAGACAAATATGCCATCCGGTATCTTTCAAAATTCGATTACGAATTCTGCGATAGCCATAGCTGGGTTTTTCTTCATGAATTTTACGTATAAATAATATAATTTCTTGCCGCTGTAACTCATATGTATTGGGACGATTTTTATGTTTTATCCAGTTATAATATCCAGCTCTAGATACCGAAAACTGTTTACATAACCATACTACAGAATAACGGTCACTTAATTCGAATATCGCCTCGAAATACAATCGTATTAATTTCCTGCCTTGACATGCCCCCTCTGATATTCTAATATTTTTTTTAGTTTTGCAAGCTCGATATCTTTTTTAGCCAGCTCATATCTAAGGTGTTCTTCGATGGATAGCGTTTTTCTGTTTTGATATGTAGCAAGAGGATTTCCAGGACGTCTCTTGGATTCTAGTCCAGATTCCCCTTTATCTCTATATATTCTTGCCCAGTAACAAATTAGCGATTTATCTAAATTAAGTTGTTTGGATAGTTTCCCACTGCTTTCGCCAGCTAAATTTCTCTGCACAACTGATAATTTAAATTCCTTGCTAAAATATCTCTTATTTCCACCTTTGAGGCCCATTATTTTCACCGCTTTTTTACAAAATTATAACACTAAGTCACCAGTGGTTTAAGTGTCCACTTAGATGTTACCACTTCATAAAGGGAGTGAATATTGTTTCTCCCTGTTGGTTTGATATTATTAATGTTAATGGTTTTGTCAAAAATAAAGCAAACCCTGCGTATGCCAAACTTGTGCACAAAAAAGGTTATAAAATTTGGGCACTAATTACTAATAGTTTTGATCCTGCCATTACTCACAGTGTGCTACAAAGCAAAACCGCCCGCTCTTATGTCATAGAGCAAATGCTAGCCTATGCTGAACAATATCAGCTAGATGGTTATAATCTTGATTTTGAAAATATTGAGGACAATGACAGAGATTTGCTTACTAATTTTGTAAAAGAAATTACTGTTGCACTAAAAAAGCAAAAACTAATCGTTTCCATGGATATTACTGTGCCTAGTGGTGAACCTTATTGGTCTAATTGCTATGACCGCAAGGCACTAGGTGAAACTTTAGATTATGTTATGCTTATGGCTTATGATGAACATCATCCCCACTCACAAAGCATGGGGTCTACAGCTTCTATTAATTGGGTTAAAAAAGGGCTGGAAAGTACTTTGAAAAATATTCCTGCTGAAAAACTAGTGCTTGGTTTACCGCTTTATATGCGTATTTGGCAACAAAATAAAGTAACAGGTAAAGTTACTGGAAAAACTCTTTCCATGCCACAAGCGGAAAAACTAATTAGCGAAAAAAATATACGCCCACAATGGTTAGACAGCCAAGGACAGTACTATTTAGAATATAGCGAAGACAACATAAACTACAAGGTCTGGCAGGAAAACAAACGTTCCCTGCAATTAAAAGCATCCCTTGTAAATAAATATAATCTAGCCGGCATCGCCTGTTGGCGCAAAGGCTTTGAAACGCCTGATATTTGGTCTGCACTGGACGACGCGCTGAAAGAAAAAAAGCAGTGAAGTATAAAGGCCGTGAAGAGGGAACGTAGTTCCCAGTGAAGTATAAAAGCAGTGAAGTGGCACTATGGTGCCAGTGAAGTTGTAGCAGAGCTACAAGTGAAGTGCTCTTCGAGCAGTGAAGTTAGCCGTTGGCTAAGTTGTTGATGTTTTCGCATGCGAAAACGAAGAACTAATAAAACAGGTGCAGATTTGCCTGCGGCAAAGTGCAGTTTGCTTCGCAAGTGCAGCTTCAACTGCGTTGAGTGCAGCTTTTCGAGCAAGCTCGAAAGTTATGGATGTTTTCGCATGCGAAAACTAAGAAAATTTTAAACCAAATATAAAACAAAAAAACATCTTTTTTGTAAGTTTTAGTTTTTGAAAAAAAACTTTCCTTAACTGTTCGCTTGCGAACACTTCACTGCGGCTCTGCCGCACTTCACTTGCACCTGACAAACCTCTTCGTCATCAGAAAACCGCTGATGCCACCTCTCCTGCTAGGAGAGACTAAGCAGACTCAACTTAAGTTGCCCTTCGGGCAAGTTGTCTGTCCCCTATAAACATTTAAAAACTGTGTATTTTAAAAAGCCCCCCTTTTGTTTATACTGGTATAGTATTTTATATAGAGGGGGTATATTATGAGAAACGAAAATATTATGAAACTAACTTTAGCCGGCATGTTTGCAGCTATGGCCTTTGTTTGTTTTTCTTACTTACGCATTGAAATTCCTATGGGCGGTGGCTTGACCGGCAAGATTTATATTGGGCATACTTTTATTATTCTTTCTGCGTTGCTTTTAGGAGCCAAATACGGGGCCTTATCAGGGGCTATTGGTTTAACCTTAGCAGATATTTTAGCAGGTTATACAACTTCTGCTCCACCGACTTTCCTGGCAAAATTTATTTTGGGTTGGGCTGTGGCCTTTGTAGCACATAAGCTTTATCATTTAACTACGGAAACAAGTAGTAATAAAATAAGTCGCATTGTTTTAATAGCAGCAATTGTTGGTTGCGTGTTAAACGTCCTTACTGAACCTTTTATTCGCTTTGGTTTTAAATACTTTATATTAGGCATTCCTTACCAAATCGCCTATCTATCAGCTTTAAACTGCGCAGTATCTATGGCTATTAGTGGAGTATTCTCCGTTATACTAACAGTTTTTCTCTACAAAGCACTGGCACAGAGCGTACTGAAGAATTGGAAATTTAAGATCTAATAGCAAAGTATAAAGGCCGTGAAGTGGCAACGTAGTTGCCAGTGAAGTTGCAACAAGTTGCAAGTGAAGTGCTCTGCGAGCAGTGAAGTGAAAACAAAGTTTTCAGCGAAGTTGTAGCAGAGCTACAAGTGAAGTGCTCTTCGAGCAGTGAAGTTAGCCTGCGGCTAAGTTATGGATGTTTTCGTACACGAAAACTAAATTTATTAAAACAAAGATGAAAAGCTTAAATCCAGTGCTTTTGTAAGTTTAGTTTTTGAAAAAAACTTTCCTTAACTGTTCGCTTGCGAACACTTCATTGCGGCTCTGCCGCACTTTACTTATGCGGAGCATAACTTCACTTGTGCTGAAAGCACAACTTCACAATAATAGAAAAGAAGGGCTTCGCACTAAAATGCGAAGCCCTTCTTTTCTATTATTCTATTCGCGTTCCACTCCGCACTCTCCACAGCAGCCGGTACAGATTTCTATACCATCTGTTGGCATGCCATTTTTTTGTTTGTAGTCAAATATAGCAGCTTTTAAACCATCTGCTGCCAAGTTAGAACAATGCATCTTAATAGGTGGCAATCCATCTAGTGCTTCGGCAACAGCTTTATTAGTTAAGGCAAGAGCTTCTTCAATACTTTTCCCCTTAGCCAATTCTGTCACCATACTACTGGTAGCAATAGCAGCGCCACAACCAAAGGTCTTAAACTTAATATCAGTAATAATATTATCTTGCACTTTAATAAAAATTTTCATAATATCACCGCACACCGGGTTACCTACTTCACCAACACCGGAAGCATCAGTAATTTCTCCCACGTTGCGTGGATTGGAAAAATGATCCATAACTTTTTTGCGATACATAATTCAACCTTCTTTCTTGGCATTATATAATGGTGACATGGAACGCAAGGTTTGTACAATACCCGGTAATTTCTCCAATAGGTAGTCAAGATCTTCGTCCGTTGTAAATTCAGAAAGTGTTAACCGCAAGGAACCATGGGCTATTTCATGTGGCAAGCCTATAGCCAAAAGTACATGAGAAGGATCTAGTGACCCACTTGTGCAGGCACTACCACTAGAAGCTGCAATACCTACAAGGTCTAAGTGCAAAAGCAAACCTTCACCCTCAATATATTTAATGCTAACGTTCACGTTGTTAGGCAAACGTTCTATAGCGTCACCATTTAATTTAACCTCAGGGATTTTTTCCATAATCCCAGCGATAAGTTTATCTCTTAATTTCGTCAAACGAGCTGAGTTTTCAGCCATATTTAAGCGAGCATGTTCCGCTGCTAGGCCAAGTCCTTGAATACCCGCTGTGTTTTCTGTTCCGGGACGCAAACCACGTTCTTGTCCGCCACCATAGACGAGTTTTTCTACCTTAATACCTTTGCGAATATAGATTGCTCCTGTTCCTTTGGGGCCATGGAACTTATGAGCCGTAAGTGTTAATAAATCAATATTGTCAGCTTTAACATCGACAGGTACATATCCTACAGCTTGTACAGCATCGGTATGGAAAAATATTTTATGTTTTTTAGCAAGAGCGCCAATGGCACGAATAGGCTCAATTGTTCCTATTTCATTGTTGGCAAACATAATAGAAATCAAAATTGTTTGTGGCGTTATAGCCCTTTCTACATCTGCAGGATTAACTTTACCAAACTCATCTACAGGCAAATACGTGATTTTAAAGCCTTCTCGTTCTAATTCTTCACAAGTATGCAATATGGCGTGGTGCTCAATGGCGCTAGTAATAATATGATTACCTTTGTTCTTATAGGCTTTAGCTATGCCTAGCAAGATTGTAGTATCTCCTTCGCTACCGCCACAGGTGAAAGTTATTTCCTCGGGAGTGGCATTAATAAGGTCAGCAACTTGCCCTCTTGCTATATCCAATATTTCATGCGCCCTCCTGCTGATTGCATAAACTCCAGATGGATTACCATAATTTTCTGTCATTGTCTGAGCCATAGTTGTTGCTATTTCAAGCAAGACTCTAGTAGTTGCCGCATTATCTAAATATACCTCACGCATTATAATCTCCTCTTTTCATTTCATACTTACTTGGTATTGTTTATATATATAATATAGCAATTCATAGCATAGTTGTCAAGTATATATTTTTATAACAATAAAATCGCCCATGGCAGCAATAGTTGTCATCTGCCCCACAAAACCGCAAGTTCCCATACCTGAGCCGACCGGTACATTTTGCATTTTAAAAACCAGGGTAGCTACCGGCCCTAAAATCATACCTGTTAGGGTTGGTGGTACCCAAATATAAGGATTTTTAACAATATTACCAATTTGCAACATTGATGTTCCTAAACCTTGAGCAAAAAGTCCTGAAATTTTATTTTCTCTGTAACTTGCTACAGCAAACCCAACCATTTGACTGGCACAGCCTACAGTAGCAGCACCACCAGCCAGTCCACCTAAACCTATCATGATACTAATAGCGGCACTAGAAATAGGCAATGTCAAAATAATTCCCATTATGACAGAAACGGCCATGCCCATAAAGAGAGGGTGTAACTCCGTAGCTTCCATAATAACCATACCACACAGCTTCATTACTTCATCAATACCCGGTGCTATAAAACTTGCAACTAAAACTCCGCTTAAAATTGTAATAAAAGGTGTAACCAAAATATCTACCTTAGTCTCTTTAGATACTAATTTCCCTAATTCGCAGCTAATAACAGTAGCTACATAAGCTCCCACCGGACCACCAAGCTTATTTCCCACGAATCCAGTAATAATACAGGAAAAAATAACTAATGCCGGTGCCTGTAAAGCATAAGCAATACTGGCACCAATGCAAGCCCCTAACATGCTCATACTAAACTTTCCTGCTTCCACCAAGATGGGTATGCCCATTTTCTGTCCAATAGTTGCCATAATAAGACCAATCAGCAGTGAGCAAAAAAGTCCTTGAGCCATTGCAGAAATAGCCTTTATAAAGTATACATTTCCCGACATGCTAATATTCTTGTTTTGCATTTTCTCACGCCATGCGCTCATAATACAACTCCCCTTTATTTCCATAATATTTTTACTTATTTAGTTGTATACGCACACAACGTTTTCGCCTTAACTAATTTTAACCAAGCATTAGGATTTTTAATTTATCTTTTTTGGTCTGCCAATCTTCGCTGTAAGGAGCCCCTCCTTGAGCAAACGTTGCATTGCCGCCCCCTTTACCACCAAAAATTTCATTAGCAGCCACGCAATAGTCTTTGCAATTGCCCTGGGCCCCTGCGCCTAACCCAAACTGGTAATTAACTCTATCTCCGCTTCGGTAAACAAGGGCAATAATTACCTTAGGCTGCCCCGTTAACAATTGCATTAGTGTTTTTGCTTCTTTGGTGTCACAACTTTCGGCAATACACAATATTTTGCACCCATTGGCCCCAGTCTCTGCTTCTTGTAAAAGTTGTGGAATTTTAGCACTAAAAAGTTCCATTGTTCTAGCTTTGACTTTGCTTACTAAATCAAGAACTTCTTCTTTGAGTTTAGCAACAGCTATGGGCACCTCGTCTACTTTTACTGATAAAAGATTGCCGGTTGCCACTAAGGTACTATTACGAATTTGCATATCACGCAGAGCACGTATTCCGCAATTAAATTCTACGCGGACGCCTCCTTTGTGTTTTTCAAAGCGCAGTATTTTTATCAGACCTAGCATTCCTGTACTAGTAGGATGTGTTCCACAGCAAGTGCAAATATCTCCCTCCGGTATGGAAACAATACGTAATAAGCCATGAAGTTTTTCATTTTTTTTGCGCATATTCAGCTTTCTTAATTCTGTGTCTTGAAGATAATTAATATTTACCGGTTTATCCGCCCAAATTTCCGCATTAGCAAAGTTTTCGGCCTTTAACATGTCCTCTTCCGTTAATTCTTTATCTAAATCGATGGTTACAACATCGTTATTCAAGTGAAATCCAATATTATTGGCCCCGCATTCTTTCCAAAAAGCATAAGAAAGTATATGTTCACCGCAATGTTGCTGCATATGATCTAGTCTTACATTCCAATCTAAAGTAACGATAACCTTACTGCCTGCTATAAAGGGCTTGTTTGTATAATGTATGACATCTCCATTTACTTCCGCAGCAAAAGAAACCCTGGCATCATCAATCATGCCTGTATCTGAGAGCTGTCCTCCGCCTTCGGGAAAAATAATTGTACGATCGAGCACCACTAGGTATTTATCATCTTTTGGTATGCAACTTAATACCACGGCTGTGCAAGTTTTTAACATGGAATCATTTTCAAAAAGTTTCTCAGTCATCTACATTCCTCCTTTATAAACCTAAAAAGCAGTCCTCTCCAAAGGAGAAGACTGCAATTATAAACAATATTGCCACATTCCTCTCCCCTGAAGGTATGGTGGTACTTAACAGGCAGGTCTCCTGGCTCTGGTTCAATGTCTTCCACGCCTTCCCAGTTTCCCAGTGGCAGATTGTGGCTGACTCCCCATTACAGTAGCGGGTCTGCGCCGGATTTTAACCGGACTTCCCTCTTAAGCATTAACCAACGGTTAATGCACCTGTTCAAACTTTCCAATGATTATTATATAGTATTTTGGCCGGCAAGGCAAACAATATTTGTTTGAAATTCTTGGCCTTCTTTAAACTTTATTTTTACTTTTCCATCTGCTTCCCAAGCTTTAACATTAGCCTTATGCATACCCCTAACTATAGAAGCTAGTTTAGGAGGATGAGTTATAGTTATTTCATATTCACCAGCCGGGAGAATATCTATTTGTTTTTGTACTACTATTTTATAGCCATATGACTTTACTAACTCTCCAAAAGAAGGGTGAAATGGTCCTGCCAAAATATTTCCTTCTTGGCATAGTTCTTTATCCGGTTGCAATCCTATGCGAATTACTTTAACACCTGCTTGCGTTAAGCCTTCATATAAGTAGAAAGACTGTTCAACGGCTTCTTCTATGGTAAGAGGCTTATATTTTCCTTCTACGTAACTTTTTGCCAATGCTGTACCACGTACGACCAACAAAGGATAAATGCGTGCTACATCAGGTCTAAGCTCTATAGCCTGCTGCAAGTTTTTTTTTACACTAGGCCAATCTTGAGCTGGCAGCCCTATCATAAACTGCAGGCCAACAATAAAGCCCTCTTTTTTTAAAAGCCTTACAGCTTCTGTTACCTGAGCTCCGGTATGGCCGCGTTCAGCTTGTAATAGCACTGCATCGTCTAAGGACTGTGCTCCTAGTTCAACTGTTTTTACATCATATTTTTTGAGCAAAGCAAGCCTTTGTAGATCAATATAATCCGGTCTAGTCGATAGACGGATTTTTCCAAATAAACCTTTATCGCGGTAACTCTTCGCTAGTTGTAGTAGTTTTTCTTGAAAGTCCATGGGCAAAGCAGTAAAAGACCCACCATAAAATGCTAATTCGTTTTCTAATGACGGCCGTGTCCATGTAGCATATTCCTCTATTTGTGCGTGCGCTGCAACAAGGCCGTTGTTTTTTTGCCCACTAATGGTCTTTTGATTACAAAAAATACATTGATGCGGACAACCTGCATGAGGAATAAAAACCGGTATGATTTTGGACATTGCGCCACCTCCTATACGACTAGTGAAAAGGACAGCTGCTTATCAGCTGTCCTTAAAATATTCTATAATCACAAATTTGTCAACATTTAAGTATATTAACTTTTAGCTAAGGCTATCTTAGCGGCCTGTTGTTCAGCCTCTTTTTTTGTGCGTCCGCTACCACGGCCGCGTTCTGTTTTATTTATCAGAACACGCATTTTAAATACGCGTTCATGGGCTGGTTCCGTAGCTTCTAGCTGTTCATATTCTATGTCTACAACGCCATTTTTTTGCACTTCTTCCTGCAAACGTGTTTTGTAGTCCATATCAATGCCTTCTTTAGCTAGAGTATCGATATTTTTTAGAATTATCTCAAATAAAAATTGTCCAACTTTTTCCAAACCTTTGTCCAAATAATAAGCACCGACCACCGACTCAAAAGCATCTGCCAAAATAGAGGGGCGTTCTCGCCCGGAAACGTTTAATTCACCGTTACCTAAAAGCAGATAGTCACCCAGCTTCATTTTTTTAGCAAATACCGCCAAGGTCGTTTCGCAAACTAGAAAAGCACGCAGTTTGGATAAATAACCTTCATCCTTCTTTGTGTACTTATCATAAATATAAGTACTTACTACTAAACTCAACACCGAATCTCCCAGAAACTCCAAACGTTCATTATGCTCCGGATGAGGTCTTTTTTTAGATTCATAGGCATAAGAGGTGTGCGTTAAAGCTGTGTTCATAAGCTCTAAGTCATGCATCTCAAGGTTTAGCGACTTGCACAGATTATTTAAGTCTTCTCTACGCTTTTTATCCATGCTTCACCTTCATTGTTTAGCCTTTATATTTTTTGAAGACGATGGAAGCATTATGTCCACCAAAACCAAAGTTGTTAGAAATAGCAACTTCTACATCAGCCTTACGTGCTACATTAGGTACGTAGTCAAGATCTAGACCTTCTTCAATGTCAGGATCTTCGTAGTTAATAGTAGGCGGAATAATGCCATTTTCAATAGTCATAACTGTTGCAATTGCTTCTACACCACCAGCGGCGCCTAGCAAATGTCCTGTCATGGACTTATTGGAGCTAATAGCAACATCATAGGCATGCTCGCCAAAAATTTTCTTGCAGGCAAGTGTTTCATTTAAGTCATTACGGTGTGTAGATGTGCCATGAGCATTAACATAGTTAACGTCTTCCGGTTTTACACCTGCATCTTTAATAGCTTGCAACATACAAGCAGCCGGCATTTCACCACTAGGATCCGGAGCTGTAATGTGATAAGCATCGGCGTTCATGCCAAAACCAATAAGTTCTGCATAAATATGCGCACCACGTGCTTTGGCATGTTCTAACTCTTCCAAAAGCACAACGCCTGCACCTTCACCCATAACAAAGCCATTACGTTTTTTATCAAAAGGACATGATGCCTTTTCAGGTTCTTCATTATTACGTGACAAAGCCTTCATATTATCAAAACCAGCAACAGCAACAGGAGAAATAGCCGCTTCAGTACCACCGGCGAGCATAACATCAGCATCACCATATTGAATAGTACGCAACGCATCACCAATACAGTTAGTCCCGGTTGCACAAGCAGTAATAATTGCTGTATTCGGTCCTTTAAATCCTAAAGCGATTGAAATCTGCCCAGCTGGCATATTAGGGATTTCCATAGGAATAAAGAACGGACTAATTCTGCTTGGTCCTTTTTCACCATATTTCAGGGATTGTTCCAAGAAAGTATGAATTCCACCAATACCACTGCCAACGCAAACACCGGCACGTACAGGGTCAAGACCAGCAATATCAAACTTTGCATCTTCTACCGCCATTTTAGCAGCAGCCACTGCAAACTGAGTTACACGGTCCATACGCTTAGCTTCTTTTTTATCGCCATAGTTGGCAAAATCAAAATCTTTAACTTCTCCAGCAATCTTAGCCTCAAACCCTTCAGTGTCAAACTGAGTAATAAGACCAACGCCGGATTTTCCTGCAATTAAATTTTTCCAAAATTCATCTTTACCAATACCAATTGGAGTAACTAAACCAACGCCTGTAACAACAACTCGTCTTTTCAAATAAATCACCTCTTAATTAAATTTGTGCTATCTCTTCTTTGAGCCTTCTAAATATCTCGTGCACAGGTAGTATTTCTTTTATTTTCCACATATTTGCCCCGGTAAAAACAAGTCCGGTTTCCACATCGCCTTGCTGTGCTCTCGTAAGTGCTCTAATTATACAAAAGCTACGAGAACAACGCTTTAGGCATGCATCACAAGTTATGGGCGGAGGAGGATTGCCCTCCAACGCTAACTTGGCAAAAGGATTCAATATAGCACGTCCTTTATAACCCACAGGGCTATCAAGTTGTACTACATCTTCCTTAGTCATTTGCAAATAGAATTTTTTTAAAGCAGGTGCTCCATTTGATTCTTCACTGGCAGCAAAACGGCTTCCCATTTGTACGCCATTAGCACCTAATTTTAACAGCTCTGCCACGTCATGCCCATTAACGGCACCACCGGCTGCAATAACAGGTATATTAACTTCTGCCACAATTTCCGGCAAAATATCTTTGATAGATCGTTGGGTCCCTAAATGGCCCCCAGCTTCTGTTCCTTCCACCACTATAGCCGCAGCTCCCAGTTTTTCTGAAATCTTAGCTAGTTTTAAAGAAGATACAATAGGAACTATAGCTACGCCATGTTCCCGTCCAACAGCGAACATATCTCTTGAAAATCCGGCGCCGGCCACAATCAGATCTATTTTTTCTTCTGCTGCTGTAGTAATCAGTCCTAAAAAAGCTCTGGCAGCAACCATGGCGTTAATACCAATAAGGCCCTTGCCCTCTGCAAGCTTTCTTGCTAGTCTGATTTCCTTGCGCAATTCTTCAAAAGGCATTCCTGACGCAGCAATAAGACCTATACCGCCTTCTCTTGCCACTGCCGCCGCTAAACGGGCAGTAGAAAGCCTAATAGCCATTCCACCTTGCACAATAGGCATTGCAGCAACTTTGTAACCAATTTTTAGCACTGGTAAATTCAACAAATATCCCCCATTTCAGGACTTAATAAAAGCTTAGGATAAATTTCGGAAAGCCCCCTATTAGAAGACTTTCCGAACATAATGCAATTATTTCTTATCCAACAAATCAACCGCATCTTTAACAGTGCGAATTTTTTCAGCCACCTCATCAGGAATCTCAGTGTTGAACTCTTCTTCGAAAGCCATGATTAATTCAACAATGTCCAAAGAGTCAGCACCTAAATCGTCTATGAAAGTAGATTCCATCTTTACGTCATCAGCATCAACGCTTAATTGTTCAACAGTAATCGCTTTTACTTTATCAAATGTACTCATTCCAGTTCACCCCCTTCCAAAGAATATCTTTTTACGCATTACCTACATCACCATGCCACCGTCAACATTTAAAGTCTGACCGGTTATATAAGCAGCTTCCTCAGATACGAGAAATAGAACTGCATTGGCAACATCTTTGGGCTCACCGGCACGTTTTAACGGAATACCGGCTGCCATTGCTTCCACTACCTTTTCAGGCAGTACCTTAGTCATATCAGTAGCTATAAAGCCAGGAACTACCGCATTAACATTAATACCCCGAGAGGCTAATTCCTTGGCAACAGATTTAGTAAAGCCTATGCAACCCGCTTTAGCAGCAGCATAATTGGCCTGACTAGCATTACCCATAATACCGACAACTGAAGATATATTAACTATCTTCCCTGCCCTTTGTTTCATCATATGTTTCGCAGCAGCCTTAGTACAATTAAAAACACCTTTTAAATTGGTTGTAAGGACGGCGTCCCAATCTTCTTCTTTCATTCTCACAAGCAAACCATCACGGGTAATCCCCGCATTATTAACAAGTATATCAATTTTTCCAAGTTCTGTAACTACTTTTTCAATCATTTCTGTAGCAGTAGCAGTATTGGCCACATCACCTTGCACTAAAATAACCTTGCGTCCCATAGCGGTAACCTGTGCTGCAACTTCTTCTGCAGCAGTTAAATTACCAGCATAGTTAATGGCTACATCTGCTCCGGCACTTGCAAGTGCTAAAACAATGGCTTTGCCTATACCTCTTGATCCTCCGGTAACAAATGCTACCTTACCATCTAAAGCCATTCTATCTAACCTCCTTAAAACAAGCAAGAGTTTTTTCTAAACTTACTCCGTCTTCTACGTTAAGACCGGTGAATTCCTTGGCTATTTTTTTGGTAAACCCTGTTAATACTTTCCCAGGTCCAACTTCCACAAAAGTAGTAACACCATTAGCAATCATATTTCTAACAGATTTTTCCCACAATACAGGAGCCGCAGCCTGTTCAACTAAAAGATCTTTAATTTCATTAGCAGCAGTAACTTCATTTGCGGTTACGTTAGCTACTACAGGAATTTGTGCATCATGAAAAGTAACATTCTCTAGTTCTTCAGCCAATCTTGTAGCTGCTGGTTTCATCAAAGAGCTATGGAAAGGAGCACTTACCGGAAGTAAAATAGCTCGTTTAGCACCAGCTGCCTTCAAATCTTCTATAGCTTTGTTAACACCTTCTACAGTTCCAGCAATTACAACTTGTCCCGGGCAGTTAAAGTTTACTGCTTGCACTGCTTTACCGGTAGTTGCTTCGGCATCTTTACAAATCTCTACAATCATATCGCCATCTAGTCCTAGTACGGCAGCCATACTTCCCTGACCTACAGGAACGGCTTCTTGCATAAATTGTCCACGTTTGCGCACTGTACGAACAGCGTCAGCAAAACTAATAGCATTTGCTGCCACTAGTGCTGAATATTCACCTAGGCTATGGCCTGCTGCAATATCAGGTTTAATACCATGTTCATTTAAAACTTTCATGGCAGCTATACTACAAGTTAAAATAGCAGGTTGCGTATTATAAGTCAAACGTAACTGATCCTCAGGTCCTTCAAAACACATTGTGCTAATAGAAAATCCCAAGGCCTCATCAGCTTCTTTAAATACATCACGAACTATAGGATAATTGTCATAGAATTCTTTCATCATTCCTACGGTCTGAGAACCTTGACCGGGAAATATAAATGCGATTTTGCTCATTGTAAACTTCCTCCTTAAAATCCTTGTATATTTGTTAGAAAGAAATAGCTCTAACACTAAAAATATTATTTATGCCATTTCACTAAGATAGATGCCCAAGTCAAGCCAGCACCAAATCCTACCAGCAATACATTATCATCTTTTTTCAAACGGCCTTCTGTTCTTGCTTCACACATGGCAATAGGAATAGATGCTGCTGAGGTATTACCATATTTTTCTACATTAACCATTATTTTGTCCTGGGATAACTTCAAGCGCTTGGCCGCAGAATCTATTATGCGAACATTGGCTTGATGAGGAATCAAAAGATCAATATCGTCTTTTTTAAGTCCTGCTTTTTCTAATACACGCAAAGCCGTTTTAGGCATAATTTTGATAGCAAATTTGAAAACATCGTTGCCATTCATTTGAATAGAATGTTCACATGCGTCCACTGTTTCATGGGAAGCCGGTTTTCTGGAACCACCTGCAGGCATAATAAGATGAGGACCACCGCCACCATCAGCACCTAAATCAATTGACAAAATACCATAGCCAGCATCAACTTTTCCTAATACGGCAGCTCCGGCGCCATCACCAAAAAGCACACAAGTATTTCTATCTTGCCAATTCATAATACGAGAAAGGGTTTCTGCCCCTATAACCAATACATGCTTGTACAAACCAGTAGCAATAAATTGGCTAGCTACTGCAGACCCATATACGAATCCGGAACACCCTGCAGATAAGTCAAAAGCAGCAGCATGGGTAGCTCCTATTTCATGCTGTACTAGACACGCCGTAGAAGGGAATTTAGTATCAGGTGTCTCGGTGGCAACAATTACTAAATCAATATCTTCAGCCGTTAAACCTGCATCTGCAATGGCCAATTTAGCGGCTTTGACAGCTAAGTCAGAAGTAGCCTCTTCCGGTGCCGCTATATGCCTTTCTTTAATACCTGTGCGATCAACAATCCATTCATTGTTGGTTTCCACCATTTTTTCTAAATCATAATTAGTTATTACTTTCTCAGGAATATAACAACCCATACCTAAAAATCCAACACTTTGTTTCATCATAATATTACACTCTTCCATTCTCATGTCTCATGTGAAATTTCCTTGCCGATGCGACCGACCACATCTTTTTCAGCCAAATTAATTGCCACGCCTACAGCATTCTTAATAGCCTTTGCCCTTGAGCTGCCGTGACATATTATAAAAGGAGCTTTAACACCTAAAAGCAATGCACCGCCATACTCTGCAGGATCCAATTTTTTCTTAAGCTTCATTAACGCCGGTTTTATAAGTAATGCGCCCAGCTTGGCTAACAACCCATCACGCAAAATGGCATCTTTCATGAGCGTTAATATTGCCCTAGCTAAACCTTCGGCAACCTTCAACACCACATTGCCCACAAAACCATCACATACAACTACGTCTACCGTACCTTTGTTAATGTCTCTACCCTCTACATTGCCAATAAAATTAATTGATGTTTCTTGTTTGAGGAGTGGATAAGTAGCAAGTGCCTGTTCATTACCCTTGGTCTCTTCTTCGCCAATGTTTAGCAAACCAACTCGAGGATTTTTTATGCCTAAAATAAGTTCCGCATAAATAGCACCCATAACTGCCCCTTGCACTAGTTGTTCAGGTTTCGCATCTACCTTAGCTCCTGAATCCAACAAAACAGTCGTGCCTTTCATACTAGGAATAGCTGTCGCTATGGAAGGCCTTTCAATGCCTTTAATCCTTCCCAGGCTAAAAAGTGCGGCGGCGACTGCCGCTCCTGTACTGCCAGCTGAAACTAAAGCATCACATTCTTTTTTATGCAAAAGCTCCGTAGCTACAACGATGGAGGCATCTTTTTTAGCTTTAACGCTAATAGCAGGATGTTCACTCATCTCAATAACTTGACTAGCATGCTGCACAGTAACGTTAGGATTATTTTGTGCTTTTCTTTGAAGCAAAACCTGTTTTATTTGTTGACTATCACCAACAAGTACTACTTGGCAGCCATATTCTTCCACAGCTTGCAAAGCTCCTAGTACTATTTCGCCCGGTCCAAAATCTGTTCCCATTACATCTACTGCTATTTTCATTTTTGGCCGGCCCTCTCTTCAGATAACGAAACTATCAAAAATTTTGCCCTAAATACTTCTTTATTATTATTTCTAATTTTAACCCAAACGATGTACTTGTCATTTTGTTTCCTTATAACTTCGGCACGTGCAACTAAATTGGCTCCTGTGTAAATAGGTACTTTATATTTAACATTAGCCACGCCAGTTAAAGCTACCGGAGCATCTATAACCGCCAGTGCCAATGAATTGGCCTGTGCAAACATATAGTGTCCTCTTGCCACGCCTGTTTTTTGTAAAACCATATCAGGGGTAACCTGTAGCATAGATATGCCACTGTGTCCTAAATCCAAATCGATAAGCTGCCCAAAAATATCCTCACTGGCGATAGCTTGAAGTTTTTCCTGAGCATCGATAGCCATGTGCTTAGTTCTTTCTCTAAGCTCCGGAATGCCTTTAGCTAAACGATCCAAGCGTATGGTTTGAATGCTAACCTCCAACGCATTAGCCAACTGCTCATCTGTAAGAAACGGGTTTTTCTCCAGCCCCTTAAGAAGAGACTCTTGTCTTATTCGTTTTTTCGATGCACTCACTACTATCACCCACTTTTAGTACCAGCTATTAACATCTGTTGTTATTATAAAATACTATACGATAAAAAGCAAGCTTTTTATCGTAACAGTATCAGTCAAGTAAAAGTTGGCAAATCTTTCTTCGTAGGAAAAACCTTGCATTTTTAATTGTTGAATGGAATTTTCCATAAAATTTTGGGCAAACTCATCCTCCCAAGTTGTTATAAGCTAAATTAGATATGTGCTATCTCACTAAATTCTCTATATCCAAATGCCCTTAGCAAAGATTTCCTACTGCCGGTCATCTTTGCGTCTGCAATTGCCCAATGCCCCTTGCGGATGTTTCCATCTTTCTTGCCTTTGCCTACGACCCTAGGTATTGCAGCAGCACTTAAAATATCTTTGGCAAATACAACTATTTCTCTGTCTATAAGGCTCGTATAGCGTTCAAGAGCCGTATAAAAGGTCTTGTTTTCTAATCTCGTAAGTATTTTTGCCATGTAGCCTGCACCTGGGATGCCCCAGCTGCCTTTATGGTGCTTCATCCTTAAAGTAATTACCGAGCAGTTCTGGCTTTCCTGCGTACCCATAGATCCGTATAAAAGTCCTTCCGGCGGCTTAGGCAGCTTTTCCTTCATATCAAAATAAGCTTTTATTCCTGCCTCGTTGTTGCTCAAATAGCTGTACAACGCTCTTGCTTTTTCTTCTCTTTTGTCTTCCTTCTCATTACTGGCAACACTGTTTGCATAGGCGTCTATTTTCGCCAGCAACTCTTCCGTTTTACCGTCCATATACAATGCTTTTAGCTCTTTACGCATAGCCGTATCGGCTATTGCGTAAATTATCTTCTTGAACACATGAAACCTGTCTAATTGGTAAATAGTATACGGATCATAAGGATGCTTAACCCAGGCTGCTCCATCCCCATTAATGAACCTGTACTTTACTTCATCCGTATTGTACTTTGTTTGAATCATGGCTTCCCTTATGCGGTGGAACTCTTTTGCCTCTTCAAAACCTGCGGTCATAACTTTTCCCACGACTTCATTTCTGCCGTCTTTTCCCTTACGTATACCCTCATAGGCCGTGCTGACCTTTATCTCTTTGCCCGAGGCCTCTTTTGGGCGGTAGGGCTTTTGCAGGTGCAGGAATATACCATCAGCTTCTTCGAACAATACCGGTGCTTCTTTACCCGTCTGCGGCTTATCTTCTTCTAATCTTTTGGCCATGTCTGTTTCTTCTGCTTCCAGTTTTTTACCAAATTCCTGCACCGTATTCCAAATTCCTTGGCTGCTTATATTTATTTGGCTGGTAAGATTAACGGCAGATTCTGCTTTCCTGAAGCTTACCTCTGTGGCTGCTTTAACCATTGCTTCTACAGAGTTATATGACATCTTGCCGATGACCTCCATGCCCATGGCATCATCTAGAAGGTACATGAATTCCTTCTTGCCTTCTTCGTTAATGTGCTCATAGACCGTGCGCTTATAGGCGACATCTCCGAACACGCAGCGTATGTGGTTGGCCTTAAAACCTTTGTGCCTATACGCCTTGCGATCTCTTTCGACCATGAGCTTCCTATCGTAGCCTTCCAACAAGTCCTTCACCATTTCGACGGCAGCACTGCACACATAGCTGAAAATTATTTTCTCAATATCCTTGAATGTCGGCAAGCTTTCATTTACAATATCCATAGTAGGAACTCCTTTACATGTTTTGTCTAGCAACTAACATATTAAAGAATTTTTCCTACTATGGGAAGTGGATTTTACATCCACTTCCTTATTTTGTTTCTTTTGCCAACTAATATTTTACTCTAACATCGTAACAAAAATGTGAAATAAATGACCATGCAGTCAAGTTATTAGCCCTTTTGAACAAAAAAAAGAAGCCTTTAGGCTTCTAGTTTTTCTGAAATTATTCAGCATCTTTTACTATTACTTGTTTCCCGTTATAGTATCCGCATTCAGGACATACGCGATGCGGCATTTTCATTTCATGACATTGAGGGCACTCAACAAGACCGGGAACTGTGAGCTTCCAATTCGCACGACGTGAATCACGACGAGCTTTAGACATTTTTCTCTTTGGCACTGCCATTTCAAATACACCTCCTCAAAGTTCTCAATCTAATTTTTCAACAACTGCTTTAACGCTGCTAATCTGGGGTCAATGGTGTCTGTTTCACAAGTACAAGAAGCTAAATTCCTGTCAATTCCACAAACAGGGCACAAACCTCGGCAATCTTCTTTGCAGAGCGCACTAATAGGCTCTACCAGCAACAAACCCTCACGTAATGCTTCCGTGATATCTACCACATCGTATTCGTAAGTGTATGCATCTTTTTCAATGCCTTGGGCATCTGCGGGATAAAACTTTTCTAAAATTTCGGCTTGTGTCGTAGCTTGAAATTCCTTCAAACAACGACCGCACTGTCTAGCTACGCAAGTTTTTATTGCTGCATGTAGTAATAAAACATCTCCACCATTAGCAAGATTTCCTTCTACCATGATTTTCCCCACAACAGGCAGGTCATCCGGCATCAGGTTCAGTTCTTTAGGCTCCAATTCAAATTGAAAAGATTTTTCGCCCACTAGTTTTTTCTTGATTTCTACTACATTTAATTTAATCATAATTCACCAATCCTTACAATTATAACGATGCAATATACCTTTGTCAAGTAAAACTCATTGATAGCTATAATTTAATTATACGTTTACAAATGTTATAGGTAGCTCTAGCAATAACAAGCTCCTCATTTGTTGGGATAACGAATATTTTAACTGTAGCCCTCTTGACGCTGATTTCTTGTGCCTTTCCTCTAACCTTATTGCGCTTTTGGTCAATGCGTGTGCCCAAATATTCTAAGCCATTGCAAATTTTGTCCCGCATAAAAGGTGAATTTTCTCCTAACCCTGCTGTAAAAACAATTGCATCTACGCCACCCATTGCAGCAACGTAACCGCCAATATATTTTTTAACCTTATAGGCAAAAATATCAATTGCTAACTGAGAGCGTTCATCGCCTCTATTGGCTGCACTCTCTAAATCTCTAAAATCACTGGACAAACCTGAAATACCCAAAATACCACTGCGTTTATTTAAATATTCATCAATTTGTGGCGCCGTCATATTTTCTTTTTGCATTAAAAAGGGCACTATTGCCGGATCAATTTCACCGCTGCGCATTCCCATTACCAAGCCTTCTAAAGGGGTGTAGCCCATGCTTGTATCAATTGACTTACCATACTTTATAGCTGCAATACTAGCTCCATTGCCTAAATGACAGGTTATAATACGTAAATCCGACATATGTTCCTGCAACATTTCTGCTGCTCGTTGCGCCACGTATTTATGTGATGTTCCATGAAAGCCATAACGCCGTAAGCCATATTTAACATAAAGTTCATAGGGAAGTCCATATAAATAAGCTACCTTAGGCATGGTTTGATGAAATGCCGTATCAAACACAGCAACCTGCGGTGTTATAGGCATAAATTCCATACACGCTTTAATACCAAATAACTTAGGAGGATTATGTAGCGGGGCTATTTCTGCGCACGCTTGTATTCCATTCATCACATCTTGAGTAATAAGTACCGAATCAGAAAATCTTTCCCCACCATGCACTACACGATGTCCAATAGCATCTATTTCCTCTAAACTTTTAATTACACCGTAATCCTTATTTTGCAAGGCATCCAAAATCACTCTGATACCTACATCGTGATTGGGGACATCCATGGGTAAATCTACGGTATATTTTCCGGCAGGAGTTATTTTTATAAACGAGCCCTCACTGCCAATACGTTCAATTTGGCCTTTAGCCAAAGGGGTTTCTGTGTCCATATCTATTAGCTGAAATTTAATTGACGAACTGCCACAGTTAACAACAAATATCTTCATCAAAAAGCCTCCCAGATTGTTTTTTTTGCAACTACCGCTAAACCATACTATAATACTGTTAGTATACACTAATTTTTCAGATTTATCCATTTAGAAAAATAGATTTTAATACTTTTGAGGTGTCGTATGAAAACTAATTCCGTCATTGGCATTGTTGCCGAATACAATCCTTTTCACAAGGGTCATGCCTATCAAATCGACACAGCCAAAAAGGCTGTGGGCGATGCTGCCGTGGTTGCCGTTATGAGCAGCTCCTTCGTACAACGTGGAGAGCCGGCCTTATCTGACAAATGGTCAAGAGCTGCTATGGCGATTGCCGGCGGTGTTGATTTAGTGCTAGAACTACCTGTTATTTATGCTTGTCGCAGCAGCCAATCTTTTGCTCAAGGGGCCTTGGCTACTTTGCAAGCCACAGGTTCTCTAACACATCTTGCCTTTGGCTGTGAAACCAAAAATCCTGAGTTGTTACAAGCTTTGGCAAAAATTGTCATTGATGCTGATGACTTAAAAACAACTATGTCCTGTGGCATAGCTTATGCTGCTGCTGTAGAAAAACTTTTAAATAATAGCTTACCTACTTATAAAAAAATAATTAAAAGCCCTAATAACATTCTCGCCCTAGAATATTATCGTTGGTTGCATTTAGAAAGCTCTTCTATTATACCGCTTCCCATACAACGTTATGGCAGTGGATATTTAGACACCGAAATAGTATCAACATTACCCAGCGCTAGTGCCATTAGAAAAGAAATATTAAATAATGGTATAACCAAAAAAGTAATATCCGCTCTTCCCCAAAGCGTATGTGCGCAATTAAGCGCCTTGTACGAAAACCACTCCTTAGGTTTACAAAACTCAACCCTCACGGATTTATTACACTATCTTTTAGCTAAGTTGGAAGCCACAGATATTGCAACCTATTGCGATACTTCTGAAGGCTTGGAAAATAAAATAGCAGCCAACTACCACTTCACGGATTTTACAGATTTAGTAACAAAAATAAAAAGTAAGCGCTATCCTGCAACAAGAATTCAACGCCTACTTTGTCAGATGCTTATATCTACCCCGACGGTCCCCTTTGCTGCTACCGCTAATATTGCTCCAAGCTACCTGCGCGTATTAGCTTTTAATAATCGTGGGCGTATGCTGCTTAGAACCATAAAAGCAAGAACACAGCTTCCTATAATTAACAAACTCGGGAAGAATGTTTTTGTTGAAAATACCAACGAAAATTTTGTTAAAACTTTGAAAACAGAAATTGCCGCTACCAACATTTATGATGTTTTACACGGTAATGGTTTCTACAATCGCGATTATACAACTTCGCCTATCTATGTCTCTACTCAGACAAAAGTTTTAAAATAGCAGGCAACGCTTTTTTACCTGCTTTCCTGCCTGCTAAAAAGTATTCATCCATCTTACTAAAATCCGTCATTCCCTTTACACCACCAGCAGCAAAAGTTGGGCGAATAAGCACGTGGCACTTTTCTTCTAGGTTGCGATATTGGAACAAATTTTTTTCCATAAGTTTTAACGACTGTACAATAACTTTTTGCATGTTATCTATTTCACTTACTACGGCGCTTTGTGCCATATCAACGGCTATAAGCACCTCCGCGCCCAATTTTTTAGTTATATCTATAGGCGTTGGATTAGAAAGGGCCCCATCTGCAAGCAACATATTTTTGTATTCATAGGGTTCAAAAACTCCCGGTATACAAATACTGCCACATACTGCATCTGCTATAGGCCCCTTGGTAAAAATAATCTCTTTACCACTTTTTAAATCAGTGCCTACCGTAGCAAAAGTAATGGACAATTCCTCTATTTTTTGTTCTTTAGTCAATAATTTCATTATTTCATAAATTTTCTTCGTACTAATAAAACCCATTTTAGGTACGACAAAATCCAGCCAAGGGTCTCTCCCGAGACCCTTGGCTAATTTCATGATAGATGAAGTATCAAGCCCACAACAAAATAATGCACCGATAAGGCTGCCTATACTACAACCAACTATTACATCTATCTTTATATTGTTTTCTTCCAAAACACTTAAAACCCCAAGATGCGCAAATCCGCGTATCCCACCTGAGCCGAGCGCCAATCCAACTTTTTTCATAGTGCTACCTTACTATTTGTCTTGATTATCGTTGTCATTACCTCGTAAAGCATTCCCATTCTCATGTACGGCTTGTAGCGTTTTATGCAAGTTTTCTTCTAAATAAGAGAAAACGTCAGAAGCGTACTGCATAGATTCTCTGTGCAATTTTTCAGCATAAGCATCAGCAGCTGAGCGCATATCACGGTCATACTGTTGTGTATTTTCAATAATGCTATTGGCTTTTTCTTCAGCCATTTTGACAACTTCTTCATTTCTTACCAAGCGTTCCGCTTCAGCTTTTGCCAATTCTACTAAACGATTTCCCTCTGCCTTAGCTTGCTCAACAATACGATCAGCTTCGGCACGAGAATTGGTTATGATATTTTTTTGTTCTTCCAACAAGTCGTGGGCACGTTTTACTTCCAAAGGAACAGCTGCACGTAACTTGTCCATAACCATAGTGAGTTCTCCTTCATCCACCATGATCTTATCCATAAGGGGAATGCGTGAAGCCTCCAGAATGATGCCTTCCATTTCATCCAAAATTTTGTCTAATTCCATGGTTATCAACCTCTCTCACAAATATTTAGCGCTTAATATTCTCATGACACTTTATTTTTTCTTCTATACACTCCGGAACTAATCCAGAAATATCGCCACCAAATACAGCTAATTCCCTTATACTAGATGAACTCAAAAAGGAATATTTAGCATTTGTCATAATAAAAACTGTTTCTAAATTATGATCAATCTTTTTTATTAATAAGGCTCGTTGAAATTCGTATTCAAAATCAGAAAAAGCTCTAAGTCCTCTCACTATAAATGGCGTCTGTTGCTGCCTACAGTATTCATTTAACAAACCTGAAAAACAGGTTACCTTAGCATTAGGTATATGCTTTGTAGCCTCTTGCAACATGGCCAAGCGCTCTTCCATAGAAAACATTGCATGGTCTTTTAAGGGATTCGTAAATACACTTATAAGAATTTCATCAAACATTACACTGGCCCGTTCAAAAATATCAATATGGCCATTGGTAACCGGATCAAAACTTCCCGGGCAAATTGCTCTACGCACTTTGCACCTCCCAATTAAATTAGAGCTTGTAATTCTATTTACAATTCCTTAACATTATAGCAGAAATATTCTATTATTTCCATATAATTAAAGAAATTCCGGTATCTCCATATTTTTGTGTACGGATTTGCTCTGTTTCGCGTATATAATTTACAGGGTTTTCTGCAGCGGAATGTTCTAAAACTAAAATTCCACCTGATTTAAGCAACTGGTTATGCAATAAATTTTTATATACTTTCTCATTTAGTCCCTTATTATAAGGCGGATCGGAAAAAATAATATCAAATTTCTCGCCTTTTTCGCTTAAACTTCCCATAATATTTAAAATGTTTCCTTTAATTACTATGGTTTCTTTTTCTGCTCTGGCTTTGGCAATATTAGCCTTAACCAACTTAATACTAGTCTCATTTTCGTCAACAAAAACTATGTGTTCTGCACCGCGACTCCACGCTTCCAGACCTAAATTACCGGTACCGGCAAAAGCATCTAGAACCCTTGAGGCAGCAATTTTTCTAGACAAAATATTGAATAAAGATTCCTTAATTCTGTCAGCGGTTGGTCTTACATTGTAGTCTTTAGGCGTAACTAGTTTAAGCCCGCGCGCCTTGCCTGTAATAATTCGCATATAATTTTCTCCCCAAATATAATATAATAATTACTGTAACTTAAAAATAAGGAGTACTAACGTGAAAAAAATCTTCATTTTCAGCTCAGTTTTATTAATTGCACTAGCAGTAACATTGTATCATATTATAGCACCTCGTGGCACCACTATAGCATTTACTGGCGTCAAATCCAATGTTTCTATATCTACTGTGCCTCTAGACAGCAGACCGCCGTGCACAGATTTCACAGCCGAATTAGGCCATTTAGCAGGCATGAATATTATTTTACCTCCTAAGAAACTTTTAGATAAATATGAAATACCCGCCCAGAGTAAAGCCATAAGTTCTTGGTTGAAAGAAAATATCTCTAAAACTAATGGTGCTATTATATCCATAGATTTATTAGCTCATGGCGGCCTGTTAAATTCCCGCTTGCAGCCTTTAACAAAAAATAAAGCAGAAGAAATTTTGCAATTCTTGCAAACAATAAAGCAAGATAACCCCACTAAATTTTTCTACATTTACTCTATAATTCCCCGTTTACTAGTCAGTGATCAAATATTGCCGGATAGTTGGTACCAATGGCATCTAATGCAATGGGCGATTTTGATGGATAAAAAAATACATAATGTACCTTATGACCAAAAGCAATATAAAGAACTGCAGCAAGAAATTCCTGCTGGTATCAAATGGAAATATGTTAAGCTTTATAGGGAAAATGCACGTTTCAATAAAAAGTTGGCTGATGTAGCCGTCAAAGAAAATTTGGATGATTTAGTTATTGGGCAAGATGATGCTCAACCTTTTGGTCTGCCCAATCATAATCGACTTGAGATTGAAAAATATATGCGCACCTTCCCCTTACAAAATAAATTTCACGTTACACAAGGTGCGGATGAATTAGGAACCTTGGCCGTAGCAAGGATATTCGCACAAAAAAATAATTATAGCCCCAAGATTTACATTGAGTACGGCAATGACGCCATGGCTAAAATGATACTTCCTTTTGTTCCGCTTGATTTACAGCAAATTGTTGCCGATAAGGTAAGTTTAGTTAATGGTACCATTGTCTACAACAAAGAAGCCGCTGATTTTATTCTTTTTGTCTATTGTGGTGATAACATGCCTATCGACTATAGCCGTATAGCAAATAAAGTTAAAACTCTCATAGCACAAAAACCACTGGCTTTAGTTGATTTAACCATGAATTTTGACAGTGCAGAAGCTCTGCTCCCCCATCTTATTGCTAACAACACCCCTTTAGTGCAACTAGCTTCTTATGCCGGTTGGAACACTGCCAGCAATTCCATAGGTACGGCCTTAGCTCAAGCAACTATTTTTACCGGACAAAAACAGCTTTTACCACAAAAAGACCTCCCTGCACTTTATGCAGAAAATTTAAAGTTTAGCTGTGCTAGATTTCTAGATGATTGGGCCTACCAAAAATTAATTCGCCATAAAATTAGCCTTTTTGCTGACTATAACGGCATTGCGAGCATTGAAGACACTTCTCCCTATACAAATTTAGTAGAGAATTACATCAACAAAGAACTTACAATCTATAATAAATTATTGTTACTAAGTAATCTACGTCGTTACCCTTTTTATAAAGATAACAGCGCTGCTTATTATTTGCAAAATTTGTCTTTCCACGCCACCTTACCTTGGGAACGAATTTTTGAGATTCGCTTGCAGGTATTTCCTATTTTTGGGAAATTAAGTTTGACAAACACATGACCAGCCTTTATAATAAGTGAGTGCATTAACGGGGTGTAGCGCAGTTTGGTAGCGCGCTTGGTTCGGGACTAAGAGGCCGCAGGTTCGAATCCTGTCACCCCGACCATTAAAATTAAAAGACTCTCGGATTTACGAGAGTCTTTTTTTGTTAGCCAAAACTTTTAGGCTAATTTACCAATATTAAATTCTAATTTGGTGTGCTATATTTTACATTTTTATTTAAATTTAAATCTTATTTTTACTTTTTTGTGTTTTTAGAGGAATTTTCCCAAATATAACGAATTAATACATTATATGTTTATATTTTTATTTTAAAGGAGAGATATTCTAAAATGGTATAAAAAAAAAGTGTTGGTGTTGTCGGCCTTGGTCATGTAGGCGCTCACGTTGCCTATTCTCTTGGTATTCAAGGATTTGCAGATGAAATATTGCTCTGCGACAAAAACCAAGAGAAACTAATTAGTGAACGTCAAGATTTGATGGATGCCGTAAAATTTATGCCTCATCATGTTGATTATCAAATTGCAACTTATGAGGAATTGAATAAATGTGACATAATTGTTAATAGTATTGGCGACATTGCTCTTTGTGCCACCGGTAACCGTGACGATGAAATGGATTTCACCGTTGCGCAAGTAAAAAATTATATTCCTAAAATTAAAGCAGGTGGATTTAAGGGCTATTATATAAACATTACTAACCCTTGTGATGTAATTACCGCTCTTATTGCCAAACTAAGCAATCTGCCAAAGGGACATGTTATGGGCACCGGAACAGGCCTTGATACTTCAAGGCTAGTTTCAGCAATTGCACAGCAAACAGGTATCGATCATAAATCTATTACTGCCTATATGATGGGCGAACATGGTGCTGCTCAGATGGTACCTTGGTCTTTAATTAATTTTGGTGGCAAGCCTTTAGCCGACCTGGAAAAAAATCCTAAATTCACTTTTAATAAATCTGAAATTCGTGAACGCACTATTAATGGTGGCTGGGTTACTTATAGTGGCAAACATTGTACTGAATATGGTATTTGTTCAGTTGCCGCTATGATGGTTAATACCATTTATCATGACGAAAAACGTATTATGGCAAGTAGTGCTCCCTTGGAAGGAGAATACGGTGAAAGCGGTATTTTCGCTGGTTGTCCGGCTCTTATTGGTGGCAATGGTATAGAAGAAGTTATAGAGTATAAACTGCCTCCTGAGGAACTAAAAGAATTTAAAGCTTGTTGCGAGAAAATTCGTTTAAATATTGCTAAGTCTGAAAAAATACCTCAAGCGCAATAATTGTATTATAAGCTTTTTTTGTTTTATTTATGCTCTTTCGATATATTCACCGCTACGAGTATCAATTCTAAGTACGTCGCCTTCATTAATAAACAAAGGCACCTTTACAACATAGCCGGTATCCATTTTAGCGTTTTTGCTGCCACCTGTAGCCGTATCTCCACGGATACCAGGATCTGTCTCAGCCACAGTCAATTCCACCGTGTTAGGCAAATCAATACCTAATATGCGTCCTTCATAAACCATGATTTTAACATCCATATTTTCTTTCAAAAAATTAACAGAGTTTCCCAATTGCTCCTTAGTAAGCTCAGATTGTTCAAAACTTTCATTATCTATGAAGCAATAGCTGCCATCAGCTTCATAAAGAAATTGCATCTCACGACGCTCTACATGAGCTTTTGGTAAACGTTCGCCTGCATTAAAAGTTCTTTCGACTACGGAACCGGCACAAAGATTACGCATCTTAGCTCTAACAAAAGCTGCTCCTTTACCTGGTTTTACATGTTGAAATTCAACAACTTGCCATGCATCGCCATCAATTGTTACTGTTACATTTGTCTTGAATTCATTCGTTGAAATCATAAAATAACCTCCAAATTTTAATAAGTATTAACCGATTTCTTGCAGTTGCTTTGGCGTAGCCGTCAAAACATGGCACCCCTCTTGTGTTACAACCACTGTATCTTCTATACGAACCCCGCCTTTACCGGGTATGTATATCCCTGGTTCTACTGTTACTACTGAATTTACCGGTAATAATACTTCGCCGCCACTACGTGAAAGCACCGGTTTTTCATGAATATCTAATCCCACACCATGTCCTAGACCATGTTCAAAATACGCTCCATAACCACTATCAGCTATAAATTTGCGTACCTTAGCATCTACTTCGTAACCAGTTATTCCACTTTTCACGGTACTTTCACCTAGTAAATTTGCCTGCAGAACTATTTCATAAATATCTCGTTGCCAATCCAAAGCCCTGCCCATGACAAGTGTGCGTGTAATGTCTGAACGATAACCTTGGTAAACTGCGCCAAAATCAAAGGTTATAAAATCACCCTTTATCACCAATTTTCCTGTAGCAAGACCATGTGGTAAAGCACTTCTGGCACCGGAGGCTACAATAGTTTCAAAGGCAACGCCTTCAGATCCCAATTTGCGCATATTAAATTCCAACTGTGCAGCCAGCTCCATTTCGCTTACTCCTTCTTTAATACATGGAATAAGCTGGGCGAAGGCTGTATCTGAAATTTCTACTGCTTTAATAATGAGGTCTAGTTCCCTTTGAGTTTTAACTTGGCGAAGAGAAACTAAATTAATATTTTTAAATGTAACATTGGGCACTGCTGCCGCTAATGCGCATTGTTCTGAATAAGAAAAATAGTCTCCATCTAAAGCAAAATCACCACAAAGGTTTAATTTTGCAACCTCGGACCAAAAGCCACCTTTATGTTCAACAATTTCGCACTCAAGAGCTTCATTTTTTGCTTGCAAAATATAACGAGAGTCAGTGATAATTATCTTATGCTTATCATCTACATATAAAAGGCTATCACCACCAGTAAATCCTGTAAAATAGCGTATAGAGATATCTCCCTTAATAAAAATTCCTGCTACTTTCTGCTCATCCAAAAAAACAAGCAGTTTTTCTATTGGAGTCAATATGTCACCTTCCCACGTTTTTCACCGCGTAAAATCACCTGATTATTTTATCATATTTTAGAGCATTTGCCTATTAAACTTCCTTAAAATCCGTTAAAACTTGTACAAATACAGGTAAATGCTCTACTATTTCTTTTACTTCAGGCATAGTATCAGGAGTTGCTCTTAATTTAAGAATTCCTTTTGCTCTGTCCACGGTACTAACTAAGGCTAAATATTCATAACCTTCAAAAATACGATTTACATCTGTTATTAAAGATGGTCCTACCTGCAAATATAATATACTAGCAGACATATTAACGTATCTCCTTTCTTAGCAAGGAATATTTAGGCAAGGGACAGTCCGTAGCAATAGTAAATAACATTTGCGCATGTGGTGCTACCCCAATAGGTTCATTCTTTTCATTGCGCATGTCCGCAAGTTGCAAAGAAAATATTTCGCCTTTAGGGGTTAATACTTCCAAAACAGCCCCATTAATAACATTATTGCGTTGTTCAATTATTGCTCTTTTAGTCGCCTTATCATAAGAACGTACAATACCTACAAAGTCATGAGTTTGTTCATAAGAAGAAGTTGTATAAACCTGACCATTAGTATCCGGCTTATGTACAGCAAAGCCATCTGTATAAGGCCTGTGTGAAACTTTCTCCAGCTCTTGTCGCCAAGAGGGATTTACCCTATAGTTTTCAGGGTCAGCACAATAACTATCTATAGCCTTACGGTAAGTGCTTACGACAGTAGCTACATAGTGTACACTTTTCATGCGCCCCTCTATTTTTAAGCTAGCAATTCCACCACTAATCAATTGTGGTAGATAATCTATTAAGCAAAGATCCTTAGAATTTAAAACATAAGAGCCCCTCTCATCTTCAGCAATATCAAAAGTCTCTCCAGGGCGATTTTTTTCTTTTAGCTGGAACTCCCAGCGGCAAACTTGCGCACAGGCTCCACGATTTCCATCACGTCCTGTAAAATAGCTACTTAAAAGGCAACGCCCTGAGTAGGAGATGCACATGGCCCCATGTACGAAGGCTTCTAATTCCACTTGGCATTTTTCTCTTATTTCTCGCATTTCTTCTAAGGATAATTCCCTTGCTAAAACAACCCGTTCTGCACCTAATTCTTGCCAAGCGTTAACTGCTGCCCAATTACAAGCATTGGCTTGAGTGCTAACATGCAAAGGCATATTAGGCACAAGTTTTCTAGCTAAAGACCATACACCGAAATCTGAAATCAAAAGTGCATCAATTTTAGCCAATGCTAAAGCTTGTAAATATTCCGGCAACGCCGCCAAATCCTCGTTGTGCGGAAAAATATTAACTGTAACATAGACCTTTTTACCCAAACTATGGGCAAACTCTACCGCTATTTTTATGTCTTCTAGGGAAAAATTGCTGGCAAAGGCCCTAAGACCAAAACTTTTGCCGCCCAAATATACAGCATCAGCGCCATAGAGCAAGGCCATTTTACATTTTTCCATACTCCCTGCCGGAGCTAAAAGTTCTGGTTTTTTCATAGTATCCCCTGTTTTTGTTTTAAATTTTATTTCATTTTTCTTCATTTATTTCCTCTATTTCCTCTATTTTTTGCAAATGTTCCGCATAAGTTTTACTAAAACGATGATGTCCGCTTTTATCCGCTACAAAATACAAGTAATCAGTTTGCTCCGCATTAAGCACATCTTTAATGGCATCAATACTTGGATTTCCTATAGGACCTGGCGGTAAACCAGGATTTTGATAAGTGTTATAGGGTGACTTTATTTTTGTGTCAGCAATTGTCAAGTTTTCTTTTTGACTGCCTAAAATATACTGAATCGTAGTATCTGACTGAATAGGCATATAAATACCAAGGCGTTTCAAAAAAACACCGGCCATAAGCGGTCGTTCTTCCGGAAACACAGCTTCATCTTCTACCATTACTGCAAGATTAACTAAATCTCGTATACTCAAATGCTCTTTTTTGGCTTTTTCACTTATATTGGTTGTTAATCTACCATTAAACTCTTTGACCATCATGGTCAGTATATCTTTTTCATTAGTTCCTGATGTTAAATAATATGTTGCAGGATACGCAAATCCCTCAGCCTTATAAATGACATTGGGGTCATTTGTTTCCATATAAGTATAAGGCGTATAATTTTTGGCTGCATCCTTGAACGCAGATGCTTTACCTAAGCCCTCTTTTTCAAGTTTAGCAGCAATTTGGTTAATGGTATAAGCCTCCGGGACTGTAAATACTGAATAATACACTTCACCTTTGGACAATATATCAACAATCTCTTTATTTGACATTCCTGTTATGATTTCATATTCTCCTGCTTGCAGAGAATTATCTAAACCACGAATTTTTGCCGCCATACGGAAAGATTCAGGTGTATTTATCAATTTCAATTTATGTAACATAGTAGCAATATCAGCCGTGGTCATACCAGGCTTCACTATAAATTGAATTTTTTGGCCTGTAGCTAACTCCGCATTATTATTAAAATAGTTCATATACCAATAACCAGCTACGGCTAGTGCCAACACTAAACCTGCAATTATTGGCAGAAACTTTTTAATCATTACGCAAGCCCCCATTAAAAATTAAAAATAGCCGGGTAACTGCTACTGCCCGGCTTGAAACCTTATTATTCGGCTACCATTTTTTCATAAGCAGCTTGAACCGCTTCAAACTCTTGGTCTGTAGGATCTAAATAAACTGGTTCACCATTCTCATCAAAGTCAATCCTAGCTATAAATACATCCGGATCTTCGTCTTCATGGCAATGGCAATCAGCATCTTCACACTCACAAGAATCAATAGCTACTAACATGGCAAAGTTTTTATTATCTACAGGAATAACCATTTCCTCACGATAGTAAAATTCGTTTCCCTCTTCATCCGTCATTATAACAATTTGTTCTTCCGTTTCTACTTCAGGCATATCTTTTTCTATATCGCTCATTTTGGCACCTAACCTTTCTTTAATCAAATAATTTTATACTAGATACGCACTGAGTGTCAAATTTCTTCTCTTTATTTGGACAAACTATCCAAATAATTTTGCAGAATAACTACGGCAGCCATCATATCTATAATTTTTTTACGTTTTTCTCTGCGCATATCCGCACTAATCAAAATTTTCTCCGCAGACACGGTGGATAACCTTTCATCCCACAAAATAACTTTCATTTCTGGGCATTGAGATTTGATTTCTTCCACAAAAGCTTCGCTTACCAAAGCTCTTTCACCGACTGAACCATTCATGTTTTTAGGATAGCCAACAACTATCGTGTCAACTTCTTCTTGTGCAATAATCTCATGCAATCTTATAAAATCATTTTTTATTCCCTTGCGTCTAATAGTTTCCACACCACGGGCAATCATCGCAGTGGTGTCACTAACAGCAACTCCAATGGTTTTTGTCCCTAAATCCAAAGCCATTATTCTCATAAGCTACTCTTTATCCGCTTTTAAATATTCTTTAACCAATTCTTCCAATAGTTCATAACGTTCGAACTGGCGCAACTTTGTGCGTGCATCTTTATGGCTGGTAATATAGGTTGGATCACCACTTAATATATACCCAGCCAATTGATCAATGGAATTATAACCCTTTTCTTCCAATGCCTGCGAAACTTCTCGAATGGTTTTAGCTACATTCTTATTATCTGCTACAGGTTGAAACATCATAGTTTCTTGAGATACATCAGTCATATTAAGACCTCCTTAGGTCATATCGCTAAAAACATCTTCAGCAATATTTGCTACTAACATCATTCTACCACAAAAATATAAAAAAAAGGAAGAAGCAAAAAGGTTTCTTCCTTTTTTCACATTTAGTGAAACAAAAAATTATTTAATTAGGTTCTCAACTATATTCCAAGCTCTTTCCATAGCCTCGTCCATTTTGCTGGCATCCTTACCGCCTGCTTGTGCCATATCCGGGCGACCACCGCCACCGCCACCCATAATCTTAGCTACTTCTCTTACTATATTGCCGGAATTAATACCAGATTCTACGGCTTTTTTAGTAGCCATAGCTAATATGCTGATTTTATCCTCGGCAAATTTTGCTGCTAATACTACAACACCATCAACCTTATCACGCATTTTATCGCCTAGAGCACGTAAAGCTTCTAAATCATTAACATTTACTATTTGGACTAAAACTCTAATACCTTTAATTGTCCTTATTTGATTATCAATATCACTTACCTGTGCCGAAGCCATTTTGTTTTCCAATTGAGAAACTTTATGCTCTACTGCTTTAAGTTCTTCTTGCAGCATGCCTAGACGGGATATAACTTCTCCTGAACGTGCCTTAAGCATAGAGCAAGCAGCTTTAACAATATCTTCCGTCTCCTTGGTATAAGCAAGAGCGCCATGCCCTGTCACCGCTTCTATTCTACGCACACCTGCTCCTGTAGAAGCTTCAGATAAAATTTTAAACAAGCCAATATTAGCCGTATTGGAAACATGAACACCACCACAAAATTCCATAGAAAAGCCTGGAACTGTAACTACGCGCACTATTTTCCCGTATTTTTCGCCAAAAAGAGCTGTTGCTCCCAGTTTCTTCGCGTTTTCTATTTCTGTTTCCATTATATTAACATCTAAAGCTGCCAAAATTTTATCATTAACGATATTTTCTATTTCCACCAATTCTTGTTCTGTTACGGGGGAAAAATGGGAGAAATCAAAACGTAAGCGATCAGGGCCAACATAACTTCCTGCTTGATTAACATGTTCACCTAAAACTTGTTTTAAAGCCGCATGCAACAAATGTGTTGCCGTATGGTTTCTAGCAATATCATTTTTACGCTTCATATCTAGCTCAATTTTTACTTTTTCTCCCACTACCAGACTTCCTTCAGTAACGGTACCAATATGAATAGTAACTCCATCCGGAAGTTTTTTAGTCGTTTCAACATGCAAAATACCTGCAGTTGCAAGCAAGCGACCAGTATCGCCTAATTGTCCGCCTCCTTCAGCATGAAAAGCAGTAGTGCTCAAAACAACGGCCACATTTTTGCCATCTTCAGCCGCGTCTATAGGTTGAGGATCATCGGCAGGATAAATAGCAATTATTTCTCCTGCACTAGCAGTTTCATTAACAGTAAGGGTACCAACATCAATACCTCTAGTATTATAAATAACAGGTCTGCCGGCTTTATCATTCCGAGCAGTGCGGGCACGATTTTTCTGTTCAGCCATAGCTTCATCAAAGCCTAGTTTATTCATGGTCAGCCCTTGCTCTTCCAAGATTTCTGCGGTCAATTCCCAAGGGAAACCAAACGTATCGTATAACTTAAAGGCAGCTTCTCCATTTAATTCATTTAAACCATTTTTGTGCATAAGAGTTATTTCTGCATTAAGGATTTCGGTACCTTGCTGCAAAGTTTGCAAGAAACGAGTCTCTTCCATTTCTACAACTTTTTGGATATAAACCTTCTTTTCTATCAAATCAGTGTAATGTCCACCATACATGGCAATGACTACATCTACCGCTCCATTTAAAAACATCTTGTCTATACCTAATAAACGTCCGTGGCGCACCGCTCTACGCAAAATTCTGCGCAATACATAACCACGACCCTCGTTCGACGGCAAAATACCGTCACCAATCATAAAGGTCATACTGCGAACATGGTCAGCAATTACTTTTAAAGAAATATCTGTTTTCTTATTTGCTCCATATTGCACTTTAGCAAGATTAGCGGCATATTCAATGGTAGGGAATATTAAGTCTGTTTCAAAATTGGAAGGTTTGCCTTGTAAAACAGAAGCAATGCGTTCTAAGCCAGCACCAGTATCAATGTTTTTATTAGCAAGTGGCGTGTAGGTGCCGTCTTCATTTTGATTATATTGCGTAAACACCAAATTCCATAGTTCTAAAAAGCGGTCACAATCGCAGCCTACCGCACAAGTTGATTTACCGCAGCCACGTTCTTCACCCAAATCAATATGAATTTCAGAACAAGGTCCACAAGGACCGGAACCTATTTCCCAGAAATTTTCTTCTAAACGCACAATACGTTCTGTCGGCAGTCCAACCACATCATGCCAAATAGCAAAAGCTTCATCATCTTTAGTATGAATAGTAACCCAAAGTTTATCAGCAGGAATTTCCAGCTCTTTAGTGAGAAATTCCCAGCTCCAAGGAATAATTTCTTTTTTAAAATAATCACCAAAAGAAAAATCACCCAACATTTCAAAATAGGTATGATGTCTAGCAGTTCTACCAACATTTTCAATATCACCAGTGCGCACACATTTTTGACAAGTAGTTATACGCGGAGAAGGTGGTTTCATTTTTCCTGTAAAAAATGGTTTAAAAGGTGCCATGCCGGCACCTATAAGTAATAAAGTAGGGTCATCTTGAGGAATCAAGGATGCACTTGGGAGTACCAAATGCCCTCTTTGGGCAAAAAAGTCTAAGAAACGCTGTCTAATCTCATTTCCCGTTAAATTTTTCATTGCTTTCGCTCCTAACATATATCTAAAAACATAGGTAAATTATATAAAATTTGTAACTGCCTGTCAATGAAAGCCCTTGAATCCCTTAGATTTTAAGGTTCTTTAGAAAAAAATTGTTAGCAAACACAATATCAAAGGCCCGGATATATTCCGGGCCTTGATGTTTTATAATTTTATCCCTTTAGTAATAATTCCTCCGCCAATACAGATGTCGTTATCATAAAAAACCGCATATTGTCCCGGGGCCGGGCCTCTAAGAGGTGTAGCGAAATCTACTATAACCTGCTTTGCGTTTGCGCCTGGTGTAATAACAGCTGCAACCGGTTTAGCATTATAACGAATTTTTACCGTGCACGCTAAAGGTGCTTCTAAAATACTTCCGTCACTAAAAACTAACTCCTCTGCAACTAATGCTTTGCACAGTGCTTCTTCTGCAAAACCTAGAACCACCTGATTTTTTGCACTATCAATACTTAATACAAACAACGGTGCTTTAGCTGCCAGCCCCAGCCCTTTACGTTGTCCCACAGTATAATGGCTAAGACCCATGTGCCTGCCTAAAACCTCACCACTGCTAGACACAAAATCTCCTGGGCAATCCTCATGCTTGCTGTATATATGCAGAAAACGATGATGATCATTGTCCGGTATAAAACAAATCTCTTGGCTATCTTTTTTCGCAAATACCGGCAGCTGCATTTCTTCGGCCAGTTTACGCACCTGAGGCTTATCATATTCACCTAGGGGAAATAATGTATGCTGCAATATTTCTTGCTGTAAATGATAGAGCACGTAGCTTTGGTCTTTAGCTAGGTATTTTGCTCTTTTTATCCGCAAATTCCCCCGAGCATCTTTGCCCAAACGCACATAATGCCCTATAGACAAATAATCACCACCTAGTTCCATGGCTTTTTTGTATAAAGCACCAAATTTTAGTTTTTGGTTGCAGTATACACAAGGGTTAGGTGTTCTGCCCGCTGCGTATTCGCGTATAAAATTATCTACCACGGTATTTTTGAAAATATCCGTAAAATCCACCACATGGTGCTCTATACCTAAGAGCTTAGCAACTTCGGCAGCATCTTTTTCCGCTGTGAAATTATCCTCTTGTGTAGTATCACGCCATAAACGCATAGTAAGCCCAATAACTTTGTATCCTTTTTTTAAAAATAAGGCCGCTGCTACCGAGCTATCCACACCACCGCTCATAGCAACTACTACAGTTTTTTCATTCATTTTTCTACCATCCTTAAAAAGACAGTAAACTCACACCCACTGCCCTATGTATTTTATATTCCATACATTGTTTTACACATTTCAATGCCGGCTTTAGTTTTAAATATACGTTGCACTACGTTTTTTATAGTCTCTTTAGCACAACTATCTTCATAAAAATTCACTAAAAAATCCGCCTCTATCAATAACTGATAATCAATACCGTCTATATCACTATAAGTATGGTGATGGCCTACTAAATAACAAACTCGCTCAATTGTAACCACATCATAGTGCAGTTTAAGCAGCAACTCTCTAGCCACCTGCGGTCCTTCTTGTTCTTGATGCTTACCTGTACAGTTTCCTTTGCCATACTTTTCTTCTCCATTTTTTATGCCGCAATCGTGAACTAAAGCTGCCGTCTCTAATAGAAATAAAGCATTCGTTCCCAGCTCTTCCGCTACTCCTAGCATTTTAGCAAAAGCATGTACTTTAATAAAATGTTGAATACGTTTTGCATCTCCACTCATATAAACCAGCATCATACTAGTTAAAGCTTCTATTTTATCCATATAATTAACCTCATAACTCACAATTTATTACCAGCAATTTATTTTTCACTAAAAAGTGCCTCAACAAATTCTTCTGGTTGGAAAGGTCTGAAATCCATCATTCCTTCCCCTACGCCAATCCATTTAACGTCCAGACCTAATTCTTCTTTAATGGCAATAACTACTCCACCCTTAGCCGTGCCATCAAGTTTAGTCAAGACAACACCTGTAACTTTCGCAGTTTCCAAAAACACCTTAGCTTGTGAAATAGCATTTTGTCCTGTTGTTGCGTCTAGTACTAAAAGTGTTTCGTGGGGAGCCTCTGGAATCTCTCGTTGAATAACTCTATGCATTTTATCTAATTCTTTCATTAAATTGGCTTTATTATGCAAACGTCCTGCCGTATCTATAAAAAGTATACCCATATTACGAGCTATAGCTGCTTTAACACCATCAAAAACAACTGCTGCGGGATCTGCTCCTTCTCCATGAGCAATAACCTCAACTTGGGCACGCGCGCCCCAGATTTTCAATTGCTCGGCAGCTGCGGCACGAAAAGTATCTCCTGCTGCAATCATAACTTTATAGCCCATTAATCTGTAATAGTTACTTAGCTTTCCAATAGTAGTTGTCTTACCTACTCCATTAACACCAACCACCAAAACTACCGACGGATGCCCACTTAAACGCATTCTTTGGCCTGCATTTTGGAGTAACTGTGCTATGAATTTTTTAAAAAAAGGCATAACTTCTTCTGGCTTGGCAATCTCTCTTTTAACAATGGCTTTGTGCAATGCCTGCATGATTTTTTCCGTGGTTTTCATCCCTACGTCACCGGCAATAAGCAACATTTCCAGTTCTTCTAAAAAATCATCATCTAGCTCTACGGAGCCACCTATAAGCTCTTCAATTCGCTCTGTGAAATTTTCTCTGGTTTTACTTAATCCTGTTTTTAGTTTTTCAAAAAAATTCATATTCACTCCATTTCCGCTAACTTTACAGACAAGAGTTTAGAAATACCAGACTCTTCCATGGTTACTCCATGTAGAACGTCAGCTGCTTCCATTGTGCCTTTTCTATGGGTAATAACAATAAATTGTGTTCCTTTAGTAGCATAATCTTTCAAGAAATTAGCAAAACGATCAACATTGGCCTCATCTAAGGGTGCATCAATTTCATCAAGAATAGAAAAAGGTGCCGGTTGATAACTAAGCAGAGCAAAAAGCAAGGCAATAACTGTTAAAGCCCTTTCCCCACCGGAAAGCAACGCTAAATTTTGTAATTTCTTACCTGGTGGTTGTACAACAATTTCTACTCCTGCTTCTAAAATATCACTGCCATTTTGCATAACGATTTGTGCACTACCTCCACCAAATAGTTTTGTATAGCAAAGACCAAAGTATTCGTTTATTTTTGTAAAAGCTTCTCTAAAACGTTTAGACATATCTGTGTTAATGCCACCAATAACGTCTTCTAATTGTTCTTTAGCTTCACACAAATCCTTATACTGTTTATCTAGAAATTCAAAGCGTTCACTTACTGCTTTGTATTCTTCAACTGCCGCCATATTAATTATGCCCAGGCCTTCAA
Organism: Acidaminococcaceae bacterium; assembly: GCA_963678395.1. Taxonomy (GTDB): domain Bacteria; phylum Bacillota; class Negativicutes; order Acidaminococcales; family Acidaminococcaceae; genus JAAYAE01. Next base: position 283,688 of record OY782827.1, on the reverse strand, counting down.
TATCACGCTGTAAGTTTAGCTCTTGTTTATGCAAAACTGTATCAGACAAATCAAGTGTTATACCCTTTACTCTTGCTTCTTCCGGCGTCAATTTATGAGCATTTTCCATTTGCTCCAAAGCGCCTTCGTATTCTGTCAACTGTTTAACCTTTTCCAGTTCCACAGTATGCAGTTTTTGTTGGCACATATATAACTGTTTCTTGGCCTCATCTAATTCTTCTTGTGCCAAGGCTTGTTTGTCAGCTAAAGCTATTCTTTTCGCTAAAAATTCCTCTTTACCATCCCCGGTTATTTTCAATTCTTCTACTAGAATTTGTTGCTCTTTAGCCAATTCTGCCTTTTTGTTCTTGGTAGTTTCTATGAGTTCTTGGTTTTTTTCCCTTTCCTCTTCGTTCTCTACTATTTCTTTTTGCAAGCGGCTTACTTCCACATCTACTTGCTTCATGCGTTCTTCTGTAACACTTGTGCGAACCTTCATACTTTCCAAGTTTACCATAGCATCTTGATAATGTGCATTTATAAGAATTTGATGCCGCTTAGACTCTTCCAGATCTTTTTGTAATTTATCTGCACGTGCTTTACCTTCAGCGTCATTTTTTTCTAATAATGCCAATTGTGGGGCTAGCTCAGCAATACGTTCTTTAGCTGCCATAAATTCATGGCTATGGTTAGTGCGTTCTTTGGTCAAAAGGGTAATGTTTTCCATATGTTGGCTTTTTTCTGCAGTTGTACGATCAATAAAAGCCACTAGTTCTGCTTGCCGTATTGCATTTTTTTGCAATACGGCACTAAATTCCTCAAGCTTAACATCAAAACCCTTAATGAGTTCTTCTTGCTCTTCAATCGCTTCTTGTGCTAATAAAAGTTCTTTATTATGCTCTTCTAAGGTTTGTCCTGTTTTTTCCATTTCTTGCTTGCGTGATAAAAAACTCGTTGCGCCTGTTTGTTTTTGGCCGCCGCTCATAGACCCCCCGGCTGAAATAACATCACCGTCTAAAGTAACTACCCGTACTCTCATGTCCGCCATTTTGGCAGCCTCAAGCGCTTTATCCATGTTTTCTGCTACAAAAACTTGCCCCAAAAGAAACTTTGCAGCTTTAGTAACCGTTTCACTACAAGAAACAAACTCAGATGCTAACCCTAACACTCCCGGCATAGCAAGTATTTTTTTATACTGTGCACTTATTTCCCTTGGTCTGACCGTATCCAAAGGCAAAAAAGTAGCACGTCCACCTTTGTTGTTTTTTAAATAAGCAATAGCCAGTTTAGCTGTAGCAGCATCAGTAGTTACTAAGTTTTGCATTGCACCGCCTAAAGCGGTTTCAATTGCCGTAACATATTTATCCTGTACTTGAAAACGCTCTGCTACCACGCCCAAAATTTGCGGACGCCAATTTTCCTTGGCATTTAAAAGCACCTTAACACCACGGCTAAAGCCTTCGTGCTCTCTTTCCATGGTGTCTAGTACTGACAGGCGTGCTTCTAATTTTTCAATTGCCTTATTAATCATGCCACGCCGATTAAAGCGCTCGTGCAACTTAGCAGCCTCTGTGTTTTTTTGTTCCTTAACTTTGTTGCCTTCTATTTTAATAATAGTAGTATTACTGTTAATTTTTGCCTGTTCTTCCACTAATGACTCGTGTCTCTGACTTACTTCCGTATAACGCTCTTCGGCCTTAACGATGTCATTTTTAAGTTGCTCTCTTTGTCTTTGCAAACGGGCTTGATTTTGTTCCAAACTGCGAATATCATTGCGCAAATCAACAATCTTTTGCATGCTTGCAAATACCGAAGACTTAAAACCGCTTAATTTTTCTTCCAAATCCGCAATTTTTTCTTCAATTTCATTTTTTTCTTGGCCACACTTATTGGCAGATATTTGTGCAATTTCCCTATCTTTATCTAATTCATCGTATTGCGCAACAATAGTTTGAAAATTCTCTTCCATGGTAACCAGCTGTTCTTGCAATTTGCCTTTAGCTGTAGATATACGTTCAACTGCTCGTTGGCTCTGGACAATTCTCTCGCCCAATACAGCTTCGCTACCATGTAATATCTCAATCTTTTTCTCTTTTTCAGCCAGTATTGTCTGTAACTGATTATATTCTTCGTTTAGTTTATCTAATTCTAATTTTAAAGCCATACCATCAGCTTCTTTTACACTGACGCTGGTATTAATTACACTATTTTTTGCAGCTAGTTCCTCAAATTTTTCCGCTAATTTATTTTTTACTAACTCAATGTTTTCAATACGATGTACAAATTGGGTAACCTGTACCTGGCGTAACTGTTTAGCAAACTCTATATATTTTTCAGTCGTAGCGGCTGCTGCATGCAAAGGCTCAATACGACTTTCAATTTCAGATTTAATATCATTTATGCGCACCAAATTAGAGGCTGTATCGTCTAATTTACGCATGGCCTCTTTTTTACGCATACGGTATTTGGCAATACCGGCAGCTTCTTCAAATATAGCACGCCGTTCTTCCGGACGACTATTTAATATTTCGTCAATTTTATTCTGCCCAATAACAGCCATAGAACCTCGTCCTAGACCTGTGTCAGACAAAAGAGTAACAATATCCTTTAAACGACAAGCTTTTTTATTAATAAAATATTCGCTGTCACCACTACGATAAACACGACGGCAAATACTCACTTCGTCAAAATCCAGAGCAAGCGCATGGTCAATATTATCAAAGACTAAATTAACCTCAGCCATACCCAAGGCCCTACGAGCAGTACTACCGGAAAAAATAACATCTTCCATTTTACTGCCACGCAAATATTTGGCACTTTGCTCACCCATAACCCAGCGAATAGCATCGGATATATTGCTTTTACCACTGCCATTAGGCCCAACTATAGCTGTAATGCCATCTTCAAAGCTTAGTTCTACTTTTTCTGCAAAGGATTTAAAGCCATGAGCCTCAAATGATTTTAAACGCACATTAACACCGACCCTACACAATTTTTCTTAATAGTATCTGTAACCCCCTGTAGCTCTATTTTTGAACAACCCTGGGGCAATAGAGCACTATAACTTTATTCTTTAAGGTCACTAAGGGTTACTTCATCTACGCCTTCTATTTCCAGCAAGGAAACATTTACCGCTTCCGTACGTGCAGTAGGCATATTTTTACCCACATAATCAGCTCTTATTGGCAGTTCTTTGTGTCCACGATCAACTAATACGGCCAACTGAATAGAAGTTGGTCTTCCCATATCAATAAGAGCATCCAAAGCACAACGAATAGTCCGGCCCGTAAATAAAACATCATCAACTAAAACAACTGCCTTACCGCTAATATCAAAATCCAACTTTGTACCACGCACTATAGGATTGTAGGCTAGCGTAGATAAATCATCTCTATATAAAGTGATATCTAAAGAGCCCACCGGTATTTTTTTATTTTCTATGGTTTTAATTTCTTCCGCAATCCTTTTGGCCAAAGGGACCCCTTTAGTCCTAATCCCCACCAAAACTATATTGTCCACACCTTTGTTTTTTTCCACTATTTCATGTGCTATCCTAACTAGAGCACGACGCATAGCATCGACATCCATGATAGTCTTTTTCTTTACTACAGTACTCATTAGAACCACTCCCTCATTAATTGAATTGACCGTTACGCAAACGAGTTACTATTTTGTTCATGTCTTCTGGTAAAGAGGCATGAAATTCCATTACTTCACCGGTACGCGGGTGTGTGAAAACCAGTGACTCGGAATGTAGAGCCTGACCTTTTATACCAAAACAAGTTTTCATGGGTGAATATTTAGGATCTCCTACAATAGGATGTCCTATATATTCCATATGAACTCTTATTTGATGGGTGCGCCCCGTCAGTAATTTGCAACGCACGATAGTAAACTTGCCATAACGCTCTAAGACCTTATACTCAGTTATTGCCCGCCTGCCATTAACTGCTGCCACTGCCATTCGCTTACGGTCTTTGACATCACGTGAGATAAGAGTTTCTATAGTACCATTGTCTTTTTTTATATTGCCACGGACTACCGTTAAATATGTTCTCTTGGCTTTTTTTGCGTGAATCTGCTCTGACAAAGAAATATGTGCTGTATCATTTTTAGCAACAATCATTATTCCAGAGGTATCTTTGTCCAATCGATGGACAATACCAGGTCTAATTACACCATTTATTCCCGATAGATTAGTACAATGATATAACAAGGCATTAACTAAGGTACCGGTATAATTGCCGGTAGCAGGATGCACTACCATACCTCTGGCTTTGTTAATAACTACCACATCAGCATCTTCGTAAATAATATCCAAAGTAATGTTTTCCGGCTGTGCATCAATGGGCACTGCTTCTTGAGGGATAATACCAAAAACGTCTCCCACTTTAACTTTATAGTTAGCTTTTAACTGCTTATCCTTAAAAAATATAGTGCCCTCATTAATTAATTTTTGCACATTAGCTCTAGAAAAGCCCAATTCTTCGGCTAAAAATATATCCACCCGAGTTCCTGCATTTTCCGCTTCTACAGCCTCTGTCATTTGTATCAATTTTTCTTCTTCATCTCGTCGCATACTATCGACCATATCATTACCCCTACTCCCACACAAATAGCTATGTCCGCCATGTTAAAAACAGGCCAAATACGAAAATCAAAAAAATCCACTACCAAGCCCGTTTGTATTCTATCGATTAAATTACCTAAAGCCCCTCCTGCAAAAAGTGCTATACCCAACTGTATAGCAAAAGGTTCCTCTATTATTTTTTTACGCATAAACGCTACGGCTAGCAAAACCACTATGGCCATAACAATAAAAAATTCGCGATTGTGCTCCAGCATGCCAAACGCAGCTCCCGGGTTTAATACTAACGTTAAATGAAAAACTTGGTCAATAATAGGAATGCTCATGCCTTCCGTCATAGTACTTACTATTAAATACTTGGTAAGTTGATCTATTAATACTACCAAAAAAACAACCATCACTAAATACATCTAAACTCTAACACCTACCTTTAGAAACATAGTTAAATTATATCAGAAAACACTTCTTTTTACATTAATATATGCAAAAAAAGTCCCATCTTCATCAGAAAGGGACTTGGAAAAATTATTTTTTAGGAGAAATTTTATCTAAGGTTGCTTCATAGCCAATATCCTTGGGTTTATAATATTTTGCTCCTTGCAATTTATCCGGTAAATATTGTTGTTCTACATAACCTTGAGGATAATCATGAGGGTACAAATAACCTACACCATGTCCCAATTTTCCTGCACCAGGATAGTGGGCATCACGCAAGTGACCTGGTACAGTACCACAATCTTTGCTATGCACGTCATTTTGCGCGGCAGCAATTCCCAAATAGGCACTATTGCTTTTCGGTGCTGTCGCTATATAGCAAACCGCCTGTGCTAGCGGGATCTTTGCTTCCGGAAACCCAATGAAATTAGCTGCCTGTGCCGCTGCATTGGCTACTACCAGCGCCATTGGATCGGCATTGCCAACATCTTCAGCTGCACAAATCACTATGCGCCGGGCAATAAAACGTACATCTTCACCGGACTCAATCATTCTTGCCATATAGTGCAAAGCTGCATCAGCATCAGAACCTCGCATACTTTTTATGAAAGCAGAGACTACATCATAGTGATAATCCCCATTTTTATCATATTTTAATAACGCATCACCTAGAACCAAACTCAAAATATCACGATTTATTTCTTTTTTATAATCAGGAAGCATAGTTCGTGCCTGTTCCAAAATATTAAGTGCCGCTCTAGCATCTCCACCAGCAACTTCCGTAATAGCAAGCAAACAATCCTCAGTCAGCGTGATTTCTTCCCTGCCATAACCTCGTTCAGTATCATGCAGTGCTGCTTGCAAAATTTTTCCTATTTCCTCAGGTGTAAGCATTTCTAAACGGATAACTTTCATTCTAGAGAGCAGGGGTGAGTTTATTTCAAAAAAAGGATTTTCCGTCGTAGCCCCAATAAGAATTATAGTTCCATTTTCCACAAAAGGCAGCAAAACATCTTGTTGTCCCTTATTAAACCGGTGTATTTCATCAATGAAAACAATCGTGCGTCCCTGCCCTGAACGTAATGTGCCTTGTGCCTTGGCAATTAATTTACGTAATTCCGGTACACCGGAAGAAACTGCATTGATAGCCACAAAGCTATTGCCTGTGATTTTGGCAATAACGCTAGCCAAGGTAGTCTTACCAGTGCCTGGAGGTCCATAGAGCATAATAGAGGGCACCATGTCCTTTTCAATCATGCGGCGCAAATAGCTGGTATCACCCACTACTTTTTCTTGCCCCACAAAATCACCCAAGGTACGAGGACGCATTCTATCGGCTAAAGGTTTTTCATTTATATTTTCAAATAAACTATCCATAAAGCTCTTTCCTATCTCCCATTTACAAGGGCACGAACAATCTCGGAAGCGATTAAAAGACCGGCAGAAGCCGGTACAAATACCATACTAGACGGTGCACTTCCCTTTGTTAATTTATTAGGTATCTCCTTACTATAAACCACCTGTACGCCGCTAACTACACCCTTTTGGCGCAAGCCCTTACGCACTGCTCTCGCCAAGGGGCAAGTGTCCGTAGCACTTATATCTGCAACAAGAAGTTTTGTAGGGTCAAGTTTATTACCTGTCCCCATCGATGATATGATGGGTATTCCTGCCTGAATACAAGAAAAAATTATGTCAATTTTAGCGGGAACGTCATCAATAGCATCTGCTATAAAATCAAATTCACCAGGGAAAAATTCTGAAAAAGCGCCTGGTTTATAAAATTCTACCACCGTTTCTACCACACATTCAGGATTAATATCTTTAATGCGGTCAGCAAGAACCTCCGTCTTTTTTTTGCCCATAGTAGACACTAGTGCCGGCAGGTGTCTATTAATGTTACTAGGTGCCACCGTATCACCATCTATAATGCGCACAGTACCCACTCCGCTACGAGTTAAGGCTTCCACTATATAAGAGCCTACTCCGCCTAAACCAATAACGGCAACCTTGGCTTTTTTTATTTTAGCAAGACCCTAAGGCCCCAGCATCATTTCAACTCTACATAAATCCATAATAATCTCCTAAAAACCAAAAGAACCCCACAATGCCGCATACATTCCAGGTTTTGACCCTGCATGTGCAGGTGGGTGCCTTCCCTACTTATTTCTGATGTCCCCTCAAGGAGGCTTATCATCACTAAGAGGCGCTCATGGCTCCCGAAAATAATGTGTTGGCTCAAAACACGGAATCTCACTCGTACATCGCAGGGGATTCTCTTTAGTTATATTTTAGCAAAGTTTGCTTGTATATGCAATTATTCTTTACTTTCTTTATTTTCTTTACTTTCTTTTTTTACCACGCTGGACCTAATATGCAGCTCCCTTAATTGTTTATCTTCAACATCGTCAGGTGCTTGGCTCATTAAATCTGTTGCACTTTGTGTCTTAGGGAAAGCAATAACGTCACGGATAGAAGGACGATTGGCCATAATCATGATCAGACGGTCTAACCCAAAAGCCAAACCACCATGTGGTGGTGCTCCAAATTCAAAAGCAGTCATCAAGAAACCAAATTTTTCTTTAGCTTCTTCATCGGTAAGACCAATAGCTTTAAAGACTTCTTTTTGTACTTCTCTGCGATGAATACGTATGCTGCCGCCGCCAATTTCAGTACCGTTAAGTACCATATCATAAGCTTGAGCATAAACCCTACCTGGATCAGAGCATAAGTATTGAATGTCCTCTGGACAAGGAGCCGTAAACGGATGATGCACAGCTACCCAACGTTTTTCTTCTTCGCTGTAATCAAACATCGGAAATTTTACAACCCATGTAAAAGCAAGTTGTTTTTCGTCAATTAGGCCCCTGCGTTTTGCCATTTCTAAGCGTAAAGCACCCAAGGCTTGTGCTACTACCGCCGGTTTCTGATCAGCAATAAAGAGTAGTAAATCTCCTGGTTCTGCTTTGCCGGTAGCCAAAATAGCCTTAATTTCATCTTCACTAAAGAATTTAGCAATAGGAGATTTTACAGTACCATCTTCATTGACCATAATCCAAGCCAACCCTTTAGCACCATAAATTCCTACAAATTCTACTAAACTATCTAATTCGCGGCGGGCAATATTGCTATAACCTTTTACATTTATAGCTTTAACTAAGCCGCCTTTGTCCACTATGTCTTTAAACACTTTAAAGTTGCTTTGTTTAATCGCAGCGCACATATTTACTAATTTCATGTCAAAGCGTAAGTCCGGTTTGTCGCTACCATATTGGTCCATAGCGTCATCCCAAGTGATACGTTGAAAAGGAATTTGCAAATCTTTATCTAAAGCACCCTTGAATATATAGGAAATTAAGCCTTCCATAAGCTTCATAATATCTTCTTCGTCGACAAAAGACATTTCCATATCTAATTGAGTAAATTCAGGCTGCCTATCAGCACGCAAATCTTCGTCGCGGAAACAACGTACAATTTGGAAATATTTTTCCATACCTGCTACCATTAAAATTTGTTTAAAAATTTGTGGTGATTGCGGTAATGCATAAAATTTCCCCGGATTAACACGACTAGGAACTAAATAATCTCTAGCTCCTTCCGGTGTGCTCTTAGTCAACATGGGTGTTTCAATTTCCAAGAAGCCTTGGTTATCCAAGTAATCACGCATAAGCTTGGTAACCTTATGACGCAAAATTAGATTTTTTTGCATTTCAGGTCTGCGTAAGTCTAAATAGCGATAACGCAATCTTACATTTTCGTCAACATCAACGCCGTCTTTTATATAAAAAGGAGGTGTTTTAGCTGTATTTAATACTTCCAATTCCTTTACTACTACTTCGATTTCTCCTGTAGCAATATGAGGATTAATAGTTTCCTGTGAACGAGGTCTAACACTGCCGGATACTTGTAAAACATATTCGTTACGAACATCTTCTGCTAAATGGAAATTTTCTTTAGCGAATTCCGGTGATACAACTACTTGCACAATCCCGGAACGATCTCTTAAGTCGATAAAAATAATGCCACCATGGTCACGACGTTTTGCTACCCAACCACAAAGTGTTACTTCTGTACCGGCTGCTTGCTTTGTTAAATTTCCGCAATAATGACTGCGTTTTTTACTCATGTTTTTGCACCTCTGTTTTATTTAAAATTATAGAAAGGTCTACTATTCGAACTTCATTTTGCTCGCTGGTATCCATATCACGTAAAACCACAGCATCTCTAGCAACTTCCTCTTGACCAAAGATAAGTACCTTATGTGCTTTTAAACGATTGGCCTGCTTCATCTGCGCTTTCATACTGCGCCCCAAAAAGTCCATGTCACAGGACAAGCCACAGGCACGCAAAACATTCAGCGTTTTAAACGCTAGCGGTAAATTATCCGCATCAGGAACTACAATAAAAACATCAATATCTTCCGCAGCTTCCGGCAAAAGGTTTTGTTTGGTTAAAGCCAAGAGTACGCGTTCCATCCCCATGGCAAAACCAATACCCGGAGTGCTAGGTCCACCTAGTTCTTCAACTAAGCCATCGTAGCGTCCTCCTCCACAAACAGCGCTTTGCGCGCCTAAAGGCGAATATTGTATTTCAAAAGCAGTTTTTGTGTAATAATCAAGGCCCCGTACCAAGTTGCTATCAATTTCATACTCGACTCCCGCAGCATTTAGCAATACTTGTACTTTGGCAAAATGTTCGCTGCACTCGTCACAGAGACAATCCGTAATTTTAGGTGCTCCAACAGCTATCTGCTTACATTCCGGAACCTTGCAATCTAAAATACGCAAAGGATTGCGTTCAAAACGACTCTGACAATCCCTACACAATTTTTGCAAATTGGGGCGGAAAAAATCTTGTAAAAGTTTTCTGTGTACAGGACGGCAATTGCCACACCCGACAGAATTAATTTTTAGTTTTAAATCCATTAAGCCCAATTTTTTAAGAACTTGCAGCGCCACCATAATTACTTCCGCATCAATAATTGGCGAAGACGCTCCCAAAGCTTCAATACCAAACTGATGAAATTGCCGCATGCGTCCGGCTTGGGGACGATCATAACGAAACATGGGCCCAATATAATAAAGTTTTGTCGGTGCCACATCACCGTACATCTTATTTTCTACAAAAGCTCGTACAACAGAAGCTGTATTTTCCGGACGTAACGTAAGACTTCTTGCGCCTCGGTCCGTGAAGGTATACATTTCTTTTTCTACTACATCAGTAGTATCACCGATACCTCTATGAAAAAGCTCTGTGTGCTCAAACATAGGAGTTCTAATTTCATGATAGTCAAAAATAGCGCATACCTCGCGCATTACCTGTTCCACATAGCGCCAGGCCGTAATAGAAGCTGGTAATATATCTTTTGTACCACGGGGTGCACCTGTTAACACTATAACTCCTCCTAACAACAACTAATTAATATATTTATATTCTTTTATGCATACTTAAGCATTTTAACACAAGTTTACTGTTTTCTTCAATAATTTATGTAAACTTTTCTAAATTGGGTCAGCAAAAAAGGCTTCTTAGAGCTGTTTACCCTAAAAAGCCTTAATTTAGCTCCGTTTTTTTAATTCAATAGCCATGTCTTCATCCATACGCCATAAATGATCATATAACACTTTACAAACAGCTACCACCGGCACAACAAAAAGCAGACCCACGATACCAAAAAGTTTTCCACCCACTAAAACTCCTAAAATAATAAGTACTGGATGCAAAGAAATGGATTTGCCCATAATTGTTGGCATAATATATTGCCCATCAATTTGATAAAATACTAAGTAAAAAATTACTACTTTTAACGCCAGCGAAGAATCCTGAGAGTAAGCAATAAATACTGCCGGTATAGAACCTAAAATAGGACCAAGAACCGGAACTGTCTCTACTACAACGGCAATAAACCCTAAAACAAGAGGGAATTGCACGCCTAGAAAATATGTTCCAATTGTAATACATAGTCCCGCTATCATAGAAAGCTTAAATATACCTCGCACATACGCACTGAGCATATTGCCTATATCGTCTAAAATATTAGCTACCAAAGGCTGACTTTCATAGGAAAAGACATTAATAGTAATTGTACGCAGAGTACGCCAATCTTTCAAAAAATAAAAAGTTAAAAATGGCACGATAATAAGACCTATTAGACTTAGTGCCATGTCAAAAGTAGAGGTTACTAAATCTTGCACTACAGCCATAACATGGCTTGTAGCCAGAGATAAAACATTATCAACTAATGTCTGTAAATTAGACGGCAGTGATGCTTTGGCTTGTTGATTAAAGAAAATTTCCCAACCATTTTCCGACTGATTAGTGAGTGCCGGTAATCTTATCAGCAGTCTGTTCACTTCACTAAAAAGCGGCAGAACAAGAAAATTTATCAAAAAATACAAAAAAGCGCAAAAAGCAACAAATGAAAGCATAATTGCCACTACTTGTGGTAAATGTTTCCCACCTCTAAAAGGTATCTTTCTAAAACCTTTGACCAAAGGATTTAAAGCAAAAGCCAAAGCAATACCCATAAAAACAGGGAATAAAAATCCCGCCACTAAATAGAAAATAAATAGTGCTACCACTGCGGAAGCAACTTTAAACCAAATATTTTGAGGTAAGCTTTGCAAATTTTTTATCATAATTTTCTACTGCAGGAAGGGGTTCCTGCGCCTTTCCCAGCCAACTGTAGTTGCCGGTCCATGTCCTGGTAATAATTGTATATCATCAGCTAATGGTAAGATTTTATCTTTAATAGATTTAATTATATCTTCATAAGAACCACCTGGCAAATCAGTGCGCCCAATAGATTCAGCAAAAATAGTGTCCCCACAAAAAACTACTTTGCCGGCTAAAATGCACATACCACCGGGAGTATGGCCGGGAGTTGCTAAAGCTTTAAATTTCATGCCAGCAATAACCAGCTCTTGGTTATCTGTAAAATATTCATCTGCAGCAGAAAATGTCTGATCTTGTCCGATGAATACGGATAGATTTCTATCAGCAGTTGTCAACATAGGTTCGTCAGCCTTGCTAATATAAACCTTAGCTCCTGTTGCCTTGCGGACTTCATCAAGAGCCATAATATGATCGCTATGTCCGTGAGTAATAAAAATAGCTTCAATTTTTACGCCATGCTTTTTTATGGTACTAAGAATTCTATCGCTATCACCGCCAGGATCAACAATAACACCCGTATTGGTTGTTTCATTAATGGCGATATAACAATTGGTACCAATCACACCGACTTCCAAAACTAATATTTTCATGTGTCCTCCTGTTAATAGCTGTGAGAAACCCTCACTCGCTAAGATTATAATATTGCAGCTACGGCCGTGCGCAGCCATCTATTAAAATGTTTTTTTGCTGTCCAATAACAACGTTACCGGGTCATCATTAATAAGTTCTACCGCCATGTCAGCCTGAAATTGTCCCGTCTGGGTATTCACGCCTCGGGCTTTACATAAAGCCACAAACTTATCGTACAAAACCCTAGCCATTTTAGCACTCGCAGCTTCAGCAAAGGAAGGTCTTCTACCTTTACGACAATCTCCCTGCAAAGTAAACTGTGATACTACTAACAAGCTACCTTTTATATCTGTTAGAGCCAGGTTCATTTTTTCCTGTTCATCTTCAAAAATACGCAGACCTATAATTTTTTCCACCAAAAAGCCGACATCTTCCTCGGTATCATACTTCCCTATCCCTAAGAAGAGCACCAGGCCCTTTTCTATTTTTCCTATAACTTCCAAATCAACAGTTACAGAAGCTCTAGTTACCCGCTTTACTACTGCTCGCACTTTAACCTCCTATGTTGCCTGGAATATCACGTTCCACATTATATATTCCCTTAACACGTTTAATACGTCCAATAATATACTCTAACTGTTCTAAACTAGTAACATCTAAACCCATATGAATGACTGCCGGTTTGTTCTTATCAGTACGCGCATTCAAGGAATTAATATTAATTTTTGATTCAGATGCCACCATCATAATATTGGCCATGACACCTGGCTGATCTGCAGCTGTAACTTGCAAATTAACTTTGTACACAGCATCTGTAGCAATATCCCAAGAAACGTCAATCATTCTATCAACCTCTTCGGTATTAGCCAAAACATTGGAACAATCTGCTCTATGTACAGAAATACCACGTCCACGCGTAATATATCCCACAATAGGGTCCCCAGGAATTGGGTTGCAGCAACGAGAGAGTTTTACCATAATTCCATCTTCGCCCTTAACTAAAATACCATGACTAGAGTTTGCTTTAGAAGTCCTTGGTTTTAACCCTGCCAATAATTGCGACAAATCTTTGGTTGTATTTTTCTTTTGGGTACTTTTATATTGTTCAATTATTTTAGCCATAACGGTGTTTAAAGGTACCCCGCCATAACCCAAACCGGCTAAAAGATTTTCTTCACCGCCGTCCATATGAACTTTGCCGGCAACTTCTTTTAAATATTCTGGGGTTAATAGCACTTTCGGTTCATAACCTAAGCGTTTGCAATCTTTTTCCAGCATTTCCCGGCCCTTAGCAACATTTTCTTCTCTGAGTTCCTTTTTAAACCACTGTTTGATTTTATTTTTAGTTTCCGAAGAACCTGCTATGTTTAGCCAATCGCGACTAGGACCATTGGCTTGTTTTGAAGTAATTACCTCAACAATATCCCCATTACTTAACGTATAGTCTAAAGGAACTATACGTCCATTAACTTTGGCTCCCACACAACTATTGCCTACACCGGTATGAATACGATAGGCGAAATCTATGGGTACTGAGCCTACCGGCAAATCAATAACATCACCCCTAGGCGTGAAGACAAATACTTCATCGGCAAAGACATCCATTTTAACTGTGTTAACAAATTCATTGGGATCTCGCATATCTTGGTGCCATTCCAACAATTGACGAAGCCAAGATAATTTAGCATCAAAAAATTTAGTTCCTCCCATAGGTACCTTAGAACCACCGGACTCTTTATAACGCCAATGTGCAGCGATACCATATTCACTAATACGATGCATTTCAAAGGTCCGTATTTGGATTTCCAAAGGTTGACCATTTGATGATACTATAGTTGTATGCAAGGACTGATACATATTTGATTTAGGCACAGCCACATAATCTTTAAAACGGCCAGGAATTGGCCGCCACAAACTATGCACTATACCCAAAACCCCATAACAATCTTTTACTGTATCAACTAAAACTCTTACGGCCAAAAGATCATAAATTTCATTGATGTTTTTATGATCCCGCTGCATTTTTTTATGAATACTATAAAAACTTTTGGGCCTACCTTGAATTTCGCAATGAATGTCGGCTGCGTCAATATGCTCTTTCATTTCCGCAATAGCCTCTTCAATCATGGCTTCTCGTTCACGACGACGGTTCTTAACCTGTTCAACCAATTCATAATATCTTTCAGGTTCCATATATCTAAAAGATAAATCTTCCAATTCCCATTTGATAGCATAGATACCAAGACGATGAGCTAGAGGTGCATAGATTTCCAAAGTTTCACTGGAAATTGATTTTTGCTTATTAACTGGCATATAGCGCATTGTGCGCATGTTATGTAGTCTATCAGCCAGTTTTATCATTACTACACGTATGTCTTTAGCCATTGCTAAAAACATCTTGCGATAATTTTCAACCTGTTGTTCTTCTTTAGATATATACTCAATTTTGCTTAACTTTGTTACACCATCTACCAAATCTGCTACTTTAGAGCCAAAAATTTCTGCAAGCTGTGCTAAAGTATAGTCTGTATCCTCAACTACATCGTGCAAAAAGGCTGCAGCTAAGGTCAATTCATCTAATTGCAGATGCGCTAAAATCATTGCTACACCTAAAGGATGGATAATATACGGCTCACCGGAAGCCCGCTTTTGTGAAGCATGAGCGTCAGCTGCTAAATTATAAGCTTTGCGCACAAAAGAAACTTGGTCCTGGGAAAGATATTTTGTTATGGTAGCAAAAAAATCTTCTACATTTATATCAGATGTTGTTGTTACATCCTCCATATTATCACCTTTCCACACTACTTCCATTTTTTACTTATTTCCAAAGCTGTTGTACTCATAAGATTTTTTAATACTTGCTTCTTTTCTCTATATTCATCTCTCATTTTACAATAAGTTGGTGAATTAACCAAATCATTATGCGCTGAAGACTTAAAGGTAATTTGGTCATGGGCCAAATTAATAAAATTCAATTCCGCAAATATTGTTAAAATGCGTTCAGTAAAGAAACATTCTATGTCTTTTTCATAATCAAGCAGCACATTTGTTTTGACAACACTCTGTGCTTTTATCAATTTTATTAAATACTTATAATTAGCTCGCATAACATTTTTTTCCGGGTAAAGTTTGCTTAATTCTTGTTCAGCCGCCAGTACCTCTTTGTTATTGTAAAGTAGATAAAGAGCTGCATTAACATTCCCTGCCAACGGGAAATTATCACTTGCCAAAATATCTATACTTGGCAAATCATAAAAAATTACATTTTTAATATCATGTTCCACTATTTTAGAGCCGTAACTATAAACTTGAAAATTACCCTTTACACTTAATTGGTCTATAGCCCTTGTATTACTTACATATATTACAGTTTTTTCGCCTGTTTGTAAAATGTTTTTTAACACTTGCTTTTTACTTACATTATTATGGCGCATATCTATAATATTACGAAAAGGTTTAAATGCCACTAGGTGTAAAGCTACCGTTTCTACTCCTTGAAAAACATTGCATTTTGGCATAAAGGCAAAATCGCCTTTTTCGCCTACATAATAATGTGAAACATTTTCCCCTTCGTTCCAAACAACTGCTTTATACTGGTTTTGAGCGTAATTAAGAAATAGTTTAAGATGATTTTTTTCACGACCCATAGTATAAAAATTAGTCAAGGTAGCTGCGGCAAAAGCGAATATGGGGAAAGAGTTTTCTGCTCCACAAGGCTCTAATAAAGCTAAATCGTTAATAGTTTTTACGGTTATTTTTTTATCCAAAGGCACAAAGTAATCCGGCATAACTCTAGGCACATAGCCGTTTTCAGGCAGCATTGCTTTAACTTTAGTTATAAAGGCCTCTTTAAACTTTGTAATATCAGATTTTTTCAAAGTAAGGCCTGCGGCTTGATGGTGTCCACCGAACTGCAGCAAATATTCTTTGCAGCCGTCTAAGGCAGCGTAAAGATTAAGTGGAGGTATACTGCGACAAGAGCCCTTAGCATTTTCTCCATCCATGGTGATTAAAATCGCCGGCACATTATATTTATCCACCAGTCTAGAAGCCACTATACCTACAACACCGGCATGCCAATCATCTTTGGCTAAAACAATTGCATGTTCTATATGTTCTTGTTGTCTTAGCATTTCTTCTGCTTCGTCAAAAATTTTTTCGCTGATACTTTGCCTAATAATATTTTCTTCATTGAGTTTTTGTGCAATCTCTTCTGCTCTTACTTGATCATCAGTAGTCAATAATTCTACCGCGCTCATTGCGTGTTCCAGCCTGCCAACGGCATTAAGCCTTGGAGCAATAACAAAACCTATGGTTTCACCGGTAATATTCTTCCCGTCCACGCCTGCAACTTTCATAAGTTCCATAAGACCTTTACTTTTAGTGTGTTTAATACGTTTGAGGCCTCTACGTACTAACTCTCTATTTTCTCCAACTAACGGAACAATATCCGCTACAGTACCCATAGCAACAAATTCTATTTTATCAGTCCACAACTCTTTTTCCTGTGTTAACTTTTGATATATTCCTTGACATAATTTAAAGGCTACACCTACCCCAGCTAATTTTTTAAAGGGATACGGGCAGTCTTGTTGTTGCGGATTTATAATAGCATATGCTGCTGGAAGCTCTTCGGGAGGCATATGATGATCAGTAATAATTATATCCATTTTCTCTGGTACAGCAGCGACTTCTTTATTGCCGCTAACTCCACAATCTACAGTAATAAGCAACTTTGTGCCCATAGAAAAGAGTTTTTGTAAAGCATCAATATTTAGTCCATAGCCTTCATCTTCACGCTTAGGGATATAAACATCAACTAATGCCCCTTGCTCTTTGAGAAACATATACAAAAGTGAACTGGCTGTGATGCCGTCCACGTCATAGTCACCATAAATTGTTATTTTTTCTCTATTTTGTATAGCCTCTAAAATACGCCCTACCGCTTTAGACATATCTTTTAAAAGAAATGGATCATGAAAAGGTTCTTCGCTGCCATACAAGAATTCTTGTATTTCCTCAACATCCGTCATATTTCTATTTAATAGCACGCCGGTAACTAGCGGTGAAATATTTAATTGTTCCGCTAATTCTTCAGCTCTATCCCAATTATAATTTTCCTTACATATAATTTCTCTTTTCAGCATATAATCTCCCATTCAGCGCAAAGCCAAAAACACGCTGCAGCTAAACTACTTTTAGTGGCAGGTGTTTTTTCGCATGCAATAAAGCCTATTTATTTTTCAGGATCAAAAGCAGAAATATTTACAACCCTAGATGCCCCTTCAAAAGTAGCAGCACCCATAGCCGGTTGATCTTTTCCTTTTGCCTCTAGGCGTTGCTTTTGAGTATACATAAGCATTTCAATTTTTTCTTGCAGCTTATTTTTTTCATCTTCCAAGTTCACTATTTGCTCTTGTAACTTACGATCACGCAAATAATGTTGAGCCTTCAACTTTAGCCCCCAACAAAGGGCAATAAATAATCCGGCAATTAAAGAACTCAAAATAACCATAACCAAACTAGTTTGAAAATTCCATGCCAAAAATGTTACCGCTACCGCCACAGAATTTTGCACAGCAAATAAAGCTACTCCTAAGCTAACTACACACATTAAAATAACATAAATCATAGTTTCACCCCACCTATTCTCTCATTTTATGTATTAAATATACCACAAAAAAAGCAGCTCTGCACTAAAATATACAGAGCCGTTAGAATATCTTGTTATTAAATAGCATTACCCTTCTTTATTCGCCAGAATTCGCCAGACGCTAATCTCTCTGGCAGCAGTTGAAAATGCTGTTATTTCTTTTTTAGTTTTGTCAGACAGTTGTGCTTTTTCCAAGGAATTCAACTGTCCCATCTGCAAACCATATCCCCATAGTCTATGATTAAAGCTAATGGGAAAATCTGCAAATAAACTTGGTAATAGGCTGCTATAGCTGTACCCTTTAGGGGCTAATATTTCTATCAAAGTAGGGATAATCTGCATATGACTTCCTGTTGCATTTTTTGCAAACCAGTCCTCAGATACTCCCTCTCCATAAAAAATACATGGAATAGACGAAACTGCTTGCAAGTCCTCTTCTTTGGCAAAATTAAAGCGTTCCGCATGGTCGCCGGTTACTACAAATAAAGTGTCTGGATATTTCTCCTGTGTACTCTCAATGAAATTCCCCATAGTATGGTCCGCATACCAAATGTGACCTAGCTGATCAATAGTTTCTTTATCTTTGCCTATGCTAGCTGGCAGTTTAGACAAAACCTTGCTACGCGGGAACCCTTTGTTATCAACATCTAAACCAAAGGGTGGATGATTACTAGTGGTCAAAATAAAATTAAAAGTTTTTGTGCTGCCATGAGCTGACATGTACTTGCTAATATGGGCAAATAAGTCTTCGTCCGGTATGCCCCAAGCATCAGCCTGAATTTCTGTCATATCTTCTGCACCATAAAATTCATCAAAACTCTGTGCGCGGGCAAATTTCTCAATATCTTGCCAACTACTAAATCCACCATACCAAAAAATAGTTTTATAACCTAATTTCTTCATAGCATTGCCAATACCTGTAGCATAGTGGTGTTTATACGTCTCCGTTTCATAATTCTCGTAAATTCCTTCTCCTGCCAAACCTGATAGCAAACCTTTAAGTGAATTCATAGTTCCATTACCATTAGCTAGAAAGTTTGGTATATAAGCAGCTTTGCCGGAATGTAATAATCCCCTGCCCTTATTTACTAAGCCTAAGGCTTTATAACGGTCTAAAAAAGGCCACAAAGCATAATTCTCGCCAAAAACTACCACTACGTGCTGTGGTTGCTTAGCTAAATATCCACCTTTAGCCGTGCGCAAGAAACTGGTTTCAATATTTTCGGCATCAGCATTACCGCCTAATATTTTTATGTCTTTCTTTAATTCCGTAATGGTAATACTGTTGGCATTTGTTGATTTTTCTATACGTTGTACCATAGTCCATGTACGATATAACGTCTGCCCATCGTCTAAAATTGCCTCATTAAGTAAATTTGACTTCATTTTTTGCTGCATTTTCCCAATAAATTGATGTCCCAAAATTGTACCCACCGCCAAAACGTACTAAATACATAAAGGGAATTAAAATTATTACTACTAATGTAGTTATTACTTTTTTATGTATTTTTGGCTCCCATGGGGACATACCTAAAATTTTAAACAAAATATAGCTCAAAATAAAAGTAACAATGACTACGCCCAATAACCTTGGATAAAGTTGATATTGCTTAACAGCTGTTATATAAATAGTATGCCAATCATCTGCAACACCATTAAAAAGCATGAGAGTGTAGCCGGAATTAAAAATTTTATAATAGGGGATGCGAGCAAAAAATGCCAAAGTTATAAGAAAAATACAAAATCCGTGCCATAACTTACGCAGCAAATTTCCCGGCCAAGTTTCAAAGAAAATGTGGGGAATAGTTGACAATAAAGCTCCTATAAGCGTAAACATGCCTGCCGTTTTTAATGAAATTCGTAGTCCATACCAACAGGTCATAAGTAATTCATGCTCAGTTACATTTACCAGCTGATAACTAAAGACATACAGAAAAACAATACGATAAAGCATGAATACTATATTTAGATAAATAAAAGTCATAATATCTTTTTGTAAATCTTGTAAAAATTTCATCTTTCGCCTCATAAAACAAAATACTCTGCAAAAAGTATGCAGAGCCTTTTGTTTTATATCTTAATATAAAATTTTATTAGCAATTACTAAACGTTGGATTTGATTGGTTCCTTCGTAAATTTGCATAATTTTTGCATCACGCATTTTTTTCTCTACAGGATATTCTTTGGAATAGCCATAACCGCCCATAATCTGCACTGCATCAGTAGTAACCTGCATTGCTACATCACCTGCATAACATTTACTCATAGCTGCCTCTTTGGAAAATTCCAAACCTTGGTCACGCAACCAACAAGCCTTGTACACTAATAATCTAGCAGTTCAACTTTCATTGCCATATCAGCAATCATAGCTTGCACCATTTGGAAGGAAGCAATGGGTTGTCCAAATTGTCTCCTTTCCTTAGCAGACTTAGCCGCAATATCAAGGGCAGACTGTGCCAACCCTACAGAAACCGCTGCCACAAAAGGTCTAGCAGAATCCAGTGTATTCATAGCAATGCGAAAGCCTTCACCCTCGCGACCAACGCGAGCTGATTCAGGAACAACTACATCTTGTAAAATCAGCTCACAAGTGTTGGAAGGTCGTATACCCATTTTGTCTTCTTTTTTGTCAATACTAAAACCCGGAGTATTTCTCGGTACAACAAAAGCTGTTAAACCGCGTATGCCTCCTGATTTACGAGTGTTAGCGAAAATCAAATAAGTATCGGCCAAACCACCATTAGTAATAAAAATCTTATTTCCATTTAGAGTATAGTGATCACCATCTTTAACTGCTTTGGTGGCAACACCACCGGCATCTGAACCAGCACCAGGTTCAGTCAAGGCAAATGCAGCCAAACCACCAGAATTCAGTAGGTCACAAAGTGTTTTCTTTTGCTCATCATTGCCCTTTAGCAATACAGGATAAGATGCCAAAGAATTAGCCGCTATAGAAGTAGCTATACCGGCACAGCCCTTACCTAGTTCCTCATAAATCATGGCAACAGTAACGCTATCAAGTCCTGGCCCGCCATATTCTTAACGTTAAGCAAGCCCATATCAGCAGCCTTTTTAAATAAATCAGGAGTGGCCGCATTATTACGATCCATTTCCTCTGCAAAAGGTGTGATCTCCTTCTCTACAAACTCTTTAACCATCTCTCGTAATTCTTCTTGTTCTTCAGTAAATGCAAACTCCATATGGTCCTCCTTGGTTTAGGGTAAACCCTTTTATATTTTTTATAAAGTGAGAGAGGAAATTTCCTCTGCTCAAAAACATCGCGTTTAATTCTACCATTTTTGGGGAATTTCGTCAAAAGTTCCTATGTTGCGCATTGTACCAATAACTTCAGCCAAATTATCTCCCTCTTCATTAAACATTGTAACTTTGACCACCAATGTAGTCCTACCATGGTGAACAACTTTAGCTTTGGCAATTAAGCGCTTGCCGGCATGCATATTTTTAATTAGATTCATAGCAAAAGAAACAGTAACAACACGAACACCTAAGGTAGCACAAGCAACGCCAAAAGCAGTATCAGCCAATGCGCCAAAAACTCCTCCGTGTATAACTCCATACAAATTAGTATGTTTCTCCTGTTCAATCATAATGCTTAATTGTGCTTCACCACAGGTAACTGCATCTATTTTTTGATCAGTCAAATTAACAAAAGCATTAGTAGAATAAACTTTGCGAATATAAGCAAGGACATCTATCAATTTCTTCACTCCCAGATGTTTATAGCACACATTGCCATAAATTTTTTTCGTATCTTATCTCTTAGTTATATTTTATAAACTGTAATTATCTATAGAAAATCAAAGTTTATAAACTTTAACGCTCCTTCTCCCAAAACGTAATGCTTCGGCACGAGAATCGAAGGCAATATCAATAATATTTCCTTTAATTGCTCCCCCTTGGTCATCTGCTATAGCCCTTCCGTACCCCAGTATATACAGCTTGGTACCCAAGGGAATTATCCCAGGATCAACAGCTATGATTCCCTTTTTCAGTACGCTCCCTGTGCTGGTACTGCCACTACACCCCGGGTCTTCCGGTGAATAGGCGGTAGCTTCCATGGTCCAAGTTTTTTTTACCTTGCTTAAATCCAAACTACTTTTATATATCAATAATTTGTATAAATATTTATCTACGAGCCCTGATGGAGCTCTCCTTACGCTTTTTTGAAACCTTTTAACAGCCTGTTCTGTTTGCTGTCCAAAATCTCCGTCTTGAGTACCATAATATACTCCCACCTCTGAAAGCATCGCTTGTATTTGCTCTACCTGTTCACCGGAACTCCCCAGTTTAGCAACCACATTATGCGCATAAAGTTCAGAAGGTACACTACACAATATAAAAATGAAAATCATCAGGTACTGCCATTTTGGCCTGCAAATAAAATTCATAGAAAACAAACCTTTCCTACCAAGCTCTTTTATAGCTTAAAAATAATGAAAATTAACAACGTTTATTTTAGCATATTTCGACTTATTAGTCATTATAAAAGATATTTTCCTGCTATTTTATGATAGATATTACTTCCACTTGACTAATTCTAGCAAAATAAGGGATTTCCCCAAAAAGGGAAATCCCTTATTTATTATAATATGTTGCTAGAATAATCGTGATATAAGCATTTTAACTCTGCTATTTTCTCCTGCATAGTAACTTGCAAGGCAGACGCTTTAGCAAAGTCACCTGACACAATAGCTTTACGAATTTGTGTAAAAATACTAAAAGCTTCGGTCGTATCTTTGGCCAAGACAATACGCAGCTTTTGTATTTCATTCCACAAAGAATCATACCAGGCCAATTGTGGATTTCCCTCTTGATGTAATTGTTTCATACTTATAACCAACTCATGATTTTCAGGAATTAAGCGATTAAGCAATTCTGTTTGCCATCTGATTAATGCGCCCTGAGAAAAAGAGCTAATAAATGCCGGTTTTAAAACATTACCCTCGGTAAGTACTGCAGTTTTTTGAGGATATTTTGCAAAGGCTTGCATATTTTCCCAAACAGTAGCCGGAGGCACCCCAAATAATTTGCTGCGCGTATCGGGATTGAAATCGTCAAAAACATCTTCTTCCGTACGATATTCACGATCTTTTTCCAAATAAAAGCCGTTTTCTCCATATTTTTTAGACAATTCGGCCTCTAGTGCCTTAAGATCTTTACCTGCTTTTACGCAAGCTTTAATACCATCTAACATAGTTAGATAAAAAACAGTTAGTGCTAAATAAGTATTAGTGAAAGGATTAGGAGAGCGCATCTCAATACGAGTAGCCATGGGATTATCTATATCTCGAACTAACCCAGCTAGAATAGTTCTGTTGCGCGACGGAATACTTGGTGTGTGCCCTAAAGACGTAACAATGCAAATTGGCGCCTCAAACCCTGGTTTTAAACGATTAAGCGAATCATTGGTGGAAGAAACAAAAGGATTTAAAACCTCGTAATTCTTTAAAAGCCCCATGATAGAACCATAGCCAACAGCAGATAAAAAATCTTGGGTTAAATCTGATGGTGACATAAGATTTACAATCTTACCATCTTTCATTTTGGCCGCTAAACCTACATGTATATGTTCGCCACTACCGGCAACTCCAAGAATTGGTTTAGCCTGAAAACTTACTTCCAAACCATTCATGCGGAAAACTTCTTTCACTATAATTCTTGCCAATAGCTCATTATCAGCGGTTTGTAACCCGGAAGCATACTTCCAATCTATTTCGAGTTGCTCCATAACATGTGTCATGTGACCTTTTGCATCCATTTGGCCACGAACTCCGCCACATTCTTTGTGACCCATTTCCGGTTGTAACCCATAAGCCTCTAAAGTTTGTAATGCTTGTTCTAAAGCCGTTCTTACATTTCCGCGTGTGCGTTGCCAATACTGCTCTTGCATCATTTGAGAAGAAGACAAGGCTTCGATAGGAGCATCTTCAAGAGGAGATTTTACCCAAAATTCTAATTCTGTAGCACAAGTGAAAATTATGTCTTCCACCTCAGCTAATTTTATGTGTTCCAATCCACAAACACCATCGTTATTTTTTAATACGGTTAACATTTCTTGCTTAACATAGTTTAAAGCATTTTTTAAAATATAGCGTGAATCCACGAAAACATTATTATGCAGTAGAAAACAAGGTATACGTAAAGTACCAACCATTAGTCCATTAGCCGGATCAAAATGTTCATAATTATAGTCTATAAACCAATTCGCATCAAGATCAGCAATCATATCCACACGTGCATTGTTTAAAGACGCAATCCCAGGAAGCACTACTGAAGACCCATCAGTTTGTGCAGCATATGCATAAAGAATAGTTTCCATATCTTCAATAAATAAAGAAACAGGAACTTTTTCATCTGTGTCGTTACCGGCAAAATCAATTCCCATAAAAGATACAAATTTTATTTCCGGGTGTTGCTCCAAAATAGCCAACAAGTCCTCCTTGTTATGTTGAGCAGGCTCGATGGTATAAAGCAATTCTTTTTGATACATAATAATCTCTCCCTTGGTGGACGCATATGCTATCCACTATTTTTTATATTAAATAACCGGTCATGAATTTTACCTGTTAGCAAAAAATCATGCTTTTAACACTGGTAAAGTACTGCTTGCATGACCCATAAAAAATAATCCTGTAATCCTCTTTACACTGTTCTTTTAGCTTTGCCTGAGCAAGTTTCCAAGCCTCTGCTACTGTCGCGACAGGAATTTGCCCTGTTTGGCGCACATATGCAAAATTTTCCGGTAACGTTACCATATAGGCAGTACAATCCTGAATAATACATCTGGTTTTAAAAGCAACAAAAGCCGGAATGGAAAAAATCAGCCCTGCACTCCTTTTCCATTTGTAACAAATCCGATTTAGAACACCAATTACTAAAAATAGCTGGTTCTTTAATATCAGGACACTCTAAGGCCACAATCAATATCCCGCCTTTTTTTAACGCAAAGTCGGCATTCATATGAGCCTTCGTACCTTGGTAAAGGTTCGTATCTTTGGGTGCTCCACCTGCAGAAGCAATAACAACATCGGCTTGCTGGGCAATGTCAACTTTAGAAATTTCTAACAAATCTTGACATCCTTTGAGCCAAGCCGTCTTCCAATTGCCGGCAACAACTTCAAATAAGTCACCATCCGGAGTAAAAATAATATTAACTAAGAAAGTTGGATTTAGTTTAGCACAAACCTCTTCCATGTCTTCATGAAAAGGATTGCTTTTAAGAACCCCAGCTGCGCAGGCAGGATTGCATCTAGCACCAACCTCATCTGCTAAAGCATGCGCATGATTTGCCATTATAGTAGCATGCCCGGAAACGCCCGGCATGCTGCCCTTACGACCACCACCAAACCCAGCCATAGGGTGCAAAGTTATTCCACCTGTCACAATAACCTTATCTGCCATAGCTACATGTTTATTTATAAAAATAGGTGTTCCCCGCGAAGTAACTCCCATAGGTACCAAATCAGGAGCTAAACAATCATGCTGGTAAATCTTGACTCTTTGACATACATCTTCACCATAAACCAAAATATTCTCTTCAGGCGTATGACCACGATGTGTTCCTGTGGCTACAACAAGGCATATATCACCATCAGTAATCCCATTTTCATTTAGCTCTTTTAAAATTACCGGCAAAAATTCTTTTGTCCTAACCATACGAGTTAGGTCGCTAACTACAATTGCTACCTTATCACCCTTTTCAACTAGTTGTGACAAAGGTTTGCTATCAATGGGCGCACGCAAAGCCCGCAAGGTTTCAGCTAGTAAATCACTCTTTGTTTCTGCTTTATTTCCATGAATATCATACAACACTTTTTCTTCAGGCAATTCTACTTCTTGCATAGTATTGCCATAAGGTATTTTAAAGGTTTTCAAAGACATAGGACTATCCCCCCTCAAAGTAATATCACTATATTATATCACCAGTTACGTGTACTGCGCCAAAATTCCGGGCGAATAAGTACAAGTAACGTAAATAACTCTAAACGCCCCAATAACATGGCAAGGCAAATTACTACTTTGCCAAAAGGGGGAATAGTAGCATAGGTAGAAGTAGCTCCGGCAACACCCAAAGCAGGTCCAACACTGCTAATAGTAGCAGCAATAGCCCCTATAGAATCAGTAACAGAAAGCCCAGTACTTGCAAGGGCTAAAGTTAACCCGGCAAAAAGCATCATATATAGAAAAAAGAACCTACCAATACCGGCGATAACCGTATCTGCAACATGTTTTCCATTCATTGTAACATTAGTTACCATAGAAGGATGAATAGTATGCCTGATTTCTGCCAAAGCTATTTTAAACAAAATAACTATTCTAGACACTTTAATACCACCAGCCGTAGAACCGGCACAAGCACCAATGAACATCAATAAAACTAAAATGTATTTGTTAAAAGCCGGCCACACATCAAAATCATTACTAACAAAGCCCGTAGTACTAATTATAGACGCTACTTGAAAAAAAGCATAGCGCAAAGATTCCTTGCCGGAAAATCCCATTTTAGCAAAAATGTTGAAAGCGATTAGTACCGTGGCTATTAAAACCAGAAAAATGTAGCTCTTAAATTCAGTATCGTTCCAAAATTCTTTGAGTCCCTTTTTGCGCACAGAAAAATAGAGTGCAAAATTGCCTCCGGCCAGAACCATAAAAAAACCTATAATTCCTTCAATTAATGGACTATTAAAATGCGTAATACTTGTATCATAAGTTGAAAAGCCACCTGTTGCTATAGTAGAAAAAGCATGATTAACGCAGTCATAAAAACTCATCCCAGCCCCAAAAAGCAAAATAGCCTCTAGCGCAGTAAATAATATATAAATTTTACAAAGAGCAATTGATGTTGCTCTAATGCGCGGAACTACTCTGTCATCTGTAGGCCCTGTCACTTCAGCATTAAACATATGTACCGCCCCACTACCAATATTTGGTAGAAAAGCTATGAATAGTACAACTATGCCAATGCCCCCCATCCAATGTGTCATACTGCGCCAAAACAACATGCTCTTGGCTACTTTTTCTATTGATGTTATAGTAGTAGCTCCTGTAGTCGTAAATCCAGAAATGCTTTCAAAAATCGCCGAAATAAAATCCAGTGTACCTGATAAATAATAGGGCATAGCGCCCAAAAAACTAATAACCAGCCAAGCACCGCTAACAACAGCTACACCTTCTCTAAAAGTAATATGCGTATCCTCGAAACTACCAAAACGATGAAATGCAAAACTTAGCACCGATGCTAATAAAGCTGATATAACAAAAGCCTGTACACAAGAATCGCCAAAATAAAGTGCCATTATTAAAGGCACTAATAAAGCTCCTGCACAAGCCATACTCAATTTTCCCAACAAATACGAAACAATAAGTAAATTCATATGCTACCTCTATTTTTTATTCCTTTTTCCAAAAATCAGGGTGAAGCATTACCAATAAAGTAACTATTTCTAATCTTCCTAAAAGCATAGTAATAATAGCCACTATCTTCGCCCCATTTGTAAGCTCTGTATAACCTGTAATGGTAGCTACTGTTTCAAAAGCAGCACCAACGCTGGCTAAACAAGCAGCAGCAATACCAGCTGCAGAAAACATGGATAAATCACCTACAAGGGCAAATAATGTGGCTGAAAAAAAGAAAATTGTTATATAGATAAAGAAAAATCTGGTTATACCACCAATAAGTTGTGTAGGCACTATGCGGCCAGCCATAGTAATAGTAGTAACCATACGTGGATGTATCGTACGTTTCAACTCCTGCCCCGTTAGCTTTAAAAGGATAACCATACGAGACATTTTTATGCCACCAACTGTAGAACCACTGCACCCGCCTACAAACATCAACAAGAATAAACAATATTTACTAAAATCAGGCCAAGCATCATAATTATCCATAGCAAAGCCTGAGGTACTAGACATGGAAATAGTTTGAAAAAAGGAATTAAAGACACTACCTCCTAAACTATAAAAATCATGGCTATATAAATCAATAGTAATGAAAAAGCCAAAAATACCAATAAGAACTATATAAGCTCTAAATTCTGTATCTTTAAATAGGCGAAATAATCCTTCCCTGTACGATTTAAAATAAAGCACGTGATTTCCACCAGCTATAAACATAAAAATAAGTGCTAATAAATTAATCGTATTATTGTGAAAATGGCGCAAGCCATCATTGTAGATAGAAAATCCACCTGTTGATACAATTGCCATGGCATGATTGATAGCTTCAAAAAAGTTCATACCTGCTGCAAAAAAAAGTAAAGTTATTACACAAGTAAACCCGGAATACAAATAAACCAGCAACTTCATTGTCTCTGTAATGCGAGGCAACAAGCGTTCAGCAGATTCCCCATGCAGTTCGCCTGTGAATAATTGTAAAGCTTCTCTGCCCACTTGCGGTACCATGGTAATAAAAATCATAATAATTCCAAGTCCGCCCAACCACTGAGTTAAGCTACGCCATAAAAGTAATGCCTGAGGCAAATTGCTTAGATCTCCTAAGACAGAGGCTCCTGTGGTGGTAAACCCGGAAACACTTTCAAATAAAGCATCTATTAACGGGAAGCCTGCCAACCAAAAGGGCAATATGCCTAAAATACAAACAAAAAGAAAACCTCCACTAATTATCAGCATACCTTCACGTAAAGCAAGTCTCCCCTTATACGGATTGGTTCCACGGGTAAGAGCTAAACCTATGGCAATAGAAATAAGAACCGGTATGCCAAATTCTGCCATCCGATTCTCATCAGTAAGTATTGTCATTAGCAATGGTAGGACCATGCACCCACCAAAGATCAAGGTAATCATGCCCCAAAGGTACATAACTAACCTTTTGTTCATAAGTTTCCCCTGCCTTCAAATATTGGCATAATTTTCTTTACTGCTTCCGCTTGTACAAAAACTACAATTCTATCATTAGGATAAATTATACTAGTACCGCTGGGAACGAAAACTTCGTCCTCATGTACAATTGCACAAACCAAGCACTCACGTGGTAATTTGGCATGCATAAGAGGCTTACCCACAATAGAACAATCTTCAGTTATAATAATTTCCATAGCTTCAGCTTTGGCACCTTCCAAAAGTGATACCGAAACAACGCCACCCTTGCGCACAAACCGTAAAATCTCACCGGCACTTAAAAATCTAGAAGAAAGAACTATGTCTACGCCTACTTTTTCCATAAGGCTCACATACTCAGTTCTAGCGACTCTCACTATTGTTTTTGCTGCTCCCAAGTGTTTAGCTAGGAGAGCTAACATTAAATTTAATTTATCATCTTCAGTAATACAAATAACCATGTCTGCTTCAGCAATACCTTCTTCTGTGAGCAAATCAATATCCGTACCATCTCCACACAAAGCAATACCACGTTCTAATTTTTGCGCAACCATTTGGCAACGTTCGCGATTTTTATCAATAATCTTGACAAAAAGTCCCTGTTTCTCTAATAAAGGTGCCAAAAAGCGTCCGGTACGACCGGCTCCTATGATAAAAACACGTGCTATCTTAGTCAGCGTATTGGAAAATCTTTCTTCAAACTCACTAATAATATCCTTACGACCTACAAAGTATATATTATCATTAGCTTGGAATATATCTTCTCCATGAGGAATAATCATTTGATGATTGCGAAAAATCATAGCAGCCAAAATTTGCTTAGGCAGCTCAATTTCACTAAGAGTTTTTCCCACAAAAGGTGAGTCTATCGTTAGCTTAGTCTCAAACATACGAACCTTGCCTTCTGCAAAATCTTCTACATCCAAAGCTGACGGTGTCATAATAATACGGTTTATTTCTACCGCCGTTAATTGTTCCGGATTAATAATAAGATCTATGCCCATGCCGGCACGCAAAAAATCATTGGCTTTTTGGGTATAATCCGTATTGCGAATACGTGCTATAGTATGTTTAATGCCATTTTTTTTTGCTAACATACACGCTACCATATTAACTTCATCGTTATCGGTAGTAGCTAGCACTACATCCGCATCGCGTACAAAAGGATCAATCATGGTCAAAGGACTCGCTCCATTGGCTCCAATAGTTAAAACATCTAAATTGTCTTTTACAACCTGACGACGTGCTTCGTCTTGTTCAACAACTACAACATCGTATTGTTCCTGTGCTAAGAGCTGAGCTACACTATATCCAAGCTTACCAGCTCCAATAACTACTATACGCACAAAGGTTTCCTCCTTTAATAAAAAGTTCACATTTTGGACTAATTATAACATAAAAAAGCTATAATTATTATTATTCTATTCTATATTTTTCACCTTAGGCTCAAGCTTTTTAGGGTAAGTTACCTTAAATTACTATTATTGTGTTATAATATGACGTGTTTTATATAAAATATAAATAGAGGTTAATTATTATGACAAATAGGAATATTAAGAGCACCCCCAAAAAATCTACACTGAGTACTTTTAAAAAGAATAAATCAATTATGGGAACATTGTTTTCGGCTATGATTGCCATGATAATTGTTGGACTTATAGCAATTGCAAGTTTCTTTGGTTTAGCTAAGTTTACTACAAATACTATTTTAGCCAAAGATATAGTGCAACCAGCTTCTTCGCAGTTCTTCGATACCAATGGGAATTTATTATGTACTACCGATTCTGACGAAGACCGGTTACCCGTAAGTTTCAATAAAGTTCCTAAAAATTTGCAAAATGCCTTTTTGGCAGCAGAAGATATTAGGTTTTATGAACATGGCGGTATTGATTACAAAGGTATAGCCCGTGCATTATTCAATAATATCATTTCTGGCGATATTCAAGGTGGCAGTACCATAACGCAGCAACTAGCTAAAAACTTCTTTCTTACTCAAGATCGCACCATCAGTCGTAAAATACATGAAGCCTTTATTGCGTTGCAATTAGAACAAAAATATACTAAGCAGGAAATTTTTGAAATGTATTTGAACCAGATTTATTTTGGCCGTGGAGCTTACGGTGTAGAAAGTGCCGCAAATACTTACTTTGGCAAGCATATTGAAGATTTGTCATTGGCAGAATGTGCTATGCTGGCCGGCATCCCCAAAAGCCCTAACTACTACTCTCCTATTAATAATCCCAAAGCAGGAGCTGAACGGCAAAAAATTGTTTTAGAACAAATGGCAAAATACAATTTTATTACTAAAGACCAAATGAACAAGGCCATTAACCAAAAATTAGTCTACAAAAATATTGTAACTGATTTAGGCTCTAAAAAATATTTTATCAACTACTGTATTCAAATATTAATAGATAAATATGGTCCTGATGCTGTCTATAAGCAAGGCATGAAGGTCTATACTACTTTGGATCCTGATATGCAAAAAGCAGCGGAAAAAGCTGTTGAACTAACTCCAACTTATTATACGGATAAATCCAAATTAAAGCAGCCGCAATCTGCCTTAGTCGCCGTAGATCCCCAAACAGGATACATTAAGGCTATGATTGGCGGACGTGGAAACGATCAGTTCAACCGTGCTGTATTAGCCGAGCGCCAACCTGGTTCTGCATTCAAACCCTTTGTTTACTTAAATGCTTTTGAACATGGTGCTACGCCAAATTCTAAAGTTGATGATAAACGCATGCCAGGAGAATGGGATCCTCATAACTATGATTATCGTTGGCACGGTCTGGTTACTATGCGTACTGCTCTAATCCATTCTTACAATATACCTGCTATTAAAACAGCCATGGAGTATGGTACCGACAACGTTGTTAATTTAGCTAAAAAAATGGGTATAACTACCTTAGTAGATAGCGGCCCTTATTCTGATGCCCATCCTTCTATGGCTTTAGGCGGCTTAACACACGGTGTTACTCCTTTAGACATGGCTGGCGCTTTTGCAAGCATAGCCAATATGGGTGTCTATAATAAACCAGTTGCCATTACTAAGGTTGTTGATCGCAATGGTAAAGTTCTTTTCGAAAGTAAGCTTGCACCGGTACAAGTTTGTAAAGCGAAGAATGCCTATATGCTAGTTGATATTATGCGCGACGTTATGACTAAAGGTACCGGTACCGGAGCCGCAATTAACAGGCCTTGCGCAGGTAAAACAGGTACAACAACTGATTGGAGAGATGCTTGGTTTGTTGGCTTCACTCCTGATTTAGCCGCCGCTGTATGGATTGGCGATGATAGCAATGATAGCTTAGGAGACATGACAGGTGCTGATGAACCTGCTACTATCTGGCGTGTATTCATGTCTAATGCTCTTGCTGATATTCCCGCCAGTGACTTTGTAAAACCATCTGGTTTTACTATGCCACCGGCCGAACCTGATGATAAGAAAAAAGATGATAAAAAGAAAAAGGATGACAAGAAAAATGCTGCATCAAAAAAGGATATAAATTCTGGTAAATTACCAGGAACATCCTCCGGCAATTCTTTCTCCATACCAAAGCCACCCACTAGTCAACAAGGTAATAAAGACCAAGATTCCTCTAGTTCCTCAGAACAAAAACCTATTGTATCTAATAAACCAACCCCATAATGTTAACAATTTTACATAAGACCGTCACTTAAGAATTTTTCTTGGTGACGGTCTTATTTTATGGTATAATCAATTAATGAATACTGTATACAAAGGAGGATATCATGAATAATAATCCGCTTAAAATTATGGAAACAGTTCTCCGGGATGGTCACCAATCTCTCGCGGCCACTCGCATGCGCACCAGTGATATGATTCCCATCTTACGAGAAATGGATAATGTAGGCTACCACGCTTTAGAAGTATGGGGTGGTGCTACTTTTGATGCCTGTTTACGTTTCTTAGACGAAGATCCTTGGGAACGGTTACGCAACATCAAAAAATATGTAAAAAAGACCCCTCTGCAAATGCTTTTGCGTGGTCAAAATATTTTAGGCTATAATCATTATGCCGACGATGTTGTACGTGAATTTGTCTTCCGTTCTGTCGACAATGGCATTGACATCATTCGTATTTTTGATGCTCTAAACGACCCGCGTAACTTAGAATGTGCTATGAAAGCCACCAAAGACGCAGGAGCTCACGCTCAAGGGGCTTTAGTCTATACGATAAGCCCTTATCATAAAAATTCTGACTTCGTGCGTTTTGCCCAAGATCTTATTGACATGGGTGCCGACTCTATTTGTATAAAAGATATGGCCGGCTTGCTTTCACCTTACGCAGCTTATGACTTAGTAAAAACTCTCAAAGAAAAAACCTCTGTACCTATTGAGGTTCACTCACATTGCACCAGTGCTATGGCTTCAATGACCTATATTAAAGCTATTGAGGCAGGGGCTGATATAATTGATACTGCTATATCGCCTTTTTCTAGAAGTACTAGTCAACCAGCTACTGAGCCCTTCGTGTATTCCTTTGCCGGTCAACCCCGTGATACCGGTATCGATTTAGAAAAACTGCATACCTTGGCAGATTATTTCCGCGTTGTAAAAAGTGATTTGGCTACAACCTTTAATTTGAATACCGACATTCCCGTTGATCCCAAAGTATTAACTTTTCAAATACCCGGTGGCATGCTTTCTAATTTATTACGCCAAATGAAAGAACAAGGAGCCGAAAATAAGTATCCGGAATTGCTAAAAGAAATGCCCAAAGTTCGTGCAGAACTAGGATACCCCCCATTAGTTACACCTACAAGTCAAATTGTCGGTTCTATGGCTGTACTTAATGTAACTTTAGGACGCTATAAAATGATTTCCAAAGAAGTAAAAGATTTAGTACGCGGTAAGTACGGTCGCACTCCATGTCCTATTGACCCTGCAATTAAAAAGATGATTATTGGTAATGAAGAACCAATTAACCATCGTCCTGCAGACGATATTCCGCCACAAATGGAAAAAATGGCGCAAAGTTTAGCAGCAGCAGGTTACCCTGAGGCTACCACAGAGGATATTTTATCTTATGCCCTTTTCCCTGAAATAGCCTTAGCTTATTTTGGCAAGCACCGGTGTGAAAATCCCGTATGCCCCAATAACTGCAAATAGAAGAAAAAAGCCTCTTACTTATACCTAGGTATAAGTAAGAGGCTTTTTATTATAAAAGTTCTTTGAATATAGAATGTCCAATAAATTCTCTCATTATAGAATTATTGGGAATAG
This sequence comes from Acidaminococcaceae bacterium, assembly GCA_963678395.1. Classification (GTDB taxonomy): domain Bacteria; phylum Bacillota; class Negativicutes; order Acidaminococcales; family Acidaminococcaceae; genus JAAYAE01. Next base: position 249,681 of record OY782827.1, on the reverse strand, counting down.
CTTCATCATTAATAGATACAACATGCCGCAACATGGATAATAATCTCTCAGCATCAATATATTCAGGTACGTCATGAGGAATAGCTTGTAACAGTGGTTCTGCATATTTTTTAAATACAGCAAATTCATAAATTAGCGTTGTATTAAACATGACATCTGCCTCTTCAGAAAACGGGAAAATATATTTTTCTTCGCCATAGCGTACACTTGGCCATACCTGCAGTGTTCCTAAAGCATCTCGTGATCTGAATTGTGAGTCGCGAACTATACGCCGCATAAGCCTCATATCAGTAGTTTGAATTCTATTGTAATCATCAAAAGACAGTGGTGTTAAAGCGCTAATATAAATTTTAATTTTATTATCAGCTTCTACAACAGAAGAAAGTTGTTCGTTTAATCCATGAATACCTTCTACAACCAAAACACCATTATCGCCTAAAGTGGCAATATGTCCCCTAAATTCACGCACACCTGTTCCGAAATTATAATGTGGTATCTTAACAGTCTCTCCCGCCAAAAGTCTTTGCAAATGGTCATTAAAAAGTTCTAAATCCAAGGCTCCAAGGCACTCAAAATCATACTCACCATTGGGCTTGCGTGGTGTATACTTACGCTCTTTGAAATAATTATCCAAAGACAAGGGTATGGGTTTTAAGCCATTAACACGCATTTGTACACTAAGACGCTGAGCAAAGGTTGTTTTTCCTGATGACGATGGTCCGGCAATAAGGATTAGCCTAATATGACTACCTGTATCAGCAATTTTATCAGCAATTTTCGTTATCTTTTTTTCATGTAAAGCTTCCGCGATCTGGATAATCTCTCTATCTTTGCCAGCCTTTATAAATTGGTTTAAGGACGCGACAGTAGGACAGCCTATGGTTTTTCCCCACTCTTCGGTTTCATCATAAATCAGGGCAAGTTTGGGCTGATCAACAAAAGGTGTTAGTTTGTCATAGTTTTCTTTGTTAGGATAGCGTAACATAATACCGTTTTTATAATTTAACAAATCAAACGCTCGCAAATACCCTAAATTAGGAAGCATAGGCCCAAAAAAATACTTTTTTTCATTTTGTAGGCCATAAATAGCCACAAAATAATCATTGTCCAAAGCGGCAAGTAAAGGTGCCATATCATCATAAAACCTTGGGTCTAATAATTTTTTTGCTTCCTCTTTGGAAATTCTTGTATAAATAATTGGTTCTTTTTCAGCAATCATTTGTTGCATGTATTTTGTTATATCCGCTAAATCATATTTACTGAGATAAATACCATTTTTAATATCGCAAAACAATGCCTGACCTATGGTATTCTTCACTTCAATTTGGATTTCTGGGCGAGTTTGGTGCAGAGCTACCAAAAATGTATATAAAAGACTACGCACATAAACATTGTAGCCTTCAGTACTATTCATTTCAATAAACCCTACGCGGCAATTTTTAGTTAAGTGCTTTTGTAAATCCTTGCCCTCACCATTTACTGTTCCCTCAACGATAGGTGTCTCATACATATGTTGAAAGTCGGCGGCCACTTCTAATAAAGTTGTACCCTTTTCATATTGTTTTATTTGACCATCCGGACAAGTAATCGCGAGCATAGCTACCTCCCCATATTTTTAAAGCACTTATTCTCCTGCAACGAACTTTGCTATATTTATTGCCACTAAAAAATATATATTAGTTTATTCTCCGACCGCATCCATGGCCGCTTTAATTTTAGCAGGCATACCCGCAATTTTTTTCAAAGGTACTGCACATAAGGCCACTCTTACTCCTGCTGCCAGTGGCACTGCATAAATGTTGAATTCATGCAATTTGTCACAAATAGCTTTAGGATTTTTGGCCGGAATAGAAAGAAAAAACCCAGCAATATACGGTAACATTTTAAGTCCGCATTCCTTTGCTTCCTTTGTAAACAAATCAGCACGTGCTTTAATCATCTTGTAGTAAAAATCTCTTTCACTTTCTACTGCGGATAAAAGGCTAGGATCATTATAAACCGTAACCAAAGTCTTCATGGCAGGACGATTAATATTAGACCAGGTAGCACGGCTGGTATATTGATTAATATCAGCAAATTCTTGAATTACATCAGCATTAGAGGACAAACCAATCATAGCTCCGGTTCTCTGTCCATACATAGTAAAACCTTTTGACATGCTGTACGCAACTATAGTCAGTATATTTTCCGGAAGATTAGAAAGTTTTCTAAAGAACTTACGTACCTCTTCTTTTTCACCTGCATAATCAATATAAGCAATGTCTAGTAAAAGAATTGCGGTTTTATCTGTCCCTGCAGTTGCTTCTTTTAGACAATCAATAACACCTTCTATATCACTATCAGTTAAACTGTAACCGGTAGGATTATGAGCAGGAGTATTAATGACTAATAGTAAGTTATTTTGTCTGGCTAGAATTTCATTAACTTTAATTTTCAGTGCCGGTAAATTGTAGTTGTTATCAGCATCCAGCATTTTGTAGGTTTCCAAGGTTCTACCCATATCTTTGCATAATACATTGTAGGGTCCCCAATACCAATCAGAAGTAAGTACTACCTCACCTGCATCAGTATAATTCCAAATAGAATGATGGATTACACCTGTGCCACCTGCTGTAGCGACAGCCGCCATATACCCCTTAGGCCTGGAAGTTCCAAAAGTTGCTGTAAGTACTGCTTCCAAATAATCCGGTAACCCGGAAATAGGTGCATATGCTATTAACTCATCTGTAGGAAGACTACGCAAAACTTTTTCTACTGTTGGTAAGCATACTAATTTACCCTCTTCATCCAAAATAGCACCTATAGTAGCATTTGTTACTTTATCAGCACCAATTTCTGCTGCTTTCGCAACCGCTGCTTTGCTTGCAGCGAAAATAATATCATTTGCTGCTTTTCCTTTAGCATGTTCTGCCGCCAAACTTAACGTCATAGTAATTCCTCCTAATTCTTTTTATAATATACTATTATTATTACATCTATTAATAAGATGGTCAACATTTACTATTTAAACATACAACTTGTATTACTTTTAAAGATAGACGATAGTAGCCCCCGCACCGCCTTCATTTTGTGGAGCCATTTCTATGTGCCTAACTGCTTTATTGGCTTTTAGATAATCCGTAAGCCCTGCCCGTAACATTCCTGTGCCTTTACCATGTATAAGTCTGAAATGCTCCATACCCGACAAAAGTGCATCATCTATTGCTTTATCAACATAAGGGATAGCTTCATCCACGGTTTTACCACGCACGTCTATCTCAGTGGTACTTGTTTGTGCCTTTTTTACAAACATATCATGTCTCTGATTAGGAACCCTGCGCATTGTAGATTGCTTAGGTTTCGCTGCTTGGGAGCCCTCTGGTAGGAGCAAGCATTTTTTCATAGCTACCGTAGTTCGCATACCACCAACTTGAACTATAACTTGCGAACCATTTATTTCAGCAATTACTCCTGATTGTCCTAAAGTCTTAAGGTATACTTTCTTACCTACGGCTGCATTTCCTGCTGCTAAACCTTGTCCTTCCGGAACAGGTTTCCCCTCTAAAGCAAAACTCTTGTTTAGACCTTGTCGCGCCATTTCAGCTAATTCTTCTACTTTTGCAGTATCCACCAAATTTTTCATAGCACGCAACTCTTTAAGAATTGCACTAGACTCTTTGCGTGAATTGCGATAAAGCGCATCTGCTTCTTCTCTGGCTTTGCGTAAGGTTTCATTGCGGCGTTTATCTAAATCCAGCTTTTTTTTAATTAGGTCAGTTTTTAAACGCTCTGCTTCCAAACGCAAGTTTTCTATTTCGCTATTACGGCGCTGATATTGACGTCTTTCGCCCTCCAAATTTTGCAGAACATTTTCCATATTAGCATGCTCTTGCCCTATTAAGCTTTCTGCTTGAGTCAAAATGCTCTCTGGTAGTCCTAAACGCTTACTAATATAAAAAGCGTTGCTGCTGCCTGGAACACCCATAAGTAATCTGTAAGTTGGTTGTAGGCTAACAGGATCAAACTCTACGCTGGCATTTTCCATTCCATCATGTTCGTAAGCAAAGGTTTTTAATTCACTATAGTGTGTCGTAATAATAGTCATAACCTTTTTCTCATGCAAATAGTCCAGCATAGCCATAGCTAAGGCCGCACCTTCAGTAGGATCAGTCCCTACACATATTTCATCTACCAAAACTAGATCACCACTATTAGCTTCTTGAAGAATACTTACCATATTTTTTAAATGCCCTGAAAATGTAGATAGACTTTGTTCAATACTTTGTTCATCACCAATATCTGCATAAACTCCCCCAAAGACAGGCAACTTCGCCACGTGAGCGGGAACAAACATACCTGCCTGTGCCATAAGAGCAAAAATTCCTACAGTCTTTAAGGCAACAGTTTTTCCACCTGTATTAGGACCTGTAATGAGCAAAGAATTAAACCCGTCTCCCAAATTAATGTCTAACGGGACTGCTTTTTCCTGATCCAATAATGGATGCTTACCCTGAACTATTTCAATTTTATTTTGCAATAAAAGCATGGGGCGTTGGGCCTTTTGCTTCTTGGCCAAATATGCTTTTGCGCAAATTAAATCCAATTTTGCCAGTACTTTTAGCGTAATATCTAGTTGATCAGCTTCCAAACCTACATTAGCGGATAGTTGGCGTAAAATACGTTCTACTTCTTCTTTTTCTTCCGAAATATATTTTTTAATATCATTGTTCAGATTAACAACAGCCAAGGGTTCAATAAACAGCGTGGCGCCACTTCCTGATTGGTCGTGAACTACGCCGGGGAAATTAAATTTGTATTCTTGCTTAATAGGTATAACATACCTATCTTCACGCATAGTTACCAATTGGTCTTGAAAATATTTTTGGTTTTCTGCAGAGTGCAAAATACTATCTAATTTTTCCTTAACGCGCCTTTTGGCTACTAAAATACCTGTTCGCAAACCAGCCAATTTAGTTGAAGCACTATCTTTTATTTCACCTTTTTCAGAAATAGCACTGTTTAGTTGTTTTTCCAAGCGTGGAAATTCTTGCATAGCATTTGCATACACGGATAAATTAGGTGCTTCCTGCACAACTTCCAAGAGAAAATTTTTTATCTGACGCATGGAAGCTGCCGTATTAGCAATGGACATAAGTGTTTCTATGTCAAGAACAGCTCCTACCTTAACCCGCTTAGTTCCTTCCGTTATATCTACAGCACCTCCAAAAGGAAAACGTCTACCAGCTTCCTGCAAACGCAAAGCCTCTGCTGTCTCTTCTAACATTTTTTTTACTACAGCGAATTCATTTTCGCTATGCAATTCTAAAGCCAAATTTTTACCCAAAGATGTAGCTGTCTCTTGGGCCAAAGCATCTTTAATTTTGGAAAACTCTAATGTTTTTACTGCGAATTTTGCCATTATTACTCCTTTATAATACTCCCCGGAAATAATGCCCACGAGTGGTATGGGGAAGATTTTCACTAACTACGATATCTTTATTCAAAACTTGCCTGTATAATGTTACTATTTGCTCTGTTTCAACAGGGCTATAACTACGAGCATCAATGCGCAGTCTAGTAATTCCGCAAGCTTCTATTTGTTTTACGTTGGTCACCATGGATAAATCATGACCATTTAAAATATGCGTACGTCCAAATTGATCGTGCATCAAAGGAAACTCTTCATTTTTTCGATCCTTAAGAAAGGTTTCTTCTTTACAATTAAAAGAACATTTTCCTTCTTGAATATTTCCCACAAAACTACCAGGCACACAATATTCCGACACCATCATTTCTAAAGGTCCTTGTACTAAACATTCTAACTGTATGGGCGTTTCTTGTGCCAGATGCTCCACTTGCCCCATGGTCAATTCCGGTGATAAGGTTGCTCCTACGGCACCCTCTTGATACCAAAAGGCCAAACTCTGTCCATTATATTGGTTCAAGCTATAGTCTAACCATAAAGGCAGTTTAGTCTTTTTAGCCATAGGCCATAGACCATTATTAGCAATAATTATTAAATCCGGAGACAAGGTTTGCCAATAAGCAAATTGCCTTTCGTAATAATGCAGTTGCTTTTCTCCCACAATACGAGAGGTAGCAATGGCCATTTTACGATCGCCACTTTTTACCATGTGAACAATTTTTGCATAATCCTCCTTTAATAAGAGCGGCAAAGAATAGGCGTCACCGCCTACTATTAACCAATCAGCTCCTGCACGCAATGCTGCCATAGCTTTATCTAGAGTATCAACATGCACTGCTAGCTGCGCACGCTTGCTCATAGTATGATTGTGCATGACTAGCAAGGCATCCTTATGCCAATGTTGTTGTCTACGCTTAGGTGTAAAACCTGCTAGCCTCTTAGCGTTTAAATCATCAGTAGCCTTACGTCTTGCCTCATTAATCTCACTCATAGGTACCATAACTTCTGCATCACAAATAAGCTCTAGTTTAGCCAGTGCATATTCACTTGTCCCTAATCTATCCAATTGTTTCATAACCGTTTCTTCATTTAAAGCATGTTTGCGAGCTTTTTCTACAATAAATTCTGTAATGCCGCAACCTATATTACCCTCTTCATCTTCTAGAACTACGGACATAGCTTCTCCTAAATGGACAGTTACCGTTGCCTGTAAAGGGATCCTTTTTTTATTATGTTCTCCATAAAAATTGCCGGCAAAAGTCATAAGTTCGTTATCAAAAGTTCGAAAAACCCTATCATTTAATTTAATACCATGGGGCACATCTATCTCTACTTGCTGGCCCACAGCAGCTATTTTTACTTCTTGTCCTTCACAACGCATTGAAGTTATAGTAGTCCCCACTCGTCCGCCAACAGAAACCCAAAATTCCAAGCCATCACCTAAATGCAAATTTTTTCCTAATTTAAGGATAGCTTTCCTTTCATTATATTTTATTTGCGTTACACGTCCAACTAAAACGCCCCTATTATTAGGACGACGATCACTCATCATTTCGCTGCCTTGAGGTTTTTCTAAATAGGCTGTGGTGAAATCACGATTAAATATTTGTTCAATATTCTTGTTATCCTCTGCGGTTACTTGATAATTTCCTGCTAAATAACTATCAATGGCTCGACGGTATATATCTGTAACAATAGCCACATACTCCGGTCGATTCATCCGCTCTTCTATTTTATAAGACACAACACCTGTCTCAAGAAGTTGTGGCAAAATAGCTAAAGTATTCAAATCCTTGGGACTTAGCAAATATTGTCCCGCGTCGCCATGCTCTAAAATATTGTGTCCTTCTTTATTTACCAAAGTATAGGGCAAACGACAAGGCTGCGCACAGCGCCCTCTATTACCGCTACGGCCGCCAATAAGGCTGCTCATAAGGCATTGACCTGAGTAGCATACGCACAAAGCCCCATGAATAAAAACTTCTATTTCAGTATCTGAAGCTGCGCAAATTTTTTTAATGTCTTCCATGGTACATTCACGGGCTAAAACGACTCTTTCCATACCCATTTCAGAGGCAAATTTTACGCCTTCAGAATTTGTTACCGTCATTTGCGTACTGGCATGTAACGGCAACTCCGGGACAATCTTTTTAGCTAGATTGACGACTCCCATATCTTGCACAATAATACCGTCAATTCCTATATTATTGAGAAAAATGAGATACTTACCTAAATCCGCCATTTCACTATCATCCACCAGCGTATTTACTGTGACGTAGAGTTTAACTCTATGCAAATGTGCAAGGTTTACAGCTCTTTGCATTTCCTCATCGCCAAAATTATCCGCATATTGCCTGGCGCCAAAATTTGCTCCTCCTAAATAAACTGCATCAGCACCGGCGTTAACTGCAGCTTCCAGCGCTTCCCAAGTACCTGCGGGGGCTAATAATTCTATATTTTTTCTTTCCATTTCGTCCTCCAATATTCACTTTTTATAAAAAACTGCTTTTACCTGCCAGCAACTACCGTCCTCACAGTAAAACCATTTGTGCTCTGCGCTTCAAGATAAACTGACAATTACCGGTACAACTATATTCTAACAATAAATCGCTTGAAATACAAAGCCAAAAGAAAATTATATGTCATTGCTTTATCCACATTTTCTGTCCAAGGTCTTTTATATTTAAAAACCAGCTTATACTTTCCAGGTTTAGTAAAACCAAAGAAAAGGATAGTATTGCCCGGCACACCTGTAACATTTGAGTTAACGTTATTTGAGTTAACGTTAATGGGTAGGAAAAATGAATTTCCTAAACTTACAAACCCATCAGGTTTATTGTTTTCTGAAATATACCAATCAAAACCTGTAGAAGGATTAGAAGGCAAATACAAAGAAACCAAGGAACCTACTTGCAAAGGTAAGGTTTTTCCTTCACTAGCCCCTGTTACCTTATAGCCGGTCATAAACCTAGCGCAACTAGCAATATTAAGATATTGCTAGATTGCTGTATACGATAATTTTTCTGAATAAGCCGCACCATTTTCTGAAGCTAAAAGCAAACCCTCCTCAGAAAAAACGTATGACCTAGTATCTAGTGTTTTAACAAAATCGTCCTTGAGATAAAAGAAATCTTTCGGATCACATTCTTTATCGGAAATTATATCAATATTAAAGCCCTTATAAAGAGTTTTATCACCGGAAGCTTGCAAAACTACGCTAAACATCGTGGGTCTATTCAACGTAACCTCATAAGATAATTTCACTTGACCTCCTGCATCTTTCCCTAATTTTTCAGCAGCATCGTTCAACAGCGCATTGATGCTTTTTTGCACATTAATATCTTGCACACCATCTACCATCGGTATAGTACCCTGTCTTTTGCTACTGCTTAAAACATTCTCCATAATAGTTGACTGCCCAAAAGCCCACGCATTTACCGTGAACAATAATAAAAGCAAAGTTAAAATACATGTCTTTTTCATCAGTACTGCCTCCTAGTTCATGTAGCAGGAAGTAGAAAATTTTTTCTAGCACAGAATTATCACCACGCATGATAAATCCATCGCCTAGCTCAATCTTACCTGCGCTGACTATTATACCATATATACTAACATTTCGCCCAATATATATTGACCCCTTAGCAAACAAAAAAGCATGTTTCAACTTAACATCATCACCTATAATAATTTTATCATTACAAATAAGCCAAAGTTTACCTCTACTATTACAACCTTGTCGAATGTTAATTGGATTGCCTGAATATAAAACCCCATTGCCTTTTATAAGAGTGTTATTGCCAATGACATATGTTCCGCTGCTAGCACCACTATCGTTGGCATATATTCTACTTAGTAAGCCAACATCTCTTAGAGCTGCCGTATCTGGCAAAGGCATGCTTTTGTAGTGCAAATAACCTTTTATATCTATTGATGGCACAATATTAGATAGTGGATAGTTAGCAGGTAAAAGCCCTTTGGGAATATTACCACTTATTTCTTGGCCACTGTAAATTATATTATTATACATTTCACTGATATGTTTTTATTGCTCCCTCAATTTTTGTCAAAGTAGTTATAATTTTAGTATTCTCAGCACGATTCATAGCCGCTTCAATAGATGGCACTAAAGCTACTGCCAAAACACCAACTATGGCCATAACTGCTACTAGTTCTATTAGCGTGAAACCCTTACTGTTTTTATATGCTGCGATTTTGTGCTGTATAATTTGCTTAAACATCGTGTTCAACTCCTATTATTTATAGTCTGGCAACCCAGTCATTAAACCCAGTATCGGTGACGTTATAGAAATAATAATACAACCTACTAACAAAGTAATGAACACCATAAGTATAGGCTCAATCATAGCCTTTAAATTTTTCAGCTTGGCCTGCAAGTCTTTATCTGTGATATTAGCTGCCTCCATAAGCATTTCTGCCAAATTTCCGCTCTCTTCACCCACAGCAATAAATTCTATGGTTGTATGGTTAAAAATTTCACTGCAAACTGCCGCCTTACTTACAAGCATACCTTGTAAAACTTCACGATTTAAGTGTTCACTTTGCCTGCGTAGTGTTTCTAAAGATAATGTTTCGCCAGCAGCCTTAAGTGCTGCCGGCAACGCGATTCCACTAGATAGCATAATAGACAGAATCCTGCAATAACGTACTTCCAACAAATCATGATAACAAGATTTAATTAGTGGTAATTTTAATAACAAAACTTTCCACTTTTCTCTCCCTCTGTATATTTGCCACATAAGTATGAAAACCATAAAAAAAAATTCCCCACGAAAATCAGTAAAGATTTTTCCCAAGAAAAGCAATACGCTTAAAGACCTGCTAGGCTCCATCTGCATTGTTATATATAAATCCAACAAAAGCGGTAATACCTTCCACAAAAAGTATATAAAAGTTAGCCCCGCAAGCAATAAAACGATAACGGGATAAATACAGGCATTTACTAAAAATCTTTGCTCTTGTACTTTTTTTTGGTAAAAAGCTGCTAATTGCGCAAAAAGTACAGCTATATTTTCGCTACTTTCGCCTGCCTCCACAATTCTAACGTCAGTATGATTAAATAGTTGGAAACAATTTTCGCATAGCACTAGAAAATGCCAACCCTTTAAATAAATCTGCTTCCATATTTACACAGACTTCTGCTAGCATTCCCGTACTTTTATTTCTAATAATTTCCAATGCTCTAAGCAACGTAATGCCGCTATTTAGCAAAGTTGATAATTGTCTAAAAAAGCTTTCTTTGCTTTTGTTTGTTATTTTTTTCGTACCCCAGATTTTTTTATAATTATACCAATTGTTTATCTTTTGTATATTTGTAACATATCCATGTCGTTCTTGTACGTATTCTGCTACTTCTCGATCACTACAGGCTAGTAACTGGCCAGTAAAAATCTTGCCACTTTTATTGCGAGCACGCCACCGATACAATTGCAATACCTCTCCTCCTTTCTAACTGGGATAAGAGCAACCTTCGCTACTGGTGTTTTGTTCTCCTTCCCTATTTATAGTCTTTTGCACAATAGGGTATTTAGCTGCAATAATTGGGTAACTACATATAAAATAAAAGTAAAGCTTCCACCCAAAATAATCTGCCCAAAAATATTTTCCCCCAAAAAAGTACACCTCCCGATGTTTACCCAACGTCGGTGGTGTACTTTAGAAATTCTTAGCTCTATTTTAATATGCAATCTATAGCCTTATTGAAATCATCTACTTGCTCGATATTATTAAAGAACTGACAAAACTTCTCAGCCTTTATTTCACCGTAAACAGGCGTAACCAAGTTCATGAATTTTTTAACACTTTCTTCCCAGGTCATGGGATTAGGTGGATCACCTTTGGGGTAATCTACCTGCATTTCAAGAGTGCGACCATCCATGCAATAAAGAACTACTTTGGATGCCAATTTAGAAGAGTCTCTAGTGTGTAGTGCTTCAATCTCCGGGTCCTTTATTATTTTAATCTGTTTCATAATAGCCTGTACTTCTTTATCATTAATAATATCAGGAGCAAATTGTTCAATCCCCATTTCACCATATTTAAGCATACCGGCAACACAATATTGTATGCTAAATTTACAGCCATAGGAATTTTTAGGTTCAGGATTATTGATTAAAAAATCGGTCATATTATTAATATGAAGCTCAATACCTGAGATATCTGCGGGCTTCAATTTTTTATTTTTACGTAATACCTGCATAGCATAAAGAGAAGCATGTGAATGCTTGCAACAGGCATAGGGCTTAAAAGAATTTTCATCAATTTTATATCCCTTGCCCAATCCCTCCGTTAATTTTTTCCAAATGAGGTTTAGCAACCATAGCCTTACAAAAACCTTTTTCCCCTTCTAGTATCTGCGTAGCGCCGGTAAAACCTTTTTGTGCTAAATAAGCAGATAAAACTCCTGCATAAGAACTTTTACCTGTATGCAGTGTCTTACTCATAGCCCCTTCTTTAAGGAATTCCCATAACCCGGCAGCTTGAGTTCCTGCACTACCTAGGGCTTGGAGAAACGTCTCTTCATCCAAGCCTAACATACTAGCTGCAGAAGCAGCAGCACCAAAAGTACCGGCAGTACCTGTAGTGTGCCAAAAAAAATACGATTCAGGAATAACCGATTCACCAACACGAGCACCTACTTCGTAACCAGCTACCGTGGCTGCTAGCATACTTTTACCGTTTTTATGCTCAGCTTCTCCCAAAGCAAAAACCGGAGGAATAACTACACAGGCTAAATGTATTATAGAGGGATTATGCAAATCATCAAAGTCTAAAGAATGTGATGCGCTACCATTGCAAAAAGCTGCATTAAGGGCAGACGCTTGTTCATTTTTCCCCGTAAAAACATTTGCAGGTCCTGTTCCTCCTTTTACTAAGAGCACCTCCCGAATAATATTACAGGCAGGTTCTTGTGAACCTCTGATACAAACTCCTAACCATTCTAAAAGGCATTATTTGGCTTTACAAATAGTCTCAGGTGCAAGCTTTTCATATTTAATGTTGGCAGCAAAAGTTGCCAATGCTTTTGTTGACACTTTCATCACTCCCTTCTGTAATGTTAGTAATTACAGAAGCCTAAAACAAAAAACTATTATAGCCAATAATCTTTATTCTTATTGTGGCTTTAATAGGCTGCGCTAGGCTTATATTCTCCAAATACCTCTTTCATAATACCACAAATTTCACCTAATGTAGCATAAGTCTTTACTGCCGCAATAATATAGGGCATAGTATTTTCTGTACCGAGGCACGCCTTTTTCAAGTCTGCTAAAGCATGTTCTACTTCCTTTTGATTACGCTGCATTTTAATATTGTCTACCTTACTAATCTGTCTGGCAGCTACGTTCATATCTACCTTAATAACTTCCTGCTTCGCCAATTTTTTATTATCAGCAAATTTATTTATACCAATAACAGTAAGGTTACCTGTCTCAATATCCCTTTGATAACTATAGGCGTAAGAAGCCATCTCGGCTTGCATGTAGCCCTTTTCAATTGCAGCGACCGCACCGCCCATTTCATCAATTTTACCAATATATTTTTCTGCCTCATTTTCTATTTTGCTAGTCAAGTACTCCACATAATAAGACCCCGCTAAAGGATCTATAGTATCGGTAATGCTGCTTTCATACGCCAAGAGCTGTTGTGTTCGTAAGGCCAAGGTTGCAGACTCTTCTGTTGGAAGGGCAATCGCTTCATCGTAGGCACAACATGCCATAGATTGAATACCGGCCAGTACCGCGCTCATAGCCTGCCAAGTAATCCGTACTACGTTATTAAGTGGTTGTTGCGCTGTTAGTACGCTACCCGCTGTATGTACATGCACACGCAGCATTTGTGCTTTTGGTATAGTAGCTCCATAGCGTTCTTTCATAATGCGAGCCCACAAACGACGGGCCGCACGAAATTTTGCAATCTCTTCAAAAAAATTCAGTCCAGCCGTAAAAATCCAACTAATACCGGGTACAAAATCATCAACCTTTTGCCCCGCTTTAATTGCTGCATCTATGCAAGCAATAGCATTGGAAAACGCAAACGCTATTTCCTGTACCGGAGAAGCACCAGCTTCTCGAATATGGTATGCGCCTACGCTGATTGTATTCCATTTAGGAATATTATTAGAACAGTAGGCAAAAGTATCTGTTACTAGTCTCATAGATGGACGTGGTGGGAAAATATAGGTCCCACGAGCAATATATTCTTTTAAAATATCGTTTTGAATCGTGCCACGTAGTTGTTCCGGTTTCACGCCTTGTTTTTCCGCTACAACTACATACATAGCCAAAAGCACGGCGGCAGGACCATTTATTGTCATGGATGTGCTAACCTTATCCAAGGGAATCCCTGCAAATAACTGTTCCATATCAGCTAGTGAATCAATAGCTACACCAACTTTTCCTACTTCACCTTGTGCTAAATCCGCATCCGAATCTAAGCCAATCTGCGTTGGTAAATCCATAGCTACAGACAATCCTGTCTGGCCCACTCCCAACAAATATTTATACCTAGCATTTGTTTCTTCTGCTGTAGCAAACCCAGCATATGCACGCATAGTCCACAACCGACCGCGATACATAGTAGGTTGTACACCCCTAGTAAAGGGATATTCACCGGGAAATCCAATATTGGTAATATAATTAAAGTTTTCCGTATCTAAAGGAGTATACAGGCGTTTAACCGCAAAGTCTTTACGTTCTGGATTTTTAACTAAACTCTGTTGTATTTTTGTCTCATAGTGTTGTAAACCCGCTATAATTTGCTTATCCATGTAACTTTCCCCGCTTTCGATTTACTCGTATTATTTCAGCATTGATCCTGTTTGCAAAAATTGCACCTGCATGTCAAATGCATATTCTAAATTCTGAGGTTCATGTCCTGGGAAATGCCTCTCCGCATATTTTAAATAGTCTAGAAGCTGGGGTCTGAAATTGGGGTGAGCACATTTTTCAATGATGAGCCTTGCCCTTCTATACGGCTCCAAGCCTCTAATATCTGCCACGCCATATTCTGTAATGAATACCATGTTGTCATGCTCTGTATGGTCTGTGTGTGAAACCATAGGCACAATACGCGATATTTTTCCGTCTTTAGCCGTAGACTCTGTAGAAAATATTGTTAAATAACCATTGCGCATATAATCACCACTGCCACCAATTCCATTCATCATGGTAGTGCCCATAATGTGGGTAGAATTAGTAGAAAATATTGTTAAATAACCATTGCGCATATAATCACCACTGCCACCAATTCCATTCATCATGGTAGTGCCCATAATGTGGGTAGAATTAGCTTGTCCATAAATATCAAACTCTATTGGTGTATTCAAAGCAACAACCCCAAGCCGCCTAATAACTTCCGGAGAATTTGCAATGTCTAAAGGGCTTAAAATGATTTTATTTCTATATAAATCGGGAGCTTCTTTATACATCGTCCAAACCTTAGGCGAAGGAGTAAAAGCACAACCTGACGCTTGAGAAATTTTACCGTTTTTAATTAAAGTGAAAACACTATCTTGTAAAATTTCTGAATACATCTCTAAATTTTCAAACTTCGATTTATTTAAGCCCAGTAGTACTGCGTTAGCGATACTTCCTACTCCAGACTGAAGTGGTAACATTTTTTCAGGAATACGTCCCATTTTTTGCTCGTGTTCCAAAAAATCAACTAAATTTCCAGCAATAGCTTCACTAATGGTATCAGGCGGCACTAAATCACGCACGTGATCTAATATGTCAGATTCCACAATGCAGTCAATTCTATCGATGCCACATTCTGCATAAGGACTACCTATTCTATCGCACACGTTATAAATAGGAATCTCTCTACGGTAAGGTGGCTTTGGCAGAATGAAAATATCATGCATTCCTTCTAAGCTCAAGGGTATAGAGGTGTTAACCTCTATAATTATTTTTTTTGCATATTTTACAAACATGGGTATATTGCCTATACCCGATCCCAGAATCAAATTGCCAGCTTCATTAATAGCCGCAACCTCTACAATAGCTAAATCCACATTACCATAAAAACCATAATCTACCTGTTGAGCAAAATGGCTTAAGTGCTGATCGCAATAACTTATCATCCCATCGTTAATACTTTTTTTCATGCTCTTATTAGGGGCCGCATAGTAAGGCATCCTGCCTTTAATTCCACCCACAGCCGCAAGAGCCTCTTCTATCTCAGGTCCTACAGATGCTCCACTCCAAATATTTACACAACATTTTTTACCTGTTTTAATGGCTTTTGCCAAAGCTAGCGTGGTTTTTTTGGGATATCCTGAGGGCGTAAAACCGCTGACACAAACGTTCATGCCATTTGTCACCAGTTCAGCTGCTTGCTCAGGAGTTGTTATTTTTGCAAAAAGTTTATTATTACGCAATCGTGTATTGTCTAACATCCTAACATTCTCCTTTCTTATTTATCCCTAGTCCTGCACTCCTCTTTACCTCCTCCATCATAAGACTAGAGGTTGTCACAAATATACTAAATTATATTTTCATTGTAATTTGCCTTTAAACATATGTAAAATAGATAAAATTGATGTATAATATATTGAAATGATATATTATAGGCAGATATTAGGAGGAATAATGAATATTGAACATTATCGTAACTATATTGCTATCGTAGAAACCGGGAGTCTAACAGGTGCTGCAAACAAAATGCACATTGCACAATCTGCTCTGAGTAGTATGCTCAAAAATATGGACCGCAGCTTTGGTACTACCTTGATCATCGCAAATCGCGGTATTCGCAAAATAGAACTAACTGATGCCGGTCGTGTTCTCTATGAAAAAGCTCGTTACATTTGCGACTTGGAAGAATTGGCTTACAGCGAAGTTGCTGATTGCGCAGACGGTGGTACAGGTATTTTACGCATTAGCCTTTCTCCCTCTACTTCTATTTCCTTTATTCAAGACTATTTAGCTGGATTTAGTCAGAAAAATCCCCAAGTAAGTTACGAACTTTATGAGGTTCCTATTGCTGAACAAACTGAACAACTTTTAAGTGGCTTCACAGAAATAGGTATCGCTAATGCACCTTTAAACAAGCCCGATTACTTTAGTGTTTTATTTAAGCTCAACGAAAACTTAGCTGCTGTTTTCGCACTGAACAATCCCTGGCTTAGTCCTTTATGTGACACAGTTACTTTACACGAATTGCATGGTATTCCCCTTTGCCTATCCCGCGGATGCTCTTCTCTTTTTAAAGAAACTTGCTCTAAGGATCACTGTACCCCTAATATACTGAGCATTAATACTACAAAATTAGCCTGTATTACATGGGCAAAAGTGGGCCTAGGAGTAGCTATTGTTCCTGTAAGTTTTTCTGAAATTTTTGAGGCGGATGTTTGCTATAAACTAATTAATGATTCACGCCTAAAAGTCAGCGAAACTTTTGTTACTGTAAAAGGAAGGCCCTTGTCACCTGTAGCTCAGAGATTTTTGGATTATTGTTCTTCAATTTAAACGCAAAAAAGGCAGTGCAGAATTTAATATTCTGCACTGCCTTTTAAAATTTTAAAACATGCACAAATCCAGTTTAAATCTTATGTAACTTTAAATCGCCTTTGTTTTCGGAGAAATAGAACTCCCCTTTTCGCTATTCAACTTCAGTTTTTCCCACATTGGTCCTGCTAAAAATGTGGAAGTATAGAAACCACTCGAGAACCCAACTAACATTGCGAAAGCAAAGTTATGAATAGTATCTCCGCCAAATACGAAGATAGAAACAATAGCAAATAAGGTTGACAGCATTGTATATAAGGAACGAGTCATACACTGCCAAATACTTCTATCCACCATTTTCCCCAAGTCTTCGCTACGGCGATGGCTTTTTAGATTCTCACGAATTCTATCAAATATTACAATTGTACCATTAACAGAATAACCTACCACTGTAAGCAACGCCGCCACAAAAGAAGAATCCAATTCCAATTGAAAGAGCGAAAAGTAGCTAAGCACAACGGTAACATCAATCATCAATGCAATAATAGCCGCCATTGCAAATTTGAATTCAAAACGGAAGGTAATATATATAATCATCAAAATCCAAGACAAGACAACAGCCATAGCTGCTTGTTGCACCAATTCACTACCTACGGTAGCACCTACTTGTTCTACTCTAAGCACTTTATATGCACCTAGTTTAGAAGTTAGATCCTGCATGACCTCGTGTTGATCAGTATCACTAATAATACCTGTCCTAATCAAAACAGAATCGCTCTCGGTAGTATTGGCCTTGGAAGTTCCTAACTGTATAACGCTATTCCCCAAATCATGTTCCTTTAAAACAGAACGAACCTGAGCAACATTAACAGGATTGTCAAACTTTAAATCAATAATACTACCACCTGTAAAGTCAATGCCCAAATTAAACCCACGCATAAACATAGAGCCAATACCTACAAGCAGAAAAATAAGCGTAATCGAAAAGAAAATTTTATAATTCTTAACAATAGAAAACATTATTTTGCCACCTCCTTTTTAGGAGCAGATGCGCCATAAAAAGCAGGATTGGGAGTGATATTGCTGGCAATTAAAAAGCGTAGCATATAACGAGTAACCGCAACAGCTGTAAACATACTAATTAAAACACCAAGAGCCAGTGTAATAGCAAAACCTTTGATAGGCCCTGTTCCTAAATAAAATAAAACAGCAGCCGCCATTAATGTTGTAACGTTCGAATCTAAAATTGTTATAAAAGCTCGGGAAAATCCTGCTTCCATCGCTGAACGCAAAGTCTTGCCCTTTATTACCTCTTCTTTAAATCTTTCAAAAATCAAAACATTGGCATCAACCGCCATACCTATAGAAAGTATTATTCCGGCTATACCGGGCAGCGTCAAGGTAGCGTTAAGGCCACGCATAACAGCTAACAGCAATAATGTGTAGAACAAAAGTACAATATCAGCAACTAGTCCTGAAGCCCGATAGAAAACAAGCATGAAAAGAAAAATTCCGCCTAAACCAATTGCAAAAGCTTTTACGCTTTTATCTTTGGAATCTTGTCCCAAAGTAGGTCCTACAGTTCTATTTTCTAACATTTCCAATTTCACCGGTAGGGAACCACTACGCAATAAAATTGCTAAATGTTCTGCTTCTTCCATATTTCGAGAACCTGAAATTTGCGCTTTGCCGCCAGTGATAGCCTCATTAACAACAGGAGAAGTAAGAACCTGTCCATCCAAAGAAATAGAAATTTGTTTTCCAATATTTTGAGAAGTTAAAATGGCAAACTTCTTACCACCCTCAGTACTAAAATCGAGGCCAACAACAGGCTTACCATTTTGACCAACACTTGCTTTAGAATCTTTTAAATCTTTACCGGTCATTACTGTCTTCCCTGTCGTATCTTTAAATTCCAAAAGAGCAGTACGACCTAGCATAGCAATTGCTTTTTCCGGATCTTTTACACCAGGTAATTCTACGATAATACGATCTTTACCTTGACGTTGAATAACCGGCTCTGTCAATCCCAATTCATTAACCCGACGTTCAATGATTTTTACAGACCTATTTAAAGCATCATCATCAACTTTAGAATTTGGTGTATTCACCGCTTGCAAAACAACATGTGTACCGCCTTGCAAATCAAGACCTTGTTTAACTGTTGAGGCGAGAGGTTTTATAAAAAAAACAAACGAAACCACAATTGCCACAACCAAAATTAAAAATTTGGTCATATTATCCCATCTCAAATTCGTTCTCCTCCTAACAACTACTCTAGTATTTTATCACATGCCATTAGTAACCTTTCCGTTACTAAGTACTGCATAGTAATATCGTATTCATCTGTGGGTATTG
This sequence comes from Acidaminococcaceae bacterium, assembly GCA_963678395.1. Taxonomy (GTDB): domain Bacteria; phylum Bacillota; class Negativicutes; order Acidaminococcales; family Acidaminococcaceae; genus JAAYAE01. The sequence goes on along the minus strand of OY782827.1, from coordinate 230,454 downwards.
CAGCTGCAACTTGCAAGGAATGAGCCACTCCCACAAGCGCAGCCTGTGTTGCTTGTGGAAGAAATTGATCATAATAGCCTTTTCCCATACCCATACGCTCACCACGCTTGGTGAACCCTACACCAGGAATCAAAATGAGATTCAATGTCTGTGGCCTAATAACTTCATATGGTTCCATAGGCGTACGTATATCAAACTTATCCAAACAAAATTCTTTCATTCCTGTAATTCTAACTGCCTGCATAAAATTTGAACCGTAGACTACTTGCGGTACGCAGACTATTTTACCATCGACAAGTGCTTGTTGCAAGACTAAATCTATAGAAGCTTCTTTGCCAAAAGACAAATAACCCATAATAATATTAGCCTTTTTATAAAGCTCACTGTCTAAAATATGCTGGACAATTAATCTGCTATTTTTTTCTACTTGCTCTTGAAGAATTGCTTCGCGTTTAAACCGTAACTCATGCCTTGCACTACTCTTATCCATTTTATTTATTTTCTATTTCTTCCTGGACATGGCTTACAGCGCCTTTAATAACCTTTACTTCAATGCCCTCTGCAATTTTTAGCATAACATTATTTTCGTTAACTTTTGTTATTTCGCCACAAATGCCACCAAGAGTAACTACTTTATTTCCACGCTTTAAAGCATTAAGCATCTCAGCTCTTTTTTTTCTGTTCTTTTTTCTGTGGTCTGTACAACATAAAATAAAAAATTAAACCCATAAGTAAAAACGGCCAAATGGTGTTAACAATATTCATAGTTTCTGTTCCCTGCATAAAATTTCCTCCTCTTAAAAGCTGTTATTTATCTTATCTTTTGTACTGAGCTAAGAATCCTTCTCGGAATTCAGGGAATTTGTCCTTAGCAATTGCACTACGCATGTCCTGTGAAAATTTTAACAGAAAATGCAAGTTATGTATAGTCAATAATCGCAAAGCTAAAATTTCTTCTGCCTTAAATAGGTGTCTTATATAGGCTCTAGAGAAATTACGACAGGTATAACAATCACATTTCTCATCTATTGGGCGAAAATCCTCCGCATAGGCTGCATTGCGAACGACTAACCTTCCTGTAGGCAACATGGCCGTTCCATTACGTGCCACTCTTGTAGGAAAAACGCAATCGAACATATCTACGCCTAAGTTAACTCCCTCTACCAAACAATCAGGAGTTCCCACTCCCATAAGATAGCGAGCTTTATCTTTTGGTAAATGACAGGTCGTTTGTGCCAAAATATCATACATTAATTCATGTGGTTCACCCACACTAAGGCCACCTATGCCGTAACCGGCAAAGTCTATATCTGTTAGGCTGTCCGCACTATATTTACGCAAGTCCGGATACATTCCACCTTGCACAATACCAAAAAGTCCTTGATCCGGACGTTTTTTTGCTTCAAAACATCTTTGTGCCCAACGTGTTGTTCGTTCTGTAGAAGCCTTAGCATAAGCAAAATCTGCGGGATAAGGAATACATTCGTCAAATGCCATAATAATATCTGCGCCTAAATCTTCTTGAACCCTAGTAGCTATTTCCGGATTGAGAAACCGCTTAGAACCATCAATATGAGATCTAAAGGTAACGCCTTCTTCTTCTATTTTGCGCATAGCGCCTAAGCTGAAAACTTGGAACCCACCACTATCAGTAAGCATGCCCCTTTTGTAATTCATAAATTTGTGCAATCCACCGGCTTTTTTAACCAAATTTTCGCCTGGCCGTAAAAATAAATGATAAGTATTTGCCAAAATAATTTGCGAATTCATAGCATAAAGTTCTTCCGGAGTTAAAGTTTTTACTGTTGCTTGCGTTCCTACAGGCATAAACATCGGAGTATCAAAAGTGCCATGAGGCGTATGTAGTTTACCCAAGCGTGCACCGGAGCGCGAACACTCTTTAATTAATTCATAACGTACAGCGTGCATATTTCCTCCTAATTTTTTAAATATATCTCCCTTGACTTAACTTATCTAAATATCTACCGGCAAAAATATTGGGAATTGTAACTCCTACTGTTATACCGATAATAATAAGCACTGCGGTTACGCCACTTTGCACAACTGCCATAAAAGCATTGGCATCTAAAGCTTTTATATTTATTATACCAAATAAAAGCCGGTACAATAGTACACCAGGTATCATGGGAATAACAGAGGGAATGGCGAGCACTAGGACCGGTGTCCTCATAGAATGAGCAATTTTTAGTGCTATAAGGCTAACCAAGGTCGCTGCAGTAAAAGCCCCTATTATAATGCCCCAACCCAAATACAAGACAATAAAATTACGTACACATATGGAAAACATCCCACCCAAAGCACTAAGTAATAAAAGTCTCTTAGGGATATTAAAAATAATAGCAAATCCACTTGCGGCAATAGCCGCTGCTATACCTTCCACCAAATATTTACTGTCCGGTCCCACACTCAACGAAGTAAAATCAGATACCTGCCCTACATGCATAGCAATAATAATACCAAAAGTCATACTGCCAACAATTAAAACAGTATTTATAAGCCTAGTCATTCCTGCCACAATATGATTATTAAGCATATCGTTGATAGCGTTAATTAGCGGCATGCCTGGAATAATAAAAAGAGTACAGGCAATTAAGGGATACCAAGGCGTAGCAGAACCAGGTAAAAAGTGAGTTAAATAGGCCAGAAAAGTTGCAAAAAAAGCTGCAATTGCTATGCTAGCATAGTTGTTAATGCCCCACTTATTACATATTATACGCAACCAAAATCCACTACAAGCGCTTAGGGCCGTATAAAAAAAAGCTACCCAATCACAGCCAAACAGTTTTCAAAACCCACCACAAGCAAGTCCTGCCGCTAGGACTGAAACTAATGGGGAATACTGTTTGGGAATATTTATTATTCTATCAAGCTCTCTTTCATACTCCTCTAGAGAATATCCTTCCTTTACAGAGCGCCAGGCAAGTTTACTAACAGCAGAAATAACCGTCATATCGACACCGTGATTTAGGTATTTTTTAAAATTAGTGTAGGACGCATTATCATTAGTAACATTAAGCATTAAAGTTGTATAAGATATATGAAGTGTGAGTTTATCTGCCGGAATACCCATATTTGCTGCCACCAGCCTAGTGTCACGAACAATTCGTGCAGCATCAGCGCCACTTTCCATAAGCATCTGGCCTGTACGTAGCAACAAATTAAGTTTGCGTCCAATATGCAAATATGGATCTTCTATCCCACTATTATACTTACCCATAGCTTTTCACACTTTCATTTTGTTATTTAATAAACATTGCATCGCCAAAACTGAAAAATCGATAACGTTCTTGTACTGCCACAGCATAGGCTGCTAACATTATATTGCGCGATGACAATGCCGACACTAACATTAACAAAGTGCTTTGTGGCAAATGAAAATTTGTCACTAGAGCATCGACAAAGCGAAATTTATAGCCAGGATAAATAAATATTTTAGTCCAGTTGCCACCAACTTGCATCGTTCCTGAGGCGCCGGCAGCCTCCAATGTACGTACAGAGGTAGTTCCTATAGCGACTATTCTACGTCCTGTTGCTTTCGCAGCATTTATAGCCTCTGCCGCCTGTTTACTTACCGTGTAGAATTCACAATGCATAACATGATCCTCAATCGTAGTCTCGCTAACCGGCCTGAAAGTTCCCAGGCCTACATGCAAAGTCACAAAAACTTCTTCGATTCCCATGTCTTTTATTTTCTGCATTAATTCCGGAGTAAAGTGTAAACCTGCCGTTGGTGCAGCCGCACTGCCCCTCTCCTTAGAATAAACAGTCTGATAACGTTCTTTGTCCTCTAATGGTTCTGTAATATAAGGCGGCAGAGGCGTCTCTCCCAGCCTGTCTAAAATTTCTTCAAAAATACCATTAAAAATAAAATGGGCCACACGTCCGCCAAAATCTGTTACTTCTTTTATTTCACAGCTAAGGTCTTCACTAAATTTTATTTTAGCCCCTGGGCGCAATTTCCGGCCAGGCTTAACTAATACTTCCCAATCATTAGTATTAAGACGTGTTAGTAAAAACACTTCTACGCGAGCTCCTGTATCCTTATAACCATGCAATCTAGCCGGAATAACTCTAGTATCATTAAAAACCAAAAGATCTCCAGGTTTTAAATATTCCACTAAATTATAGAAATGCTTGTGCTCTAGTTCTCCATTTTCTTTGTCTACCACTAAAAGACGAGAATGGTCTCGTGGCTCCAGTGGGTGCTGCGCAATTAACTCTTTGGGTAATTCATAGTCGAAATCTTTTACCTGCATTTTCTCACCTTAATATATTTTTTTTATTTGGATCCCTGTATAATAATGCTGCAAAATTTGTTGGTAATAATCTTTTGACTTTTTGGGTGCAGCCAAGGCCATTCCTCTAGCGCCCCATTGACTCATTCCCAACCCATGCCCCCAGCCATTACCTACAATAAAAATTCTTTCACCGACCACACTGGTCAAAAGCCTTACCTCTCCCATACTACCTGTGTAATCATCTCTGCCTTTATTATTCGTTTTAATTGGTATTCTTTTCTTGCCAATTTCAATGCCAAATTGATTTAAAATAGGAACTTCAATATAGTCTGGTCTATTAAGGCCAACATAAATATCAAAAAGTGTGCTATTTAAATTTAATATGGAACGCAATTTAGTTCCTTCTATTGTTACATTACCTTTGCTGCCGCTAAAAGTAATATTTTTTACCCGTCCTGAAATACCACGATCTCTTGCCTGCATGGGAGCAGCTTTGCGATAGGAAAGTCTAATACTGGTTAATGTTCCTACGTTAAAACCTGCTTGAGCTAATTGCTTTTGCAATTGGTCACGTGTATAAATTTTTTCCCAGCTAAACTGGGGCGCATCTTGATCATAATCTTTTACGGCTTTTAAATAAGGTATAGAGCTTCCCCATACATTTTCTGAACTTTCAGTATAACCGCCACTGCAACTATGAAAAAAAGCCTCTATGGGACGCCCGTTATAAACAGCTACTACTTCCCGAGTTGCCTCTATCATCTTGTTAGTATTTGTATGTTCTGCTAATATTCCACCGTAAATTTGCCCCATTTCGTTAGCCCTAACATCATAGCCCAAATAATGGGAACTATTGATTTTATTCAAAGCAAAAGAACGGGAAGCCACTGCTTGTGCCTTTATTGCCTCATCGGGCCATAAAGGTATTATTTCTTTAGCCACAACGCCATAAAGATATTCTTCTAAGGGTAGTGAATTTATTATATTCAAGGTTTTCTTATTACCGTTCAAGGTAGCCCTTATTGCTCCTCGATAATGTTTTCTGTTCACGTCCACAGGGAATTTAGGATTTACCGACAAAAAAGACACAGCAGAACCACCTACAACGCTATTATCTACTTGTAATAGGCCCTTTTTTACACTCACAAAATGACTGCCTGGGCTAAGAATAAATGTCCTGCCATTTGCCGCCAGTACTTTAATACCGCCGTCGGAGCTCAGCTCAGCTGAAAACTGATTAACAACTAAACCAACTCTAAGAGCAGGACCCATGCCTGAGGCTAGCGCAGGAGTTACCTGCAACGCAATTAATAACAAAGTAAGTAAGAAATATCTAACCATAACTACTCCTTTAATTTCTGTTTTGGTTTCTTTTCGTAACGGTCTCGTTCGCTGAAAATACAACCACAATAGGGCTGCCTATACATTTCCAATTCCAAGCTTATGTCCACACCTTCTTGATATCCTACACGATAGTCCTCATAGTAAAAAGGTATATCATATTTTTGCGCTGTTTGTTGGGCTATAACCTTTATTAAATCATGTTTTTGGTAGGTACTTACTAAAAGTGTAGTGGAAAAAGCATCAAACCCATTTTCTTTGGCATATAGTGCCGCTGCTTCTAACCGTACTCTATAACAATATGCGCAACGTACTGTCGGTTCATTTAGCATTCCCTTTAAACATTTTTCCAAAGGATAACTTTTATCAGCGACCAGTTTATATTTTTTTAACTGACAATATTCACGCAAAGTATTTAAACGGTGCTTTAGCTCTTTATAAGGATGAATATTGGGGTTAAAAAAATAGACAGTAAAATTATGTCCGTCTTCCTGCAACTTTTTGGCAGGATAAATAGAACAAGGCCCACAACAGGCATGTAACAAAATATTCACTGCACTCACTCCTTAGACGGCATGGTAATTCCTAAATATTTATAAGTTTCCGCCGTAGCCATACGCCCACGGGGAGTTCTTTGTAAAAGTCCCAGTTGCATTAAATATGGTTCATAAACGTCTTCCAATGTATCGGTTTCCTCATTAATAGCAGCAGCTATGGTTTCTACACCTACCGGTCCTCCGGCAAAAGTTTTGACAATAGCGGTTAGGATGCGACGATCATTGCAGTCTAAGCCTTTATCATCAACTTCTAGTTTACCAAGTGCAGATTTAGCTACCTTTCCGTTGATTTTGGCATCACCCATAACTTGAGCAAAATCACGAACTCTTTTCAAAAGACGGTTAGCTACACGAGGTGTTCCCCTAGCTCTACAGGCTATTTCATAAGCGCCTTCGGCATCGATATCTACCTTCAAAATATTGGCAGCACGTATAACAATAGTTTGAAGCTCTTCCGGTTTATAAAATTCTAACCGACATAGAACGCCAAAACGATCACGTAAAGGAGCTGCAATAGAGCCTGCCCTTGTAGTTGCTCCAATTAAGGTAAACTTGGGCAAATCCAAGCGTACGCTACGCGCACTTGGGCCCTTGCCAATAATAATATCTAAAGCATAATCTTCCATAGAAGAATAGAGAATTTCCTCTACTGTTTTAGATAACCGATGGATTTCATCAATAAATAAAACATCATTATCATCCAAGTTGGTTAGAATTGCCGCTAAGTCACCTTGGCGCTCAATCGCCGGTCCTGAAGTTACACGAATGTTAACGTTAAGCTCATTAGCAATAATATTAGCTAAAGTTGTTTTACCAAGCCCAGGAGGTCCAAATAAAAGCACATGATCTAAAGCTTCCTTGCGTTCAGTGGCGGCCTTGATGAATACTGACATATTCCTTTTTACTTGCTCTTGCCCAAGATATTCAGCCAAAAGCCGAGGACGTAGGCTATATTGCCAAACATCAGCATCAGTTTCCTGTCCTGTAATAACTCTCTCATCTTGTTCCATTATTACCTCCCTGCCATTAGTTTCAAGGCTTTACGAACGATTTCTTCCGGTCGCATTGTATCTCTAGCTTGTATCTTATTAATAATTGGTATTATTTCTGAGTTGGTATACCCTAAAGCAATAAGTGCTTTCATGGCGTCATCAGTTACCGTCCCAGTACGCGTACCTATGCTATCAGAAAATTCCATATTAACTTCAGAACTTCCGCCCACTTTATCTTTCAGTTCCAAAAGAATTCTTTCGGCAGTTTTTTTGCCTATGCCCGGTAATTTAGTCAAAAACTTTAAATCACGACTTTGAATAGCTACATAAAATTCATCAGGTTTAGCCGCTGACAACATGCCCAAGGCTACTTTAGGACCTATGCCGCTAACTGAAATTAATTTTAAAAAAAGATTATAGTAGTCCCTAGTTGAAAATCCGTACAAAAGCAAAGCATCCTCACGTACAGATAGATAGGTAAACGCCTTTACTTCCTGGCCCGTCTTTAAACCCGCTAGTTGTCCCAGGGGCATAAAAATACGATACCCAATGCCGTTATTGTCCACAATACAATGGTCATTTCCTAGATAGTCAAGCGTGCCCTTAATAAAACCTATCATCTTTTCAGCTCCAATCCGTACTTTCTTTTATCAATGGAATGCAATCCACAGATAGCAGTAGCTAAAGCATCTGCTACATCATCCGGTTTAGGCGTCTCGCGAATATTCAGTAATTTTTGTACCATAAAGGTAACCTGTTGTTTAGTAGCTCCGCCATAGCCTACTACCGCCTGTTTAATCTGTATAGGCGTATATTCTACTACGGGTATCCCGTTGTTAGCTGCGGTGAGCACAATAACTCCCCTAGCTTGGCCAACTGTAATTGCCGTAGTTACATTCGTATTAAAAAATAACTTTTCAACCGACATAAAATCAGGTTTATATTCTTCGATTATAGCAGTAAGTTCTTCGTATATTTTTTTTAATCTTAATTCCATGAGCATGTCTTTATCAGTAAAAACTGCACCATAATGTATGGGTGTCAAATGACTGCCTTCTAATCTGACAACCGCATAACCACAAATAGCCGTTCCCGGATCTATACCAATTGCTAACATATCATAATCCTTCCCACCTAATGAAAAGAGACACCCACCAAAATATCCTAAAAAATATGCTGGGTGTCCCCTCAACTTACATTAAGCCACAACTTGGCTTTTATTAATCTGATTAAACAACCAACTATAAGGCAAGCGTAAAAAACTAAATAAGCATTTTCTACACAATATTACCAACCCTTATAAAATAAAGGTCATTCCTCATCAGGCAAATCAGCATTAGTATAAACATCTTGCACATCATCTAATTCTTCAAAACCATCAATCATACGCTGTGCTTTAACGGCATCTTCACCGGATAAAGCAACCATAGTATCAGGAATCATGGCAATCTCCGACATAGCAACCTCTATGTTATTATCAAATAAAACTTTTTCTACAGCATTGTAATCTTCAGCAGCAGTAATTATTTCATAGCCTTCTTCTTCAGTTTTCATATCTTCTGCTCCTGCTTCTAGTACTAATAGCATCAAATCTTCTTCACTAGGGCTGCCCTCTTTAGCAACAGAAAAAACGCCCTTGCGTTTAAACATCCAGCTTACGCAACCGGTTTCGCCCATATTACCGCCCTTAGAAAATGCATGACGGACATCTGCAGCAGTACGATTGCGATTATCCGTCAACGCAGAAACCATAATGGCCACTCCTGCCGGGCCGTAACCTTCGTAAGTTATTTCTTCGTAATTAGAAGCATCAGCAGCACCTACGCCTTTAGCAATAGCTCTTTTAATATTATCCTTGGGAACATTGTTCGCCTTTGCTTTAGATAAAGCTAGCTTCAACTTCATGTTACCAGTAGGATCAGCACCACCCATACGTACGGCAATGGTAATTTCACGTCCTATTTTTGTTGTAATCTGGCCACGAAGAGCATCCGTCTTACCCTTCTTAAATTTAATATTTGCCCATTTGGAATGTCCTGACATCTGTATTCCTCCCAGTATCATTTGTTTGGACAACCTCAAGGGTAGTCCCTACATATGTCAATATAATATAACCAATTAATATTACCACAATTGGCCTATTTTCGCAAATTTACGGGTCTATTCTCTAAGGCTAAATATATGCTTTTTGAAATTAATTACGCTGGTGTTTTTTGAGTTTTTTAGTCCCAACATTCTATGTTATTTATCAATCTATGGTATAATTACACACAGCTTTAGACTATTAATCAACTAAGGAGAGATTTTATGACAACTTTAACTAATCCCCAACACGGAAACACTATCGAGCGTAAAGATATTCCCGCTGAATATAAATGGCAAATAACTGACATTTTTGCCAACGATGAATTATGGGCTGATACCGCTAACGATATAAAAGCAGTTTTACCTTTGCTTACTGACATGCAAAACAAATTAAAAGATAAAGATAGTATCCTTTTTTGCCTGCACCTTAGAGACGAATTATCCATGGCTGTAGAAAAAATTTATCCTTATGCCCGTTTACAAAAAGATGCAGATAACACTGATGGACACTCTCAGTTTTTAACGGGAACAGCAGAAGTACTCATGAGTGATTGCTCTAATGCAGCCGCTTTTATTGAGCCTGAGCTGCTAGCACTTCCAAGGAAATTATTGCAAGAATTGGTTCAAGACCCTGACTGCGTCAACTATAGTCACTATTTTGCTGACTTACTGCGTTTATCCGACCACGTTTTAAATGCCAGGGAAGAAGAATTGCTCTCTCGCAGTCAATTAGCCACTAGTGCTTCCGCTGATATTTTTCATGCTTTAGTCGGGGCTGATATTACTTTTCCTGAAGCAAAAGATGCAAAAGATAATCTGCATCCTGTAAGTGAAGGCAGCTATTTGCTAAACATGACTTCTCCTGACCGTCAATTACGTAAAAACACCTTTACTACTCTCATGTCTACCTATCATAGTTTTCGTAACACATTAGCCGCTTCCCTTACGGCTAGAGCTCGTTCCAGTCATTTTTACGCAACTATGCGCAAATACGAAGATACCAGAGCCAATTCTCTGGCCGCAGATAATATTCCTAGCAGTCTCTACGATGGTTTAATCTCTACAGTAGAAAAAAATTTACCGGCCTTACATGAATATATGTCCTTAAAAAAAGCAGTGCTCAGATTAGAGGAACTGCATCCATACGATATATATCTGCCTTTTACGCAAAGTGGCGGAGATACTTTTAATTTTACTTTTACAGAGGCAAAAGCCACAGTTTTAGATGCCCTCCAACCTTTGGGAGAAAATTATATTGCTAAATTAAAAACCGGTCTTGAAGGTGGCTGGATTGATATTTATGAAAATAAAGGCAAGCGCAGCGGTGCCTATTCCTGGGGTGTCTATGGCGTGCATCCTTATGTGTTGCTAAACTTCCAACCTCGTTATAATAGTGTATCTACTCTGGCACATGAGATGGGACATGCTATGCACAGTTTTTTCAGCAACCAGTCGCAACCTTTTCCCACTGCAGATTATACTATATTTTGTGCTGAAGTGGCCTCTACTACTAATGAAATCTTATTATTAGAACACATGCTTACCAAAACCACTAAAGAACAAAAAATTTATTTATTAAATCAATATTTAGAAGCTGTACGCACTACAGTTTATCGTCAAACTCAGTTTGCTGAATTCGAAAAAATTATTCATGCTGAAATTACTAAGGGCGCTACTTTAACCGCTGATTATTTGGAAGAAACTTGGCATAACCTGAATGTAAAGTACTATGGAGATACTTTAATCGTGGACAAACTATTAGATAGTGAATGGTCGCGTATCCCACACTTCTACACTCCTTTTTACGTATATAAGTATGCCACCGGCTACTCGGCAGCTACTGCTTTTGCCCAGAAAATACTTTCTAAAGAAAAGGATGCTATAAATAAGTATCTTCACTTTTTACAAGCAGGTGGAAGCGATTATCCTCTTAACATTTTAAAAGCTGCCGGGGTTGATTTAACTAGCCCAGCACCTATTCAAATAACCTTAGATAAATTTAAAGTAAATCTAACCAGATTAAAAGAGCTATTGTAATACAATGCTTTTGCTTAGCGGCGCGTATGCAAAAAATGAAGCAGTTATCTTTTCTAGATAACTGCTTCATTTTTATATGCCCAATATTTTTTTAACTGTACTTTCCAACTCTGTTTTTTCAACTACGTCTTCATGTAATACAGGTAATTTTTCTAATGCAGCCATTTGCACAGGTATTTCTAGTCCGGAAATTTCCGCTAACTTGTTTAATGCCGCAAAAGTGTCTAAACCACTAAAATCTTCATTGGGTTTTATTGCTTCCAAAACTGCCGTACTAAACTTAAAGGGACTAGCCGTAGACAATACTATGCAATAAGTTTCGTCACTGGTCAAAAGTCTATATTTTTCCATGGCTCTCCAAGCTACTGCCGTATGAGTATCCATTAGGTATTTTTCATCTCTATACACATTACCAATGGTTTCCTTGGTCTCAAACTCATCAACCCAAGTTCCAAAGAAATCTTGTAATATTTTACTTTGCAAATTTTTACCAATGTTGTAGATACCGGTTTCCTTAAGTTGATTCATCCATTGAGCTACCTGAGTAGCATTATCTTCTGTTTCTACATACAGTAAACGTTCTAAGTTACTGGAAACCAAAATATCCATGGAAGGAGAAATAGTCTTATAAAATTCTCTACGCTTATCGTAGGTGCCTGTATTTATAAAATCTGTCAGTACCTTATTGCTATTAGAGGCACAAATGAATTTATTAACCGGCAGGCCCATTATTTTCGCAAAAAAACCTGCTAAAATATCGCCAAAATTGCCGGTAGGCACGGAGAAGTTTACTAAATCCCCTGCCTTAATGCGACCTGCATTAACTGCGTCAGCGTAAGCACTAAAATAATAAACTATCTGAGGTACTAGACGCCCCCAATTAATAGAGTTAGCAGAAGAAAAAGCACAATTATGTTCTTTTAACTCCTTGGCTAAAACCTTATCGCCAAATAATGCTTTTACACCTGTTTGCGCATCGTCAAAATTGCCTTTCACTGCTACTACATGAACATTATTTCCCTGTTGCGTAATCATCTGTCGCTTTTGAATATCACTAACTCCCTCTTCAGGATAAAAAACGATAACCTCCGTACCAGGTATGTCAGCAACCCCTGCCAAAGCCGCCTTCCCTGTATCACCGGAAGTAGCAACTAAAATAACTAATTTCATTTGTTCACCGGTTTTTTTCACAGCTTTAGTCAAAAGTAAAGGCAAAATCTGTAAGGCCATATCCTTAAAGGCAGCTGTAGGTCCATGCCAAAGCTCTAGAACATCAGCATTATCTTTTACTTGACGCAAAGGAACCGGAAACCCCGCAAATTTTTCTTTGCTGTAAGCCTTAGTAATACATTCTGTAAGCTCTTCTTCAGTAAAATCTGTTAAAAACCGACTTAAAACGGTAATAGCTCGCTCTCCATAGGGTAATTTGCGCATAGCACAAATTTCCGTCATGGACAAATGTGCAAATTCTTGAGGCATAAAAAGCCCTCCGTCCTCTGCCAGTCCTTGAGCAATGGCATGTGCTGAACAAATCATTTCTGTTTTTCCCCTAGTGCTTGTATATAACATTATATCTCCCAACTTTCTTTTTGAAATTGCATCAACATAATAGCACAAAACAGGGATAAATACCAATATTTTATGCTAACTACACTCAGCCTTAGCTTAAGCATTAGTAAATTCATGGCCTTTAGTCACTTTCAGTAAATCGGAAGGAGCTACCAATAATTGTAAGCCTCGTATGCCGGCGCTAATTACAATTTGAGGCCAATTGTTAGCTGTACTGTCCAAATATACAGGGTAGTGCTTTTTTGCGCCTATGGGGCTTACTCCGCCTCTTATATAGCCGGTAATTGGTAACACTTCTTTTAAGTGCACTAATTCCGTTTTTTTATTGCCACTGGCTTTGGCCAAGGCTTTTAGGTTCAACTCTCCATCACCACGGATAACAGCAAAAATAATCCCTGTTTTATCACCACGCACACATAAAGTCTTAAATATTTGATTTGTGGGCAAGCCTACAGAATTTGCCACATGAACAGCATCTAAATGTTCTAAGTCAACTTCATATGCTTTTATTTCATATGCTATTTTTGCTTCCTCCAAAATACGAGCTGCGTTAGTTTACTTTGCTTTCATACTTAGATCCTTTCTATAAATAAAAGTTAAAGAATTTGCAATAATACACCGGCAAACTTTACGGCTTTTCTTTAATTTACACCAATTGTTTGTTATAATGAATTAATATATTATACCAAATAATTAAGCGGAGTGAAAATGAAGATTAAAATTGCTTGTGCTCAAATTGAAATAATAGCCGGAAATCCACAACTTAACACACAAACAGCCCTAAACGCAATTGCCGAAGCAAAAAAGCAAAATATTGATATTTTGTTACTGCCTGAGCTTGGTATTCCCGGTTATCTTTTAGGTGATTTATGGGAACAACCTGCTTTTTTGCAAGATTGTGCGAATTTCGGGGAAAAAATCATTACTGCTTCTCAAGGAATTTGCGTTGTTTTTGGTAATATCGCCACTGATCCTGCCAAAGTAAATGAAGACGGGCGCATACGCAAATATAACGCTGCTTTTACCGTTCAAAATGGCAAAGTTATCCAAGGACCTTTACCCTATCCTTTTATTATTAAAACTTCTTTACCTGATTATCGTGAGTTTGATGACAGTCGTTATTTCCATAGCTTAGTCAAATTGCAGCCGGAACTCACTCCTTATAAAACCATGGAAGATCTTTTACAACCTCTAAAAATAATTGTTAGAGGTGAAGAAATTCGTTTGGGCGTTATGATCTGTGAAGATGGTTGGACGGAAAATTACCATTTCAACGTGCCTAAAATGCTGCAAAAAAACGGTGCACAAATTCTCTGTAATATTTCCTGTTCTCCCTTTACCTTGAATAAGAATCACAAACGTGACAAGGTCTTTTCGGCACAAGTAATGTCCTGCGGAATTCCCCTTTTGTACTGCAATAATATTGGCATACAAAATAATGGTAAAAATGTCTTTACTTATGACGGTTGCAGCTGTATCTACGATGCCAAAGGACGTTTAGTAGCTAATAGCAACCGCTTTGAACCTGATCTTTTATTATGTGAATTTGATACTACTACCGGTGAAGTCACTAGTACCTCCCGGCCTAAGGCAGCTTTGTCTGAAACTGAAGAAATATATGCTTCCTTGTATTACGGTGCCAAAAAGTTTTTAGCACAAATGCATATTGAAAAAATGACCATAGGTATCTCAGGTGGAATTGACTCTGCAGTAACGGCTGCATTTTACATTAATGTCCTAGGACCGGAAAATGTGCTCTTAGTGAATATGCCTTCTCGTTACAATTCCCAAATCACCAAAAATCTGGCCGAAACCATGGCTAAAGCCTTGGGCACAAACTATACTATCATGCCCATTCAAAACTTCGTAGATCAAACGATTGAGCAAATAACCACAACACCCATTTATAACTATACCCAAAGAAGCGATTTTCATTTAAAGCTGACCTCTCTAGCCAAAGAAAATATTCAAGCTAGAGATCGAGGGGCTCGTATTATTGCTGGCTTATCCTCTGCCTGGGGCGGAGCATTCTCCTGCAATTCCAATAAAACGGAGTTGACTGTAGGCTATGCTACTTTTTACGGTGATATAGCCGGCTGTCTGGCACTTATCGGAGATTTGTGGAAACATCAAGTCTACGCCCTAGGCCGCTATCTAAATGAGGAAGTTTATAAACGCCAGGTTATTGCTGAAGATGTATTTACCATTACTCCCAGCGCCGAACTTTCCTCTGCTCAAACTGTTGGCACAGGCGGCGACCCCTTACTCTATCCTTACCATGATTATTTATTCAAAGCTTTTGTGGAAAAATGGCATAAAGTTTCTCCTGAAGGAATTTTATTATGGTATCAGGAAAATACTCTGGAAATGAATCTTGGTTGTGAACCCGGACTAATTGGGCAGCTATTCGCTACACCCGCAGCTTTCATAGAAGATTTAGAACACTGGTGGGAACTCTTTTGTGGTTTTGCCGTAGCCAAACGCATACAAGCTCCACCCATTTTAAGCATTACGAAACGTTCTTATGGCTATGACCATAGAGAATCTCAACTCTTACCATATTTTTCCCAAAGGTATTTAGCCTTAAAAAAAGAAATATTGGAATAAATAGAAAAGCACCGATTGATTTCTTATCGTCAATCAGTGCTTTTCTATTTATTGTTCGGCATTTTGCACTACATGAAATTGAGGAAATCGTGCTAACAGATCCTCACGAATATACAACCAAGTTTTCCCCTTAATATTCGTAACATTTTTCCATGAACGAACATTATTAAAACAGTGTATCTTTACATATTTTTCATTATGCCCATAAACATCTTCAATTTGCGCTTTACCAATTAAAAAAGCCGGTTTTGGTAACAAGCTAAGCTCCTTTAAAAAATGTTCCTTTGCTATGACTTTGTATTGGTGATATGCTATTTTTTCCCTATCGCTATTTTCATTTTTTATAATAGCCTTGTTAAAATATGCGTTAATAGCATACGAACCACAAACAACATTCTCTTCATTGTCACCTGCATATCTCCATTTAATCCAAAAAGCATATGGTTCTAATTTGTTTGCTTTAATAAAATAAGCCACATCTCTACTAATATCATAGGAATTTTTAATATCAACCCTTGAAGAGGTAAAAGACCAGTTTATTCCTATAAACATACAACCTACAACAGATAAAATAACCACAAATTTAAATAATATATACTGATTTTTTTTTATGAATTGTTTGCTTAAATGTTCCTCTAACTTCATCACCGCGGCTTTATCCGCAAACACTTGCCACAAAATAAAAACAAAAAAGACTATAACGATGCCAGCATGATGCGGCGTCCAATAAACACAAGACGCCAAGAGAGCATACAAAGAAATTGGTAATAAATATAACTGTAACTTACCTGTAACATAAGTAATATAACAAAAAGAAAGCTGTATTAAAACACCATAAAAATAACTCAACAAATAATTCACCAAGATTAGAATTGCATAAATCCCGGAATCCTTAATCATATTCCAATAAATCTTAACATTATTGAAAAAAAACTCTGCGGCCACAACTTGTAGCCCATCCTTAATATCATTGGTACAAAGTGCTTGCCCCGGAATCAAAAAAAAGCTAAACAAAAAATTGTCAATTAAATGCACTTTAATCCCACCAGAAATATATTCCGTATCAGGCCTAGGAAGTATGCAATAAGCCCAAAAAACCGAAATAAGCAAAAGCAGTACCAATGCTTTTGCTTCAGGTTCATATACAAGGGCTTTAATGCGCTTGTGCTCATCCCTATATTGTTTAACGAAAATCTCACTAACCCAAGAAAGCGCAATTCCCAATGCTAAAATAGCACCATACGCCATAGAACCGCAAAGAGCAGCTAAGGCCAGTGCCAATTTATATGGCTGCCGCTCTTTAGAGGGATAATAGTAGGCTACCAACATCATCGCTAACATTAGCAGTGAATAGGTACGATTAATTACTCCATACTGATAAAATAAAAAATAGGTAAAAGGTAATAAATACCTAAGGTAAAACGGCAGAGGACTTTTGTAAATAAGCAGCCACATAGCAATACTGCAAAAAACAATATTAATACTCTTAATGCCAAGCTCAAAAGGGACTCCCATTTGAGCGAAGGGCATAAGAATGAAATGCCACAAAGGCGGATGTCCTTCATAATGCGTAGTTACAGTAATTAAATGCCAAATGGAATCATCCCTGGCAATAAGCCAAGCCTGCCCTTCATCATGCCAAGGCTCATGGTAATAACTAACTATACAAAGCAGCAGAACATACAATACAAATACAAAACCAGCTAGTTTTTTATTGTTTTCAATTTTTGTTAATAGCGTCTGTTGCCTGTTCATGATATTCATGCTCTGTGTTCACCTTCCAAATAATGTCTTTCTCCGCCTTGCCCAAAATAACATTTATAGCCTCAATGCCTGACAACATAGAATGATCCATATTATTATACTTATGCTGCCCATTGCGGCCTATACAATATAAATTATCTATGGAGTTTAAATAATCTTTAACTAAGTCGAAATGCTTGTAACTACCAAAATAAGCAGGATAGGCTTTCTTCACTTTAACTTGAGTGGCGTCCAAAATGTATTCCCTGTCAATAATACCGATTTTCACAACTTCGTCAATGGCCAATTTTATGAACTCTTCCTTAGACAAAGACCACAGCTCATCACCGGCAGTACAAAAGTATTCCAATCCAATCCAAACAGTATTTTTCACATCTTTCAACAGATAAGGTGACCAATTATTGAAAATTTGCAAACGTCCTAATTTAACTCCATGCTCCTGTATATAAATCCAACAGTCGGGCACAATATTTCCAAGGGTTTTCATGTTAGTAGCATTTTTAATTTTAATTTTACTAAGTAGTAAGCCCACAGTAATAAAATCACGATAAGGCAGTCTTGAAGCTATATCTTGAATATTTGCAGGCACACTATCACCCAAAGAACTAATCAAATCCTTAATTGGCATAGAAGATATTAATTTTTTGCATTTGTAAACGTGTTCTTTCCCCACTTCGTCTATAGCTGTAACTGAAAATGTTTTATCTTTATCTTGCCGTATATTGTTTACTTGTCTATGGTAGAGAATATTTGCTCCCTTTTCCAAAATGTTTTTTGCCATTTTTTCCCACATTTGTCCTGGACCATATTTAGGATAATAAAATTCCTCAATTAGAGATGTTTCTATTTGCTTATTTTCCATAAACGTTCGTTTGAAAATATTCAATACCAGTGAAAAAATAGAGATACCCTTTACCCGCTGTTCTCCCCATTCAGGAGAAATACCGGAAGGATGCATTCCCCAAATTTTTTCCGTATAGTTCTCAAAAAATATATTATATAAAACTTTACCAAAACGATTTATATAAAAATCTTCCAAACTTTTTTCTTTACGTTTAACTAACATAGAATATAGATAACTAACGCCAACCCTAAATACAGTAAAAAATCCTAAGTTTTTGATGGTTGACCAGGAAAGAGCAATAGGATAGTTAAAAAAATGTTTCTTGTAATAAATTCTGGAAACACGACGGCGCAGTAAAAAAACATCATCTTCAGTTTCTGGGTTAGCACTGCCTGCATAGCTTTTATCAGTCTGCAAAAGCAAATCATCAATTGCCGGTTTTCCTTGCGATGGCAATAGTTCCTTCCACAAATCTTGTATCTGTTTTACTTTGGTAAAAAACCTATGTCCCCCCATGTCCATATAATTATTATGATAACAATTAGTAGCCGCAATACCACCTAGACAATTTGTTTCTTCTAAAATAATGATCTTGCATTCTTTCATTTTTTGCAACGTATAAACAGCGGTAAGCCCTGCCGGTCCCGCACCCACAACTAAAACATCCACATCTTCTTCCACTGATATGTTTCTTCACCACTTCTCGTTTGTGTTTTCTTTTCTATATATAGCAAATAAAAAACAAAATAATAAAGTACCGCTTTCAAAAAAACATAATTTATTAGCTTACTTAAAATTATTCGCCAGCCGGAGTTTCTGCTGCTTCACTATAACCTCCGCCAACTTCAGCTAAATCAGTAGCAGTGTTTGTTCCCAAAACGCCACGACCGTTAGAAATAGTATACGCTAAGGTGTTTGCTATTGTCACAGTAACACCTGGCTTAGCTGGAAAAACAACGCTACCACTTGCAGGTTTAGGCCAAGAAGCCAACAATTGGAACGAAGTAGGCGAATCCCCAGAAACGCTTGTAGTTAATTGAGCAGCTACTGTCGGTTCTTTCCCCGTCTTCGTAGCATAAATAACAATAGCGCTGTCAATAGTCCGTAAATCAGAAACAATCTTTGCCCCGCGAGCCGTAGCTGTCGCATCCAAGAATCTAGGAATAGCAATACCTGCCAAAATACCTAAAATTGCAATGACAATAACAAGTTCGATCAACGTAAAACCTTTTTTAGCTTTAATTAAATTTTTCATAATATTCCTCCCTTAATTTCACCAATTTAGTTCGCTCACACAAACTTCACTAGGTCTTATTGCTCTATGATACCATTTTTTAACTAAAAGTCAACTGTTTTTTAATTAAATAATCGTACATTTAAAAAATTCTTCCTACAGTGCTACCAAGTATTGTAGCTACTGTTTCCCTTAATCTCTCAAACTAGCAAGTTATAAATTTATTTATTAACTATATTATATCGTTTTATTTCCAAAGAGCAAGTTTTTTCGGTATTTTTTTGAACATGCTTACAAATTCCCCACCTTAGTAACAATGTCAAACATAGGCAGCAACATAGCAACAGCTATAAACCCAACAATAACACCCATAAGTACAATAAGAAATGGTTCTAATAAAACCTGCAAGCGCCCCGTCATATCATCAACTTCATTACCATAGAATTCTGCAACCTTATCCAACATAGAATCCAGAGAACCGGTCTCTTCACCAATGGAAATCATATTTATAACCATAGGAGTAAAAAGTTTGCTTTTGTTCATGGGCTCTGCTAGGCCACGCCCTTTTTGCACATTACTTCTCGCTTCCAACAGAACCTTCTCCGCTTGTAAATTACCTGTAGCTTTACTTACAACGGTTAGTGCCGTCAGAATAGGGACCCCACTGCGCGATAAGCCGGCAAAAGTAGCGGCAAACCGCGTGATAATGATTTTTTGATATATGGATCCAAAAACCGGAACTTTTAAAAACATTGTATCTCGCCAAAAACAGAATTTTTTGCTTTTGCAGGC
Organism: Acidaminococcaceae bacterium; assembly: GCA_963678395.1. GTDB lineage: Bacteria > Bacillota > Negativicutes > Acidaminococcales > Acidaminococcaceae > JAAYAE01. The sequence goes on along the minus strand of OY782827.1, from coordinate 210,373 downwards.
CTGCATATAACCCAAAATCGCGCAGGCTATAGTAACTATAATAGTGACTATACCTACACCGCTTTTTATAAAGTCACTTATATTCATAATTATTCTTGTAGGCCAAGGTAATTGTGTATGCAAAGACATAAATAAATTTGTGAAAATCGGCATAACAAAAATCAAGATAATAGTTACCGCCAATACTGCCACTACCAACACCACCGCCGGATAGATCAAGGCCGAATGCAAACGTGCATTCAAACGATAATTCTTTTCATATTGATTTGCCAACTGGTTAAGCACTGTCTCTAGAATACCGCCTGCTTCACCGGCTGCAATCATATTAATCATCAAAGGTTTAAAAACATGAGGATACAATTTCATTGCCTCAGATAAAGCTGCCCCTTTATGCACATCACGAGAAACACCGCTAAGCACAGTTTTTAATTTTTTATTTTCTGTCTGCTCAATAAGAATTCCCATGGCACTAACCAAGGCTACTCCCGCCCCTATCAGAGTAGCAAACTGACGGCAAAATATGGATATATCGTATTGCGTAATGTTTTTATCAAACCAACCGGACCAAAAACGTTTTTTTTGCACATTAGTCTTGGTTATCTGCGTAACTAGAAGTCCTTGATTATGAACATATGAAGCTACCGCCGCTTCGCTGGCAGCGTTAATTATCCCTACCACTATTTCCCCTGTCTTGCGACGTGCTTTAAAATTAAAGTTTTCCATATGCACACCCCCTAAGCAACATCCTAAATCCCTAAAGTAAAGCGTTCAAATTCTTTTTGCTCTACGCAACGTTGCTGAGCAACATCTTTGTCTACAATATGCATACGCACCAATTTGCCAAGTGCGGCATCCATGCTAATCATATCATATTGAGAACCTGTCTGAATGTAAGATTGCAATTGATGTATCTTGCCCTCACGAATAAGATTACGCAAAGCCGGCGTCGCTACCAAGATTTCAAAAGCACCAACTCTAGAATTGCCTGTTACAGTTGGTATTAGTTGCTGAGCCACTATGCCCTGCAGCGTTGATGCCAATTGTACCCGTATCTGTTGTTGTTGATGCTCCGGAAACACATCGATAATACGATTAACAGTTTGAGCTGCATCTGCCGTATGCAAAGTCGCTAGGACTAAATGGCCGGTCTCCGCCGCCGTAATGGCAATACCGATAGTTTCGGCATCACGCATTTCTCCTACTAAAATAACATCAGGATCTTCCCGCAAAGCTGCCCGCAAACCATTACTAAAGGTTAAGGTATCAGAATTCACTTCCCTTTGATTAACAATACTATTTAAATGGGGGTAACGATACTCAATAGGATCCTCCAAGGTAATAACATGATTTTTTTTGGTCTGATTAATGTGATTAATCATAGCTGCTAAGGTAGTAGATTTACCACTACCGGTAGGTCCTGTTACTAATATTAAACCGCGAGGTAGGTTAGCAAAAGAAGCTAAGATTGGTGGCAAATGCAAATCTTCTAAAGTAGGGATGATATTAGGTATTAAACGCACAGCCAAAGCAAGAAACCCACTTTGTTTGAATACATTTATGCGGAAATTACTTACATTGGCAATTGTATGCGAAAAATCAACCTCGCCCTTCTCTCTAAAAACAAGTAAATGTTTCTCATCTAATAATTCATTCGCCAAGGATACCGTGTCCTGAGCATTTAATTTTTCCATATCCAAACGTTTAAGTTTACCATTAATGCGGAAGACCGGTGGCACCCCTACCGTCAAATGCACATCTGAAGCTATTTCTTCTATAGCCTTTAGTAAAATCTCATCAATTCTTACCACTATTTCACCCCTCACTAAATGCTACACGTACTAGCTCATCAAATGTAGTTTGACCTTTTAATACTTTAGCTATACCATCTTCTCTAATTGTTGCTGTTCCTTGCTTTTTTGCTATAGCAAAAATTTCTTGGTCCGGTGCATGCTCCATTATTAGTTTTTTCATTTCCGGTAAAATAGGCATTACTTCCTGAATAGCCAGTCTTCCACTATAACCTGTATAATTACACTGAGCACAACCTTCTCCTTTGTATAAAATCAACGGTTCCTCCGGTCCCATTCCCAAAAGTATCCTTTCATCAGAATTAGGTCCAGGAATATATTCTTTTTTACAATCAGGACAAATACGACGCACAAGCCGCTGGGCAACAACACCACGTACAGAAGATACAATTAAAAATGGTTCTATACCCATATCCAAAAGTCTGGTAATAGCACCGGGAGCATCATTAGTATGTAGAGTAGATAAAACCAAGTGACCTGTAAGCGCTGCGTTAATAGTTATTTCAGCTGTTTCCGTATCACGAACCTCACCTACCATGATGATGTTAGGGTCTTGCCGCAAAACAGTTCTCAGCCCGTTAGCAAACGTAAGTCCTGCTTTATTATTTACCGCTACTTGATTAACGCCTGGAATACGATATTCTACAGGGTCCTCTACTGTAATAATGTTTTTTGTTACATTATTTAATTTCATCAATGTTGCATATAAAAGAGTAGACTTACCACTACCGGTTGGACCTGTTGCCAGCACAAGACCATAAGAGTTACTAATCATTTTATTATACATTTCCATATTTTTTTCAGAAAAACCCAATTCGTTAATTTTAATATCTACAGCCTCTTTGTCCAAAATACGCATTACTACCTTCTCGCCAAAAATTGTAGGCAAAGTAGAAACACGTACATCAATCTCACGACCATGTTTCATTATTTTAATACGCCCATCTTGAGGCAGGCGTTTTTCTGCAATATCCATTTCAGCCATTATTTTAATGCGTGATAAAAGCGAAGCTTGCGTACTCCTTGGGAAAGTAATAACTTCCCTTAATACCCCATCTACTCTAAAGCGCACACGCACCTTATCTTCCGAAGGTTCAATATGTACATCACTAGCCTTATCATGTATTGCCTGATCCAGCAGCGAATTAACTATACTTACAATGGGCGCATTCTCTGTGGGATCTACTAAGTCACGGATATTGGAAGTTACTTCTTCATCTTTTAATTGATTGACGGCATTTTCCACTCTGCCTTTAACCCCATAGTTATTGTTAATAGCAGCCCTAATATCTTTAGCCTCAGCTAGCACCGGTGCCACTTTCATACCACTAACCATATGTATGTCGTCAATGGCATAAAAATTAGTGGGGTCATTCATGGCCAAAACTATACGATTTTCTTCTATACGTACAGGCATAACATTATAACGTTCTGCCAAAAACAAAGGCACAATACTCAATGCCTCATCTTGTATTGCTACTTCTCCAAGAAAAATAAACGGTATCCCCAGCTGCTGCTCCAGCGTTCGTAGCATTTGCTGTTCAGTAACATAGCCCAAACTTATTAAAGTTTCTCCCAAACGTTTGCCATTTGTTTTTTGCTCGCTTAAGGCATGTTCCAATTGTTTCTTTGTAATATCTTGTACTTCCATAAGTAATTCACCCAGCTTTTTCTTTCTTTCCATAATAGAAGCCTCCTTGACTACTTTTGCTATAATTTTATTTTTAAAATGCCTATTATCTTTCTTAGACAAAAAAAGTTTACCTTTTGCAGTAATTATACTATAATATATGTATTGTAGCAATTAAACAAAAGTCAGTATAAGCATGAAGGAGTGCAGTTATGAATAAAAAACACCAAAAAACGGATAAATTCAGTTATACAATATTGGCTGCTTTTATTTTAATGAGTGGTGCCCATTTTACTTATCGTTACAACATAGGGCCACTAATTGATGCCTTTTTCCACCCAGTTTCAGCTGAACAATTTATGACGGATGCCGCTGCGCCTGCTCCCCTGTCAGCTGCTCCAGTAATGGTACCTGCCTATACCGAGGGAGCTAAAGTAGCAGGAGCATTAGAACAAAGATCTATTGCACGCAATCCTTTTGCTGCCCCTGCAATTGTTCGAGACATACCTGTATCTCACCTTCCTGCTTCCACTAATAACAATACAGGTACAGTAAATGGTCTGAAAAATTATACTGCAGCAAAAAGCAGTCCTATCCTAAGGGGCATAGTGCATAGCGGTAATAAGAGCTTGGCCATTATTGAGTATCAAGGAACCAGCAGAGCTTATAGTATTGGCCAAGATGTAGGTAACTCTACACTAGAAAAAATTGGTAATAACTTCATATCTATTGCTGGTGAAGATATTCGTATAGGAGGAAAAGGTTGATGGTATTTAGCAGAAAATATTTACTCGCTACCATAATGGCCTGTCTATTGACAATAACAACCAGTGCCACTTGCCTAGCAGCAAACAATATATCCCTTACTATTCAAAAAGGTGATATTAGAGATGTACTTGCCGCACTTTCTTCCATCTCAGGGCAAAGCATTGTTACCGATGACAGTGTCAAGGGAACCATTTCTATTGATTTAACCGATATTCCTTTTAATACCGCCTTAGACCTTATAACCCGTTCCAAGGGCTTAGCCTATAAAACCATTGATAACGTAATAGTAGTTTCTTCTTATGAAAATATCAATAAATTTTTTGGCAATGTAGGCGTTTACAAATTGCAGTATGCTAAAGCCTCTGAAGTTTTAGATACTTTAAAAGCAATCGTTAAAGGTGAAGGACTTAGTGCTGATGCAGTTACTAATTCTATTGTCTTTACCGGTAATAGCGGAGAGGAAGCTAAACTCAGAGACGCTTTAAAGGTTTTAGACGTGGCTACAAAACAAGTGACTTTAGAAGCTAAAATTATTGCCATGAGCATAGAGGATACTAAATCCCTTGGCGTAACTTGGGATTGGTCAGCGCTACCACAATCTTCAAATAGCAGTAGTAGCAGTAGCAGTAGCAGTAGTAGTAGCAGTGACAGCAGTACAGAATACGGTGGAATTATTCATCTAGGCCATGGTTATAAATCAACTTTTCAAGCCACGGTAAATGCATTGATTACTAACGGTAAGGCCAAAATCTTGGCGACACCACGAATTATAACCATTCCCGGTAAAGCCGCTAGTATTTTCATTGGTGACCATATCCCAGTGCTGACGGAAAAATATGAGAATGGCAGCACTACAACTTCCACTTCCTATGTAGATGCCGGTATTAAACTTTCCTACACGCCAGTAGTTAGTGATGATGGCTATATTACGGCCGTAGTTCATACGGAAGTTAGCACGCCCACCTTGGTATCTGGACTAAAAAATTATAAAATCACCAGTCGTACGGCTGACACAAATGTACGCATGCGTAACGGCGAAACACTCGTTATTGGTGGTCTAATTAATGAAGAGGAACAAAAGAATTTGCAAAAAGTCCCCTTCCTTTCCAATATACCGATATTAGGTGAACTATTTAAAAGCCGAACAACAACTAAGAGTAAGACCGAAGTGATGATGATTTTAACCCCATATATTACAGATGCCGGTGAATCTCCCGCTATTTATAATTCCAAAATAGAATATGCTTCTGTGGCACCTGTACCTGGTTCTGAGGAAGAAGCTGAGGCTAAAGCTATGAAACAAGAACAAGCGCGCAGAAATAAGCTCAAAAAAGCTTCTCCCGTCCCTTCTAACGTTGAGGTTCAAGAAACTATGCGACAACGTGTTGATAGAATATTAGCCGAAAAAAAAGCTCAAGAATAGTATTTATACTAAAAAGGCGACTATCTAAGTATTAACTTAGATAGTCGCCTTTTTTCTTGCTAAACATCGCAACAGTCATTTATGAGTTTTTTGACCCGCTCTTCAATATTATTTACGGCTAAAATCCCGCTAATCATAGCACAACCTGCAACACCTATATTCATGACTTCCCAATATTTATTTTCGTCAATGCCGCCTATGCCTACAATCGGAATATGCACAGCTGCTTTTATAGCACGTAACATTTGTAACCCTACTAAATTTGCATCTGCTTTACTTCCTGTAGGATAAATAGCCCCAACACCTAAATAATCGGCACCATTTTTTTCTGCAGCTACGGCTTCGGTTACCGTGTGCGTTGATATGCCAATAATAGCATTATCGCCCAGTTGCTCCCTAGCTGCTTCTATATTAGTATCTCCTTGTCCCAAATGTACCCCAGCAGCATTTAAACGCTTAGCCACTATTATATTGTCATTAATAATTAGAGGAACCTTGTACTTGTCACAGAGTAATTTAACATTTTCACCTAAGTTTAAAAACTCCTTTAGGCCAAAATCTTTTTCACGCAACTGTACTAAAGTAACCCCACCTTTAAGTGCGGCCTCTATACAAGCATAAAAATCTCTGCCGGCTAAGTAAGTTCTATCGGTAACTAGATAAACTGCGTAATCGATTACTGGTTTCATATACTTTCTCCCTTAAACTCTCTAGCAATGATTATTCCTTGCAAATTACAAATAGCATCTAATAATTTTGCTTTAAAGGTACCCGAATATTCTCCTGCCTGTAATTTAGCTGCCGCTTTCTGAGCTGCAATATTTATCGCCGTAATGCCCAATACCGCAGTGGACAAATAGTCATCACTAACAGCAGCCCCACAGGCAATAAGAGTCGTAGTCATACAACCTGCCCCTGTAACTTTGGTCAACAACTCATGTCCATTATGAGCAAGAATTACCTGCCTGCCATCACTAATAGTATCAATTGCCCCTGTAATAGCTACTACACAATTAAATTTTTGAGCAGCTTGCCGAGCAAATTCGCCCTTATCATCGCAGGCGTTACCCGCATCTACACCTTGGCCAAAATTTTTATCTCCTAAAAGCGCCCTACACTCAGCATAATTGCCTCTGATAATTTGCACACCGTTATTTATTAGTTCCTGCGCCATATTTAAGCGCATTTGAGAGGCCATAACCCCCACCGGGTCTAAAACTATAGGAATACCCCGCATTTTAGCCACCTTGGCAGCGGCTAACATAGAGATAAACTTATTTTTGTTTATGGTCCCTAAATTAAGGACCAAAGCATCAGAGGCTCCCGTAATTTCCTCTATTTCTTCCAACGCGTCCGCCATAACGGGAGAGGCTCCAAAAGCCAATGCCATATTAGCACAATCACCACTGGTGACATAGTTAGTAATATGATGAATTAAGGGTTTACGCTTTTTTATATCAGTATCTATGCTCTTAAGCTTTTCCCGTAATAATTTCATTTTTCAAAACCGGCTTTTCTAAACATGTTGACAAAATGATGGGTAGGCCCACAGCCTTTGCCAATATTCAAGGCATTTCTAATGGCTAAAGTAACATAGGCTTTGCTCTCTTTCACGGCTTCCGGCAAGGGTAATCCCTTTGCTAAATTAGCCGCTAAAGCTGAAGATAAGGTGCACCCTGTACCATGTGTATTTTTTGTGGTAATATGCTCTCCTGAGAACCACATGCCGCCTTCCTTAGTATAAAGAAAGTCATCTGCAGATTGAGCCAAATGGCCCCCTTTAATCAAAACATTTTGTGCCCCTAATGCTACGATTTTTTGTGCCGCCTTTATCATATCAGCTCTGTCTTGCACAGCAAAGCCCACTATTCTTTCAGCTTCCGGTAAATTAGGCGTAGCTAAAGTCGCCAACGGTAAAAGTTTCTCAACTAAGGCACTGCAAGCCTCCGGTGCCAATAGATCAAACCCACTTTTGGAAACCATTACCGTATCTAAAACTACAATAGGTGGTTTATAATATGCTAACCTTTCCGCGATACTGTTTATGCTATTTATTTGTGATACCATTCCTATCTTTACTGCATCAACTCTAATATCCTCAAAGATGGCATCAATTTGTGCTACTACTACCTTTTCGTCAATATTTTGTACCATTGTTACACCTTGAGTGTTTTGTGCTGTTACAGCCGTTATAACACTCATCCCAAAACAACCATGAGCAGCAAAAGTTTTTAAATCAGCTTGAATTCCTGCACCACCGGATGAATCAGAACCGGCAATAGTCAATAAATGTTTCATATTTCCTCCACTTGCTAAAACGGGCACAGGCTGAAACTTACAGCTTGTGCCCGTTGAGCTTCTATTTTAATTTTGTCACCATGGCAACTAAATTATTTACAGTAAAGCCATATTTTTCATAGATAATGTCTCCTGGAGCCGAAGCTCCAAATTTATTAATGCCCATTACCAAGTCATCACTGCCGGTGTATTTGCGCCAGCCAAAAGGAACGCCTGCTTCAATAGCAATTCTAGGAATTTCCACGGGCATTACACTGTCTTTGTATTCCTTTTCTTGTTTTTCAAACACATCCCAAGAAGGCATAGATACTACGCTAACATTGATATTTTTCCTTGCTAATTCCTTTTGCGCTGCCAAAGCTAAATGCACTTCACTGCCTGTAGCCAAAAGTACCGCCGTTAATTTATCTTTAGTTCCAGGATTTAAAACATAGCCACCCTTAGATGCTTGAGCGTGAATTAATTCCTTATATTCCGTCAGCACTGCCAGCTTTTGACGACTTAGCAACAAACAAGTAGGTTGTTTCGTGTTAAGACAGGCACTACGCCATGCTACTGCTGTTTCTAAAGCATCTGCAGGCCTAAATACTGAAACATTAGGTATCATACGCAGGCTCATAGTTTGTTCAATAGGCTGATGAGTAGGTCCATCCTCCCCTAAGGCAATACTATCATGAGTCAAAACATAAATACTGCGAATGCCCATCAAGGCCGACATCCGTATAGCAGGGCGTAGGAAATCTGCAAATACCAAGAACGTACCCCCATAAGGAACAAAACCTCCGTGCAAAGCTAGTCCATTTAAAATAGCCCCCATGGCGTGTTCTCTGACACCAAAATGTATATTGCGCCCACCTTGGTCAGAAGGTGAAAAATACCCTTCAGCTTTTACTACAGTCTTATTAGAAGGACCTAAATCAGCACTGCCACCAACTAAAGCCGGTAACATCTTAGATAAGGCCTGCAATATTTCTCCCGAAGCTTCTCTGGTAGATGTTTTTGTTACATCAGCAAATAATTGTTCTAATTCCGTTTGATCGATATTAATTTTGCCCTCGATACGCTCTTGTAATTCTTTTGCTAGCTCAGGGTACTCTTTAGCATAATGCTCTATAAGACTTTCCCACTTAGTTTGTTTGTTTTCACAAGCAACCAGTTTATTTGCAAAATACGTCTTAACTTCCTCTGGTACATAGAAAGTTTTCTTGGAATCCCAACCAGCTTTTTCCTTAGTTAAAGCCACATTATCTAAGCCCAAAGGTTCACCATGGGCAGACGCGCTATCTTGTTTGGGACTACCAAAGCCAATATGGGTATCAACAATAATTAATGAAGGATGCGTTCTATCAGCTTTGGCTTTTTGAATAGCTCCGGCAATAGCCTCCAAATCTTCCGAGGATGCTACCTTTAATACCTGCCAACCATAAGCTTCAAAACGCTTGCCTACATCTTCACCAAAAGCAATATTTGTAGTTCCTTCAATAGTGATTTTATTATTATCGTAAAGAAAAATTAATTTACCCAACCCCATGGTTCCAGCCAAAGACGCTGCCTCAGAAGCAACACCTTCCATTAAATCACCATCTGATGTTAAGCCATAAGTATAATGGTCTACAACCTCAAACCCAGTTTTATTGTATCTGGCTCTAAGCATTTCTTCCCCAAGAGCAAAACCTACTGCCATAGCAAAGCCATGACCTAAAGGACCTGTGGAAGCCTCCACACCGGCTGTCTGGCCGTATTCCGGATGTCCCGGTGTATTAGAACCCCACTGGCGAAAGGCCTTTAGGTCATCAAGGGTTAGTCCAAACCCAGCCAAATGTAACATTGAATAAAGCAATGCTGACCCATGACCCGGTGACAAAATAAAACGATCCCGGTTAAACCAGCGAGGATCCTTGGGATTGTAATTAATAAACTTATCCCAAAGGGTATACATCAAGGGCGCTACCCCTAAAGGGAAACCAGGATGTCCTGAATTAGCAGCTTGTACTTGATCCACAGAAAGAAAACGCAATGTGTTAATGGCAGCTTGATCAATTTTTTTCATTAATAAATTCTCCTTATAATTTCTTCCTACTACCTTCCTCTTGATTAGGAAAGCTGACTGCGCTAATTGTTGGCAATCAGAGGACTTACCCTTGTACAAATCGAGGGGCATTATACTAAGTATTTTACCCCCATCTCGGTTAATTATAAAGTAAAATCTCGTAAAAATAAAGTCTATTATTGTTTTAACAATAATTTAACTATATCAGCCCTAGTAATAAGACCAATCAATTTGCTGCGATCTACTACAGGAATTTGTTTAATATTGTTATCCAACATTATTTTGGCAACTTCGCCAACATCCGTACCCTCTTTAACAGTAATTAAATCATCAGTCATAATATCAACCGCAGTTTTTGCTAGAATTTTTTTGAAATCTTCATTGTAGCGTTCTACTCCATGATAATAAATAACGGCCCCTAAGATGTTAATGAATTCCGGTAATCTTGGCGTCATCTCGCGACGCAAAAGATCTCCCTCCGTTACAATCCCAACTAAATACCCACCATCGCTAAGCACCGGTAAACCAGAAACTTTATTTTCTACCATCACGCGGGCTATTTCATCAATAGTATTGTTACGTCTAATACTAACTATACTTTTAGTCATAATTTCTTATACATTCATATGTACATCTCCCTATTTTTCTCTTTCTGTTGCTAATTGCGCGTTGCGTTCGGCAATTATTTTCTCTGCAAGACGTTGTGGTGCATCTTCGTAGTGATCAAATTCCATCTCAAAACTTCCTAATCCTTGAGTTAACGCCCGCAAGTCCACTGCGTACTCAGCTAATTCAGCATAAGGTACCTGTGCTTTCACACAACTCATACCTCCTTCAATACTCTGCATACCCAGTATGCGGCCTCTTTTGGTATTTAAATCACCAATAACATCACCCATCATACTATCTGCGCAATAAACAGCTAAATTATAATAGGGTTCCAATAATACCGGGCTCGCTTTTTCACAAGCTTTTTGAAATGCTTGGTGAGCCGCTATTTTAAAGGCCATTTCTGAAGAGTCTACAGCATGATAGGATCCATCAAGCAAAGTAATACGCAAATCCACAACAGGATACCCTGCCAAAATGCCATGCTCAATAGACTCGCTAAGGCCCTTTTCTACCGTTGGAATATACTGGCGTGGAACAGCCCCGCCAAAAATCTTGTCCACAAATTCAAATCCTGCTCCTGCAGTTAAAGGTTCCATTTTAATAACCACATGACCGTATTGCCCATGCCCACCACTTTGTTTTTTATGTTTTCCCTCAACTTCGGCACTACCACGAATCGTTTCTCTATATTCAATAATAGGTGCCTTTAGCTGTGCTTCAACTCCAAATTTACGTTTCATTCGTTCCATAATGATTTCAATATGTTGATCGCCCATACCACTAATTAAAGTCTCTTTAGTGGCCTTATCACGGCTTACTACAATAGTAGAATCTTCATCCATCAAACGATTAAGCGCATTAGCAATTTTTTCCTCATCACCTTTTTTCTTAGCATAAATTGCCCTAGTATACATGGGTGCAGGAAAAACAATGGGTGAAAATTTTACGGGAGAGGTCTTATCACTAATAGTATCACCCGTCGATGTATATTGTAGCTTAGAAACTACACCAATATCTCCGGCGCAAATATTTTTCATAGGTATTTGAGTTTTCCCTCGCATCGTAAACACGGTGCCAATACGCTCTTCCTGCTCACGACTTGCATTATAAATTATACTATCGCTAGCTATTTTACCCGAAAATACACGCATAAAACTTAGGCGCCCAACAAAAGGGTCAGAAGTAGTTTTAAATACTAAGACGGCCATAGGGGCATTGGCATCGCGAACTACTTCCAACCCTGTTTTGCAGTCCGTCACTTTGTAATCATTTAAAATAGCAGGATATGTGTAATCAATAACAGCATTCAACAATCTGCCAATACTAATATTTTTATAAGCACTACCACAAATGACCGGGAAAATAATGGCTTGACGAATTCCCTTAATTAAGCAGTTTCTAATTTCTTCATCCTCAATTGTCTCTCCATCTAAATAACGCATTAAGCAATTATCATCAGCTTACACTGCCGCTTCCACCATTTTTTCGTGAGCTTCGTTGGCCCAGTCCAATAAATCCGCCGGTATATCTATTTCATCGGCGCCATTACCATTGGCCTTGTACGCCTTCATTTTGAAAACAGCTATAACACCGCAAAAATCTTCTGCTTTACCTAAGGGCAATTCCAAAGGTAGCACACGTTTACCGAATTTTCCGCGTAAATTAGCCAAAATGCTATCGTAATCCGCATTATCACGATCCATCTTATTAACAAAAACTATCCTTGGCAGTCCCGCTTCTTCTGCCATCTTCCAACACTCCTCCGTCCCTACCTGTACTCCTGAGGTAGCGCAAACAACAATCAGGGCACTATCCACGGCTCTAAAAGCACCCTTAACTTCTGCAACAAAATCTGCAAATCCGGGGGTATCTATAAAATTTATTTTAGAATCACGCCACTCAACAGGTGCTAATGTAGCGTTAACCGATACTCCCCGTTTAATTTCTTCCGGTTCATAGTCCGTGGTGGTAGCTCCATCTTCTACTTTTCCCATTCTGCTAATAGCTTCTGAACGGTAAAGCAAGGCCTCCGTCACTGATGTTGTTCCCGCTCCACCATGACCCACAATGGCAACATTTCTAATCCTATCTCCTGTGTACTCTTTCACAATTATTTCCCCCTTTTCCGAAATGAATTATAGTGTTTAAATTCTATGACGATAGAGGCTTTTCCTGCTTTTTTCGCTTTTGTGGCACAATAACAATATAGCCTTAGCAGAGTGTAAACTTGTATACACTCTGCTAAGGCTATATTTTTTACAAAATCATTGTTTCTTTTTACTTTTACGCCAATAAAGATACCCATAAACGCAAGCAATAGCAGTAATAAGGATAGTCAATCTATCCATATGCTGACGGTAATTTACAGCATCATGTCCTACAATAACTTCTAACGCTGTAGAAGGAAATTTCCCTATAAACGTAGCGATACAATAATCTTTAATGCTCATTTTACTTACGGCACCCAGCGCCGTCAAAATTCCTGAAGGAAAATAAGGCATTGTGCGAGCTATCGCCATAGCTGCCAAACCTTTTTCACCGCTCATTTCATCAAGACGTTTTAAGCTATTACTTTTTTCAATAATTTTCTCCGCGGATTCTCTTAAAAAATACCGCATAACCAGAAAACTAATAATGACTCCTACTGACTCTGCTGTCCAAGAAATTAAAACACCTAATGGCAAGCCAAAAATCAAGCCATTTGCTGTAGACAAAAAAATAGAAGGCAAAAAACCTACCGCATTAATAAGCACATCCAAAAAGAAACTGATGACTATAGCCCAAACGCCATAAGAAGCCAAGAATTCAACTGTCTTCTCCATATTGCCACTAGCGGCTAATTGCCATATTTTTTCAAAAAAAGATGGAGACATGATTTGCACAACAAAAACCAATATTACAAGGGCCGCCAGTGCAGTTAACTTTATCAGGCCGTCTTGCTTATCCCAATTTTTTATATTCATATATTCCTCTAATCTCAGGAATTAAAAATTCGTTCGAATCTTTCATCAAATTGATTTTTTAATACCAAAATAACTTGCTTAAAAAGTTTTTTATCACACATATATTTTTGGGCTAATGCTCTCGCTTCTACCAAAACATCGGTATCTCGCATTATATCAGCAATATACAAATCAGGCAAGCCATGTTGTTTTAAACCAAACAATTGCCCTGAACCACGCAATTCTAAATCTTTTTCAGCTAAGACAAAACCATCACTACAATTACGCATTATTTGCAATCTGGCCAAAGTAGCTGGATTTTCAGAAGCTGTTAGCAAGACACAATATGATTGTATGTTTCTACGGCCAACACGCCCCCGCAACTGATGCATCTGGGCCAAACCAAATCTATCTGCTCCTTCAATAACCATAAGTGTGGCATTAGGAACATTTACACCTACTTCTATAACCGTGGTAGAAATAAGCACTTTTATTTTACCTGCTACAAAATCTTTCATTATTTCATCTTTTTCAACTGCTTTTAAGCGACCGTGTAGTAGGGCGCAAGGCACTCCACGCAAATAACCTTTTGTTAGTTCCTCGTATATTTCTGTAGCTGACTTGGCTTCTACAATTTCGGAATCATCAATAAGAGGGCAAACAACATAAGCTTGATAGCCGGCTTTGATCTGTCTCACCATGCCTTTGTATATATCTTCTCTCTTTTCTTCAGTATAGCATAAAGTATTAATAGGTTTGCGTCCCGGTGGCAGCCCTTTCATGGAAGAAATATCCAAATCGCCATATACTGTGAGAGCCAATGTTCTAGGAATAGGCGTAGCAGTCATAACCAATACATCTGTAGCAAAGCCTGATTTATTGGCCAATTTAGCTCTTTGTTCTACCCCAAAACGATGTTGCTCGTCAGTAACAACTAAAACTAAATTTTTAAAGTTCACAGTTTCTTGAATAAGGGCATGAGTCCCTACTACTACATTTACACTGCCGTCCGCCAGCCTTGCAAGTATTTTCTGGCGTTCCGCACCTTTCACGCTACCTGTAAGAACCGCTACGTTAACTCCTGACGTTGCAAAACATTTCTTTAGTGTTTGGTAGTGTTGGTAGGCTAATATCTCCGTAGGCACCATCATACAGCCTTGATAGCCGTTTTCTACGGTTTTTCCCAACGCCAAGGCAGATAAAACAGTCTTTCCTGAACCAACATCACCTTGCAACAATCTATGCATAGGGCGTTGGTTCTGCATATCTAGAGATATTTCATTCCAGGCTTTAGTTTGAGCTGCAGTTAGCTTAAATGGCAACGTTGCCAATATTTTCCCCACAATTTTACCATCTCTAGCCATTTTTACAGCACAACGGCCATCTTTCACTTTATTGCTATAAAATAATAAGCCGCATTGCAGCAAATACAACTCCTCAAAAATAAAACGTCTGGTTGCCTGGGCTAAAAGAGCAAAATTCTTAGGAAAATGCATATTTTCCAAGGCTTCTAAACGAGGCAGTAGTGCTTTTTGTTTGATTATGGCCTCAGGCAGTGATTCCGGTAGCTCCTTGCTTGCTAATGCTAAGGCCTGTTTTACTGCATAGCGGACATTATTTTGTGTAAGATTACCCGTCAAACTGTAAACAGGTAATATCCCTAAACCCTGTTGATCATTTTTTTCATTTAAAGAAGAAATATTAGCTCCACTGATACTTTTAGCAGTATGTCCAGGTAAAACTTTGCCAACGACTAAAACTTTTTGCCCTACTTTTAGTTGCTTTAGCTGAAAACGTTGATGAAAAAAAAGAAAAATCTCCGCATAGCCAGTTTCATCGCGCACAGTTACAGTAGCATAGCTCTTATTACGGATAGAACGCTTATTAGCCATAGCAACAATTTCTGCCGTAAAAATCTGGTTCTGACCATTTGTTTTGAGCTCATTAATCTTACTTAGGTGAGAATAATCTAAATAGCAATCCTGACGGGGAAATCTATTTAGTAAATCGCCAATCGTAACAATATTTAAATTTAAAAAATCAGCCGCTTTCTTAGGTCCTACGCCTTTTAGCGTAGTTAAAGGCTCGTGCCACCACATAAGTGACTACCCCCTGTTCAAAATGTTATATTTTATACTTGCAATTTACATTAGATATATGTTAAAATACCCCTGTTGAGTTTGAAAGAGAGCATCGCCCTACAACTTAAAGGAGGTGGGACCATGGTATGCATTTGTGAGATTTGTAAAAAAGGTGAGTTGGCAGGAAATAACGTCAGCCATTCCAATAGGCATACAAAACGTTCCTGGAAGCCAAATATTCAGCGGGTTAAAGCAGTTGTTGACGGTACGGTTAGCCGCGTTAACGTTTGCACTCGTTGCTTACGCTCCGGCAAAGTAACACGCGCAATTTAAGTTGTGACACCTAAAAAAAGAAACCAAATACCTACGGGTACTTGGTTTCTTTTTTTATTTAACAGGTACACCGCATTCCGGACAAAACTTCACGCTGGAACTTATCTTAGCTCTACAAGAAGGACAAAGAATAAAAGCTGCATATTCTTTAAGTTTTTTATCAAAAATTTTAAAAAACTCAATTGCCTCTTTATTTTGTGGTCTAAAACTATATACCTCTATTTGTTCCTTACGAATATCCAAGATTATCTGGCAACTTTCTTTATCCAAAACTTGCACAGAAAAAGTAAATAGCTTTGTTTTACGCTTTGTTTTACGCTTGCCTGTAAGCAAAGCCTTTTCCACGCCAGCTATAGTTCCATTTAAAAGTCTGTCTTTGTCATTACGTTCTTCTATATTAACCGCCATTTCCGCTGCAACTAAAAGGCCCACTTGCCATGCCACGTCAGGTTCTATTTCATATATTCTTTCTTCAAAACAGCCACCGGATCCATTTATTTGCATTAAACTCCAACCTCCATCTTAATTTATCAAAGATATTATAGCATATTTAATTGACAATAAAACGAAAAAGTTAGAATATAAGGCCCAACTGCCCTTTATCAAGCACATTAAGTCAAATATCTATTATGGCTAAAAAGTAGATATAAAGCGGCTGCCTCATTTTGCAAGAAGGCAGCCGCTAATTTTTATTTATTTGGCATAGTCAACGGCACGAGTTTCTCGCACGATAATAACTTTTATCTGACCTGGATATTCCATTTCTTCTTCAATTTTTTTAGCCACATTGCGAGCTAATAAAACTGCTTCATCGTCATCAATCTTATCAGGTTTAACCATAATACGAATCTCGCGGCCTGCTTGTACTGCATAACATTTTTCTACGCCCTCAAAGGACTCAGAAATCTCTTCCAATCGAGTTAAACGTTTCAAGTAGGTTTCCAGTGTTTCTCTTCTCGCTCCCGGTCTAGCGGCAGAAATTGCATCTGCAGCAGCAACCAAAACAGCTTCAACACTGGTAGGCTCAACATCGCCATGATGTGACTCAATAGCATTAATAACAATTGCAGACTCATGATAACGTTTAGCAACTTCCGCGCCTAATTCAACATGGGAGCCTTCCATTTCATGGTCAACCGCTTTACCAATATCATGAAGCAACCCTGCTCTTTTAGCCATGGTTACATCTACGCCCAACTCAGCAGCCATAAGACCTGCCAAATGTGCTACTTCCGTAGAATGCTTCAAAACATTTTGCCCATAACTAGTTCTATAACGTAGACGTCCCAACAATTTTATAATTTCAGGATGCACACCATGAACGCCGGTATCAAATGTTGCTTGTTCACCTGCATCTTTAATTTTTTGATCAATTTCTTTTTGAGCTTTCTCCACCATTTCTTCAATTCTTGCTGGATGAATACGCCCATCATTAATCAGTTTCTCCAATGCAGTCCTAGCTATTTCCCGTCGCACAGGGTCAAAACCGGATACTATTACAGCTTCCGGAGTATCATCGATAATCAAATCAATACCAGTCAAAGTTTCCAATGTTCTTATATTACGACCTTCACGACCAATAATCCGGCCCTTCATTTCATCATTGGGTAACGCCACTACAGAAACAGTAGTTTCTGCTACATGATCAGCAGCACAACGTTGAATAGCCATAGAAATAATTTCTCTTGCCTTATTATCGGCTTCATCTTTGGCTTGTTGTTCTAAATCTTTAATCAGTTTAGCTGTATCATGCTTAACTTCAACCTCTACTGTGTTCAACAATTCCCTTTTGGCTTCTTCTGAAGTTAATCCGGAAACTCTTTCTAATTCATCTCTTTGTTTGGAATATAATAACTCAAGTTTATCATGAGCATCACGCAACTTACTAGTTTGTTCAATTAGATTTTCTTCTTTTCTCTCGTAGGAATCTAATTTTTTATCAAGATTTTCTTCTTTTTGCACCAATCTACGCTCAGATTTTTGTATTTCAGAACGACGTTCCTTATTCTCCCGTTCAATTTCACTACGTAGGCGGTGTATCTCTTCTTTAGCTTCTAGCAATACTTCTTTTTTCTTCGCCTCGCCGGTTTTTTCGGCTTCTTGAACGATACGATTTGCGGTTTCTTCAGCGGTCGCAATTTTTCCTTCTGCAATATTTTTGCGTACTAAATAACCAATAGCACCTCCAACAACACCAACACCAACACCGACGGATATTCCGATTATTTCTAAAATAATCTTTACCTCCTCAGTATTATTTTTACAACATTTTCACATAAATTTCTCTAAATTTTTACATCTTACAAACAAATGAGGCAACCATAGGTCGCCTCGTGGATAACACTATTACACATTAACACGATTGGATATAGTAATTCTATCTGTTTTTTCAGAAAGTGTCAAGATTTCCCTACTTATATATAGGATTATTCCAACTGTTTTTAGGATTATTCCAACTGTTTTTAGGATTATTCCAACTGTTTTAATGTTTTTTTTATAATATAACCGCAAAAACCTCTGGTTGCCAAGGCCCGCGCTAAATTAACTCTACCGTTTGCACTGGTCAAGTCAAACTTAGCTGAATTCTTTTTAAGGCAGTTTATACCAAAGTCAATTGCTCTTTCTTCCTCTTCTTCCGCAGTCAATTTTTGCACGATAGTATCAATAATATTTTTGTCTACTTGTTTCTTGAGCAGCGTAAGCTGTAAATGGCTACGCCCATAATATTTTTTTGAGAGCCACCCTTGATATACTCTATTACCATAATTTTCTTCATTTAAAAGTTTATAGTTTTTAAGCTTTATTACCACCTGATCTATTATTTCCTGGGGGCACTGACGCATACGCAGCTTTCCCTCCAAGTCTTGTTGACTATGATCTCGGTAGCTAAGCTTTGTTAAGGCAAAATCATAGGCCATAGCCATCGTAGTTATTGGTGGTTTACTCCTTACTGTCATCTTTTTCACTGCCTTCTATAGGAACTGCCGGTTTTTCGGCTACAGGTTCAGGAAGAGCTGCTTTTCTAATTTTAACTTCAATTTCTGCGGCCATTTCAGGATTCTTTCTTAGAAAGTCTTTGGCATTTTCTCTCCCCTGACCAATACGCTCGTCACCATAAGAATACCAAGAACCACTTTTATTAATAATATCAAATTCAGCACCTAAGTCCACCAAGCACCCCTCATGAGAAATTCCTTTGCCATACATAATATCAAATTCTGCTTGTTTGAAAGGAGGCGCTATTTTATTTTTAACGACTTTAACCCTAGTTCTATTACCTATCATATCATTGCCATTTTTTAAAGTTTCAATACGTCTTACATCCAAACGAATAGTCGCATAAAATTTCAAAGCACGACCACCTGTTGTAACTTCCGGACTACCAAACATAACGCCGACTTTTTCTCGAATTTGATTGATGAAGACCGTGGATGTATGGGATTTAGCAATAATTCCTGTCAATTTGCGCAATGCTTGGCTCATCAAACGAGCCTGCAAACCTACATGAGAATCACCCATTTCGCCTTCTATTTCTGCTCTGGGAACCAATGCTGCCACCGAGTCCACGACAATAATATCAATAGCTCCACTACGCACCAAAGCATCACAAATCTCCAAAGCCTGCTCGCCAGTATCCGGCTGAGAAATTAAAAGGTCATCTACATCTACACCTAAATGTTTGGCATATTCCGGATCCAAAGCATGCTCAGCATCAATAAACGCCGCATAACCACCAGCTTTTTGCGCCTCAGCAATCATATGCAAAGCAACTGTCGTCTTACCGGAAGACTCAGGTCCATAAACCTCAATTACTCTACCACGGGGAATGCCACCTACTCCTAAGGCAATATCCAAAGACAAGGCTCCGGTGGGAATTGTTTCTACGCTCATTTTAGCACCGGCTTTGCCCCATCTCATGATGGCACCCTTGCCAAAATCTTTTTCGATTTGTTTAACAGCTGCGTCAAGAGCCTTTGTCTTATCCATTTCCATTGTAAATTCCTCCGTATTCTGTGCTAAATGTTTTCTCTGTCCATTATACAAACGCTTGTTCGTTTAGTCAAGTGATTTATACGTTTTTTTCTTTTTCCATAGCTTGTAATTCTGTGTCTTTAAATTTATAAGACTTATTGCAAAAATGACAATTCACTTCAATAATTTCGTCTTGCCCTATTTCTTGCAAATCTTTAGCTGGTAAAGCCGCTAACATGCCTTTAACCTTTTCTCTAGTACAGGTGCATTGTAATTTAACCGGTATTTTTTCGTTAATATTAACTTTTAGTCCCTGACCAATTCTTGCAATTATTTCTTCCGGAGTATTGCCGGCTTCTAATAGTTCGGTTACATAGGGCAAGGTTATTATTGTATTTTCTAACTGTGCCAATACGCTATCATAAGAATCAGGCATAGCTTGAATAAAATAGCCCCCTGCTGCCTTAATCTTACCGTCCGAGCCCACGAGTACACCAAGTGCCACACTGCTAGGAGTTTGTTCTGACTTATATAAATAATTTGTTAAATCCGTGGCTACTTCTCCATTCACCAGTTCACAATAGCCATTAAAAGGTTCTGCATTAGTCAAATAACGGGTAACGATAATATTACCCGCACCTATACCGCCGCCAACATCTAATTTTCCTTTTTTCACCGGCAAACATACTTCAGGATTGTCAACATAACCTCGTACACAATTGCCTTTAGCATCAGCAACTACTTCGCCTAAAGGACCATCACCACTAAAACGCAAGGTAATGCGTTCGTCATTTTTCATCGTTGCGGCCATAAGCAAGGCCCCACTTGCAGCTCGGCCCAAAGCAGCAATTGCCAGTGGTGAACAAGCATGAATAACACTAAGTTCTTGCACCAATTGTGTGGTACATAAAGCATATATACGGACACCTTCGATAGTCCCTTTTACTAAAATATCTTCCATTTTCGCTCCTTTAAATGTTTTTGAGTAAATTAACCATCTCAATAGCACTAACTGCCGCATCGGCACCCTTATTGCCGGATTTAGTTCCTGCGCGTTCTACTGCTTGTTCAATATTTTCCGTGGTCAAAACTCCAAAGGCTACAGGCACACCTGTTTGCAATGATACGTGCGCTATTCCCTTTGATACCTCAGAACAAACATAATCATAATGAGAGGTTGCTCCTCTAATAACAGCACCTAGGCAAATAACAGTATCATATTTTTTACTTGCTGCCAGTTTTTGTGCTGTCAACGGTATTTCAAAAGCACCTGGAACCCATGCAATAGTAATATCTTCTTCGCTGGCTCCATGACGCAATAACATGTCAGTTGCACCGCCTAATAGTTTTGAAGTAATAAATTCATTGAAACGTGCCACTACAATTGCTACTTTTAAACCTTCTGCTTGTAACTTACCTTCTAAATTTTTCATTTTGCTACCTCCATTTTTTTATGTTCATTTAATTCGTGACCCATACGTTCCTCTTTTGTGAGCAAATAAGCATGGTTATAGGGGTTGTCTTGCACTATAATGGGAACACTCTTAGTAACTGTGATGCCATAGCCTGAAAGTCCTACTCTTTTGGCAGGATTATTAGTAATGAGACGAATACTTGTTAAGCCTAAATCCGCCAAAATCTGTGCGCCTATACCATAATCTCTTAAATCAGGGGCAAAACCTAGTTTTATATTTGCATCTACAGTGTCCATGCCTTGATCTTGCAACTCATATGCCCTAAGTTTGTTAGCTAAACCAATTCCTCGTCCTTCTTGGCGCATATACAAAACTACCCCGCAGCCTTCAGCTTCCACCATACGCATAGCCGCAGCTAATTGGTCTCCGCAATCGCAACGCAAAGAACCAAAAGCATCCCCGGTCAAACATTCAGAATGAACTCGAACCAGTACATCTTTCTTGCCTTTTACCTCACCTTTAACTAAGGCCACATGACAATGGCTGTCAATACTGTTTTCATATCCTATGGCTCTAAAATTGCCATACTTAGATGGCAAAGAAACATTGGCAATTCTATACACCATTTTCTCATTTTTTTTGCGATAAGCAACCAAAGACTCTACAGTAATAAAAGTCAAACCAAACTTTTCGGCAAATTTCATCAATTCAGCCGTGCGTGCCATGGTTCCATCTTCACTCATAATTTCACAACAAATGCCTACAGGTTTTAATCCGGCCAATGTGCATAAATCAGTAGTTGTTTCCGTGTGACCAATGCGACGCAAAACTCCACCTGAACGAGAGCGTAAGGGAAAAACATGCCCCGGCCTTCTAAAATCTGTTGGCAATGCTGTATCTTCTGCACATTTTTTGATCGTAAGAGCACGCTCGAAAGCAGATATACCTGTAGTTGTATCTTTATGATCAATCGATACGGTAAACGCTGTTTCGTGATTATCTGTATTATTGGCAACCATAGGGCCAAATTGTAAGCGATCGGCAATTTCAGGTGTACAAGGCATGCAAATAAGTCCTCTGGCATGAGTGGCCATGAAATTAATTGCCTCCGCAGTAACTTTCTCCGCCGCCATAATCAAGTCGCCTTCATTTTCCCTATCTTCGTCATCAGTAACTAGTACCATTTTTCCAGCCTTAATATCAGCAATAGCTTGTTCTACCGTACTAAACTTAAATTTTTTTTCCATAATTTCCTCCTATACAAATCCATTTTCTAAAAGATTTCTTTTATTTAAGGAACTGCCATCCTTGTAGTTTAACATGCGCTCTACGTACTTTCCAAGCAGGTCAGTTTCTAAATTAACTCTATCACCTGTTTTTTTGAAGCCCATGGTAGTTTCTCCCACTGTATGTGGTATGAGCGATACGGAAAACCCTACATTTGTCACCGCAGTTACCGTTAAGCTAATGCCATCAATTGCTACGGAACCTTTGGGCAAAACATATTTCAGCAAGGGTTGCGGTGCCCTTATCGTTACTAACTTAGCAATGCCTTCTGCCACTATTTTGCTTATTGTTCCTACGCCTTCCACGTGTCCACTGACAAGATGCCCGTCTAGACCATCATTTAGCCGCAAAGCACGCTCTAAATTAACTCTCTCTCCTGCCTTAAAGGTCTCTGTTACTGTAAGGCGTACTGTTTCTGGCATGACATCAACAGTAAAGTTACTATCATTCATAGCTACAACAGTTAGGCAGGAACCATTTACAGCTATGCTTTCCCCTATTTTTAGTAAAGGGGCTATTTTTTTAGCGGCTATAGTCAAATGATAAGAATTTTTCTCTTTTTTTAATGCCTTTACTGTCCCTAATTCCGCTATTAATCCTGTGAACATAAAGCTACCTCTTTTCCCACGCGACCTGTTATTAGAATATCTTGGTCTAAATATTGTATGTTTTTCTCTCGTAACACTAAACTTTCAGCAATTTTCCCTTTCCCAAAACCACCAATGGGAGGTAAGCTTTGTGCGCCACCAATAATTTTTGGTGCTATAAAAGCATATACTCTTTGCACTAAGTTTTCATCTAAAAACGCACCATGCACCTGACTCCCACCCTCTACTAATATGCTGGTTAACTTACGTTTACTTAGTTCTGCCAGCAAAGCTCGAAGGCTAAGTTTATTTTTTTCCATGGGTACTTGTAGCACTTCTACACCTGTTAATTCACTAAAAGTGTTCACTTTGGTAGCAACAATGTTTTGAGCAGCAACTACCATTGTAGGTGCTTGCTTATCCGTTAGAACTTTAGCAGTCAGTGGTATTTCTAGCTTAGTATCTAAAACTATACGCAAAGGATTCTTGCCCTTGACCAAACGACAAGTAAGCTCAGGATCATCTTTTAACACAGTATTTTTACCAACTAAGATACAATCATAAATACCCCTTAGGTAGTGCGCATATTTACGTGCCTCATCTCCGGTAATCCATTTGGAATCGCCACTGGCTGTGGCAATTTTACCATCCATGGTCATGGCATATTTCATGACAACAAAGGGCATACCTGTAACTATCCAGTGAAAAAAAACTTCGTTTTGCCGATATGCTTCTGCCTCCAAGAGACCTTCTGCGACCTCTACTCCAGCTGCCTGTAACCTTGCAAACCCTTGCCCTGCAACTTGGGGATTAGGATCGCCTGCTGCTGCTACAACGCGTTTAATACCAGCACGAATAAGTGCATCACAACATGGACCCGTTCGTCCAAAATGTGAACAAGGTTCTAACGTTACGTATGCTGTAGCACCATAGGCCAATTCTTTTGCCTCCGCTAACGCATTTATTTCAGCATGGGGTTCCCCTGCTTTATGATGATACCCTTTTCCCACTATATTCCCCTTTGCATCAACAATTACGCATCCAACTAAAGGATTAGGACTAGTCTCTCCTTGAGCCTTTTGTGCAAGTTCTAAAGCCATTTCCATGTATTTAGTATCATCCAAAAAATCGCCTCCCAAACAGTTTTTTGTTATAAAGACAAAAAAGACTAACCACCCATAAAGGGCAATTAGTCGGCTGGTCAAATAAACAATCTAATATTACTTAACCTTTCGTCTTTTCTCATCCAGACTCTATACTGTCGGTATCGGAGTTACACCGATTCATGCCAGTTACGGCTTGCGGACTATACCGCCGGTAGGGAATTTCACCCTGCCCCAAAGACACAATATTCAATTGACATTTTTATTATAGCACGATTATAAAACTTTGCAATAGCTGCTAATTAAATGCTTTATTTTCGCCTTTTTGGGTATCATATAAGAAAACTTTTCCCAAGGTAAGTTTCCCTTTTGTGATTTTGAACAATGGTGCATAAATATCGCCGGCATCTGAATGTATTTTCACATCACTAAAACGTAAGACGCCATATTGATTTATAAACTTACCTGTTATACTATCAAACATAATGGGACCATAGTTGCCTTTCCCTGATTTGAATTCACCATAAGTAAGGACTGTTTGAGGTTCGCCTGTTCCTCGCATTTTTAGATTAAGTTCTACTAAACAATTTATTAATAAACTTTTAGCAGCTATATCGCTACGCAATTTATGCCCCAAAACATCTACGTTATAATGTTTGTTATCAATATTAAAATAGCCGCTAGCATCGCAATTACCACCATAAACATTAGCATGGACATTCGTAATATTAATAAAAGCATTCTCGTAATGAAAATCACCAATTACATTAGTAAAAGGCAATGCCGGTAAATTCAGTTCTTTCATAGACAAATTACCATCAATCATAGGCGAAGGCAAGGGTCCAGACATTTTGGAAGTAACTGAAACTTTCTCATGGACATTTATTCCCGTTCCTAAAGAAGAGGGCTTTAATTCCTTAGCGGATATGCTTTTAACTCAGTGATAGCTTTTTTTATATCTTTTGCGCCATAAATAAAAGAGCCTGCAACCAGTACATTAGCTCCTGCCTCTACAACCTGCTTAGCCGTCTGAGCATTAATACCACCATCAACTTGAATAAAAATATCCCGCGGCTCCTTTGTAATCATTGCTTTTAGGCAAGCAATTTTTTTTACCATGGTGGTAATAAACTTTTGCCCGCCAAACCCTGGATTTACCGACATTATCAGTACCATATCCACATAGGGTAAAATCTCTTCAATGGTATTTAAGGATGTAGCCGGATTAAGTGCCACACCTGCTTTTATACCCTGCTCGTGAATAGACTGGATTAGACGGTGCAAGTGTTTGGTGGTTTCAACATGAACCACTATCATATCAGCGCCTGCGGCTACAAAATCTTCTACATAATTTTCTGGATTTTCTACCATAAGATGACAGTCAAAAAACATTTTTGTGTGAGGACGTAATTTTTTTACTACAGGTGCACCAAAGGTTAAATTAGGTACAAACTGTCCATCCATAACATCAATGTGCACCCATTCGGCACCAGCTTCCTCTATTCTCCTTATTTCCTCACCTAAACAGGAAAAATCTGCAGATAAAATTGATGGTGCTATAATAGTCATTTTTTTACATTCCTCTCTTTTTTGTTTTTAATTTCCTCTACCATGCTTAAATATGAACTATAACGCGATTGTGCAATTTCTCCTGCTTCTACAGCTTCCTTAACCGCGCAACTTGGTTCATGTGTATGAGTACAAGTAGTAAATCTACAATTTGAAGCCAAGGGAATAAATTCTCTAAAGTCTGTGGCTAACGTCCCCAAATCCAATTCTTCCAAATTTAAATTTCCAAATCCAGGAGTATCTGCCACATAGCCACCGGCAAAAGGTACTAGTTGGGCAAAACGCGTAGTATGACGCCCTCTGCCAATTTTTTCGCTAACTTCACCCGTCACCAAAGATAAGCTAGGATCAATAGCGTTTAAAGTAGTTGATTTACCTACACCGGAAGGTCCGGCAAAAACAGAAATCTTGCCTTCCAGTCTCTTTTTTAGACCCTCTACCCCAGTGCCATCAGAAGCACAAATATCAAAAACTTCATAGCCTATTTTCCCATATATAGAACGACATTTTTCTATTAAGCCCTTAGGTGCTATATCATTTTTGTTCAAACTGATAATTGCCGGTATCCCCGCACCTTCAGCCAAAGCTAAAAGCTTATCCATCAAAAGCCAACTAAAATCCGGATTTGCGCAAGCAAAAGCCACTATTACCAAATCGACATTAGCCATAAGCGGTCGTTGCAAAAAATTCTTACGAGGGAGAATATTCACAATCATTCCCTCGTCACCTACTTGTTCAAAATATACCATATCACCGGTAACTAAACTAAAGCGTTCTTGTTTTAATTTGCCTTTAACTTTACAAGTATAGACTAGGCCGTCTTCAGCTTCTATATAATAATACCCATTGTAATTGCGAATTATGCGTCCTTGCTTTTTTATCAAATTTTTCTGTCCTCCACTAAGATGCCATTAGTATAAAATTGCACGCTTGTAGGTTCTGCAACCTCTACCTGCTGAAGTAAACGAACACCCGGTTTTGCTAAACCAGTATAAACTGTAAAGGTACCTTTTTCATTGATTACAACTATTTTAATATCATTTCTCTCTTGTCCAGCCGGAACCACGAATTCAACGATTTTAGCTGACCCATTGTCAAGTGCATTTTTGTCTGCTTTTTCTTTCTTCTTATCCGGTTCTCCATTAGAAACGGTAACATTTATCACTGCACTTTTCCAGACAACGCTGCCAATTTCCGGATCTGTTGTAAGCACTGTGTTTTTTATAGCAGCATCTGCTTTTTCCGTAACTGTACCTAATTGCAATCCAGCTTCACTTAATACTCGTTTTGCTTCCTCCAACGTTACTCCTGATAAAGAAGGTACCACCAGCTGCCCATCGCTAATATTAACAACTAAATCAATTTTAGTATTAGCAGTCACCTTTGTTTTGGCACTAACGCTTTGTTCTAATAAGGCATCTACGGGCTGCCCGGCAGCATAACGTACCGTTACTGTTCCCAATTTTAATTTAGCTGATTTTAAAAGCTGTTTAGCAACTGTGAGATTTTTACCAACCAAATTAGGAGCCACGCCTTGTTCTATACCTTTACTAATAACTAAAAGAATTTTCCTGCCCTCTTTTACTCTGCTATTGGCTGTCGGATTCTGGCTACAAACCTGCCCAGCATCAACATCTTCAGAATATTCCTCCGACAAAATATAATTCAATTTGCTTTTATCTAAAATTTCTTCAGCTTCTACAATTGTCTTGCCTTTCAAGTCCGGCACCGTTACTACTGTCTTAGAATATTCCATAACACCATAAACAATGCCTAATAAAACCAAGATGCTGGCAATCAACAAAGCTACTATTTTCTTGTTTTGAAGTTTAGACAATGGCTCTTTCTCAGGTGTTTCTTGCGGCTGTTTGTAATTAGCAATACCATCAATCATTTGCGCTTTACTAATGATCATGGTTTCATCGCTTACTCCCTCAGCAGGAACAGGCGTATCCGAACTAATAAAATCACTACCATCTGTTTTTACTTTATTTTCTTTATCATACAAAAGTTCCTCGGCATGCTGTAAATCTGCTAGGAATTCCTGTGCCGAGGCATATCGCTTTTCTGGATTTTTAGCTAAAGCCTTGGCCACAATCTTCTCCAAAAAAAGTGGCGTCTCCGGAACTATAGAACGTAAGGACGGTGTTGCAGACTGTATATGTTGCAAAGCCACTGCTACAGGTGTTGAACCTTGAAAGGGCAACTTACCTGTTAACATTTCAAATAAAACGACTCCCAAGGAATATAAATCTGACTGTGGCGTGACCGCCTGCCCGCAAGCCTGCTCCGGTGACAAATAATGTACAGACCCAATAACATTCTCTTGTGTTTGTTGGCACAACGGACCTATGGCTCTAGCAATACCAAAATCCGTAACCTTAGCACTATCTGTTTTATCAATTAAAATATTTTGCGATTTAATATCACAATGAACAACGTCATGAATATGTGCTTGAATTAAGGCTGCGGCAACACCAATAGCATAATGTACTGCCACCTTAGGTGCTAATGGGCCTTCTTGTGTAATATACTCTTTCAGCGTTTTACCTACTACATATTCCATAACTATATAATAAATGTTATTTTCTTCGCCTACATCATAAACATTAACTATGTTAGGATGCATTAGTTTGGCAGCACTACAAGCCTCTTGGCGAAAGCGAGCAATGAAACCATCATCTTGAATATATTGGTCACGCAAAATTTTAATCCCAACGTCACGATTTAAAAAAGTATCATAACCGTGGAAGACCTCTGCCATTCCACCGCCACCAACTTTATCTATTATTTCATAGCGATTGTTCAAAATTATTCTTTCCATTTATTGAGCCTCCAAATCAAGAATAATAAATGAGATATTATCCTTGCCACCTGCTGCCAAAGCAAGTTCCATAAGTTTATCAGCAATCAAATCTAAATTTTTGCCTAACAACAGTTTTTCAATGATTTCATTAGGCACCATATCAGACAAGCCATCACTGCACAAAAGCATTTTTTGAGCCCCTGTCAAAATGAATTCAAATAAATCCACCTCGACTTCAGGCAATACTCCTACAGCTCTCATAATTACATGCTTTTGGGAAGAAGTTTCTGCTTCACTAGGCGTTATTTGTTTTTGACGCACCATTTCCGCTACAAGGCTATGGTCACTAGTAATCTGTTTAAATATACCATCTTGCATGAGATAAATACGACTATCGCCTACATGACCAACAAAAGCTACGCCCTTTTTCCCCAAATAAACGGCAGTAAGCGTTGTACCCATACCATGTTGTTCAGGTATTTCCTGACTCATTGTCCACACTTGTGTATTTATCTTCTTTATTTTCTTCTCCATGTAGCCTAAAATTTCAGTTTCCGGAAGCTGCGAACAATCAAAATCGCTTAAAAGACGTACTGCTTCAAAACTAGCAATTTCACCGGCATTATAGCCACCCATACCATCAGCAATAGCGAACAAATTCGGTGTTCTAACCAAAACACTGTCTTCGTTGTTTTTGCGAACCAGACCGCAATTAGTCCTACTAACAGCCAACAAGCTACTCACCTCCCACTAATGTGCTTGCTCTCAATTGCCCACAAGCCGCATCAATCTCCTTACCCATTTCTTTACGCACAGTTACATTTATTTTTTGTTCCTTTAACACTTTAAAAAATCTGTCAACCGCATTGCCACTAGGACGCATAAAGCCTTTTTCAGGTACTGGATTAGCAGGAATAAGGTTAATAACTACATTTTTATGTTTCAAAGTATTTGCTAATATTTTGGCATCTTCTATACTGTCGTTAATACCTGCTAATAAAATGTATTCATACATTACTTGGCGTCCATTTTTTGCCGCGTACTCATCAGCAGCTTTAATGACTTCTAAATAGTTATACGTTTTATTAATTGGCATCAGGGAAGTACGCAATTCATCAGATGCTGCATATAGAGAAATCGCTAAGTTAATTGTCCTGCCCATTTCCGTCATTTTTTTATGCCGGGAATAATTCCACAAGTAGATATTGTCATATTTCTATAGCCAATACACTGTCCATGCTCTTCGTGCAAAATGTCTAAAGCCTTGAGGACATTATCCAAATTAAGCATGGGTTCACCACTACCCATTAGTACCACTCTGCTTACACGTGCCTCTTGCATTGCCAAAAATCTTTGGAAATAGTAAACTTGAGCCAATATTTCACCACAGGTTAAATTGCGCTCTAGCCCGTGAAGGCCGCTGGCACAGAAAGTACATCCCATGCTGCACCCTACCTGAGAAGAAAGACACACACTATAACCATAGTCATGGTGCATGCATACAGTTTCTACTGAAGTACCATCTGAAAATCCTAGCAAAACCTTATGAGTTAAGCCATCATTGGATTTAAGGTCTCGCAACACCTTAATTTCATTGGTTATTAAAGTGGAATTTTCTTGCAAAATATTTATGTCATTTTTGGAAAGATTTGTCATTTCTTCAAAAGAATTCGCCGCCTTTTCGTAAAGCCAACGAAACACCTGCTCAGCACGAAATTTTTTCATCCCTAAAGGCAATAAAGCGTCTTGCATTTCTTGCAGCGTCATGCCAAAAAGTTCTTGTTTTATCATATTGTTTTCTCACTTCCGCCCTAATAGGCAAATATAAAATCCATCTATGCCATCTTTTTGTGGCAAAAGTTGTAATTCACTTACGGTTTCACCAGTTAAGGGATGCTGAAAATTTAATTTTCTAAAATCCGTATGACTGTTTAAAAAAGCTTCTATAACTCTGCTATTTTCATTAGCCTCTAAAGTACAAGTGCTATAAAGCAACTTGCCACCGGTCTTAACATAAGCTGAGGCAGAAGTTAATATCTTTTTTTGTAATGGGGGAAATAAGTTTAAATCTTTTTCGTTTTTGCTCCACCTTGCCTCTGCTCGTCTTCGCAAAACTCCAAGTCCCGAACAAGGAGCGTCTACTAACACACAGTCAGCTTTTTCACGCCATTCACCTACGATTTCTGTAGCATCTTGTTCTCTTGTTACAATATTATGCAAACCTAAACGCTCTGCATTTTCCGTTATAAGCTTTAATTTATGTGCATGTATGTCTGTGGCAATTACTTGCCCTTTATTTTGCATAATTTGCGCCAAGTGGGTTGTCTTACCACCTGGAGCACTACAAACATCAATAGTTAAATCTCCCGGAATAGGAGCTAGAATATTGCCAACAAGCATAGAGCTTTCATCTTGTATATAAATATACTTACCGAATTTATGGAACATAGTAGCAAAAGAAGGTATTTTCTCGCATACAAGTCCTTCCTTACACCACAGAGATAGTCTTACTTGAATGCCCTCAGCTTCTAATTTCTTTTTCAAGTCTTCCCTTGTTATACGCAAAGTATTTACCCGTAAAGACAGTACCGGACTCTCGTTATCATATTTACATAAAGCAATCGTATCTTTAGTACCAAAACGATAGCGCCAACGCTGTACCAGCCACTCAGGATGGTTGTAGGTCAAAGCAATATGTAAAGGCTCATTTTCCTCAATTGTGGGGAAAACTACTTGTGTTTTATTGCGCACCATATTGCGCAAAACAGCATTGACAAATTTAACCGTGCCCGGATGTCCAAACTTTTTGGCTAAGTTTACAGCTTCATTGCATGCTGCTGACACCGGAATTCTTTCTAAAAAGTATAGTTGATAAGCACCCATACGTAAAATGTTCAAAATTATAGGACTAACTTTATGTAATGATCTGGTTATGTTTTTGCTAATTAGCCAATCTATGGTTCCTTTGGCCTTTATAGTTCCATAAACCAATTCTGTCACAAAGCGTCTATCAACGTCAGGTAACATACAAGAGCCCAATGCTTTGCTCAAGGCAATATTAGCATAGGCTCCCTCAGTAAAAACGCTGTTAATAATAGTTAAAGCCATTAAACGAGCATCGACTGTCTTAGTTTGCATTCGCACCCTCATCTTCCAAAAAAGTTTTTATTGCTTCTTCAACCTTATTAATATCTACAAAAGTATTAAAACAAGGTCCATTAGGTCTTTCATTTAAGACCCCCAAAACCGGCAGCGGGAAAACATCTTGTATGCCACTTGTTAAGTCGCGTTCGCAAGCTACAGCTACGATTGTTTTAGGTCTAACCGACTTAACCACTTGCCTTGCTAAAGTACCACCTGTTGCTACTGCCAAGTGAATACCATATTTATGTGCTAGTGCCAGCAATTTCCCTACGCAACAGCCCCCACATTGATGACAATTTTCGATATTACGTGTTATTTTAAAAGTACAGCTATCTAATTGGATGCAGTGGGGTGTTAAAATCATAATACGATTTGCCGGAACTTTGATCATTTGCTTGCGTACCAAATGATTATTAACCTCTATAAAAGACTGTTCTATTTTATTACGCGGAATATCAACCATTTTTCCTAAAAAAATAGCTAAAGGGAAAATAAAATTAATTACATGCCAAGCCCAAAAATGAAAAATACGAAAGGTTGGAAACCCTAATATGGCCAAAACAATACCTAAAACACCGGCACTCATACCAAAAACGACTAATATAACCATACCGCCAAAGATAGTCGGTAAGTAACCATTTAGTTGTGTTAACCCTGGCATGGTAATACGCCACAAAGCATAGCAAAACAAAGCGGTTAAAAAGGTGCATATGGAGGCCAAGGCAATGAATAATCTTTTCTTAGGTCGATATATAGCGTTAATCATTTTGCTTCCTCACAAGTAAACTTTGCTCCCACATTTATGCCTCTGCCGTTACAAAATACTTTTGCAGGCATACGTTTTTTAGACTCTGGCTGCACTTCTAGTATTTCTAAAAAACCCTTTCCTGTGGACACTACAAAGCTTTCTTTTTCAACAGCTACAACTACCCCCGGAGTAGTTTCTTCCCAAATACCGGAACTAATTTTTGTCTGCCATATTTTCAAGTTTTTGCCATCAGGCAAGGTTGTAAACGAACTGGGAAAAGGATTAAAAGCACGCACTTGATCATGAATTTTTTGAGCGCTAAGGTTCCAATTAATTTTTTCCATATCTCTTGTCAACAAAGAAGCATAGGTTGCCACAGCCTCGTCTTGTGGTATTGCTTGCACCTTTCCGGCCTCTAAACCTTCTACTACCTCTAACAACAATTGCGCACCTTTTATTTTTAATATATCATGTAATTCACCCATGGTCATCTCCTGGCCTATGGAGACAGAAACTTTAGCCAACATATCACCTGTATCCATGCCAATATCCATTTGCATAATGGTAACGCCTGCTTCTTTTTCACCATGCAAAATGGCATAATGAATCGGTGCTGCCCCCCTATATTTGGGCAACAAAGACGCATGGACATTAATACAACCAAATTTGGGTAATTCCAACATCGCCTTAGGTAAAAATTGTCCAAAAGCTGCTACCACAATTAGATCAGGAGCAAGCTCTTTTAGTTTTTGCATAAATTCTTCTGTTTTTACCTTTGACGGTTGCAGCACAGGAAGCTTTGCTTGTAAGGCATAGTTCTTAACCGCGGTCATCAATTTTTTTTGGCCACGTCCTTTAGGTCTGTCTGGTTGCGTAACAACTGCCAAAATCTCATGTTTAGGTGAATTATGCAATAAATCCAAACTATCTACCGCAAAATCTGGTGACCCCATAAATACTATTTGCATCCTTACTCCTCTTTCTCCTTAGGCATAATAACACTGGCTTTATCAATAAACAATACACCATCTAAATGATCCGTTTCATGTTGTAGAGCAATAGCCAGTAATCCATCTGCTTCTATGTATTTGCGATTACCCTTGCGGTCTTGGTATTCTACTCCTACCCTTTCAGCACGCTCTACTTCACCTTCATAGTCAGGCACGCTAAGGCAACCTTCCACGTTAGTACAACTGCCTTCTTGAAACTTAAAAACAGGGTTAATAAATTCTTGAATACCATTTCCGTCATCAATGACAACTGCTCGCTTTGATAGCCCAACTTGCGGTGCAGCCAAACCGCAACCTTCTGCAAAATACATAGTTTCTGCCATATTGTCTAAAAGTTTGCCCAGTTTTTTATCGAAGCGAGTAACCTTTTCCGCATTTTTTCTAAGAACGGGTGCCCCCGCTATCATAATCTCTAACAAAGCCATTTTATATCTCCTCGTGTTTTTTTGTGCCTACTATTATAACATAAAAAACAATAAAAGTGGCAAAGGCGGTCGCCTTTGCCACTTTTCGTAATTAACTAGTTTTTGCTAAATTGCGTATAGTGACACAGGCAATATTTTCTAGCTTTTAAATTACGCTTACAGGGTCCACGTCAAAATAAATATTTTTCACCGCTTTGAACTCAGAGCTCATAAGGATTTGCTTAACCACTGCCATATTTGTACTCTTAATAAGTATATTGATGCGATAAATATTATTAACCATAGCTACTATTGCTGGAAAAGGGCCCATAATTTGTGTACTATTATCTTCTTTATCTAAACACTGTGCCTCTAAAAAATTAACTATTCTCTGAGCAATTTCATTACCCAAATTTTGTGCTTTATGTAGCACTGTTATTTTAAGCAGATCCATATAGGGTGGATACCCTAGTTCTTTTCTAGCCTCTAATTCTACTTGAGCAAAGCCTGCATAGTCTTGGGTTGCAGCCATTTTGATAACCGAGTTATCCGCATCATAGGCCTGAAATATTACTGTTCCATGCTTTTCGCCACGTCCTGCTCTTCCTGCTGCTTGCGTCAATAAAGCGAATGTTCGCTCACCGGAACGAAAATCAGGTAAATTTAGCTGAGAATCCGCAGACAAAACACCTACTAAAGTAACGTTAGGAATATCATGCCCTTTAGCTACCATTTGTGTTCCCAATAAAACATTGTAGCTGCCACCAATAAAAGCTTGTAAAATGTCTTCATGCGCAAATTTAGCTGTAGTAGAATCTTGATCCATACGAATAGGCCTAATATGTTCCCCTAAAGCTTGTAACTCCCCCTCAGCTTTTTCTGTGCCGGTACCAAAGAATTTAATTCTTCTGCTATGACACTTCGGACACTCATCAGGAATAGGCGCCGTATGTCCACAGTAATGGCAACGCATTAATTTTTCTTTGGCATGATACACCAAGGCAACAGCACAATTTGGACAAGTAATAGTTTCACCGCAATCACGGCACATAACAAAAGTGGAAAACCCACGACGATTAAGTAATATTATAGCTTGCTCTCCCGCCTGTGCTGTTTCAGCTAAAGCCTTACGTAGTGGCCTGGACAACACAGACTTATTACCACTTTGTAATTCTGCTCTCATATCTACTATTTCAACCGTAGGAAGCCTGCCGCCTATCATTGGTCTCTTAGTTAACTGCAAATAAGTATATTCATTGTTTTGAGCTTTATAATAAGACTCTAAATCCGGAGTAGCACTCCCCAAAACAACCGGAACTTGTGCCAATTCAGCTCTTTCTAAGGCTACCTTGCGAGCATGGTAATTGGGACGTTCTTCCTGCTTATAGGTATATTCATGTTCCTCGTCGATAATAATCAAACCTAAGTTGGCAAAAGGAGAAAACACCGCAGAACGCACACCTATTAAAATATCCGCTTGCTCGGAACGCATACGTTGCCAGACATCGGCGCGTTCCCCTGGAGAAAGTTTACTATGAGCAACAGCCACCTTATTACCAAACCAAGACTTAAAACGCTTGACAATTTGTCCTGTCAAGGCAATTTCAGGCACCAAAACCATCGCTTGTTTCCCTGCCGCCACAACCTTTTCCGCCAATCTCAAATAAACTTCTGTCTTGCCACTACCAGTAATACCTTGTAACAAAAACGTTTGGTATTTTCCCTCTATAATGGGAACGCCAATTGTTATAATTGCCGTTTTTTGTTCGTCAGTAAGCTGCAAAATTTCCTTACGCTCACCTTGAGACCTATAACTATCACGCAATACCCGTTCTTCTGATTTTTTTGCCCATTTTTTAAGTACCAAAATTCTTATGGTGTCAGGTGATATTTTATGCTGAGCAAATTCAGTTGCCGTTAATTTGTTGCCGTTCCCTAAAATTGACAATGCGGCCATCTGCGCCTTTATCCTCTTGTTACCAACTAATAAAGCTTCTTTGCCTTCGTCTGTTATTGTATATACATTAACACTTTTATTTTTTATTTTTTGTTTAATTTCGTAGTCCAAGCATACAGCTTTTTTGGTAATAAGTCCTTTTAATGCTTGTGCTCCTTTTTCCAGTGCAACAATATCTTTACGTAACATGGGACCATTTATTTGCAAATAAACATAGAGTTCTTGTTCAAAATTTGTTAAATCGGCATGGTGTTCTTCACTAGCTACATAACGTGCAACCGTTACAATACTCTTTTTCCCTGGAATAAATAGCCTTAAAACCTCAGCTAAACTACACATATAGTAATCAGCCATCCAATGAGCCGTAGTCAGCATTTCTTCATTAAACCATGGTTCTGTCCCTAATGTATCTACTATCTCTTTGTAGTTTAAAGTCATATCTACTTGTCGTTCTTCGCCTACAATAAAACCTTCCAGCAACTGTTTGCCAAAAGGCACAACAACACGCCAGCCTTCTGCTAAGAAGTCCAGCTGTTCAGGTACTTTATAGGTAAATTGTTGAAATATATTCTTTACCGGTAAATTAATTGCTACTTGCGCAAATTCCATAGCACGCTCCAAAATAAGACGAGGACTAAAATAGTCCCCGCCTATTAGTTATCTTCATTTAATTCGTGATAGTCAAAGAAAGTCCTGCTAAAGTACCCTTCTTAGTTTTTGAGAGCTTTTTGTAAAACTTCAACCTTATCCAAATTTTCCCAAGGCAAGTCCACATCTGTCCTACCAAAGTGCCCATAGGCAGCTGTCTGTTTATAAATCGGCCTGCGCAAATCTAAGGTTTTAATAATTCCAGCCGGAGTTAAGACAAAATTCTTAAGCACCAAATCAGCGATTTCCCCATCAGGTAATTTACCTGTGCCAAAAGTATCTACGGAAACTGAAACCGGCTGTGCTACCCCAATAGCATAAGCTAATTGTATTTCGCATTTATGTGCCAACCCTGCCGCAACAATGTTTTTTGCCACATAGCGAGCAGCATAAGCAGCACTTCGATCAACTTTTGTAGGGTCCTTACCGGAAAAAGCGCCACCGCCATGTCTTGCCATGCCACCATAAGTATCTACTATAATTTTACGCCCTGTTAGCCCAGAATCACCCTGTGGTCCACCGATAACAAATCTACCGGTAGGATTAATGTGATACTTAGTTTTATCATCTAGCATTTCTTTGGGTACTATGGGAACAATAACATATTGCATAATATCAGCTCTAAGTTTTGCCATGGATATATCATCACGGTGCTGAGTAGAAATTACAATAGTGTCAATACGTAACGGTTTGCCATCTTCATATTCAACTGTAACTTGAGTTTTACCATCAGGACGTAAATATTTTAATACACCGTCCTTGCGAACCTTAGTTAATTGCCTAGCCAATTTATGTGCCAAGGAAATCGGCATTGGCATATACTCCGGTGTTTCATCAGAAGCATACCCAAACATCATGCCTTGATCACCGGCACCAATAAGCTCAGCAGCACCACGCTCACCTTCTTTGGCTTCGGCAGATTGATTAACTCCTAAAGCAATATCTGAAGACTGCTCATCAATGGAAATCAAAACCCCACAAGTAGCGCCATCAAAACCGTATTTAGCACGATCGTAACCAATAGCCAAAACAGTTTCACGAGCAATTTTAGGAATATCAACATAACAATCAGTAGAGATTTCTCCTACAATATGAATTTGTCCCGTAGCGACTAACGTTTCACAAGCTACACGTGCATAAGGATCTTTAGCAATAATAGCATCTAAAACCGCATCGGAAATTTGATCAGCCATCTTATCCGGATGTCCTTCAGTAACTGACTCTGAAGTAAATAATTTTTTCATTTCATTCTCCTTTCGACAATAAACAAATAACAAAAAACGCTCCCAAGAAATGAGAGCGTCGAGGCAGCGATTAAACTTCTCTCATCTCACAATTCAACATTGCAGGACTTAGCACCGTTTTGATTAAAAACCAAATGGTTGCTGTAGCTTCATAGGGCCGTTCCCTCCGCCACTCTTGATGAGCATATTCAATTATCTAAGAATAATTATATCCGATAATAATACAAATTACAAGCTTACTTTTGTAATATTGTTACATTTTCTTTGACAACGTCTAGTATGGCTTCTGCTACTGCCGACTTAGCCATTTTTTCTAAACTACGTACTTGGCCATTAGGAAAAAGGAACTTAACTACATTAGTATCCGAGTTAAAACCAGCGCCTTGTAAAGTAACATCGTTGGCTACAATCATATCCAAATTTTTCTTTTGGATTTTTTCTTGTGCATTGGCCAGAAGGTTCTGCATTTCTGCAGCAAAGCCCACAAGGAATTGTTTTTTCTTTCTGGAACCCAATATTTTTAAAATATCCGGATTTTTATCCAAAAGCAAACTTATACCCTCACCATCATGTTTTTTTATTTTTTGAGTTGCAACAACATTGGACTTATAATCAGCTACTGCCGCCGCTTTGATAACTACATCTACTTCGTCATAATACCTAAGCACCGCATCTAGCATTTCCTGAGTAGACTCCACACTAATAAACTCTACTCCCGCAGGAGGAGCTAAAAGTGAAGGCCCTGATATTAAAATAACTTTAGCCCCACGCTCAGATGCGGCTTTTGCAACAGCATAACCCATCTTGCCACTAGAACGATTACCAATATACCTAACTGGATCAATTGGCTCACGAGTTCCGGCAGCTGTTACTAAAACTGTCAAAGCACGTAAATCTCCCTCTTGCATAGCTAGATATTGTCGAACAAATTCAACGATATCTTCTGGTTCAGGCAAGCGCCCTATACCTGTAGTTCCACAAGCTAAATGCCCTACAGCAGGAGACATAATAGTTATTCCCCATTGTGCCAATTTATTTATGTTTTCCTGCACTACAGTTTTATTGTACATTCCTGTGTTCATAGCAGGACAAACAATAATAGGTTTTTGACAAGCTAATATTGTTGTACTTAGCAAATCATCCGCAATACCTGCTACCATTTTGCCAATTATATTCGCAGTCGCCGGAGCTAAAAGCATTATATCAGCCCACTCAACTAAAGCAATATGCTCCACGTTAAATTCTTGATTTGCACACCACATATCAGTCGCCACTGTTTGCCCGCTTATTTCTTTAAAGGTTAAAGGAGTAACAAATTTCGTTGCTGACTCTGTCATTACAACGTGCACCTGTGCTCCAGCTTTCGTCAGCTTGCTTACTAAATCTACTGCTTTATAAACTGCTATTCCACCGGTAACGCCCAGAACGATTTTCTTTCCCTTAAGCACAATTACTACCTCCTATTTTATGCCGTTTTTTGTTCTTTCATAGGTTATAGAATCTGCGCCTACCTCTTCCAAAGCAACTGTTACTGGCTTCCTGGATTTTGTTTCTATTAGAACCGAGGACTTGTCCACAAGTTCTCTTGCTCGCTTTGCTGCCAAAACCACTAGGGTATACTTACTATCTACTTTTGTAGCTAAATAATCAATTGAAGGCTTTACCATTGACATAATTCTCAACACTCCTCATTTTTTGCATCTCTTACAAATCTCATCAACAATATAGAATGTACGTCCTACACGTAAATGCTCTACATCCATTATATTACTTACTTTTGTCGTAGCTTTTGCAGCCTCGTCATTAATAACGATATAGTCATATTTTGAGGCGTAAGCCAACTCTGAAGTAGCTGCGCTTAACCGCCTTTTAATAACGTCTTCTGCATCAGTTCCTCGCTTATAGATGCGTTTTGATAACTCATCAAGAGAAGGCGGAACAATAAAAACAAACACACCATCGGGAAAAATTTTTTTAACCTGCAAAGCGCCTTGAGTATCTATTTCTAGCACGACATCTTTACCTGCATTTAGTTGCTCTAGCACGTAAGAGCGCGGTGTACCATAATAATTACCATAAACATCTGCATATTCAAGAAAACCATTATTCTTAATCATATCTTCAAAATTTTCTCGATTGGTAAAAATGTAATTCACCCCACTTACCTCACCTTTACGTGGTTTTCTAGTGGTACAAGAAACAGAATATGCCAGATCTTGTCTTTTTTCCAAGAGTCCTTGACAAATAGTACCTTTACCTGCACCTGAAGGGCCAGATAAAACTAACAGTAGGCCTTTTGGCTTCATTTACTGTCCTCCTTGGGGCTTTCTTCCTCGATATCATCGTCTTGGTCTAAACGGTTAGCTATTGTTTCCGGCTGAATTGCCGACAAAACAACATGGCCGCTATCCATAACTAAAACTGCACGAGTCCTTCTACCATAGGTTGCATCTATAACCATGCCCTTATCCTTACCTTCTTGGATAATACGTTTAATAGGTGCCGATTCAGGTCCTATAATTGTTACAATACGATGTGCTGCTACTATGTTACCAAAACCAATGTTTATTAGTTTTATTTCCATTATTACACCCCTTAGCATTACTCTATATTTTGAATTTGTTCCCTAATCTTTTCAATTTCTCCCTTTATCTCTACAACTGTTTGCGTAATAGTAAAATCATTGGACTTGGAAGCAATAGTATTTGCTTCACGATTAAACTCCTGAATTAAAAAATCCATCTTGCGCCCTACCGGCTTATCACTTGTAATCATAAGCATATATTGTTTAATATGACTTTGAAGTCTAACTATTTCCTCAGTAATATTAACACGATCAGCAAAAATAGCCACTTCTTGAAGCAAACGTTCAGGTTCTATAGTTTGTTCCGCATAATTTTTAAAAAGTTCATTTACTCTTTCTGCCAATCTTCCTTGATATTCGCTTACTACCAAAGGTGCACGCTTTTCTACTATAGAAAGTTTTTCGGCAATTAATTTGGCTCTACTTTTTAAATCCTCTAAGATATTAGCGCCTTCTGCCTCTCGCATGCTAAGCAAATTTTTCAAGGCAACATCAATAGCCGTTTCCATTTTAGGCCAAAGTTGCTCGACATCAAAATACCCTTCCTCTGCAGATATAACATCAGGGCAACGCGATAAATAAAAAACTTCTTCTTGTTGATTTAGTTCAATATTTTCTAACCCTGCCGCTTGACCAACTTCCTGTAGAGCATTATGGTATGCTTTTGCCAGCGCCTTGTCAACTTTAATAATGCAATTTTCGCCATTTATATAGTCAGCTGTAATAAAGACATCAACACGCCCACGGCTGATTTTCTTTAAAATAACCTTGCGAATCCTGTCTTCCAATGCATTTAAAAACCGTGGCAATCTTATCGCTACTTCATTATAACGATGATTAACAGTTTTCATTTCTATAACAAAAGAAAATTGTTCATCTTTGTATTCTCCTCGTCCAAAACCTGTCATGCTTTTTAACAAAATAAAGCCCCCAGTCCCTTAATAACACCTAATTCATGTCCATTAGATTAATCTTAAACTCTCTATCTCCACTTGCTTGGTCCGAAATAGTAAATAGCATGGGCTTTGTGAGATCAATTTGCGTCAAATCAAAATAAATAAAGTATTGCATGTTCCAAACTTGTACAACAACCTCATCAGCTGCTGTACCTGCCGTATCCTTTGCTGGCAAATTATTTGGTTGTTTTTTATCGTTTGCCTTGGCCTCTTGTTTTTGAAGCGAATTTTGAAACTTACCGGCAAATAGCAGCTTATCGCGGCTTATTTTTAAATCATGAACTGAAGCTGTATCTAATGTAATATTGTATGGCGACAAGCTTCTCTTTCCCTGAAGAATATGCACGGTCAAACTCTTAGGTTCTACCTTAAAGGATGAGTTTATTATCGCTCCTAGAGCTAGTATGCCGTCATATGCTTGTGCAAGGGCAAGCCCATCTTTAACTTCTACTTTTTGCCCGTTTTTTGCCCTATCTTGTGCATCTACTGCCGCCACAGCATAGGGAGTGTACACTATAACTCTTTCATCAATACCAAATCTATTGGTTTTCTTACTATCGGCAATCGTCCACTTACTTAATAGAACTCCGGCTGATAGGTTTTTTCTTGCAACTCCATATGTCTGCGCTGCCTGCACAGTTTCTACATTAACAGGAGTCATGGCCTGCACTATACCCGTAAAATAAAAAAGAACTGCCAAAAGTAAAACTATTTTACTCATGGTGCACCTCCACCACGCAAGCTTTAAAAAAAGCCTGCAGTTTTTCACTGCACTATTTGACCAAATCTCCGAAACAGACTATACTGAGGAGAGATTACATCGTTCGTTCCTATATTATATAATATTCGGCAGTGCGGTGCAAATAAATCTAAGCAATTTTGCGAAATTACGAGGAAATTAGATGAATTTAGAAGGAATTACCCTAAACTTACTAACTAATGAACTAAAAAAGCAACTTGAAAACGGTAAAATATACAAAATATTTATGCCGACAAAAAACTCGTTGTTATTACTGGTCAATAAAAATAATACTACGCTAAATCTTTTAGCTGACTTTAGCGGTGCCACCCCTTTACTCTACATCGCAGATACGGTGCCTGAACGCCCTAATACACCGCCGGCATTTTGCATGCTTTTACGCAAACACTTAGAAGAGGGTCGCATTGCCTCCTTTCGTCAGCAAGATTTGGATCGCGTGCTTATTATGGATATTGACATTATTGGCTCTGCCAGGCAAATTATTACTAAGCATTTGATTTTTGAATTAACAGGTAAAAACAGTAATATTATTTTTACAGATGAAAAACAAGACATTATAGACTCCCTAAGACATATTGGAAAAAACCAAAGCAGCTTTCGACAAATACTGCCAAATCTCTCCTATGAATTTCCACCAAAACAAGAGGGGTTAAACTTCCTTACAGCTTCTGCTCGCAGTATTATTGATGCTTGCCAGCATATGCCTGACGAGCCTGTACTTAAAAATCTTATTGGGTTAACACTGGGAATAGGGAAAAATACGGCCTTGGAAGTTTTAAAGCGCAGTTGTCTAGATGCAAATGCCACAGGTTTTACGTTATTAGAATACATGGCCTGCGAAAAAAGCCTAAGTGCTTTGCAAAAAGAAATCAGTAATTGTTTTTTAGATGAAAATTATAAAGTTTATGGCATCATCAGTAAAAAAAATAGTATGAAGATAGTTGTACCCTACAAACCCTTAATAGACTCTGATGAAATTTTACAAGTATTTCCTAGTCTTTTAAGTGCATTGAATTTTAGCGCAAAACTTATACCTATTCAAATTCCTGACAAAGAACTTTTGAGCAAAACCGTTAGCAGTGCATTGGCTAAGGTTGCAAAAAAAATAAAGCTTCTAGCAAAAGACTTAACAACGGCACAAAAAGCAAACGAACAAAAAATCATTGCCGATACAATTATGGCAAATATCTATAATTTACAAAAAGGCAGTAGTAGTTGCACATTAAACAGCATTTACGATGGCGAACCTTTGGTAATATCCTTATCACCAATTTTGAGTCCTACAGAAAATGCACAAAGCTATTATAAAAAATATAATAAATTTAAACGTGCTGTAAACGAAATAAGGCAACAACAAGAAGAAACTCAAGCGCTTTTAGCCTACCTTGAATCCATTGATGCGTCTATTGAAACAGCTTCTACAAAAAATGAAATTGCGGAAATAAAACAAGAAATAGTTAGTGCCGGACTTTTACCCGATACCAGCAAAAAAAAGAAGTCACCTACATTGGCAAAATCAACTCCTGCCAGTATTAAGTTTTCAGAAGAAACGCTGGCATGTATTGGTAAGAACAATAGGCAAAATGACTTTGTAACTTTTAAAATCGGCAAAAGCTCTGATTTGTGGTTTCATACTAAAAATATTCCAGGTTCACATGTTATATTAAAAACTGCTTTACCAGAACCTGCACAAGAAGATATCCTTCATGCCGCTAGCTTAGCTGCATTTTATAGCAAGGGTAAAAATTCCGACCTAGTTCCCGTAGACTATACCCAGAAACGCTTTGTAAAAAAACCTAATGGTGCCAAACCTGGATTTGTTATTTATACTGAGCAAAAAACTTTATATGTTAAACCGGAAAAACACTAAAACTTCTTAGCATAATTATCACATTTAGCTATCTATAGTATGTATATATACAATTTAAGAAAATTTGGTTTGACTAAATCAATAAAACGTATTAAAATTTTTTCGTAACAAATATAAGTTTACATGATTTAAGAAAAGAGGGAAAAATATGCGCAGTGATACAGTAAAAAAGGGTTCAACACGTGCTGCCCACAGATCTTTATTCTATGCTATGGGTTACACTGAAGATGAAATGAAACGGCCATTAATTGGAATTTGTAATGCACAAAATGAAATTATTCCTGGTCACATGCACCTGGATGAAATTGCCAAAGCCGTTAAATATGGTGTTTTAGAAAATGGTGGTACTCCCCTTGAGTTTCCGGCCATTGGGATTTGTGATGGCATAGCTATGGGACATGACGGAATGAAGTACCCACTCGCCAGTCGTGAATTAGTTGCCGATTGTATTGAAGCCGTTGCCAATGGCCATGCTTTTGATGCTTTAGTTTTAATCCCTAACTGTGATAAAATCGTTCCCGGTATGCTCATGGCAGCCGCACGTCTAAACATCCCCACTATAGTAATCAGTGGAGGACCTATGCTTCCTGGCCGTCGTAACGGCGTAGACATAAGTGTCAGCACTGTATTTGAAGCTGCAGGCCGCTTTGAAGCCGGCAAAATAAATAAAACTGAATTAAGCGAAATTGAGCATTGTGCCTGCCCAGGTTGTGGTTCTTGTTCAGGCCTTTTTACAGCTAATACTATGAACTGCCTAACTGAAGTTTT
Organism: Acidaminococcaceae bacterium; assembly: GCA_963678395.1. Lineage (GTDB taxonomy): Bacteria > Bacillota > Negativicutes > Acidaminococcales > Acidaminococcaceae > JAAYAE01. Next base: position 165,596 of record OY782827.1, on the reverse strand, counting down.
AGGAATGGGGCTGCCTGGCAATGGTACTATCCCAGCTGTTTACCAAGGGGCACGAATTTCTTTAGCTAAAGAAGCTGGCAAACGCATTATGGGTTTACTTGCTAAAAATATTTGCCCACGGGATATTATGACTGCCAAAGCCTTCAAAAATGCCATTACTGTTGATATGGCTATTGGTGGTTCTACTAATACTGCGTTACACTTACCTGCCATTGCTCATGAAGCAGGCATAGATTTAACATTAGACTATTTTGATACCATCAGCAAAAAAACTCCGTACTTAACAAAACTAAGTCCCGGTGGCTCCTTTCACATTGTTGATATCAATGAGGCAGGCGGTATTCGTGCAATTATGGCCGAATTAGATAAAGCAAATCTTATTGAGAAGAGTTGCAAAACAGTTACTGGTAAAACTGTTGGTCAAAATATAAAGGGTGCCGTAATATTGCGCCCAGAAGTTATACATACTGTTGAGGAACCTATTTCTAAAACAGGTGGTTTAGCCGTCCTTAAAGGAAACTTGGCTCCCTTGTGCAGTATAGTTAAAGAAAGTGCCGTTGCTCCCGAAATGTTAAAACATACCGGACCGGCTAAAGTTTATGATTCGGAAGATGCAGCTATTAAAGCTATTATTGACAAGAAAATTCAAAAAGGTGATGTTATTGTAATACGCTACGAAGGACCTAAAGGTGGTCCTGGCATGCGTGAAATGCTTAATCCCACCTCCGTTATTGCCGGTATGGGCTTAGACAAAGATGTAGCATTATTAACTGACGGTCGTTTCTCCGGTGCCACTCGTGGCGCTTGCATAGGTCATATTTCACCCGAAGCTCGTGAAGGCGGTCCTATTGCACTTATTGAAACAGGCGATATCATTGAAATTGACATACCCAACCGCAAACTGAATGTTAAACTCAGTACAAAGGAACTAGAAATACGTAGAAAAAACTGGAAATGTCCACCACCAAAGGTTACTTCAGGTTACCTAGCCCGCTACGCATATTTGGTTTCTTCTGCTGCTCAGGGTGCTATTTTAAAATTTAATTAACTTATTAATGAAAATAACTTTCAAGCTTGGTTATATACTATTGGACCTAGGTCAATACTGTAGACACAAATAGTTTAACTTTTATGCTGTAGATTTTGCTGCGTCTTCAAACTCCTGCGGAGTCATATACTTTATACTGCCATGAATCCTCTTTCGGTTATACCATGATTCAATATATTCAAAGATGGCTTTACCGGCCATCTTGAAATCATAATACCTGTTATGGTTCACTTCTTCCTTCTTCAATCCGGAATGGAAAGATTCAATGCAGGCATTATCGTAGGGGTTTCCCTTACGGCTGTAAGAATGAACCATATTTTTTCTTACAAGCTCATCTTCAAACATTTGACTAGTGTATTGAGTTCCAAGATCACTATGCAAAATTATTCCTGTTGTATCACTGACATTAAGGCAGGCATTTTCAATAGCTTGTACCGCTAGTTCTGCTGTCATCCTTTTTGCATAGGCATAGCCGATAATCTTCTTGCTGGCCAAGTCCATTACTGACGCCAGATATGTCCAACCATCAATAACTGTATGGATATAGGTTATGTCTGTACACCATTTTTTGTTGATTGCTGCACTTTTGAAATCTCTGTTTAACAAATTGTCATGTTCTTCAACCAAACATTTAGAAGAATAATACCTGTATTTCTTTACTACTATTGCCCTGAGCCCTAATTCTGCCATATGCCTTTGGACACGCTTTAGACTGGCCTTTATGCCAAGAGCTTCTAATACTTTCTGTATCTTTGGTGCTCCATATCTCTTCTTGTTTTCTTCGAAAACATCTTTTATTGTTTCTAGGAACTTCTGTTTGTTTATTTTTCTGGCAGATGTTACGAGACATAAGGACTTATAATAGGTGCCTCGAGGAAGGTTCAATACTTTGCAGGTGCGCTTTACTGTATACTGGGCTTTGTATCTATTGATGAAGCCAACTGTTTCTCCTAGTGTTTTCGTGCGAATATGGCTGTAGCTTTTTTTAATATTTCGTTCTCCATTTCCAGCTCTGCAATACGTTTCTTCATCTTCTCATATTCCTTGGAAGTAATTTCTTCATCGTGTAGTCCCTTAACTGGGGAGAGTTCTTTTATCCATTTATAAATTGTTACTGCAGTTACGCCATATTCACTGCTAAGGTAGCTTACGCTACTACCGGATTGATACAAATCTACTATTTGTTTTTTAAATTCATCGGTAAATCTTATTCCATTTTTGGACAAGGTTTAACACGCCCTTTCTAAATTGATTTTAGCTTGTTAAACTTTTCGTGTCCATTCTTATATACTAGTACCACTATCCGCATCTTAAAGTAAATATATTAAACATAATAAATTTATGTTTAATATTAGGTTAACACCAATAAAAGTTAAAATACCGATGGCGCAAAAAGCGTCATCGGTATTTTTTTCTTCTGTAAAAGCATCTCTTGCTTTTCCCTCTAATAATACAAAAAAATCTAAACTCTTGCTCTTTATTTCATATAAGGAATATATTGAGCTATAGTTTGGATATTAGCAGTAGCTAAGCATTCTTCAGATGGCTCTTGACCAATACCAGGAATATTAGGTATTTTATATTTTCCTTTTACCGGTTGATAATCATACTTACAGGATGCACGATTAAGCGGGTCCAATGCCCTTTGGTGGTGCTCATGAATGAGGAAGTTAGGAATAGCCCCTTCAATTTGCAGCGCAGCGGCCTTAGATATGGGACTGCCACAAACATGGATTTGCACGTTGGAATCATAAGTCCAAGCCATATCACAAATTTTCTTTGCTTCTGATAATCCTCCGCATAAGCACAAATCCGGCTGAACAACATCAATAAGTCGCTTTTCTAAAAACGGTCTATAACCTTGACGGGTATAACTTCTTTCGCCCGTAGCAATGGGAATATTGGTCTTTTTCTTTATTTCCGTAAAGTTCTCCGTATTAAGTGGATGTGCCGGTTCTTCATAATAAAAAATGCGTAACGGTTCCAAAACTTGTGCTATTTGTATAGCCGCCGTAGTATCTGTATTAGAATGCATTTCAATTATAATATCCAGTTCATCACCGCCTGCTTTACGCATAGCGGCAACTCTATCATAGACCGTCTTAATTACATGATGCTGCAATGGTCCTCTAATATGCCAAATAGCACTAGAAGTACTTGGTATAAGGATAGGGTCAACTTTCACACAATCATAGCCCTCCTCCATACATTTAAGTGTTACTTCCGCATATTCCTCCGGTTCAGTTAACATTTGTTTTGTTAGATTTGAACCCCAATTAAATTGTACCTGGCTAGCATAAACCCGAATATCATCATTAGTCTTTCCACCTAACAATTGATATACCGGTACACCTAGTGCTTTGCCCTTTATATCAAATAGCGCAATATCAATAGCACTCATGGCTGCGCAAACTACAGTGCCACCCCCCATACCCCAAAAAGTCTTTCTAAAAATAGTTTCCCATATTTTTTCAATATTCATAGGATCCATTCCAATAATTTGCTCAGCAAAATCTTGTATCATGCCCATGCCGGCGCGCCACCCTTTGCCATATGCTAACCCTGCTTCACCCCAACCACATATGCCCTCATCCGTATTTATTCTTACTAAAACCGGACTCCATGCTCCTCTTGAGCTTGCACCCTTTCCACCACTTGGTAATTGTAAGGCATCGATACTTGTAATCTTCATCGTTATTCTCCTCCTGATTTTTGATCTATCTTATTAAATTTACTAATTACTTTCTAGCTATCTTGGAATCTCTTATCTTCTATTACCCCAGTATAAAAATTCCTTACCGCAAAATATCCTTCCAGCTTTATTGGCTAATTTTTTTATTGCCTTTATAGCTTTTAAAAAAATCTATGAGAAATTTTTGAAAAATTATTTGTTGTGGTGTTAGCTTAGAATTTTTTTTCCAAAACAAAGTCTGAACCCTAGGAAAAACTCCTGAACCAATTGGAATGGGAACCAAACCGGCAAGCATTGGAGCCATTGAGCCATAAACCGTAGAAACGGCAATCCCTTTGTGTGCTTTTACCAGGGCAGTACGTAAGGAATAATCACTTTCCGTATAAATAATCGGCTTAATTCCTAAAAAGCTTATTACTTGGTCAAAATATCCTCTAGAAGAATAACCCTTTGATAAAGCAATAAATGCTTCATTTTTTAAATCCTCAGCATGGACAACTTTTTTCTTTGCAAGTGGATGCCCAGGCCAGAGCATAACAACAGGTTTATCTTCAGGAATAAGCAAAGAAAGCTCCCAAAAATCTGTATTTATGTCATGCAAATCTGTTATTACAAAATCAAATTTAGCAATAACAGATTCATCTGCCAATTGTTCAGCTTTCAAGGAACTATGTTCAATCTTAATTTCCGGATGCATATCCATGAATTTAACTAGGGGTTCTTGCCATAAAGTCAAAGCACTAACTCCTAGCCTAATAAGATCATTATGTTTCTTACTATAACATAACATTTCCGTCTGCAGCTGATCAGAAAATTCAATAAATTCGCATACATATTTGTACATTATTTTGCCGTACCCGGTAAGAAAAATATGCCTCCCACGCTTTTCGAAAAGTGGATGTCCTACATATTTTCAATTCTAGAAATCGAAGCATGTAATGCAGGCGGGGAAATATAAAGCTTAGACGCCGCTTTTGCTATGTTTTCTTCCCCCGCTAATACTTTAAAGTAACGTAGCTGATTAATATTCAAATCTATTACCGCCTCTCACATATTTAATGAGTTTGATTACGAATTTTAACCAATAATTAATCCCTATTTATCTTCAAACGAAACCCTAAAATACCTTCACAAAAAAGAGTACGTCTGTAGTAGCAATACAAGCACACAAAAAGACACTTTGTTATATTTAAGTATTTTAGAACGAGAAAAATTGCTTTCTTAAACAGCATTTTTTTACACTTGCCTTTTACTTGTTTTTGTAACTTTTCTATACGGAATTTTGAAAAATTCTGATAATTTATTCAAATCTTACCTCTTAATCTACACTGCGCAAAAAGAATCAATCATGCTCCAAACCATGATTGCTCAAAATTATTTCTAAATTTGCTTCTCAGATAAATAAATTTCAACTTCATATATGGCTTTGCTAATAAAATATTTATATGATAATTGACAAGTTTCTTCTCATGGCTTAATATTAATTCATCACATAAAATAAGTAAAATTGGAAATTAGGCTGTTAATAATCGTTAATTACGATATTTAATGTTTTTAAAGGAGGATTTCAATATGTTTTTTTTGGGAATTGAAACATTTCTAGTCGTCGTAAAAGAAGGCAATATCACTTCTGCATCCTCTAAATTACATATTGCCCAGTCCACAGCAAGCCAGAGAATACAAGCTCTTGAAAATGAGGTTGGAATGAAACTTCTTGAAAGAGGAAAAGGATTTAAGCATATTACCTTAACCCCGTCTGGAGAAGAATTTCTAAAACTGGCATATGAATGGGAAAAAATTTGGAAAAAATCCTTAATTCTAAGAGAACAGGGTCCTAAATTATTCCTATCAATAAGTGCAACAGACAGTATAAATACTTTTCTTCTGCCCTGCCTATTTGAATCTTTAAACAAACATCTTCCAGCCGTAGGACTAACTTTAAATTCTATGCATAGTTGGGAATTATATATGGCTCTAGAAAAGGGATATATTGATGTAGGCATTGGCTTACAAGAATTGTTTTATCCTAATATTATTTCAACTAAATTTTATAGCGCACCCATGGTGGTAATTCGCCCTGCTTGTACCGGTGGACAAAAAAATCGCATTATTTCGCCTAACGAACTAAACCCAGATCAAGAAGTCTTGGTAAACTGGGGGCGCGAATTTAAGGTTTGGCATGACAAGTGGTGGAATCCACTTTCTCCCTCGCGTTTTAAAGTTGACTATATTCATTTAGCCTTCGCCCTACTAAAAAATCCTGAGCAATGGTTAATCCTGCCTTTAAATATTGCTAAGATTGTTATGCAGCAAGATAATTATTTTCTCTATGAACTTTCTGATTTTCCTCCACCTTACTGTTGCTATAAAATAACCCGTAAAAAGAAAACAAAACTAACTACAAAAGCGATTAACCTTTTTGACGAATATCTTCAATTATGCTTGGCTGACAATGATTTTTTCCTAGGAATAAAAGCACTAGAACATAGCAACTTAAAAGATTAAACTTACTGGCAATATTTACTGAAAACTTTAATACTACTATTGCTAATTTCAAAATAAAAAGCATAAAATACGCCCCAAATGTTAAAAACTAACATTTGGGGCGTATTTTATGCATATATAAGCTAAATTTTTATATAGCTCCTAGTTCTTGTCGCAATTTTTTAATGTCTTCATTCTCTAAATATTCGTCATAAGTATACTTGCGTTCCAAGCAACCATTAGGTGTCATCTCTATAACACGATTACAAACCGTCGATAAAAGCTGATGATCATTAGAGCGCAAAAGCAAAGTCCCTTTTAAATCTACCAACCCATTATTTAAAGAAGTAATTGACTCTAAATCCAAATGATTTGTCGGTTCATCCAACAATAAAACATTGGCACCTGAAAGCATCATTTTAGCAAACATACAGCGCACCTTTTCTCCACCTGACAAAACATTTGCCTCTTTTTGCGTTTCTTCACCTGCAAACAGCATACGGCCTAAAAATCCGCGTAAAAATGTTTCTTCTTGGTCCGCAGAATATTGGCGCAGCCAATCAACCAAATTGTCACTTGTAGCAAAATATTTTCCATTGTCCTTGGGCAAATAAGCTTGCGTAGTTGTAATACCCCACTTAAACTCGCCTGTGTCAGCTTCCATTTCTCCCATTAATATTTGCATAAGAGCAGTTTGTGCTTGACCATTTCCTCCAATAAGAGCTACCTTGTCACCTTTTTCTAAAGTGAAATTCAAATCTTTAAAAAGCACTTCACCGGCAATAGTTTTAGACAAATCCTTTACTGTTAATATATCATCGCCAGCTTCACGATCAGGTTTAAAGTTAATATAAGGATAGCGTCTGGTAGAAGGCCTAATATCATCAAGTTCAATTTTTTCCAAAAGTTTTTTACGTGAAGTAGCCTGCTTAGATTTAGAAGCATTGGCACTAAAACGTTGGACAAAAGTTTGTAATTCTTTTATTTTATCCTCTTTCTTCTTGTTAGCATCTTTAGCCATTTGCAAAGCCATTTGACTAGACTCTTGCCAAAAATCATAATTACCAAAGAAAATACGTACATTGCCAAAATCAAAATCGGCTATATGTGTACAAACTTGATTTAAAAAATGACGATCATGTGACACAACCAAGACAATATTAGGAAAAGACGCCAAGAAATCTTCCAACCATTTAACAGATTCATAGTCCAGATTATTTGTCGGCTCATCTAAAAGCAAAATATCAGGAGTTCCAAATAAGGCTTGTGCCAAAAGCACACGCACTTTTTCTTTACCACTTAATTCGCTCATTTGTTTTTCGTGTAAATCAGGTACAACACCTAATCCCGCCAAAAGACGTGCTGCTTCAGTTTCTGCATCCCAGCCATTTAATTCGGCAAAATCTGCTTCCAGTTCTGCTGCTCTAATACCGTCAGCATCGCTAAAATCAGGTTTGGCATAAAGCGCGTCCTTTTCTATCATAATATCATAAAGTTTTTTATGTCCCATAATAACAGTATTAATTACTGAAAACTCATCATAGGCATAATGATCTTGCTGAAGAACCGCCAAGCGTTGTCCTTTATCTATAATTACTTCGCCGGAACTAGGTTCTACTTCACCGGAAAGAATTTTCAAAAAAGTAGATTTACCGGCACCATTAGCACCAATTAAACCGTAGCAATTTCCTTCCGTGAATTTTAAATTAACATCTTCAAATAATACTCGCTTACCAAACCTTAAAGCTAACCCTTGGGTTAAAATCATTACATAAAACCCCTTTACTAAACAGATAACTCATATCATAACATAAATACCTTGCCAAGTCTAATTGCGTTTATAAAAGAAACCTTGCCGTCCTTAAAAGGTTGGCAAGGTTTGTACATATTTTTATGTGGTAATGTATGTACCTTTATAAAATTTTTCCTTTATATGGACACAATTCTAATAACACACATTCGGTACACAAAGGTTTTCTTGCTTTACAAACTGTGCGACCATGCCAAATGAGCCAGTGATGAGCAGCACTCCATTTTTCTCTAGGAATAGCTTTCATAAGTTCTTGTTCCACCTCTAAAGGATCCTTGCCTTTAGCCAATCCTAATCTGTGTGAAACACGAAAAATATGTGTATCCACAGCAATAGCAGGAATGCCGTAAATAATGCTGACTATAACATTGGCCGTTTTTTTCCCCACGCCTGGTAAGGTCATAAGGTCCGCAATATTATCAGGAACTTTGCTGTTAAAATCTGCTATTAACTTGTGACAGGTCCCTAAAAGATTCCTAGACTTAGCACGAAATAATCCGCAGTCATGAATAAGTTTTTCCATTTCACTTTGAGTAAGCGCAGCCATTTTTTCCGGTGTATTATAGGCTGGAAAAATCCGTGCTGTTATTTTATTAACGCGCTCATCAGTACATTGAGCAGACATAATAACCGCCACCAATAATTCAAAAGGTGAATTATAGTTAAGTGCAGTTTTTACACCTGCATAATGCTCTTCTAAAGTTGCCAAAATAGCATTTCGTAAAGTTTTTTGCATCAATTAGTCAAGCTCCTAATTGGTGCTGGAATTCTTCCTCCCCGTGCAATAAATACATCCGGTTTAAAAGTATTAACTTTTATAATAGGAGCATATCCCAACAAACCACCAAACTCGACGCTATCTCCAACCGTTTTGCCCGGTACCGGTATAAGACGTACAGCAGTAGTTTTATTATTAATCATACCAATAGCTGCTTCATCTGCAATAATAGCAGAAATTGTTGACGCCGTTGTATCTCCAGGAATAGCAATCATGTCTAGACCAACAGAACAAACACAAGTCATTGCTTCTAATTTTTCCAATGTCAAACAACCACATTCTACAGCATGAATCATCCCTGCATCTTCGCTAACCGGAATAAAAGCGCCACTTAATCCGCCTACATAGCTAGAAGCCATTAATCCACCCTTTTTTACAGCATCATTAAGCAATGCTAAAGTAGCAGTGGTTCCTGGTCCACCACAACATTCCAACCCAATTTCTTCTAATATGTAGGCTACGCTATCACCAATAGCAAGTGTAGGTGCCAAAGATAAGTCTATAATACCAAATTGTGCGTTAAGTCTTTTAGCTGCTTCTTGAGCTACTAATTGTCCAACTCTAGTTATTTTAAAAGCAGTTCGTTTAATTGTTTCCGCAACTGCGCCAATATCTTGTCCTCTAACATCTTCCAAAGCCCTTTTAACTACGCCAGGGCCGCTAACACCTACGTTAATAACTGTTTCAGGTTCTGTAACACCATGAAATGCCCCAGCCATAAAGGGATTGTCCGGTACTGAATTACAAAAAATAACCAATTTAGCACAGCCTATAGCATCATGTGCAGCTGTCAAGCGTGCAGTTTCTTTAACTATTTGGCCCATTTGTCTTACCGCATCCATATTAATGCCACATTTTGTCGAACCAATGGCTACTGAAGAACAAACTATATCCGTGGTAGCCAACGCTTCAGGAATAGAGTTGATTAATATCTTATCACCTTTAGTATAGCCTTTGTCGACTAGTGCCGAAAATCCGCCAATAAAGTTTACGCCAACGGCCTTTGCTGCTTTGTCCAAGGCCATAGCTAACGGCACATAACTATTGGCATCGCAACTTTCACCAACCATAGAAATAGGCGTAACAGAAATACGCTTATGGATAATCGGCACACCTAATTCAGCTTCTAAATCTTCTCCGGTTTTAACCAAATGCTCAGCTTTAGTGGTAATTTTATCATATATTTTTTGCGCGGCTACTTTAATATCCGGGTGTGAACAGTCGCGTAAGCTAATACCCATAGTTATAGTGCGCACATCTAAATTATTCTCCGTAATCATTCTTGTTGTTTCTAAGACGTCTTTAATAGTAAACATATAATGCCTCCCTATATACTATGCATAGCTGTAAATATATCTTCATGCTGTACTCTAATATCCACGCTTATTTTCTTTCCTAAGGCTGTAGCCAGATTTTTTAATTCTTGTAATGATACATTGGCAGTACTCATATCAGCAACAACCACCATGTTAAAAAATCCTTCAAGAATATTTTGATTAATATTAAGAATATTAACACCATTATCTGCCAACAAGCCACTGACTCTTGCAGTTATTCCCACTGCATCTTTTCCTACTATTGTTACAACTATACGCATTCTCTTCAGTCCTCTCGTTTACTATCTAAAGTTTTCAGTTTATCATCGTATTATTATACGATACTCGTTCTTAGGTTTCAATGTATTCACTACTATTTACCTTTAAATATTCTAAACTATGGCTCAAACGCACTAGGAGCATGCCTATTTCGCACTTAAAGCCTTAATCACCTTAGCATATTCTATTTTAATAGCATTAAAATACTCATCTAAATGTTTAATTTTCCCTTCCCGATAGTCACACCTATGTAGTTTAAACAATAGCCATACAAGCCATCCATGCTCAAATTTCCCCCTAACCCCGTCAAATTATGAATAAAAGGAAATGCCCCTTCATAGTCCTTGACCGCTATTCTTTCTGCCGCTTGAGCAAAACTAGTGTCTTGGGGGAATTTTAGTAAAAATTCCTCATACATAACATTATTACCGCAAAAACGTCTTCCTCCTGCTGCATAGTCAATTAAATTTTGCCTTCTTAATTTTTCTACAGACATAGAATAAGCCTCCTTTTGACAATTTTAAAACTCTTTGTACTTATCACCAAAACCATATTTTTCTATAACATAATCCAAATCCTTGTCTCCACGTCCACTTAAATTCACTAAAATAGAGCCTTGTCCCATTTCTTTTGCTCTACGCATGGCATAAGCCACAGCATGGGCACTTTCTAATGCGGGAATAATTCCTTCATAGCGAGACAATTTGAAGAAAGCATCAATTGCTTCTTCATCAGTAGCACTATCATATTTAAAGCGGTCAAGCTCTCGTAAAAAAGCATGTTCCGGTCCTACAGAAGGATAGTCTAACCCACTTGCTATAGAATATACAGGCGCAGGCTCCCCCGCTTTATCCTTTAACATAATACTATCGAAACCATGCATAACGCCTTCACTGCCATAGCTCATAGACGCAGCATTGTCTCCGAGTTTTGCACCACGCCCCAAAGGTTCTACTCCTACAAGTTCAACAGGATCATCTAAAAACGGTACAAACATGCCAATCGCATTACTGTCACCACCAACACATGCAGTAACTATATCCGGTAAAAACCCTGTCATTTCTTTAAATTGTTCTCTAGCTTCCGTCCCTACCACCGTCTGAAAATCTCGCACAATAAGAGGAAACGGATGTGGCCCGACTGCAGAACCAATACAATAAATAGTGTCTTTATATTCTTTTAAGTATGCGGCAAATGCGGCGTCCACGGCCTCTTTTAGCGTTTTAAGGCCATGGGTTACAGGCACTACTTTAGCCCCCAAAATTTTCATACGTGCCACATTAGGCGCCTGTTTTGCGATATCAACTTCGCCCATATATATATCACATTCTAAACCGAAAAAAGCAGCTGCCGTTGCCAAGGCTACGCCATGCTGTCCAGCACCTGTTTCTGCAATTATTTTTTTCTTACCCATGAATTTTGCTAAAAGGCCTTCTCCCATACAGTGATTTAATTTATGCGCGCCTGTAGGATTTAAATCTTCTCTTTTTAAATATATTTGGCAATTTCCCAGCTTGCGCGATAAACGTTCGCAATGATAAACCGGTGTTGGTCTACCTTGAAATTCTTTACGTATACGACGTAATTCATTAATAAATTGCGAGGAATGGCATATAGTTAAATACGCTGAGTTTATTTCCTTAAAAACCGGTATTAATTCAGGTGGAAGATATGCTCCACCAAATTTACCGAATCTTCCTTCTTGGTCAGGATACTGCTTTAAATATCTTTTAAAATCCACCTTATCCATGTTACACTCTCCATCGTTATTTTAATGTTTATTAGTATTATCTTCTTACTATAGGATTATAAAATAACTATTTACTAAAATAAAATACTGGTACTAGTATATAAGAATGGACACGAAAAGTTTAACAAGCTAAAATCAATTTAGAAAGGGCGTGTTAAACCTTGTCCAAAAATGGAATAAGATTTACCGATGAATTTAAAAAACAAATAGTAGATTTGTATCAATCCGGTAGTAGCGTAAGCTACCTTAGCAGTGAATATGGCGTAACTGCAGTAACAATTTATAAATGGATAAAAGAACTCTCCCCAGTTAAGGGACTACACGATGAAGAAATTACTTCCAAGGAATATGAGAAGATGAAGAAACGTATTGCAGAGCTGGAAATGGAGAACGAAATATTAAAAAAAGCTACAGCCATATTCGCACGAAAACACTAGGAGAAACAGTTGGCTTCATCAATAGATACAAAGCCCAGTATACAGTAAAGCGCACCTGCAAAGTATTGAACCTTCCTCGAGGCACCTATTATAAGTCCTTATGTCTCGTAACATCTGCCAGAAAAATAAACAAACAGAAGTTCCTAGAAACAATAAAAGATGTTTTCGAAGAAAACAAGAAGAGATATGGAGCACCAAAGATACAGAAAGTATTAGAAGCTCTTGGCATAAAGGCCAGTCTAAAGCGTGTCCAAAGGCATATGGCAGAATTAGGGCTCAGGGCAATAGTAGTAAAGAAATACAGGTATTATTCTTCTAAATGTTTGGTTGAAGAACATGACAATTTGTTAAACAGAGATTTCAAAAGTGCAGCAATCAACAAAAAATGGTGTACAGACATAACCTATATCCATACAGTTATTGATGGTTGGACATATCTGGCGTCAGTAATGGACTTGGCCAGCAAGAAGATTATCGGCTATGCCTATGCAAAAAGGATGACAGCAGAACTAGCGGTACAAGCTATTGAAAATGCCTGCCTTAATGTCAGTGATACAACAGGAATAATTTTGCATAGTGATCTTGGAACTCAATACACTAGTCAAATGTTTGAAGATGAGCTTGTAAGAAAAAATATGGTTCATTCTTACAGCCGTAAGGGAAACCCCTACGATAATGCCTGCATTGAATCTTTCCATTCCGGATTGAAGAAGGAAGAAGTGAACCATAACAGGTATTATGATTTCAAGATGGCCGGTAAAGCCATCTTTGAATATATTGAATCATGGTATAACCGAAAGAGGATTCATGGCAGTATAAAGTATATGACTCCGCAGGAGTTTGAAGACGCAGCAAAATCTACAGCATAAAAGTTAAACTATTTGTGTCTACAGTATTGACCTAGGTCCAATAGTTATTTTTTATTATACATCAAATACATGAAATTAACAAAAAAAACAGGATAGTTGCTTAGGCAACTATCCTGTTTTTACAATGTTTTTTAACCCCTGTAATATAAAAAGAATGTCATACCAATATTAACTAACATAGCGCCAGCCATAGGAATAGCTGTGCGTTTAATCAAATCAAAGGGAGAAATACCACCAATACCAGCAGCCACTACTATAACAGCTGTAATTAGGAGAACAATTTCGCGCTATACTTGCTGCAAAATGCATTGGCAAAAGCATGAACACAGGCGCAATACCTGTCTGAGCCGCAACTGCCGGAGTCAAGGCAGCGAAAGCAAAGAATGGCGCATTTTCAGAACCCATCAATATGGAAGAAACCGCTATTATAGCAACCATAACCAAAATCATAGACATGGGACCAAAACCAAAATCTTGACTACCTTTAATAAGAGTACCAATAACACCCCTACTCATTAATCCTTGAGCAAAAGTTTGGCCTGCAACAATCAATGTAACAACGTTAGCCATCTGTAGTCCTAAACCATCAAAGAAAGCTTGCACGTCCCCAAAGACTTTCTTCAAATCTCCACGCCAACGAATAGTTTCAGCTATCATACCAAGAGCTAGCCCTATAAACATGGCATTAACAATATTAACTTTAATCCAAGTACTCCACAAAGGACTAAAACTCAATATCAATGCCAACGGAATTACCGGCAAAAAGGCATAAAACCAAGGGGCTTTATCTTCATCATCATTACCCCCTTCTATTTCCATGGGTATAACAATATGTCCATCACGCTTATCCATATATTTCTGCGTCAAATAGTGAAGAATACCAACCACAACGAAAGCAACTATAACGATCGGTACTTGGTAATCTGTCCAGTAAATAACAGGATTAAGACCTGCTGTTTCGGCCGACAAAATTGTACCGGTATCACTTGGGCTCCAATCAAAACATAAGGTTGTAGCAATCGCAGCAGTAGCCGCTAATCTGCTTACACCCAAACCAATTAAAACCGGAAATGCTGTTACCATCAAAAGCATAGCCAACTCTGATGCGCTATTAATACAAAGACCTATGCACATACCCAAAATCCATACAAATGATAACACCATATACGGAGATTTTAGAGCTAAAAGCGGCTTAATAGTCATACGGACTAATGCTCTTGAAGCCCCTATTTTATCCATATATTTGGCAAACGCACCAACAGCCATAATATTAAGTCCCAGTCCTGCTGCTCTGGAGCTTAAAGTCTTACGGATAAATTCAAATGCATCAAATATAATTGATCCAGTGCTTGTTTTAGGTGCCAAAATTTGCCCATAACCAAAAGCCACCGCAGCATACATCAATATAAATCCACCAATTACCAATACCGGTTGAGGTTTATATTTCTTATAAATTAAGTAAGCGACCCAACATGTTACTATAAATGAAATAACCAAAGCCATGAAAAAACCCCCAAATAAAACTTAATTTTACTTCCCCATTTTCTTATTGTTTCGCTGTTAATTTAACCATTTCCAAAACCCATTCTGTGGTTTTATACAAATCTTCTTCAATAATATATTCTTCACAAGTATGACAATTTGTCATCCCTA
Organism: Acidaminococcaceae bacterium; assembly: GCA_963678395.1. GTDB lineage: Bacteria > Bacillota > Negativicutes > Acidaminococcales > Acidaminococcaceae > JAAYAE01. Next base: position 150,480 of record OY782827.1, on the reverse strand, counting down.
CTCCCAATACTGTACAAGAAATGCCATATTCATTAAAATGATTAGCATCGCTACCGCCGCCTGTACCGGTAATATCAGGAACTAGTCCAACGTTTTCCGCAGCCTTTTTGGCTATAACCATAGCAGTGCTATCATGAGGTAAAACGTAGGGATTATACGAAGGCAATACCTCAATATCTATCTTGGCCCCTACCTCTTTAGCTCCAGCCTTATAAGCATCAACTATTTCTTGTGTTAGTTTTTCCATTTTTTCTTGATTACGGCTACGGCATTCACCCTTTATCTCTACCGTATCAGGCACAATATTAGTTGCTCTACCACCAGAAATCAGTCCAATATTACAAGTAGTTTCCTCATCAATGCGACCTTGAGGAACATGGGTAAGGATTTGCGCTGCTAACTTAATTGAGTTAATGCCTTTTTCCGGTGCAAGGCCTGCATGAGCCGTCTTACCATAAACTTTAACATTTATTTTATTTTGGCCCGGTGCCATATCAATGATTTTACCCGGTCTCCCACTAGAATCCAGGGTGAACCCGAAATCAGCAGACAAAAGACTTTGATCCATATTTTTAGAGCCAGCTAGGCCTAACTCCTCGCACACACTAAAGACAACCTGAATATCACCATGAGGGAGGTTATCTTCTTTTAATATGCGCAAGGTCTCTAGAATAGGCACCATCCCGGCTTTACAATCTCCGCCTAAAATAGTAGTTCCATCGGAAGTTATTATACCGTCCTTAATTTGTGGTTTTACATTAGTACAAGGTACCACGCAGTCCAAATGCGCCGTTAGCATAATTGTGGGTGCCTTCTCCACATTACCTTTGAAAGTCGCAACTAAATTACCGCAATTGCCGCCCAAGGCTTCCCTAGATTTAACATCTTCAACAACCGTACCTCCCAGTTCCTGCAAACGAGCGATCATCAAATCGCCAACTTCTCGTTCCTGTTTAGAAATACAAGTCATCTTTACTAATTCCATAAACTCTGCAAGTACACGCTCTTTGTTAATCATTTTCTCTCCTCCTAAATTTTATAAATACATCGTATGGCAAAAATGCACTTCTGCCACCTATTAAATGCACCTTAATTATACTATATATTTCTATTCTTCTCTAATATAAATTGTATAGAAATTTACAAAAACTATACTTTCATCTCCTCCATGAATACACGTCCGTTTTCAGTGTACACTTTTTTATTGTTTTCATCTCCAAACTACTTATTGCAAATGCAACTTTAGCAATTTTATTTTGCTAATAATGCTGAAAAAATAATTTTTTCTAACAAATAAAAACTGCCAACACAAATTAGCCCTCTAAGCTATTTATGCTAGTTCCCTTTTAATTATGAACTGGAGCGTATTTACTTTGACATAGCCGCATTAGTAGCAAAAACTATAATGCCAATACTAGCAAGCGTTAAAAATACTGCAACTAAAATAAACTTATTCGAATACGCTATCTTTTTAATATTTTCCTGTCTATTGCCTCCTGCGTAAAAGCCCTTACCTGCATACAACATTAGGGGTATAGAAACTATTAATCCAATCATCTCTATAATGTATAAAGTATGCGGCATCGGATCAGGGGAGACTGGGAAAATTTTTAGTAAATCTAAAGCATATACCAAAAAATAACCTAATCCACATAATATTGTAAGCAAAAATGCCCAAGCCCTACCATGAAAAATAAAATAGATGAGCAGAATGCTTAACATTCCCAATGTTGTTAGAAAGGTATTAAAGGCTCCTAATACCACTAAAGATATTTGCGAAAAGTTTCTTGTTTCAATAGGTCCGCCAGGAATCAAAATAGACAATAAACCACAAGATAAAAATAAAAGCACAGGTAGAAAATATCTCTCGTATTTTGGCATTTTAAAAACTCCTAATATTTTTTTATTTTATAGATTTTATTATACTCGCATTTTAAGCAAAAAAAAAAAGTGCAATAATGCACTTTTTCCTTCTTAATTTATATTATTCTCCACATTCAGCATGATGCTGATGTTCATGACAAACAGAACCTGTAGACCGCAAATTTCCCTTTAAATATTCTGTTACTACTTGATCTGTTTCACCACTTGCCCCTACAATAACTTCAATTTGCTTCTCGTTAAATATATCTACTGCACCGCCTCGCATACCACCGGCAATAATAACTTTTACTCCCATGTCATTTAAGAAGTTAGGTAAAAATCCTGGTTTATGTCCTGGATTAGGAACAGCTTCTTTTTTAATTACGTTGGTTCCTTCTGTATCAAAAATAGTAAAAGCCTCACAATGTCCAAAATGACCTGCCACTAAATTATTTTCACTAGCTACTGCAATTTTCATAATTTTTCCTCCATTTTTATTATAATATTTTTATTAGATTTTCATAAACTTTCTGTACGGCTCTACCAGAAGAACAGTCTATGTCAACTATAGTATTACCACTATTTATGGCTTCTACTGCCATATTATCAAAAGGGACAGTGCCAACAAAAGGAAGCGTTTCTTCATGGCAAAAGATTTCTATCTCTTCGCTTTTCTCAAGGTTAGTATCATATTTGTTAATAGTAACAGCCAACGATATCTGCATTATTTTTGCGGTTTGAATTATCCTCTTCATATCGCTTATTCCCGATATAGATGGCTCTGCAACAATTAAAACAAAATCTACGCCGCTTAAAGAAGCTATAACCGGACACCCTATTCCAGGTGACCCATCCAAGATTGCCAACTCTACCCTTTGAGCTTTTTTATTCATAGCTTTTTTTACTTCGGTAACAAGTTTTCCTGAAGTACCACTGCCCATTTTTAATTGAGCCGTAGAAAAAATCTTCTGGGAATTCCTATATAACTTACACTTTCCCGCAACTGCTGGTTGCATTTTAATCGCACCTACTGGGCAAACTGCTACGCAAACGCCACAACCTTCACAGGCAAACCCATCTACCTTATAGCCATCTTGAGCCACTATAGCATCGAACTTACAAAAAGCTCTGCACTTATTACACCCTATACAAAGCTTAGAATCTATTAAAGCTTTTGGCATACCATAATAGTCTGTTTCCTCAGGAGGAGCCCCTTGACCCATAAGTAAGTGTAAATTGGGTGCGTCGACATCACAATCAGCATAAGCTCCAGCGTCGGCTAATTTAATAAAAGCACTAACAAAAGTTGTTTTGCCCGTACCTCCTTTACCACTAAGTACCAGTAACTGCTTCATGTTGCACCCCCTTACAAACTTTATTTAATAAAGAAGTAAACAACTCGTTGTATTTTGCATTTTTCCTAACTATTATATGCGCATTAGAATTTTCTATTCCTAACATTTTTGTAAAAGGAATTTTACAGATAATTTCAATGTTTTCTTTAATACAGAAGTCTTCAGTTGGATTTTTCCCCTTAGAACATTTATTCAAAACTACCCCGCAGGGTTTAGAAAATAGTCGTACTAATTCATAAACCATCTTTAAATTATGTAGTCCAAAGATAGTAGGTTCTGCCACTAAAATACAATAATCTGCATCTTTAATACTTTCCATAACTATACAGGCACTGCCTGGTGGGCAATCAACAATATTTAGTTGGTGCTCCCTGGTTTTTATATCCTGCAATAAATTTTTTATTATAGGAATACCCGATGCTTCACCAGCATTTAATATTCCTGTATGTACGTTTACGTTTTTTGACTGCCCGCGTTGTACACTGCCAATAACACTATCCTTTTCTACTATAGCCTTTTCCGGACAAACTAGCTTACAGCCACCGCAGGAATGACAAATTTCGTCAAAAATCTTTACTTTACCACCAATATAAGCCAAAGCATTAAACGCACAAAAATCAACACATTTACGACAACCTGTGCAAAGTTCAGAATCTACAACAGGGAGCTTTACAATTATTTTTTCTTCTATAATATTTTCAGGTTTAAAAAACAAATAACCATTAGGTTCTTCTACGTCACAATCAATATAAAAAGCTTTTGGGGCTACAGCTGCTAAATTTACTGAAACAAACGTCTTGCCTGCCCCCCCCTTGCCACTTAATACTGCTATATGCATCCTATCTTCCTCCGTGATTATGGAAGCCCGCATGAATTTCGCTTAGTTTAGCTAACTTACCAGCTGCAAAATCTTGAATATTTTCACTAACAGAAGTTCCTACAGTTTTAAACATTTTAATATTAGCTGATTGTAATACTTCTGCTGCATTTTGGCCACAGCGTGGCGTTAATAAAACCTCTGCTTTATTATCAGCCAGCAATTGTGCCGCTTTAATTCCTGCTCCGCCTTGACTTTCTGCTGCACTGTTAAGCAAAAAACTACTATTTTTTGTTTCAGTATCGTAAAACATAAAATAGGGGGCACGTCCAAAAGAGATACATATACCTGTTTCGATTTTTTTCTCATCTACCGGTAGCGCAATTTTCATATTTTCCTCCATTCTTTTTTAACAAAATAATAACTACTAAAACCCCGCATAATTCTAAGTAAGAATATTAATCGAAGTTTCCCCGTGCCTGTGACAAACTCCACGGCCGCAGCCCTTACCTCTGCCATCACACAACCTATATTCGCCACCTTCAATAGATAGCACTTTCCCCTTAACTAGAGATTGAGCAATTTTCTTCCTAGCTGCATTATAAATGCCCTGCACAGTTGTCCTAGCAATATTCATTTGTCCAGCACATTCTTCTTGTGTTAAATTTTCTAAATCAATTAACCGAATTGTTTCATACTCGTCAACTGTCATTTTAATAAAATTTTCTTCTTCGCTAGATGCACCTAACGGACCGAACTTATTGCTTTCAGGCAAACAACATACTTTTCGCCATTTCATCGGTCTTGGCATTTTCATCACCTCCAAAGGTTTACGACATATGTCTTTTACTCTTTTATTATACATTATTTCCGTCATATGTCAATAACTTTGTTTTTTATATAACACAAGACACCTCCATAAAATGTTTTAGTAGAAACGAACATTTGAAGGTGTCTTGTACTTTTTATTAATATTTAATCCTATTTTTACTGGCAATAATTTTTAAGACTCTTAGGATAAGGTAAAGCCTTGCGCTTTTATAGCATCTTTCACTTCGTATCTAGGTTTTTCCATTAAAGTTTTGAGACAACGTTCACCCCAAGTATCGTCAATTTTTCCTGAAGTTCTCTTTATATAGTATTCCCTAACTTCTTGATCATATTCATTAATTAAAGCCTCATCTTTCGTTTCATCATATGTATCCGTCTTAAATATAACATCAAGGGGAAGCCGTGGCCGTTGTGCCTGTTCTCCCACCGGATAACCTAAACACATGCCAAAGACAGGGTAAACTAATTTTGGTAGTTTTAATAGGTCACACAAAGCCCCAATATCGTTTCTTATTCCCCCTACAAAAACGCCGCCTAACCCAAGGGATTGAGCTGCGATATAGGCCTTTTGGGCTGCCAGAGCAGCATCTACTGTTGCTACAACAAATGTTTCATGATTAGAAAAAACTTTCTTGTCAGCATCTTTCCAATACTTTGCCGCACGATGCAAATCAGCACAAAACATAAGAAATACTGGACAATTCACTACCCAGGGCTGCCCGCCAGCTATTTTTGCAATAGCAGCTCGTTTTTCTGGGTCTTTAATATTAATAATTGTAAAAGTTTGAAAATAGCTAGAAGTCGCTGTCCACTGGGCTGCAGAAATTATTTCATGCAATTTTTCAGGCTCAATTTCCTGATTAGTAAATTTTCTTATAGATCTTTGCGCTAACAAAACCTTCATTGTTTCATTCATTTCGTCCACCTCTTTCAAAATATTCATAACCTAAAACTAAAGGTTTATCTATAATGATACTACATCTTAAGCATTATGCCAACTTGTAGCAGTAACCCCAAGCGAGTTGCGGCTTCTTCTGTCAAAACTTCTGCATTTTTCATACACTCTGTTATTGCCATCGGCCTAGGTATTATATCCATCACAGCATCTATATCGCAAGTTAAAACGTCTTGATAGCCTGGGCCTAAACTTCCCGACAGACAAACAACAGGAACATTAAATTTCTTAGCTAGTTTAGCAATACCTACGGGTGCCTTACCAAAAACAGTCTGGAAATCAGTAAAACCCTCACCTGTAACAACTAAATCGGCGGTTTCCATTTTTTTATTTAAGCCACTTGCTTCTAAAAGAATTTCTACGCCTGACTGCAGCTTGGCCTCAGTAAAAAACATTAGCTCTGCGCCCAACCCTCCTGCTGCACCTGCTCCAGGAATTGCAGCCACATCCTTTCCTGTCGTTTGTCTAGCAATTTTTTGATAATTTTCTAACGCTGCTTCAAGTTCCTCTACCATTGCTGGCGTAGCGCCTTTTTGTGGTCCAAAAACTAAGGTAGCACCTCCAGCTCCACAAAGGGGGGTTCTCTACGTCACAAGCCACAATAATTTCTGCTTGCTGCAAGCGCTTATCCAAATCCGCCAAATTTATGGTTGCCAATTTACCCAGAGCCGCCCCACCAAGGGGCAATTCATTATTATTACTGTCAAGAAATTCCCCCCCCAAGGCTTGCGCTAGACCAGCTCCACCATCATTGGTTCCACTACCGCCAATACCGATAATAAACTTCCGCAGTCCTTTGTCTAAAGCCGCCTTAATTATCTGACCCGTGCCATATGTAGTAGTAAGAGATGGATTTCTTTTTTCTATGGGAATTAACGTTAAACCTGAAGCCGCCGCAATTTCAATTACAGCTGTCTTCCCCTCGCCTAATATTCCCCACCTAGCTTGTACTTTTTCAGAAAGCGGTCCGGACACTTCGGTATAAATGAATTTGCCACCGGTTGCCGTTACCAAGGCTTCTACTGTGCCTTCGCCTCCATCGGCAATTGGCACTTTTAAAACATCTGCTGTGGGAAATACCTTTAGTATTCCTCTAGCAATAGCATTGGCAGCTGCTATAGCCGACAAACTCCCCTTATAAGAATCCGGAGCCACTATAATACGCATAAATTCACCTCAAAATAAATTGATATTTGGCAAAAACTCATAATAAATTAATCAATAAAAATCTTCTAAAAGTTCAGCAAAAACATCAGGCTCCAACTTTTTTACTGACTGCATCTGATTATTTTGCGCTAAACCACTTATTTTTTCATAACTGGGCTTAGTTAAATTTTCATATAGCAATCCCGTCAAAAGTCCTTCATGTTCAAGCACATGGTTTAATACCGCTCCCTTATCACCAACATCATAACCAGCAATATCTTTGACATCCACAAGTTTGTCCTTAAACCACTCATAAGTATTAACCTTATTAAAGGTTACGCAAGGACTAAAGACATTAACCAACGAAAACCCAGGATGTTTTACAGCCGCTACCAACAAATCTGTTAGCTCTTGCAACTGTAGTGAAAACCCTTGTCCTATGAACGTAGCTCCTGCTGCCAAGGCCATTTCTAAAGTAGAAACAGGTGTCTCAATGTTTCCTGTTGGCGTTGTCTTCGTCTTAAAACCCAAGTCACTACGAGGAGACGTTTGACCTTTTGTCAATCCATAAACATGATTATCCATTAAGACATAAGTAATGTTTACATTGCGTCTTATGGCATGAAAAGTATGTCCAAGACCAATAGCCATACCATCTCCGTCACCGCCGCAAGCAATAACATTCAATTTAGGGTTTGCTAGTTTTAGACCCTGAGCAAAAGGCAAAGCGCGTCCATGAGTAGTATGCATGCCATATGCATATATGTAACCAGAAAATCTTCCACTACAGCCTATACCGCAAACAAGAGCTAATTCATGTGGTTCCATTCCTAACTGAACAACTGCTTTTTGCAAAGCCATTTGCACTGCATAGTCACCACAACCAGGACACCAGTTAGGCTTAACATTGTTTTTAAAATCTTGTAACACAGCCATTTACAGCACCTCCTTACAACTAGCAAGCAACTGTTCAGTATACATAATATCGCCATCATATTGTAGAATGTTCTCCAAATGAGGACATTGTTCAATATGCATACGAATTAAACCTGCCAGTTGTGCTGTAGCATTATGTTCAACTACAATTATTTTTTGGGCCTGCCTAATGTATTGCTCAAGCTCTTTTGCAGGGAATGGCGACAAAAGCCTTACCTGCACGTGATTAATTTTCTTGCCTTCCTGGCGCAAAATTTCCACTGTTTCACCAATACAACTACGTGTAGAAGTCATGCCTATGACTAAAGCATCCGCTTCGCTATAAGGAGCATCAACGGCTAAGGCCTTCTTGTAATTGGCAAGAAAAGTTTTCATTTTTTGTAAACGTTTTTCTGTCTGCTTAATCCTCATGGCCTTAGCTTCCGTTGGACGACCACTTTCATCATGTTCCAACCCTGTACCTAAGCATATACCACTGGGCATGCCTGGTATTATTCTTCCTGATATACCGTCAGTTTGTTCTACGCTATAACGAGGGAAATATTCAGGAGCCTTGATAGGAGGAAGTGAACTTGCTGCCACTATATTACCACGTCTTATTTCCATTTTGTCATATTCCGGTATCGGCATAGTTTGCTTACCTAAGGACAGTTGTAAATCGGCCAAGACTATAACCGGACACTGGTATTCTTCTGCTATATTAAAAGCCTCAAAAGTATCATAAAAACCCTCTTCTATAGTACTAGGCGATAATACTATTTTGGCAGTATCCCCATGCGTATTATACAAAGCGGCAAATACATCAGATTGCTCATGTTTTGTAGGCAAACCGTTACTAGGTCCCCCTCTTTGTGAATGAACAATGACTAATGGTGTTTCCGTCATTGCCGCCAACCCGATTGTCTCAGCCATTAATGAAAGCCCCGGTCCCGATGTAGCAGTAAAGGCGCGTGCCCCACCGTAAGCAGCACCTGTGGCCATTGTACATGCAGCTATTTCATCTTCCACCTGTAACATCTGGCCTCCCAGCTTTCGCGCCTTCTTAACCATATATTCCATAACCTCAGAAGCCGGAGTTATAGGGTATGCTGCCATAAACTTAGCTCCTGCGCTTAAAGCCCCAAACCCCATAGCTTCATTGCCCAAAATAAAAAGATGTTTTTCTTTATTTTTTAGTTCTGGCAAAGGCACAGCTCCTAGCAAACTAGGTACTTCTGTCTTAATATATTCCATGCCGGCTTTTAACACAGCAACATTTTCTGTCGCCACTTGTTCGCCCTTAGCAATAAATTTCTTGCGCAAAGTCTCCTCTAAATCTTCCTCGGTCAATCCCATCACTGCAACAGTACATCCTAAAGCGGCAATATTTTTCTGTAGTTGGCTGCCATGTTTTTTGGCTATCTCCGTAAAAGGAATTGCAACAAATTTAGCCTGTCCCCTGTATTCTTGCAGTAGTGGACTATCAGCTAAAATAATACCTTGTTCCTGCATATTCAAGGCCTCATTTTGCAACGTGTCTTTATCTAAAGCAATCAACAAGTCACACCCCTTATGAATTGTTCCTACAGATTTTGCAGCTATGCGCAATTTATAATTTGTGTGTCCACTCTTTATACGTGAAGAAAACTGCCGAAAACCATATAAATCATAGCCCAGATGATTTAATGCAGATGCTAATATTTCGCCCAAACTTTCTAGCCCTTCACCTTGCTGGCCACCAGCCTGCCAGGTTATTTCTCTGCTTTTCAATATTACTACCCCCTTCTCGATTTATTAGTAATTAACAATAACTACAAATACTGTTAAATTCGACATTTCAACTATATCTTCCTGCTAATGTTAATACTATGCCAGCATTATTTTGCTTACTTTCCAATAGTTCTGTAGGCCAAAAAGCCAACAGCAGTTTTCAGTGTTGCTGGCTTTTCTTATATATTTTGCTATTGTTGCTTCGTTCAGACCCACAGTGCTAACATAGTATCCTGTAGCCCAAAAGTGCCTGTTACCAAATTTGTATTTTAGGTTAGAGTGTTTTTCAAAAGTCATCATTGCACTTTTACCCTTTAGATATCCCATCACTGCTGATATGCTATACTTAGGTGGGATAGATAGTAACAGATGGACGTGATCAGGCATCATATGACCTTCTATTATTTCTATTCCTTTCCATTTGCACAGATCTTTAATTATCTGTTGTATATCCAATCTTAGTTGATTATAGATAATCTTTCTGTGATATTTTGGCGTAAATACAATGTGGTACTTGCACATCCATTTTGTGTGTGCTAAACTCTCTGCCATAGGACATCACCCTTCTTTTTTTGTATAATAGCGACTTGAACAATTGCCATTATATCAGAAGCGTGATGTCCTTTGCTTAAGCAATGCCTCACACCCGCTATGTGAAGTGGTCAATATAAAAAGGACACTATAACCACTAATAATTAGTTGCACCTATCTAGACGAAACTGTATGGGAGATTTATATTGCAGTTTAGCAACAGGCCTTTGCATATTAAAATAGTCTACAGCTTGATGAACAACAATAAAAATATCGTTTGCTTTCTTGAAATGGAAATCCAAGTTCAATTCTTCTTTGAACCAACCGAAAAAACTCTCAATAACAGCATTATCATGTGGCGTTCCCGCACGAGACATACTCTGGATAATGCCATATCTCTTCAAAAGCGTTGTGAACGCAGGCGAGCTATACTGTGAACCTTGATCGGAATGCAGTATTGTTGGCTCTGAACCAGCAGCCTTTCCAATTAAAACTAAGAGATCTGTTAGTGGTTTAAGAACAAAAGGCAGGTCTTCACGAAAACCAAAATTCCAAGACACCATTTCATTATTAAATAAATCTAAGTAACATGTAAAGAAGCATTTTCTGCCATGCCAGTAGAATTCGGTAATATCTGTTACAACCTTTTGTAATGGTCTCTTAGCCGTGAAATTGCGGTTTAGAATATTTTTAAAGATATTATGCTCTTTTCCAACACCGCCCCAGTGTTTCTTTTTTCGTGCCTTAGACTGGATGCCAATACTTTGCATGCAAGAGAGCACCCTCGGGAGACAAATATGCCATCCGGTATCTTTCAAAATTCGATTACGAATTCTGCGATAGCCATAGCTGGGTTTTTCTTCATGAACTTTACGTATAAATAATATAATTTCTTGCCGCTGTAACTCATATGTATTGGGACGATTTTTATGTTTTATCCAGTTATAATATCCAGCTCTAGATACCGAAAACTGTTTACATAACCATACTACAGAATAACGGTCACTTAATTCGAATATCGCCTCGAAATACAATCGTATTAATTTCCTGCCTTGACATGCCCCCTCTGATATTCTAATATTTTTTTTAGTTTTGCAAGCTCGATATCTTTTTTAGCCAGCTCATATCTAAGGTGTTCTTCGATGGATAGCGTTTTTCTGTTTTGATATGTAGCAAGAGGATTTCCAGGACGTCTCTTGGATTCTAGTCCAGATTCCCCTTTATCTCTATATATTCTTGCCCAGTAACAAATTAGCGATTTATCTAAATTAAGTTGTTTGGATAGTTTCCCACTGCTTTCGCCAGCTAAATTTCTCTGCACAACTGATAATTTAAATTCCTTGCTAAAATATCTCTTATTTCCACCTTTGAGGCCCATTATTTTCACCGCTTTTTTACAAAATTATAACACTAAGTCACCAGTGGTTTAAGTGTCCACTTAGATGTTACCACTTCAACATAGCAGGTGGTTTTTTGTTTCTCACGCTTTGCGAGCGAAACAGACTAAAGTCTTATAATAAAAACGCCCCTGTATACATATAACGTATACAGGGGCGTAAAGTTTACGCGGTACCACCCTATTTTATAACTTTGCACCAATCCAACAATCGGCTCAGACCTAATGCGTCTGCCACGCATCATGCTACTAAGGAATCCCTTTTCGCTGACGAGTTCCTGGGTGATTTACTCAACAAATGCGTTCTATCGATTTACACCAACCACCGGCTCTCTGTGCGTTCACATTTTGTCTTTCTTCCCAATCATCACTTTTTTAATATTTCTATGAAATTAAAAACATTATCCTATAATTGTAACTATTTGTCAACTGCTTTCTTGAATTTGAGAATATTTATACTTTATAGAATTTATTAGGCCATTTATCTCCCCAAATATTTTTTATCTAAGTGGAAAAAATATGTCATTTCTATATATGGTATTTTAAAAATAACTATTCAAATAGTTATGCACAAATTTAATCCACATTATCCCCAATCCTGTGGATAACATTAAGGTGATTTTCGCAGTTTTTTGCAAATTTACGAATTGTTTGCATTTATTAAGGGTTATCAACCAAAGTTATGCACAAAACATACCGCCTGTGGATAAGTCTGTGGGCATTATACACAATATGCAACCACCACAAAATGTAGTTATTTACTACGAAATTGATTGAGAGTAAAAACAAGCAGTCCTGCCCAAATCCAACCAAAAGAAAGCAAATGACCAAAAGTAGAAAGATAATAAATATATCCCAAGGCCAGCGGTAGGACAACTAGTGTTTCCAAAAGAATACTTGTTTTAGTATCTACAATCAAAGTTTTCTTAAGAAGACCATAAAGAGCAAAAGTCAGTGCTAGACTCAAGGAAAGCCAAGGGAAAACCCCTACATTAACAATCATAACGCCAACACCAATGGTTGCTAACGCTACAGCTATTTTTGACCATAAATCTAAGCTTTCTCCCAGAAAAAAAACACCAAACATCACACTAACTAAAGGATTTATGTAATAACCCATACTGGTTTCAATGATGCGTCCTTGACTAACGGCCCAAATAAATATTCCCTAATTAAACAAAATTGTAATACCTGCTCCAATAACGGTGAGTAGTTTTTTACGGTTTAGGCATATATTTTTAACCTCTTGTAGAAATTCACCCCATTTTCCTAATGCCAAAAGCACTATAATCATGAAAATCAAGGCCCAAACTATACGATTAGCTAAAATTTCAAAAGCATCTATACCTTTTATACTGCTCCAGTAAATGGGCAGAATGCCCCATAAAAAATAGCTGAGCAAACCATAAATAACACCATTTTTATTTTTCATATTTTTATTTGCCCCCCCCCTTACCAATAAAGCTATCTACTTGCTATAAATCTATGTAATAATAAAGCGGAACTTTTAAAAGTTCCGCCAAAATTAAACCTTTTGTTCTTCTTGCTTCATAGATCTTGCCGCAATTACGTTTACTCCCAGTCCCAAAATATTACCGCAAATAACTTGACCTAAAGCAATAGGTGCTTCTACGCTTATTTTTCTAAGCTCCCTAGCACATGCCAAAACTTTTTCCTTAGGCAAGGGTTCCTGTGATACTACAGGTAACAAGGGTAATATACCGCCTTTTACTTTTACAGTTGAAGTTAACATCCGTTTAGGAGCCGTTATTTCTACTTCCGCATATTTTTTACCGCGCAAGCAGCTATTTCCTTCAACGTTAATTACTACTCCATCATCGATAGTAACTGTCATCTCACAACCCATTGGACAAGTTATGCAATTCATTGTACGCTTTTCTACTGTCATTTTATACACCCCTACTCAAGCGGACTATTAATTCAGAACCCATAAGCTTTGTGTTTTCTGCAGAAATATCTACAGCAATCATTTCACTAGGTTTGGCTACAGGTAAAATCTTGTTTTGTATTACTTTCCCCGCGCTTAAAATTTCTAGCTTTACCTTACGTTCAGGAGCACCTACGCGCATAAATAATTTTGCCGCTTCACCCTCTGGAGGAATATCTAATATTTGAGGAACACAGGTACGGATACCTTCTCCAGTTTTAACTTCTATTTTGCGCAAATCATTATGCAATTTTCCCTGCACTTCCAGAGCGGCAAATTTACCGGCTATTTCAGCTTCTTCTGAAACAAACTCTACTAAATCATGCACATGTACTACATTCCCGGCAGCATAAACGCCAGGCATGCTAGTAGTACGACGTTGATCTACTATAGGTCCATTAGTTAAAGGATGCATTGCCAAATGCAAACCTCGTGACAATTCATTTTCCGGAATTAGTCCTACCGATAATAATAAAGTATCACATTCAATGTAAAACTCAGTTCCTGCAATAGGTTGCATTTTAGAATCGACTTTTGCTACCGTTATTCCCTTTACCCTATCTTTACCGTGAATTTTAGTAATTGTATGAGCTAATAACAAGGGAATATCATAGTCTTGCAAACATTGAACAATATTACGCGTTAGTCCGTTAGAAAAAGGACAAATTTCCAATACTGCCTGTACTTGACATCCTTCTAAACTCATACGACGAGCCATAATAAGTCCAATATCACCGCTGCCCAAAATAACAATTTTCTGTCCTGGTAGATAGCCTACCATGTTGACCATGCGTTGTGCTGCTCCAGCAGTAAAAACACCTGCAGGACGTTCACCGGGAATTCTAATAGCCCCACGTGTTCGTTCTCTACAGCCCATGGTAAGTATAATAGTTTTTCCTGTTATTTTCATTAACCCTTCTTTAGGGCTAACAGCAAGCACTGTTTTTTCCGCGCTGATGTCTAAAACCATAGTATCAACCATGGTAGTAATTTCTGTTTTATTAGCAATTAATTCCAAACAACGTTGGGCGTATCCAGGCCCTGTAAGTTCTTCTTTAAAATGATGTAAACCAAAACCATTATGAATACACTGCTGCAAAATACCCCCTAGTTCAAAATCACGCTCAATAATTAAAATATTATCTGCGCCATTTTTATAGGCACTATAAGCTGCTGACAAACCAGCCGAACCACCACCAATAATTACTACATCATACATTAATTCTTGCATTATTTGGTGTCCTCCCCGGTTAGTTTTTTCTCAAAAAACATTTTAGAAGCTAAGCCTTCTTTTAATACATCTGTAAGAGGAATGTTTAATTCTCTCGCCAAAATCTGTGTAACTTTGGGCCCACACAAAATCCCCCTTGGCAACGCCCCATTCCTGCACGAGTTCTGCGCTTTACTCCATCTAATGTCCTAGCACCACAAGTTTCATGAATAGCATCAACTATTTCTCCTTCGGTAACTGTTTCACAACGGCAAACAATACGACCATATAATTTGTTTTCACTGCACAATTTACTTTGTTCCTCTATTTTTAATTCAGAAAAAACTTTTCTTCTAGCTACAATAGCTTTAAAATTTCGCTTTAAAATCCACTCCGGTTCAAAATCTGTTATTAATTCAACAACTTCTTCTGCAATAGCGGGAGCAGCTGACAAACCTGGAGACTGAATTCCTGCGGCATGAATTAGGCCCTTCACTGTACCTTCTCTAATAATAAAATCTCCCGTATTAGAAACCGCTCGCAAACCACTAAATTCTGTAATGGCAGCCCCTAACGGTATTTTATCTATAAGTTTTTGCGATGAAGCAATTATTTCATCCATACCTACACTTGTTGTCGACTTATCTTCCACATCCTCTTGATCATGAGCATTAGGTCCGATAAAAGTATTACCATGAACAGTTGTGCAAATTAAGATGCCCTTGGATTTTTTAGTGGGAGTAGGAAAAACTATTCCATTAACCAAGTTAGCACTAGCGGTTTTATCAAATAAAATATATTCTCCTTTACGAGGATGAATAATAAAACTGGTATCTCCTGCCGTAGCCGCAATTTTGTCTGCAGCAAGACCAGCCGCATTGATTACATATTTTGCCTTAATATTACCTAAAGAAGTCTCAACACCTACTACCTTATCGTCCTTAGTTAAAATTTTTTTTTGCTGCACAAGCAGTCAATACTTCAGCTCCATTTTGTACTGCACAACGAGCAAAAGACAATGCTATGCCAAACGGCCAGCAAACACCTGCAGTAGGTGCCCACAAAGACCCTTTGATATCCTGCTTCAAATTTGGCTCTTTTGCTAAAGTAGCCTCGCGATCCAAAAGCTCCAAATTTTTAACACCGTTTTTTATCCCGCGAGCCAATAAATCTTTTAAAGTTACCATTTCCTCTTCATTTACAGCTACTACCAATGATCCTAACCATTTTATGTCTAGTCCCAACTGATTTTGCAATTCGTGGTAAAGCCTATTTCCCCTAACATTAGTTAGTGCTTTTTGTGTGCCAAAAGGTGCGTCAAATCCAGAATGAATAATAGCACTATTAGCCTTTGTAGTTCCTAAAGCTAAATCAGGCTCTTTTTCTATCAATATGCACTTTAGAGAATATTTTGACAGCTCACGCAAAATAGCGGTACCTATAACTCCTCCACCGATAACTACTACGTCTATATCTTTTATGAAATCCATACAATTATAGCCTCCAAAATTAATCTATCTGCTAATTTTAGCATAATTATATAATAATTTCTATAAAAAGAGCACATCCTGCAAAAGGATGTGCTCTTTATCCATCTTAATAAGTTTTCTTTTCTTTTTTGACTACTTCCGGCTCCGGATCAGGTAAATGATTTGCATGTGCCTGCTTAGCATTTTTCTTTGGCTTTGGGGCCTTCTTAGGATTCTTATCTCCCATGATTATGCACTTCCTTTCCGTGTTAGTAAAAATAGAGCGCACCACTTATTTACACAAGTGACCGCTCTAATTCTTTCCCTTTTATAGCAGCTTTCACTGTTGGCTGCTAGGTCTATTATAACACAGAAACAAACATACGTCATACTTTGAAATAAACCACCAATCGTTATTTTATCTAACAATTGATGGTTAACTTCGTTCTACAGCAAACTGTGCTGCTTTTTCTTTTTTATTCTTCTGTTTCCTCTTCATCCATAGTATTGACTAAAGCCAAGGCAGCAACTTTATCGCCTTTATCCAAATGCATAAGAATTACGCCTTGAGCATTGCGACCAAAGGTAGAAATCGCATCGGCTTGCAAACGAATTATTACGCCTGCATTAGAAATAAGCATGATTTCCTGATTAGGTACAATAACGCGAGAACCGACAATAAGTCCTGTTTTCTTAGTAACCTTCAAGTTAATAACACCTTTGCCACCGCGTGTCTGCTTACGATATTCACTAATCAAAGTCTTTTTGCCTAGACCTTGTTCAGTCGCTGTTAACACCTCGCCATTTTCACTAGTACAATCCATAGATACTACATAATCTTCCTTTTTCAAAGTAATGCCACGTACGCCATGAGCAGTTCTTCCCATAGCACGAACATCTTCTTCACTGAAATGAATTGATAGGCCATTACGAGTAGCTATAATAATATCATTTTTACCATCGGTAAGTTTTACATCAATAAGCTCTTCGCCTTCATCCAGATTAATCGCAATAAGACCTGTACGTCTAGCTGAATGGAATTCAGTTACAGCTGTTTTCTTTACTGTTCCCTTATTTGTGGCCATAAACATGAATTTATCATGATCATCGTCCATATCTTGTACCGCTATAACAGCCGTAATTTTCTCTCCAGCCTCAATAGGCAATAAGTTAACAACGGAAGAACCTTTGGCTGTACGTGAAGACTCAGGAATTTCGTAACCTTTTTGTCTATATACTCTGCCCTTATTAGTAAAGAACAAAATATTATGATGAGTAGTCGCCATGAACAAATGTTCAGAGAAATCACCATCAGTAACAGTTTTTATGCTTTCAGCTCGCAGTTTACCACTTCCACCTTGAATTCCGCGTCCACCTCTATTTTGATTACGGAAATTTGCCAAAGCTTGACGTTTTATATACCCTTGATGGCTAATTGTAATAATCACATCTTCTTCGGCAATTAAATCTGCCATATCAATATCACTAGTATCACGTGCTAAAACAGTACGCCTTTTATCACCGAAACGTTTCTTAACTTCCAGCATATCTTCCTTTATAATATTTAAAACCTTACCCTCGTCAGCCAATACGCCCTCCAAATAAGCGATTGTTTCCATAAGATCGCTATATTCATCATCAATCTTCTGGCGCTCTAATCCAGTTAAGCGTTGTAGACGCATATCCAAAATAGCCTGCGCCTGTCTCTGACTTAAAGTGAATTTTTCAATCAAAGCCGCTTTGGCAATTTCACCATTAGCACTAGCACGAATGGTCGTAATTACAGCATCTAAATTATCTAAGGCTATTTTTAAACCTTCTAAAATATGAACCCTGTCTTGAGCTTTACCTAACTCGTAACGTGTTCTACGAGTTATAACAATTTTTTGATGCTCTAAATAATATTCTAAAATTTGTTTTAAATTTAAAACAAGCGGGTGATTATTAACTAATGCTAACATAATAATGCCAAAAGAATCTTGCATCTGCGTATGCTTATAAAGCTGGTTTAAAATAACTTCAGGAACTACGTCACTACGTAATTCAATAACGATACGCATACCATTACGATCACTTTCATCACGCAAATCTGTTATGCCTTCGATTACTTTATCTTGAACCAAATGTGCAATATTTTCAATCAAGCGAGATTTATTTACTTGATAAGAAATCTCGGTTACAATAATTTTATTTTTATTTTTCGGCATAGGCTCAACAGTTGCTTGTGCCCTAACCTTAATAACACCACGCCCTGTAGTATATGCACTTTGAATTCCAGCATTTCCCAAAATCATAGCACCTGTTGGAAAATCAGGTCCTTTAATAACAGTCATTAAATCAGCAATTTCAACTTCAGGATTATCTATAAGCATAATTAGGCCGTCAACAACTTCACCTAAATTATGTGGTGGTATATTAGTTGCCATGCCTACAGCAATACCAGAAGAACCATTAATCAAAAGAGCCGGTACTTTAGCAGGCAAAACCGTTGGTTCTTTTAAAGACTCATCATAATTGGGAACAAAGTCTACTGTATCTTTTTCAATATCTTCAAGCATTTCTTCGGCTATTTTTCCCATACGTACTTCTGTATAACGCATAGCAGCCGCAGGATCGCCATCAACAGAACCGAAATTACCATGACCATCTACAAAAAGATAGCGTGTAGAAAAATCCTGAGCTAAACGTACAATAGCATCATAAACAGAAGTATCACCATGAGGATGATATTTACCTAAAACATCGCCGACAATACGTGCCGACTTTTTATAAGCTTTATTAGGAGTCATACCAGCTTCCTGCATAGCATACAGAATACGACGATGCACAGGTTTTAAACCATCACGTACATCAGGCAACGCACGCTGCACGATAACGCTCATAGCGTAATCAATATAAGATTTTTGCATCTCATCTTCAACAAAAACAGGTATAACTTTACTTGCTATCTGCTTCTCATCCACACTATCACCAGTCCTTATATATTAATATCATTTATCTAAATAAAAGCTCATAAACTTGTTTGCCAACCAATAATGTTGTTACCACTAAGTATAGCGGCCTTACATAACTGGCTCCTTTAGCAATAGCTACTTTTGAACCAACAATTGCACCGAAAATCATACTTATTCCCATAGCTAAGCCATAGCTCCAATAAACTGTTCCTGCTAAAGCAAAAGAAACTAGAGCTCCGGCACCACTGGCAAAATTTAAAGCTTTAGCGTTTCCTGCTGCCGTTACAAAATCATATCCTAAGAACAAAAAACCGAAAATCAAAAACGATCCTGTTCCCGGGCCAAAAAAACCATCGTAAAAACCCAATCCTAAAGAAATAAATATAGTTCCTGCTAAAATGGTTTTGGAAAATTTTTTAACGTGAGAAACATCGCCCCAATCCTTACGAAAATAAGTATAAAAAGCAACAACTACTAAAAGAACAACAATAACATTTTTCATGAAAGCTGCAGGCAGCATATAAACTACATACGCACCTAAAGCTGAACCCAAAAATGATAAAGGCATTAAAAAGAGAACCATTCTTTTATTTATTTTGCCAGCCCGCCAAAAAGTTACTACACTGGTAAACGAACCCATCATAGCCGCTACTTTATTAGTTCCTAAGGCAAAAGCAACCGGCATACCTGTAGCTAAAAGCGCAGGCGTAGAGATTAGACCACCACCACCAACGGTAGAATCAATAAAAGAGGCTATAAAAGCTGCAATTACCAAAAAAATTAAGGTAGTTAAGTCCATATGTTCCAATATTATGCCCCACTTTCAAAATCCACATAAAATCCTATACAACCACTATGACAAGTAACTGTCACCATATCTTCCAGCAACTCATTACTAATAGCATAGGGTTTATTTTTCTGCAAAATAACATTTGATAGCGGCCATTTTACTCCAGTAATAGATACTTCATTTATGTCATTTAAAGGCAAAAGCGAAATAGCTAAAGGCTTATCTTTAAAAATAAGCCTTGCTTGTTGCCCTAAAGCCATTAAAACCATTATTTCTTCCTGATCTGCTAATATTACTTGAGCATTTTTTTCTTGTTTATAAGCTAACAAACTAAAAATATTAGCATATAAATGATCTGCACGACCGCCCCAAATACCTGTAGCAATTACAGTTTGTTCGCCGGGCAACGTCTTTAATAACAGCTGCAAATCTGTATCATCTTTGGCTGTAGGAAAAGTTTTACAGACAATTTTCTTACCTTCAGCCTTTAGCCAATTTTCTGCTTTTGCACTATCTTTATCACCATAAAGTTCATTAGGAAAAAAATTTGCTTCTAAACAATAATCTAGGCCCTTATCTATGGCATAAACATATTTTTTTAATCTTATTGCTTCCAGCCAATTTTTTTCAGGCTTACGTCCACCAGCTACCAATAATATTGCATTGTTGGTCTTAATACTTATTTTTAAAGTTCCCTGAGGCATCTCTATTTCCGTAAAATCCATTATTTATATACCAACCTTTAACTTACAAATCTAAGTTGCGAACTTTACCGGCATTATCTTCTATAAACTGACGCCTTGGTTCTACCTTATCTCCCATAAGTATGGAGAAAATCTCATCCGCTTTCATTGCATCTTCTAAATGTACTTGCAAAACTGTGCGTTTTGCTGGATCCATTGTTGTCTCCCACAATTGTTCAGGATTCATTTCCCCCAAACCTTTGTAACGTTGTACATAAAGATTATTTTCCCGGCCTTCTTCATCTAATTTAAGCTGCAATTCTTCATCGCTATAAGCATAGGTATGTTTTTGTCCCTTACGAATCAAATACAAGGGGGGTTGAGCAATATAAATATGCCCTTCTTTTAACATTGGCAACATAAAACGATAAAAAAACGTCAATAATAAAGTTCGAATATGAGCTCCATCAACATCAGCATCTGTCATAATAATAACTTTTCCATACCGTGCCTTAGAAAGATCAAATTCATTACCAATGCCACTGCCAAAAGCAGTAATCATAGAGCGTATTTCATTATTATTTAACATTTTGTCTAAACGAGATTTTTCCACGTTTAAAATTTTACCACGCAAGGGCAATATTGCTTGAAACATACGATCTCTTCCCTGTTTAGCACTGCCACCTGCGGAATCACCTTCTACAATATATATTTCAGTTTCCTCAGCATTACGACTAGTACAATCTGCCAACTTACCAGGAAGCGAACTCATTTCTAAAGCGCCTTTACGACGTGTTAAATCTCTAGCCTTACGAGCAGCTGCCCTAGCACGAGCAGAAACAATCGACTTTTCTACAACTTTTTTAGCAACTGCAGGATTTTCTTCAAAATATTCTCCTAAACCATCACTTACCAAACCATCAACAATACCGCGCAATTCACTATTACCAAGTTTCGTTTTAGTTTGGCCTTCAAATTGAGGATCTCTTACTTTTAAACTTATAACAGCTGTTAATCCTTCGCGAACGTCATCACCGCTAAGATTATCCTCAGCATCTTTTAAAATATTATTTTTCCTAGCATAATCATTAATTGTTCTTGTTAATGCTTGTTTTAAACCACTTAAATGGGTTCCGCCTTCTTCAGTATTAATATTATTAACAAAAGTATAAATATTTTCAGTATAGCTATCCGTATACTGTAGAGCCACCTCTATTATATTTGTACCTTTCTCACCTTCAATATAGATAGGTTTAACATGAATAGGCTCTTTAGATCTATTCAAATATTCAACAAAGGAAGCAATTCCTCCCTCATAATGAAAAGTTTCTGTATCACCAGTACGTTCATCTAATAACTCAATTTTTATACCTTTATTTAAAAAAGCTAATTCTCTAATACGCAAACGTAGTGTCTCATAACTATAAACAGTATCAGTAAAAATACTATCATCAGGCCAAAAAGTTACAGTAGTACCTGTTTCTGTAGTAGTTCCTTTGTCAAATAACGGTTTAGTAGTTTTACCCTTAGCAAATTCAATACCATAAACTTTACCATCTTTGCGCACTTCAACATCCATTTTTTTACTTAAGGCATTAACGCAAGAAACGCCAACACCATGCAATCCACCTGAAACCTTATAACCACCATCACCAAACTTGCCTCCAGCATGAAGAATAGTCATAACAACTTCAATAGCAGGTTTCCCAACTTTATGCATTTCTACAGGAATACCACGTCCGTTATCAATAACAGTAATACTATTATCATTGTGAATAACAACTTTAATATGATCACAGTAACCTGCTAACGCCTCATCAATACTATTATCTACAACTTCTGATACTAAATGATGTAAACCACGAGCACTAATACTGCCAATATACATACTTGGTCTTTTACGAACTGCCTCCAAGCCTTCTAAAACTTGTATTTGAGCGGCGCCATAATCACCGTGAACGGCAATTTCTTCTTCTATAGTCGTTGTCATAAGTACCTCCTGAGTAAATTATTTATCATTTTATTAATACAAAGAAAAATCATCTTGTCTATTTTTTAAAGTTAAAGAGGAAATACCCGACAATATTATCTTATCTTTAGTAATTATACAGCTTGCCGGTTCATATTTATCAGTCAAATTGACCACGTTGCCTTGTTCTAACTTAGGTTTTAGAAAAAACTTATATACATTGGCCCTTTTTTTTCTTATATCGAAAATACCAATGATTTCACTAGTTTTGATTATATAATTATTTCCCAGATGTAAAAACACGCGTTCTTCTCCTTTTATAGCCAGTAATGGCTTTTTTTACAATTTCGTCAGAAATATTTTCCGGAGTAAGTTCTTTATTCAACATAACAGCAAAAATTTTTTCACTTTCCGTTGCTTTTTCTTTCAACGCTTCGGAAATTGACCATTCCTGCATTCGTTCTTTAACGTCACTAAATAGTATTCTATCACAAATAACATAATTAAGACACTCATTGTATGAAAGCCAAGGAGCACTATGTAATATTTCGCTAATTTTATCTCTTAATTTAGCATTTATTTTTCTTCCACAAGGTCCACAATATTCTTCAGATTTTAACAAAGGTATACCACAAATAGGACATAAACGTTTATCATAAAAATATAAGGTCTTTTTGTATTTTTTATCTTTTTCCATTATTTTTTTAAAAAGAGGTTTTAAATCATTATTTTTTAATCTATTAACTTGAAAATCTATATTTTTTTCCTCAGCTAAATTTAATTCAATCCCTTTTTGTGGCTCCTCTTCCTTTTCCTGCGCAAAAAAAATTTCTATTTTTCCATGATAAAATTTCATTTCCTTAATTTTTAAAGCTCTTTTTTTATCTTTTTCTAACGGTATTACACTATTTATCTTATTTATTATCTTTCTTTGCATCATTAAAAAATTATGAGACCAAGCAGAATTATCTGTATTGATAAAAAGAACATTATTTTCTAATTTTTTAGGCTGAGAATGTTTAGCAATAGTATTACCACAAATTTCCGGCCATTTTTTTATCAAATAATACAAAATATAATTTTCCTTAGCCTGTCTATTACCTAGTATCTTTAAAATTAAGCCGTTAAAATCTTTCATATCTATTCCTCATACATATTGCCATTTTCTACATAGAAATATTTACTATCAGACAAATATTTTACTAATTCCTTATCATTTACGGTAATAAAAGTTTGAACTTTGCCGTCAATAAAAGTTAACAATTGCTTACGTCTTCCACTATCTAATTCGCTCATAACATCGTCTAGCAAAAGTATTGGATATTCCTCTTTAACTCCTTTAATAAATTCTAATTCAGCTAATTTTAATGCTAAAGCCGCACTTCTTTGCTGTCCCTGGGAACCAAAAGCACGTAAATTATTTTCATCAACATTTATTAAAATATCATCACGATGAGGTCCTATACTAGTTGAACATCTAATTATATCTAAATTTCTACGCATTTTAAATTCTTTTAAATACCATTCTTCCCACTCTTTTTGTGTTTTATAATATATTTTAGAAATCTCACCATCACTAGTTTTTAAAATATATGACAAATTTAAATTTTCCTTAGAAAGTGTCAATTTACTATATATATCAGCACTAATTTCACTTATTCTTTTCAAAGTTTCTAATCTAATTTTAATAATTACTGCCGCTATTTTAGCTAATTCACTATCCCACACTGACAATTGAATAAAATCAATATTTATCTTTTCTTTAGAATCTTTTAAAAATTTATTTCTTTGCTGCATAGTTTTATTATATTTAACTAATAAATTATAATAATATTTATCAGTTTGTGCTATTTCAATATTTATAAATTTACGTCTTAAACCTGGTTCTCCCTTAACAATTTGTAAATCATCAGGAGAAAAAAGTACTACGTTTAATAAGCCATAATGTTCTTTAGCTCTTAAAACATTATTATTAAAAGTTAATTCTTTTTTATACTTACCATTTTTCACATATTTTTTTATTATAATTTTGTTTTTATAAAATTTATTAGAAAAACATATATCAGTACTAAAATCTGTTGCTCCAAATTTTATTAGTTCTTCTTCACTTCTAGTTCTATAAGTAAAACCAAACGCCATATAGTAAATAGCCTCTAACAAATTTGTCTTACCTTGAGCATTATTTCCATAAATAATATTAATTATGCTATTAAATTCAACATTTAAGTTTGCATAATTTCTAAAATTTTTTAAATTAATACTTAAAATTTTCATCTTATTAAAAAATTACCCTTACCGGTGTAACGATATAAATATAATTTTCTTCACTTACTGGTTTTATACATACAGGACTTAAAGAATTGTTCATTTCCATAACAACTTCTTCTGAACCTGCATATTTTAAAATATCCATGACATATTTAGAATTAAAAGCAATATTTAGAGCATCACCTTTAGTAGTGCACTCAACAGTTTCTTTACCCTGGCCTAAATCAGAAATACCTGAAGTTAAAATTATTTTATCTGCTTCTATATTTAATCTAACGATACTATAGTCATCTTTAGAAAATAAAGCTACTCTTTTTACCGCTTTTTCCATAGCCTTAGCATTAAAAACTGTAGTAGTAGCAAATTTAGGAGGAACTACCCTCTTATAATCAGGAAAAGATCCTTCGATAAGACTAGATATTATTTTTATTTCTCCTATTTTTACTTGTATTTGTTTATTTTTTAAACTTATTTCCACATCTTCTGGAATTTCTTTACCTATATTAGCATTAATTTCTCTTAATAAACGAGAAGGTATAATCATAGAAAATTCACTATCATTATCGTCCAAAGTTACTGTTTTTATAGCTAATCTATGGGTATTAGTTCCAACAAAAGTAACATCGTTATTCTTTTTTTCTAACAATATACCTGTAAAAAGAGGTCTTGTTTCATCAGTAGAACAAGCATATATCGTTTTACTAATTAATTCTCCTATTTTTTCTTCTGAAAAAATTAATACCTTATCACCATCAAAATTAGGAAAAGGTGGAAAATTATCTTTTTCCATAAGAGGTATACTATATTTACCTGTATTAGAAATTATAACTATTTCTGTGTCATTGTCATTTTTTTCTAGACTGATGACTTCATTATCTAATTTAGTCAGTAATTCAGAAAAAGATTTAGAAGGAACTAAAATATCTCCATCTTTTTCTCCATTGACATTTATAGTATCGCTCATATAAAAATTTAAATCCATTGCTACTAACTCTAATGTATTGCCTTTTAAAATTAAATGTATTCCTGAAAAAATAGGTGCATTGGGACTAGAAGAAATAGCTTTTTTTACTATTTGAATACTTTTGGCTAAAATTGACGTTTCACATGCGAACTTCATTGGTAGTCCTCCTTATAATTCTATTACTTATATATTTAATAAATATAGTAGCAGTAGTAGTAGGCTTTGTTGATATGTGGAAAAGTACTTAACAGGTTGATGTGTACTGGCTTTAAATAAATTAAAACTTGTTTATAAAATCAACTTAGTTATTAACATACTAACAGTGATGATAAAAAAATGAGTTATGAACAAATTTAAACACAAGTTATAAACAGAGTTATCCATAGACTGTGGATAACTTATTTTTTTAATTGACTTATAATTTCTTTGATATATTTTTCTAAATTAGGATCTTTTTTCATATCTTTAGATATTTTTTCACAAGCATGAATAACGGTTGTATGATCTCTTCCACCAAAAAAATCTCCAATTCTTGGTAAGGAATAATCCGTTAGTTCTCTGCAAAGATACATAGCGATCTGTCTTGGGAAAGCTACATTTCTAGTGCGGTTTTTGGCTAAAAAATCATCCATTTTTATTTTAAATGTAGTTGATACTAATTGTTGAATTTCTTGAATTGATATTATTTTATTAATATTACCAATATTAAATTCAGTTAATGCTTTTTGCGCGTTTTCTAAAGAAATTGGTGTATTAGAGAAATTTGTATACGCAATTACTTTAGTATAGGCTCCTTCTAGTTCTCTAATATTTGTTTCAATGGCACTTGCCATTAATAAAACGACATCATTTGGCAATTCTATATTATCTGAAGCCGCCATGTTACGTAAAATAGCCATTCTTGTTTCTAAATCAGGGGGTTGAATATCAGTTGAAAGTCCCCAATAAAAACGAGAACGCAAACGTTCTTCCAAAGTATCTAATTCGGAAGGCTTGCGGTCACTTGATATAATAATTTGTTTATTTGCATCTCGTAAAGCATTAAATGTATGAAAAAATTCTTCTTGAGTACTTTCTTTTTTGCGAAGAAACTGAATATCATCAATTAATAGCACATCAATATTACGATACTTATTACGAAAATTTTCCATTGCATTTTTTTGAATGCAGTTAATCATTTCATTAGTAAAGGTTTCACTGGAAATATATAGTATTTTCATTTCAGGATGATTTTGTTTAATACGATTACCAATTGCATGCATTAAATGTGTTTTACCTAAACCGGCATCGCTATATAAAAATAATGGATTATAAACTCTTGCTGGTGATTCTGCAACAGCAAGAGCCGCAGCATGGGCAAAACGATTTGAATTTCCGATGACAAAATTTTCAAACACATATTTACCTATAATATGATCATCAATACTATTTTTAAAGGAGGAAGGAATGGAAATCGTTTTTTCTGCTTGCGAAATTATAGGTACTATAGGTCTGTCAATAATATTACTACGATCTTCTTCATCTTTAGTGTTTAAATTTGTAATAAGCAACTTCATTTCTCTGCCACATAAAGAACTGAGGATTTTTTCCATGTTTGCTTTATATTTGTTATCAATCCAATCTTTGATAAATTGTTTTTCAACTACAATTTCAAAGACATTGCCTGTTATACTTTGTGGCATAGCCTCTTTTACCCAACGTGCATATCCTGGATCTTCTGTGCAGGATTCAACATAGTTAAGCAAGCTTTCCCAAATATCGGAAATGTTAGCATTATTCATCATAAACCGTCCTTTGTAAAATTATTACTGGTTTTTATTATACATCATTTGTTATAAAAAAGCGAAAATAATAAAAGAGATTAAAGCTGTGCATAACTATTAAAGTTGTGTATAACTTAGTGGATAAAAAAGACTCCACTTCCCCATCATACCAGCTATTGAGCTAGTTATCAACAGTTAAAAAAAAGTTATAAAGTTATCAACAGCTGTGTATAACTTTATGGATAAATATTACTGATAACTCTGTGGACAAGTTGGTGGACCTAGGTCAATACTGTAGACACAAATAGTTTAACTTTTATGCTGTAGATTTTGCTGCGTCTTCAAACTCCTGCGGAGTCATATACTTTATACTGCCATGAATCCTCTTTCGGTTATACCATGATTCAATATATTCAAAGATGGCTTTACCGGCCATCTTGAAATCATAATACCTGTTATGGTTCACTTCTTCCTTCTTCAATCCGGAATGGAAAGATTCAATGCAGGCATTATCGTAGGGGTTTCCCTTACGGCTGTAAGAATGAACCATATTTTTTCTTACAAGCTCATCTTCAAACATTTGACTAGTGTATTGAGTTCCAAGATCACTATGCAAAATTATTCCTGTTGTATCACTGACATTAAGGCAGGCATTTTCAATAGCTTGTACCGCTAGTTCTGCTGTCATCCTTTTTGCATAGGCATAGCCGATAATCTTCTTGCTGGCCAAGTCCATTACTGACGCCAGATATGTCCAACCATCAATAACTGTATGGATATAGGTTATGTCTGTACACCATTTTTTGTTGATTGCTGCACTTTTGAAATCTCTGTTTAACAAATTGTCATGTTCTTCAACCAAACATTTAGAAGAATAATACCTGTATTTCTTTACTACTATTGCCCTGAGCCCTAATTCTGCCATATGCCTTTGGACACGCTTTAGACTGGCCTTTATGCCAAGAGCTTCTAATACTTTCTGTATCTTTGGTGCTCCATATCTCTTCTTGTTTTCTTCGAAAACATCTTTTATTGTTTCTAGGAACTTCTGTTTGTTTATTTTTCTGGCAGATGTTACGAGACATAAGGACTTATAATAGGTGCCTCGAGGAAGGTTCAATACTTTGCAGGTGCGCTTTACTGTATACTGGGCTTTGTATCTATTGATGAAGCCAACTGTTTCTCCTAGTGTTTTCGTGCGAATATGGCTGTAGCTTTTTTTAATATTTCGTTCTCCATTTCCAGCTCTGCAATACGTTTCTTCATCTTCTCATATTCCTTGGAAGTAATTTCTTCATCGTGTAGTCCCTTAACTGGGGAGAGTTCTTTTATCCATTTATAAATTGTTACTGCAGTTACGCCATATTCACTGCTAAGGTAGCTTACGCTACTACCGGATTGATACAAATCTACTATTTGTTTTTTAAATTCATCGGTAAATCTTATTCCATTTTTGGACAAGGTTTAACACGCCCTTTCTAAATTGATTTTAGCTTGTTAAACTTTTCGTGTCCATTCTTATATACTAGTACCAAAATTTAAAAAAGAATGTGAACCAATCATACAACGCTAACAGCAAATAACCCTATCTGGCATAATATAGTTCTCTCGCGTTTATGTTTATACGTTTTTAGCTAAAAGAATATATGCCCCCATTATATACAATAGAAGGACAAACATGTATACTAAAGTACATAATAAAAAACATATAAGGAAGAATTTAAACATGCTATTTAGAAAGAAAAACACATATGAAAATTGTTACAAGTGGCACCGTCAAAATAATGGCACTTGCTTTTATTGTTATGAAGACACCCCTGTAGCATACGCGTTTGTGGGAGAAAAGGGCATTTGCCAAGAATGCTTAGACCACTTTAAGATAGGTCATGTTGGTACAGATCGCCATATTATTACATACCTTACAAATCCGATGCATAGTCATGCTGAAACTGTGGCCTGTCTAAAAAAATATGGTTTAAAACTTGACCCCAATGGACAGAAAAATGGTGTGCATTATTATTATGGCATTAATAACATGGGGATTTTTAATAACTATTGTGCTATTATCTATGGAATTATCGATATAAATACTGTAGACAAGAAAACAAAAGAAAAAATTATGGATAGCTACAATGAAATAGAAATTTTTAAAGATGGTTGCATTCGTATTATTTATTAATATTTTTTCTCCTAACCCTATGCAATAAAGAAGAGTATACTTTGTGAAAATAACAAAGCATGCTCTTCTTTTTATTTTAAAATTGCCTATAGTAAAAATTTAGTAAGTCAAGTACTCTTAAGACCTTATAAGTGATATTTCTCACCACGAATAATTTTGAAAGCCCTATAAATTTGCTCTACTAAAAGCATTCTTATCATTTGGTGCGTGAAAGTCATTTTAGAAAAAGAAATACTGATATCAGCCCTTTTGCGTAAAGCATCCGTAAAACCAAAAGCACCCCCAATAACAAAGGTTATATTGCTTTTGCCCTCCAAGGCTAAATCTGCAATTTTTTGTGCTAATTCCGGCGAACTAATAGGTCTGCCTATAACATCTAGTACAAAGACATAGGAATTATCAGGAATAATAGCCAACAAACGTTCAGTTTCTTTGGCTAATATCTGTTCTTTATTAGCTGGCGAAGGATTATCCGGCATCTTTTCTTCGCTAATACTTACTATCTTTAATCGACAAAATGGCCCTAACCGTTTTGTATATTCCGCAATACCGTCAACTAAATATTTTTCTTTAATCTTACCAACACAGGTTATGGTTACTTGCATTACTGTCCAGGCATTTCTGTCAAGGTAACAGACACCTCACTTGTTTCATCGCCACGTAAAACAGTTATAGGTACGACAGCCCCCATACCACTGGCATTAATCATTTCCCGCAAGTCAGCAACGTTATCTACCGCTTTACCGTTATATTTAGTAATAATATCACCGGACCTTATTCCTGCCCGCCAAGCTGGTCCGCCTTGATATACTTTCATAACATAAAGTCCGTTATGCAAATCTACATTTATGCCATATTTACTGCTTAATTCTTTATCTACTAGGCTAACGCCAATAAATGGCCTAGCAATACGTCCGTCTTTTTCCAACTCAGCCAAAATAGGTTTAGCTTCATTAATAGGAATAGCGAACCCAATACCTTCTACACCTGAGGCAGCAACTTTAGCACTATTAATACCAATAACCTGTCCATCAGCATTCACTAATGCTCCTCCTGAATTACCAGGATTAATAGCAGCATCCGTTTGAATGAGTTTAAACTTACGATCCCCTAAATCAATGGAACGGTTAAGCGCGCTAATAACACCTGCAGTCACCGTACCACGAAATTCCAGTTCCAAGGGGTTTCCAATGGCGATAGCAGGTTCCCCCACTAATATATCATCGGAGTTGCCAAATTCAGCTACCGTTAAAGGTTCTTTAGTGTCAATTTTCACAACAGCCAAATCGGTAGCCGCATCAGCACCTAAAACACGACCGGGATAGGTTTTTCCGTTAGGAAGGCTGACTACGATTTCTTGAGCGCCTTCCACCACATGATTGTTGGTAGCAATAAGACCGTCCTTACTATAAATTACACCAGAACCAGTTCCTCCTTCTGTTAATTGCACTCTATTAAAAAAATCTCTTACAAAAGCTTTATTAGTTATACCAACCACTGCCGGCCCCACTTTTTTAGCTGCTTGAACAATGGCAGTATTGCGACCGCTAGAAATATTTTTATCATTTTGTGCTTTTGTTATCGATGCTACAGCGTTACCACTAACTGCCTGTGCAGAATCTTTTTTGTTGTTAATACTGCAACCGCTTACTAATAAAATTAGACCTAAGATAATGCCCATTAATACTGAAAATGTTTTTGTCCAGATTTTCCTATTCATTTTCTAGCCTCCTGTCCATATTACTTACCATAATATCTTGTCGTGTTACATATAGTTTTACATTTTGCTGTGCGTTAGTTTGTTTTAACATTGTACTCACAGTATTGAATACTAGCCGCGGGCTATTGTTTTCATGGCTAATATGGGCTAGAAACACTTCTTGTGGTAAACTAACTAAACTCGCTAAGAGCTCTCCTGCTGTGACATTAGATAAATGCCCTTTATTACCTAAAATCCTGTTTTGTAAAGCTACAGGATAGGAACCATGCTTTAGCATTTCCACATCATGATTTGCTTCCAAAATCAATGTCCCGGCATCCTTTACCGCATCTCTGCAAGCTTCATCTAAAAATCCGCAGTCAGTTAAATATGTGCATTTATCATGACCGCAAAAAAGGCTATAGCCAACTGGATCAGCAGCATCATGGGATATTTTAAAAGGCTCTATGGTAATATTGCCCAAACTAAAGTTTCTAGGCAGCACTCTGATGCTTTCACGCATTATCTCACTACGCCTAGGCATTGATGCCCAAGTTCTTTCATTAGCATAAATAGGTATTTTTGTTTTGCGACTAAGCACCGGCACTCCTGCCACATGATCGGTATGTTCATGTGTTAATAAAACACCACTTGCGCAGTGTAGATTAAGAGGTAAGATTTGAATAAATTATCAGAATTTTTCAAAATTCCGTTTAAATCTTCCGGTTCCAAACCACAAGCCCTAAGCCCCTGTATAATACGCTTACAGCTAATACCTGCATCTATTAAAATCGCGGTATCATCCGCTACTATTATAGTTGAATTACCCTTGCTGCCACTAGCAATTACATTAACTTCAAATTTATTTTGCATGAACAACTCCCGCTATTTTATGTCCTGCACTAGTTCCAATACGATCTGCTCCCGCTGCTAACATAGATTCAGCTGCTTTGCTATCACGTATGCCTCCTGCCGCCTTCACACCAATATGTCCTTTATCGGCTTCTTGCCGTAAAATTCTCACATCTTCTACAGTTGCCCCACCGCTAGCAAACCCAGTGCTAGTTTTCACAAAACATGCCCCTGCCTTTGCTACCAATTGAACTGCTTTATGTTTTTCTTCCTCAGTAAGTAAACAAGCTTCCATTATTATCTTTACCGGATATGGCTTAGATGCCTCTACAACTTTTTCTATATCTTCCACAACAGCCACATAATCACCTGTCTTAAAAGCAGAAATATTCATAACCATATCAATTTCGTCAGCATGATTTTCTATAGCCATTTTTGCTTCCAAAGCTTTTACTTCTGAATAAGTAGCCCCCAAAGGAAAACCAACTACCGTAACTATTTTAACTTTTGTACCTGCTAAAAGATGTTTAGCTAAGGCAACATAGCAAGGATTTACACAAACGCCAAAAAGTTTGGCTTCTTTAGCCTCTTGGCATAATTTCATTATGTCTTCCACCATTGCGTCAGGTTTTAAAAGGGTATGTTCTATATGCTCACCTATATTCATATGTGTTCCTCCCATTGTTTTCATCAATAAATGTTGTTAGTATAAATAAAAAGTTTATTTATACTATTATATCAAACTCACCTGCAAAAAGCGTTAAAAGCACTGAATGAAATTATCCAGTGCTTTTACAACAAAATTATTTTCCGTTAAACATACTCTAGCAGAGCGAAAATTATAGATTGTCAGAAATATGCACCTACATATAAACTAACATTAATGCTTTTTTTGGCAATGTGGACATATACCATAAAAGTATAGCTGCTGCCCTTCAACTTCATAATTTGTATCTCTAGCCACTTCATTTTGTAATGCTTCTACCTGCAAAGGCATAACATCATCAACGCGTCCGCATACGGTACATTGGATATGTGAATGTTCACTAATATCAGCATCATAGCGAAAACTATCTTCACCGGTATTTAATACCTGAATAACCTTCAACTTGTTAAGAATCTCTACCGACTTGTATACTGTAGCAAAACTCATAGTAGGATAAATAGGTTTAATTTTTTTATAAATGACCTCTGCCGTGGGATGTTCCTTGGTTTTTGCCAACGTTTCATACACAGCCAAACGTTGTGGTGTTACTTTACAACCATTGGAGCGCAGTATTCTTGCTAATTCAACACTCTTCAACATAACATCATCTCCCATCATACGAGCCATCAAACCCATATAAATAATATATTTATATACCCTGATGTTTTACATAATAACTGGTACTAGTATATAAGAATGGACACGAAAAGTTTAACAAGCTAAAATCAATTTAGAAAGGGCGTGTTAAACCTTGTCCAAAAATGGAATAAGATTTACCGATGAATTTAAAAAACAAATAGTAGATTTGTATCAATCCGGTAGTAGCGTAAGCTACCTTAGCAGTGAATATGGCGTAACTGCAGTAACAATTTATAAATGGATAAAAGAACTCTCCCCAGTTAAGGGACTACACGATGAAGAAATTACTTCCAAGGAATATGAGAAGATGAAGAAACGTATTGCAGAGCTGGAATAGGAGAAACAGTTGGCTTCATCAATAGATACAAAGCCCAGTATACAGTAAAGCGCACCTGCAAAGTATTGAACCTTCCTCGAGGCACCTATTATAAGTCCTTATGTCTCGTAACATCTGCCAGAAAAATAAACAAACAGAAGTTCCTAGAAACAATAAAAGATGTTTTCGAAGAAAACAAGAAGAGATATGGAGCACCAAAGATACAGAAAGTATTAGAAGCTCTTGGCATAAAGGCCAGTCTAAAGCGTGTCCAAAGGCATATGGCAGAATTAGGGCTCAGGGCAATAGTAGTAAAGAAATACAGGTATTATTCTTCTAAATGTTTGGTTGAAGAACATGACAATTTGTTAAACAGAGATTTCAAAAGTGCAGCAATCAACAAAAACTGGTGTACAGACATAACCTATATCCATACAGTTATTGATGGTTGGACATATCTGGCGTCAGTAATGGACTTGGCCAGCAAGAAGATTATCGGCTATGCCTATGCAAAAAGGATGACAGCAGAACTAGCGGTACAAGCTATTGAAAATGCCTGCCTTAATGTCAGTGATACAACAGGAATAATTTTGCATAGTGATCTTGGAACTCAATACACTAGTCAAATGTTTGAAGATGAGCTTGTAAGAAAAAAATATGGTTCATTCTTACAGCCGTAAGGGAAACCCCTACGATAATGCCTGCATTGAATCTTTCCATTCCGTATTGAAGAAGGAAGAAGTGAACCATAACAGGTATTATGATTTCAAGATGGCCGGTAAAGCCATCTTTGAATATACTGAATCATGGTATAACCGAAAGAGGATTCATGGCAGTATAAATTATATGACTCCGCAGGAGTTTGAAGACGCGGCAAAATCTACAGCATAAAAGTTAAACTATTTGTGTCTACAGTATTGACCTAGGTCCAAACAATTATCTTTTACATTATAATTATAATAAAGTATCAGTCATATGTCAAACGTTGTTTTGCAGGATTTTCCCACACTGGCAGCGAATTAATAGGGTTACGCGTTATAAACATATTACCCAATTATAACGCTATTATGCAGATTTTAATTATAAGCTTGCAAATAAAAACATTACTAGAAAGAGGTATTTTTGCATGAATGATATTACGGCTCTCATAGCCAAAGAACTAAACATCGTACCACACAAAGTAACTGCCACCTTAGGATTATTAGATGAAGGTAACACTATTCCCTTTGTTGCCCGCTACCGTAAAGAAGTAACCGGCTCCTTAGATGAAGAAGAAATTAGAAACATAAGCGAGCGTGCTCAATATTTACGCAATCTAGCACAACGACGAGAAGAAATTTTAGCTGCAATTACCTCTCAAGATAAGCTTACTCCTGAATTAGAAATTGCTATAAAAGCCACTACTAAGTTACAAGCCTTAGAAGACCTTTATTTACCCTATAAACAAAAAAACATACTAGAGCTATGGTTGCCCGCGAAAAAGGCTTGGAACCTCTAGCAGAACTGATTATGGCACAAGAAAAATCCCTGGTTTCCTTAGCTGTCCTTGCTTCTTATCACATCGATGCCGAAAAGGGCGTCAATACTAGTGAAGAAGCCTGGGCTGGTGCCTCTGACATTGTAGCCGAGACTGTTTCTGAGCGTGCTGACATCCGTGATGCCGTACGCAAAGAGCTCTGGCGCAGCGCTGAGCTTGTTTCCGAATTATGCGTAGATGATGTTATAGGTCAAGACTTTCTCATGTATAGAGACTATTCTGAACCAATTAAGCAACTACCTCCCCATCGCATACTCGCCTTAAATAGAGGCGAAAATAAAGCTTGCTTAAAATTAAAATTGGCTTTGCCTAGCGAAGCTATTTTAGGTATCATTTGCCGCAAGTTAAAAATAAATCCCGTTGGTACTTTCACAGAGCTTTATACCAACGCAGTGGCTGATGCCTATAAAAGGCTTATATTCCCAGCCTTAGAACGTGAAATTCGCAAAGAGTTAACAGAAAAAGCAGAAAAACAGGCCATATCAGTATTTGCTAGTAATTTAAGGCAATTACTCCTACAACAACCTCTAGGTGGTCATACTGTTTTAGGCCTAGACCCTGGTTATAGAACAGGCTGTAAGTGTTTCGTTGTTGGTCCACAAGGTGATGTACTGGCAATTGGCGTTATAAATATTACAGGTAGTGAACGACAATATACTCAAGCTGAAGTGGATTTTTTAAAGTTTGTGAAAGACCATAAAGTAACTTTGGTGTCTATAGATAATGGAACTGCCTCCTATGAAACAGAAGAATTTACTGCACAAATGATAGAAAAACATAAGCTGAATATAGCCTATATTATAACCAGTGAAGCAGGAGCTTCTGTATACTCGGCCTCCAAACTCGCTCGCGAAGAATTGCCTGAACTTGACGTGTCTATTCGCGGAGCCGTTTCCATTGCTAGAAGGGTACAAGACCCTCTCGCTGAATTAGTAAAAATTGAACCTAAAGCTATTGGCGTTGGTCAATATCAACACGATGTAAATCAAAAAGAATTAGTAGAGACCTTAGGCAGTGTTGTAGAATCCTGCGTTAATCATGTAGGCGTAGAGTTAAATACTTCTTCTCCTGCACTTTTAACTTATGTAGCAGGCATTAGTCCAGCAGTAGCAAAAAATATAATTTCCTATCGCAGTGAAAACACTCGCTTTAATAATCGCAAAGAATTATTAAAAGTAGCACGCCTAGGTCCTGCTGCCTTTACTCAATGTGCCGGATTTTTACGTATCCAAAACGAGAAAAATCCTTTAGATAATACCTCTGTCCATCCGGAAAGTTATAAATTAGCAGAAAGTATTCTCACCGAATTAGGTTTTACGTTAAAAGACTTTACCGCCAATAGCTCTGCTGTGCAAGCAGCGGCTAGTAACGCAAATCCTGATGCGCTGGCCCTTAAATTAGATGCCGGAGTCCCTACCGTAACCGACATTCTAACTGCCCTTGCTAAGCCTGGCCGCGATCCCAGAGAAGACTCGCCTGCTCCTATGAGCCGCAAAAAAGTAACTAAGCTTTCTGATTTAAGTATCGGTACAAAAGTACGCGATACTGTACAAAATGTCGTAGACTTTGGCGTTTTTGTAGATATAGGTCTTAAAGTTAGCGGCCTTATTCATAAATCAGAACTCAGTGCCAAATACTTCAAGCATCCCTTAGACGTGGTTTCTGTGGGTGATATTATTGAACCTATCATTATAAACGTTGACGAACAACGCAATCGTATTGGCCTTAGCTTAAAGAAAGCTAACACAGCAAAATAATAGTTTAAAGCCCAAAAGTGAGCCTAGAAAAAATCCCTAGGCTCACTTTTTATTGCACTTTAACACTAATTTCTGTAACAAAATCTCGCTTATCCTTTACAACATACACATCAAATATTCCTTTATATCTCCATCAATAGTATAGCCCTTAGCATTAATAAAATCTAAAAGCTTGGCATAGGAAGTACCAATATTTTCATAAGGACCACGATGATAAATAGTAGCATAAGTACCTGACGGTAATTTAAAATAATTTTCATTACTAACGGCTTTATTAATAATAATAAAAGTCTTCGTATATTTAAGACTTCCGCTTAGAAAATCTTCTTGTTTAATGATAGAACCCATAGAATAATCTGCCAAATAGTCTTCTTGTTCTACAAAAAGGACTAACCGTTTCAAGCTAAGATCTACCTGCTCGTCACCATAGGGTGGTTCTATTGCTAACCATAGGGCATGTTGTGCCTTGCGTTTCTTAATAAATGGCCCTTTTTTGTCCGCCCAATCCTTGTAATCTTCATAAACACTAAGTGAGCTATTTATTTTTGCTCTCACTGCTTTTAGTTTAGACATGTTTCTCTCTACTATCTGTTTTTGTTTTTTTAACACCTCAATACTTTTTTCTGCGCTCCTGTCGGTGAGATAACTATTTGTTTTTTTCAGTGGCAACCCCAAGAATTTTAGAAATAGGATAACATCTAATGCTGCAAATTCTTCTAAAGAATAGTAGCGATAACCATTCTCAGTATCTATAAATGCCGGTTTTAATAGTCCTTTTTTGTCATAAAAGATCAATGTTTGTTTTGATATATGGTGTATTTTAGCAG
This sequence comes from Acidaminococcaceae bacterium, assembly GCA_963678395.1. Classification (GTDB taxonomy): domain Bacteria; phylum Bacillota; class Negativicutes; order Acidaminococcales; family Acidaminococcaceae; genus JAAYAE01. The sequence continues at coordinate 112,371 of OY782827.1, read as the reverse complement.
TTTCCCCAATTGTAAAAATGCTTTTCATGTTTTTTGCATCTCCCTCTTGACTCTATAGTTACTATATCCTTTATAATAATATACAAGGTTACTTATGTACAACCAAGGAGGCTGATTATTATGAAACTAACCTTAACAAAAGGGTGAACGTTCTCCAAATTTTTGAGTTTCGTCATCCCATCAATCCTAAGCATGGCGTTTATTTCTCTTTATTCGGCGGTAGATATCTTCTACTTAGCGCATTATGTGTCTACTAACTCCATAGCAGCAATCAATATTGTTATTCCCTATACAAACTTTGTTTGGGGACTAGCTGTAATGTTATCTGCAGGCTCAGCAGCATTAATAGGGATCATGCTGGGGGAAGGAAAACCCAAAGAGGCAAATAAAGCTTTCTCATTAATCTTTGCATTTCTTGTAACATCCGCAATTATAATGACTGTCTTCTCCCTTATTTATTTGGATAATTTAGTACGTTTTATGGGAGCAGGTCCCAATCTCTTCGATGATGCCTACACCTATTTATATATACTGGTAATATCCACACCAATGTTGGTGGCCAAATTATTTCTAGAATACTACGTGCGTTTGGATGGTAAACCTGCTATAGCCTTGGCAATTTCCTTTATTGGCTTAGTTTTCAATATACTGTTCGACCACATCGCTATCGCTGTACTTGGTTGGGGCGTTTGGGGCGCGGGCATCTCCACTGCTCTTTCCATTACACTTTCAGCACTTATTGGTATTGGTTACTTTAAATACTTTGCTCATAATTTACATTTTGTTATGCCTACTTGGGACAAAACTTTTATCTATGATTCCATAGTTAATGGTTCTAGCGAAAGGTTCACAGAAATCTCTGCTGGCATAGTAGGTATTTTGTTTAATATAACCATTATACGCTATGCAGGTGAAAACGGGGTAGCTGCAATGGCAGTTATTATTAACCTTTACTATTTCTTAATTAGTATTTATCTGGGAATTGCTGCTGGGGCACAACCACTTATCAGTTATAGCTTTGGTGCGTTTGATAAAAAAGCAATGTCACAAGTACTACATTATAGCAAGGTAGTAATTCTAGCTAGCTCCCTTATAATCTTTACCGGTGCCCAAATGTTTGGTCACTACATTATCAGTTGGTATATTGGTGACAATGCTCAGGTTATCGCTTTAGCCCATAGTGGTTTTCGCCTAGTCTCTTTTTGTTTTTTATTCTTAGGTGTAAATGTTTTTATTTCCGGATTGTATTCATCTATTGGTAACGGTAAAATTTCTGCACTAATTGCTATTTGCCGCTCCTTTATTTTTGTGGCGTTAGCTTTGAAAGTTTTACCACTTTTCTTTGGCCTCAACGGTGTATGGTGGACCATACCTACGGCCGAAGCTACAACTCTATTGTTGTCGCTTATTTTCTATCACCTATTTATAAAAAATTATTGTTACCGTTCCTAACTTTCGAAAAACAACTCAATTTATATACGCTTTAGGCTGAATAATTTAGACACAAAGCTATGTCTCTAATTAATTTTAAATTAATTTAGAGACATAGCTTATTTTTTCCCAAATTGTTTCCTTTTGATTGGGGCTTGTAAAACACCAAAATCCACCCCTCTTTTATATGTGCTAAAGGTACCGTCAAGCAGGCACACATCTATCACATCTCCACAAAGTTCATAACCATTCAGCTCTAACCAGCTGACTAAGCGCTCAAGATTAGCCGTATCTGAAGCTGCCCCATATTTATACATGCAAGCATAGGCACCACTTGGAATAGATACTATCCCTTCCGCATTTTCTTCCCAATGTGATAAAAAAATACAACGCCTAGCATCTTTGAGCCAATTTTCTTCCTTAATTGAAGCGAGCTTAATAATAGCACCCGTGTTACCGGTGGCAAGCGTATTTTTTTTAACAATGTCTTCACTTGCAAGCGTACTCAAATGTTTTTTTCTTTGTTTTGCCCTGTTATTATATACTCCGCATAAATTGCCTGCCGAGCAGCTATTCCTTGGATAAAGGGCGCCCCTATTATCCCCATTTTTTCCCCATCTATTGCCTCTTCATACACATCAATACGCTGATTTAGGCAATCTCGTAATCTATTAAGTCTACTAATTTGTGCAACAAGCAATTTTTGTTGCTCCTGCATAAGAGATATTTCTTTTGTTGGTGATGGAGCCTCTAAATGTTTTGCAATACTTTGCAGTTTTACCCCCATAGATTTCAAAAAACAAATTTTACTTAAATAAGGGATTTGCGCTTTACTATAAAAACGAAAGCCTTTCTCATCAACTTTAACCGGCTTAAACAAATCAATATCATCATAATAAATGAGTGTTTGCCGCGTAACTCCTTGTATTTTTGCCATTTTTCCTATAGAAATCAGTTGCTCCGTCGTCATCACTCCTTATGTATATAAATAATGGCCATCGCTGATCGAAGGCGATGGCCATAATAAAGGTGGAGGAGAAAGAATTTGTCAAAAGCGCTACTTTATTGTAACCAAATTTTACATACAAAAATCTCTTATGAATTTTTCCGTTAATATGAACCATTAGTCTATATAGTCCAAATATAGACTAATGGTTTTTAATACTATTCTTCTTTAACTGCTAATTTAGACGGTGTATTTACACCTAAATCAAACCGCTTAGAAACAAAACCATACAAAGTCCAACCAGCAAAAGTAATAAGAGATCCAGATGTCATAGCCTCAAGCCCCGCAGCATATAAAGCATATAAGCTGTAGATGGACCCAATAAATGCCATGAAATTAGCAAATCTTGCTTGGCTCGGAGTAAGGCCAGCTTTTAATTGAATTACAGATACTGCAGCCATAGAAAGTAAATAAGGGATAACGTTAGTAACTACAGCCAAATCCACTAAAACATTAAACTGTTTTGTTAACGATGGACTAATAGTAGTCAACGCCAAACAAGTTTGTAACGAGGTAATAATAAGAATAGCTACCAAAGGAACCCCGGCCTTGGTAACTTTTTTGAGAATAGCAGGAAAATAACCTTCTTCTGCTGAACTTCTAAAAACTTGGGCAATAGTAAATTGCCATCCCAATAACGAACCAAAGCAAGACATAACCATAAGTGCGGTAACGGTTTTACCTGCAGTACCACCAAGCATGGTAGCAAAACCAAGCTAAAGGGCGCCGTAGATTTAACCAAGTCTGCATTTGGAACAATACCAGCCATAACATTAGTGGACACTATATAAATAACTGCAGCACCAAGTGTTCCGCCCAGCACAGCAATAGGAATATTTTTCTCTGGGTTATCAACAGCATCCGTATTAGCACAGGCCGACTCTAATCCCAAAAACGCCCACAAGGTCATAGAGATAGACATACTTATTGCATCAAAACTAGGAATATTATTAGGATTCCATGAATTAATGTACATTTCGCCGCTAAACCAGAACCAACCAAATATGCTCAAACCAAGTACAGGAATAATAACACCAAGAATGGTAAAAGAACTGATTTGACCTGTAATCTTAGCCCCGCCAAAATTCAAAACGGTTGCCAACCAAAGTGTCGCAATGGTCCAAACACATACCATAATTGGCGTCAGCGCCGTTCCAAAAAAATCAGAACCATAGCCTACTGCCGAAATCGCAATCGCTGTATTTGCTATAATTAGAGACACACCATAGGTGTAGTTTGCTAAGAAATTACCAGCTTTGCCAAAAGAATACTCAGCATAGCCACCCATGCCACCAGATTTTTTACTAAACATACCGCATTTAGCGAAAGCATAGGCCAAAGCCATTGAACCTGTTGCTGTAACTAACCAGGAAATAATAGACATTGTTCCTACTTCTGCGAGCTTTGCCGGCAACATAATAATGCCAGAGCCCATCATGTTAATACCAGTTAAAAATGTCAACTGCATAACACTCATTTTATTCTTTTTTGCTTCCATAAATAATTCACCCTTTCTCTGGATGTTTTGTCAAAAACTTATTTTTGCAAAACATATCCATACGCCCTCACACGGTCGCCTTCTTTTTGGAGATATACGCCTTGAATTTCGGGGGCAAAACCAGGGAATTTATTAATGCTCTCTTCTAAAGTCAAGAAGTATTTCTGTGTAGTTGTATTCCATTTTTCACCAGGATTTACACAAATAATTCCAGGAGGATAAGGCAATGCTCCTTCCAAAGCAATCCTGTCCACAATGTCTGTCAAAGGAACTAATTCTGTTTCATTCCTAATCAAAGCCCATTGTGCTTCCTGTGGAGTCATTGCTGCCACAGGGAAAGTTGCTTTTCTAAACATTGCTTTTTGCAAATCCTTAACAGCATTTCCCTTGTAGAAATCATGCATCTCTTGACATAGCATACGAATTGTATAGCCTCTGTAGCGAGTCATATTTGCTTTATATAAAGTTGGCAAAACATCATCAAGTGCCCAATCTTCTTTTATAGCCAGTTCAAAACGTGCTATCTGAGAAACAAGATTTTGCAGTTTAGTAGGATTTTCAGCCGGCGTCATTAAAAATAAAATTGAATTTAAATCGCATTTTTCCGGAATAATTCCATTTTCGCGCAAATAATTAGCTAAAATAGTTGCTGGAATGCCAAACTCCTCATAAGAACCTGTATTGGCATTAATGCCAGGAGTAGTCAACATTAGTTTGCAAGGATCAACAAAGTATTGATTTTCGCCATAGCCAGCAAAAGAATGCCACTTTTCACCTGGATGAAAATTGAAAAATTCTAAATCTTTAGCCATTACATCTGTATCATAACTTTCCCATTTTTTACCTCTCACCATAGGAGGAATAAAAGGTTTAATCATGGAACAATTAGCTAATATAGCTTTGCGAGCATCTATTGTCATTTTTACACAGTCAAGCCAAAGTTTTTGTCCTGCTGGCCCACTTTGAATTTGAGCATTAACATCCAATGCTGCAAAAAGCGGATAGAATGGACTAGTTGAAGCTTGAAGCATAAAGGCATTATTAAATCTTTTATGATTGCAGTATCTTTTTTGTCCTTTAATATGCTTATCTTTTTTATGGATTTGGGATACTTGTGAGAACCCGGCTTGTTGTTTATGCACAGACTGGGTAACAATGATACCTGGGTCTTCCGGCGTCAAATCTAACAACAATGGTGAACAATCTCTCATCAATGGTGAACAATCTCTCATCATAGGAATAAACTGTTCATACCCTACCCAAGCAGAATCAAATAAAATATAGTCGCAAAGTTTACCAATCTTATCAACAACTTGTCGGGCATTATAAATAGTTCCATCATAGGTACCTAATTGAATAACAGCCAAACGGAAAGGACGTTGCTCTTTTGCTTTCTCTGGATTTACTTCTGCTGCCAACTCGCGCAAGTACTTTTCCTCAAAACAGTGTTCATCTATACCGCCAATAAAACCAAAGGGATTAGGAGCAGTTTCCAAATAAACCGCACTAGCACTAGCTTGGGTTAAAGCTCCTTGCTGAATGGATTTATGATTATTTCTATCATATAAAACCAAATCTCCAGGTGCTAACAAAGCATTTGTAACTACCTTATTGGAAGCGGACGTTCCGTTTAACACGAAATATGTTTTGTCCGCATTAAATACTTCGGCCGCATGAATTTGGGCTTCACAAGCACAACCTTCATGAATAAGCAAATCGCCAAGTTTAACATCGGCATTACAAATATCAGATCGGCATTACAAATATCAGAGCGGAATAAATTTTCGCCATAAAAATCATACATATAACGACCAGCAGGATGCTTGCGAAAATATTGTCCACCTTGGTGACCTGGGCAATCAAAAGCAGCATTACCACTATTAACATATTCACTAAGTGCTTTAAAAAATGGTGGTAGGACATTCTCTTCATACTGAGTTGCCGCAGCATCAATACGTCTGCTATAAAGTTGTAAATCAAAATGTTCTGTATCCATTACATTACAAATCTTACCCACCAATGATTCATCTATTGGTGTTCCATTAACTAAAAAAACAAACAACGGGATATCAAACTTGCTATCTAATACGGCTTGAGCTTCTTTTGTGTTTTCGCTAGTTAAAACAACAGCGGACACATCTGTAAAGTCGGTATTCGAAACTTCAACCAACTCACGATTAGTAGTAAAATAATCTTGGACCCCTGGTACGTAAGCAATCTTTAAATGTTTCACTTGATAACCTCCCATTAAAATATAAAACCTTCTCTTGTGTGATGTCCGGACACAAAAATAACCTCTCAACTATTATTGTTATCACACAATCATCATGGTAGATTATATGGTCACAATACAGTCAAGAGGTTTTTCATTTTTTTTAAAATTATTTTCTTTTTTGCACCAACGCTTGTAGCATCCTAAGATCAGTGCTATCATCGTCAGCCAAAAAAGTATTGTTTAGCAAGCGTGCATCTATTATATCTCCGCATAGTTCATAATTATTTTGTTCAATCCAGACTAATAGTTTTTCTATATAAGAACCCTCATAAGGCAGTCCGTATTTATATAAACAAGCATACTCACCAACGGGAAACCTAACCAGATTATCCAGATCTCCGTGCCATTGTGGCAAAAAAATAAAACACTCAGCTCCTCTAGTCCAATCCTTACTTAGCACACCTTTTAGCTTAATCAATGATCCATACCCTTTAGATGGTTCTATGCCTTTTGCAAAAAAAACTGTCTCGTAGACTTGTGAAAGTAGCATGAAAATTATTCAAATTCACAGGTTGTTTGTGTTCAGTTATAATAGCTTGCCGTAATAAAATTTTTTTTGTAAAAGGCTCATACATGTGCATTTTAGCACAATTTTCTGCCTCACTATAAATATCAATACGTTGGTTTAAATACACATTTTTTTTATTTAATTCAGCAATTTGCTCCATTATTATCTTTTTTTGTTTCTGTAACAGCTGAATCTCCTTAGCTGGACTGCGATTTTGAAAATGATTTAAAATATCGTGTAATTCAATCCCCATATTTTTTAAGAAACAAATCTCCCGCAAATACGGAATTTGATACTTGCTATAAAAACGATAGCCATTTTCATTAACCGTAATCGGTGTAAACAAACCAATGCTATCATAATGTATAAGAGTCTGCCGTGTGATACCATGTAATTTGGCCATTTGACTAATGGATATATAATTTTCCATAATAATCACTTCCTTATTTTTTTCACCTTATTATACACTAACTTAAACTGTATTGTAGCAATATAACTTAAATAGCACTTTTTACCAGTTAATATTAAGAAAGTAACAAAAAAATATATGATCACTAGTATTTTCCAAATTGTTTCATAAACACACACAAAGACAATTCGAAAAAATTCTACCTCATTTTTTCGAATTGGTGCTTGAATCATAGAAAATTCTGTGTTTTTCATACTGCAAAATACTTTATTTAATAAACATACATCTAATATATCACCACATAATTCGTAGCCATTGGCATCTATCCATCCCAGCAATTTTTTCATATATGTAATGTCATAATATATGCCATATGCATATATACAGACAAATTTTCCTGCTGGAATCGTCTTTACTTTTGGTAGATTATCGTCATGGTATGGCAAAAATATACAATAGCGCGCTTTTTTTAAATAGTCATTTTTCATAATAGAATTTTCCCGCAATGTAAAGCCAATATTGCAAGATACTACCATCTCACGTTGAAAAATATCTTTCCATAGTTCTGCTATATAGTTTGGCCATTGCTCTCTGTTTTCAGGTAAATCGTCAGAAAATACTGCCTCGCGTTCTCCAATATAGCGCACAAAAGGTTCGTAAAGCATCTTCATTTTGACACCGTCTGCTGCCTCTTCGCAAAAATTTATTCTCTGCTTTAAATATTCACGCATTTTATTTAATTTTTCTATTTGTGAGGCAATGATATCTTTCTGCCTATTTAGCAATTTCACTTCTAGTGCCACTTCCCTACGTTCTAACTGCTCCTTTATATCTTTCAAACTGACACCGGTAGATTTTAAAAAGCAAATTTCTCTTAAAGTAGGCATTTGTTCTTTTCCATAAAAACGATATCCTCTTTTTGTGACCTTTATTGGTTTGAAAAGCTCTATGTTATCATAATAAAGTAGCGTTTGACGTGTAATACCGTGCAATTTAGCCATTTCTCCAATTGAAAGGTATTCTTTCACTTGAAATCTCTCCTTTGTTCTGTTTTCCTCCATTATACAATATTTATTGCACTAATCAGTAACTATTCTCGTAACTTTTTAACCAACGAAAGTTCAACCTTTAATTAAACCACTTAACTTTTTCATCTCTCTATGAATAAATGCAAAAACTACAGTTGCCGATATTAAATCGGCAATAACCCCTGCATATAAAACACCATAAAGTCCAAACCAAAATGGTAGTGCAATGATTAAAGGCAAAAGCAAAATAAATTGTCGCATAAGAGATAGTATCGAGGCCTTTAGCGGCTGTCCTGTTGCTTGGAAATAGCTAGTAGAAATAATCTGAAACCCCGCCGTAAAAACTCCACCTAGAAACAAACGCATACCATCTGTTGCAAAATCAAGAAAGCCTGGTGCGCTGCCACTGCCAAAAATCTGCAAAATGGTATGAGGGATAAACATACAACAGAGCCAACCAATACAGGTTATAACAGTTGCCCACTTAGCTGCCATCTTATAAACAGCTTTAACGCGGAAATACTTTTCCGCTCCCCTATTGAAGCCTACAATAGGCCGTGCTCCAATACCAATTCCAATACATATGGAAATAAATACCATATTAACCTTCATAACAATCCCCATAGCACCAATAGCAGCATCACCACCAATTGGTTCCATATTTCCATAATATAGTAAGGAATTGTTCAAAACTATTTGCAATATTGTTGAGCTTAGTTGCACCAGTCCACTAGACGCCCCTATAGCCAATACTCTAGTTAATAACTCCTTATGGGGATGCAGAAAGTCATATTTATTCAACCGCATTTTACTTTCTTTTGTGAAATACCACAGCAAAACAGTAACTGAAAATAATTGCGCACACGCAGTTGCCAAAGCAGCGCCTAAAATTCCCCAGCCAAAACCAAAAATGAAAATAGGAGCCAAAATTATATTTATTAGTACGCCGCCTACCAATGCTCGCATAGATAAACGCGGACTCCCATCAGTTCTGGCCATATTGGCTAAAGCTATTAAATAAGTAGTAAGCGGTATAATAGCAATCATTACGCTGCTAAATTGCTTGCTGTATAGCATAGTGGCCTCTGTAGCACCAAACAAAGTTAATATTGGTTCCAAAAACGTAAGACCAACCACTACCATACAAACGCTTACCAACAAAAGTACCGCCGCAACGGTATTAAGTATCTTTTGTGCATCTTTCGGTTTGCCTTCACCTAATTTGATTGCAGCAAAAGCACTACCGCCCACACCCAATAAGGTTCCCACTGACATAACTATGGTAACCAGTGGAAAGGCAATGGTCGTCGCTGCAATTCCTAAATAGCCTACTGCATGTCCAATAAAAATTTGGTCTATTATATTATATAAAGAGCTCGCTACCATAGAAACTATGGCAGGTCCAGCAAACATTTTCAATAATTTTTCTATAGGCTCATAGTCTAATATATTTGCTTCTGCTTTTTTGCTATTATTTGTTTCCATATATATTATCACTTCACATTCATAAACTTTAAATACTTAAATAGATTGAGTTATTATACCATTCATTGACTACTTGGTCAAAAAGAAAGAGGCAAAAAAAAGCCCTTACTATGAAGGGCCAAATGAGGGGCTATTTAATTCTTACAAATTTATTGTAGCATTCTTGTATACATTATGCAAGCCCCTTTTTGTAAAAAACTTTACTTTTTTAGCTAAAATCTTCGCCAATATAAATAGTGCCTTCTACACCTGCATTGGGATTATCAACTATGCGTAAAAAATAACGGAAGGGCAGGCTTGCCAACTTGCTAATAGTGCTTCCTGCCGAAGAAGAAGATACCACTTGAGTGTCGGCCCTAACCTCACCGGAACCAGTTCCCACTACTGCAAAACCAGCCTTTCGGGTCAAAGCAGCCACTTTTGCAGTGTATTCTGGGTGACCACTACAGTTTATTATTTGTACCCTTACTGATTTACCAGTAGTCTCAATCGCCGTTTTAGAGTTTTCCTTGCTAACAACTTTTGGAGCGTCCGCTTCTTGTTCTGGGCCGTTATCGATATTTTCTACTTTTGTACCCAGCTTTTTTTTGTTTGTTTCCTGTGCTATTTTAATCGCGGCTTGCAACTCTTTACTCGCAGGCTTCTTTATAATTTTTACTTTTTTACCTCCGGTATCACTCTTTCCTTCTTCTGTAGGTGCCTGCAATAAGCGCTTATATTCATCTTCATAACGCTCAGCTGCCTGACGATACTTAGAACTCATAGTTGCCCCCTGCATTCGTACCATTTGTTCACGTAAATCAGTCATATCAGGGATCCAATAACTTATGTCATCAATATAAGCTGCCTCTCCCGGTACTGTAGCCATAGTCAGACCACCCTCAGCTTTCATCTGAGTATGCATTGCCTTAGCTAAGCTAACCATATCACTTAGGGACATATCAGTGTTTATCATAGAGGTACTTTCTTTAATAAGGCCAGGTACCTTTAACAAAATTTTAGAACTGGTGATTTTATCATATACGACAGCAATAAACTTTTGTTGTCTCTTAATACGTCCGATATCACCTTCTTCATCACGATAGCGTACATACTCAATAGCTTTCTTACCATCTAAACGTTGCTGCCCTTTAGTAAGGTTTATAACTAAGCCATCATCGTCATAAGGATCAGTATAGTGCATATTTTTTTCTACATCAATATCTATGCCGCCTATAGCGTCTATGATTCGTACAAACCCCTTAAAATCGATAACTACATAGTTATTGATGCGTATACCCAGAAACTCTTCAACAGTCTGCGAAGTCATTTTGTGTCCACCATAAGCATAGGCATGGTTAATTTTATCCCAGCCATTTTGAGGAATCTTAACCATGGTGTCACGCGGAATAGACAGTAGAGCTGCGTGATTATTTTTAGCATCAAACATAACTACAAAAAGAGTGTCCGAGCGACCTACATCGCCGTCACGTTTGTCTACACCCATTACTACTATATTTTTTTTCAAATTCAAACGGTCAGAACGCGATAAATTATCTATAGAGTTACTGCCGATTTGATCCGCCAAAATATATTTATAAGTCATATAACTAAGTACTACTATGATAATGGTTGCAATAATGGCTAAACGCCTGTTTTTAAAATGCATTGTGCATATCCTCTTCCCTTATGTAATAGACAGTAAAAGTATAACAATAGCTGTTCTTACAGTCAAACTTTAAATTTTTAAACAAAAGAAGCGGAATCTCCCACACAAAATTATGTGCAAAAGAAAACCGCTCCTATTTGCTGCTGACTAAATTGTATATTTCAATACATCATCTTCTTTCAAACTATCCCCCGCAATATTTATTCCACTATCAATAACTCTTAAAAATAAAATACTGGTTATATCTTGTACAGTACGATAGCCACCTATGCTGTTACTATCGCGTACGACTGTCTGATAGGGTGTTTCACCAGGTATAGGAAGTTCGCTAATTTTATAGCTACCTCCGTTGAAAATCCAGTTATAATTCAGACTACCAAGTTGACAAGTACTGTCATCTCTTGTGAAACTGCCATCTAGTAATTCATAACCAACTATATTGTTATTACTGTCAAATTTAACCGAAGTAACTTTCCCAATTTGTGTTCTATTGCCATTTTTATCAGTAGTCCAAAGGATTAAGGCATCAGTTCCATTTTTGCCAAAACCTTCCAGAGTCGACAAATTACCTGCAGAACTGCTGTCCCATGCTTTTAACTTGCCATCGTTGGCAGTACTGGATTCAGCAGATTTACTCACGCCTTTATTAGGGGTATAAGTAAAGTCGTTGACGCTGGAATCAACACCATAATCACGTCCACCATCAGCAGTAAAGTTTAGATCAGCTGGTGTAATAGTTAATTTTCCACTATTAGTGGTCAAATCATAGTTACTAAATTGAGTAATGATATCAGCAAAATTGGCCGTTAAATCATAGGTCCCAACTGAGCTAGTCTGATTAGCACCGGTAATACTTGGCGTCAATTCACCTAAAACAGTCGTATCATTTGTACCTCTCAATCCACTGTATGTACCTGTGTACGATGGATTTTCACCATAAAGCTTGGTCAGGTCATCTACCGTGTATGTAAGTGGTGCTTTATTAATAGTTAGTACATTTTGTTTATAAGCTACGTCATAATTGGTCAACGCAAGCCCAGTGCCATTAATATCATACTTGCCAACATTACTGTACTGCGTAGCTTCGGTAGCAATGTTAAACCCACTTACTTGAGAAGAAGATTTGTCAGTTATAGTAGACTCACCATTGTCATTTAACTTAATTGAAGAAATCTTACCATCGATCCCTAAATTAATTTCATCCCCATTTTTTAACCCTGATACCGTAGTATCAAAGCTACCTGTTAGAGCAGGATTGACATCACCGTAGGTTTTAGTTTTAGAATCTACTGCAAAGGTAAGTTGTGCCTTGTTAACAGTCATATCCCCTGCTACGTAATTAACCTTGTAGTTAGTAAGATCTAAGCCGCTAGCGCTCAGCACGTCAGTATAAGTACCGGCGTTGGTTTTAGTATTAATAGCAGAACCGTCGTAAGCTAAGCTGCCTGCCGCCGAAACATTGGTAACGGCAGAGCCGTTATCATTGAGGTTTACGGCCGTAACAGCTCCCGTGGTGCTGTCCACGGTAACGGAATCACCATTCTTAAAGCCGTTGGTAGTGGTGTCAAAATACCCTGTCAGCGTCTTGTTGGCATCCCCATAAGTTTTGGAGCTGTCATTTACTACGAAGGTCAGATTCGCCTTGTTAACGGTCATATCTCCTTTATTAACCGTTGAAATAGAATAATTGTTTAAATACTCATCAAGAGTAGTCTTGCTAGCATCAGTAACATTAATATCGTCCTTATATATACCGGCATTTGTAGTTGCCATATTCTTATCCGTCGTGTAGGTTAAGGTATTACTGCCGGTTTTTGCTAAAGGTCCATTATCATTTAAGTTATAGCTATAGGACTCATCAGCATTAATGGTAATTACATCACCATTAACAAAACCTGTAAGAGTAGAACTGGAACCCACAGTATCTGAAGTGGTACCATATGTCCTACTAGTATCAGCTACATTAAAAGTAAGTGCTTTAGGATTTACAGTAAGTGAACTACCGTCTGCTATAAAATGCAGATTATAGTTTTTAGTAGAGAGTTGGCAATTTCCATTAGCATCAAAGAAGCTTCCATCTGCTAAAGCATAAGCTGTAACATTGCCGTTGCTATCGCGCACTACATTTGTGACCGGTCCTATCTCCGTCTTTACGCCGTTAATAGTAGTGTAAAGGGTAATAGGATTAGCACTGGTAAAACCATTAAGAGTTGTAATATCGCTAGCCGCACTAGCATCCCACGATTTTAGTTTATGCTCAGAATTATTTACTGAATCTGCAGTTGTTGTATAAGCATCAGTTGCTGACGTCAGTTTAACATCACTAATTTGGGGTGCAGAACCATACGTAGAACTCCCTGTAGCAGCGAAACCTAAGTCTGCTTTTGTAATAGCTGAATTATTCGTCTTATAAGTAATATTATAGTTTTCATTTAGAGTCGTAGCATTGATCGCAGTCTTTGTAGCACTTGTAACTGCAATACTATATGTTCCTACGTCAGATTGTTGTGTTGCTGCAGTAGAATAGCCCATGGTAATAGCTGGATTGCTATATGTACCATTGTCATTAACATTACTTAGGCTTTCGCTATTTTTCCATCCTGTACCTGCATCACCAGTTAAAATTGGATTATTTTGCCCATAAATTTTGCTCTGTGCATCAACTGCAAAGGTTAGTGCCGCTTTATTGACAGTAAATTTAAAACTATCAGCATTATTGGCCAATAGGTAGTTATGATTACCGTTTTTAATATTAATTCCTTGAGTGGAAGCATCCGTAGCACTTAGTGTTTGGTTTGAATAAGAACCAGCATTGGTAGTCTTTGTCAATCCATATTTGGTTCCCGCCATCCATTGGGCAATAGCCGTACTTGATGTTACATCCAAAACATTAGCCTGAGTATCGCCTGCTTTAAGAGTGGACGCTACTGCTGTTACTGAACCTGTAGCCGTATTATTATCATCTCCATAGGTCCTTTGTCCTGCCACAATATAATGAACGGTTGCCGGTGTAATAGTGAAATTACCAGTACTGCCTTTTGTGGTATCGAAAACAATTGCATAGTTTGTCGATACCCCGCTACTTAAATCACCACCATTAGCCAAGCTGTAAGCCGTAGGAGACGTTGCTGTACCTTTTACATCAGTTCCTGTAACAATAGCTGTACCGGTTACTGTACCGTTATGGGTAACCGAAGTAACGCTATTTAAATTGTTAATAGTATTATGGCTCCACCCTGCTAAAGTCGTTAAATCCGTAGCAGATGTGCTATCCCAAGTTTTTAAAGTACCATCGTTAGTATTATTATCTGTGCCGGTGCCTGCAGTATATTTATAAGCCGCCGTACTATTAGCATCGCCATAAACACGAGAACCATCAACATTAATATATAAGTTTGCCTTAGCTACGTTCAACGTACCTGTATTAGGAAATTGCATAGTTATTATTATTTGCCGCCAACGTGGTAGAATCAAACTTACTGCTATCAAAAGTATAAGTTCCCGCATTCAATTGAGCGTTATCAGTAGTCGTCCCTTTCTTATAAACTATGCTTGCCTGCCCCATACCATCATAGGTAATCGTGCCTGTAAGAACGCTAGTAGCGGTTTCGTCTCCCACTAAACCGTCATAGGTAATCTTGTAGCCGTTATTATAAGTAGTACCAGCCGTAGTTTCTGAAGTTGCCCCGGTAACAGCATCCTGCCCGTAAACTTTGTTCCCGCTAATATTAACTGTAAGCTGTACAGGGTCAATAGTAATAGTAGCATTACTACTAGTTAAATACCCGTGTTGCGGTGACCAAAGATTGGACGTGTCGTAGTTATAAATGCTGTAAGTTATGCCATCAGTGTTTTGTGCTCTTTCATATAACCAGTATGCTGGTTTAGCGGTAACCGTAGTAGAAGTAGACCCATCAGCTTGATAATACAATTTATTTCCTGAGCTATCAGTCGCTTGAACTTTAGCATTCCCAGAGCCATAAACTGCAGCACTATCAGTCATAGTACTGCTCAAAACATTTTTGCCGTCACCGTTTAATCCATTGAAAAAAGCCCCGCCATAAAGATTTGTTACATCTTCAGATTTTAAATTCCGATAAGTCCCATTATAATTATATTCTCTATCAATAGAGATATAATTCATAAGAGATATAATTCATAAACGCCTGTAATAATGGCGTGGTCTCCGTCTCATAAGTAATCCAATTATTTCCTTCATCCCTATTAGCGTTATTTCCCCAAAGAATGCCGTTACCAACAGAACCTTGCGCTTCTGCCAACGTAATGCCGCTAATACTTGCTTCACTAGAATTAAGACCAAAGGCAGTAGATTGGTTTGATAAATTTTTTGTATTATCTTTATTACTCGTAACATAATAAGCATTACTTACCGATGTGCCATTAGCAATATTGCCGCCAATAGCCCCTGTAGTCCCTACAGTACCAGTTACCGCCCCAGCATTATAAGCCTTAGAAATATTGCCCCCCATCAAATTTCCTACTAGACCGCCGGTATTACCAGTACCTATTACGTTAGCATCACGATAGGCTAGGCGAACATTGTACACACGAGTAGATGTAGGAGCTGCAACAGCCATAGCAGCAACAGTATAAGTATTTCCGGTACTCACATTGGTATACAAGTTTGTGGCTTCAGAATAAGTGTAGGCAACGCCATTATAAGTAAACCCATTATAGTCATTATTCGTAGTCTCGGCTACACCATTAACGAGTAATCCATCTTTGTAAATAACAGTATTATTATCAGCATTGTACGCGTAAGTAATAGAACCGCTTTCCATGAGGCCTACCAAGCCACCGGTATTTTCGCCTGTCCCAGTAACATTACCCGCATTGTAAGCCGTATTAATAGTACTGTCTACCAAGTGTCCCACTAAGCCACCAGTATTTGTAGTCCCCGTTACTTTACCATAAGTACTCAAAGCAGTAGCGGCAGCCGAGCCTTCTGAGACAGCACTATCCAAAGTAATACTTTCATTAGTATTGTAAACTTTAGAAAAAGTGGATTTATCCGCATAACCAACAAGACCGCCGGTATTGACAGTGCCATAAATTTCTCCCTTGTTATGTGATCCTGAAACAGTACTGCTCTCACTGGAGCCTGCCAAGCCGCCGGTATTCGTAGTCCCTATAATTTTCCCTTCATTAATAGCGCCGCCAATAGTTGTTCCCGTGTCTAAAGACCCAGCTATACCTCCTACGTTAGTTAAACCGCTAACTTCCCCGGTATTATAAACCGAATTAAGGTTAGTCGTGGCAGTGGCCTCTCCGATTACGCCGCCTACATTGGTAGCAGTAGTTGCTGAAATTTTAGCCTCGTTAGCACTGCCACTAATAGTTCCGCCACTAGACTTGCCTACTAGTCCACCAATGTCACTAGCTATACCACTATCATTGTCGACACCATTGACCTTTACCCCAGAAGAGGTTGAAGACCAGACAACGCTGCCACTCACTAGCGGTCAAAAGTCCTGCAATAGCTCCTACGCCATCATTTCCCGTAATAGTACTATTACCAGCTAGTCTAATGCTTGAAACAGCTCCACTTACCGTGGAAAACAGGCCTACATTATCTTCAGTAGGTCGAACAATATTCAAATTATTAAGCGTATATTGGGTTGTTCCGCCATTGCCATTAAATACGCCGCTAAAAGCACCCTCTTGGGTATCAGTCTCCGCCTCGCTTGTGCTCCCAATAGGATGAAAACCGTGACCATCATTCCAACTGGCAGTACCAGCAGCATCGATATCTTTGCCCTGAGCATATTTACCTGCTAGATTACCGTAAGTAGTATCTTCGATTGCCGCCAATTGGTAAACGTCGTTGACCAACATATATGCATTTTTACTTGTAGTACTTGTTGTAGATTGGTCTGTATTTACTCCTGTTGTAAGATCTGTAACTTTTTGAGTAATTGAATCTGCTATTTTAGACTTATAAACAGCTGCTTGATTGGCATAATTAGTATAATCTTTTTGTGTATACGTATTAGCAGCACTAGCATCTCCTGTAATATTTGCTGTGGAGGTCCCATTTATACCTGCACTAGTTATATCAGAATTATAATAAATAGAAACGCTGTTAGAGTGTATTTGACTGGCATTAGTATTATTTAAGATAACTGTACCAACATCATCAGCATTTTCGTCCGCGCGAATAACAACCCGCCCGGCAGCGCTAGTAGTACTACTGTCGTCAATAGTATAGGCTTCCTGGCCTATAGTGCCATCACTTTTAGTAATAGCAGTCGTCGTTACTGCAGTGATTTTTCCCGTTTCTCCTACTGTGACATTACCGTCAGGAACAATTCTTACGACGTTATTCATAGTAGAAAACGCCGTAACCGGTTTAACTCCACCTAAATTCAAAGTACTGTTAACAATTGCACTATTAGTTTCTGCATTTAAAGTACCGTTAATAGTTACATTAGCGTTGGAGGGATTATTTTGTGCAAAAGTAAGTGTGCCATTCATAAAATCATTAACGTTAAGCTCCGAAGTAGAGGCCAAAATACCGGCTGCATTAACTGTTGAACCCTCGGCAAAAAACAAACCATTGGGATTTATAATAGCAACACTACCGTTAGCATTAATAGTACCGGCAATGGTTGATAGGTCATTTCCCGTTACCCGGTTCAAAGTCATGGATGATACATCCGGTTGTACAAAATTAAGTGTATGTCCTGATGCTACATCAAAAGAGCTCCAGTCAATTACTCCGCGATTAGATGTCTGTGTAATCGTAGCCGTTGTGCCGCTAGGGTTACCGTTAAAATTTGTGAACGTACCTTGATTAATTGTACCATCCGTCGGCATATTTGCTGCATAGGCAGATACGGCAAAGCTTGTACAAACTGCAGCCGTTACTAAGCTTAAGATTATTCTTTTAGCTAAATTCTTTTTATTA
The DNA here is from genome assembly GCA_963678395.1 of Acidaminococcaceae bacterium. Lineage (GTDB taxonomy): Bacteria > Bacillota > Negativicutes > Acidaminococcales > Acidaminococcaceae > JAAYAE01. The sequence goes on along the minus strand of OY782827.1, from coordinate 94,155 downwards.
AATTTCTTCATTTTATTTTTCTCCCCCCCTCAAATTCTCTGAATGAGTTGAAACCACCATTGCCGACTAATCTTTCCCCCCGTCATTCTGGGAATAGTTATCAGACAAAGGAAATGCAACATCCAAACGTGCAGAGGTGTTTTTAGAATTATTCCACAAAATTCCTAGGCCCCAACCGCAAAGATTGCGGAAGTTAGTATCGCTGCCGGAAGAATGTTTGTTGTACATAACTCGTCCACCATCAATAAATGCAGCCAACTGCCAGGTTTGTGTTGGCATCATCCATCTGGTTTCAATAGTTCCCAGGAACCCTGAATCACCACCAGATTCACCTTGAGGAAATGCTCTTACCGCATTGTAACCACCGATGTAGAATTTTTCTGATGAATCTAAGTCAGACCAAGCATATTGTGCTGAAGCACTTAGGTGTATTTGCAATCTATTATTAGCCTTAATAATGTGATACAAACTTACTTCTGATTTTTGGAAAGGACCTTCTGTATCATAATAATCATAACGTTTAGCTGTGTCGGAATCCATATGCATCCAACCGAACGATTGAGTAAATTTATAAGTAGTAGCTGTTTTATTAGTTCGATAATCTCCCTCTAAACCTACGCGCATTACTTGAGATGTCTTCTCGGTATCTTGTAACCATCTGTCAATTTTATCAGTCAATTTGCGTGCCTCTATACTAGTGCGTAAATATAAATTATTATGCAACATTCTCTTGAGTGGAGTCTTAGTATATAACTGCCAAGTTTCCGCGTTACCATAGGCATCGTATTGGTCATAGGGAGCACCCAGTTCATAATCCATTTTTGTGAAAGACAACCCCATAACGGTCCCTGTCCTATGATAATCACCTACAGGAATTTCATAACGAACATCGTAATTGTTTAGCTCACCGTTACTTTTCATATAGTAAAAGGATAGTTGATCACCAAGCTCAGCTGGATTATTAATGTGATAGCTAACTCCAATACGATTACGGCCTGTATAACGATTACCATAATTGTCAAGGAAAACCGCTCCACCTTGTTTTTCCAAAGTACTAGCTACAAAGGAAGCATCTGCTTCTCCACTTTTACTACCAGGCTTTAAAGTCGCTTCTACCTTAATACCGGGTAAATCATTCATAATTAAAAGCGATCTATCCATAGCTCTACGCTGTATATAAGAACCACTTTGTATGGGCTTCATAAAATCTTCTAAGCGATCGCTACGCATACGAGTTGTATTAGTCATTGTCACTTTTCCATAAATTCCTGGCATTATTTTGATGACTACACTACCATCAACAACATTTTGCTCAGGTACATAGGCATATGCTGCAAAATAACCATTTCTGCGAAAAAACTTTCTTAACTCTAATGCTGTATCATTTAAATCTTTTAAACTCATTTTCCCTTTAATTTTACCTTTTATGACTTTATCTAGCGTCTCTTTAGAAAAAATTGTCTGCCCCTCTATAGCTATACCTTTAACGGTTATAGTAACGATGTCTGATTTTTTCCTGTTCAGGAGGCATTTCCAATTTCACTTCCGCTTTGCGAGTTTGCGGCATCCACTTACGGTTCTGATCCAAGCCAGAAAAAACCGTACCGGCATTGGGAAAAGGATCAGCCATGCTAGGAACTGACGTGGCATACGCTCTTGAACTTAATAACATTAACCCCACCGACAAAACCAAACCTCTTTTTATTACCATACTAACAACCTCCCGCTTCCACCTTATTGTGGATTGTTTACAATTTTAGTTACAATATTCCATTTTCTAATAATTTTAATTATCTAAAAATGCTTATAATTGAAAAAACACGAATTAATTGTACAATAAAAAAAATAGCTCGCAATAATAACTTTTTTATTTGCGGTTTTTTTACTTTTTATTGATAGTTTTTATAAACATTATTAAGTCTGGGAATTAATTGTTCTTGCCTTTTACCCTTGCAATATCCACATATAAAATGGCGTAGTTATAACGGACACAAAAACTGATACTATTGTTAGTTTAGCTGCATATTCGTAATCACCACCATAGGCTTTCGCCACAATAGCGGTATTGGTCATAGCCGGCATAGCTGCCTGCATAACAAAAACTTGTGACATCAATATTGGCAAATTAAATATAGGTAATAACACAAAAACACAAACCGGAGAAACACCAAAACGTCCTACCATGGCTACTAAAAGCTCAAAATCAAACTTAATATCTGACCATCTATATTTACTAATAGCTATCCCAATAAATAACATAGCTAGAGGCGTTACCATATTGCCAATATAGTGACAGGAATTTAAAAGCGGGTCGGGCAAATGCCAATCCAACATAACCATAATAATACCGAAGATGAAGCCGAAAAGTGGTGGTGATAAAACAGCCTTTAGTGTCCCCACGCTAAAGAGCGGCGCATTAAACCCTGCATCTTGAGCAATATCATGCACCGCTATAGTCCAAAAAGTAAGCGTATTCGCTATATAATACAACATAACATAAGGTGACCCCTTTTCACTAAAGAGAGCTAAACACAGGGGCAAGCCAATAAAAATAGAATTTGCAGTAAAAAAAACTGAACAAAATACTCCACGCCGCGATCTTGGAACCTTAATTATTATTGCCACAGCCTTACCGATAAAATAACAAAGAAAAAATAGATACTACAGGTACAAATAACCCACCGCTCATTGCCATTAGTTGATCGTGAGTAAATGTAGTAGTAAGATTTACCAGCATATACGCAGGCAAACAAATTTGCGTCACAAGTCTAGCAATCATTGCCTCGCTGTGTTCCTCGAACCACCCACATTTAGCTAAAACAAAACCTATGGCTACTAAAATCATTACTGTTAATATACCTTGTAAAGCATGAATTATAGCTTCCATTGATTTTTATCCCCATTTTTACATTTTTATTGTTGCAAAAATTTATTTTTTTTTGTTTTTTATGCCTAGCACTGTAACTATATTTAATTATACACTATATTGTGTTAATTGTTGACTTTAACTAGCTTTTGTTTTAAAGTTTAGTTAGTATTATACAAGCGAGGAGTATGCCATGAAACGCTGGAAAAACGGTATTATCTTACCTCTTGCCTTATTGCTCTTATGGTGGTTACTAACAAAATATAAATTTTTCAGTCCCTATCTTTTGCCTTCTCCCCAAACAACTTTTGTGATTTTTGGGCAGTTATGCCTAGACGGAACCTTGTGGCGAAACATATATGTTAGCTTAGCCAGAGTTTTCGCCGGTTTTTTTTGTGCCTGTGCAGTTGCTCTGCCCTTAGGAATAATTTGTGGCCGCAGCCGCTATTTTAGTGATTTTTGCTGGCCGACCTTAGAATTTCTCCGCCATGTACCACCTTTAGCGTCTATCCCCTTGATTATTTTGTGGTTTGGCATCGACGAAACTTCAAAATTAGTGATTATTTTTTTAGCCTCCTTTTTCCCCTTGTTTCTCAACACCTACAGCGGTATTAAAAACTGTGACAAGAAACTTTTAGAAGTTGGTTCTTCCTTACACTTTAACGCCTGGCAAAAAGCTCGTTATATTCAATTACCGGCGGCCTTGCCGTCTATTACCGTCGGCCTACAGCTTTCGTTAGGTTATAGTTGGCGAGCCCTTATTGGAGCGGAGCTTATTGCGGCCTCCTCAGGTATCGGCTATATGATATTGGATGCTGAACAAATGTCTCGCCCAGATATAGTTCTTGTAGGTATTTTAAGCATTGGCATTATAGGTAGCATCATGGACTGGAGTTTTATACATATCACCAAGTTGCTTATGCCTTGGCAACAAAACTCGGAGGCCTAATTATGACGATACAATTAAATGCCCTTAATAAAATTTACATCACTCCAAGTAATACTGTAACAGCTTTGGTCCCTACTACTTTAACTTTTACAGAACACAGCTTCAATATAATTGTTGGCAAAAGCGGTTGTGGCAAAACAACATTACTTAGGCTTTTAGCCGGGCTAGAACTCCCTAGTTCAGGCAATATTGTCTTTGAAAGACCAAACCCCAAAATAGGCTTCGTTTTTCAAGAACCCCGTCTTATGCCTTGGCTCACTGTTACCGAAAACATTGCTTTTGGTAGTAAAAACACGACCATAGCTACAAATGAACTAGCCAATAATAGGATTCCCTTTCTACTGGCGACCCTAGGTCTCGAAAACTTTGCACAAATTTATCCCTCGCAACTCTCGGGTGGCATGGCTCAACGAGTTTCCTTAGGAAGAACTTTATTGCAAAATCCTGATATTATACTTATGGATGAACCTTTTAGTGCCTTAGATTATTTTACGAGGCATGGCTTACAGAAAACACTGCTAGAGCTCTTTCAAAAAGAACGCAAAAGCATTATTTTTGTTACACACGATGTGGAAGAAGCCATACTTTTAGGTGAGCGCATTCTCATTATGCAAAAGGGTAGCGTAACTTCTGATATTTCTGTGCCAATACCTTACCAACGAGATTTGTCCTCCTCTTTAGTTATAAATTTGCGGAAACAAATTTTGACCGGTATTGAATAAATGAAAAAGGTGGTAAGTCAATGAAAAAAGTATCATTTAAGACCCTATTAACCTATTTTTGTACTGTTTTCCTAGCATTTTCTCTGCTTGGTTGTAGCTCTCAGTCCAAAGTCTCCGAGAAAAAAACAGAGCCATTAAAATCACTACGCGTTACCTACGTTAAATCTCCCCTTAATATTCCCTCTATCGTGGATAAGAACTTGAGCACAATAAAAAATTCTTTTGCCAAGAAAAATATTACTGTAACCTTTCCCGATATTAACTCAGGAGCAAAACAAACAGAAGCCCTTGCAGCCGGCAGTCTAGATATTTGCAGTGCTCTCGGTGGTACTTCAGCTATTTTAGCTGCCTCCAACGGCGTAGATGTGAAAATAATTGGTATTTATAGCCGTGCTCCTAAAGCTTTTAACATTATGGCTAAAGACCCTGCCATTAAAACTGCAGCTGATCTAAAAGGCAAAAAAATAGCCGGTCCCAAAGGCACAATACTGCATCAAATTTTAGTGGCAGCCTTAGACAAAGATGGCCTGCAAGCTAAAGACGTAGAACTAATTTCTATGGGTATACCAGCTTCTGTAACCGCTATGCTTAACGGTAACGTTGATGCAGCCTTAGTTGCTGGTGCTGATGTCTTACGTGCACAAAAAGCCGGTGCCCATATCGTTGCCAATGGTGAAGGTTTAGTAGATGCAACTATAGTTATTGCTACTAGCGGTAAATTCCTTAAGGAACATCCTGATGTAGTTAAACAATTTTTAGCTGCACATAAAGAAAACATTGCTTATATGCAAGCAAACAAAGAAAACGCTTTTAAATATACAGCTAAAGAAACCGGTCTGAAAGTTGCAGATGTTGAAATTATGGCGCCTTGGTATGATTTTAATCCCACTATTAGTGCCAAAGATGTAGAAGATTTAATGAAAACTCAAGATTTTCTCTTAAAAGCTCATTTACAAAAAAATAAGATAAATATAAAAACTATGATAGTTCAGTTATAAAAGGCGTAAAAAGAACCTTCCCCTAGGGGAAGGTTCTTTTTGTGCCTTTTCACCTGTGTGTATACAATATTACAGAAAAATTGTATAATAATTGTGACGTTTTTATAGCAACTTATTATTTGAGGGGGTTTTTATGTATTTATTAGAAAATTTTATTAACAGTGCAAATAATATTCTATGGTCCTATGTTTTAATTATTTTGCTTGTAGGTTTAGGCTTGTGGTTTTCCCTGCGCACAAGATTTGTGCAAATCCGCATGCTTGGAGAAATGTTCAAACTACTAAAAGACGGCGTAGGTGTAAATCATGGACAACAAGCTATCTCTTCTTTCCAAACCTTTTGCGTCAGCACCGCCTCAAGAGTTGGCGTTGGCAACATAGCCGGTATTGCCATTGCTATTGCCAGTGGCGGTCCAGGTGCCATTTTTTGGATGTGGGCTATCGCTCTTTTAGGTGCGGCTACAGGGTTCGTGGAAAGCACTCTAGCTCAAATTTACAAAATTCCTACACATGGCAACGGCTTTCGCGGTGGTCCAGCCTATTACATCAAAAATGCTCTAGGCAGCACTTTTTTTGCTACTGTTTTTGCTGTTTTAATTAGTATTACCTTCGGTCTGATTTTTAACTCAGTACAAGCCAATACAATTACAGTGTCCCTTCATGCCGCTTTTGGCGTTGATCGCTTAACCATGGGCATCATTTTAGCATTATTTACGGCTTTTGCTGTTTTTGGTGGAATTCACCGCATAGCCAAAATAGCTGAGTGGATGGTTCCCATTATGGCCGGCATCTACCTATTAACAGCCTTAATTATCACCTTACTTAACCTCTCATTATTACCCGGAGTACTTAAATTAATTATTTCCTCCGCTTTTAATGTCCATGCAGCTGTAGGCGGTGGCTTAGGCGCCGCCATTATGACCGGTGTTAAGCGTGGATTGTTTTCCAACGAAGCAGGCATGGGCTCTGTTCCTAATGCTGCGGCGACTGCCTTTGTATCTCATCCTGTAAAACAAGGTTTAGTACAAGCGCTAGGTGTTTTTGTAGATACTTTGTTAGTCTGTTCTGCCACCGCTTTTATAATTTTGCTTTCTACCAGTTATCACACTACAAACTTAACAGGTATAGAATTAGCACAACAATCTCTAGCTTTCCATATCGGGCCCTGGGTCCCTAGCCTATTGGCCGTTCTCATTTGTCTTTTTGCCTTCAGTTCTATTGTTGGCAACTACTACTATGGTGAAATTAACATTGCTTTTTTAAACTCAAATCCCCTGCTTCTCACAATGTTTCGTATCTGCGTAGTTGCTATGGTTCTATTTGGTTCCATAGCAAAGGTCGCACTAGTATGGAATATGGCAGATTTATTTATGGCTTTAATGGCTCTCACCAATCTTATTGCCATTTCCCAGCTAGCTAAATATTCCTATATCGCATTAGACGACTATGTAAAACAAAAAAAAGCTGGCATTGACAGGCCCATTTTTGATCCAAAGATAATTCCTGAACAAAAAGGCATACATGCTTGGGGAAAAGATAATTAAAACATAAAAGGGCAGCGCTCATGGCTAAAATCCATAAGCGCTGTCCTTTTTATCTGCAAATTTAAAATTTTATTTCACTATATTAAGCAAGTTTTGCTTCCCGCGCCTTCTCACCTTTATCTACAATAAGAGCAACGGTAGCATCACCTGTAATATTTACAGTAGTACGAGGCATATCTAAAATACGATCAATTCCTGCGATTAAAGCTGCCCCTTCCAAAGGAAGGCCTACTGCAGTTAAAATCATAGTCAACATAATAAGTCCGGCACCAGGAACACCAGCCGTACCAATAGAAGCCAATGTACCGGTAAGAATAATCGTAACATATTGTCCCATACTAAGATCTACCCCATAAATCTGGGCTATAAACAAGGCACAAACGCCTTGATACAACGCCGTTCCGTCCATGTTGATAGTCGCTCCTAATGGCAACACAAAGCTGGAAGCCTCTTTAGAGACCCCCATGTCCTGTACGCATTCAAAGCTAACAGGCAAAGTAGCGGAACTAGAGCAAGTAGAAAACGCAACCATCTGAGCAGGGAATATTCCCTTGAAGAAAGTCATAGGATTCATCTTGCCAACAGTCTTTATTAGGAAACCATAAACGATAAAAGCGTGTAATAGGCAGCCTAGATAAACGGCCACAATGACCTTAAGCAATGGTAATAATACTGCCGCCCCATAAGTAGCTGTAACAGGTGTCATAAGAGCAAACACACCAATAGGTGCGAACCACATAATCATACCAACAACCTTATAGCAAGCCTCTGCCATACCATCAAAAAATTTAAAGAAACTATCGGCACGCTCGCCAACCATAGTAATACCGCCGCCCATGAAAAGAGCAAATACTATAATCTGCAACATATTGGCCTTTAACATGGCGTCAATGGGATTGGTGGGAAATATGGCAACGATAACATCCATTAAAGGTGGAGCAGCTTTAGCCGCAGCCTTTACCTCAGCACCCGGCATCGTAATCCCGGTTCCAGGTGACATAATAGTTCCTAAAGCCAAACCTAAAACAATAGCAAAAGCTGTAGTTCCTAAATAATATGCAACGGTTTTAGCTCCAACCCGGCCAATTTTTTTCACATCTCCCAAACCACAAATACCAACAATAAGAGATGAAAAAACCAATGGCACAATAATCATTTTAATCATGTTCATAAAAATTTTACCAAAAGGTGCAATCCAACTTTTGGCAAAAGCCAATCCCTCTTGACCTAACCCCAACCCTGCTAAAACACCCAGGATAAGGCCAATCAAAATCTTAGTCGACAAATTCATTTTCATTTAAACTCCCCCTTATGATAGTGCTTTTTTTGCTTGCTTTTCTATATAACCACTTGCCTCCTTTCTACAAATCTTAATATTATATTTTCACAATATTCTCATAATATAACTATAGTATAGTACATTCCCCCAAATTAATCACTGGACCTAGGTCAATACTGTAGACACAAATAGTTTAACTTTTATGCTGTAGATTTTGCTGCGTCTTCAAACTCCTGCGGAGTCATATACTTTATACTGCCATGAATCCTCTTTCGGTTATACCATGATTCAATATATTCAAAGATGGCTTTACCGGCCATCTTGAAATCATAATACCTGTTATGGTTCACTTCTTCCTTCTTCAATCCGGAATGGAAAGATTCAATGCAGGCATTATCGTAGGGGTTTCCCTTACGGCTGTAAGAATGAACCATATTTTTTCTTACAAGCTCATCTTCAAACATTTGACTAGTGTATTGAGTTCCAAGATCACTATGCAAAATTATTCCTGTTGTATCACTGACATTAAGGCAGGCATTTTCAATAGCTTGTACCGCTAGTTCTGCTGTCATCCTTTTTGCATAGGCATAGCCGATAATCTTCTTGCTGGCCAAGTCCATTACTGACGCCAGATATGTCCAACCATCAATAACTGTATGGATATAGGTTATGTCTGTACACCATTTTTTGTTGATTGCTGCACTTTTGAAATCTCTGTTTAACAAATTGTCATGTTCTTCAACCAAACATTTAGAAGAATAATACCTGTATTTCTTTACTACTATTGCCCTGAGCCCTAATTCTGCCATATGCCTTTGGACACGCTTTAGACTGGCCTTTATGCCAAGAGCTTCTAATACTTTCTGTATCTTTGGTGCTCCATATCTCTTCTTGTTTTCTTCGAAAACATCTTTTATTGTTTCTAGGAACTTCTGTTTGTTTATTTTTCTGGCAGATGTTACGAGACATAAGGACTTATAATAGGTGCCTCGAGGAAGGTTCAATACTTTGCAGGTGCGCTTTACTGTATACTGGGCTTTGTATCTATTGATGAAGCCAACTGTTTCTCCTAGTGTTTTCGTGCGAATATGGCTGTAGCTTTTTTTAATATTTCGTTCTCCATTTCCAGCTCTGCAATACGTTTCTTCATCTTCTCATATTCCTTGGAAGTAATTTCTTCATCGTGTAGTCCCTTAACTGGGGAGAGTTCTTTTATCCATTTATAAATTGTTACTGCAGTTACGCCATATTCACTGCTAAGGTAGCTTACGCTACTACCGGATTGATACAAAGCTACTATTTGTTTTTTAAATTCATCGATAAATCTTATTCCATTTTTGGACAAGGTTTAACACGCCCTTTCTAAATTGATTTTAGCTTGTTAAACTTTTCGTGTCCATTCTTATATACTAGTACCATGGGTTCTAATTATTTTATTCTTTTATAATATAAAGTAATAGTAATGTAAAAAGGTGTATAACAAGTAGAAAAGATAGGTTAAATTGTAAAAATAGTGTTTTATTATTGACAGGTTAACCCTCCTATCATATAATCATCATAGCTATCAAAAGAAGTATTAGATAGAATTTGGCATTATGCATGTGGCAAGGAGGTATTATTATGAAACGTACTTTTCAACCTAATAACACTAGGAGAAAAAGAACGCACGGTTTCAGATTAAGAATGAAGACTCTTGGCGGTCAACAAGTTTTGAAGAGAAGACGTGCAAAAGGCAGAAAGAGATTGTCTGCATAATTATTTATAGGCCGCTTTACTGCGGCCTATTTTACCATGTGGGCAGGTGTTTGCTTTGAAAAATTTAAAAAGATTTAAATTGGAAAAATTCCATCGCATCAAGTCTAAAAAGTTATTTCAAACAGTTTATAAGAACGGACATTCAGTGGTGGATACTCTTTCTGTTCTTTATATTCTACCTTCTGATACGACTAGTGTAAAAATTGGCTTAGCCGTAGGTAAGAAGGTCGGAAATGCTGTTGTAAGAAATCATGTTAAGCGATTGATGAGAGAAGTTTTTCGTATTAAAAAACATGAAATCAAGAAAAATGTAAATATTGTTTGGGTTGCTAGGAAGAGACTAGTAACTGCTGACATAAAAATTTATGAGCGTGTTTTTTTGCGTTTGGTGAAACGTGCCGGATTGCTTTAACAAGGGAAAAAATATGAAAATAATAGCTATTGGTTTGATAAGGTTTTATCAACTTTTTATTTCGCCCCTCTTTCCTCCTCACTGTAGATTTTATCCTACTTGTTCTCAATACGCACTAGAAGCTGTGAAAAAGTATGGAGTTGTGCGAGGAAGCATTATGGCAATTAAAAGAATTGCTAAGTGTCATCCCTTCCATAAAGGTGGCTATGATCCCGTAGTATAACGGGTTAATTATACTATTGAGAAAGTTAAGGAGTGATATTTTGAGTTTTCTAAGTCCGTTGAGTTCAATTGTTCAACAAGTAGTAACATTTTTATATTCTTTGACGGTGAACATAGGGTTTCCTAGCTATGGTTTAGCTATTATTATTATGACTATTATTGTTAAGTTAATACTATATCCTTTAACCGCTAAACAAATTGCTTCTACTAAGTCAATGATGGAATTGCAACCCAAAATGAAGGCTATTCAGGAAAAATATAAAAATGATAAAGTTCTTTTGAATCAAAAACTGGCAGAATTGTATAAAGAGCAAGGTATTAATCCTCTTGCCGGTTGTCTTCCTCTTTTGGTGCAAATGCCTATTATGATAGGTATTTTCTATGGTATAAGAGATTTTAACTATGTAGGACCTACAAATTTTTTGTGGATGCAAAATATTTCACAACCGGATCCCCTTTTCATACTTCCTGTACTTTCTGCTCTGACTACTTTTGTTCAGTCTAAACAGTCTATGCCGGATACATCAAGCGCGCAAAATAAAATTATGTTGTATTTTATGCCATTTTTTATTGGCTATATCAGCTTCAAGTTTCCAGCAGGATTAGTTCTTTACTGGGTAATTATGAATCTAATGCAAATTGGCCAGCAGGTTTTGATGGAGAGAAAAACTAGTGCTGCCGGTAAATAAGGCTCTAGGAGGAATACTATGATTTCTATTGAGAAAACTGGAAAAACAGTTAATGATGCTGTAGCAGCCGCTTTAGATGAATTGCAGGCAACAAAAGAACAAGTTGAAATAGAAGTTTTGGAAGAATCAAAGAATTCTTTATTTGGAATTTTTGGCGGTCGTCTTGCCAAAGTGAAAGTAACTAAAAAAGACATTATTGAAAAAGTTATAGCAAGTGATAATAATGCACATTATGTTGCTGAAACTGAAGAAGAAACGGCTTTGGATATGATCAAAGTTGCCGGAAGCAGAGAAGATGCTGAATTAGCGGCAAAAGAGTTTTTACAAAAACTCTTTGCTGCAATGAATATAAATGTTGTTATGGAAAAGTTTTTTAACAAAGAAGAAAATTCTACTGTTTTTAAATTACATGGTCCAGGTATGGGCGTTTTAATTGGGAAACATGGACAAACATTGGATTCTTTGCAGTATTTAACTAATCTAGTGGCAAATAAACATTCACAAGACCGTGTCCGGTTTATTGTTGACGTAGAAGATTATAGGGAACGTCGTAAAGAAACGCTGGTTAGATTGGCGCAACGTCTTGCTGATAAAGTTAAACGTACAGGTGAAAAAGTTGTACTGGAGCCTATGAATCCTTATGAACGTAAGCTTATTCATATGACATTGCAAAACGATGAAAAAGTAACTACCTATAGCGAAGGTGAAGAGCCTTATCGTATGGCAGTAATTGATTTAAAGTAGAAAGCATACATTTAATAAGGTAGCAGAAATCTCCGGTAATTTAATAGATTGCCGGGGATATTTTTTTATTTTTCAGGGTATTTTGCCCTATAAGTTAGGCAGGTGTTGAAAATGGAAGATACTATTAGTGCAGTAGCTACAGCTTTAGGTGAGGGAGCAGTAGGAATTATACGTATTAGTGGACAGAGAAGTTTGGAAATAGCAGACAAAATATTTATAACGCCTAAAGGGCGATTATTAGGGTCATATGACTCTAGGCATATGGTATATGGAAATATTAAAGATACTAAAGAAAATATTGTGGACGAGGTATTAAGTGTTTTTATGCCGGAGCCACATTCTTATACAGGTGAAGACGTTGTTGAAATCCAATGTCATGGCGGTATTCAGTCTTTAAAAACTATTTTACGCCTTACTTTTGCCATGGGGGCAAGACCGGCAGAACCAGGAGAATTTACTAAAAGAGCATTTCTTAATGGGCGTATGGATTTAGCCCAGGCAGAAGCAGTTATGGATATTATTAAAGCCAGAAGTGAAGAGGCTTTAAAACTGGCATTGCGTCAACAAAAAGGCCAATTATCAGACGCAATACGTCATATACGTGGCGAACTAAAAGATGTTATTGTACACTTAGAGGCAATTATTGATTATCCGGAAGAAGATATAGAGGATTTAACATTTAAAGAGGTACAGGATTGTATTTTTATAGGATTAAATGCAATTAATAACCTTTTGGCAAAGGCGCATACGGGAAAAATTATGCGGGAAGGTCTGCTTACAGCAATCGTGGGTCGTCCTAATGTAGGAAAATCAAGTCTTTTAAACTGTTTGTTAAAAGAAGAAAGGGCAATTGTTTCTGAGGTACCTGGAACTACTAGAGATGTTATTCAAGAGCAAATGCTTATTGAAGGAGTACCTTTAATATTAACGGATACGGCAGGTATTCATAAAACCGAAGATTTTGTCGAAAGTATAGGTGTAGAGAAAACTAGGGCAATTTTAGCCGACGCTGAGTTGGCTATTGTAGTATTAGATGGATCAGAACAATTGCGAATGGAAGATAAAGAAATTCTTAGCTCCATAGAAGGCCGTGAGCACGTTATTATCGTTAACAAAGGGGATTTACCGTGCCTTATTGACATGGATGCCTTAGAAGCTAAATTTGGCCCACAAAATATCTTAACTTTATCGGTAAAAACTGCTCAAGGTGTAGAAGAGTTTGTACAATGGTTAAAAACTTTTGTTTATGGTGCCGGAGGGTCAGTGGAAAAAGGTGTCTTTGTTCAGAATGCTCGACATGAACAATTATTATTAGCAACTAAAAAAAGTTTAAAAGATGCTTTGCATGCAACTGAAAAGCAACTTCCCTATGATTGCATAGTAATTGATTTACGCAATGCAATTGATAATTTAGGGGCAATTACCGGTGAAACAGTTCAAGATGAAATAATTAACGAAATTTTTGCTAGATTTTGTTTAGGAAAATAAAGAGAGGAAAATTGTGATAGTAGATAATTACGATGTTATAGTAATAGGAGCAGGACATGCTGGTGTAGAGGCAGCATTATCTACGGCTAGATTAGGTGGAAAAACTCTTTTAGCGACCTTGTCTATGGATAATATTGCGTTTATGCCATGTAATCCTTCTGTAGGTGGAAGCGCTAAAGGTCATTTAGTGCGTGAAATAGATGCTCTAGGTGGGCAAATGGGCCTTGCTGCTGACGAAGCTTGTATACAAATGCGTCTTTTAAATACAGGAAAAGGTTATGCTGTATATGCGCTGAGAGCTCAAGCTGATAAGCCGGTTTATCACATCATCATGAAACAGGTTTTAGAAAATCAGGAAAACCTTGATGTAAAGCAGCTGATGATAGATAGGCTTATTGTGGAAAATGGACAGGTTGTGGGCGTAGAGGCAGAAACTGGAGAAATGTTTACTGCTAGCTGTGTAATTTTGGCAACAGGAACCTATTTACGAGGTAGAATTGTTTATGGGGAAGTTAGTTACAATTCAGGGCCAAATGGATTGCGCGCAGCCATGAAATTGACGCAATCGTTGCAAGAATGCGGCTTGGAACTCATGCGGTTCAAAACAGGGACTCCAGCACGCATTGATGCTCGAAGTCTTGATTATAGCAAAATGGTGCCGCAGTTCGGTGATGAACAGGTAAGAAATTTTTCTTTTATTAGTAAAATAACTACAAGAAAACAAGTACCCTGTTTTTTGACCTATACAAATAATGAAACACATAAAATCATTAGGGATAATCTTAGTCGTTCTGCTATGTTTAACGGTAATATCGAAGGCGTGGGACCTAGGTATTGTCCTTCCATAGAGGCCAAAATAGTACGCTTTGCAGATAAAGATAGACATCAACTTTTCTTAGAACCGGAAGGATTGCGCACTAATGAAATATATGTGCAGGGAATGTCTTCATCATTACCGGCTGAAGTCCAATTAAAGTTTATGCAGACTATTCCAGGATTAGAAAAATGTAAAATGATGAGAGCTGGCTATGCTATCGAGTATGATTGCCTAGATCCGCTACAATTGACGGCGGCTTTAGAGCATAAGGGAATTTCAGGTTTATTTTCAGCAGGACAAGCTAACGGTACGAGCGGCTATGAAGAAGCAGCTGCACAGGGACTCATGGCAGGTATTAATGCTATGCAAAAAATAAAGGGGAATAAACCGTTTATTTTAGGACGTAGTGATGCTTATATTGGTGTTTTAATTGATGATTTGGTTACCAAAGGCACACATGAGCCTTACCGTATGATGACCTCTAGAGCTGAATACCGCTTGCTTTTGCGCCAAGATAATGCGGATTTACGTTTGACAGAAAAAGGACGCGCTGTTGGACTTGTAGGTGATGAACGCTATAGTGCTTTTGTAGATAAACGTTCTCTTTTGGAAAGAACTTTTGCGGATTTGGCTAAAATTAATATAGCTCCTAACGAAGAAAATCAAAAGAAAATATTAAATATGGGAACAGTGGCATTGCGCTCTAGCACCAGTCTTATAGAACTTTTACGTAGAGAAGAAGTTTCTTATGCCAAGCTTGCAGAGGCTTTTAACCTGCCGTCGCTTCCAAAAGTGGTGGAGGAACAAATCGAAGTGCAGACCAAGTACGAAGGCTATATAGCTAAGCAGCGGTTAGAAGTAGCGAGGGCACTAAAGTTAGAAAGCAAATTGATTCCTGAAAATATAGATTATCGAGAAATTAAGGAACTTTCTGCCGAATCGGCAGAAAAAATGCAAAAGGTAAAGCCAACTTCTATTGGACAAGCGTCACGAATTTCAGGAGTATCACCTGCGGATATAGGGGTATTAATGGTGTATTTAGAAGTAAACAGGCGAAAGGGACAAGAAGCATGAATTTTATTGAAGCGCTGATTAACAAGGGAAAAGATGCTGGACTTGTCTTTACACAAGAACAAGTGGAAAAATTTAATAAATATTATGAAATGTTAGTAGAAACCAATAAAGTAATGAATTTAACGGCAATTACTGAACCGGAAGATGTCGCTGTTAAGCATATGATTGATTCTCTTCTTGTTTATGATGCGAAGCGATTTTCTCATAAAACCTTGGTAGATGTAGGAACGGGAGCAGGGTTCCCCAGTATTCCATTAAAAATTTATTGCCCAAGCTTAAAAATGATACTTATGGATTCTTTAGCTAAGAGAATTAAGTTTTTAGAGGCTGTTATTGAAGAACTGGATTTAAAAGAGATTTCCTGTGAGCATATAAGAGCTGAGGATGCAGGCCATAAAGTGCAGCATAGGGAGCATTATGATATTGCTATAGCTAGGGCTGTTGCTTCTTTCCCAACATTGGCAGAATATTGTCTGCCTTTGGTAAAAAAAGGCGGATATTTTTATGCTATGAAGGGTTCTAAATATAAAGAAGAGCTAGCTCATGGAGAAAAGGCCATGAGTATTTTAGGTGGAAAGCTTATTAGTTGTGAACAAGTTAAACTTCCAGGGCTGGACGATGGAAGAGCAATTTTAGTTGTGCAAAAGCAAAAAAACACACCGGCAAAATATCCAAGAAAAGCAGGAATAGTATCTAAAACTCCTTTATAACAAAGATTGATAACGGCAGAGAAAAAGAATTAAATTTTGTAAAAAACAAAATCTAATAAATGATAAAAGCAGTTATTTAGCATTTAAAAATAGAGCAAAAAGACAGAACAGTGAGTATTTATCAACGTTAGACAAAAGTCAAAAGGTCAAGTTTCCACGTGAAAACTTGACCTTTTGACTTTTGCTTTTAAAATACAATAATTGTTTTTTTCTTTATTTGTGTTAGAATAATAGCGTGATTGTTAGTGGCGTTATAACAAGGGATAATGAAGGAGTGACAAGCTTGGGCAAAGTAATAGCAGTAACCAACCAAAAGGGTGGCGTAGGCAAGACTACTACTAGCATAAATTTGGCGGCTTGTTTAGCAGAAAAGAAGAAAAAAGTGCTTTTGCTGGACAACGATCCACAAGGAAATGCTACAAGTGGGTTGGGCATTGTGAAAGATAATATTAAGCAATGCGTTTATGATGTGCTAATCAAGGATGTACCACTGGAAAAAGTTATAGTAGAAACGGCTTTTACCAATCTATGGATAGCGCCTGCAACTATTAACTTAGCTGGTGCGGAGATAGATTTGGTCAACAAACTTAATAGAGAATGTTGCTTAAAGCGTGCATTAGAAGAAGCCAGAAAAAATTATGACTACGTAATAATTGATTGTCCCCCATCTCTAAGTTTATTAACGATAAATGCCTTAACGGCTGCAGATTCTATATTAATTCCCATACAATGTGAGTTTTATGCGTTGGAGGGCGTTACTCAGTTGTTGAATACGGCTGAACGCATCCAAGAAATGCTAAATCCTGAGCTCGAATTAGAGGGTATTCTTATGACAATGTCTGATACGCGTACAAATTTGACTAATGATGTAGTAAACGAAGTTAAAAAGCACTTTCCTACATTATTGTATAAGACGGTAATTCCGCGTAGTGTGCGTCTAGGTGAGGCTCCTAGCTTTGGGCAGCCAATTAACGTATACGATTCTAAGTCTAAAGGCGCTGAAATGTATAGGGCATTAGCCAAGGAGGTATTAAAACGTGGCAATTAAAACAAGAGGTTTGGGGAAAACGGGACTCGATAGCGTGTTTGGTGGTAAAAAAGATATAGTTCAGGCCTTTGTTAAGGGTGATACAACAGGAGAACTGGCAATAAAAGACCTGATTCCTAATCCTTACCAACCTCGCAAAACTTTTGAGCCGGGAAAATTAAGAGAATTAGTGAGTTCAATTAAAGAAAGCGGAGTTATTCAACCCCTAATTGTAAGAAAGGCGGGAGAAAAATATGAAATAGTTGCCGGCGAGCGTCGTTGGCGAGCTGCCAAAGAAGCTGGTTTAGACGTTGTTCCTGTGGTTGTACGTAAATATGATGATGCGACTATGATGGAAGTAGCTTTAATAGAGAATATGCAACGCAGTGATTTAAATCCTCTGGAGGAAGCTGAAGGCCTGCGCAGTATGATGGATAAATTGGGTATAACGCAAGCGGAAGTTGCTAAAAAAATGGGTATGAGCAAAACCGCGGTAAGTAATTCTTTAAGACTGCTCAACTTACCGGAAAGCATACGTAACTTTGTTTCTAAAGGTGACTTAACTATGGGGCAGGTGCGCCCTTTGCTTGGCGTTGGTGATCAAGGACGTATGGAAGATATGGCAACGCAAATTATAGCTAATGATTGGTCAGCACGTACTGTTGAAGAAGTAGTTAACGAATACAAAGAAGGCAATACTGTAAAAGTTATTAGAGAAAAAATTACTAGCCTTGGTTTAGATGGAATTAAAAAGAAAAAAATAGTTAGCAAAGAGAAAAAGACAACAAAAAAAGAACAAGATATCTATGCTAAAGCTTTTCAAAACGATTTGACGGAATATTTAGGCACCAAAGTTAAAGTCCTGAAGGGTAAGGCTGATGGTGGTAAAATTGTAATAGAATATTACACTCATGATGATTTGGAGCGTATATATGAGTTGTTGCAAAATAATGGCAAAACTAAAAAGGCTGCATTTACTCATAAAAGTGGTTTTAACGTTTAGTATGTAGAAAAAGGAAAGACAGGTAATTTCATGACTGGAATGGGAACGATTGTCAACACTTTGGCTATTTTAGTAGGTGGTTGTGCTGGCTTAATATTACGAAAAGGGTTGCCGGAGAAATGGCAAAATACTATCATGCATGGGATAGCATTGTGTGTAGGTGTTATTGGTATACAAATGGCATTAAAAACGCAGAATATAATGATAGTAATTGCTAGTATGGTTATAGGTGGAATAATAGGCGAGGCCTTGGATATTGAAGATAGATTAAACACTTTTGGTAATTGGGTAGGAAGTAAAATAATAAAAAATAAGCAAAATAGTGATGACAAGGCAATATCCGCAATGGGTGAGGGGTTTGTTGCTGCTAGTTTAGTATTTTGCGTTGGTGCGATGGCGATAGTTGGTAGCTTGTAAGATGGACTTACAGGTAATCATACGACTTTATATGCTAAAGCTACTTTAGATGGTATTGCCGCAATTATTTTCACAGTAAATATGGGAGTAGGAGTTTTATTAGCTGCCTTTTCTGTGGCTATTTATCAAGGCTAAATTACTGCTTTAGCTGGATTTCTAGGCCCGTATATGTCTCAGACGGTGACAGCAGAAGTAACGGCTACAGGAGGGCTGCTAATTGTTGCAATTAGTATTAATATGTTAAAAATAGCGCAAATTAGACTAGGAAATTTATTGCCTGCTATTATTATTGCAGGACTTATAGCAACTTTTGTTGGTTGATTATTCTTAGTATTAAGCTTTGCTCTTGTTATCTTACTTGAAAAGAGTTATAATTACTTTCGTGTTAAAGGGGTTATAGCTCAGTTGGTTAGAGCGCTTCGTTCACATCGAAGAGGTCCACGGTTCGAATCCGCGTAACCCCACCAGCAAAAATTTGCCTTTCGAGAAATCGAGAGGCTTTTTTATTATGAAAGGTTTTAATTGTAAGAAATACTTTTTTCATAAATTATATAGGGTCTCTAATAAAAAAAGAATAATTCAAGAAATATTAAGAAAAGGAGAAAAAATATGGCAGTATTTATACCTAAAGGGGTATGCTCACGCAGAATTAACTTTGAAATTCAAAATGATTTGGTTTTAAATGTTAAATTTGATGGAGGGTGTCCAGGCAATTTAGAGGCAATCAGCCGCTTAGTAGAGGGTATGCCTGTAGTAAAAGTGATACAATTACTTGAAGACGTTAAATGTGGCTCCAAACCAACCTCATGTGGAGACCAACTAGCAAAAGCATTGGAGAAATTGAAAAGCCACATAACAATGCTTTATTAGGAAAAAAGACTTGTTATATATTTGAATAAAAGATATAATGCATTTAAAAATTACGAAAGAAAGGTGACAAGCCGTGGATAACAATGATCTAAAGGTTGTGGATCGACTTATGAAAAAAGGACGCTCAACTTGGGCGGAACTAGGAGAATTGTTAAATTTGTCTGCCCCATCTGCCGCTGATAGAGTGCATAAGTTGGAGCAAGCAGGGGTTATCAAGGGTTATTTTGCTGCAATTAATCCTGAAGCTGTGGGTTGTGGACTAGCAGCCTTGATATCTGTAATAATAGAGGATTCTGAGCAACGTTCAAATATATTAAAAAAAATTGACGAACTACCCGAAATCTTAGAGTGTCATCATGTGGCAGGAGATGTAGACTATATTCTTAAAGCACGCTGCAATAGTACAAAAGATTTAGAAAGATTGATTAGTATGGAATTAAAGGCCTTTCCTGGTATAAAAACTAGGACTATGGTGATTCTTTCCACGATAAAAGAGACTCCTATCCTTCCTTTGAAGGTTGGAAGGAGCTAAAAATGAAATTTTTAGTGCAAGGTATTATTCTTGGAATATCTATTGCAGCTCCAGTAGGGCCCGTAGGTGTTATTTGCATAAGGCGAACATTAGCACAAGGAATAAAACGTGGTTTTGTAGCAGGTTTAGGTGCTGCTACCGCCGATGCTATATATGGTAGTATAGCGGTATTTGGTATTTCGGTAGTTTCTACTATTTTATTGGGTTATCAAGCTCATTTACATTTTATAGGGGGCGTTTTTTTGCTATATTTGAGCTATACAACCTTCAAAGCACAGCCTGCTAAAGTAAATGGTAATGCTGGAAGGGAAGGGCTTATAAAGGTCTATTTATCTATGGTATTTTTGACACTTACGAATCCAATGACCATATTATCTTTTGTTGCAATTTTTGCCGGGTTGGGTGTAGGGACTAATGAAGTTAGTTATATATCTGCGTTTTTTTTGGTTATAGGCGTTTTTATAGGGTCACTTCTTTGGTGGTTATTTTTAAGTAGTTTAGTTAATAAATTACGACAGGGTTTAGATGCTAAGTTTTTAAAAGTGGTGAATAAAATTTCCGGACTTATAATTGCAGTCTTTGGTATCTTTAGCTTATGTTCAATTTGAAGGGATGAGCCTGTTACTATCGTCAAGCAGAAAAATTATTAGTATACATATTTTAACTTGGCAAGATAATAGTTAGTTAGAGTTGTGCATAATAGGAAAACCTAGGGGTAAGAAGTGGAAAAGCAGGAATAAAGAAAGCGTGTGTCGAAAAAATAAGTACAGTTGATAAACAGAGAGTTTGTAATATTAAAATTCAAGTAACATTATGATGAGTAGAAAAACTAAGGAGGCAATGTGGTTATGAGTAAAAAAGTTTTAATAATAGGCGGAGCATCTGTTGCCGAGAGAGTAAGACGAATAGATGCCGCTGCAGAAGTTATAATGTTTGAGAAGGGGCCGGATGTGTCATTTTCTAATTGTTCACTCCCTTTTTATCTAAGTGGCATTGTTGACGATAGTGACAAGCTTATAATGATGGATCCCAAGCGTTTTAAGGCACAATATGATATTGAGGCTAGAGTTAGTAGCGAAGTTATAAAAATAATAAGAGAAGCAAAAAAGATTGTAGTTAAAAATTTATTAACAGGGGAAGAATACGAAGAAGCTTATGACAAACTAGTTTTGTCTCCGGGAGCGAACGCTATATTGCCCAGAAGTATTGAAGGTATAACGGGCACCAATGTTTTTTCAGTAAGAAATGTAGTAGATATCAAAAAACTTAATAGTTATATTGTTGATAATAAAATTAATGATATTGCCGTAGTTGGCGGAGGCTTCATTGGGGTGGAGGTAGCTGAAAATCTACGTCTTGCCGGTAAAAATGTTAGTCTTATTGAAGCCCTTGATCAGATAATGGCTCCTTTTGATTATGATATGGCCCAAATTTTACATAAAGAAATGCTGGACAAGGGTGTAAGTCTTATCTTAAGTGACGGTGTTAAAAAAATTACAGAAGATTTTGTGGAGTTGCAGTCAGGGAAACAAGTTTCGGCCAAAGCCGTAATAATGGCAATTGGGGTAGCACCGGAGACAAGTCTTGCCAAAGATGCAGGCTTGAATGTTGGAGTTACTGGGGCTATACAGGTAGATCATAATTATCTTACCAATGATAAAAACATTTATGCAGTAGGTGATGCTATAGAGGTTTATAACAAATTAACACATAAACTTTCAAAGCTAGCCTTGGCAGGGCCAGCACAAAAACAAGCAAGAGCGGCAGCTGATCATATGTACGGGATACCACATAATAATAACGGTGTTATAGGGTCATCGGTAGTTCAAATATTTGACCTAGGCGCAGCCTGTACTGGCTTAAGCGAAAAAGCAGCTAAGGCAGCTGGTATATGTTGCGACTTTGTTTATATAATTCCTGGGGACAAGGTTGGACTAATGCCCAATAGTAATCCTATGCACTTTAAATTGGTATATGAATATCCTACAGGTAAAATACTGGGCGCTCAAGCTATAGGAAAAGGGAATGTGGACAAACGTATAGATGTCATCGCATCAATGTTAACGATGGGAGGCCCCTTATTTGTTCATAAACAACCCTGACACAGAAATAATAAGCGTAAGGGTTTTATTTTGCTAGATTTATCAAAATAAAAATAGTTAAAGAAGAAATTAAATACTTAAAAGGAGCTTTGGGATAGGTAAAGCCATTTTCCTGTTTAACTGTTACGCCGTCGATGTTTTTTTGCACGGAGAAACTTTCTAAAGTTGCAAGCAGCAAAAGCATACAACCTGGTTGCCAGTTACCACTAAACATAAGATATATACAGTAAGCTAAAAAGAAGAAGTGTAGTATATAATTAGCAATAAAAAGTAGGGTTATTTTATTAATTAGTACTACTCTAAGTTTATCCTTAGGAGGATTGCGTAGGAGTGCGGTCATCCATTGGGTATAATAATAGTAGCGTTTATAGAAAAAAATATTAATTACTTCAAGAACGATGAAAAAAAGTGGGAATAGTTTCATAAGGACCTCCTGTCTAATGATTACTACATTATATACCTAAAAGGCTTAGAATGAAAAGCACATAGTCAAAATGCCAAGTACATAAATACAGCACATATGTCCGCTTTAAACAGACACAACTTTAGAAGTGAGAAGGTTGTTGGCAAGTTTTTGTAAAAAAAGTGGGAAGGTGTTCAAAAGATTGGAGAAAAACATTGACAAGAGTGTGAATAGTTTCTTATAATGTTAGACAGAAGTTACAAGATGAAAATATATTGTAGCTAAAAAAGAAAATAGGGGAAAGAAAAGGTGACTCTGATGAAAGCATGGAAAAAAGCAGTTGGGTGTACATGTGTTGCTATGCTAATGACCACAATGCTTACAGGCTGTGGTGGAGCGAAAAAAGATGCGGCAAAGAGTGATGAAATCGTAATAGGAGCACATTTTGAATTGACCGGCGGTGTTGCAAATTACGGTAAATCTACATTAAATGGAGTACAATTAGCCATTGATCAGGCTAATGCTAAAGGTGGAGTATTAGGTAAAAAGATTAAGCTAGTGCAAGGTGATAATAAATCTGAGCCTGCTGAAGCCGGTAATATTGCTACTAAGCTAATTACAGCGGATCATGCGGTTGTACTTATAGGACCAGCAACTAGTGGTTGCGTAGCAGCTAGCGCACCTATTGCTACTGCTAATAAAGTGCCGCTAATGGCACCGGTAGCAACAGCACCTGGAATTACCGTTGGAAAAGATGGTAAGGTAAAACCCTTTGTTTTCCGTGCTTGTTTTATTGATCCTTTCCAAGGCAAGGTAATGGCAGTTTTTGCTGAAAAAACATTGAAAGTTAAAAAAGTTGCTATTTTGTTTGACTCTTCTAGTGAATATTCTAAAGGTTTGACATCTGTATTTGCTGAAACCTTAGAGTCTAATGGTGGTAAAGTTGTTGATAAAGAAGCTTTCTTGGCGAAAGACGTAGATTTCAAAGCAACATTAACTAAAATTAAAGCTAGTAATCCGGAAGCTATTTATGTTCCCGCGTATTATGAAGAAGTTTCCAAAATCATAAAACAAGCTAGAGAAGTAGGGCTTACATGTCCGATTTTGGGTTCTGATGGTTGGGACTCTCCAAAGTTAGCAGAAATTGCAGGTAAAGAAGCCTTAAATAATACGTATTTCTGCAGTGCTTATTCTGCCCAGGATAAAGAACCTGGCGTACAAAACTTTATAAAAGCTTATAAGGCTAAATATAAGACAGAACCGGGCAATTTCAGTATTCATGGTTATGATGCTGCCTTAGTTGTTATTGAAGCAATAAAACGTGCCGGTAGTACTGATGGAATTAAGATTGCTCAGGAACTTTCCAAAATTAAGGACTTCCCGGTAGCTACAGGTAAATTTACCGTAGATGCTAATCATAATCCGGTATCCGGAGCCGTTATTATCGAATTAAAAGATGGTGTACAAACATTTAAGGAAAAAATAACCTTGTAATTAACATCTTTTATTCAATCCAGCGTCGGGTTGAGGGTACAACTTCAATCTGACGCTTTCTTTGTTCAAAATAGGTTGGTCTCTTTACTCTCTATAGATAAAATATCAAGGGAGTAGTGATTGATAATAAAGATTAGGAGCTAAATGAGGGGGAACAAAAATGAAAAGAATGACAAAAGTTTTATCCATGATGTGTGCAGAGCTTTTAGTAGCTAGCGTTTTTGCCGGTTGTGGCGGTAGTAGTAAAAAAGCAAGTGATACCATTAAAGTAGGAGCTGATATTGAATTAACCGGAGGTAGCGCAAGTTACGGTAAATCAGCACAAAATGCCATTAAATTGGCGTTTGATCAGGTTAATGCTAAGGGCGGCGTTCTTGGTAAAAAAATGGAGTTAGTGGTGGCTGATAATAAATCTGAAGCGGCTGAAGCAACTAATGCCATGCAAAAGCTGGTAGCTCAAGATAAAGTGGTAGCAGTTATTGGACCCAATCTTTCTTCAGCGGTTATTGCCTCTACGGCTGTTAACACAGGTGCCAAGGTATTAGTTATTTCACCTATGGGAACTAATCCTCAAGTAACAGTTGGAAAAGATGGCAAGACCAAAGACTTTATGTTCAGAGCCTGTTTTATAGATCCGTTCCAAGGCACAGTAATGGCTGCTTTTGCTAAAAATACTTTGAAGGCTCAAAAAGTAGCACTTTTGATTGATAATTCTTCCGATTATTCCAAAGGATTAGCGCATTTTTTTGAAACAGCTTTTGTTAAAGGTGGCGGAACGATTGTAGCCAAAGAATCTTATCTGCAAAAAGATACTGATTTCAAAGCTACATTAACTAAGATCAAAGCAACCAATCCTGATATGATTTATGTTCCCGGTTATTATCAAGAAGTGGGAATGATTGTAAAACAGGCACGCGACATTGGAATTACAGTTCCTATGGCAGGTGGAGATGGTTGGGATAGTTCTAAACTTCCTGAAATAGCAGGAAAAACTTCCTTGAATAACACCTTCTTTTCGAGCTTGTATTCTGCAGAAGATGATTCTAAATTAAATAAGGATTTTGTTGCGGCTTATAAAAAAGCATACAATCAAAAACCAGATGTGTTTGCAGCACTTGCATATGATTCTGCAATGTTGGTGGTTAATGCTATTAAGACAGCTAATTCCACTGATACCGTTAAAATTAAAGATGCTTTGGCTAAAACGGCTGGATTTGATGGCGTCGCAGGTAGTGTTACCTTTGATGCTCAACATAACCCAGTAAAGAGTGCCTTTATTATTGAATTCAAAGAGAGCGAACAAACATTTAAAACTAAGATTAATCCTTGATTAGTCTAAAAAGTGGGCTGCATTAAAGCAGCCCACTATACTCATTTTTAAGGCAGGAGGAATTTACTATTATGGATATGGGATCATTTGCACAGCAATTTGCCCAGCAACTAATAAACGGTATATCTTTGGGTAGCATTTATGCTTTGATCGCATTAGGCTATACGATGATTTATGGTATCATCAAATTAATCAATTTTGCTCACGGTGATATTTATATGCTAGGTGCTTACATGGGTTTTGTGGCCACGACAATGTTGGGGCTTTCCTTTGTACCGGCCTTGATTTTTGCAATGGTTGCGGCTGGCATAGCAGGTATTATTATTGAGCGGGTTGCTTATAGACCTATGCGTAACGCGCCGCGTATTGCTATTTTAATTACAGCTATAGGTGTTTCTTTTTTCTTAGAGTATGGCATGATCCTTATTGCTACGCCTCAGCCTCGTACTTTCCCACCAATATTTGAAGCAACTATTTATAAATTTTATGGCTTGATTGTTGATAGCCACCAAATTCTCATTTTAGTTATTTCCCTAGTGCTTATGGCGGGGCTAACTTATATTGTAAATAAAACCAAAGTGGGTAAGGCTATGCGTGCTGTGTCTTTTGATGCTGATGCTGCTCGTCTTATGGGTATTAATATTGATCGTATTATTTCCATGACTTTTGCTTTGGGGTCTTCATTGGCCGCAGCAGCTGGTGTTTTGGTTGGCGTTTATTATAACTCAATAGATCCTTTAATGGGTATGATGCCCGGTTTGAAAGCTTTTATAGCTGCTGTACTTGGCGGTATTGGTATTATCCCGGGAGCTATGCTTGGCGGTGTTATTATGGGCATAGTAGAAGCAATGGTTAGCGGATTTTTCTCTTCTACTTTCCGTGATGCTGCTGCCTTTGGTATTTTAATTTTGATCTTACTTTATAGACCTTCGGGTATATTAGGTAAGAACATAAAAGAAAAAGTGTAGGTGGGGACGTTATGAACAGCATAAAAAAACATGATTTGGCAACCCTAGGCGCCTGCGCAGTTCTCTTTGCAATAGTACAGACTCTTTTGTTTGTAGACTTTATTGGTCCCTTTTGGGAATTAAATATTATTCTTATTTTGATTAACGTTATCTTAGCAGTAAGTTTAAACCTTATTAATGGTTATACTGGACAATTTTCTATTGGGCATGCAGGGTTTTTAGCCGTAGGTGCTTATACAGGAGCTATTGTTACTGTAAAGCTTGGGTTGCCATTTGAATTAGCCTTAGTAGTTGGCACCTTGTGTTCGGCACTGCTTGGGTTTTTAATTGGTCTTCCGACATTGCGCTTAAATGGTGATTATCTGGCTATCGCTACGTTGGGTTTAGGCGAAATAATTCGCATTTGTATCCTAAACATTGAGTATGTTGGTGGTGCTTCAGGTCTTATGGGCATTCCGCGTTTTACAACTTTTGCCTGGGCATTTTGGATTGCTATTTTTGTTATTTTTGTTATTAAAAATTTTAAAAATTCAGCTCCCGGACGTTGTTGTTTAGCTATTCGTGAAAATGAAATAGCAGCTGAAACTATGGGCATTGATACAACTAAATATAAAGTAATGGCATTTACTATTGGCGCTGGGTTTGCTGGTACAGCAGGCGTTTTATTTGCTCATTATTTCTATATTGCACATCCTGCTTCTTTTACCTTCATGCGTTCTTTCGATATCCTGACTATGGTAGTTTTAGGGGGACTAGGTAGCATGACAGGAGCTATTACAGGGGCAGTGCTTTTGACAGCTATTTCTGCTGCGTTGGCCGAATATCCCGAATGGCGTATGGTTATTTATTCGCTAACTTTGATTATATTAATGATAAATAGACCTCAAGGTTTATTTGGTAGTAAGGAATTAAGCTTAAAAATGTTCGGGTTAGGAGGCAGCCATAATGGAAGAGCTACTGAAAGTAAATGATGTTTCTATGATTTTTGGCGGTTTACGAGCTGTTTCTAATCTTACTATGGAAATTAACAAGGGCGAGTTGGTGGGGCTTATTGGACCCAATGGTGCCGGAAAAACTACCGCTTTTAATATGCTGACAGGTGTTTATAATCCTAGCGAAGGTGAAATAACCTTTGAGGGCAAATTAGTGAATGGTAAAAAACCATATCAGGTAACAGCCATGGGCATGGGACGTACTTTTCAAAATATTCGCTTGTTTTCGGAGCTATCCGTTATAGATAATGTTAAAATCGCGTATAATATGCATGTACAATATTCTTTAGCAGAGGCAGTGTGCCGTTTTGGCCGCTATTTTAACGAGGAAGAAAATATTACAGAAAAAGCAATTGAACTATTAAAAATTTTCAAGTTGGATCGTTTTAAAGATGAGATGGCAAAAAATCTTCCTTATGGAGAACAACGTCGTTTGGAAATTGCCAGAGCCTTAGCCACGGAACCAAAGCTCTTACTATTAGATGAACCGGCAGCGGGCATGAATCCACAGGAAACCCATGAATTAATGGAAATGATTCGCTGGATTAGAAAAGAATTTGATTTAAGTATTTTACTAATTGAGCATGATATGAGTTTGGTTATGGGTGTATGTGAAAGACTTTATGTATTAGAATATGGTTTTTGTATAGCCAATGGCTTGCCTGAGGATATTAAACACAATAAGCGCGTTATTGAAGCGTATTTGGGCGAGGAGGTATCATAATGTTAAAAGTTGATCAAATAGACGTATTTTATGGTGCTATCCACGCCGTTAAAGGTCTTAGCATAGAGGTGCCTAAAGGTAAAATAGTTACCTTGGTTGGATCCAATGGGGCAGGTAAGTCTACAACTTTACGCACTATTTCTGGCCTAATGAAGCCCAAAAGTGGTACAATAGTATTCGAAGATAATAATATTGCAGGGATGGCTGCACATAAAATTGTAGCTAGTGGTTTATGTCAAGTTCCTGAGGGCCGTCACGTTTTTGCGAATATGACAGTTTTGGAAAATCTTGAAATGGGTGCTTATTTGCGCAATGATAAAGATGGTATTGCTAAGGATATGGAAGATGTTTTCAAAAAATTTCCGCGCCTGCTAGAACGCAAAGAACAAGTTTCAGGTACGTTATCAGGCGGAGAGCAACAGATGCTAGCTATGGGACGTGCTCTTATGAGTAAACCCAAATTACTCTTATTAGATGAACCTTCTATGGGGCTTGCACCGCTTTTGGTTAAAGAAATTTTTCATATTATTCAAGAGATAAATGAAGTAGGAACTACTGTACTTTTAGTTGAGCAAAATGCTAACATGGCACTTTCAATTGCTGATAAGGCCTATGTTTTAGAAACAGGAAAAATAGTTTTAGCAGGTACGGCACAAGAATTAGCTAGTAGCGAAGCAGTAAAAAAAGCGTATTTAGGTGGTTAAACCTGAAGGGGAGTGAAACAAATGATTATAAGAGAGTTGATGACTTCGGAAGTATTAACTATTGGCGAAGAAAAATCTATGCTAGAAGCTCGTGAATTAATGCTTTCCAATAATTATCGTCGTATTCCTGTTGTGGATGATATCAAACGTATTCGGGGCATTATTACTTATGGTGATATTGGACGTAGTGAGCCCTCAGATGCTAGTACTCTTTCTAAATATGAAGCAAGCTATCTGTTGAGCAAACTAAAAGTTCGCGATGTTATGACCAAGGCTGTTATTACAGTAAGGGAAACTGATGGTATAGAAATAGCTGCATATCAGCTTTACAAGAATAAAATCGGTGCATTACCTGTAGTTAATGATGAAAATAAGCTTTGTGGTATTATTACGGATAGTGATATATTCAAGGCTTTTGTAGATATTATGGGTTATGCGCAAACATCCACTAAAATTACCATTGATACTACGGATAAAGTAGGCGTTTTGGCCGATATCACAGGCATTTTTAAAGAACGCGGTATTAATATTATTTCGATTGTTACTCGTAATGTAGGAAATAGTAATGCGGAAATAGTATTGCGGGCTGATTTAACAAATAGTATGGATGTTGTGGAGCAAATTAGAGAAGCGGGCTTTAATATTACAGATATTTCTACTTTGAAGGCTGGACAGTAAAATGTCTGAAAAGCAGGAAAAATATTATATTGGTGACATTGTGAGGATGAAAAAAGCCCATCCTTGTGGGTCTTATGAATGGGAAATTACAAGAACAGGAATGGACTTTGGTCTTAAATGTCGTGGCTGTGGCCGTTTTGTTATGATTCCGCGGCCTAAGTTTGAAAAAGCAGTCAAGGGTATTTTAGAATCAGCAAAGCCCGTGGATTAAAAATGTCAAGACCTCAAAGCATATGTTTTGAGGTCTTTCTTTATGATATAATCATACTTGTAGCTAAAAAATGCGAGC
The DNA here is from genome assembly GCA_963678395.1 of Acidaminococcaceae bacterium. Classification (GTDB taxonomy): domain Bacteria; phylum Bacillota; class Negativicutes; order Acidaminococcales; family Acidaminococcaceae; genus JAAYAE01. The sequence continues at coordinate 64,354 of OY782827.1, read as the reverse complement.
CAAGTAAATAAAATTTGCTTATTTTATATGGGGGGATTACTGTGATTAGAAACGCAACTATTGATGATGCACAAGCATTAGCCAATATATATGCGCATTATGTATTGGAGACTACGATCACTTATGAAATAGAACCGCCATATGCTGGAGAAATGGCTAACCGCTAGAAAAATATCAGTGCAAATTATCCTTACTTGGTCATGGAAGAACAAGGAAAAGTTATTGGTTATGCGGGACGGTTTCGTGAGCGCAAAGCTTTTGATCCGACAACGGAAGTATCAATATATTTTGACAAAGATTATTGTGGCAAAGGGCGCGGCCCGGAACTTATGAACGCGTTGTTTCAGGAGTTGGAAAAGTATCCTTACGCTACTGCTGTAGCTTGTATTAGTAGTAACAATGCCACTAGTGCTAAGTTTTGTAAAAATATGGGCTTTGTTTTTGTGGGTATCTTAGAAAATGTTGGCTATAAAATGAACCAATGGCTAGGCTTGGCTGAGTACACAAAAAGGTTGCGGGATTATAATAAAAATGTAATATAATCTGTAGTGAGTAGATTTCAGGAAAAGCTAGCGTGGTAACATTATCAAAAGCAAGAAAAATATTATTGCCCAAAAAAATCAATTTTACAGTGCAAAAATTTTCAATTTAAGGTAAAATTAGACAATAGAGATTATTAAAGGAGCGATGTTTGTGAGTACGAATTTAGAAATGGGAATTGTGGGCCTGCCAAATGTAGGTAAAAGCACATTGTTTAATGCTATAACGAAGGCAGGGGCGGAAGCAGCCAATTACCCTTTTTGTACAATAGAACCTAATGTAGGGGTTGTGGATGTGCCTGATGAACGGCTACAAGTACTCAGCGATATGTTTAAATCTAAAAAAATTGTGCCTGCAGGTATGCGCTTTGTAGATATAGCAGGTTTGGTAAAAGGGGCCTCCAAGGGCGAAGGGTTAGGCAATAAGTTTTTGGCACATATACGAGAAGTAGATGCTATTGCGCAGGTAGTACGTTGTTTTGAAGACGGCAATGTTACTCATGTAGAAGGTAGTATTGATCCAGTAAGGGATATAGAAATTATTAATACAGAATTATGCTTGGCAGATTTAGAAACAGTTGAAAAGACGATCACTCGTTTAAGAAAATTAGGCAAGGCAGGAGATAAAACAATCCCTGCAAAAATAGAGCTTGTAGAAAAAGTGCTGGCTGCATTGGGTGAAGCGATACCTGCTAGACGCATAGAATTAACAAAAGACGAAAAGCTTTTTTTAAGTGAGTTGCAGCTATTAACCATGAAACCAGTTCTTTATGTTGCTAACGTTGGTGAAGATGAAGCCGCCGATGCTTCTGCTAATGTTCATGTGCAGGCAGTAGAAAAATATGCAGTTGAGGATCATTCTGATACTATAGTTGTCTCTACTAGAGTGGAGGCGGAAATCGCGGAGTTACCGGTAGACGAGGCAAAAGAGTATTTAGAAATGGCAGGACTTGAAGAAGCTGGTTTGGATCGTTTGATTAAGGCGGGATTTAAGCTTTTAGGCTTGATGACTTTTCTAACAGCGGGGGAAATAGAATCAAGGGCTTGGACTATTGTACAAGGATATAAAGCACCTCAAGCAGCAGGCAAGATTCATACTGATTTTGAGAAGGGTTTTATTAGAGCTGAAATAGTTTCATATAAAGATTTAGTGGCCTGTGGATCCAAAGCGGCAGCTAAAGAAAAAGGTTTGGTGCGTCTTGAAGGCAAAGAATATGTTATGCAAGACGGGGATGTTGTAGAGTTTAGATTTAATGTCTAAGGTGATTTTGCTCGTACTTTAACGTCCTAAAGTTTACGAAAGGATTCTTAAATATGTTATTTGATACACATATGCATGCGGATTATTCTTGTGATGCAGCGCAAACTATTGTGGAAGCAATGGAGGCTGCTAAAATGGCTCGTATAGGAATGATTTTAACAGAACATTGGGATAGAGATTATCCTACTAATCCAGAAGAATTTCAATTTAATTTAAAAGATTACTTTGCTAAAAACAATAAATATCGTTCTGAAACTGTGCTTTTGGGTATTGAGGTCGGCATGCAACAGCATGTAGCCTTAATGGATAACAAAACTATAAAAGCCTATCCTTTTGATGAAGTTATTGCATCCATGCACTGTATGCACGGGCGTGATATGTATGAGCCTACATCATATGAAGGGCTGAGTAAACAAGAGGCAGTGAAGGAATATTTGGAAGACTCCGTAGCGTGTTTGCAGTTGTATAAGGATTTTGATACCTATGGACACATTGACTATATTAGCCGTTATATGCCCTATGAGGATCAAAATTTACATTACAGTGAGCACAGTCAACTTTGGGATCAAGTTTTCAGTTTACTCATTAACGGTGATAAGGCTATTGAAATCAATACCCGTCGTTTAGATTTGGACGGCGCAGCAGAGAATTTGATAGTTTTATATAAAAGATTTCAAGAACTGGGGGGACGTTACGTTACTCTGGGTAGTGATGCACATTATTCCGAGCATGTTGGCAGAAGAATGCAGGAAGCTTTGCAAATTGCACAAAGTTGCAATTTGCAACCGGTATATTTCAAGGAAAGAAAACGAATGGTAATCAAGGAAGGCGAATAAAATGAGGGTTGTACGATTTAAAGTTAGAGGTATTGATAGAATAGGTGTTATCGAAGAAGAGAACGTAAGAGCGGTGTCTGGATCTTTGGAGACATTCTGGCAGTTAACAGATGATGTTTTTCCTTTGGCTGAGGTGCATTTGTTGGCACCATGTGTACCTAAGCAAATAATTTGTGTAGGTTCTAACTACAAAAAGCATTCTAAAGAAATAACTTTTGAATATGCTCATGAGCCGATTTTATTTGGTAAAGCAGCACATACTATCATTGGAATGAACGAGACTATCATTTATCCCGATCAGACAAGTAGGTTGGTTTATGAAGCAGAATTAGATATCGTTATTAAACGTAAGATGCATAATATTACGCCGGAGCAAGCTTACCAATATATTTTAGGTTATACTTGTGCTAATGATGTAACAGCGAGAGATTTGCAGCTACAAGATAAACAATGGCTGCGCTGCAAATCTTTTGACACCTTTTGTCCATTAGGACCATGGTTAGAAACTAACTTGGATCCTCAGGCTTTGGCAATAAAATCATATTTAAATGGTGAATTAAAACAAGAAGCTCGCACTAGTGAAATGGTTTATACTCCTTACGAACTATTGAGTTATATTTCTCAAAATATGACTTTGGATGCAGGTGATTTAATTTTAACAGGAACACCGCATGGTGATGGAGAGATGCTTCCCGGAGATGTAGTTGCTATATAAATTGAGGGAATAGGCAAACTTGAAAATGTTGTAAGTAAGTAAAAATAATAAGACCTGCGCCGTATAAGCGCAGGTCTTATTATTTTTAAAATTTATTTTTCACCTAAAGCAGCATCAACTTTTTGTCTAAAATATCCTTTGCTGCCGGTTTTAGTTGTAGAGATTTTCTTTATTTAGGATAGGAAGTTTCATTTGCAGTATTAAGGTTAGCAAGTAATTCATTGGCGTTATCATTGGCAGTAACTTGCATTATGGCTTCATCATTTAACCAAATGCTACCTTCACTAAAGGAGGCAATGGGGTTTTGTATAGTTTTTTCATGATAGATTTTGGACAAGTTACCTGCGATGAGATAAGCTCTTTCCAAGGTGCTAATGGAAGGGAGAGGGGCTGGAGTGCAAAAAACATGGTCATTAATTGTGATAAGACCATTTTTGCTATTTACTTTAACTTTATTGTTACTATAGGAGGTAATTTTGGCATTATATTTATCACGGCGTGCAACATTTCCAGGATGATCTGCAGGGTTAAAAATTTCACTAATAAAATTAGTTTTGTTTTCTCCCATTTTCTCTAATACACGTTGCCAGGTGGCAGCTCCTGCACCTATGTTATAACCTGCAGCTTCAATATATTGAAAAGCTTTTTCGTCAGCGGCTTTTTCCATAGGGAGGGTCACACTTTTGGCATTACCTATATTAGCAATAACATTAGCCCCTATAATTGAAATGGCATCAACGTTTTGTGACTGGTATAGGACTACTAATACTTGTAAGGGTAGAGCCTTTTTTACACCATTAGCTGGATCGTTGTGTTGCCCATGTCCCATTTCGTGGGCAACAACAAGGGCAATTTCATCTTCATTATAGTTTAACAAATCAAATAGACCTATATTAACGCTTAGGTTATGGCCTAAAGTACAAAAAGCATTAAAGGTTTTTTCTTTGTTGACAAAATAATTATAAGGCTTTTCTTGGATTGAGGGGTCAGTTTGTGCTATGGCTGCAGATAATCTTTGCATAATATCGTCAAGCATGGCATTAGCCCGGGGTTCTTCACTGACGCCCACTTTTTCTTTAACTTGATCAAGATATTTTTCTCGGCCTTTTTCGTCGTTATTTATATAATCTACTTGCTTGTTTAGATAGGCATATTGGCCCCCTAGCCCAATAAGAGAGCCAAGAGCTGAAACAGTATCAAAAGCTTCAGATGGGCGCGGAGTTAATGTGCTTGTAGTAAAAGTTATGCCAAGCAGCATACTTAAAGAGTAACGTAAAAGTTTTTTGTGCATAGTAAATTTCATTATTATATTCCCCCCCCCCCCCCCCCGTTTTCTTGACCTAATCATAATATAAAAACAATTAAAATTCAAATATATGATATAATTAGAACCACAAAAGTTAGAAAAAGAAGGTTATTTATTGATTACGAATATGACAGAGGGGAACCCTCTGAAAGTAATACTGGCTTTTACATTACCGTTATTTATCGGAAATGTTTTTCAGCAAATGTATAATATTGCAGATGTGATTATCGTAGGGCGTACCCTAGGTGTTGATGCTTTAGCGGCAGTTGGTGCAACTATTCCTATTTTTATGGTTGCTATGGGAGCTACCGTTGGTATGACAGGTGGTTTAGCTGTAGTGACAGGGCAACGTTTTGGTGCAGGAGATATGCCTGGAGTTAGAAAATCAGCAGCTGTTTCTGTGGTTTTGGGAGTTTTATACACCGTTTTCTTTATGGCCTTAACAGCTATAGGTATTGAACCTTTGTTAGAAATGATGAATGTTCCGGAAACCATTTTTGTTAATGCACATGTTTATATTAGCATCTTACTGTATGGTATTGGAGCAATGACCTTATATAATTTACTTGCCTCTTTAATGCGGGCTTTGGGTGATAGTAAGACGCCACTATATTTTTTAATTTTGGCATCACTTGTAAATATTATTTTAGCATTAGTTTTTATTGTATATTTTAGGTGGGGTGTCAGAGGTTCGGCCATAGCCCTAGTTATTTCTGAAGGTATTTCAGGCTTTTTGTATTTAGTGTATATTTACAAGTATTTTCCCATTTTACATTTACAAAAAAAAGATTGGCATTTTACTTGGCCCGTTATTTGGGAACATTTGCGTATGGGCATACCAATGGCAGTGCAGTTTGCTATTTTAGGGGCCGGTATCTTGGTGCTTCAAGCTGTATGTAATTCTTTTGGGCCTGATATAATAGCTGGGTTTACTTCAGCAGGACGAGTTGAGCAGTTGGCTTTGCAGCCGATGATTTCCATTGGCTTGGCCATAGCTGTTTACACGGTACAAAACTACGAGGCACGTAAATTTAACAGAATTCGTCAAGGTGTAGGGGTCTGCTCAAAAATTTTGTTTGGATTTTCCTTTATTGCCGCAGTTGGTATTTATTTTTTAGGTTCAGACATTATTATGCTTTTTTTAAGTTCTTATGATAAGAAGGTAGTAGAGTCGGGTTTATTATATTTGCATCTTACCGTGCCTTTTTATTTTTTCTTAAGTCAAATCTTTGTCTTTCGTAGTGCAACTCAAGGGTTAGGCATAGCAATAATGCCCCTTGGTAGTGGCCTTATTGAGCTAATTTTTCGTAGTGGTGCGGCAATTATTTTGGGCAATTATTTTGGATATAAGGGAATGTGCTATGCGAGTCCGGCAAGTTGGATAGGGGCCTCAATTTTTTTAGCTATAGGCTATTTTTATTTTATAAATATTTTAGAAAAACAGAAAAGTATAGCATTTAAGTAAAGGGTGATTAAGATGAAAAACATTTTATTTTTAACTACAGGAGGGACCATTGCTTGCGAAGAAACAGAAGAAGGTTTGATCCCTTCTTTGAGTGGGCAAGACCTTATAGAGCGGGTGCCGGAGATTAAGACTCTGTGCAAAATTACAGTTACTGATGTTTGTAAATTGGACAGTAGTAATCTGCAACCGGAGAATTGGAGCAAATGGGCCAAACTCATTGGTAATAATTATACTAAATACGATGGCTTTGTTATTACTCACGGTACAGATACTATGGCTTATACCAGTAGTGCCTTAAGCAACATGCTTGTTAATTTGGGTAAACCGGTGGTGCTTACTGGCTCACAAGTACCAATTAATTTAGCCAATTCTGATGCTCGCAGCAATTTAGAGTTAGCATTTACTATAGCTAGTAGTAATCTTTTCGGAGTATTTATTGCTTTTGGCAACAAGGTAATTAAAGGAGAGTGCGCAAAGAAAATTTTTGCTAAAAATTTTAATGCTTTTGAGAGCATTAATGAAACACCGGTTTTGTTTTTTGATAAAACAGGCATAAAGAAAAATCTTCCTGTTAGGGAAGTTTTAGGAGAATTCAAGGTAGAAGAACGACTAGACCCTAGAGTAATGGCTATCATTATTACCCCAGGACTAAAACCGGATATTATTGATTTTGCCGTAGCCCAAGGTAATAAGGGTATTGTTTTAGAATGTTTTGGTGCAGGAGGAGTGGATACTGCTACAAATAATTTTCTTCCAGCTATAAAACGCGCGATTAACAAGGGTGTCCGTGTGGTTTGTGTAAGCCAGTGCTTATTTGACGGTGTTGACTTAACTTTGTATCCTATGGGCATTTTGGCAGCACAGGCAGGGGTGGAATCCGGAGAAGTAATGACGTTAGAAGCGGCTTTAACTAAGTTAATGTTTGTTTTAGCAAATAAATAAAAGGAGGAATATTTATGCCATACGTAAATATTAAAATTACTAAAGAAGGAAATGTAACAGCGGAGCAAAAAGTAACCTTGATTAAAGGTGCAACACAATTGTTGGCAAATGTTTTGCATAAAAATCCAGCTACAACTGTAGTTATCATTGAAGAAGTAGATACTGATAACTGGGGAATTGGCGGGGAAAGTGTTACAGAGCGTAGAAAGCTTTAAAAATAACATAATTTTACTTGTATTGTTAACAAAAAACACTTGCGTTTTTTTGTTGACAATGCTAATATGTACCCGTGCTTAGAGCAAAGAATACCAAAGGATATCTTAGGAGTTCTATTGGAAAAGGTTGCTTGGCGGCACAAGACAACTAAAAATAGAGTCAAAAAACGCTTGGATCTTTAAGACCGAGACGTGTGGCAAACGCTATAATAATGCGCACTTCTCGAGGAGGAGTGTGCTTTTTTTATGAAAATTGGGATTATTGGCAGGGGCCGAGTTGGTAGTGCTTTGCTGCGTAATTTGTCGGGAAGTCTAAGTATTTCTGATTGTGAAAATAAGGAAAAACTGGTACAAATCTGCGATGTTATTTTTCTCACAGTTCCTGATCGAGTAATTAAAGAGATGGCAGTTACTATAGCAAAAGGTAATCTCGCTGGAAAAACCTTTTTTCATTGCAGTGGTTCTTTGGGCTTGGAACCTTTAGCAGCGTTAGAAAGGCATGGAGGACAGCTTGGCAGCTTACATCCTTTGCAAAGTTTTGGGAGTTTAACAACAGATTTTTTCGGAGTCTATATGGCTTTAGACGGTAGTAAGAAAGCAAAAATAATCGGAGACGAAATAGCTGCTTTATTAGGAGCTAAGACATTTAGATTACCGGAAGCTGAGCGCCAGCTTTATCATGCTGCTGCTTGTTTGGCCTCTAACTATGTAGTAGCACTTATTTCTATTGCACAAAATATTATGAGTAGGTTGACAGGTGATGAAAAAGCGGCATTAGAGGCACTGCTCCCACTTTTAGCTGGTACTTTGCATAATTTGCAGCAAACGCCTTTGGCTGCTACAACGTTAACGGGACCAATCGCTCGTGGTGATGTTACTACTGTCGCAGGACACTTAGCGGTTTTACCGGAAAAATATCAAGAGGCGTATAAAGCCGTGGGTAAAATAACAGTTGCTTTAGCTGAGCAAAATAAAAGTATAACGCAAACTCAAGCAGGCGCTTTGCGAGAGTTGTTATGAGCGAAGTAAAATATCAGACTTATTATTTAATCTAAGGAGGAAAGAAAATGATAACAACAGCAACAATTAGAAAAATGAAAAAAGACGGTAAAACTATAACGATGCTTACAGCTTATGATTGTGCAATGGCAAAAATGGAAGATGAAGCAGGCGTTGATATGATTTTAGTAGGCGATTCTCTTGGTAATGTGGTTCTTGGCTATGAGTCTACTATTCCCGTTACCATGGAAGAAATGCTGCACCATACGAAAGCTGTGTGCCGCGGAGTTTCTAATGCTTTGGTTGTTGGAGATATGCCTTTTATGAGCTATCAAATATGCGAAGAAGAGGGCCTGAGAAATGCAGGAAGATTTTTGAAGGAAACCGGATGCAAAGCAATTAAGTTAGAAGGGGGCGCTTCGGTTTGCCAACTGGTAGAGAAAATGGTTGTTGCCGGTATTCCCGTAGTGGGGCATTTAGGCCTTACACCACAATCAGTTAATCAGTTTGGAGGGTTTAAAGTACAGGGGAAAGATGTAGAGGCAGCAAAGAAAATCGTAGAAGATGCCAAAAAATTAGACGCAGCGGGAGCGTTTGCCATAGTATTAGAATGTGTGCCGGCAGCGCTTGCAGAGAAAATAAGTCAAGAACTGGAAATTCCAACGATTGGTATAGGTGCAGGAAATGGTTGTGATGGTCAGGTTTTGGTTTGCAATGATATGTTAGGTATGAATAGTGGCTTCACACCAAAATTTGTGAAAAAATATCGTGACCTACATACAGAAATGGTAGGGGCTTTTAAAGATTATATTAGTGAAGTACAAGATAAAATTTTTCCGGCTCAAGAACATACTTTTAAAATAGATGAACAAGTAATTCAGGAGCTATACCCTACAAACAAAAGAAAAACAATATAAACAGCACTATTGGTGCAGAGCAAATCAAAATTAACAGGAGGTTTGACAAGATGATATTATGTAAAACTGTCGTAGAACTTAAACGACAAATTGCTGTAGCAAAAGCTGAAGGGAAAACTATAGGATTAGTACCAACCATGGGTGCTCTCCATGAAGGACATGCTTCGCTTATTAGTGCGGCTAGTAAAGAAAATGCTTTAGTAGTGGTAAGTGTTTTTGTTAATCCGACTCAATTTGGACCCAATGAAGATTTGGCTAGCTATCCTAGGACTCTTGAAGCAGATTGTAAATTAGCAGAAAAGATGGGGGCGAATATTGTATTTGCACCTACACCTAAGGAGATGTATCCGTCTAAGGATATGACTTGGGTAGAGGTTACCGGTAATATTACAACAGTACTTTGTGGCGCAACCAGACCTATACATTTTCGTGGAGTGACAACTGTAGTAGCAAAACTTTTTAATTTAGTGCAGCCAACAAGGGCCTATTTTGGTCAAAAAGATGCACAGCAAGTACAAGTGCTTACTCGTATGGTAAAAGATATGTTTTTTCCACTGGAGCTACGCATAATGCCGATTATTAGAGAGGCAGATGGTTTGGCTAAAAGTTCCCGCAATGTTTATCTATCAGCGAAAGAACGTCAAACAGCTTTAGTTCTTTCACATAGCTTGCAAAAGGCTTGTGCAATTTTTTCTCAAGGGGAACGAAATCCCCAAAAAATTATGGAAGCAGCTAAGAATGTGATTGCCGCAGAACCCTTGGCTGTGATTGAGTATGTTGAAATATATGACCTACCGGAACTGAGGCCTATTAAAGGAATAATGTTAGGATGCAATTTATTGGCAGTAGCAGTTAAGTTTGGAACAACGCGTCTTATTGATAATATAATTTTGGAGGTAAAATAATGTTATATACTATATTTCATGGAAAAATTCATAGGGCAACAGTAACAGAAGCAAATTTAGAATATATGGGCTCGGTTACTATTGATAGTGATTTAATGCAGCGAGCAGGAATTTTAGAGGGGGAAAGAGTACAAATTGTAGATAATAATAATGGCAATCGGCTAGAAACATATACGATTGCTGGACCTGCTGGTTCTGGAATTATCTGTTTGAATGGCGCTGCAGCTCGCAAAGTAACGGTGGGTGACAAAGTTATAATTATTGCCTATGCACAAATGACAAGAGAAGAGGTTGAACAACTAGTTCCTAAAGTTGTTATGGTGGATGATAATAATAAAATCATTAAAGATTTGGGACAGGAAATTCATGGGACGACTTGTACAGAGGCAAAAGACTAATATTTGTGTTAAAATAACATAGTAGATTGTTAAAAGATATTATCCAATAATCAATATATTGATTTTCCTTGGCAATTAAAGTACGAGGGTGGAGGATACTACTATGGATGTAAAGGTACAGGCGCAAGATTTTATTGAGAAATGGGCTTTTGAAGATTCTAAAAGAGTAAAGACAGCATTTTTTGGACAGCCCGGAGCAGGGAAGTCTTCTCTCATTAATGAATTAGTAGGGAAAAAGGTAGCCACAACTGGTAATATGACGGATACCACTAAGATAGCACAAATAATAGAATATAATGAAGTGCTCTTTGTAGATTTACCGGGATATGATACAAGTAAATTTCCCGCTAACAAATATTTTAATAGCTTTAATCCTTTGCAATATGATTTGTTTGTCTGCGTATTTAACGAAAAGTTGCAGGAAGCAGATAAAGTATTTTTTAAAATATTACAACAAGCAAAGCGACAATGTATTTTCGTGCGTAATAAGATGGATGGAATATATGATGACAAGAAATCATTAGCTGAATTACAGGTGGAAATCACTGATGATATTTGTCGTCAATTGACCGACACAGTTAAGGTTTTGTTTACTTCTTGCAAAAAAAACACTTCCGATAGAACAAAGAGGGATTGCGATTTTGCAGGAAGAAATGATTTTTCGTTTAGAGCCGGCTTTGGGTGATAAATTTTTGCGTAATGTGAGAGCATATAGTCAAGAAATTTTAGTGCAAAAAAAACAAGAGGCTATAAAAGCCATTAATAAAGCAATGCTTGTAGCTGCTGGTAATGGCTTGAATCCTCTATTTGGCGTAGATATGGGTATTGATGCTAAAATAATGAGCATGATGTATGAACGTATTCGCAAATCGTTTGCTATAAGCGAAGAAGAAATAACTACGGGAAGTGCAACAGATAACATATTGCAGCTTATAGCAGGTGGCGTAAAAAAAGAAACAATTACTAAAGGTTTAAAAAAAGTAATGACAAAGGAAATGCAAGAGAGATTGGTTAAATATATCCCTATTATGGGACAACTTGTTTCTGTGGGTTTGGGAGCAGGTACAATGTATTATTTAGGTGTAGAATATACAGAAGCATGTTTTGCCTATGCTCAAAAAAGGTTGGAAACAGAAATAAAATTGAGGGTACAATGACCGAAGATAAAGCAGTGTTGAGGGAAAAAATTGCAAAAATTGTTCAAGAGAAAGTGAAAATAGCTTTTTTTGGACAACCGGGTGCAGGTAAATCAAGCACAATCAACGCTATTTGCGGTGCTGAGGTTGCTAAAGTTGGTGTTACGACCGATACTACGCGAGATGCGCAGATTATCAAATATGGTGAAGTAATATTTGTAGATTTGCCAGGTTATGGAACTTCTAGATTTCCACAAAATGAATTTTTTGCTAAATTCAATCCTTTGCAGTATGATTTATTTGTTTGCGTATTTGCCAGTAAATTGCATGAGGCTGATACTAAGTTTTTTCAGGCGTTAAATAAAAGAAGAAAACCTTGTATTTTTGTGCGCAATAAAACAGATGAAATATATGATGAGGAAAAAACACTTGAGCAATCTCAAGAAATTATTCGTCAGGATGTTGCAAGACAGCTAGGTACGTCAGAGATTGTTTTACAGTTTATTTCTGCTAGAGGTGATATGCGCCATGGCATAGAAGCTTTAAACGCATGCATTGCCTCGAAAATGGGCACAGCACGTAGAGAAAAATATATTATGGCCGTAAAAACGCAGACCAAGGAACATTTACAGCAAAAAAGAGCTTTGGCTATTAAATATGTTGGCCGTAGTGCAAAATTTGCGGCAGTAAATGGTTTGAATCCCATATTGGGAGTAGATGCTGCTATTGATATAACAATTATTTATAATATGTATGCAGAAATTCGTCAGATTTTCGCCATAGATGAAAAAAATATAGGTGAAAGCACACTAACTACAGGACTCAAGACTTATTTACTAAAAGGTATGAGTAAAGAAGGAATAGCTATAATTCTAAAATCTGTAACACAAAAAATCGTTGCGAGATCAATGCTTAAATATATACCGTTAGTAGGTCAAGCGGCAGCTGTTTACATAGGACATAAAATAGTGGAAAAAGCAGGAGAAGATTATGTAAGAGCTTGTTATCAAGTGGCAGAAGAAGAGCTCTTGGAGGACTTAAAGTTGCAAAATTAAGGTTGATAAATTAGCAAAGACAAGAGTTAAAAACATATTTATTTTAAAAAAAAAGTTAGCTGCAAGTTATATATTGGTGCAAATTTTGTTTGAACTCTATTTCTAGTTCATCTAAAAATTTGTATCTTTTTTTATAAAGATTACGTTTTTGTGATTTCACCTCATCCATGGTTTTTCTTTTTTCCGTACTAGGCAAGGCGAAAAAGCGGAAATCTTTAGTAGAATGACCTTCTGCTTCCAGCCAAAAACTATTAAGGTCTGTTTTAAATTTTAAATCCATGCGTACATGAGTATTAGTATAAAATCCTTGATTGGATACAGCATATATTTTATTAACGTGCATTTCTTGAGCTAAGAGTCGTAGAACATATAAAATTAAATTCTTGGGGCGATAACCAAAGCAAAATTTTGTTAATTCATGTATAATTTCATTGCCTCCGGGACTGCCTTGAAGGGCGCCTATTTTTATGCAAGTAGTATTGGTTTTGTTTTTGGCAAACCAAAAGGTAATATGGTAGACACGTTTTTTCGCCAATTGCAAACTTATGGTCATTAAGCCTTCTTTGCGATCAATATACTTAAAATCAAGACCAACGCTAAGAGAATCTGTTTTATAGGGTGTTTCCCATAAGACAAGACGTTGATCATAATATATTTTTTGCAGGGCACTTTCTGTAAAATTGTTTGCGCAAAAAGCAAAATGTTGTTCTAGAAGAGATAACCTTTCTTGTATGGTGGATTGATGATAGAATAAATGCCTTGTTAGTTGTTCGTAAAAAATGGCATTATTTTTTTCTATTGCTTGTAACTTAATATTGCTTTGGAAAAAGCGAGACAAAGAATCTATTTCTTTATGTTCAAACATGGTGCGTATACAAAAAACCAAAAATCTTTGCGTGCTAAAATCGCTGCGATCGCGGTGTTTTAGTAGCCTTTTACCTAACTCTATATACGTTTTCAAATTTTCAACCCCTAGATTAATTGTTTCGTTTCTATGTTCAAACAAAACAATAATAATATATTAAGATAGCATGATAATTATGAGATTGTATAAATAAAAAAGCAAGTGAATTTTTTGTTAACTAAAGGTTGTGATATGAGAAGGCTTTATAAAAATACGTAACAGCTAAGAAAAAGTTGCAGTATGTGCAGATAGGGAAAATATCTTGCCTAGTATATAGATTTGTGCTATATTATTCAAGCAGTGAAAAAGAATATAGTTTAAAGCGTAGCTTGTCCAGGATAATATTATTTTCAAACACATAAATTTTATATTATAAAATTTTAAGCAAAAGAAAATATTGGGCAGTTACATAGCAGAAAAATAAATTGTTATGGTTTTTTGCTAGCTGTAACGCTTAATAATTAGGTAAAAAAATGATTAAAAAAATACTCATAATAAGGCTAAGTTCCATTGGTGATGTTATACATTGTACACCTGTTGCTAAAGCGTTAAAAAAAAGCTTGGCCTGATTGTCATATAACATGGTTAATTGGGGAAGTTTGTGCAGATCTCATAAAAGGTAATCCCTATGTAGACGAATATATTGTATGGTCACGTGAGCGTTTTGAAAAACACTGTAGAAATTATGAATTCAAGAAAGCATGGTCTATGTGGAAAGAGCTAATGAAAAGATTGTCTGTACTGGACTTTTATGCGGTTCTTGATATTCATGGATTGTTTTTAACAGGTCTGATTGCTAGCAAGATAAAGGCTGAACGTCATATAGGACTAAAGGATGCTAAAGAACTCAACTTTATTTTTATGGGCGAAACAGTTAAACCAAGCGGTCAGCATATGACTGAGAGGTACACCAGTATTTTACGGCCTCTAGGCATTATTGCTAATCGTGATGATATGACTCTAGTAATTCTTGATTATGCCCAGCGATTTGCCAAACAATTTCTTCTGCAGGCGGGTATTGTGGCCGGCGATAAGATTGTGGTGCTTGTGCCGGGAACAACTTGGTCTACCAAGAATTGGTCTCCGGAGTTTTTTGCTGAAACTGCAAACATAATTGAGAAAGACTTTAAAGTCGTTTTATGCGGAGGACAATCAGAGATTGAACTTGGGCAGAAAATTGAAAAGCAATTTCATGGTTCTCTAATAAATGCCATTGGGCAAACGGATTTGCTAGAAATGGCAGCTATTTTGGAACGGGCTTCCGTAGTTGTTGCCGAAGATACAGGACCATTACACATGGCCGCGGCACTTAAGGTGGCAACAGTTGTTATTTTTGGACCTAGTGACCCGGAATGCTACAAACCCTTAGGGGGCAATAGTATAACGCTTTTTCATCGACAGAGTTGTTCTTTTTGTCATAAACCAAAATGTCCTACAGGTAAAAACGATTGTATGAAAAAGGTATTGCCTAGCGAAGTGGCGACTGCTATTTACAAACTAGTTAATGTCTAAATAATAATTCTATTAATTAGAAAAAAGGTTCAGAGAGTTTTCTCTGAATCTTTTTATATTTATTAGAGGTATTTGACTATACTAAAAAGCGAGAGAAAATACTAATTATTAGCTTTATTTTTTTGTGTTGCTCTGGTGTAAATATACGAAAATATAAGCGCAAAGCAAAAAAAGCAATGTTGCGGAAAAAATTTTTATATGTGTAAGGTGCTCCTTCACAGCGTGGCCTTCTCGTACAATTTTGAGAGAAGAACTGTCTATTTCAACTTCTCCAGCATGTTTTCCGGAGTTTCCAGAAAAAATACCGGATATAAGCACTGTGTCACCAATCTGTTTATAATCACCAAAAGTTATTATCCTTGCTGAATCTGAAGATTTCAGCCATATTCCTATGGCATTTGTACCGTCATTAACGTTAATCCAGGAATACCCCCCCCTATTCATTGCTTCACCAATAGTTTCGCTTTCGATAGTAACAAGTTTTCCGTCAAATTGTTCCATGTTATTGATTAAGTTGTCAATTAGAGAAAACATGATAATCACGGTTACAATATTATGTACGATTAAGAAGGTTTTATTTTCCTCATTTTGTTGTTTTGCAGAAGAAATATTTGTTTCGTATGTCTTAATATTCATCTTTTCCCTCCACATGTTTAACCAAACTATAAGATAAGTTTGTTTTATGTGTTCAGTGTAAATCAAAAAAATGAATAGCAAGAGAGTATTTAAGGTAATTAGACATTGAAAGCATTGCGTACTAGCAAGGAAGCTCATAGAAAATAATTTGTTAAAATTTTTTTATTGACAGTATTCCAATAATGTAATACACTTTTAAGTTAGCAGCGGCTAACTTAAAAGCTACTATTTTGTTCCTTATTTTGCGTTACTATATAGAATATCTAAAACAGTTTTTTTTTACTCATCAGTTAGCTGTAGCTAACTGAAAGCTTTTTTTTTTTTTTTGAGGTGACTTTATGCAAAAATATTTTCATGAATTTCTAGTTATGTGGCTAATTTTAATTGTATGCGCAATTTATTTTTTTATGGAACGAGCAGCCCCACAAATCCAGTCCGAACAAAACGTTAGAATTGTAATGGATAGTGTGGGACGTGAAATTGTTATACCTGAACACCCTAAAAAAGTAGTAATTCTTAATGCGTCTAATCTTGAACTCTATTATGCCGCAGGTGGTCAAGCAATAGCTAAACCAGTCAGTAGCGCATTCGATGTGGAACTACAAAAAAAAATAGCGGATATTCCGGAAATCGGTTTTATCCATTCGCCTAATCTTGAAAAGATAATTTCTCTGCAGCCGGATTTAGTAATAGGAACTAATGTTCCTTTTCACAATGCTTTAAAAGATGCTTTGCAAAAAGCAGGTATTCCTCTTTATATAAATAGCATTTCTTCATATGAGGATGTCTTAAAGACCATAATTTTTTATGGAGAACTGGCAAATACTAAAGATAGGGCTATAGAAAAAAGACGGCAAATAGAAACAGAATATGCAGCAGTAATTAATCAGGTAAAAGGTAAAAAAACTCCTAAAAGTTTGATTATTTTTGGTTCGCCTGACAGTTACAGTCTGGCTACTAAGAAAAGTTTCAGCGGTGACTTGGTAAATAGATTGGGAGGAGGCAATATAGCAGATTTAAATAATAAATTTGGTGATTCATATGTTCCGCTAAGTATGGAATATATTACCCAAAAAGATCCTGAAGTTATTTTTATAATTACAATGGGGAATTCCCAAAAAGTGATGGAAAACTTCAAGACTAATATGAAAGAAAATCCTATTTGGAATGATGTTAGTGCCGTTAAAAATGGTCGTATCTATCAGCTTCCGGCAGACTTATTTACGGTAAATCCAGGAACTCAAGTGGCAAAAGCTATGTTGCTATTGGCGGAATACCTTTATCCCGAGGAGGGAAAAGATGACAATAAACCAGGATGATACACGTAGCAAAAAACGCTTTGTAGTTCTTGGAACTGGTTTCTTTTTGCTTTTTATTACGATGTTTTTCAGCATAAGTGCAGGTGCTGTACATGTGAGTTTTCCTGAGATAACATCTGTGTTTATGGGCGCAATGGATGGCGAGGCTTACAGAATAATTTATTTGTTACGTTTACCAAGAACTATAGTTGCTGGGTTAGTTGGCGCAAATCTTGCACTGGCGGGACGTATATTGCAGGGGGGCTTGCGTAACCCTCTTGCAGACCCCGGAATTATAGGGGTATCTTCTGGGGCTGGGCTTTTTGCCATGTTACTCATGGTTTTGGTTCCTGAGCAGACAATTTTTGTCCCTGTAGCAGCATTTCTAGGGGCAGTTTTAGCGACGGGAATAGTGTTTCTTCTATCTTGGGAACGAGGAATAAATCCTTTACGCATGATTTTAGCCGGAGTAGCAGTTGCCGCCTTTTTTGGTGGTGGCATGAGTGCCCTAATGATATTTTTCCCGGATCGTATTCAAGGGACAGTTGCTTGGATGGCAGGAGGTTTTCAGGGACGAAGTTGGAATCATGTGCGTATGCTGCTGCCGTATAGTGTTTTGGGAACTGTCGGTACTATGCTTTTTTATAAGCAATTGAATGCACTACAACTTGGGGATGAAGTTGCAGTCGGCGTTGGTATAAGCGTTAAACGGACAAGGGTGATTTTAATAGTTGTATCAGCACTTTTGGCGGCTTCTGCCGTCAGTGTTGCGGGGTTACTTGGATTTGTAGGACTTATTGTGCCTCATATTGTAAGATTGCTGGTGGGCTCAGACCACGAGTATTTGTTGCCATGTACTGCTGTTTATGGTGCAATTCTTGTCATGGGGGCAGACACTGTTGCTCGTACTGTTTTCAATCCATTGGAAATACCTGTAGGTATATTTATGGCATTTTTAGGTGCACCGTTTTTTTTATATCTTTTGCGAAAGGGTAAACATAAATGACGAATATTTCTTTGAAAATGCAAACGGTGTGTCTAAAGTATAGAGATAAAACGGTTTTTAAAGATGTGAACTTGGAGTTCTTGCAACCGGAAATCGTAAGTATTATAGGACCTAATGGATCAGGAAAATCTACCATATTAAAGGCTTTGAGCAGGATTTTGAGCCCGGCTTCAGGACATGTTTATTTGCAAAACGAAAGTTTACAGAAAATACCGACTGGATGTGTGGCTCGGACTATTGCCATTTTACCTCAATCGGCAAATGCTCCCGGAGATATGACTATCCGCGATTTAACTGCTTGCGGAAGAATACCATATCAAAATCTGTGGGGAAGCAGAACATTAAACGATGATGTGGCCGTTGATGAGGCTTTGGAGATTACAGGATTAACAAGGATGCAGTATAGACGGCTAAACACTCTTTCCGGTGGAGAAAAACAACGAGCGTGGCTAGCTATGGCCTTAGCGCAGAAACCTAAAATCTTGCTTCTAGATGAACCTACGACTTATTTGGATGTAAAGCACCAGCTTGAACTAATGGAACTTATTGTTAGACTTCATCGCGAATGTGATATGACTATAATTATGGTTTTACATGATTTAAATCATGCAGCTAGATATAGTACACGCTTGATTGCTGTGAAAGAAGGCATTGTTGTTGCCGATGGCAATGTTAAAGAGGTTTTTACTGTACGGGTTTTAGAAGAACTTTATGATGTTCAGGTAGTAGTTACGAAAATAGAGCGAGATGGTTGCAGTTATCCCATCTGTTTGCCGTATACTAAGGGAAATTATTAAGGAGGTAAATATGAAAATTTTAGTTATGTACTCTTCGCTAACGGGGAATACAAAGAAGGTTGCAGAAGCTATTGCTGCAGCGTTGCCTGAAGAAAGCACTTTGGTACAGGTGGCTGATAAGCTTCACATTCAAAATTATGACATTGTATTTTTGGGATTTTGGATTGACCGCAGCAGTGCCGATAATACTATGACGCAATTTATGCAACAAATGCATGACGAGAATGTAGCACTTTTTGCAACATTGGGAGCTTATCCTAATACCGCTTACGCAGAGAAGTGTATGGAAAATGCTGTGGCTTTATTACCCAAGGATAATACTGTTTTAGGCAAATTTCATTGTCAAGGTAAGATAGCGGAGAAACTTGTGGAGAAATTTAAAACTTTGCCACCGGAACATCCTCATGTCCTAACTCCGGAAAGGTTAATGCGGTACCAAAAAGCGGCTTCACATCCTGATGAAGTTGATCTTAGGGCCGTGGCGCAATTTGCAATAAAAATAAGGGAAGAATTTATAAATAAGCACCACTAACAAGTTGCAAAAAAATATATTTGCAGAAAAGGAGATTGTTTATGAAGAATCACATTTCTAAGGTACAAGTGCTAGCAATTTCGACTTTTGCTTTTTCGGTGTTTTGTACTAATATAGCTGCCGCTTCCGAACCGGAGGAGTTTAATCTTGATACTGTGCTTGTAACCGCTACGCGCACACCTATGACAGAGAAGAAAATTCCACAGGCTGTTCAGGTAATTACGGCTAAGGATATTGAAAATTTAGGCGCGGCAAATGTTACGGATGCCTTGCAATTAGCAGCTAACGTAAATTTATCCAAGGCTGGCATGACAGGAAATCAAGTGTCTATTCGCGGAATGGATACGGCTCATACCTTAATTCTTATTGATGGGAAACGTATGGCTGCAGAGGATGCTAATAGTACGGCTAATGTTTATGAATTAAACCGTGTTAATGTCAGCGATATTGAGCGAATAGAGATTGTACGGGGTAATGGCAGTGCTCTTTACGGAAGTGATGCGTTGGGTGGGGTTATCAATATTATTACTAAGAGGCCGGGGGTAGCTAAAACTACTCTTGGAATTAATACAGGGACAGAAGAAAAAAGCACTTATCTGCATTATGATACAGGCAAACAAGGTAAATGGAGCATTAGCACATCTGCAAGAATTACCGATGTACGCAGCCAGCAATCTGATAGTGATGATAGTACCAACATGAATGGGCCAAAACGTTATATTGATTTTAAAGCTGATTATGATTTAGGTAAAGGGAAAGGGAAAGGGCTTACTTTTGATATGAGTCATTTAAAAGAACAGCTCAGGGAATATTATGACGATGACCTTACTAGTTCTAAAGTAGTGATTAACCAGAAAGAATGGTTTGATAATAATAGATCAGCTTATGGCTTGACCTATTATGGTAAGGATAGTAAAAATAATTATCAGCTACGAACTTATTATAATGTTTTGAAAAAAGAATCACGAAAGACTAACAATAGTGCGTGGAGCGACTTTGACCATATGCAGTATGAAACATTTGTTATAGAAGGTAAGAACTCCAGCAAGTTAAATGAAAAGCATCTTTTAACTTATGGAGGTGAATACAGGAATAATTTTGTGCGTGGGACAAGGATGGGGACCGGAGGAGATAATACTTATGAAGATTATTACCTTGGTTTAGAGAAAACGGGATCGGAAAAGTATCTGGAAAATTATTCCGCTTACGTCCAAGACGAATGGCAGATAAATGAAAAAATGTTTATTATTCCTGCTTTAAGGTATGATTATCATACTAGTTTTGGCTCAAATTTAAGCCCTAAGTTAGGAACGACATATAATTTAAGCGACAATACTCGTTTGAAAGCAAACTATGGGAAAAGCTATAGGGTCCCAACAATTAGCCTGCTATACTACGAGATGACTAGGAGCATGGGTAAAAGGATTGTACAAGTATTGGGAAATCCGGATTTACAGCCTGAAACATCTATATCTTTTGATTTTGGGATTGAGGCAGAAAAAGACAATAATTGGGGTAAGCTTACCTATTTCAACAATTCTGTCAGCAACCTTATTACGTCAGAAACTGTTTCTAAAACAAGTACAAAAACTATTGCTAGATATATAAATGTTAATAAAGCCCAAATAAATGGTGTGGAAGTAGAGCTAGGAAGACATTTAAATAAACATTTATCTGTTAAAACAACTTATAATTGGTTAGATGCTATTGATAAGGAAACAAATGAAAGGTTAAATAATAGAGCGAAAAAATAATGCTACTGTCCAATTAACCTATTCGGATAATAAACCAAATCCGCTTACTGTGACCTTGTGGAATGAATGGAACTATGACTATCGCTATGATGACGTAGATTATGATTACAGTTCTACAAATTTTGTTATAAACAAGCATTGGAATAAACATTTGAGCAGTTATTTTGGCATTAACAATATTTTCAACAAGGAAGTGGATGATCTAACTGTAAGTGGACGAAGCTGGCGATTAGGGATGGAATATAGTTTTTAATTAAGGCACAAAAAGATATAATAGGTATAAATATCTTTAAATATGGTAAAAATTTTATTTTTTCTTGTAATGTGAGAGTAAAATGATTATGCTAAGACGTGGCGAAATGCAACTTTTTGGGAAGATGTTATTTAATGACCGAAGCATGGACATATTATTACTGAGGCCATGAGTAAAGACCCTGCTGATGTATATTCTTTAGAAGCTTTTTTGGAAACAGAAGCAGGTATTTTCATTGCACAATTACGTGAACGGTTGAATTATCTAAGTGGTATTGTTACCATGTCACATTTACTGGGTTTGCTTGGTACGATTGTTGGTATGATTTCTGCATTCAGTGTTTTCAATATGAGGGCAGGACAGCCGATGGCTATTAAAGGGGAATAGGCGAAGCTTTAATTGCAACGGCAACAGGATTATGTATAGCGATTGTGGCTTTGGCTGCACATTCTTATTACGCACAATACCTTGATAATATTAATACAGAAATGAAATTAAGTTTTTCTATATTAATTGAAGTTGCACGTCGAGGTGAAGGCAAATGAAACTTCGGGATAGGAGGCTGCTAAAACAGCCAGAACTTATAGTTATTCCTATGATTGATATTATGTTTTTTCTTCTGTTTTTTTTTTTATGATCAGTACAATGCATATGGTGAATCTAAAGACGATACCTATTAAATTACCGGAGGCGGCACATTCTAGTGTTGTTGCTCAAACTACCTTTGCCGTATCGGTAAAAAGCGATAATACAATTTGGCTTAATAACCGTGAGACAGACATTAATACTTTGGTAATGCAAGCTGCGGCAGAGGGCCAGAGCAATCCTAATTTTTCAGTTGCTATCCGGGCAGCACATAATGCGATTATGGTGAAGTTATAGCTTTGCTAGAGCGTTTAAAAGGAGCGGGAATTACTCGCTTTGGGCTAGAGCTACAGATATATCCGGTGGAGTAGCGATAAAATGACAAGTAATAAGCATAAGCGTCTAAGGACAGGGTTTATTATTTCCATTATTTTGCATATGATACTTTTTCTTGTTATTGGACTGCTAGGTTTTTTATCTACCTTGCCCCCTGTTGAGCAAAGTACCGAAGTTTCTATTATGGGAGAACAAGAGGCTGGCAGTAATGCTGAAAAAAGCAAAAAAACTCAGGTACAAAAAGACCAGAAGCCACAGCCTAAGCAAGAGGATACTCCAAATTCAGAGCTAAATACTAAGCAGGATGCTCGCTATCATGGAAGATGAGGCTAGTCATAGGAAGGCCCTCCATTATATGTAACCCAAGGAAGAGGCTTCTCCGTCAGATAGTAATAATGACAAAGGTTATGGTAGCGACGGGGGTAATGATTCTGCTTCAGGACAGGGCAGCGGTTCTGACAATAGCGGCAGCAATGAAAATGGTGAGGACACTGGTGATGGTGGGAACGTTGCCGCAGTTCCACCTCACGTTGTTTCTAGGACGCAACCGGTATATCCGCGTTCTGCTAGTCAGCAAGGAAGTGAAGAAACGGTTAAAATGCGCCTTCTGGTTAACACTGGTGGGAATGTCAGTGAAGCAGTGGTAGCAGTCTCTTCAGGGAATGTATAATTAGATGCAGCCGCTATAGATGCTGCTGAAAAATGGCAATTTATTCCGACGCAAAATGGTTTTGGTCAAGATATCGATTGCTATGTCAATGTGGAAATGACTTTCAACCTATATCAGTGATAAATTTTAAAATTGAGGACATTACTTTATCTATAAAAAGTTGACAGTTTTTTTGCTTTTCATATTGTCAAGAGTTTTAAGGGTGTCTAATTTACTAAGTTAATGGTAGCTCACAATGGAGTCTTAGTTTGAATGTCGTTTTTAGCAACGTTATTCTACACAAAGAGTTTATTGTGGGCTATTGTTTTACTAATTTGGATGTGCTATTTTATAAGTAACATTATATAAATCTCCTTTTATAAAGGAGGACAAAAGAAATCGAAGTGGTGTTGTTTTGGGGAAAAACAAGTTTATTTTATTTAAAAATGTTAGCGGAGAATTTAGCGCAACAAGGGATTGCCTCTCTGCGTTATGATAAACGTGGAATTGGCGAAAGTGTTTTTAAAATAAAAGAAGAAAACCTGATATTTGATGATTATGTGGATGATGCAGACTTATGGATAACTAAATTAAAACAAGATAAACGTTTTTCGCTAATACTTATAGCTGGACATAGCGAAGGGGCTTTTATTGGTACATTAGCCGCAGAAAAACAAGCTGTTGATGGGGTGATTTCTCTAGCTGGACCAGGTGAGCCAGTGCAAAAAACGCTTTTAAGGCAAATAGCTGAAAGGCAACCTCAACTTTATGCCAAAAGTGCTGAAATTGTGGCAAGCTTGGAGAAAGGAAATACTATTGCCGTAGAGGACCAACTACTGCAGTCGTTATTTCGTCCTAGTGTTCAACCTTTTTGGATATCAGAATTCCGCTATAATCCAAGCTTGGAAATGGGAAAACTTAAAATGCCAATACTTTTAATTCAAGGAACTCGTGATTTACAGATAAGGGTATCAGATGCTCAGGCATTAAAATATGCAAATAAAAAGGCACAAATAGTTATAATAGAGGGAATGAACCACATTTTAAAAGATAGTCCTCAAGGCATAGCAGCTAATATTGCTACTTATAGTAACCCTAACTTACCATTAGCCAAACCTTTAATACCTGCTATAACAAATTTTGTGAAGAGAATAGAAGCAAAAAAATAATGGTGAACTAAAGCGGATTTAAGAAACGTATAGATTAAGAAAAGCATGATATAGTTATTAGCTATAAAATATTCTGACAGTGTATATGACTCAATATTTACAAGCAGCTATAATTTTCAATTAAGGAGCAGGCATATGAAAATTGTGGTTTTGGATGGTTATACAGAAAACCCCGGAGATTTGACTTGGGATGGCCTAGAAAAATTAGGCGATCTTGTTGTCTATGCTAGAACGGAAACAGAGAAAATTAAAGAGAGAATTGCAGATGCAGAAATAGTTATTGTCAATAAAACAAAAATTGATAAAACCGTACTAGATGATTGTCCGTCGATTAAGTATATTGGCGTTTTAGCAACCGGCTATAATAATGTGGACGTGGAATATGCCAAAGAAAAAGGGGTATTGGTAGCAAATGTTCCGACTTATGGAACTTTTGCCGTAGGACAGTTTGCCATTGCACTATTGCTGGAAATATGTCATAGAATTGGACATCATGATAAGGTTGTGCACGAAGGAAATTGGACACACAATGCGGATTGGTGTTTCTGGGATTACCCGCTAATTGAGTTGGCAGGAAAAACTATGGGTATAATTGGGTTTGGACGTATTGGCAAAACTACAGGCCGTATTGGGAAGGCTTTGGGCATGAAAATAATTGCTTATACTCCTCAACCTCAAGCTGAAGAAAAAAAAGAGGTAGAGTTTTTAGAGAAGTTAGACGATTTATTTGCTCAAGCGGACGTTGTTGTATTACACTGTCCGCTATTTCCTGAAACAAAAGAGATTATTAATAAGATAAATATAGAAAAAATGAAAGACGGAGTTATAATTATTAACAATTCGCGGGGCGGATTAGTTAATGAAAAAGATTTAGCTGAGGCGCTAAAGAGCGGTAAGGTTTATGCCGCTGGTTTGGATGTAGTATCTACGGAACCTATAGAAGAAGAGAATCCTTTACTTATGGCACCAAACTGTATTATTACTCCACATATTTCTTGGGCATCGAAAGAAAGTAGGGAACGATTATTAAGCATAGCTAGTGATAATGTGGCGGCCTTTATTTCAGGGAAACCACTAAATATAGTTAACAAATAGCATTAAAAGTATGGCTGATTGCCTATTGCTCAGCAAAAGACAAAGTACAGTTCAATCTTTTACTAGAGGACATATGGAGCTATGTAAAGTACACAAGGGAAAAAAGCTAAAATTACCATAAAATAAGTTCGAAAAATAGCTATTTAGCAACATAGTGTTTACAATTTAACAATTTATCTTATTGACAAAAATAGCGATAAATGGGATAATGCCTTCAAGCAACGGTGTGAAAACACCGTTGCTTTTATTTTTTTATCTAAGGGGGATAGAGATTTTAGAATAAAGAAAGGGTCTTGTAGCCCTTCTATTCTTGCAATACCGTTAGTTTTTGGAGAAGGAGGGACAGCACATGATTAAGTATATATTAAAACGACTGGCTATTTCGATACCAGTGCTTTTTCTTATTTCAGTAGGAGCATTTATCCTTGTACATCTTACACCGGGAGATCCGGCGGATATGTATATTTCACCGGAAATGACTCAAGCACAGATTGACCTTACAAGGTCAGTTTTAGGGTTGGATAAACCATGGCCTGTACAGTATTTTGAATGGATAAAGAATTTCATTAGTGGTAATTTTGGGTTTTCCTTTAGTAGTCGTCAGCCTGTTGCAGAAATTCTCGCGCAACGCTTTAGTCCTACTTTGCTGTTGATGAGTGTAAGTTTGTTTGTCGCTTATCTTGTTGCAATTCCACTAGGAATAATGGCAGCTTTAAACAAAAATTCATGGATTGACCGTTCTATTATTGGCTGGACTTTTTTTTATGTTTCATTTCCACCATTTTTTTTAGGCCTCGCCTTGATTTACGTGTTAGGAATAAAAATGGCGATTTTTCCCACAGGTGGTATGGTAGTTTTGGGACAGGAAAATGATATTGCAGGTAGATTGATGCACTTAGTATTACCGGTAGTGGTCATGGCATCACAGTTTTCGGCTAATATGATTCGCTATGTCAGAGCAAGCGTTTTAGATGTTTTAGACCAAAACTATATTAGGACGGCAGTTTCCAAAGGATTGTCGGAGCTACATATATTGTTTGCTCATATATTTAGAAACTCCTTAATTCCTATTATAACTGTAATAGGAACAGATCTTCCCAAAATTATAGGAGGGGCGGTTATCACAGAACAAATATTTCAGTGGCCGGGAATAGGTTCATTAACAGTTGCAGCAATTAATTCTCGTGATTATCCAATTTTGATGTCCATAGTTATTTTGTCTGCTGTTGCCGTTCTTTTAGCGAATTTATTAGTAGATGTATTATACGCGGTAATTGATCCTCGTATTAGATATGGAAAGTGAGGTGCGTTAAAATGAATACAGATAAATTTATGTTGGTAAGCAATGACGGCGTCTTCGGTAATTTAACAGCAGGGGCAGTTTATGAAGGAATTAAGGATAAACCGGATGACGCTATTGAAGAGGCAGTGGAATCTTGGGAGAAAATAACTTGGAGAAGGTTTTGCAAAAACAAAGTAGCGTTGGGGAGTCTGTTTTTGTTGTTAGGAATTGTACTCATGGCAGTGCTGGCTCCGATTATTGCACCTTTTAATCCTAATACTACTGTAGGAGCCTTTGACGTTGCACCATCTGCAGCTCACTTGTTGGGGACTGATGATGTAGGGCGGGATATTTTAAGCCGGTTAATTTATGGTTCTCGGGTGTCCTTAATTGTTGGTGTTGGTTCTGTATTTATTTATGCTCTTATAGGTATTACGCTAGGACTGTTGTCAGGTTATTTAGGCGGTACAGTTGATGGCATTATTATGAGAATAACAGAGGTTTTTATGGCCTATCCTCATTTCATGATCATAATGGTAATTGTAAGTCTAATTGGTCCTAATATGATGACTGTTATGTTAGTCATGGGTATAATGGGGTGGCCGCTGACATCGCTAAATCCAACTATGACTGTAGGAATGCAAATTGCAGAGTCTATAATTAAACATCAGAAACTGTCTAAAGACGAGGCCATGAAGGAAGCAAGTAACCTTATGGACTTGGTGGGCATTCGCGATCCTGAAAAAAGCAGTAAAAACTATCCTCACCAATTTTCAGGAGGTATGCGGCAGAGGGTTATGATTGCTTTATCGCTGGCGTGTAAACCTGATATTCTTATTGCCGATGAACCGACTACGGCACTGGATGTGACAATTCAAGCCCAAATTTTAGATTTAATTGACGAACTGAAGCAAAAATTGCATATGTCTGTAATTTTTATTACACATGATTTAGGAGTAGTTGCATATGTTGCAGATAGGGTAGCTGTTATGTATGCAGGTAGGATTATAGAAATTGGCACTGCGGAAGAAGTATTTTATTATCCACAAAATCCATATACATGGGGTCTTATTTGTTCTATGCCCTCTATTGATACTAAAGAGGCTATACTGTACAGTATTCCAGGAGCTCCGCCTAATTTATTGAACATGCCAAAAGGTGATGCTTTCGCACCTAGAAATTCCTATGCGTTAGCTATTGATTTTGAAGAAAAACCGCCTTTGTTTAAAGTGAGTGATTCACATTATGCAGCAACTTGGCTTTTGCATCCAAATGCACCTAAAGTAACACCGCCTGCAGAAATTCTGCGGCGCTACGATATATTTAAGTCTTTCTATAAAAACACAGGGGAGGTGGAAGTTTATGACGAGCGCACAACTTGCTCAGCAAAATAGAGAAGTAATATTGCAAGTACGTGGTTTGAAGAAGACTTTCAATCCCGGTAAAAAGAATGAAGTGCATGCCATAGACGATATTTCTTTTGATATTTATAGAGGTGAAACCTTAGGATTAGTAGGAGAATCAGGTAGTGGAAAATCTACTACAGGTCGTTCTATTATAAAATTGGATTCTATTACCTCTGGAACAGTGCTTTATAAAGGAAAGGATATTGCCAGTGTAAGTGGGAAAAAAGATGTACTAGAATTTCGCAAATCTATGCAAATGATATTTCAAGACCCTTTTGCCTCGCTGAACCCGCGCATTCCTGTGAAAAATATTATTGGAGATGCTTTACGTGTGCACAATCTTTGCAAAACCGATGCCGAGGTAAACAAAAGAGTTAATGAGTTGTTGGATATTGTGGGAATAAATCGTTCTTATGCTAATCGCTATCCAACGGAATTTTCCGGTGGGCAGTGCCAACGTATTGGTATTGCCAGAGCTTTGTGTGTAAAACCGGATTTTATCGTGGCTGATGAGTGTTTATCCGCCTTAGATGTATCTATTCAAGCTCAGATTGTAAATTTACTTATTAAGTTGCGCCAAGAACAGGATATGACATATTTGTTCATAGCACATGATTTGGCTATGGTTAAATATATTAGTGATCGCATAGCGGTTATGAAAGATGGAAAGATTTTAGAGCTTGCTGATGCAGATGAGCTTTATAAGCATCCTTTGCACCCTTATACGATTTCTCTGCTATCTGCATCGCCTTTGACGGATCTTTACAAAGAGAAAAAACGTAAAAGGGTGGACTATGATTCTTCCTGGCATACCTATTCTGCGGATAAAGTTGTTGGTATGTTTGAAATTTCTAAGAACCATTGGATTTATTGTGCAGAAGAAGAAGTAGCAAAGTATAAGCAGTCTTTGTTTGGGCTAGAAGTGGCAAATTAAGTAAGGCTTGACTCAAAAGAGGGCTAAATTGGTGGTTTAGGAGTGATAAAAGTTGTGTTTATTTAACGAAAGTGTTGAGGCAATAATACCCAAAGTAAAAGAATGGCGCCAGCATCTTCATCAATATCCTGAATTATCTTTTGAAGAATTTAAGACAACGGAATATATTATTGATCAGATTAAAGATTTTACAGATATTACCTATGACAGAATTTCAAAAACTGGCGTGGTTGTTAGATTAAAAGGCCGTCAGCCGGGACCGGTTATTGCCCTACGTGCTGATATTGATGCACTACCTATGAATGAAAATAGTGGTTTGCCGTTTTCTTCTAAAAATGCGGGTGTAATGCATGCTTGTGGACATGATTCTCATGCGGCCATGCTATTAGGTGCCCTTTATACTTTATATGAACATAGAAAAGAATTGGAAGGTTCTTTCGTATTCATATTCCAAGCGGCTGAGGAGGTTTTCCCAGGAGGAGCTAAGGAGTTAGTAGAAAAGGGCATTATGGAAGGCGTAGATGCCATAATTGGGCAACATGCCGGACCAAAAATAAATGTTAGGCATATCGCAACTTGCCCAGGTTATATAATGGCTAACAGCGATGTATTCGAGGTGACGGTTGTAGGTCGTGGCGGCCATGGGTCATCGCCTCAGTCCTGTCTTGATCCTATTCCTGTGGGGGCTCAAATCGTTACTGCTTTGCAAGATATTGTTGCCAGACATATTCCGGCTCAGGAAAGCACTGTTTTAAGCGTAACTCAGTTTAACAGTGGTACTGTCTATAATGTGATTCCTGATACAGCGGTAATTAAAGGTACTGTACGTACTTATTCCACTGAAACTAGGGAATTAATGGAAAAAATGATTAAACAGATAGCGGAAAAATATGCTGCGGCATCGGACATGACTATTGAATATACCTATAGGCATGGCTATGACAGTATGTGTAATTCCAATGAATATACCAAAGCTCTTATGGAAGTGGCTGACGAGTTATATGGATCTGGTACTGCCGAATTAATGGCTCCGGGCATGGGCGGCGAAGATTTTTCCTATTATCTGCAAAAAGTACCGGGATGTTTTTATTTTTTGGGGGTTGGGAATAAAGAGTTGGATTGTGTGTACCCGACCCACAGTACAAAGTTTCGTATTGATGAAGACTCCTTTTCTGTAGGGATTTCTATCATGCTAAATGCTGCTCTAAGATTTCAGAAATTAGCAAAAAAAGAAGCATAAGGAGGAGCACTATGGAAGCAATATTTGAAAAAGATATAGAGGAAATTTTACCGCAAGTGGTTGCTTGGAGGCTACATTTTCATAAGTATCCGGAAAGTTCTTTTGATGAAATTGCAACAACGGAATTTTTGCTTAACGAAATTGAAAAGTTAGGAAACGTTAAAACTACAAGGCTCATGCCGACAGGTTTGGTTGCTCGACTTGAAGGTGCTTTGCCGGGGCCTACTATAGCTTTGCGTGCTGATATTGATGCTTTAAAAATGACTGAATTGACGGGACTGGAATATGCCTCTCAAAATGATGGGGTTATGCATGCCTGTGGTCATGATTCGCATACAGCCATGCTTCTTGGAGCCGTAAGTGTTTTAAGCAAGAACCAAAAAAATCTAAAGGGCAACTTTGTCTTTATCTTCCAACCAGCGGAGGAATTTCCTCCCGGAGGAGCAATCGCTATGGTTAAAGCCAATGTTTTAGACGGGGTGGATGCCATTTTAGGACAACATATTTCTTCAATTACTCAAGTTGGGCAGGTAGGAATTTTGGCTGGCGCGTCTTCTGCTAATACTGATTGTTTTGAAATTGTGGTAAAGGGTAGGGGCGGACATGCGTCAACTCCTAATCTATGTATTGATCCTATCCCTGTTGCCATGCAAATAGTAACAGCAATGCAACAAATAGTGCCGAGAAATATTAGTCCTATAGATAAAGCGGTGCTTTCGGTGACGAGAATTAATGGCGGTACAGCAGACAATATTATTCCTGATACAGTAGTAATTGGGGGGACGGTTCGCACATATACCAAAGAAAATAGGGAAAAAATCTATGAGCGAATATGCTCAATTACCACTAAAATAAGCGCGGCAGAAAATTGCGAAGGTACTGTGAAATATACATGGGGTTATCCCTCAACGGTAAATACACCCTCCTACGTAGAGGCCATAAGCAATTTAGGTGAAGAATTGTATGGCTCAGGTACTGTGGTCACTATGGAACCTAGCATGGGTGGCGAAGATTTTGCTTATTATTTGGAAAAAATACCCGGTTGTTTTATGTATCTAGGCGTAAAAAATGCAGAAAAAGGTTGTATTTATCCAGGTCATAATACAAAATTTACTATTGATGAAGATGCTTTTTCCACGGGAGTTACTATGATGCTAAACGGTGCTTTACGTTTTCAAAAATTAGTAGAAGAACAGAAAAAAGAAGCTTAAGGCAGATAGTAAGAAAAATACTGAAGATAGCACAAAGCAAATAAACTTGAAATTATAGATATTTATAAGTACTTACAATTATATTGACTTAATTTTTTCCCTTACTTAGCAACCACTTCTCGTTCAGTATAAAGCTTTAATAAAGTGTGTACATCAGATGTAAATTCGCGTTCTGTTTGTGTTTCTTTCTTTTTAATTTCTTCTAATATATCAAAAAGAAATTTACTGGCTCCAAAATGTTTCCATTCTTCACTCATGCAAGGTTCAGGGCAAGAATTGGTTGATACGGAAAAGGCAAAACGATTTTTTGCGCTTTGCATATTAGTTGTTGCACGCAGCCATAACTTATTATTGCCTAGGCATTTAATGCAGTATAAACCGCCAATTATAACCTTATTTTCATATTGAACTTTTAATTTTTTTTTGCTAAAGTATCCATTTATTAACAGCCTCTTCATATTATACTTATACCAATTATTGAGGGTACAAAATAATTTTAGCAAAACTATAACTATAATTCAATGAACGCTTAGTAGAGTTGTGTTTTTAGATATGTTTTGTATAAATAGTTACGGAACGAATTTGAAGCAATTGAGGTTGCTATTAATGTATGGAACAAAGGATGGGAATAAAGTTACCAAACATTTCTGAGAGTAAAGAGTAAATAGCGATAGCTTCCCGAGGACAAAGTATGGCATTGTCTAAGGCGAGAAACCAACCATCAATATTCAATCAGTCCTGATGATTGCGTCAAATCCGATAGTGAAAAAATTCCACAAGGATAAGGCTTTGTGCAAACCGCCATTATCTTCTGCTTTTGGCATAACAAAGGGACTTTCTTAAGAACTGCAGTATAATTACGTCCCAATTATTCGAAATAAATTTGTAGCCGTTTTTATGTATTTCATATTACCATAGCTTAACACTTCAACAAGATAATTTGTATAGTTGTAAAGGCGTAAATCTAAGCTTATGCTGTTAGAGGATATTAATATAAAGGGATATTTTTATGAATGCTGTCTAGAAGCATGAGTTGGCAAAATAATAATACTTAGTTTAGATTGCTAAGGTATATAATGTTTACAAACAGTTCTTTTTATTATAAAGTTTTACATAAGCAATTCCTTATATAAATAAAAAATATTTTGTTGCTTATTAATATTGAGTTAAAAAGGCGGTACAATTATGCGTATTAGAGATTTACCTGTTAGGAAAAGGCTGATGTTTTCCAATTTTATGATGATTCTTATTCCTGTGGTATTGCTTTTGTTAATAACGACAATTGGTTTTTTGGGATTGCGCAGAACATCAGATAGTTGGAGAATAAACAAAGTTGCAATGCTCTGGCCCACAAGCGGGCCGACCATATCAACTCAATTAGCGATAAGTTCTTTGCGGGTGGAGGTTGATCATGCTAAAGGCTCTAATATCGATATGCATGAAGTCAGGGAAGCCTGCCAGTCTCTAGAAGCCCAAGGGGCACAGGTAGCAATGCTGTAATGGCCGCCTTACATAAACGCTATACAGGCAAAGGTTCGGGGCTTTTTTGGGATGAGGATGGCTTTGCTTTTAAATATGGTTCAGCCAAAAGCACTGTAACAGCTTTTGCCGTGGGAACAGTGCCCTTTCTTACAAATGCCGGTGCGCCTGTAGTTAATTGGAAATATGTTTTAGAGATTATAGCTTATAGTGTAGTTGGTATAATGATATTTATTATTGTAACGACAGGAGTCTTCCTTTCTCGTCGGTTATCTAAAGAGTTTATAGTACCATTAGAAAAATTAAGCAAGGCGGCCTACGAAGTAGGTAAAGGCAATTTAGAGTATGCAATTTCAACGGATATGAAAAATGAAATAGGAGATACTTGCCGTGAATTTGATAAAATGCGGCTGCAACTTAAAGCAGCAAAAAAAATGCAGGAAAAGTATGAGCAAAATCGTAAAGAACTAATGGTAGGCATTTCCCATGACCTATCTACACCGTTAACCTCTATTAAAGGTTATACAAGTGGACTTTTAGATGGCATTGCAACGACAGCAGATAAAAAAAGACATTATCTTAATATGATTTATAAAACCAGCTATAATATGGAAAAACTTGTGGAAAGCTTGTTCCTATTTTCCAAACTTGACCTTGAGAAAGTAAACTTTACTTTAGAAGAAGTGAATATTAAGGATTATTTTACGGATTACCTTGCTGAGAATTCTGATAGACTAATGGCAAAGGGACTACATATGAGCTTTAAATGTCAGGGGACAAATTTTCTTGCTTGCATTGATAGAGTACAATTTCAACGAGTAGTAGAAAATTTAGTAGAAAATAGCTTGAAATATAAACGTAATGAGATTGTTAATTTTATAATTTCTCTGGAAAATGAGGATGAAGATAAAATAAGATTGGATTTTATTGATGATGGTTTGGGGGTACCGGTTTTTGCCCTAACAAAAATTTTCGAGAACTTTTATAGAACCGATCCGGCTAGGGCGAATGTCAGTAAAGGCAGTGGTCTTGGGCTGGCGATTGTAAAACAAATAATTACTACAATGCAGGGAAAAATTTGGGCAAAAAATAATGCTGCAGGAGGTCTAACCATAAGCATTTTATTGCCAGTTGTAAGGAAGGATAAGGCATGAAAAAAATTTTGATTATTGAAGATGATAGTGGTATTTCTGAACTAGAAAGAGATTATTTAGAAGCAAACGATTTTGCTGTGGACATGACTTCTGATGGGAATACGGGATTACAAAAAGCTTTGTCAGAAGATTATGCCCTTATCCTATTAGATATAATGCTGCCGGGCAAAGATGGTTTTCAGGTCTGCCGACAAGTGCGCCAGCATAAAGATACCCCAATTCTTTTAATATCAGCACGACGTGAGGATATCGACAAGGTTCGCGGTTTCGGTATTGGGGCTGATGATTATATTGTTAAGCCTTTTAGCCCCAATGAGCTTGTAGCTCGCGTAAAGGCACACATTAAACGCTATGAACGTTTGACGTGCGGTCTAGTTGCTAATGATAAGATTTTACGTTCTGCAGGGCTGGAGATTCAGTTGGATACAAGGCGTGTTTTTGTAAATGAAGAAGAGTTATTGCTAAAAAATAGAGAATTTGATTTGTTAGCATTTTTAGCAAAGAACAGGAATAGTTCTGAGTAAGAGAAAAATTTTTGAATGTGTTTGGGGCATGGATGCCATAGGTGATAATGCTACGGTAATGGTGCATATCAATCGCATTCGTGAGAAAATTGAGCCGGATCCGGCGAAGCCTATTTATATCGAGACGGTCTGGGGAACAGGCTACCGTTTTAACAAATTATAAAAATTTTATAGCATAAATAAATATTGTATATTGGGTGAAAATGTCGTTTTATCTTCAGTGTTGGAGTGAGAAATTACTCCAACATTTTTTTATGACATTTTAAAAAGGTGTTTTTAACAAAATACTTTATTTTCTAATATCTTTTTTTGATGTGGCCTAAAACTTTTATTAAGTCCTATGTTTTGTATTTAATCAAGTTTAGAAAATTTTTAAACTTTGTTTACAGATTGCTTAAGTTTAAAAGATATTCTAAGAACAGGTATTCCCAATTAAATTTTGCTAATCCGGTATATCCTTACGGTTGTAGATAGAGCCGGGAAAGAGACTTTTAGGGCTCTACACAGTCATGGCATGAAAAAATGATTGGGAAGTACATAACAAAAAAATTAAGGCGTTTTAGGAGGGTTTTATGTCTAAGAAAAAATGGCTGGTTTTTTGGTTGGCAGCAATATTTCTTTTGTTTTTTCTAAATGGTTCACTGCTTATTACAGATACAGTTGAATCGAATTATTCTCTTAGTGCTAAAGAAATGGTGCTAAGCGGTAATTGGATTTCACCACAAATTTATGGCAACTTTTGGTATGATAAGCCCATATTTTCTTATTGGATGATTGCTTTAGGTTTTAAGATATTTGGTTTTACAGAATTTGGAGCAAGATTTTTCCCTGCAATTACTGGGCTTTTAGGATTGTTGCTTGCTACCTGGGGTGGGAAAAAATTGTATTCAGAAAAGGTTGGATTTTATAGCGATGTGGTTCTGCTTACAACCATTGAATTCTTTTTAATTTCAAAATCGATACTTACAGATGGGGCTTTGTTTTTCTTCTTTAATGGAGCTTTACTATTTTTCTATCTAGCGTATTCAGGAAAAAATAAAAATTGTTATTATGGAATGTATGTTTTTTCTGCTTTGGCTACTTTGACTAAAGGACCAATAGGATTTTTATTGCCGGGACTTATAGTTGTACTGTTTATTTTGTGGGAAAAAAATTGGCGTGAACTAAAGAATGCGAAAATATTAACAGGTACTATAGTATTTTTGGCTATAGTAGGACCCTGGTATGGGGCAATGGCATATTTGCACAAGGATTTTGTAGCTAGTTTTTTGGGTACTCAGAATTTTTTGCGGGCAACAGTTTCGAAACATCCTAGGGATAATGTTATTTATTATTATCTAGTTATTAATATGCTGACTTGTCTTCCCTGGATCGGGTTCTTCCCTGGTATGTTGAAAAATATAGTGAGAAAAGGCGGCAAATGGACTGTGCCGGCAGCAAGAGAAAAGTTTCTATTGCTTTGGATTTTCGTAATATTTTTGTTTTATCAAAATATGGCAACTAAATATATAACCTATACCTATCCTATATTATTGCCGTTTTCTTATTTAATTGCGGCCTATTTTATAGAGAAAAAAGAAGCTTTAAAGGTCAAGGGGCCACTATTATACAATTTGATATTTTTCGGTATTTTAGCAGTAGCATCCTACATTATTAGTAGCAAGAGCTTAGAGTTAGTTTCTAATGCACAGGAGCTATTCTTCTTAGCACTTGTTTGTTTTTCGCTTTATATTTTTGTTTGGTTGCTATTATGGCGCGGTTGTCATAATTGGCAAAGAACAGTTTTATTAATCGCTATGACGGGGTTTTTATTTAATCTTGCTGCTACACAAATTATATGTAAGCCACTTTTGCAATTACGCTCAGCTTATTATGCAGCGATGTATTTAAAAGATAACGTGCCTTCGGATACTTATATAATATCCGAAGGACGTTATCCAACGTCGGCCGTTTTTTATTCGGGCAGAAAGATAATAAAACTTATTGATGCTCGCGAAGTAGAAAATTATATTCCCAAGGCATATAGTTGGTCGGTAAAAGATGTTATGCCGTTTTCTACCTATGAGCAAGCAGAAAAAGAGAAAAATATAGCGGCAATTATTTATAAAGGGGAGTTAGGTAAATTTATGACAAAAATGCCCTATGAGTGGGAAATACATAAATTTCAAGATCAATGGGTTGTTCTTACCCTGAAAAAATAGGGGCGCAGTGGGGTAAGTATAAAAAGCAAAGATCAAGGTTACTAGATATTAAAAGGACTAGAAGTAGATACATTTTGCCATGAAACATAGTTAGGTTAAATAGAGGGATTAAATGTATTTAGGGTCCTTTAATAGTACTATATTCTAAAAGATGGTACTAGTATATAAGAATGGACACGAAAAGTTTAACAAGCTAAAATCAATTTAGAAAGGGCGTGTTAAACCTTGTCCAAAAATGGAATAAGATTTACCGATGAATTTAAAAAACAAATAGTAGCTTTGTATCAATCCGGTAGTAGCGTAAGCTACCTTAGCAGTGAATATGGCGTAACTGCAGTAACAATTTATAAATGGATAAAAGAACTCTCCCCAGTTAAGGGACTACACGATGAAGAAATTACTTCCAAGGAATATGAGAAGATGAAGAAACGTATTGCAGAGCTGGAAATGGAGAACGAAATATTAAAAAAAGCTACAGCCATATTCGCACGAAAACACTAGGAGAAACAGTTGGCTTCATCAATAGATACAAAGCCCAGTATACAGTAAAGCGCACCTGCAAAGTATTGAACCTTCCTCGAGGCACCTATTATAAGTCCTTATGTCTCGTAACATCTGCCAGAAAAATAAACAAACAGAAGTTCCTAGAAACAATAAAAGATGTTTTCGAAGAAAACAAGAAGAGATATGGAGCACCAAAGATACAGAAAGTATTAGAAGCTCTTGGCATAAAGGCCAGTCTAAAGCGTGTCCAAAGGCATATGGCAGAATTAGGGCTCAGGGCAATAGTAGTAAAGAAATACAGGTATTATTCTTCTAAATGTTTGGTTGAAGAACATGACAATTTGTTAAACAGAGATTTCAAAAGTGCAGCAATCAACAAAAAATGGTGTACAGACATAACCTATATCCATACAGTTATTGATGGTTGGACATATCTGGCGTCAGTAATGGACTTGGCCAGCAAGAAGATTATCGGCTATGCCTATGCAAAAAGGATGACAGCAGAACTAGCGGTACAAGCTATTGAAAATGCCTGCCTTAATGTCAGTGATACAACAGGAATAATTTTGCATAGTGATCTTGGAACTCAATACACTAGTCAAATGTTTGAAGATGAGCTTGTAAGAAAAAATATGGTTCATTCTTACAGCCGTAAGGGAAACCCCTACGATAATGCCTGCATTGAATCTTTCCATTCCGGATTGAAGAAGGAAGAAGTGAACCATAACAGGTATTATGATTTCAAGATGGCCGGTAAAGCCATCTTTGAATATATTGAATCATGGTATAACCGAAAGAGGATTCATGGCAGTATAAAGTATATGACTCCGCAGGAGTTTGAAGACGCAGCAAAATCTACAGCATAAAAGTTAAACTATTTGTGTCTACAGTATTGACCTAGGTCCAATATATTAGCAAATGTAATAAAAGTAGGGGGCTAGGTGGAAGTTTATGATTTTTTGTAGTAAAATCAAACTGTACATCAAAGATTGAAAGGGATTAGAACATGAAATTATTGCGTGCGGATTTGCACTTGCATACTACAGCTTCTGATGGGACATGGACCCCGGAAGAATTAGTTTTGGCAGCCCAAAAAGCTGGATTAGGAATTATGGCAGTAACAGATCACGAAAGCGTTGCTAATGTTTTGACAACTGAAAATCTGGCTGCTAAGGTGGGAATAAAATCTTATAGAGGTGTAGAGATATCAACTACCTATGGCGATCATAGCTACCATATTTTAGGATACGACATTGATGTAACTAATAAAAAGTTGTTAGAACTTCTACAGCATAATACGGATTTGTTGGAAAAAAAGGACGAAGAAAGTATTTCTGTACTGATTGATAAAGGTTGGCCTATAACCATGGAAGATTACCATAACTACAATTATGATAGAAGGCGGGGCGGGTTTAAATCGGTTAATTATTTGCAGGATAGAGGATTGTGTAAGGACGTAGATGATTTTTTTAGGCATATTTTTACGGAAAATAATGATTTGCGTTTTCCTCAATTTCCTACTATAGAAGAAGCTATACAGGTAATTCATGCTGCTAGAGGCAAGGCTTTTTTGGCACATAGCACTAGTGATTTTCATGGTGCGGGCTTAGATATTACGCTGGCGGCTTTAGGTGACAAAAGTTTTGATGGCTTTGAATGTTATCATTCTGGTCATAGTCTGGAAGATACGGCTACTTTGGTAAAGTATTGTCACGATCACAATAGTTTAATTAGTGGTGGTAGTGATTGTCATGGTACTTTTGTTCCTAGCCGTATTATTGGTATACCGATAATATATGAAAAGGATATTCGTATGGAATAGTTTATAATATATATATAATTCAAGGTTTGTATGTATAGCTAATAACCAGGTAGTGCAAGCGGCAGATGCGCGCAAAAAAATAGCTAAATATGCGCAAGTGAACTAGGAAGGTATTGCTGGCCGGTACTGCTTTTAGGATGTTGCTCCCGAATCTCACTTAAAGGCTTGTTCAGTGCATGGGAAAATTTGGTTTTATGCCCACTGTGCCTACAAGAGGACTAAAAATTAGAGGTGCTTCTTATGTCTAAAATGAAAGCTGTTTTGATTGTTGCTGACCAAAAACCCAATAGAATATTGCTTAAGCATATTTTGGCTGGTGACTATCTGGTACTAGAAGCCATAAATGCTCAAGAAGCTTTTGTGTTACTTGCGCAAGAAAAAGTTGATGTTATTGTACTAGATGACATTAAAATTGACAAAGTTGAATTTATGCGTCTAAAAAACGAGAAATCAACACTAAAATCTTTACCGGTTTTAGTAATAGCTAGTTTTGATGAAAAAGTTGCTGATAAAAAAAGAGTTGCGTTGGGCGTTTCAGAAATTCTTTATAGGCCAATAGAGCCAGTGGAGTTGAGGCAGTGTTTAGCCAGATTATTGCTTTTATCTGGCGGTAATAACGTTCAGGTATCCAATGATCATGATACCCTGACCGGCGTTTATACTATGCAAACCTTTGTGCGTAAAACAACTGTTTTCTTGCAGGAAAAGCAAGGTGTTCCTTTTGACATAGTTTGTTTAAGTTTAAAGCGCTTTAATCTTTTAAATGATTTGCTGGGTTCTGAAGCGGGGAACAATTTATTATGCTTTATTGCTAACCAACTTTATTATTTTTTGCATACGCAAAAGGTCCTCTTTGGACGTTTGGATAATGAAAGTTTTGTGGTTTGTGCAGTTAGAAGTAGTGATATAGGGGCAAAACTTCTACAATTTTTCATACAAAAACTAAATGAAAATGAGGCGGCTATAAAAGGTTCAGTGGCCATAGGTGTTTATCATGCTGAAAAAGCGGATTTGCCCATTGAAATCATGGCTGAACGGGCGCATTTTGCAGCATGCAAGGATCATAATAATTATATAAGTACACTTAGAATTTATTCTGAAACAGACAGAATTGGTATGCTTAAGGAACAAAAAATTCTTAGCGAGATGCATAATGCCCTTAAAAATGATGAATTTAAGGTTTATTATCAACCCAAGTTTAATTTAACTAATAATATTCTTATTGGTGCTGAAGCCTTAGTAAGATGGGAACATCCAACTAAGGGGATTATTGCCCCAGAAAAATTTATCGAAATTTTTGAAAAAAATGGCTGTATAACTGTTTTAGATGAGTATGTTTGGGAACAAGTATGTATTTTTATTAGAATAACAATAGATCAGGGATTGAAAACGGTACCAATATCTGTTAATATTTCGCGACTAGATATATATAAAGAAGGGCTTTGTGCAAGGCTTTGTGCTTTGCGCAAAAAAATATTCGATACCGGCTAGTCTTTTAGAACTAGAAATAACGGAAAGCGTTTATACAGAGAGCACGCAGCAACTAATTGCAGTTATTAGGCAACTTAAGGCGGCAGGGTTTAAGATTGCTATGGATGATTTTGGCAAAGGTTATTCCTCGCTAAATATGTTAAATGAAGTGGCTGTAGATGTTTTAAAATTAGACATGAAATTTATGGAAAAGGCAGACTTAGCTGACGATACTAGCAATAGTAATATGTTTTCTTTTGTAGTTAATTTAGCTACATGGTTTGATTTACCTATTATTGCCGAAGGCATTGAGACGGAAACGCAGGTATCTTTTTTGCGTAGTTTAGGTTGTAATATGGGACAAGGGTATTTGTTGTCTAAGCCACAAAAAGATGCTGATTTTATTTATACGCTTAACAATTGTAAGGATGTATTTTGTGAAGAAAAAATAAAAGAACGCCCAAACAATATAATTAATAGAAGAGTTTTGCCGGCATAATTCTATGGCTAGTAATATTTTCAACGTTTTTGTAGGTGAGTTGGCATTGTTGGAGGAACAGGGCAAAAGGTTATCTATTATTAGAGCAAATGATAGATTTAATTGTATCTTTGGGCAAGAGAGATTGGAACTGAAATTCAAACATAAAAACGTTTTAGAAGGTATTCATAAGGCTGATCTTAGAGGTTTTATCGCAATGATTAGAGCTGCGAAAGTTAGTGAGCAAGAAGTAACTTTTGACAGTCGTTGGTATACGATGAAGTCCGGTAAAATGGTTTGGCTGCATAGTAATATGAGGGCTATTTATCACGATAGCAAAAAAACTTTTTATCTATGTTCAATAGAAGATATGACAGAGCGTAAAGAAGAGGAAATAAAGAACAAAATTAATGGTAGACGCTTGCAATTGGTCTTAGCAGAATCTAAAACAAATATTTGGGAATTTGATATTGCTTCGCAGAAGTTTGTGCTTAATAAAGTAGCAATGCGCCCATTTGGATTAGGCGGCGAGGTAATAAATATTCAAGATAAAGCACTGGCAAGAAAAATTATTCATCCGGAAGATGAAAAAAAGTAGAGGCGTTCTACACTAGAGTTAGCAAGGGGAAATTAGCTCCTCCACTAGTTGTTCGAGTGAAACCAAGCCACGAAAAAAAATATATTTGGCTGCAATTTAAATATGGTATTGTAAAA
The DNA here is from genome assembly GCA_963678395.1 of Acidaminococcaceae bacterium. Lineage (GTDB taxonomy): Bacteria > Bacillota > Negativicutes > Acidaminococcales > Acidaminococcaceae > JAAYAE01. The sequence goes on along the minus strand of OY782827.1, from coordinate 22,720 downwards.
AACGATGCAGGAGAACCTGTACGGGCTGTGGGTGTGGTGGTAGATGTATCTAAACAAAAGGAAATGGAAGCTAAGTATAATCAGGAAATTAGTTATAAGAGCAATGAAATTAAACGCTGCAAGTACTTCTATGAGGTAGATTTAACTACGGACAAGATTATTTATACATCATGTGAACCGGTTAACTCGCATTGGAATATAGATAATACGCATTTTTCCGAAGTGGCTATGGAAGTCAAAAAAAAAAGAGTACATCCTGTATTCCAAAAAGAGCTTATGCACTTTGTTGCAAGCAGGGAAATGATTAATTTATATGAATCTGGAACTACAGAGGTTAACAAAGAATATTTGCGGACAGATAATGAGCATAGTGGCAGCCAATGGTATAAAAATAGGTATAGTTTTGCACGAAACCCATTAAATGGACATATAATGTTGTTTATTGTCGTGAAAAATATTCATGCAGAAAAATTGGCGGAAGTTAAAATTAAGTATGCTGCTGAACACGATGCATTGACGGGAGCGTATAATAGAGGGGCGTTAAGCAGGCTTGCTAAGGATAAACTTGAAAGGTTGGGCGATGATACTTATACCGCCTTTGTTATTTTTGACCTGGACAAATTTAAAGAAGTTAATGATACATATGGTCATCAAAAGGGTGATCAAGTTTTGTGTACTTTAGTTAAAACCATCCATAGAATTTTCCGCAAGGATGATTGTGTTTGCCGCTTAGGCGGAGATGAATTTGCTGTCCTATTGGAAGGTATGGGGAATGAGGAGTTGTTGCTTAAAAAGGCTAAAGAGATCTGTAATATTATTGCTAATGAGCATTTTCATTTGACTACGGCACCGGTGACTTGTTCAGTGGGGGCGGCTATAGCTCCGCAACATGGAACTACTTTTGAGGAGTTATATAAACATGCCGATGAAGCCTTATATTTAATAAAAGATAAAGGTCGAAATGGTTATTGTTTGTATGGTCACGACCCGATAAAACTAGCTTGATAAATATATATTAGGTTACCGATGGATAAAACTAAATATTCTGATAATTGCTTGCATTTTATAAATTTTCGGGGTATAATTTAGTTGAAAATAAGGATAGATTTAAATAGGTGGAGAAGGATTGGGATGTTTGAAGATAGTTTTATTTTCGTTGCAGAGTTATTGCTCGGAATAGCCTAGAGTGGGTTTTGTCCTTCTAGCCTATTTTTATACAAGGGGTAGGTAGGTAATGCCTACCCCTTTGTTTAAAGGCAACACCTGGGAGGGTGTTTGGTGACGTGGTCGCCTTACTCATTCCGTATGTTCATAGTAGCAGGAAAATGTTTGATTTTTCACTTGGTGGTCGCGTCAAAAAAAGAAGGTAGAGGGATAAAATCTCTACCTTCTTTTTTGTATTAGTCTAATAACTAGAATGATATTTTTTAGGAAACTTAATTTTCCAGTAAGTTTTTTACAATAGCTTCTAAGGCCACATTTGTTTCATTACTTAATTTATCTAGGGGGTCACCATTATCATCGCTTTCCACAACCTGCGGGTCAATAGGAATTTTTCCTAAGAAAGGAATATGTTTTTCAGCAGCTAATTTTTCGCCACCACCACTTTTGAAAATATTGTGCACGGTATGACAATTAGGACAAATAAAACCGCTCATATTTTCGACAATGCCGGCAACGGGAATTTTTGCCAATTCACAGAAATTCAGAGACTTGCGCACATCGGCCAGGGCTATTTCCTGAGGAGTAGTAACCACTATGGCTTTGGCATCAGGAATAGTTTGGACAACAGTCAAAGGCTCGTCACCGGTTCCTGGTGGGCAGTCGATAATTAAATAGTCAAGTGGTGACCACTGAGTGTCAGCCAAAAATTGACGAATTACGCCGATTTTTACCGGCCCACGCCAAATAAGGGCGGCATCATTATCGGCAAGAAGGCTCTGTACGGTCATTACTTCTAAATTATCATTGTACTGGTATGGGAGCATTTTATTTCCCACGGCATTAATTGGAATACCGGTTAAACCAAGTATGCCGGCAATACTTGGCCCGTGAAGATCAACGTCTAAGAGCCCAACTTTAAAGCCTTTTTTACTTAAAAGTACTGCTATGTCAGCAGCTACAGTGCTTTTACCTACGCCACCTTTACCACTCATTATCACCAATTTATTTTTTACTTGGCTTAAAAATTTTTCAATATTGAGGTCTTGTTCACTGGGTTCAGGTTTGTTACTACAGCTGGCACAATCCTCGTGAGAACAGTTATCGCATTCTGACATTATGATTCCTCCTTCAAAAAGTTTTAGTATAACTAGTATGATTATAAGTTAAATTAAGGATTGTTGCAAATAATATGATATATGAAAAAATATTTAAATGGCTAATTTCTTTTTGTTTTCGTGTATAATAAAAGATATAAAGATAGGGAGGGGAAAAAATGAAATTCATACATATTTATAAAAAAATGGTACTGGCAATAGCTATAACTGCTTTGTGTTTAAGCTCGACAGTCGTGTCTGCCAAGGAGAGCAAAACACTTTTGGCAGATGGTGAGCTTTTTACTGTGGCACGTGTTATGGAGGCAGGTAAAATATTATATGTAAACAGGGCCAATAGTGCCTGGGTTTGGCAGGGGACTAGCGGTTACCCACTAAGTTTAACTTTTGGCGCAGTTGTAAACAATGCCCAAACAGCAACAAATATGGTTGAAAAAAACATGATTTTAAGGCAAAAATGGCTACGAACTCTCAATCGCTGACGCAGAAGGCAAAAGTTCGTTACGCTGGTAAAACTTATGCAAACAAATTAGTTCTTTATGGTACTACCGGGGAGAGTGAGGCTAAAATAGCGATAGCTATTAATAAGGTGGAATTATTTGGCCGCCTGCTTAATGTAACAATAGCCTTGAGAAATGCAGCACCCAATATTACCTTGCCTAAGGTTTTGACTCATCAAGAAGTTATGCAAACTATTTCTTTGAAAAAATTGCCTAAAGAGGGCAATTTGCGTGTACGTTTTGTAGATATGAAGGGCAATGCGTTACAAATAGAAGACGTTGTACTCGGACGCTAAGGGTTAGGAGATTTGCTCAATGGATTTACACTTATTATTTATAACGTCCATAGCTGTTTTTGCTGCAACTATGTTTCAAACCATAGCAGGATTTGGATACGCAATTATAGGTGTCCCGCTTCTTTCCGGTATTTTAGGAATTAAGGAAACGGTAATGTTTCTTTTGATAGGCAGTGTTTACATACGCATTTATGTGGTATTTAAAGTGCGAAAAGAGCTTGAATTTAACATGGTTAAACGTATTTTTTTGGGAGCTATGGTTGGAATTATTCCTGGAAGTATAATGCTTAAATACTTGGATGGTAATTCGTTGCGCATTGTTTTGGGTTTGACGTTAATTTTGGCAGTTATAGTTTTAAAATCTAATTATCGCTGGCACACAGTGCATGAGAAATTAGAGCAATTTTGCTTTGGAGTTATTGGTGGTTTTTTCAATGGTTCCACCAGTGTAGGAGGACCGCCCATCGTGCTTTATATGCTCAATGCTCAACAACCTAAAGAAAAAATGCGTGCCAATTTGTTTTTGTATTTTCTTATGACAAATATTTTTACGATGTTAGTTTGGCTTGTTCTTGGAAGTGCACATTTTTCTGATATAGTAGGGTTGCCATTGTGGACATTGCCGGCAGCTTTTCTTGGCATTTATGCCGGGGAAAAGATTTTTTTCCATATTAATCAGCATTTGTTTAATCGTATTGCTATGGCTACGATTTTGCTTAGTGGTTTAAATATGATTTATAAAGGTCTTAGGATGTAATATTGTTAACAGTCTGAGCTGTGGTTTTGGGTTCTCATTTTTTTCCCTTGACAGGTAATAATTTTGGAGTTAAGATTACACCAATTAGTTTAACTAATTAACTACAAAGGGCGGTACTTATGATGAATGCTCAAAATACAATGAATTGGACAACTGAATTTGCTTTTACTTTTGACCAAAGCTATTACTTTAGCGTTGGTTATTTTACTTGCGCACAATTTCATAGTTCTAATTCCGTAGCGAGACATCATAAATAGAAGGGGCAGCTTGTGTGGCCTTTAACTAAAGATTGGTTATGATACAGACTCCTTGCGAGTCTGTTTTTTTTATTCAAAATTCACATAAAAATTTTAAGGGAGAGTGTTGAAAATGATTATTGTAATGAAACCAGGGGCACCATTAGAAGAGTGTAATAAAATAAAAAACGGCTTGGAAAAACAAGGGTTTTATATTAACGAAAGTCGAGGTGTTAATTTTTGCATCTTTGGTGTAGTCGGCGATACAAGTATGGTTGATAAGCGCCGTATTAGCGCTAATGATTGGGTAGAAAAAATTATGGCAGTCCAGGAACCCTATAAGCGTGCCAATCGTATGTTCCATCCGGAAAATACAATAGTGGACGTCTGCGGTCAAAAAATTGGCGGAGAAAAGTTGGCTATTATAGCAGGACCATGTTCTATAAAAACCTCAACTCAAATGAATATAGTAGCAGGTGCAGTAAAATCGGCAGGAGCTAACTTTCTTCGAGGAGGCGCTTTTAAGCCTCGTACTTCGCCTTATTCTTTTCAGGGGTTAAAGGAAAAAGGACTAGATATGTTGGTAGAAGCTGGGGAAAATAGTGGATTACCAATAGTTACCGAAATCATGTCTATAGACAAAATTGAAAAATTTGTTGAATGTGTTGATGTTATTCAAGTAGGGGGCACGCAACATGCAAAACTTTGAACTTTTAAAAGAATTAGGCAAAACTAATGTTCCGATTTTACTTAAAAGGGGATTATCAGCTACTATAGAAGAATGGCTTATGTCTGCAGAATATATTATGTCCGGTGGCAATGACAATGTTATCTTGTGTGAGCGTGGTATTCGTACATTTGAAACTTATACTCGTAACACTTTGGATCTTAGTGCAATTCCCGCAGTAAAGAAACTAAGCCACCTACCGGTTATAGTTGATCCAAGTCATGCGGCCGGAATGTGGTGGATGGTAGAACCCTTAGCAAAAGCAGCAGTAGCTGTTGGAGCAGACGGACTTATGATTGAAGTGCATAATGATCCGGAAAACGCTTGGTGTGATGGTGGGCAGAGTTTAAAACCAGAAAGATTTGCACTTTTAATGGAAGAGTTAGAAAAAATTGCAGCTATTGTAGATAGAAAAATTTAAAGGGGGAAATTTATCATGATTATTGTACTAAAACCTGGTGCACCACAAGAAGAATGTGAAAAAATTAAAAATATTTTGCTAAAGAATAATTTTCAAATTAATGAAATTGTTGGCGTTAACATTACAATTTATGGTGTCATTGGCGATACTAGCACTTTTGATCCCCGCAGTATTACGGTTAATGATTGGGTGGAAAAGGTAATGCGAGTGCAAGAACCATTTAAAAGAGCTAATCGTATGTTCCACCCAGAGGCTACGGTCATTGATGTCAACGGAGTCAAATTTGGTGGGGAAAAATTAGCGGTAATTGCCGGCCCCTGTTCTATTGAGACTACAGAGCAAATAAATGGAGTGGCTGCTTCCGTTAAAGCTGCAGGAGCAACTTTGTTGCGTGGAGGAGCTTTTAAACCACGTACTTCACCCTATTCTTTCCAAGGACTAAAAGAAAAGGGCCTAGATATGCTTGTAGAAGCAGGTAAGGCGAATGATTTACCTGTTGTTACAGAAATCATGTCTATTGATAAAATAGAAAAATTTGTCGATTGTGTTGATCTAATTCAAGTAGGAGCACGTAATATGCAAAACTTTGAACTTTTAAAAGAATTAGGTAAAACTAATGTGCCTATTTTACTTAAAAGAGGTTTATCAGCTACCATTGAAGAGTGGCTTATGTCCGCAGAATATATAATGTCTAGTGGCAATGAAAATGTTATACTTTGTGAAAGAGGTATTAGGACTTTTGAAACTTACACCCGTAATACTCTAGATCTTAGTGCTATACCGGCAGTAAAGAAACTGAGCCATTTGCCGGTCATAGTTGATCCAAGTCATGCGGCCGGAATGTGGTGGATGGTAGAGCCCTTGGCAAAAGCAGCGGTAGCAGTGGGGGCAGATGGACTTATGATAGAGGTTCATAATGATCCTGAAAATGCTTGGTGTGATGGTGCGCAAAGTCTTAAACCAGACAGATTTGCTAAGCTTATGAAAGAACTTTCTGCGATTGCGGAAATAGTTGGAAGAGAACTATAATGTAGGTATATTAGTTAAAGGTGGGTTCGCTATTTTGAAGCAAAAATTGCAGGATATAACTTTTGCTATTATAGGGTTAGGTCTAATTGGCGGTTCGTATGCAAAGGCTTTGAAAAACTTAAAGGTTAAAAATATAATTGGCGTTGATAGTAACCCTATTGTAGCTCTGATGGCTAAAGATGAAGGGGTTATAACGGAAACCTGTATTGATTCTATGGAACCCTTGCAAAGGGCGGATGTTATTATTTGTGCCTTGAACCCTGAGGCTGTGACGGATTTCGTCAAGGAAAACGTTCAAAACTTCAAAAAAGATGTAATTTTTACTGACGTTATTGGCATCAAAGGTAATCTTCTAGAACAGGTGGATAGGTTGTTAGGGCCAGACCATGATTTTGTTGCAGGACATCCTATGGCTGGGCGTGAAGGGCAAGGCTATGGACAATCGGCTGCCGAAATTTTTAATGGTTCTAATTACATAGTTGTTTCCAGAGCTAAAAATAAAGAGAAAAATATAGCGTGGCTAAAAAGTTTTGCTTACGCTTTAGGCTGTAAAAACGTAGTGGAAGTAACGCCGAAAGAACATGATGAAATCATTGCTTATACTAGTAATTTGCCCCATGTTATGGCCGTAGCTCTCGTTAACAGTGAATCTATGAACTCTAATAGCAAGCATTTTATCGCCGGGGGGGTTATATCCGCTACTAGAGTAGCGGATATAAATGTAGTTTTGTGGACAGATTTATTTATGCATAATAGAAAAAATGTAGTAGCAGAAATAACCAAATTGCAAAAACAATTAGAAATTTGGAAGAAAGCTCTGGCAACAGGTGACCGAGAGGAAATTGAACATATGATGTGCAGTGCCAAAGAAAAGAGAAAGGAGCTGTTCAATGCCAAAAATTTCCGTTGATTTAGGGGAAAATTCATATGATATTTTCATTGCTAAAGGTGTGTGGAGAGAAATCGGAGTAAAAATTCGCGCTTTATCGGCTGCGGATAAAATTGCTATTATAACAGATTCCAATGTGGAGAAGCTTTATAGCGAACATTTGTTACAGCAACTTGTTGCAGAAGGCTTTCAAGCTACTTGTATTACCATATCACCGGGGGAAACTAGTAAGAATTTAGAGGTTTTGGGGAACATATATGCTGCTTTAGCTAATTTTGGCATAACGCGTGGAGATCTTATTGTTACATTAGGTGGTGGCGTACCTGGAGATTTAGGCGGTTTTGCTGCAGCAACTTTTTTACGCGGTATTGATTTTATTCAAATTCCTACGACGCTTTTGGCTCAAGTTGATAGTAGCGTTGGTGGAAAGGTAGCCGTTGATTTACCTGCCGGTAAAAATTTAGTCGGGAGCTTTTATCAGCCTAAAGCTGTTTTTATTGATCCTATATTACTAGCTACGCTACCTCTAAGATATTTACATGATGGGTTGGCGGAAGTTATTAAGTATGGGGCTTTTGGTGATGAAAAACTTTGGACTATGTTAGAAGGAATATACAGCGATGCAGAATTATTGGATAATATTATAGAAATTATTGCTGCATGCTGCACAATAAAAGCTCGCATAGTAAAAAATGATGAATTTGACTTAAGTGAGCGCATGCTTTTAAATTTTGGACATACTATTGGTCATGCAGTAGAAAAATGTTATGACTATAAAAAATATACCCATGGTGAAGGTGTGGGTATTGGTATGGTTAGGTTAACAGAACAAACTGAAAAACTAGGCCTTACTGAACAAGGAACCAGCAAGCGGTTACGTGCTATATTGGCTCAATATAAATTGCCAACGGATGTAGGGTTAAGCTCAAAACAGATTATTGATGTTATTAATTTAGATAAGAAAAAAAATGGAAGTAATATTACTCTTATTGTTTTAGATAAGATTGGTTCAGGGCGTTTACTGAAAATAGCTTGTGTAGATTTAGCAAAATATATTGTTTAGGAGTTTTTATGACAACATTGCGTTTAATACCAACTAATTTAAAAGGTCAAGTAATGATTCCTTCTTCTAAAAGCATGGGACATAGAGAACTTATTTGTGCAGCACTTGCTGAAGGCAAAAGTATAGTAAGTAATATTAGTATGTCAGAGGACATCAAAGCTACTTGTAGAGCAATGGAAGCTCTAGGAGCTCATATAGATTGTAATCAAGATAATAGTGGAAGGATGACTTTTGCTGTCAAGGGCGGGGTTTTGGGTATGCGCAGGCAGACAATAGATTGTGGGGAATCAGGGTCAACCTTGCGTTTCATAATTCCCTTAGCGGCTTTAGGGCAAGAGAAAATAAGTCTTAATGGTCATGGTAAATTAGTGATTAGGCCGTTGCAGCCCTATTATGATATTTTTGACAGGCAAGGACTCATGTATACGACTACAAAAGAAGGGGGGCTGCCTTTAACAGTGCAGGGACCCTTGCATGCGGGTGAGTATATGTTGCCAGGGAACGTTAGTTCTCTGTTTATTAGTGGTTTGCTTTTTGCGCTACCACTTTTGACAGGGAATTCTGTTTTGTTAATTACAGGAGTATTAGAGTCCCAAAGTTATGTTTCTATGACTTTAAGCGCCTTAGCTAAATACGGAATTAAAATTAAGCATACAAATTATAAACGCTATGAAATCAGTGGGGGGCAAAAATATTTGCCTAGGACGACAAGTGTAGAAGGAGATTTTTCCCAAGTAGCTTTTTGGCTGGTTGCCGGAACATTGGGAGGGAGTATTAACTGCCTGGGTATGGAAAAAGATTCTTTGCAAGGAGATAAAGCCATTATAGATATTCTGCTTGCTATGGGGGGAGTTGTTACTTATACTAGTAATACTCTCTTTGTAAAACCTATGAGGACAAGGGGTATTGTTATTGATGCAGCCAATTGTCCCGACCTTATTCCTATTCTTGCGGTATTAGGTGCGTTAAGTAAGGGACAAACGGAAATAATTAATGCTGGGCGCTTGCGTATTAAGGAGTGCGACCGCTTGGCGGCTATAACTAGTGAGCTCAATAAAATTGGTGCTAAGATTACTGAGCTGCCGGAAGGACTTCTAATAGAAGGAATAGATAATTTTACAGGCGGTGTGGTGGATTGTTGGAACGATCACCGCATTGCAATGAGTTTAGCCGTGGCCAGTATTAGATGCACAATGCCATTAACACTTACTGGTACAGAATGCGTAGCGAAATCTTATCCGAAGTTTTGGGAGGATTTTGCCAGTTTAGGAGGAAATTATGAGTAGTGTATTTGGCGATAGAATAAAAATGACAATTTTTGGAGAATCTCATGGCCCGGCAATTGGGTTGGTTATAGACGGGTTACCTGCGGGAGTAGAATTAGACTTGGAGGCTATTAATCGGGAAATGCGTAGACGTGCTCCGGGTCGCAATGAATTGTCTACCGCGCGCCAAGAAAAGGATGCTTATGTTATTGAAAGCGGTTTTTTTGCAGGTAAAACAACTGGTATGCCTCTTTGTGCCTTGATTCATAATACGGATCAGAATTCTAAAGATTACAGTATATTGCAAAATGTTATGCGCCCTGGGCATGGAGACTATGCAGGTAGAATAAAATATGCGGGGTTTAATGATTATAGAGGAGGAGGAAGCTTTTCCGGACGCTTAACGGCACCTTTAGTTTTCATGGGAGCGGTGGCAAAACAACTTTTAAAAGTTAAGGGTATTATTGTAGGGGCTCATATTGCGAGTATAGGTAGTGTTTGCGATAAAGGATTTAATCCTTTAGGGGAAAGTGCTGAAGTATTAACTGGGTTATCAGAAAAAGGGTTTCCTGTTTTAGAAGATGCTAAAGGGGAAACCATGATAGATGCTATTATGGTAGCCAAAAAGCAAAAAAATTCTGTAGGGGGAACAATTGAATGTATGGCAATAGGAATTCCTGTGGGGTTAGGGGAACCATATTTTGACTCAGTAGAAAGTCGTCTTGCCCATGTGCTTTTTTCTGTACCGGCTGTAAAAGCTGTAGAGTTTGGCAAAGGTTTTGCTTTGACTGCTATGTTAGGTAGTGAAGCTAATGATCCCATGTACATGGCTGGCAGCAAGGTGGCGTCAAAAACCAATAATAATGGCGGAGTTTTAGGTGGAATTACTAATGGGATGCCCATAGTTTTCAAAGTGGGGATTAAGCCAACGCCTTCTATTGCATTACCTCAAGCCACGGTAGATTTTGCTACAAAAAGCGATACTATTTTGGAGATAAAGGGTCGACATGATCCTTGTAATGTTCCAAGAGCTGTGCCTGTTATTGAGGCAGTTACTGCTTGGGCAATTTTAGATTTACTTTTAGCAGCGAATAGGAGTTTATAATATGGCTGAGAAATTAGATTTAAGTAAAATAAGGACGGACATTGACCGTATTGATGAAGAGATAGCTCACCTTTTTGAAGAACGTATGGAAACAGTAAATAAGGTGGCTGAATATAAGAAAGCCAATAATTTACCGGTTAGAGATGAGGTGCGAGAAGCTGTTGTTTTGAGAAAATGTAAACAACGCGTGCAAAATTCTGCTTATGCTGATGGTTTGCGCAAAATCATGGCACAAATAATGGATATTTCCGTGGACCAAGAAAAAAAACTTATAGCAGGAACAAAAACACGCAAGAGTTTAATTTGGCCTAAGGGAACTCTTGTCCCGGTTGGTTATCAAGGTGTCGCTGGTGCTTATAGTTATTTGGCAGTAAAAAAATATTTTGCCCAAGCTGATATTTCTATTAATAATTACATGTTATTTGAAGATGTGGCCAAGGCTGTGAGCGAGGGAAAAATAAAGTATGGTGTTTTGCCAATAGAAAATTCTTCTACTGGTGGTATTACGGAAGTCTACGATTTGATTAGACAGTATAACTGCTATATTATAGGCGAACAGTGTATAAAAGTGGAGCATAATTTAATGGCTTGGCCAGGAACTAGGTTGGAGAATATCACTGAAGTTTATTCTCATCCTCAGGGTTTTTCCCAGTGCCGTCCATTTTTTCGTCAATACCCAAATATGCAACAAATTCCTTACTTTAATACGGCAAAGGGCGCGGAGCTAGTTAGCAAAGAAAAGACAAATTATATGGCAGCGGTAACATCCAAAGAAGCTGCTAGTATCTATGGACTAGAAATTTTAGCTGCCGGTATTAATGCTAATACCAATAACTATACAAGATTTTTTATTATTGCTGCCGAACCTGTAAAAAGTGAGGAAGCCAATAAAATAACTATGGTAGTAGCACTAAAACATGAGCCGGGGTCTTTATATCGCCTGCTTAGTTATTTTCAGGTAGGAGGGTTGAACTTACTTAATATTGAATCTCGTCCTATTGAAGGTAAACCTTGGGAATGTTTTTTTCATATTGATGTTAGTGGTAACCTAGAAGAAGCAGCTGTGCAGCAGGCTTTGGAAAAAATAAAAAAAGAGGCAAATGAGTGTAAAATCTTGGGAAATTATATTGCTGACAAAATATGAGGTGAAATATGGAATTTGCTTTATTGGGTGGAAAATTGGGACACAGCCTTTCTCCGCAAATACATAACTTAATATTTCGCAAATTGGGCATAGAAGGAAAATATGATTTGCTGGAAATTAAAAAGCAGGACTTGGATGACTCTATAGAACGATTAGCCGAGAAATATATTGGTGTTAATGTAACAATACCATATAAGATTGCCGTGATGAAAAATTTAACTTTCATTTCACCTGAGGCAAAGGCTATTGGTGCTGTTAATACAATATATTTTTCTAAGGGCGAAAAACGCGGCTATAATACGGACTACTTTGGGTTCGGTCGTTTGCTTGAGCACAATGCGGTTACTTCTTTAGAACATAAAGATGTTGTGGTGCTAGGTAGTGGCGGCGCGGCGCGTGCAGTCTTACAATATCTTGTTGATAGTGGTGTAAAAAGTGTTACTGTTGCTACACGTAGCCTGCAAGATGTGGCTAAGAGGTTTTCTAATTTTGGAGCCTTACCAAAACTGAAATTTGTAAGTTATGAGCAGCTAGCTGAGCAAGATGGTGGGGCGCTTATTGTCAATACAACACCTGTAGGTATGTATCCTTATATTGCAGCATCACCTATTCCACAAGAAGTCGTAGCAAGGTACACTGCAGTAGTTGACCTTATCTATAATCCGGTAGAAACACTTTTTATGAGTTATGCGAAAGCAGCGGGCCATAATACTTGCAATGGTCTCTATATGTTGGTAGCTCAAGCTGTAGCAGCCGAAGAAATTTGGCTGGAACGTAAAATAGAGGCAGGACTTATTGCAAGTATTGCCCAAGAAATACAAGGAGTATAAAGTGAATAATATTATTCTTATTGGTATGCCAGGTTGTGGGAAAACTACTATAGGACAAGAATTGGCTAAAAATCTTGGACGCAGTTTTTTTGATGCCGACCAAGTGCTAGAAAAGGTTTCAGGTCAAACAATTTCTGAACTTTTTGCCGAGGGCGAAGAAGTCTTTCGTGAAGTAGAAAGTGAAACTATAGCATACTTAGCTTCGAAAGTACGCAGCATCATAGCTACCGGAGGCGGTGTGGTAACAAAAGAAGAAAACATGTTGGCTTTGCGCGAGTCTGGGTGCATTATTTTTCTAAATCGTTGCCCAGAGCAAATCATTAAAGATTTGGATATTACAACTAGGCCTCTATTGTCGGAAGGTAAAGAAAAGATATATAATATTTATGAAAAGCGTATAGCGCTTTATCGTAAATATGCTGATTATGAAGTTGGTTGTGGTGAGGAATGGCTCAGTATTTTACCTGAAATTTTAGCTATAGTGAAAGAGGTGGGCGTATGAGAATTTTGGTTTTAAATGGGCCTAATATAAATTTATTAGGTACTAGAGAACGAGAAGTTTATGGGCAAGATGATTATGTGGCTTTATGTCAATATATTCAAAGCACGGCTCAAGAGCTAGATGTAGAAGTTGAAATTAAACAATCAAATAGCGAGGGTGAGTTAGTGACTTTTATTCAAGATGCCTTGGATACTTTCGATGGTATAGTTATTAATCCGGCTGCTTATACTCATTATAGTATTGCTATCTTAGATGCTTTAAAGGCTGTTAATCTACCGACTATAGAGGTGCATATAAGCAACATTCATATGCGGGAAGAATTTAGGCAACACGCTGTTACTGTTGCTGGCTGCTTAGGTCAGATTTGTGGTTTGGGTTTTGCTGGTTATAGTTTGGCTATGAGGTATTTAGCCACTAATGTAGCGGCTGAATAAAATTTTTTGGTTTGTCTAATGAAAAAACCATCTATTAAGGTTAAGACACTAACCGTAATAGATGGTTTTTTATGTGGTTAAAAATTTAAGTTGCCTCATTAGTTTTATTAATCATTGTTTTCAATGTATACACTGGTACTTGGAAAGGCTGCAGAGGTCCCAACTTCTTCTAGAATTCCTAAAATATCAAAATTAACTTTTTCTTTAGCATAGGTATAAGAAGTATAATCAGTAAAATGTGAATAACAAATTATACGTATATCTAAACTACTATTGTTCATTTGATTGAACACAACAAGAATGTCTTCATCACAAATGTCATCATTTTTAATAAGGCTTTCTTTTGCTTTCTGCACAATTTCATGTAGTTGTTCTTGCGTTGTTTTGTAAACAACACCAATGGTAATATCAATGCGGCGTTTATTCCGTTTAGTGTAGTTAATAATGGGAGTATTGGTAAGTAACGAATTGGGAATATAAACTAAGGCTTGTTCTATAGTGCGGATGCTTGTGCTGCGAAAAGCTATTTGTTCGATGGAGCCTTCGATGTTGTTACAAACAACCCAGTCACCCACGCTAAAAGGTTTATCTGCTAAAATTATCATGCCTGCGAAAATATTAGAGAGAGTATCTTTGGCTGCAAGGGAAATTGCCAAACCGCCTAAAGACAGGCCGGCTATAAACCCATTAATATCATAGCCCCACTCGCTGATTATCATGGCAGCACCCAAGACAATAAGAATTGTGTGAAAAAAAGCTGACAGCATGTTAGAAATGGAAGCATAAACCTTGAAACCCATTTTGTTTAATAAATGGATAAATAAACTATTTGTGGATGTAGATAAATTATATGCTATCCAGAAAATACAAAATATTACACAGGTATGCACGCCTTTAATGACTATAATGTTTTCTGTTATAGAAAAAAGCGGCGATACTTTGAGCATTAGGTAAAAGCCAAGAACTATAATTATTAAGCGAGCAGGTTTGTCAAAGGCATTGGCGATATCATTGTCGGTATAAAGGGGTAATTTGTTTGTTACTATTTTTACTATGCGTAAAAACAACCAGTGGAATAAGCCAAATAGCAACAAAAAGAATATGAGCACTAACAATGGTAGGAACCATTGCTCAATGTCGGTAAAAACGTTCACTAAAACCCCTCCTTTGTATAAACTTATTTTAACATTGAAAAACATAAAGCACAAGAAAAGTATACTGAATACTAAAGCTAAAGATGCTGTGGTATTATCACAAATTTCTGATAACGTGCTATAATATAAAAATGTGGCAAGTAATATATATGAATTCGGGCGAATTGCTTGGGTCATAAATTGCTGATATATTGTGATGGGTTTAATAAATAAGCATTTATTATTGGAGAATAATTTAAGCGGATAAGAATAGCGTGTGTATAGAAAAGGAATCTTTTATTATGAATATTATATGTTTGCATGCCTTCGAGAATATGTCGCTAGAGCTGCTGCTAAATAAAATAAATACTAAAAAATTTTTTTCACTACAAAAATATGAAAAAATAGAGGAAAAGAAAAATCTTTGCCTCTATGGTAGAAAAAACAAGGTGAAAAGGCAGTATTGTAGACAAGAGTTGAAAATAAAGGCGGAAAAAGAATCTGTTAAGTTGTGGGTAGAAAATGGCGTAGCCGTGTTTAATGATACCATTGTTCACCAGAATGATATATATAAGCTATGCTGCCAAGTTTAGTGTAAGAGTTGAAAAACTAGTTGCACAGCTCTTGCAGTCGCTACCACTAATTTTGGTAGAACCTGACATGTATGAGCGCATTAAGCAATTGCAGGATTCTTTTGATCCACTGTCTCTGCAGGCTTACAAAAAAACGAATATTAATAGCGGGGTATATTGTCATTTGGGTTGGCAAATTTATGCTGTTAGTGGTGCTTGGGAAAAGTTTTTGACAAAACCCTTGGAACGTGTCTATTTGCGCCAACTCAGGATTAAAATAAGACGCTTGCGCTCATGTCTGTCTTTCTTTAAGCCGGCTTTAAAACTTGTAGAATGTATGGATTGGCAAAAAAAATGCGCGAGCAAGGTGAAGAACTGAGCAGGTTACGTGAATTAGATGTTGTTATTATGAGTTTGGTACGTATGCAAGAAATTGCTAAGGAAGAACTACCAAACCCTTGTCATTTGGAGAAAATTTTTGTTCAAGCTAGTGCCGTGGAAGTTAAGCGTATTAGGACACAATTAACGTTGGAGTCTATTACCTTGGAACTTACACAATTGCTCTTGTGGTTGCAAAATAGGCCGATAACGCCGGCATACAGTGCAAAAATATTGAGAAAATTTCTTCTAGCGAGGTTAAAGCAATGGAGCAATAATCTTATGCTTTTGACCGAACGCTATCCAGAATTTTCGGATATGCAGGCCGCGCATAAAATTAGAATAAAAGTAAAACGTTTTCGTTATGCACTAATGAGCTTTCCCGAGGTTAATAAAGGGACAGGGAATATGTTGCGCAAATTGAAACGTCTACAAGATATGTTAGGGTTTCTACATGATGATTATGTTAATAGTCAATTGGCCGAAACTGTTATAACCGATGACAACGATGCTTTGCACTATGAGGCAGCGGTGTTTACTGGGTGGGAAAGCGCAAAAGTGGAAGCGTCCATAAATATGTTGCAAGATTTATGGGAAGATTTCTGCGATGAGCTAAAAGCCTGGAAAAAATAAACTATTAATGAGGGGAAGAGAAAAATGGAAAATTTGAATGGTATTTTAGTGGCAATTAGCGGTATGGTTTGGGGTGTATCTTTATTGGTGCTACTAGTGGGTACGGGAATTTTTTTAACATTTAAGTTACGGTTATTGCAAGTGCGTAAATTGTTTCCGGGATTTAAAATTGCGTTCACGCCTAGTAAATGTAATGATAGCGAGGGCGATATTTCACAATTTCAAGCTTTAATGACGGCTTTAGCCGCTACTATTGGAACCGGGAATATTGTTGGCGTGTCTACAGCAGTTGTAGCTGGCGGTCCAGGAGCACTTTTCTGGATGTGGCTTTCGGCATTTTTCGGCATGGCCATTAAATATGCAGAGGCAATTTTAGCTGTAAGGTTTAGAGAACGTAAAGCTAATGGTCTTATGGCTGGCGGACCTATGTATTATATTAAAAATGGTATGAATTCAAAATGGTTGGCCAGTGCGTTTGCTTTCTTTGGCGCTTTTGCGGCTTTTGGTATCGGTAATATGGTGCAATCTAATTCCGTTGCCATGGTAGTTAAAGAGAATTTTGGTGTGTCAGAAATTTATACCGGTATAATTTTGACTGTGTTTACAGGATTAGTAGTATTGGCAGGTATTAAAGGTATTGGTAAAGCTACAGGTGTTATGGTACCTGCTATGGCAACATTTTATATGGCAGGCGGACTCTTTATTATTTTCATGAATTTGGATAAAATACCTGGAGTATTTTCTTTGATTTTAGGAGATGCTTTTACTGGTAAAGCTGTAGCCGGTGGTGCCTTAGGAACGGTTATTCGTTTTGGTGTGGCACGAGGAGTTTTTTCTAATGAAGCAGGACTTGGTTCAGCCCCTATTGCAGCAGCTGCTGCCAAAACAGATATGCCGGGTAGGCAGGCACTTGTTTCAATGTTGGGGACATTTATAGACACTATTATTGTTTGTTCTGTAACAGGGATAGTTGTTGTTATGAGTGGAGCGTGGCAAGACGGAGATCTTAATGGCGCCGCACTTACCAGTAATGCTTTTAATGGTTTTTTGCCAGGCATGGGTAAATATATTGTGGCTATAGGATTAATATTTTTCGCGTATTCCACTATTTTAGGCTGGTGTTATTATGGTGAAAAATATTTTGAATATTTAGTGGGCGTAAAAGCAGTTATAGGTTATCGTATAGTTTATACGCTGGCAGTTTTTGTGGGAGCAGTGAGCAGTTTAAGTTTGGTTTGGAATTTAGCAGATATTTTTAATGGACTTATGGCAGTGCCTAATTTAATAGCGCTTGTTGCGTTATCCGGAGTTGTATTGGAAGAAACAAAGGCTTTTGAAGTAAAGTTACAAGAAGAGAAAGAATACAAAGTAAAAATTGCTGAACAAGAAGTTTAAATATAATAACGAAAAACGTGAGACATACTCTGTTATACCTTTTACTACTTTTTTGGAATCTTCAATGGCAAGCACTACGGTACTGGGACCATTTACAGCATCTCCGGCACTAAAGACTCCGGACCTGGTAGTCATACCATATGGATGATCTTTTGTTATTACAAAGCCTTGGTCGTCAATTTTTATGCCACTAGTAGTGGAAAATATGCTCGCGGCAGGACGTTGACCAATCGCTAGAATAATGCAAGTGCAGGCAATAACGTCTTGACCACCAGTATGGATAAAATCACCTTTGGCATCTTTAGTTACATGCTGCAACATAATTCCGGAAACTTTAGTGTTATCGGATATTTCTTGAGGTTTACGTGTAGCACCTAAAGTACGCATTTGCTTATTGTTTAAATATGCTGTAGGCTGACGTAAAAATTTAAATTGGACTCCTTCTTTAAGAGCGGCAGTACAAGCTGTTGCCAAGCAAGACATTTCCTTAGGACTCTTGTGATAGACTACAGTGACTAGCTTGGCACCGCGGGCAACAGCTATGCGTGCGGCATCTATTGCTACATTACCGCCACCAATAATTACCACCTCATCTTCATTGCTTAGTAAAGTTTCTTTATTATCTAATTTACCGCTGTCAGCTAGGATTACCATGCGTAAAAAGTAATTAGCAGATAAAATACCTGTTAAATCATGACCTGGTATAGCAAGAGTTTTAGGAAGAGCACTGCCAATGCCTATAAAGATGGCCTTATAACCTTTGGTAAACAAATCGTCTAAAGTTAAATCTTTGCCTATTAAGGCTCCTGTAATATATTTCACACCATAGTGTCCTAGATTATCAATTTCTTTATGCACGATATTTTTGTCTAAACGAAATTCAGGTATGCCGTATAATAGGACACCACCAAGTTCATGCTGACCTTCATAGACAGTAACATCAAAATCTTTTTTCGCCAATTCGCCGGCTACTGATAGCCCTGTGGGACCGGAACCGATAACTGCTATTTTACCGGCAGAGCCCTTGGATTTTCCCAAAGGTGTTAGTTTGTGGTCATAGGAAAATTCAGCTAAGAAGGTTTCTAAGGCACTTATATTAATGGGGTTGCTGTCTTTAGATAAAACACATTTGGGCTCACATTGTTTTTCATGAGCGCATAAACGTCCGCAAATTGCAGGCAAAGAATTTTCTTTTACCAAGGAGAAAAAAGCATCACCAAAATTGCCTAAGCTAAGAGCATGTATGAAAGCAGGGATATCGTTGTTAATGGGGCAACCTAAACGACAAGATGGAGTGGCACAATGGAGACAACGCTTGGCCTCAACGATAGCTTCTTGTGAGGTCATTTTTTTGCTCATATTATCCCTTCCTCTCTGTTTTTTTATCACATAAAAATTCTTTGTTTTTAGCAATAATCATTTTTTCTAGGCCCTTAAGTCGGTCATCAATGATTTTCATATGTTTGTCCAGCGCAGTTTCATAGTCGGCAACCGGATCAGGTAAAATATCATGATTTAAATCAATTCCGTCTTCAGGTTCGTTAATACGGCGCCCGTTTTGCGTAACTACACGGCCTGGAATACCAACAACGACTGAATTGGCAGGAACTTCCTGCAAAACCACGGAACCGGAACCTATTTTGGAATTGGCACCAACAGAGAAGGAACCTAGTACTTTGGCTCCGCTGGCTACAACGACGTTGTCGCCAATCGTAGGGTGTCGTTTACCTTTTTCTTTGCCTGTACCACCAAGGGTTACGCCTTGATATAATGTTACATTGATACCTATTTCACAGGTTTCGCCAATAACGACCCCCATGCCATGGTCAATAAAAAGCCCGCGGCCAAGTTTGGCACCGGGATGGATATCTATACCCGTTAAAAAACGAGAAAAAGTATTAATCAAGCGAGGTAAAACTATCCACCCATGTTCATACATGGTATGAGCTATGCGATGGAGCCAAATAGCGTGTAGTCCTGGATAACAAAGAACTATCTCCAGTTTTGTTTTTGCTGCTGGATCTCTTTGCATGACGACTTCAATATCTTCTTTTAATTTTGCAAACATGAAGAGCTCCTTCTTTTCTAAGGTAATATTATAATTTATTATTTTATTGTAGCATATGTATAAATAACCTACAATACCGTGGATCTAGGAAAACTTTTAAAGAAAGTAAAAAGTCTAAGTTTAGAAATACAGAAATTACTATTTTCGTTGATTTCAGAAATATTAATGGGTATAGCAAAAGGCAGTAGCCTTTTTGCCAGATTGGCATTAACACTATGTATATTATTAATAATATGCTTTCCAACTCTTGTACAAAAATGATATTAGTTGTAATATATATAATGTATATTTGTATAACTATAGGGGGATAATTATGGATAGAATGGAATTAAAACAGAGGGTTTGTTTGGCTATAGATTCCGATGCAGCTAAAATTGCTGCCTATGCTGAAAACGTTGCCAAGGAACCTGAGCTTGGATTTAAAGAAACTAGTACTGCAAATAAAATGAAAGCTGTTTTTGAGGAACTTGGCATCGCCTATCGTGAGGGTCTGGCAATTACCGGAGTTAAGGGTCGTGTTCATTGTGGTAAAAAAGGGCCGACAATAGCTGTTCTTAGTGAATTAGACGCTATTGGCGGCCCAGACAGTCCAAACGCAAACCCATTAACCGGCGCTGCTCATGCCTGCGGACACAACATACAACAAGCCGCTATGATTGGTGCTGCTTATGGTTTAGTGAAATCAGGAGTTTTGGCTGATTTGGCCGGAGATGTTGTCTTTTTTGGTGTACCGGCAGAAGAATATGTAGAACTTGATTACCGCAAGAGGTTAATTGCAGAAGATAAATTACATTTTTTACATGGCAAGGGTGAATTAATATATCTGGGAGAATTTGATGATGTTGATATGGCAATGCAGATTCACTCTGACAAAAATATGCCTAGACCTACGGTTTCCATAGGCCAATCTAGTAATGGCTTTGTGGGCAAAACTGTACAGTATATTGGTAAGACAGCTCATGCTGCAGATGCTCCTGACCAAGGCATTAATGCGCTAAATGCTGCAATGCTCGGACTTATGGGCATTAATGCTTTGCGAGAAACCTTTAGAGAAAAAGATGTTATTAGAGTACATCCTATTATTACTAAAGGAGGAGATTTAGTTAACAGCGTTCCTGCTGATGTAAGGGTTGAAACTTATGTGCGTGCTAAAACAATGGAGGCTATGGAAGCTACAAGTGCTAAAGTTGATGCTGCTTTGAAAGCTGGTGGAGCTGCTATTGGTGCTAAAGTTGTCATAGATACGCTACCGGGACAATTACCGTTGGTTTGCAATGACGCGTTGAATGATTTATTTGTAGAAAATGCAAAAATTGCAGATCCTAAGGTAGATATTAAGGATGCAGGACATTTTAGCGCTTCTACAGATATGGGTGACGTTTCTCATCTAATGCCTGTTATTCATCCTTTTATTGGTGGGACTACAGGTCTTTTACATACTAAGGATTTTTGTGTAGTTGATTTTGCTGCAGCGGCTATTTTGCCGGCCAAGACTTTTGCCATGATGATTATAGATCTTTTGGCAGATGAAGGTATAAAGGCGAAAAATATTTTAGCGACGCACAAACCGATTCTTACCAAGGAAGAATATGTCAAAAAGTTAGATGGGTATTTTAGTAAAGGGGGGACTTTGGAAAAATGAAAAAAATTTAAGCTTCATGGTATCGTTTTACTGTTAGTTATTATTGCGGAATTAATTGGAATTCATAAATTCCAATTAGGTGTGGGGGTAATAGTATTATTACCTATGTTGTATGTTCTTATTTTCGGTATTTTTCTAGCACCTAAATTTTTAAAGGTAGTAAATAAGGTCGATATGCAGGATGCGGGATCCTTACTTGGTATTACGCTAATGCTTTTGATGGCGCGATACGGTACTCTTGTTGGTCCGACTTTGCCCAAAATTATTAGTGCTAGTCCGGCATTAATATTACAAGAGTTTGGTAACTTGGGAACTATATTTTTAGGTGTGCCCCTTGCTATGTATTTTAGCTTGAAACGCGAAACCATAGGGGCGGCACATTCTATAGCCAGAGAGCCAAATGTAGCATTGATTGGTGAACGTTATGGGTTAGATTTCTGCGGAAGGTCGCGGAGTTATGGGCGTATATATTAGTGGTACAGTTTTTGGTACAATCTTTTTTGGCCTTATGGCTAGTATGGCTGCCGCATATTTACCTTTTCATCCTTATGCTTTAGCTATGGCTTCAGGAGTTGGTAGTGCCAGCATGATGACGGCGGCAGTAGGTTCTTTAAGTGCTATGTACCCACAAATGTCCGATCAGCTAGTTGCTTTCGGGGCTGCCAGCAATATGTTGTCAGGTTTAGATGGATTGTATATGGCCATTTGGATTGCGCTTCCTTTAACTGGACGTATGTATAAACATATTTATAAATTTAAGTATGGTGCATATCCAACAGGGGAGGATGCTGCTAAATAAAAACATATAATATGATTGAAACTTTGGACCTAGGTCAATACTGTAGACACAAATAGTTTAACTTTTATGCTGTAGATTTTGCTGCGTCTTCAAACTCCTGCGGAGTCATATACTTTATACTGCCATGAATCCTCTTTCGGTTATACCATGATTCAATATATTCAAAGATGGCTTTACCGGCCATCTTGAAATCATAATACCTGTTATGGTTCACTTCTTCCTTCTTCAATCCGGAATGGAAAGATTCAATGCAGGCATTATCGTAGGGGTTTCCCTTACGGCTGTAAGAATGAACCATATTTTTTCTTACAAGCTCATCTTCAAACATTTGACTAGTGTATTGAGTTCCAAGATCACTATGCAAAATTATTCCTGTTGTATCACTGACATTAAGGCAGGCATTTTCAATAGCTTGTACCGCTAGTTCTGCTGTCATCCTTTTTGCATAGGCATAGCCGATAATCTTCTTGCTGGCCAAGTCCATTACTGACGCCAGATATGTCCAACCATCAATAACTGTATGGATATAGGTTATGTCTGTACACCATTTTTTGTTGATTGCTGCACTTTTGAAATCTCTGTTTAACAAATTGTCATGTTCTTCAACCAAACATTTAGAAGAATAA